>JAEUTP010000010.1 GCA_016787705.1 Bacteroidia bacterium | reverse complement strand
AAAATAAAAACGGGACTTCTCAAATTTTTATTGAAAAGTCCCGCTCAGTACCCGGGACGGGACTTGAACCCGTACATCCGTGAAGATACAGGATTTTAAGTCCTGCGTGTCTACCAATTCCACCACCCAGGCATTTCCCTTTCGGGAGGTGATTAAAAAAAGAGCTTTTCAGCTCTTTTTGAGCGAAAGACGGGTCTCGAACCCGCGACCTTAACCTTGGCAAGGTTACGCTCTACCAACTGAGCTACTTTCGCTTTTTCCCCGATTTTTACGTTAGGGAGTGCAAATGTACTGATAATTTCTATTTCGCAAAATTTTTTTTGCATCAAAACATCAAAAAAATAAGTAACAGTTAGTCTTTATCAACTATTTATTCGTTTCAATTTAAACAAGGAGGGTATTTGTAAATTGCATCAGCTATGAATAACCCGTTTTTAAAAAGAAGAAACTTTGCATACAGCGTTATTGCCAACCTAACGTTTTGGGTTTTGCTTGCTATTATTGCCGGGATTTTTTTAGGACATTATTTTCCGGCTATAGCTGTAAAAATGGAAATAATTGGTAAAACTTTTGTTGATATTATAAAAGTATTTATTGTGCCTATTATTTTTTTTACCATCGTACTTGGCATCAGCGGCATGGGCGATCTTAAAAAAGTAGGGCGTATAGGCATCAAATCATTAATTTATTTTGAGATCATTACCACCATTGCCCTCGTTATTGGCATTACAGTTGCGCTTTGGTTGCAACCGGGAAATATTGATAAAAGTAACCTGCAAATAATGGATGCAACAAAGTACACTCAAAACGCATCAACAGATTTTGACTGGACAAAATTCTTTTTATCCAATATTACTTTGCAGGTTTTAATTATCTCGATCATTATTGGTATTGCTTTAAACTTTTCAAAACAACGTTTAAAGGCAGTAGAGCTTTTAAGTAAAGGATCTAAACTTGTTTTTACAGGTTTAAAATATGTTATGTACCTGGCACCGCTTGGCGCTTTTGGCGGCATGGCTTTTACCGTTGGTAAATTTGGTTTACACACCCTGGTGCCTTTGGCAAAATTAATGGGAACGGTTTACCTTACGATGTTTGTTTTTATTTTTTTTGTACTGGGAGGCATTCTTTGGTATTTTAAAGAAAATATTTTTAATTTTTTAAGGTACATTAAAGAAGAATTATTAATTGTTTTAGGAACCTCTTCTTCTGAAGCAGCCTTACCATCTATTATGCAAAAGCTTGAAAAAATGGGTTGCAGTAAACAGGTGGTGGGTTTGGTTGTGCCAACCGGCTACTCATTTAATTTAGATGGAACCTCTATTTATTTATCCATGTCTATTATTTTTTTAGCACAATTGTATAATGTGCAATTGAGTTTTGCCGAGATGGCAAGCATAGTAGGTATATTAATGGTAACCTCAAAAGGTGCGGCTGGCGTAACGGGCAGCGGGTTTATAATTTTAGCATCAACCCTTACCGCCATTCATAAAATTCCCATAGAGGGCCTGGCATTTTTATTAGGAGTAGATAAATTTATGAGCGAAGCAAGGGCCATTACAAATTTAATTGGCAATGGCGTTGCAACAATTGTGATTGCAAAAAGCGAAAAAGAATTTATCGATTCTTAGAGAAAAGGGGCTGTTTATTTAAGCCCCTAATTTCGCAAGTTACATTAAGTATGTTTTTTTGAATGTTTTTAATGAGTGAAATTTTTATTGTTTAAATGATTTATCATTTTAAACAATAAATTAAACCAATTCTGAATAATAAATCAGACAAATAAAAATTTGTGAAATTAGTGTAATTCGCGGCTATAAATTGTGTAGTCTTTATTTTGGAAACTAAATTAACCCCCAACCAATTTTTTTATCTCATTCAATTTTAAAAGCGCCTCAACAGGAGTCAACGTATTGATATCTGTTTTTAAAATATCTTCTTTTATTTGTTGTAATAGAGGATCATTCAATTGAAAAAAGCTTAACTGCATGTCGCCTGAATTTTTTGGATTGACTTTTTCTACACTATTCATCAACATTTCTTCTCCATCAGCAAATTCAAACTCGTGCTCTTTCTCTAATTTTTTTAAGATCTCGTTAGCGCGCTCAACCACAAACTTAGGCATACCGGCCATACGCGCCACATGTATACCAAAACTGTGTTCGCTACCGCCTTCGGCTAATTTTCTTAAGAAGATAATTTTATTACCGCTTTCTTTTACCGATACATTATAATTTTTTATGCGTGGAAAAAAAGTTGTCATATCATTTAATTCATGATAGTGCGTGGCGAATAAAGTTTTAGCTCTGTTCTTAGGTTGGTTATGAATAAATTCTGCAATGCTCCAGGCAATAGATATGCCATCGTAGGTAGAGGTTCCACGCCCGATCTCATCTAATAAAATTAAACTTCTGTCGCTTAAATTATTTAATATGCTGGCCGTTTCATTCATTTCCACCATAAAGGTAGATTCGCCTGAGCTAATATTATCTGTTGCGCCAACGCGTGTAAATATTTTATCAATAATACCCAACGTCGCTTTATCTGCAGGAACAAAACTTCCTATTTGTGCCAGCAAAACAATAACCGCAGTTTGTCTTAACAAAGCCGATTTACCACTCATGTTAGGTCCGGTGATCATCATTACCTGGCAATTATTATTATCTAAAAAAACATTGTTGCTTACATACTCTACACCAATGGGTAACTGCTTTTCAATTACAGGATGGCGTCCTTCGGTAATATCCAGAGCGTAATCTTCGTTGATCTCGGGTTTGTTATAATTGTTTTCTGAAGCTAAAGTAGCAAAGCCACACAGCACATCCAGCTTGGCAAGCAACGAAGCATTTAATTGTATGGGCAATAAATAGTCGCCAATATCACGTACCAAAGCTTCAAACAATTGTTGCTCTAACGCCATTATTTTATCTTCGGCGCCTAATATCTTTTCTTCGTAAATTTTTAATTCAGGCGTAATGTAACGCTCGGCTGTTGTTAGTGTTTGTTTGCGGATCCAATCTGCCGGCACTTTATCTTTATGCACATGCGTTACTTCTAAATAATAACCATAAACATTGTTGTAAGCCACTTTTAAAGATGAGATACCTGTTTTCTCAACTTCCCGTTGTTGTATCTGTAATAAATAATCTTTACCGCTAAAGGCAATGCTTCTTAGTTCATCCAGCTCGGCATTAACGCCTTTGTTAATAGTATTACCTTTCAAAATATTTACCGGTGCTTCTTCATTTAATTCGTTTTGTAAACGCTCAGTAATTAACTGACAAGGATTTAACTGATCGGCAATTTTTTGAAGGGTTGGATTTTTTGAAGAAGCAATTTTTTCTTTGATCTCACTGATGATCAATAACGATTTTTTTAAATGCACCAACTCTCTCGGATTGGCGCGTAACGCAGCCACTTTAGAGATCAATCGTTCAAGATCGCCAACTTCTTTTAATAAAGTGGCAACTTCATAACGGTTCTCGATGTTGGTAACAAAATATTCAACAGCGGCTTGTCTTTCTTTTATGGCTGAAACATTTTTTAAGGGTAATGCCAGCCAGCGTTTTAATAAACGCGAGCCCATTGGGCTAACTGTTTTATCAATTACATCAATTAAGCTTTTCCCATTTTCGCTATTAGAAGAATATAATTCTAAATTGCGAATGGTAAATTTATCCAGCCATACATATTGATCTTCATCGATACGGCTTATTTTATTTATATGTTTTAATTTATCGTGCTTGGTCTCGCCTAAATAATGTAAAATAGCGCCGCAGGCACAAATGGCAAGGTTTTGTCCCTCAATGCCAAAGCCTTTTACCGAGTTGGTTTCAAAATGTTTGGTTAAACTTTCGTAGCCAAAATCGTAAGTAAATGCCCAGTCATCTAAACCAAAAGAGTAAAAGCGGTCACCTAAAAGGTCATTTAAATTATTACGTTTGCTTTTTTCATAAAGCAATTCGTTGGGTTTAAAATTCTGAATTAATTTTTCCAGATAATTGATCGAGCCCTGCGCTACTAAAAACTCACCGGTTGAAACATCGCACAAGGCAAGACCGCCCTGGTCTTTATCAAAATGAAAGGAAGCCAGAAAATTATTTTGCTGGTGGTTTAAGATCTTATCGTTAAAACTAACACCGGGTGTTACCAATTCGGTAATACCGCGTTTTACAATGCCTTTTACTGTTTTTGGATCTTCTAACTGGTCGCAGATTGCCACACGGTAACCGGCGCGTACTAATTTTGGCAAATACGAATCTACCGAATGGTGCGGAAAACCGGCCAGCTCAATATGCGAGGCTTGCCCGTTGGCGCGCTTGGTTAAAGTAATGCCTAATATTTTAGAAGCATTAACAGCATCGCTGCCAAAGGTCTCGTAAAAATCGCCCACGCGAAATAATAAAATAGCATCAGGGTATTTAGCCTTAATGCTGTTGTACTGTTTCATTAACGGGGTTTCTTTGTCTTCTGATTTTGCCATAACGCGGACATTAAAGATACAAGTTCCACAGTCTATTTGCGGTACTTCTTTTTAACAGTAAATACAAAATTGTTAATAGAAAGCAGTCTTATTTACTTAAATGTTTATCTAAAAAGCGCTTTGCAACATTACTGCTTCTATAAGCTACAAAATTAATTAATGCAAAAAACAGCAAAAAGGAATCTAAAACAATAATGGTGGCTTTTGGTCTTGCAAACATATTGTTGCCAATAGATTGTAAATAATAGATAGTAATTGGCAACGCAATAGCGGCTACTATAAAAATAATAAAGTAAGGATATTTAATACCAAGATATTTTTTAGTGGTTTTGTTATAAACAATTGACGCAAAATCTTCAGTCAAAACAGCACCAATTTCCTCATCCTTTTTTAGTTTTGCGCCAACGTGATTAGGTACATTAAAATTTATACTTTCTAATACTATTGTAAAATTGGCAGGCTGCCGCTCTTTACCAACAGGGGTAGATACCATGTCCAGCTTTCTTTTTTCGATAATCTTCCCTTCAACAAACGTATAAATATCTGCTTCGTTTTTATGTGATTTTAACGCTGATGTTTTACCCCATTTGTAATTGCGTAATATATGCAGTCCTGAAACCATTTCATAAAAATTATCCTTCTTTTTATATTCTATGATCATTACATCGCCTTCACTTAAATGCTCCAGCTTTGGTAGTTTGCATGTAAATTTTTTACCATCTAACGTGAAATTATAACTCCTGTGTTCAATTCCATCATCATCGTAAGCTGTTTTATAAGATACATCAGTGATTGGGCCTTTAATAATATTTTCGCTCATATTTTAAATATTTATTGAAAGTAATAATTATTTAATGAAAGGTAAACCACGAGCCATAAAAAGTAAAAATCCCAAAATTTAAAGTTTGGGATTTTTTTAGTGTTTAAACCTTTTCCTTTGGAGAAGCCGGGAGATGAGGCTGATTACAAGGCCTGAGAAAATCCTTCGCGGATCTTATCGGCTTGGTATAAACCGCCGTATAATTTATCTTTAATTTTGCTGAAAGATTCGATTGTGTATTTAACGTCTTCCTGAGTATGAGTAGCTGTTGGAATTAAACGTAAAATGATCATACCTTTTGGAATTACAGGGTACACTACCATGGAACAGAATATGCCAAAATTCTCACGTAAGTCAATTACCATGTTGGTTGCTTCAGGTATTGAGCCATTCATGTAAACGGGTGTTACCATGGTGTTGGTATCGCCGATATTAAAGCCTGCATCTACTAATCCTTTTTGAAGGCTGTTAGCAATCTCCCATAATTTGGTTCTATATTCAGGGTGTTTGTTTAATAACTCTAAACGTTTTAATAAACCAATTACCAATGGCATAGGTAACGATTTAGCAAAAATTTGCGAACGCATGTTGTAACGTAAAAAGGTAATAATTTCTTTTGAAGAAGAGATAAATCCACCGATCAATGCAAAAGATTTTGCAAATGTTCCAAAATAAATATCTACTCCGTCCTGGCAGCCTTGCGCTTCACCTGTACCACCGCCTTTAGGCCCCATAGTACCAATACCATGCGCATCATCTACAAATAAACGGAAGCTGTATTTTTTCTTTAATTCAACGATCTCTTTTAATTTGCCCTGGTCGCCACGCATACCAAAAACACCTTCGGTAATAACTAAAATAGCGCCTTTATTACCATTCTCTTCAATTAATTTTTTTGCACGCTCTAATTGTTTTTCGCAATCAGCAACATCATTATGTTTAAACACGTAACGTTTGCCCATATGTAAGCGCACACCATCTAAAATACAAGCATGACTTTCTGCATCGTAAACAATCACATCATGACGGTCAACAATCGCATCAATTGCCGAAACCATGGCCTGGTAACCAAAGTTGCAAAGTATGGTATCCTCTTTCTGAACCAATTTTGATAATC
The DNA here is from genome assembly GCA_016787705.1 of Bacteroidia bacterium. Taxonomy (GTDB): domain Bacteria; phylum Bacteroidota; class Bacteroidia; order B-17B0; family Aurantibacillaceae; genus Aurantibacillus. Next base: position 374,594 of record JAEUTP010000010.1, on the reverse strand, counting down.
CTTTTTCTAATTCTTCATGGTAATCAGAGTTGCCACTCATCATACGCGCGCCCATTGGTGCTGCTAAACCAAATTTTGTAGCACCATCAATATCTGCTTGTCTAACTTCAGGATGGTTAGCCAATCCTAAATAGTTATTTAAACTCCAGTTCAATAATTTTTTTCCGCGAAAATCCATGTGCGGGTTTATATCGCCGGTTAATTTTGGAAATGTAAAATAACCGTGAGATTCTTTTGCGTGCTCGCCAATAGGACCTAAATTCGTTTTAATTTTTTCGAAAATATCTTTCATTCTGCTTGTTTTTATTGATGTTGTAAAGTTATAATTTTTTCAGCTCATTTTTAATCGAATTTTCAATATCCGCTAACATATTGTCGTAGTTGGACTTAACAAAGGTTTTACCGGTTACTTTTTCGTATAATTCTATATAACGGTTGCTTATTTCAGTGAGCCATTCGTCGCTCATGGCCGGAATAGTTTGCCCTTTTTTGCCCTGAAAACCATTTTCAATTAGCCATCTTCTTACAAATTCTTTGCTTAATTGTTTTTGTTCTTCACCTTTTTTTTGGCGCTCTTCGTAGCCTTCTTTATAAAAATAACGAGATGAATCGGGCGTATGAATTTCATCCATTAAAGTGATCTCCCCATTGTATAAGCCAAATTCGTATTTGGTATCTACTAATATCAAGCCCATTTTATTAGCAATTTCTTGTCCGCGTGCATAAAGCGCTAAAGTATATTTTTCTAATTGCTCGTAATGCTCTTTGCTGACAATGCCTTGCTTTATAATTTCTTCACGACTAATATCCTCATCGTGTCCTTCGCTGGCCTTGGTAGTAGGGGTTATAATTGGTTGAGGTAATTTGTCATTTTCTTTTAAACCTTCTGGCAAGGTAACACCGCACAAAGTTCTTAAGCCGCTGGCATAAGTTCTTGCAGCATGGCCGGCTAAATAACCACGCACTACCATTTCTACTTTAAAAGGCTGGCACATCTTACCAATACTTACATGCGAGTGTGGCGAAGCAATTAACCAGTTTGGAATAATATCTTTAGTAGCATCTAAAAAATGGGCTGCAATTTGATTTAATACCTGCCCTTTGTATGGAATGCCTCTTGGTAACACCACATCAAACGCACTGATACGATCACTAGCAATCATTACTAAAATAGAATTATCGATTGTATACACATCACGCACTTTGCCTTTGTAATAGGCGGTTTGCTTATCGAATTTAAAGTTGGTAGAATCTAATGTATTAATGTTCATATAAAGAGTTTCTTGTTTAAAGTTTCTTGTTTCTAGATAGTCCACGTTACCAGACCTTCTTTTGTAAATTTAAAGGATTGTACTTTGCCGCCCATGGTTTCTAATGCTTTTGATACTTTTACCTTTGTAACACCCGGACATAAAAAGAACATAAAGCCACCACCACCGGCGCCACTTATCTTTCCACCCGTTGCACCATTTTTTAATGCCGTTTCGTAAATAGTATCTATTAATGGATTGCTGATAGATTGTGCCATGGCCTTTTTGTTTTTCCAGCCAAAATTTAAAATCTCGCCAATTTTATTTATTTCACCGCGAAGTAAACTGTCTTTCATTTGATGTGCCTGCTCTTTTAAATTGTGCATAGCATCCACCGATTTTTCATTTTTATCTTTAACATTTTGCACTTGTTCGTTAATAATGGTGGCCGACAAACGTTGTGTAGCAGTAAAATATAAAAGTAAATTAAATTCTAATTCGTGTACAATTTTTTCTTTTAAATGCAGCGGGTTAACAATCACCCGATCGTTACTTAAAAACTCCATATAGTTAATGCCACCAAAAGTAGCAGCGTATTGATCTTGCCGTCCGCCACTCATATTAAGATCTACACGTTCTATTTCATATGCCAGATGTGCGATATCGTATTTTCCTAATGGTAATTTTAACCATTCCATAAAAGCACCAATTAACGAAACAACGATAGTGGAAGAAGTGCCAAGACCTGAGCCTTGTGGCGCTTCAATATAAGAGGTTAAACGAAAGGATAATTTATCCAGATCAAATTGTTTTACCAGGCGATTATAAACACCAATAAATAATTCAAATCCTTCAACCAGGTCTAATTCTTTTTTACTTTCTAAAATAGTGCAACGATCGGTGCCATCAAAGCAAAACTCTATTTTACCATTGGTTAATGGCTCTAAAGATGCGTAAGCATAAAGATCGATGGTGGCATTTAAAATAGCGCCGCCATACAGGTCAGCATACGGACTAACATCCGTGCCACCACCCGCCAATCCTATCCTTAAAGGTGCTTTACTTCTGATTATCATTATCTAAATTCTCAATATCGTTTAAATCTTTTGCTCTACCACTAGCTTTTTTATTTTTAATTAAATCTCTCAAATTAATTACTTTAAGAGGAATTCTTTCAATTTCTGTAGTAATAGCGTTTTTGTAAACTTCTTCAAAGCTAAGCCCTGAAATTTCTTTTAGAATTTCAATAGAAACCGGAGCTCTCCCGAAAGAAAAAACGTTCATTTCTTTGTTCGTTAAAAAATTATTTTCTGTCATATCAAATAAAGAGAGACCAAATTCAGAAAAGGCTTTTTGTAATTTTAAATAATTTTCTTCTGAGACTTCTACGAAGATATCTAGGTCTCCTGTTGTTCTGGGAAAACCATGAAAAATAACAGAATAACCGCCAACTAACACATATTTTACTTCTGTATTATTAAGTGATTTTAAAAAATCCTGAAAGTCTTCGTTAAAAACATTACCCATTCTAACGAACTGAAAAAATTGTTTTATCCATTTTTAATGGTTTGTCAATTGGATAATTATAGGCAACACTTTGTAAATATGAAAATACTTCTCCAATTTGTTCGAAAGTCATATTTTTATAGTTATCAGATTCTTTTTTAAAATCTGTAATTTTTCCTGAAGAATGAACCGTTCTATCTAGTTTAAACATACTATAAATTTACAAATTTCTTCTTAATATCATTTCATATTTATAAACTGCAATGGCACTTCGTAATCTCCTTTTCTGCAAATGGCAATAACCGCCTGCAGATCATCAATTTTTTTTGCACTTACGCGAATGATATCATCCATTATTTGTGCAGTAACTTTTAGCTTACTGTCTTTAATATCCTTTAGTATTTTTTTACAGGCTTCTTTTTCCAATCCCTGTCTCACCTTAATATCTTTTTTTATCATTGGGCCGCTGGGATAATGCTCTTTACTTTCATCCAATCCACGTGGGTCTAGTCCTTGTTTGATCATACGGGAGTGGATAGCATCTAAAATAGCATCCAGACGCATATCATTTTCGGTACTGATATTGATAAGTAGATCTTTTTTATTCAATTCAATTGTACTTTTACTATCTCTAAAATCCCAACGGTTTAATATGTCTTTTTTAGCTACATTTATAGCGTTATCGAGTAGTTGGGCATCTAATTTGCTGGCTATATCAAACGAAGGCATAAGGCTGAATTTGCATCTAAAATTAAGTATTTGCTTTGTAAATTAAAGAAAGAAAAGATTATTTTTTGAAAATTTATCAGCTATATTTTTTATATGTTAGCATCTTGTTTTGCTCTTGTAACAACGATGCTGGTAAAAAGAGCGGCAAAATTGTAAAAAAGCAGCTTATTGTTTTAAAAGATACTGTTAAACTTAGTACTATCTTAAACGAAAGAATAAAGAGTGATACTTCTTCTCTTGAAAAAATATTTAAAGAGTTTGGTTTAATCGATATTAACAGTGTTGACAGCACAATTAAAGTAGACCTTAGATATGCAGATACTAATAATTTTTTAAAATTGAATATGTATGGTGGTTTACGAAAAGCTTATATGCCGCATGACGTGGCAGTTCATCTGCAGAAAGCCCAGGATTCTTTAAAAAGAATACACCCGAATTATTCATTAATTGTTTTTGATGCCGCACGACCTTTTTGGATACAAAAATTAATGTGGGATAGTTTGGATATGCCACCTGATATTAAGTTTGCATATGTATCGCCGCCCTTTAATATTTCGCTGCATAATTATGGTTGTGCTATTGATCTTTCTATAATTGATGTTAACGGGAATAAATTACTGGATATGGGAACAGACTTTGATTTTTTCGGAAAACTATCTCAACCCGTTTGCGAAGCTTATTATTTTAATAAAGGAGAACTCTCTCAGGAAGCATGGGATAACAGAAAGTTGTTAAGAAAGGTTATGATGCAGGCCCGCTTTTACCCTATTAACAGTGAGTGGTGGCATTTTAATTTTTGCAATAAAGAATTTGCAGCAGCAAATTACAAATTGATTAAGTAACTTTACACAACATTTTCAAAAGCCCAATTTTTTGGCGTTGAGCTTGATTTTTTTAAAATGCTCATTTACTATTTGTAAACTACGCTTTAAAAAAACCGCTCACCTAAAAAATGGACTTTTGAAAATCTTCAGACCTAAAAAAAGTAGTTATGAATTTTGAACTGACATCTGAATTTCAACCAACCGGTGATCAGCCGGAAGCAATACGTCAATTAGTAGAAGGAATTAAATCCGGATCTAAACACCAGGTTTTATTGGGGGTTACAGGTTCAGGTAAAACATTTACAGCAGCTAATGTAATACAACAGGTAAAAAAACCAACGCTGGTTTTGTGTCATAATAAAACGTTGGCGGCGCAATTATTTAGCGAGTTCAAACAATTTTTTCCAAATAACGCAGTGGAGTATTTTGTAAGCTATTACGATTATTACCAGCCGGAAGCTTTTTTACCAACCACCGGAACATATATTGAAAAAGATCTGGCTATTAATGACGAGATTGAAAAATTACGTTTGAGTGCCACCTCAACTTTATTATCGGGTAGAAGGGATGTGATCGTTGTAAGCTCTGTTAGCTGCATTTACGGTATGGGTAACCCAACCGATTTTAAAAAGAATATTATTCCGGTTCATGTGGGCCAATCGGTTTCGAGAAATAAATTATTGTACCAGTTTGTTGGTTCATTGTATTCAAGAACTACTGCAGATTTTAATCGCGGAACTTTTAGAGTAAAAGGAGATACCGTAGATGTGAATTTACCTTATGCAGATTATTGTGTGCGCATTGAATTTTTTGGGGATGAAATTGAAAGTATTGAAACCTTTGATCCTGCCAACAATCATGTTATCGAAAAGTTTGAATCGTTTAGTATTTATCCTGCCAACATATTTGTAACTGCGCCTGATACCTTGCAAAAAGCAATGGGTTTTATTCATGAAGACATGGTGGCGCAGGTAGAATTTTTTAATAAACAGGGTAAAACCTTAGAAGCAAAACGTTTGGAAGAGCGCGTGAATTTTGATTTGGAAATGATGCGCGAATTGGGTTACTGTAGCGGTATTGAAAATTATTCTCGTTATTTTGATGGAAGATTACCTGGTACCAGACCTTTTTGTTTGATGGATTATTTTCCGGATGATTTTTTATTAATAGCAGATGAAAGTCATGTTTCTATTCCACAAGTTGGCGCAATGTATGGTGGTGACTTAAGCCGTAAAATAAATTTGGTGGAGTATGGGTTTCGCTTGCCTTCTGCATTAGATAACCGTCCTTTAAAATTTGAAGAATTTTATGCTTTGTTGAACCAGGTAATTTATGTAAGCGCAACACCCGCTGCTTTTGAATTAGAGCAGGCGGGAGGAGTAATAGTAGAACAATTGATCCGTCCTACAGGAATTTTAGATCCGATAATAGAAGTTAGACCATGCTCTAACCAGGTAGATGATCTGCTAGATGAAATTCACAAAGTAGTAGAGAAAGATGAGCGTGTTTTGGTTACAACCTTAACCAAACGCATGGCAGAAGAATTAACAAAATATTTAACCAAATTAAATGTGCGCTGCCGTTACATTCATAGCGAGGTGGATACTTTGGAACGCGTTGAAATTTTACGGCAATTACGTGTTGGTATGTTTGATGTGTTAATAGGAATTAATTTATTGCGTGAAGGATTGGATTTGCCGGAAGTAAGTTTGGTTGCCATTTTAGATGCAGATAAAGAAGGATTTTTACGTAATGTAAGAAGTTTGGTGCAGACTGTTGGCCGTGCTGCGCGTAACGTTAACGGACGTGTGATCATGTATGCTGATAGAATTACCGATAGTATGAAATCGACAATAGAAGAAACAGAGAGAAGAAGAAAAAAACAAATTGAATATAACATCAAACACAATGTAACACCGGTACAGGCAGGTAAAAAGAAATTATTACAGCCTACTATGAGTGGTACTGAAGTGACGATTGATGGTAAATTGGTGAAAGTGTATGTAGAGCCTGAAGTATATGATGTAGCAGCCGATCCCGTTGTGCAATACATGAGCCAGGATGAGTTGAAGAAACAAATTGCAAAAGTAAAATCATCTATGTTACGTGCCGCTAAAGAAATGAATTTTAACGAAGCGGCAAGGTTAAGAGATGAAATGTATTCGTTAGAGAAAATGCTGGAGGAAAAGAATTCCTAGTTTCAAGTTCGTGGTTTCTGTTGATGAAAAGTCCTTCTCCTTTGGAGAAGGATTTAGGATGAGGCTTTATGCCACACCATCACAAAATCATCCATCACAAATCCGTTCCCGATATTGATTTCAATTAAAGAATCTATTTTAAAATTATTCTTAAAATAAAAATTAATGGATTTATAGTTTTTACGATTAACGGTTAAATGTATTTTTTTTGGCTGAATTGTTTTTTTTATTTCTTCTAAAACGATTGTTCCTGTTCCTTTTCCGGTTTTTTCTTCCAGTACATAAAATTTATTCAGCATCCAGGTGTCATTTTTTTCTTTGGTAACAGAAATAAATCCAATGATTTCTTTATTTGAAATGATAAAATAAAATTGCTGCCCTTTTTCGTTTATTTGTTGCAAAAGACTTTCATGATTGTACATGTTTTGCAGCATGTAATCAACCTGCGCTTGTCCAATAATTTCCGGGTAATGTTTTGCCCAGATCACTTTAGCAAGCTCAGCAATTTTTTCAATTTCATTTAATGAAACCGCTTTTAATAAAATAGAAGAATCCTGCATTTTTATTGTAACTTTACACTGTGGCTAAATTAAGCAATACCATTAACATTGAGAACCGAAAAGCAAAATTTGATTACCAGTTTTTAGATAAGCTGGTAGCCGGAATGGTTTTGCGTGGCACCGAGATCAAATCAATCCGCGCAGGCAAAGCGGGATTGGCTGATAGCTATTGCTATTTTAAAAATGATGAATTGTTTGTAAGGAATTTACATATTTCTGAATACGAAGATGCCTCTTTTTACCAGCATGAAGCTTTGCGTGAACGTAAATTATTATTAAGCCGGCAGGAATTGAACAAGCTTTTAAGAAAGGTAAAAGACCAGGGTTTAACCATTATTCCCATTCGTTTATTTGTAAACGATAAAGGTTTTGCCAAGATGGAAATTGCGTTGGCTAAAGGAAAAAAAGAATTTGATAAGCGTGATGATATTAAGAAGCGTGATGTAGAACGCGAAATGAATAGAAAATTTTGAGTAATTTTATAATAATGATAGCCTTTAAGATACCTTTCATATTTATGTTATTTTTTGGTGGAATTATTTTTTCTTCCTGCTCAAAAGGCTACGAGGTGAGGGTTTCAAATTATAATAATGAAGCCTTAGATTCGGTAGTGATAGGCAATAATAATATTGTATTTACAAAGGTTGATAAACAAGCTACCACTGAATTCAGAAAAATAAAAGCCGGAACATATACGGTTACATTTATTACAAAAACAAAGAATGAATACGGTTCATCAATTACTATTCCTAAAAAAGACGGCGGAAAACGCACCATTCAAATTGATGGGATAAACGCAGTGAGTATTTTAGAGGAGTGATTTTATTAAATGTAAAATTGAAAAGTTAAGATGGAAAATGTAAAGCAAACCATTTTACACATTCCGTTTTACATCTTCCATTAACTTAGTAGGCTCTCACATTCTTACCTTCCATATAATTAATGAAAGCCTGGTTGCTTACTTTGTTTCCACCAGGAGTAGGGTAGTTGCCACTAAAATACCAATCGCCTAAATTTTGCGGGCAGGCGCTGTGCAGGCCATCCAGCTTTTGGTAAATTAATACCAATTCAGCTTTAAGATTTTTAGGTTTTATTAATTCGGCAATTTTATCAGAGATCTGCTCAGCAGAAAAACCTGCGTAAATTTCTTTTACAAGATTTGTTTGTTCCTCTTTTGGTTTTTGAACTTCTATTTTAGTACGTTCGTAAACATCTTTTATAAGAGCTTCTTTCCCCTGTTGTTTCAATAAGGCAACGGCAGCTTCAAAAGCAACAAACTTGCTCATTACAGCCATGTCAATACCATAACAATCAGGGTAACGAATTTGTGGAGCAGAGCTTACAACAATTATTTTTTTAGGTTCAAGGCGATCTAAAATATTTAAGATGCTTTGTTTTAAAGTTGTACCGCGCACAATACTATCATCTAAAATTACTAAACTATCAACACCTTTTTTTACCGTACCGTAAGTAATATCATATACTAAATTAACAAGACTGTCGCGGCCTTCATCTGCAGTAATAAAAGTGCGTTGTTTGGCATCTTTTAAAACTACCTTGTGTATGCGAGGATGTATTGAAAGTATTTTTTGTAATTCGGGTCCGTTTAAATTTCCTTTTAACTTTAAGATCTCTTCCGCTTTCCATTTATTGGTGTATTCATCCAGTCCTTCAATTAACCCTCCAAATGCTACTTCTGCAGTGTTAGGTATATAACTGAAAACGGTATTTTCAAGATCATTGTTCACTGCTTTTAAAACACTCTCGGTTAAATTTCTTCCTAACTGGTTACGCTCTTTGTAAATATCAGCGTCGTTACCACGGCTAAAATAAATACGCTCAAACGAGCATGATAATTTTTTTTGCGGCTCAATAATTTCTTCTTCAGTAAGTGTTCCATCTTTTTTAATGATAATGGCGTGGCCGGGTTTAATTTCGTTTACACTTTCAAAAGGCACATTAAATACAGTTTGTATAACTGGTCGTTCACTAGCCACAACAATCACTTCTTCATCCTGGTAAAAATATCCAGGGCGAATACCGTTTGGATCGCGCAATACAAAAGCATCGCCATGGCCTATCATTCCGCACATCACATAACCGCCATCCCAGCGTTTGCTGCTTTCTTTTAAAATGCCCGCAACATCAATATTGGCTTGAATCAATTTACTGATCTCGTAATTTTTATCGTTCTGCTCTTTGAATTTTTTAAATAAACGGTCGTTATCCTTATCTAAAAAATGACCGATCTTTTCCATTACAGTAACTGTATCTGCCTTCTCAACCGGGTGTTGGCCAAGCTCAACCAAATGCGTGTAAAGTTCATCAACATTGGTTAGATTAAAGTTGCCGGCAACAACCAAATTACGGCTCATCCAGTTATTTTGGCGCTTAAAAGGATGGCAACTGTGTACGCTGTTCTTTCCAAAGGTGCCATAACGTAAATGCCCTAGCATTAATTCTCCTAAAAAAGGAATATTTTCTTTTTGCCAATTGGCACTTTTGTATGCTTCAGGGTTATTTGCTTGGGCGTTTACAAATAAATTATTTATTTGGCCAAAAATATCCTGTGTTGCTTTGGGTTCAATGGATCTTAAACGATCAAGATATGTGGTTCCGGGCTTTGCATCAAATTTAATGGTTGCAATACCAGCACCGTCTTGCCCGCGATTGATCATTTTTTCCATGATTTGGTACATCTTATGCAAGCCATAGCGCGCCGAACCATACTTAGTTTTGTAGTATTCAAGCGGCTTAAGCAATCTTACTAGTACTACGCCGCATTCGTGATGTATTATATCGCTCATAATAGGAAGTGCAAAGTTAGCCTTTTGATTTGGTAATTAACAATAATAACTTAACAATTATAAACCACTACCCAACGTTTTTTTTAGTAATTACGTACTTATGTGTATATTTGGAATTACTTATTTTTGAACTTAAATGTTAAAATATTATGTTAAAAAGAAAACTTATCCTGGTTTTTAGTTTGTTTTTGATTTTGGGCGGGGTTAAACAACTAAATGCTCAAGTAAATAATAGCGTTGCAATTCTTTTAAACGAATACAGCGCCACAAACTTAAATACTGGTATTATTGATGCTTTTGGTAACCAAAGCGATTGGGTTGAGCTTTTATGTGATCATAATTTCTCTGTTTCTTTGCAAAGTTATTACCTGAGTAATGACCGGAATAATCTTAAAAAATGGGCCTTTCCCTCAACATTTACAATGTCTGCCCATGGTATAAGAACACTTTTTTTAAGTGGGAAGAATACCGTTAAAAATGGTGAATACCATACCAATTTTACTTTAGACCAGTGTAAAAACCAATGGCTCATACTTTCTACTTCTACAGGCGTTGTACGCGATTCTGTTTTTGTACAAAAAACGATGGCAGGTCATACGCGTGGCCGTTTGGACCCATTCGTAAAAGGTGTTGGCGCATGGCGTTTATACACAGGTAATTCGTTTGGTTTACCCAATCCGATGTTGCCGGGTAGCTATTATAAAGATTATGCACCAACACCAAGCTTCACGCCCGCAACAGTCTATAATAATACTGTAAATGCCGGGGGTTTTTTCCCTCCTTCAAACCCCATAAATCAAATTGATATTTTTCTTGGAGGTATCGCTGATTCTTCGGGTAGTTGTTTTGAAGTGCATTATACGCTTGACGGCAGTATACCTAGTCCTATTGTTGGTGGTTCTACTCAATTATATACAGTTTTGGCACCTATTATAATTGTAAATACTACTATTGTTAGAGCAATTGCGTTTACTTCCACAGCAAGCACCTGGCCCAATTGTACAAGTGATTATTTGCCAAGTTTTTGCCAAACGAATACCTATTTTACTGACCAGGAGCACAATGATTTTTCAAGCGATTTTGGTGTAATGTCTCTTGCAATTAATACCGCCGATACAGGTTGGTTCAATGCCGGCGGAGTTAACCCAGGGCCAATTATTCATGCAGAGTATTACGATAAAAAAAATCAAATATCAGAAGGTTATGCTCAAATAACAAGGCCGCCAAACGAAGCATGGCTTACAAAGCAAAAAGGCTTTTTTATAACCATTGATGATCGTAGAGGTTTTGGTTGCAATTTTGAAGGCGATATCTTTAACGTTGAGGGTCTTGGTACCACACCAAGACGCTCATTTTACACTTTGCATTTAAAATCGGGAGATTATGAAAGTCATTCATCAGTACCTTCACCAACAAACGGTGGTATATCTTTTGGCACGGGTATTCGTGATGTATTTATTCAATCGTTAGCGGCAAAAAATAATTTAAATGTAAATCCATTACATATCAAGCCAGTAGTTGCTTTTATTAATGGAAAATATAGGGGTGTTTATGATCTTAGAGAGTGTTATGATGTAGAGTATGAAGCTTTCTATAACAAACAATCTCGCGATTCTGTTCAAATGAATTTTTATTATAATAACGATGGTACAGTAACACCTCCTATTACAGGTAACGCTAACTGGCGTACCGAAGTATATAACAAAGTTTGTGGTAGCGGAACAAATCCAGGTAATCCTGCGGGCACACCTATGAATAATCTTAATGCTTATAATAATGTAATGCTTTATTTGGATAAGCAAAGTTTTATGGATTATATGATCCTTAACAGTTATACAATGAATAGCGATCTTTGGAATTACAATGTAGCTTTTGCAAAAGGTGGCCAGGCTAATAAGCCGGGTAATAAATGGCATTATTATTTATGGAACATGCCTGCTACTTTTAATTTTACAGCAGTTGCCACAAATACGCTTATACACCAAAGTCCGTATACTACTCCTTGCACCGTGCATAGTAATACCTATTCTGCCAGTCAATATGCCGGTAATGGTCATGGTAATATTTTAAAAGTATTAATGCAACCTGTAACAGGTAATGCAGGTTTTCAATTAGAATATAAAAACCGTTACCAGGATCTATTGAATGGGCCATTAAAATGTGAGAACCTATTAGCACATTTTGATTATGTGAAAAATCTGTTCTTAAAAGAAATGAAATATCATGAAGACCCTGCATCAATACCGCAGCCCGGTGAATACATAACCGCAATGGACCTTTGGGATACACTTACTTCGCAGGTTAGAAGAACTATTTTTACGCGTTGTGACTATTTTAAAGGAGGAACACCAGCAAATGGATTTAATGTGTCAGGTTGCTATGGCATGACTGGTCCTTTTGATCTTACAGTAGATGTTAAGCCTGAAGGAGCCGGAAAAGTGAGAGTAAATACATTGTTACTTGAAAATTATACCTGGAACGGAAGGTATTACTCTACAACTATGCCTTTAAAAGCTATACCAATGGATACAACCTTTGTTTTTCATCATTGGGAATTTGAGAAGCATATACCTTTAAATGGCAGGCCGTTGAGTTTAGATTCAGTTGCTATTGGCTTTAACCAGGCTGATCGTATTGTAGCAGTGTTTACGGATAAGAAAAATGATGTTGAAATGCCAACTGGTTTCTCTCCAAACGGTGATAATAATAATGATGTATTTATGCCTTTAGGAAGCGCTGCATTTGCAAAAGAATTTGATTTCCGTATATGGAACAGATGGGGCCAGGAAGTATTCAGAAGTACTGATCCTTCACTTGGATGGGATGGGAATTTTAAAGGACAACCATCTATTACAGGTGTTTACGCTTATGTAATAACCTATAAAAATATTTACAACGAATCTAAGATGTTAAAGGGTAACGTAACATTGGTTAGGTAATACTTAAGTTAAGCAATTTATGAAAAAAGTAATATATATTTTTGGCTTCCTGTTATTTGTTTGCAGTGCAAAATTAAACGCACAAGACATACATTTTTCAAATATTAACGAAGCGCCTTTGTTTAACAGTCCTGCCAATACAGGTTTTTTTAATGGTTATTTCAGGGCTATTGTAAATTATCGCAGCCAATGGGCGGCAATGAACAAAGCTTTTCAAACCGTTGCCGTTTCGGTTGATGGTGGGTTGTTTAAGACAAGAAGACGTAAAGCATTTTTAGGAATGGGCTTAACTGTTTTTAATGATAAAGCAGGCTCGGCCAACTTGCAAAAAACAAATGCCTTATTGAATGTTAGTGGTATTATTAAAACCGGTAAAAGAAGCGCTTTTAGTGTTGGTTTGGCCGGTGGTGTTTCGGCTAATAATGCTAATTACAGCAAGCTTACATATAGTTCGCAATTTGATGGAAATACAATTGATAACACACTCGCTTCAGGCGAAACGGTGGTGTACAGGCAATTTACTACAACAGATTTTGCTGCCGGTGCAGCGTATGAATGGAGCAAAGTGAAAACAGACCAGGATCATGATGATGTAACAGCCGTTAAAATTTCTGCAGGTGCATTTCATTTATTTACACCTGTTCAGGATTTTGGTCCGGGATCTAGTTATAAAATACCGAGAAGATATACCGCAAGTATTAATACTCATTTTGATTTTGAAGACACACGCTTTACGGTTACACCTACTTTTTTATATCATAATCAAGGTAAAGCATGGCAGTTTGTTACTGGCTCTTATGTAAAATTCCGTGTTAAAACAGGAACAAAAGTGACCGGTCAAAAAACTGAAAACGCTATTGGCTTTGGCTTATTTTACCGTTCAAAAGATGCATTTATTCCTGCCCTTATTTATGAAATGGGTGATTGGGCATTTTATGCAACGTATGATGTAAATGTTTCAGGATACAGGTATGCTACAAAATACTCAGGCGGTTTTGAAGTTGGTTTCCGTTTCAATAACCTTGCCAGCTCATTATTTGAATCACGCAGCGAATTCAAATAAACGCATCTCTTCTCTCCATTTAAAATGAAAAAAGTCTCTTCAATTATTATCATTGTAGTTTTATTAATTCTTGCGGTGATCTCTATTTTCATTTACAGATCAAAGCATAGCTCAACTACCACTGATGAAGAGGCTAGGAATTTTAAATTTAAAGATACCGCCTCAGTTACAAAAATATTTATTGCCGATAAAGAAGGAAACAATTGCAGCGTTACACGTACAGCTAAAGGCTGGATGGTAAATGATAAATTTCCCTGCAGATCAGATGCGATCTTAAATATACTCGAAGCAATAAAACATGTTGAGGTAAAAATGCCGGTACCAAAATCAGGTAAAGAAAGCGTATTAAAACACATGTCATCTACAGCCATAAAAGTTGAGATATACGCTGGTAATAATTTGGTTAAGCAATATTATGTTGGGCATCCAAGCCAGGATTCAGAAGGGACTTATATGCTTTTAAGTGATCCTGAAAGCGGAGAGAATTATAAAGATCCTTTCCTTTGTTTTATCCCCGGATTTAAGGGCTATTTAAAACCGCGCTTTATCGCTACTGAAAATGAATGGCGCGATAGAATTGTATTAAATTATATTCCGCCACAAATGCGACAAATTAAAGTACAGCATTTTAATATGCCTGATTCTTCATTTACTATCGATCTCCATAGTACAACATCTTTTTCTTTAAAAAATTCAAAAAATGTTGAGATGCCTTTTGATGAAATGAAAATGAAACAATACCTCGCCTATTTTCAAAACATTTCTTATGAGGTGCTTATTACCGGAAAAAATAAAAAATTAACCGATTCTCTTTCTAATAACAAACCTTTTTCTATGATCAGCATTACAAGTGCAACAGGTTTTAAAACGGATGAATATAAATTCTACAATAAACAGCCAAATGCAGATGTAACACCTGAACACGGTGTTTTTTACCAGGTTGACCCCGATCGTTTATATTTAAGATTTGCAAACGATAAAGAGTGGGCACTGATTCAACACTTCGTATTTGGAAAATTATTGGTTACCACCGCATATTTCACGCCGGCAAAATCTGTTAAAAAGTAGTGTAAAACTAAAGCTTGTTTTAGCGGTTTATTAGGCTGCTAAATTTAATTTTGTTGATTAAAATCTAACTATTATGAATTTTGTTGTATCAGCATCTACTTTATTAAAACATTTAAAATCAATAGGCGGAGTTTTAAACTCAAATAATACTATCCCGATCTTAGATTGTTTTTTATTCGAGATTAATAAAGATGAATTGGTGCTTTCTGCCAGTGATATGGAAACAACAATTACTACATCTTTAAAAGTAGAAGCTACTGAGAGAGGCAGCATTGCAATTCCTGCAAAAACTTTATTAGATGCGCTTTCAAATTT
This sequence comes from Bacteroidia bacterium, assembly GCA_016787705.1. Lineage (GTDB taxonomy): Bacteria > Bacteroidota > Bacteroidia > B-17B0 > Aurantibacillaceae > Aurantibacillus. The sequence continues at coordinate 359,335 of JAEUTP010000010.1, read as the reverse complement.
ACCCGAGCAACCAATTTCTTTTATTTTAGATAAAACAAAACATTCTATAAAATTAAAAACCGAAACCGGTGATTATAATATTTCTGGTCAAAACGGAGAAGAATATCCTAAACTTCCGGGTTTAGATTCCCAATCATCTATCATCATCAAAAGTGACGTTTTGGCAAACGCCATCAACAAAACAATTTTTGCAACCGGTAATGATGATCTTCGCCCGGTAATGAGTGGTGTATTTTGCCAGTTCACAGAAACAAATTCAATTTTTGTTGCTACCGATGCGCATAAGTTGGTACGTTACACCCGTAACGATGCGAAAGCTGGAGCATCTGCTTCATTCATCATGCCAAAAAAACCATTAAATGTTTTAAAAAGTTTATTGGCAGGTGTTGATGATGCCGTTAAAGTTGAGTTTAATAAAACAAATGCCTTATTTAGTTTTGGAAATGTAAATTTAGTTTGCCGTTTAATTGATGGTAAATATCCTAATTACGAAGCGGTAATTCCAAAACAAAATCCAAATAAATTAACCGTTGATCGCAGCGCATTTTTAGGAGCTTTAAAACGCGTTTCCGTTTTCTCTAATAAAGCTACACATCAAATTCGCGTTAAGGTGGCAGGCAGCCAATTGCGGGTAAGTGCAGAAGATCTTGATTTTGCTAATGAAGGCCATGAAACGTTAACCTGTACTTATGTTGGTGAAGATATGGAAATTGGCTTTAATTCACGCTTTCTTGTAGAAATGGTAAGTAATTTAGAATGCGATGAGATCACCATCGAAATGAGTGCGCCAAACCGGGCAGGAATTATTTTACCAAATAATAAAGCTAATCCGGCAGAAGATATTTTAATGCTGGTAATGCCGGTTATGCTTAATAACTAAAATTTCACTATCTTAGTCTCAACAAAATCTCATGAGACTAAAAAAACTTATAATAACAAGCCTGTTTTTAATGACAGGCTTTTTTTATTACGCACAAAACGGCGTAACCATTGTTGACAGTATTAAGTCAAACAACATTATGCGCAAATTCAGGTTGTATGTGCCTAATAGCTATACCGGGCAAGCTGTGCCGTTGATCTTAAATTTGCACGGTTATACTTCCAACTCTGCACAACAACAGCCATATTCTAATTTTATGCCTATTGCTGATTCGGCAAAATTTTTGATCGTGTATCCTGATGGTAAGGCCCCCTTTGGGCAGCAATACTGGAATGCCGGTTTTGGCGGCTCTGAGAATGATGTGTTGTTTATGAACGATCTTATAGATTCTTTAGATCTTATTTATAATATAGATCTTAACAGGGTTTATAGTTGCGGTATGAGTAACGGGGGCATTATGAGTTATTATTTGGCTTGCAATTTACCAAACCGCATTGCTGCCATTGCTTCAGTAACAGGCAGTATGTTGAATGTTTGGTCAACCTGTGCGCCAACTCGTCCGTTTCCGGTCATGGAAATTCATGGTACAAGTGATGGCACTGTGCCGTATAATGGTGATGGCACTTTTGTACCTATTGATAGTGTTATAAAAAAATGGCGCATTCATAATAATTGTACAGTAGCACCTGCTACATTCTCAGTTCCAAACATTAGCACAAGCGATAATTCAACGGCGGTAAACTATAAATATATAAATGGTAATATGGGTGCTACCGTTGAGCTGTATAAAGTAACAGGTGGTAGTCATTCATGGCCAGGCGCATTGCCTGTAATTGCAAACACTAACCAGGATTTTAATGCAAGCGTAGAGATCTGGCGCTTTTTCAGGCAATATAAATTAAATCAATTTTTGCCGGGTGTAGGTTTTAGTGAGAATTTATTAAAAAATAATATCAGTGTATTTCCAAATCCGGTAACCGAAAAAATAACTGTACAAGGTGTTTCTGAAATAAGATTAAAAGTAATTGATGTTGTTGGAAAAACTATTATTGCTGAAAACTCTGTAAATTCAGTAGATGTAAGTATGCTTACACCCGGAATTTATTTTCTCAATGTAAAAAGCGGTAATGAGCAGAGCATTGTGAAGTTTATAAAGAATTAAGATCTTCATAATCAGGTAAACTTACCTGCTGGTTTAAGGCATTAAAAGTAAGGTCACTTATGCCATTACTTATCATTAAATAATTTGCTTTTATAATCAAATTGTAACGCAAGGCCTGTTGAACAACTGCTGTATCCAATTCAATGTAAGGCGCTTTGCATTCAATAACCAAAACAGGTTTTAATCGTTTATTGTAAATAACAACATCGTAACGTTTTTTGAGATCGTTTAAAAAAATTTCTTTTTCAATAGAGATCAAAGAAACCGGGTATTTTTTTTGTTGGATCAAATAATGTATCAAATGTTGTCTTACCCATTCTTCCGGCGTTAGCAGTAGCCATTTCCTCCTAACTTCATCAAAAATAAAGGTTTGATTCTTTTGTTTTTTGATTTTGGTATTAAATAATGGGTATTTTAATGCTAGGTTCAATGTATCACAAATATTTTTTAAATATATTTACATTAATTGATTTTAGGGAAGATTTATTCTACAAAATATAAGCAAGATGAAAAGTAAAGAAGAAATTGTAAATAACTGGCTGCCGCGTTATACCGGCAAAAAGCTGGAAGACTTTGGTCAATATATTTTACTCACTAATTTTGGTGGCTATGTAAAAATGTTTGCAGAATGGAACAATGTTGAGATAGAAGGTTTAGACAGACCAATGCAAACTGCAACAAGTAACGGTATAACCATTATTAATTTTAGCATGGGTAGTGCCATGGCCGCAACTATAATGGATCTGTTAACTGCCATTCATCCAAAAGCAGTTTTATTTTTAGGAAAATGCGGCGGGTTAAAAAAGAAAAATAATATTGGCGATCTTATTTTACCAATTGCAGCCATAAGGGGAGAAGGAACATCAAATGATTATTTGCCTTTAGAAGTACCTGCCTTACCGGCTTTTAGTTTGCAAAAAGCTATTTCATATACCATTCGTTTGAAGGGCCTGGATTATTGGACTGGCACAGTTTATACAACAAACAGAAGGGTTTGGGAACATGATGAACGTTTTAAAGATTATTTACGTGAAATACGCGCTATGGCAATTGATATGGAGACAGCAACTATTTTTAGTGTTGGTTTTCATAATGAAATACCATGCGGCGCATTGCTGTTAGTAAGTGATCAGCCTATGATACCGGAAGGTGTGAAAACAGAGGAGAGCGATAAAAAAGTAACGAGCGATTATGTGACCAATCATTTACAAATTGGTATTGATTCTTTAAAAGAAATGCAAAACAAAGGTATCTCTGTTAAGCATTTGCGTTTCGAATAAATTGAGTTCTTCGTTTCATAATCAGCCACCACAATTTTATATTGATGGTATTGTTAAAAGTGATATTGCTGTTTTAAGCAAAGCCATTACCATTATTGAATCGCAAAATGAAAAGCATCAGCAACTGGCCGAAAAAATAATTGAGGGCATAGTTGAACGCACTGGCAAGTCGTTTCGTCTTGGTATTACAGGCGTGCCGGGAGTGGGAAAGAGTACATTCATAGAAAGTTTTGGTAGTGAAGTTTTAAAGCAAGGACATAAACTTGCTGTGCTTGCTATCGATCCGTCAAGTGATAAAAGCAAAGGAAGCATTTTAGGTGATAAGACCAGGATGGAGGAACTTTCTACTAAAAAAAATGTATTCATTCGCCCATCACCAAGCAGCGGCAACCTGGGAGGCGTTGGCAGGTGTACTTATGAAACAATTTTATTATGTGAAGCTGCAGGCTTTGATTTTATTATTATTGAAACTGTTGGGGTAGGGCAAAGTGAGATTGCAGTAAGTAAAATAACCGATTTCTTTTTATTGTTAATGCTGGCTGGTGCTGGTGATGAATTACAAGGTATTAAACGTGGTATTATGGAAATGGCTGACGCATTGGTAATTACAAAAGCAGATGGTGCCAATCTAGAAAAAGCAAAAGCCGCAAGATCGGAGTATGCACATGCTATGCATTTATTTCAGGCTTCAGATAGTGGCTGGATTCCTAAAACTCTGGTTTGCTCAAGTACTGAAAATAAAGGTATTGATGAGGTGTTTAAAATGATTGATGAATACAAACGTTTTACAATGGCCAATAATTTTTTCTACCAAAAAAGAAAAGAGCAACAATTCGATCTTTTTTTAAATACAATTGATGAACAGCTAAAACAAAAATTTTATTCGGATCCAAAAATAAATTCTCAAATTGAAAAATTGCGGTCAACCAAAGATCAGAATTTTCAACCCTTTTCTACTGCAAAAAAAATGTTGCAGGATTTCTTTAAGAAAAACTAAAATCGATTTAGCTACTGCTGATCAATACTTCCAAGCCTTTTAACATATAAAATCAAGCATTTTTCCATTTATTTCATGCAGACTTTGCTTTTAAATTTTCTATCTTCAAATCTTAAAATTTAAATATGAAGAAGATCTTTACTTTAGTTTTTTCTTTTACTTTTTTTCTTTCAAACGCTAATGATATTTTAGTTGAGAATCCATTTTCAAAAGCGTTTAGAAAAGCGTATATACTAAATCCATCTGTGCCGAAAGGAATTTTGGAAGCTGTTTCTTTTACCCAAACGCGTTTCCAACATTTAGATAATTCAACCGAACCAAGCTGTATTGGCTATCCACGAACTTTTGGAGTTATGGGTTTAGTGCAGGATGGTAAAAACTATTTTCGTAATAATCTTTCACGTGTATCTCAACTTTCAGGTTTTTCTGAAGAAGCGATTATTTCTTCTCCAGAAACTTCGGTTTTGGCTTATGCAAAAGCCTTTAATGTTTTACAAACTCAATACCATATATTTTCTTCTGATCTAAGTCAATATCAAACTATATTAATGGAGTTAAGTGAGTTACCTGTTAATGATGACCTTCAAAATAACTTTGCATTGAATTCTCATTTATATCAATTGTATTGGTTTCTTACTAATTCTGAGTTTCAGGATGTATACGATTTTCCAGATCATAATATCGATCTGCACAAGATTTTTGGTGAAAATTATTCAGTACTCAGCTCTAAGAATATTACTGTAAATAAAAATTTTATTTTAAATGATAAAGGACAAACATATAAGATAGCATCTAATGTAACAATTATGTCACCAGATTACCCACCGGCAATATACACACCAGCCGCCTCCTGTAATTACAGTAGCCGAAACGGCACGCAAATTTCTGCTGTAACCATACATTTTGTGCAGGGTACATATGCAGGTTGTATTTCCTGGTTTCAGAATTGTTCGGCCAGTGCATCTGCTCATTACGTTGTTAGAAGTTCTGACGGACAGGTAACACAAATGGTTTTAGAGAGTGCCAAAGCCTGGCACGTTGGTACTGAAAACCCTTATACAGTTGGAATTGAACACGAAGGTTACATTAATAATATTTCATGGTTTACTAATGCGATGTATAATTCTTCGGCAGCTTTAACAAAAGATATTTGTAGCAGCAATACCATAAATCCTTTGCGTACCTATTATGGCCCGGGTTGCAGCGGTACAAGTGCGCAATGTTTATTAGGTAGCTGTACAAAAGTAAAAGGTCATCAAATGAATCCAAACCAAACACATACAGATCCGGGACCGCTTTGGAATTGGGCAAAATTTTATAAGCTCGTAAACAATTCCTATTCAATAACCGCTACTTATACAACAGCAACAGGTACATTTTATGATAGCGGAGGTGCAAGCGCAAATTACTCTAATGATGAACGTAAATTTTGGTTATTTACAAAACCTGCAACAACAAACATTACTTTAAGTTTTACTTCTTTTAATTTAGAAAGCGGTTACGATAATTTATTTATATATAACGGCGGTTCGGTAAACTCACCCTTAATTGGTCAGTATACCGGTACTGTTAACCCCGGACCCGTAACATCTGTTAACGATAGTATATTAGTGGAGTTTAGAAGTGATTGCGCAACAACAGCGCCAGGATGGCTAGCTAATTTTGTAATGAATGGTACCATTACACCAACTACTCCTGATTTTATTGCGCCAACAACTGTTGTAAATACAACTAACGCTTGGGAAACTGCCGCATTTACCGCAACAGTAGCGGATGTTGATAATGTTGGAGGAAGTGGTGTTGAAAAAGGCTATTACCAGGTAATTGATTTTGATGGAACTGAATGGCGCGCCAATTACACTAAAGGTTTTTTAGCTGATAATTTTGACAATGCCATTCACCCGGAATGGACACCAACAGTTGGTGTGTGGAGTATTTCAGGTAATGCTTTGGTGCAAACAGATGAAGTTAGTACGGCAGCGGGTAACACAAATATTTATGCTGCGCTTACACAATCATTAAGTAATCGTTACATGTATCATTTTTTAGCAAAGTTTGAAGGCTCGGGTACTTCGCGTCGTGCAGGTTTACATTTTGCTTGTGATAATCCAAATTTACCAAACAGAAATAATTCTTATTTTGTATGGTTTAGGTTAGATGATCAAAAAGTTGAAATTTATAAAACCGTAAATGATGTAATTGGCACACCAAAAGTTTCTTTAACCCACACTTTTTCTGCCGGTCAATGGTACGATATAAAAGTTATTTTTGACAGGATAACAGGAAAGATCTCTGTTTATTGGAATAATGGAGTAATTGCAAGCTGGACAGATACCACACCATATCAAAGTGGAAGTTATGTTTCATTTAGAAGCGGTAACAGTAAATTTAGTATTGACGAAATAAAAGTATACCGCTCGCGTGCAGGCTCGGTAAACGTAAACGTAGGTAGTGGCCTTGCAAACGAAATGCGTTATTTAAACCCAGGGCCAATACAAAATGCAGGAAAAATAAAATCTATTTGCCAGGATAGTGCCGGCAACCTTTCTTCTATTTATTTTCATGATGTAAATGTGGATTGGACACCGCCAACAAATATTGCTTTTGTAAATGATGGCCCGGGCGCGGATATTACAACTGTAAATACTACCGATTCTTTGCGCGCCAATTGGGGAAATTCTACCGATACAAATTCGGCAATATACAGGTATTGGTATAGTATTGGTACAGCGCCAGGAGCCACCAATACGCAAACATGGACCAGTAACTGGGCCGCTACTTCGGTTACTGCACACACACTTAATCTTACCCATGGCTTTGTATATTATTTTAATATAAAAGCAGAAAATGGTGCAGGTTTATTTAGTAATATAATTAGTAGTAACGGACAAAAAGTAGATACGTCAAAAATAAATATTGGTATAAAAGAAAATGCAGAGCTAATTGGCCTGGTAGTTTTTCCAAATCCATTTAACGATCAAATAAATTTTAAGTTATACAATACACAAAATTCAAAAATAAAAATTGCATTAATTGATATTTTAGGTCGCGAATTAAAAGCTGTAGAATTAAAAGGGGAGAGTGGTAAAATTGAACAAAAAATGAATATTGCAGGCTTAGTGCTTAATGCAGGAACTTACTTTTTAAAAGTGGAGATTGAAGGGAAACCTTTTTATAAAAAGCTCTTAAAGGAATAAATTTTGGTTAAAAAACCGAAAAACAACATGCTTTTTTAATTTAAAGACCAAGAAAATTTAATTAAGATATTGATTATCAAAAAATTAACTATAATTTGAATAGCTATATTTTTTTAAAAATAATCCTTTCTTCTTAGCAAAAAATTATTTTCTTTGCATGAAAATAAAAGGGCTAAAAATTAAAAGAATAAATTATGTATTGGACATTAGAATTAGCAAGTTGGTTAGAAGATGCTCCTTGGCCGGCAACTAAAGATGAGTTGATTGATTTTGCTATGCGCAGCGGTTCGCCAATGGAAGTGATAGAAAATTTGCAGGAAATGGAAGACGAAGGCGAGAGTTATGAAACAATTGAAGAGATCTGGCCGGATTACCCAACAAAAGATGATTTCTTTTTTAATGAGGATGAATTTTAGAATATTTAAAAGCCGCTAAATAGCGGCTTTTTTTTTAAAACAGATGCAAAACAAACAGCTGCCATTTTTTTTATTTGCCATTTCTGTTATTCTCGGATTAACACTACCAGTGTTGATACAAGATGGTATGTTCATGGATGGTATGTTGTACACATGCGTTTCAAAAAATCTTGCAAATGGCATTGGGAGTTTTTGGTTTCCTGTTTTTAGCAAATATGGTTTTGGCGGCTTAACTACTTTTCACGAACATCCGCCATTGGTATTTGCAATACAATCTGTTTTTTTTAGAGTTTTTGGTAACAGCATGTATACCGAAAGGATCTACGTTTTAGTTACAATTGCATTAACAGCTTATTTAATTGTGCGGATATGGACATGCATAAATAAAGATGCTGATGAAAAAAAAACAGGTTGGTGGCCTTTATTTTTATGGATCAGTGTACCTGTTTGTTTTTGGGCATTCAGTAATAACATGCATGAAAATACAATGGGTATCTTTGTATTGCTTTCTGTTTTATTTTATCTGCGATCAATTAATGAAAATAAAAATCTATTTACTTTTTTTTCAGCAATTTTTATTTTTTTGGCCACATTTTCAAAAGGTATTCCGGGCTTTTTTCCTGTAGCTATGCCTTTTTTGTATTGGATAACTTTAAAAAAAATAAACTTTAAACAAGCCTTTTTTCACTCGTTGATTTTAATTGGCATTCCACTTTTAACTTATTTAATACTTATTTGTTTTCCCAGCGCAAAAGAAAGCTTATCTAATTATCTGATTAAACGGGTTATTCACAGGATCGGAGAAGATCCAACTGTTGAATCTCACTTTTACATTGCCGGCAGAATTGTAATTGAATTGTTGCCGGTGATAGGGTTAGTTATACTTTTGATTTTTGTTTTCAGAAAAAAATTTATTTTAAGAAGAGAAAAAAAACAGATGGCAGTGTTCTTTGTACTTCTTGGATTGGCAGGCGTTTTACCGTTGATGTTAACCATGGTGCAAAAAGGATTTTATTTTATTCCATCGTTGCCTTTTTTTGCGATCGGTTTTGCTTTAATAGTCTCAAAGCCACTATCACATTGGGCTGTAAGGATCATTAGTCCGAAGGCAAACCGGATTCTGCTTTTTTCTTCTGCTTTACTTTTATGCGGGGTAATGATTTTTTCTTTTTTAAATATTGGCAAAGCAAGCCGCGATAAAGAAATTTTAAACGATGTAAGAGAATTTGGAAACATAATTCCTGAATTTTCTTCTGTAAGTATTTCTGAGCACCGCTGGAATGACTGGCCTTTACAGTGTTACCTGATAAGATATCACAACATTAATATTGATCCGCAACATGCGGATAATGAATACCGGATAATTGATAAGAATGCACCGGATAGTACGGTAAAAAAGTATAAAAAAATAGATTTGCCTACTTTGCAGTTTGATTTATATAAAAAAATCAGGTGACACAACTCAGATCTGACAGATTAAACGGGTTTGCATGGAGAAAACTGTGATAACCAGTAAAATCTGCGTCAGCAGTGTTTCATCACACAAAATTTAATCGATCGATTTACGGTTAAAAATAATATAACCAATGTGAAAAAAGAATGAGAATGAATTATCATTTTGGTCGTAATAATTTACTCCTGCACTTATTGGCCCAATAGGACTATTATATACTGCTGCAGCCAAACCAATAAAATGGCGGTATAAGAACGGACTACTATATTCTGAACCGCCGTTACTTGTTTTTAAAATAGAATTGATAGGCTGAAAAAGATAAGCTTCTGTTCGTATATCCACATTTTTAATTGGTGTTACGATAAATTTTAAACCCGTTGCCAAATAATTATGAGTCCGATAAGCATCAATAAAAAATGTTTGACTTTCGGGTGTTGGATTAAAAGCAGGTGCGGAAAGAATAGTAGCCTGGTAATTACTAAAAAAACTTTGAGTCGAATACACAGCTTCGCCAAATACGCCTACTTTAAAGCTTTTCGAAGTTTTAAAATAATTGTCAATAGTTAATTTTAATTGCAACCAGGCGGGTTGCGTTACATTTCTAAACGTTAGGGTATCTATGCTTGTATTGCCAGGTACATGGCTTTCTCTACCTTCTAAATATCTTGCGCGCGCATTTAAAAATAAGCCTTCGGTAGAGTACATTTTTCGGTTCAAAGTATTAATAGTATAATTTGCTTGTAAATAACCATAATCAAAATATGTTTTATCTGTTGTATCCAGTCTCGTAAAATTATCTGTTTGATAATATTGATTTGTCCATTCGGTATAACCTGCGGCAAAATTAGCCTGCGAAATATTTCCTACAGGTACTCCAAATTTTATTTCACCGTATTTATCTTCCTGTATAAGATAGGCAGGTTTTAAAAAGTCATAAAATAATACACTACTGCTGTAATAATCCCAGCGCGAATAAGTAAATGAAGGTTCAAAATAAAAAGGATGTTTGCCAGGAAAATCCAAACGAATATGCGCATGTGTACCCGAATATAATTTACCCAAATAACCGTTTGCATAAATACTTGTGCCTATTTTACCAAGGTGGTTATATTGAATGCCTATAAAAGCCTCGCTAATTGGCCTGTTTGAAAGTATGGCACCTGCATCCAGGTAAAAAGGTTTTTCTTTTTTGCCATATAATTTTAATGTGTATTTTTTGCTTGCTGTATCAATGGTAGAAATAGGAAAAATATTTTTTATTTTATCATCACCGGCAAGTCTGAAATAACGTTTTTTTAATTGATCAATAGTAAATGGTTTATTCTTGTAAAAAAGGCTGTTAGAAATGAATTTTTTTTGATTTTCATTATATCCATTTACTTCTAAATTATTATAAGTTATTTTTTTTAGATCCTGATAGTCATTAAACTTTTGGCGTCTGCTTTCAAGATCGGTGGAGCCGGTTTGCTTTTTTATTTGCTGTTTAATAGATGGAATAGCGCGTAGGGTAGCGTAGTAGCCGCTATCAATAAGGCGTTGCGCATTATCAAAATTAAAAATACTTACTTCACTCCAGGGCTCAATTAAAATGCCATTTTCGCAAACGGGATTAAAATTGGTTTGATTCATTAATAAATTACGAAGCTGCATGTAAAGATTGTCATCATCCGGAGGTGCATTTTTTTCGGCTACATTGGCGCCTATAATAAAATCAGGGTTAAATTCATTGTACATTACATCCGTTGGAAAGTTATTGTACAAACCACCATCAAATAATAATTTTCCTTCAATAGAAATGGGCCTTAAATAAAACGGGTAACTCATGCTGGCGCGAACCGAACTTGCAAGATCTCCGGCTTTAAATGAAATGGATTTTTTGTTTTCAACATCTGAAGCAACACATCTGAATGGTACAAACAAACTATCAAAATTATTACTTACCGCATTTGAAACACTAGCAAATGTTTCCATCAAATAATAATCGATAGGTATTGAATTAATAACATTAGTTGGAAGATTTTTGAGGTAATGATCTTTAAAATTTAATTTAAAAGTAACCCATGATGCGTAATCATCCCGCTTTTTTACCATGTATTCGTATTTTGCAGGAAGATCGCCCCTAGTAATACTTTGAAAAAAGGTGGTTTTTACAAGATCTTCAATTTGTTTAGGGGTATAACCTATGGCATAATAAGCACCAATAAGGCTGCCAATAGATGTGCCGGATATATAATCAACCGGGATATTGTTTTCTTCCAAAGCCTTTAAAACACCAATGTGCGATAGCCCGCTGGCCCCGCCCCCGCTTAATACTAAACCAATTTTTTGAGCATTTATAGGTCCCTTAGCAAGTAAAAAGAGCAAAAGTGCTACAATATTTAGTTTTTTTTTCAAGAAAATATGTCCAATCTTATCGGTACAAAAATAAGCTTTATCTAAAAACAGTTTCTATTCATAAATATAAATAATTATCTTAGCGCTTGTACTTTTTTTAAACAGTGGTAAAATTCATTCTATCAAAATTTTTTTATGGCATCCTGGTGCTTTTTGGTGTAATTACTACCATCTTCTTTTTATTTAATATATTGCCCGGCGACCCTGCTACCATTATGCTTGGGCAGCGGGCCAACAAAGAAGCAGTAGAGGCCATTCACCGCGACCTTGGGACTAACAGGCCAATAATTGTTCAGTACAGCCATTACTTAAATGATCTTTCACCCCTTTCAGTACACAATTACAAAAATAATAAGAGCCTCTGGTTCCTTAATCCTGAAAAATACGCCTGGACCCCTTTGTTTACTGTAGGTAAGGACAAAGCTGTTGTTTTTAAATGGCCTTATTTAAGGCGAAGTTACATTACCAAGCGTGATGTTACTGAGATAATTAAGGATACGTTGCCCGAAACTGCAGTATTAGCCTTTGCCGCCATTATTATTGCCTCAATTGTTGGTATCTTATTTGGTATTTTAACAGCTACCCGCAAAAACTCGTTTTTTGACCGTATAGTGTTTGTTTTGGCCACCGTGGTGGGTATGAGCGCTCCTTCATTCCTTGTAGGTTTGATAGTGGCCTGGTTATTTGGTTATGTGCTTTCGAAGTATACAGGCCTGGATCCTTCGGGCAGCTTGTATGATATTGATGTTTGGAATGGAGAGACCTTAAAATTAAAAAACCTCATATTGCCCGCAATTACACTGGGTATGCGCCCTTTAAGCATTATTATTCAATTAACAAGAAGCTCTTTATTGGATGTATTGTCGCAGGATTACATTAGAACAGCCAGGGCTAAAGGTTTAAGTTACCGCAGGATAATTATGAAGCATGCGCTTAAAAATGCTTTAAATCCCGTTGTAACTGCCATTTCGGGTTGGTTTGCAGGTTTAATGGCCGGTGCGGTATTTGTAGAAAAAATTTTTAGCTGGAAAGGTATTGGCTTTGAAGTTGTAGAAGCATTAAGTAAAAATGATCTGCCGGTGGTAATGGGTGCCACGTTAATTTTTGCAACCATCTTTGTTGCCATTAATATTGTAGTAGATATTGTTTACGGTGTTCTTGATCCTCGCGTTAGGGTAAAATAAATTCATACATGAACAGAAAAAAAATAGTGGCCGGCAATTGGAAAATGAATACCAATCTTAACGAGGCTGTTGACCTTATCAATACTTTAAAAACAACAACCAAACAATTTTCTGCTATAGAGAAAATTGTTTTTCCGCCATTTACTTTTTTAAAGACGGTGACTGATAGTTTACAAAACGAAACTTCTTTTTTTGCAGGTGCACAAAACTGTAGTGAGTATGTTAAAGGTGCTTATACAGGTGAAGTATCTGCCGAGATGCTTAGTTCAGTAAAATGTAAATTTGTTTTAGTAGGACATAGTGAACGCAGAACTTATTTTAAAGAAACAGATGAACAGCTTGTTTTAAAAATTCAACAGGCATTTAAAAATAATTTACAAGTTATTTTTTGTTTTGGAGAAGTGTTGGAAGAAAGAAAAAGCGAAAAACATTTTGATACGGTAAAAAAACAATTAGAAAATGTATTAAAGAATTTTTCTGAAAAAGATATTGATAAAATATATTTAGCCTACGAGCCCGTTTGGGCCATTGGTACCGGCGAAACTGCCACACCGCAACAGGCACAGGAAATGCACGCTTATGTAAGGAAAGTGATAGGTGAGATTTTTTCAAATAAGGCTGCAGAAAATATTTCTATTTTATATGGAGGAAGTTGTAACGCGCAAAATGCAAAAGAATTATTTGCATGTGCAGATGTTGATGGAGGTTTAATTGGCGGCGCCAGTTTAAAAGCTGACGATTTTTGTAAAATAATTGCTTCATTTTAATGAGTTATTTAAGTTACCAGTTTTACGTTACGCCTCCCGAGCCGGGGTCTGAAATATTAATGGCGTTAATATCTGATTTTGGTTTTGAGAGTTTTGATTTTAACGAAACAGGATTCACTGCTTATATTAAAGAAGAGAGTTTGGCAAATGTTGATTTGAGTAATTTAAGTTTTGAAGATTTTACATTCATGTACGATATTCAAAAAATTCCTTTAACCAATTGGAATGCCGAATGGGAAAAGAATTTTGAGCCGGTTTCAGTAGATGACCTTTTATATATTCGCGCACCTTTTCACGAACCAAATAAAAATGTAAAGCATGAAATTGTGATCATGCCTAAAATGAGTTTTGGTACAGGTCATCACCAAACTACACGTTTGGTTTGTAAAGCTATGTTTGAAACCGATTTTAAGAGCAAACGTGTTTTAGATATGGGCTGCGGAACAGGTATATTAGCTATTCTGGCAGAGTTTTTAGGCGCTAGAGATATTTTGGCCATTGATATTGATGAATGGAGTGTAGAGAACAGTATTGAAAATTGCGAAACCAATAATTGCAAGAATATTAGTATAAAAAAAGGCGATGTAGATGCACTTGAAAGTGAAAAGCCTTTTGACATCATTATAGCCAATATCAATAAAAATATTTTAAAAACACAGTTACCAACCTATTCTAAAAAATTAATTACAGGTGGTAAATTATTTTTAAGCGGTTTTTTTACCACTGATGTGGATGAATTGAAAGAGGTTTCCGAAAAGCTACAAGTTAAATTTATTTCTTCCAAAAAAGAAAATGAATGGGCAATGATGATGTTAGAAAAAAATTAATAACTGATCTAAATAAAATAAAGAATCCTGAATGCATTACATTCAGGATTCTTTATTTTTAAATATTTCTTATTTAAAAATTCCCATCTTTTCAAGATCCTGCAATTGAATGCGCTCTCCTTTGTAAAGCGCAGTAACGAAAGCATCTTCCTGTCCGGCCCTTATAACTTTTTTGTTGTGTTCCCAGGCTGCCTCCAGCGTTTTAAATTTACCGTTAATGGTAATACGTGTAATACCATCGTTTAACATTAATTTTTCAATTTTACCTAATTTTTTTAAATGTGGGTATTTAAAATTTTTAGGATTTTTATAAGCTGCTATCTGTACTTTAAATTCTAAGCCTTCAGCAGAAATTTTTCCGTAAGTGTTAGAGTATTTACTCGTTTTTTTCTGTAATAGCGTAATCGCTTCTTTATCGTATTCATTACTTAATTTTTTTCCCGGATCGGCAACTACTAGAGGGGTAGTATCTTTTGGAGTCTCAAATTTGATATCTACAATTTTTTCAGTGTAAGTAGTAATTGTTTTTGCGTCAAATTCAAATGTTTTTGGTTTTTCATCTTTGTAACTATAAGTGATTTTGTATGACTGGCCTGCAGGCATTGATACCATATAGTTACCTGTTGCAGGTATAGTTTTAACGGCAGTATAAACAGCATTGTTATTAGAAGTTACTTCTACTTTAATAAATGATTCAACCGGCGTTCCATCAAAAGTAACTTTACCTTTTACAAATAATAACACCGGTATTTTTGTTGGTTCAAAACCTGTTTCTACTAAATAAATATCGTTTAATCCTTCGCCACCGGCTTTACCACTGCTATAATATCCTCTTGTGCCATTAGCTGCCAGTACAAAATATTTATCATCATCCGGCGTGTTGATCGGAAAACTTAAATTCTCCACTCTTTTAAAAGAAGAATCTGCTGGGTCCATATAAGCTCTGAAGATATCATATCCTCCACTACTTTTTAAACCGTTAGAGCTAAAGAATAGTGATGAGCCATCGGGGTGAATGAAAGGCGAATCTTCATCATATTTACTGTTAATTGAATCTCCAAGATTTACAATGTTACCCCATGTTGAATCGGATAATAATTTGGCACGGTAAATATCTCGTCCACCAAAACCTCCGGGGCGATCACTTGTAAAATAAAGCGTTCTTCCATCAGGTGATAAGGTACAATGTCCTTCTTGTGAAATAGTATTTACCTGGCCTTTTAATTTTGTTGGAAACGTGAATGTTTCGCCAACTAAATAACTTTCATAAATGTCGCCATGACCTTCTGCATCATCTTTATAAATAAATAACCGTTGTCCATCCTGACTTAATGAAATTGCAGCATCATTATTTTTAGAATTGATATTATCTAGCGAAACAGGAGTTTGAAACTGGTCGTTTGCTTTTATCGACATAAAAACATCTTCAAGGTAAATACCATGAATAGAATCTGCAGTCATTAACGTTTCATTTATTTTCCCACCTTTACTTTTTGGTCCTGTATAAGTAAAGATCATCATTGATTCATCTGCCGAAATGGTTGGCACATATTCTTCATCCGTACTGTTTATTGGTGTTCCAATATTAGTAATCTTTGCTTGTGTTGCAATGCCAGCATAATATTTAGCATTTTGAATGTATTTTTTTAAAAATTCGGCCTGCGGTTTTTCTTCGGGTTTGGTACGTTTGTTCTCTAAAAACTTGTCAACCATTACCAAAGCTTCATCAAACTTATAATTGTAATGTAAAGCGCGGGCAAGGTCATACTCAATGATATCTACTTTTGGATTTTTTTCATATACTTCTGTAAGCATTTGTAAAGCTTCAGCATACTTATCGCTTCTGTATAAGGCAGTTTTGCCATACACGTATTTTACAAATTCTTCCTTAGGATGATTTTTATGAATATTCTCAAAATATGGAAGCGCCATTTTATAGTTCTTTTCTTCATACAAAAGAAAAGCGTTTGCCATCGAGTCTTTTTCAGTTTTTCTCCACCTTGCAGTATTTGTGGTTTGAGAATAAAGCGCGCTCACGCATAACACTAATAATAGTATAATGATACGTTTCATAGAGTATAATTTAGAAGGTCTGATTGTTGTTTATTGGGATTAAATTTAGAAAAAAAATTGAATTACACAAAAAATATTTCAACTAGTTATTTACAAAAAGAGACTTATATTAAGCCTTTTTATTGAAGTTTTGATCGATTTCCCATGAAAAAACATCGAAAACATGTGCATTTGTTGCAACAAGCTCTTTACCAAATAACCAGTTATTACCCAAACTAAAATCTGTTACTTTACCGCCACTTTCCATAACTATCAGGGCTCCTGCGGCCACATCCCAAGGGTTAAGGTTATATTCAAAAAAAGCATCAACCCGGCCACAGGCCAGATAACAAAGATCGGCAGCTGCTGCACCAATACGCCTTATGCCATGTGTATTACGCATTAAAAACTCTAATGTTTTAAGATAAGGTTGTAGTCTTTCAAAATTGTAGATAGGAAAGCCTGTTGCAATCAAACAATCATTTAAAGTTTTGTTTGCAGAAACCTTAACAGGTTTTTCATTTAAAAAAGCACCGCCATTTTTAATTGCATAAAAACACTCATCGCGACTAACTTCATAAACAACACCTAAAATAACCTCTCCTTTATATTCTAAAGCAATGCTTACTGCATAGCAATTTATACCATGCACAAAATTGGTTGTGCCATCCAGTGGATCAACTATCCAGTTGTATTCTTTTTTTTCAGAAAACGTATTTTCTTCAACAATAAAACCTGCAAGATTAAAGATGGTTTGAAGGTCTTTTACAATAATTTCTTCAGCTGTTTTATCCACATAACTCACCAGGTCGTTTAACCCCTTGATCTCAATTTTATCACTTGAAAAATTTTCACGTTCTTTTCTTATAAAAGATCCGGCTTTTTTTGCAGTTGCAATAACGTTTGGAAGAATAGAATTAAGTTGCGCTAATTCCATTTTTAAATATTAAAAGATAAACGGCTACCGTACTTACTCTCATCAAACTTGCCACTATCGTAAACTAAATGCCCGTTAACGAACGTTTTTTCAATACTACTTTTAAAGGTATGACCTTCAAACGGGCTCCAGCCGCATTTATACAATATGTTTTGTTTGGTAACGGTTTGCGGCTTGTTTAAATTTACCAAAACAAGATCTGCAAAATAGCCTTCACGAATATAACCGCGTTTTTCAATTCGAAAAAGATCAGCTACGTTGTGGCTCATTTTTTCAACTATTTTATCGAGCGTAATTTTTTTTGCATGATAAAAATCAAGCATGGCTAAAATGCTGTGTTGTACTAACGGTCCGCCACTTGGAGCTTTTAAATATGGGAGTTCTTTTTCTTCTATGGTATGGGGCGCATGATCGGTTGCTATAACATCTATTGTTCCGTTTAAAACCGCTTCAAATATTTTATCGCGATCGTAAGCGGTTTTTACTGCCGGATTCCATTTAATGTAATTACCTTTTGTTTTGTAATCTTCGTCGCTAAACCACAAGTGATGGACGCAAGCTTCCGCCGTTATTCTTTTTTCTTTTAAAGGAATTTTATTTGTGAATAACGACAATTCTTTTGCGGTAGATATATGTAATACATGTAAACGCGTGTTGTGTTTTTTTGCAAGTGCTACAGCCATTGATGAAGATCTGTAACACGCCTCTTCATTACGAATAATAGGATGGAAGTATGCTTCCAAATCTTCCCCATACTCCGCAATGATCTTTGCCTGGGTTTCTTTTACCAAAGGATCAAACTCGCAATGCGTGGCTATTAATGAAGGAATCTTTGAAAAAAATCCTTCCAATACTTCCTGGTGATCTACTAACATATCGCCGGTTGATGAGCCCATAAATATTTTCAAGCCGCACACTTTCGAATAATTTACTTTTAAAGTTTCTTCCAAATTGTGATTCGTACCTCCCATAAAAAAAGAATAGTTGGCTAAAGAACATTGTGAAGCGCGTGTGTATTTTTTTTCAAGTTCGGTAATGGTAACGCTTTGCGGATTGGTGTTAGGCATTTCCATATAAGAAGTTACGCCACCTGCAACAGCCGCTTTTGCTTCTGTATAAATCTCGCCTTTATGTGTTAAGCCCGGTTCACGAAAATGCACCTGGTCGTCAATAGCACCGGGTATTAAATACAAACCTTCGGCATTTACTTCTGTAACATGTTTTGGCGTTTCAATATCACGTTCTATTTTAGAAATGATTCCATTCTCAATTAAAACATCATAATTGCCAATTTCGCCTTCGTTAACTAAAGTGGCATTTTTTATCAGGTAATTCATAGTATTAAATAATTATGTAAAATGTAAAAGGGAAGATGTAAAACTTATCGTATTGATGCAAAGTTAAAACATTTTCCCTTTGCCATCTTACATTTTCCATTTTTATAATTCTCCCAGCTCAACTAAAAATTTTTCGATCTTTACTTTAGCCTCTTTTGCAGAACAGTTATAGTTATTAAACAGAACAGAAAAAGCAAGATCCTTGCCGGATTTTGACTTTACATAACCGCAATACCCCCTTGCTCGATTAATATAACCTGTTTTTGCCCGCATATTATTTTCAATTAATTTGCCTTTGCCAATATTACTCATGCTTCCACTTTTTCCGGCAACCGGTAATGAATTATTAAAGATCTTATAAAGTGAACTGTCGTTATAGATCTTATTTAATAAACTTGCCTGGAAATTAGTTGTGACAGTATTTGCCCGGCTTAAGCCACTACCATCTACCATAAATAATTCATTTACATCCAAGCCTTTTTTCTGCCAATAAGCTTTCACGGCATCAATACCTAAATACATACTGCCACGGCCAACACTTCTTAAAATGGTTTCGCAATAATGATTATTGCTTTTTAAATTGGTAAAATAAATTATCCTGTCTAATGATGGTGACCAATGGGCATGTAGTAATTGTTTGGTGGTGGTGCTATCGGGTCTTTTATAATTTGATTCGATCGTTTTTGGATTGTACTTAATGCCGACTTTACTTAAAGAGTTTGAGAATTTTTCGGCACATAATAAGGCAGGATCGGGTAGGGCAGCTTCCACTTCAAAATTACTTTTGTTTGGTGGAATTTTTCCGGCAACTTCTTTTGTGTAACTGAATGGGTCGCCAAATACAAAGGCATCATCTTCGGTACCTTTGGCAATTACGTTAGAGTTAATGCAAATCGTGCTATTACAATAGGCAGGAATTGTTTTTTCAACTGTTGCTTTGCTCCCGGTTTCTTTGCTGCTATAAATGATCTTAAATTTATTATCGTTGTAGGATAAACCGCAGGGCGCAACTCCAAAATAATTATTAATATCTGCCCATATCCAGTTACCGGGAATGCTTCTGTCAAAAAAACTAGCATCACCAATTATTTTTCCTTTAATTTCTTTAACTCCTTTTTCTTTTAATACCAGTGCCCATTTATCAGTTACCTGATTGGTGTCTTTGGTAAAATTTTCAGATTGTAAGGTAGGATCACCGGTGCCATAAATAATAACATCTCCGTTAATAACGCCGGTTTCTTTACTAAATGTGCCTGTGTGGTATATTTTTGTTGAATATCTGTAGCCTGCACCTAATGTACCAAGCGCAGCTGCTGTAGTAATTATCTTTTGCGTACTTGCAGGAATTACATATTGATGCGAATTTAGTTCATAAATAACTTCACTGGTTTTTGTATCAATAACACAAAAGCTAAGTGTAGCACTTTTAAGGTCTTTGTCAGCTTTCCACCCTTCAATAACAGAACTTATTTGCGCATTAAAAAATAATGGCAATAAAAAAAATAAAAAAAAACTATTCCGATTTTTTACCAAATCTCTACACGGTTGCTTTCGGGTGTAAACATTTTATCGCCTTCTTTTACTCCAAATGCTTTATAAAATTCAGGTAAATTACTTAAGGGCGCAAAGGCACGGAAATAAGCGGGCGAATGATAATCAACCGTTAATAAACGTTTTAATTCAGCATCTCTGCACATACCCTTCCAACCTTGAGCCCATGCAATAAAAAAGCGTTGCTCGCCGGTATAACCTCTGATTTTTAATGAAGGTTTTCCCTTTAAAGATTTTTGATAGGCATAATAAGCCATTGTTAAACCTCCAAGATCGGCAATGTTCTCACCTTGCGTCATGCTGCCATTTACTTTCATTGTATCAATGGCAACATATTTATTGAATTGATTTACAATACGGGTTGTTTTTGATTTAAAATTATCATAATCCTGTTTTGTCCACCACATTTTCATATTACCATCGGCGTCAAATTGTGCACCCTGATCATCAAAACCATGGGTTAATTCATGGCCAATAATTGCTCCCATAGTGCCATAATTAGCGGCATCTTCTGCGTCGGCATCAAAAAACGGAGGTTGTAAAATGGCTGCCGGAAAAGTTATTTCATTGGTTGTTGGATCGTAATAGGCATTAACAGTAACAGGTGTCATTTGCCATTTAGTTCTATCTGCCGGTTTTTTAAGATCGTCAAGATTATCAATAAGTGCAAATTTAATACCACGGTTATAATTAGCCCAATAATTATCAGGAGTAATAGTTAGGTTAGAATAATCTTTCCATTTTTCAGGATAGCCAACTTTCCTGATGAGAAGATCTAATTTTCTGTTTGCTTGTTTTTTTGTTTCGGCATCCATCCATGTTCTTGATGCGATACGTTCGCGGTAAGCCAATATTAAATTATCAATTAGCGAATTTACTTTTGCTTTTGCTTTTGGTGTAAAATGTTGTTTCACAAATTCTTCAGAAACAATATCGCCTATTACTCTATCCATGGTTCCTTGTACACGTTGCCATCGGGGTTTCATTTCGCTTGCACCGCTTAATACCCTGCCTTTAAAAGCAAAATTCACCTCTTCAAATTTACTCGACAGAAAAGGTGCGGCTTCCATTAATAGGTGTGCTTTGCAGTATAATTTTAATGTTTCAATGGAAGAAGAAGTTAAATAAGAATTTAAATTTTTAAAATAATCAACAGTAGCAACTAAAACAGTATCGGGTTGTTTAATAGCTTTTTGTTTAAAATAAATCTCCCAGTTAATAGCCGGCGATAGTTCTTTTAATGAGGCAGGAGTATATATATTGTAAAGTTTTTCAGGATTTCTCATTTCCAAACGTGTTAAAGCTTTATCGGCAAGATGTTTTTCAAATTCAAAAATTATTTCAGCGTTTTTTGCACTTGCGTTCTTATCGTTGCCAATTAAAGAAAAAAGATCGGAAAGATATTTTAAGTATTCAACTCTTATTTTTTCAAATTGCGGGTTATAATAAAAATCTCTTTCTCCTAACCCAAGGCCTGCCTGCGCCAAATTGTAAATATTTTTTTTGCTGTTTTTAGGATCAATTGAAACAAGTCCTCCATAAAAAAGTGTAACACCATCAAAATCCATTTTTGATTTTAAAAAAATAAGTTCATCCAGGGTTTTAATATTATCTATTTGTTTTAACTGGTCTTTGATAGGTTCAAAACCTAATTTATCTGCCATGGCAGAATCCATAGCGTTATTATAAAAATCACGTAGCTTTTGAGCATTTGTATTTGGAGCAGCAGACTTATTTGAAGACGCCTTATCTAAAATAACTTTTATATGCGCCAGGTTATTATTATTTATTTCGTTAAAGCTGCCGTAACGCGCATCACTGGCAGGTAAAACAAAACTCTTTTGCCATTTTCCATTACAAAAGCTATAAAAATCGTTGCGGGGATTAGCACTCGAATCGATATACGAAAAATTTATACCGGCTTTTTGTGAAAAAAAGGTTAATGAATTAAGAATTAAAAGGGATAAAATGGCTTTTTTCATTTTTAATAAATAAGTAAATTTTAAATACGAATATAGTTATTTTAGTTCAACAATTGTAAGATCATCAATATAAACCAATAAACTTTTAACACGGTTATAGCCCATATTTATAAGGGCTTCCTGGTATTTTGTTAATTGTTTAAAATATTTTTTATTGTTTTCCTTACCGGTTTTATAATCAATAATGGTAGCGGTATTTCCTTCAAGTATAATACGATCGGGCCTTAATATTTCTCCTGTAAAAGTGGCGATTTCAGTTTCTATTTTATAGTTCTTACTTTCAGAATAGTGATTTTTCAGTTCGGGATGAGTTAATAATTTTTGTAGTTTTTCTGTGATAGAATTTATTTGTGATGAGTTTATTAAGCCTTCCAGTAAGGCATTATTAATGGCTTCAGCTAATTCATTAGCTGTTTTTATTTTTGAAAGGATCCAGTGGATAATAATGCCCATTTCTTTTGCATCTTCAGTATCTTCCGAATTTATTAAATGCGCTGCTTTAATTTGTACTAAATTGCTTGAAGTATCAAATTTTAGTGGTTCTAAATTAAAATAACCCAGGCTTTCTTTATTGTGTTGAAGTTGCTGGTTATTAGATTCTCCAATCACATATAAATTAGGTTCTTTTTCTTTGAAATTGTTACTTAAATAATTTTCGAGCCAGTTACTGATCAACGTTTTACTATTATTTGAATAGGCAGAAATAATATGTAAGCGTTCTGAAGCCCTAGTAAAAGCTACATATAGTAAATTTAAATTTTCAAGAATCTGTTCCTGCTCCTCTGCAATATATTCTTTTTCAAAACCGGCATTTTTTACTTTGGAGGTAAAATTAATAGCAGCTACAGGTAGTTTTACCTTCTCATTTTTAATATTTACCCAATTATCATTAGCGCGGTAATAATTGCTATTACAAAACGGCACTATCACCACCGGAAACTCAAGGCCCTTGCTGGCATGTATGGTCATTATTTTTACGGCATTTGTATTTGCCGGAATAATAAGCGAAGCTTTTTGGCTGCGTGTTTTCCACCACTCACAAAAGGATGAAATATTTGAGTTTTTTGTAATAAGATATTCATTTACTTCATCCAAAAAGAAACGTAAATAAGGGTAACCTTTGATATTTAATTCAAGTGCATTAATGATGGTCAAACAATGATCAAAAATATTATTTAAAGAAACATCCGTATTTGGTAGCAAAATTCCAAATTTATTTAGTACCTCAAATAAGGGAATGTTTTTTGCCAGTTTTTGAGTACCGCTCGTGAATTGCTTATTACTTATCTTTTTGGTTTGCAATAAATAATTAACAACGGCAGTCGCGCTTACTTTATCATCGCTGTTTGAAAGATAATTGAGGTAGGCGATAACAGTATTTATTTCTAAATTATTTTTTAGTAATAACGAATCCGAAGAAACAACAGGAATTTTATTTTCAATTAAAAAATCGGCAATACTGTTTCCGTGTGTGTTCTTACGAACAATAATGCAAATGTCCCTGTATTCAAAGTTTGAATTTATGGCATTTTTTATGTGCTGTTTTATTAAACTAAAATTAAGATCTTCAAGTTCTTCTTTGTCTACTTTGCCGGTATTTATTGTTACAAGACCGGATGCACCATGTTTATGATTTTGCTTTTGGTTTAAATATATTTTTTTGTGCTCATCGCTTAAAAGATCTGCACTTAATTTATCGAACAATTGATTATTAAAATCAATAACGGTTGAAAGACTTCTGTAATTTGTATTTAAAAGCTTTTCCTTAAAATTTCGTTTTAAATTATCACTTCGTTCATCAATTAAAAAATTTTCTGTTATGTTTTCTATTTCGGGCAGTGAAATAAATTGCTTTACATTCGCATTTCTCCAACGATATATACTTTGTTTACCATCACCAACTATTAAATTAAACCACCCATTTGATAGCGAATTATCTACCAAAGGTAAAATGTTATGCCATTGTAATGTGCTCGTATCCTGAAATTCATCCAATAAATAATGTTGGTACTTTTCACCCAGTCTTTCGTAAATAAACGGTGTAGGTTCGTTATTTATTAATTCAAAAATATTTTTATTGAATTCGCTTATAAAAACCAATCGCTCTTCCTGTTTTTTATCGTTACTTATTTCTTCTATTTTTTTAAGAAGTAATAACGGATAAATTTGCGTACTTAGTAATTTACACAAACTATAATAGGAATGATTTTCTTTAATGAAATCGATCAGTTCTTTTGCAATTGCATTTAGTTGTGGTGTAATTGATTCAACAACTGGCTTATTTCCATCTTTTGAAGCCCATTGGTTTTTTTCAATGGCGTCAAGTGTTCTCCCTTTTACAGTACTTTCAAGCTCTACAGACTGATCAATACATTTTTTAAAAAAGTTTTGCGGACCCGCACTTTTGTATAAAAAGTCAGCATCAATTAAACCATTTTTTAAAATAAGATCAATAGCTTTTTGCCCTTCAGTCTTTAAAAAGAAGTTGTAATGTGTTATGTAATCAAATAATTGCTTACGTATTTCTTCGAGGTCTAGTGTACTTAATACTTTTAGCTGCTGAAGATAGTCATCAGAATTCTCCTTTTGTAAAAGTCGTGAAAACTCTTTAATAGCCCGTTCAGGATCCCAGCTTGCATTTTCTTCTGCTTTATTTAAAACAAATTCTTTTAAAAGTTTACTTACATATTCGTCCTCACCAATCTGGTTAAAAAGCGTTGAAATAACTTTATCGTAAAAGCCTTCCACGTCCATTTCTAAATTAAAATTTACCGGAAGCTTAAGATCATGCGCAAAGGTTTTTACGATCTTATGTGTAAAACTATCAATAGTGCCAATCGAAAAATCGGAGTAGTGATGAAGAATCTGACTTAAAACAACTCCTGCTCTTTGTTTTAAATCAGTAGTTGTAATATTTAACTCCGAACATAATAAAGTTCCGGTAAAAGGCATTTGGGCTTGGTTGGCTATTTGATCTAAAGCATCCAGAATCCGCTGCTTCATTTCTGATGCGGCTTTATTGGTAAAAGTAACGGCAAGTATACGTTTGTAACTACTGTTTAGTTTTTTAGGATCGGCAAGAGAAAGGCGTAAGTATTCTTTTACAAGAGTAAAGGTTTTACCGCTGCCGGCACTTGATCTGTATACAACAAAATTGTTCAATCTCAATTGTTTTATTAAAGGTAATTAAACCGCAAAAAAAAAAGGCTACAAATTTTGCAGCCTTTTTAATATCTTTTAAAGAGTATTAATCTTCTTCCTCTTCATCATCGCCACCTTTTTTAGTGGTGTTGTTGGTCTTAGTAGGCGTTTTAGGAGCATTAGGATCTACATAATCAAAGCTTAAGATACTGAAGTTTGTTCTGCGGTTAAGAGCGTGTAAAGCTTCTTTTTCCTGCTTTGTTTTTGCTTTTGCAATAACATCATCAGTAATTAATAATTGAGTTTTTCCAAAACCTTTAGCACTTAAACGAGCTGCAGCAATTTTTTTCTCATTCACTAAATAATCAACACAAGATTGAGCGCGGTCTTGTGATAGCTTTAAGTTTTTAGCAGCATCGCCACGGCTATCAGTATGAGCATTTAATTGAACAACGATATTAGGATTGTCAACTAAAGTTTGATAAAGGAAATTTAATGAATCTTTAGATTGAGGAAGTAATGCAGCACTGCCTAATTCATAAAGAACAGCAGGCATACGAATTTCTCTTTCAACCGGAGTTAATTCAAAATCTGCAATAAAGTCTTTTGATTTATCTAAGCCAACAGTGGTAATTACACGTTGATCGTTTGAAGCAAGGTAACCATCTTTATTGAAAGTAGCTGATTTAGCTGTTTTTCCTGGCTCAGTTGTAATAGTATACGTTGTTTTTTCTTTTAATTTAAAAGTGTAATTGCCATCTTTTGGCGAAGTTACTTCACTAATACTTCCATCGCTGCCAACAATTTTCATTTTAACACCTTCAACCGGCTCGCCTCTTCCTGCACCCGTTCTAGCTCCGCCTTTGCTCATATCCATACCTTTAACGTTAAACGTTAGTGGTGGCAAATTAAAGCTCCATATATCATCACTTCCTTTTCCACCTTCGCGATTAGAGGTTAAATAACCACGTTGTTTTTTGCCTTCATAAATGATACCAAAATCATCAAACGAAGAGTTGATAGGATATTTTAAATTTTCCACGGCTTTTGAGAATTTGCCATCAGCCCCGGCTTCTGCAACAAATATATCTAAACCACCCATACCAGGATGAAAGTTAGAAGAGAAATATAATTTTTTACCGTCATCAGAAATCGTTGGATACATTTCATCACCTTCTGTATTTACTGCAGGACCAGCATTTGTAGGTTGCCCCCAAACGTTAGCTTTAGCATCATAAGTACATCTCCAGATATCAATTCCGCCATATCCGCCAGCCATACGTGAAGCAAAGTATAAGAATTTACCATCAGCTGATAAAGTTGGGTGGCCAAATTGTACTGTGTCGTTATTAAAAGGTAAACGTGTTGCAACGCCCCATGTGCTACCTTGCTTTTTTGCCATATATAAACCACATTTTACCTGCTTATTTTTTTCTTCTGGGCAACGTGTAAAGAAAATCATGTCACCTTTTTTGCTAACCCAGCCTTGGCCTTCATTAACAGGAGATGAAATTGCAGGAGGTAACAAAACAGGAGTCGACCATTTACCATTTTTATCTAATTTTGTTTCGTATAGATCAGAGTGATTTGAACCTATGTTAACTTCCTGAGATCCTAAAGCGCCTTCGCGACGAGAAGTGATCACTAAAGTTTGGTATTTTTTATCGCTAAAGCTTGGAGAATAATCACTTTCTTTTGAGTTGATTAAAGACATGTTCTCAATTTTGTAGCGTTGAGGAGCATCTTTCCATTGCTGAGCTAATTCGCATGATTTTACACCAAGATCTGCTTTTTTAGCATTGCCACCTTTAGCTTTGTAATTGTTGTATTCAACAATAGCTTCAGGATATTTCATTTGACTTTTTAAAACTTCAGCTAATAATAAATAAACTGTAGGATCATCGTAATTAGCCGCTATTGCTTTTTGGTAAAAAGTCTCAGCACCTTTGTAATCGTTAATCTCCTGTGATGCATATCCTGACTTGAACATGATAGCTGGCTTTTTATCTTTGGAAGCGCCTGCATAAGCCTGTTTGTACATGTTTATAGCGCTGTAATATTGACGTGCCTCAAATGCAGCATCGGCCTTTTTTAGCAGTTTTTGCGAGAATCCGTTTGCAACAAAAATAACAAGTGCTGTTGCAGTTAAAGTAAACTTAGTGATGTTTTTCATACTTTAATTTTCAGTTTATAGGGTGCTAATATAATAAATTTTATACAAATCGTTAAAAAATTTAAAAATTTTTGAAGAAAATTGGCAAATCCTGTGCTGTAATACAATAATTTTACGCCTTTATCTTTCAAAAAAAGTAGTTAATCATATACACGTAAAAACAGGTAATTTGGTTGGGCTTTACTTACATATTCCTTTCTGCAAGCAGGCTTGCACGTATTGTGATTTTTATTTCAGTACTAATTTAACTACAAAAAGCGCCTTGGTAAAAGCTATTGCCAAAGAAATCGAGATAAGGTATAAATATTTGAATTTCAATAAATTAACAAGTATTTATTTTGGTGGTGGAACACCAAGTTTATTGAGTAAAACAGAATTTGAGACTATTTTTGAATCTATTAACAAGCATTTCATCTATGATAACGGTTCGGAAATTACCATCGAAACTAATCCGGATGATATTACAAAAGAAAATCTTATTCTTTGGAAAAAATTGAATATCAACAGGTTAAGTATTGGCTTACAAAGCTTTAACGATGAAGAATTAAAATGGATGAACCGTGCCCATAACGCTATACAATCTGTAAATTCTGTAAAAATGGCTCAGGATGCGGGCTTTGAAAATATAACCATTGATCTCATTTATGGCAGTAAATTTCAGGATCTTAAAACATGGGAAAGTACATTACTGCAAACCGTTAGTTTAAACACACAACACATTTCATCTTACAATCTTACCATCGAAAACAAAACTGTTCTTGGAATTCAACATGCAAAAGGAAAAGAACCTTCAATAAACGATGAGTTAAGTAGTAAACAATTTTTAATGTTGACCGATATTTTAACACAAAATAATTTTATTCATTACGAAATTTCAAATTTTGGCAAACCTGGTTTTTTTGCAAAACATAACAGTAATTACTGGTTACAAAAACATTATTTAGGTGTAGGCCCTTCCGCACATTCTTTTAACGGTGTATCACGCCAATGGAATATAAAAAATAATAACGCATATATAAAAGCTATAGAAAACAATACAGATTATTTTGAGAAAGAACAACTTTCGGTTAAAGACCGTTTTAACGAATATATTCTTACTCGCTTAAGAACAATTTGGGGTTGTGATGTAAACGAAATTAAATTATTGTTTGGAGAAGAGATCCAAAAACACTTTTTAAATATAGCTCAAGAAAAGAAAAATGATCTTGAAGAAACTAATGGCGCTTATACTTTAACTACAACTGCAAAATTATATGCAGATGGCATTGCCTCCGATTTTTTTATGGATTGAAAAATGGGGCCGCCGACTTCGCAGATTAATGGGATGTTTTGCTTGAGTAAAAATTAAACAAAATGAAACTTCGATATCATTGAAATCTGTAGCTAAAAATTTACTGAGATTTGTCTTTATAAAAATTTTCAATAAGGCCAACACTCGCATCAATACTATTTACCAGCCAGTCAAAATAAATATCAATTTTTTCGTCTTCGGTTAAAAGATGATGGGGCACTGTTTCTCTTATTCGTGTAGTTAATTCATATAAACATAAAGCAGCGCAAACGCTTACATTAAAGCTCTCGGTGAAACCATACATGGGTATTTTCACAAACTCATCGGCGTTATCAAATATGGTTTGCGAAATGCCCTCTATTTCTGTTCCAAAAAACAAGGCCATTTTTTTATCTACCGGTAATTTATCAATAGTGCAATCGTTTTTGTGCGGTGTAGTTGCAACAATACGGTAACCCTTGCTTTTTAGTTCTTTAATAGTTTCAAGCGTATTATTTTCATGGCCCCTGTGCTTATGAATGTTCAGCCATTTGCTGCTGCCCATATCTACATCAGCGCTCATTTTTAAAGTATTCCTGCCTTCAATGTAATGAACGTTTTGTACGCCAAAGCAATCGCAGCTTCTTAAGATCGCAGCTGCATTATGGCCCTGGTAAACGTCTTCTAAAACAATTCTTAAATGATCGGTTCGTTGTGCTATTACTTCATCAAAACGTTTTTTGCGGGTTTCAGAAATAAATCCTGTGAGGTAATTAATTAATTCTATTTTTTGAGATCTTTCCATTGAATGAGACTGCAAAGAAAAAATAAATTCTTTAATTAAAATACAATTCTTTATCTTTGTCCTGCAATTGGTTCTTTTTTAAACAAAAGATTAATAGGGAATAGCGTGCAAATCGCTAATAGTACCCGCTGCTGTGAGTCCTTTTCAGACTTAAAACATTCTCAAGCCACTGTCGCAATAGACGGGAAGGCGTTTTAAGTAAGGATAAGTCAGAAGACCTGCCACTGCAATTGGAGTTGAAAGCTTTCGGGATGTGAAGCTGAAAACGCGCAAAAAGTATCAAAAAAAAATGATCTTAAAAATACATAGGCATAAGGCTTGTGATCTTAATTTTATTAAGATTATTATACTATTTGGTTTCATTTTAAGCACAAATTGTTTTGCGCAAAAAAAAAGCAGCGTTGTTTCGTTAGTAACGGTTGAAGTGACTACCAATAAAAATGATCTGTCACAAATCGGTAAAAAAACAGAAGCGATCGATTCTATCATTAAACAACAATTTAAATTAAATTCTATTGGAGATGTTTTAAGCTTAAATACCCCCATATTTATAAAAAATTATGGGCCGGGCCAATTGGCTACAACTGCCTTTAGAGGAGGTAACGCTTCGCAAACTGCCATATTGTGGAACGGGTTTAATGTTCAAAATGCCATGTTGGGGCAATCTGATCTTTCATTAATGCCTTCGTTTTTATTTGAAGATATTGGCGTAGAATATGGTGGATCTTCATCACTATGGGGTAGCGGTGCGGTTGGCGGCAGTATTCATTTAAAAAGCAAAACACTATTTAACCAGGGATTTAAAACATATGTTGGGCTAGGTGGAGGAAGCTTTGGAGTAAAAAACATTAATACAGGTATTTTATACAGTGGTAAGCGTTTTATTTCTTCATCAAAAATATACAATTCACTTGCGCAAAATAATTATGCTTATAAAGATACAAGTGATAAAGAACCGCCTGTTAAATATCAAAAAAATGCTGCATACAATTTTATAGGATTTATGCAAGAGTTGAAATTTTTAATTAATGCAAGGCAAAATTTATCTGTTAACTCATGGGTCAACGTAAATAAAAGGAGGCTACCTGCCTTTAATGCTTCTGCCGACAGTAAAACATACCAATATGATAATGCAACACGTATTAGTGCTAATTGGAGTTATATCAATTCAAACTTCAGATCAGTTGTAAAAGCTGCTTTTTTTGAAGATCGTATAAATTACACGGATAGCTTAACATCACTTTTTTCGAAAAGCAAAACTCATACTATTATTGCCGAAAACGAGAACTATATTAACTGGCATCATCACCAGTTAAATTTTGGCCTGAATTATACTTCAAGTAAAGCCTTTACAAGTAATTATGATGGCACAAAAACATTAGATCGTTTTTCTTTTTTGATAGGTAACCGGTTTTCTTTGATGCAAAATAAATGGCTGAGTTATGTTTCTGCAAGGGCAGAATATTTTAGTGTTGGCAAATTACCTATAACCGGAAATCTTTCAACCGAATATAATTTTACCAAATATTTTTCTTTAATGGCAAGCACCGCAAAGGTTTACAGGCAACCCACTTTAAACGAATTATACTGGTTACCCGGTGGTAATATAAATTTAAAGCCGGAGCAGGGTTACACCTTTGAAGGCTCGGCCAATTATAAAACACAAATAAACAATTTTTCTTTTTTTGTAGCCGGTGCGGTGTTTAGCCGGAAAATAAATAACTGGATATTATGGGTGCCGGGAGCTGACGGAAATCCATCACCTATTAATTTGCAACACGTTTGGAGCAGGGGAACTGAAACAACATGGAAAATTACTTATGTAAAAGATAAGTTCGTTGCAAAACTAAATGTACTAACCGCTTATGTACTTTCTACTATTGAGGCCGATAAGCAGGAGAATAGCAATACAGTAAACAAACAATTAATTTATACACCACGTTATACAGTTAACGCAAACATGTTGATTGGTTATAATAAAGCTGCTATTACTTTTTATGATCAATATATTGGTTATCGTTTTACAACCAGCGATAATTCACAATGGTTAAACCCTTATCAAATTGCTTCATTGCGATTAAATTATTCGATCGATGCAAAATTTATTGACCTAATACTATTTGCAGCGTGCAATAATCTTTTCAATAAAAGTTATACTATTCTTTCAGGACGGCCAATGCCATTAAGAAATTATGAATTTGGAATTACATTACAATCAAAAAATAGAAACAAATAAAAAAGATAAAATGAAAAGAACAATTACAATTTTGGCTTTAGCTTTAGGCCTTTTTGCAACAAAAGCACAAACGGTGGTAGCCGATTTCGAAACCCTTCCTCTCGCTACTAATTCTGCTTACAGCAGCACAACAGGTGTATCGTTTTCTACAGCAGGCGCATCTTTTCAACACAAGTACAGTGGTTATTGGAGTGGTGGTTTTTCGTATACTAATAAATACGATTCATCAACTGCGGGTTTTGGTAATATATATGGTGTTAAATCCTTAAAAGGTTACAGCAATTCAAATATTTATACTGTTGCGCAGGATAAGGGGGTTATTAATTTAAGTGCGCCTTCAAATACAGTAGATGGTTTTTATATCACCAACACTACGTACGCTTACGAATCTATGCAAAATGGCGATCAGTTTGCTAAAAAATTTGGTGGCACTACAGGCAACGATCCTGATTTTTTTAAGGTTACTGTTAGAGGTTATAAAGGAGGCGTTTTAAAAACCGACAGTGTTGATTTTTATCTTGCTGATTTTCGTTTTACAAATAATACGTTAGATTATCTGGTAAATACATGGCAATGGGTTAATACTTCTAGTTTAGGAAATGTAGACAGTCTTAAGTTTTTTATGTTTACAAGTGATAATGGCTCATTTGGACCAAATACGCCTTTGTTTTTTGCAATAGATAATTTTACAACAATTCAATCAAGTGTTGGTTTAGCAAAAAACACAAACAGTTTAAAGTTTGATAATTATCCTAACCCATTTAATTCGAGCATAGTCATTCGTTTAAACTCAAATTTCGAAAAAGAAGCAACTGCAATTATTTTTGATATTAATGGTGAAATTTTATTGCAACAACAAGTAACAGAAGCGCAAACAACTTTAGATGTAAATTCGCTACAAAAAGGTATTTATTTTTTAGAGGTTGTTGCAGATAATTATAGGGCAGTTAAAAAAATAAGTAAAAATTAATAATAAGAAGGCGCATCTTAATTGTGCACCTTCTTTTTTTAAAGATGAAAAAAATTATTTCCCTTTTTATTTTTGCTTTAACATTAGTTTCCTGTGTTAAGGATAAACCTCAGGATGTTGTTCAACCACAGTTGCAGCTAACCGGTGCTAAAAAAGTATATATTATCAATGAAGGTGTTTTTAATTCAGGTAACGCATCTGTGTCTTTATATGATACCGGAAATGATGCGGTAGTTGAAGATTTTTATAAAACGCAAAATCCTTCTTCACCAAATGTTGGCGATGTGGCGCAACACTTAGCAAAAATAAATGGTAAATTTTATCTGGTGGTAAATAATTCAGGTAAAATAATTGTGTTGGATGATCAATTTAAAAAAATAAATCAGGTAAGCAATTTGTCATCGCCACGTTATATTTTACCTGTTACTAATCAAAAAGCTTATGTAAGCGATTATAATGGTAATGCAATTAGTATTATTGACCTGAATACAAATACAAAAACTTCGAGTATTGCCTGTGGCGGCTTTACCGAAGAAATGGTGCTAATATATAACAAAGCATTTGTAACCAATGTAAAACGAAATTATGTTTATACAATCAATACAATTAACGATATAAAAACAGATAGCATAAATGTTGGTCCAAATGCCGGAAGCATTGTGATTGATAAAAATGATAAAATTTGGGTGTTGGGAAGTGGTAACAGTCAGAATAATATTCCGGGCAAACTCTCAAGAATAGATCCGGTTAACAACCAGGTAGAAATTTCATACACATTTGCCGCCGGTGAATCACCATTTCGTTTATGTTTAAATAAAACAAAAGATACGTTGTATTTTATAAAAGGTGGTATTTACCGTATGGCAATTAATGATGTTAGTTTACCTGTCACCGCGCTTATTGCAAATGGTACCAAGAATTTTTATGGAATAGGCATTAACCCAAACAACCATACAATTTACGCGGCCGATGCCTTGGATTATATTTCAAAGTCAAACATTTATATTTATAACGCTTCGGGAACTGAAAAAACACACTTTAAAGCGGGATTAATTGCCAATGGTTTTTATTTTGAATAAAAAATAGGCATCTTTGGCTTTGTGAGTAAAGCCCTTAATATTATTTCTTTTGATGTTCCTTTTCCTGCAAACTACGGCGGGGTAATAGATGTTTACTACAAGCTGGTTTGGTTAAAAAAAGAAGGAATTAAAGTTCATCTTCATTGCTTTACATATGGCAGATCAGAATCAAAAGAATTAGAAGCACTGTGCGAAAAAGTTTATTATTATAAACGTGGTACGGGTTTTTTTTCCAATGTATCACCCTTGCCTTACACCGTAAAATCACGCCAATCAAAAGAACTTGAAGCTAATTTATTAGCGAATGATTTTCCTATCTTATTTGAAGTGTTGCATACCTGTTATTTATTAAACGACGGACGTTTTAAGAATAGAAAAAAAATATACAGGCACAGTAATATCGAACACGATTATTATTTACAACTTTCAAAGTCTGAAAGAAATATTTTTAAAAGAATTTATTTAAGAATAGAAGCAAAAAAACTAGAGCGCTTTGAAAAGATCATAAATTTTGCAGATGTTATTTTAGCAGTAAATGAAAATGATGCTGCGTATTTTAAATTGCATTACCCAAAAGTTGAAACAGTTTATTTACCAAGCTTTCATCCCAACGAGGAAGTAAATATAAAGCAAGGAAAAGGTGATTATATTTTATATCATGGTAATTTAAGTGTCTCAGAGAATTATGAATCTGCTTTATGGCTTATAGAAAATGTGTTTTGTGAGGTTCAGCATAAAATTATCATTGCAGGCTTAAACCCACCAGCGTTTCTAAAAAATAGCATAGAAGGTTATGGCCACATTCAATTAATTGAGAACCCATCGGCCGATAAAATGGATGAGCTGATCGCGAATGCGCAGATTCATTGCCTGCATACATTCCAGGCAACAGGCTTAAAATTAAAACTGCTAAATGTTTTGTTTAAAGGCAGATTTGTGATCTGCAATCCAAAAATGATAGTAGGTACAAGAATTGGAAGCGGTGATAAGGATGGCAATTATATGGGTAGCAGGCCTGTTGATTTTATAGGGCTGATAAGAGATCTTATGGAACAGAATTTAACGGATGAGATAATTGAAGGGCGTAGAAAAAGCCTGAAGATCTATTTTAACCAGGAAAACATTAAAAAGTTACTGGAAAGCATTTAAACCAACATCAATGGCACTTTAATTTCGTGTCTTACACTTTCAATCGTGCTTCCAAGTAAAATGTCTTTTATAGTGCGATGCCCGTGGGTACCCATGATAAGCAGATCGCAATTTTTTTCAAGGATGATCTTTGGAATAGCTAACTTAGGAATTCCGAACCCTAATTGAATTTCAGTTGTAATATTTTTTTCCTGTAGTTCTGTCTGGTATTTTTTTAATTTCTGGTAATCTTCTTCGCGCTCAAAATCAAATGATTCTTCACCATACACCATAGCATTGGCACTTTCTAAAATATGAATTAATACCAGTGTAGAATCATTATCACCAATTTGCAAAGCTTTGTTAATGGCTTTATTATCGCTGGGACTAAAATCTACTGTTACGGCAATCCGCTTAACGTTAGTTGTAAAATCAAGTTTTAAGGGTGCTAATTCATTATGAAAACCTTTGTGTTTATTTACTTTTTCTTTTGTGATAAATGGCACAACTGTAATATAAATGAGCATTAAAAAACTAAATATACACACCGGTACAACGGTAAAGCTTATTAATACGGCGTGTTCGCTTGTAAATAAAAGATCTGTTATCTCGTTAAATACCAATTTTACATTTAAACCAATTATTACAAATGCCGCTATCCACGAACAAATTTTTTGCCACATGGGAATGGTGAATTCACCCATTTTCTTTTTATCACTTACAAAATGAATAAGCGGAATAACTGCAAAGCCTAATTGCAGGCTTAAAACAACTTGGCTAAATATTAAAAGTTTTCCCGTGGCATTATCTCCTAAAAGATAAATGGTTAAAAAAGCAGGTACAATTGCAATTAAACGCGTGAGTAACCTTCTTATCCAGGGTTGTAAGCGTAAATTTAAATAACCTTCCATTACAACTTGTCCGGCTAATGTACCGGTAATAGTAGAGCTTTGGCCAGCTGCAATTAACGCCACTGCAAATAAAATAGGAGCAAGCGTGCTTCCCAACATGGGTGCTAATAATTGGTGTGCGTCCTGTATCTCGGCAACATCATGCCTGCCTTGTTTAAAAAATGTTGTGGCTGCTAAAATTAAAATAGCCGCATTTACAAACAGTGCAAGGTTCAACGCAATGGCACTATCAATTGTATTAAAACGAATGGCCTTTTTTATATCTGTGGGTGTGCGGTTAAACTTTCGTGATTGAACCAATGAGCTATGCAAGTATAAATTGTGTGGCATTACTGTGGCGCCAATAATACCAATAGCAATATACAGTGCTTCATCGTTTTGAATGAAAGGCACCAAACCACTGGCTATTTCGCTTACTTCAGGCTTTGCAATTAAAAGTTGTATAAAAAATGAAATACCAATTAACGCTACCAAAGCAATTATAAAAGCTTCGAGTTTGCGAATGCCTTTATTTAACAAGAACAATAAAATAAAACTATCTAAAACAGTAATACAAACACCGGTTAAAATACTAATGTTAGGAAATAATAAATGTATACCAATGGCCATACCAATTACTTCTGCCAAGTCGCAAGCAGCAATAGCAATTTCGGCAAGACCATATAAAAATAAATTAATAAAACGCGGATAGGTTTCGCGGGATGCCTGGGCAAGATCTTTACCGCTAACTATTCCAAGTCTTACGCAATGGCTTTGTAATAAAAGTGCAATAATATTGCTCATTACCAACACCCACAACAAGTTGTAACCAAACTGACTGCCACCTGCAATATCGGTAGCCCAATTGCCAGGATCCATATAACCAACACTGATCATATAAGCCGGACCAATAAAAGCGAGTAGCCTTTTTATTGTGCCACCCGTATTTGTATTTACACTTGAGTTTACTTCTTCTAACGACTTGCTCATTTACACGGCAAAATTATAGATTTTTTAGAGTTTTGAATAAATATTTTAGGCAAGCCTAAAAATGAGCCGTAATGTTATTTGTCTATTTAAACAGTCGTTTATCTATTTCCATAATATATAAACAGTAATTGTACCATCTTTGATATCAGATGATTATTGAAAATTTGCCCTCTTGAAAGCGAAAATTATCTTTACTGTTTTTATTTTATTTTTGCATGAGCTAAATGCACAGGATCTTGATAATTTAAAAAACATAAAACCAATTGCATTTGGAGGAGGTATCAGCTTGCAAACGGGCTTTTATAGCATGCAAGGCGCTAAGGCCCGTCAGCCACAATTTACATATATTGTCAGCGGTTCTCCAGTTGTAAATATTTACGGGGTTAGTTTACCATTTTCTTTTACATTCAGCAATTACCAGCGCGATTTTCGCCAGCCTTTTAATCAGTTTGGTTTAAGCTCAACATACAAATGGGTTACATTGCATTTAGGTTATAGAAACATTTCTTATTCTCAGTTTGGCATGGCGGGTTATACACTTTTAGGTGCAGGTATTGAATTAAAACCAAAAAAATTCAGGTTTGCTTTTTTATATGGACGTTCGCAAAAAGCAGTAGCAGACGATACTAGCAAGACCATTACAAATAATTTAAACGATATTAATTATCCTGCCTATAAGCGTATGTTAACAGTTGCAAAGATCGGTTATGGAACAGATGATAATTTTTTGGACCTACATTTTTTACAAGGTAAAGATGATAGTACAAGCCTGCCATTTACCCCGGTCACAACACAGGTATTACCGTCCAAAAATCAGGTTGCTGGTAGCACCAATCGTTTTTCTTTCTTAAATAAAAAATTGGTATGGCAGGCCGAAGGTGCTGTTAGTGCTTACACAAGGGATATACGATTCGCGAATCTTGATCTTGGAAGTGACAATGCAACCCGTTTTGTAGGCGCTAATATTTCTACGCAGGTAAATTATGCATACGAAGCACAGTTAAATTATAACGAACGTGGTTTTGGTATTGGTGCAAAATACCGCAAGGTAACGCCAGATTATAAAAGCATGGGCGCATATTATTTTCAAACCGATTTTGAGCAGATCTTAGGTAACATACGCTTTAATTTAATTAAGAACAGGTTAAGAATTTCTGCAAGCGGCGGATTTCAAAACGATAATTTATTGAATAAAAAAATTGCTACTACACAACGCAATATTTACAATGCAAATGTTTCTCTTAACCCAATAGCAAAATTTGGCATAGATGTAAGCTATTCTAATTTTGGTACAAGCCAACGCCCAGGTACCCGGAATTTAAGTGATACCGCAACCATTAACCAGATCAATAATTCAATTAATGTTGTACCGCGTTACATAATTGCAAACGAAAAAAGAGTAATTAGCTGCATTGGTATTTTTGGAAGGCAATCGTTGGATGACCGAAACCGATTTACAAAAGACCTTACACAGGTAGAAATGATGTTTGCCAATTTGATCTTAACAAGAAGCGGTGTTCAAAAAAGAGTTTCGTTTACCACAGGCTTAAATTATAGCTCAAGCAAAAGCGCTATTGGTACGATTGGTTTAGCCGGTGTAATGGGTGGTGTTTCTAAAAGCTGGATGGAAGACAAACTAACGGGTGATGTAAATGGCAGTATTAATTCATCAACTTTTAACAATGAACAAAATGGATATGTAGGTAATTTGCAAGTAACAGTTTCCTGGAAAGTAGCCAAGCAGCACACGCTTTCTATGATGATGAACGGATTGTTCAATGAATCAAAAAATGTATTGGCAGGCGGTAGTTTTCAGGAATATTTTGTAAAAATGAATTACGGATTTACGTTTTAAAAAATAAGAACATGAAAAAATTAATTTTATTCCTTGCAATCATAATTTCAAAAATTAGTATTGCGCAGATAACAAATGTAAACGTGAGCTTAAATGTATTGCCACCTTATTCTCCTTATATTGCTGATTATGTAAATTATCAGAATAAGACATTGCTTACACTTTTGCCCAATGGTTTGCCTTCTGATGTAAAAGATGTTTATTTTAAAGCAAGTGTTGTTGGCGATAACGGCATTTCGGTTTATACAAAACCAAATTACAAGCCTGCACAAGGTTTACAGATACAGGGCTCAATTCCAAAAGTATTAAACAGCATTACTTTGCAGAATTATTTTGAAGAAGGTAATGTGACCGTTAATGGTATAAATGTAAAAGAACTTACCATTGGCAATGGTTTACCGGAAGGAAATTATGTGATATGTGTGCAGGTTTTTGATTTCGCAACAGATCTGCCTTTATCCGGTTCTTCACCATCCGGTTGCTCCGCGCCAATTATCATTCAACACGTTGATCCGCCTTTACCATTATCTCCTTCCTGCGGCACAGATATTTTAGCAACCGACGTGCAAAATGTTTTATTTAACTGGAGCTACAACTCTGGCTTTACACCCAATTTTCAATACCTTTTAAAAATTGTACCTGTGCTTTCAACGCAAAATCCAAATGATGCTATTAACACCATGGTTACTCCTGCGTTTTTTGAAAAGATCATAAAAACAACTTCTTATTTATATGGACCGGTAGATCCCAAATTAATTGTTGGTCAAAAATATGCCTACCGTATTAAAGTGTTTGACCCAGCAAACAAAACTGTATTTAAAAATAATGGTGAAAGTGAAGTATGCACATTTACATATGTTGGCCATAATCCAATATTTTTAGAAACAACAAAAATTACAAGCCCCGCGGCCAATTCAAGCTTTACTGCAAGCTTAAATTCTTCAGGTTCTCTAAGTCCGCCACATGTTCAAATAAAGTGGACGGCAATAAACTCTCCCGGAAATAAGATCACTTATAATTTAAAAGTGGTAAAATTATCTAACGAGACAACGGCAGAAAAAGATCTAAATAACAATGTAAACGTTGTTTTTAATAGAGATCTTAATAGAACGGAGTATGATATTATTGGCGAGACCATGAGTAAACAAATTGTTACAAAACCAGGCAATAGTTTTGGTAGCGTAAATTTAGAGGATGGAAAGTTTTATGCAATACAGGTTACAGCAAAGGGAACAGATACTTATGGGCAGCCAATTGTATTTAGTGATTTTGGCAAAAGCCAGATAGTTATTTTTAAATATTCAGAAGCGAAAAAGCAAGAACCTTTAAACGATGAGAATGCTCTTGCAAGTACCGTTACCGGAAAATTAGTGTACAGGTATAAAACCGAAAACGAACAGCCTACAAATACAAGTTTTGCTTTTCCGCCGGCAATTAAAACAATTAAGATAGGCAGTTTAACACAAATAGTTCCTAACGATGCACCATTGCCCGATGTTATCTGCAACAATATGTTTGTTACAACCAGTGATGCTAAGCCATTGGCAAATACAAAAATAAACCTTGTTTACGATCATATTTCTTCATCTAAAAAAGACCCAACACAATACAGCGATCTAAAAAGTGTTGATGTAGAAAACACATCCAATCAACAATATGGCTCAAATGTAGTTGCACCGAATGAAATAGCCGGTGTTATTGTTGGTACCGGAACTACAGACGGAGACGGAAATTTTTCAATTTCTTTTATAAGTGATATGAAGTTTGGCTTATTAAGAGAATTTGAAAACAACACACTTTATAGCGCTGCGTATGGCGCCCTTAGAATTGCAATTGCAGAGCTGGAAGAAAAAGTATGCAATCCTGATCTGATCATCTTTCCAAAAAACAATAAAACAATTAATGTTCCGGAAGAGGTAGTATTTCCAATTTCGTATAACCTTGAAGTAACTGTTAAGTCGGACAAAGCGGTTCAAGACCAGGCTTTGGGTAAAGGAAATGTTGTGGCAAATTATCCTATTCAGTTAAGTGTTGTCACAGATGATTATTCCAAAAATATTTCTTATCCTAAAGAGGCAAACATAGAAAGCTTTAAAAGTATGAATGCCGAGATCTTTGGCAAAAAGGCAAACGTGTTGGATCTTGGAAAAACCGATGCGCAGGGCAGATATATTATAAAAAATTTATTGCAGCGAAATGTACACAGTAATGATGCACTTGATAACAAATATTTGCAGGCTCTTGAAAAAACACTTGAAGGAAATTTTGTATATAAAACCGAAACAAAATTGTTATATGAAAATGATGGATTGTTGCCATATCCTAACATAAAGGCGGCCTATAAATTAAGCAAACGAAATTCGGTTTTAAAAGTTTATACAAAAAAAGTTGAACTTGAATTAAAGCCTAAAAACCCTGAAATTTATTTGCGCGCAATCACGCGCCAGAATGGTAACAACACACAAGGCATTGCTAATGCTACCATAACTGTTTATGAATATGCCACAACCCAATCCTGGCTTCCGCTAAAAGTAACAAATTACAGCACTGATAATAATGGCTATCTGCATTTAAAAGATCTTAACTTAACTTCTCAAAAAGAGGGCGGTGTCGATAAAGTTACCGGACCATTCCGTTCCATTAAAATTTCAAAAGAAGGTTATGCTGACAAGTGGATTGCCAGTAAACAAAAACTAATGTATGGTGAACGTTTTCCTGCCCAGGTTGAGCAGGTTTTAGAAGGCGGTGGAAATATTATTGGTTGGGTAGTAAACGAAAAAGGCGAACCTGTGGTAAGCAACATCAGGGTATTGGATGGTCCTTTTATAAAAACTTCTAACAATGGCTCGTTTGGTATACAACATTGCGCAAGCGGTATGGCCGTGCCGGTAGAGATTGTACCTTGTGTGGATAATTATTTTTCTGAAAGCATTTTTGCGAATATCTCAAGCGGGAAGCTAACGGTTATAAATAATAATGGCGCCAGTGGTTTTTCAGGAAAAATTATTGTAAAAGAAAAA
The DNA here is from genome assembly GCA_016787705.1 of Bacteroidia bacterium. Classification (GTDB taxonomy): domain Bacteria; phylum Bacteroidota; class Bacteroidia; order B-17B0; family Aurantibacillaceae; genus Aurantibacillus. The sequence goes on along the minus strand of JAEUTP010000010.1, from coordinate 317,362 downwards.
CTTCACCGTGTTCAATTTAAAATTGTAGATGAAAATAATAATCCGGTTAAACAAAGCTGCACATCAGTTGGCCTGGATTTGAGTACTTGTTACCCTTCTAATTCTTCGGGGTTAACGAACGTTATCGGCATTGCCAGTCCGGATAATGAATTTCATGTGCGTACTGTTGCAGAAGGCTATGTAACGTATGATGATTATAAAGTTATTCCTTTAGCAAAAAATCCATCTATAATTACTATTAAATTAATTAAGGGCCAAACTATAAGTGGAACTGTTTATGATGAAAAAACCAAACAGCCAATTGCAAATGCCCGTGTTTATTCAATAAGTGGTGTTAACGATGATGGCGAGATACAAAACGAAACATATACCGATAAAAATGGTAAGTATAAATTATCAGGTGCAATAAATAAAGGCGTTTATATGCAGTTTGTTAACGCTTACTTACAATTGCCTGTTGATGTGTATGCTGTAAAAAGTGGCGATAATGGCTATGTGCGTCAAAAACAGAGCGTACAGGGATTAAATGGAGCAGGCAGCGCGGATTTTAATCTAACACCCTTAAATATGAAATCTGAAATATGGGGTTTGCCAGTTGAGATAAATATGGTTGATATGAATGCGGATCTTTCTTTGAAATTAAGCGGTGCGTTTGTAAATATACCTGGTAATTCTACATTTAAAACTTCTTTACCTAATGCTAAATTACCTTTTAAAAATATTGATGTTTATACTTTAAAGAAACCCGGCTTAACAAAGAAAGTTGGAAAATTTGATGCACCTGAATATTATTTTGAACCGAAAAATGATAATATTATACTTCAAACAAATTCATTTAAAGTCATTGCTTTCAATAAATTTTCCTGCGAGGTTTTAGGCAGCGATCAATTTTACCAATATCCTTTATTAAAAATAACAAAAGGCGGTAACGGCAATGGCGTTTTAAAAGGATTTGTAGCTTCAGAGCTTTCTTCCTTTAATTTCAGTTATAATTACAATGGTAAATTTTTATTTCAGGAAGAAAAACCAAAAACAAATTTTGCTACTAATGTTGCGGTTTATGCTAAGAACGAAGCCGTAGAAGTTTTAGGGGCTGATCAGGCGCTAGCGCCAAAGGCAAAATACGCATTAACTGCATTGTATGGTGTAAGCAATTTTAAAGTACATAATTTTAATGCAACCATGCGAAGCGGGCATGTAAATGCAGATAAATTTTCCATAAGTACAGATATAAAATTAAATATTCCGCTTGTTGGCATTAATACATTGCCTGCGGGTACTATTAATGTTAATCAAAATGCAATTACGTGGAATGATCATGTAGGAGAAATTTCTATTCCGTTAGAAAAATGGAAAATAACCGGAACAGGATTAAAATACGAATTAAATAAAGGAGGCTTTAAAATTATTGACGGAAGCTTACAAAGCAGTTTGCCAACAGTGTCACTGCCCGAAATATTGTTAATGCCAACTACGCTCAATCTTGGTAATAATACTTTAAGCGGCAGCGAAAAACTATCTCTAGGTAATGTAACACCGCTTAACTTATATTCAGGGTCTAAATTTAACCTCACGTATGATGCCGCTGCACCATTTGATCAGCGGCCGCACTATCGCATAAACATAGCAAATACAAGTATTAAAAGTGTTGCATATATTAAGAACATTCCGGGCTTAAAAAGCAATGATAAAATTGACATTGAAATGCTGAGCGATTATAGCGATGGTGAACACAAAAGTGTATTGGTTAATCCTAAAAAACATAGCTATTTTAACGTCATTTCGCAAACCGTTAGTGGTATTGAAGTTGGAAAAGATTATTTTACGTTGATTGGAAATACAGATCTTGAAATGCCCGGCGCAAATAACAATGTAACGGGTAGGTTTAAATATTATAATGAAGGAGGTGGAATTAAACTTTTGGTAGAAAAACTTCAAACGGATGTTGAGATGCCGGGGAAAGTGAAATTTAACGGCGAAAAATTTACGCTTTCAGAAAACAATTTTACTACAAATGGAAAAGTATTGATGTATAAGAATTCACCGGCTGATGGTATTGTAGTTAATGGTGTGATCACCAAAACGGCACAACAAACAAAAATGGACATTTTACCAAATGAAGAAATTAAAATGGGTAAAGAAGGAACCCGGAGCATGCAGATTACTCAAGGTGGAAACGTTGTTACCACAAATGCATGGAACCTTGTACGTTTTACCGCTAAACCAAAAGGATTTAAAACGGGAGCGAATGAAATTTTAAAACCCGGTAATGATGAAATTGATTTTGTTGTAAATGGTGCTATTTCTGACGACCCATTATCTGATAAAAAAATTAAAATCGATGGTATAGAAACACCGTTTGGTGATCTTGAAATAACATTTGATTTTGATAAAAAGATCCTGCAAGGCGCCCTTACACTTGGTTCTGCTAATATTCCCTTAGGTCCTGTTACAATAATTGATGGTAAAGTAAACATGCAAATTGACAGCAAAGGCTTTGTATTATCCGGCGCAATTTCTAATGCTGCTATTACACCTCTTCCAATTTTAGATGGTTTTAAAAGTGGTATTGCATTAGGTTTTTATAGTGGTTCATTACCCGATTATATGAGGCAGGACCTGCTGAATGTGACACTATATAATCAGCTACCAGGTTTAGAACAAGGAGTAAAAGGATTTTATGTAAACGTAATGAAATCGTTGAGTAAAACCGATCTGCCTCAATTACCTGGACCAAGCTTAAACGATATTCCAGTAATGGGATCTTTTGTTCCGACCTTTGATTTTTCCGCAGGCATCGATCTTCGGACATCCTTAAACGTTGCCGACGGAACAGCTATTGTTATTGGTGGAAAAGCAACCGCAAACGCATCTTGCTTATATGATTTTGAAGCTTGTAAGATTGGTTTGGCGGGAAGCGCTGAAGGACAAATTGAGTTGAAGTATGCAAATAGTCTTACCGGATTTTTACTATTTGTTATTAATGGAAACCTGATTTATTGTGTAGGCTCTAAAGGGTTAGGTATTCAGCTAAAAATGGAAAAACAGGCCAGCGGATTTAAATTCACACCATCATTAAATTAAAATAAAAAAATGAAAACTATATTCAGCATTTGCTTTTGCCTTTTTATTATAACTGGCTTTGCTCAAACAAAAACAGAACTCTCTAATCCGAGAGCAATGTATGATGGTGGAGATATAATGGTGTACTATAAATTACCGGCTTTTAAAAATTTAGATAGCGTAAATATTCACCTATATAAAACTAATGCAGTTGCGGAAAAATTTGTGATTAAAAGAAAAATTGCCAACAATAGTTTATGGAAATACCAGGATACCGCTACACGTAGAAATCCCGGGATCTATCAATACCGTTTAGAGATAAGTTATAACAATACAATTTTACAAAATGAAACTGTTTGGGCTTATGCTTTTGCTCCAGATGTAGTACCAGTTGCAACAAGTTTTAATGTAGATAACATAAAAGGTACTAATACTATATCTATCAATTGGAAGATTGAGAATAATTTTACGTTAAGAACTATTGAACTGCAAAGGAGTCGTACACAAACAGAAAATTTTATAACTATTGCAACAATGCAGTCGAATCAAACAGTTTTTTCTGATATTGTTAATGATGCAAACGAACCTTTTTTTTACAGATTGAAAATGGTTAGCATTGCTACAAATAAAATTTATTATTCCGCAGTAAGTAATCTTGTGGCAAATTTTGACATCATCCCTTTACAGGTTTCAAATTTAAAACAACTTCCATCTAACGATAAAATTGTTTTAACATGGCAAAATATAGATGTGAACACAAAAGGGTTTTACATTATGAAGCGATCAATACAACAAGATAGTTTTTTTATTGCATCTACAAAAATTGCTGCTACTGAATTAAAAGACTATCAATGGCAGGATACATCGAGCAGCCTTACGGATCAAAGTACTTATCAGTATTTTGTGTTGGCAGAAAGTAATTCCTTTAATAAAAGTAAACCATCTGATACGCTTACCGTTTCGTTTTCAAAAAAAGTAATTGTTCTTTCGCCACCCCAAGATCTTCAAATGATACAAACCTCTGATAGTGTTTTTAATTTGGCATGGAAAATTGATAGCTTAAGAAGAAAAGAAATATATGCGTATAGTGTTTTTGTGAAAAAAGAAGGCGACGACAAATTTTTACCATTAGCTAATGGAATTGTTTCGGGAGATCAAAATTATGTAAAGCTGCCAAAACCGCATAATGGCGATTCGTACTACGTAAAATCAGTTACAAACGAAACCGAAAGCGCCGCGAGTTTAACCTATACTTACAGTAATACATTTGAAAATGTATTTGGACCAAAATATTTAAAAGCGGTTGTAATAGATAATCATGTACATATAAAATGGTTAATACAGGATAATTTGGATATTAAATTTTACAAGTTGTATAAATGGGATGGAAGTAAATTTATAAATATAGCAACGATCGAAAAAAATAAGGATACAGTTGAAACGGATTCTTATACAGCTAATGAATTAAATTTATATCAGTTAAAAGCAGTAAATAATAAAGGAATGGAAAGTAATGGGAGTAATATTTTGCAGATAAATTAATGGAGCTTTTATGCAAGAATGATGTTAAAATGACCTTTTTTGCTAAAGTGCAGCTTTACAGGCAATTAAAAACCCTTAAAAACGGCTAATTTGTTAAAATAAAGCGATTAATGTTTGCCATAACCAATAAATCACCTATCTTTGCCATCCTTAAAAAAAGATAAAGATGCCAAAAATGAAAACTAATTCCAGCGCTAAAAAGCGTTTTAGCATTACTGGAAGCGGTAAAATTAAAAGAAAGCATGCTTTCAAACGTCACATTTTAACTAAAAAAGAGAAAGACCGTAAACGCGGTTTAACTAAAAGTGGCCTAGTTAGCGCAGCAGATACAAACAACGTGAAATTCATGTTAAGTATTTAAGCGAAAGTTCTTTAAAGATTATCGAGATCGGTTAATTAAAAAAGTGTTTAACCCGGATTTTAGTACAAAAAGACTCTTAAATGAGCACTAAAAACCAAAACAAAAAACAAAAAAAGAAATGCCAAGAAGCGTAAATCACGTAGCCAGCAGGGCTCGCAGAAAGAAAATCCTTAATTTAACCAAAGGTTATTGGGGTGCAAGAGCAAACGTTTGGACAATAGCCAAAAATACTCTTGAAAAAGGTTTAACTTATGCATATCGCGATCGTAAAAACAAAAAACGTACTATGCGTGGTTTGTGGATACAGCGTATTAATGCTGGTGTTAGGCAAGAAGGTATGAGCTATTCTGAGTTCATGGGTAAATTAAATGCTAAAGGTTTAAAATTAAACCGCAAAGTATTAGCAGATCTTGCAATGAACCATCCTGAAGCCTTTAAAGCTGTAGTAAACCAGGTAAAGTAATTTCTACGTATTTTATATGAGTAAAAAACGCCCCAATACGGGGCGTTTTTGTTTATAGGTCGAAATGTTGATACTATTAGCTTAAATTAACTTTAATAACGAACTAAAATACGGTTATTTGTGTTATATTTATTAGAAGAACCCAAGATCACAAAAATACAATAAGATGAAAGCAAAGATCAAAAAAGCGGCAGAGGTGAAAGGAAGTACTTACTTAGTAAAACTTCGTATTGATCCAAGAACAGTTATTACTGTTAGAACAAAAGAAAGTTTAAAAAACTGGAAATCAAAATATCCAAACGCTGTTGAATTAGTTTAATGGACATGTAGAATTTTTGAATGAAATTCTACATCCATTTCTTTTTTCTGAAATAAATTATCTGCACAACGATAATGATGATCATCACTGCCCAAACACCAGCATATCCATAAGGTGATTTTAACTCGGGCATAAATTCAAAATTCATTCCATACACACCGGCAATAAAAGTTACAGGAATAAAAATGCTGGAAATTATTGTTAGCACTTTCATTACTTCATTCATCTTATTGGCATTGGTACTTAAATAAATATCCATAATACCGCTTAAAAGATCCCGATAGGTTTCAACTGTATCTATAATGCGCGTACTGTGATCCTGTAAATCGCGAAAGAAAAGATGTGTACTATCGCTTAAAAATTTTGATTCAGACCGTAATAAGTTACTAAGCATATCACGTAAAGGCCAAACCTGTTTGCGTAAATAAATTACCTCGCGTTTTAAACGATATAATTCAATTAACGATTCTCTTTTCGGTTCGTGAATTATTTCTTCTTCTATTTTTTCTACCTTATCCCCAATTTTTTCTATCGCGTCAAAGTAACAATCCACAACGGCATCCATTAACGCATAAAATAAGTAATCTGCTCCTAGCTTGCGTACGCGGCCCTTACATTGCCTTAAACGCGTTCTTATAATATCAAATGCATCTCCACCCTCAGGTTCCTGGAAAGAAATAACCATGTTATCCATTAATATTAACGATAATTGTTCTGAATGAACGCCATCATCATACATGATCATTTTTAGAATAGATAAAATATAATAGTCGTAATCTTCAAATTTTGGTCGTTGGTCTACATGAACAATATCTTCTAATGTTAAAGGGTGAATATTATAACATTTACCAATTTTTTCAATAAGTTCAGTATTGTGAACACCTTCTACATTAATCCATTTTACCATGTTATCTTTTACATGGTTCATGCAGGTATCCAATTCGTAAAAAGAGTCTTCAAAATATTCAGTTTCATTAAACTCAATTAATGTAATTTTTACTTTGGCATCTTTTTCATCGCCATTGTAAAACAAAGTGCCCGGGGGCGCACCAATGTCATGAAGTTTACTCATCTGTTTCTGTGTCTAAGTTTTTATTTCCCTGCACAACAACAACAATCTCTCCTTTAATAGGTTTAGAAGAATAAAATTTTATAAGCTCAGTAATAGTTCCTCTTTTTGTTTCTTCAAATAATTTTGTGATCTCACGCGATACGCTTGCTTTACGATCTTCACCTAAATATGTTTTAAATTCTTCAAGTAATTTTAATAAACGAAAAGGCGATTCATAAACAATAAATGTTTTTTCTTCCTGTGCCAATAATTTTAAACGTGTTTGCCTTCCTTTTTTTTGCGGAAGAAAACCGTAAAAGCTAAACTCGTTGCATGGCAGGCCGCTATTTACCAATGCCGGCACAAACGCTGTGGCACCAGGCAAACTAATAACACTTAAATTGTTGGCAATAGCTTCGCGAATCAACAAAAAGCCGGGGTCTGAAATGCCGGGTGTGCCTGCATCAGAAATTAAAGCAATGTTTTTTCCTGAACTTAATGATGAAATTAACTCTTCTAAAATTTTATGCTCGTTATGTTGATGATAAGACTTTAAAGGTTTTTCTATTTGCAAATGCTTCAGTAAAAAAGAGGAAGTGCGCGTATCTTCCGCTAAAATAAGATCAACAGACTTTAGCGTATTAACTGCACGTAAAGTAATGTCTTCTAAATTACCAATTGGGGTTGGTACTATAAATAATTGCCCGCTCATTTAACTTTGAAGTTAAAATATAGGACACTTTAAAAAGGCAGTAAATATAATAGTTATTGATAGGGGATTGTTAATGACAAACCACTTAGGCACTAAGGGCACAATCCCGATAGCTATCGGGATCACTAAGTTTTTCCTTGTTGAATTTTTTCTTAGCGTGCCTTAGTGTTATCTGTGTCTTAGTGGTAAATTGTTTTAGCGTTTTTTCCTCTTTCTTACAAATGTGTCTTTTCCCTCGCTTTTAAGCTGCTTGTAATTCGATCTTAAGCGAATGAACCACAGTAAACGTTCTTCTTCATAAAAATCTTTTATTTCGGGCTTATATTCCTTAAAGCGGTTATACATTCCAAAGAAATAAGATACAGACCTGTCGCCATTTTCTTCCTTTACAATATGAAAGAAAGGTAAAACACTTTTTTCGCGGTGGCCATCCACTTTAATATTAGCAATTACCAAATGTAAAAACCTTTTTTCAAAATCACCATTCGTGTAATTCTTTTGATAATACAATCTAAATAAAAAGCTATTAGATACCGATCTTTCAAAGATCCTTTCACGTTTATACAAAAAGGCGCTTAAGATAAAAGTGTTTTTCTGTTTTGTTTTATTCGAGTAAAAAAGCGGTTGCACCGAAAGCATATTACTGCTATCTGTTTTTGAGAACCATACAATTGGTGCGATCCTGAATTTACGTTTTTCTTTATCTTTTAACTGCTCAATAATTGGCCAAAACACAGCTGTTTTAGAATAGCCGGGTTTTGTGGTACGCATAAATAAAAATAGGAAGGCAGAATAATGTTTTTCATCACCACTTCTTCTGTAATTAAATACAGGAAATAAAAATGCATTTGATCCTTTATCCGAATCAAATTTTCCAAATAAAGGAGTGATCATTAAATGTTTTTTTCTATTTGTTCCATGTCCAAATGAGCATAGCGGAAAAAATGTAAATGAGCTGTAAGTATTGTTCTTGAATTTCCAGATCAAAGGAAAGAAAACGTCTGTTTTTTTGTTGTTGGAATGGTTTACCCAATACAATGGAAAGAACACACTTCTCTTAATGGTATCATCTCTTAAATAATATTTTCGTGACCAATATACCGGAAACAGGGTTGTTTTTACATTGTGCTTGTTTTTAAAATGCAAAAAGAAGGGTGTAATTACAAGGTGTTTTGTTGAGTCGATCGTTTTTCCAAAAGAAAAAAGAGGTAAAAACGTAAAGCTTTTTCTTTCTTTATTTTTTATACTGTAAATGATTGGGTAAAGAAAAGTACTTGTTTCTTCCCTGCTTTTTTGATGCCACAATAAGGGAAATAATACCAACGACCTTGAGGTATCGTTATTATAATATTTTGTTTTTTGCCAGTATAAAAGAAATACAACATTGCTTATGCTGTTTCTTTTTTCGAAATGCCAGTAAAAAGGTGTTACCATTAAATGACTTTTGGTAGAGTCGTAATGCCTGCCATAAGAAAATAATGGAAACACGGTAAACGATTCTTTATATTTGTCCTGGTGTGAAAACATAAAGGGAAATACAACTTTTGTAGTTCTGTCTTTACGACTACTTAACCATACAAACGGAAAAATTACTTCGGTACGAACCGTATCACTGGATCTGTAAAATTTACTGTTCCAATAAACCGGGAATAAAATATGCGTTAAACTGTATTGACCTTTAATGCGGTAAAATAAAGGTGTAATGCCAACATAACTTCTTGTCGAATCTTTTGTATGCCCGTAAGAAAACAAAGGAAATACAGTTAAAGATTCACGTTTTTTATTATTTACTTTAAATACAAAAGGAAAAACAACAGTATTATGTTTTGTTTTGTTTTTGCCCGACCAATAAAAAGGAAAAAAGCCATGATGATAAGTTGTATCATTTGCATTGTAATGCTTGTTGTTCCAATAAAGAAATAACACTTTGGTTAACCCTGTTTGAGTTTTAACGCGCCAAAAAAGCGGTGTAATACTTAAAAGTCTTTTTATAGAATCTGTAGAACTCCCGCTGGCAAAAAGAGGGAAGAAGGTGAATGAATGATACTCAGGACTTTTGAAACGATAAATTATTGGAAAGAAGATCTGGTAATTTTTAGTACGCGTTCGGCCCGAAAAGAATAATGGAAAAATGTATTTATTGAAAGATGTATCGCCTCCGTGATAATTTGTTTTGCTAAAATAAACCGGAAAAAATGCTTCTTTTGACTCATATCTGTTACGTGTTTTCCAATAAAAGGGAAAAATATATTTGTAACCATATCCTGTTTTAAATTCTTCATATGTTGAAAAGAAAGGAAGAACTGTGTGCGATGAACGGTATTTATTTTGATAATTATAATAGAACGGAAAGATGGTTGTATTAATAGCATTTTTGCTTCTGTGAGTCCACACAAAAGGAAAGATTACCTGTCGTTCAACCGTATCATTGTGATAGTAATCTTTAAAATGCCAATATAGAGGAAACAGAACATTTCTTATTCCATCTTTGTTCTTTGCATGCCAGAATAAAGGTGTAACAGCAAAATAATTACTGTTTGAATCGTAACGATGTCCGTAAGAAAATAAAGGAAAGAAGGAAAAGGATTGGCGTTGCTGCGTTTTTACATTGTAAATTAAAGGAAAGATCAGCTTATGGTTTTCGGTTGAGCTCTTTTTGCTCCAATAAAAAGGTATAACAAGTTCTTTTTTAATGGTATCGTTACCAACATAATTTACCTTGTGCCACCATATTGGGAAAAGAGAATTTTTCCTTTCTGTTAAAGTATATTTTTGATTGTATAAAAATGCTACGTTGAGATATTTGGAAGTTTCTGTTTTTCGTTTAAGGTAAAAAGGGAAAAATAAATTGGTTGTATCACGTTTATTTGCAAAATACCAGTAGGTCGGAAAAACAACCAAACGTGTTTTGGCTTGCAAAATATCTTTACGATACCATATAAAGAAAAAGATATTATTTTCAACCGAAAGGCCATTGGGCGAACGGTTAAGGCCTAATAGAGAAATATGAGGCGCCAGCTCTAAAAAATTAAATGAACTGTATGTGCCGGAAGAATCGCTTTGTTTGTGTGTTCGTAAAACAGAAGGATAATACAAGGAAAGAAAACGGTTGCTTATTCCTTTACTACTGCTATCACTAATATAAAAAGGTAAGAGCTGAAAATGTTTTGTGTGATTGCGGTAATTTCTTCGTTTGGAGAACAAAGGATATATGATCTGTAGTTCTTTCTTTTCAGCGTTCTTATATTTTTTAAAGAACGGCCAAAGGTTGATATTGCGGCTACGTGTAATACCAAGATCCAATGAGAGGTTCTTTTTTTTAATTGTATCTGATTGGGAAATTAAATTAAAAGAAGTACAAAGAAAAAGAAGGGGTGCAAGAAAATATTTTAGCCGGGTTAACCGCATTTTGTAAACGATAACGTTTATTTAAAGCTCTGCATATCGCATAGTTTTTTATAGGTACCATCTAAAGCCAGTAACTGTGAATGATTTCCACGCTCAATAATTTCACCTTTGTGCATAACGATAATTTCATCGGCATTGGAAATGGTAGACAATCTATGTGCAATAACAACACTGGTACGGTTCTTCATTAAATTTGTTAATGCTTCCTGTACCAGTTTTTCGCTTTCGGTATCTAATGCTGAGGTGGCTTCATCTAAAATTAAAATAGAAGGATTTTTTAAAATGGCGCGCGCAATACTTAAACGCTGGCGCTGACCACCGCTTAATTTACCACCACGATCGCCAATAATAGTATCGTAACCGTTTGGTAACTGCATAATAAAATCATGGGCATTGGCAATTTTTGCGGCTTCCATAACATCTGCATCACTAATATTTTGCATTCCGAAAATGATGTTGTTCTTAACTGTATCGTTAAACAAAATGCTTTCCTGTGTAACAACGCCTATATGTTTACGAACACTTTCTGTGCTTAGTTCTTTTATGTCTGTACCATCAATCAACAAATCGCCCTTATCGCTTTCGTAAAAGCGTGGCAGCATATCTGCCAGGGTTGTTTTACCGCTTCCACTTTGGCCAACAAGGGCAACAGTTTTTCCTTTGGCGATTTTTAAATTAATATCGCGTAACACATAGCCATCATCACCTTTATGGTAAGCAAACCAAACATTTTTGTATTCGATCTCTTTAGTAAAATCAGAAATTGTTTTTGCATTTGGTTTATCTACTATCACATCATCTGCTAATAAGATCTTATCAATGCGTTCTTCGCTGGCTACACCTTTTTGAATATTACTGTAAGAAGTAGTAAGCTGTTTAATAGGAGGAATTAATTGAGAGGCTAAAATAAAATAGGTTAAGAACAGTGGGCCTGTTAGTTCGCCATTAAACACCATGCTGCCGCCAATAAATAAAATAAACATTAATATTCCGGTAACAATAACTTCGGTTAAAGGAGAGCTAAGATCTGTTTTACGGTAAACATTTACCGATTGTTTATAATACGTTTGATTTATTTCTTCAAACTTTTTTTGCATGGGCTTCATGGCATTAAATGCTTTAATAACTTTTAAGCTTCCCAGTGTTTCTTCAATTACGCTTATTAAAACACCTAAAGTGTCTTTACCTTTTCGGGCAGAATTTTTAAGACTTTTTCCAAGAATAACAATAAATAAAGCTGCTATGGGCAATAAGCACAAAATGTAAACGGTGAGTTTTGCACTAATTAAGATCATTAAGCTAAATAAAAGAATGACAGTTAAAGGCTCTCTGAAGATCATTTCAAGGGTTTGCATAATACTCCATTCAATTTCCTGAACATCTGATGTCATGCGGCTCATAAGATCCCCCTTTTTTTCTTCGCTGTAATAACTCAAAGGCAGATCTAAGGATTTTTTGTACATTTTATTTCTAAGATCACGTACAACACCATTACGAATGGGCGCTATAAAGAACATGGCCAGGTAACGGAATAAATTCTTGAAAAATGTCATTACAAAAATGATCACACAAATAATGATAAGCGCCTTCATTTTTCCGCCCTGGGTTACAATAAGGCCGGTAATGTAGTAGTTAGAAACATCTTTAATGTAATCGGCATTTAAAGCAAATTGGGGTTTCCCCTTCATTAAAACAAGCCCGCTCTCTATCAAATTAGAGTCTTCAAATAATAATTTTAAAAAAGGCATGGCAAGTGTTAAGCTTACAGCGTTAAATAATGCGAAAAGTATGTTAAAGGTCACATTAGCGGTAAGATAACCTTTGTAATTTCTGGCATATTTTAAAACAGAAAACAGCTTTTTCATGTGGTGCTAACGCGAATTTATTTGAAATATTAGCGAAGATACTACAAAAATCTCAGTACATTTACAGTATGGAAAGCCTGAGGCAACAAAAAGTAAATAAATTATTGCAAAAAGAATTAGCAGAGATCTTTAGAAGCGAAGCACGCTCGCTTTTTGGAGGTGGTTTTATAACCGTAACTACAGTACGTGTAAGTCCCGATCTTAGTTCTGCAAAGGTTTATTTAAGCATAATGGGTAGCAAAGAGAAAAAAATTGTGTTTAAATTGATCCAGGATCAAACCAGTGTTATCCGAAAAAAATTAGGATTAATTGTGGGAAAACAATTGAGAATTGTGCCCGAACTAATGTTCTACATTGATGATTCTTTAGATTATGCCATGAAAATAGAAGAACTTTTAAAAAAGTAATTCCTGGATTTTTCATTTTACATAGCCAAACGTTATTTAGTATCAAAAAAATCTAATAATGCCATTAACATTATTAGCTGGATAAGCATTATTGCTATTGCAATTACTACAGCCGCTTTAATTATTATTTTATCTGCTATGAACGGTTTAACAGGAACTGTTGCAAATTTGTATAATATTTTTGAGCCAGATCTTAAAATAACCACTGCAAAAGGAAAATATTTTAATGCTGATGAAAAGTTGATGTCAGAAATAAAAAGTATTGAAGGTGTAAAATTTATTTCGAAAACACTCAGCGATAAAGCTTTGCTAAAGAATATTGATAAACAAACGCTTGTTACAATTAAAGGCGTAGATGATAATTTTAATAAAGTAGCTGCTATTGAAAGTGCCATTGAAGATGGCATTTACGGGTTGAATAATCCGGAAAAAAATAATATTTTACTTGGCCGCGGTATTGCCAATCAGTTACAGGTAAACATCCGTGAATTTGTAAATGAACTTAGTATTTTTAGCCCTGTTAAAGGAAAAAGTACCAGCTTAAACCCTGAAGATAATTTTAACCAGGTATATTGCACACCAACCGGCATTTTCTCATTAAATGATGAATTTGATTTTCAGTACGCGTTTGTAAACATCGAAACGGCAAAAAAAGTATTTGATGAGCCCGATAAAGTTAGTGCAGTAGAGATATTGTGTGATAAAGATTCATACGAAAGAGTACAGCTGGCCTTGCAGGAAAAACTTGGCGCTGCTTTTGTAGTAAAGAACCGTTATCAATTAAACGATGTGCTTTTTAAAACATTAGAGACCGAAAAACTGGCAACATTTATTATTCTTGCTTTTATTTTAATAATTGCCACCTTTAATATAATTGGGGCGTTAACTATGCTTATTATTGAGAAAAGAAAAGATATTAAAACCTTGTATAGTATGGGTGCCAGTATAAATCTTATACGCAATATTTTTATGCGCGAAGGTTTTTTAATTACAGGCGTAGGTGCTATAATTGGTTTATTAATTGGTCTATTGGTCTGCTGGCTACAGGTGCAATTTCATTTGGTGAAGTTTGGCGATGAGTTTATCATTCCATATTACCCAATAGATGTACAACTAAAAGATTTTATCTGGATCTTTGGATTGATAATGTTGATTGGTTTTTTTGCAGCACTTTATCCGGTGCGTGTTTTTACGAAGATGGACCTTGTACACTAAGTTTCAAGTTTCTTGTTTTTAGTTTCTTGTTCTAAACCGGAAACATCAAGACTCCCACCACTTAGCGGCAATGCCAACGTAAATGCCATCATCAGTTGTTTTTATTGGATATAATTTTAATGCAAAAGCACCGCCTGATGTAGCTTTACCGGTTTCAAGATCAAATGAATAACGATGCAACGGACAAACAACTTCATTTTTCTTTGTGCAAAAACCCTGGCTTAAACGTGCGCCATTGTGCGGACAACGATCTCCAAAGGCAAACAGTCCTTTTTCAGTTCTTGTTACACAAATTTTTTCGTTTTTAAATTCAAAATTAATAAAGGTATTGGGTTGAAGATAATCTTCGGTACTTTCTTCTTTTTCGAATATTTTGAACCAGTGATAACTCAGATAAATTAAAAATTTTAAATTAAAGAGTAAAAATTCATCAGATAATATCACTCATGGTATAAATTCCTTTTTTGCCATTTAAAAATTCAGCAGCAATAACCGCACCTAATGCAAATCCCTTACGATTATGGGCTTTGTGCATTATTTCAATATCATCCACTTCCGATTGGTATTTAATAATGTGCGTACCGGGCACTTCACCGTCTCTTACATCGTGAATAAATAATGTTTCGGCATTACTTTCCTCAATGCTCCATTTTTTCTTTTTATCTATTTTATCTATAATCTGTTCTGCCAAGGTAATGGCTGTTCCACTGGGTTTATCTAATTTATGAATGTGATGTATCTCTTCCATGCTTACCTCGTAATTATTATACTTATTCATTAATTCGGCTAAATAAGTATTTACTTTAAAAAATAAATTTACACCAAGGCTAAAATTTGTAGCATGAAATAAAGCACCGTTCTTTTCTGAACATAATTTTTTTATGTCCGGAAAATTATCGTACCAGCCTGTAGTGCCAACAATCACTGGTACCTGCGCGTTAATACATTTTTTAATATTCTCTAAAACAGAATGTGGTGTGCTAAACTCAATAATCACATCTGCTTTTTTTAGATCTGCTACGGTAATGCTCTCCACATTAGCCTTATTGATTTTTAGTATAATGTTGTGGTTTCTTTTTATGGCAATGGCCTCAATTTCTTTACCCATTTTACCATAACCAAATAATGCAATATTCATTTTATTTAAAATTTAATTTTAAAGATATTCCGGTTGCTGTTTTGTATCCCGAAGCTGTGCGATACACATTTTGCCATGGATCAACCTGAAGGCTCAGATCATCGCTTACATCAAAAGTTCGTAAATGTGCATCCACATTCGCATCAATAATATTTATAATATAAACAATGCTAAAGCCAATTACTGCAAAATCTCTGTATTTACGGTAGTATAATTTTTGTGATTGTAATTGACTTTGACTGTAATAATCACCATATACCATTTGTGAAGAATCGCCATGGTTTACTGAAGCAATTAAACCTTTTCGGTAATCGTTATACTTTGTATTATTGGATAAGAACATATAACCAAAGCCACCAAGCCCGGCGTATATGATAGGAATTTTCCAGTACTTTTTGTTATAGGCTTGTCCAAGCCCCGGTATAATGGCACTCATTATACTTGCTTTGCGCGCGCTTGAATAAATGGCTTTTTTCTGCACTTTGGTTTGAGTGGTGGTATCTTTGCCCAATACAATTGTATCACTTTGAGCATGATATCCAAAAGCAAAAAAAGTAAAAACAAGTATTATAAAAAGTCGTACCAATTATTTTACAATATCTTTTATATTGGAGTTACCAAGATCGGTGTCAAGCGATTTTTCAAGATCCTGCATCAATTGGTTGATGTGAATTAATTCATTTGTATCGCCAATAGGCAAAGTGTTTACACCATTTTTTTCTAAGGCTTCAATAACAGTTTTAACTGTAAATTTACTTTCGGTAACGCCGGGTTGGTAAACAATTTCTTTATCCTTATCGGTTTTCATTTCCATAAAAATTCCTGCAGACACGAAATCATTAATAATATTTCGCGCCAATCTTACCGGCAAGTCAAGCTTGCGGGCAATTTCAATAGCGGTCATTGGTTTATCACCAAGGTAAAAACCTTTTGCAACAAGATTGGCGATCATTAGCGCAATTACTTTTTTGTAACGCACACTTAATTTTGTTATCTCATTTTCTAATTCATAATGATCAACATTTTGGTTAGCGAAAGCAATTTCGGCACCAAATAATACAACATACCAGCTGTATTGAACCCAGATAAGGAATAAGGGTAATGCTGCAAAACCGCCATAAATAGCGCTTAACGAGCTGGCGCCAATCTGAAACTTTACATAGGCCCAACCAAGTAATTCAAATAAAATAGTACCTATCACTGCAGCCACAGCAGCAGACCGGAAGTTTACCTTTGTATTTGGTAAAACAAGATATAAAAATGTAAATACGCCTGTTATCAAAGAATAGGCAAGCAATTTAATTAAGATAGTACCAAAAATTCCAAGCATGCCAACATTGCCGATCTTATTTTGTATAGCAACAATTAAACCTCCTGAAATAATTAATAATAAAGGGCTTATTAACATTACCGTTAAATAATCGGTTATTTTTCTAACCCAGCTTCTTCCTTTTTTTATTTCCCATATTTCGTTAAAACTGGTTTCCATGTTCACTAATAGTTTAAGAACACTCCATAATAATAAAACTATACCAAAACCGGCAATAATGCCACCTTTAGCATTAGATAGCATGGAGTTGGCGTATACAAATGCATTGGTGAGTATTTCACTGTATTCAGGATTTTCTTTTAATATTTGTATTTGCAGGTCTTTCTCTAAACCAAACCCTTTTGCAATTGCAAAGCCTAATGCAAGTATGGGAACAATTGAAAATAAAGTATAAAAAGTTAATGCCGTGGCTTTAATCAAACATTTATCCTGGTTAAAACCCTGAACAGCCAGAGAAAAAATACGTAATTGCCTTAATAAAAAGCCTTGCCTTTTATCCACCTTATCAAGACGGATATGCCACAATTTTTCTGAAACAAAATGACGAGTGTTTTTAATAAGAGAAATTATGTTAGCCATATTAAAACAAAATTAACAAAATTTTTAAAGGGAATGAATATTTAAATTATCTTCATGCAGACTTTAACTTTTTATAGTATTTAAAGAGGCGTAGAGCAATTTTGCGCTTCATGAAAAACTAATTAGTAAATTTGAAACGGAATAATGATTGTTGGAAAAAATATTAGGAAAAAATTTGGTGAACTAGAAATCCTGAAAGGCGTTGACCTGGAGATAAACAAGGGCGAGATCGTTTCGGTGGTTGGTTCCTCGGGGGCTGGCAAAACAACGTTGTTAACCATTTTAGGAACTTTAGACCGTGCATCTGACGGTGAAGTAATTATTAATAACGAATCGGTTTTTAAATTAAACGAAAAGAAGTTATCGGCTTTTCGCAATCAAAACATTGGCTTCGTTTTTCAATTTCACCAGTTGTTGCCTGAATTTACAGCTATTGAAAATGTTTGCATTCCTGCCATGATCGCAAAAAAAAGCAAGAAAGATTCTGAAAAACGTGCGCAGGAATTATTAGAGTTGTTTAATCTCAAAGATCGCATTAACCATAAACCTTCTGAATTGAGCGGTGGTGAACAACAGCGTGTTGCCGTTGCCAGAGCCTTAATTAACGACCCTAAAGTTATTTTTGCCGATGAGCCAAGCGGAAATTTAGATAGTGTAAATGCTAAAGAATTGCATAAACTTTTCTTTAAGTTACGCGATGAATTTAACCAAACCTTTGTAATTGTGACACATAACTCCGAATTGGCCGAAATGGCCGACAGAACCCTCACCATGCGGGATGGCAAAATTGTTCTTTAATGAATAACTATTCAAATTGACACATTTTTTATTTTGAATTAATATTTATTTTTGCCTATATTTAAAGTGTTATGATCAAAAACTGGACCAAAGAAGAAATTCTTGATGTATATAATACGCCTTTACTGGAATTAATTTCTAAAGCTGCCGAAGTTCACAAAACTTACCATAAATTGGGCGAAGTGCAGGTTAGCTCTCTTTTATCTATTAAAACAGGTGGTTGCCCTGAAGATTGCGCTTATTGCCCACAGGCAGCGCGTTACCACACCGAAGTAAAAGTGCATAAATTAATGGGTGTTGAAGAAGTTAGTAAATGTGCTGATAATGCAAAAGCAGGTGGCGCAAGCCGTATGTGCTTAGGCGCTGCCTGGAGAGAAGTGCGCGATAATAAAGATTTTGATAAAGTGCTGGATATGGTGAAGACTATTAACAGCAAAGGTTTGGAAGTATGTGCTACATTAGGAATGGTAACGGAAGAGCAGGCAAAAAAATTAGCTGAAGCAGGTTTGTATGCGTATAATCATAACATAGATACATCAGAAGAAAATTATGATAAAATTATTTCTACAAGAACATTTGACGATCGTTTGGATACAATTAAAAATGTTCGCAAGGCCGGATTGACTGTTTGCTCAGGCGGTATTATTGGCATGGGAGAAAGTGCGGAAGATAGAATTGGTATGTTGCATACACTAAGTATTCTTCGTCCGCAACCTGAAAGTGTACCTATTAATGCGTTAGTAGCCGTAGAAGGTACACCAATGGAAGATCAGCCACCTGTGCCAATTTGGGATATGGTACGCATGATAGCAACGGCAAGAATTGTGTTGCCAAAAACCGCAGTGCGTTTAAGCGCCGGTCGTTTAACTATGAGTATGGAAGGACAGGCACTTTGTTTTATGGCCGGCGCTAATTCTATTTTTGCAGGCGATAAATTATTAACCACACCAAATCCTAAATATAATGAGGATATGGAGATGTTTAAGATTTTAGGCTTAACACCAAAAAAAGCATTTGCGGATAAGCCGGTTGAAGAAGAAATAATTCACTAACATGTCAGATAAAAACATTCCATCCCATTTGTTCAAAGCCCTTATTGAGCGCGAACAAAAAGGAATGTTACGCAAACTCGCAACAAATTATCCGGTAATAGATTTTTGCAGTAATGATTATTTAGGTTTTTCTAAATTAGGATTGCTTTCAAAAAAACTAGAAACTTTAAACCAGAAACAAGAATCCGCTTACGGTTCAACAGGCTCTCGTTTAATTAGTGGTAATTCAACTTTTATTGAAGAGGCAGAAAAACAAATTGCCTTGTTTCATCATGCAGAAAGTGCACTGATATTTAATTCTGGCTACGATGCTAATCTTGGTTTGTTATCAAGCATTCCTCAAAAAGAAGACCTTATTTTGTTTGATGAATTAGTTCATGCTTCCATTCACGATGGTATGCGCTTAGGTTTGGCTAAAAATTATAAATTCAAACATAACAATCTTGAATCATTGAAAGATCTTGTACAACGTCACCAAAAAGATTTTAAAAATATTTATATAGTTGTTGAGAGTGTTTATTCGATGGACGGTGATACAGCACCATTAATAGAGATAACAGAATTTATTAAACCATTTGAAAATATTTTTTTAATTGTAGATGAAGCGCATGCTATTGGTGTGTTTGGTAAACAGGGCAGAGGATTATGTAATGCTTTAGGTATAGAAAAAAACTGTTTTGCCCGCATTTACACTTATGGTAAGGCAATGGGTTGTCACGGCGCCGCCATTGTTGGAAATAATATACTAAGAAAATACCTTGTCAATTTTTCGCGTTCATTTATTTATACCACAGCATTACCAAATCATAGTGTAAGCGCTATTTTAAATGCTTACCAGTTGTTAATTGAAACGGATCAAAAGGATGTGTTACAAAATAACATCTCTTATTTTTATTCAAAAACATCAGGCATAAAAAATATGATCAAAAGCCAAAGTGCCATTCATTGCCTTGTTGTTGGCAGTAATGAAAAAGCTGACACCCTTGAAAAAAAACTGGCCGCAAAAAACATTTATGCTAAGGCCATTAAAAACCCAACGGTAAAAGAAGGCTCGGAGCGTTTACGTTTTTGCATTCATGCGTTTAATACAAAACAGGAAACAGACGTTTTAATAGAACAATTACTTAAATAAATTTATGAATAAGTATTTTATTACAGGTATTGGAACCGGAGTTGGGAAGACCCTTGTTTCGGCAATTTTAACGGAGGCTTTGGAAGCCGATTACTGGAAGCCGGTGCAATGTGGTATTAAAGATGGTACAGATAAAGAGACGGTTAAAAATCTGATCTCCAATTCAAAAACTGTTATTCATTCCGAAGAACATTGTCTGGAAGAACCTGTATCTCCGCACTTGGCGGCGGCCATGGCAGGATATAAAATAATAATGGAATCGATGGAGATACCAATGACCAGTAATAGAATGGTTATTGAAGGAGCCGGCGGTATTTTAGTGCCATTAAACGAACAGTATTTTGTGATTGATATGGCCACTTTTTTTGAGGCGGAAATTATTTTGGTTATAAGAAATTATTTAGGATGCATTAATCACTCGTTATTAAGTATTGATTACTTAACTAAAAATGGTTTTGATGTAAAAGGTTTGATATTGATCGGAAATTTTGATCCGGCAGTAAGAACATCGATTGTTAATTATGCCGAGTTGCCTGTTATTGCGGAGCTACCGGAGGTTAACGAAATTTCAAAAGAAACAATTTCAGTATTGGCGCAAAAAGTAGATCTAAGCTTATTTGAGAATTAATGAATATTGCAGAAAAAGATAAGCAATTTGTATGGCATCCGTTTACGCATCAGTTAAATGCTAAACCTGCAATAAATATTGTAAAAGGAGAAGGTGTTTATTTTTTTGATGATAAAGGCAATAAATTTATTGATGCAATTTCGAGTTGGTGGGTTAATTTGCATGGGCATTGTCATCCATACATCTCAAAAAAAGTGAGTGAGCAACTCTTGCAATTAGAACATTCAATTTTTTCTGATTTTACACATGTGCCCGCTGTTAATTTAGCAGAAAGGCTTTTAGGAGATCTTCCGAAAAATCAATCAAAGATCTTTTATTCAGATAACGGTTCTACTGCAGTAGAAGTTGCTTTAAAAATGGCGCTTCAGTATTGGCATAATCAAAAAATAAATAAAACATTATTCATTGCTTTCGAGAATGCTTATCATGGCGATACGTTTGGAGGTATGAGCGTTGGGGCACGTAACGTATTTAATAACGCCTTTGAGAATTCATTATTTGAAGTTGCCCATATTCCCCTACCAACCAAAGAAAATATTGAAGAATTAAAAAGCATTATTAATTTATGGAGCGAACAGCACAACATTGCCGGCTTTATTTTTGAGCCATTGGTTCAGGGTGCTTCTGGCATGTTAATGTACGAAGCAGACTTGTTAGACGAATTAATTAAAATTTGTAATGAAAATAATATTATTACTATTGCAGATGAAGTAATGACCGGCTTTGGCCGTACCGGTAAATTATTTGCAAACGATCATTTAAAAAACAAAGCAGACATTATTTGCTTGAGTAAAGGATTAACTGGTGGTTATATGCCCTTGGGTGTTACCAGTTGCGCGCAATTTATTTACAACGCTTTTTTAAGCGAAGAAAGAACAAAAACATTCTTTCACGGACATAGCTATACAGCTAACCCAACTGCTTGTAGCGCAGCTTTAGCAAGTTTAGATCTTTTAGAAAAAGAAGAATGCCGCCAGCAAATTAAAATGATAGAAGAAGCACATCTGGCATTTAAAAGTAAAATAAAAAGTAATTCTAAATTAAAAGATGTGCGTGTAAAAGGAACAATTATTGCTTTTGAATTAAATACACACGAGCAAACCCATTACTTAAATAACGCTTCACAAACAATCACTGATTTCTTTTTGCAAAAAGGAATTTTATTAAGACCACTAGGAAATATCTTTTATATCCTTCCTCCTTATGTTATTACTAAAGAAGAATTGAATTTTATTTATTCGGCAATTGAAAAATTTTTAAGATAGGCATATCTTTTTTGTTATATTTGGTTATGCAATTCAAAAATTTACTTTTAGTAATTATGATTGGTTTATTTTTTTCATGCAAGAAAAAAGAAACTATTGTAGAAGTTGAAAAAGAAGTTATTGTTTACCAGGAACCAGGTTATAAATGGAAGAGAAATATTTATTTTGATAAAAATTTTTCTACAACTATTACAAATTCAAGGCGCTTATTTGATGGTTTAATTTTGTTCACAACAAATAATTATAATATTCTGTATGATTCTGCACAAAATAAATTTTCGGCTGTAACTCAGCGCTATTCTTATGAAAAACAAGTAAGGCCACTTATTACAAAAGAGTATTATCTTGAAGTGAATGATTATGCCATTAACATTTATAATACCGATAAGATCAATGGAAATGTTTTGGGCTATATTAACGGGCTTTTGCTTCCAAAAAATATCGACTCTAATTTCCTTGCTTATGACTTTAAAAATAATTATTTGTCTGGCGACCTGGTAGGCAATTCAAATAAATTTGTTTATCCGTATTTTACAAAAGATAATAAAAGTAAATACGCAATAATAAAAATTAAAAAAGAACCTACATCTAGTTCTTTTCCTGATAATGCAATTGTAATTGATACATTTAAAACAATAACAAATTTAAATTACGTAAGCACAAACAGATTGACCGGTGTAATTGGTAATAATTTATTTTTTACCTGTGGCAATAATAAAAATTATATTGTAAATAATGATCTTGACACTATTTATATAAATAGCAATGTGTACAATTGCATTTTTAAAGTCAATAATCTGTATTATTCTTTTTGTGGGGGAGTGGCATTAGGCGGAGATACAAAACTTTTATCCACAAGTGATGAAGGTTTAACCTGGCAAATAGTTTCTTCAGGATTAAACTATCAATTTCAAAATTTAAATTATGTAAATGTAGGTGATAAGCTAATTGCATTTTATGTTGGTCAAATGTGGGAAGTTATTATTAATAACAACACATTAGCCATAAAAGAATTAAGCAATGATGGTTTGGATAACAAATTAATAAATGCAATTACAATGTCAAATGGAAGGGTTTTTGTTGGAACTAATAATGGTGTTTTTGAACGTCCTTTCTCTGAATTTATAGATTACAAATAATAATTTATTCAGCAACAGAAGAATTTGTTACCTCCTTGTTCTTTTTTCTTTGTATCATTTTATCAATTTGCCAGGTAAGCAAACCCGTTCCAATTCCTAAAACCATTCCGCCCAACACATCACTTGGATAATGCACTCCTAAACGCATGCGCGAATAGCCCATTAAACCTGCATAGGCATAAGCAGGTATAGTAACGTACCATTTTTTGTATGAAAGACTTAAAACAGTTGCGCTTGCAAATGCAGATGTAGTGTGCCCGCTGGGAAAAGAGGCTGTGCCAACCTCATCGCGTCGAATAATATCTAATGGATATTTTTTAAAAGGTCTTTCACGTTGAATAGAGTATTTTAAGGCGGTTGAAATTGACATAGCAACACCTAAAGTAATGCAGCTTTTGTAACCATTTCTAATTAAAACTTTATCTTTTTTAATGTAACCGTGTGCTAAAACTCCTAAAGGAGAAACCATTCCAACAGGATAAGCGGAGAATGAAAAGCCTTTCATAGTTTTATCCCAACAAGGCATATCATTTCTATTGATCGTTTTTAAAATATCAACATCAATGTTCTGCGAAAATAATTTTGTAAAAAAAAGAAGAAATATAAAAACAATTTTCTTCATCCAGGTTATATCAACATGCCGGCAATAGTAGCAGATAGGTAACTTGCTAATGTGCCGCTTATCAATGCACGTATACCAAGCTTGGCAAGATCTGCTCTACGCTCAGGCGCTAAAGCCCCAATACCACCAATTTGCATACCCACAGAACTAAAGTTAGCAAAGCCACAAATGGCAAAGCTGGCAATGATCAATCCTTTTTCACTTAAAGGTTTTGCAAGGTGATGTGTCATGGTATCAAAAGCAACAAATTCATTGATGGTTAATTTTTGTCCCATCAATGTGGCAACCTGCTGCACGTCATCCATGGGTACACCCATGCACCAGGCTAAAGGGTAAAATAATTTTCCAAAAAGATAATCGAGTGATAAGTGTACGGTTGTTAGCTGTCCGTTAACATATTCACTCCAATGTATAAAGCCAAGACAATAATTGATCAAAGCAATTAAGGCAATAAAGCCAATAAGCATAGCTAAAACATTAATGGCGATTTTCATTCCGTCGCCGGCGCCATGAGATATGGCATCAATTAAGTTAGTATGTTCTTTTTTTACTTCCAGTTTTACTTTTCCTTTTGTAACAGGCTCTTCGGTTTCCGGGAAAATAATTTTTGAAATAACAATTGCTGCGGGTGCTGCCATTAAGCTGGCGGTTAAAAGGTATTCAGCTTTTGCGCCCATATTTACGTATACAATTAAAATACCACCGGCAATGCAGGCCATGCTTCCAGCCATAGATGAAAGCAATTCGCTTTTTGTCATGCTTGGTAGATAAGGACGGATCATTACCTGAGCTTCCACTTGTCCAACAAAAGCGCTTGCTACATTACTTAAAGCTTCGGCACCACTGGCGCGCATTACAAAATTCATTACACGTGCAATTAAAGCAACCACGCGTTGCATAATACCAATGTGATATAAAATAGCAACAAGCACACAAACTAAAATAATAGTTGCTGTTACGCTAAAAGCAAAAACAAAAGTATGAGGGGCACCGTAACCAACAGAAGTGCCATCGTGTTTATCTACCATAACGCCACCGTAAACAAACGAGGCGCCTTGTACGGCAAACTGTTCAATTTTTCCCATGCCTCGGCCAAGCAAGGCAAAAAAATTAGTAATAAAAGTAACTTTAAGAACTAACACCGCAATTAAAATTTGCAATGCCAAACCACTAAGTACCAAACGTAAATTAATTGCTTTTCTATTATTTGACATTAGAAGAGCAATGCCAAAGATCACGATAATGCCAATTATGCCTGTAAATCTATCCATGCTTAAAATATGTACCAAAGTACTAAAATATAAATTGTAACCAAAGTGAATGTTATTAGTTATTTATTTAAAAGGAGGGGAAAATGATTCGCGCAATAACACTATTTATTTTAATATTGAGTTTACCGTTGCAGGCAAAACATCAAAAAATGAATTTGCAAAAGGCTCTTGATCTCAAGTTGGTAAAAGCTGAAGCCAAGAGTATTGGCGGTTATCAGGGTTTTTGCGTGAAAATGAATTTAAAAAATTTAAGTGCCGATTCGTTGATCGTATTGGTTGAAGCGGGAAGAAGGTTAAATTCATTAGATGATAAGACCCAGGATATTTTAATTACCCGACAGGAAGTAATTGCCATGAGCAAGTTGGAGGAAAAAGGCTTTCATGTAAAAGGCTATTGTTGCCAGGCGAGCAATAATTCGCCATTTGCAGGCGCAAAGTATGATGTAAATAAATTGGCGGATAGTAATCTTGTAAAACTGGCCACATTTTTAAATTCAAATAATTTTGAGCCCAATGTTGAACAACAAGCCATATGGGCTATAAGCGATAAAAAATCAACAGCAAATATTGCTTCAACGAACGATTCTTTATTGCTACCCTTAAAACAACTGGTGTCTGGTTTAAAAGGCGAAGTACTGCCATGGTATTCATTAATTACAAAAACTATTCTTTATGCCAGTGGAAATATGAAAACCTATCCTTTGTATTTAAAGGGAAAATTAAAGTATTCGAATGATAAAGAAGATTATGTATCGTTGTATGTGTTTGATGAAAAAGGAATGCCTGTTTGTGAAATAAAAAGTCAGTGGTTAATGCCTTGCTCAAATAAGGATTATGAATTGAATATTCCGCTAAAAGGTTTGACAAAAGGTAAATACAGCATAGAGCTAAAAACTCCTGAAAAGCAATTGGCTAAACAGGAGTTTGAGATATAACATTTAATAATTGAGATTTAGAAGTAAGAAATAAAATCTAAAATCTTGTTTCTTAGATCTAGCTTTTAAAAAGCGGGTATTTCACCATCATGGTATTTACCTTCTTTTTAATTTTAGCCAGTTCTTTTGCATTGTCTTTATTTTTTAGAACATTATCTATTAGTTCAACAATTTTTAAGCACTCTTTTTCTTTTAAACCGCGAGTTGTAATTGCCGGAGAACCGATACGAATACCCGATGTAACAAAAGCAGATTTATCATCAAATGGCACCATGTTTTTATTTACAGTAATATTTACCTGCTCTAAAGCAGCTAGCGCTTCTTTGCCTGTAAGGTTTTTATTTCTTAGATCGATTAAGAACATGTGATTATCTGTGCCTTTTGAAACAATATTATAACCAAGATCTATAAAGCCCTTTGCCATAGCCTGAGAGTTTTTTACCAACTGAATGCAATAGTGCATATAATCATCTGTTAACGCTTCACCATAAGCAACAGCTTTTGCAGCAATAACATGTTCTAACGGCCCCCCCTGTATCCCCGGAAATACTGCCATATCCAAGATATTGCTCATCATTTTTGTCTCACCTTTTGGTGTTTTTTCTCCAAACGGATTTTCAAAATCCTTGCCCATCATGATCATACCGCCGCGTGGCCCGCGTAATGTTTTATGCGTTGTTGTAGTAACAATATGGCAATGTGGCAACGGATCATTTAAAATTCCTTTTGCAATTAGGCCACTTGGATGAGAAATATCTGCCAATAGAATGGCGCCAACACTATCGGCAATGTTGCGTAAACGTTCATAATCCCAATCGCGAGAATAAGCGCTGGCACCACAAACGATCATTTTTGGTTTTTCGGTTTTTGCAGTTGCTTCTAAAGTATTGTAATTAATTAAACCTGTTTCTTTTTCTACACCATAAAATGTAGGACGGTATAGTTTGCCTGAATAGTTAACAGCAGAGCCATGCGTTAAATGCCCACCGTGCGAAAGATCCAAACCTAAAATGGTATCACCCGGTTTTAAGCAAGCTAGCATAACTGCAGCGTTGGCTTGTGCACCCGAATGCGGTTGTACGTTTACCCATTCTGCACCAAATAATTGTTTGGCGCGGTCAATTGCTAAATGCTCAACTTTATCAACTATTTCGCAGCCGCCATAATAACGTTTAAAGGGCAAGCCTTCTGCATATTTATTAGTTAACACACTGCCCATAGCCTGCATAACCTGGTTGCTTACATAATTTTCGCTGGCAATTAATTCAATACCTTCGGTTTGGCGGTGTAGCTCTTCTTTAATAAATTTAAAAATGGCTGAATCTTTTTTTATCATGATGTTGTAGATTTTGGATATAGGTTTTCAGAGGCAATTAATATTAAACAAATAATTGGTGATTGTACAATTCCTAATAACCATCTGCTAATTGTATATTCATCATCCTGTAACCTTCCGTTGATAAAATATCCGTAAAGCATAGCTATTGCGGCTAAAGATAATAAAATGACATAAGAATAGATAAGAAATTTTACTAATATTTTTTGTGTACAAAGTGTTTTTATTGCCATATAGTTTACAAAAAAGAAGATGCCAACCCAAATGGCAGTGTAAATATATTTTGAAAAATAAAGCGTTTTATATGAAAAAGATTCAAATATGTGCATTACCCAGGGAATTGGTAGATCGGTATGGTTATAATATTTTTGGAACATGATATTATTGAGATTCACAAAAAAAAATTCTCGAAAATAACCCAGGCAACCAAATAAAATAAGGAATAGAATGAGCTTACTTATTTTCATGTTTTGATTGATTTAATTTTCCGGAAAACTTATTTACCCAAACCATCCATAATAAAAAGATGAATGAATACACCAAAAAAGTAAAGGTGTAGGTATGATTAAAATTTAAATATTGTGGATAATGATAAGCTATTAATACCAAGGCTATAACACGTAAAATATTTAAAATATGAATAATAATTATACCTGTGGGAATATACCATAGTTTATCTTTTAGCTTGCCCGGATAAGCAATGATAAAAACAGTAAAAAGTGAAAATAAAGTTATAGCATTACAATTTGAGCCTATCCAAACGCCATTTGATCCGTCTATTCCAATAACCTGATAATCACGATCTTGCAAAACGGTAAATGTTTTATAGCCAAAGGTTTGTAATAAAAAATCTACTGCATTAATAATTGAGCCAATAAATTTTTGATCGTAGTAAGTATATCTTTTTATTACAAATTGATAAATAAAATATAATAAAAGGTAAATAAGACCGGCTGTAAAAACAAACTTAATAAAGGCATTTTGTTTAAATACAGCCCTCATATAACCATAAAACTTAAATTATTGATTTTGTTTTTTTGCGAGCGTCAATTAATTTTTTTGCGCCATATGCTGCACCTGCAGCAATTAAAAAAGTAACCCCACCATCAATCGGCACACATGGAGGTGGCCAACAGCCAGGACTTCCTGAAGGCGGAGGAGGGGGGGCAGAAAACATAATATTGCTACCAAATAGCAATAGTGTAATAGTTAGTATTAACTTAAATTTTTTCATTATTAAGAGTATAAATGTATAAAAAAAAAATAAACCAAACAAGAATATCTTTTAAAACTTTATATTTGCTCACTAAACTCTGTAGTGTCTACAAATACACCAAATACTAAAAAGCAGGCGATTGTTTCCCAAAAAGATTTAAATCTCCTTTTTCGAATAATAAAAACCAATTGGTGGATACCTATTGCTATTTTGCCTATTTTTTATGCCATGGGTACATTTTATGTGTATCGATTAACTAACATTTACCAGGCATCTACACAGTTTTTACTTAAGGTTAATGATACATATTATCAAAATAATGTATTAAACGATGCCAGCTTTTATTCTTACGGCTCTTATGTAGATAATTTGAATGAACAACGTATTATACAATCTTACGATATGTCGAGTCAGGTAGTAGATAAACTGCTGCCCGACCTGCAAGTTTCATATTACATAGTTGGTAAAATCAGAACTACAGAGCAGTTTAAAAATGTGCCGGTAGATATTGTAGTAAATTCTGTTAACCCTGGATTTTATGAGCAAATATTTGACCTTAAAATTCTGGATTACAATAGTTATGAGATAAGCTATGAACAAGATGGAATTAAACAAGTAAAAAAAGGAAAATTTGGAGAACGGCTTATTGATGTTGATTTGGGAATTACTGTAAACAGAAACCTGACATTTACTGATAAAAAAATTGAATCTTTTAAGGAGATTTTTTACCAGTTTGCCATACACAGCAAAGAATACCTGATTTCGAATATACAGGGTAATTTAAGTATTGAGAACCCTGATTACACGAACATATTAATTCTTTCTTTAACGGACATTATTCCTGAAAGAGCTATACTTATACTTGACACACTAAATAGTGTTTATGCATCAAGCAAATTAAAATCTAAGTTTGAGCTTAACGAAAGAACTATTTCTTATATAGACCGCCAGTTAAATGAAATTTCTTATTCATTAAAGAGCATTGAAGATACAATGCAGGATTATAAAGAAAGAAAATCAATTATTGACCTTGAATGGGAACAAAATGATTTCTTAACTAAGATAGGAAGCTATGATGGACAAAAATCACAATTACAATTAGAATTAAAAGCATTAAATGATCTTGAAAACTACATTATTGAAGATAAGGATCCACAATTTTTACCACCCAACATTTTTGTATTTGAAAAATCAGGCTTTCTAAGTACAGCTGTAAACGACCTATATCTAAAACAAATCGAATTAAATAAGGTTTATAATATTGCAAAAGAAACCAATCCAATTGTTGCAGATCTTAAATCGAGCATCAAAAAAACAAAGCAAGATCTTTTAATATATATAACTAACACTCGTAAGGCAGTTAACCAGCAGGTTGAAGGACTTAACAAAGAGATTTTGTCATATATTAACGAAGCAAAATTAATCCCCGGTAAACAACGCGATATTCTTAACATTCAGCGTAAATCGGCGGTAAGCGAACATTTATATAATTTTTTATTAGAAAAGAAAGCAAATACCAAAATCGCAAAAGCGAGTATTGTGCCCGATATGAAAATCGTTGAATCGCCCCGTAATGTTGGTGTTGTATCGCCTGACAAGCCAGCCATTCAAAAATCATTTTTATCTGCGGGTCTTTTGGTTTCTTTACTTATTATTCTTTTACGAGCGTTTTTTTATTCAAAAATAAAATCAGTAGCGCATTTAAAGGAACTTACAGATTTACCTTTAATAGGCGTTTTACCTTATGTAAAAGATGAAAATAATGACGGAATAATTGTTGAACAAAAGCCTAACTCCCTAATATCTGAATCCTTTCGAAACCTTCGAACAAATCTTCAGTATGCAAATATTGGAGTTGGCGCAAAAACATATTTAATTACCTCGTTTTTACCTGGCGAAGGAAAAACATTTACAAGTGTTAATCTGGCTACGATATTTGCACGTAGTGGTAAAAAAACAGTTTTAATTGAACTGGATTTGCATAAGCCAAGAATTTTTAAACGTTTTGGATTACCACCGCAGACAATAGGCTTAACTACCTGCATATCGGGCCTAAATACGTATGAAGAAATTATTTCTTCAACACCAATTCCAAATCTAAATTGTATTTACTCTGGGCCAATCCCTCCAAATCCGTCTGAATTTGTATTGTCTCAAAAACTGCGTGAAATTATTGACAGGGCTAAAGTAGATTATGATTTTGTGATCATAGATACACCACCCGCCGGCTTGTTATCCGATTCAATTTACTTAATTCAACAGGTAGATGCATCCATATTTGTTCTAAATACAAAATCAAGCTCTAAACGCGTTATCACTTTCCTTGAAAATATTGTTGAAGTAAATAATCTTGAAAATGTATTATTGGTTCTTAATGGTGTTACTGGTTTAGGTAAGCGTTATTATTACCAGGGTTATGGTTACGGCTATGGGTATGGTTCAGGCTATGGTACTGGTTATGGTGGAGGCTATGGTACTGGTTATGGCACCGGCTACGGTACCCGAAAAAAATAGTTAGCTGTTTTAGCTTAACTTTGTGTTGTTTTTTCTTATTCACAAATTATTTTTACAAGTTAATTAATTAAATATCAATTAATTATTGTTGTATTATTGTTTTTTTAAATGATTTTTTGCATCTTTGTTATAGTCAATAACGAGTAATTTTATTACTCAAACTATGATAGAGACACTAATATCTTCAAAAACCAGAATTAAATTATTGCTAAAGTTCTTTTTGAACAGCAAAAACACGGCATATTTAAGAGGGCTTGAAGAAGAATTTGGAGAATCTACTAACGGCATTCGGCTGGAATTAAATAAATTCGAAAAGTCAGGATTTTTAAGGTCCTTTATTGAAGGTAACAAAAAAGTATTTACTGTTAATACACAACATCCTCTATTTTCAGATATAAATAAGATAATCCTAAAAATGGTAGGTCTCGAATATGTTATTGATTATATTATTGAGCGCATTGGCGATCTCGAAAAAGTATATCTGGTTGGTAAACTTTCTCAAGGCCAGGATACGGATATTATTGATCTGGTATTGGTTGGAAATAATTTAAATAAAAACTTTTTGATAGAACAAATTGAAAAAGCCGAAAATAAGATCGGCAAAAAAATACGCTATGTAAACTATACTCCAGAAGAATTTGACCTTAATAAGATAAAAGAGCCCGGCATGCATCCGCTCTTACTTTGGAGCAAAATTTAATTAATTGTTAAAGTTGATTTGTTTAATAAATATCTCAATGGTTTAACAGATTAAGTATTAAAAACCTAACATTAATTACTCAGGCAATGTGACTGAGGAGGCGAAGCCGTAAATAAACCGAAAGTGAACACTACCAACAAAATAAAAAAATGGCATGCCGTATATGTTAGTTCAAGAACCGAAAAAAAAATAAGCGAAAATCTTAACAATAAAGGCATCGAAGCGTATGTACCTATTGTTAAAACAATGCGCCAGTGGAGCGATCGTAAAAAAATGGTAGAATTGCCTTTGCTTAACGGCTACGTATTTGTGAAAATAAATTCTTTAGAAAACGATAAAGTACTGCAAACCAAAGGCATTGTGAATTTTGTAAGAAGCGAAGGGAAAATTGCTGTTATAAGGGATATTGAAATTGACAGATTAAAACAATTGGTTGAACTGGGCTATCATTTAGAAGCAAACGGAATTAGTAAACATTATAAAGAAGGTGATAAAGTAAGAATAAGTTCAGGTGTTTTAAAAGGAATTGAAGGTTATGTTGTAGGCGAAAATGAAAATAACCAGATAGATGTTTTACTTGAAAGTATTGGCCAATGTATTCGCGTAAAATTGCCCAAAGAATTGTTATTGGATATTTAGTATGATAGTTATTATAGATTATGGCATCGGAAATTTAGCATCTGTTTTAAACATGTTTAAAAAAATAGGTATTAAGGATGTAAAAGTTTCAAGTGATAAAGAAATCATTGCAAAGGCAGATAAAATTCTTTTACCCGGTGTGGGCGCATTTGATGCAGGAATGGATAATCTTGAACGATCGGGTTTAATACCTGTACTTAATAACAAAGCTATAAATGAAAAAGTGCCTGTACTCGGCATTTGTTTAGGAATGCAATTACTAACTAAAAAAAGTGAAGAAGGTGTAAAGCCGGGCCTGGGTTGGATTGATGCTGAGACCATAAAATTTAACTTAGATCCCGGTTTAAAATTAAAAGTACCGCACATGGGTTGGAATTATGTAAAGGTAAACAGACCAAATCCATTAATAGATATAGAAAGTAAGAACAGGTTTTATTTTGTGCATTCGTACTATGTAAAATGCTTTAATGAAAGCCAATCATTAGCTACCAGTAATTTTGGAACAGATTTTACATGTATGGTAAATAAAGAAAATATTTTCGGAGCACAATTCCATCCCGAAAAAAGTTTAAAATTCGGCATGAAGATCCTGGAAAATTTTTCAAAATTATAATGGCACTAAAACGTATCATACCTTGTTTGTTATATGACGGAAGTGGTCTCGTAAAAACTGTCAAATTTAAGAACCCATCTTATATCGGTGATCCTATTAACGCAATAAAAATATACAATGATAAAGAGGTTGATGAGTTAATTCTTATAGATATTAACGCGTCAAAACAAAAGCGAAAACCTAATTTTGATAAAATTGCAGATATGGCCTCTGAGGCATTTATGCCTTTTGCATATGGTGGTGGTGTAAAAACGTTTAATGATTTTGCCACATTATATAAACTTGGAATTGAAAAAGTTATTGTTAATTCATTAATCCAGGACGATCCTGAGGTAATAAAAAAAGTAGTAGCACATTATGGTGCACAAGCGGTGGTTGGCTGTATTGATTTTAAAAAGCCCTTGTTTGGAGCCAAAGCGCCGTTTTCATATATTGGTAATAAAATAAAGCAATCATTATTAGATTACGCAAAATATTTAGAACAGGAAATTGGTGTTGGCGAACTAATGCTTTATAGTATAGATAATGATGGTACATGGCAGGGATACGATAATGAAATTATAGGGCAGATATTAAATAGTGTCGCTATTCCGATTATTGCCTGCGGAGGTTGTGGTAACATTGATCATTTAAAGGAGGTACTATACACTACAAATGCAAATGCTGCTGCTATTGGCAGCATGGCTGTTTATAGCAAAAAAGGCATGGGTGTTCTTATCAATTTTCCAAACAGAGAGTCTGTGATCAAAGAATAAAAAATGAGTAAAGAAAAAAATGAAGACTGGGATATTATAATAAAACCCAGATCCGCATTCTTTAATATTAATCTGGCCGAGGTTTGGGCTTATAAAGATCTTATTTTGCTTATGGTAAAAAGAGATCTAACGGCTATTTACAAACAAACGGTTTTGGGGCCATTATGGATGTTTATTCAACCATTGTTTACTACTGCCATTTATACTTTTACATTTAGCACCAACGCACATTTAAGCACTGATAACATTCCGCCAATCTTATTTTATTTAATGGGGCAAACCTTTTGGACTTATTTCTCTGAATGTTTAAATAAAACTTCAAATACATTTATTGCTAACGCCGCAGTATTTGGTAAAGTTTATTTTCCTAGGTTAGTAATGCCCTTTTCGGTTATTATTTCTAATCTTATAAAGCTTGGCCTGCAACTTATATTGTTAACTGCAATTTATCTTTATTATTATTTTACAACAAGTGAGCTGCAAATAAAAACTAATGCAATTTTATTAGTTCCTTTTTGTGTTATAATTCTTGGCTTATTTAGTTTAAGCATGGGCATATTTTTCTCATCAATAACTACAAAGTACCGTGATTTTACTTTTTTACTAAGCTTTGCTGTACAGTTATTAATGTTTGCAAGTTGTGTTGTTTTTCCTGTATCCATGTATTCCGAAAAAACGCAAGCGTTATTATTATATAATCCAATTGTTACCTGTATGGAAACAATACGAGTGGTGTTAACCGGCCATGGCTGTTTTTCAATGTACTATTTATGCGTAACATTTATAATTACATTTATTTGTTTGTTATTATCCGTTCTCGTTTTTAATAAAACAGAAAGATCTTTTATGGATACTGTGTAACATGAGCCGAAACGTTATTGAAATAACAAATTTAGGAAAACAATACAGGCTTGGCCAGGTAGGTACAACTACTATGGCCGATGATTTAAAACGCTGGTGGTATAACGTTCGTGGTAAAGATGATCCATTCTTAAAAGTAGGCGAAGAAAATAACCGCGAAAAAAAAGGAACATCAGATTATGTATGGGCGCTACAGGATATTAATTTTTCTATAAAAGAAGGAGAAGTATTAGGTATTATTGGCAAAAATGGTGCAGGCAAATCTACATTATTAAAAATATTATCAAGAACAACTTCACCAACCGTTGGCGAATATAAAATTAAGGGAAGAGTAGCTTCTTTATTAGAAGTTGGAACAGGCTTTCATCCCGATCTTACGGGCCGTGAAAATGTTTTTTTGAACGGTGCTATTCTTGGTATGACCAAAACCGAGATTCGTAGAAGCTTTGATGAGATAGTTGATTTTAGTGGAGTTGAAAGATATATTGATACACCTGTAAAAAGATATTCTTCAGGCATGTATGTACGTTTGGCATTTGCAGTTGCAGCACATTTAAACCCCGAAATTTTAATTGTAGATGAAGTGCTTGCAGTTGGTGACCAGGAATTTCAGGACAAATGCCTCGGTAAAATGAAAGATGTTAGTGGCCAGGGCAGAACAGTTTTATTTGTTAGCCATAATATGGCTGCAATTAAATCACTATGTAAAAGAACAGTGGTTTTAAGAAATGGCAAGGTTTATTTTGACGGAAGTGTAAGCGAAGGTATTTCGAAATACCTCGAAGCAGCTAATTCATCTTCAAATAATGGTCTTATCGAAAAACACCACCGTACCATTAATACGGGTATTGTTTTTATAAGAAACATAAAGTTAGATAACGAAGAATTTGTAAAAGGAAATAGCATTTATTTTAATAACTCAATTACTGTAAATTGCGAAATAGAATTTTTGAAAGATCTGTCTAATGTAATATTTGATCTTAGAATAGTAAGTGCAGATGGGGTAGAGTTCATGCACACCATGAATGCGTATGATAATGATCTTCGTGACATTAAAACAGGGATGGTTAAAACGCGAATTGTATTAGAAAATAAATTGCAGCCGGGTAAGTACTTTCTTACTTTTGGTGTACATCTTAGTGATGGCGCAACCCTTGATTATCTTGAGAATATTTTGGAAATAAATATATTAAATGTTACTAAAGACAATCAAAAAGGATTGATATATGATTTTAAATTAGGTTACGTAAGACCTAATGCAAAATGGCAAATAAGTTAGTATGGATAAATTTATACCACTCGCAAAACCAAATATTTTAGATAAAGATATTGCCCTTGTAGTTGAGGTTCTTAAAAGCGGCATGTTGGTTCAGGGAAAATATGTTTCAGAACTTGAAAAAACATTTACTGATTTGCTATCTGCTAAACATGCAAGCGCTTTAAGCAACGGTACGGCCACACTTCATCTCGCATTAAAAGCGCTTGATATAAAAGCAGGTGATGAGGTTATTGTACCGGCTTTTTCTTACATGGCAACAGCAAATGTGGTTGAGCTGGTTGGCGCAAAACCTGTTTTTGTTGATATTGATATAAAAACATTTAATATAGATATTACAAAGATCGAAGCTGCTATTACGTCTAAAACAAAAGCAATAATTCCGGTGCATGAATTTGGTTTAGCGTGTGATATTGAAGCTATAATGAGCATTGCAAAAAAACACAAGCTTTTTGTAATAGAAGATGCAGCCTGCGCTTTAGGAGCAAAGTATAATAATAAACATGTAGGCACATTTGGCGAATTTGGATCCTTTTCTTTACATCCTCGTAAGGCAATCAGCAGTGGCGAAGGAGGTGTTTTAATTACAAATAATAATTCTTACGATAAAAAAATTAAACTACTTCGCAATCACGGTACAGAAATAATTGATGGTAAAATGGATTTTACCGAGTTTGGTTTTAATTATCGAATAACTGATTTTCAGGCTGCTCTTGTAGTTTCGCAAATGGATCGCTTACAAAAAAGCATTGAATATAAAAATGAATTAGCCTTGATCTATAATAAAGAGCTTGATCAAAAAAAACTTCAATTACCATTCACACCATTTTATACAAGTCACACCTGGCAAACCTATCATGTTATAGTAGATCCATCTGTTAACAGAGATGAACTTATAATAAAATTAAAAGAAAGTAATATTGGTGTAAATTATGGAGCTCAATGTATGCCGTTTATGCAGTCATTTAAACAAAAGTATAATTACGATTGCGAAAAACTTTTTCCAAACGCTTTATTGGCCTATAAACATGGGCTGGCCTTACCCATTTACGATCTTGTAACTAAAGAACAAATAAAATATATAACAACTACTTTAAACAAAATACTGTCATGATAAAAAACAAAACTATTTTTATAACTGGTGGTGCAGGTTTTATTGCCAACACACTTATTAAGCATTATATTAAAGATAATAAAATTGTTGTTTATGATAACTTTCACCGAGACACCCTAAGCTCAAGTGAGGTTTCGGGACATCAGAATTTAAGTATTATTAAAGGAGATGTGCTTGACCTTGCATCTTTAACCGCAGCTATGAAAGGAGCTGATATTGTTATTCATGCAGCAGGAATTGCAGGTATAGATACAGTTATCAAATCACCTGTAAGAACCATGCAGGTAAATATGATAGGCACTGCCAACGCTTTGGAGGCTGCCATGATTAATGGAATAAAAGACAGATTCATTGATTTTTCAACTTCCGAAGTTTTTGGTTCAATGGCTTTCAAATCTTCCGAAAGTGATCAAACAGTTTCGGGCAGTGCCGGCGAAGCTCGCTGGACTTACGCAGTGAGTAAATTGGCAGGCGAGCATTTAGCGCACGCTTATTTTAAGCAATATAAATTACCTGTGGTAACCGTAAGGCCATTTAACGTTTATGGCCCCGGCCAAACCGGAGAAGGGGCTATTCAGATCTTTATTAAAAAAGCATTAAAAAATGAAGATATTCATATTGATGGAGATGGCTCGCAAATAAGAGCATGGTGTTTTGTTGATGATTTTGTTGATTGTTTGATTCGTTGCGTGGAGAGCCCAAAAGCTATTGGTGAAAGCTTTAATATTGGTAACGCACGGGCCGTTATAACAATTTTAGGGTTAGCGCAATTGGTTTGCCGCGTTTTAAAATCAGATTCTAAGATACTCTTCGATCCGCCTTTGTCAGCTGACATTGCTATTCGTATACCAAGCGTTCAAAAAACGTTAGAGGTATTGGATTTTAAAGCAAAAGTAGATCTTGAAGAAGGTGTTCTGAGAACAGCAGATTGGATGAACACTTTATAATATGCGTATTGTTTTTTTTGGAGCTTCTGAGCTAGGCTTTGATTGCTGTAACATGTTGGTGCAAGAAGGGCACCATGTTGTTGGAATATTAACTTTGCCATCGAGCTTTAATATTAAATATAAAGATGAGGTGCAAAGCAAGGAAGTTAAAAACGTGCTCTTTAAAGACTTTAACTATTTTAAACAAGAACATAATATTCCCGTAGAAAGTGTAACAGGAAAAATGTCTGAGTACGTTGAACGGGTTGAACGATGGAATCCCGAACTCATAATAGTTATAGGTTGGTATTTTATGATCCCTCAAAAAATAATGAATCTTCCGTCAAAAGGTGTAGTAGCCATTCACGCATCATTACTTCCAAAATACAGAGGAAATGCACCATTGGTTTGGGCAATGATAAACGGCGAAAAGGAAACTGGTGTTTCTTTTTTCTACATTTCAGATGGTGTGGATGAAGGCGATATTATTAAACAGGAAAAATTTGAAATTACTGAAGATGATACTATTTTAAATGTTTTAAAAAAAACATCACAAGCTTCCTTAAAAGTTTTAAAAGAATGTGTTCCTCTTCTTGCAGCAGGAACATCAAAAAGAATAAAACAAGATCATTCTCAGGCAACGCTGTTTCCAAAACGTTCACCGGAAGACGGATTGATTGACTGGTCTTGGTCACCAAACAAGATCAAAAATTTTATACGTGCCCAAACTAAACCTTATCCTGGGGCTTTTACTATTATTAATGGTAAAAAAATTACCATTTGGGATGCTAGTATTGATCCTATAAATTAATTATATGCAAACCTGCAAACGTTGTATATACAACTCTTCTATTCCAAAAATCACTTTTAATAGCTATGGAATATGTAATTATTGTGAACAATACGATTCAATGAATGCTCAATATCCAACCGGACAAGCAGGAAAAAAAATAATTGAAGAGTATGTTGAACAAATGAAAAAAGATGGTAAAGGTAAACTTTACGATGTTGTTATTGGAGTGAGTGGTGGTTGTGATTCTTCATATATGCTTCATGTGGCAAAAAACACTTATGGCCTGAGAGTTTTGGCAGCGCATTTTGATAATACCTATAATTCAAAAACAGCTGTTGAGAATATTAAAGTTGTTCTCGATAAATTAAATATTGATCTGTTTACACATGTTGTAGATAATAAAGAGTTTGAAGGTATTCAAAAGTCGTTGTTAAAAGCTTCTGTTCCAGAGTTTGAAGCAGCAACAGACCTTGCCCTGGCAACAACGCATTATATGGCCGCGTCTAAATATGGTATAAAACATATTTGGGAAGGGCACTCTTTCA
This sequence comes from Bacteroidia bacterium, assembly GCA_016787705.1. Classification (GTDB taxonomy): domain Bacteria; phylum Bacteroidota; class Bacteroidia; order B-17B0; family Aurantibacillaceae; genus Aurantibacillus. The sequence goes on along the minus strand of JAEUTP010000010.1, from coordinate 277,779 downwards.
GAACAGAAGGTGTTTCACCTCCGGGCTGGTTTTATATGGACGCAAAATACATTAAATCCATTCATAAGCAATTTGGTGACGGCGTTATAAGGTCAACACCATTATTGTGGTTAAATAAATGGATAAAATGGATGGTGATAAATAAAATAAAAAAATTCAGACCATTGTATTATTTAGATTACAATAAAGAAGAAACAAAAGTTTTTTTGTCAAAAGAATATGGCTGGCAATGGTATGGCGGCCATCACATGGAAAACAGATCTTCATATTTTATTAATAATTATTATTTGCCTGTAAAATTTGGCATTGATCTTAGATGGTGTGAATATTCGGCACTTGTTCGTGCAGGGGCAATTACAAGAGACGAAGCTCTTGAAAAAATGAAACAGCCAAAACCTTATGAAGAAGATCTTTTAGTAGAAATAAAATCACGATTAAAACTTTCAGATTCGGATTGGGATAATATTATAAAGGCGCCAAATAAGCATTATACGGATTATCCAACTTATAAAAAAACTTTTGAAAGATTACGCCCCTTGTTTTTTATCTTACTAAAATCGGGTTATGTAACGCGTAGTTTTTATGATAAATTTTGTGTTATGAAAGAAGATCGGGCTATAAGTAAATGAAAATACTTATTGGTACTGTTGACGTTTGCGGTTGGATAAACCTTTTGTCTGAAGAGCTTAAACGACAAGGTCATGAAGTAATAAATATCTCTGAACCTAATAAGTTTAACCCTGAATATAAATTTGATATTGATCCCAAAAATTATGCGAAGGATTTTTTAAAGTGCTTGCAAAAGAAAAAGCCGTTTAAAGCATTTATATTAAAAACAGCGTTAAAGATCCTTGGTCAAAAAACCGATTCAAGAATTAAAAATTTTATATATAATTATTCAAGGAATTTTTTTAGCGATTATTGTGATGTTTTTATTTATTTATGGAACGGTATTGCCACGGATGAAAGTGATCTGATCTTATTTAAAAAAAAAGGCAAAAAAATTATTACCTGGTTTGTAGGCGACGATGTACGTGATTATCCAACTATGCAAAAGCATTTTAATATAAGTAATAATTTTTATGATGGTTATTTTAAGAAATCATTTAAAGAGTTGGTCAATAAGCTTAGAATGCATGAAAAATATGCAGATATAATTTATTCTTTGCCAGATCAGGCCTCACTCGCTTTACGCCCTTATTACCACTTGCAAATTCCCGTGCAGTTAAGTAGGTTTAAGTTTAATATTACTAACAATACGGTGCCCGTTGTTGTGCACATTCCTAGCAGCCCACAAATAAAAGGAACTGAGATCATTAGAAAAGCTATACATGAGTTAAAGAATGATGGAGTAGAATTTGTGTATAAAGAGTTAATCAATATTCCTAATAAAAAGGTTTTAGAAGAACTTTCAGATGCAGATATACTTGTTGATGAACTTTATTTACACGGCCCGGGGGTATTATCATTTGAGGCCATGGCAAGCGGCTGTGCCGTTGCAACAAGGCATATCGAAAAATCGCCTCAATGCTTTTCTCCACCTGTAATTGCTATAACCGAAATTAATGTAAGGGATAAGATAAAGCTTCTGGTTACTAATAATGAGCTTAGGAATGATTTGATAAATAAAGGTAAAGCATACGTTGAAGCAAATAATAGTGTTGAGCGAATAGTATCATTAATGATGAAAAATCTATTAGATGAAGGTACGCCGGATTATTATCCTGATTATTTAACAAAAGATTATTTGCCCTCTTCCGAAGTAACCGATTTTTTAAATGCTCAAACAGCCTTTGTGCAGAATGAAGATTGGTATAAATCAAATATTAAACAAAAAGAAAGGGCAGGTTTAAAATTCTGAAAACAACAAACGTATATTTTCCTAATTTAAATGGCATTCGGTTTATTGCTGCACTGGCAGTTATTATTCATCATGTTGAGCAATATAAGTTTATATTTGGTTTTGATAGTTTATGGACTTCATCTTCATTTATACGGGCAATTGGAAAATTAGGTGTAATGCTCTTTTTTACATTAAGTGGGTTTTTAATAACATATCTTTTATTAACTGAAGAAAAAGAAAAAGGTAAAATTAGTATTAAACAATTTTACATTCGCCGCATGCTAAGGATATGGCCGCTTTATTATTTAATTTTTTTTCTGGCGTTTTTTGTTTTGGCTAATCTGAATTTTTTTCGTTTGCCAAATGTTCCAGTAGTAAAAGTTGATGATTTTACAACAATTACTTGTTTTATCTTTTTTTTATCCAATTATTATTTGGCGTTTTTTGCTATCTTTCCTTACGCAGCTCAAACGTGGTCAGTTTCTACCGAAGAACAATTTTATCTTGTTTGGCCCTGGATATTAAAGTTTAGTAAAAACAAACTTCTTAGCTTAATAGTTGTTGTTGCAATTGTCACAATTGTTAATGTTTTTTTTACGTCTCATTATTCGTATGTTATAGAGAATAGGATAAAATATTATACCTTTTGGAATATGTTTAATATAGATTGTATGGCTATTGGTGGAATTTTTGCTTATCTTTTGTTTATTAAGGCAAAAATTTTAAAGTATATAATGAATAAATATTTTTTTGCCGTGATAATACTTTTTATTATCGCTGAACTTAAATTTGAATTTTATATTCCGATTGTTACAAAGTATTTTCCTAACGAAATGTGGGGCATACTTTTTGGATTGGTTATTTTGAACCTATCTTCAGTTAAGGAATTAAAGAGTTTGCTTGAGAACAGATTATTTAATTATTTAGGCACAATTTCTTATGGTTTATATATGTTTCAAGGTATACTTGTTGTTACTGTTATGAAATTAGCCATACAAATAAACTTTACGAATGATATATTTATATACACCGCAAGTATCTTGTTGACAATTGTAGTAGCTCATTTTTCGTATTTTTACTTTGAAAAATGGTTTTTAAAATTTAAACACAAATTTACTGTTATAAAAACCCTGTAACTATTAGTATATCATAAAAATAAAAAAATGCTACTTGAAACAATAATAATAGTTAGTTTAATTTTGATTTACATTTTCGTTTCAGATAGTTTACTTAATTATGTGTGGAAATGGCTAAAAATTGACAAGCTATCTAACAATATTTTTTTACGCATATTCTATAATACACTTTTATTTTCTTTGTTTATAGTTACAGTTGTGTCAATCATTATTGCAAAAGGAAAAACGATTTTTGTTTTTTTAATTCCTGTATTCTTTTTTTTGCTAAAAAACATAAGAAAACAAGAAGTTCAACCGGCTAATGAAAACTCTTTGTCAGGTAAAAAGTCATGGCTTATTATCCTTTTTATTTCATTCATAACGGTAATTTGTTCTTATTATTTTATTTTAAAAGTTTCAATCAGAAACGACGTTGCGCATTATGTAAAAATTTCAGAATATTTAATTGGCTATGGTATCGAAAACCCTTATCATTATTACAATGCTGAAAACCCTGTTTTTAAAGGAATCTCTCCATATCATTATTTTGAGATGTGGTTTGGTGGAATTTTTTTCAAATTAAATAGTCTCTTCGGTTCTCAGTTATTTAGTAACTATTTATTATATATATATGTTTGCTTAAATTTCTTTAGGGTACTTGTTATAATTGGAATTTTTGGATTGATTTCGAAGTATTCAAAATTCAGTGTAATATATTTTTTTATTGTTATCCCAATTCTAATAATTGATATTTCAGCTTTTTGTAATTGGGGACTTGAAGCTTATGTGCCTGAAAGTAATTTTTTTGAAAGACCCAATTTTATATTTTATTATCTATTCAGTATACCTGTTTTCGATTCTATTTTAACTAATAACAGGGGCGGTCAGATTATTTGGTCATCTATATTTATTATTTCAAGCATTACTGCGGTGCCGGCTATTGCGGGGGCTCTTTTATTAAAATTAAGTTATGATTTCATTAAGCAAAAAAACCAAAGAAAAGGTATTTTTTTGGTAACTGGTGCTTTTTTGTTGCTAATATTTTTAATAGCATTTTTTTACAAATTATTTGGTGTTACATCGGCAGCAGTTACAATTGAATCCTTAACATTTAAAGAGATGTTAAATAAAACACTGTCAATTTGGAAAGCATGTGTATATATGTTTACATTACTTTCGGTTAAAATTGGGATTTTAATAGCCCTTGTGTGTTTTTTGATTTCTAAAAGATTTTCTAAAGAATTTAAGTTTGAGCAAACGTTTAAAAGTCTTTTAATATATATAAGTTTACTATGTTTTACAGGAATAGCTCTCTTTCAATTGGTGCCATACCTTGATAACATGTATCAATTTGCTTTTATAGGCTATTGTGCAGTTGTTTTAGCCCTTATCATAATTTTAACTATTAAATTATCAAACGCGTCAATTAATAAAAAATTTGTAGGCTTTGCACTGTTTTTTATTTTAATATTTATGGGCTTTAAAAGAAATATTTATTTTGATCATATTTTATTTACGACCATTAACTGGAACCTGCATCTTGATGAGAATTTTTTAATGGAAAATGGTTTAACTTATAAATATATTAATGAATTAGAAGATATATCTACGCAATTGCGAGGAAAGAATGGCGCATCTCTTATAGATGAAAAGGATGCAATAACCGATTTTTTAGGATTAAGACATAGTGTAACATATCAATTAGGTAACTACTTAATGGTATTTAATAATAATGTTCATTTGCCACTATTAAGTGATCCTCATAAATTGTATCCGGATGTTGATACTTTAAGTAAAGATTATTACAAAGCAATAAACTTTAATAAAAAAACTCTTTTTTATCGTAATTATAAAATGAATCTTTCTTATAAAGAAAACCTTAGTAACTATATACGTGCAAATGATATTAATTTTATGTTTGCGAGTAAAAGTGCAAATCCTAATTACTATTTTGAGTCACAAAATATTTTAAAAATAATTAAAGATAGTAATAAAGGGCACCAATTAATACTATTTAAGAGTATTGAAAATAAATGAAATGAAAAAAGTATTAATTACCCAGTCTAATTATATTCCGTGGAAAGGTTATTTTGATTCCATTAACATGTGTGATGTTTTTATTGTTTACGATGACATGCAATTTACAAAACGAGATTGGAGAAACAGAAACCAGGTAAAAACCGAAACTGGAGTAAAATGGTTAACGATACCTGTTGAAGTAAAAGGTAAATTCTTTCAAAAAATAAATGAAACACTTATTGCCGACAAAACATGGAACAAATCACATTTTGACCTGATAAGGCAAAGCTATAAAAAAGCGGCTTGCTATAAAGAAGTAATTGAATTTATTGAGCAAACATATATGATGTGCAATTTTGATTACTTAACAGAAGTTAATCTTCATTTTATAAATGCAATTAATAACTTTTTAGGAATTGTAACGCCAATTAAATTTTCAAGCGAATTTATTTTGGCCGAAGAACGAACACAGCGCCTGGTAAATATATGTAGTGAAATGGGTGGTACAGATTATTATTCGGGTCCGGCTGCAAAAGCATATATGGATGAAAGTAAATTCACCGATAAACAAATTAATGTTCACTATTTTGATTATTCCGGATATCCTGAGTATACTCAGTTAAATGGTGAATTTACACACGGGGTATCAATTTTAGATCTTATTTTTAATACAGGATCAAACGCAAAAACATACATGAAATCGTTTAAAGATGAAAAATAAAAGTATACTCGATGAGGTAAATTCGTACTACACGAATAAAATTATTACCAATGGTTTAACGCCACAGGGTGTTGATTGGAATTCTGAAGAGTCCCAGTTTCTTAGGTTCGAAATCTTATCATCGGTAATCGGTATAAATGATTCGTTTTCTGTTTTGGATTATGGTTGTGGTTTTGGTTCAATGCTGGATTTTTATAAAACAAAATATAAAAACTTTGAATTTTTTGGATTTGATATTTCGGAAGAAATGATAAAGAATGCTAAAGAAACGCATGGAAACGATTCTAACGCAAAATGGTTTTCACAAATTGATGAAGTTCCTAATGCCGATTATACAATTGCCAGCGGTATTTTTAATGTTAGATTAAAGAATTCAGATAATGATTGGCTTGAATATATTTTAGAAACACTTAAAACAATGAATCAAAAAAGTAATAAAGGTTTTTCATTTAATATGCTTACAAAGTATTCAGATGCAGGGTATATGAAAGAATATCTATATTATGCCGATCCTTTGTTTATCTTTGATTATTGTAAACGCAATTTCTCAAAATTTGTTGCTCTAAACCACGACTACCCTTTATATGAATTTACCATTACAGTAAAAAAATAATATGGAAAACATTGTAATATTCGGATCAGGTGATATAGCGCAAATTGCAAATTATTACTTTAAAACAGATAGCAACTATAAGGTTGTTGCATTTACAGTTGATAAAAATTTTATAAAAGAAAGCACTTTTGAAGGATTGCCGGTTGTGCCATTTGAAGAAATCACAAAAATATACCCTCCCGCTAAATATAAAATGTTTATAGCTGTTAGCTATGCCAAATTAAATAAAGTTCGTGAGGCTAAATATCACGAAGCAAAAAAAAATGGATATGAGCTTGTTTCTTACGTTAGTTCAAAATGTTCTTACCTTACACCTTATCAACATGGCGATAATTGTTTTATTTTTGAAGATAATACTATTCAACCTTATGTAAAAATAGGTAATAATGTTACTTTATGGAGTGGTAATCACATTGGTCACCATTCAATAATTAATGATCATAATTTTATCAGTTCACATGTCGTTGTTTCGGGTCATTGTGTAATAAATTCCAATTCATTTATTGGTGTTAATTCAACATTAGGTCATAAAGTTGAAATCGGAAAAGAAAATATAATTGGGGCAGGTAGTATTATTACAAAAAGTACCGGCTTTGGAGAAGTATACGTTCCTGCAAAATCTATAAAGTTAGATAAACCAAGCTCCGAAATTAATCTCTAAGAGAATGAATCCATTAATATCTATAGTTAGTCCAGTATATGGTGCTGAGTTTACGATTGATGAATTAGTAAAACAGTTAAGCCGGGTACTGGATACCATTACCAATGAGTATGAAATTATATTTGTAGACGATTGCGGACCGGATAGATCCTGGGAAAGAATAAAAGAAAATTGCAAGAATAATGCAAAAATCAAAGGTGTAAGATTAAGTCGCAATTTCGGACAGCATTTTGCAATAACAGCAGGTATTGACATCGCAAAAGGAGAGTACATTGTTGTGATGGATTGCGATTTGCAAGATGATCCAAAATATATTACAGAAATGTATGCTAAGGCCAAAGAAGGTTATGATATTGTTTATACATTAAAAAAGGCACGTAAACATTCATTCTTTAAAAATATAATGGCAAGTATGTTTAACTCTGTTTTTAACTATCTGGTCGAAAATAAATCCAATAAAGCCAATAATAATGTTGGTGCTTATAGCTTAATTAATAATAAAGTTGCTAACGCTTTTAGAAATTATAATGATTATCAGCGGCATTATTTAATGGTATTAAGATGGCTGGGCTTTAAAAGCTGTTATATTTCAATTGAACATAAGGAAAGATTTGCGGGTAAAAGCAGTTATAATTTCTCTAAACTTGTTAAGCATGCTTTAGATGGAATTACTTCGCAATCAGATAAGCTGTTGAGAATTTTTGTAGCTATTGGTCTGTTTATTTCCTCAATATCTTTTTTATCCATTTTAATTATTGTAATAATGTATTTTACTCATGGCTTTTTGTCGGGTTGGGCAAGTACAATTATTATTTTATTATTTTCTACAGGTATAATATTAACAGGTATTGGAGTTTTAGGAATTTACCTTGGTAAAACATTTGAGCAAACAAAAAACCGTCCTAAATACATTATAGACGAAAAAATTAATTAATCATGATAAAAGGAGCAGCGCCAGGTACAATATTGCAGTTTATTTTTATAAGAAACCGATTAAAAAAAATCTTCGGTACAAACAAACGTTTTATTGAGGTAGGTTCTGGAAATGGAAACCTGTCTAATTTACTTTTAACACAGGGATATACCGGCTTTGGTGTAGATCTTAACAGATCTGCCTGCGATAACAATATTGTTTTAAATGATAAATTTATAAACGAAAAAAAATACACTGTTTACAATGGTGATTTTAATGATCAGCCAAATACAGATTTTGATTTTCTTATTTCTTCAATGGTAATTGAGCATATACCGGATAATAACCTTGCTGAATTTTTAAAAAATGCCAAACGTGTTGTTAAACCCGGCGGTAAATTCATATTTCTGGTTCCATCTAATATGGCTGCATGGGGTATAGAAGATGAAATTGCCGGCCATGTAAAAAGGTACTCATTTAAAGAAATAGATATGCTTGCCGAAAAAAATAACTTAAAAGTTGATTTTAAATGCGGGCTCAATTACCCGGTTTCAAATTGGTTGTTGCGATTAAGCAATAGAATCGTAGATAAAAATGAAGCGCATCTAAAAGAAAAAACAGAGTTAGAAAAAACGGTTTATACGGGTAATAGAAATGTAAAGTATAAAACCGTATTTCCGGCTTATCTCAATATTGTATTAAATGAAATTGTTTTATTGCCTTTTCATTTTTTACAATTGTTAAACCTTAAAAATCAAAAATCCCTGGTAATGTATTTTGAATTATCAAATAAATAAAATCACCAAACTAAAATAAAAATGAAATCATACGGTATTAATAAAAAAATAATTATAAATACAAAAGAAGAATTTCACTTGGAAGAATTTTATAATTTGGGTTATACAATAATCGAAAACGCTTTAAGTGAAAAGGAGTTAAGCGCATTGAGAGTTGAACTTGATAATGTATATCAATTACAGGAAAAAGAATTTGGAAAAGAAAGCCTGAAATCAATTAACGAAGAAAATTTGGCGCGAATTCCATTGGCCTATTCAGAATTGTATGCACAGCTTGCCGGAAGAAAAAGCTTAATTTCTTACGTAGAAAAAATATTAGGTAATTTTTTTGTTTTGCATTTGCAAAACGGAATCATTAATATGCCCAATGAAGAACACCATCAAAGTTCCTGGCATCGCGATTTACCTTATCAAAATTGGACATCCAGCGAGCCGCTTGCGTGTAATTTATATTATTGTCTTGATGAATTTAATGCTCAAACAGGCGCTACTTATTTATTGCCATTCTCGCATAAGTTTGAAATAGCCCCTTCGGTAGAATATATGGAGAAACACGCTGTTCAGGTTAATGCTCCGGCAGGTTCAGTCATTATATTTAATAGTATGTTATTCCATAAGGCAGGTTATAACAGCTCTAAAAACATAATTCGTAGAGGAATTAATCATGTGTATGTAAAACCAATAATTAGCCAGCAAATTAACTTGCCGGCTTTTTTAAATGGTAAATATTCTGATGACGAAACTTTAGCCATGTTGTTCGGTTATAAAACCACACTTTCAAATAGTGTGAATAATTATAGGAAGCAAAGATTGAGTAATACAAAGAAAAACAGTTAGATGGTTTGGGAAAAAAAAGGACAAATCTTTTCACCTGAAAATAATTTTGAATGGATGATTTCTCATGCAGCTAATCCTGTTCCTTATATCCTGGATGAAGACAAGCAAATAGTAAGGGTTTTTTTTACTTGCAGAAATGCTAAGAATATTTCTCATATTGGATTTGTTGATGTTGATTTTTTAAATAGTTTTAAAGTATGTAACATTTCTCAAAAACCTGTGGTTCAGCCGGGTGCGCTTGGCTTGTTTGATGATAGCGGCAGCGCTATGGGCTATTTAATTGAAAAAGATTCTGAAATTTTTCTTTTTTATTTAGGATGGAATTTAAAAGTAACTGTACCATGGCTAAATACAATTGGGTTAGCAAAAGCATCTTCTGTTAACAGCGAGTTTAAAAAATATAGTATGGCCCCTTTATTGGATCGCAGTAATGAAGATCCTTACAGCATTTCTTATCCATCCATATTATTAGATAATGGCAAGTATAAAATGTGGTATGGATCTAATTTATCTTGGGGAGTTGATCAGAGTGAAATGCAGCATGTGATCAAATATGCCGAAAGTGATGATCTGATTACTTGGGTACGTAAAGGGCAAGTGCATATACCATTGATCCATGAAAATGAATACGCCTTATCAAAACCTTGGGTTATTAAATCAGGAAACATATTTAAAATGTGGTATTCATATAGAGCCAACGGTAAAATTAAAACTTATCGTATTGGATATGCTGAATCTGTAGATTCTCAGAATTGGATACGCAAAGATGATGAGGTTAATATAGATGTTTCTTTAAATGGCTGGGATAGTGAAATGATTTGTTATCCTTCAGTGTTTACATTAAAAAACAAGCTTTATATGCTCTATAATGGAAACGGTTATGGCAAAACAGGTTTTGGAATAGCTCAACTAATAAATTAAATAAATTATTATGAATAAACACATTGCATTTAATAAACCATTTTTAACCGGAAAAGAAACACATTACATATATGACGCTGTAAATTCTGGCAAAATATCTGGCGATGGTATTTATACAAAAAAATGTAATAGTTTTTTTGAAGAAAAATACAAATTTAAAAAAGCTCTTCTTACAACATCCTGTACAGATGCCCTTGAGATGGCAGCAATATTATTAAATATTTCACCCGGTGATGAAGTTATATCTCCATCTTATACTTTTGTGTCAACCGTAAACGCTTTTGTTTTAAGGGGAGCTAAAATTATTTTCGCTGATAGTAATTCAATTAACCCTAATATTGACCCTGATGCTATTGAAGCATTAATTACACCAAAAACCAAGGCTATAATTGCTGTTCATTATGCTGGTATTGCCTGCGATATGGATAAGATAATGGCAATAGCAAAAAAATATAATATTTACGTTGTTGAAGATGCTGCACAAGCCATCGATAGTTACTATAATAATATTCCTTTGGGTTCTATTGGTAATATTGGCGCATTTTCGTTTCATGAAACAAAAAATATAATTGCGGGTGAAGGCGGCTTGATATCTATTAATGACCATCAATTTATTAATCGCGCCGAAATTATCAGGGAAAAAGGAACAAACAGATCTTCTTTTTTTAGAGGAGAAGTTGATAAGTACGGTTGGGTAGACATAGGATCATCTTTTTTACCTTCTGAAATTATTGCAGCTTTTTTATTTGCACAACTCGAAAATATAGAAATGATACAGAACAAGCGCAAACAATTATGGAATGCGTATCATAAAAATCTTGAAAGCCTGGAAAATAAAAGTATACTAAAACGTCCTTTTATACCTTCTTATGCTACAAATAATGCACACATGTATTACATTGTGCTTAATAGTCTTGAAGAAAGAACGGCTTTGATTAAATTTCTAAAAGAAAAAAATATTAATACAGTATTTCATTATTTATCTCTTCATAAAAGCCCGTTTTATGAAGGCCAGCATAATGGCGGTGACCTGATACATTCAGACAGGTATACCGATTGTTTATTGCGTTTACCAATGTTTTATGATCTTACTGTTGCAGAAGTAGAACTTATTTCAGCAGAGATTCTTAATTTTTTTAATAAGTAATGTGCGGTATTGCCGGCATTTTAAATTTTAACCAGCAAAAAATTCCTTTGTCAAAGTTAAATGCTATGACAGAGATAATTTCTCATCGTGGGCCTGATGGATTTGGCCAATGGTCAAATCCTGAAGAAAATGTTCTTTTAGGCCATCGGCGCTTATCTATTATTGATTTGAGCAGTAATGGTCATCAGCCCATGTCTTTTGGTCATTTAACCATTACGTTTAATGGAGAGATATATAATTATATTGAAATAAAAAAAGAACTTACATTAAAGGGATATCAATTTAAAACAGAATCTGATACAGAAGTCCTTTTAATGTGCTATCATTTAAAAGGCGCGAGTTGTTTAAAAGATCTTGAAGGCATGTTTTCTTTCGCAATTTGGGATGATGAGAAAAAGCAATTGTTTTGCGCCCGGGATAGATTTGGAGAAAAACCGTTTTATTATACAATTTATGAGAATAATTTTATTTTTGGTTCAGAAATAAAACAATTATTTGCATTTGGTATAAAAAAAGAGATTAATGAAAGCAGGTTATTTTATTATGCCGCAACCGGAAATATTACAGATCATAAACAATTGCAGCAAACGTATTATAAAAACATTTGTCAACTGCCACATTCGCACTATGCAGTTATTTCTTTTTCAGGCAAGATTGAAATAAAGAAATACTGGGATATTGACATTAATATTAATTATAAGATCAAAGAAAATGAAGCAGTTGAAAGATTTAGTGAACTCTTGGCAAACTCTATTCACAAGCGTCTTCGTTCAGATGTGCCGGTTGGCACAAGTTTAAGTGGAGGTTTAGATTCTACAACAATAGCATCGTATATTTGTAGAGATTTTCAACCCAATTCAGCGCTTAATACTTTTACTGCTACTTTCAAAAATTTCGAGAAAGATGAATCTAAATATATAAAGATATTTAATGAAAAGTATAGTAATGTAAATTCTTATTTTGTAGAACCATCTTCGGATGGTTTTTTTGATGAGCTAGATAAATTGTTCTTTCATCATGATGAGCCCATAGGTTCTACAAGTATTTATGCTCAGTATAAAGTGATGGAACTTGCAAAACAAAAAAGTATCACTGTTCTGTTGGATGGTCAGGGTGCCGATGAATATCTTGGAGGTTATAATAAATATTGGGTAGTGCTTTTAAATCAACTCTTCGCATCTAAAGATCCTTCTTATAATGCCGAAAAGCAAAACGTACATAACCTCATAAATTTTGATCATAATCCCGGAAATAATTTGAAATTGATGTTGCGCTATCCTGGAACTCATAAATTTTTGAGTAAAACAAAAAAAATGGCAGTTCCTTCAAAAAAAGCACATTTGCCAAAAATACTTAATACTGATATTCAGGAGGGCATTTCAAACAGCATTATTAAAGATGATATTTTATTTGAGAATTTGAACGATACGCTAAAACAATCAACATTATTTTCAGGCCTACAAGAATTATTGCGTTTTGCAGATAGAAATTCAATGGCTCATTCACGCGAAGTACGTTTGCCGTTTTTAAGCCACGAATTGGTAGAATTTGCTTTTACTTTACCTTCCAATTTAAAAATGCAGAATGGCTGGAGTAAATATATACTAAGGCGTTCGCAAACACACCGGTTGCCAAAAGAAATATGCTGGAGAAAAGAAAAAATTGGATATGAAGCGCCACAGGTAATCTGGTTTAAAACAAAAAGAGCAACTGATTTTTTTGAACATATTAGGTCAAAATTAGACGCTACAAAAATATTTGATCAGGATTATTTAAAAAAAGCAGATAATTGGACACTCGTTAACATGTATTATTTAAACTGCAAATAACGGTGCAAAAATCTGTTTTAATTGTTGCTTTTTATTATCCTCCATACCCAAAAGTGGGAAGCCGCCGCTGGGTAAAATTTGCAAAGTATTTAAACCGCCACAAAACCAACATACATGTTTTAGCTGCGCAAATGGATGTTGATAAAAAAAGCCCTTGGGATGATGATGCAAAGGAAATAGAGCATTTAACCACACGCATTCATTTTAAGTACTGGGTTCCATATTATAAACGCGAATTGCCGGTATCCTTTTTTTCAAAAATTAAATGGCAAATAAGTAAAAAATTAGAAAGTGACCAGAAAAAAGCATTAGGCAATCCGAGTGATGGAAGTGAAAGATATGCGCCAGATTTTTTAAGCGCAATTGAAAAAATAATACAGGATAAAAAAATAACTACTATTATTTTCACGGCCTCACCAAATCATTTGGCTTATCATATTTCAACTTTAAAAGAAAAATATAATAACATCAAGTTTATTTTTGATCTGCGTGATTATTGGTCAGACTGGATGAAACATCTTGACGTAAAAGCGCTTGGTTATGAAGAAGAACTGGAAAGAATTACAATTTTAAATTCTGATATTATTATTTCGCCGGCAAAACGCATTTTGGATACTTTGAAAGAGAAGTATCCTCAAAAAAAACACCAAATGAAATTAATATCTCATGCTTATGATAATGATGATTTTATAAATAATACAGTTAACTGCGATCATAAAAAAAACAACGATGGCATTTATTTGATCTACGCCGGATCGATGTACGAAAACATGGAAGGCAATATGAAACTATTAGCTAATCTTCTGCTTTCAAACAAGAATATTTATATTAAATTTTATACGTTTACAGAAGATTATAAAAGTTTCTTCAATCACGAAGCGATCAATAAAAGGGTAACTTATTTAAAGCCACTGCCAATAAAAGAATTTACTGAAAAAATGAATTCAGAAGCCGATGCGCTAATATATATGAGAAGTACATTGGATAATGACAGCAATTTTTTAAGTTCAAAATTTTTTGATTTTTTGCCATCAAAAAAGCCTATTGTTTATCTTGGAAATAAAGGAGACGCGCTTGATCTGATCGAAAAAGAAAATTTAGGTTTTCATCTTAATACAGATACGATTACTAATTTTAAAAAACTATTAAGTGAAGCCCAAGAAGGGATCAAAAGATCTGATATTACAAAATATTCTTTTGATGCAGTTACACATTTATTGGAAGCGGAAATTGAAAATTAAATTTTTTATAACCCCTGTTTACCCATATGGTAACGATCATTATTATCACGAAATAATTGCGTTGGCTGAAGGCTTCGCTGAGTTAGGGTATGCTGTTTTTGGAAACACCGATTATTGGTGGATACCCGAAGAAAATACTTATCTGATTAAAGGCGATAACAATAATGAAGATTTTGATATTGCTATATATGATTACCGTTATGTAACCTCATTTGCGCACCTTTTATTCAGAGATGGGTACCCTAATTTTCAAAAAGGTAAAAAACATATTCTTATAGATCGTAATGATTGGATAAAACCTATATGGTGGAACAATAAGCATTATAATATTTTTGATTATATTTTTGCCGGAAATCTATATAATAATATTCAGTATCCTGAAAATGTAAAACCTTGGGCAATTGGTCTTACCAATAGAATAATAAAATGTATTGATAAATTTTATGATGTAAATACAAAGCGTGAGCCAGTCACCGGTTATAATTTCAGGGTTGATCATAATATGAGAGGCTATGTACTAAATAAATTAATCGGTAATTTAAAAACATATCCTGCTCTTCAAAAATTTACAAACACCGAACCTATAGAAGAGCAGGATAAAGCTTACAATAAAGCTTCTACGCGCAGGCATAACCCTGAGTATTATAAAATTCTCTGTAATACACAATGTTTTATGGCATTTGGCGGCTATTATGAATTTAAACCTGTAAAATATCATCCATATGGCACTATTGATAAAATTTTAAGAAAACCATATTATTGGCGCTATAAAAAATTAAAAAATTCAGAAAAAGATTTTTCTTCACAGGTTTTTATTTTTCAGCAGGATAATTTTCGTTTTTGGGAAGTTTTGTATAGCGGTTCAATTGCAATTAATCTTGACCTGGCTTTTTGGAGTTTTAAATTGCCTGTAATGCCAGTACCAAATGAGCATTATATTTCGATCAGTTCTCTTTCTGCAGAGAATGTTGAAAAGGATTTTTCAAAATTAAATGAACAGAGCATAAAAGCAATTTCAATAAAAGCCAGGGAATGGGTTCTAAATAATTATTCACCAAAGGCGCAGGCCCAGCGTTTGCTGGACCAGATAAATAAAAAGAACGGATCAACTCAAAAGTGAAAGAAAAGTATTTGATCGTAAAAGGATGTGCCGGTCTTGGAAACAGGTTAGTAACAGTAATGGCGGCGATCAGGTATTGCCAAATAAGTAAACGTACATTAATTGTAGATTGGGCAGATGGGCAGTTTGATGTAAAAGGAGAGAATGCTTTTAATAAGTGTTTCAATATTAGTGATGCTGTTAAATACGAGTTGCTTGAAAGTATTAAAAATTGGGATAATCTTTCTCATAGCTCCGAATTATTTAAAATAAATAAACTACAAGGTATTTATGACATTTACTTAGAACAGCAAACACCTTTTTTTTACAACCTCCCGGTTAAGCTTTTTCCAAAAGGAAGATTAAGGCGATTAAGAAAAAAATGGAAGCCAAAAAAAGCAAATTACGAATCTTTATCTTTTGGCGGAGACCTTAAAAATGATCTGAAAGAAGATGTGGTATATTTTGTAGATTTTTTACCTGAAATTTCTTACAACGAAATGCCTGAATATATTGAGCTGAAGCCTGAAGTAAAAAAAGAAATAGAAGAATTCAGACTGAAAAAAGATTTAAATAACGTAACAGGTGTGCATGTTAGATATACTGATAAAAAGCCGACACAAAAAATTGAAATATTAATAGAGCATTTAAAAAAAAAACAAGAAGAAAATATTTTTTTAGCAACAGATTCTGCTTACATCGAAGACCTGTTCGTAAAAGCGTTTAGTAATGTTATTTTATTTCCAAAAATAAAGCCGGAATTGTCTGGGGAGGGTTTGCATCAATGGGCCTTATACAATAATGAGGATAATCTTAAATATATCATTTATAAAGAAAGTGTTATAGAAATGTTTTTATTAAGTGAGTGTAAAGAATTATTCTACCAGGGCAATTCAACTTTTTCAAATATCTCCAAAACATACCATCACAATAAAAAGAAATGTTTGGACTGGCAAAAACTATAACCTCTTGAGCAGCACATCAAAAATACTTTTTTTATACACATTAGATTTTCCATACGGGAACATTGAACCGTATTTATTCAACGAATTACCAATATTGTGTACCTATTTCAAAAAAATAATAATTGTACCAAGCGAAAAGCGGGAAGCAAATAATGTTTTACCCGAAAATGTAGAAGTTGTTTGCGCCCAGGATATTGCTTTTCATTCAACTAAAAAAAAGCTTTTTTTAAAGAATTTTTTTTTAATTGCAGGTATATTGGCAGCAGAGTTTTTTAACTGTAAAGCCAAGCTTTTCTTTTTTTCAAGATTTAGATTAACGCTTAGCGAGATCCTATATTCGCTTGTTTTATCTGAAAAAATGAAAACACTTATTGATAAAGAAACACTACCGGCTATTCACTATTCATTTTGGATGAACGACTATGTTTTAAGTCTTAGTATTCTGAAGCAAAAAAAACAAATAACAAATTACGCATTCAGAGTTCACGGATTTGATCTCTACGAAGAACGAAGGCCGTATAATTATATTCCTTTTCGCGAAAGAAATTACAAATACAGTTCGGGTATTTATTCTGTTTCTAAATTGGGCTTAAATTATATAAAGTTACGATTCTCATTTTCTGAAAAAGCAAATTATTCATATTTAGGAACTCTTGATCATGGCATTAATCCGTTTTCTGATAAGCTATTTATTATTGTTACCTGTTCAGGAATAATACCTTTAAAAAGACTTGATCTGCTTGCAAAGGCAATTGCATTAATTCAATTTCCTGTTAAGTGGTATCATTTTGGTGATGGAAACAATAAAAATAAAGAAGAATTGCAAAAAATAACAAACCGGTTTGCTCAAAACATAGAAGTAGAATTCAAGGGACATGTTTCGCAAAAAGAAATATTTGATTTTTATAAAACTAACCCTGTATCTGTTTTTATAAATGTTAGTGAAACAGAAGGTTTGCCGGTATCGGTTATGGAAGCTATAAGCTTTGGGATACCGGTAATTGGAACCGATGTAGGCGGTACTTCTGAAATAATAACGTCTCAAACAGGTTGGCTTGTTAAAAAAGACATTACTGAAAAAGAACTAGCAGATAAAATTAACTCCTTTAAAATTTCAGATCTTAATAGTGTTGATTTCAGAAAAAAAGTAAAAATATTTTGGCATGAAAATTTTTCTGCACAAAAAAACTATAATCAATTTTCCGGCCAATTATTGGCATTAAAATAAATTTATATGATTCAATGTAAACAATGTCTTTTGAATAGCTCGGTGTCAAAAGTGTTTTCAGTGAATGAAAATGGAATATGCAACTATTGCAATTATTATACTGAAGTAAATGCAAAGCTGGGTAATATAAATGAGCGAAAAGCATGGATCACAAAAAAAATTGAAGAGATAAAAAGATCTGGTGCCGGAAAAGAGTATGATTGTATTTTAGGAGTAAGTGGTGGTGTAGATAGCTCATACCTTGCATATTGGGCTAAAGAGAACGGATTAAGACCTTTGGTAGTGCATTTTGATAATGGATGGAACAGCGAGCTGGCTACAGAAAATATCCGTAATATTTGCGAGAAGTTAGGATTTGAGCTTAATACGCACGTTATTAACTGGCATGAATTTAAAGAGTTGCAATTGGCTTATCTCAAAGCAGGCGTAATTGATATTGAAGCATTAACCGATCATGCAATAATGGCAACGATTTATAAAATTGCCAGGCAGCATAAATTAAAATATACTATTAGCGGATTTAATTATGCTACTGAGGCTGTTATGCCAAAAGGCTGGGTATTTGATAAAGGCGACTGGGAGAATATAAAAGATATTTATAAAAAATTTGGACGCGGTAGATCAATAGATACATTTCCTCACATTAGTTTTTACAAAAAACTCTACTATCATTGGTTTCTAAAGCTTGAGTCCATTCAGGTGTTAAACTATATTTCCTATAATAAAGCAGAGGCGAAAAAAATTATAACTGAAAAATTAAGTTGGCGCGATTATGGCGGTAAGCACTACGAATCGATATTCACGAAATTTTACCAGGCATATATTTTACCAACACGTTTTGGTGTGGATAAACGTTTGGCACATTATTCAAATTTGATTTGTAGTAACCAAATAAAAAAAGAAGAAGCTATAATCGAATTGCAAAAGCCATTGTATATTGAAAATGAGTTAGAGTTGGAAAAAGAGTATGTTTTAAAAAAGTTGGAGTTAAGTAAAGAAGAATTTGATAAACTAATGGCTGAACCTGAAAGACCTCATACCGCCTTTAAAACGGAAGTTAAAATGTGGAATAATTATTTTACTTTTTTAAATATTCTAAAATTCAAATTTAAGCGTGCCAGATAGATCTAAAAATATTCTTTTAATTTCTTATGTATTTCCGCCTTATTATGGAATTGGGGGCAGAAGGTGGGCTAAACACGCTAATGGTTTAACCAAATTAGGATATACAGTTCATGTCATTTGTGCTAAAAATCCATTTAAAAAAACCTCACTTTGGTACGATATCGTAAAAAACAATCCTAATATAATTTTACATCAGCTGCCGGCATGGTATCCTAAAGTACTCGTTAATTTTGAACATAATTTTTTTCAAAAAATTATTTATAAATTTTGGATAACAGTGTTACCTTTTTTTACAAAAGGCTCATTTCTAGACAGAACTATTTTTTGGAAAAGGCCAATGCTAAAAAAAGCTACATCTATTATCCGTGACAATAAAATAACACATGTAATATGCACCGGTGGACCTTTTGGGGTAATGAGATTTTCTACAATGTTAAAGCAAAAATTTGGAAATCTTTTTATAATAAATGATTTGAGAGATCCGTGGACATGGGGTCCCAACTGGGGTTTCCCAAGCTTGTCAAAAAAGCGAATGGCTCATGAACAAAATATGGAACGAGAGACTATGGAAGAGTCTGATATTATTTCTGTTCCAAGCGATGATATGCGTGATTTTTTGAGGTCAAAGTATCCAAATTGCTCTCATAAATTTATTAGAATTCCCCATTTTTTTGACCCGGAAGAATTAAAGCTTAATATACAGCCGAAAAAAGAAACAAAAAACGTAAGATTTATAATGTATGGAAATATTTATCATAATATTGAACCCTACATAAATAAAACAATAGAGTTATTTGCTAAATATAAAGGCCATACTTCATTAGATGTTTATACAGATAAATTTCAATATGAAAAGTACTTTAAACAAGCTGGAGCTGATAATGTAAATTTTTATAACCAAATTCCTGCAAAGGAGCTTTTTAATAAATTTTCAGAATATGATTTTGTTTTCTTATTAAATCCAAATTATAATAAAGATAATATATCTACTAAATTTTATGAGATCATATATACAAAAACACCAATTTTTATCTTTTGTGATGATGGACTAGGTCCTAAATTTTTAGTGGAGAATAATCTCGGTATTCATTCAGATCTTTCGAATATCGATAAAAAGTTTCACGATGTGATCAATAAAAGAACAAATTTTATATTTAATGATAATTATAACATAAATGAATACTCAATTGATAATGTAATTAATATAATTGATCAAAAATTACATACAACCCCTGTAATTACAAAAGATAGTAAATTAAAAAATTTGCTAATTACGTTTGATTATGAATTATTTCTTGGATCTAAATCCGGAACGGCAAAAAACTGCATCATCGAGCCAACAAATAGTATACTTGATTTATTAAATAAATATAATATAAAAAAAAGTCTTTTTTTTGTAGATACAGTTTATTTAATGCGCCTTGTAGGTGTTACAGATGATGAAAGTGCTAAAGATGATTACCGTTTAATCTTTGATCAACTGATTCAGGTTTTAAAAAACGGGCACTTTATTTTTCCGCACATTCATCCACATTGGCTTAGCGCAACATATAATCGTGAATCTAAGCAATGGACACTTAAAGATCTTGAAAAATATAGGTTTCACAACATTACCAATGAAGAAAGGGAGCAACTCTTTAAAAGTTCGATAGATTTTATTAAAGAAATACAAAAAAGTGCTAACGTATTTTACGAAATTGATTCTTATAGAGCAGGAGGTTGGTGTATACAGCCATTTGCTGATTTTAAGCCTTTTTTTGAGAAGTATAACATTAAATATGATTTTTCTGTTTTATCTAATTTTAAATTACTTAACGATAAGTTCTTTTACAACTTTGTGAATTTTCCGAAGGAAAAAATTTACAGATTTAACTCAGAGATTGAAAATACAGATGAAAATGGAAAGTTTACTGAATTTTCGATCACTAACGTTACCTATTCTAATAAAGAGAAGGTCAGGAGTAAACTTTTCTTAAAGGTTTTATATAAATTAAATTATCATAGTTTTGGAGATGGCCTTGCAGTTATTAAACCTGAAGAGGAAGAAACCATAATGAGCGATTCATTTATTAGCAATAGCAATGAAAATATTGAAATGACTTCAATAGAACTGCTGACTATGCCAAAATTAAAAATTTATAAAAACTATACGAGAAATAACTCATACATTCATTTTATAACTCACCCTAAAATGCTCGATAAACATAATATTTTTTGCTTCGAAAAATATTTGAAATTCCTTTTAAAAAATTTTAAAACAGAAACCGATTACAAACAAATTTTAAAGAATGTTGAAGCAAAATAATAAGATACTGTTAATTTGCTATTCATTTCCACCGCATCCCGGAATTGGGGGTAGAAGATGGGCTAAATTCTCAAAATTTCTTGTTTTAAAGGGATATGATATAACTGTTGTTAGTGCTGAAAATTTTCAGGATCATGTTTCGTTTTGGGATAAAGACGTAATGAAAGATAAATTAAAACTTATACAGGTTAAATTTACCTTTCAACGAATATTAAAGCATCCAAAATCTTTTATTGATAAGGTATTCAGAAAAGGCATTCTTTTTTTTATTAGCAAAACAAAGTATAACCCTAGTATTATTACATCTCTGCCAAATAAAGCAATCTGGAAACAGGTAGATGATATTATCAAATCCCAAAATATAAAAAAAGTAATAGTAAGTGGCGATCCATATTTGTTTTATTATGCCTGTTTACTTAAAAAGAAAACAAACTTTGATCTTGTATTGGATTATAGGGATTTATGGAACGATCACACTTTTTATAAGAAAAATGTTTTGCTTAAAGAAAAGCAAAAATTGTTTTTTGAATATGCCGAAAATTATGCTGTGAATAATTGCAACAAGATAATATTTGTTGATGACTACCTTCAATCTATTATAAAAAAAAG
Organism: Bacteroidia bacterium; assembly: GCA_016787705.1. GTDB lineage: Bacteria > Bacteroidota > Bacteroidia > B-17B0 > Aurantibacillaceae > Aurantibacillus. Next base: position 255,791 of record JAEUTP010000010.1, on the reverse strand, counting down.
AATTACTAACAACAACATTTCGACTTATATAATACATAACGGTTTTGATAAAAACGATTTGATTGGTGGCTATAAACATGAAAATACTGGAAATGTTATAGATGTTTTTTTTGCCGGGAGTATTTCTTCAGATCTTAACGCATTGTTAATGAATTTTATTTTTGCATATCGCGAACTTTTACAATCGAGAAAAGATTTATTTGATAAATTTTCAATATCAATATACGGTGAAATTGATACAGACCTTGTTAAAGAAATAAAAAACTTAAAGCTTAATACAGTAACTATAGATAATAAAGGATTAGATATAGATAAGTATTACAAAAAATTAAGCAAAATAGATGTTGGTATTGTCATTTTGTCTGAGGAATACAAAAATTCATTTATTACAAAGTTTTCCGATTATTTATTTTACGATAAGTTCATTCTCTCCATTGGATTTAAAGGCCATTTCGATAGTTATATAGAGGAACACAATATCGGCTTAGGGTTTGATGGATCAAATCCGGAAGATTTTTTTGAAAAATTAATCCGAAAAATAAAAATTTCGTCAGCAGTTACCAATGAAGAGAAAAGACGATTCGATCTTTCATTAATAACACAAAAACTGATAAAAGAAGTGATTGAAAATTAAATGAGACAACTGGCATTTAGACTGTTTGTTAATAATTTTATTGTTAACTTTTTTGTTCGCTTCTTTGGATTAGAAAAAACGATCTATCATAATAAAAATCCATATTTAGTGTTTGAACCAAAGACGATAAAAAGCACTCAGGAAAACGCGGGCTATTCTAACAGGCCTGAAATTAATGAGGTAATTGAAAAATCAAAATCCGATCTGCGGCAAATAGTTTCTAAATTTTGTACTAATGGAAGTAAAATCCTTGATATTGGTTGTGGCCCGGGATTATATCTTCAACTTTTTAATAACCAACATTATGTGTTAACTGCAACTGACATTAATCGTGCAATGTTGGATGAAGCAAGAAAAAATGTTCCAAATGCAATGCTGGTACATGGTAATTTCATGAATTTGATTTTCAATAGGCAATTTAATTTTATTTATTGTATTGGTGTTTTAATATACATACCTAGACAGAGTATTGAAGATTTCTTTAAAAAAATATATGATATGCTTGAATCTGATGGGGTTTTGTACCTTAACTATCCACATGCAATAAGCTGGTTTGATGCCGTTTACAATGATTTAACTTATATACAATATTCGCCCAAGGAAATTGAACGATGGATAGCGCCATATTTTAAAATTATTAAACATGAACATGCTTTTGATGGAAGAAGAGTAGAAAAATATGATACCGCACCCTACAAAAGTCTAAATCCTGATACACATCGTACATATAAAAATTCATATTTATTAATTGCTCAAAAAAATAAATGAGTTTATATTCTAAGATAACAAATAATATTATTGTTAATAATATTTTAATTGCAACAGGCCTTGATGCTAAAAAGGAATTAGCCGTTGGGCAATGGAAAGCCTTTAAATACGATAACTCTAAATCCGTTCAGCAAAATGCAGGCTTTTCGCATTCTCAGGAAGTAGAAGAATCGTTGGAAAAGGTAAAAATAAAGTTAAAAACACAGCTTAAAACTCATGTTAAGCAAAATAGCAATGTACTTGATTTTGGCTGTGGCCCGGGTATTTATATGAAAATGCTTTCATCAGATTACAATGTTATAGGAGTTGATATTAGCGAAGGAATGTTAAGATCTGCTCATGAGTTAATGCCCGCCAATAAATTTTACCTTGGAAACTTTTTAAATATAAACTTTGAAGAAACCTACCAGGCTATATACTCAATTAGCGTTTTAGAATATATTCCGGTAAGCAAGATCGATGCTTTTTTCAAAAAGTGTTCAGAGCTACTAAATAGTAAAGGTTTATTAATGATACAATATCCACATGCGCTAAATAAAATTGATCTTTTTTACCCTGATAGAAATTATATTAATTACTCTCCTGCATTTATAACAAAAGTTGCTTCAAAGTATTTTAACATTATTGAAAATAAGCATAGTTATGATGATAGGAACACCTGTGTTTATGATACAAAACCATATCCAACAGATTCTAAAACATTTAAAAATGGTTACCTGCTTATTGCTACTAAAAAATAGTTAATGAAACTTATTAGTAAAGAAGAATTTCTCACTCTTGCCGGCGATCTGGATGTTTTCCCATTTTGTTTTCAAAAAGACTATTTGGTTGCCGAATCGGGCATTTTTTTTCTTTTAGATAATGACACTATTGCGCCTGTAAAAATAAATAGAAACAAAATTTTAAAGACCCTTCAGTTTCAGTTTACTCCGCTTTTTTTAAATGGAATTAGTCTAGAGAAAAAAGAAGAGAGAATTTTTTTAGAAAAGGCTATTGATTTTATAATCAAAAATAAACTGGCACATAGAATAATACAACCAAAAAATTACGTACTATTTAATGTGTTGCCTGATAAAGTTAAATCTTGTCCATTTGGTACTTATAGAATTGTTCTTACTGGTAAAACCGGTGAAAAACTTCTTGAAGCTATGCAGGCAAGATATAGGAGTGCGATCCGTCAAACAGAAAAGTTAAACGTTGAGATCAAATATGGCCTTAGCGAATTACAAACTTTTCAAAAGTTGCATAGCGAAACAATGGATAGAACAAATGCCTATTCTGAAAATTACAACTCTTTAAAAAAAGAATTAACTTCAGCGCCAAATAATACCATTTTAGCTACTGTATACATTGATAATAACATACAAGGCGGTTTGTACATAATGTATTCAAAATTTTGCGCTTACTACTTTCATGGTGCATCAGCACATACTACCCAGGCTTCTGGTGCAATAAAATACTTACATTATAAAATTATGTGTATGATGCAGGATAAAGGCGTAATGCATTATGATTTTGTTGGCGCACGCTTAAGTGATGTAAGCGGAACGAAATTGGAAGGAATACAAAATTTTAAAAAACGTTTTGGTCCTCAACTTATTAAAGGTTATTTGTGGAAAATGGATATTGATAAACCAAGATGTAGTGCATACGATAATCTTCTTAAAATTAAATGCAAATTAAAACGAACAAAATTTCCCTTAGATATTATTGACCAGGAAAAAAATAAAAAGATAATTTTATAAATATGAATATATATATATTAATAGGTACGCGGCCTAATTTTATTAAAGTAACACAATTTAAAAATTGTGCTGCTAAAATAAACCCGGCAATTAAGATATCCATTATTCATACAGGGCAACATTATGATGAAAAAATGGCCGACATTTTTTTTAAGCAGTTTAATTTAATCCCCGACTATTATTTAAATATTGCTCCAGGTTCGGCAAATAAGCAAATTGCAGAAATAATGGCAAAGCTCGAAGATCTTGTAATTGAAAAGGGAAAGCCTGATCTTTTATTAGTGCCGGGCGATGTGAACTCAACAATGGCTGGCGCATTGTTTGCAAACAAGAGTGCTATAAAATTAGGGCATATTGAAGCAGGTTTAAGGAGCTTTGACAGAACCATGCCTGAAGAATTTAATCGATTGGTAACAGATGAATTAACTGATCTTTTTTTTATTACAGAACCAAGTGGACAGCAACATTTAATAAATGAGAAGCGTGATGCTTCAAAAATTTATTTTGTTGGAAATACCATGATAGATACCATGGTGGCCTATGAAAAAGAGATCGAATCTTCAAATGTGCTAAAAGAACTTGGAATTAATTCAGATAAATTTGTATTAATGACCATGCACAGGCCAGCAACAGTAGATGATAAGACGGAATTTGAAAAACTAATTCAATTGATAGATCATGTTTCAATAAGATATAAAGTTGTATTTCCAATTCATCCGCGAACAGTAAAAAATGCAAAAGATTTTGGCTTACATGATAGGATCAGGAACAATAAAAATTTAATTTGTACAGAACCTCTTGATTATTTTGCGTTTCAGAAATTAGTTAAAAATTGTTCATTCATTCTTACCGATAGTGGTGGTATCCAGGAAGAATCAACGTTCCGCCAAAAGCCATGTTTAACATTGCGCAAAAATACCGAACGGCCCATAACAGTTACCGATGGGTCTAATACTTTATTATCTTTCGATATTGATATGGTTAAAAGTTACATTGCCAAAATTGAAGATGGAAGCTACAAGAAAGGTAAAATACCTGCTATGTGGGATGGCAAAGCTACAGAACGTATTTTAAATGTAATTAATAATAAGCTGTGATCTTTTATTTAACTTTTAACGAAGCACCATCAGGAATTTTTTCATCACAGGTGATTGACGTTGTAAAATTTTTAGATCATGATTTAAAAACCGAGATCAGGTTACTGGCTTTTATTTCGTTGAGGGGTTTTTTAGAAAATAAAAGAAAGATAAAACAACAACTACCAAATTCCATTGTACTTCCTATGTTTCCAAAAATGAAGAACTGGAAAAAAAATAAATTTGTATTGAATTTGTTTTTTCTAAAATATAAACCAAAAACAATTATTGCAAGAAGTGTAATGGCAACTAAATTGGCTTTTGAGTTAAAAAGCAAAGTGAAAATTGTTTATGATGGAAGAGGTGCTATAGAAGCCGAATGGCATGAGTATAAAGTTGTAACAGATCAGCAACTTTTAAATAATATACATGCTTATGAAAAAGAAGTAATATTAAATTCTGATTTCAGAATTTCGGTCTCAAACGTTTTGTTGCAATTTTGGAAAGAAACTTTTTCGTATAACAGTTTAAAACACGTTATTATTCCATGTACACTAAATAGCGATTTTGAAAAAATACAGATCTCTACGGGAGAAATTCTTGAGAAAAGAAAGGAGATTGGTATAAATGTAAATGATATTGTTTTTGTTTATTCAGGTATGGTTGCCGGATGGCAATCGTTTGAGATGATTTTTTCTTTTATCCAACCAATTTTAAAAAACAGTAGTTCTACAAAAATAGTTTTCTTTTCACCCAGCGATGCAGGTATTGAAAAGCTACAAAAACTTTTTCCTGGTCAGGTTATTCGTAAACATTTGAGTCCTGATCTTGTTTCAAAATATTTATTGTTGGGTGATTATGGTTTGCTTATTCGCGAACAATCAACAACAAACAAAGTAGCATCGCCGGTAAAGTTTGCTGAGTATTTAGCAAGCGGATTAAAAGTTATTATATCAGAAAATTTAGGAGATTATACCCAACTATCAAAAGAAAAAGGCTGGGGATATATTTATAATGAGTTTAACGAAGCGGCAGTAAAACCTCACCTAAATACAAAACTACAAATTTCCGCAGAAGCCGTTCGGCTTTTTTCAAAACAAACCTATAAACTGCAATATCAGCAATTGATATCGGTTTGATAATAAGTTTATTTATAACCCAAGATCTTTTTTACGTTTAACAGATTTTTCTTTCATGTTAAACACTTCAACTAACAAAGCAAAGGCTAAGGCTATGTACGCATAGTTTTTATTTAATTCAATATGTTTTTCTTCAGGCACTGAAAAATTATACGAATCAATAATTCCTTCGGCTAATAGTATTCCTCCAATTGCCAATAAAAAAGTTAGAGCTATCATTTTAATACCTTGATTTTTATTTATGAATTCGGCAACATATCCGCTAAATAAGATCATTAGCACCATACTTATAATAACGGCGCTAATCATTATTAAAACAACACCACTTACACCAACAGCGGCAAGTATGCTGTCAAAACTAAATACAAAATCAATAATCACTATTTGCATGATAATAGCGTTAAAAGTGCTTTTTCCTTTACCTGTTGTATGTTCTATCTCATCTTCATCGGTATAGATCTTTTCCATTATCTCTTGCCAGGTTTTTATTAAAAGAAAAACGCCACCGCCAATTAAGATAAGTCCCTTACCACTAACACCCCAATCGCCAATATGAAAAAGAGCGGCTTTTAAACCGGCTATCCATCCAATAAATAATAAAAGTATTGAGCGCACAACCAGCGCCAGAGTAAGGCCTATAGTGCGGGCCTTTTTTTGTTGAGATACAGGAAGTTTATTTACAGCAATAGATATAAAGATGATATTATCTATACCTAATATTATCTCTAAAACTGAAAGAGTTAATAAACCAATAAGACCATTTAGTGAAAGTAAAGCGGCAAAATCCGCAGACCAACTGTGCATTTTATAAAATTTCACACAAAGATACCAAATTTTAAGAATTAATATATTAAATTTTACTATTGAGAATCAAATAGTTATATTTTTTAACAAAATATTTAGTACTATGCGTTGCAAGGTACTTAATAATTTACGTATGTTTGTATCGCCAAATAGCTATGGTTTGAAAGTACTGATATAGAAATTAAAAATTTAAATAAAATGAAAACAAGAAATAAAATTACAACACTTATACTAATGGGAGGTTTATTAATGATCTCACTAACGGTAAAGCCAAATACAAAAACAGGATTAAATCCGGAAGCAATTGAAACAGAAAAAACGATTAAAGATTATTTTAAATTTCCACAAATTGTAATCCCTGTTAATGAGTCGCAAAAAGTAGAAGTTCTTTTTACAACTAATACAAACGGACATGTGGATTTTGTACTTGCCAAAACAAACGATCAATATTTAAAAACCGAGATCGAAAAACAGTTTTTAAAATTAAATCTCGAAAAAATTAAAAGTAATGTTGTGCACAGCATTACATTAAATATTAAAACAGTTTAATCAGTATTAATAAAAAAAATTAAAACAGAACATGGGAAACTCAGAGAATACAGATAAACCCGATGGGGGGGTAGAACGGGCAGCAACAGCGCAGGCCCAAATGCGAAAAGGTGTTCTTGAACTCTGCATACTTTCTATCCTCTTGCAAGGAGATGCTTATCCAACAGAAATAATAGATAAGCTAAAAGATACTAAGTTAGTAGTAGTTGAAGGAACCTTATACCCATTGCTTACACGATTAAAAAACACCGGGCTTTTAGGATACAGATGGGAAGAAAGCACCAGCGGTCCGCCAAGAAAATACTACAAGCTCACAGAAATAGGAGAACAGTATTTAAAAGAACTTCAACTATCCTGGGCAGAATTAGTTGATGCCGTTAATAAAACAATTGAAAAAGGAAAAAATAACATTTAAAATATTAAACAATGAATAAAACAGTAACCATAAACATTAGCGGCATTATCTTTCATATAGAAGAGGATGCGTACGATAGCTTAAGTAAATACCTGGCTACAATAAAAGGATACTTTAGTAATACTGATGGCGGCAACGAAATTATGAGCGACATAGAAGCTCGTATTGCTGAACTATTACAGGAAAAAATTAATGCTGTAAAACAAGTTGTTTTAATGGCAGACGTTGATCATGTAAAATCAGTAATGGGCAAGCCAGAAGATTTTGGTGGTGAACAAACCAAAACGGAAAATAAAAAACAAGAAAATCAAAACGATTTTTCTGAAGAAAAAATAAAACGTCGTTTATTCCGTAATCCTGATGACAAAGCCGTAGGTGGCGTTTGTAGCGGTTTAGCAGCTTATTTTGATGTAGATACCGTTTGGATTCGTTTAGCTATGTTTTTATTAATATTTTTTGGCGGCTTAAGTCTTTGGGTATATATTATTTTATGGATCATTATTCCCGAAGCTAAAACCACTGCCGATAAATTTGCTATGCGTGGCGAATCGGCCAACATCAATAACATTTTTAAATCGTTTAAAGATGAAGCAGAAGATGTAAAGAACCGTTTTAAGAATAATTCATACGGTAACAATGTGCGCAGTAATGTATCAGTAGTTTTAAATGGTATTTTTAATGTTATTGGCCGTTTAATAGGATTATTTTTAGTGATAATTGGATGTGCATTTTTATTCGGTTACGTTACATCTTTGTTTGGTATTTCGTTTGCAGATTCAAATTCTGATCTCACAAACTGGAAATCAGTGATATTTAGCTCATCTGCCGATTATGCACTCGCAGTATTTTCGTTTATAATTGTTGCGGGCATACCTGTATTTATGGTATTATATGGAGGAATTAAATTACTTTTCAAAATTAAATATAGCAACCGTTGGTTAAATTTAAGCCTTGGCCTTACATGGGTGTTAGGATTAATAATTGGTTTATATGTAACTGTTTCGACAGTAAAACAATTTAACGAAGGTTCAAAAGTAAAAGAAACTTCAGTGTTACATAGCACGGGCGATACAATTGTAGTAAAATTAAATCCGGCTATGACAACCTTAAAACCTTTTGGTTATGATAATGCAGATGATCTGGACGCTCACTTTGGAAGAAATAACAGCGATTACCAGTTTGGCGATCTTAACAAAAAACTAAGTATTATCGGTACTGCCGGGCTTGATATTATACAAAGTAATTCGGATAGTATTGAGTTAGTGATCAATTACGAAGCAAGAGGTAATACAAAACGTGAAGCAAACGAAAATGCAAAATCAATTAAATATGCTTACACACAAAATAATAATGAATTGATTTTTGACCAGGTGTTTACAGTTTTGGCAGGTACAAAATTCCGCGCGCAAGAAGTAAATATCAAACTTAAATTACCAAAAGGAAAAGTTATTTATTTTGATAAAAGTGTAAAATACCTTTTAGACGATGTTGAAAATACAACTAATACCTGGGATGGAAATATGGTTGGCCGCAGATGGAAAATGACCGACCGTGGTTTAGAGTGTATTGATTGTGAAGGTTTGGATGAGCTGGATGAAGATTTTGATGATCATCATGGTCACCACATAAAAACAAAGAATATTACCATTAACGAAGATGGTATTAAAGTAAATGGCACCAATGCTGAAATTAAAATAGATGAAAACGGTATTAAAATAAAAACGCCAAAAGACTCTAAAGACCCTGAAATACCTGAAGTTCCTGAAAAGCCGGATACAAAAGGCAACAAAGGAGAGAAAGGTGATAAAGGAGAAAAATAAAACCTACTACCTGTAACTTTTTAAAAGTTCTAACGTCTTAGTATAAATTATTAAAAAACAAATTGAATGAAAAAACACTTATTCATCCTGCTATTGCTATGCCTGATTTTTAGCAATAACAACGCACAAAGCGATATAGAAAAAGCCGCACGTATAGATCTGATGCTTCGTGTTTACACAAAAAAGAATATGTTTAGTGGTTCAGTACTTATTGCTAAAAAAGGAAAAGTGCTATTAAGCAAAGGGTATGGTTTGGCCAACACCACGCATTCTGTTTCTAATTTGCCAACTACAAAATTTAAGCTGGCATCTGTTTCTAAACAATTTACTGCAATGGCTATTATGATATTGCAGGAAAAAGGAAAGTTAAGCACCGAAGATAAGCTAACTAAATATATCCCCGATTATCCAAATGGTGATAAGATTACAATACATCATTTGCTTACACATACTTCGGGTATTCCAAACGTAACAGCATTACCGGTGTTTGATACTATGAAAGTTAAGTCACATACTTTAGAACAAACCATTGCGCTTACAAAAAATAAGCCCTTAGAATTTGAGCCCGGCTCTAAATTTAATTATAGTAATTCCGGTTACATATTATTAACCTACATAATTGAAAATGCTTCGGGAAAAAAATATGAAGACTATCTGAAAGAAGTGATTTTTGATCCTTTAGGAATGAAAAACTCGGGGTTATACCCACCAACAGGCACTTTAAAAAATTCAGCAATTGGCTATACAGAAGCAAATGAGGGTTTGGTAGAAGCGCCTTATATAGATATGAGCATTCCTTCAGGGGCTGGGGCGTTGTATTCTACAGTAGAAGATCTTTTTTTATGGGACCAGGCTTTGTATACAGAGAAATTAGTGAAGAAAGAAACTATGGAAAAAATAATGACAGTTTATAAAGATAATTATGCTTATGGCTGGATGTTTACCAAATATAAAGAGCATAAAAAATTCTTTCATGGCGGTGGCATTGAAGGTTTTAATACGGTTATCAATCGTTTTACAGATGATGAACTATGCATTATCATTTTAAAGAACGTTGACAATTATCAGCTATTTAATGCTAATAAAATGGCCACAGCAATTATGTTTGGAGAAAAATTCGATCTTCCATCCGAACATAAAATTGCAACGGTAGATAAACATATTTATAAGACACTTGCTGGTGATTATGAACTGGAAAAAGATTTTGTATTAAGTATTACTACAGATGGCATTAATATTTATTCGCAGGCAACAGGTCAGGATAAATTTGAGATCTATCCTGAAGGAGAATACAAGTATTTTTTAAAAATTGTAGATGCACAGTTGGAATTTAATAAAGATGATAAAGGCAATATCAGTTCTTTAATACTTCACCAGGGCGGAGCAGATATGCCTGCAAAAAAAATAAAATAGTTTTTTCATGTGTGTACCATAAACCGCAATGCCTTGCTGCAAATTAGGATTGCGGTTTTTTTTAAATTAAAATTATGCGAAAAAAATATATAGAAGAAATATTAGAACTTGTTTTTAGATGGTATGTTTTTGTTTTTATGTGCCTGTATGGTCTTGGTAAAATAATGGGCGGCCAATTTTATACACCGCAACGAATGCCTGAAAATGTTGCGGCAACGCCGCTTGGTAAGGCCGAGAGTTTTGACCTTGCCTGGACATTTATGGGCCATTCTTACAATTACATTTTATTTATAGGAATAACTCAAATAATTGGGGCATTTATGTTATTGTTTAATAAAACAAAACTTTTAGGCACCGCTATTTTATTGCCTGTAATAATTAATATAGTTGTGTTTGATATTATTTTTTTAGATAAATATGGCGCTCTGGCCAGTGCACTCATATATTTTGCGATGTTGTTATTTATCCTCTTTTTTAATAAAGAAAGAGTAGTTATGGCGTTCAGATCACTTACCAATTTTTCTTCAACTTCAGATTATGATAAAGATGTAAAACTTAAAGTTTACAAGTTATTATCCGTTGTAATTGTTTTTGCCTTATTGTTTTTTCTCGACCAGGTGGTTGTAAATTTGATCGGGCATGGGAGGGGTTAATTGTTCTGTTTTTTCAAAAACATCAAATTCCTTTTCAGCCCTTTGTATTTTGTTCGTTTTACGGCAGAGTTTTTAAATACAGTGTTAAAGGTCTCTTCGGTAATATCGTTCCATTCAGCTTCTGTGTAACTGAGCAAACCGTTAGTATTTTTAAATTGATCCTCTTTATGCGGAGTGCTAAAACTGTTCCACGGGCAAACATCCTGGCAAACATCACAACCAAAGGCCCAACCGTCCATTTTATCTTTAAATTCGGTTGGTATAGCTTCTTTTAATTCAATGGTCAAATAGCTAATGCATTTGCTGCCATCTACAATATACGGTGCTACAATAGCATCAGTTGGGCAGGCATCAATACATTTGGTGCAGGTGCCGCAATAGTCTTTTATTGGTCCATCGTAGTCTAATTCTAAATCAACAATTAATTCTGCAATAAAAAAGAAAGAACCTTTTTCTTTATTAATAAGATTAGAATTTTTGCCAACCCAGCCCAAACCGCTTTTTGCGGCCCACACTTTATCCATTACTGGTGCACTATCAACAAAAGCTCTTCCGCTAATATTTCCTATCTCCTGTTTTAAAGAAAACAAAAATTCGTTGAGCTTATCTTTTATTACTTCGTGATAATCTTTTCCATAAGCATACTTGCTTATTTTTGGTGATGAAGTGTTTTGTTTTTGTTCGGGATAATAATTGTATAATAAAGAAATAACCGATCTGGCATTATCAACCAGTAAACGAGGGTCTAAACGTTTATCGAAATAATTTTCCATGTATTTCATCTGGCCGTGTTTATTTTCTTTCAGCCATTTTTCTAAACGCGAAGCCTCTTCTTCCAAAAACTCTGCTTTGCTTATGCCACAAAAATCAAAACCGATACGTTTTGCTTCTTTTTTTATGAAACCAGAATAATTATTTAACGTTAAACTCAAGAGAACAAAGATATAAAGTAAAGATTATAGGTAGCTATGTTATAAAAGCCACAGATTACACAGATATTGCAGATTGTTTTATTTATTGTTCAAGTTTAAAATATCTGTGTAGTCGGCGAAATTGTGGCAAAGTATTTACAGATTTTTGAAAATCTACGCTAAAAAGCTTAAATCTAAATCGTTAAACATGGCTTTTTGTAATTTTAACAATAATTTAATCGACAAAGTTTGGTTTTAGAGCGATTAATTTCCGATATTTGCACCGGAATTTAAAAACGCTTGTAAAAAACTGAATTTCAATTAATTACAAGTAATATTCTGAATAACAATATAATAACAATAAAATAAAGTAAAAATGAAAACATCAAATCCCTTCATCGACACGATGGTTGAAACCCAAACCCAGTATTTAAATACTTGGATGGACTCTGCAAAAAAAATGCAAACAGCTCTTAGCAATGGTAACATTGCTCATGAAGGTCAAAATATTTATAAAGAATGGTTAGAGAAACAAATGTCTATTTTAAACGGTATGCAACAATCATCTGCAAACATGTTTAATACCAATGAAACTAATCCTCAGGATTTTTTCAAAAATTGGTTCAACCAACAATCTACCTATGCTAAGCAAATGGCAGATTTTAACCAAAGCATCAACAACAGCTTTCAAAGTTTTGGTAAACCTGCTCAGGATTATATGAGCAATTTTGGCCAAACAAATACTGCCTTTACAAACATTTACAATTCATGGATGAATACATTAAATTCATCTTACGATGCAATGAGCAAAAACATGAATGGTGCTTTTAATAAAGATGTATTCAGCAACTTTATGCAAGGCAACCAAATGTATGCTAAAATGCAGGAGTTTTTTCAGCCAATGGCTGAGGCAATGAAAAAAGGCCAGTTTAACATGGATGCTTTTAAAAATTATTTTACTGCAGATAGCTACAGTAATTTAACAAAGCAAATGTTTGGTAATTTTTATAACGGTGCTTCTTTAAAAGAAGTATATGATAATGGTATGAAACAAGTGCAAAGCTTCTTTACTAACAACAATAATTTAGCTAAAGAATATTATGCACAGGTACAAAGCATGTCAAAAGAGTTTCCAAATGCTTTTGCCGGTGATTCTTCTAACTTAGCTGCTTTAAAAGAGCTTTATAATAAAACCAATAATATTTTTGGTAAAACTTTTGAGCCTATTTTAAAATTAGCTAACCCTGGTAAAGAAAAAGAAAACGTTGAAGCTACAATTGCTTTAATGGATAAAATGACAGAGTACAGCATTAAACAATCAGAATTACAAATTCAGTTACAATCTACAACTCAAAAAAGCATTGAGAAAATAGCGCAACAATACGCTGATAAATTTAAAGATTCTGCTAATTTAACCCAGGTGCCTAATGCACAAGAAATGTATAATGAGTGGGTAAAAGTAAACGAGCAATTATTTACCGAGTTATTTGCAACTGACGAATTCAGCAAAATAAAAGGCGAAGCTTTAAATTTAAGCATGGACGTTAAAAAACATTTCGAATCTCAATTTGAACATGTATTTGAAAACTACCCTGTGGTTTTTAAATCGGAAGTAACTGAAATGCAAAAGACCATTTACGAATTAAAAAAGCAAGTAAAAGACCTTCAATCAAAATTAGCAAACGGAAGTGCTGAGTTGTTTGAAGACGATAAAAATTCTAAAAAGAAAAAATAGTCCTTATAGCTAAGAACCCTAAAAGCCGTCCGTTTGTGTGTTTGCAGGGCGGCTTTTTTTGTTTATATTACAGATACAATCTTAATTATGGAAACAAACATTATTAAAGAAATGGCCGATATGAGCCAAAAAGTTTTAAAGAGCTACGAAACTTTAAAGAACATTCACGAAGTGGATATTGCCACCTCGCCAAAAACAGCGGTTTATAACGAAGATAAGTTAACCCTGTACCGTTATAACCGCGATACAGATGCTACATATAAAACGCCCATTTTAATTGTGTATGCTTTGGTAAACACTTATAAAATGCTGGATATTCAGCCGGATCGTAGTTACATTAAAAATTTATTGAACGCCGGTTTTGATGTGTATTTAATTGACTGGGGCTACCCGAGCAAAGCCGATCGTTTTTTAAGTATGGATGATTATGTAAATGGTTACATAAATAATTGTGTTGACTTTATCCGCAAAAAGAACCGCATCGAAAAAATAAATATTTTAAGTATTTGCCAGGGCGGAACCTTAAGCGTTATTTACTCTTCTTTATTTCCAAACAAAATAAAGAACTTAGTTACGCATGTAACGCCAATTGATTTTAGCACTAACGACGGTTTATTATTTAAATGGAGCCGCGATATGGATTTTGATAAATTGGTAGATGCCAATCATGGCTTGGTTCCCGGCGATTTCTTAAACCAGGGCTTTGATATGCTTAAGCCAATGATGAAAGTGCAGAAGCAACAAACGTTAAGTAATAGTTTAGATGATAAAGATAAACTAATGAATTTTTTACGTATGGAAAAATGGATCAGCGAAAGTCCTGATCAGGCAGGTGAATGCTTCCGTCAGTTCATGAAAGAATTGTACCAGCAAAACAAATTAGTAAAGGGTGAATTGGAAGTAGGCGGTAAAAAAGTGAACTTAAAAAATCTCACTTCGCCTTTATTAAATATTTATGCAACCGAAGATCATTTGGTACCTCCTGCTGCAACCATTCCGTTAAACGATTACGTTGGAAGCAAGGATAAAGAATTATACAGCTTTAAAGGCGGGCACATTGGTGTATTTGTTGGTGGTAAATCTCAAAAAGAATTAGCACCTGCTGTAACGAAATGGTTAGCTGCAAGGGATAAATAGCCTCATCCTAAATTCTTCTCCAAGGGAGAAGGACTTTTACAAAAAACAAAAAAGCCACATTTAAAATGTGGCTTTTTTGTTAATAAGCATAATCACTCAAATACTCAAAAGGCTTGGTCAGCTTGCCATCAATGGCAATACTGGCGCGCTCAATAATTTTGTCTTTATCTTCACTTACTAAAAACGGCAATACGCGTTCCGTTAGGTCTTTCCCAAAATCATCGCTGGCATCACGTGGTAATTCGCAAGGCAAATTATCTACGGCCATAATACAAATGGTATCTTTATTAAAAGGCAGATCTTCTTTACCTGTAACAATGTTATAACCATAAAAAGGCTGCGCAATAGTACTGGCACGTAATGTGGTTGGCACCGAGCCATCAATATCACAAGTAATATCGGCAATTACTGACATGTGAAAATCACTTTCTTTCATATCGTTAACCGTGAACATTTTTGGCGAGCGTGGATCCCAGTAATGAGCAGAAAGAAAAAGATCGGTTATTTTAGTAAACGGCGTAAACTTCGATACAAAATGCTCAGGGTGTTTAAAAAAGTCGTTGAGGTCAAAATTGTGGTCATCCGGCCTTTCTACATAATCACGCGGATTCAGCTGGCAATACACCGGCTCGCGGAAAGAGGCCATTAAAAATTCTTCAGGTGTTACTTTTCTGATACGCAAAGCACTTAATGTTTCAATAACACCGTTAGCCACGCGGCCACCACCAGTTAATGCAATTTTTATATTCGGCAATTTTACACGCTTTAATTCTTCTTCCATCTCGGCCCTGTCGCGACAAAGATTAGCGGGCTTTAAACGAAACAGATCATATTTTAAGCCATAGCCTAAAATACCATTGTAAGCGCCAACAACACCGGCATAACGCCCAAAACCAATAATACGGTTGTGATTCTTATCAGTGAGCGTTTCGTAATCTATCATTTGAATTTTCTTCTCAATAATAGCTTTCATCAGCTTCTTATTATGAGGCTGTTTTTTAATAGTATGCGAAAAGAAAAAATATTTTTTACCTGGTATAATAAGGTTGGCGGGCACTTCTTTAACACCCATCAATACGTCGCAATCGCTTAAGTCTTCCTGTAAAGTTATACCAAAAGATGTGTATTCATCATCGCTGTAGCATCTTATTTTGCTGGGTTGTACTACAATTTCAATATTAGGGTATTTTCTTGTCAGGTCTGAACAAATAAGTGGGGTTAAGGGTACACGCTTATCCGGTGGACTTTTTTCTTCACGTAAAACTCCTATCTTAATTCTTTGCATACTATTTTGTATTTTTACAAAGATAACATTTATGCCATTTTTAAAGGAGCTTTCATTTATTATTTTTTATGTTTTTTTTCTTAGCCTGCCCGTACTGTCGCAGCAAGAAAAACAATCACCTTTAACTGTAAAATATACTCCTGCCCAATTAAAAGCTGATGCTGAGATTCTTAAAAATGTAACCCTGGCCATGCATCCTGCTATTGGCATATATAATACAAGATCGCATTACGAAAATCAATTTAATAATTTTATAAATGAATTAAACGATAGTTTAACCGAAAAACAGTTCAGGATAAGAACTAAGCTGTTAATTGATGATATTCATTGTGGCCATACCGAAGCCATTTTATCTAAAGCATATTATAAAGCAGCGGCAAAATTGTCTTACAACTTCTCTCCTTATTTTTTTATCCCAGTAAAAGAAAAAGTATTTGTTTTAGCAGGTATTGATAAAAAGAAGGATACCCTTTTAAAGAAAGGTACAGAAATAGTAGAAATAAATGGCATAGCAGTTGATTCAATGCTCCGTTATTGTAAACGTATAATTAGTACCGATGGTTTTAATGAAACAGGTAAAGATCATTATGTGCAACTGGGCTTTAATGCCTATTATCTTTCCTTATTTGGCAGACCGGATACTTTTACAGTAAAATATTTATCAGGCAAAAATGTTAGAACCGTAAAATATCCGGCAATAAAATTAAAAACAATTCCACCGTTACCTATTGGCCCTAAAACAGACAGCACCTATTCGCACTACAGGTTAGCGAAGATGCGTTTTAATTATTTGGATACAGATAAAAAAAGCTTTCATTTAAAGATAGATGCATTTTCAAGAAAGCGCACAAATAAGGCTTACCGTAGAATATTCAGAAAACTAGAAAAGAATGGAACCGAGAATCTTATTATCGATCTGCGTAACAATGGTGGCGGTAGTTTAGAAAACTCATATAATCTATTAAGTTATTTGATTGATACCGCTCAAACACAAACTTTGCGAACAGGCATTCGATCCTATCCATATAAAACACACACACACGGTAATGTATTTTTTAAATTAATGCGTTTTGGATTTTCGATGATCGCAAAAAAAAGAACTGTTAATGATACCGATAATTTTGTTTATACTATTAAACCGCGAAAGAAAAACCATTTTAATAATAAGGTGTATGTTTTGATAAATGGCGGGTCTTTTTCTGCTTCATGTTTGGTTGCTGCGTATTTAAAAATGAATAAACGAACAGTTTTTATTGGTGAAGAAACAGCAGGTGCCATGGAAGGCTGTAATGCCGGCATTACTCCATATTATATTTTGCCAAATACCAAAGCAAAGATACGTATGCCTGCTTTTAGAATTGTGCATGATGTATGCCCTAAAATAACCGGTCATGGTATTATGCCCGATCATCAGGTAAGTTATACTATAAAAGATATTCTAGCTAAAAAAGATCTTGAAATGCTAAAAGTAAAAGAATTAATTAAAATCAAATGAAAAAATTTTTAAAGATACTTGTTCTGCTTTTGCTTGTTGATAGCGGTTTTGCGCAGATTAATTTTATTAATGATAGCCTTGATATTTATATTAAGCGTGAAATGAAACGCTGGCGTTTGCCCGGTATGGCCGTTGCTATTGTAAGAGATGGAAAGGTTATTTTTATGAAAGGCTATGGTTATGCTGATAAAGCAAAAAAAACTATGGTGAACGAAAACACTATTTTTCAAATAGCCTCTTGTACTAAAGCCTTTACAGGTGCATCTTTAGCTTTATTAGAAAAATATGGAAAGTTGAAATTAGATGACAAGGTAAAAACACACCTTTCTTATTTTAAATTGAATGAAGAGTGCTTAACGCAGCAGGTAACTATTCGCGATGCCTTATCGCACCGAATTGGCTTTAGTACTTTTCAAAGCGATTTTATAAATTTTAATTCTACCAAATCACGAAAACAGCTAATTGAGAACATGGCGCTTATAAAACCTAAACATGGCTTGCGTGAAGCCTATGGCTATTGCAATATGGGTTTTGTAACAGCCGGAGAGATCATTCCGGCTGTTTGTGATACAAGTTGGGATGATTATTTGAAACATCATTTTTTTATTCCTTTAGATATGAAAAATACTTCTACACTTCAAAAAGATTTTTTTGCGGCTTCTAATGCGTCTAAAGCTTATTCAATGTTTGATACTGCAATTGTTGAGGTGGAAGCTATGCATCTTGATAACATGAGCGCTTCGGCATCTATTTCATCATCAGTAAATGATATGAGCAAATGGCTAATTATGCAATTATATAATGGCAAATATAATAACAAACAAATAGTACCGGCCGAAGTAATTGAAGCTACGCGCGAATCAAATACAATTGTTGCCGATGGAGAAGGGAATGGAAATAATTTTGAGACCTATGGTTTGGGTTGGTTCTTAAAAGATGAAGGTTCTAAAAAAGTGGTTTTACATTCAGGTGGTGTAAGCGGATTTTTAAGTAATACTGTTTTAGTTCCCGAAAAAAATGCAGGATTTGTTATTCTTACAAATAGTGATGCACAATATTTTTTTGAGGCCTTAACAAAAGTATTGATTCGTGACATTACAGAACAAAAATTTCAGGATTACAGTAAAAACTATTACAGCTATTTTAAAGACAAATCTTTAAGTCAGCAAAAGATCTTAAATGCGCTACGCGAAAAAGTAAGGGTTTATAGCAGTAATGCCAATGATTATAAAAAATTAGAAGGCGTTTTTTATAATGCGCAGTATGGTAAAATAATAGTAGTGGCAAAAGAAAAGCATGCAGAAATAGATTTTGAGTTTCATCCTATGTACAAGGCTAAAGTTCAATTTAGTGGCCAGGGTACAGCAATGATAAGTTACATGGATCCTACTTTAGGTATTCATGAAATAAAATGCGATGAAAAAACCATCGAAATAAAAGTGAATGCCGAGCTGGATATGGATTCTTATTTCTTTACAAAAAAATAGAACCGCTAATTAAAGTGGTTCTATAGCATTTATCATTTCAAACAATTCTTTTTCAATTTGTGGACTCATTAATTGTTTGTTTTCCTGCCAGGCATAAATAATGTAAAAATGATCGTCTACTTTTGTTTGGTAACGAATCACGTCAAACGATTTTTCGTTATTTTTTTTAGCATCGGCAAAATTTGATTTCTTTCTTTCAAAAGAGAAAAATTTGTTTTTTGTCTTATCATATTTTTGAACGTCAGTAAATACAAGCGATCCAACAAAATTACGTTTGGTAGAATCCAGTCCTGATTGTGTGCTTGGATATACCAATACATTCATTTTACCATCTTTATGTTGTTTGCTGAATTTTACACCTGAGCATTTGCATAAAGCATTGCCCGATTTTTCCCAGTCCGTCGCGTCACCAAATTCTTCTGCTACCCAGCCTGAAGGTGGCGTATATTTTAATTTAAGGGGTTTTGATTTAAAAGTTTGGGCTACCGAAGCAGTTGTAATAGCAAGGCTTACAAATAAAGCGGCAAAGGTCTTTTTCATGATATACAATTTTAAAATATTAGTTAAATATAAATAAAAACTTAGTTTTTAGATACAAATTATAGTAACTTTACATAATGTTCTTTGAACAATTTAATGATTTTTTTATGCTTATTTAAATTTTAAATCTGCAATCTTGAATCTTAAATTGAAATGGGCCCGACCGGTTTTGACAGTAAGCGCATAAGATAGGTAAGCATGTAGAGCGTTGTAAGACGAGCTCTTTAAACTGAACTTTCAAAACTTTTATTTGGCGAAGATAACTCTTACGCTATGGCTGCTTAATTTAGAATTAAGTAACCTTTGCTTTCCAGGGAGCTAAGCTGCTCTGCGCCTTGGGTAAAGCATCATAAATGTGTAGTTTGTTTTACCGATGTTGTTAAGTAAAACAATATTAGCAACTAAGTTAAAGTTTGGTTTGATATAACGCCTGCCTTTAGCCTACAATCAAGTTATAACTAAACATGTAGAAAGCTTATTTTTTCCTTATTTGGACGAGAGTTCGAATCTCTCCGGGTCCACTAATAAATGCAAGAGTCCTGCCTAAACGGTGGGACTTTTTGTTTTTTATTGAATGAGCGAAAGTTTACTTTTAGTGAAATTAAGTCAAGATGCAACATGACTTTTACATCATGACATTTGATATATTAGAATATTAATGTAGTTGATCTCATTAAATCTAATTGGCTACCTTTGAAAAGGCGTATAATAATATAGATTTATGCAAATACTTGAAGAAAACATTGTCAGTTATTTTGGAGAATTATCTAAAAGCGAAGTAAAGTCAATTGTTTCCTATTTTAAGCCTTCTTTGCTTAAAAAAGGCGAATTTCATTTGGAATATGGCAGGCGTTGTGAGAAACTAAGTTTCATTAGTTCGGGTGCTTTAAGAATATACCGTGTAAGTGATGAAACAGAGGTAACGCAGTGGATAGCAACAAATGGCTTTATGACAGATCTGTCAAGTTGGATATACCAAATACCTTCAAGATGGAACATGCAAGCGCTAACAGATGTTGAGCTACACACAATCAATCGTGAAGACTATATAAAAGTTTGTAAGGAAATTTCTAATTGGCATGAATTCGAAAAGAATTTTATAGCCAAATGCGCTATTTATATGGAAGAGAGGATACACAATCATCTTTCAATGTCGGCAGAACAGCGTTTTGATTTCTTTTATGAAAGCAATAAAGAACTTTTTAACCAGGTGCCATTGCAATATATAGCTTCCATGTTGGGAATGACCCCTGAAACCCTTAGCAGGATCCGAAAAGCAAAAACTTAAATTCTTGATCTATATCAAGAGGATCTGTTTTTCTTCTCCTCATCTTTGTGATAAATAATATTACTATGAAGATGAGTTTTGTTTTAAAATTAGAAGAAATGGCAGTATTTGCATTATGTGTATTTTTATTTAGCAAATTAAACTTTGCATGGTGGTGGTTTCCTGCATTATTACTTATTCCAGATATCGGAATGATAGGCTATTTAATAAATCCAAAGGTAGGGGCCTTAACGTATAATGTTATGCATCATCGTTTGCTAGCAGCCGGTATTGCTGTTTATGCTTTTACATCTGGCAGTGAAAATTGGAAATTAATGGCAATAATCTTATTTGCACATATATCTTTTGATAGGATTTTTGGTTATGGTCTAAAACATTCTGATTCTTTTTCAAACACACATCTTGGCATAATTGGTAAAGGCAAAAAACCTTAATAATCATGAAAGAACAATTTTTGCGTCTTTTTAAAATGTGTTACGTCTATTTAATGCAGTTAATATTGATTGTAATATAAAGCTAAAAGTTATGGAAAATAACAAAAATTCGGGTTGTAATTGCGGTGGCACCTGCACCTGTACATGCGGCTCAAGCTGCTGTTAACAAAAAAGCGGGATAGTAAGTATCCCGCTTTATTTTTAAATTTGACAAGTGCTGCAATTGCTTTTATGAGATACAATATTTCCATATCTGTCTGTTTTTACATCACAACAATCAGAGAAATGAGCCTTTAATAATTCCCTTCCTCTTTGCACTCTGCTTTTAGCACCGGAGTATGAGATCTGTAATTTCTCCGCAAGCTTTAATTGGCTTATATTATTTAATTCAACAAGGGTAATTGCTTCTTTATATTTTTTTGGCAGACTTTTAATAAAAGAAGTTAAGCATTTGGCAAATTGCCTGTTAGGTTTTGGTTCCGTAGTCTCTTCCGGTAAATCTATTTTATCTGCATCAAGGGTTAATTTGTTTTTTCTGAAATGATCATTGATTGTATTCCGGGTAATTTGATATATCCATTGCTTTAATTTATCTTTATTTTCAAGTTCAGTGATCTTTAAATGCACTTTTATAAACACATCCTGCAAAATATCATTGCTCACATCCTTATCCTTTACTTTAGAAAGAATAAATTTTTTTAAATCTTTATTATAATCAAACCAGATTTTTTCCGTATTCATGTCTATAAATAAATTTTTGCTTTTATTTAAATATTTTCTTCAATAAATTTTTTACAATAGTCTTTTATTAACTCTCTAACTCTTTTAAATTCTTCTTCAATTTCCTTTTCAGTACCATTTGCTTTTGCAGGATCAGGGAAATTATAATGAAAACGGTTAGCTTTAAAGGGAAAATAAGGGCAGCGCTCTTTAGCATTATCACATACTGTAATAATAAAATCAAATTCAATGTCCCGATATTCATCCACATTATTAGACGTGTGAGAAGTTATATCAATGCCATCCTCTTTCATGGTAGCAATGGCTTTAGGATTTACACCATGCGTTTCAACGCCCGCGCTGTATACTTTAGCTCGACCTGCTGCAAAACTCCGCAGATAACCTTCAGCAATCTGGCTGCGGCAACTATTGCCTGTGCAAAGCACTAATATTTTTTTCTGCTCCATATTAAACAAACAACCAAACTATATTAATAATACAGAACTTGGGATCGAAGCCGAAAATTAACTGAAGAATAACCACAGAAGAGGTTATGACTATTGGCTTTTTATACTTCACTAAAAAATCCATCATTTTAGCAACATTTAGAATTAGGGTCACAACAAGAACTGTTATTGTTTTGAAGATCGGACAATTTTACTTTTTGTTTTTCGGTATTAATGCCGCATTGATCGAGCGCAAGGCAAGCAGTTAGTTTTTGAGTAAGCATAAAATCTTTACCATTAAAATCCAAACCATATTTACCAATGGTGTCACTTTGATATTCCACTTCGATCTCAGCATCTTCAATAGCCAGTATTTTTTCAGAAAGAGCAATAATATCAACCAGCTTTTTAGGTGCTAAGCGATGATCAAAATCACCGGCTTCCCATAATTGGAAGTTGATTGCTTTTTCACGGCGTACTATGCCCCCGCAATCAATAAAGTGTTTATTTACTTGTCCGACTTCCGTTACATGAAAATGTTTTGGAACATAAGTGCCATTAGGTAATTGAAAATTCAGTTCAGTTAGATTGGCAAGTTTGTTTTTTAATTCAGATAATTTCATATTGTTTATTTTATCGTTATTTACCGATGATTATAGTTAAATTTTTTTTAATCCTTGTCTGTTGTTGAACTGCGGCGTTCTAATAAAATTGTATGTCTCCAAATATTACCAATTTTACAACTTAGTGCATCAATTTGAAATGTTGCCTGATGTGTAGCAATAAATTCATGGTCGATGCTTACTAAGTCAAGATAATGAATATTTAAAAGTGGAACGATCTCCATCAGCAGCATTTTTTTTTAGAAGCAGTATAATTACCCAAAAAAGTATTGAGATAAGTTTTAGCAATTTCCCATTCTTTCTCATCAATACAATAACATACTTTTGTTCCTTCAATATCACCCTTAATAAGTCCGGCTTCTTTCAGTTCTTTTAAATGTTGAGAAACTGTACTTTGAGAAAGAGGTAATTCATCTACAATATCACCACACATACAAGCATCTTTTTTAATTAATACCTCTAGTATGGCAATACGTGCAGGATGCCCAAGTGCCTTCATGTATTTTGCAATTTTGTTTTGCTTAACGGTAAATTCTTCGGTTTTGGTTAATCCCATCAGATAATATATTTATCGTAATATTACGATAATTTTATCAGAATTTTAGTGTATTTCATTTTTTTAACAAAACATATTTACTAATCAATTGCCAATTACCTCTTTACGGTGCTTCTTACCCCATTTATAAAGCTCATCCAATAAGCTTTGCAAGGACTTGCCATGTTTTGTTATTGAGTATTCGACCCTAGGCGGAAAAGTTTCGTACACTTCTCTTTTAATGAGCTTATTGGTTTCAAGGTGTTTTAATTCTTTTGATAATGTTTTATCTGTTATTGCGTGTATCTCTTTTGCAATTTCGGTAAATCGTTTATTGCCCATTGAAAGAGAAAGAATAATCAGCAATTTCCATCTTCCTTCAACAGCTTCTAATGCATCTTTAATGGCAAGAATATTCTTCGGACAATCATCTGTTGTTAACATATATTTTTATTTTGCTTTACTTCCATTTTGGATAGTACTATCTAAAATGGAAGTACTATCTGACAGATAGTAAATGTAAATACTTTTGTTATATCAAAACACTCTTATGATAAAAAAACAAAAAACTTCAAGAACATTAAACGTAATGCTTTGGATAGCGCAGAGCATTCTTGCAATTCTACTACTTTCAGGAGCAGCTATGAAATTTATGCCGGTTGAAAAGATTTCTGTTATGATGCCATGGACCGGACAAGTGCCGGTATTTTTATTAAGACTTCTTGCCATGATCGATCTGCTAGGTGCGCTGGGATTGCTACTGCCGGGTTTGTTGCACATAAAGCCTGTTTTAGTTATCTGGGCTTGTGCAGGAATAAGCATTTTAATGCTTAGCGCTATTGTTTTTCACATTTGCAGAGGGGAGGCTAATGTTATTGGTTTTAATATTATATGCTTGCTTATGGCAGTTTTTATAACAATAGGTAGAATAAAAAGGCAAGAAATATAGGCGAAAATATAACTGAGTTTATTAATTGCCACAAGAGGCACGCACACAGCAAGAAGAAATAGAGTGTGGTTGAGGTAATATTTTGTCGTTTTAAAATTTTATCTTTACCCAACCTAAATCTATTTTAGCTGTAAGGTTAAATATATTACATGTAAAATTAATTCCCATGAAAAAAGATCTGTTGCTTTTAAATTTTGCTCTTTTAACCGCAGCTATTTTTGCACAAACACCACGCTTAGCGCTGGTTGAAGAATTTACTGGTGAGAACTGTGGCCCTTGCGCTTCGGTTAATCCAGGTGTTAATATAACCTTGGCAAAGCCAATAAACAGAAAAAAAGTAGTACCCATAAAATGGCAGGTGCCAATTCCTTCAGCACCAACCACTACATGGTCTTTATATCAAACCAATAAGACTGGTAAAAAAAAATAAGTTTAAAAAGGTGAGGCTAAGTGTATTCAAGTTACAAAAATATTACATGGGCAGTTTACCATTGTAATAATCCAATACTTTGCTTTTTAAGATGTAATCATATTTTGCAGCTATAAAATTCATTTGTGCTTTATCATTATTGCTTTTTGCAATTACATAATCAACGGTTGTTATAGCGCCTTTTTCAAATTTTACCGTTGCTATTTTAAAAGACGCGGTATAATCCTGAACTTGTTCCTGTAAAATCAGGTAACGTTCGTAAGCGGCCGCCATATCTGTTTTTGCCTGGTCAATAGCTGCTTTTAAAACTATATTCGTATTTTTTTGCCGTACTTCCGATTGCTCTTTATTTATTTTTGCAAGTGAAATTTGTGTTTTAGTTCTTAGCGAACTAAAAATTGAAAACTGTAAGCTTAAACCAACATAAGAATTTAAATTATTTTTAAACTGTTCATTAAACGAGATCTTTTCATTGCTGAAGTTATATTGTGGAGAATAAACAGTTACAGGGGTGTTATTAATAAGTACATAACTATCTGTACCGGCATCCGAAACTCCAGTTATTCTTTGATTAAGTGCTGCATCAGAATAGTTAGTGCCAATACTGCCATTTAAGGATAGCGTCGGAAATAGTGATCCTCTTGAGGCATGAAGGTTTTTTACAGCGCTAATTCTACGGTATTCTGCAGCTTTGATCATTGGCAAATTCTTTGTTGCTTCGGCATAAATGGCATCAGTATTTGTTTCATAAACTTTGATCTCTGCTTCGGCATTAATTTTCTCAAATTTTGCAGTAGGGGCGAAGTTTAAATTGAGTAATTGTCCTAAGGTAATTTTAGCACTTGCCAATGCTGCTTTTGTATTTATGTAGTTTATTTTATCATTTGCTAATTGCCCTTTTGTATCGTATAATACAGAAGGCGACACAGCATTGCTTTTATCCAAAACATTTAAACGTTCCGTTTGTGCTTTACTTACTTCAACCTGCGAAGCAGCTTGTTTAAGCTGCTCTTCGTTACTCAAAACTTGTAAGTACGCCAACATTACACCTATTGTAATATCCATTTTTGACTGTTCATAATCCATTTTACCTGCCTGGTATGCAAATGCATTTTGGCGCATGATATTATAATTATTAAAGCCACTCCACAACGTCATGCTGCCATTTAAACCATACTGACCGGTATTTATTTTTTGGTTGATAAATGTATTGGTATATGGGTTGATACTTTTACCCTGGTTGATGCCCTGATTGGCGTAGGCAGAAATATTTGGGAACGAATTAGTACGTGATTGCTGTAATCTCGCATCATTACTTTCCATTGCAAATTCGGCCATTTTTACATTTAAATTATTTTGCAACCCAATTTCAACACATTGTTTTAGTGTATAAACGGTGCTATCCTGCGCAATATTTTTTAAGGTAAAAAAAAGTAATATTGTAAGCGCAATTTTCTTCATTATTCTATTTTTCAATTCTACCATCTAATAAATTAATTATACGCGATCCATACTCTGCATTTTTTTCTGAGTGTGTTACTTGTATGATCGTAACGCCATCTTCTTTATTTAATTTTTTAAAAAGTTCCATGATTTCTTCGCCTTGTTTTGAATTCAAGTTTCCTGTTGGCTCATCGGCCAGCAATAATTTTGGTTTTCCTATTAAAGCTCTTGCAATACCAACCAATTGCTGCTGCCCGCCGGATAGTTGTGTTGGAAACAGATCTTTTTTGCCAACAATATTAAAACGGTCGAGCACATCGGCAACTAAAGCTTTTCTTTCAGAAGATTTCATATCCTGGTAAAGGAGGGGAGTTTCGATGTTCTCGAAAACTGTCAACTCATCAATTAAATGATAAGCCTGAAAAACAAATCCAATATGTTCTTTATACAATTGTGAGCGTTGTTTTTCTTTTAAACCCTTTACC
The DNA here is from genome assembly GCA_016787705.1 of Bacteroidia bacterium. Classification (GTDB taxonomy): domain Bacteria; phylum Bacteroidota; class Bacteroidia; order B-17B0; family Aurantibacillaceae; genus Aurantibacillus. Next base: position 228,832 of record JAEUTP010000010.1, on the reverse strand, counting down.
GAATTTCCCATAAAAGAATATTCTCCTTCATCAAAGCCATCCAGCATGCCTATTACATTTAGCAGGGTCGATTTTCCTGAACCCGAAGGGCCCATAATGGAAATTAATTCTCCTTCGTTAATAGTTAAATTAATGTCGCGTAACAAAAATGTTTTGTTTGCCCCCTGGTTTACCCATTTAAAAATGTTCTTTAGTTCTATCATACAATTATTTTTATTCTGTTCTTAAGTTTTTAATTGGATTAGTAAATGCTGCTTTTAGTGCAATATAAAAAACAGTTAAAAATGCAGTGCATATTGTTAAGATTCCAGCAAGTAAAAAAGCCCAAAAACTGATCTCGGTTTTGTAGGCAAAATTTTGTAACCAGGATTTTATAAAAAAGTATGCTATTGGTGAAGCGATAATAATAGCAACGAGTATTAAAAAAAGAAAATCAATTGAAATTAGCTTAATGATATTTGTAACAGAGGCGCCTATTATTTTTCGTATACCAATTTCTTTAGTACGTTGCTCTGTGCTATAGGAAGCAAGACCAAATAACCCTAAACATGAAATTAAAATCGTAAGACCTGCGAAGCAAACAAAAATAATTAACATCACATCGTCTCTACTATATTGCTTGTTAAATCCTTCATCCATAAAGAAGTAAGAGATCGGATTTTGAGGAAAAAATACTTTCCATTTTTCTGTAATAAGATCTACGCTTTGCTTCACATTATCAGAAGATAATTTAATAAGTGCATACAATCCTACTGAATTTCTTAATGCAAGAACCAATGGGTCTATTTTAGTATGTAAAGAATTGTAATTAAAATCTTTTACAACTCCTATTATTTTCCCAAGATGTTGTTCGTCCCAACCAAGCTCTGCACTTAGCGGATTTTTTAGTTGTAAAAATTTGGCAGCAGCTTCATTAATAATAAAATTGTTGCCGTCTCCCGTTATTTGCTTAGAAAAATTTCTTCCTTCAACAAATTTTACGCCTAAAAGATCAAGGTATTCATAATCCCCTGAATTAACGTTTAACGACGACTGTCCCATTTGACCCTTATCTTTGGTTCTAAAGAGTATATTTCCTTCAACACCAATAATTTGATTTGCAGTTGAAAATTTCTTAATTAAAGGGCTTAGCAAAAGTTCATTTTTTAATGAAGATACTTTGGTGTTACCTAGTGAATCTAATCCCGGCATTCGTAATACTAATACCTGATCTTTATTAAATCCAAGGTCTTTATTCTTTAGTAGTTTAAGTTGATCGTAAATTAGTATAGTAACTATAATAATGATAATAGAAATAGCAAATTGCGCTACTACCAATAATTGTCTGAATTTTATTTTTCTAAATAATATAGGACTCTTAAATAGGTTTAAGTTACCTTTAAGTATATGTATTGGTTTAAAATTTGATAGGTAAAATGCAGGATAACTACCACCAATAAAAGAAATAAATAGGATAATAAGTAATGATATTGCCCAGAAGTTAAAGTCAGCTAAGATATTTAGAAATATAATATTTTTTGATGTAAGAGCGTTAAACGCAGGAATAAATATAACCAATAGTGCCAAAGAAAATATAAAAGAGATGAGAGAAATAATGAATGATTCGCCTAGAAATTGAAATATAATTTCCTTTCTTAAAGCGCCAATTACTTTTCTCATACCTACTTCTTTAGCTCGTTTTGTTGCTTTTGCTGTAGAAAGATTCATGTAATTAAAGCAAGCAATTAATAGTATGAAAAAAGAGATAAGCCCAAAAAAATATACATTGCTTTTATCTGATTTTTCAAATTCATCTGCGTGGTAATTATCAAAATGAACTTGAGAAACGACTTTGCTTTTTAATTCTATTTTATACCCTACATTTTCTTTTTTTAATACTGGTTCAAGCGTTTTTTTTGCCCATATTTTTAACTTTTCATCAAACGCCACAGCGTCTAAAGGAGTACGCAATTTTAGATATGTGTATGTATTTATCCATAACCAACCTTCTTGTTGCTCTATTATCTCTTTGTCAGAATAATTTATCCGTAATAATGCATTTGGTGATAAATGAGATTTTTGCTGAGTTTCTTTAATTACACCGGTTACTTTATACGAATTTTTTGGGTATTTAAGGATCAGGCCTAATGGGTTGTTTTTACCAAAAAATTTAGCAGCCATCGCTTCCGAAATAACAATAGAGTTTGGCTCTCTTAAACAGTTTTTCGAATCACCGTATAATAATTCATAATTAAATACATTAAAAAAGGTGCTATCTACAAAATAATTTTTATTCTCATTAAAATACTTATTATTATAAGAGACTGTCAGATTGTTTGCTGGCATAATTCTTAAAAACTCTTCTACTTCCGGAAAATTTCTCTTTAAAGAAGGACCTGTTCCAAAAGCCGATACGGCGTATGGATCTGTAATTCCATTTCCTGTTTCCTCCCAATTAATTTTAATAATTGCATCTGCGTTTTTCCAATGCTTATCATAGCTTATTTCCTCTAATATATATAGCGAAATAAATATGCAGGAAGTAATGCCAAGTGAAAGGCCAAAAATATTTATAAATGAAAACACTTTGTTTCTCATTAAATTTCGCCATGCGACTATTAAATAATTTTTAAGCATATTATTCTGTTCTTAAACTTTTAACTGGATTGGCGTTTGCAGCTTTTAGCGTTTGTGTGCTTATGGTTATAATGGCAATTATCAATATCAGTAGGGCAGGTAAAATAAATAAAAGTGGACTAAGATTTATTTTAAACGCATAATTCTGTAGCCATTTTTGAAGTAAGTAATAAGTAACGGGTACAGCAATTATAAAAGAAATTAGAACAGGTTTTATAAAATCTTTGGTTAGCAGCATTAATAATTGTGGAATAGATGCACCTGATATTTTTCTGATACCAATTTCTTTTGTACGCTGTGTGGTTGCAAAAGATGCAAGGCCCAATAAACCCAAACAGGCTACAATAATTGCAAGTAGAGCGAAAAGACCAAATGTTTTTCCGAATTGTTTATCGGCTTTATATTGTTCTTCATAATGATCATCTAAAAAGAAATATTCAAACGGGTTACCGGGAAAAAACTCTGCCCATTTTTTTTCTGCAATTTGTATGATCTCCTGCGGATCTTTGTTCTTTTCTATTTTCAAAGAAAAATAACTGCTGGTGTTGGGTGTTAATCTAAATATATGAGCGTCGTAGGGCTGTCTAAGTCCCTCCTGGTGATGATTGGAAACAACACCAATAATAGTGTATTGGTCTCCCCAAAAATCAATACGTCGGTTTAGCGCCTCTTCGGCGTTTTTAAAGCCCATTAATTTTATGGCTTCTTCGTTAAATAGAACACATTTTTTGTCGGTAGGAAACTGTTCTGAAAAAGCTCTTCCTTTTAAAACCTGTATACCATAAGCCTCTAAAAAATCGTAATCTATACCAATTATTCTGTATTGGTTGCCTTTTTCATCACCATCTTCCACCAGCTTAATGCCTCCTGCGTTCCAACCGGGTTTTTTGCCCGGCACAGCGGTAGAGGTTATGACTTTGTGGATGCCTGGCACACTTAACAGATCTGTTTTAAATGTTTTTAAACGGTTTTTATAGGTAGCTGTATCAATTACGTTAGGGCCGCCAAATACAAGCGTTTTTTCAATGTTCACACCAAGTTCCTGGCTTTGCATAAAGTTTACTTGTTTATAAACACAAAACGTACCTACCATTAAAATTACGGATGCTGCAAACTGAATGATCACTAGTGATTGGCGCAATAAAGTGCCTTGTTTGCTGCGGGTGAATTTTCCTTTTAATACAGTTATTGGTTTAAAGGAAGACATGATAAATGCCGGGTATAAACCTGCCAGTAAAGTACCACCTGCAAACAATAAAACAAGCGTTAACCAAAACTGCCACTGCAGAAGTAGCGAAAAATTTAATTCGTTTCCTGTTAACGAATTAAATAAAGGCAGAGAGATCAGAACCAAAACAAAAGCAAAAACAACAGAAAATAAATTGATGAGCAGAGCTTCGAACATAAATTGCGCAATAAGCTGTGAACGGTATGAACCCATTACTTTTCTTACACCTACTTCTTTTGCCCTGTCAATTGCCCTTGCTGTTGAAAGATTAATATAATTGATCCAGGCAATGATAATAATAAATACAGCAATGATCAGCAAAAAATAAACCGACTGGCCATTGCCATTTACTTCTGCCTCCATCATATAAGAAGAATATAAGTGAATATCATGAAGTGGTTGCAATTTGTATTCAACGCTTTCATTCCTTTTTTTATATTCAGGACCAACTTTTTTATCTATGTATACTTTAATTTTATTTTCCAGGCGTTGTGCATTCGTACCGGGTATTACTTTTATGTAAGTGTAATATCCGTCCCAGTCAAAAGTGGTTTCTGATTCGGGTCCGGCAAATTTTAAAAAGGTTGAGAAAGAAAAAAGCAGATCGAATTTTAAATGCGAATTCTCAGGAACATCGGGCACAACAGCAGTGATCTTGTAATTATCTATTTTATTATAGCTTATTAATTTCCCGATAGGATCTTCGTTGCCAAAATATTTTTTAGAAGTAGATTCTGTTATTACAGAGGTAAAAGGATCGGTCAAAGCATTATCTAACTTTCCTTTTGTTACTTTGTATGAAAACATTGGCAGGAAGGAATTGGTGGCAAAGAACATTCTTTTTTCTTTAAACTTTTTTTCTCCGTAAGACATAACACCTTCTTCAGGTGTTAATTTTGCCATTGCCTCCACTTCAGGAAAAGCGTCTTTAACCGCTTTGCCAACGCCTGCTGCACCCGCAGCCCATTGTGTTGTAAGCTTCCCACTATTGTAACGGTTTTGCTGTAAGCGATAAATACGGTCGCCGTTCTCTTCAAATTTATCATAGCTTGTTTCATGGCTTACAAATTGAACGATGAGCAAAAACGCAGCGATACCAATTGACAAGCCAAAAATATTTATGAATGAAAATACTTTATGCTTAAATAAATTTCTTAATGCTATTTTAAAATAATTTTTTATCATATTATTCGGTTCTTAAACTTTTTACAGGGTTAGCTATTGCTGCTCTTATTGCTTTATAGCCAACTGCTATAAACGCAACGCACATAGAGGTAAGTATTGCAACAATAAATACACCAATACCAATGTTCACTCTAAATACAAAACTTTGTAACCATTCATTCATAAAATACCATGCTAAAGGCGCAGCAATTAAAAAAGCAATACCAATTAATAGTGTAAATTCTTTTGAAAATAAATATACTATACTGCTAACGCTGGCACCTAAAACCTTTCGTATACCTACTTCTTTTGTTTTTTGAACAGCCATAAAAGAAATCAAACCATACAAACCAAGACAAGAAATAAATATCGCTAAGCCTGCAAAGAGTTTATACAATAAAGCCATTTGGGTTTCCTGCTGATAAAAATCCTCTATTAATTCATCCATAAAAAATCCGGCATATACATTTTCCGGAAAGAATTTTTCCCATTGTTGTTGTATTGCTTTTTGAGTTTGTAAAATATTAGCTGAATGAAGTTTTACCGCTGTTTTATTATAATGCATTTTATTTGGAAATAAAATAATAGGTTTTATTTCGTCTCTTAACGAGTTGGTTTTAAAATCTTTTACCACACCACAAATCGTTTTCCATTTTTGGCCGCCCGTGCGGATAGGTTTTCCAAGCGCTTCATGAGCGTTTTTTATATTTAGTTTATTAAGTAATGTTTCATTTATTACTACTTTTTTAGCGCTGTCGGCTTTTGTGTAAGTCTCTCCTGCAATAAATTCGAGGCCAAACGTATTGTAATAATTCTCATCAACTGCTTTAAGAAATACCGAGAACTTTTCATCCGGTTTGTGATCAAAAGCAAAATTAGAACCCCAGTTGTTGTCGGATGATGGCGCATCGCTATTATAGGAAACTAATTTTACGCCTGGAATTTGTAAAAGACTTTCTTTAAAAGCGTTTTGTTTTGAAAGAACTACGCTATCCGTACTACCGTATAATAGTAAAGTGGCTTCTTTATTAAATCCCAGGTCGGCAGTTTTAATAAAATTCATTTGAGATACTGACACTATAGTTCCAATGATCAGTATTTGCGAGATAGCAAATTGTACAACTACTAATCCTCTTCTAAGAGAAATACCACCAATGGTAGTTGAGTTTATTTTATTTTTTAAAGCTATAACCGGTTTAAACCCCGATAATATCAATGATGGATATATGCCGGCCAACAAGGTTACAGTGATAATTATTAAAATAAAGAACAACATACTCTCTAATGTAAAAATACTAAGTTCCTCCTGTATTGAAATTACATGTTTAATATAAGGTGTAGCAAATTGTGCAATGATCAATGCAAATGAAGCAGCTATCAAAACAATGATCTTTGTTTCTCCGAGCATTTGCCAGAAAAGCTGCATTCTTCTTCCGCCAAGTACTTTTCGAACGCCTACTTCTTTTGAGCGACCAACAGCCTGTGCAGTTGATAGATTAATAAAATTAATGCAGGCCATTAGTATTATTAAAAATCCTATAAATGATAATGTTGTTAAACTCGTTCGGCTTATTGTGTGTGTTCCTAAATTTCCAATCGCGACATCAAAATGCATATCACTTAAAGCCCGTAATTCATTTATTCTTTCTTCACCGTTTTGATTTTTGTAATATTTTTTTGCTAAGAGTCTTAATTGATTTTCGATATTTTTTTTGGTGATATTATTTGGTAACAATGTATAAACCTGAAAATTACTGGTTGTGTGGCCCCATTCTGTTGAATAACCATAAACAGGATTATCTTGTAGTGTTTTAAAAGAACCTACCATTCTAATCGGAAAATCTGTATTTGCGGGTACATCTTCCAAGATGCCGGATACCTGTAGGGTAAGAAGATTATCCATTTTAATGTATTTTCCAATTGCGGTTTTCCATTCGCCAAAATATTTTTCTGCCGTTTTTTTTGTTAAAGAGATTGTATTTGGTACGTTCAATAGCTTCTCACTACCAATCAGCCATTTGCATTTAAATATTTCAAAAAATTCGGGGTCCGCAAAAAACACACCCATTTCTTCAAGAAATTTTGTATCAGTTGAATTTTTAGTGATTGTAACCTGGCAGCCATAATTACAATAGATCGCCCCTGTTTTTAGTTCAGGAAGATCTTGCCTGAAGGCATTCAGCGCAGGATAAGGAACGCCGGGAGTATAATCAACTCCATCCGAATAAGTATCTTTTGTTACTATATTATAAATATTTGAATAATTAGGCTGAAATTTATCGTAGCTCAGCTCATAACGAATAACCATAAATAATAAAAGACAAGCCGCAATACCTATAGAAAGCCCTGCAATATTTATAATGCCGTAAGTTTTGTTACGAAGCAATGTTCTGAAAGCGGTTTTAAAATAATTTTTAAACATGATGTATAGAATTTATTCGGTTCTTAAACTTTTTGTTGGATTTGTAAGTGCTGCTTTAATTGCCTGTGAGCTTACAGTAAGAATGGCTACTAAAAGCGCCAGGCAACCCGCAATAATAAAAACACCTGCAGTTAAATTTGTATGGTATGCATAATTTTGCAGCCATTTGGTTAAGGCGTAATAAGCTATTGGTGATGCTATAGCAATACCAATTAATACTAATAAAATAAAATCTTTTGAAATGATGTAAGTAACGTTGGCCACTGAAGCACCTAAAACTTTACGAATCCCAATTTCTTTTGTTCTTTGTTCTGTTGTAAATGAGGCAAGGCCAAATAATCCTAAACACGATATTAAAATAGTAAGGCCTGAAAAATAACTAAAAATGGTAAGCATGGTATTATCTTTATGATATTGTTTATTAAACTCATCATCTAAAAAGAAATATCTTACCGGATATTTTGGAAAATATTGTTTCCATTTTTGTTCAATAAAATCTACAGATTCTGAAATAGTGTTGGCTTTTACTTTGATCATGATTTTTGAGCCCGGTGCACCGCCAAAATTAGATATAGCTATTGCTAATGGTTCTACAGGCGTGTGTGGCGACTTATAATTAAAATCTTTAACTACACCAATTACCTTACCAAAATTTTCTTTTGGGTCGAGACTTATTTCTACACCAATAGGATCTTGTAGCCCCAGAAGTTTAACCGCAGCTTCATTTAAAATAAAAGCCTGTTTATCTGTAGGAAAATCTTTTGAAAAATTACGACCCGATTTTAATTTTATTCCAAGGGCATCAAAATAGTCATAATCTACACCACTTAAATTTAATACATTTTGCTCTATCCCTTTCTTATTTTTTATAAAAAAACCTCGTCTCGATGCTGCACCTACAACCTGGTCGGCGGTTGTAAATTTTTCTATTGAAGGATTCGAGAGAAAATCATTTTTTATTGCAGGCACAAGTTTTGAAATGATCGTGTCTCCGGATGGATAATCCATTACAATTACCTTGTCTTTATTAAAACCAAGGTCTTTGTTTTTCATATAGTTTAACTGGTCAAAAATTAAAATAGTGGAAATAATTATGATGATCGATAGTGTAAATTGCATCACTACTAAAACCTGGCGTAACTTTAGTTTCCCAAAAAATGAGATATTTTTCAATTCAATTAATTTTCCTTTTAATACTTTTGCTGGCTGAAAGTTGGAAAGATAAAAAGCAGGATAGCTTCCACCAACAAACGAAATAAATAATATAATGGCGGTAATCGCGGTCCAGAAACCTATATTACCAATAGTGTTCCACAAGTCAATACTTTTTTGTGTAATAGCATTAAAGGCCGGTAATAAAAGTATTAATAAAATAATACTAAATACTAAAGCACTAAGAGAGATAAGCGTTGATTCACTTAAGAATTGTGTAATTAACTGTTTGCGGCTGGCGCCTACTACTTTTCTTAGGCCTACTTCTTTTGCTCGTTTTACTGCGCGTGCGGTAGATAGGTTCATGTAATTAAAGCAGGCAATTAGCAACATAAAAACTGCTACCCATCCAAAAATATAAATGTAACTTTTTTCGCCTTTTTCAAACTGGTCGTATTTGTATTTTTTATCAAAATAAGTTTCAGATAGCGGCATGATATTTAAGGTTACCACATCATCAATTCCTTCTGCTTTTGCAGCAGGTATCAAAACTTTTCTTGACCATTGCAGTAATTTTTTATTGAACTGATCAATTGATGTGCCTTCTCTTATTTTGAAAAAAGTAGAGGAGCCAACACCAAACCAGCTTTCGGCCATTCCCTTCATTTTTTCTGTACCATACGAGCTTAATGAAATTAAAGTGTTGGGTTTTATTCGTGATTGTTTGTTAGTTTCTTTGAGCACGCCCGTAACTTTGCACAACATTTCACTATACTTTAACATTTTGCCTATAGGATCAGCAGTGTTAAAGAATTTTTTAGCCATTGCTTCAGATATCACAACAGAATTAGGTTCAGCCAGGCACGTTTTAGAATTGCCTTTTAATAATTCAAAATTAAACACATTAAAAAAATCAGCATCCGCAAAATACTGGTTATCGATATCAAACATTTTATCTTCAAACCAAACAGTTTCTGTTCCCCAGTCATCAATACGAACTGCTTCTTCAATTTCAGGATAGGCTTGTTTTAATGCCGGTGCCACACCAAATGCTGTGATAGCATAGTGGTCTGGTACTCCTCCGATAGAGAAGGTTTGATTTACTCTTACAATGCGATCTGCATCATTCCAGTCTGTATCAAAGCTTAATTCGCTTTGTATATACATAAATATTAAAATGCAACAGGTAACACCAACAGCAAGGCCGGTAACGTTGATAAAAGAAAATAGTTTATTCTTCCACAAATTGCGCCAAGCTATTTTAAAATAATTTTTTATCATGTTATTCGGTTCTTAAACTTTTAATTGGATTTGCTATTGCGGCTTTCATAGCCTGAAAGGCTACAGTGATGTAAGCGATTAATATAGCTAGTGCACCAGCCAATACAAATACCCACCAGCTGATTTCAGTTTTATAAGCAAAATCCTGTAGCCATTTATACATGGCATACCACGCGATAGGTGCTGCGATTAAAATAGAAATAACGACGAGTTTTAAGAAATCTTTTGATAATAACTGAACGATGCCCGATGTGTTTGAACCTAAAACTTTTCGAATACCAATTTCCCTGAAACGCTGTTTAATTGTGAATGCGGCTAAACCAAATAATCCAAGGCAGGCAACCAAAACCGATAAAAAGGTAAATGCACCTAAAACAGTACGCATGTTTTGTTCAGACTGATATAAAGAATTAAAATCGTCTTCCATAAAAGTTGCTTTGAACGGTGCATCGCCTGCAATTGTTTTCCAGGTGGCTTCCAGTTGCTTCATGGTTTCAGTAAGGTCGTTTGTTTTTAGACGTGTAAGAACAGTGCCATGCCATGGTTTAAAAATATGAATAAGTAAAGGCTTCACATCTTCTTTCATAGAAGCGAAATTGAAATTTTTAACTACTCCAATTACTTTACCACTTTTACCATAGGCCCAGTCTACTTTTTTGCCAATTGCATTTTTTGAATTTTTCCATCTGAAAAATTTTACGGCTGCTTCATTAACAATAAAAGCTTCGTTCACATCCGTTGGAAAATCTTTTGAAAAATCACGGCCTTCTGCAAGATCGATCTGCATTGTTTTTAAAAAACTTTCATCAACAGAAATTACAGGGCAGCCTGTTACTTCGTTCTGCGCAAAGCCCTCCGGCAATACAGTAATATCAGGAATACCCTTGAAAGAGAAATTAGTTAAGCAGGTATTTACTACTTTAGGATTTTTGCGTAATTCATCAATTAATATTTCGCCTTTTTGAGGACCAATACCTCTTAATTCAATAGTTAATACTTGCTCTTTATTTAAACCAATGTTCCGGTTTTGTATAAAGTCAAGCTGTCTTAAAATTAAAGTAGTAACAATAATAAGAACGATGGCAATGGAGAATTGAAAAACAACCAAACCTTTTCTGAAAATGATATCTGCAAGACCATGACTTATTTTTCCTTTTAGAGAGCGTATAGGAGCAAACGATGACATTAATAAAGCAGGGTACAAACCTGCAAGAAGTCCAACACCAATAATAATTGCAAGGTAAAGCCATACAATGCTTAAATTAAAATGTAAAGTTGTTTCTATAAAAGAATTAAAAACAGGAATAAATAATAATACCAAAAATAAAGAGAGGAGACTGGCAATAACTGTAAATAAAATAGATTCGCCAAGAAATTGCGAAATAAGTTGTCTGCGTTTTGCACCAATTACTTTTCTCAGACCGATCTCTTTTGAACGGTTTAATGATTTAGCAGTAGAAAGGTTAATGAAATTACAACAGGCTATCAATAAAATTAAAAAAGCGGTAGCAGAAAAAATGTATACATAAGAAATATCGCTGTTCTTGCTGCCTCTGAATTCATGTTCTAACTTTGATCTTAAGTGGATGTCAAGCAATGGCTGTATTGCCACATTCATCCACATGCCAATATCTTTTTTAAGGCCGGCGGTTTCTTTGGTTAAATATTTATTGACCTTTGATTCAAAAGCTTTAATATCTACTTTATTTTTTAGAAGTAAATAAGAGTAAGAATCGCAATTTAGCCAGTTCTTTTCGTTTTCTTCACTAAAGTTTGGATTGCTCTTAGCTAGTTCGAATAAAGTACTTCTTGAAATAATGCAATCAACATTAAAGTGAGAATTTAGAGGAATGTCCTGCATAACACCAGTAACCATAATATTGATAGTGTCAGAAAGGTTGAGCATTTTGCCAACAGCGGGTTCGTTACCAAAATATTTTTTAGCTATTTTTTCTGTCACCACAATGCTGTAAGGCGTAGTTAATGCTTTTTGTGGATTTCCTTCCAGTAATGGCAACGAAAAAATATCAAAAAATGTTGAATCGGCAAGTACGGTTTTAGTGTCGTAGAATTTTTTGTCTTTATAAGAAATTAGTCTGCCTGCAAAATTGAGACGGACAATTTTTTCCACCTCCGGAAAACCATCCTGTATCTTTTGCGCTGTAATGGGTGAAGTAGGTGCAAAGCGGTCTTGTTTGTTCTCCTGGAAAATAACAGAAGTTATGCGGTATATCCTGTCCGCTTTTTCATTATACTTGTCGTAACTTAATTCGTTTTGTACATATAAAAAAATAAGTACGCAGCAAGCCACTCCCACTGCAAGACCGATTATGTTTATAAACGAAAATAATTTGTTCTTCCACAAATTACGCCAGGCTATTTTTAAATAATTCTTTATCATTTTATTCTGTTCTTAAACTTTTAACCAGATTTACAATGGCTGCCTTTACAGCCTGGAAACTAATTGTACATAATGCATAAAATAATTTTTGAACATTATAAAAATTAGGCTTTAATGTTTTGTGTTACGATCTGACCATCAAGCATATTTATAACGCGGTGTGTATAACGTGCGTCATGTTCAGAATGTGTTACCATAATAATGGTTGTACCTTGCTCATTAAGATCGGTTAGTAATTGCATTACATCGTTACCATTACGTGAATCTAAATTACCGGTAGGCTCATCGGCTAAAATTAATTTTGGTTTGTTTACAACTGCGCGTGCAACTGCCACACGTTGTTGCTGACCACCAGAAAGCTGTTGTGGGTAATGGTTACGACGATGTGCGATTTGGATCTTATCCAATACTTCATCAACAATGCGTTTTCTTTCTGAAGCACTAACGCCTGTATATATTAATGGTAATTCTACATTTTCAAAAACGGTCAACTCATCAATTAAATTAAAACTTTGAAATACAAAACCAATGTTATGTTTACGCATTTCGGCACGTTTACGCTCATTAAATTTTGCAACTTCGGTGTCATTAAATATAAAACTGCCTTCATCCAAATCATCCAGCAGACCAATAATATTTAATAAGGTGGATTTACCACAGCCTGATGGACCCATTATGGCAACAAATTCGCCATTTTTAATTTCGAAAGAGATTTTATTCAATGCGACAGTTTCAACTTCTTCTGTGCGGTAAATTTTTTCGAGGTTTGTTACTTTTATCATGTTATCTGTTTTTGATTTTCTATTTTCCATTATTTATTTTCTTTTAAAACAAGCTCCTGTGTATTCTCATAATTATCGTAACCAGAGGTGATCACTTTATCGCCGGGCTGTAAACCTTGCATTATTTCATAATATTCAGGATTCTGTCTTCCTAATTGTATATCAATTTTATAAGCAACCGAACCGTCCTCATTTAATTTAAATATCCAGTTACCACCCGTTTGCTGATAAAACCCGCCTTTTGGCAACAGTATAGCTTGTGTTTCATCGCTTAAGGCTAAACGTATTTGCAAGGTCTGTCCGCGACGAACATCTTTAGGTAATTCGCCTTCAAATTTCATATCTACCTGAAATTTTCCGTTAGTTACCTGTGTATATACTTTGTGAATTTTTAATTTGTAATCTTTTCCACCAAAACTAAATTCCCCCATCAAACCATTATAAATTCTTGAGATGTAATGTTCATCAATATCAACACGTACTTTAAAACCACTCGTAACATCTATCTGGCCCAAACGTTCACCTTTATTTTTATTCTGACCAATCTCAACATCCAAAGCAGTAAGTTGCCCGTCAATAGGTGCACGCACAACAAGATCTTCTACTTTTCGACGCATGATCTTTAAAGCTTCCTGTGTACGTTTATAAGATTCATTTGCCTGGCTTAATTCTGTTTTAACAGAAGAAGAATCTTGTTTTAAGATTTGTTCGGTGAGCGTTTTCTTTTTTAAGTAATAATTATAATTGTTTTCTGATTGTTTAAATTCCATTAACGAAATAGCCTGCTGATCGTATAATTGTTTGTTTAATTTATAAGTTCTTTCAGCTTCAATAAACGAACTTTCTACATCTGAACCTTGGTTTAATTTCATAATGGTGTTTTGTTGTGCCGCGTTGCGTGAGATCTGCATTTGTGTCAACAGGTTAAACACTGATGTTTCCTGGTTAGCAAGACTAAGTTCAAGGTCTGTATTTGATAAACGTAAAATAGGATCGCCTTTTTTCATCATAGCACCATCTTCAACAAATTTTTCTTCTACGCGGCCACCTTCCAAAGCATCTAAATAGATGGTTGTAACAGGTAATACAATTCCATTTACGGGAATAAACTCCCTGAACGGACCTTTGGAAACTTCACTAATTGTAATACGTTCGGTGTCGACATTTAATTTTGATTTACCTGATGTAAAATAAAAACTTGCAACAATCAATAAAACAATTGCTGTAACAGCGCTAACCGTTATTATTTTTTTTGCAGGCCACTTTTTCTTTTCAATAACTCTATCCATAATTTTTTTAGTGCTTTTGTTATGCTACCAATTTAATAATTCTATAAAATGCATGGATGTTGTATACTAATTTGCAGCTAGTTTTTTATTTACAACGATCCACGCATTTATAAAACATAATAACATAACACCTTATTAGTAGAATAACCGTGCCATCATCTTAATTAATTGATAATCAAATTTTTATAGTTGTAAAAAAAATCAATCCTGTACGTAGTCGAACATAAAGTGTTCGGTTTTGATACACTCTATATGAACAGTATTTTTATAATGTTTTTTAAACCAGTTAATTGCGTTCTTGGTATATTTATGGTTACAATATTCTTATGAATTTAAAGCAGGCAAGCATATTAGTATTAGATGATGATAAAGATGTTTTAACAGCTATTAATTTACTTTTAAAAAAAGAAGTTAAAGAGGTTATAACTGAAAAAAATCCGGAAAATTTATTTGCACTAATAAAGAAGCATTCTTTCGATCTAATTTTATTAGATATGAATTTTAATGCATCTATTAATACGGGTAATGAAGGAATTTATTGGTTAAAGCGTGTTAAGGAAACAAGGCCTTCTACTTGTGTTATTATGATAACGGCTTATGCAGATATCGATCTTGCAATACGCTCGTTAAAAGAAGGTGCTTCTGATTTTGTTGTAAAACCCTGGAACAATCAGAAATTGATTGAAACCATTGAAGATATTTTGGCAAAAAAAGATGGTGAGAAAAATTGGGCTAAGCAACAAAATTATGAAGAACTCGGCTTAATAGGCGAAAGCGAGCAAATGCGCGAAATATTCAGTAAGATTGAAAAAGTAGCGCCAACCGATGCTAATATTTTAATTTTGGGAGAGAATGGTACCGGTAAAGATCTTATTGCAAAGGCTATTCATCAAAGATCTGTTCGTGCTTCAAAATCCTATATAAAAGTAGATGTTGGCGCATTAACTGAAAGTTTATTTGAAAGTGAATTATTCGGACATAAAAAAGGAGCATTTACAGATGCCAAAGAAGATAGGGAAGGGCGTTTTGAAGCGGCAAACAGTGGTACATTATTTATGGATGAGATCGGCAACATCTCTTTACAGCAACAGGCAAAATTATTAACTGTTTTGCAAAACAGGCTGGTTACACGATTAGGTACAAATAATACCATACCTTTGGATATACGATTGATATGCGCAACCAATTTGCCATTAAGTGAACTGGCAAACGAAAATAAATTCAGAAAAGACCTTGTTTACCGCATTAACACTGTCGAAATAATTGTTCCGCCTTTGCGCTCACGTAAAAGCGATATTAGCTTATTGGCAAAACATTTTTTAAAATTTTACGGTAATAAGTATTTTAAACCCGACATGCAGTTGAGCGAAAAAGCAATTTTAAAATTAGAAGAATATAACTTTCCAGGTAATGTGCGCGAATTGCAATACATAATCGAACGTGCAGTGATCATGGCAGATTCAGAGATGTTACAGCCAAACGATCTTATCTTTTCTCCTTTAGAAACAGGAAGCAAAATTTTATCAGAACAGGAAAGTGAGACGAAATTAAGTACGATAGAAAAACAAACAATACTAAAAGTGATCGAAAAAAATAATGGCAATATTACCAAAGCCGCAAAAGAACTGGGTATTACGCGTACTGCTTTATACCGAAGATTAAGCAAATATGAGATCTAAACGCTTTGGCTGGAATATATTTATCAGGGCGCTGCTTGTTTTTTCAACTTTGTTCTTAGCTTCACTATCTTTAGTTAAAGAATGGTATTTGCTGGAAGTAATTGTAATTCCTGTTATTATTTTCCAGTTTTATGATTATTATAATTACCATAAAAAGGCACAAAGCGAAATTGAACAATTTGTTGAATCTGTTCATTATCGCGACTTTTCACGCTACTTTGATGTTAAGCGGGCGCCTTCTGAATTACAGCCTTTTCGCACAAGCTTTAACGAGATAAACTCTACCTTTAAAGTTATAAGTAAAGAAAAGGAAACGCAATATCTTCATTTAAAAACAATTCTTGAGATCGTAGATACCGGAATTTTATCTTATGAAATTGAAACAGGTGAAATTTTATGGATGAATGAATCTTTTAAAAATTTATTGCAGATACCTTATTTAAAAACGATTCGTTCCCTCGAGAAAAGGAATCCTGCGCTATATGCAGAAGTAATTGACCTTGAACCTGGGAGTAATGTTGTAAGTTCTATTGCAAAGGATAACAGTAACTATAAGATATTATTATCAGCCACAACTTTTCAAAACGAAGAAAAAAAGTATAAGCTTATAGCGTTTCAAAATATTAATGAGGCTTTGGATGAAACCGAATCACAGGCATGGCAAAAATTATTAAGTGTTATGACACATGAGATCATGAATTCAGTTGCACCAATATCTTCATTGGCAGAGACACTTAAAAACCGGATTCAGGAAACAGTTGCGCAACCTGATAATTCTACTGAAGCGTTGAATGATATTGAAATGGGTATAAGTACCATAAAAAAAAGAAGCGAAGGCTTATTAAAATTTACTGAAACTTACCGTAGTTTAAGTAAGATTACAAAAGCCAACATGACCAAAGTTATGCTTATTGATCTTTTTGAACATGTGCAGCAATTGATGCAACCAACTTTAGAAAAAAAGAAAATAAATCTCGAGATCGTTTTGCGGGACCCGTTTCTTACTTTGGAAGCTGATTCAAGTTTAATTGAACAGGTGCTCATTAATCTTTTATTAAATGCTATTGATGCTGTGAAAGATGTGGAGCAACCAAAAGTGACAATCTCTGCAGATACAGCTATAAATGGAAAAACAACAATAAAAATTTCTGATAATGGAGTAGGTATAAAGCAGGAGATCCTCGATAAAATATTCATTCCTTTCTTCAGTACTAAAAAAACCGGTAGTGGTATCGGTTTAAGTCTTTGTAAGCAGGTAATGATGCTGCACAAAGGTAACATTCAAGTACAATCAATTGATGGAGAAGGCACTGTATTTAGCCTTATATTTTAGAACAGATTTTTTCTATATTTAATTTTTAATGAAAATCATTCACATACTACTTTTCTTATTTTTTTTAACGGCTATTTTACCAGCGCAAACCGATGAACATGTGTTGTTGAATTTAGGACTGGATTCTGCTTTTTCAGAAATACATGATAATGATCCAGGTGCAAGTATTTTTATTCAAAAAGATAACCAGATCATGTATTCAAAATCGTTTGGCTTAGCGAATTTAAAAACAAAAGAAAAATTCAACGAAAACACAAATGTAAATATAGCTTCCATTACCAAAACCTTTATTGCTTATGGTATTTTAATACTTCAAAAGCAAGGTAAATTATCAATTGAAGATAGCATTAGTAGGTTTTTCTCACATGATCTTTCAAAAGAAGCAGGCGTTGTAAAGATCAAACATTTGTTAACACATACCGCGGGTTTACCTGATGTGCAGGGAGATGAAAAAGAAATCCTAAAAAAGATTGATAAACCTGAGTTTGAACCGGGTAGTAATTATAAATATTCTGAGGTTTCGTATAAGATCATGACAATGATTATTGAAAAAGTTACAAACGATAAATGGCACATGTTTATTCAAAAAAATATTTTTGAACCTGCGGGGATGATCCATACAAAAATACCGGAATTTTATGTTGAAGAAAAAATAGCCTTAAGCTATAAAAAGAGTAAGCAGAAATACAAGCTAGTAAAATATAAAAAAAGAAATTTAGATAAGAATGAGCTGTTAAATGTTTGGATTTCGGTTGGTGAGCTGCGAAAATATATTTATGCTATTAACGAATGTGTTTTTTTAGATTGTGAATTGTTAAAACAAATTTCAACTTTGTGGACACCGGATAACTGGAGAAGTTCGTTGAAGCCTATTCATGGCTTTGCATGGTTTATTTCTGAATCAAAAGAAAAAGATACTAAAATAAGTTATGATGGCATATACAATGGTTACCGAAGCACTGTGATCACGTATCCAAAAGAAAAAATTATTGTTATTGCTGTAAGTAATAATTCTGTTTCTTATTCTGAAAACATTGTAAAACGCTTAACCGAGCTTAAGTATGTAAAATAAAAAAAGCTGCCCGAAGACAGCTCTTTTTGTTTTTGAATTTAAACCTTAACTAAAAAAACTCAAGTTTAAAATCAATTTAGTTGGCAATTACTAAATATTTTGATGCACTCCAAAATTTTTCAGGATCGGTGATCATTAAACTATTGATCGTTTTTCCTGATTTATCCCATGAGTAAGAGTCTGCGGGGTGTGTTGTAACCAGCTTAGCGTCTTTACTATTAACCGGAATGCTTGTTGTTTCGGTGTAATCTATTTTTGTAAACATACTATTATCAATATTATCGCTTAACTGAGCAGTTCTTCCTATGCCTAATAAGCCACCTTTCTTATCAATTAAATTTGATTTTTGAAGATCTTTAGAGTGACCAACAATGTAATAAGCTGTATGTAATTGTGTTGTTTTTTCGTTGATGGTTTGTGATTGTGCCATGTTTTGTGCAGATAAAGTATCTACAGATGTTTGCAATTGTGCAACCTGCGCATTTAAAGCTGTTAATCTTTCGTTCAGATCTGTTAACTCTGCATATTTTTGATTTAACTGATCATTTAATAAAGCAATTGTTTTTTCCAATTGTGCATTCTTTTTATCAGAGCGATTTAGTTTCTTGCTTAACTGTGCCAATTTTTTATTGTTTTCTTCCATCAAATCATTAATGGCTTTGATCTCAGCATTAATACGTGCTTTTTGGTCGGCTTTTAAATCACCTTTGTCAGAGTTCATTAAAATGATGTGTTGCTTTGTGCTAACTTCATCCAGGTTACGTTCAACTTCATTAAATGAAGTCATAAATTCGTTTACAGATGCTTCACGCTCATCAATAAATGCTAAAAGTGAGTCGCGCTGACGTACAACTGTTTCATCTTTTTGAGGGTCTTTACAAGCTGTCATCATAACTAAAGAAGCTGCTGCCATAAAAATGTAATTTTTCATAATAATTTATTTTTAATTTTTTTATTTATATCGTACCATGTTTTTATAACATGCCACACGTAATACGAAAACTTAATGCCAATCTGCCAAAGCCTTTGGATACAGCGGCCTGGTAGTATTAATGGGAAAAAACTTCGGGGAATCAATTCTACAAACCACACTTTTAGATTTTAAATTCCACACTGATCATGTAAGTATGCCTTGTAAATCAACCTAGAAAAAAATGGCACGGTATTTTCAAATTAATGTTGAAATAATAACATTTCCTTATGAAAGTTCTAGAGATCAAAACCTTAAAAGGACCAAATTACTGGTCAAACTACCGCCATAATCTTATTGTACTTAAATTAGATATTGGAGAATTGGAAGAATATCCAACTAACCTTGTTGCTGGGTTTTCTGAGCGAATAGAAGCTATGATCCCTTCTTTATTTACGCACCGTTGTTCTCAAAATTATGAAGGAGGTTTTTTTGAACGCGTAAAAGAAGGAACCTGGATAGGACATGTTATTGAACACATTGCATTAGAGATACAATCTTTAGCCGGTATGGAATGTGGTTACGGAAGAACACGTTCAACCGGCGATTATGCTACCTATAATGTTGTATTTTCTTACGAAATTGAGGCAGCAGGCATTTACGCGGCAGAAGCAGCGGTTCGTATTGCTGAAAAAATTGTTTCAGGCGAAGCATATAACATAAATGAGGATATTGCAAAATTGAAACAAATTAAAATACGTAAAGGTTTTGGTCCAAGTACTCAATCTATTATTAACGAAGCAAAGAAAAAGAAGATCCCTTTTCGTAGTATGGAAAACGGTTCTTTGATCTTATTAGGTCAGGGCGTAAATCAAAAAATGATAAGAGCTTCTATGACATCCAATACCAGCAGTTGGGGAGTAGAAACAGCTTGTGATAAAGAAGAAACGAAAAAGATCTTAGCCAAAGCTTATATTCCAGTGCCCACGGGTGAGGTTGCAAGTACAGAAGATGGCTTAAAAGAAATAATTGATGAACTTGGATTTCCGGTAGTTATAAAGCCTATTGACGGAAATCATGGCAGGGGCATCACTACAAATATTAAAACACCAGAACATGCTGTTTCTGCATTTAAAATTGCAAAAACAATTTCGGATGATATTATCATAGAAAAATATATTGAAGGTGATGACTATCGCTTTTTACTGATCAATTATAAATTAGTAGCGGTTGCTAAGCGCACGCCTGCTATGATCATGGGAGATGGCGTTTCTACTATTCAACAATTAATTGATAATACAAATGCTGATCCTAAAAGAGGAGACGGACATGAAAAAGTGTTGACGACCATTAAAGTTGATAAAGTTACCGAAGCAATTTTAAAAGGCAAGAACTTAACCCTTGACACTGTTTTACCAATTGCTGAGATCTTATTTTTAAAAGATACAGCTAACTTAAGTACCGGCGGCACATCTACAGATGTTACAGATATAGTACATCCAACCAATGTTTTTTTAGCCGAAAGAGTGGCAAAGTTAATGAACTTAGATATCTGTGGTATTGATATAGTTGCAAAAGACATTTCGATTCCCTTAAATTTAAACAATAATGGTGGTGTTATTGAAGTGAATGCCTGTCCGGGTTTCAGAATGCACCTCAATCCTTCCAAAGGCCTTGCAAGAAATGTTGCAGAGCCTGTTATTGAAATGTTATTCCCAAATAATAAAAATTCTCGCATACCAATTATTGCAGTAACGGGTACAAACGGTAAAACAACAACAACCCGTTTAACTGCTCACATTGCAAAAACAGCCGGTCATAATGTTGGTTATACAACTACCGATGGAATTTATATTGGTGATCATGCCATTAATTACGGCGATTGTACCGGTATGCAAAGCGCTACTACAATTTTAGCTGATCCAACTGTGGATTTTGCGGTGCTTGAATGCGCTCGTGGGGGTTTATTGCGCTCGGGTTTAGCTTTTGATCATTGTGATATTAGTATTATCACGAATGTTTCTGAAGATCATTTAGGGTTAAAAGGCATTCGTACACTGCAGGAAATGGCAGATGTAAAAGCCGTAGTGGCAAGAAGTACATTTGATCATGGTTATTCAATATTAAATGCAGACGATGATCTTGTTTATAATATGACGGAAGAACTGGATTGCAATATTGCTTTATTTAGCACGGATGTTAATAGTGAACGTATTAAAAAACATTGTGAAAGCGGAGGTCTGGCCGCTGTTATTGAAAAAGGATATTTGACCATTTGTAAAGGAGAATGGAAGATACGTGTAAGTAAAATAGATGCAATTCCTTTATCGTTT
Organism: Bacteroidia bacterium; assembly: GCA_016787705.1. GTDB lineage: Bacteria > Bacteroidota > Bacteroidia > B-17B0 > Aurantibacillaceae > Aurantibacillus. Next base: position 207,170 of record JAEUTP010000010.1, on the reverse strand, counting down.
AACGGAAGAGCGGAATGTATGATTAAAAACATTTTAGCTTCAGTACTTGCCGCCATTGTTCAAAATTTTAAAATAGAAGATATTCGTACTGCATTACAAACATTTATACCTTCTCCTGAGCTTACACCCGGACGCATGAATATTTTTAATTTCAGGAACTTTGATTTTATGGTGGATTATGCTCATAATACCGGTGGCTTTATGGAATTAAAAACGTTCATGGATAGAACACCGGCCACTTCAAAGATTGGTATTATTACAGGGGTAGGTGATAGACGAGATGAGGATATTAAAAATCTTGGTGTTTTTTCGGGAAAAATGTTTAATGAGATAATCATCCGTCATGATAAAGATATGCGCGGAAGACCGAAAAGTGAAATAACAGATCTATTAATTAAAGGAATTCATGAGGAAAATAAGAGTATGGCAATAACTGTGATTTCTGATGAATTAGAAGCAATACAATACGCAATTGATCATGCACCAAAAGGCGCATTTGTTGTTTTATGTACAGATGAAATAAATGAAAGCATTAAATATATAAAGAACAGGATTGAAGAAGAAAAAGAAGACAATAAAGTGTTGGATCTGATTTTAAAACAAAATTAAAACAAATAAAAAAGGCCTGTAAATCACAGGCCTTTTTTATTTGATCATAAAATTTATAATTTAATTTTACCTTCAACTCCACCATCCATTTTCTTTTCTGAAAAAGCAGACACGGCGATCTTAAGTAAAGTTATCATTTTACCGTTTTTTGTATCCCAGTAATAAGCATCACTTGGATCAACACAAATAGCCGTTAAATGAGGATCATCTTTTCCGCCTTTAAACCAGGCCTCTGCCCATTTATTCCATAATTCATCAATTTTCTTTTTATCGCGTGTAACACTTGCTTTTCCTGTAACCGAAAGAAAATGCGCGGCAGATGCTTTTGCGTATAATAATTGCACATCATCATCCTGCTTTATTTCGTCATTTTTATTACTACCTGCGGCGCTTAAAAACCATAACTTCCCTTTATCATCTACTTTTTGCGTGCCCATCGGCCTTGTTTGAAATGGAATTTTTTCTGTTTTGGTGCAAAACATGCAAATGTTTATGTCCTCGGCCAATTCTTTTAATTTTTTGATCGCTTCTGTATGCGATAGATCTTTTATTTCTCCCATGATAATTTGTTTTAATTTATTTATGAATCAATCAATATCCTTCTTCTAATTATATGCCATTAATAGCTTACAAATTCAGGTCTCGAAACTGAAAATACCCTTACACGTAAAGTAAAGCTTGTTACGGGATTATATTTAAAAACGTAGTTATCACCATTAGGTAAAAACGGATACATGCCTACTGAGATTTGGAATGTACTGCTCAAAAGATTTTCATTACGTACCATAACACCAATAGAGTAGGATTGATATAAACGACTATTTGAAATTTTATTTGCCGGGTCGCCTATCATACCAAACCCCATCATTACAATTGGGGCAAATTTAAATCCAATAATATTATAAGGCATGTAAGCAACGGTTTCAGAGTTTAAGGTGGCTTTTGTATTTCCGGAAAGACCGGTGCCGTCTAAACCATATAACTCTTCAGACAAAAGCGTTAATGTTTCGTTTGACAATTTATTTTCACCATGTGTTATATTCAGGCTTAAAAATTGCCTGAAAAACCAATCGCCTCTTTTTGCAAGATCACTAAAGTAATAGAATTTTAAATTTGTTGTTATATCATTTGAAACATAACGGTTAAAAAATACTCCGTGCGATAGGGTAGTGGACAAATACCCAAAATTAAAATGTTTTGCCCGCGCTATTTCCATTCCCGCGTAATAACGGAGTTTTTTAAATTCTTTTTTTATACCACCGTAAATAAATTGTACAATTATACCTTCGGGCACGTCTTCAGTTGCACCAAAACGGTAAACATATTTTTCTTTATAATATTGTTGTATGGCAAAACCTAAATTACCAACGATTGCTGAAGTATTTTGATTACCCATTTCTTTATCAATTGTGAAAGGAGGGCGTTCAATAAACGTAGAATTGTAAAAACGTAAACCGGCTACCAGGTTTGTGCTTTGGTTAAATAAACTTTTTTCATCGCTTAATTTAAAACTTCGCCCGGCCCAAATATCATAACTAAAAATATTAAGTTCTGCTCTTGTTGGAAAAGAATCAACAGGATCGGTATAGCCATAATAGCGCCAATATCTCGTAAAATTTAATCCACCGGCCCATTTTGATAAAGGTGAAAAAAAGCCCCTGTCAAAACCCAAACCTATTTGTGTTCCATTAATATCCGTGCGATAAGCTAATTGAGATGAGATGTAAGTGTTATCAATATTTGCAATATTATAAAAACCATTAAACTCAAAAATATTTGGTCGTTTATATCCTACATAGTGTTCGAGTTGTTGGCCAACACCAAAAAGATTTTGATTGCGGAAGCGAATATTTCCAGACACATCTGTAATTAATATGGGAACGGTTATGGGCCATTTATCCTGTAAAACAATATTTACATCAATACTATCTTTGCTTTTTGTTTCAGTAATAAAGATGCGTGCATCATTAATAAATACCGATTGCCGAAGGATTCTTTCGGTTTCACTTAAAGCCAACGCATCGATCGTATCATTTTTTTGAAATAGTAAACGGTTTATAATTATCCAATGCCTGGTTGTAATATGTAAACGGTTACCTAATCGTTGTATATTATTTATATTTCTTGGCATTGTATCATATATCGAATGACCAAAAGGATCATATACAGTAATATTAATTTCGCGAATTATGCGATCCTTATATTTTAAATAAGGATTTATGTTTTTCTCTTCTTTCGAGGCCGGTTCTACAGGATATTCTTTTGGTTCAGGATCTACAAACACCGCATCATACATCCATGCAGTGGCTTTATGCTTGTAAGCAAAATGTTTTATTTTTTTGTAAATGCGCAATGGGTCTTTTTTTGCAGAATCTTTTTCCTGTGAAAAAACAGTGAATGAAAAAAGAATAAAAAATAAAACGCAGATCCATGATCTGCGTTTTATTAAAATATCCGGTATTATGTTAGACATAATTTAAATCTGATCAAAAAATCAAATTGGATTATATTTATTTTTTCCCTGCTTTTGAGATAAGAAAAACGATAAGCGCAATAAAGCCAACAACAAGAAGGATCCCCCATATCATGCCGGCTTTAAAGATCCCACCAACTACCTGACATGAAGGTAAAATTGTTAGAATAATAAAGGCAAGCAGGTAATTAACTATATTTTTCATATTTGTTTTTATTAGAAATGAAAACCTACGCCTAAAGTTGATAAACCTGTAGAAAGATCAAGAAACAATCCTGCTTTTGGTGCAAAATGGTATTCGGTACCAATGTGAAGATCACCATACAAAGGACTAGCGGATTGGCGCACTACGCGCTCTCCATAATAACCGTTTTCCCATCTTACAGTTCTAAAGGCAACACCTAATGAAGCGGCTGCGTAGAAATCCCATTTTTCATCCGCATTCAATAACTCGTCAAAATAGTATGAGCCTTTTACGCCTATTGGTACAATTGTTTCACGATAATAATAATCCCTATACGGAAAATCTTTCGTGCCCCAATAGCGGTAACTTCTGTAAGTTAACACTGATGCAAAAGGAGCCAATGTAAAATTTTTAAATACATCAAACTCATAATTAACATTCAAAGCAGGCGCATAACCATAATAATAGCCATAATAACCAAGGCCTGCTCCAATATTTAAAGTTCTACCGAACTTTTCCTGAGATCTTAATGCGCCTGTGGCAAGTGTTACAAAGATCAACGATAAGATAAAATTTTTCATTGTTTTAATTTTTTAGTTTATAGAAGATTTTTTATTTAAGAATTGAGAAAGCATCCATGATATTTTTTGTTGTTCACCTAAGTACTTCGTCATTTGATCTGCTGTAACCACATCATCTTGTTCGTCTGCCAGTTTTACGATTTGATTTTCAATAACTGCTAATGCTTTTAGGTCATGAAGCATATCAGCAACACATTTTTCCTGTTTACCACTTTCACCATTTTCATTGATGTTTGATCTTTTTATCATTTCAGTTGCAGTGAGTAATGGTGTTCCACCTAATGTTAAGATACGTTCTGCTATTTCATCTATTTTCTCAGTAGCATCATTATAAGCGGTTTCAAAAACTTTATGTAACTCGAAGAAGTTTTCTCCTTTTATCATCCAGTGAGATGAACGAAAATTAAAATAGGCCACCTGATAGGATGCTAATAGGCTATTTAATTTTCCGACAAGATTTGAATCGCGATTTTCTTTATTTTCTTTCTTTTTCATGGATACTTTTTTTATACATATATAGCAATAGCGTGCCAATAAATTTTGTAAGTCATGCACATCTCTATGTGGGGAATTTTTTAAAAGTGTGGAAACAATGGGTTTATTTTTCTACAATTACTACGAAAACACCGGGTATTTGTAGGCGATATAAATCGGAATGATAATTGTTTTAATGTTTGTATGCTTAATAAAGTCAGTAGGTATTTTTTGATAGTAATAATTTTATGCCTTCCATTCTTTTATTTTTCTCAGATTTCTCAGAAAAAATATACCCGAAGGGCTTTTATAAAAGATTCTCTTGAGATCGTAAAACCTCCACTAATACGGCCTCAATTGAGAATTGATAACCGTACTTTTTTCTTTAAAGGTCAGGCATTAAATGTTTATGGTTTTGATGGCGGCGTTTTATTGAAGGAGAAGCTACGATTAACGCTGGGTTATTATTCGCTCAACAGCGAATTAAATTCTTATAAAAGAACAATAGATGCTATCGATTTCGAGAGAAATATTAAACTTCAATATGGTAGCATAAATACAGAATTTATATATAAAAATACACGTTACTTTTCATTAGGAATGCCACTGGATTTTGGTTTTGGAAAAAATACACTGCAATATACAAATGTAAATGACGGTTCAGTATACGATACAAAATCCGGTTTTATTTTTTCAACAGAGTTTGGATTATCTGCCATATTTAAACCTATACGCTGCCTAGGTATAAAAGGGATTGTTGGTTATCGTAAAACTTTATTAGATAAGGCAGATGAATTTTATCTTGATGGACCTTTTACATCTATTGGGCTTTATGTAGATCTAAAAGAAATACTAAAAGACATACGTTTATATAAAATCAAAAAAAGATATCGAAAAAAAAGTAACTCAGTTGAAACAGCAGTAGATCTTATAACTGATTAATTATTTAGAGTTTTTAAAAATTAAGCGTAATGAAGAATCTTTTGCTAAAAAGTTCCAGGTCCAATTCATAAAGGTTATAAATTTATTTCTAACGCTTAATATCAGCATTAAATGTAAGAACATCCAAACAAACCAGGCTAGTACGCCTTTAAATGTAAAACCCGGCAAATCCACAACTGCTTTGTATGTGCCGATAGTTGCCATGGATCCCAAGTCTTTATATTCGTATTCTTTCAAAGATCTGCCTTTTTGCAATGCAAAAAAGTTATTTGCTAAGTTTTTACCTTGGTTAATAGCCACATTAGCGAGTTGTGGATGTGCGTTAGGATATTTTGGTGTTACCATATAGGCAATATCGCCAATAGCATAAATATTCGAATAGTTTTTTAATTTATTAAAACGATCAACAATATACCTGTTTCTAATTAACGACTCGGGCGTTAAGCCATCAATAATATTTCCAGAAACACCGGCGGCCCAAATAACATTTTTACTTTTTAGTATTTCGCCTGTATTTAGCGTAACAAGTGTGCCATCATAATTGGTAACAAAAGTTTCCGTTTTAAGAATAACACCCAACTTTTCCACATATTCTCTTGATGCTTTTTGAGATGCAGTGCTCATATTATTCAGTGTATTTTTACTTCCTTCTAACAAAGTAATTTTTAATCCTGAAAAATCAATATTAGGATAATCTTTTGGCAGGATATGTTTTTTCATTTCGGCAAAAGCACCGGCCAATTCAACGCCGGTTGGTCCTGCACCAACAATAACAATATTTAAAAGTGCTTCTTTTTCTACCTGTGTAGAAGAAATAAAATGTTCAAAGCTTAATAATATTTCATTCCTGATATTAATTGCTTCCTGCGTGCTTTTCATTGAAAAGGCATTTTTGCTTATTTGTTCATTCCCGAAAAAATTGGTCTTGCAGCCGGTTGCTATTACAAGGTGATCGTAATTAAAATTGCCTTCGGTTGTTTTAACAGTGTTGGTTGCAGGTAAAATATCGGTAACTTCTGCCAGGCGAATTTGGATGTTTTTAGAACGCTGAAAAATTTTACGAAATGGAAATGAAATGTTTGCGGGCTCTAAACGTGCTGTTGCTACTTGGTAAAATAGTGGTTGAAATTGGTGATGATTAAGTTTATCTATCAACATTACATCAAAGAAACTATTGTTTAATTTTTGCGCAAGGTGTAAACCTGCAAAACCGCCGCCTAAAATGATGATCTTTTGTTTTTCCATACAATTTAATATTAAAGAGAAAATCCGGAGTAAATATCCGGATTTTCAATATAAAATAAGGTTAAAATGTAATAAATTATGCTGCAGCAGCTCTTCTAAAGTTTTTACTTGGTATATTAAGCTCTTCCCGATATTTTGCAACAGTTCTTCTGGCAATTGAGTATGTTTTTTGAATAAGTATATGTGCAATTTGCTCATCACTTAATGGATTGTTTTTATCTTCTGCATTTACACATTCCATTAGTACTTTTTTCACTTCTTTTGTACTTACAATTTCACCATTTGTTGTATTCAAGCCTTCGGTAAATAAATGTTTCATTAATAAAGTACCATAAGAAGTTTGAATATATTTACTTATTACAATGCGCGATACAGTTGAAATGTCAGAATCGATTTCTTCCGCAATTGTTTTAAGGATCAATGGTTTCAGATCAGCTTCGTCGCCGGTTAAAAAGAATTTCTTTTGGTGTTTTACAATTGCTTTTGCTACCGTGATCATTACTTTTTCTCGTTGCTGTAACGCTTCTATGAACCATTTAGCGCTTTCAACTTTGCTTTTAATAAAGCTGGATGCTTCGCGTAAGCTTTTATCTTTTGATTTTGAATAGGTATTCAACATCTCGGTGTAATCATCGCTTATTTTTAATGGAGGGTGTTTAGCTGAATTTAAAAACAATTCTACTTTATCACCTTCAACCATCACCGTAAAATCAGGCTCAATGCTGATGGCTTTACCAGCAGACTCTTTAGTGCTTCCCGCAGGCATAGGATTTAGTTTTTTAATTTCGCTCAAAGCATTCTGTAATTCTTCATTATCGATCTTTAAGGTTTTTTTAATCGTATCAAAATTCTTAACTGATAATTCATTCATGTGGCTTTCAAGAATTTTAATAGCATTGTAAGTGTCTTTTGTTTTTTCGCGTTTATGATTTAATTGGATCAATAAACAATCTTTAAGATCTTTTGCTCCAATACCCACCGGCTCGAGCGTTTTAATTTTATTTAAAACGTTTTCCAATTCTTCTTCGGTAACAAATTCATGTACGAACGAAAACTCATCGGCAATATCAGAAAGCTCTCTTCTTAAGTAGCCATCATTATCTAAAGTGTTTATAAGGTATTCACCAATTTCTTTTTCTTTTTCAGTAATTGGCAAAAGATCGAGTTGTGAAATTAATGATACTGTAAAGTCATGACTTTCTAAAAATACCTGTTCTCTTTTTTCATCATCTTTAGTATGGTTGTTTGCTTCATATTTATAATCATCTAAAGCATCTCTATCCATATAATCAGTATGATCATAATCTTCGCCTAACTTTCCTTCTGAAATATGATCCTCAGACTGCTCAACTTCAGGTTCTGAATCATGGTTCTCTTCTTCTGTACTTTCTTTTTCAACTGTATCATATTCCAAAGCCGGATTAATTGCCATTTCATTAGCAATATGTTGCTCTAGTGCAATAGTGGGTAACCCCAAAATATTGATCAATTGAATTTGCTGGTGTGTTAACTTCTGTGTTAATTTCTGAGTTTGTGATTGTATAATTGCCATAACTTTTATTTTTAATAAAATATCACAAAGTAAGCTTGTGGGTTTTTCGTTTACGTATATATAATTGAAATAATAGTGCCGTATTTTAAGAGATTTTAAGAAAATGAAAATCAGTAAGTTATAATTAAATAAAAAAACGCTTCTTTATAGAATTGAGAAACTTGCTCCCCATTAATTTAAAAGTTGGGGAAAAAACATGAAAAAAAGCGACTGTTTTTTGGCATTTGTTTACCTTTTTATTTACAAAATAAAAAATATAAATAAAAGAGTTAGTATTTAGCTTTTATATGTTAAATGAAAATAAATGAGATGCCTCCTTGTCTTGAAAAGCTTTTAAGCGAAGGCACTTTGTTTTCAAAAATTTATGAGGAACAAGATCTTAAAGATACGCAGGTTTACAAAACAGATGAATTGGATAACAAGGAGAAAAATGAGCGTAACGAAGAAAAATAATGTTTAATAAAAAAAATTAAATATGGAATTCGATCCACTTATAAAAAAAGTGTTGAAATTATTTTTTATGTGGCGTTGGCTGTACTTGTTATCACTCTGATATTAAAAAAGCGCAAATAACTGTATGTTATTGAAGAAAATGTACCTCAGAAAAATGATGAGAAAGAATAGATCAGATTATTTTAAAATTATCTACCGGAATGATGTTATTACTGTTATAGCTTTTAATAATATCCAATAGTTTTTGACGTAGAGGCAATTGTCTTATTTCTTCAAAAGTAAACCACTTCACTTCTAACGAATGTTTATCTGCAATCTGTTTAAGCGTTTCTTCGCCGGCTATGCTGGCCGAAAAGAATAAAGAAAGGTAGTGATCTAAAAACCCTTTATTATATCTGAAATAAAAAATACCGTTGATGTTTATATCACATCCTGCTTCTTCTTTTACTTCGCGATGCGCGGCATTTTCAGGCGTTTCATTTAATTCTACTTTACCGCCGGGTAAAAACCATTTACCGCTCCATTTTTTGGCCGCTTCTTTAATCAATAAATAGCGGCCATCTTTTTCGATTAATACAAAGCTTTTTAATATCATAATCTTATATTTAAATAGTTATGCCAATTTTAATACAATTTAAATGTTCACATGGCACGGTTTTTATTGATAAAGAAAATTAAAAGTAAATAGTATGGGTTATTTTTCCAAACGATTGATCATTCATCCGGAAGATAAAAACGATTTGGCCTATTGGACAAAAAAATGGGGCGTTAATGTTAAGCAGATCAATGAAGCTATTATAGATACCGGAAGTTTAAAGCTGCAGGATATTAAAAGCAGGCTTATAAAAAGAGGAGAAATATGGAGTTTTTCGTATTGGATCCAAAAGCTTTTTAGTAACCCAATGAGGTTATAATTCCCTGAAAAAAATTCCCAAAATTCCACACTTGAGGCATTGTTGCCACAATGTTAAAAAATGAAATCCTGTAATATCAAGGCTTTGAGTTTGGTACAATTTTAGCAATATAAATAACGGAGTTTGGGTAATTAGTCACTGCCTTATAAAACACAACTTATACATATATACATATTCCAAACTAACCTCCTTATACGGACCAATTACCCTAAAATAAAAAAGATCTTTCTACCAGGAAGATCTTTTTTATTTTGGTATTTTTTATTCATTTTAATCGTGAATAAATAAAAAAGGCAGATCAACTGATCTACCTTTTTTAAATGAGTACGTTCAGATTATATTACCCTTAGTAACCAAAGTATTAATAAAACTAAAACGATTACTGCAAGTACGTGTATGGCACCACCAAGCCCGAAACCACCAAAAAGTAATCCTAATAAATATAAAATAAGAACAACTACAATTACTATCCACAATAAGCTTAAAGCTTCATCGCTGCTATCTGCACTTAAACTGTTCTTAATGAATTTACTATACGAATCAGAGGGCATTAGTTTTTCTAATTTTTTCACTTTATAGTATTTTTTATTTAATATTGGATCTGATGTTGTTGGTTTATTTTTAATTAAAGAAAAATTACTCTCAACAGGTTTTGATGCCGAAGCTGATAATGATACATCATTCTTACCTTCGTTAATAATTAGTTTTTCAGGGTTTACTCTAATGGCCTTAATAGTTTCATTTGTTTCATGGTTAACTATAGCATTAGTTTGCTTATCTTTTAGATAGTTTTTTTTGTGGGAATGGCTAACATAATAGCCTTTATTATATTTTCTTTTGGTGATTGATAATTTGTTACTACAAGAGGAAAAAATGAAACCTGTAGCAACAGTTAGAATAATAATTCGTAATAAATTTTTCATAATTAGTTTTTTTGGTTTATAATTTTATTTTTTTTCAAACAAACACTGGCAATTGTTACAAAAGAAGCATACTTTATTAGATCTACCTGTATGGTGCAGAAAAACCTTTGTAGTACAACGTGGACATTTTGCTTTTTTATTAAAGAAAAGATTTTGCCCTATTTTAAACATCTTTTGTTCCTGGACTTTTATAAGTGTAGATAAGATTTGCTGCATGCTCGTAATATTATTTTAGTGTTCCTTTTTTGTATCCTTATTTCCTTTGCTACTAAAAGGAAGGAGGAGATGGCTTTATTTAAATAGTTGCATTATCCCGAGCAAGTTCTTTTATAAAATCCATCCCCTCCCTATATGTTGAGTGAAAGATACTTTACTATTATAAACTATATGCCAGTATAAAATCATGACTTTTAAATAAAATTGTGAATATTATTTCCCCTTTTCGCGGTTTTAAATGCTCAAATGGTAAAAGCGGGACTTATACTAGTTTTATTATTTATATGGCAACCTGTTTGCAGTAGTATATAAAAAATTAACATATGAGAAAAGTTATTTATATACCAATAGTACTATATACCCTTTTAATAGTGTCCTGTTCTGAAGAAAAAAAGTTGATCAGGAAAGCAAGTAATTTAGTAGATGTTTATGATTATGATAAGGCTATATCTTATTACGATCAGGTTTTAGCAAAGGACAGTAATAATTTTTATGCAAATGCAGGAAAAGGCGTTGTGCTTTCTGAATACATGGGTAAGTATGATAAGGCAATACCTTATTTAGAAAAAGCTAATAAGAAAAGTGCTGGAAAAACTTCAATGAAGATAAATAACGATTTGGGGAAAAGTTATCACTATATAGGTAATTATCCACGCGCCTTATATTTTTATGGAAAAGCTACTTCACAAAATAAAGAAGATCACCCGGACTATGATATTTTTTTAGCGAAAAGAATTGCAGATTGCAAATTTGCGATGGAAAACCCAGAGGTTAATCCATCTGAATTACAATCTGTAAAAAATTTAGGCTCCATTATTAATACAGATATGCCTGAATATGGCCCAATATATACTAACGGTAAATTGATCTTTACTTCAAAAAGAAAAGATACACCCAAAGAAAAGAAAAATGGCTTAGATCGCAGGTATTTTGAAAGTATGTATATCTCTACCGTAAACAATGGCTCTTTTTCTTCTCCAAGAAGATTTACCTTACCAGATAAAGGAGCGAATTCTAAATTTCACAAAGGTGGAGAATCAGCGGTATCTATTTCAGCTGACGGTAAAACACTATACATTTTTAAAGGAGGAAAGTTATACGAAGCCGATATGACCGATTCAACAAAAAACGAAAAAAAATTAAGCAGTAATATCAATTTCTCTCCTTTGCAAGGACACGCTTTTATAACAAGTGATGGAAAAATGTTATTGTTCACTGCTGAATCCCCAAACGGAAGAGGGGGAACAGATATTTACAAATCTGTTAAACAAGAAAATGGAGAATGGTCTGATCCTTCGCTTTTACCATATAATATTAACACAGATTATAATGAAGATGCACCTTTTTTAACTGAAGACGGTACGTTGTTCTTTGCTTCAAATGGACATCCTGGTTATGGTGGTTACGATGTTTACAAAACACATATGGAAAACGGGCAATGGACAGACCCTGTAAATTTAGGACAACCAATTAACACACCGGGTGATGATATTTACATGGCTCTCAAACCAAATAGTTCATATGGTTATTATTCTTCAAGCAGAAAAGGCGGCTACGGTGATATGGATATTTATAATGTGCACTATGTATCTGCGGAAATACCAAAATGTAAAAGTATTGATACTTTATTTGTGATTACTGCTACACCAGCCGTTGATAGTCAAACGTCTTATACATTTGCTGTGAATGTACCGGAGCAATATAAAAATAATGTAAAATCAATTAGCTGGACTGTTAATGATGAGATATTAGCTGCAACAACAGACAATGTTCAATATTCTTTCCCTGGCAATAGCACTTATAAAGTAGCTGCAAAAGCAATTGTGTATTGTGATACATGTCCAACTTTGCTGGCAATGTGTGCTGAAAAAGAAATTATTATTGGTCAGAATATTTTAGTTGCTAATACAGAGCCTGTAAACGATGGTAAGATAGAAGCAACACCAAACAAAGCTACTGCAAATACTTCTAAAGGTGAATTAAATGAGAGCCAACTTCAGGCTTTGGGTTGGAATATAACTCCGGATTACTTTGATTATAACAAATATGATCTGAGAGAAGATGCTAAAAGTATCTTGGATCAAAACATTAGTGTATTAAAAAACAACCATGATCTTACCTTAGTAATTATGGGCTACTCCGATTCGAGAGGTACAAGCGAGTACAATAAAAATTTATCTGCAAAACGTGCAAATACAGTAAAAAAGTATTATGTTGATAAAGGTATCTCAAAAAAGAGAGTTACAGCAACAATTGCTTATGGCGAAAGTATGATCGATAATGGTTGTGTTGATGGGGTAGAATGTAGCGAAGCACAACATCAGTTAAATCGCAAAGTAGATTTTAAAGTTTCGGGTAATCCAAAATTAATTACAAGCATATCTATGCAATAAAAATAGCTGGTATGAATTTAGCTGTCTCTAATTAAACAATAATAAAAAAATAAAAATTATGGAACAATCAAATAATAGTAAAAGAACAGTTTGTACTTTGTTATTTCTTGCTGCAGGATTGAGTTGGGGCTATTCTCAAAATCTTGTCGCAAATTCAGCCCTTACTGCGGAATGTATACCAACGGGTTATGGCCAAATAATTAAAACAGAAACATGGACAAATGCTAATTGGGGAACTGTAGATCTTTTTGATAAGGAAAAATCATCTAAATGTAATAAGGCCAATGCTATCCCAAAAAATTACATGGGCTATCAAAATACATCTGAAACCGGTCAAAATTATGCAGGTATTATAGCTTATTATGATGATGGGGCAAATAATATTGAAGATAGCGCAATAAATGCAAGATTTGGTTTAAGAGACGGATATAAACACTATTCCGAATATTTACAGGCAGAATTTTCGGAACCAATGGTGGCCGGTAAAGTTTATCAGGTTTCCTTTAAGGTTAATCTTGCAGATAAAAGCGGCAGAGCTGTATCGTGTTTAGGAGCATTGTTAAGCACAAATAAAGTAGAGCAAAGATCGAATTCGTTTTTAACGCAAACACCTCAATTTATTTCTCACAGGGTAATTTCTGACACATCAAATTGGGTAACCATGTATGGTGCTTATATTGCAGAAGGTGGAGAAAAATTCATTACCATAGGTTGTTTTAAAGATGAATTGTTCACAGCAGAAAAAGTAGTTGGTCATGAACAAATGGATTCACGAAAAGCATATTATTACGTTACAGATGTAACAGTTACCCCTTATATAGCTAAACCTGACATGGATGCAATTGTGTTTGGTGTTGATTATGTAGAGTTAATGGATCTTCGTTTTGAACTGGCAAGTACAAGTATTGATCCTAGATATTACAATGAATTGGATGGAGTAGCATCATGGATGATTAAACATCCTGATATGACCTATTTTGTAGCGGGTTACACTGATAAAACCGGTACTGATGTTATTAACGATCCATTGTCAGTAAGCAGAGCTAATTCGGTAAAAAAATATTTAGTAAGTAAAGGGGTGAAAGAAAGTAATCTTGTTACAGAAGGTTTTGGAAGTAGTAATCCGATTGTAGATAAAGTAAAAAGCCGTCGAAACCGACGAGTTGAAATTTATTTGTATTCGATTAATTCAATTTCAAAACTCTAATAACAAGTTATAATAAAGTAGAAGGCGTTTAGGTTAAACCTAACGCCTTTTTTAATGGTTTAAAAGGACTGTACCGGTAATGAAACAATGAATGTAGAACCTTCATCTACCTTGCTGCGAGCTGAAATAAAGCCATTGTGCTGTTCCGTTATCTTTTTACAAATAGCAAGGCCAATGCCTGTACCTTCAAACTCATTATTAAAATGTAAACGTTTAAAAATACTGAATATTTGCTCGGAGTCTTTTTGATCAAAGCCAATTCCATTATCAGTTACATGAATGCGGCAGTATTTTTCTTTTACGTCTTTTTCATCTTTACTTCTTTCAAAACTTATTTCTGAACTTATCCTGATAATTGGTTTGATGTTTTTCTTTGAATATTTTAAAGAGTTGCTTATAAGGTTTTGAAATAACGAACGCATTAATACAGGGTTAATAACTAAAGAAGGTAATTTCTCAACCAGGATCTTAGCTTCTTTTTCTTTAATACCCATATCCATTTCAGAAATCACCTCGTTTACAAGCGTATTCAGGTTGGTTTCAATAAACGAATCTTTATTTGCAACAATCTTTGATAAAGCCAGGATATCTTTTATAAGTGCACGCATGCGCTCTGCGGCACTTTGTATGCGGTTAATATACATGTCTGCTTCTTCATCCAGCTTGCCTGTATATTTTGAAGATAATCGGTCACTGAAAGTGATTATTTTACGCAGGGGTTCCTGGAGATCATGAGAGGCCATAAATGCAAAACGATCTAATTCTTTATTGGCAGATTCAAGGCGTTCTATATTTTGTAATAATTTATGGTTAAGTTCATTTACTTTTTCTTCAGAAACTTTTCGTTCATTAATTTCAGATTCAAGACTTTTATTAACATTCTTTAAAGTTTGTTCCTGCTGTAAAAGCTTATGATTTTTCTTATAAAGATCTACAAACACGCTTACCTTGGCACGAAGTAATTCGGGGTTAATGGGCTTATAAATATAATCCACTGCACCGCTGCGGTAACCTTTAAAAATATTCTCATCACCAAAATTATTGGCCGTAATAAAAATAATGGGAATGTGTTTTAATTTCTCACGTTCGTAAATAAGTTCAGCAGTTTCAAAACCATTTAGGTTAGGCATTTTAACATCCATTAATATTAAAGCAAAATCAAATTCTGTCAATAATATCTTTAAGGCCTGCCTTCCCGAATTTGCTTTCACAAAAGAATAGCCATCCGTGCCCAGAATCGCTTCAATGGACATAAGGTTATCTTCTCTGTCGTCGACTAATAATATTTTAGGAGGCATAAATTTTTATTTAATAATTCTGTAATTGTTAAGCAAAAAGCCTGTTTCAATAATAATAAAAACAAACTTTTTGCGCAAACATTATTTATAGAACCAGATACGCATTAATGATAGTAACTGATCTATTTTTAATGGTTTTGTAATATAATCCGATGCTCCGGCTTCAATACATTTTTGCCTGTCACCCTTCATCGCTTTAGCGGTTACAGCAATTATAGGTAATGAACTGTTTTTATGTTCGCGACGGATCTTTTGTGTGGTTTCATAACCATCCATTTCCGGCATCATAATATCCATTAACACCATGTCAATTTTTGGATTTTCGTTTAAGATATTGATGGCTTCTTTTCCCGATTCTGCGGTAATTGCATTAATATTTAAACGTTCAAATACTGTAGTTAAAGCAAATAAATTACGAACGTCGTCATCCACAACCAATATGTTTTTGCCGGTAAGAATATCTTCTTTCATTCTTATGTTCTCGATCACTTTCTTTTTCTCTGGCGCTAATTCCTTATGATTGATATGTAAATGAAGAACGGTTTCTTCTAATAAATATTCAATAGAGTTTACACCTTTTGCAACTACAGTGTTTGAATTATTATTTACCTGCTGTAATTCACCCTGCGTAAAATCTTTAGCAGAGTAGAGGATAACCGGTGTCATTTTCTTTTTTACATCTGTTACTTTTTGAAGTAATTCAGGACCTTTAATGTCCGGTAATGTATAATCTAAAATAATACAGTCATAATCATTGACTTCAACTAATTTAAGTGCCTTGTGTCCGGTTGAAGCAATTGTTACTTCTATCTTATCACCTTGCAATACTTTGACAATTTGTGATGAATCTATTTCATTATCCTCAACAACTAAAACACGATTTGTTTCTTTTTCGCTGAACGAAAGAATATCTTTAAATAGATCATCGATGGCTTCATTCTCTAATGGTTTTAATAAGAAACTTCTTGCGCCACGTTTCAATGCTAAATTTCTGTTTTCTTCTCCGGAAATTAAATGAATAGGAATGTGCCTGTAACTAAGGTCATTTCTTAAAAGATCCAATACTTTCCAACCGCTGGTGTCAGGTAACTTCACATCTAGCGTAATAGCTACTGGCATAAAGCGGTTGATAAAATCAAACACCTCAATGTAACTAATAGCAATTATGGCTTTCATGCCATTTGTATGCGCTTTATCAACTAATATTTTGCCAAAACGAAGATCATCCTCTACAATTAAAATAACTTTATCGCTTGGTTGAATGTTATGTCTGTCATCACCGGTTTCATTGATCATTTCACTTACAATGTTCAGCTTCTTTGATTCTTCAGTTGCTATATTTAACGAGTTTAATAATTTATCAAGATTCGGATTTTCATCTGCTAACTGTAATTGTTTGTAAGCAGGATTAGAAGAAGTTTCAATCGTTACAAGCCCTTGTACATTTTCTACGGGAAGATATAATGTAAATGTACTTCCTCTGCCCGGTAAACTTTCTAATTCAATAGTTCCGCCTAATAATTCGGCTAAACCACGACTGATAGATAGACCCAACCCTGTTCCACCGTATTTGCGCGATGTTGAACCTTCAGCTTGCTGGAATGCCTCAAAAATAATATTTTGTTTTTCTTGTGGGATACCAATACCGGTATCGATAATAGAGAAGGCAACAACTTTTTTTGCATTGTCCAGGCTGGCCATCATACCGGTTTTCCAACCTTTGCCTTCGGTTATGCGTAATTTAACTTCACCTTTTTCTGTAAACTTAAATGAGTTGGATAATAAGTTCTTTAAAATTTGATTTAAACGTTGAAGATCGGTCTCCATCAAATCCGGAAGTGTACTATCTGTCTCAATTGAGAATTTAAGCTGCTTTGCCTCCGAGATGGGTTTGAATGTAGTTTCTACAAACGAAGCAATTTCAGTAAATCGAACGCTAGAAAAGTTTGCAGAAATAAATCCTGATTCAATTTTAGATAAGTCAAGAATATCATTAATCAATTGAATTAAGTCATCGCCACATGAGTGAATTGTTTTTGCATAACGTACTTGTTTGTCATTTAAATTCCCTTCAGCATTTTCATATAATTGCTGTGCAAGAATTAGCAATGAGTTTAACGGTGTACGTAACTCGTGGCTCATATTTGCGAGAAACTCTGATTTGTATTTAGAAGTTAGCGTTAATTGTTCTGCTTTTTCTTCTAACGAACGACGGGCTTCTTCCACCTCTTTATTCTTGGCTTCCACTTCGTCTTTTTGTTTTACAAGTAATAGTGCTTTGTCCTGTAACTCATCATTTGTTCTGCGTAACTCTTCTTGTTGAATTTTTAATTCACCTGCTAATGATTGCGATTGTGCTAATAGTTCTTCTGTTCTTGAGTTAGTTTCAATTGTATTTAATACGATACCAATCGATTCTGTTAACTGACTTAAGAAGTCTAAGTGAGTTACGCTAAACGTATCTAAAGATGCTAATTCAATTACCGCTTTTACATCATTTTCAAACAAAACCGGTAAAATAATTAAATTAAGTGGTTTTGTTTTTCCTAAAGATGAACTGATCTTTATATAATCACCCGGCACATTGTTTAATAGAATTCTTTCTTTTTCAAAAGCACATTGTCCAACCAAACCTTCGCCAATGGCAAATTCTGTTGGAATATTTTTTTGTGGTTTGTAGGCGTACGATGCGAATAGCTTTAGTTTAGCACTTTGCGATTCTTCATCACCTTTTAAAATGTAAAAGGCACCATAATGCGCGGTTACCACCTGTGCTAACTCAGAAAGGATACGTTGTGTTACGGTATTCAAATCTTTTTGGCCTTGTAACATTTGCGTGAACTTGGCAAGATTTGATTTTAACCAATCTTGTTCCTGGTTGCGCAATGTTGTTTCACGTAAGTTGGCGATCATTTGATTGATCGTATCTTTTAAAGCTTCTACTTCTCCCTTAGCATCTACACGAATGTTACGTGTTAAATCACCTTTTGTTACGGCTGATGCTACTTCAGAAATAGAACGTACTTGAGTAGTTAAGTTCTCAGCTAATTGATTTACGTTCTCTGTTAAGTTTTTCCAGATGCCTGAAGCACCAGGCACACTGGCTTGCCCGCCTAATCTTCCTTCAACACCTACTTCACGGGCAACATTCGTTACCTGGTCTGCAAACACAGCTAATGTATCGATCATCTCGTTGATTGTTTCTGTTAACTGAGCCACTTCACCTTTTGCATCAATAGATAATTTTTGACGTAAGTTACCCGTTGCAACCGATGTTACCACTTTTGCAATACCACGCACCTGCGATGTTAAGTTAGAACCCATCATGTTTACTGAATCGGTAAGATCTTTCCATGTTCCCGCAACACCTTTTACTTCTGCTTGTCCACCCAATTTTCCCTCTGTTCCTACTTCTCTTGCTACACGGGTTACTTCGAAGGCGAATGAATTTAATTGTTCCACCATGGTATTGATGGTGTTTTTAAGATCAAGGATCTCTCCTTTTACGTCAATAGCAACTGTTTTAGATAAGTTACCCGATGCTACTGCTTTTGTTACCTCTGCAATATTACGCACCTGCGCGGTAAGGTTAGATGTCATTTGATTTACGGAGTCAGTCAGATCTTTCCATGTTCCAGCAACGCCTGGTACAAAGGCTTGTCCGCCCAATTTACCATCTGTTCCTACCTCGCGGGCTACACGTGTTACTTCAGAAGCGAACGCGCGAAGCTGATCCACCATGGTGTTTAATGTTTCTTTTAATTGTAAGATCTCGCCACGTACGTCAACTGTAATTTTTTTAGACATATCGCCATTTGCCACAGCAATTGCTACTTCGGCAATGTTACGTACCTGTGATGTTAAGTTGCCGGCCATTTGATTTACTGAGTCAGTCAAATCTTTCCAGGTTCCGGCAACCCCGGGTACGTTAGCCTGTCCCCCTAATTTTCCTTCCGTACCAACTTCTCTTGCTACACGTGTTACTTCCGAGGCAAAACCGCGCAATTGATCCACCATGGTATTAATCGTGTTTTTTAATTCAAGGATCTCACCTTTAACATCCACACCAATTTTACGACTTAAGTCACCATTCGCTACCGCAGTTGTTACTTCTGCAATGTTACGAACTTGCGATGTTAAGTTAGATGCCATTTTATTTACCGAGTCAGTCAAATCCTTCCACGTTCCACCAACACCAGGTACATCGGCTTGTCCGCCTAATTTACCTTCACTACCCACTTCACGTGCCACACGTGTTACCTCCGAACCAAAAGAGTTCAGCTGATCCACCATGGTATTAATTGTATTTTTTAATTCTAAAATTTCTCCTTTAACGTCTACTGTGATTTTACGGGATAAGTCGCCACGCGCCACGGCAGTTGTTACTTCTGCAATGTTACGCACCTGTGCTGTTAAGTTAGAGCCCATTTGGTTTACCGAATCTGTCAAATCTTTCCATACACCGCCAACGCCCTCAACGGTTGCTTGTCCGCCCAGTTTTCCTTCACTACCCACTTCACGTGCCACACGGGTTACTTCCGAACCAAAAGAGTTCAGTTGATCCACCATCGTGTTAATTGTATTTTTTAATTCTAAGATCTCTCCTTTAACGTCTACCGTAATTTTACGCGATAAGTCACCATTGGCTACAGCCGTTGTTACCTCTGCAATATTACGCACTTGTGATGTTAAATTAGAACCCATTTGATTTACAGAATCAGTCAAATCTTTCCATGTTCCACCTACACCGGTTACTTTTGCCTGGCCACCTAATTTTCCTTCTGTACCAACTTCTAGTGCTACACGCGTTACTTCAGATGCGAATGAATTTAACTGATCCACCATGGTATTGATGGTTTTTTTTAATTCTAAAATCTCCCCTTTCACGTCCACAGTAATTTTACGGGATAAGTCCCCACGAGCAACCGCAGTAGTTACTTCTGCAATATTACGCACCTGAGCTGTTAAGTTAGAACCCATTTGATTTACCGAATCAGTAAGATCTTTCCACACGCCGGCAACACCTTTTACTGCAGCTTGCCCGCCTAATTTTCCTTCAGAACCCACTTCGCGTGCAACACGAGTTACTTCAGATGAAAATGAATTTAATTGATCAACCATTGTATTGATCGTATTTTTTAATTCAAGAATTTCACCTTTAACGTCAACCGTAATTTTACGTGATAAATCTCCTTTAGCAACAGCGGTTGTTACTTCTGCAATATTACGTACCTGTGCAGTTAAGTTAGAACCCATTTGATTTACTGAATCGGTAAGATCTTTCCATACTCCACCAACACCTTCAACAGTTGCCTGACCGCCTAATTTTCCTTCGCTACCAACTTCACGTGCCACACGGGTTACTTCTGAGCCAAAAGAGTTAAGTTGATCTACCATGGTGTTGATAGTGTTTTTTAATTCTAATATTTCGCCTTTAACGTCAACCGTGATTTTACGTGATAAGTCACCTTTAGCAACGGCAGTGGTTACCTCTGCAATATTGCGTACCTGCGCAGTTAAATTAGAACCCATTTGGTTCACAGAGTCAGTCAAATCTTTCCACGTTCCTGCAACACCTCTTACCTGTGCTTGTCCACCTAATTTTCCTTCGGTACCTACCTCTAAAGCTACACGTGTTACTTCAGATGAGAAAGAATTTAATTGATCCACCATGGTATTAATGGTGTTTTTTAATTCTAAGATCTCTCCTTTTACATCAACCGTAATTTTTTTAGATAAGTCACCTTTAGCAACCGCTGTTGTTACATCGGCAATGTTACGTACCTGTGCTGTTAAGTTACCAGCCATTTGGTTTACCGAATCGGTAAGATCTTTCCATACACCAGCAACACCTTTTACTTTTGCCTGGCCCCCTAATTTCCCTTCAGAACCTACTTCACGGGCCACCCTTGTTACCTCCATCGAGAAGAGGTTAAGTTGCTTTACCATGTCGTTTACCTCTTTGGCAATACGTGCAAATTCCCCTTGTAAAGAGTGATCACCGATCTTTTCTGACATCTGTTGTGACAAATTTCCTTTTGCTACTGAACTAATTACGTGGGCAATCTCGATAGTTGGATGTACAAGATCAGAAATAAGTGTATTTAACGAATCAATTCCCGTGTGCCACGAACCACGTGCCACGGGCACTTCAATGCGTTGTGTTAATTTTCCCTGTTTACCAATTGTGTTTCCTGCTTTGGTAAACTCCAACATCATTTTTTCATTTAGTCCAATAATATCATTAAGTGTGTCGCAAATTTTTCCACTTAAACCAACGTGGTCAAGTGGCATGCGCGCTGTAAAGTTTCCATTCTTAACTTCTGTGAGAACTTTTAAAAGCTCTTTCTTATCAAGCGTTCCCGATAGCTGATCGATAGGATCAATGCTCATATCGGAAACTTTTATTTTTTTTTGTTTAGATTTTTCCAACATGGCAACATCTTTTTCATGATATCTATTTCCGTTTTCCGATCTATTACCATTAGCGGCTTTTTCATTAGCAGATTTAACTACTTTTACTTTTTTATTACTCATAATTTTTTGATTAAAAAATTAATTGTCGCATTTCTAAAATTGCACTTGAAATTTTGAATTTTTGTACTCTAACAAAGCAATCAAAATATATGATATTTCCCAAATAAATCTCAATAAAATTAGGGGTTTGAGCTAAAATTGTAGAATATATTGCTCAATAAAAAATGGCTTAGTTTTTGTGGTATACTTCTTTCCCAATAAAGAACATTTTCCACATAGTTTTTAGTGTGTGGTATTTTGGGTATTTTTTTTCTTAACAAAATAAATAATATGTCCTGATGTTATCATTTTACCGTGTTATGTTTTTGGCACAATTATTTAAACTTATAAAATAGATAATAATTAAAAACAAAAATTATGGAACCGTTTAAAAAAGAAGAAATGACCACTATGGTTGGATGTATGAATAAACTTCAGTCAGATGGTTACACTGAAAATTTTATTGCAAAAGAAAGGGGATTAGAAGCACCTTCAAACAAAAAGGTATATACACCTGAGCAAATAAAAATAAATAGTTTTTACCGTTTTGAAGGCGAAAGTGATCCGGCAGACAATGCGATCGTTTATGCTGTAGAGACAAATGATGGTATTAAGGGGATGCTTGTTGATTCTTACGGCGGCCCTTACGCTGACCGTAAAGTTTCTCAATTCATTACAGAAGTAGGGGATATTACAAAAAAAGAACCACACACATAGTTCTTTAACTTTCTACTTTAATAAAAAACCGGGATTTTATATTCCGGTTTTCTTTTATTGAGTAATGTGCAAAAAAATTACATAAAAAATGCCTTGCTTTAAAGCAAGGCATAATACATAGTATTTGCTTTTGAATTTGAAGAAGTTTCAGTTTAAATTGCTTCTTTTCCTCTTATAACTCTTAATATTATTGCTATGAGTGCTATCACTAATAGAATGTGAATTAAACTTCCGGCGCTGTAAGCAAAAAAGCCAATAGCCCATGAAATAATAAGAATTACTGCCAATATGTAAAGTAAATTGCTCATAATGTTTGTTTTTTAATTGTTTATATTTTGTTGTGGTGAATTATCTATATCATCGCTTATTACATTTATTAAAATAAGCGTAAACGCGCCGATCAATAAAAAATGAACAGACACACCGCCAATATGAGTAAAAAAACCCACTACCCATAAAATAATTAGGATCAAAGCGATTATGTAGTTTAAATTTTTCATTTTTATTATCTTACATGTAATTACTAATATTATGCCTGTTTTATTTCTTATATTGGGGAATTTACTACTTGTTGTATATCAATGCTTTGATAGAATTTTATTTATTTTTTTTAAAATTAATGAGGAGAAATGCCCGCAATTTGGGAAGCATTTATTTAACAAGCTCAAGCATGCCTGTTGATGTTATTTCGGCAGGGCTTACAAATGATTTTTGAGAAATATTTTCTTTTAGGTTACATTTAATTTGTAACGAATAATTTAAACGGTCCTGATCGGTCTTAATTAGCCAAATAGTTTTTAAAGGATGATAAATTTTAATTTCAATGGGTAAATTTATTCTTAAGCTTGAGCCCGGCTTGATAGTTACTGGTTTTGAAATAATACCATTTGTATGTAATGTGTTTTTTACGGTTATATTGTAATGAATATCTGTTAACTCTACATAAATATTTTTTCCGTTGTTAATGATTTCAATTATTGCGTTTGCTTTTAAAATTTTATCTTTTAGGCTAAATCCATTTCTTTGTACTTTAATTATTTTTATTTTGGGAGGAATTGGCACTTCTATTTTAGTAGTTTTATTGAACTCAATTTTTTTTCTGCCAAAAAAGGTTTGATAAATAATATATCCCTTAACATTTACGTTAGTAGAATCTTTTCCCTGGAGGTTAGTAATTAAACTTTTAATTTGTTTAATGTGCAAATTTATAGGAAGTTGAATGGTATCTTCTTCAAATCGTGATTGTTTAATATTTAAAGGTACAACTTGCTTTGAAATACCTGTGTCGTTTAACTTCACTTCAAAACTTACAGTATCAATATCTAGTTTGTAAGAGTTTTTATTTTCAAGAAGTAATGAGATCGTAGTAAAAGCGGAATCATTTTTAATTACAGCATTAACATAACTTATTTTATGCAGGTCAGGAAAAACCAATGTAATTGCCTTACCGGGTTTTAATATATAAAACGTAATAAGGCCGATAAGTGAAAAGGCCACTACTAAAATAATTTTTCTCACAACTTTGCCGGCTTTTTTCACGATGATTTGTGTTTCTTTTTAGTTTTCTTTTTTCTACCGCCAAATATTTTTTCAAGGAAAGTTTTGTCTTTCGAATCATCAAGCTTATTTATATTAATCGTATTGTCTATTGAGGGCTTTAAGGCATGTACAAAAGCGTTACGCAAAACATAACTAATAGCGCGCCATAAATTTATATCTGGGCTATCAAACTTTCCTTTTATTTCAACTTTAGTTGCCAATTGATCTTTGCTTTTATTTTCCAGTATTGCGGCAGCGCTACCAATCAATGTCTCCCAAAGTATCTGTTTAAAATCACCCTCTTCTTTATTCCATTGTACAATATCGAGGTCTTTAAGTATAGGTTTTACATAGCCTCCAAAGCCCCCTTCTTTTCCGGCAAATTCGGTATACAATCCAAAATTCCCTTTTTTCACATCAAAATTGCCATATGCCCTTAAAAAATCATTTAGTAAAACAAGGTTAACATTTATGATCTCAGCACTCATATCAAACGTTGGTGTTTTTTGTAAAGCGTCAAAATCAACCTTTAGCTTAAAATTTCCTTCATACGCTTTGCCGGTGGCGATTGCGCGGGCAGGTAGTTTTTTAGTGCTATCATTTACATTTGATAGATTTTCAGCAACAACTTCCAGATCTTTCATTGCCACATCTAAACGTGGTTTTGAGACAGGATCAATGTAATGAATTTGCCCGTTATGAATTTCGAAACGGTTAACTGTTAGTGGCATTATGTCTTTTATCAATTGTTTGAAATCTGCCGTATCTGCTTTTGCATCTTCATCTTTGTGTTTTCCTTTTACAAAATTCAATACAGGATCTTCAACATATATTTCACCAACAATAGCACCTTTAAAAATGGCTTTCCATTGAACAGAAAGATCAATTTCTCTTGATCTGAAAAAAGGTATCGTGTCTTTTTCGCCCTGGTCATTTCCTATTTTTACAAGCTTAATATCATTTATTACATAAGCGCCGCGTAATAAGGCAATATCAATATCTTCAACATGACCGTAATATTCTTTTAACTCACTTAATTTTTTATTTACATAGTGTAAAACAATAAAGGGAAGAAAAATCCTGAAGATGATAAGTACAGCAACAATAGAGATTAAAACAATCTTCCATTTTTTTCTTTTAGAAGCATCTTTCTTTTTTGAGTTTGCGTTTTGGTTAGGTAAATGTTGTTCTATCATACTATCTTATTTTAATATACCCAAATCAATTTCATGCCACTGGAACGTATTTTGTGTAAATAATAAAATATGATGGCAAAAACGAATAAAGAGGTATTAAAAAGATCATGGAGTATTGTTAAGGATTCATTTTCTGAATTTTTTAATGATAATGTATTGAAACTAAGTGCGGCATTGGCCTATTATACTATTTTTTCTTTGCCATCCATGTTAATAGTAGTAATAGGTTTATGCAGTATTTTCTTTGGCCGCGAGGCAGTACAAGGTAAAATATTTTCGCAGATAAGTGGTTTTGTTGGATCGGATGCTGCGGTACAGATCCAGGAAATACTACAAAAAACAACCTTGCACCATGATAATTTTGCGGCAACAGCTATAGGTCTGCTAACGCTTTTACTTGCTGCAACGGGAATGTTTGGTGAGATACAGGATTCAATAAATTCTATCTGGGGATTAAAAGCCAAACCAAAAAAAGGATTAATTAAAATGCTCCTTAACCGGTTAATGTCTTTTTCCATGGTAATCGTATTAGGATTTATTTTACTCGTGTCGCTTGTCTTAAACACGCTTTTAGAGGGATTTCTGCACAGGCTCGAGCGTTATTTTTCAGAAGATATTATAAATTATCTTTTTGTACTGGACTATGGTGTAATGATAATTGTAACAACCATTTTATTCGCCTTCATATTAAAAGTATTACCCGACGCACGTATTCTTTGGAAAGACGTATGGGTTGGGGCATTTGTGACTACACTTTTATTTTTACTAGGTAAATTTTTGATCGGTTTCTATCTGAAACACAATGCCAGCATTAGTGCCTATGGGGCGGCGGGGTCAATGATCCTTATCCTTTTATGGGTATATTATTCCGCCATCATTCTATACTTTGGGGCCGAATTTACCCAAGTGTATGTACGTTATAAGGATAGGAGAATAGAACCCAACAAGTATGCTGTTTGGGTAGAAAAGAATATAGTAGAGAAAAAATTGAACACGCAGATCAATGAGCATACAACAACTATTGATAAAAAAATAGTTCCGATAAACGACTCAAAAAATTAAATAAAAATGGCAACATTACAACTACCAATATTTACAAGGATTTTCACCATACTAACAAAATTTGCTTTACTACTTATTATGTTATTTTTAATAATACTATTATTTTTTGTTGGCAGCGGAGTAATCAAACCTTCCAAATCGTGGAAGTTAATTACAAAGGAAGAATGTATGTGATAATTATTTTTTTAATGGGAGTGTTATAATAAATGAAGTTCCTTTATTGATCTCACTCATTACTTTAATAGCGCCATCGTGTTTTGATATTATAGTGTGAGTGGCTGTTAAACCAAGGCCCGTGCCTCCCTGTTTTGAAGTAAAAAACGGTTCAAATAATTTATTGATATCCTGTTGAGGAATTCCTTTTCCGTTATCACTAATAGTTAAATTTACATTTTCGCCATTAACCGAAGTACTTATTTTTAATTTTCCTGCAGTTTTATCAACTGCTTCAATAGCATTAACTAAAATATTAAGCAATGCTATCATCAGTTTTTCTTTGTCGCCTTTTATAAGAATATTTTCCTGTATATCTTTTTCAATGCTTATCTCTTTTAGTTTTGCCCTGTCCTGCACGTTTAAAAAAGTCTCGTTTAAAAGATCATGTATATAAAGGTCTCCTATATTTATTGTATCAAAACGTGTAGCGTTTAAAAGATCTTCAATAAGTATGTTAATACGTTTGCCGTTTCGCTCAATGATACTAATAAAATCTTCAGGGTTTTCTTTTGAATCTTTATCACTTAATATCATTCTTAATTCAGCTATTGAAAGGTGAATGTTAGTGAGCGGATTTTTTATTTCATGTGCAATTACCCTTGCCACCTTGCCTGTTAAGGTTTGTTTTTCAAGTAATTTTTCTTTTTGTTCGTTCGATCTTCTTTCGGTAATGTCATGTAATACCAGCTGGTAGAATTTTTTATCAGCATCTACAACCGAAAGATTTAAAATACAATAACATTTTTTATTTTGTTCGTGTAATGTAAATTCTATTTCTAACGAAGGGTTTGAGTATTTTTCTGTTTCAAAGATCTTTGGATAAAAATAATCAGAAATATTCTTATTGATCAATTCTTCTTTATTATGGCATTCAAACAATTTTAAAGCCGATTTATTTGCGTCAATTACATTTAAATCAACATCTACGATAAAAACATATTCAACAGCATTTTCAAATAGGTTTTTAAATTTATTTTCACTCTCTTTAAGCGATTTTAATACACGTGATTTTTCTATCGCATAACGAATACTTCTGTCAAGATCTTCGCTTGTATATTGGCCTTTTACCAGATAATCGTAAACCCCGGATTTTAAAGCCTGCTCATCAATTGCCAGAGCCTGTAAACCTGTCATTAAAATGGTTGGTGTAAAAGGATGCGTATCGTTTATATACGAAACAAGCTCTATTCCGGTATGTACACCCAAACGATAATCTACAACCACTATATCAATTGGTTGCGAACGCAGAATTTCTTTCGCTTTATTAAATGTATCGGCCCATATTATTTTTTTGTCAAACGATGTGGTTTTTAAACTACTTTCAAAAAGGAAGTAATCATCTTCATCATCTTCAACAACCAGCAGTCTTATTGATTCTTTTGAGCTCATAAATTAGTACGTGATGTTTTAACAATGTTAAACCAATATTGTTTAAAAATATCCATGATCTTCACCAACTCCTGGTATGAATAGGGTTTTGTTATATAACTGCTTGCGCCATGTTCATATGCATAGGAAATATCATCAGGGTTGCTGCTGGTACTATAGATTATAATTGGAATTTTATTTAACCTTGGGTTTGATTTGATTTCTTTAAGGCATTCACGTCCATCTTTTTTAGGCATATTAAGGTCAAGAAGTATAACTTTTGGACTAAGAACCGCAACATCTTTATATTTTCCTCTTTTATTAAGATAGTCAAGCAATTCAACACCATCATTAACGGTTTGAACTTTTTCGTTTAAATTAATGTTTGAAAATGCCTGTTTGATCATGTACTGATCATCCATATCATCATCAACAATAAGTATACAAAAATCTGATTCTTGTGTTTCAATGCTCATAAATTAATTTTTTGCAGGTAATCCAACAATAAATGTAGTCCCCATTCCTACTTCACTTTCAGCAGTTATAAAACCTTCATGATTTTCAACAATACGTTTACAAATTGCTAAACCAATGCCGGTACCTTCATATTCTGAACGTCCATGTAATCTTTGAAAAATAATAAATATTTGCCGCAGATACTGTAGCTCAAAACCAATTCCATTGTCTTTGACAAAAATACAATAATATTTTCTGTGTTTAGGGGTAAAATCATTTATCCAGTTAGTGTGATTTAATTCTTCATCGGTTAAATATTGTGCGGTTACATTTATTTGCGGCACTACTTTGTCGCTAAATTTTAAGGCATTACTAACAAGGTTTTGAAATAATTGTTTTAGCTGTGTATTATTGCCATTTATGGTATCAAGTGATTTTATATTTATATCTGCTTTTTTTGCTGCAATTGTAATCCCGAGATCTTCAACAATTAATTTAAAAGTGGTATCTAAATTTACATTTTCACTAATATTTAGTAAACGGGTTACCCGTGAATAATTCAAAAGATCATTAATAAGTATTTTCATACGAGCTACCGACGTATTTAAACGCTTTAAGCAATCAATAACCTCTTCATCAGGATAGTCATTTAATTTTAAATGTATCTTTTCACTAAATGAGCTTATCTTTCTTAAGGGTTCTTCCAGGTCATGAGAGGCAACATAAGCAAATTGTTCTAACTCTTTGTTAGAAAGGTTAAGCATGTGCACTTGTTGTTGTAAGAGTTTTTCTGACTCAATTAATTTTTCTTCTATATGTGTTTTAGAGTTATACTCACGTTTTAAGGCAACCAAAATACTTATTAAAAGTAAAATAGAGATGCCAGAAGTTAACGCAATAATAAATATAGAAAGTTCGGACTTTGTAAATGTGCTTTCACGTAATATCGAAAAACGCTTGTATTCTATCCGCTTCATTTTGTTAACTGTTTCGCGGGTTTTTTCCATTATAAAATCGCCTTTGGCAAGTATTTTTTGCAAAGAGTCGTTTTTAATATTATTGGTCTCAAAGTATTTTTTTCCTTCTTTGAGTATTTTTATTTTCATATCAATCTCTATTCTCAGGGTTATAAGATTTTCCTGCTGTTCTTTTTCGTTTTTTAAAATATCGTGCAAACCGCTATACTCAATATTTATATCTTTTTCTACATTATCAAATGACCTCAAAAAATTAGATTTATTTGTTATAAGATAGCCGCGTTGCTGATTTTCGGCATCTTTCATTGTTGAATAGATTCGTTCTATCCTGGAGTTAATTCCATAAGCTTTATCTAAATAAGAAAGAGATCTGTAATTATCTGTAATAGTATATAATGCTAGTAATATTGAAGCAAGAATAATAATTATGGAAAAGCCTGCTATCAAATAAAAATAATTTTTATTTGATATCTTAACGTCAATTAAAGGCATAAATAATCATTTAAAAAACTTTGCAGTAAATATAGCAGGAATCATGCCAGCTGGTTTTTTTGAGCTGTGGTATTTTTTCCCCAATTCAATATTCAGTAAAAAATTATTGAGCACTCAGTTCATCTTATAAAAGGCTAAGTTACCATAAAATTTAGCTTTTTGGAAGTGGCATATAATTCGCAAAAATGTAATATTAATTTTTGTTTATGGAAAATAGACTATTATTGCCCGCAAAAACAAATAAAACTGAGAACAGTAAGAATTCAGTTTTAAGAAAGCTATATTTAAACGAACTCAAAACAATTTATTGGGTAGAAAAACAAATGCTTAAATTATTTCCGGGATGGATACGGGCCGCTACAACCCGTTACTTAAAAGCAAGTTTTAAAGGTCATTTTTCTGCTACTGAACAACATGTAAAACGAATAGAAGAAGTGTTTAGTTTATTGAAAGAAAAAAGAACTACAAAAAGATGTGAAATAGCAGAAAGAATTATTTTAAACGCAAAAAAATGTATTAAATTAACTAAACAAAAAACTCTTGAGAGAGATCTGGAGCTATTAAATACTGCTCAAAAATTTGAAAGATATGAAACAAATGCCTACCGCAAATTAGTTAGTTTTGCAAATATATTTGGCGAGTTGCAGGCTGAGTTAATTTTTAAAGAAACATTAACAGAGGAGATTGAAGCGGAAGAAGTATTTATTGCAATTGAAGAAGATACGCTAAATGATGAGTTTTTTAAGACGGAGAAGGATGATGGCGTTGAAGAACTGGATGAATTTGAAGCCGCGGAGGAAGAATAAGTAAGTGGATTTAAGTTCAGGATATCCGTATTTTTTACTCAAAAATGGTTTATACCAAAAGTTTGAAACCCTTAGGAACGATCATGTAACGCCTGTAGTAATTATGGGTGGAGGGATTAGTGGCGCTTTGATGGCTTATCAATTAATAAAAAACGGTATTGAATGCACGGTAGTAGATAAAAGACCAATTGGTTTAGGAAGCACAAGTGCAAGTACAAGTTTGTTGCAATATGAAATTGATACTCCTTTACATAAATTAATAAAACAAATTGGTCGCGACGAAGCTATAGAAGCATATAAATTATGCGGTAAGGCTATAGATATGCTAAAAGAAATTGCCGAAGAAAT
The DNA here is from genome assembly GCA_016787705.1 of Bacteroidia bacterium. GTDB lineage: Bacteria > Bacteroidota > Bacteroidia > B-17B0 > Aurantibacillaceae > Aurantibacillus. The sequence continues at coordinate 176,013 of JAEUTP010000010.1, read as the reverse complement.
AGGATTTGAAGCGCTTAAGTATTGCAACAGTTTATATTTCTCACATACAAAAAGTAAAAATGAGTTTTTAAAGAATGAATTTGAAAGTCGTAATAACGCTGGTTTTGATGTGTGTTATTTGAACGAAGAAGAAATTTTTAGAAAACATGGCTTTCATTGTAAGGAAGCAATTTATTCTACTAAGGCAGCAAAAACAGATGCTTATTTATTTACCCATTTTTTGCATAAATATAATCAAAGCAAGAATGTGAAAATATACGAAAGTACAAATATTAAAAATGTGCGACATAATAAAACAGAAATTGAACTTACTACTGATAATAGTTATGTGATCAGGGCAAAAAAAGTAATTTATGCTACCGGTTATGAAGCGGTAAAGCAAGTTGACAAGTCTATTATAAAATTAATGTCAACGTATGCCTGCGTTAGTGAGCGAATAAATAACCTGCCCGACGCTTTAAAAGAAACAATATTTTGGAATACAGATGATCCATACATGTATTTTAGAACGGATGATCAAAGAATTATTATCGGCGGAAGGGATGAAAACTATTACGATCCCGAAAAAAGAGAAAAAATTCTTTATAAAAAAACAGATAGATTAAAACAGGATTTTATGAAATTATTTCCGGGAATTGAATTTAAAATTCAGTTCTCCTGGGCTGGTACATTTGGTTCAACAAAAGACGGCCTGCCTTACATTGGGCCTTATGAAAAAAAGCCAAATAGTTATTTTGCTTTAGGCTTTGGTGGCAATGGCATAACATTTAGTGTTTTAGCTGCAGATATGATAACACGCTTAATTAAAGGTGACGATAATGCTATTCCTAAAATGTTCAGCTTTAACAGGTAAATAAAATTTAAGATATGCAAAAGTTTAGTCCAAGAAAATAAGAGATGCTCGTTGCCAAAATGTTTTCTTAAGTGTATATTTTTCGAACACATTTCCACTTTAATATTCACACAATCTTAAAGCGCATAAAAAAAACGTGATATTTTCACCGGCGTTTTAGGCAAAGGCAGTGATCTTAATAAATGCCTTAAAAATTTAGATCAATAAATTACCTGTGATTGGTGTTTAATTGTGAGTGGCGGGTAAAGAAAGTTTTTGAAGATTTCTTTTCATTAACTTTAATATAATTTATCGGCAGTATTTTTTTTATGATTGCTTTATTTGCGCGCATTTCAGCAAAATGTTCTTTGTAGGCGAGCCACTTTTTTCCAAGTATAAAATTCAGTAACTTATCAATAGGCATATACACAGCTAAAGATAAAGCGCCAATTAATTTCATTTTAAAACTATCTGCCAGTTTTCTATAACTTACAGCAAAGCCTCCATCCAGGTAAGTAATATAATGCCAGTAACCACTGGGCATATACAAAGCATCACCCGGTTCTAAAATATATTCGTTTGCTTCAACGTAAGCAAGGCCCGGGTATTTGTTATAATCGGGATGATCAAGATCAACCAACGAATAGGTATTAAAAGGAAGCCTGTACAGAAGATCAGAATATTCAGGCGAAATTAAAATTACTCGTTTCCTTCCGTGAAACTGGGTTAGCATAACATTCGACATGTCAATATCCTGATGGATACGCACTTTTGTATTTTTACTTCCAAAAAACATGTAACCCATCCTACCCAATATACCCTTAAACATATAAGGGCACGGAAAATCTTTTCTTAATTCGGGTTTACATTTAAACATGTTAAAAAGAAACATGCGTAAACTTGAAGGTTCATCTTTGATGATCGTATCAACATATTCACCAAATTTCATTTTAAGATCAGGCTTTGTAAAGGCTGATGAAGAAGTATCTTTATTGTTATTATCAAATATGTCTACCGTTACATCTCCACAAAGTTCTTTTAAATAATTAACGGTCCATTTTTTTCCGGCAGGATAATGAGCCGCCAAGCCTTTTATTAAAAGTGGCTTTTGTGGTTTAAAATAATTTTCGGTAAAATCTTTGATATTTATTGAATCAACACAATCAATTTCTTTGTTTATTTTCATAACACTGGTTTTATATTTATGTATATTAAAAAATCTTGCCAGTAAATTAAAAAGGCCAAAATCTTAAAATTGTTTCATATTCACTTATGTTTGGAAATTAAATAGAGATGAGAACGTGGGCTTAAAATTAAAAAAGCGGAAATATTTCTACAAAATCCTTTGAGTTAATTTTTTTTAAAAACTGTTAAACAAAAAAATATATTTTTTATGAAAATCGTTTTTTAATTAAAAGATTTGAGTTTATAAATTTTTGCCAAGATCGCGTAAGGCCTTTATTTGATCATGATCTAATTGTATTTCCTGCTTTTGAGTTGTGATCAATTTAAGAAGATCATCTGTAAGAACATTATCTTCATTGGCAATTGCTTCGTTATAAGTATCCAACGCTGCATCTTCACCAAATTCACACGAGCCTAAAATTTCCTTTCGGTTTTTGCCGGTAAGAGCGGCTTTTATATCCATCCAGGCCCTGAATAGTTTCCCTGAATTTTTTGTTCCTTCTGTGGGTTCGCCACCTAAAGAAATTATCTCACGGCTAAGATCACTTTTGTAAGTTCTGCTATGAGCAGCCATATTTGTAAATAGATAGGTAAGATCTTCATCATCTGTCTCGGATATCGCTCGTTCATATCCTTTAATACGATCGTTATTTATTTCAACAAGATCGTTTAGTTGCGATACGATCTTCTCGTTTTTTTCCTTTGTTATAGTTTCCATAATTGCAAATGTGTTAGTTTGTATAATGATTTATTTAAAGCGTTAATTAAAATTAAGTATCATAAATTCATGCCAGTGTAACATTTAGCATTAAAAACACAGCTATATAAAATATAGAATAATGCTCTAAAAAAATTCCACACAAATAGTATTGTTTTTAAAATCATTGCCCATTTTGGGGAATTGATTACTCTTTTTTAAAAATGTGTATTTAAAAATTTATTCGTAAAGTGTTGATATTTAACAAATTGAGATATTGTATTTAAAATGGCATAATCTTCGTCATTAAAGAGAAGTTAAATTATATAAACTTTTTAAAATTAAAATATTATGGAAAACTCAGGAAAATTGATAGGCGCACTTTTATTAGGCGCGGCAGTTGGTGCAGCATTAGGAATTTTATTTGCTCCAGATAAAGGTTCAGAAACGCGTAAAAAATTAATGAGCGGTGCAAAAGACCTTGCCGACGATTTAAAAGATAAAGTAAAAGATAGCACTAACAAATTAAAAGATATGGGGCACTTAGCTGAAGAAAAAATTGACGATTTAGCAAGAACTGCTAAACAAAAAATGGATGGTCAATATAAATCATTGGCAGAAAAAACAAAAACAGATTTAGCATAACATGTAATAACCTGAAAATTTATGCAAGAGCAAACCAAAATAGAAGAAACCGTTGATAGTATAAAAGACTATGTAAATACGCGTTACGAATTAACGGTGCTAAAAGCATCAGATAAATTGGCGCATATCGGATCAAGTACAATTTCATTTGTTCCTATCATTTTTCTTACCATCCTAACTGTTTTTATGTTAAGTTTTGGTTTAGCTTTTTACTTAAACCAGGTGTTTGAAAATCAATATTGTGGATTTATTGTTGTTGGTGGAGGGTATTTTGTAATAGCATTTTTTCTGATTTGTGTGCGAAAAAAATTAATTGCAAAACCCTTCCGCAATAAGATAATTAAAGAACTATTTAAGAATTACAATCTATAAATTAAAAGAATGGGCAACGGAGTAATTATAACAAACGATTTAGAATTGCATCAACGTATAATGAAGCTTAATTACCTTAAAGAAGAACAAGAATTGGTAATTAAAAGAAATGTGCGGGAAGTTGTTTACTCTATGCATCCTTCTGTAATGTTTAAAAATATTGTAAACAAATTTTCTGAAGATAAAGAAAGTACTGACGATTTAAAATCTATAGGATTAAATCTTGGGAAAGATTTTTTAATTTCCAAATTATTCGGAAAAGGTGGTTCATTAAAAGGATTTATATCATCCCTGCTAATTAGAAAAGCCACAGATTACGTTTTAAAAAATCACTCTGATCTTATTGTATCGGGAATTCAAAAAGTTGAAGGCTTTTTGAAAGAAAAAATAATTAATAAAGAAAACGCGGCAGAAACAGCCGATTAAAAATAAATACAAACCAAATAAAAAAAGAAACCATGAAAAAAATAATCATATTAGTAGCAGCTCTTGGACTTGGCGCAACTATGTCATCTTGCAAAAAAGATTACACGTGTAAATGTACAAAAACGTATACAGGTAATACAACTACCGTTACTACCGACGACGGGCAATATACTTATAAAGAAACAAAACCTAAAGCTATTGAAAGATGCGATGGTAATGATAAAACAGGTTCTGATCTTGGCGGAAGCTATACAAGAAATTGTGACATAACAAATTAAAAAAATAAATAACCAGCATGATAGATTTGTTCTGTCATGTTGGTTTTGTTTCTTAAATTTATTGCCTAAATTAGCTTAAAGAATATAAATGCTTAGTATGACAAATAAAAAAATTCTGATAGTGGATGATGAAGCGGATATTAGATTTCTTTTAAAAAGAGCTCTTTCTTCCCATAATTATTCTGTATTAGAAGCCGGTAATCTTAAACAAGGTTTAGATCTTTTTGATCAGTCAAATCCTGACATTGTTATTTTAGACGTAAATCTACCCGACGGTAGTGGTTTATATTACGCAAGAAAATTTAAGAACGAAAAAAATATTGTAATATTCATTAGCGCAGATAACGATAAACTCGCTGAAGGATTTAAAGAGCTTGGAGCAAATGGTTTTTTAAAAAAGCCTTTTGTAATTAACCAATTATTAGATGTAATTAATAACGTTCAAATAAATACAACAACTATAAACTAAATTATCATGGCTAAAATTCTTATTATTGACGACGACACCGATATTTGTCAATTACTAGACAGATTTCTAAAAAGAAAGGGACATGATACAAGTTATGTTACCAGCGGCAAAAAGGCTTTAACTTATCTTAAAGAAAATGAAGCAGATATTGTTTTTTGCGATTTTAGGTTACCCGATACTGATGGTAAAGAACTTTTGATCAGTATAAAGGAGTTAAATCCTAAAACACAGGTAATAATTATTACCGGTTATTCTGATGTAAAAGTTGCTGTTGAAGTAATTAAAAACGGGGCGTTTGATTATATTACAAAGCCTTTACTTCCGGAAGAGATTTTAATGCTTGTAGATAAAACGCTAAGTCAAAAAAGCTCAAAAATACAGCAAGATGATGAGGATAACAAAGTAGAAGCGATACCGCATAAAAAACTTGTTGTAGGTGATCATAAAAATCTTGTTATTGGTAAAAGTAAAGAGGCTGATAAATTACATAACCAGATAAAATTGGTTGCACCAACAAATTATTCTGTAATTATTTATGGTGAAAGTGGCACCGGTAAAGAATCTGTAGCATACAGTATTCATACTCAAAGCTCGCGACGTGATAAACCTTTTATTGCTGTGGATTGCGGATCTTTAACAAAAGAACTTGCAGGCAGCGAATTATTTGGCCATGAAAAAGGTTCATTTACAGGCGCCATGCAAACAAAGATCGGTCAATTTGAATTGGCAAACGGGGGCACTATTTTTTTAGATGAGATAGGAAATTTAACGTACGATATCCAGGTATCTTTATTAAGGGTTATCCAAGAAAGAAAGATTAGAAGAATTGGTTCTCAGAAAGAAACAAATATAGATGTGAGGATCATTGTGGCTTCAAATGAAAAATTAAGTGAAGTTACATCAAAAGGAAAATTCAGAGAAGATCTTTATCACAGGTTCAACGAGTTTTCAATCGATTTGCCACCATTAAGAGAACGTAACGAAGATATTATGTTATTTGCTGATTTTTTTCTTAGAAATGCAAATAATGAGTTGGGTAAAAAAATCGAAGGTTTTGTACCTGAAGTAGAAAAGATCTTTTTAGATTATAACTGGCCGGGTAATTTACGAGAAATGAATAATATTATTAAACGCGCTGCTTTATTAACAAGTAAAGATGTTATAACTCTTGAGACATTGCCGCAAGAAATAATTTTTCAATCTAAATTTAACCTGATAGAGGAAAATAAAGATAATACAATTCAATCTAAAGATATGCCGGATCTCAAATCTGCGGCTTTACACGCTGAGTATGAAAAGATATTGGAAGTATTGCGTAAAGTAAACTTTAATAAATCCAAAGCCGCACTTATTCTTAATATTGACAGAAAAACGTTATACAATAAAATGAAAACGTTTAATTTGTTGGTTAACGGTTAAACTCGAATTCAGATGCAAAAAAGCCGGTTAATTTTAACCGGCTTTTTATTTGCTTAAAGGCAAATAAATATCAAAGGTAGAACCTTTGTCCAACTCACTTTTAGCCTTTATAAAGCCTTTATGATTCTCAACAATTTTTTTACAAATTGATAGGCCAATTCCTGTACCGCTGTATTCGTTTTTTCCGTGCAGGCGTTGAAAGATCTCAAATATTTTATAAGCATATTTTTGATCAAAACCAATTCCATTATCCGAAATGCTTATTTTGTAATAATCTTTACTCTTTTCCGAACTGTTTACAACTAAATGTTCACAGCTAGTAATGATGCAAGTAATATTAATTTCAATTTTTTGATCGGGCTTGCTGTACTTTACAGAGTTGCTTATTATATTTTCAAATAATTGCTGTACCTGAAAAGCAATACCTTCTATTACAGGCAAAGGTTGTATGTTGAATATTAAGCGGCCGGTGTTTATGGTTTCATAATATAAAGCTTTAACTTCATCTAATACCTGATTCAGGTCAACAGGTTTAAAAGCATTTTCAAAGATCTGTGTTCTTGAAAATGAAAGCAGGTCTTCAATAAGTGTTTGCATGCGACCGGCACTAATTATAATTCTGTCAAAACAATCTTTACCTTCTTGTGATAGATTTTTTTCTTTTTCAAGAATGAGATGGCTAAATGTTTTGATCTTCCTCAAAGGTTCCTGTAAGTCATGGCTGGCAACATAGCTAAAGGATGTAAGCTCTTTATTGCTCCTCTCAAGTGCAATGTTTTTGTGCTCAAGCGATAAATTCAGGTCAGCAAGCTGCTTTTCTCTTTTCGTGATCTCATTATTCAATAAAACTTCTTTTGTAATATCCTGGCCTGTGCCAGCAAGTTTATAGGGTTTTCCTTTTTCATCCAATAACACTTCAGCATGCCTGCGTATGACCCTTTCCTCTCCGTCGGGCCTGATAACTCTAAATTGAAGTTCGTGAGGCTTATGTGTTGTTAAAGAATAGTTGAGTGCTTCATTTACTTTTTCAACATCATCAGGGTGAACTAATTTTATAGCTTTATCGTAATTCATTTCCTCATTTGGCTTCATTCCATAAATACGCAAAAGCTCATCCGAGTATTTAATAACATCGGTTTCAACATCCCATGTCCAGTTACCTATGTGTGTAAGCTTTTGTGCTTGTTTATAAAGCTCTTCGTTTCTTTCAAGCCGTTGCAAGATATAATTTCTGTCGGTTATATCCATAATGGTACCAACCATGGTAACAGGTTTTTCGTCAACAAAATTTACTACACCCTTCATCCATAATATTTTTTCTTTACTATTTTTCCTGTACCGGTATTCGCATTCATAATCTCCTTCGCCTTTAAAGGCAATATTTATGGCTGCCTGCACTTTTTCTCTATCTCCGGGATGTACATATTTTAAGAAGTGATCAAGACTATCAATAGTTTCTATTTCAAATATTTTATAAACCTGTGGCGTATAATTACTGGAGGCTTGTCCTGTAAGATCCCATTCAAAACTTCCAAAACTTGCAATTTCCTGGGCTTCCAGTAAACCTTTTTCGTGCATTTTTAAAGAAATGTTTACTTCATTTAATTTCTCGTTATGTATTTCCACATATGTTTTAAATGAAAGTGAAATTGCTTCAAGAGAATAGTCTTCAATCTCTTTTATTAATTCCATCGCCATAGTTACATCCGATGTATAAGAAGATACAAAAGAAAAAAAGGCCTGTTTTCTTATATATGTTGCCAGTGTAATATCTTCAACACCCAATTGTTCTTTTGACATGTTTGGTAATTGATCTGTAACCCATTTTTTTATCGCTTCATGAATAGTTTCACTTAGCGTGTTTTGGATAGCGGAATTTAAAAAAGCTGTGTAGGAGGGTATTAATATTTCAAGTAACTGTTCTTTGGTATAACTAGTTAGATCGTAATACTTAAGTATTGGAAAATCTACTTTAAATATCAGGTCTAATTGAAACTTAGTAAATTCTACCAATTTATTGTTAAGGATATAAGAAGCAAAGTCGGGTAAAAGTTTAAATTGAAGCTTATTATTTGGCATTTATCAGCAGATGTTATATAACGATTCTAATTTAATAATAATATTTATTTTTAAATGATTTCGCCAGCTAATTTTCAAGGGAAATTATTTCTACATAATATACCGTAAATTAAATAGATGCCTCTATAATCTGATTGTTTAAGTTGGCATGAGATTTTCTATACTATTCTATATTAACAAATAAAAATAAAAAATTATGTTACGCTGGTCGGTTATATTTTTAGTAGTTGCTTTAATAGCAGCGCTATTTGGATTTACAGGAATAGCTGCAAGTGCAGCTAGTATTGCTAAAATATTATTTTTTGTTTTCCTGGTTTTGTTTGCCCTTGCATTAATAGGCGGCACATTACTGGTAAAAAAGAAATGATCCTGTTTTTTTAAAGTTTACAAAAAAGCCTTTGCATTAATTTGCAAAGGCTTTTTTGTTGAATTTTTTTTTGCTAATACCAAAAAATAAACCCCCTTCGTTTTTCGAAGAGGGTTCAATACATTTAAAATAAAAGGATTATTCTTTTACAAAGCGTTTTGTAATAGTTTTGTTGTCATCCACATTAGTTATTTTAATAAAATAATAACCTGTTTTTAAATTAGAAACATCAAATTTATTTAAACTATTTGCATTTGATGTGGTTAAAATAGTTCTTCCTGTAATATCAGTTAGTTCATATTTAAAGTTATCATTTGCATTTACTTTAACTGTTACAGCGTCTTTAGATGGGTTTGGGTATAATTCAATACCTGTTAAATTGGATATCTCATTAATTTTTAATGGTTCACCTACTTCTGTTACTGCAAAAGGACTTAATGAGGTTACACCCGATCTTGATAATTCAAAAGTATTATTTGGTGATACAGTAGCACTTGAGCCACTTATTACATCCCACGCATTAGAAGTGTAATGACTTACATAAGCATTTGTTCTATCAAAACCATTTACTTCAGCAGCGGCTACCCAGCCAAATTTAAGGTTAGCATTAATGCTTGATACCCCAGAGTTAACAAACCATGTTTTGTTAACTACTTTTAAAGTATTAGAATTAACAGGACCATAAGTACCGCCTGATAAAACTGTGTTCATAGCTCTTACATTAAAGTTTCCGCTGCTCGCACCTGAAGCCTGTTGAACAAAAGCAGGAGAGTAATTGCTGTTCGTTCCAACAGGGAAAGTCACATAAGATGAGCCGGCATTTACGTTCATAACTAATGCACCATTAGTATTTCCTGATGTAACTACATATTTTGTATCATCATAACCTGTAATTGTTGCAGCAGGCATAATTTCAAGATCATTGTTTGAAGATAAAGCCACCTGGCCTTTTACAAAACTTAATTCGTTGCTTACAATTAATTTTGAACCTAAATGAATCACAGGATTTGTTCCTCCCATATTTAAGCGAAATTTGCTTAAAGTTTGATTACCTGCGCTTGCATTATCAAAGTAAATAGTATCATTTGTTACAGAGCTTAAATTTAAGTGCATTTCAGAAGAGGAATTTCCAATAAATATACCATTGGTGCTAGAAGAGATAGTTCCGTTCAAAAACATATTTTTTCCATTCATATCTATTTTACCTGTTTGCATTTTTAAATTTCCTGCAACATTTATATCATTGCTCAATGTAACTTTATTATTGTTATTAGAATAATTTACCCAAACGTTATTTAAACCTGAAGCATTTAATTCAATACCTGAAGTAGCATCCGTGCTGCCCATATATTCAACATTATAAGCAGATATGCCGTTAAATGAGCCGGTATTTACTGCTAAAGTTCCCTTTTCAATATGAACGGTGCTTGAAGAAGCCATAGTTAACATTCCCCCACTTTCAATACTAAACGCGCCTTCCATTAAATTTACTTTGCCATCAACAACAAGAGTACTTCCTAATTTTACCATTCCGCTTGTCGTTCTGTTAATAGTTAATGTATTAATTATTGAACCTGCATCAAACATTAGCATGTTTGATAAGCTGCCTGAACCTTCAATAGTCATCATGGATGAAGCATCACTATTTATAGTGCTGCCGCCACCCAAAGTAATATCACCTTTAGTGGTTAAGTGCATACCGTTTAAAGTTAATTTACCTGATTGCGAATTAACATTGCCATTAACAGTAATATTGCTGTTTAGCGTAACAGTTTGATTATTGTTATTCATATTTAAGTACATATGTTGTAATGTTGCAGTGTTTAACTCAATGCCTGTGGTTTTTGAAGTACCAACATACATAACGTTATATGCATTGCCGGAGTTAAATATTCCGCCACCAATGGTCATTGATCCATTATTAACTTTTATGGTAGAGTTAGATAACATTGTAAGATTTGCATTAGTATTTAGAATAATATTACCACCTGCAAGTTCTAAAGTATCAGATACGTTTACCATTGCTGCAATTCCCAACACTGTTGTAGAATTAACAAATTTTTTTAGGTTTAAATTACCTGAAAACGACGATGTACCGAGTGTTGAAAAGCTTAATCTGTTTACAGAGATATTGCCATTGCCGGTAAGTGCGCCTTGTGTTATTGTAATACCATTACCGGTTGTATTTGATAATGTACCGTTTACGGCAAAACTATTTAGTAGGCCTGCAAAGGTTACGTCAGCGTCTAATGTTACAGTTATTCCTGAAGGAATAGTAATATCCTGGTTTGATACTGTTGCGGTTGGTGCAATGCCTCCCCAGGTTGCAGCACTACTCCAGTTACCTGATGTAACTGCGGTAAACGCCGCATTAGCAGCTGTTGAGAAAAAAAGTCCTAGTGCTAATGCCGCTGTTTTTAAATTTAATAATTGTTTTTTCATGTTTTTGATTTTTAAGTTCGTAATAGATTTATTTGATAAGTGTTATAATGTTATGCAATATTAATAGAGAAACTAATTGCATTTTTTGAGTATTTTAGTACGCAAAATGATTAAAAAAAGGTTGTTATTTCTAACAACCTTTTCATTAAAATTATTTTTTATCTGTATTAGTTTTAAGTCCCCAAATTTCTACATGGGCTTTAACATCTTTACGATTTGGTAGAGTTTTGTATACAAATACAATTTTTTTAATTGCACGCTCGCCACCGTTTAAATCAATTGATTTGCTTTGGCCTGGTGCTTTAATAGGAAAATTTACTGCAACTTTTTGATTGTCTCCGCTCTCATAATACACTTCAATATCAATAAGATCAATAGGTGCATCATCTACTTTAAAGATCAATGCAGCAAATTTATCTGCGCCAACAACCGAAACTTCATCACGGTCTTTTCCAAAATCAACGGTTGTTTCACCTATTTTGTGCCAACCTGTTTTATCGCTCAATACTACTTTAGTTTGTGCTACTACTGAATTACTTAATCCGGCTACTGCCATAAATAAAATAAATGCTAACTTTTTCATTTTTTGTTTTTTTATTTTGTGAATATATGGTTTGCATACAGAAAATTTGATGCCACTATACATTTGTATTAAAGTAATTGGTACCCTTATAAACTAATCCCCACTTATGTGTAACGCAAATACACATTAAAAGAAATAAATACCACAATCGGGCTAAAATATGAATAACGGTTATTGGCACAACTTTATATGGAAAAAGCTATCAGATATCTGTAAAGGGAATTTCATAAAAGAGAGATTTTTATATTGAAAAGATTTGCTACAGAGATCAAAAGTATAAAGCCCTCGTTTTTACGGGGGCTTTATTTTTTAAACTTTTAAATACCTGTAAATGCCCATAACACTCAAATCTGTAGAAGTGGGAATGGTATTTATGACTTTTTTATATTGTATCCTAATAGTTTTTGTTTCCAGGAGTAAAGCTCAAACAATAGGCCCCAATGGTGGTATATTAGAAAAAACGCAGAATTATTTTATTGAGGTAAAAATTCCTGGTAAATTCATTTATGCGTATTTACTTGATAAAAAATTAAATGCGATCAATAATAAAGAAAAAAGTTGCAACGTAAAATTTTATTTACCGGATAGTACCGGTTTTAGTTTAAAATTAAAGCTATTAACTGATGGTGGTTTTATGGGTGAAAACTCAAATGGCTTTAATGATTGTTTAGTTACATTTGCAGCTTTTGGCCAAAGCATTTCTGCCAGATTCAAAAATGCTTCCATTTTTGTAATAGAGAAGAGCTAAATGCTATATATTAAGAGTAAAGGTTTAAAAATTATTTTTAACAAACTTATCTCTTTCATTCTTTCAACATGCTTTTTAAAAGCAAAAAATATTGTGACATAATTGTGTTTTAAAAATAATTAAAGTACTTTAGTTAAATGGATCGTCCTGAAGAAAAAATCGGAATTTATATTGCCGATGATCATGAAATGTTTGTTGAAGGAATTTCTTTGTTGCTTGCAATAAATGGGACAATAGTTGTAGAGGCAAGTGCCAATACAGGAACGGAATTGATTGAATTGCTTGAAAAAAAGATTGTTGATATTGTTCTTTTAGATATTAACATGCCGGAGATGAATGGATTTGAAGCGGCGAAAATAATCGTAAAAAAATTCTCTTCTGTTAAGATCGTTGCGTTGAGTATGTTTCTTGAAAAAGAATATATACAAGAGCTTATTAATATTGGTGTTTATGGATACATTCTTAAAAATACAAAGATACAGGAGTTAGAAAAAGCAATTATTTTAATAGCATCCGGTAAAAAATATTTTAGCAACGATGTGGGCTTAAAATTATTAAACGCTCAAACCAATAATGAGTACCCCGAAGAATTTTTATTGGAACTGCAACAGGGTTTGACCGAACGTGAAATTGATGTGTTAAAATTAATAGTTCAGGAAAATACAACATCTGAAATTGCCGAAAAATTATTTATAAGTGTGCATACTGTTGAAACGCACAGAAAGAACCTGATCAAAAAAGTAAAAGTGAAAAACGTTGCAGGGCTTGTAAAATACGCCCTTCAAAATGGTATTGCTGTTTAAAAACTAATTTACTGCCAAAGAATTTGGCACTCATTCTTAAAATTATTAGTTTTATGCTATGCACGGTGCAAGTAAATCATATTCACAGGAAGCTTTACTGAGTTCTATTAAAAAAAGGGACAAAGATGCAATTCGTATCTTATTCGATACTTACGCTTCTGTAATATATAATATTATCAATAAACAAATTAATGATACTGCTTTGTGCGAACAGATATTGCAAACTGTTTTTGTTAAAATATTACAAAACCTATCTTCTTTTGACGCTTCAAAACAACGTTTTATAACCTGGATATTGGTAATTGCCCGAAATGAAACAAATACTGTTATTAAAAACCAAGCAATTAATAGTGGTTCGCAAATCCGGGAAGTAAACAATAACGTAAATTTGTATAATAAGGATATTTTATCGTTAATTTGTTTTAAAGGGTATTCATTACAAATGGCTGCAGAAGCGATGAATATTACTTTTGACGAAGCAAAGTTAAAATTGAAAGAAGAGTTTGATCAAATAAGAGCTGTAAACGCAAAATGAAAAATGTGAACGAATATATAAATTCAGGCATTCTTGAAATGTATGTTCTTGGCCTAACTTCTGTTGAAGAAAACAAAGAAGTAGAAGCTTATTCTGCTTTACATCCTGAAATTAAAAATGAGATTGATGCCATTTCAAAAGCATTGGTAAATTATTCATCAACTACATCACCTGCAATTGATCCTACTTTAAAGCCAATGATAATGGCTACCATTGATTATATGGAACGCATTAAAAATGGTGAAGCGCTTACAGTGCCGCCAATTTTAAATGAAAATTCTATAGCCGCAGATTTTGCACCCTGGTTAGATCGTAAAGATCTTGCATTGACCGAAGACGTAGAAGATTTTACTGTAAAGTTGATCGGCCACCAACCCGGTGCAATGACAGCTATTGTGTGGATTAAGGATGCAACGCCATATGAATTGCACGATAATGAATTCGAAAAATTCCTGATTCTTGAAGGTACCTGCGATATTATTACAGATACGCATACTTTATCTTTAGTGCCCGGAGATTATTATTCTCTTCCATTAAATTTAGGTCATGTTGTAAAGGTAACATCTAAAACCCCATGTAAAGTTATATTGCAACGCATTGCAGCATAATTATCTAGCAAACATTTTTTATAAAAACAGATATTTAACATTTTTGTTAAATCCATAAGTTATAAATACCCGTATGTGATCAAAAGAAAAGATCATGAATAAAAGGGTTTTAAAATTTATAAAAGCAACGGCAGTAAGTTGTTTTGTACTATTTTTAAGTTTGTTGGTTTGGGCTAATTGGTCGCCAAAAACCTATACGGAAAAAAATGTGCCATCGGATGCAAAGTTTTTAACTTTCGAAGTTCCGGATTACAATGCAGAATTATACCCAATTAATATTGAAAAAGAAGTAGGTGCAATTGATGGTATATCTACATGTTCATATAACAGCGCCAATAAAATTATTGGCGTTATATTCTATACATCCAAATTTAATTCAAATCTTTTGCAGGAAAAACTTTCATTGCTTTTGCATTGTAATGTTGCCGAAAAAAAGATAGAAGCCGTAAAAGGTGGCTGCCCTGTGGGTGGCATAAAATATTTTATGCTTGGCATTAAGCAGTCATTAAACTTCAGACAATAAAATCCAAATCAAATAAACCTAAAAATCACATCTCATGAAAAAAACAAGCCTTATTTTAGCTGTGTTAGCTACAGGAATAATTATTACTACTTTTTCCTGCAAAAAGAAAACAGAAACTATAGTTGAAGAAAAAATAGTTTATCAAACACCTCCTCCCGGTCCACCAACCTTATATACGCGCTTGGGTGGAATCAACCCTATAACATTAGTGGTTGATAAATTTATTAATAACTGTGCTACAAACAGCTTTATAGGCTCAAGGTTTTCCTCTACGGCCGCCGACCCAAACCGATTGCAGGTATTTCGTTATAATTTAATTGACCAGGTTTGTGAAGGAAGTGGCGGACCATGTAAATACAAAGGTAAAACCATGTTACAAGCTCATACGGGCATGAACATTACAGGCGCCGAATTTGATACGCTTGTAGTACAATTAGTAAAGGCAATGAACACTTACTCGGTGCCTACGCAAGAGCAAAACGATCTTGCAGCGATCTTATTGCCAATGAAAACTGATATTGTTGGGCATTAATTTTAAGTAAGTAAATTCAAAAAATTCCCCAACTTTTGCGGGGATTTTTTTGAATGTAATAAATAGACACAGTTAATAATTAATTATGAAAATAATTTATTTAGTTACCCTACTTTATTGAGCGGGCACCAAAGCAAATTAAAAAATGAGAATACTTCTGTATCTGAATTACATTTTACACCCGGCACACCCTTTTTTGTAAAGGGTAGTTTGACGTTTTTCTTTTAAGTGTTTGAATACTATTAGATTTTTTCTAACTAGGATTTATTGTTCAACTGCCTCATTAGTTTTTTTATTATAAGCACATTGTTAAAAACCTCGCTTTTATCCTTTTTAGGTTATGTAAAAGATTAGAAATAATGGTTTATCTTTGTATATAACCTTAAAAAAATTAAACATGAAAAAAATCTATTTATTTCTATTGGCCCTTTCTTTTGTTTCAGTATCTAAGGCTGCATTTTATGTTATTGTTCCCTCTGCAGGTGGCGCAGCCTATACACCAAGTATTGTAAACGTGGTAGTAGGTGACGTGGTGCAATGGGGTAACTCAACCACTTACCCTTGTGCGCAGGTAAGCCAGTCTACCTGGCAAGCTAACGGCACAGCAACTGTTGCCGGAGGTTTTGGTACTAAAACTGCTTCGTACCAAATGACGGTTACTGCTACTACAGGTACTATTTATTTTGTTTGCACTACTAAAGTAGCAACTAACGGTACAAAAGGTATTGTTACCTTAAACGGTACAGTAGGTTTAACCACTAACCAAATTTATTTAAGCAATCTTCTTGTATTCCCTAATCCGGCAAAAGGTGAGGTAAACCTTACAGTACCTGCGGGAATTGAAACTATTAACGCTAAATTATTTGCATTAAATGGACAAGAAGTAGAAGTATTAAATGCAGCGCAAAGTGCAACACCTAATACATTTGTGTTAACGTTCTCGCCAATGATCACTAAAGGCATTTACTTTTTAGAGATCAGTTCAGGTACTGAAAAGATTTACAGAAGAATTGCAATTGCAGATTAATTATAAAAATGCAATCATAAAAAAAAGCTATATCAAACGATATAGCTTTTTTTATTTTCAATAATTGCTCTTTTATTTTTCGATCACAATTTTTTGTGTAGAACGTTTGCCGTCGTTGTTAAGATCAATAATATAAATACCATTTGGTAAATAATTTAAATTAACCGGGATATTGTATTTTCCTTCAAACTGGCCAGGTACATTTACCACTCTTTTTAATAAAGCCCCTTTCAGGTCAGAGATGTCTATTCTAACATCTGCTCTTTTTAAAACTTCATACTTTATAACAAATTCGCCGGTTGTTGGGTTAGGGTAAACACTAAACTCGCTTGCTTTTTTATTGATCACTTCTTCAATAGTATTTTTTGGAATTGCCGGCACAGGTTCAGTAACCGCGGTATCCAAAGGTTCAGGGTCTATGACCATAATGCCCATAATCGGTTCTTTAAAAAATAAAGAATCAGGCGGGTTATTTATTACCGGAGGTTGCTCAATTATCACTTCTTCAAATTTTAAGCCACCGTCAACCGTTTCTTCGGTACATTTTATCTTTCCTGAAACAGCTACTTTGCCTAATTCCATTAATGTATCGGGCGGTACGGTTTCGTTAGTAATAGTATTTACCATTTCTATGGTATCAATTTTTTTACCATCTAAGGTAGTGCAGCTAAACAACATGGTACCAAAGCTTAAGAACAGCGCAATGGCAAATGCTTTTGCAATGCTTACATTTTTTGGCAGGTCGGCCAGGTTAATGCTAATGTTTAATGGTCTGTTAACCTGGCTCTTTTTAAAATGCCCGCAAACATGCTCGCCTTTATGCGCCATTAAAATATCTTTAATTTCGTTATCTGTTTTATTTGAAAAATCAAAAACAGATTTGCTGCACGAACCGCAAAATTTTCCTTTGTCATCCGGTTGCATTTTATTCCAGTCTTCGTGGCAAGGTTCCGGAATGCGAATTATGTAAGTTGAGGTTTTCATAAGCTTTGTATTTATTATTTAGATGCAGGGTTTTTATTATTCCATAAAGCTTTAAAAAGATAATCTAAAAGTGTTGTTTTTGGCGGTTGAATGAATTGATTTTGAACTATTTGCAAATCCGTCATAGATTTTGTACCTTTCATTGCAATTTTATATTTGTCATAATGAAGTATTTTTTATTACGATCTTCCTTTTTTACTTTTCTTTTTTTAATTGCAGCAAGGCTCTTTTCTTTTAATTTTTCTTACACAGCAAACAGCGCTTCATTAAACGAAAAGCCTGCAAAATTCAGCAATAAAACACCATTTGGTTTTAGCGAAAATTTAGGCCAGGTAGGTGATCAGAATAATTTACCGCGCGAAGATGTTTTATTTTCCGGCCACGGTGAACGGCTTAATTTTTATTTGAAGAAGAATGGTATCAGTTACCAGCAATCAAATGTAGATGAGTGGACAGAAGATTATGATAAAAGAACAAACATCAAAAAAAGAGTTCCGAAAAATACTAAAGTACACCGCATTGATATTAACTGGTTAAATTGTAATGATAATATTACTATTGAAAAATTAAATGCTTTGCCCGGTTATTGCAATTATTATACAGGTGTTTGCCCTAATGGCGTTATTGGTGTAAAAACTTATGGCGAATTAATTTATAAGAATATTTATAATGGTATTGATCTGAAATGGTATCAAAAAGATGGTAATTTAAAATACGATTATTATGTTGCCGCGGGCGCTGATTATAAGCAGATACAATTACAATTTGAAGGTCAGAATACCATTGAGCTTTCTAAAACAGGTGAGTTAATTATTACTACTGCTTTGGGAAAAATTATTGAGCAGGCGCCGCTTGTTACGCAGAACGGAAAAGTATTACGATCACAATGGCAGATCAATAAAAATGTAGTGAGTTTTAAAATAATAAATTACGATCCATCGTTGCCAATGATCATCGATCCTATTGTGCGTGTGTGGGGAACCTATTATGGTGGCAGCGGTAATGATTCCAGCCAGGATTGTGCTACTGATGGCGGCACCAATGTTTATTTTACGGGTTATGCTACTTCAGGTAATAACATTGCCACTTCCGGCAGTCACCAAAGCGTTATAACTGGCACCAATGCTTTTCTTGCAAAATTCGACAGTACGGGAATTCGTTTATGGGCTACGTATTATGGCGCCGGGTTTACATTAGGTTATAGTGTGGCAACTGATGCCTTTGGAAATGTATTTATGAGTGGTAGTACAAACGGTACGTTATCTATTGTAAGTGCGGGGGCTCATCAAACACTGGCAGGTGGCAGCGATGATGCTTTTATTGCCAAGTTCAACAGCGCAGGTATTCGCCAATGGGGAACCGTGTATGGAGGCGCCGCAGTTGATAATGGAAAAGGTTGCGCAACCGATTTGTTAGGTAACGTTTATCTTTCAGGAAGAACAGATAGCAATACGGGCATAAGCACACCCGGCGGACACCAACCTGTTTTTGGCGGAAATACAGATGCCTTCCTGGTAAAATTTAATCCGGCAGGTGTTCGCAGTTGGGGAACTTATTATGGTGATCAATATTTAGATTATGGTTTTGGATGTTGTACAGATGGGCATAACAATGTGTATTTAACCGGTGTGAGTGACTGGACAGTGGCCGGAGTAATAGCCACGCCGGGCAGTCATCAGGCAGCAAACGGTGGAACTCTGGCACCTGAAGATGCTTTTTTAGTGAAGTTTAATACCTACGGCACCCGTTTGTGGGGAACGTATTATGGCGGTACGTATAATGATATGGGTTCTGATCTGGTATGCGATGATACATTAAATGTTTATATGACAGGCAGAACAGAAAGTATTAACGGTACAAGTATTGCAACAGCAGGCGCACATCAAACACTAAATAATGGAGGATTGCACGATGCTTTTCTCGCAAAATTTGACAGCACCGGTGTAAGAAAATGGGGAACTTACTATGGCGGTTATAATGATGATGTGGCTTTAGGCTGCAGTATTCACGCATCCGGCAATATTTATATTACAGGTTACACTTCCAGTTCGGCAAACAATACCATTGTTGCATCTACTAACGGTCCGCAGAATGGTTACGGTGGTGGTAATATGGATGGTTTTATTGCGCAGTTTGCTCCTAATGGTGTACGTAAATGGGGTTCTTACTATGGACCAAATTTGGACGATTATCTTTACGGTTGTGCGGCAGATAAGTTTTATAACCTGTATACCGTTGGTGTTACAAGCTCAAATTTTGGTTATGGCATAGCAAGCTTTATTAGTCATCAAAACACCTATGGTGGCGGCCCTGCGGATGGATTTTTAGTAAGATTTTTTGATTGCGAGGTTCCTGTTGATCCTGTAAGTACGCTGTCATTAGGTGTAAGCGGCTGCGTTGGCAACACAAACACACTAACGGCTTCGGGTTCAGGTACACTTAGCTGGTACGCAACACCAACAAGTCTTTCGAGCATTGGTACAGGCACTAATTTTGTAACGCCGGTTTTAGCAGCAGGTGTTTATACGTATTATGTGGAAGCAAAAACGTGTACCATTAGTGCCAACAGAACAGCAATAACAGTAACAGTAAATGCAGTGCCAACAATAAGTGTTAATTCCATAACCGCTTCATCCATTATATGTGCGGGGTATGCCGCAACTGTTCAGGCATCGGGCGCTAATACCTATACATGGAGTTCGGGCACCAACAGTAACATTGCAGTGGTATATCCAACAGTAACAACAACTTATACTGTTAGCGGCACAAACGCTTCAGGATGTAACGGCAGTAATACCATTACCATTTCTGTTTATGCTGCACCCGCTGCATCACTAACGGCAAGCAGTTACACCTCCTGTTTAACTATTTTTGGAGGAACATCAATTCCTTTAACGGGAAGCCCTTCGGGCGGAACCTATTCAGGTACTAATATAAGCGGGGGATCATTTAATCCAACTGCTATAGGCACCTTTACGCCTAATTACAGTTACACCGATTCAACTACCAATTGCGTAAGTACTGCCAGTATTACTATTACTGTTGCATCGTGTTTGGGAATTGCTGAAAATAAAAATAATATTTCCAATTCTCTTGCTATTACTCCAAATCCAAATAACGGTTCTTTTAAAATAATTGTGGAAACAGATCTGGAACTGGATCTTGTTAACCAGTTAGGACAAATTATTGCATCTGTTTCGCTAAATGAAACTAATAAACGCCAGGGGAGCATTTCAAATTTAGCAAGTGGTATTTATTTTATTTACAATAAAAATACACGACAAAAGATCAACAAGAAAATTATTGTGATACGATAATTTACAGCAGCTTCAGGGCTTTTGCCTATTTGCAGATGTAGTTGAAAATTTGTATCTTTTCCTTCTAATATTTTGTTCTATTTTTCATGAAGCATTTTTTTCTTTCGCTTTTCAGCGTAGCAGCATTAAATTTTTATGCTACTAAAACTATTTCACCTTCTTTTGATCTTGTAAAAAAGCAAGCTGAAGCAGATAATAAACACAACGTTACTTTCAGTGAAAATCTTGGGCAGGTAACCGACCAATATAAAAAACAAAGACCCGATGTTTTGTTTTCCGGCACTGATGGACGTTTGGTGTTTCATTTAAAAAATAATGGCATCATTTACCAGCAATCAAAAGTTACCGCCTGGTCAGAAATTGCTGACCCGGTATTGAATAAAAAGTTTAAGACCCCTTCTCAAACACTTATTTACAGGGTAGATGTGAAATGGTTAAACTGTAATGCTTCACCAACTATTCAAAAACTAAACGCGCTCAGTGATCACACAAATTATTATTCGGAAACACATCCTGATGGTATTATCGGGGTGAGAGCTTACGGTCAATTAATTTACAAGAACATTTATAATGGTATAGATCTTAAATGGTATCAAAACGAGGGCCGGTTAAAATATGATTATTATGTTGCAGCGGGTGCAGATCATACACAAATTAAATTAGAATTTGCAGGTGCGCAAAAATTACACATCAATAAAAATGGTGAGTTGGTCATTACTACGCCTTTGGGAAATATTATTGAGCAGATACCATATGTTACACAAAATGGTAAAACCTTAAATGCAAAATGGCAAATCAATAATACTACCGTTAGTTTTAAAATTTTTAACGTGGATGTTTCTTTACCAATGATAATTGATCCGGGTGTACGTGTTTGGGGAACTTATTATGGAGGTTCAGGTTCGGGGGAGGTAACTGCTGCCTGTGCCACAGATGCTAACAGCAACGTTTATATTGCGGGTTATACCGATACAAATAACGGTACGGGGATTGCCACAGTTGGAAGTCACCAAAGTATTTATAGCGGCGGTGTGAATGATGCTTACCTTGCAAAGTTCGACAGTCTTGGCGTTCGCCAATGGGGAACCTATTACGGAGGTACCATTCGTGATGCCGCCAGCTGCTGCGCTACGGATAATTCGGGAAATGTTTTTATGGGTGGATATTCGTTAGGAGGCGCTGCAATGGCAACAGCAGGTGCGCACCAAACAGCTTCGGGTGGTAACTGGGATGCGTTTCTTGTAAAGTTTAACAGCGCAGGTATAAGGCAGTGGAGTACTTTTTATGGAGGGCCAGGCCCTGAATTCGGGCAAAGCTGTGCTACGGATGGACCGGGAAATATTTACCTTGCAGGTAAAACCGATAGCAATAACGGAAACGTAATTGCAACAGCGGGTTCTCACCAAAGCGCTTTTGGAGGAACAACAGATGCATTTCTTGTAAAATTCAACACATCGGGTGTTCGTCAATGGGCTACTTATTATGGCGGTACAGGTGCAGATAACGCTTTTGGTTGTGCCGCAAATAAAAATAATGAAGTGTATTTAACCGGTGTTACCGATTGCACAGTAAGCAATGTAATTTCAACAAGCGGTAGCCACCAGGCTGCTTTTGGTGGTTTTGCAGAAGACGCATTCCTTGTAAAATTTAACAGCTCAGGGGTACGCCAATGGGCAACTTATTATGGTGGCACAGGTAACGAAACAGGTTATAGTTGCGCTGCGGATGCCGGATTAAATGTTTATTTAACAGGTAAAACAGAAAGCACTAACGGTACTAGCATTGCCACAGCTGCTAGCCATCAGGCAACACATGGTGGTGGCTTAACAGATGCATTTATAGTAAAGTTTGATAATGCCGGTACGCGCCAATGGGGCTCTTATTATGGCGGTACAGGAGCAGAAACTTCTTATTGTACCGCTGTTCACGCTTCGGGCGATGTATATATTGCAGGCCATACTTCCAGTACAACCGGTAATACAGTTGTTGCAACAAGCAATGGTCATCAAAATGGTTTTGGTGGCGGTTTAACAGATGGGTTTATGGCGCAGTTCAATGGTGCAGGTGTGCGCCAGTGGGGCTCGTTCTATGGTCAATCGGGTGACGATTATATTTACGGGCTTTCAGCTGATGCTTTTTATAATTTTTATATCGTGGGAGCTACCAATACCAGCAGTGGTTTTGGCATTGCTACTTTTTTCGGGCACCAAAGCATATTTGGTGGTGGTGCTGCTGACGGTTACCTGGCGCGCTTTTACGATTGCGCTATACCATCAGATCCTGTAAATACAACATCTACGGTAAATGTTAATATCTGTGTAGGGCAGAGCGCTACACTTACCGCTTCGGGCTCAGGCACACTTGCCTGGTATCCTACACTTACAAGTACAAACAGTATTGGTACAGGTACCAGTTATATCACCCCAACTTTATCTGTTGGTAATTACTCGTATTATGTAGAAGCAGAAACGTGCGCAAAAAGTGCTTCAAGGACCATAGTATCTGTAACTGTAAATTCTGCACCCACAATTACAGTAAGTTCTATTTCTTCTGCGTCGGTGATTTGTGCCGGCCAGTCTGCTACCTTACAGGCATCGGGTGCCGCAACCTATACCTGGAGTGAAGGTTCTAACGGTAACCTGGTTGTTGTAAATCCTACCGTAACAACAACCTATACAGCAACAGGCACAAGTGCCGCAGGATGCTCTGCATCAAATACAGTGGCTGTTAGTGTTTATAACGCTGCACCTGCAACGCTTACAGCTACAGATTATACAGCCTGTTTAGTGATTTTTGGCGGTTCACCAATTTCTTTAACAGGTAGTCCTTCAGGAGGTACATATTCAGGTACCAATGTAAGTGGCGGCACTTTTAATCCAACGGCTATCGGTACTTTTACACCCATGTATACCTACACAGATGGTGCAAGTAATTGTACAAGTACAGCAAGTATAACTATTACTGTTGCATCGTGTTTGGGTATTTCTGAAAATAAAAATAACAGTTCTGTTAAGCTAAGCATCGTTCCTAATCCTAATAGCGGTATATGTACAATAAGCTCTGATACAGATCTTGAACTAACTATTATTGATCAGTTAGGACGTATCGTTACATCTGTTTCATTAAATGAAAAAAATAACCGTACACATACACTTTCAAATTTAGCAAGCGGTGTTTACTTTGTGATGGATAAAAATTCAGATCAAAAAATAAACAGGAAGATAGTGGTGATAAAATAAACTTACAATTTACATAAGTGGTCATGCTGAACTTGATTCAGCATCTCAGTTCTCTTAGAGTGCTGAGACCCTGAATCGAGTTTAGGGTGAAGGAAGAATTAGTTTATTAGTATCCATGCAGGTCAAAGTCCTTACTATCTATCATTGTTACCCATTTGCCCATCTTCTTTTGAATGATCTTAAAATGGTGTTGATCTTCGGGAACGATTAAAGAAATGGCTTCGCCCGGAGATTCAGCCCTGCCGGTTCTTCCAATGCGATGAATGTAATCTTTTGGCGAGCGCGGTAATTCGTAATTAATAACGTGAGGTAAAAATTTAATATCAATACCACGTCCAATAAGATCGGTAGCAACCAACACTCGTAATTTTCCTGACTTAAATTTGTTTAATGCTTCTTCGCGGGCGCCTTGGCTTTTTTTACTATGTATGGCAGAAGCTTTAATGCCATTGATACGTAGTTTATCGGCAACAAGATCAGCTTTAAAAACAGAAGAAGTAAATACCAAGACCTGTTGCATGGCATTGCGTTTAATTAAATAACGCAACAGTGGACCTTTTCTTTCTTCAGAAACAAAATAAGCCAATTGAGAAATAAGGTCTATTGTATTTTCTTCCGCTTCAATTTTAATTATTTCGGGTTCGCGTAATAAAATAGCATTGATGTTATTTAGGTCGTCACTTAAAGTGGCAGAGAATAATAAATTCTGTCTTTTTTTAGGCAGCAAAGAAAAGATCTTTGTCATTTCTTCCTTAAAACCAAGGTTGAGCATTTTATCTGCTTCATCCAACACCAATGTTTTTACATCTGATAAATGCACGGCGTTCGACTCTACCAGTTCTAATAGCCTGCCCGGGGTTGCCACTAACACTTCAACATCTTGGAGTTTCATCATTTGCGGATTAATGGAAACTCCACCATACACTGCAATGGTTTTATTTTTTTTAGGAAAAGCGCGGGTAAATAAATTAAATACTTCATTTACCTGTATGGCTAATTCTCTTGTGGGTACTAATACGAGTGCAGCAACATGCCTGTTCTTTGAAGCTGCCTGCGCCTGTAAATTCTGTAAAATAGGTAAAGCAAAACTTGCTGTTTTTCCGGAGCCTGTTGGTGCAATACCTAATAGATCTTTGCCTTTTAAAATAGTAGGAATGGCTTTTTCCTGTATAGGATAAGCCTGCTGGTAATTTAGCCCGCTTAGCACTTTTAGTAGATGATGAGATAAGCCGAGAGATTGAAAAGACATAATTACTTGTTTTAGAGGTAAAGACAGTGTTTAAAAACTTAAAGATACATGATAATAACCATTTGCGGGTTTTTTAAGGCTTATTTCTAAACTTTATTTTAGGTGTTGTCGTACTTTACAATGCAAGATTTTTTATTTATATTGTAAGCTAAATATGTGTTTTTTAAAAAATAATTTTTATTGTTTTTTCTTATTTATTGTTATTTGTTCGTGTAATAACAATAATACATCAGTTGATCATTCCAAAAAAAACAAGGAAGATTCTATTGTAGAGAAAAAAAATCTGGTAAGCGTTCGTCGCGCGGTAGCAATTCCAAAAGTTGCAGGTGTGCCAAAAATTTTAAATGTTACAAGCCCATTTATTTTACCAACAAATACAAATGTGCACCAGGTAAGTGAGCCAAATGTGGTAAATGTACCGGAACGACTTATTGTAATTACACCTGGCACCGATACAGTTAAGTTGCCAAAAAAAATTCCTGCTAACGGTAAAACTATTTTTTGCAAACAGCCAATACCGGTTGCTGCGTTGCCATCGCGCTTTAAAGATGCCACCATTTGTAATTTACAATATTTAGATGTTGACCAGGGCATGAATTCACCTTACGTGAATTGCATTTTAAGTGATAAAAGCGGCAACATCTGGTTTGGTACAAAAGGTGGCGTAAGTAAATATGATGGACGATCGTTTGTGCACTATACAGAAAAAGAAGGTTTGAGTAATAATATTGTTCTTTCGATCCTGCAAGATAAAGCCGGCAATTTGTGGTTTGGTACTGAAGGCGGCGGTGCCTGTAAATATGATGGCAAACTATTTACACGTTTTTCTGAAGACGAAGGCTTGAGCAGCAACACCGTTCTATCTATTATTGAAGATAAAAAAGGAAACATCTGGTTTGGTACAAATGGTGGCGGCGCCTGTAGTTATGATGGAAAAACATTTACCAATTATACCGAACGTGAAGGATTGTGTAATAATTCAGTACGCGGAATTTTAGAAGATAAAAATGGTAACATTTGGTTTGGTACAAATGGAAGTGGTTTAAGTAAATACGATGGAAAATCGTTTACAAACTATTCAGAAAATGAAGGCTTGAGTAATAACATTGTGCTTTCGATGTTAGAAGATAGGGATGGCAACTTATGGTTTGGTGTAGATGAAGGCGGTGTAAATAGGTTTGATGGAAAAACATTTAAACATTATACGGAATATCAGGGACTGAGCAACAACAGCGTATTATCTATTTTGCAGGATAAATTAGGAAATCTTTGGTTTGGTACTTACAGTGGTGGTGCCAATAAATTTGATGGAAAAACATTTACGTGGTTTGCAGAGAAAGAAGGCTTAAGTAACAACTATGTAAAATCGATGTTTGAAGATAATGCCGGTAATTTATGGATGGGTACTTACGGTGGTGGGGCAAATCGTTATGATGGAAAATTATTTACACATTATACCGGTAAAGAAGGTTTAGGAAGTAATACGGTGCGTTCTATTTTAGAAGATAAGAATGGTAATATTTGGTTTGGTACTTATGGTGATGGGGTAATAAGTTACGATGGCAAAAGCTTTACGCATTACAGCGAGAAAGAAGGCTTAAGCAGCAATTATGTAAAATGCATCTTATCTGATAAGGCAGGCAATCTATGGTTTGGTACCGATGGCGGTGGCGTAATAAAATACGATGGTAAAACATTTTTAAATTATACCGAAGAACAAGGTTTGTGCAGCGATTATATTTTATCATTATTGGAAGATAGCAATGGTAACATTTGGTTTGGTTCTGACGGAGAAGGTGCTTCGCGTTTTGACGGCACATCATTTACTACTTTTTCTGAAACGGAAGGTTTAAGTAACAACACTGTTTTATGTATGTTGCAGGATAATTGTGGCAGCAGCATTTGGTTTGGTACCGATGGCGGAGGCGCTTGCCGTTTTGATGGTGAATTTTTTAAATACTATACAAAAAAACAAGGCTTAAGCAGTGATTATGTAAAAACAATTTTTGAAGATCATGATGGTACTATTTGGTTTGGAACAGATGGAGCAGGCATATGTAATTTGGATAAAGCAGCTTTATGTGCACGTCAGGTGGAATTCAGGAAATTTAGTGAGAAAGAGGGGCTTAGTAATAACACTATTACTTCAATATTAGAAGATGAAAAAAATAATTTATGGGTGGCAACACAAAATGGTTTAAATTATATTGTACAAACAAAAAGCAAAAATGCAAAAGATTCCACACAAGCTATTTCATATCAAATTCAGGTTTACACAACAGCCAGCGGTTTAAAAGCAAACAACTTTTTTTCGAACGCTGCATTAATCGATAGCAAAAAAAATGCCTGGTGGGGTAATGGCAAAGCATTAAGTACTTTAGATCTTAATACTTTTAAATTATCAGATGGTGTTCCATCTATTCAATTAAATAGCATAGAACTGGAACAAACCTTTGTGGATTTTTATGCATTGCAGGATTCACTAAAGTCAGGTCACCCCATGATAGTTGGTGCCGAAACAAAAAAGAGTTTAGATAATGTAAGATTTAATGGCTTGGCAGATTTTTATAATTATCCTAAAGATCTTGAATTACCTTATTATATTAATCACATAACCTTTCACTTTAGTGCCATAGATTGGTCAGATCCTAATAAATTACAATATCAATATATGTTGGAAGGGGTTGATAAAGAGTGGGGCCCTTTGTCAACCGATAATAAAGCTTTGTATAGTAATTTGCCTAGTGGCGATTATAATTTTAAAGTAAAAGCAATTGGTGTTTCAGAAAAATGGAGTAATATATTGGAATATAAATTTGTGATCGATCCACCTTGGTGGAAAACATGGATCGCTTATTTTTTATATGTGATCATTGCTATAGCCATTATTTATTTGTTCATTAACTGGCGTACCGCAAAATTAAGAGCCGAGCAGAGGAAACTGGAGCATTTGGTTGCTGAACGTACCGCTGAGGTGGTAGAGCAAAAAGAATTAATTGAAGAAAAACAAAAAGAGATTGTGGACAGTATCAACTACGCGCAACGAATACAAAAAGCGTTACTGGCAAGTGATCAATTATTGAACACAAACCTTAAAAATTATTTTTTATTCTTTAAACCAAAAGATATTGTAAGCGGCGACTTTTACTGGGCTTCTACTTTAGCCAATGGTAATTTTGCTTTACTAACCGCAGATAGCACGGGCCATGGCGTACCTGGCGCTATGATGAGTATGTTAAATATCTCCTGCATCAACGAAGCCATTAACGAACGTAAATATACCAGTCCGGCGCAGATATTAAATCATGCTCGTCAACGTATCATTCAATCATTAGCACAGGATGGAAGTTTGGAAGGAGGTAAAGATGGTATGGATTGTAGTTTAGTGGCTTTTGATCTTAAAAATAAAAAAATCACTTACGCTTCGGCCAACAACCCGGTTTGGATATTGCGTAAAGGTGCGAACGGTTATGAATTGATAGACCTGAAATCGGACAGGATGCCTGTTGGAAAGCATGAAAAAGATAATGTGCCTTTTAAAGAACAAACGATTGAATTACAAAGTGGTGATATGATCTATACACTTACTGATGGTTTTGCCGATCAGTTTGGCGGAGCTAAAGGCAAGAAATTTAAATACAAACCCTTGCAGAATTTTTTAATAGCACATGTAAATGATAGTTTAAGTGATCAAAGAAAAGGTTTGGAAAAGGCTTTTGAAGAGTGGAGAGGAACCCTGGAGCAGGTTGACGATGTTTGCATTATTGGAGTAAGAATAGAATAATACATTTATGAATAAAATTTTATTAAAGGCAGTTAGTTGTTTTCTGGTAATTGGAATGAACGTTTCTGTTTTTTCTCAAAATAAAAAAGAAGATAGTTTATTAGCTATTTTAAAAACACAAAAAGATACCGCCTGTATTTCTACTTACTTAAAATTAGCTGCTTTACATTATAAAGACACAAACAAGGTAGCCGATAAATATTTGAATAAAGCGTATGCACTTGCCAAACCTTCAGGCGAAAAACGTTTTTTAGGTGATTATTATGTTGCATTAGGTATTTATAAAGAGAAACAGGGAGACCCAAATGCAGCTGTTGATAATTATAACAACGGACTTACCATGTATAAAGCCGCAAAGTACTATCCCGGACAAATAAACGCACTTTACAGAAACGGTGTTTGCCATGCACGCAGTGGAAAGATCCGTTTGGCAATTCCATTATTTGAGGAAGCTGCAAAAAAAGCTACCGAATCAAATAACATAAAAGAATTAGCAAACAGTAATTATAATATCGGCTACGCGTATGCTAGCCTTGGCGAAAATAAAGAAAGTATTAAGTATTATACTATCTCTCTTGAAAAATATAAAGATGTAAATGATTCGGATGGTATGGCCAAGATCTATAATGTTTTGGGCAGTGCTTACCAGGGAATGAGCGATTTTTCGAATTCAATTTCCGCATATATTTCTGCCAAAAAAATATATGAAAAACTAGGGCAGAAAAAAAATTATGCCGGATGTCTTGTAAACATGGGTTTTGTTTATGAAGCCATGCATAATGAGGATAAAGCCCTTGAAGGGTTTTACGAAGCGGAAAAGATATTAGAGTCTATTGATAATAAAGATTACCTGGCAAATGTAAGGCATAGTATTGGTACAGCGCTGCTGGGAAGAGGTAAATACGAAGAGGCACTGAAAAAATATCAGCAGGCAAAAGAAACTTTTTTAGAATTAGAGAACCAGGATTATTATGCTAACTGTTTGTTCTCGATAGCGGAGATCTATTCTTATCAAAATAAAAAAGATAAAGCGCTCGCGCTTACGATTGAAGGTTTGCAGATAAAAAGAGATATTGAAGAGCAGGAGGGTATATGTACAGGGTTGTTGCAGCTGGGCCAATTCTATTCTGAAACAGGCAAAATAAAGCAAGCTATTGGAAGTTATGATGAAGCGCTTGGTATTGCAAAAAAAATCGGCGCTATCTCTTCAGAAATAAACACATTAAAAAGATTGGCCGATCTTAATTCAGAATTAGGTAATTATAAAGTTGCTAATGCGTTTTATGCGCAACATTCCGCATTAAAAGATTCGGTATTTAAAACAGAAAGCGCTGAAAAGATAGCCGAGATGGAAGCCTTATATAAAACGGAAAAACAGGCCGGAGAGATAAGCATGCTTAATGAGCAAAAGAAAGCCCAGGAAAGTCAGTTAAAAGTAAACGGTATGCAACGCAATATGTTAATGGGTGGCATAGTTGTATTATTTATTTTTGCTTTTTTGATCTCTAATCGTTACCGTTTAAAACAACGCTCTAATTTAGAATTACAATCGGCTTATAATGAGATACAGGTGAACCGTGATGAAATTGCTTTGCAGAAAAAAGAGATCATGGATAGCATTTATTATGCAAAGCGTATACAGGAAGCCATTTTGCCAACACCGGGACTTTTAAATAAATTTTTTACTGAGTATTTTGTGTTTTATCGCCCTAAAGATGTTGTAAGTGGCGATCTTTATTGGTTTTCGCAAGTGAAGAATACAATTATGCTGGCAGCAGTTGATTGCACTGGGCATGGCGTACCGGGCGCATTTATGAGCGTAATTGGTGTTGACCATTTAAATCATTTGGTAAATGATAAACAAATTACCGATCCGGCAAAAGTATTAACAGAAATGGATCATGGTATTTTTTCTTCTTTCGCAAAAGATGATTCAGGAAAAGAGATACAGGATGGAATGGATATTGCTTTATGCTCTATAGATCTTGACACCAAACTGCTTAATTTTTCGGGCGCTCACCGCCCTTTGATACATGTAAGAGACAATGTAGTAACAGAACTAAAACCAACAAAAGCAAGTATTGGCGGTTACCTGAGCGATAAAAAAACATTTTCTAATAATATTTTGCAATTGCAAAAAGGCGATTGCATTTATATGTTTACCGATGGTTATGCCGACCAGTTTGGCGGACCAAGAGGAAAGAAATTCAAATACAAACAACTCATAGATCTGATCTTAAATAATGTGAACGACTCTATGGAAATTCAAAAGCAAAAGCTGTCTAGTACCTTTGAGAACTGGAAGGCCTGGCCTGTTACAGGAGTCGCACAGCGTGATCTGGAGCAGGTTGACGATGTTTGTGTTATAGGCGTTAGAGTGTGATGAATACTTGTCACTTCGAGTAATTCCGACAAAAGGAGGAATGTATCGAGAAGCGAATAGCAGCAAATAAGTTTTTGATACGTTCCACTCCGTTTCGCTACCCGAACTGACAAGTAGTAATTGTAATTAAAAATTATAGATTATCTTTGTTTAGTATATTTTACCAATGAAAAAAATAATATTATTATCTCTAATTGTTTTGGGCTTTTCAACCTGTAGAAAAGGAAAAGTGAAGAGCCAGGCCGAACTTGACGAAAAAATAATCACTAATTATATTTCTGATAACAACTTAAACGCCACCGCAACAGGCAGTGGTTTATATTATGTTGTGTGGACGGAAGGTACTGGTGCGCAGCCTAATTCAAATTCAAATGTTACTGTAAATTATAAAGGTAGCTTAAAAGACGGTACCGTTTTTGATCAAAGCACATCAGCCGGTGTTACATTTAATTTAAATAGTGTTATTAAAGGCTGGCAGGAAGGTATCCCTCTTTTTAAAAAAGGAGGAAGAGGTGTGTTGCTTATTCCATCTGCTTTAGGTTACGGAAGTAATGCAAGCGGAAAAATTCCGGCCAATTCTGTTTTGATCTTTGATATAGATTTGATTAATGTACAATAGCCTCATCCGCGCCTTCTACTTGGGAGATGGAGCTATGGTGAATGGATCTGCTCCAAAATAATTTACTTATTATAAACCAAAGGATCATAAAACACTTCTAAAGCACCGCTTTTTTTAAGGGTTGATACTAGTGTAATTAATTTATCGCGTTTTGAACCGTCGTTAATGCTAATGGCGGCAGTATTTGGCGGAATCAAACCCAAATTTAAAGCGTGCATCACAATAATATTTTTTCCTGGTATAAGATCAATAATAATTTCTTTTTTTGTTTTTGTTACAGTAATTTTTTCCATGATCAGTTCTCCGTTAAGGTATAAGGATACTTCGTCGCCATCGGTCCTGTTCTTATCCCACACCATTATTTTTATAGCATTGTTTGAAACAGCAAGCGATTCCTGTACAATAAACTTTCTTCCATTTATTCGGTGCGAATTAAATAATTTTTTATGATGCTTTTTTAAAGGAGTTTCTTTTTTCTCTACGATCTTATCTACAATAACAGTATCCTTTTGCTTTTGTACAATTGGCACTTTTACATTTATAGCAACAGTTGCGGTTAAAACGCCACAATCTTTTTGATTACTGCTAACCGTATAAATGGTATTTGCTAAAGGTTTTGCAATAACCGTGCTACTGGTAAATGTGCTTAAAGTTGCATCATTGTTCCACATATAATCACTTGCTCCGCTTGCGGCAAGTGTAACAGAATTGCCTTGTTCAATTGTATAAGCTGATGCGAAAAGTTTTATTGAGCTTTTACATTTAGTATTTATAAAAACAAAATTATCTACATTAACCCAATCCTGTATGCCACCACTTTGCATTTGTATAGTAATGTATTGGCCGTTATTGGGTGCAGTAAAAGTAAAAGTACGTTTTGTCCAAACATTTAAAACCGCCAATTCACTTGCAGTGTGAATGATGGTTCCAGTATTATTGTTTGTAAGAGAAACGCCAATTTGTATGGGCGATACAACATAACCTGAAGTTTTTCTGTCGTAATAGGAAATGGAATAAATTTTTCCGGACACTAAAGGTGCGGTTAATGTTAAAGCAACTATATCTGTGCCGCCACCCGTTAAGCCTAAATACCATGTTCCGTTTTGAGCACCGCTTCCGCCATAAGCCGATGATCTGATAATATCCACATCGCCATAGCTTCCGAAAGAATGCACATCTTGTAATTTTTTGTTGCATTCATCATTTGATAGATTAATAAGATCCCCCTTAGCAGAATTATTCTCAAAATCACCATTTAAAAAGTCTTGGCTAAAGGACAAATGGCTTAAGCAGCTGAAAATTAAAAGGATGAATATTTTCGTGAGTTGCATATTTAGCAGTTTATATTAAGATGCCCAATAATTGAATATTCCATAAATGTAAAACTGAGTTAACAATTTAATTTATCCTTTTGGCTATATAAAATCCGCTCTTACCGAATAAACCGTTTACTTTTTTTAATGGCATGTAAATTAGAGTAAAATAGAATAAATAAAATAGAATAAAATGGAAGTTATTGAAACAAATACAATAAAGGTTAACGGAATAACTATTTCGTACACCGATAGTGGAGAGGGAATTTATCCTGTCATTTTTATTCATGGTTTTCCCTTTAATAAACAGGCCTGGAAACCGCAGGCAGATTTTTTTAAAAAGTCAAACCGGGTAATTACCTATGATATAAGAGGTTTTGGAGAATCAGGAACAAATGACGAAAAAACAAGTATTGCTTTATTTGCTGACGATCTTTTAAAATTCATGGATGCACTCGGAATAAAAAAAGCAATACTTTGCGGTCTATCTATGGGCGGCTATATTTTACTGGAGGCTGTAACACTTTATCCTGATAGGTTTAAAGGCATGATCCTATGTGATACACAATGCGTTGCCGATACACCTGAAGCCAAAGAAAAAAGATTAGAGATCATTCAACAAATTAAAGAGAATGGTTTAGAAGATTTTGCTAAAACTTTTTTAGAAACAGCTTTTTGCAAAGAATCATTTAATTCTAAAAAAAAGTTAATTGAAAAATTGAATAGGGATATTATCGCTTTGCCTTCAAAAGTAGTGGTGGATACTTTGTACGCGTTAGCGCAACGACCCGAAAAATGTACCGTACTTAAGGATATTGTAGTACCTACACTAATTATTTGCGGCAAAGAAGATAAGATCACTGGCATTGAAAGATCTGAATTTTTGTTCAGTAATATTGATCATTCTTCCTTGAAAATTATAAGTGATGCGGGACATGTCAGTAATTTGGAACAGCCTGAAGAGTTTAATAAATGTTTAGGTAATTTTATTAAAGCTCTTTTAAAATAAGTTCTTTTAAAATTGTAGAATATTTGTGGTTTTGTGTATTTGGTTACACGAATTGATCATAGCAAAAAGTAAAAATATATTAGTAATGGCAAATTTTATTTTTCTGGCACAGTGTTTGCAATATTAATCATGTAATTAACCTTAAACTCCTGAAGTTGAAAAATACAAAGGGCAAAGGATGACGATCCTGATAAGCATAAAGGTAAAATAAATATCTACCATAAGCCGACATCATTATATAAGTAAAGATGGGATACGGTGTACGAAATAGAATAAATACTCAAATCATTTATTCTTAAAGAAAAGGTCGCTACTTTGTATAAGACAGCGGCCTTTTCTTTTTTTAGAAATTGTATTGTTTAATATGCTACAAATAAATAGACACAAATTGCGCTAGATACACAGATCAATTGTTTCTGAATTACTTATTTGCGTAATTTATATTTTTTTCAAAGCAAATTATTTGCTTTGAAAAAATTAATTCGTACTAAATAAATCCAACTTAAATTAGAGCAAATTTGTGAAATTAGTG
Organism: Bacteroidia bacterium; assembly: GCA_016787705.1. Classification (GTDB taxonomy): domain Bacteria; phylum Bacteroidota; class Bacteroidia; order B-17B0; family Aurantibacillaceae; genus Aurantibacillus. Next base: position 141,014 of record JAEUTP010000010.1, on the reverse strand, counting down.
ACTTTTCTTTTTTATTCACTTCGTAATTTGTAAAATCCAAAAGTCGTTAAAACCAATAGGCTTCCTAAAACAACAAATAAGACCTTAAAATTTGTTGCTTCAACTAGTATTGAGCATAAGAATGGACCAAGCGTTTGGCCAATGCCCCAGGCCATGGTGTATAGGGCAGCATATTGTCCGCGATTGTTTTCGTTAGAGCGAGAGGTCCAGTAAGAATTCATAAAAGGCATAGAAGCAATTTCACCAATAGTAATAAAGGCAATCATAATAAGTGTTACAATTTTTGCGTTACCCGGAACTAATAATGAGAAAAATGAAAGGGCGCAAAGCATTACACCCAAACGAATAAAGAACATATTCTTTTTTTTCTGTTCCAAAATATAAACCAAAACCATTTCAATACAAACTATTAAAAACCCATTCAATGCCATTAAAAGACCAATAAAGCGCTCACTTAAAAAAAGATTGTCTCTGAAATATTTAGGAACTGTAGTGAATAATTGAAAAAAGCAAAGCCCGAATATGGTGACCAAAACAATGAACCATAAATAGGTTTTATCTTTATAAGCCGATTGAACAGGCAAAACTTCTGCAACTAATTTTTCTTTTTTGTTCATGCTTTGTTTATTTCTGAAAATAATAAAAAGCATTACAGCTGCACAAATATTTGTAAGACCATCTATCCAAAATAATAATTCGTAACTGTATGACGCCACTAAACCACCGATAGACGTGCCTACCGCCCAACCAAGATTAACAGATAGACGATGTAAAGAATAAGAGCGTGTTCTGTTTTGTGGATTACTATAAAATGCAACCGCGGAAGAATTAGCCGGACGAAAGGCTTCGTTTACAAAACTCAATAAAAAAGTAAAAATGCAAATAAGCTGGTAGGAATGAAGTTGCCCCAATACAATAAATAAAATACCCCCGCAAAACAGGGTGATAAGTTGCACTTTATGAAAACCTATCTTATCAGAAAACTTGCCGCCAAAGTATGCGCCAATAATAGAACCCAGGCCAAATAAGGCCATTACAATACCGGCATCACTTAAACTGCGGTTCATTTCTTTACTTGTTAAGTAAAGTGTCATGAACGGCACAACCATAGTGCCACTGCGATTGATGAGCATTACCACCGAAAGTAGCCAGGTTTCGCGGGAGAGGCCGGTAAAAGAAGTTTTATATAAAGAAATAGTGCGGCCTAACATTTTTTTTTTGAAAAATAGAAAATTTTGTTTTCAAAGCTATGAAGTTTTTCTTCAAAAAAATGTCATAATGACTTTTAAATGAGTGAGAGCCTGAAATAATTTCCTGTACAAACGTAAAAAAATGTGAAAAAGGCAATTTTTTGTCATGTTTTTTGCAATGGAATGGGGTTTGATAAATACTAGCAGGCGCCAGATTTTTTAATAACAGAAAAAATAAAAATTAAAATATAAGAGTTATGACACTAATAAAATTTAAAAATGGAAACGGAGTAAACGGTTACTCCAACTTTAATCGCGGTATTGATTTCCCATCATTCTTTAACGATACATTAGATCGTTTATGGAAAGAAGAAACAGTGAACTGGATGCCTGCGGTAAACATTAAAGAACGTGCGGAGGATTTTAAAATTGATCTTGCTGTTCCGGGAATGAACAAGGAAGATTTTAAAGTGGAAGTTGATAACGGTGTGTTAACTGTAAGTGGTGAACGTAAAGAGGAGAAAAGTGAAGAGAATGAAAAAGTTACACGTACTGAATTTCATTATGGTTCGTTTAAACGCACATTTAATTTACCTGAAACTGCCGATGTGGATAAAATAGCGGCAAATTATAAGGATGGTTTGTTATCCTTAACAGTTGGAAAACGTGAAGATTCGAGGCTAAAGCCAAAAAAACAAATCACTATCGAATAATTTAAACACACTATTCGAAAAAAGGCCGGCATCGTACCCGGCCTTTTGTGTTTTATAAGAGTTTATAAAAACGTGTCACTTCGAGCGGAGTCGAGAAGTGTATATGTGTCTCGACTCCGCTCGACATGACAACATATATGAGAGTTTGAGATCAGTGATTAGCTTTAAAATAAGCACAGTATCTACTTACGACGCAGTCATGGTGATGTGTTGGTCTGCAGGTCTCTCTTCCTAAAAAAGAAATGGCCATTCCAATTTCGCCCCAATCTTTTTCCGGGATAACTTCCATGATTTGTTTTTCAATTTTTTTAGGATCGGTTCCGGTTGCTATACCAATACGCGGTGCTACACGTACCACATGAAGATCAACTATAACGCCTTCGGAATTTACACCTGCGCCACGCATAATTACGTTGGCAGATTTACGACCAATACCCGGCAACTCAGTTAAAGCTTCCATGGTTAATGGAATATTCTTATCGTCTTTAATGGTTTTTGATAATTCCATTAACCACTTTGCTTTATTGCCAAAGTTACGAACCTTGCTAATGAATTCGAACAATTCTTTTTCGGTGGCAGTAGAAAGTGCTTTCATATTTGGAAAGGCTTTGAAAAGAGCAGGAGCAAGGTTGTTAATATTCTTATCAGAATCCTGTGCTGATAATACAACCATTACTACCAATTGATATAAGTTCTTATACTCTAAAGGATGCGCCTTGCCTTTGTATTTATCGAGCAAAGGTTTTAATGCTGTTGACCAGTTTGTTGTTGTCATTTGATTTTAATTTATTCTAAATTAATTAATTTCTGCTACCCTTACAATTTTTATAAAACGTAATTTGTAATAAGGATCATTTTTAAAAGAAGAGATTTTTACACCCGAACTTTTTTTACTTGAAGAGCTGTGAATAAATGTAATATCCTCTCCCGGCTTAGAAACGACAATGCCTATATGACCGGCTTTTCTGTTTTTCGGATTGGTGCCCGTAAAAACGATCACATCGCCAACTTTACATGAATCAGGATCTACTCTATGTCCATAATTCATATAATCAATAGAAGAGCGTGGAACTTTAATATTAAAATGACTGAAAGTATAATAAACAAATCCTGAACAATCAAAACCATTTGTTGGGGTACAATTGGCATAGCAGTATTTTGTTCCTATTTGTTTCTTTGCAAACGCTAAAAGACTATCAGAACTGACTTTTTTTTTAGGCTCGTTAAAATTTTCAGGAAGTGTTTGAAATGCAAAGCATAAAATTACTAAGCTAAAAAAGAAAGTATGTATGTGTTTGCTCACTATACAAAGGTAAGCAAACTAATTTTTGTAAATGAATTTAAGGGTTAAATTATTGAAATACCATTCACATCGGTTGTTAACACTTCGCTCATGTAATCCAAAAATGGCCTGGCATACTTAAAGCCCTCATTAATTTTTTTTAGAAACTCAGGATCGAGTACTTCTTTATCAGTAAAATTCTTTCTCAACAAAAATTGTTTGTAACGTAACAAATCAATAGCTTCATCTATAATATCAAAGCCTTTTGGAGTTGTTTTAATTTGTTCGCCCTGTAAAGTGCCAAAAGTTTTTATAAAATTTTTATTTTTTAAAATAGCACGAAAAGGTTTTGGATCGTAAGAAAACTCATCTCTTATACGTTTCAGGTCACTAGGTTCGGGTCCCCAAAAGCCAACGCCAATAAATGAATTGCCGGGTTCTAAATGAAAATAGTAAGAGCCTCTTCTTGCCTTGGTAGCACGTTTAAAGCTTCCACCCCAATGTGTATTATAAGGTGTTTTATCTTTTGAAAAGCGAATGTCGCGATAAATACGGTGCAGGCTTTTTTTACCGCTAACGGTTTCAATAACATCATGCTTGTTCATTTCTGATAATAAGGTATCAGCAAATAATTCTATATTTTGTAATTCTTTTAAATAACGGTCTTTATTTTTATTGAACCAATCACGATCGTTATTTTTTTTGATCAGTTTTAAGAAGTCAAAATTACTTTGTTGGATAGAAACTTTTTTACTCATAAAATTTTATTGGATCTAAAACAAGTCTTTAATGATTTTTGTCAAGGTTTCTTTTACTTCCGCTAATTCTTGTTCTACTTTAGCCAGGCGATTTTCCAAATCACTTACATGTTTGCGTGCGGGTTCTTCATGATTTTCTTCTTCATCAATAATAATTTCGCCGCCAAGCAAATGTGCGAAACGTGTTTCTTTTTGTCCTGAACGTTTTGGTAACTCTTTTACAAATGGAGACTCGCTATTTATTAATTTGGTAAGACATTCAACTACGCTTTCCAGCGATCTGAATTCATGCAATCTTGCAGAGTTGGTATTTAACTCGCCGGGGGTTTGTGGCCCACGTAAAAATAATAAACACATAATAGCCAATTCACCATCACTTAAAGGATAAACTGTAGTAAAATTATGTTTGTATTTTACAGCACGAATGCTTCCGCCAACAGCTGTGCTTACAAGACTTTGACTTTTTAAACTATTTAATGCCATAACTACCGTTTCTTCATCGTAATCTACTACCGGTTTGCGCGATGATTTTTGGTTACAGGCAGCAGTAAGTGCATTTAATGTCATTGGATAATAATCAGGAGTGGTTTTGCTTTTTTCGATCAAAGCACCAAGCACGCGTATTTCAATAGGATTTAATAAAGGTAAATTTGTTGTGGAGTCCATATAGATAATATCTTTGAATTTAAAATGTCTTAAAAACTGAAACAAGAAACCAGAAACCAGGAACTTGCGATCCGAATTACTTAGGTGCTTTTAATTTTTCGCACTCAGCCAACTTATTAGTAGCGTAAGGATCTTTGTCTTTATACGTTAAAGCTTCCATGTAAATATCTTTTGCTTCGTCATAACGTTTTCGTTTAAACAATTCGTCGGCTGCTTTTATTCGTTCTCGGTATTTTTCTGCTGTACCAATAACCTGAGGGATCTTATTATCGGAATTGCCTTTAGGTTGTCCGCCATCATCTTCTTTAGATTTTGTTTCGTAAGCCAAACGTTTCTTCTCTTCTTCTTCTGCTTCACGCTGTTTACGTTTTGCTTCTTTCTTTTCTTCGGCCTCTTTCATGGCAGCTTCATCTTCTGCTTTAGATTTTGCTAAACCTTCTTTTTGTTTTTCTTCTTTTTCTCTTGCAGCTTTTTGTTTTTCTTCATATTTGGCTTTTGCTTTTGCAGCATCTTCGGCCATAGCATCTTTATCTTCCTGCTGTGATTTATATTTTCCTTCACGTTGTTTTGCTTCCTTAGCCTCCTTTTCTATTTGCTCAGGCGATTTTTGTTTAATTTTAATAGCCCCATTCTTATTATCCGGAGTTTGGGCTATAGTATTGGTTTTTGCTGTACCTTGGTTTGCCGCCGCGGCCTTTTTTTCTTGTGCTTCTTTTTGTTTCGCTATTTTTGCATTTTCTTTTTCTTCTTTTTCTGCTCTTTCTTTATTTGCTTTAGCCAATTTCTCTTCTTGTTCTTTTAATTGCTTTGCTTTTTCTTCATTTGCTTTTGCAATGGCATCTTCAATTGCTTTTTTATCTGCATCTTCTTTTTTTGCATTTGCAGCCGCGGCTTTAGCAGCAGCTTCCTCAGCAGCTTTTTTTTCGGCCACCTCTTTATCCTTTAAACATAACCCTACTTTTGCCAATTGCACAACAGGATATTGTTCGCCGGGAATCATGGCAATTGCTTTTTCGTAAAGCGATTTGGCAAGCGGACAATCCGGTTTAGCCAATGCAACATCGCCTGCTTTATTGGTTGAACAAAACTTACTAAAAAGTTCATCTTCTGCGGCATATATTTTTGAAACAATTCCTAAACCCTGTTCTGTGCCCGCTTCAGTATCATCAAATGCTTTTTTATTGGCAAGAAATTCTACGCGGATAAGATCTCTGCTTAATCCTGAATAATCAATACCAGGATAAGGTTTTACCATAATAAAACCGCCTGTAATTTCGAAAGTTGGTTTAAAATTATCACCCGAAAATTTTTCAGGAACGTTTTGTGTATTAATAGCCATACGTTTGGCATTGCAGCCCGGATAGGATACAGTTAGATAATATTCACCGTCTTTTGGAACCATGACCGTAAATTCGCCATCGCCGCCTGAAGTAGTCTGACTAATTTGTTTTGAACCCTGGAAGAGCGTAATGGTTGCACCTCCAATTTCTTTTTCTTCTTTCGAAGCCTTAGTATCTAATTTCCAGGTGCGCAGGTAAACATTACTCGTTAATTTTAAGCTCCATTGTGCATGCGTAATACTTGCAGCAAATACAAATGCGATAATTATTCTGAAATATCTTTTCACGGTATATATAAAGTGTTTAATAAAAGTAAGAAAATATCCCTGATAATGCAAAACGGCTATTTCCACGCACTGGCCTTATTTAGCATGGCAATGGTGTCTTCGCGAAGTTCTAATTCAGTAGCTTTTAAGAGGATAGAAAGCTGATCTTTACCGGTTGCACTGGCAATAGGAGCAGTAATGCCGGGCTGCTTTATTAACCAGGCAATAGAGATTGCTGCCAGACTTGTTTTATATTCGGCCGCAATTTCATCCATAACGTTTAAGATCTTAAAGCCTTTTTCATTCATGTATTTACTTTGCGCACCGGCTCCGCGAACACTTTTAGAAACATCTTTTTCGGTACGGTATTTACCGGTTAAAAAACCTGCTGCCAAAGCGTAATAATTAATTACTCCAATATTATTTTCAATGCAAATATCTTTTAATTCTTTTTCAAACTCTTCACGGTTATATAAATTGTAAATGGGTTGTAAGGTTTCGTAGCGCGGTAAATTATATTTTTTGCTTGCCTCCAGCGAAGCTTTTAAGCGGGCAGGTGTAAAGTTAGAAGCACCTATCCATCTTACCTTTCCTTCTTTTATTAATTGTGCGTAGGCATCCAAAGTTTCCTCTACAGGAGTTGTTTCATCATCTTTGTGAGATTGGTAAAGATCAATATAATCTGTTTGTAATCTTTTTAATGAGGCCTCAACTGCTTTTAAAATATACTTTTTTGAAATGTCAATTTTTCCCTGCCCCATATCCATTCCTGCTTTTGTAGCAATGCTTACTTTATTGCGGTTCTTTCGTAATTTCATCCAGTTGCCGATGATGGTCTCAGACTCGCCACCAATACCCGAAGCCCAGCGTGAATAAACATCGGCTGTATCAATTAATGTAAAACCGGCGGCTACATATTCATCTAATAATTCAAACGATTTTTTTTCGTTGATGGTCCAGCCAAAAACATTACCGCCAAAGGCAAGCGGCAATGTGTGAATATCTGTGTTTCCTAATTTTCTTTTTTGCATAAAGTAAATTTAAATATTAAGCTAAGAAAATAAAAATAGCCACAATTTCACCAATTGCTCTAACACAAATCAGGATTTAAAATAACTCATTTGCGAAATCAGTGAAATTTGTGGCTAAAAACTTTAAGCGTTTAATTCACATCCTGACCTTTTTCTAATTTCTCTATCATGCTTTGAACCGATTTTTTATTCAGATCATCCGGTGCCAACGCTAAAGCAGCTTTTGCATTTACCAATGCTTTTTTGTAATCGCCTATAGCTGAATAGCCGCGTGTTAATCCGGCATAAGTTGTAAATTGTTTAGGGTTCTTTTTCGCATTCAATTGAAATACTTCCAATGCTTCTTTACTTTTTTTCTGACTTACAAGCATTCTTCCATATTGGTGTAATTCGCTAATTGACCCTATTGCATAAGCTGCTTTCATAGTAGAATCTGCTTTCTGCTTTTTACCTGTTTTTTCCAATAATCCAGCGTTAGTTCTAAGAGTTGTGAAATTTTTCTCGAAGCTAACAGCGTTATTTGACCATTCAAGTCCTTCTTCTAAGTTAGTATTGTTTTGTAAACATAAGCTGGCTGCTTGTTCTGAAGCTTCCCATGTAAAGCCGTCTTTATTTCTTAATGCCAGGCGAAAATTTTCTAAGCGTGTTTTAATAAGATCAACTTCTACTTTAAACGGAAAACTCAATTTTTCCCATTGTAAAGCAATAACTGCCGAATTATCTGTTTGATCTAAGAATTCGAATTTTAAACGTTCAACACTTTTGTCTAATGCAACAGGTTTTACTTTAACACGCAGTGCATCTTCTTTATCATCATAAAAATAACTTCCCCAAGATGTACTGTTTTTAGAAAAAATAAGCGTACACTCGGTTGGATCATAAGCAACAAAAAAACCATATTTGCCGGCTGCCAATTCTTTTCCTTCAATTTTTACATTGGTGGAAAATTCAATAGTAGTATTTTCATTAGCCCCTGCGCGCCATGGTGCAGCTTTACTGGTGCCGAAGCCTAAGTCCTGATAACCTAAATGAACAATATCAGTGCCATAAATTTTTCCTTCTCGGCCTTTAACCCCCGGCCTGTCATATTTAATAATTACATCTGTAATACCAATTTGTTCTTCGGTAGTGGCTTTTTTATTGCCACCTGAAGGTAGTGATTTAAGCACCTGCGAAAAAGAAAAGATGCTTGTGAAAAGTAAGGCTGAAAAAATGTACTTTGTTTTCATGGAATATATTTTTTAAGATTAATGTTGGGTTAATACATTAAAATTAAAAACAGTATAAGAACAAGTGCTCACCCTAAATGGGGGATAATTAAAATTCGTTTGTCCTCACCCTATCCCGATGGCTATCAGGACCTCTCTAAAAAAGAGGGGCCCGGAGAGTTATTTTTTTAACAGTTCAGCCATTTCAACCAGCCTTATAAATTCAGCACGGTAGCCTTCATCATCTTTTCCTTTTGAAGAACGAGCCTGTGCTAAAATATTATTGTAGTTGGCTTCCCCTTTAAATTTAGAATCACGTAACAACATTCCAAATTCAGCAACTGCAATGGCAAAACGACAATCGTCCGATACTTTATCTGTACTTAATTTTTTATCCTGCATTATTTCAGTGATTAATTGTGAAACTGTATCTGTAGGCGCTTTATACCTGAATTTAATGGTCATTACCTCGTTGTTTGTTGATTTAATAAGCGGCATGCTTTGCTGGTATTTTAATTCATCAACAGATGCAACTAATTCAGTTGAACCTGCCGGAATTATTTCATAAATGGCTGTAACGCTATGTCCTGCGCCTAATTCTCCTGCGTCTTTTTTATCATCATTGAAATCTTCGTTATTCAATAACCTGTTCTCATAACCCACCAGTCGATAAGCTTTAACTTTTGCGGGATTAAATTCAATCTGAATTTTCACATCTTTTGCAATGGTCAGTAACGTTCCTCCCATTTCTTTAACCAAAACTTTTTTTGCTTCTAAAATATTATCTATGTATGCGTAATTACCATTTCCTTTATCTGCCAGTTGCTCCATTTTCGAGTCTTTATAATTACCGCTTCCAAAACCCAATACAGTTAAAAATACGCCGGCTTCTCTTTCTTTTTCGATAATTCGAACCAACTCGCCATCACTGCTGGCGCCAACATTAAAATCGCCATCGGTAGCTAAAATAATGCGGTTATTACCACTTTTCATAAAATTATCTTTTGCTGTTTTATAGGCTAACAAAATTCCTTCGCCACCTGCAGTTGATCCTCCTGCTTCTAATTGTTCAAGCGCACCAAGTATCTTAGCTTTTTCGTTTGTTGAAGGTAAAACAATACCTGCCGCACCAGCGTAAACAACAATAGCAACTTTATCCTGCCGCCGCATTTGATCTACCAATAAAGTTAAACCTGATTTTAATAAAGGTAATTTATTAGGATCATTCATAGAACCTGATACATCAATTAAAAAAACCAGGTTGTTAGCAGGGGTGTTTTCCATTTTAATTTCTTTTCCCTGTAAACCAATGTGTATTAAGTTGTGCTGTTTGTTCCAGGGACAATCCATATATTGTGTAGTAATAGAAAAAGGATTATTACCTTTTGGCTGCGGATAATTGTAAGAAAAATAGTTTACCATTTCTTCAACCCTTACAGCATCTGTGGGTGGCAATTGTCCTTGCATGATAAAACGACGAACGTTGCTGTAGGACGCTTTATCCACATCAATACTAAATGTTGAAAGCGGATTTTTTTTAGAATCCTTAAATTCATTATCATCTATCTTAGCATATTCTTCTGTATTAAATTCGCCGGACGAAATCATTGGGCTTGAATAACCTACCTTAAAATCTTTTTTTCGTGCGTTGCCGGATAAATAATTTTTGTTTTGTTTTACTTCATACTCTTTTACAACAACCACTTCTTGTAAAGCCATACCCGGCACCGTGCTTAGTTTAATGTCCAGTTTTAAATTGCTAGCATCGGTTACTTTAACAGCTTTAATGGTTTTAGAAGTATAGCCAACATAAGTTGCAGTTAATTTATAAATGCCTGCCGGAATGCTTTTAAAACAATATTCGCCTAACATATCTGTAGTTGCAGTTCCGGCAACAGAATTGTCTTGCTTAAATAATTGTACACTAGCAAATGGAACAGCTTCATTATTTGCATTATCTGAAACTATGCCATGAACGGAACAGGACGAATTGACTGTTTTTTTTGGTGTGTGTGAAAAGCTTAATAAGCTTGCTGAGACGAAAATTATAAGTGATGATAATTTAAGCATGATATATATTTTAATAGATTAATAAGATCTTTTACATATAGATGCACCGGTTTAAGTTATTCCATAAAAAATTGAGATTTTAGTTTTAGTGCTATATCCTTATGCCTAAAATGGTAACATCATCTACCTGTTCGTGCCCGGTTTTCCAGGTTTCAAAGGTTGTTGCCAGTTTATTCTTTTGCTCTGTAAGCTCGCATGCACAATTTTCGGTTAACAGCAATTCAAGATTCTTGTACTTGAATTTTTTGCCTTTTGGCCCCCCAAACTGATCGGCATAGCCATCAGTCATTAAATAAAAAATGGTGCCTTCTTCGTAAGGTATTTCGTGTGTTGTGAATGGTTTACGATGATCATTTTTACCAATAGGTTGCTTATCGGCCTTTACCTCTTTTATCTCTCTAAATACACCATGCGAAGGTGCAATTACAAGCTCCGGTGCAACATACCATAATTGATTATTGGCGCCACTCCAGAGTATTTTTTTATTTTTTTTATCAATGCATAATAACGAAATATCCATTCCGTCTTTTATCTCTTCACCCATTTCGCCTTTAGTTACTTCGCCATTCTTTACAAATGCTTCTACTACAAGATCGGTTGTTTTATCTAATATCTCTCCCGGCACAATTAAACCAAAATCTTTTACAGCTTTATCTAACGCGTTACTGCAAACAATACTTACCATTGCTCCGGGTACACCGTGGCCGGTACTATCTGCAGCTGCTATTAAAATAATATCATTATTGGCATGCATCCAGTAAAAATCACCGGCTACAATATCTTTTGGTTTGTAATACACAAAATTAGAACTAAAGTGGTTATTAATGTCATTTACATTAGGTAAAATTGCTTCCTGTATGCGTTTGGCATAATTAATACTATCAGTAATTTCTTTTTGTTTTTCTTCAATTACTTCATTTTTGTGTTTTAATTCATCGCGTTGCGATTCTACTTTTTCTTTTTGTTCGGTAATTATGAGATTGGCTTTTTGTTTTAATCTATAACTTCGGTAAACAGCAAATATTAATAGCAAGCATAAAGCTAAACCAATTGTAACGGCTGTAATTGTAGTATTACGTTTTTTAATTTGTGTTGCCTGTAAAGTTTTATCTTTTTCGAGGTTTTGAATGGTAAGATCCTGTTTTTCTGTTTCAAAAAGCGTTTGTAAACGGGCCATAGCACCTGCATTTTCTTTTGAAAAAACAGAATCTTTAAGATCTGTAAAATTATCTAAATAAAGATTGGCTTCATCGGGCTTATTAAGGTATGGATAAATTGTTGCCAGCAACCGGTAAGTCAATAATAATTGGTCAATGTTATTTGCCGGCGTAAGCGAAAGCACTTCTTTGCTTGTTCTTTCTGCTTCCTGGTAATTTTTTTCAGCTAAATAAATCGAGCTTAAATTATGAAGATATAAAAGCAGGCTTTGTGTGTTTTTAAGTCTTTTACAAATAACGATGGCTTTTAAATAGTAAGCTTTCCCTTCTTTGGTATTACCAATTAAACGGTGCATATAGCCCAAATTGTTATATACGCTCGAAAGGTTTAGCGAATCGTTATATTTTGTATAAACATTTACAACCCTGTCCATCATTTCAAAAGCTTCTTTTTCCTTTCCTTTTTTTAAGTAACAACCCGCAAGGTTTGCAAGGCAATTGGCTTCACCATACTCGTTACCTGTTTTTTTACAAAGTCCTAACGATTTTTCGCAATAATAAATTTGTTTATCCATACGATTTAGTTTTTCGTATAGCTGCCCAATATTGCCATAAAGTAAAGCCAGTTTAGGCTCATCATTCGTTTGCTCGTAAATGTTCAATGCTTCTAAGTTGGTAATAAGTGCCTGCGAATAATTGCCTTGATCTGTATAAATGTTTGCTATTTTGCTTAAAGATGACGCCATAAGATCTTTGCGCCCGGTCGCTTTTCTTAACTCATAAGCTTTTTTATTATAGAATAATGCAGAATCGTTTAATGTTAACCGATAAAAAGAAATGGCAATATCATTGTAAGCTTGCGCTTTTAATAATGGTGAAGCATTAATTGCTAACCTTATTTCGTGTACAGCATATTCTTTTGATTTTTTCGGGTTGGATACAGCGAAGATCCAGTTAAGATCGGATAGGGCAGTAATGCGAATACTATCGGGTGATTTGCTGTTGGCGACCTTTGTTAGTGAATCAACTTGTTTTTGATCGATCTGCGAAAAGGCAAGTGAACTAAGTAATAAGAGCGATAAAACTAATTTCATTTGAATTAATTTATACTTACTCTTACGGCAATACCAAAAGGGTAAGTGATTAAGGTTTATACTCTACCATTTCGATGGGATATTTAATGCTTTCCTGGATAATTTCTCCTTGTTCGCAAATGTCATCATCATCAAAATCGTAGATCCATTTAATTTTAAGTGCTACATTTTCTTTTGACAAGGCCACCAGGTTTTGTAAAAATCTTAATACAATACGTACACTTGAAGTATTCATGTACTCTAGCTTAAGTGTTAAGTTAATAGCCGGAGGCGATGTTTTTTTGAATTCTTCCAGCCAAGCGAATAGGGGTTTATAATAACTGTTTGAATCTTCAGGAATTGATTTTCCCGCAATTAAAAGATCACCGTTAGTATTAAATTTTACTTCGGGAGATTTTAATGTAGATGCAATAATTAAATTTTCCATTCTCTGCTTTTTAATTTTTTAAATCGTATTTGCGTTTGTTTATCCTACAAATCGTCCTTAAAAATATTAAAATTTTTGGTTCAGAATTACTTCTTCAAGTGTAGGCACTTTAAAGGTAAAAGAATATACCCAACCATGGGTATATTTTTAGGAATTTTTTGAGCTTATCTATCCAAATCATTGAATCTTGGGATTTTACAATTCACAGGCAAAATTCAACAGTTCATCGGTTTTATCATTTCCAGGTCTACATCTTCTATTTAGTTTCGCTCTCACAAAAACCCACAAAATGAAAAAAAATTATTTTAATCTTTTATTATTGTTTTTTGCAGTATTTGCTGTAAATGCGATAGCACAAACAACTACTCAAACCGTTCGAGGTACAGTAATGGATAAACAATCCCAATCTAGTATTCCGGGCGCAAATATTGTAATACTCGGTATTGAGCCTCTTAAAGGCTCTGTTACTGATATGGATGGCCGTTTTAAAATTACAGATGTTGCACCAGGCAGGTACGATCTTAAAATATCTTATACGGGTTATAAAGAAATTGTAATGCCAAATGTGGTTGTTACTTCCGGTAAAGAAGTAATATTAGATATTGGCATGGAAGAAACGATAAGTGCCTTAACGGAAGTTGAAGTTTCTGCATCTAAAAAGAATGAGACTAATAATGAAATGACAAGCGTAAGCGGGCGTTCTTTTTCTATGGAGGAAGTGAACCGTTATGCCGGTGGAAGATCCGATCCTTCTCGTCTTGCTGCTAACTTTGCAGGTGTAAGCTCGCCTGACGATTCGCGAAATGACATTGTTATTCGCGGTAATTCTCCCATAGGCGTTTTATGGCGTATTGAAGGTTTAAATGTTCCGAATCCAAATCACTTTTCAACTGTTGGCACAACTGGTGGGCCCGTAAGCGCCATTAATACAAACGTTATTAAGAATTCCGATTTTTTTACCTCTGCTTTTCCGTCAGAATATGGTAATGCCAATGCAGGTGTTTTTGATCTTGGTTTTAGAACAGGTAATTCAGAAAAACATGAACACACTTTGCAATTAGGGGCGCTTACAGGTTTAGAGGCCATGACTGAAGGGCCAATAAATAAGAAAAAAGGTTCTTCTTATTTACTAGCTTACCGTTATTCTTTTACAGGCGTTGCGCAAGCTATTGGCATTCCTATTGGCACAACAGCTACACCTTTTTACCAGGACCTTTCTTTTAAAATAAACGGAGGTACAACAAAAATTGGCAAATTTACTTTATTTGGTTTAGGTGCAAAAAGTAAAATAGATTTTAATCATGCTAAAATTGATAGCACCGATCTTTTCGCCAATCCAATAAAAGATAGCTATTTTACAAGTGATATTGGTATTGTTGGTATAAAACATTTTATAAAAGTAAATGAGCGTTCGTATTTTAATACCATAATTGGCGCTACTTATAACGGTTCAAATTATTTAGAAGATAATATTGCAACCGATACAAAGCCTTTAGAACGTTATGTGGAAAATAAATCAGGTCAGATCCACTATTCAATCAATACTTCATTCAACTCAAAAATAAGTTCAAAATTATTTGTAAAAACAGGTATAATATCGGAGGTGATTAATCTGATATTAGATGCACGTGTAAGAGATTCAAATTCGGTTTGGAATAAATACTGGGATTTTAATGATTATATGACATTGTACCAGGCCTATGTTCAGGCTAAGTACCGCTTTACAGATAAGTTAACATTAAACTTAGGGGTTCATGGTCAGTTGTTGGATATTAATAATTCAACATCCATTGAGCCACGTGCAGGATTGAAATACCAGATAAATGAAAAAAATGCAGTAAGTCTTGGTTATGGTATGCACAGCCAAATGCAACCTGCCGATGTTTATTTTTACCGTACACGAAAAGCAGATGGCACATATGAATCTACCAATAAAGACCTTGGTTTTACCACCAGCCAGCATTTTGTAGTGGGCTATGATCTATTGCCAATTAAAGACTGGCGTATAAAAACAGAAGTGTATTACCAGATGTTGGCTAATGTGCCGGTAACACAAATACAAAGTAGCTATTCGATGTTAAATGCAGGCGCAAGTTTTTTGCCAAACAACCAGGTTAATCTCGTAAATAAAGGTACAGGTACAAATTATGGAGCAGAGTTAACTGTAGAGAAGTTTTTTAGCAAAGGTTATTATGTTTTATTGACCGGTACGGTTTATGAATCGAAATACAAAGGTAGTGATGGAGTAGAACATAACACGGCATTTAATGGTAATTACGTTTACAATGTATTAGGAGGTAAAGATTTTAAAATTGGTAAAGAAAAACGCAACGTATTTTCTGTTGGAGTAAAAATGACACAAGCCGGCGGACGTTATTTTACACCGGTTGATCTTGCAGCATCGCAAGCAGCGCATGAGCAAGTGCTGCAAGGAGATGATAAAGCTTTTTCTGAACGCAACCCTGATTTTTTTAGACTAGATGTAAAAACAGGTTTTACATTTAACAGTCGTAAAAGTAAAATATCTCAAACACTTTCGTTTGATATTCAAAATGTAACCAATAACAAAAATGTGTTTGCGCAAAGGTATAACCCTGTTACAAATAAAATAAACACCGCTTACCAAATCGGGTTCTTTCCAAATTTTGTATATAAAATTCAATTTTAATTTTAACCACAAAAGCACTTATAACACTGAGAAGCACTTAGCTTAATTTTTTTCTTAGTTCAGCTTTGTGTTCATAATGTCTCAGTGGTTTAAACATATTATTAATTCAAATGAAAAAGATATTGATCATAAACGGGCATCCTAAAAAAGATAGTTTTTGTAATACATTGTGCGATGTTTATAAAGGAGGGGCGAAAGCATCGGGTAACGAAGTTGTTTTGTTAAACCTTTATGAACTCGAGTTTAACTTAAACCTCGAATTTGGTTATTCAAAACAAAACGCGGTTGCAGCAGATATATTATTAGCACAGGAAAAAATAAAATGGGCCAATCATATCGTTATTGTCCACCCTGTTTGGTGGGGCTCCGTGCCAGCTTTATTAAAAGGTTTTTTTGACAATGCATTATTGCCCGGTTTTGCTTTTAAATATAAAGAAGGAAGTGTTTTTTGGGATAAATTATTGACCGGCAAAACTGCCAGAATCATTTATACAACAGATACACCTGTTTGGTTTTATAAATATGTTTACCATGCACCATCAGTTAATATGGTAAAAAAACGTGTCCTGGGTTTTTGCGGTATAGCTCCAATAAAGGTTACGGGTATTGGCCCTATTCGCAAATCAAAAATAGAGTTCAGGCAAAAGTGGATCGAAAAAGTTGAACTGCTTGGAAAGAAGGGAGCATAATTTTTATTACATTTAAGCAGTGAGAAGAAATAAGATACGTTTCGTTTACATGATTATCCTGGGAATTATCATTTCCTTTCTTTTGGATATTGTTGTTGAACATAATGATCATGGTCATCACAAGATCTTTGATTTCCTTATTTCTATTTTAATTACAATTATCGTTTGGGAAGGTAATTTAAGAATTGACACTATAATGAATCTTAAATTTCCTTGGGAAAAGAGTCCGGCAAAACGTATTCTTTTTCATCTTCCAATAAGCATGTTGTTTAGCGCTTTTGCAATGTATCTTTCCATGTTATCGTTTGATAAATTTGTTTGTGCCTTACCTGCCGCGGCAAAAGACGCTTTCATGGGCACAGCTATTGTTATGGGAATTTTAGTAACCTTTATTATTTTAACTATTGAGATTAGTACCTTGTTCTTCGGAAACTGGAAACGTTCATTAATTGAAATTGAAAAATACAAAGCAGAAAATCTGCAAGCACAATTACAAAACTTAAAAGACCAGCTTAATCCCCATTTTTTATTCAATAATTTAAGTGTGCTTTCTTCTTTGGTTTATATCGACCAGGATAAGGCAGTAGGCTTTATTAACCAGCTTTCAAAAGTTTACCGCTATTTATTAGATAACCGTAATTGTGAATTGGTAACGCTTGATTCTGAATTAACATTTATTCAATCATATGCGTATTTAATCCAGATACGTTTTGATAAGAATATCGCTTTTGATATTGACATTCCAAAAGAAAAAATGCATTTGATGTTACCCCCTTTATCTTTACAAATGCTGATTGAAAATGCTATTAAACATAACGAAATATCAAATGAAATGCCGTTAAAAATCGTCATTAAAATGAATGATGATATGATAGAGGTTTCAAATAATCTCCAGTTAAGAACAACTACTGAAGAAAGTTCTAAAACAGGACTCCAAAATATAAAAGACCGTTATAAATTTTTTACCGAAAAACAAGTTGAGGTATTTGAAAACGGCAATTCGTTTATTGTAAAAATTCCTTTATTATCAGCCAAATGAAAGCTATAATAATTGAAGACGAAAAATTATCTGCCGATCACCTGGCAACACTTTTAAAAAAGGTGGATCCTTTTATAACGATACTAGCCACTTTCGATTCTGTAAAAAAAAGTGTGGAAGAATTTAAAAAGGGTTTAAAAGCTGATCTGCTTTTTGTTGATGTACATTTGGCAGATGGCATTAGCTTTGATATTTTTTCGCAAATCTCGGTTGATACGCCCGTTATTTTTACAACTGCTTATAATGAATATGCTATTAAAGCATTTAGAATAAACAGTGTTGATTATCTTTTAAAACCAATCGGTGTAGAAGACCTGCGAGCCGCTGTTGAAAAATATAAAAAATGGAATGGTTTTAACCAGTCTGTTATTTTAGATAACATTTCTAATGCTTACCAAAGTATTAATAAACAATATAAGAACCGTTTTATGGTGAAAATTGGCGATACTATTTCATCTATTAAAACGGAAGATATTTTGCATTTTGTTTCGGAAGACGGAATGGTTTTGCTGGTTACCGAAAATAACAAACGCTATGTGATAGATTATACATTGGATAATTTAGAAACATTAATTTCACCGGATGTTTTTTTCAGGATAAACCGTAAAGTGATCATAAATATTAGTAGTGTTCAGAAAGTAGCCTCTTATTTTAACAGCCGTTTAAAAATTAACTCTTCTTCGTTAAAAGATGAAGACTGCGTGGTAAGCCGTGAACGCGTTAATGATTTTAAAAACTGGTTAGACAAGTAGCTGCTAAAACACTATCGGATACGGAAAATCAAATAAGACACTTTCTTGTTAATAGCTATAATTTATAGCATTTTTTTACCGGACAAAAATAAAGCCGTTAATTTGTGATAGCGTGTTTGCTATTATTGATATTGAGACCTGCGGCGGTAAATTTAATTACGAGCGCGGCCGCATTACCGAAATTTGTATTTTGGTACATGATGGCTTAAGTGTGGTAGATAAATTTACAACACTGCTTAATCCTGAATGTAATATATCACCTTATTTTACAAGTCTTACCAATATCAGTAACGATATGGTAAAAGATGCGCCAAAGTTTCACGAAGTAGCAAAAAAAATAATTGAGATGACCGAGAATTGTGTGTTTGTAGCACACAACGTTGGCTTTGATTATAATTTTATAAAAGATGAATTTGCTTCTTTAGGATACAAATACAAACGCGAAACATTATGCACGGTTCGTTTAAGCAGAAAATTAATTCCGGGAAGGATTTCATACAGTCTGGGGCATTTATGTGCTTCGCTGGGCATTGAGATCTTTGGGCGCCATAGAGCGGAAGGCGATGCAGTAGCTACGGCGCAGTTATTTGATCTTTTGATTCAATTAAAGAACAACAATCCCCAATATAGAAATAAAGGCCTTGTTGAAATAATGACTCGTCGCGTTGATAATATAAAAAAATATATTTTAAATAAACTACCCGAAAGTTGCGGTGTATATTATTTTTTAAACAAGGAAGGTAAGATCATTTATATTGGCAAAAGCGTGAATATGTATAACCGGGCGCAAACTCATTTTGGTACTGATGATAAGAAAGGCAAAAAAATGCTGAACGATCTATATAATGTTGATTTTGTAGAGACAGGTAGTGAATTAATTGCCTTGCTATTGGAATTGGAGGAAATAAGAAAGCATAAACCCTTATATAATCGCAGAAGTAAAGCCGATATTTTTACTCATAGTATAGATTGGTTTAAAAGCAAACAGGGTATAATTAGTTTTAAAATTGTTCCTTATGAAGAATCAGAAAATTCGCTGGTTGCGTTTACAAATTATTTATCTACGCGAGAACGCCTTGAATCGTGGATTGATGACAAAACTTTGTGTCTTCAATATTGTTCTTTAACCGACGAGGGAAGTTTTTGTTTTAATCACCACATAAAAAAATGTAATGGTATTTGTGCAGGCGAAGAAGAGGCAGATGAGTATAATAAACGCGCACTGCAAATAGTTCAGCAATATAGTTTTCATCACTCAGATTTTGTAATAATTGAAAAAGGCAGAAGGGCTGATGAAAATGCAATTGTGTTAATTGAGAATGGCCACTATGTTGGTTACGGTTATTTTGATAATACAGATAATTTCAGTTCACGCGAAGAAATAGCCGGTTTGGTAAAACGCAGTTTTTATTATCCTGATGCAGATGGTGTGGTACAAACCTGGTTAAGAAAAAGTAAACGCAGGGTTATTGATTTTCATCAGCAGGAAAATTCGTATTAACTAAAAACCCTTCTTTTTTAAGGAAGGGTTTTTAGTTTTGTATTATTTATCTGAAGATACTGATGTTGCCTTTTTTATCATATTCGGTTCCATCTTTACCTGTTGCTTTCATAGTGTAAAAATATGTTCCCGGAGGTATATCTTTTCCTGAAGCGGTTTTTCCATCCCAGGTAATGTTTCCTGTAGTACTTGTTGTTTCGTAAACCTGGTTACCCCAACGGTCAAAGATGTAAACATGAATGTCTGTTACATTTTGAACTTTTAAGAAGAAGGTATCATTGTTTCCATCACCATTTGGTGTAAATACGTTAGGTACTTCTAATTCAGATGGTAATTCAACAGTGATTACTTTTCGCACAGTGTCTATACAAGTTCCTTTTACAACATACATGGTTACTGTATAAGTGCCTGCATTTGTAAAAGTAGTAACTGGAGAGATGCTTACATTAGCTGTTACTGAATTGGTTCCGTTTCCAAAACTCCATGCAGAAGTAATGCTTGCTGTTGGCGTAGAAGTTGATGAAGAAGCTGATAAGTTTGTAAAGGTTACACCGAGTGGTGCAAAACCATTGTAAGTACTTGCATTAAAGTCACCGTTCAATGCGCCATTAATTACTTCAACACGTCCTTCAGCTGAACAACCATTTACAGGATTAGTAACTGTAATTTTATATTCACCAATTTTGTTTACACATGTAGAAGGGCAGGTATAGCAACTAAATGATGTTGTTGGTACTGCTGTCCACGAATAGGTGAAACCCGTTGTTGAGCCGCTAATCAGTGGTGCTATAGTAGCGCAGGTTGAACCACAATCTAAAATAAATGGTGCAGGTGCAACCGGATTGTTTACTATTGGATAGATCCTGTTATCAATAATTGTTTTTGTAGCTACGGCAAAACAGCCATTATTTACATCCTGCACGGTTAATGTGTAGATACCTGGTGTATAAGCAATGTATGTTGATGAATTTGCTAGATTTGCCTGCGGAGATGGCCCCGTCCATAAATAACCTGTTACAACATTACCATGTGGAAAAGGTGCAGATACAGCATTGGTAAAGCTGGCATTGGTTAAG
The DNA here is from genome assembly GCA_016787705.1 of Bacteroidia bacterium. Classification (GTDB taxonomy): domain Bacteria; phylum Bacteroidota; class Bacteroidia; order B-17B0; family Aurantibacillaceae; genus Aurantibacillus. The sequence continues at coordinate 120,087 of JAEUTP010000010.1, read as the reverse complement.
TTAATAGTTGGAGTAGTACAGGTAATTGAAGGCGAACCAGCAGGTGTAATAAGTGCATTTGGTTTTGATGTATTTTGATAAATAGTCAAAGCCTGCGTGCTCTTACATTTATTTATGTTATCTGTAACGGATAATGTATAAGTTCCTACTACAGTATTATTGACCGCCGCTGTTGCGCAAACAGTTAACGTATCATTTGGCAATTGTCCCGCAGGAGGGCCGGCATATGCCCAACTGAATGATGTATTGCTGTTTGTACTTGTACCTTTCAATAAGGTGCATGGTGTATAACAGTTTAAAGTAGTTGTTGCTGCCACAGCACTTATCTGTGGTGCAAACGTATTTGAAATAATAGATACTGACACCATTGTTTCGCAGTGGTTGGTATTATCATGAACAACTACGGTATATTGCCCCGGCGTATTTACGGTATAAACACTTGTTGGGCTTAATGAGCCTGTAGTAATTACTGGTATTGGTCCTGTATAACCCGGTGCTAATAATGTGTAACTAACAGGTCCGCCGGTAGGTGGGTTTGAAGGGTTTGTATATGTATTTACATTTGAGATATTAATAGATGTTAAGCTGGTAGTACCGCAACCAATTGTAAATTGTTGAGGGCTTGTAACAGAATATGTAGGGAAACCTGATAACGATGTAACAGTTACCGTTTTGCATGTGCTACAGCCATTAATATTATTTATAACACAAACAGTACTTATACCAACCACTCCGCTATAAATAGAAATTGTTCCACCGCTTGTTGATGTGCCACCAAGAGGCGAAGTCCATAAATGCGTCATATTAGTTGCAGTATTGCTTGTAATAGCAGTAAATGTTGCCGGTGAGCCTACAGGACAAACAATGTTTTGTGTTGTTGGTGTTACTGTAAATGCCGGAGCGGCAATATCCTGGCCGATTGTAAATACAGAGAATGTACTACAACCTGTAGCCAGATCTGTAGCTGTTACCGTATACTGTGCAGGGTTACAAAAACTAACGTTTGTACCCGATGCAGTGCCACTTAAACTTATCCATGTATAAGTTAAGGTACCATACGTATAACTTGTATTGGCTATATAATTAATACAAGGATGCGTACAAGTAATACTTCCTGAACCGGTAACATTTGTTAGTGTAAATGTTGGAATAGGAGGTGCACCGTTAATATTTACGGTAGCAGATGCCATACAACCTAACGGGTCGGAGGCTGTTACAGTAACCGGACCGGTTGATATCGTGTAATTTGCTTGTGTAGAAGAACTGTTTACAGATAATGGGTTGGGTGACCAAACGATGGTCGACGCTACAGAAGCAGAACCCGCTGTTGTGCAGGACGCAATGGCAACTGTACCTCCGCAAGGCGCCTGTTGTACCGAAGCAACTATTTGTGGCGCCGGCGTAATAGTAACGGTTATTAAGCGAATAATTGGTTGACATGATCCGGGAGGATTCATAGTTAAAGTATAAGTTCCTGAATTGTTTGTGATAAAAGTTTGGTTGCTCATGGATGGTGTGTTGTAAGGAGGATTGGCCGGTGCCCATGAATACGGCCCAAGACCTGGCGGTGCAATAATAGTTGCGCCCGTTGACCCGCAGGTTGGTAAAGTAATTGAAGGTGTACCTGCTGGAAACGGATTATTGTTGCCAATAATTGTCATTGGCGAACATTTCGAATCAAAATAAATATAAGCACCATGTCCACCAAACCCACAATCAACAACTGTAATATCTAATTGTACTAAATTATTTAAGTATGGAGAAAGATCAATTGCTGAAGCAGTCCAGTTTGAATAAACCCATGTAGGATAACCTGCAGTGCAAGGCACAAAATTTGGTCCTCCCGGAGGTATTGTAAATGAACAACCCGGCCCTGGCACCGCTACCGAAATATTCGGACAAGCTAAAACCGTAGATGTATTTGTTACAGTATTTGTAACTGTGATTTTAATATCAAAGCCAGGTTGATCGCAGCATGCATGGGTTCCATCTTCAATTACCGGAAGATAAGCGTATTGATATACAGCGTTATTTGGTGTTACAATAAATGCTTTTGAAGCTTGCGCCGATTTTGCACCTGCAGTGCCATCATTTAATTGCAAAAAACTATTTCCTGAAGGTGTAGTGTTTAATTGCGCATCAAAGTAAGAAGAAATTTGTCCCGGAATTCTTGGATCAATAATGGGGCTTGCATGTACCGTATAAATACCTGCGCCAAAAAAAGATGGAGGACTACAGCCGCCATTATATGAACCTGATTGAAAGGTCCAGCCCTGAACTGCAGTAGGAGCAATAACCTGTGAAGTTGCTAATTCAAAATCTTCATTGTTACAAGCGCCACCCGGCGGAAGTGCGGATGTTTTGAATGAAGCGGGATTTTGAAATAAGGTTAATTTTTTTGCAGAGGCTGTTTTTAAATTATACTTCTGCTTCACATAAATTCGTTTTTGATTGTAAAGAAAAACTTTAAATTCTTTTCCGTAACAACCATTTGCTAATGCGGCTGAAGCAGCGGCTGCTTCATCAAAACCCGCAACCGAATCGGCGGTAAAAATGTAAGTGGATTTTAAACCTACTTGCCCCCAGCTTTTATTAGCAAATGATGCAATAAAAGCTAAAAGAACAATAATGATTTTTTTTGTTGTCTTCATATGTTTGATTTTAATTTGAGTGTTTTTTATTTTAACAAAATTTTACAAAGACCGTGCCAAAATAAAAAATTTGTTAATTCATTTGTTTAAACCCAATAATGACGAGCTTTTCGGGGGGGTGCGGTTTTATTACAAAAATTTTGTTCAACTTTATGATCTCTAAAAAAATAATGGAAGACAAAAAAAAAATTATTGAAAGAACACAAAAATGGATAAAGGATGTTGTAATTGATCTTAACTTCTGTCCTTTTGCTGCAAAAGCACTTCTAAAAAAAAGTATTCATTATTCTGTGATAATAAATGCGGATGTTAAAAAAAGTATTGAGGTCTTAATAAATGAAATGCAATATTTAGATGCAAATACAGATATTGAAACTACATTTATTATTTTATCCGACAGCTTTTCTGATTTTGATGACTACCTTGATCTTGTTGATGCTGCACAAAGGCTATTGGAAGAAGAAGGTTACGAAGGTATTTACCAATTAGCAAGTTTTCATCCTGATTATTGTTTTGATGGAGCAGAAAAAGACGATGCGGCAAATTATACAAACCGTTCTGTTTACCCAATGTTACATTTATTAAGAGAAGAAAGTATAACCAAAGCTTTATCGTTATATAAACACCCGGAATTAATTCCAGAAAATAATATAAAGCTGGCAAGAGAAAAAGGATTGCACTATATGCGAATGTTACGCGCCGCATGTTTATAATAAATTATTAAAAATAAAAAAGGCGAATAGTTCATATTCGCCTTTTATCATGTTTTATGCCGTTTATAATGCAAAGCCGTAATAGGCTCTTGCCCCGTTCGGATAAAAGCCTTCTATTAAAATAGTGCCACTTTTATTTTCTAATGAATTATTAATATCCTGTACATTGCTCACTTTCTTTTTATCAATACTTGTAATAATAAAACCTTCTTTAATGCCTACCTGCGCCAGTTTTCCGGTACTTAATTTTTTAATTTTCACACCGTTATTTATTCTGAATTTGGATAATTCATCAGTGCTCATTTCTTCAAAATCAGCACCTAAAGCTGAAATTGATTTTTTAATGATCTCGCTTTTTTTGATCAGACTTGTAGTATTATCAAGGCTTTTTAAAGTGGCAGCCATATTCATTTCTTTATTGTTTCTAACGGCAGTAATGTTGATCTTATCTCCGGGTCTGTATTTACTTAATTGTTCCTGTAATTCACTCACACTTCCAACATTTGCATTTTCAACTCTGGTGATCACATCACCTTCCTGTATGCCTGCATCTTCTGCACTACCACCTGAGGTTACACCATTTACATAAACGCCCTTTAAAAGTTTTATGTTTTTATCTGCAGAAAATTTAGCATCAAGATCCCTGATACTTACACCGAAATAAGCACGTTGCACAACACCAAATTCTACAAGATCACTAACAATTTTTTTAACGATATTTACAGGCACAGCAAATGAATAGCCCTGGTAAGCGCCATTGTTGGAGGCAATAGCTGTATTAATACCAATAAGGTCGCCGTTTGTATTTACCAATGCGCCACCACTGTTACCTGGATTTACCGCAGCATCAGTTTGAATAAAGGATTCTATCGGGCGTTTATTTACATCTAAAATGTTGCTTCGGCCTTTAGCACTAATAATACCTGCGGTAACAGTGCTTTCCAAATTGAAGGGATTTCCAACAGCCAGTGCCCATTCGCCAATTTTTACGGTTTCACTATTACCATAACTTAAAAACGGAAGATCTTTTTCTTTGATTCTTATAAGGGCAACGTCTGTACTGGCATCTGCCCCAATAATTTCGCCAACATAAGTTCTTCTGTCATTTAAAACAACTTCAATTTTATCAGCACCTGCCACAACGTGGTTATTAGTTACAATATAACCATCTTCACTAATAATTACGCCACTGCCGCTACCTTCCATACTATAGTTTTGCTGCCTTTTTTGAGGGCCATAAAACCACTCGGCAAAGGGATCATAATTTAAATTATTTACCTGTTCGCTGATGGTTTTAATATGTACAACGGCATTAACCGATTTTTCTGCTGCATTTGTAAAATCAATATTAAGCCCTGAATTTTGTGTATAATTAGCCAGTTTGATATTTTGCTGATCGAACGGCCTTGTAATTTGACTGATGTTATTTTTATCATTTGCATAAAAATAACGGGCGCCGGTAAAGGATATTAATCCACCTAAACTCGCCACTAACATGGTTGACAACAACTTTTTCATACTTCTTTATTTGGTTTTAAGATTAATAACGTAAAGTTAATATCGTTGTTACCTTTTTGGTTTCTTTTTAACAAACCTTAACCGGGACAACAAAAAAATTGCTAAATTTACTCTTGAAAAATTAAATGAGATTCAGTCGTAAAATACCAACTTTTGTTTTCGGATTATCAATAGGCCTTTTAGTTGGTATTGGCTTTTTTGTTTTTAAGATCAACGACCTTTTTAATAAGATGAAGGATTCAACTAAATCGCAGATTACCGTAGTTGAACAGCAAGTTAAAACAGAAGATAAAGCAGATGAAGAAAAACGTAAGAACAAAGAACGTTTTAAAATTAATTTTGGTAAAAGCGATAAAGTAAATTATTCTGAAGTAGATAGTTTGATCCGCGATAATTCTGAAGTAAATGTAGCCACTGAAGAATTACTATCTGTAAAAAATGTTAAGATCATTCACATTGATCCCGCTGGCAATCAAAGTGATTCTCTCGCATCTGATATTGCGGGAGTAAAAGAAAACACTTCTGATCTTTATTTTATTGAATTTTGGAAAACACCACTCAATTCAAAGGGCTATCGGTTTTCTAAAAATAAAGTTTTGTTGTATGGTTTCTTAGATTACAATAATGTTTCTTTATATGAATTAGATAATTCATATTACATTAAAAGCTCCGACCAGGTTTACAAGCTTTTTTACGGCGCTGATTTTAGATCGCTTGAAAGAGTTATTGATTCTGGTCTATTAGCAAAAATTAACTAAGTTATTATGCAACTTTCGTTTTATAAATACCAGGGCACGGGTAACGATTTTATTTTGATAGACAATCGCTCTAACAAAATTTCTTTAAACAATGAGCAAGTAAAATTTTTATGCGACCGTCGTTTTGGTATTGGCGCCGATGGATTAATGCTTTTGGAATTAGAGCCCGGATCGGATTTTAAAATGGTGTACTATAACAGCGATGGTAACCCAAGTAGTATGTGTGGTAACGGAGGACGTTGTATTACCGCTTTTGCAAAGTATTTAGGAATTATAAAAAACACTGCAAAATTTTTAGCAATTGATGGATTACACGATGCGACTGTTGATGAGAATGAAATAGTTTCTTTAAAAATGCAGGATGTAAAGAATGTTGAGGTTGGCGATGATTATTTTTATTTGAATACAGGCTCTCCGCATTTTGTGAAATTCATAAATAATGTTGAAAGCTTTGATGTAAAAAATATGGGCGCTTTAATTCGTTATAATGAGCGTTTTAAAGAAGAAGGTACCAATGTGAACTTTATTGAACGCCTTGAAGATAAATTATTTGTACGCACTTATGAAAGAGGCGTAGAGGATGAAACTTATTCTTGTGGCACAGGCGTTACAGCCGCGGCATTAGTTGCTGCTGTTAAAGGAATTTCGAATGGAAAAAATAATTGTTTGATAAAAACTATAGGTGGAAATCTTGAAGTGAAATTTGAAAGAGTATTGGAACAAAATTTTTATAACATTTGGTTAATTGGTCCGGCTAAAAAGGTATTTAGCGGCACAATCGAAATTGCATGATCGTAGAAACAGTAAATATAAAAATGGATACTGTCGATCTTCGAGAAGCAATTCTTCAAAAGGATATCTGGTTGGTTGTACTGCATGCAAATCGCGTTCCTCCACATATTGGCTTAATGATTAACGGCAATTATAATTCTTTAACCATTAAAGGCCACGAAATAAATGTTTCGTCTGAAGCTTTATTAAAAATTATTTCGCAAAAGAAAATTGAAAGCATTTTTATTAAATTAAAAAAAAATCCTGTTTTTAGTTATGATCATCAATTAGAAATGCTACAGGAAATGATCTCAAAATTTGAAAATGTAAGGCAATACGAGGCTACCTGTTTATCGCCTTTAAAGTTATTTTTCGAGCATTTTTACGCCGTAACAAATATTGAAGAAGAATTGTATTTTGATTTGATGAAGCGCATGAACGAGAATGAGTATTTTGAATTTGCAAGTGCCAGCAATTTTGATCTTCATAATGGATTTTTAGAATTGCCATATTACACAGTTGAGCAATTGCATCAAACTATTAAAGAACAACGTTTACCTTATTATAAAGATTGATGTTTTTAAAAGGAAAAAATATTTCGGTTAGAGCACTTGAGCCATCCGATGCAGATATTTTATATCGCTGGGAAAATAACCATGTGCTTTGGGAAGTAAGCTTTACACAAACGCCGTTTTCTAAAGCAGTATTGGATGAATTTGTAAATACAGCCTATCAGGATATTTATACCAATAAGCAATTACGCTTAATGATAAATAAAACCGATACAAATGAAACAATAGGCATTATTGATCTTTTTGAATTTGAGCCGCAGCATGCGCGTTGCGGTTTAGGAATTTATATACACGATAATTATAGGGGTAATGGTTTTGCTTTTGAGTGCATTGATTTAATAAAATTTTATGCTTTTGGTACACTTCATTTAAAACAAATTTATGTGAACGTTAATCAATCCAATGCTGCAAGCCTCGCTCTTTTTGAAAAGGCGGGTTTTGAAAAGTGTGGTTTAAAAAAAGCATGGCATAAAAAAAGAATTGATTTATTTGAAGATGTGTGGTTTTTGCAATTGATAAATCCAGGTGTCTAAAAAAGTTCATATATTTTTATCTGTCACTATTGCGCTTGTTGGCCTGTTAAAATTTTGTGATACACCTCATACAAAGTTTGCAGAAGAAATTCCAAAAAAAGATTCTTCACTTTATTTAAATCATTCCAATTCAGCTAAATATGTCGGCATGAATACCTGCAGGCAATGCCATCAAAGTATTTATAATACGTTTATTAAAACCGGTATGGGCAAATCCTTAGGGATTGCAACAAAAGAAAAATCATCAGCCGATTTTTCTAACGCAAACATTTATGATAAGTATTCTAACATGCATTACAATGCGTTTTGGAAAAATGATAGTTTATATTTTAAAGAATACCGCTTAGAAAAACGCGATACCATTTTTTTAAGAACAGAACAAGTTAATTTTATTATCGGTTCGGGGCAACACACCAATTCTCATTTGCAATCGGTTAATGGTTATTTTAACCAAATGCCAATGACCTTTTACACGCAAAAAAAACATTGGGATCTTCCACCAGGTTTTGAAAATGGCGTGAACACGCATTTTACACGCAAAATAGGTTTAGAGTGTATGAGTTGCCATAACGGTTATCCAAATTTTGTTATGGGCTCTGAAAATAAATATATCAGCATTCCAACCGGCATTGATTGCGAGCGTTGTCATGGTCCGGGAAGTGTTCATGTGTCTGAAAGGCAAACGGGATCAAAAGTAGATACTTCTAAATTTATTGATTATTCAATCGTAAATCCTGCAAAGCTTTCTATCGACAGACAATTCGATCTTTGCCAACGTTGCCACTTACAAGGCAATGCTGTTTTAAAAGAAGGAAAGTCTTTTTATGATTTTAAACCCGGACAAAAGCTCAGCGATTTTATTTCTGTGTTTCTTCCAAAATATAAAAATGCTGATGAAGATTTTATAATGGCCTCGCATGCCGACCGTTTAAAACAAAGCGCCTGTTTTATAAAATCGTATGAAAAAGTGACTTCGACACGCTCAGTCACCAATTTGTTAAAGCCATACAAAGGTGCATTGACCTGTGTTACATGTCATAATCCGCATGTAAGCGTTCGCGAAACAAATACAAATATTTTTAATGATGCCTGTAACAATTGTCATCAGTCATCAGTCATCAAAAGTCAGCAGTTGGCAGTGCTGCATGCCGCAAACTGCGGGCTTGGTAATAAAAAAGTGAGTAATTGCGTAAGCTGCCATATGCCAGCAACTGGCTCAACCGATATTCCGCATGTTTCGGTGCACGACCATTATATAAGAAAACCAATTTCAAAAAAAGAACAAGATAAGATCAAAACATTTGTTGGGCTTTATTCTATTAATGAGAAAAATCCTTCTGCCTTAACAAAAGCTTTGGCATATATTAACCAATACGAAAAGTTTGAACAAAAAAACACATACCTGGATTCTGCCATTGTATTATTAAAAGATCAATCTGCAAACGATCTGTTTACAAATCTTCGTGCGCTGATACAGCTATATTATATTAAACAAGATTTTAAGAAAGTTATCTTTTATCTGACTCAAGCAGGAGATCAAAAATGTTTCAATACTATTTTTGTGAAACAGTCTTATGATAATTTAGATGCATGGACCTGTTACCGCATTGCAGAATCGTATTATAATACCAATAATGTTCCCGGTTCGGTTAAATGGTTTAAGCAAGCTGTAACATTGGCACCTTATAATTTAGATTTCAGAAACAAATTAGGCTCAACTTTAGCGGCTTTGAATAATTTTAACGATGCTATAACGCAGTTTGAGTTTATAATAAAAGAAAATCCAAAACATGTTTCTGCGCTTACTAATTTGGGTTTCATAAGGTTAAGCCAAGGCTCACAGGCAGAAGCGTTGAGGTTATACACAGTTGCTCAAAAAATTGATCCTGATTATGAACCATTATTATTAAATTTAGCCGGTTATTACGCCTTTTTAAAAAATAAAAAAGAAACCAAAAAGTATTTAGAACTGATCTTAAGAAAGAACCCGCAAAATCAAAAAGTAAAAATGGCTTTGCAGCAGGTTGAACAGGTTTTATGAGTAAAAAAAGTAGAGGTAAAATAATAAGTTTAGCAGTAATTGTGGCATTGGCCGCCGGTGCTTATTTTGTTTATCAAAAATATATTGCGGGCGCCATTCATTTAAAAGATAAGAATTACACTTACATTTATATCGAAACAAATGATTCGTTTGAAGATGTAATTAGTGATATTAATTCAGAAAATATTATTGACGATCTTGAGGCCTTTGAATTTCTTGCAAAAAAAATGGAGTTGGATAAAAATATCCATCCCGGCAAATACCGTATTACAAATGGTATGACCAAACGTCAGATCATTAATCTTATCAAATACAATAAACAGGAAAAAGTAAGGCTTACTTTTAATTCGCAGATCCATAACCTTGATGAATTTATTGCTTATACCGATGATAAATTAGAATTGACAGAAGAGGATCTTGAAAATTATTTAGCAGATGAAAACAAACTGTTCAATGACTTTAAATTAGACCCGGATAACGCTTTTGCGATGGTGGTGCCAGGCGTTTACGAAGTAAGCTGGGCTATAAGTATAGATGAATTTACAGCAATTTTGAAGCAGAAATATAATGGCATCTGGAATGATAAGCGCGTTAGCCTTGCAAAAAAAATCGGGTTTTCAATTTCGGAAGTGATAACGCTTGCATCAATTGCCCAATCGGAAAGCGCTATTGAAAGTGAACAGGAAAAAATTGCAGGTGTATATATTAATCGCATTCATAAAGACATGTTATTACAAGCCGACCCTACTTTAAAATTTGCCAACAAAAATTTTGATGCGCAGCGTGTTTTAGATGCCGATAAAGAAATTAATTCACCCTATAATACGTACAAGAATAAAGGTTTACCCCCAGGGCCAATTTGCCTGGTGTCTGTTTCTGCTATTGATGCGGTGTTAAACCATGTAAAACATAAATACATTTTCTTTTGTGCCAAGCCTTCTTTGAACGGATATTCTGATTTTTCATGTACTTACGAAGAGCACTTAAAGTACGCTAATGCTTATCAAAAGGCGATGGATAAAAAGGGAATTAAACGGTAAAAAATTAGTATTTTTGGAATGCTTACAAGAGTATTTCTTGCAGGCACAGAACATAAAATAAATTTCTTATGGCAATTGACAGCAAAATAGAAGAGAAAATAAAATTACTGGAAGATAAATATGCCCAAATGGGACAGGATATAAACAGTTACCTCGATGGCCTGTTGTTATCTAATTATTTAACTTATTGGGATTATACACAGGTTGAAACTTTATTAACGCTTCAAAATCCAAAAACTGATTTTCCGGATGAGCAGATCTTTATCATGTATCACCAGATCACAGAACTGTACTTTAAATTATCGTTACATGAATTTGAACAGATAGGAAATAATGGTCCGGATATTTTACCAAACGGCAAATTAGTTGGCTGGAAAAATAAATTAGATGCTAACTTTTTTATTGAGAGGGTAGGGCGTATTAACCGTTATTTTGAAGCATTGACAAAATCTTTCGAGATCATGATCAATGGTATGGAGAAGGAACAATTTTTGCGTTATCGCATGGCCTTGCTTCCCGCAAGCGGCTTTCAGAGCGCGCAATACCGTAAGATAGAAATCTGCTCAACCGACTTTTTTAATTTAGTAGATAAAGATGTTCGTTCCACATTAAAAGACAAAGATCCTTCTATTGAAGAAATGTTCAATCATATTTACTGGAACAAAGGCGCTACAGAATTAAGCACCGGTAAAAAAACATTAACGCTTTTACAATTTGAGAAAAAATACTCTAAAGATTTTATTGCTCTTGCAAACGAATACAAAACAAAAAATTTGTGGGCAAAATATAAATCGCTTTCTGAAGCAGATCAAAAAAATATAAAAGTAATTAATGCTTTAAAAGAACTGGATGTGAACGTAAATATTAACTGGCCATTGGTACATTATAAATCTGCTGTACAGTATTTGCAACAAAATACCGAAGATATTGCAGCAACAGGTGGTACTAATTGGCAAAAATATTTACCGCCACGTTTTCAAAAACGCATATTTTATCCTGAGATTTGGACAGAGGAAGAAAAAGCAGATTGGGGCAAAGGCTGGGTTGTTACCAATGTTTTCAGAAGTTAAAAGTTTGGAGGTTTAGAAAGTTTAAAAAGAGAGAATGTCGATTGTAGTAAATAATATAACTAAACTTTACGGTGCACAAAAAGCATTGAATACTATTTCGTTTGAAGTTGGCAGTAATGAAATAGTAGGTTTTTTAGGGCCGAATGGTGCCGGAAAAAGTACCATGATGAAAATACTGACCTGCTACATTCCGCCAACAGAGGGTACTGCCAAAGTTTGTGGTTTTGATATTACGCAGCAAAGTTTAGAGGTAAGAAAACAAATTGGATATTTACCGGAGCATAATCCATTGTATCTGGATATGTATGTAAAAGAATTTTTAGAATTTGTTGGTGGCATTTATAAAATAAAAAATATTAAAAGCCGTGTGAAAGAGATGATCGATATGACAGGCTTGCAATTAGAACAAAACAAAAAGATAGGTGCATTAAGTAAAGGGTATCGCCAGCGTGTAGGCTTAGCACAAGCCATTATTCACGATCCAAAAGTATTGATCATGGATGAACCAACAACAGGTTTAGATCCAAATCAACTGGAAGAAATTCGCGGGCTTATTAAAGCTTTAGGTAAAGAAAAAACGGTAATGTTAAGCACGCACATTATGCAGGAAGTAGAAGCCATTTGCGACCGTGTAATTATCATTAACAAAGGAGAAATTGTAGCAAACGACGAAACAAAAAATCTTCAAAAAAATACTACTGCTCAAATTATTACCGTTGAATTTGATAAAGAAGTCTCAGAAAAATTATTACGTAAAATAAACACTATTGAAAAAGTAAACCATTTGCAGGGTAATACCTGGCAGTTGATCTCTACTTCTAAAGACGATGTGCGTAAAGACATTTTTAATTTTGCCGTTGCCAATAATTTAAGTGTATTAACCTTAAATAAAGAAGAGCAAAAGATGGAAGATGTGTTTAAGGAACTTACTAAAAAATAAGCTAACGTGATTGAACGCGGATGAAACGGATTTAGCAGGTTACCACTGATTTTGATCTGTGTAAACCTGTTGAATCAGTGTCATATGTGTTCCATCACCTCAAGTTAAGGTCTGTACAACAATTTATAAGTAAAATTCTCTTTTTTACCTTGACTTGCCGGAACATTGAATTTGCTTAATGATTTTAAAATTTTTGTTACCTCCTCTTTTTGTTTTGTAGTAAGATCATAGGCATTTGTAAATTCAACTTTTTCTACCACTTTCTTTTCATTAACGTAAAGTATAGCATCAAACTTTTGATCTGTATTCTCAGCTTTTAATTTCTCTTTTAAATCTTTTGTTATGGCACTTTCGCCACCGGTATAAAAACAAGTTGTTGAAGGTTTATTCTCGGCTTCAGCCGGCACCGCAGCTACAACTTCACCCGATACTTCTTGTGTTGCAGTACTTTTTGGTGTGCTGGAGTAGGCAATATCTCCGGGCCCCGCATTTGAGCTTTGTTTTTCAGCAGTTTTTTTTGCCCTGTAATGTTTTGATTTACCTGCATCCCTGCCTGTTGCGTTTGTGCTGCTATTTGCAACTACAACAGGTTGTTTAACGCTTTGTTCAAGATCTGCATCCTTGTTTTTCTCATCCAATTTTCCTTTTTTACCTTCGGTTGAGGCCAACTCATCTTGTACATTTACTTCTGCATCTTCAACCACTTTGTTTTGATCGGTTTTTTTTGTTGAAGTAACGTATTTATAATCACTGCTCTCTTTTTGCTTTGCTTTATCGTTCTTTGCAAGATCATCAAAGTTATTTAAGCTTTTATCATTATTGCCACCAATATTAGTAACTGTTCCGCTGGCAACATTTTCTTTTCTTTTTTCTTCCTGGTCGTTAGCGTCTTTTTCATTTTTAAAATATCCGTCTTTTGAAATTTCATTTTTTGCTGCCGGAACTATCATGCGTGATTTTACGCCTTCTTTTTCTGCTTCCAACTGTTTTACAATTTTAGCAGGCTCATCCTGTTTAAGTGCATCGCCATTGTTATTTTGAATAATTTCTTTGGCAGGCGCTTCATCAGACACACCTGTTGCGGCTTCAATTGGTGTTACGTTTTGTTCTTTTAATTCTGTTTTACTGTCGATAGATATTTTTTCTTCTACTTTTTGCTCAGGATTTGAAATAGCCATATTGCTACCTGAAGAAATTTCATCATTAGTATTCGAAATAAACAACACGGTTAAGCCAATAACAAGCGCCAGGCCCGCAGCAGCAAACCAATAAATCGTTGGATTTCTTTCTTCTTTATTAAATAATTCCTTATTAATGCGGGTGTCTAAAGCTGCTTTAAGGTTTTTGGCTTCCTGCTCAGATTCCAGCATTTCAAAACCGGCAAAAGCATCCTTCTCAAAGTCATCCAAACTTTGTTTATCAGCTTTTGCTTTATTAAAAAGTTGATCTAAATTATTATTCTGTTCCTGGTTCTTCATTAATAAGTGTTTCCATTTTTATTTTCAAATTTCTTTTGCCGTTCTGTATGTGGCTTTTTACTTCGTTGGCTGTATAGCCTGTAATATCCACTATCTCGACATAAGATTTATTCTTAAGATAAAAAAGGTCTATACATTTTTTTTGTTCAGTATTTAGTAATTCGAGGGCCTTTTCCATTATGGTAATTTGCTTCTCTTTTTCATTGAGATGCTCAGGATTTGAAAAATCCATAACCAGGTGCACATTTTCTTTCAATTCAAGCTCTTTCTTAAGAGTGCTCTGTCTTTTACGCAGTTCCATAAGGCAAAAATTCTTGCTATAAACATATAACCAGCTTTTAAAAAACTCGATTTTATGCTTTTTAAGGTCCTTTAATAAGCCTGTAAATATTTGAATTACCGCATCTTGCGCCTCATCTTTGTTTTTAAGGTATTTTATGCATAAACCCAGCACCAAATGGCCATAACGCTCATACAGTATGCCAACCATATTATTATCATCTTTTTCTAAAAAAGTGTTAATTAGGTCGTTATCAGAGTAACTGCTGTATTTACTGTTGCTGCTCAAAGGCAATACGATTTTAGTGCTAAATTATTAAAATAACATTAAATGCTATTAAAAACCAAGCATTATATTTGTAAATTAGATAAATTTTTAAAAAAACTGGCTAAAAGTTTCAAATACTGGATCTTTATTTTTTGTTTGATTTCGTTAAGATTTCAACAACCCTCTAACTATGATACCAATGCTAAGATCAAAGCAGTTTTTCTTTACAACTTTACACGTTACTTTGAATGGTCAGACAAAAAAAAGACCGGCAATTTTGTGATATATGTTGTTGGAAAGAACGATAACCTTATAACCGAGTTAAAAACACTTTCGGGTAAAAAGAAAGTAGGCAACCAGGATATTGAGATAAAAAATTCTTTTGCATTTGATGCAGCCATACAAGCGCAAATAATTTATTTATTACCCGATGTTTCAAAAGCAATTGCCGATGTTTCTTCTAAAAGTAAATCAAAAGGCACACTAGTAGTAGCTGAAAGTCCTAATGCCTGCAAAACAGGATCGAGTATCAACTTTGTGATCGTAGAAAACAAATTAAAATTTGAATATAATAAAACTAACGCCGTAAAAGCGGGATTAAAAACGAATGATGATTTTAAAGCACTTGCAATTAATGTAGAGTAATATAAAACAGATTAAAATGAGCAAATGGCGCAACATAATAAAAATCTTTACCTATAGCATGTTAATGCTATGCATGGTAAATGGTTTTGCGCAGAATGATAAGCTTAACCGAGCCCAACAATTACTGCAGGAAAAGAATGTAGACCAGGCTATGCTGGCTATTGACAGCGTTATTCTTCATTCTGAAACAAAAGGCGATTTTGTAAGCTGGACTACCCGCGCTTATATTTATTTTGAGATATACAAACGCACTGATAAACAAAAATTAAATTCTGCTTTACGTGATACTATTATTTTTTCATTAAAACGATCAAATACTTTAAAACCTGATGAAACATTTGCTACCAACAACAAAAAACTATTATCGAATTTATCCGCAGGTTATTTTAATCTTTCTAAAACATTGTTAATGGATTCAATAAATTACAAACGTAGTGTAATTGCTTACAACCGGTTTAAAGAAAATTTTATAATTGCAGAGCCCGGAACAAATTTTACTGCAAGGGATGTTGAATATTATTTAGCAGTTGGAAGTTTATATTCGGATATCTTTAATAAGAACAATAAAAATACAGAAGCACAGGAAACGGCAAAAATTGCACTTTTAAAAGTGTTGGATATGCAACCGGAGAACCCTTCAGCAAATATTAATTTGGGTATTATGTACTACAACCAGGCAGTAAATCTTGGTAAAGAGCTGGATTACGGCGCAAGCTTTAATCAAATTGATATTGTGCAGGAAAACATTATCAAGCTTGCCAAACAGGCCGAGCAATTTATTATTAAGGTTTATAAAGTTGATAATAAAAACGTAAAAGCAGTTGAAGCGCTTCACAGTATTTATAAAATGCTGAACGAAAAAGCGAAAGAAGAAGACTTTAAAAAGAAATGTAAAGAGTTAAACATCAAACTAGACTAATGGCAATTAGATTCACAATAGGAAGAAAGATTGGCTTAGGGTTTGGCTCGTTCATTGTTTTAACGATGATAGCATTTATTTTAACTGTTGTTACCCTAAACGATAGCAAACGCCAAACCGAAATAGTGGTAGGCCAGGTAACGCCAAGTGTTGCCGAATTAAAAGAATTAAATCTTTTATTGCAGCGCTCACATACCAACGTTTCAAAATGGTTTTACAATAAAAGCTTTAATGATATTGAGTTTAGAGATGAATTAAAAAATATTATCCGGGTAGAATATCCTGAAAAGAAAAAGCTGTTATTGGCTTTATCAAGTACATGGACAAACGATGAGAAAACGCAACTAAAAGTAATTTTTGGCAGGGTTGAAACCTTATTTAAAATTTATCAGAACGAAATAATTGAGCAGTTAAATTCTGCCGAAGCCTACGAAGATCCAAATATTTATATGATGGCACGTTTACCTTATGAAGATTCGGAGGTAAACATTAAAACCATTTATCGTAACCTTAATTCATTGATCGCTTTTAAACAAGAAGCCGCAGAGAAAGTAAAAGATGAGATGTTTGACTCCTTTAAATTCTTAAAAGGTTTTGTGCAGTTATTAGGTATTACACTTGTAATTGGCGGATTATTAATTGCCTTATACACCACTCGCTCTATTACAAAACCAATACAGGTACTAAAGAAAATGTTACTGTCTATGGGTTTAGGTATCCTGCCAAAAGAACGTATTCAAACCCGGGGTGATGAAATAGGAGAGATGGGCATTGCATTGAATGAACTTATTCAATCGATGGAACAAACAACAACATTTGCAAAAGAAACCGGTGCCGGGAAATTTGACGCTAATTACAAACCATTAAGTAAAGATGATACTTTAGGCCATGCCTTATTAAAAATGCGTGATGACCTTGCTGAGAATGAAAGGAGCTTAGAGCGCAAAGTAATGGAGCGTACCGAAGAAGTGGTACGTCAAAAATCAGAGATCGAAAATAAGAACGAAGAGTTAGAGATCCTTTACAAACAGGTTACAGATAGTATTCATTACGCTAAACGAATACAGGAAGCCATTTTACCACCGGATACTATTATCAATAAAATACTTCCAAATTCATTTGTGTTGTTTAAGCCTAAAGATATTGTAAGTGGCGATTTTTACTGGATAGAAAGAAAGAACAACCTTACTTATTTTGCTGCCGTAGATTGTACAGGTCATGGGGTGCCTGGTGCATTTATGAGTTTGGTTGGTCATAATATTTTAAAAGACATTATCAGCAATACAAACATTATTAAGCCGTCAGAGATCTTAAATAAATTAAGAGAAGGGGTGATTAATACATTGCATGTAAGTAACAAAGGTACACAATCAAAAGACGGAATGGATATTACCTTGTGTTGTATCAATTACGATACTTTAGAATTGCAATATGCTGCAGCCTACAATCCGTTATACATTGTAAGAAATGGTGAATTGATACAACACGATGCCAATAAGTTTCCGATTGGCGCGTTTATTGGAGAAAAAGAAGATTTTGCCAACACAACCATACAATTGCAAAAAAACGACCAGTTATATCTTTTCAGTGATGGTTATGCCGATCAGTTTGGCGGACCAAAAGGAAAAAAATTTATGGTAGGCAGCTTTAGAAAATTATTGATACAGGTTTCGGCAATGTCTATAAAAGAACAATTCGAACATCTTGATAAAACACTTTCGGGTTGGCAGGGCGATTTGGAGCAAGTGGATGATGTATTGGTTATTGGCGTTAAAGTTTAATTTAAAATATTTTTATGAGATACTCTTTTATTTTTAGTGTTGTGCTATTTGTTTTGGCTTTTAATGGGCTTTCACAAACCCAAATGAATTATTATAAAGATTATACAAAAGAGATAGGCATCTCTGCAACAAGTATAAAAACCATTACTGCAAAAACTTATAGCTTAAGCGCTCCATTATACGATTATCAATCTGATACATCTTCCAATCAATTAATATTTTCTACGCGAAAAAAAGATCCTTCGGGCAGATTATATGTGAATAAAGGTTTTATTGCAGGTTTAAATTGTTCAACGGATTCGATTAACTGGTTATACGAGAGTTTACGTTTTGAATTAAATCTTTCCGGCGATTTTTTATTGTTTTCTAACGAAACAAAAACAAGCCGTTACGATAAAAAACATGGTTTTGAAGTGTATGATTTTAGCGACAGGATAGTTTACCCGATTGTTGCTAATAGTTCGGGTTTGATGTACGGTAATGCAAAAAATGCCGATGAATTAAGTTGTGTAAGTTTACTAAATGGCACTGTGTATTGGAAGGCCAACCTGTCTCATAAAGAAGATTGGATGGATGTTAAGTATTTAAACGATTCGGTTATTATAATTGCTGCTAACGGTTTACATGCAATAAATATACACAGCGGCTTAATGTGGTCGCACGCCATGGTTACTGCCGAAAAAAATCAAAAATCATTAGTGTATTCGGTTGTACATAAAGAAAATGTTCAAAAAATAAATAAGTCGTTTAAAACAACTAAAGAAGATAATTTACTCACGCATTTAGGATCAAACATTTTAATTGATGGTGATATAATTTATTTTGCAGGAAAAGAAAAATTAATTGCTGTAACAACTAATGGTGAGTTAAAATGGGAGTTGGATCTGAAAGATTTGCCAGTATCAAAAATGATCTTAACAAAAAGTGGTTCTGCTGTTACATTAATTAATTTAGGGTTAAGCCAGTTTAAAGATAATTATGTATTATACGGTAAACCTTTTGTAACCAATATTGATGCTGCAACAGGAAAAGTAAATACCAAAAGCAAATACACTTCTTCTGAAAATCTGATCGATTTTTTGCAACAAAAACATTCGTATTTACTGGCCGATAAAAAGGGTATTTTTCAAACCAATGCCAACGAAGAATCGTTTGAAAGCATTATTCCGTTAGATGATCACAAATATGGAAGATTTGTTGAATTTATTAATGGTGATGAATATTTTGTTGAGAAAGAAGGTTATTATGTGCCATTGAATTTTATTAACGATAATGTGGTGTATTTTAAAACCGAAAGTAATAAAGTGTATGGGGTAGATAAAGTAGATGTGCAATATGAATATCATTTTACCGAATTATTTAAAATGGATAAAGTATATAAAGATAAAACGGTGATATATAATTTTAAAAAAACATATGTTATCAATAAGAATTTTGAATTATTAGCCACGCTTGATCTTGCCGAGCAAAGTATCATCATGAAAAACAAGATCTATTTTTTTGGAGGAAAAGAGATGAGCATTTTAGATTTGGATGAGTTATAAGTTAAATAACCTCTTTCATGAAAAATATAATTAAAGTTTTGCTTATTGTTCTTTATTCCAGCGTAATAAATGCACAGAACTGGTGTTCTCCAAATGCAGAGTGGCATTACACGCGATACTATGTTGTGGGTAGCGCTTACGTTAAGCATTCGTTTACAAATACAGTTACACTGAATAATGTAACTTGTCAGCAGATAAACTATTTTACTGAATACTATTCGGTAATGAATAACGCTGTTAATACAGCCTCCACAAATATTTACACGCATTTTAATAATAATATTGTTTATTGGTTAGATCTAAATTCTAATAATTTTGATACGCTTTTTAATTTTAATGCAGTGATTGGAAGTAAATGGAGCTTGCCAAATAAATCATCTGCTAACTGCTCTAAATCACGAGTACTGGTAACCGATACAGGACATAAAATAATTCAAGGTGTTAATTTAAAGTGGTTTAAAGTTTCTATCACTCAATACATGTATACTTTTCCCATGCCTAACACACTAAATGATACTATTTACGAAAGAATAGGATGTTTAAGTAATTATTTTTTCGGATCCGAAGATGTTTGCCCTACTTATGTTGATTCTGAAAGGGGTGGACCCTTAAGATGTTATAGTGACAACCAAATAGTAAATTATAAAAGGTATACAGGTAATTGCAATTATTTTTATATCCCCACAGCTATTAATGAATATTTAAACGAGGCAAAAATACAAGTATATCCAAACCCGTCAACTGATATTTTGAATTTAGTTTCAGATAATCAAGATAATAAATCAATCATATATCAAATCTTAAATAATCTTGGTCAGGTAATTGCTAATGATGAAATTATTTTAGAGGATAGAGTAGCATTAATAAATACAAGTAATTTACCTGAAGGGGTTTATAATTTGAAGGTTAAAAGTAATTCTGGAAATTCTTCAAAACGATTTGTAGTTGCAAGGTAATTATTTTTCAAAAGCCTCAAATAATTCGCGCCATTTTACAGGCAGCTCAATACTTTCTTTTTTAAGGTAATTCATTGCTACTAAAATGCCTACACCATTGGCGCATTCAATAAACTGATCATTCACTTTTTTTGCAACGCAATCGTGTATGGTAATGCTTTTTGTGCCAATGGCCGCTACTTTTGTAAAGCAATATACTTCATCTAAAAGATAAAGCGGCGCAATATGATCTATCTCTGTTCTTGCTGTTACAAAGCCGCGCTCGTTCCAGTTTATATTTCTGTTTAAGACTTCATTAAAATAGTTTACACGGCCTAATTCAAAAAAAGTGAGATAACAGGCATTGTTCACATGGTCTAGCCTGTCTATATCTTTAAAACGAAGCTGTATGGGTGTTACATATTTAAAATCTTTATACAGCATTAGGCCTGGCGGTGTAACAATTCTTTTGCGTATTTTTTTAATGAATCTTTTTTAGAAGTGTTACAGTTTACTTTATTCAAATAGTCAATAGCCTGTAAGGTATGAACATCTGCTTCGTGTTGACATATTTTTTTTATTTCTAATTCATCATAAATTTTTAAAACCCCATCTACCTTTTTAACCGGATCTTTCATTTTCATGAATTTTGCAAGAGCTTTTTGCTGTTTTTCATTTGCCAGTTCCTGCGCTTTTAAAAATAAAAAAGTTTTTTTATTAGCAATAATATCACCACCAAGTTGTTTGCCAAATTTTTTCGAATCGGTTGCAAACGCATCTAAAAGATCGTCCATTAATTGAAAAGCAATACCTAAATGTTTTCCAAAAGCGTATAAATTATTTTGATCTTCTTCACTTGCATTGGCATTAATGGCACCCATTTTTAAACTGCAACCTAATAACACCGCCGTTTTATTGGTAATCATATCAATGTAATTGGTAACATGAATATTATCATGGCTTTCAAAATTCATATCGTTTTGCTGGCCTTCGCAAACTTCAATAGCTGTTTTATTAAAAAGTGTATTTAGTTTTTTAAATTCTTTAAAGTCATAATGTTCTAAAACCTGTTTTGCTTTTATAAGCATCGCATCACCACTTAATATGGCAATATTGGTATTCCATTTTACATGTACTGTTTCTTTATTTCTGCGAAGTGGCGCAGCATCTAAAATATCGTCGTGGATCAATGAAAAATTATGAAACAACTCAACTGAAAGTGCAGAATTTAAAGCATGTTTAGGATCTTTATTAAACAGATCGCAGGCAATTAACGCCAACAGAGGGCGTAACCTTTTTCCTCCTAATGATAGAATATAATTTTCAGGTTCGTAAAGTTCTTTAGGTGATCTTGAACTTAAATTGCTTTTATATGCTTCAAGATGGCCTAAAAAAAGATCAAGTAATGACTGGTAATTCTCCACGAAAAATAACTAAGAATGTTTTGCTACCTCTAACAAATAAGTTCCGTAGCCACTTTTGGTTAATGGTGTAGCTACTTTTATTAATTGTTCTTTAGTAATGTAACCCATTTTAAAAGCAATCTCTTCAATACAACCAATTTTTAAGCCCTGGCGCTCTTCAATAACCTGCACAAATTGGCCGGCCTGCATAAGCGATGGAAAAGTACCTGTATCGAGCCAGGCAGTGCCACGATCCATGATTGATACTTTTAACTTACCTTGTTTTAAATATTCTTTATTTACATCGGTAATTTCGTATTCACCACGTGGACTGGGTTTAAGATCTTTTGCAATTTGTACTACTGAGTTATCGTAAAAATATAAACCCGGTACAGCATAATTAGATTTAGGTTCTTTAGGTTTTTCTTCGATAGAAATAACTTTGTGATTTTTATCAAACTCAACAACACCGTAACGTTCAGGGTCACTTACATGATAAGCAAATACAACGCCACCATCAGGATCATTTATTTTTTGTAAGCTGCTGCCTAAACCAACGCCATAAAAAATATTATCACCAAGCACTAAGGCAACTTTATCTTTACCAATAAATTTTTCCCCTAAAACAAAAGCCTGCGCTAAACCATTTGGCACTTCCTGTACAACGTAAGAAAACTTACAGCCAATATTTTCGCCGGTACCTAAAAGTCTTTCAAAATTAGGAAGATCGTGAGGTGTAGAAATAATTAAAATTTCATTGATGCCTGCCATCATCAAAACCGATAATGGATAATAGATCATTGGTTTATCATAAATAGGCATCATTTGTTTACTCATTGCTAAAGTAAGAGGATGTAAACGTGTGCCTGAGCCACCAGCCAAAATAATTCCCTTCATAGTTTAAAAATTTTATGGTTTGAAAGGTACAAATTTTTTAAAATCAAAAGTCGTTTATATTTTTGAAATGAATAAAACGCCATTTCGGTAAAAAATGGTACATTTATAGTAAAATGAAGCTTAAAACTCATAAAATTGTTGTTTTTTGTTTGATTTTTGCCTGCTTTTCATTTAAACAAGATAATCCTTTTTTTCAAAAACTGGTTGTTCAGGCTATAAATCAAACAAAGATAAAGGTTACCTACGTGCCAGCTTATGTGCAGATAAAATATCCAAATGGTGATGTGCCTGCCAATACAGGTGTTTGTACCGACCTCGTGATAAGGGCTTACAGGGGGGTGGGAATAGATCTGCAAAAGGAAGTGCATGAGGATATGCTTAAGAATTTTAAAAATTACCCAAAGCTTTGGAACCTGAAAAGCCCTGATAGCAATATAGATCACAGAAGGGTGCCAAATTTGATGACCTACTTTAAAACTAAAAAAGCCGGGTTAATAATTTCTGATAAAGCTGAAGATTATAAGCCCGGAGATATTGTTACCTGGAACCTCCAGGGCAAAAAAGTAGTAAGTGGCATTACACATATTGGTATTGTAACCGACCAAAAAACAGCTGATGGTAAGCGGTATATGATAGCACATAATATTGGCGGCGGCAATGTATTGGAGGACATGCTTTTTTCGTATGTTATTATCGGACACTATCGGTTTAAGGGATAAAAACCAATCGTTAAAATCAAAGATAAAAACGCGCAAAAAGAGCATTATAATTGATGGAAATGCATTTATCTCGCTAAAAATTGCGTTTTAGTTATTCAATCTCAACTTTAAATGAGTGAAAAAAAGGAAAAATAGAAAACTTGGGCGTAAATTCGTTAAAAGAAATTTCGTGAAAAAGTTTATTATATTTTTAATGCTATTAGCATTTGTTGGTGGTCGAAGTCAAAGTTTAGTGCCAATCAATCCATTAGCCACGTCTGTAAATTTTGCCTTTACCGGTGGAATTCAAACATTTACTGTGCCCAGTACGTTATGTGTAACAACTGTAACATTTGTTGTTAGGGGTGCAAAAGGCGGTGGTAATGGAGGTTTAGGTGCTGCAATACAAGCAACTTACGCCGTAACACCAGGTCAGGTATTTCAAATTATGGTAGGCGGTGTCGGAACTCAAGGGGCTGCTTCGGGAGGTTTTAATGGTGGTGGAACTGGTCAGGCTTCAACAGGCGCAGCTGCATATAGTTCTTATGGTGGTGGTGGCGCTTCAGATGTTAGAATTGCACCTTTTGCTTTAGCAAACAGAATATTAGTAGCCGGTGGCGGCGGCGGCGCAGGCGGTGGTTCAAATTCAGTATGTGGTGGTGCTGCAAATTGCAATAACGGCGCAGCAGGATGTAATACTTTTGGTGCAGGCGGCGGCGGCGGAACACAAGTTGCCGGTGGTATTGGTGGCGCACCTTGGGCAGGAACTCCTCCAGGAGGTTCTCCCGGAGTACTTGGTGTTGGCGGGCAAGGTGGCCCATGGCAAACTGCATCTGGTGGCGGCGGCGGCGGCGGTTATTATGGCGGCGGCGGCGGCGGTAATGATGGCTGTTGCACAGGTGCAAACGGCGGCGGCGGCGGCGGCGGCGGTTCAAGTTTTTATCCGGCAGGTTCTACATGCGCACCTGCAGCTCAAAATGGTAATGGAAGTGTAACTGTTTATTATCTGCCGGGCATTAACCCAACAGTTAATGAGAGTTATGCAATGTGTTCTCGTTCAGCTCCGGCATTAAATTCAATGAGTTTGTCAGCTCAAATAACAACCACCGCAACCGGTGTTTTAACATTCTCCTGGACAGGTCCAGGCGGTTTCAGTAGTGTAGTAAATTCAACTGCTGTACCTGTTAACCCTTCAACACCACCAACTTCGGGTAGCTATATAAACCAAACTAGCCCGGGTCCGGGTACTGTAACAACTACTCAATTTTTATTCATACCTAATCCAAGCCCTGCAGCCAGCGGAATTTACACTGTTTATGCCGGATCAAATGGCACAGTAGGTGCTTGTGCAACCACAGTGCAGGTTATGGTAAAACCATCGCCTACAATTTCGGTATTTGGTGTAAATGCTCCTGCCTGCCAGGGCACTACTTTAAATTTTTCATTAACAACAACTCCTACTGTTGCGGCGGCAGGACAGACTGTAAATGCACTTTACTCCTGGTTAGGTCCAAATAGTTTTGCTTCAAACATACAATCACCATCTATAGTAAATTCTAGTTCATTAAATGCCGGAACATATAGCGGAACGGCTGTTTACAATTATACACAAAGTTTAGCAAGCTCAGTTTTTACCACTGCGCCAAATACACCATTAATATTTACATCAACTGTATCTTGTAAAAAAGATACAAGTTTGTTAGCAGTGATTATTAATACAGCCACGCCGTCAAGCGCAACCTATACGCTTTGTCCGGGGGCTAATTTAAATTTAAATACAACTATACCTTTACAGCCCAGCTCTTTCTCATGGTCTGGTCCGGCAGGTTTTACATCAAATGCTCAAAGTCCGTTAATTAGCAACGTAATGCCAACAAATTCGGGTAATTACAGTTTAACTGCTTTTTTCACGAACCCTACTACCACATTAATTTGCTCTCAAACATCGGTCAGTAATTTATCGGTAGTTCCAACTTCGCCTGTGGCTGTTAATGTTACTAATAATCTTTGTCAATTTACTACAGCTAACATTAGTGCTTTGGCGCCCGGTGCTGTTGGTTATTCCTGGGCGGGGCCAAATAATTTTAGTTCTAATTTGCAGGCAACAACAATTCCTAATATGATGCCGGCAAATTCAGGTGTTTATTTTGCAACAGCAACATTTGCTATTGGGTCAGTTAGTTGTACAACAACGGGGTCAAATCAAATAAATGTTGTGCCTGTTAACCCTATTATTGTTACGCCAACCGTAACTGTTTGTGAGCCTGCTAACGCTCAAATATCAGCAAGTTCAATAGGTGCGGCAACTTATTCTTGGACAGGTCCAAACAATTTTAGCGCAGGATTCGCTAATCCCACCTTTTATAATACTACACCCACTATAAGCGGTGTATATACTGTCATAACATCCTACAATAATGGTGCATTGGTTTGTTACAATTCCAATACAACACAATTAACAGTAAACCCTGTTTTAAATTTCACGTTAACGCCATATAAACAAATGTGCTACAACGATATGTTGAATATTGCCGGTCCTGCCGGAGCAACTTCTTATTCATGGACAAGTTCAACAGGTTTTACTTCTAATACTCAAAACTTAACAATACCTGTTATTCAGCCAAATCAATCTGGTACATATACATTGGAAGTTTCTTTGGGACCATGTGTTACAAAGCAAAAAACACAAATAAATGTTTTAACCCCGCTTGCATTTACATTAACTCCTGAGAGCAGAACAATTTGCAGAGGTGATAGCGTTAAACTAATTGCAGGTTCAACCGGTGGAAGCGGAAATTACGCCTACGTATGGAACCCCGGTGCATTCTTAGGGTCTCCTACGGGTAGCGTACAGTATGGCCATCCCATAGGAACAACAATTTACCATTTATCAGGTCATGATATTGCTTGTCCTAATTATACAGTTCATCACACGTTTACTGTTCAGGTAAATCAGCCTCCAATGCCAAATCTTTCTTTAGAAAAAGAACAAGGCTGCCAACCGTTATGTTTATTTTATGATACTA
Organism: Bacteroidia bacterium; assembly: GCA_016787705.1. Taxonomy (GTDB): domain Bacteria; phylum Bacteroidota; class Bacteroidia; order B-17B0; family Aurantibacillaceae; genus Aurantibacillus. The sequence continues at coordinate 93,607 of JAEUTP010000010.1, read as the reverse complement.
AAACACAACAGGAAGCAGCAATAACTACTTACGATTTTGGGGGAACAAAAGTTATGCAGACAGATAGCTTTAGTTATTGCTTAGATGAACCCGGTACTTATAATTTAAAAATTTTATCAGTAGGCAAAAACGGTTGTTCAGGTGTTTATGATTACCCTGCACCAATTATTGTATGGCCAAAACCGCATTCTGATTTTGGTTGGAACCCTGATGTTGTTTCAACAAGCAATAATCAAGTAACATTTACACCGTTCTCTCAATACGGCCCGGTTACCAGCATTAGCTGGATGTTCTCAGGAACTGGTGTTGTTGGATATGATACAACTAATGTACAAAATCCGATACGTGTTTTTGAAAACGCCGGTAAATTTCCAATTATGCTAATTCAAAGAACAGAGCATGGTTGTATTGATTCGGTAGTTAAAATTATTGAAGTAGTTGAAGACTTTAATGTTTACATTCCAAATTCATTTACACCAAACGGCGATGCGTTAAATGATATGTTTTTAGTAAAAGGCTTAGGGTTTAAACCAGAAGGATTTAGCATGCAAATCTTTGATCGCTGGGGTCATGAATTATTCTTTAGTAAAGATTTTACTAAAGGTTGGGATGGAACTGTAAAAGGAGCTGTAGCGCAGGATGGTGTTTATATTTATAAGATTAAAGCTGTAGGTGCTAATGGAGAAGGTCGTAAAGAATATGTAGGCCATGTTACTTTAATGAAATAATTAAACAACTAATATTTTAAAACCCTTCTTAAAAAAGAAGGGTTTTTTTGTTTTGTGAAGCAAGCTAAAATAACTTTAGAGTTAAATATTAAGTAATTTGTTTATTAAAACGATTTAAATGAAAAATTTCGATGAATCATACTTCGTGAAGCCTGCCTTAAAATGAGGGAATAATTTGTAATGGTTTTGCCTATTCGATACCTTTATAGAAACCTTACTGGCAATGAAAACTACTATAAAACTCCTGTCTCTTTGTTTGCTGCTAAACGCCTCTTTATTTGCGCAAACATATAACAATCCTTTACCGGGTACGCCATGTGCTAATTGTTATCAAAATACACCAACGGTTTCTCCGGGCAATCCAAAAGGTGGAAATTCAAACAATAGTGTTATGAATGGTAATGGTTCAATTGCTACTACTTACACACAAACAGCTTGTGGTTTAGGTTTTACACAGGTTTCCGCTAGATTACATAAAAGAGTATTTAGCGGTGTTCCTCCTGGAACAGGCACTACGCAGCCTTGTCCAATAGTTGTTGCGGGTATTCCTGCAGGTGCAGTTATTCAGGCTGCCTTTTTATATGCCGGTGGCGGCGGACAAACAGGCTCTGGTAACTTTAATGCTACGATAGTTAATCCTTCAAATGTTAGCCAGACTTTTGCAATGACCCAAATCGGTTTTCATACTGATAAATGCTGGGGGTATGGCGGCACATGGACTTCCCGTGCTAACGTTACTGCGGTAATCACAGGTAATGGCACTTATACATTGTCGGGCTGTCCTGTAATGCCTCAAACGCCTTCAAAAGATACAGATGGCGCTACTTTATTTATCGTTTATATTGACCCTGCATTAAATACTACCGGAAGTATTGTAATTGCAGATGGTTGTCAGGTAGGTGTAGGTGGAACTATCAACAGTCTTATTTCAGGTTTTAATGTTTGCGGTAACCCAACAAATACTCAAAATTTTATGGTTGTGGGTGATCTTCAAAAAATCTCTTCGCCAAACTTACGTATGAATAGTCTGGTTAACAATGCTGGTTATCCTGTTGCTAACCAACAATGCTGGGATTATATTCAGGCCCCGGGTGCCCCGGCAACTAATGGTCAAACTACTGCAAATTATGGTATCACAAGTACGGGTGACTGTTATTCATTAAATATGGCAGGTATGTTTTGGCAAACAGGCCCCTGCTTAACTGTCACCGCCGCCAGTTCACCTTCTTGCCCAACATCAAATGCAACAGTAACAGTTTTAGGCGGCAACCCTGCTTATACATATACTTGGACACCAACTGGTCAAAATACGCAAGTGGCTACAGGATTAAACTCCGGCACTTACACCGTTAATGTGGCTGATGCCGGTGGTTGCAAAACAGGTACTGCTGTTGTTTCTGTTACTACAACTCCTCTTAATCCAATTACAATTTCAGGCGGCACTATTTGTTCGGGGGGCAGCGTAGGCTTAACCGCTAATGGCGCTCCTACATATAGCTGGGCTCCGGGTGCAACTCTTAGTGGTACTTTTGGTGCTAACGTAACAGCAAACCCTGCTGCTACAACAATTTATTCAGTTTCATTTACAAATACTGCCGGTTGTATTGGAACACAAACAACACAGGTTATTGTAAATCCAACTCCAACTATAGTTACAGTTTCAAATACGGGTCCTGCATGTCAGGGTACTCCGGTCTCTTTAGCTGTAAACTCAAGCCTTGCAGGTGTAACATCTTACGCATGGACGGGCCCTCTTGGCTTTAATTCAAATTTGCAGAATCCTACAATTGCCAGTCCTGTGCCTGGTAATTCAGGAAGTTATTCTGTTACTGTAACAAATACTTTTACTAATGGAGGCGTATGTCAAGCCGGCGGTACTACCAATATGGGTATTGTACCTGTGGCACCACTTGTGGTAACGCCAACATTTACACTTTGCCAGGGTGCTAATTTAAATCTTGTTGCCGGTGCAACTGGCGCAACTTCTTACTCATGGACAGGCCCAAATGTATTTTCTTCCACTACACAAAATCCTAGTATACCAAGTGTTATGCCTGCAAATGCGGGCAATTATAATGTTACTGCATATTTTACAAGCGGCAGTACAACATTGATTTGTACTTCAACCGCAGTTTCTAACGTTTCGGTGGTTGCCACATCTCCTGTAAATGTAACGCTTCCAAATAATTTGTGTCAATATGCAAATGCTGTTATCAGCGCTAATGCACCCGGCGCTATTGGCTATTCATGGTCTGGGCCGGGCAACTTTAGTTCTAATTTACAAGCTACAAATATTCCAAATGTTCAGCCGTCAAATAGCGGCCAGTATTTTGTAACAGCAACATTCGCTATTGGAAGTGTAAGTTGTACAACAATTGGGTCAAATCAATTAGCAGTTGTACCTGTTAATCCGGTTATTGTTACACCAACTGTAAGTGTATGTGAACCAAATAATGCACACTTAAGCTCAAGTTCTATCGGTGCTTCAACCTATTCATGGTCAGGTCCAAATAACTATTCAGCGCAAACTGCAAATACTACACTGTTCTTACCTGCGCCTTCGGCATCTGGTATTTATACGATATCTACTTCATATAACAATGGATCGTTTACATGTTATAATTCAAACACGGTGCAATTAACGGTTAATCCAAGAATAACATTTACTCTTGATCCATTCAAAAGATTATGTTACAATGATATGTTAAATGTGAATGGCCCGGCTGGCGCTACTACGTACACTTGGGTTGGATCTTCGGGATTTACATCTAATACACAAAATCTTTTTATACCGAGTATACAGCCGAGCCAATCGGGTACATACACGTTAAATGTTCAACTTGGCCCATGTGTAACTTCGCAAAAAATGCTTGTTGAAGTATTGACGCCACTTGCATTTACACTAACACCTCATAATCAAACTATTTGCAGAGGTGACAGTGTAACATTAATTGCCGGCTCTACGGGTGGAAGTGGTAACTATGCTTATGTTTGGACACCTGGTGTATTTTTAGGATCACCTACGGGAAGTGTTCAATATGGTCACCCTGTAGGAACAACAATATATAATCTTACTGGCCATGATATTGCCTGCCCGCATTATACTGTAAGTTATATATTTACAGTAACAGTTAATCAGCCACCAATGCCTGATCTTGTATTAGAAAAAGAGCAAGGTTGCCAACCGTTATGTTTATTTTATAACACTAAAACTCAAAACGAATCTGCGGTTACTACATTTGATTTTGGCAACTCAATGATCATGCAATCAGATAGCTTTAGTTACTGTATTGACCGGCCTGGTACTTATAATCTTAAGATAACCTCGCAAGGCAAAAACGGTTGTACCGGTGTTTATAATTATGGTGCACCAATCATAGTATGGCCAAAACCTCAGTCAGATTTTGGCTGGAATCCGGATGTGATAACCACCAGTAATAACCAGGTAGTTTTTGATCCAACACATAAATATGGACCAATTACAAGTATGAATTGGATGTTTTCCGGAACCGGGATTAATGGTTACGATACCAGTAATATTGAGCACCCTCAACGTGTTTTTGAAAATCCGGGTAAATATCCTGTTATTCTAATTCAACGTACAGATATGGGTTGCATTGATACGGTAGTTAAATTTATTGAAGTTATTGAAGATTTTAATGTATATATTCCAAACGCATTTACACCAAATGGTGACGGAAATAATGACGTGTTTAATATAAAAGGCCTTGGTCTAAAATCTACAGGTTATAGCATGGAAATATTTGACCGTTGGGGACATATTATCTATGCAACTAAAGATTACACAAAAGGGTGGGATGGTACTGCAAAAGGCCAGATAGCACAGGATGGGGTTTATATTTACAAGATCTACGCTACCGGTGCAAATGGCGAAGGTAAAAAAGAATACATAGGACATGTTACCCTAATGAAATAGAATAATTACTTTACTATTAACCCAAAAAAATCCCTCAGCTTTTGAGGGATTTTTTTTATACCCTCAACTGGGTATTTTTTAATTTAGTCGATTTATTGAGTAAAAGCGCGGTTTAGCTTAGGCAAAAATCCTATAATTTTGTAATAATTAATAACTTTGTTAAGTGTTTTTCAGGCTTAGTTTAACTGTATTGTTTTTCATTTAAAACCTTTTAGTATTTTAAACTTTTGACTTGAATTTTTAATGCAATTTATAGGGTAAGATTTTAATTAAGTGAAAAGGTTTTTTTTAAAAATAGTTATTGTTACTTGCTTATTGGTAAGCTCAACAAAAAAATCTTATTCGCAAAATCCCACTGCTTGTAATAACCTGGTTAACCTATGTACCAATTCTGTTTTTAGTTTTAGTGCTAATTCAGGAACAGGTTTAATACCGGGTTTAACAGTAAGTAACCCATTTACAAATCCACAAAGCGTAAACGCAGGTTGTATGTTTACAAATGTTGCCAATCCGCAATGGCTGTTGTTGAATATTACTACAACCGGTAACTTAGGTTTTTCTTTTGGCGCAAGTGGTTCTGCTTTTCCTCAAGCGGGCAATTATGACTGGATCATGTGGCCATATTCACCTACAGCATGTAACGATATTTTTAATAATATTTTACCTCCTGTATCCTGCAACTGGAATTGCACGGGTGCTGGTGGTACAGGCATGGGAACAGTTCCGTCTGGCGGATCACCATGCAACTATCAACCTTCCATTCCTGTTGTACAAGGTCAACAATATATTATTTTGATTACTAACCCAAGCGGTGTAAATACTCCTGTTTCTTTTACAACTACTGGTAGCGCAGGTGTTTCCTGTAATCCAATCTTATTCAATAACCAAACAGCATGTCCTGGCCAACAAGCTGTATTTACAGGCACCTGGGTTAATTCAAGCAGTGGTAGCTATACTTTGCAACCGGGTAATGTGGTACAAACAAATCCGTCATTTACAGTTAGCTCTTTAACAACACAAGTATACACTGTTACCGCACAAGGTACCAACTTGTCTGCGGTTGCAATTGCCGATCAAACAACTTTTACTTTAACAATCAATCCAATTATTCCAATATCTGTTTCAACACCAACTAATTTTTGCTATGGCAGTAATGCAATATTTACGGTGAGTCCGGCCGGTACCGGTACTTTTAATGTTACAGGCCCCAGTGCGCCAACAACATCGTTTGCAACTACAACTATTTCTTACCCAAATGTAACTACGCCAAACATTGGTACGTTTACCATAGCAGCAAGTTATACCAATGGTTGTACAGGTACACAAACAGCGCAAATTAATGTAGCACCAAACAATACCATTACAGTAAGCTCAAATACCAATGTGTGTATGAATGGAACTGTGAATTTAACTTCATCTATGCCTACGGCAACTGCATATGCATGGACCGGACCTAACGGTTTTAACTCTTCCGCACAAAATCCTTTTCTTAATACTATACAACCGATAGAAGCGGGTGTTTATACAGTAACATCCAATATTAATTTTAATGGTATTACCTGTCCAAGATCAAATACAGTGCAGGTAGATGTAGTAACAACAAATACTGTTGCGGTAACATCTAACTTTACTTTATGCCAGGGATCAAATTTAAATTTAACATCCAGTGCATTTGGCGCGGTTTCTTATTCATGGAATGGACCGGGCGCTTATACATCTGCTTCACAAAACCCAATTGTTGCTGGCATTCTTCCTGCGGCCGCAGGAAATTATACAGCAACTGCCTATTTCACTAATGGACCATTGACCTGTACAACAACTGCCGTTTCAAATGTTTCGGTTGTTGCTACCTCTACAATTGCTATGACGGTTCCTGCAAATATTTGCCAGAACGCCACGGCTAATATGACGGCAACGGCTACGGGCGCTTTGAGTTACGACTGGACTGGTCCAAACACATTTCTGTCAAACATTTCAACACCTTCCATTCCAAATGTTCAACCGCCCAGTTCAGGCATTTATACAGTTAATGCATTATTTGCGATTGGCACAGTAAGTTGTTTAACTTCCAACACAGCATCAATAAGTGTGGTAGCAACAAACACGGTGGCCGTTACCCCTAACTTCACCTTGTGCCAGGGTGCAAATTTAAATTTAACAGCAAGTGCGGCTGGTGCCGTTTCGTATTCGTGGAATGGCCCGGGTGGCTATACATCGGCCATTCAAAACCCAACGCGTTTGGCCATAACACCAAGCGAGGCAGGAAATTATACTGTTACAGCATCTTTTAGTAATGGCGCATTAACCTGCACTATCGATGCCGTATCTAACGTTTCGGTGGTTGCCACATCTCCGGTTAACATAACAGTGCCTCCTAACATTTGCCAGAATGCCACGGCTAACATGACCGTCACTGCAACAGGTGCAACAGGTTTTACATGGGCAGGTCCAAACGCTTTTAATTCAACAAACGCTACACCTAATATTGCAAATGTACAGCCTGCAGCTTCCGGAATATATACAGCCACTGCTATGTTCTCAATGGGCTCGGTTAGTTGTACAACTTCAAATTCATCTTCTATGAGTGTTGTTACAACCAATACAGTGTCAGTTACTGCAAATTTTACTGTGTGCGAAGGAGTAAATGTAAATTTAACATCAAATGCCATTGGCGCAACATCCTATTCGTGGAACGGCCCTGGTGTTTATACATCTGCTTTACAAAATCCAACGGTTGTGGGTATTCTTCCCGCAGGGGCCGGAAATTATACAGCAACAGCTTTTTTTAGCAATGGTGTTTTAACCTGTACTACAGATGCCGTTGCTAATGTTTCGGTAGTTGCTACGCCCACAACAACTATTACTTATCCGGCAAATATCTGTCAAAATTCTACCGCCAATTTTAATGCCTCGGCTACAGGCGCTGTTTCTTACGCATGGGCAGGGCCAAATGGTTTTGCCTCAAACATATCTAATCCTTCTATTCCAAATATTCAAACTAACGGTTCGGGTATTTACACAACTACTACCATGTTTTCAGTTGGTACAGTTAGCTGTATAACCAATGCAACCAGCCAGATAAATGTTGTAGGAACCAACGCGGTGGCTGTTGTAAGCAATTTTACAGTATGTGAAGGTTCAAATATAAATCTTACATCCAATGCTGCTTCGGCAGTTTCTTATTCGTGGAGTGGGCCTGGCGCTTTTACTTCAGCGCTTCAAAGCCCAACAATAAGCAGTATTGTGCCTTCAGGCGCGGGCAATTACACCGCTACAGCTTTTTTTACTAATGGCAGTTTAACCTGTACTACAGCTGCAGTTGCTAACGTTTCAGTGGTTGCCACTCCTGCTTTAAATGTTACAGTTCCTGCAAACATTTGTCAGGGCTCATCAGCTAGTCTTAATGCTAATGCAACAGGGGCAATATCTTATTCATGGGCTGGTCCAAATAGTTTTGTTTCTAATTTAGCAGCACCTTCAATTGCAAATATTCAACCAAATGGCGCAGGTGTATATACTTCTACGGCCATTTTTTCTATCGGAACGGTAAGCTGTACAAATACAGGCACATCTCAAATGAGTGTTGTGCAAATTAATTCAATCACTATTAATTCGGTAATGAATGGTTGTGCGGGGCAAACCAATATTCTTTCTGCTAACTCGGTAGGCGCTGTTGCCTATTCATGGACGGGGCCTGGTGGTTATACAGCTTCAACTCCAAATGCTACTTTATTTAATACGCCTGTTTCCGCAGCGGGAGTTTACACCATCACAACAACCTATAGTAATGGTTCTATAAATTGTTTTAATACCGGCACTTTAAACCTTGTTGTCAATCCTGTTGTAACATTTACTTTACCATTATCTACTTCGTTATGTTACAATTCAACATTAACCATTCCTGGTCCATCAGGTGCCAGTTCTTACACATGGCAAAATGCAGGAGGTATTGTTTCTAATTCACAAAATTTAGTAATGACAAATGTTACATTAGCACAGGCGGGCACTTACAGCTTAACAGCTACACTTGGTTTCTGTTCTACAACACAAACCATTCTGGTAAATGTGGCATCACCAATACAGTTTACCATAGTGCCAAACAGTTTAACAATGTGCCAGGGAGATAGTATTAAAGTAATTGCGGGATCAACAGGAGGTAGCAATAATTACGCTTACACCTGGAGTCCTCCTGTTTTCTTAAGTTCACAAACCGGAAGCGTTCAAACTATTACACCAATGGGCAGTACCATTTATAATTTGTATGCTTATGATATTGCTTGTCCAACTTATACAATTGCTCATACGTTTACAATAAATGTAAAAATGCCACCTAAACCTCTTCTTGATCTAGATAAAACAGAAGGCTGTGCTCCGCTTTGCCAGCTGTATAATGCCAAGTTAGGGTCAGATGTTTTTTCAATGATATATGATTTTGGAGGAATTAAACAATTTAATACCGATAGTACATATTATTGTCTTGATGAACCCGGAGAATACAACTTAACTATTCATACAAAAGGAGTAAATGGTTGTTCCGGCGTTTTTAAATACAATAATAAAATAGTTGTATATCCACGACCTGAAGCAAGTTTTTATCATGTACCCGAATATCCAACACTTACCGATAATCATGTAACGTTCTATCCAAATTATAATAACCCGGTTGTTTCACAAACATGGATGTTTAGTGGTACCGGTGCTGCGGGTATGGATACCACACGTAAACTTATTCCGGATCGCTATTTTGAAAAGACCGGATCTTATCCTGTTGCTTTGATTGCTATAACTGATAAAGGCTGTGCAGATACAGTATTTCAAATTTTAGAAGTAATTGATGATATAAGTATTTATATTCCAAATACATTTACACCAAACGGAGATGGTTTGAACGATCTTTTCCGTGTTCAAGGGGTTGGATTTTCTACCGATGATTTTATTATGGAATTATGGCATAGGGGCGGTAACCAGATCTACTTTTCAAGAGATTATGCTAAAGGCTGGGATGGAACAATAAAAGGGCAGCCTGCTGAAATTGGCTCTTACATATATAAGATAAAGGTGCTTGGAACGCATAAGGAAGGTTACAAAGAGTTTACAGGTCATGTTAACCTAATGAGGTAAATATTCTAAAAACTTTTAATAAATCCCCCTGTTATTACACCGGGGGATTTTTACTTTTGTATAAATACAATCTACGAACTATGAAACAATATCACGATCTCATGCAACATGTATTAAATGTTGGGGCTACCAAAACAGATAGAACAGGAACCGGTACGGTGAGCGTTTTTGGTTACCAGTCGCGTTATAATTTACAAGAAGGTTTTCCTTTATGCACAACAAAAAAATTGCATACAAAAAGTATCATTCACGAATTATTATGGTTCTTAAAGGGCGATACCAATATTAAATATTTAAAAGATAACGGCGTAAGTATTTGGGATGATTGGGCAGATGAGAATGGAAACCTTGGCCCCGTTTACGGTTATCAATGGCGTAACTGGCCAACACCAAACGGTGGGCATATTGACCAGATCACACAGGTGATTGACATGATCAAAAAAAATCCGGATTCAAGACGTTTAATTGTAAGCGCATGGAATGTTGCTGATATTAATAATATGAAATTACCACCGTGCCATGCCTTCTTTCAGTTTTATGTAGCCGATGGAAAACTAAGTTGTCAATTATATCAGCGTAGCGCAGACATATTTTTAGGCGTGCCTTTTAATATTGCTTCATACGCCTTGTTAACCATGATGGTAGCGCAGGTATGTAATTTAAAAGTCGGTGATTTTATTCATACGCTTGGTGATGCGCATTTATACTCTAATCATATTGAGCAGGCAAAGCTTCAATTATCTCGCGAGTTAAGACCATTGCCAATTATGAAAATAAATCCTGATGTAAGATCGATTTTTGATTTTAAATTTGAAGATTTTACTTTAGAGAATTACGATCCACACCCGCACATTAAAGCGGCCGTAGCGGTTTAATTGGTGAAATTGAATAAATTAACAAAGGTGATTTATTAGATTTTTTTAATTATTATTTAATTTGTGAAATCAGTATAATCTGTGGCTTAAAAAAATAAAGATGATCGCAACAATATTTCATTTAGGAAAAGAATTCAGGGTTGATTTTTTTAAACCAATAGATATTTCTATTCCTTTACACACCGGCCAGGATTGCGCCAGCGCCTGGTATGTTAGCCCAATGAAATTAGAACCCGTAGTAATGGGCGATTGGGTAGGGGATGTAAACAAAGGTGGAAGTGTAAATTTCAGAACTATTACATTTAATCCGCATGGTAATGGTACACATACAGAGTGCGTAGGCCACATTAGTAAAGAGTTTTATACCATCAATAAAAATTTAGATCGATTTATGTTTGTTGCTGAGGTAATAACCGTTTTACCCGAGCAATTGGAGAATGGAGATTTTGTAATAACCCGTAAGGCTTTAGAAAATTTATTAAAAGAAAGTGGTAAACCCGAAGCCGTTATTATACGTACATTAAGTAACGGCACAAATAAATTACATATTAATTACAGCAATACCAACCCTCCTTATATTTTAAAAGAAGGGATCGATTATTTAAATGAATTGGGGGTTATGCATTTATTAATTGATATGCCAAGTATTGACCGTGAGCAGGATGGCGGCAAACTGGAAGCGCACCATGCTTTTTGGAATTACCCGGCAAATACACAGTTTCATAAAACCATTACTGAATTTATTTACATACCTAACGAAGTATTTGACGGTACTTACATTTTAAACTTACAGATCGCTCCTTTTGAGAATGACGCCAGCCCAAGTAAGCCAATACTTTACAAAGTTGTTTGATTTTGTTGTAATTTTTCTTTAATGTTTTTTATTAAAGAAAAATTGTATTATTTTTAAACGTGTACAACAAAAATTTAAGCGCCGCGACAACTTTATCAACATCCATTTCAAAAATGGAGCTTAAATTTGATGATGTTATTTACATGTATACTTTTGAAGACGCGCAGATTGAGATCCCTGAGATTGATGAACTGAATTTAAAAACAAGATCTTTAGTGGGCGATAAACCCTATTACATTATTGTTATTCCTGGTATAGGCACTACATCCTCGCACGAAGCAAGAAAATATGCGGCCAAATTAAAAGATAAAAACATCGTTGCAGAAGCAATTGTTATAACCAACCTGGCTATTCGTTTACTGGCTAATTTTTACATGAGTATAAACCGGCCTGAGCAAAAGATCAAGCTCTTTTCAAATGAAACTGCGGCATTGGATTGGATAAATTCTATAAAGGAAAAAGCTATTGATGAATGAAAAAAGCAGTTTTTATATTAATTTGTTTGTATTGTCATGTCTTCTCACAAAATGGATACACAGATAGAGACGAAGCTAAAAATAAAATTGTTGGAAATTTAAAGCAGGGAAAATGGATCCACTATATGGATTCGGCCTGGAATATTACCATTGATGATAGCGCTACTTATTACCGCCTTGTTATCTATAATCATAATGTTCCCGTTGGAATTGGACGTGATTATTATTTAAATCACCAATTGCAAAATGAATTTAATTATGTAAATGGTTTAAAAGAAGGAAAAAGTACCTGGTATTATGAAACTGGTGAACTTGATAGTGAAGGTTACTACTTAAATGATAAAAGGACCGGTGATGCAAAATGGTATTATTCAAGTGGTAAGATAAAAGAAAAGGCAACATATATTGAGGGTATGCGAGAAGGGATGTGTACCTGGTATTTTGAAGATGGCAAAATAGAGTCTGAAGTAAATTATAAAAATGAAAACAAAGAAGGTGTTCAGAAATGGTATTATGAAAGCGGAAATATAAAGTCTGAAGCGGTTTTTGTTAATGGTATCAATAATGGTTACTATAAATGGTATTATGAAAGTGGAAAACTAGAAGGAGAGTCTAATTACATTAATGATAAAAAAGAAGGTGTTGAAAGATGGTATTATGAAAACGGTATTTTAAATATTGAAAATAATTTCAAAAATGATAAAAATAGTGGAATTCATAAATGGTACTTCGAAAATGGCAAGATAGATTCTGAGGTGGAGTTTATAGATGGTAAAAAAACTGGAGTTCAAAAATGGTATAATAAAAGTACAAATACTATAAGCACTGAAACAAACTATATTAACGACATCAGGAATGGGCCTTCAAAAGAATATTATAAAAGTGGGAAACTGTATTCAGAAATGAATTACATTAATGGTAAGGCCGAGGGATTGCAAAAATTTTATTTTGAGAGTGGGAAAATTAAACGTGAAGTTAACTACAAAAATGACGAGTTTAATGGCAGGCTTCTTACTTATTGGGAAAACGGACAAATTAAGAGAGACGACAAATACGAAAATGGTAAATTAATAGAAGGAAAAATAACTGATTTTAATGGGAAGAAAATTAAGTATTTTGATTATATGGCTGAACCGGAAATAATAGGCGGCTCCAAACAACTTGAAAAATACGTTAAAAGTGAACTTAAGTACCCGGAAAGATCTAAAAAAAATGGAATAAAAGGAGAGGTTCTTTTAGAATTTACTATTGATATTGATGGCTCTGTAAACGATGTAGAAATTATTGATGGTATTAATAAGGAGTTGGATGAAGAAGCAGTAAGAGTAATAAAAAAAATGCCAAAATGGAAACCCTATATGGAAGATGGAGAAATAACAGAAACAAGAATTGAATTTCCTATCGAATTCTCACTTTGATATTTTGTTTTCATTTCTTCAAAAACCTCTCATCACTCAAACTCAGCATAAAATTAATGAGGTCTTCTTTTTCTTGTTGGTTAAGGCCTAAAGGTTTATTCATGCTCGTATCGCGGTTAATGGCGCCTTTTACAAATTTATCGGGCGTATTGTAATGTTCCATTACATCACTTAAGGTTTTAAACATACCATTATGCATGTAAGGCGCGGTTTGCGCAATGTTACGTAAGCCTGGTGTTTTAAAAGCTCCAAGGTCTTTTAGGTTTTTGGTTATTTCGTATCGGCCTTTGTCGTTTAATTCTTTACCATTGTATAAGCCAATGTTCTTGTAATTATCATTGCCGCTAAAATCAACACCAAAGTGGCAATCAAAGCATTTTGCTTTACCGTTAAACAGTTGTAATCCGCGTTTGGCACTTTCTGTAAAAAGTGTGGTATCACTTTCGTTCATGTATTTATCAAAAGCAGTATTGTTGGTCTCTAAGGTTTTTTCGAAGCCCGAAAGTGCCTGTGCTAATAATTTAAGTGAAGGTTGTTTGCCGTAAACAGTCAAAAACGCAGCTTTATACTTTTCGCTTCGTATTAAACGGCGAATCGCAAGCGATACAGGCAAGTCCATCTCCACCGGATTCTCAATTGGGCCAAGGGCCTGCTCTTCCAGCGTTTCGGCGCGTCCGTCCCAAAAATAGGCATTGCGGTTGCTTTGATTCATGGATGAGGGTGTATTGCGCGTGCCTTTTTGATGATATACACCCACGCTTACGGGTGTGTTATCTGCAAAGGCAAACTCGGGCTTGTGGCAACTGGCGCAGCTTATAGTGCTATCACGCGAAAGAATAGGGTCAAAATATAATGCTTCTCCTAATTCTGCTTCCGTAACAATTATCTTTTCGGTTTTTGTTTCGGCACATGAAATAATCAACAATGTAATGGGTATTAAAAAGTGTGAAGATTTCATGTTTTTGGCTTCTGCTGTTATTTGATTCTCTAAATTTTAGATATATTTATACAATATATATAACTGATATTTACCACAAATTTATTCAAAAATCTCTAATACCACTTAAATTTTAATGGATAATACCGAGCACGATATATCAAAAAAAGAATTACCCTTTAACAATCTTTTTTTAAACTCTGCGGTTGTGCATGGTTTAAATTATTGGTGGATGTATGTAATGGGTATTTGTGCTGCGGCCCTGGGTTACATTATTTGCCAATTGATCATCTCTTTTCCGTTAATGGCTTTTGCCTTAAATAATGGTAATACATTTACAGATATTCAAAACAACCCCACTATTTTGTTTGATGCAACGCATCTAGGTATAAATAAAAATATTTTACTGGCTTTTTTACTGGCTATGTTTGCTTTTGCATTATTGGGGCTGTTTATTGTTGTTAAAAAAGTACACCATAAAACCTTAATTTCGGTTATTACAGCGTATAATAAATTGCGTTACAAACGTATTTTCTTTGCGTTTTTAGTTTGGGCAATACTTATTACCATTATTACTATTGCGGCTTATTTTATTTCTCCGGAAAATGTAGTTGTACAATTCGATCCACTTAATTTTCTTTTACTAGTAATTGTATCGGCGTTGCTTATGCCAATTCAAACCAGCACCGAGGAGATACTTATAAGAGGTTATTTAATGCAGGGCATAGCTTTGATATTTAGAAATGGAATAGCGCCTTTAATAATTACATCGGTGTTTTTTGGGTTATTGCATATGGATAATCCAGAAGCAAAAGCTTACGGTTGGTGGGTAATGCTTCCTTATTATTCGGTATTTGGAGCGTTTCTTGGCATGTTAACGCTTTTGGATGAAGGGCTTGAATTAGCACTTGGCATACATTTCGCCAATAATTTTATTTCATCATTATTGGTAACGAGTCCAACAGGTGTTTTAAAAACAGATGCTATCTTTCTTGTAAAGTCTGATGATCCGGGAGTAGAATTTGTTATATTTATTATTCTTGCCTTAATTACTTTTTTTATTTTTTGGCGGAAATATCGTTGGACTAATTTTAAATTAATATTAAAATAAAATATATGAGAAATTTAATTCTTATTGTGATGTTGGTAATGAGCAGTTTTATAAAGGCTGATGATAGCTACCGTTATTCTATCAACCTTGCAAAAGTTGTTAACGATAAAGTTTCTGTGCAACTAACGCCTCCCACTCTTACGCAAAACGAGATAGAATTCTCTTTTCCTGCCATGGTGCCGGGTACTTATGAAGTGTATAATTTTGGTAGATTTATCTCTAATTTTAAAGTTACAGGAAAAAATGGTGCTGTTGTAAAAGTTACAAAGTCAGACATTAATACTTATAAAATCTCGCCTGCAACAGTTATTGATAAAATAACGTATGATGTGGATGATACCTGGGATAAAACCGATTTACCTGACACAAAAGATAAAATTGTATTTGAACCGGGCGGAACCAATTTTGAAGATGGAAAGAATTTTGCAATGAATACGCACAGTATGTTTGGTTTCATAAAAGGTATGCTAAACAAAAATTTTATTTTAGAATTCGAAAAACCAAAAGGCTTTTATCCTGCTACGGGTTTATCTGATATAAAATTAGGAGATACAAAAGATGTTATTTCTGTTTTTGATTATCACGATCTTGTAGATTCACCTATCATGTATTTTATTCCTGATACGGCAACCATACAGGTTGCTAATACAAAAGTACTGGTGGCCTGTTATTCACCCAATAAAAAAATAACATCGCGTTTTATTGCTTCTACTTTAAGCGAATTATTAAATGCACAAAAAGACTATTTAGGCGGAGAGTTACCGGTTAACAAATATGCTTTCTTGTTTTATTTTATTGATCGTGCCACACTTTCGGGCGCCAGTGGCGCTTTAGAGCATTCGTATTCTTCGTTTTATGTGTTGCAGGAATTTGATAGCATTTCAGTACAACAGGAAGTAAGGGATGTGGCAGCACATGAATTTTTTCATATTGTAACGCCTTTAAATATTCACTCAAAGGAAATTGGCGATTTTGATTTTTCAAAACCTGTTATGAGCGAGCATCTTTGGTTATATGAAGGTATGACGGAGTATGCAGCACATCACGCACAAACTAAAGGAGGTATAACTGATATTGATAAGCTAATAAGTACCATGATGCAAAAGTATGAGAACAGTATTACAAGCTATAATGATACTATGAGTTTTACCTACATGAGTAAACATGTACTGGAAGAAAAAATTCACGCGCAATATTCAAACGTTTACGAAAAAGGTGCAGTAATTGGTATGTGTCTTGATATTTTATTACGCCATTACAGCGATGGAAAATACGGTACGCAAAATTTAATGAAAGATCTTGCTACTAAATATGGAAAGAATAAATCGTTTAATGATGAAGATCTTTTTAACGATATTGAGAAGTTTACTTATCCTGAGATCGGGGCCTTTTTAAGGAAACATGTTTTGGGCAATACACCATTACCTATGACAGAAGTTTTAGATAAGATTGGAATTGATTTTTCAAAAGAATCTACAACTTATGAATTTTCTTTAGGAAGCACCGATCTTAATTATAATGAAAATACCAATCGCCTTTTTATTGATAATACCATTGGTATGGATGAGTTTGGTAAAGAGCTTGGTTTTAAAGTAGGCGATGAATTAAGCAAGCTAAATGGTGTTGAATTAAAAATTGATGATATAAAAGAAATAATTACCAACTATTACGAAAAAGTAAAAGAAGGCGATAAAGTAACCATAGAGATCTACAGAAAAAAAGGAAAAAAATATAAACAAAAAACATTAACAGCTACAGCTAAAAAAGTAAAAACAGTTCGTAAAAACCAGATCAGTTTAAAACAGCAGTTAACGGATAAACAAAAACAAACCTTACGAGCCTGGGTTGGATTGTAACCAATAAAAAAAATTGTATTATATGATCAGATATAAAAATATGCTTTCAAGAACATTACTTTTTATTGGTTTTGTGTTTTCTTTTATTTTCACATATGCACAGCAGTTGCCACCTGGTCAATACACAAGTACAAATAAAAAAGCCATTAAATATTTAGAAGAAGGTAAAACTGCTTTTGAATCAAAGAACGATGTTGTTGCAGAAAAAGCTTTTAAAAAAGCTTTAGAAGAAGATAAGAATTTTGTGGAAGCTGCCTTAGGCTTGGGAAATTTATACCAGGTTATCGGAAAACATCCCGAAGCAGTAACTTATTTTAAACGCGGTATCGAAATCAATCCAAAATATTTTCCAAGTGCTTTTTTCTTTTTATCGGCATCACAATTGGCCACGGGGCAATACAGTGAGGCAAAAGCCAGCCTTGAAACATTTTTAAAGTTTGAACGTATTAATCCAAATACAAAAGAGACCGCTCAAAAATTACTTGACAACGCAAAGTTTGGCGAAATTGCCATTAAAAACCCTAAACCCTTTAAGCCAATAAACGTTGGACCAGGTATTAATACTGAAAATGGAGAGTATTTTCCGGCAATTACCGGTGATGGAAAACAATTTATGTTTACCCGTGCGCTTCCAAGAAAAGATCTGCCCGATGCGTTCAATGAAGATTTTTACACAAGTAATAAAGTTAACAACGTTTGGCAGACTGCCACACCGATAAGTAATATTAACAGCACTGGTAATGAAGGGGCGCCGACGCTATCCTCTGACGGTAATATTATGTTCTTTGCCTCTTGCGCAGATAATTTTGGGGATTATGGTTCGCAAGATAGAAAAGGCGCAGGTAGCTGTGATATTTTTTATTCTCAAAAAATAAACGGAAAGTGGACGC
This sequence comes from Bacteroidia bacterium, assembly GCA_016787705.1. GTDB lineage: Bacteria > Bacteroidota > Bacteroidia > B-17B0 > Aurantibacillaceae > Aurantibacillus. The sequence goes on along the minus strand of JAEUTP010000010.1, from coordinate 75,405 downwards.
GCCCACGAAATGCGGGAGAAGCAATCAATAGCGCCAATTGGGAAACACAACCAAGCTTTAGCAGCGATGGTAAAACCTTGTATTTTATCAAAGGTTTTAGAGGCAGGGGGGGTATGAATAAAGACATTGATATTTACATGAGTGTAATAGGTAACGATGGAAAGTTTCAACCGGCAGTAAAATTAAATGCAAATGTAAATTCAGCAGGTAACGAAGAATCTGTTTTTATTCATCCTGATAATATGACCTTATATTTTGCTAGTGACGGTCACCCAGGAATGGGAGGAACCGATCTTTATGTGAGTCGCCGTCAGCCAAATGGCGATTGGGGGCCGGCAGTAAACTTAGGTTATCCTATAAATACTTTCGAAAATGAAAATAGTTTGTTAGTTGATCCCGCGGGTAATTTGGCATACTTTGCGAGCAGCAGGGCTGGCGGTTTTGGCGATCTGGATATTTACCAGTTTGAATTACCGGAAGACCTAAGACCTGAAAAAATTACTTATGTAAAAGGAAAGATCTATAATTCAAAAACGAAAGAAACACTGGAAGCCAGTTTTGAATTAGTAGACCTTGAAAAGCAGGAAACGGTAACAAGATCATACACGCAAAAAAATGGCGAGTTTTTTGTAACGCTTACTGCCAATAAAAATTATCTAGTAAACGTGAATAAAGATGGCTTTTTATTTTATAGCGATAACTTTAGCCTAAAAGGTAAAGAGACCGATTTTACAAAACCTTTTTTACTGGATATCCCTTTAGATCCAATCGATACCGGAACTGTTGTAGAGCTAAAGAACGTTTTCTTTGATGTTAATAAATGGGATCTTAAACCCGAAAGTAAAGCCGAGTTAGATAAACTGGCAGAATTTCTTACAAAAAACCCAAGCCTGAAAATTGAGTTGGGTGGACATACTGATAGCGATGGTATTCGTAAGAACAATATTACTTTATCTGAAAATCGCGCTAAAGCGGTTTATGATTATCTGATCAATACCAGTAAAATAAATGCCGCCCGTTTAAAATACAAAGGCTATGCTGATCTTAAGCCAAAAGTAAAGAACGATACACCTGAAAATAAGGCTAAAAACAGGCGCACAGAATTTAAGGTGTTTTCAAAATAATTTTATTTTTAAATAGGGTAAGTTCTTTTTTAAACGACATATTGGTATAAACTCCAACATTCATAACATGAAAAAGACTCTTTTAAGTAGTTTCTTCCTAATGCTCGTAATTGCATTAAACGCGCAATCCTTTTACAAAGGGGCGCTTGTAACCGAATTAAATACAGGCTTTGAAAACTATAATACGGTTTTAAAAGTAAAGATAAAAGATCCTAACCGTACCCGTGATACCTCTTATAACGATAGGGCAGCAAATACAAATTTTGGTTTTGCGGTTGAATATGGTTTGCATAAGAACTTTGGCGTTGGTATTCGTTACAAAGCAAATAATTACTTTACAAGCCGCGATTCGGTAACAAACAGAAAACCTGAAGTAAAGACTAATGATTTTTTGGTGGAGTTAAACTATCACCCGGTTGTAAAAAAGAATTTTGATCTTGTACTGGGTGCTAATATAGGTTATTCTACTTTTAAATATAAAGCCAACGATAGTTTAAACCTTGTTCTTTCGGGTGGTGGCATGTATATTTCGCCGTATATAAATCCAAGAATTTATTTTGGAAGATTTGGTATCAACTTTAAATTATTTGCACCATTTGCCAACTACAATAAACTTACAACCAACAATGCAGATTTTAATACCTACATTGCTATTACAAAATGGAGAGCAAGTGGTTTTGGTTTAAGCTTCGGTATTCAATACCGTTTTATGGAAAATAAGGACGGCGATAAAAAGAAAACCAAAAATTAGTTTTTTTGTACGATCTCCCTTGGGCAAGCGGGATTGAATTACCTGGTAATAAACAGTTTCTGCCAACGGCTGAGAACAAATAGTTTAAATAATAATTTGTTTTGGAACGTGTTTTCAGAATTTATTTTTTCAAGATCGGTATAATTTATGAAATCAAATTTGGCGATTTTTATCTCCGAAATAATTTGCGGGTGCATTTTTTTCATCCACACATTCATTGGTGTTTCAAATCCTTTTTTATCATAACGGGTGTAAATTTCGTTTGGTAATTTATTTTTAACAGCTTCCCTCAATAAATATTTAGAGATGCCATCTTTTATTTTTTTATTTCCGTTAAATGAAAATAATAAATTAATCAATTCAATATCATCGGCAAAAGGTGTTCTGCTTTCTACGCTGTGCCACATGCCGCAACGGTCTTCACATTTTAAAAATGATTTTAAACGTGTGTTGTAAATATCGTCAACCAATTGTTCGTTGACGGAATCAAAATACACAGACGGATTTTTTACTTCAGAAGCATTTAAAAACTCATTTTTAAAGAATAATTTAAAATGCTTTTTGTTAAGGTAATTTTTTTGTTTTACTTTTTCTTTCAGGTAAAATTGCAATGGATTAGTAATTGTTTTTTTGCTTTGCGAAATTTCATTCATTGCCAACTTGTAATTTCCATGCGAGAATAAATTATTCCATTTGGCTAAAAAATGATGATGATAGCCTGCGAATAATTCGTCGGCACCTTGTCCGTCTAAAACCACTTTAATGTTATTTTGTTTGGCAAGTTCCATTACCTTGTATTGTGCATAGGTGCTGGTATCCCAAATTGGTACATCCTGCGAATAAATAAGGTCGTCTACCTCGGTTAAAAAGCCTTCAAGCGTTGGTTCTACTTTAAAATGTTTGGCATTTATTTTTTTTGCTACGCTATCTGCAAAGTGTTCTTCGTTAATAGGATTATTTCTGAATACAGAAGTAAAACAATACAGCGGCTGTTTGGTGATCTCAGAGATGCTCACAGCCAAAGCACTGCTGTCAATACCGCCGCTAAGACATGTGCCTACTTCCACATCGCTTCTCAATCTTAATTTAACAGCGTTTTCGAATGTATGATTGACTTTTTCTATCAGGTCTTTTTCGCTTAACTTATCGTTTTTTAAAGAAATATGTTCCTTTAAATTATAATAAGCAGATAGTTTAATTTCCCGGGTTTTAATATTAAATACAAGGTTATTGCCGGGCATTAATTCATTAATGCCTTCAAAAAAATTAGCAGCAGTTGTTTCTAACAAACCGTTCACTAAATAATTATGCAAAGCCTCTGAATTTATTTTAGGATCTATCAACCCGGCTTTTACAAAAGCCTTTTGCTCGCTGGCAAAAGAAAAAAAGTCTTTATTGTTAATGTAATAAAATGGCTTAACACCAAACCTGTCGCGTGAAGCAAAACAAAATTGTTTTTCCGTATCGTAAATACAAAAGGCCCACATGCCGTTAAAACGCTCTACACATGCGGTTCCCCATTGCTGATAGGCCAGTAAAATAACTTCAGTATCACTTTCAGAAATAAAAATGTGCCCAAGTTTTTTTAATTCTTCCTTTATTTCAATATAATTATAGATCTCTCCATTAAAAACTATCCACGTTTTTCCTTCTTTGTTACACATTGGTTGATGGCCTGTATCTGAAAGGTCAAGGATAGATAAACGCCGGTGCCCGAATGCCAGAAAAGAACTCTGATCTCCTGTTTTTAAATTTGAAGAGGGGATATAATTAAGATCTTTGCGCTGATAATTTTGTTGTAATAAATTGTAATGTGGTGTATTGGTTTGCTCTGTTGCCAATAAAAAGCCTTCGCCATCAGGTCCTCGATGCGCAATGGCATTGTTCATGGTGGCGATCTTTTCCGTTAAATTAATTCCCGATCGTTGTTTTAAAATTATGCCTGAAATGCCGCACATTAGTTAACCCACATAAAAACTTTTTTGTTATCGATGTATCTTTTTTCGTCTTTATCCAAAAGCAAAACACAAAAATCAATAAAAGGCAATACACCAAAAACGCCACCTAAGCTTGCAATATAAGCAACTGGTACATACGGTGCGGTTCCTAAATAAATGCGGTGCAAACCAACAATTCCAAACGGAAAAGGAAATGCCAAAAGCGCTGCAGTTATTCTTTTATTCTTTTTTTGTTTTGCTTTAAATAGCTTTAATAACGGATTTGGACGTTCTTTATTTTCTATATTGATAAATGTTTGGGCGTTTATAACAGAATCTATTATTACCATATTCTCATCCAGCAGGTAGTATTTTTGCTCAATAGCCGTATGGCTAAGGCCCACTTTTTGAAGGAAAAACAGGCAAATAGTTATAAGAATGGTTTTAAAGCACATTAAGCCTAAAATTCGCAATAAAAATGCTTGCAGAGGCAGTATTTTAAACAAAAAATGAACAAATTTTGTTAACTTAAATGGTTTTAAAGCTTAAGTAGTTTTCCTATCTTTACAGATTAAATTTATTTATTGTGACTCTTATAAAAAGCATATCCGGTATACGCGGAACTATTGGCGGAAAGCCTGATGAAGGGCTTACACCTCTCGATGTGGTTAAGTTTACATCTGCATATGGTACATGGATCCTTAATAACCATCCAAAGCAAAAAAATATAACCGTTATTATTGGTCGCGATGCCAGGCTTAGCGGCCAAATGGTATCAAGTATTGTTTCAGGAACTCTGATCGGCCTTGGAATTAATGTGATTGATTTGGATCTTAGTACTACACCAACGGTTGAAATGGCAGTTACTGAATTACAGGCGCATGGCGGTATTATTTTAACGGCCAGCCATAATCCAAAACAATGGAACGCTTTAAAATTATTGAACGAAAAAGGTGAGTTTATTAGTGAAGCTAACGGACAAGAGATCTTAAAGCTGGCTGCAAATTCGGAATTTAAGTATGCAGAAGTGAATGATCTTGGTAAATATTCGAGGAATACAGATTTTATTGATGTGCATTTTAAAAAGATCATTGATTTGCCTTATGTAGATGCTGCTGCTATTGAAAAAGCAAATTTTACAATTGTTTTAGATGCTATTAATTCAAGCGGGGCAATCGCTGTTCCGGCTTTATTGAAAAAACTTGGCGTAAAAAATATTCATATTATTCATGGTGAGCCAACCGGCAATTTTGCGCATAACCCCGAACCATTACCTGAGCATTTAGCTGACCTCAGTAATGCAGTGATTAAACAAAAAGCGCATTTAGGTATTAGTGTTGACCCTGATGTTGACCGTTTGGCATTTGTTTGTGAAGACGGAGAAATGTTTGGTGAAGAATATACTTTAGTGGCAGTTGCAGATTACATTTTGAAAAAAAATAAAAAAGGAAATACAGTAAGTAATTTATCAAGCACACGTGCATTGCGCGATGTTACCGAAGCACAAGGCGGTTCCTATTCTGCCTCGGCGGTTGGAGAAGTGAATGTTGTAAAAATGATGAAAGACACCAAAGCAGTTATTGGTGGCGAAGGTAATGGCGGTATTATTTTGCCTGAATTACATTATGGCAGAGATGCTTTAGTAGGCATTGCAATCTTTTTAACACACCTTGCTAAATTCGGAAAAAGTGTTTCAATGTTAAGAAGCTCTTACCCAAATTATTTTATCTCAAAAAATAAAATTGAATTAACACCACAAATCAATGTAGATAAAGTGTTGGCAGATGTGAGTGAAAAATACAAAAAGCAACCTATTAATACTATTGACGGAGTAAAAATAGAATTTGATAAAGAATGGGTGCATTTACGCAAAAGCAATACAGAGCCTATTATCAGGATATATAGCGAAAGTCAGTCTGCAAGCACTGCAGATAATTTAGCAAACAAAATTATTTCCGACATCAAAGAAATTATCAAGAATTAAAATAAAGTAAATGAAAGTATACTTAGATAATGCCGCAACAACCAAACTCGATGAAAATGTGTTAAAAGCCATGATGCCTTTGATGCTTGAGGATTTTGGAAATCCATCTTCTATTCATGCCTTTGGTAGAAAAACACGCGCAGCTATAGAAACCGCGCGTAAAACGGTTGCAAGGTTATTAAACGTTACGCCGGCCGAAATATTTTTTACATCCGGTGGAACAGAGGCTGATAATATGGCCATCAATCAATCTATTGTTACTTACGATATTAAGCACGTTATTTCGAGCGTTATTGAGCATCATGCTGTTGAGCATACATTAAAAATTTTAGAAAAAGCAGGCAAAGTAAAAGTAAGCTGGGTAAAATTAGATAAGAAAGGAAATGTTGACCTTGCTGATCTGGAAGAGCTTCTAAAAAATAATTCGCGCAGCCTGGTTTCTTTAATGCATGCCAATAATGAATTAGGAACTTTATTACCTTTAAAAGAAGTGGGCGAGCTTTGCGAAAAGTACGATGCTATTTTTCACAGCGATACGGTGCAAACAATGGGCCATTATAAAATGGATCTTCGCGAATTAAAAGTACATTTTGTTACCTGCGCTGCGCATAAATTTCACGGACCAAAAGGTGTAGGCTTTTTATATATCAATCACGAAAGAAAGATAACGCCATTTATTCATGGTGGTGCGCAAGAGCGCAATATGCGCGGTGGTACCGAAAATGTTTATGGAATTGTTGGTTTGGCAAAAGCTTTAGAAATTTGTTTTGATGAAATGGAAGAACATCAAAAACACATTCGCGGATTAAAAAATTATATGCGCGAACAATTAACGGCATTAATTCCGGGTATGGCTTTTAATGGCGAAACATCAGATGAAAAATCTTTATACACGGTTTTAAATTGTTGTTTTCCAAAGCACCCCGATGCAGAAATGTTATTATTTAATTTGGATATTGCAGGCATAGCGGCAAGCGGTGGTAGTGCCTGTAGCAGTGGCAGTAATCAAGGCAGTCATGTATTAAGAGGAATTGGAAGCGATATGGAAAGACCGTCAGTAAGATTTAGTTTTAGTAAATACACTACCAAAGAAGAAATAGATTTTGTTATAAAAAATTTAGTGGAACTGTTTAAAGTAGAAACAAAAGAAAAAGTAAAAAGTTAACGTGTAATAAATAAATTATGAGCAATTTAAATACAGTATTAGAAAATGCAAAAGTGTCGATGGAAAAAGCCATCAACCATTTAGAATCTGAACTTCAGAAAGTAAGGGCCGGAAAAGCCAGCCCCGCTATGTTGGAAAATGTAATGGTAGATTATTATGGTAGTATGGTGCCGCTAAGCAATACTGCAAGCGTAAATTCTCAAGACTCACGTACTTTAGTAATTCAACCATGGGAAAAAAGTATGTTAACCCCAATTGAAAAAGCAATACAGGCAGCCAATTTAGGATTCAATCCACAAAATGATGGTGTTATTATTCGTATTATGGTGCCACCATTAACAGAAGAGCGTCGTAAACAATTAACCAAAACTGCAAAAAGTTTTGGTGAAGATGCAAAGGTAGGTATTCGAAATGTGCGTAAAGATTGTATGGAGCAGATTAAAAAATTACAAAAAGACGGTTTGCCCGAAGATGAAGCAAAAAGTGGTGAAGCAAAGATCCAGACATTAACCGATGCCAGTGTTGCTAAAGTGGATAAACACATTGAACAAAAAGAAAAAGAAATTATGACCGTTTAATTATTAACTGTCATTCTAACGAAGGAAGAATCTATTTTGCACAGTTTTCTTTTCGCTAGGTATGACAGCATGATTTATATAAATAAAAAACCCCTCTCGTTTCCGAAAGGGGTTTTTTGTTAATTAAAATTGTGTACTGGGTTTATATATTTATAAGTTTTGTAATCGCAATAATTTAATTAACTAAAAAAGAATTAAGCTAACTTAACGTTAACTGCGTTTAATCCTTTTTTGCCTTCTTGAATTTCAAACACTACTTCGTCGTTCTCGCGAATTTCTTCTTTAATGCCAGATACGTGTACGAATACTTCTTTTCCAGATCCTTCAACTTTAATGAATCCGAATCCTTTTGTTTGGTTGAAAAACTTTACTGTTCCTTTTTCCATTTTTTTTATTTTTTATTTTTTCCCTTTTTATTTTATTTAAAACAGCTTTGAGAAAAAGGGTGTGACCCAAAACTGCTTATATCTTTTATCTAAATATCAATACGCACAATTTTCCATAACATATTTGCGTGTTTAAAAATCCAATAAATTTTAAAAAATTAAACGAAATGCAAATGGGTAGTTGTGATTGTATTGAGGAATTTAAATTTTATTCGTTTTAAAGATTTAAACAAATATATCTTAAAATGAACAAATTTGCAAAACTTATTTAACTAACTGATTGTCAATAGTATATTGATGAAAATAAACACGATTTTTACTTTTTACAAAAACATGATTTGTTTTAAGTAATTTCGGAAGCCACAAAATTAATTTATGAAAATCAAAAGTTACTTGTTGTTTATTATAATATTGTCAGGTTTATTTTTTTCAAATTGTAAAAAAGGACCCGAAGATCCCACTATTTCTTTATTAACGCGAAAAGCGAGATTAGCGGGAAAATGGATGATGCAATCGGGCACAGCATCTATTACTTCCTTGTCAAGCACCAACCCTCCTTTTAATCAGAATTTATCATTTAATGGAACAAAAGTAGAGCTTAATCAAACTGAAACAAGTGGTCCGGCAATAATTTACACCGGTGCTTATACTTTAATATTAGAAATTCAAAAAGAAGGTACTTTTAATTTTTCAGAAAATTTTGCTGGCGATATTTTAGAAGCAAAAGGCAGATGGCATTTTGAATATGGCTCGGGTGATGTAAAAAATAAAGAGGAAGTTACTTTCATAGTTGAAGAAACAACTCGGGGCGAAACGCTTGATCACGTATTTAACAAACAACGAACAGTATTCACTTATAAGCTGGTACAATTAAAAAATAAGGATCTTAAAATTGAGTCCTTCGTTAAAACATATATCAACTCAAACGGAGACCGTATTACGTATACTAATCAATACAAATTTGCACAGCCTTTGTGATCTTACCCTTTTTAAATAAAGCTTTCCCGCGATCTGAAATAAATAAGCGGTCTATGATCACTAATTTTTTTGTTGGTGGCTTTGTTGCTCTATTTTTAATTGTTTTTGAGCCTTTCGGTATTTCGCAATGGCAAACAGATATAAAAGCATTAAAGCTGGCAGGTTTTGGCCTGGTATCGTTTATCATACCTGTTTTAGTAAGTACTATTATTTTTCAGATCATTCAAAAAAAAACAATTCAAGATAACTGGACTGTTGGTAAAGAGATTGTTGTAATACTTTGTATATTATTATGTATAGCCTTAGGCAATATGCTTTACGGAAGTTTGTTACATATTATGCCATTTTCATGGAAAGGTTTTTTGTTTGCTTTTGCTTCGGTTATATTAATTGGTATTTTTCCTGTAACACTTCATGTGTTAAGAAAACATAATAAGCTTTTAAAAATTAATTTAGAAAAGGCAGTTAGCGTTAACCAGCATTTGCATCCAACAAAAATTAAAAACGAAAAGGATGAGAGGATACCAGAGGAAGATCCCATTCCTAATATGCCCGATAATATTGTAGGTGAGATAAAAGTTATTCCTAAACTTATTTTTATTGCCGAAAACGAAAAAGATAAAATAGAATTAATACCTGAGCAACTTTTATATATTGAGTCGGCCGATAATTATTCGAACATTGTTTTTATTGAGAACGAAAAAATAAAAAAGCAACTCATCCGCAGCAGCCTTAAGAGAATTGAATCACAGCTTAATTCGGATCTTATTGTTCGTTGCCATCGTACATTTATTGTTAACCTTAAAAATGTAAAAAATGTAGAAGGGAATGCCGCGGGCTATAAATTAAGTTTTGGTATAGAAAATTGCTTTGTGGCGGTATCCAGAAATTATGGAAATTCTATTCTCGATAAGCTTAAAACTATAAAATAGGTGCTATCTTTATCCCATGGGCATTTATTTATCTTGTTATTTGTCCCAAACCTTTACACTTATCCCAAAGTCTTGCATTTCAACCCTTTAATTTGACTTCGTAGGTTGAGGGGCCTTACATTTGTAAAAAAATAAATGTATATGATTTTTAAAATTATCTTAATTCTCCACATCATCGCCGGTTCACTGGCGTTATTAAGCGGTTTGTTTGCCATTATTTTTCGCAACAAAATAAAGATTCATAAACCAATTGGCAAGGTCTATTTTTGGGCTATGACGATTATTTTTGTTTCGGCCATTTACATGTCTATTGCACATACGAATGTGTTTTTGTTTTGCGTTGCTTTTTTTACCTATTATGCTTGCTTAACGGCATATCGATCCTTGAAACTAAAAAAATTACATCTTGATCAAAAACCAACAAAGTTTGATTGGGCCATAGAGATTTTTTTCGGTTTTATACACATTTCATTTATTGCAGTGGCCCTTTACTTTCTTTTTACGGGCAATACCACACTGGGAATTATTAGCCTGGTTTTTGGCATACTAGGTGTTAGAGGTAATTATTTTACTTTACAGCGTTTTAGAAAAAAGCTGGTATATAAAAATTACTGGTTACTTGCACATATTGGTGGTATGTTGGGAAGTTATATTGGGGCAATAACGGCTTTTACCGTTAATAACGAGAGATGGATACAAGCCCCAGGCATAGTGCTATGGTTAGGTCCTACCGTTTTTTTAGTACCACTCATTATTTATGAGATCAGAAAGCATGAGAAGAAGGCAGGGAAGTTTAAAGAGGCAACTACTTAAGCTTTCAAAAAATCACCATCTACTATCAATAACTTTACCGGCACTTTTGAAAGTGAGCGGTGTGAGCTTAAAGTATCTGAAACAACGTAACTCATTCCTTTTTTAAGCATTACTTTTTCACCGGTTTTTAATTCGCTGGTAAATTCACCTTCCAGGCAATGTACTAAATGTCCTTTTTCGCACCAGTGATCGGCAAGGTAACCTTCAGAATATTCAACAATGCGTATGCGTAAGCCGCCAAATTGTAATGTTTGCCAAAAAGATGTGCCGGTTTCGCCTTTGTGTTCTGTTCTTTCTATGCCAGTCCAATCAATGGTAGTAAAAGGTATGTTGCTCATAAAATTAAAGCTAACAAATTTTATAATAGCAATACATTAAAATAAAAATTATTTTTCCCTACCTCCGATATTCGTTTTTGGAATTTCCAGAATTAACTTTTTATTTTTTATGAAGCGCAATTTACCAAGATCAAGGATCTTTTCTTTTAAAGTTATTTTTTTAAGGATGGCACCCAGCACTAAGCCAAATATTACATACCACACAAATAAAATTACACCCGGTTGCAAAGAGGTTTCATTAGTAGCGATGGTTGCAAGATTTTTTGTTTTAACATTTAAATGATCCATTTGCGAATCTAAAATACCTTTAAAGCCTATATATGCCATAAAAATAGCAACTACCATTACATCGGCCATCGACCATTTACCCGATTTAAATGCAAAGAAATTAAGTAATTTATTAGCGCGCATTTTTTCATTTCCTAATAAATAAACTTCTGTACATATCAATTTAGTTATTGGGAAAATAACGCTAAAAATTAAAATAAGTGTGCCAACAAAAATAGAATCTGCTTTGCCAGTGGCAATTAAAATATGTACAACATCCAAAATACTTTTACTTTGGTAAAAAATAACCTGGTCGTTAAACACCAGTGGTTTTCCCACTAATAAAAAATTAAGTTCTTTAATACGTGCATCTATTTCTATCATTGGCGCCATAAGACCAATAACTAATGTTATTAAGCCAAGTATTACCGATAAAACAAAAAATGGTTTATGCAATGGCGTTTGATTTCTTAATGCCAGCCAGAGCAAAAGAAAGAAAATAAGACAGGCAACCATGCCATAGGTAAGATTATATGTTTTTTGCTGCAGTAAGCGTACCTTGGTTGCAATATAACCGTTAAACTCAGCCACAGTTGACACATCGTATTTTGCCAGTAAGCCTACTACATTTGCATCGGAATCAAGACTGTCATGTGTTTTTTCTGCAAACTCCTGTACTTTATCTTTTGCTAAAAATTTAAGTCTTTGTCTGCTGCTTGGTTTCTTTAATTCTTTAATAATTGTTTCCGAAAATTCAGGCACTTTAGCCCGTACTTTATCTACATCCACAAATTGTTTTATGGCAAATTTTTTAATGCGTTTATCAATACTTGTTTGCTTTTGGTTTACCATGGTATTTGCCTTGGTAATAACAGAATTTAATATTTTATTTAATTGAGCTTTTAAAGTATCTTCCTGTACATCATTAAAATCAAATGAATCTATCTGATCATTTACTATTTCTTTAACATGCGCGCTCCAGGCATCAACAGATAAAAGACCGTGTTGTATGTTATTTAACTCACTGTAATCTTTTTTTAATTCAGCCCGATCCTTAGTCAGTGCATGTATATTTATTCCACACCATAATGAAAATGCAATAAATGGAAGCAATAGCAGAACCAATAAAAATTTATATATAATTTTATCTTTTATCATTTATCTTAGTTTTCTTCTAAAAGTTTTTATAAAATCCTGGGCCTGTTCAACAGATATGATGTCTTTAAAAACGATCATATCTGGATTAATAGTAATAATAGCACTTCTTAAAAATAAGTTTATAATTGGCTTCATAACAACTTAGATAGCAAAGTCAATACCTTAGTATTAAAAACGTTTTAAGATATTTTAGCTTCCCAATACCACATTTTGGGAAAAATATTTCCCCAATTAAATGAACTTTATTCGTAAACTAGTGTTTATAAAAGGTGCTCATACAATTTACAAATAATGGTATCTATTGCAGGCAGGCAGATGTTTATATTGATCCCTGGAAACCTGTGAATAAAGCCATTATTACTCATGCGCATTCAGACCACGCACGAACAGGAAATAAATATTACCTGGCACATAAAAATTCAGAATCTATTTTACGCTACCGTTTAGGAAACATAGTTTTACAAACATTAAATTATTATGAAACAATAAATATTAATGGAGTTACCATTAGTCTTCATCCCGCAGGTCATGTTATTGGCTCAGCGCAGGTAAGATTGGAGTACAAAGGTGAGATATGGGTTGTTTCAGGTGACTATAAAGTGAAAAATGATGGCTATACGATTCCATTTGAACCTGTAAAATGCCAGCATTTTATAACAGAGTCTACTTTTGGTTTACCGATCTATAATTTTCCGCAGGCAGAGGAAGTAAATTTACAATTAAACAATTGGGTTGAAGAGAATGCTGCACGGGGATTAAATTCGGTTATAATAGGATATGCCTTAGGAAAAGCACAACGTATATTAACCGGTTTAAAAACAGATCAGCCAGTTCTTTTGCATTCTACTATTTATAATACAAATGAAGCCTTAGGTTTTGATAATTCTCGCTACATAAAATTTACGCCGGAATTTAAAAAAGAAACACTTAATCCCGGAATAGTTGTTGCAACAGGGTCTGTGGTTGGTTCTCCCTGGCTGCGCCGCTTTGATCCTTATAAACTGGCTTTCTGTAGTGGCTGGATGCAATTACGCGGAGCGCGCAGAAGACGGAACGCCGATAAGGGATTTGTAATGAGTGATCATGCAGACTGGAATGGCCTGAACGAAGCGGTTTTGGCAACTAGCGCAGAAAATATTTATGTAACACATGGCTATAAATCTGTTTATTCAAAATGGCTAAGAGAGCATTATAAGTTAAATGCGGTTGAAGTAGAAACATTATTTGAAGGAGAAGGTATAGAAAATGATTCTTCTGAAAATGTAAAGGAAGAAAAAGAATGAAGGCTTTTACCGAATTATATAGCGCCCTGGATCAAACAACAAAAACAAACGAAAAGGTTAATGTTATGGTTAATTATTTTAATCATATCAATTCTAAAGATGCTATTTGGGCAATTGCATTATTAACCGGTCGTCGCCCCAAACGTCCAATCAAAACAACCGATATGAAAGCCTGGGCTACGGAGCTGGCGGGCATTCCCTATTGGTTGTTTGAAGATTCTTACGATGTAGTGGGTGATTTGGCAGAGACGATCAGTTTATTAATTCCACTTAGTGAAAGTAATGTCGAAAAATCATTAAGTGAAGTAATGGAAGAAATTATTTTAATTCAATCTAAAACGGAGGAAGAAAAAAAACAATGGTTGTTTTCTTTCTGGAATAGTTTTTCGAAAGATGAATTATTCGTTTTTAATAAATTGATAACAGGAAGTTTTCGTGTAGGTGTATCCCAACAATTAATATTCAAGGCGTTATCAAAAACATATTCAATAGATGATAAAGTTATTGCTCATAAATTAATGGGTGCGTGGCTACCGCAAACTTCAGAACTTAGAGAATTATTGTCGGATGAATCTTCTTCTTTTGATGATTCAAAACCCTATCCTTTTTATCTGGCTTATCAACTGGATGTTCCTTTTACAGATATTGGAAGTATTGTTGATTGGCAAATTGAACGAAAGTATGACGGTATTCGCGGGCAAATAATCGTACGTAATAATTCTGTTCATATCTGGAGCAGGGGAGAAGAATTAATGACCGATAAATTTATTGAATTCATGCCTCTAAAAAATATCCTGCCTAACGGAACAGTTTTGGATGGAGAAATACTGCCATTTAAAGACAAAAAAATAATGTCGTTTAACGAAATGCAAAAACGAATTGGCCGGAAAAATGTTTCAAAAAAAACATTAAACGATATACCTTTATGTATGATGTGTTACGATCTATTAGAGTACAATGGTAAAGATATTCGTCAATTAGCATTGATTGCGCGCAGAAAATTATTAGAGGAATTGATCACAGAGACAAATAATCCTCTTTTAAAATTATCGCCTTTGTTGGATTGTAACGCTTGGGAAAATTTAGATACATTAAGAAATGAATCTAAATTATTGGGCTGTGAGGGCCTTATGCTAAAGCAAAAAGATAGTATTTACGAAACCGGCCGTCGACGAGGCAAATGGTGGAAATGGAAAGTAGACCCATATACAGTTGATGCAGTTTTAATTTACGCACAATCAGGCCACGGACGAAGAGCCAATTTGTATACGGATTACACTTTTGCCATTTGGGATAATGGAGAGTTAGTACCATTTACAAAAGCATATAGTGGCTTAACGGATAAAGAATTAATTGAAGTAGATAATTGGATTAAAAAAAATACGATCGAAAAATTTGGCCCTGTTAGAAGTGTAAAAGCAGAATTAGTATTTGAAATTGCTTTTGAGGGCATTAACGCATCATCCCGTCATAAAAGTGGTATTGCACTGCGTTTTCCGAGAATATTACGTTGGAGAAAAGATAAGAAAAAAGAAGAGATCAATACAAAAGAGGATCTTTTACAATTATTAAATTCGGTTTTATGAACTGTCACTTTGAGCGGAGCCGAAAAGTATGTATAATGTTTTCGGCTTAACTCGAACCGACATAAATAATTTTTATGGGTATTGCCGCCAAATGGTTCAAACAAAAAAAATGGAAACCTTTTGCTTTTCAGAAAGCAACCTGGCAAGCTATTGATGAAAATAAAAGCGGTTTACTAAATTCACCAACGGGCAGTGGAAAAACCTATGCCCTCTGGTTTGGTATCTTAGGGGCTTATTATAAAAAATATCCTCAAAAGAAAAAACCAAAAGAAAACGGCTTACATTGTTTATGGATTACACCACTTAGGGCTTTATCAAAAGAAATATTATTGGCCACGCAACAAGTATCAAAAGATCTTGATCTGAATTATAAAATTGCATTGCGAACAGGAGATACAACAACTGCAGAACGCGCCAGGCAGCGTAAAAAATCTCCTCACGCTTTGATCACTACACCTGAAAGTATACAATTAATATTGGCTTCAAAAGAATATGACAAATTTTTTGCCGGACTTGAGTTTATTGTTGTTGACGAGTGGCATGAACTAATGGGAAGCAAACGTGGTGTGCAGGTTGAATTGGCATTATCAAGGTTAAAAGCTATTAATCCCGCTTTAAAGATCTGGGGTATCTCGGCCACTATTGGTAATATGGAAGAAGCCAAAGAAATACTGCTTGGCGATAAAAATGAAGATGCTGTAACCATAAAAACAGACCTTGAAAAAGAAATAATTATTGAAACAATTTATCCGGATGTGGTAGAAAAATATTCCTGGGTCGGTCATTTAGGAATTAAACTTTTGCCTAAGATCATTCCTATAATCGAGGCGAGTAACACAACTTTGGTTTTTGTAAATGTGCGTTCACAGGCAGAGATCTGGTACCAGAAATTACTCGAAGCCGCTCCACATCTTGCAGGACAGATGGCGTTGCACCACTGTTCCTTAAGTGACGATATACGTAAATGGGTAGAAGATAATTTACATAATGGTAGTCTGAAAGCGGTTATCTGTACTTCTAGCCTCGACCTCGGTGTTGATTTTCACAGTGTAGATTCTGTTATTCAGATCGGTTCGCCAAAAGGTATTGCCAGGTTTATGCAACGGGCTGGTAGAAGCGGGCATCACCCCGGGGCTTTAAGTAAAATATGGTTTGTTCCTACAAATTCTTTAGAAATAATTGAAGGAAGCGCTATACGTTATGCTATCGAAAACAATTTATTAGAGAACAGGGTACCTTATGTGCGCTCATTTGATGTACTTATACAATATATGGTAACGCTGGCAGTATCTGATGGTTTTACTGCCGATAAATTATTTGAAGAAGTGAAAGGCACACATTGTTTTAAAAGTATTTCGCGCGAAGAGTTTAACTGGTGTATTGATTTTATTGTAACGGGTGGAAATTCTTTAAAGGTGTACGATGAATATCATAAAGTTGTTTTTGCTGATGGAATTTATAAGGTTACCAACCGTACTATTGCCATGCGACACCGCTTAAGCATTGGCACTATTGTAAGCGACAGTATGATGCATGTAAAGTTTATGGGTGGAAAAAAGATTGGTATGGTTGAAGAGAATTTTATTTCCAAATTAAAGCCCGGTGATGTATTTTGGTTTGGTGGCAGAAACCTCGAACTTGTGCTTGTGAAAGACATGGAAGCGCGTGTAAAGGCAAGTAAAAAAAATACAGGAATTGTTCCTGCATGGCTGGGAGGCAGATTGCCATTATCCTACCAGCTTTCAAACAGTATTCGTAAACAGCTCGATGATTATAAACGTAATAAAATTGATAATGAAGAATTAAAGCAATTAGCACCTTTACTCAAATTACAAAATAAAGTATCTTACTTGCCGGGTAAAAATGAATTGCTGATTGAACAGTTTAAAACACGTGAAGGCTATCATTTGTTTGTTTATGCTTTTGAAGGAAGATTTGTTCATGAGGGAATGGCCGCAATTTTGGCATACCGGATAGGTTTGTTAGAACCTTTTACTTTTTCTATTGCTATGAATGATTACGGATTTGAATTATTAAGTGATAAAAAAGTAGATATTGATCTTGTACTGGATAATAATTTACTTTCGCCTGATTTTATTTATGATGATGTTTTAAAAAGTATGAACTCTATTGAATTGGCGAATCGAAAGTTCAGAGATATTGCAACCATAGCGGGATTAATATTTACAGGTTATCCCGGTCATCAAAAAAAGACAAGGCATATCCAGGCTTCTTCGCAATTATTTTTTAAAGTGTTTGAAGACTATGAAAAAGACAATTTGTTATTAAGACAAGCCTACGATGAGATTCTTGATTTTCAGCTGGAGATCACGCGCATGCAAAATGCTTTTGATCGTATAAGCAAGCAAAAAATAATTGTCACCTATCCCGAAAAGCCTACACCTTTTTCATTTCCTATATTAGTTGATACATTGCGTGAGAAATTCAGTAATGAAGAAATTCAAAGCCGAATAGAAAAAATCTTAAATTCCGTACAAAAAACATGAAGTATAACTACGCAAAAATAGAACTTTTAGGTGAAGATATTTATTTGTTACCTCAAAAGGCCTTGTATCGTCCGCATTTTAAGCAGTTGGTTATAAGTGATCTCCATCTTGGGAAAACTACATATTTTAGAAAACAGGGAATAGCTATGCCGGTTGAGAGTCATGTAAAAGATATTGATAAGCTTCATTTTTTATTTGATACATGGAAGCCTTTATCGGTTTTAATTTTAGGAGATCTTTTTCATAGTGATTACAATAAAGAATGGTTATGGTTTAGATCTTTATTACTTCATTATCCACAAATACAATTTATTTTAATAGAGGGTAATCATGATATTTTGAATGAAGAGAATTACAAAATTGCCAATTTATTAAAAGCAGAATATCTTGTAGAAGATACATTTATTTTTTCTCATCATCCGCTGGATCAAAAGAATAAGATAAATTTTTGCGGGCACGTTCATCCAGGTATTAAATTATTTGGGAAGGCCAGGCAATCAATAAAATTACCTTGTTTTTATTTTAATGGAACCCAGTTTATCTTACCTGCCTTTGGTGAGCTGACAGGCTTGTATTTACTCGATAGGAAAGAGGATTCTGATTATTATCTGGTGTTGGCAGATAAGGTTGTGAAATTGTAATTACTTAGTTGTAGTTACGGCAATAATAACTCCAAAATTACCGTCTGTTTGTATCCAGTTCTTTTCTGGTAAATAAGTTCGCGATACAAAACCATCAAGATATAAAGCATTCTTACACCCCAGTTTTTTTAAATACATAGCAAAATCGTAAAAATTAATTAGCTCTTTCGACATGGCGAAGATAACTTTACCATCTGGTAAAATGCCAACACCATTGCGGATATTTAAATTTGATGAGCCTTCTTTAAATTCAGGATGAATTTCTCCATCAATTAATAGCATGGGTCCTGATTGTGTAGCATAATTTATTTTATGATTTTTCTCCGTCTTTACAAAATCCGCAGTTTTGCTCACCTGTGCGATTTTATCCTTGGTGATATAAAAGATACCGTTTGGCATTAAATAAAAATTTCCTTTGGCAGAGTAGGCTGTATTTATTGATCTTATTGTTTTTCCTTCCTGTATAAAAAGACCAAGAGGTGCGTTGTCCTCCATATACATGCCGCCATTCATGGCAAATACTAAATTTTTCTTTTTACTTTCCAGCCAGTTCTTTAATTTTAAAATGCTTTTGAAATTTTTGACGCTATCATCTTTCCAGTATAATTTAAGGTCTTGTGTTTTAACATCAACAATATAATTAATAATTCTTTCATCACTTTTTGTAAACGCGTAAACAGAAAGTAAAAAAATGCAGACCAAACAACAGTATACATAAAAACGTACTTTCATATTCACTGAGCAATAAATGATTCAGGTTGCCTAGATATCCGTAAGATCTTTACCGCGTTCATCCATACTTTCTTCAAGATCAATTAAAGGTTCATCGGTAATTTCTTTTTTTGTTTTTTTGGTATGGATGGATAATAATATAGCAGGTAACAAAATTAAATTGGTGAACATGCTCATTAATAAGGTTAACGATACTAAAACACCCAATGCTACGGTGCCTCCAAAACTAGATGCCGCAAAGATGGCGAAGCCACAAAATAAAATAATAGAGGTGTAGATCATACTTAAACCCGTATCGTGTATAGCAGCTGAAATGGCTTCTGCCGGGCTCTTCATCTTTTTTAATTCCTGCCTGTACTTGGTTAAAAAATAAATAGTACCGTCGGATGAAATGCCAAAGGCAATACTAAATATCAAAATGGTGGATGGTTTAAAACGAATATCTAAAAAGCCCATGATACCAGCAGTAATTATAAGTGGAATTAAACATGGTAGTTTTGAAAGAATGATAATTCTAACCGATCTGAATAAAGCAATACCAACTATGGCAATTAAAATAATTTCTATTACTAAGCTTTCCAGTAAATTTGAAAGTAAATAATCGTTGTTCTTTAAAAAAACAAGGCTGTGACCCGTTGTACCAACGTTATATTCTTTCGGATCAAAAATAGAATCGATCTTTGGGCGAAGATCTTTCATCAGCTCTTTCATTTTTTTAGAACCTATATCTGCTACCTGGTAACTTACACGTGTAACCTGCTTGGCAGTATCCATAAAGGTTTGCAGTCTGTTACTTTGGCCTTTTAACGAACCTGAGTAACCTGAAAGTGTTTTAAGATCACTAATGCCCGGTAATGAATAATATTTGGCATCGCCATCGTTATAGGCCTGGTACGAAAATTTAAGTCCTTCTACAATAGATAATGGTTTTGAAAATTCTGGATACTCTGCCATTAATTTTTGCAATCGTTTTATTTTATAAATAGCACGCGCGTTATTTTCCATTAAACCATTAGGATGTTTTGCATCTACCGAAATTTCAAATGGTAAAACGCCTTTGAAATTTTTCTCAAAAAAGCTTAGGTCAGTATAAACAGGATCTTTTTCAGGCAAATCATCTACCACGTAACCGTTCATATCAATAAACATCATACCCCACAATGAAACAGCGGTAATAACAGTGGTAATAACATAAATGGCCATACGGCGCTTTTGTACCAACACGTCAATAATATCTAATATTTTATTTATGCGTTTACCTTCCTGGTGCTTGGTATGTTTTGCTTTTGGATTAGGTAGATAATTTAAAATTACCGGAATTAAAATTAAAGTAATGGCATAAGTTGCCAAAACACTAATAGCGGCAACAACACCAAATTCAACCAGCATTGAGCTTTTTGTAAAATATAAAACACCAAAGCCAATAGCGGTTGTTATATTGGCTAAAAATAAAGTTACACCAATGGTCTCAATGCTCCTTGCCAAAGATTTCATTTTATTACCATGTGCTAAAAATTCGCTCTGGTATTTATTAATGAGGAAAATGCAATTAGGTAAACCTATTACCATTATTAATGGTGCAATTAAGCCTGAAAGCACGGTGATCTTGTAACCAAACAAGTACATGATGCCAATTGACCAAATAACACCCATTATCACAACAATCAAAGAAAAAATAACTGTAGAAAATGAACGGAAGAACAACCATAAAATAATTGCTGTAACAATCACAGCTAAAATTAAAAACAAGGTCATCTCTGCTCTTACTTTTGTCATCAGTTGCGAACGAATGTAAGGCATGCCTGAGTAATGTACATCTACATTGTATTTTTTCGAGAACACATCCCCTAAAGCTTTTATCTCTTTCACCATATCCAAACGACGTTTCGAGTCCAGATCTTTTTTAGTGAACGTAATGGCTACAAGGTTAGCACCTGTTTCTTTGTTATAAATAATGCCTTCATAAAAAGGCATATTTAAAATTTCGTTTTTTAAACTATCCACTTCTTTTTGCGAAGAGATTGGATTTTGAATTAACGGAACAAAATTAAATTTCTCCAAACTGTCATCTTTAACTAATCTGAAAGCGGTTGGTACAGACATGATGGCTTTTACACCCTGTATTTTTTTAAGATCATCGTTTAATTTGGTCCAGTCTTTAAATTTTTCTAACTGAAACAGGTTTTTATCTGCAAAACCCATTACCATTACATTACCATCTTCACCAAAACGTTTTTTAAAAGTCTGGTATTCAATAAACGTGCTATCGGTATCGGGTAGTATTTTTGCGAACTCGTAAGAAAGTTCCATTTTAGATGCTTCCCAACCCATAAAAGCTGTTAAAAGCACAACACTGATCGTAAATGCTAATTTATTTCTTAATAAAACTCCCGAGAAATATTTCCACATATTAAGTACCTTCTTCTTTCAATTATAAATAAAATCCATCTTTCTTACATTTTTCATGTAATCAGAGGGCTAAAGATACATTAATATTAGAATTTTTTGGAGAAAAATGTCTATAAAATCACCTTGTATCTCTGTAATATAATTGTTAATTTATTAAAAAATTTGTCAATCATTGTACTTTACAGATTTTCACCTCAAAAGGGGGATAAATAGCTATTTACTAATATTTACTTTAGTACTGGCATTATGAACAAGGCCTGTTTTATACTTTTATTTTTTATTTTATGCTATACCGGTTTTTCGCAGCAAAAATCGCTTAATGCTATTCGTACTTTTGTAAGCCCTAAAATAGATGGTGTATTGGATGATACCTGCTGGTCAAAGGCAGAGATTGCCGATGGTTTTATTCAACGCGATCTTCACCCCGGCTTGCCAACCGAACAAAAAACAGAAGTAAAATTATTATATGATGATGTGGCTATTTATATTGCTGCCGATCTTTACGATACATCTCCTGATAGCATTTTACGAGAGTTGAGTACGCGCGATAATGAAGCCAATGCAGAGCTATTTGGTGTTTTTTTTGATACGTATAATGATGATATAAATGCATACGGTTTTTTTGTAACATCTGCCGGAACCCAGATAGATGCGCGTTACAGCCCCGATACGCAGGATTTTGACTGGAATGCTGTATGGATGAGCTCTGTAAAGATCAACGAAAAAGGCTGGGCGGTTGAAATGCGCATTCCTTATTCTGCTTTGCGTTTTGCTGAAAAAGAAATTCAAACATGGGGTTTTAATATGATTCGTAAAGTACGTCGCCTACGTGAAAATTCTTTCTGGAATCCCGTAGATCCTAAGATCAACGCGCTTGTGAGGCAATTTGGCGATCTTACAGGCTTAAAGGATATCAAACCCCCGGTACGTTTGTCTTTTTCTCCTTACATAGCAAGCATCATTAATCATTATCCTTACAATGATAAAGATGTAAAAGATCTTACCTATAATTTAAGCGGTGGAATGGATGTGAAGTATGGTCTGTCTGATGCCTTTACACTGGATATGACACTGGTACCCGATTTCAGCCAGGTGCAATCCGATAACCAGGTTTTAAATCTTTCGCCATTTGAAGTGCAGTTCCAGGAACGTCGGCCGTTTTTTACTGAAGGTACCGAGCTTTTTAATAAAGGTGGTTTGTTCTATTCACGGAGGGTAGGTGGAGTACCGATAAATTATGGCGAAGTGTATTCACAATTGCAGGATGGAGAAAAAGTAATTAAAAATCCGGCGCAGACACAATTGTTAAATGCAACTAAATTATCGGGGCGTACAAGCAATAAATTAGGTATTGGTGTGTTTAACTCTCTATCAAATAATACTTATGCTACAGTGCAGGATACATTAGGAAATACAAGACGTATTTTAACATCGCCACTCACTAATTATAATATTGTGGTGTTAGATCAGGCCTTAAAAAATAATTCGTTCGTTAATTTTATAAACACAAATGTTACCCGTGAAGGGCATTTTTACGATGCTAATGTTACCGGCGCAGGATTTAGATTTAATGACAAAGCCAATATGTATACAATTGGTGGAAGCGCAGTAACAAGCAATTTATTATATCCCGATAGTGCAGGGCCTTACACAGGTTACAGTGCCAAACTTGATTTTGGAAAAAGCGGTGGTAATTTTAAATGGAACGTTTATAATTCTATCAATACAGATAAGTACGATCCAAACGATCTTGGCATTTTATTGCTTTCAAATAATGTTGAAACAGGACTCGATCTTAATTATAATATTTACAAACCTTTTTGGAAAGTAAATAATATGTACAATAACATTTATATTTCGTACCAACGTATGTATGTACCAAATGCCTTTTGGAATTTTGGCATCTATGGAAATAATACCACCACTTTTACAAAACAATTTTTTACCTGCGGTATAAATTATGGTATTGAACCTGTAATTACATACGATTATTATGAGCCAAGGATCTTTGGAAGATTTTATACATATCCTGTAAATTATGCTACAGGTGGTTTTATTTCTAGCGATTACCGCAAGCCTTTTGCTTTGGATATTTCTACCGGTTACAGGGTGTTTAATGAAAACGATCGTAATTATATTAACCTTGTTGTAACACCTCGTTACAGGGCAAGTAATAAATTATCTTTTATTTACGAAGTTGCTAATAATATTAAAACGGATGATATTGGCTTTGTACATTACGATCCTTTTAGCGATACGATCACTTTTGGACGTCGCAATACGCAAACCATTAGTAACACGTTTACCAGTGTTTATAAATTCACCAATAAAATGTCATTATCATTCCGTTTAAGGCACTACTGGTCTAAAGCAGAATATAGCGAGTACTATCAGTTGGGTGATGATGGTTATTTAAATTCGTATGCTTATCAAAACGATCATAATGTAAATTACAATGCCTTTAATATTGATATGGTTTATTTCTGGCAATTTGCCCCGGGAAGTGAATTGAACATTGTTTGGAAAAATTCTGTTTTAAAGCGCAATAGTGAGATCATAAATGATTATTACGAAAATTTCAGAGGTTCGGTAAATACAGCCCAAAATAATATGATCTCTATCAAGGTTTTATACTATATCGATTATCTCTATATCAAAAAAGCCTTTAGTAGATCGGCCAAAGTTCAAAAAACTGCTTAAAATTATTCGTAAAATACAGTAGGGGTACTTTCTTTTTCGGTTGTCTTATAATTGTTAGGGCATATTGTTTATTTGTAAAAACTCCATTAACACAAGGCTTTTAGCTAATTATTTGCTTTTGGGTTTGTGGTTTGGGTTAAAATGTATCTTTGTAGGGAATTTTTTCCGAAAAGTGGAGATAAACGAACAACAATATTGGCAATTAATAAGCGAAGGCAATAAAAATGCGTTTGAACAAATTTTCAAAGCATATTACAAACCTTTGTGTAATTATGCCTGTTCTATACTTAAAGATATTGACGAATCGGAAGAAGTAGTGCAAAACATGTTTTATAATTTGTGGAATAAACGCGAAACAATACAGATCAACAGCTCTGTTAAATCGTATTTGTACCGTGCGGTGCATAACGATTGTTTAAATAAAATAAAACATGGCAAAATAAAAAGTGTGTATGCCGAAGATTATAAAAAAACAGCAGATGCCAGTTTTGATGACGCTTCAAAAATAGTACAGGTAAAAGAATTAGGCAAACAAATAAACGAAGCTATTGCTTCTCTTCCTGAGCAATGCGGTGTTGTTTTTAAATTGAGCCGTTTTGAGAACTTAAAATATTCAGAAATCGCCGAGCAGTTGAATATTTCTGTAAAAACGGTTGAGAATCATATGGGCAAGGCCTTAAAGATCATGAGAGAGAGATTAAAAGATCATCTGCATTTATTAATTTGGTTATTATTCATTAATTAGTTTGTTGATATGGTGAATATGGAAAATAGAGACGATTTGATCGCAAAGGTACTTTCAGGAGATGCCTCCCTGGAAGAGATCGCCCTTATTAAAGCGTGGGAAAATGAGTCGGAAGAGAACAGGGAGTATTTTGAACAAAGTAGAAAATTATTTTCTGCCATTAACGATGTTAAGATCGAATACAATGTAAACACTGCTGCTGCCTGGAATAAAATGGATGAACGTATTTCTGGTGAAGCAAAAGTTATTCCTTTATTTAAACGCACAATAATTATGCGTGTTGCCGCCGCTTTATTGTTAGGGGTAGCTTTAGGCTTTTTAGTGAAATTTATTATTGATCCAAAAGATGCAGAACCAATTCAATATGCAGCATTAAATAAAACGGTGTTGGATACATTACCGGACGGAAGTAAAGTATTTATCAATAAAAATTCAGAAGTAAGTTATGTAGCCCATAAAAATACACGCCGTGTAAAATTAAAAGGCGAAGCTTTTTTTGAAGTAGTGCATAACGAAAAGCAACCTTTCGAAATTGTTATTAATGATGTGGTGATAAAAGATATTGGTACCGCCTTTAATGTAAAAGCTATACCTGGCACCAACACTATTGAAGTTATGGTTGAGAGTGGTGAAGTACAATTTTATACATCAACCGATTCTGGTTTAAATTTAATTAAAGGGCAAAAAGCTGTTTATAACATCACCACAAAACAATTTGTAAAAGCTGTATTAGAACCTGCAGAAAATGTAGCGAGCTACCGTTCAAGAATATTCAATTTTAACGGAACACCTTTAGGTGAAGTGATAAAACAAATTAATAATGTTTATGATGTAAATATCGATCTGGAAGATGAACAATTGGGCAATAAAGAATTATCGGTTGAGTTTAATAATGAGCCTGTAGATGTTGTTATAAGTATCATTGCCGAAACACTCGACCTTAAAATTGAGAAACGGGATACTGTGGTTGTTCTTAAAAGCAAAACCAAAGTGCAATAAAAAATTCATGCAAAGGGTTATCTTTATTTTTAGTTTTTTGCTGAGCTCTGCTTTTTGTTTCTCAGTTACTCCTCCGCTGGAAAGGGAAGTGTCTTTATCTCTCACCAATGAGCGTGTAAGCTTTGCTTTAAATAAAATGGCAGAGCAAACGGGTTTAGTATTCTCTTATTCATCTAATATCATTAACGATCTGCCACCGATTTCTATTAACATAAAACACAAAACGGTGCGCGAAGCTTTGGCTTTATTGCTTCCAAATTCAATTTCTTACAAAGTAAAAAATAATTACATTATTCTTAAAGAGAGGGTAATTGAAAAAAATCCTAAGAAAGCAGAATTGAATGGTTACGTATATGATAAAGCAACTGATAAAAAATTAGCCAATGTTACCATTTACGATAAAACCACTTTACAGTCTGTAACAACCAATGATTATGGTTATTATTCCATGTCTATTCCCATCAAACATCAAAGCATCATCATTAATAAAGAAAATTATAAGGATACGGCTATTATCCTTGGTGAGCTGCAAACTAACAGCATGACCTTTATTAACCTTAGCCCTGTTGATTCAACAAAAAAAGATTCCGTTCTGTGGAAACAAAAATTACGCGAGTTGGAAAATTTTACCGTAAAGGTGGCCAATAAATTTTCGGCCTATATAAATACCATGAATGTAAAAGATACCTTGCACCGCAATGTGCAGGTGTCCATATTTCCATTCATTGGTACTAATCATAAGCTCTCGGGCAGTGTTACCAATAAATATTCTTTCAATATTTTTGGTGGCTATGCAAGGGGTACAGATGCTTTAGAAATTGGTGGTTTTTTTAATGTGGATAAACAAAATGTAAACGGCGTACAGCTTGCAGGTTTTTTTAACCTGGTGGGTGATACCGTTAAAGGAACACAATTAGCCGGCTTTTTTAATGTTACCGGCACAAACATGAAAGGTTTTCAGGCATCGGGTTTTACAAATGTAAATTTGGGCGATTTAAGTGGTGTAAGTGCTACCGGTTTTGTAAATGCTAATTTTGGAAAAGTAAAAGGCGCGCAGTTAGCTGGTTATGTAAATTATGCAAAACAGCTGGAGGGCATACAGGCCACAGGCTTTGTGAACTGTGTGTTACGCGATGCAAAAGGCTTACAGGTAGCTGGTTTTGTAAATCACGCTAAAGAGTTGGATGGAACTCAAATTGCCGGCTTTATTAATCATGCTAAATATTTGAAAAATGGTTTACAGGTAGCTGTGGTAAATATTTCAGATTCATGTAAAGGCTTGCCAATTGGTTTTTTTAGTTTCGTAAAAAACGGAGTTCACCAATTAGAAATTTCGGGCGATGAGATCTTTAAAGCTAACATTGGCTTTAGAACAGGCGTTTCCAAATTCTATAATATTTTTAATGTGGGTATTGATGGTAGCAGCAGTGAACCTTTATGGTCGTTTGGCTACGGACTTGGTACTTCATTTACAATTAAAAATAAATTGCGCAGCGATATTACCTTAATGAGCAACCATGTTTGTAAAGGTGAATTTAAAGATGCCGCAAGCGAATTGTATAAATTGTATTGGGGCGCGGAATATAAATTCAAAAAGAAATTTTCAATAGCAGCAGGTCCTGTATTTAATCTTTACATTTCAGATACATATTCTGCAGATTATCTTTCAAAATACAGCAACATTGCACCATATACGCTGTACGATCATACAACAGATAATGGTTTTAATTTGAAAGGCTGGGTTGGCGGAAAAGTTTCTATCCGCTTTTTCTAAATTATTTTCTTTTTAAGTAGGGGTTTATTCTTTCTTGTTTGTCTTTAACATATAAAGGCAAACAATCTATGAAACTAAGTATCTTTTTTCTTTTGGTAATAGCTGTTTACGTTGTATCCAACATGGCTGTAAAAGAGATCTCTGAAGAGCAGGAAAATATATAACATGAAAAATTTTAAGAAAATAGCTTTGAGTTGCTGCTTTATTCTTGTTCTGCAAACACTATTGTCGGGGCATGATGATCCGGCTTTAACAGCAAAAGCTTCAGCCGATAAAATCATTCTCACTACAAACAAAAAGTATAAATTATTGCAGTTGCAAAATGTAAATTCAATTAACCTTTATCCTTTATTGAAAACAAAAAAAGTAAAACAAACTCCCGTAACAAGACTATTGAATTGGGATATGAAATTAAAATTCCGCTTATCGCACAACTTAAATATCATTTTTAGCTATAATTAATTTTAATAAAGAGTAGGGGTAAATAAAAATTCAATTGTCTCTAATATATAACAGTAAAATAAATAAAATGAAAACGATTAAAATTTTAATCCCCGCAATAATTATCCTTTTAAGCTTACAGGCTTGTAATAAAGGAAGGATCTGGGGAATTCATGGAAAAGGAAGTAATATAAGCGAGACAAGAAATGCCGGGGCATTTATTGGTGTTGATCTGCGTTGTGATGCAGATGTGGAATTGGTTCGCGACTCCACCTTCAGTATCGAAATCACCGGCCAGGAAAACATCATGAAAGTATTAGATACAAAAGTTGATAACGGAAATTTAATTATCGATTATAGAAAGCGTGTATGGCGTCACAATAAAATAAAAATGATTGTGCATGTTGGTAATTTGCAATCGGTTTTTATTAGTGGAAGTGGAAATATTACTATTCAAAACGAAATTAATGCAAACACACTTGATATTAAGATCAGCGGTTCGGGAAATGTAAATACAAATGCATTAAACATACATACAGTAACTGCACATATTAGCGGTAGCGGAAATATTAAGATTCCGGCTGGTGTCATTCAATCAGGCAAATTTAGTATTAGTGGTTCGGGAGATATAGATGCCGAATATGCTGTTTCCACATTTATGGATGCAAAAATAAGTGGTTCAGGAAATATTACCGTACATGTAAACGAAACGCTAAACGCTACTATATCGGGTAGCGGTGATATAAAATACAGAGGCGCCCCCGTTGTTACAGTTAACGTTAGCGGATCTGGCATAGTAACCCATATTTAAAAAATAAACCCAACATGAAAATAAAATTGTTATTAGCATTCGTGCTGAGCGGCATTGTATGCACTTTAAATTCGCAAACTCTTTTTCAAACGGTACGGGGTACTGTGGTCGATAAGATCTCGCAAACGCCCATACCCGGCGCCGTTATACAGGTGTTGAATATAGCCCCGGCAATGGTAACAACTACTGATGAGAACGGTAAATTTGCTTTTGCCAAAGTACCTGTTGGCAAACAAAGTTTGAACATTACTTATATGGGATATAAACCTTCCGCACTACAAAACCTTTCAGTAAATTCCGGTAAAGAATTAGTATTAAATATTAATTTGGAGGAAGATGTAAAACAAATGAATGAGGTGGAAGTAACTGCCAAGGTTCAAAAGAATAAACCGTTAAATGAAATGTCTACAGTAAGCACCCGCGCTTTTTCGGTTGAAGAAACACAAAAGTTTGCAGCCGCTGCAAATGATCCCGCTCGCATGGCACTGGCTTTTGCAGGCGTAATATCAGGCCCCGATGGAAATAACATGATCTCCATTCGTGGTAATTCACCTAACGGTTTATTGTGGCGTATGGAAGGTGTTGAAATTCCAAACCCAAATCACTTTTCTAATGTGGGGACTTCGGGTGGCGGCATTTCTATTTTAAGTTCGCAGCTTTTAAATAATTCCGATTTTTCTACCGGTGCTTTTGCGGCAGAATATGGTAATGCGCTTTCAGGTGTGTTTGATCTTAAATTACGTAAGGGTAATAATCAAAAACGTGAATACACATTTCAATTAGGTGTGTTAGGTGCAGATGTTGCCATGGAAGGCCCATTCAAAAAAGGATACGATGGTTCTTATTTGATCAACTACCGTTATTCTACTTTATCTGTTCTAGGAAAAATTGGTGTACCTTTAGGCGACGCCATTACTAACTTCCAGGATCTTTCCTTCAATATTTATTTACCAACTAAAAAAGCAGGCTCTTTCAGCATGTTTGGTTTTGGCGGCATTAGCGATCAAACTTCTTATGCTAAAAAAGATTCTTTAAAATGGGAAGAAGACGAATGGACACGGTATAATTCTAAATTCTACGCAAATACAGGTGCTATTGGATTGACTAACACAAAATTATTCAGCAATCAATCCTATTTAAAAACCGCTTTGGTTTTTTCAGGAACACAAAATGGCGATATCGGAAAAAAATTAGGAAAAGATTACAGCACATTGACTAAAGAATACGAACAAAATTTCATTCAATCAAAAGTTACATTATCTTCTGTGTACACACAAAAAATAAATGCGAAGAGCAATATCCGCAGCGGTTTTATTTTAAATCAATTAGGTTATAATCTTTCAAAAAGCGATATGGGCGATTCAACGGTTTTGATAGAACGTATTAATGTAAAAGGCAGTACACAAACCGCCCAGGCTTTTTTTCAATGGAATTATAAGCTCACTCCTAAATTAACATCCAATATTGGTCTCCATTATTTTCAATTGATGTTGAATAATTCAAATTCGGTAGAGCCGCGCGCTTCTCTAAAATATGAAGCCACTCAAAAAAATATTTTTACTATGGGTTATGGCTTGCATAGCCAGTTACAGCCCATTGGTGTTTATTTTGCTAAAAAACAAAACGATGATAATACATTTGCAACACCAAATAAAAATTTACAATTAAGTAAAGCACATCATTTGGTTTTAGGTTACGACCGTGTAATAAATGATTTCTCCCACATAAAAACAGAAGTGTATTATCAGCATTTATTTAATGTGCCTGTAAGTACAGATAAAACAAGCACTTATTCTATGCTGAATGCAACTGATGGCTATAATACAGATCCTTTGGTGAATAAAGGTCTTGGCAGAAATTACGGAATGGAATTAACCTATGAGCGTTTCCTGCATAAGAACCTGTATTATATTTTATCAAGCTCTTTGTACAATTCAGAGTACAAAGCGGCAAACGATATTTGGTATAACACACGTTTTAATACCAATTACGCTGTAACATTTACAGCCGGTAAAGAATGGACCTTATCAGAAAAAAGAAAGAGCCGTGTGATAGGTTTTAATATTAAATCTATTTACGTGGGTGGTTACCGTTATACGCCTATTGATCTGCCTGCATCAATGGCTGCAGGAAAAGCAAAATTTGTAACCGAAAAAACTTTCGAAAGTAAAAATCCGGACTATTACAGATTAGATATCCGCATAAGTGTAAAGCGTAATTACAAACACGTAACAAGTACTTTGGCTTTGGATATCCAAAACACAACCAACCGCAAAAATGTTGGCGGACAATATTTTGATATGAAAACCGGTAGCGTGAAATATTGGTATCAAACACCATTATTGCCTTTGTTGAGTTACAGGTTGGAGTTTTAATTTTTCAGATCGCTTCCTTTCCCGCCCTTCGGGCACCCTCTCCAGAGAGGGATACTTTACGCTTAGGCGGTTAGTATCCTCCTCTTTAGGAGGTGGCGCGAAGCAACGGAGGAGGAAAGAAAGTAAATAAATAAATAAAGGGCAAATTACTCTACACAGTGTAGAAGCGCTTTCCAAAAATGTTTTATGTGTTGCGTGTATTTCCACAGTTTGATGAAATACAACGCGCAGGAATAACAATTGCCATAGTACAATTAAAAATTGTTTATGAAAAAAATTATTATCCTTTTCATTTTTGTATTACCCTTCATTCTTACTTCTCAAAATGTGCAATGGGCATATAAAGTGCTTGATCACTCGTCACAGGTTGGTACAAAAGAATATTCTTCCAAACAGGTTTTAGGAAGACCAAACGTATTACCTCGCAGTGGCAAGAATGCAAATGCGTGGGAGCCTAAAGGCACCGGTGAAAAAACTGAATTTATTAAAGTAAGCTTTCTAACGCCCATGAAAGCCAAATATATTTTGGTGGCAGAATCCAATCACCCCGGTTATATCAGTTGTGTGATTGCTTACGATTCGTTAGACAAAGAAAAAGAAGTGATCTCTTACACTTTTAAAAAAGGTTTAAGCGGCAGCCGTTTATTAAATGTAGATGCATCTGTGCTTGATTTTAAAATTGCAGCAGTAAAAATTATTTTCCAGTCTGTTAAAGATATTCCGGTAGCCATTGATGCTATTGGTTTGTTAGAATCAGATAAACCAATGGAAATAAAATTAAGTGAATCGGATATTGTAAAATCATCTATGGTAGCTACAAAATTAACAGGTGGTGTAAATAGTCAATATCCTGAAATGGGGCCGTTGATCTCGCCGGATGGCAACACACTTTATTTTAGCCGCTATCGCGATCCGGGAAATGTAGGTGGTAAAGACGATGATGAAGATATCTGGTATGCAGAATGGGATGCAAAAGCAAATGCCTGGGGTACCGCAAAAAATATTGGCGAGCCCTTAAATAATAAATTCCCGAATTTTATTAATTCTATTTCGCCGGACGGTAATACTGTTTTGTTAGGAAATGCTTATAGTAAAGACGGATCGATGCGGCAGGGTGTTTCTATCAGTCGCCGTACCCCAACGGGTTGGAGCTTTCCGCAAACCATACAGATAGAAGATGATTTTAACAGCAGCGATCTGGTGGCTTATTATCTTTCTAACAGCCAAAAATATTTATTGATGGCCAAAGAAATAAAAAATAATACTTACGGAGGATTGGATCTTTATATAAGCACCATGAAAGAAGATAGTACCTGGACAAAACCTATCAATCTTGGCATGCAGGTAAATACAAAGGGTACCGAGAGTGCGCCCTTTTTAGCAGCAGATGACCGAACTCTGTATTATACATCTGATGGTTTAACCGGTTATGGTGGCGCTGATGTGTATATGACAAGAAGATTAGACGATACATGGACCAACTGGAGTATTCCTGAAAATTTAGGACCTAAAGTAAATACATCGCACGACGAATCTTTTTTTACTACTTCTGCTTCTGGCGACAAAGTGTATTTTACTTCTGAAGGTGAAACACCGGGTGATTATGATCTGTATTCTTTAGCATTGGTAAAAACATTAAAACCTACACCGGTTGTTTTGGTAAAAGGTAAAGTAATGAATAGTAAAACTAACGAGCCGGTTTCAGGTGTGAGAATTTTCTTTGAGAATTTAGTAGATGGAAAAGAAGCTGGCATTGCAGTTTCTAATCCAACAACCGGAGAGTATGCCATTGTATTGCCTTCAGGTACAAGTTATGGTTATTTGGCAGAGAAACCTGGATTTATTTCTGTGAACTCAAATATTGATTTGAGTAAATTACCGGAGTATAAAGAAATAACACAGGATCTTTTGATCACACCAATAGAAGCGGGGCAATCGATCTCCATTAATAATATCTTTTTTGATTTTGATAAAGCTGAATTGAAAAAAGAATCGTATTACGAATTAGACCGATTGGTAAAATTATTTAAAGAGTACCCGGCTTTACAGGTTGAGATCTCGGGACATACAGATAATGTAGGTTCAAAAAAATATAATGATCAGTTGGCATACAGGCGTGCAGAAGCTGTATCAAAATATATTAAAAATAAATTAGGGGTTAACGAAACGCAGGTAACTTTAAAAAGTTATGGAGAAACACAACCCGTTGCAAGCAACGCTACTGCAAAAGGCAGACAAATAAACCGCAGGGTAGAGTTTAAAGTTATTTCGAAGTAATAATACCGCGCAAGCAAACACAGTATCCTCCTCTTTGAGGAGGTGTCGCGAAGCGACGGAGGAGGATATTTAACTCTTGATTGAGCTTAAACAAAAAATGGAAGCCCGTATTTAATATACTGCCTTCCATTTTTTTGTCACCCTGAGCGGAGTCGAAGGGCATAAGGGGTAATAGAAGGGCTTCGACTTCGCTCAGCCTGACGTGAAAGAATCAAAAATATTTAACCTTTGATTGAGCTTAAACAAAAAACGGAAGCCCGTATTTAATATACTGCCTTCCATTTTTTTTGATGTCATTCCGAAGAATGAGGGATCTGTTAAACGAGATTTCTCCTTCGTTAAAATGACAAGCGCGAAGAATATTTAACTCTTGAAGGAGTTTAAATCAAAAAGGAAGAAAATGATAATTTCGTTTTCTTCCTTTTTTTATTGTTAGTACGGATTGCAATCTGCGCTTACATGGATATGTTATTTTTTATTTGTTTCTAAAAAAACGCTTAAATCATTTGGTTTTTTTAATCTAGGTCCTAATAATTCAACAGCGTTGTCAGCTGTTAAATTAAATTGCATCTTTATTTTCGGTTCGCCCGCGTTTTTAGAATTATTTATGATTGTAACGAGCTTATTTATATATGTCGCCAGAAACCAAATTTCATATTTTCCTCTTACATACACTTTATGTGAATGAATTTTGCGTATTTGCTTATAATAATGTAAAATTCCTTTCCAGCAATTTGGGGTATGTGTTAATTTTGTTTTTGTTAAAAGATGATTTTGAATTTTTAAACCATTACATAGCTTATGCTTATTGATATTTAAATTATTATCAAAATAAAATAAATCGGAAATTTTAAAATTATTCAATTGCAATTTTGACTTAATCGATCTGTGATAAACAATCCAAGCAATAAGAGGTTGAATTTTGTAGCTAAAAATTTTTAAATTTTTATCGAAATTCCTATAACATTTGTTTATGAACTTATCATCATCGATATGCAAAATATCTCGTAGTATTCTTGTAAAAATTGCTTTACAAACCAAATAATTTTCTATTGAATAATGTTTTGTTACAAAAATATTACTTTCAGTGGGGTAAATTTCTTTTAATATGTCGGAGAAATCTTTGTCTGCAAAAAAAAGAGCTCTATTTCTTTTATAAATATTCCAATTTATTTTAGAATGGATTTCATAAACACCGGCTTTATTCTCAGCCTGATAATGATAAACTTTCAGTTTAGATTTTTGCTCGAAATAATTAGTGTAGAATGATGGATCGTCATTTCCCTCATAAAAGATGTGAATCGACTTATCATTTTTATTATATTGTTGCAAAAACTTCGTTCTGACGCTCGTATTTGACTTAGCCGCACTTTTTAAATACTTTAAAAATTCCATACCTTAAGATATAAATTCAGAAAGGGTGTGAGAATATTCTTCTAATTCGTTTTCAAAAATGAATGGTGAATGTGTAACGGCAATAATACCATCACAATACTGGTTTGAGTTTACATCACTCAAAAATCTTTGCTGCCATGGAACCGATAAAGATAATTCAGGTTCATCAATAATAACAAAATATCGTTGTTTTGAAAGATATAAATGACTAAATAGTGAAACGATTTGTTTTTCTCCAGACGACAAATCTTTTAATTCAATTCTTTCTTTATGTCGAATTTCCCCGTGAACTTTCGGGGAAATGTAAAGTTGAAAATTAATATTATCGTAAATAAACTCTTTATTAGAAGAATACTGGTTGCAAATATTTACAAATTCAACAATATCTTGTTCTTCCTTTTTTTGTTCATTATATATGTTAATCAATCTGTATATGAAAAATGCAATCATTTTATTTTCATCTTTTTTTAAGCCGCGAACTTGTTTTATTTCACCCACAAAAGTGATTAATTTCTCTTTTTCTGCTTTTGATAAAACATCCTCATCTATAATATTTAAAATTGAGCTTAAAACTTTTTCATCAAATGTATCTGTTTCTGTGGTACTAATTTTAGTATATCGTTTATTTATCACATCTTTTAGATAAGTTCCAGTTAAATCATTTTTTAATTTATTGTTCAAATTTTCTTTAAGCTCATTTAGTCTATTATTTATTTTCACTTCAACATATTCCATCCCAAATTCTACTAATTCTACATAACTTGTTTCATCAGAGGTTTTATTTATGCGTTTACGTCTTCTATATTTATCAATATCACTTTCTAAATCAGGAAAAATATTCTTTAAATCTTGCTCAATTCTTCTATAAGTAGGTAGATAAAGTATTTGCGCATCAATTATTTTGTTAGTTTGTAAATTTTTTTCCGAAATATTTGAAAATAAATTAAATTGTTCGCGATTAATTCTTGTTGATAATTCAAAAAATATTGACATCGGAATATTTAATTTGTCTGCGGCGAGCTCCATTTTTTGTGGTGTTCTAAATAGTTCGATTGGATCTGCGGTAAGAAAAAAGTCAAATAATTTTTCCCTTAGATTACTAGGATACCGCATAAGGAATTTTTGTATTTTGTCAGACCTAAATAGGTCAATGTCTTCTTTGTTTAAAGATATTTTTTCTCCATCAATTGTCGCAGTTATTTTGGAAAAATTGTACCTCAATAATTTTATCCATTGTTTAGATAGAAAAAAATAAATGATATTTACAATTGTGGTCTTGCCTGAGCCATTTTCTGCAACTAATAAAAGCTTATTGTCTTTTATGGGGATATTTAGTGTGTGTTCACCAAATAAACCCTCTATCGTAATATTTTCAATTATATTCATCAGATTTTAATTTATATTTTTTAGTAACAATCAAAGTTAATCGAATTTCTCATTTCCCCAATTTTCACCCCCTCGCATTCACTTCCAGCTTTTTAATAAAGCTGGTGAGTTCTTTTGTAAACGCATCTAATGAGAGGGCAGACTCTTTCATGTAGCCTACCATTTTATTGAGGTCTTCTTGCGAGTTAACAGAGTCGTTGAGTAAAATAGAAATGCCTAAAATATGTGCAACAGGTTGGCGTACTTTGTGCGAGGTCATAAATACCATTTCTTCTAAGCCTTTTATGTATTCTTTTTTTGCAAGCTCTGCACGTTTGCGTTCGGTTATATCCATAGAGAGAATAAATAAACCTTCCTGCACCGGTTGTATGCGTAATTCAAAATAACCTTTGCTGCCATCAGGAAAATCAAATTCATTTTCAAAATTAATGGCTATCCGCTCTACCATGCATTTGGTAAGCGTTTTAAAGAGCTCAGTGTTTTCAATGCCCGGGTATTTTTCCATCATCGTGTAACCCATCAGCTCTTCGCGTGTATATTTACTTTGTTTTACAACGGCGTCGTTCACATAGGTATAACGGAAATTAAAATCAATGATCTGGAAACCTTCCATCATATGATCTAATGTTGCATGATATTTTTTTTCACTCGCTAACGATTGTTCATAATCACGCAACAACTGCAACAGCTCTTCTTCCGATTTACCTCGTACAGTAAACTCAGTAATTTTTTCGCTCATAATCTATTTTTCACACAAAGGGAGATGATCAAATATAAATTATCACAATGAGAAAAGATATAGGTAAAATTACCTATTTTTTGTTTTTAACATATTGCATTCCAAATGTGGGATTTGCCCTGAAAGCCTATATTAACAAGTGTTTAAGTAATGTTATGACCTGATCAGGGTTTTTACCATCCAGGTTGTTTTAAAGTTCAAGCGCTTTTTTTCAAGTGCAAGGTTGGCAATGGCAAAGCCAACACCCGCGCTAAAAACAGGTACAATAATATACGGCAATGTGGTTGGCGGCAAAAATAAAACAGAAAGCGCCAGTACTACCGGCGTGCCAATAAGTGCAATGTAACTGGTGCGTTCTACATTTTTTACACGTTGTTTTTTTTCAGGCCTGAAGCGGTTCTCTATTTTTATTTTTTTGATGGATGAAATGTTAATGCTCGTGTCAATTGAATACATTAACTCCGTTTCTTTTTTTCTTACCGTGAGCATTAAACTATCTACCTCTTTACTTTTTAAGTTAAGTGAGTCGGCAAGGTAAGTAGCTTTCTCAAACAGATCTTTTATTTTTTGGTTGGTTTCCCGGCCAAAATCTCGACTGCGGATAAACAAAACGGAATCTTTATAATCCATTAAAAAGGCATGGTAAATATCATTTTGTTTAGAGATGATCTTTACTGGATATTTCTTCAATTCAATTTTATATTCTTTTGCTGGATCTTTCTTTTCACACAGCACCAATGTATCTTGCGCAAAACCACAAAAACAAATAATAAAACATAATACTGTAAGGTATAGCTTCATACATTCAAAGCGTTTGCCACCACGTTTTGTTTGGTAAGCTATTGCCTAAAACAACAGGCTCACCAATGTGTGGTGTTGCAACTTTTACATTTAATTCGTTTGCTTTTTTTAAGATACGTTCAATAGGCTCATCCCAGGCATGCATGGCCAACGAGAATTTTGCCCAATGCACCGGCAATAAAATTTTTGCTTTCAGATCAAGGCTGGCCTGTACTGTTTCTTCCGGCATCATATGAATGTTTGGCCATGATTTATTGTACTGTCCTGATTCTAAAATGGAAATATCAAAGGGGCCAAATTGTTCGCCTATCTCTTTAAAATGTTTATCGTAACCGGAGTCGCCACCCAAAAATAAATGATGTGTTTTTGTTTTTAATACAAACGATGACCACAATGTTTGCCCGCGCTTAATACCTCGGCCAGTAAAGTGCCTGGCGGGAGTAGCGGTGAAGCTAAGATCATCATCAGTAAAATTTTCAAACCAATCCAGCTCATTTATTTTGTTTTTAGAAATGCCCCAGTGCTCTAAATGCGAGCCTAAGCCTAAAGAGCAAACTATCTTTTTTACTTTACTATTTAATTTAGTAACCGTTTTATGATCGAGATGATCGTAATGATCATGCGTTAACAGCAAAATATCAATGGCAGGAAAATCTTCAGTAGTATACACATCAGCACCTTTAAAGGCTTTCACCATAAAAGATACAGGTGCTGCATTACCGCTAAACACAGGGTCTACTAAAACAGTTTTGTTATTTATTTTAATAAAGTAAGACGAATGTCCGAACCATACAATTGTAGGCTCAGTGTTATTTAATTTTTTAAGATCTGTTTTTATCGACGGTAAATTTGCTGGTGGTGCAACGTTCTTAGGTTTATTCAAAAATTCTTTCATCATTTTGCAGAAAGAAGCATCTTCGGCCATGGCATTTGTTTTGGAGATGTTCTGGAAAGAGCCGTTTTTATAATTAGGCGAAGATTGAATTTTTTTTAGGCGTTCGCCTGAAGGCAGTTTACCGTAAATACGTAACGACATAATTTTGTTTTGCTTAAGTAAAAATACGGTTTTTTGTATTGAAAAAGATTATTTTAGGAATATAACTCTTTTATAAGATATTAGGCCTTACTTTTTTGATTGAACAAAAAAGTAAGCAAAAAATTCAAGGCTTCTTAAAATTTTTCTAAAAATCTTTGTCTTTCAAGCTGATGATTTAAGCGCTTCGCGAGAGGCGAAAATCAACTTCGCACAGGCCCAACACTTTTGAAAAACAAAGATTTTTTTAACAAAAAATTTTAATAGGCCGCCAAACTATGTGTGCTTGCGCGTTTGGTATACAGATGTTTGGGTTTTCGCTTTGAGCTTCGTATGGTTGGTTGTTAAGTGACTTGCTGTTGTTGGCTGGAGGGCAAAACGCTGAGCGTGTGTGTGGGTGAATTGAACTTTCGTAGAAAGACAATAAAGGTCCCGATAGCTATCGGGATCGTTTAAAATTCTGTTCATTCCAGTGTGAAAAACGGGAACAGAATTTTTTACTTTATTTGTCTTTCAAGAAAGTTCAAGAGCGGGCAGAAGGATCGTTTTGCCTTGTCTTTTGTTTACTTTTCGATCAAGGAAAAGTAAAAAAGAATATTAAAAATAGTTGATTTTACTCTATCACCACTTTTTTTGAAACCGCATTCATGCCATCATTTAACAGCAAAAAGTAAACACCTTTTTTAAATTCAGAAGTGTTTAAAAGCAGGGTTTTGTTTGGTGAAACAGATTGAGTTAAAAGTGGTCTGCCTAAAAGATCAATAACAGTAAGCGTTGCATCGTTCATTAAACCGGAAGCTGAAATGTAAAGAAAATCATTGGCAGGATTAGGAAATGCTTTGAACGAAAGGCCATCAGGTATCATTTCATTTAAACCGGTAGAAATACTGGTAGAAAATAAATTAGCCATATACACCTCTTTGGTAGTTTTATTTTGTACAAAAGCAACTACCCGTACTTCTGCATTGTTTTTAATTTTTTGAATTGGCCAGCTAAGTGTAATTGTATCTTTTTCATTTAAATTTCTATTCACTAAAAAAGAACCCGTTTGGTTAGGAAGCATTTTACGCATCACATATTCGTAATTGGTTTCTATATTGGCGCCGGGCGATGCGGCGTATGAACTTTTCAGAACATTTTTTTCAATCACCACAATATGCGCACGTAGTGTATCATTAATATTAGAAGCAGCTAGTGATTCAAAAACAAATTTTGTATTGAGTGTGGTTCCGTTAATACTTGCATTTAAATTAGTAATGTTGTATTTATTGGCTATGGCTTTACGGGTATTAATGGTATTGGCAATTACAGAATTAAAATTCGAAGAAAAATTGCTGTAATAATTTCCGTCAACAATTGAATAAGGAACTGTTTGAACCCCGTAATAAGAAACCCGCGCGTTTGATTCAACAGGATTTTCAAAATACATAGAATCGCTGTATGGAAAAGAGGTATGGTAGCCAATAGCTACCACATCTGCCGGATTATTATTTACATAATTAAAAACGGGTGGGGTAGAAGCCGCACAGGGCGGGCAACCCGAGTTGGTAAATTGTTCGATAAGCACAACACGCTGCGCAAACGAAAATTGAAAAGCAGCAATTAAGAGGGTAAATGAATACAGTATTTTTTTCATGGTATTTTTGTTATACTACTATATACGAATGAAAAAAGCTTTACTTACAGGGAAAATTGTTAAAATTTAAGTTTCATCTCCAGCCCTTATCCAAAGGAGAGGGGAGCTTAACAAGGCAGAAGTCTGTCTATTTTGGAGAGGTCCCGATAGAAATCTATCGGGATAGGGTGAGGCTTTTACATTAAAATATTTCCTTGCGGCAATACTGGTCCCGGAATATTTGTTTCATCCAGCATCTCGCGAAGATCGATTTCAATGGCGCGGCTAATGTTAGAAATAGGTACATCATTGGCGCTACCTTCAAACGGATTTTCGGTGGCCTCGCCAATACGTTCCATTACATGAAATACCCAGCCAACAATAATTGAGCAGGGTACTGTGGCCCAAATAAAAGCATCACCAATATCCGCAGTAAGCTTTCCGAATTCCTGTAAAATACCAAAAGGTAAAATGCCAATAAACAAACGGATGAACATTTGATTAACGGTGGCAAACTGCCGCGGATAAGGAAAATTTTTAATACGCTCAGATCTGCCCTGGTGGTCGTAAAGCGCGCTAAGCGCACGTTCCAGTTCAATAAAATCAAGTTCCGATAATTTCCCTTTTTCTTTTAATTGCTTTAAATGTTTTGATTGAAGGGCAATGATCTGAGTGGCCCTGTTTTTTTTAGTTAATACATAAGCGCGTTCATCTTCACTTAAGTATTTTTTTAATTCATCGGCTAAGGGTGTTTCGTGTTCTGGTACTTTGTAAAAACGGGCATATTCTCTATTGCTTTTTAAGTGCATATTTTCCCAAACTCTTTCTTCCCGCATTTGATAACGTAAAGCAGTAAGCCATGCTAAATGGCGATAGACCAGGGTTTGAATTTCGGCTTTATCACTATTTACAGTATCTTTAAACAAAATACCAATACTGCGACTGGTGTTAATGATTGAACCCCAAATCTGTCTTGCTTCCCACATACGCGCATAAGTTTGGGTGTTTTTAAAACCCACCAAAAACGCTGCGGCCGTACCAACCAAACCAATTGCTACCCATGGAATCACCAGCCATTTTATCTCAAAAAAATAATAAAGTGATGTAGGGATAGTGGCAGCTATTACAAAAAAATAAAGATCGCGCCTGGTCCAGTAAACCACTTCGCTAAAAGTAAACCTTCTTCCTGAATGCATAATGTTGTTTTAATTGTGACCTAAATTTACACAAAATAAATAATTTGTAACTTTACAACATGTATATTTCTAAAGCTATACTGTTTTGTTGCGCCGTTATTTTTTTATTAACGGGCTATATTGTTTATTTATGGCTTAAGGCAAAACGTTTAGCAAAACTCAATCAAAAGATCTTATCTGATTATAAAGTGTTAGAGAATAAAATAAATTCGTTTGAACTGGAAGGAATAAAATACAAAATCAACCCGCATTTATTTAAGAATATTTTAAATTCTATTCAGTCTCACGCGTATCAAACTTATTTTTCGCTGGATAAATTAAGCAATGTGCTGGATTATATTTTATACGAAACCGATAAACAATTCGTAAGCATAAAAGAAGAAATGGAATTTGCATTGAACTTGATAGAGATAAATAAATTGAAATTGAGTCCGCTGTTTGATATTAAGGTAAAGAATAAAGTTAACGAACAGCATTTGCTTTATAACCAGGAATTGCTGGCGCCAATGATATCGGTAGATCTTATTGAGAATGCATTTAAACATGCTGATATACAAAGTGGCGATTCTTTTATATCCATCACATTTGAATTAAAGGATGAGTATTTTACACTAACGGTTGCCAATAAAATAAGCTCAAAACCGGCATTAAAAAAATCTAATGGTGGTTTAGGAAAAGAAAATCTTCAAAAACGTTTAGATATTATTTATAAAGATTGTTACAGGCTGGATCAGTTTGTAGAGAATGATGTTTTTATTTCACACCTAAAATTAAATTTATTTGAATACAAAGCTAAAATGCTTACTGCTGGATGATGAACTGCCTGCTTTAAGTTATATAAAAATTTTGTGCGAACAGATCGCGGATGTGGAGGTAGTAAAAGCATTTAACGAACCCGAAAAATTCTTAGACACTATTCAGCAGTTTGATTTTAATGCCTGCATTTTAGATATACAAATGCCAGGCATTACAGGTTTAGAGGTAGCAAAGCATTTACAAGATAAATTGATAATTTTTACAACTGCCCATAAAGAATTTGGTGCAGAAGCATTTGATCTTAATGCTGTGGATTATATTCGCAAGCCTATTCAAAAAGAACGTTTTGAGAAAGCGGTTGCAAAGGCAAAAGGTATTTTAAATGTTAAAGCTGCCGAAGAAACGAAGCAGGTTTTGTGGAATACAGATAAGGGTAAAACAATCATTAATTTTAATGATATTTTATACATTACTTCGTCAGATACTGATAGTCGAGATAAATTAGTTTACCTGCAAAACGGAAGTAAAACAACAGTCAAAAATATTTCTTTCGAGCAAATTTTAACACTGCTGCCGGCAGCTAAATTTTGTCGTGTAAATAAAAAAGATATTGTCGCACTAAAAGCGATACAACATTTTACAGCTGATTCTATTACTTTACACTCTAACGAAAAAGTAAATTTAGTATTGAGTGATGTTTATCGTGATGAGTTCAGGCAAAGAATAAATCCATAATAAAATTTCGTTACATTTTTTAAGCCTTTTGTTACATATATAAAGCGGCATTTAGCTTAATGCCTTTATAGAAGGTACTTTTGTGGAAAACAAAAGCCAAATTAAAATATGAGTAATGTTAAGAACGGGCTCTTTTATGTGCTAACCATTGGTGGCTTTTTTTGCTTAATGTATTTCATCGTTTTAAGAGGTGAGCCCCTGGAGGTTGGAAAAATCAGCGAAGTAAAAAA
Organism: Bacteroidia bacterium; assembly: GCA_016787705.1. Classification (GTDB taxonomy): domain Bacteria; phylum Bacteroidota; class Bacteroidia; order B-17B0; family Aurantibacillaceae; genus Aurantibacillus. The sequence goes on along the minus strand of JAEUTP010000010.1, from coordinate 31,828 downwards.
AGTTTCGGAGGTAAGCAGTATAGTACAGATCAACGAAACCCTTCATCACAATGTTACACACCCATTGGCAATTTTATTATTGCAGATCATTACTATTATTGTAGTGGCAAGGATATTTGGTTTTATTTTTAAAAAGATAGGGCAGCCAACAGTTATCGGTGAAATAATAGCCGGCATCTTTATAGGCCCATCGTTTATAGGCATGTTCTTTCCTGAATTTTCTTTGTTCCTATTTCCAAAATCATCTTTGCCTAATCTACAATTCATAAGCCAAATAGGTTTAATTTTGTTTATGTTTATTGTTGGGATGGAACTGGACATTAAGATTCTAAAAAAGAAAGCGCATGAAGCAGTTATTATCAGTCATGCCAGTATCATTTTTCCTTTTGCATTGGGTATGGCTTTGGCTTACTTTCTTTATACGACCTATGCGCCGGGAAATATTAATTTTTTATCCTTCTCTTTATTCATAGGTATTTCAATGAGTATTACGGCATTTCCTGTGCTCGCAAGAATAGTGCAGGAAAGGCAATTAACTAAAACACGTATTGGTACCATAGTTATTACCTGTGCCGCCGCAGATGATATTACCGCCTGGTGTATTTTGGCAGTGGTTATTGCTATTGTAAAAGCAGGTTCTATAGTAAGCTCCATATATGTAATTCTAATGGCAATTGCCTATGTAATCTTAATGCTAAAAGTTGTTCAGCCTTTCTTAAAACGTTTAGGCGATATTTATTCGCATCAGGATACATTAAGTAAACCGGTAGTCGCTATTTTTTTTGTAACACTTTTAATTTCTTCTTATCTCACCGAGATTATTGGTATTCATGCTTTGTTTGGTGCTTTTATGGCTGGTGCTATTATGCCACAGAATTTACATTTCAGAAATGTGTTCATTGAAAAAGTTGAAGATGTTTCGCTTGTATTATTGTTGCCCTTGTTTTTTGTTTTTACGGGATTAAGAACACAAATTGGTTTATTGAACGATGTAAGTATGTGGCAAACCTGCGCTTTGATAGTTGCTGTTGCTGTTATTGGTAAATTTTTTGGAAGTGCCATTGCAGCCAGGGTAGTTGGACAGCCATGGAAGGATAGTTTAATGATAGGTGCGTTAATGAATACGCGTGGCTTAATGGAATTAATTGTATTGAACATTGGTTTTGATCTCGGCATTCTTCCGCCTTCTATTTTTGCTATGATGGTAATTATGGCTTTGGTTACAACTTTTATGACAGGGCCGGCACTTGATCTTATAAATTATTTGTTTAATGATAAGAAACAGGATGAAAAAGCAATGGAGAGTGAAAAATATAATAAGTACAAAATTTTATTTTCTTTTGGCGATTCGGAACGTGGAAAAAGTATGGTGCGTTTAGTAAATAGCCTTATTGCAAAGACCATCAACAATTCTTCTGTATCAGCCCTCCACCTTGAACCCAGTAACGAATTACATCAATACAATATAAATGAAGTAGAACGTGAAAGTTTTAAACCAATAAAACGCGAGGCCAATAAATACAATCTTACTATTAATACTCAGTTTAAACCTACTCTTGATTTTGAAAAGGAAATTATCGATACTGCCAACCAAGGAGATTATGATCTTTTAGTTGTAGGTATGGGCCAATCTATGTATGAAGGCAGTTTTTTAGGCCGGTTGATAGGTATTACATCAAAGATCATCAATCCTGAAAAATTATATAACACACTTACCGGAAACGAAAAAATAATTGGCAATAATGGTTTTGACGATCGCACCAATGCCATTATACGATCAGTAAAAATGGAGTTGGGTATTTTTGCAGATAAGGGATTGAAGAAAGTGGATGATGTAATTATTTTAATTCTTAGCAACGAAGATGATTTTTTGGTTAACTACGCGCAAAAAATGATAAACAACAATGAATCACGCATTATGATCATTGATTACGGGGATAAGATAAAGCAAAACGCGGCTTTAAAAGAGAATATTCGTGCCATTGAACAACAGGCACCAAATCACATTGCTGTTTATGAACGGCCAAAAATGAATGGAGAATTTTTAAAAGATAAAGATCTTTTGTTGATCAGTTTGAATGCATGGAATTATTTTATTGAGAATGAGCCGGAATGGTTAACACAAATCCCTTCTTTATTGATACTTAAAAAGCAGTAATTTAAAGAACGCCTTTTGAAACCCACCTGATAGCGCGGTTTATATCTTTATGCGGAAAAGCCCTGAACTCACCCGGAATAATAAAACTAAAAATAGCTGTGGCAACTTTTACAATTTTTGAATCGCTTACAATAGCAGCCCGATTCCATTTTGTTAAATGTTTAATGCTTAATAAAACATCTTTCATCCACATAAAAAAACTGAAACTTTTAACAGATCTTTTCAGTACCAACAGGTAATTAATTTGTCCCATTTTTTCTACATGTTTCTCAACGCAGGGAATTACTACCTCTTCAAAATCTTTTTTTGTAACCTTCCAGGCGGCTTTAAAACCAATCATATTAGGAGGAAGGTCGAGTATCTGGTACATCATAGCAATACAATTATCAAGAGAAGTGCGCAAAACCAATGCCAGGAAAATGCAAGGTAAAAATCACTGGTTTCAGGTGCTACTTTGGCACGAATTTGGTATTTATATAATTTACAGATTTCCTGGTTATGCATAAACCGGCCCTCAATATCAACATGGAATATTCTTATGATCTTTCTCAGCTTATTCAGCTAAGCCATGGAAGCAAAGATTTTGTTGCTAACATGCTTGAAATATTTATTAAAAGCGCTGGTGAAATAATGGCTCAACTAAAAGGTGCTTTAGTTGTTGATGATTGGAATAAGGTAAGTGAGCTCTCACATAAAGCTATTCCGTCTTTTCACTTTATGGGTCTTATCAATTTTTCTGACGAGCTAAGATATATTGAACAAAACGCCAAAAAAGAAATAGAGCATGCACGCATACACGAATTGATAGGTTTTATTGATAAGAATATGGTTGTAATTTTAAAAGATCTGAAAGAAGAGGCTGAGAAGTACAAAACCTAGTTTAAAAGAGTGTCACTAATTAAACTAAAAACAGGTGATCATGAAAAACAGGGAAAAACATATTTTCATTGTTGATGACGATGAATTTATACTATGGACTTTAAAAGCCAGGTTCGAAAAAGAAAATTACAAAGTTACCACTTCCTCCAATGCAGATGATGCTTACTTCAAAGTAAATTTTTTAAAACCAAGTATTATGCTTTTGGATATAATTCTTCCGGGCATGAATGGTCTTGATTTTATGAGTGCGGTATATTCGCGTTTGGAGGCTAATCATGTTCCTATTGTGATAATGTCTTCTGTAGCGCAACTTAATGTTGTAAAAACTGCGTACAAACTTGGAGCAAAGGCATATATGGCAAAGCCCTTTACTATGGATTATGCCTATGATCTTGTAAACCGCATTACAAACAATACAAGTCTTTACATATCTTAAAATAAACCATTAAAGGTGCGCAGGAAAATGTTCTTTAAGAATGTCTACAATAATATTTTGCGCCAATGGTTTTCTTTTAAATGCAATAACCTCATTTATTTGTTTTGCTTTTTGCTCATCGTCAGGATTTGGTGATGTAGTAAGCATAACAATTTGGGCAGGATGATTACTTTTTACATTTAATTTTTTGTATTCTTCAATAAACTCCCACCCGTTTAGTCCGGGCATATTAATGTCCAGGAAAATAATATCCGGATCAGCATATTTAATTTGAGTAGAGCTGTATTTCCCTTTGCGGCCAATAAAATCAAGCGCATCTTCTGCACTTTCGGTAACATATATATTTTCTGCAATGTTTAAATTTACAATTAGCTTTTGATTATAGATGTTGGTAAACTCGTTGTCCTCAACAAGTAAAACACATTTTAATTTTTTTCTCATGTCTTTAATCGTTTTCAGGTAAAGTAAAGTGAAACTTACTGCCGCTACCTGGTTGCGATTCCAGCCAGATATTACCGTGATGTAGTTCAATAATTTTTTTACAATGGGCAAGGCCTATTCCCGTACCTTCATATTGTTTAGTGCCATGAAGGCGTTGAAAAATAATAAAAATCTTATCCTTATATTTTTCATCAATGCCAATACCATTATCTTGTACGGTAAAATGATGGTTCTCGTTGCCTTTTTTATAAGAAATTTTAATGATACAATCCATATTTTTTTTGCGGAACTTGATGGCATTGCTAATCAGGTTTTGAAAAAGTAGACGAAGCTCTACCGGATAAGCGCGTATTGTAGGCAAATTGTCTATCTCAATACTTGTTTTTGTCTCCGCAATACTGGCCTTCATGTCATCTAAAACATCCTTTACAATCTTATTGCAATCTACTATATCAGTTTGACTTTTACCGCCAATGCGGGAGTATTCAAGAATATCAGTAATGAGTTCTGTCATTCTTTCGGCCGATTTTTGGATATAACCCAGGTATGCCTTGGCCTCATCGTCCAGCTTTATTTTGTTTTCAATTTCAAATAAATGAATGAAACTATGAATTGTATTTAAAGGTTCTTGTAGATCATGTGACGCGATGTAAGCAAATTGCTCCAATTCTTTATTCTTATTTTCGAGGGCTTTAATATGTTTACGTTCCGAAACATCGCGTATAGCAGCAGATATCAATAAACCTTCTTCAGTGTGTATCGGGCTAAAACTTATCTCAACCGGAAAAGCAGAGCCGTCTTTTTTTCTTCCCTGGATATCGGATACGAGGTTTTCATTTTTTTCTATTTCTATTAAACCTGCAAACTTACTTTTACCCGGCAAAAGCATTTCTATTTTGTTTGATAAAAGTTCGTTGCGTTGGTAGCCAAAAAGTTTTTCAACCTGCGCATTCACCAGTTTTATGAGCCCTTCGTTATTTGTAATAACAATAGCATCGGGAGCGGCTTCCAGCAAACCTTTAAATTTTCGCTCGGCCTGGGCAATTTCATTAATGCTTTTTTCAAGCTCAGCCGACATGGTATTGAACGAATTTGCCAACACCCCAATTTCATCTTTTGAAAAAACTTTTGCCTTTGCGCTCAAATTTCCTTTTGCAAAAGAGCCTGTAGCGTTAATGATTTCGGTTAAGCCTTTTTGAATGCTGCGGCTAACAGAAATAGCAAGTAATAAGCCAGAGATCTCAACACTTAAAGCAATTACAAATAACAATTTTAAAACAAGATCTTCCAGCCAGCGGGAACCTTCACCAAGCGTAAACGAAAAATTATCTTCAGGCCCCGTAATGTTTTCTGTAATAGGATCAATTTTTTTTAATAAATCATTTACTTTTTCTAATGATGGTGCTCCTGAATTTATTTGTTTATGAAGGCTATCGGCAATTGGAATTAACTTAAGGGCAATGGGCTCGGCTTCTCCCCAATAATAAATAGCTTTATTAATATAAGAGATCTTATTAAAGCGACTGAAGAGTGTTATCATACCATCTATGTCTTCAGGATGATTACGGCCTTCTAAAAATCCTTGTTTTACAATTTCAAGATCTGGATTTGGCTTCATGAGTTCTTTCCTGGCTTTACTATCACCAAGTGGAACTTTTATAAATTCATTAAATTTTTTGTAATCATTTTCATCACGGGTAATACCATATCTTAATAAATGATGAACAGCATCTTTTTGCGCTTTAGACCAAAGACCTTCACCTTCAACATAAGCCCTTACCGATGAAAGTGTATTAATGGAGAAAAAGAGTGCAAATAATTCAATCCCTATAAGTAAGGCCATTATACCAACAGTAAAGTAAAGTTTTTTGGCAATAGAGATATTTTTAAACCATCCGAATAGGGTAAATTTCTTCATGATTATTATATATACACTCTAAATTAACAAAAAAAGTATAACAAGTAATTATGAAGACAGAAATATTATTGTGAGCCTAAGCGCTGGTGTATTATTTCTTCTAAAATATAACAGCATCTTGCAAGGGTATAACGATCCTTACTTATGAAGTCTGAAGCTCCTTCATTTAAAGTTTGTAACGAGATTCGTATGGTTTTTATTTGTGACAGGATAATGATCTTGCAATCTATGCAGCGTTGTTTTATTTTTTTCATCACATCCAACGCATTGCCATCATTAAGGTAATAATCAAGAAATGCAATATCTGTTTCGGGTTTTAAATTTCGTATGCAGTCACCAATATTTGTATACGATTGTATATCATAACTAAAATGTTTATCAGCTGCAATTGAATCTGTGTAAGTTTGTAACTGTCGGGTAAGTATGCTATTGTAAAAATCGCTATCTTCTAAAACAATAACATTAAAATGATTTGGAGTTTTCATAGGAATGGATTTTAAGCTTTAGATGTGTATGACGTTTTTTTAATTTACATTTTAAATGATTAATAACTGATCGTTTTGGTGTTTTGCCAATACCTTTGCAAAAAGAGCGTTTCTTTTGTGGGCAGGTGTTAAAATCAAGATCAACCGGCTTTAAAGTATAACCGGGTAAAGAGGTGGTATAAAAATTATCGACTAGGTATTGAACTGTATTTATAACTAAGGTGATCATTTTTCCAATTCATCATTTTGTATAATGATATTTAAAACAAACAGGGCATCAAAATTGTTTAGTATTATTTTTTTTCAGGTGTTAAAATAGTCAAAAGTGCTTTGGTCTCATTTAATAATTTTATGTGAGTTTTAAGATCTTTTCCTTCTACATATTTAGCCGATAAGGCCAAACATTCCTGTGCTTTTGTAATATTTTCCAAAGCCTCATACAAATTTCTTTTCTTAATTTCTTTTCTTGATCGTTGAATATATCCATACGCAATAAATAATTCTGAACTTTCAAATATTTTATCCGTATTTAATTCTGTTTTATCATGCCTTGCAAGATCAAGGTAACAAATGCTAAGGTCTTTTAAAATATTGTTTAATGTTGAATTGGCATAAGTTTCATCATCACCGGCATTGCCTGCCAATAAAATAATTGCTTTATAAATTTCATCGGCCGCCATTTTTGGTTCTTTCATTTTTACATAAATTTTCGCATTGTCAAAATCTTGTGAGAGCATCTTTGCTTTGCTTATTTTATAGTCAGCAGAAGGTACGGTTACATCCTGGAGTAAGCCGCTACGCTCAGTTCTGTAATTTTTATTACGGTGCCCGATGTATACAATAAGACTATAAAATATTAAAATACAAACGGAATAAAAAACAATGAGTGGTTTCATGAGTACTGATATTTAAGAGTTTATAATTATATGTATAATGCCAAATAGCGTGCCGTAGTTACAGTTAACTTGTTGGTTTTAACCGGCTAATTTACAGCATGTTAAAACCTTTAAACCGATGCGTTTTTTTATTTTGTTATTAGTTATGTGTAATTATTTTCAAAATGAGTACGTTATTCTACTTTAAATAATTTTCTTCTCAACTGTCTTTTTGTTCTTTTAATAAGTACCCAAAGTTCCATCATTTAACACAACTTAAGAGATGCTTAATTTATGCTCGATATCGTAAATAATAGGAAATGTTTTTAAAATAGGAATCCTTCTTTAAAAAACTTCTTTCCATTCGCCAATTTTTTGAGCATGCCGTTTACCAATATTAATTGTTTTGTAAACCCAAATTCTATTGTTTATTCAATGGCTTTATTAAGGTTATTTTTTTATGTTTTAACTGAAATCATTTTAGCGTACTGTAGTTATATATATTATACGTAAATGCAAAGATGAAGAATACACAAATGGTATAGATAGTAATAAAATAGTGGTGAAAAGACGCAATTTGGAGGTGAATCAGTTTTCTAATTCTTCGATCGCAAGGCGCACGTGATTTATTACCTGTTTCACTGCTCTGTAAAGCTGTTTAATTCTTCTTCTAATTTGGGTGAAACGGTTTTGGCCATGGCAGCTGTTTCTGTTTTTTTTCAAGGTATATAGCTAATTCTTTTACCTGTAACGTTCGTACTGAACTTAAAAGTTTATGAGCATTTATTTTTATGCTTGTTAAATTTTGATTTTGCCAGGCAAATATTATTTTATTGGTAGTATCAGTAAGTTCTTTAATAAATTTATGTGCCTGGCTTAATAAAAAACTATTATCACAATCCAGATAATTCTTTTAAGCCTTTCCATCCATTCTATCTTATTTTTAAGCGTTCATAAAGCTCTCCAAGATAGGTTCTGCTTACGGGTATGGTTCGACCGTTAATTTCAATTATCTCACCATCTACTTTATCTATCTTTGCTAGTTGTACAATAAAGGATCTGTGTACCTGCATAAAATCATTTAACGGCAACATCTCATAAATATCTTTTAATCTTAAATGTGTTTTGTAAGAGCGTACATTTGTATTTAACGTTACATCATTGTCATGAGCTCTTATCACAAAAATATCATCTACTGCCAGTCGTATATGAATGCCATTATGTTTTATAAAAATATTTTGTTGCTTTGTTTGTGTAACACTTTTTGTAAGTTCAAAATGTGTTTTTATTTTGTTTACACATTTTAAAAATCTTGCAAACGATACAGGTTTATATAAATAATCAATAGCATTATTGTCAAAAGCATCAACGCCATAAGTTTTTTTACCTGATACAAAAACTATTGCCGTGAATGTGTTCAGGTTTTTTAAAAATTCGAGACCATTCATATCCGGCATTTCAATGTCCAAAAAAAGAAAATCAATATCCTGAAAATTTATTTTATTCAAAGCATCAAAAGCTGTATGATAGATACCGCAGCATTTTATACCCTCTACCTTTGAAAGATAATGTGATATCAGTTCAGTAAAAAAAGGGTCGTCATCTATTATAGCACATTTTAATATCATCCTTTTTACCACAGGTTTAATTGCTGTTAAAATATACAGCCATAGCTCTTGCGATTTGGTAGTATTTATCTATATATACGACAGCTAAATAAAAAAGTGACAAAAACGTATAGTTTTTTCTTAATTATTTTGTGTTAAAAAATAAACAATTTGTTTGATCATCCTAAAAAAGGCAAAATAAAACAGCATACGTTTTAAAGCATTTTAAAAACTTCTTGATGGTAGAGTAAGCAAAGGAATATGGGTATGAAAGGCCATTTTTTTGGTATTTCCTTCTTTAAATAGTCTTGAAAATAAATTATGCCTGTGTGGAAGCATTGCTATTATATCAATGCTATATTCGTCAATAAAATTATTTAAACCATGAATGATGTCATTGTCTTCCAGGTAATAATGTTTGTGTTCAAGATTTTCAAAATAATTTTGTATCCGCATCCGCGATACTTCTTTTTCTATACCAATTAATTCAAGCTCTTTAACAACATTTAAAATAAACAGTTTTGAATAAAAAATCCTGCAAAATTCTTTGATGGGTTCCAGTAAATGGGTATCTGTTCCAAGGCTGTAATCTGTTGCGAGCACTATTTTTTTGAATTGTTTGAATTTTGCCTGTAACGGAATTACCATTACAGGGGTAAGGCTTTGCCTTATAACATCTGTAGCAGTACTGCCAATTATATATTCGCTTACAGCGCTACTTTCCTGTATCCCCATGATTATAAGATCAGGGTTCTTGGTTCTTTCTAATTCAATGATCTCGTTCACAATATCTCCTTCTACAACTTCATACGATAATTTAGTTCCGGTAATTTGTTCTACGGCTTCCGCTTCTGTTTTTAAAAGGGTTAAGGTTTCTTGCCTTAACACTGCCGGATCCATCATTACCGTAGTTGGCATATCTGATGCTATAACTATTGGCACTGCATAAGAGTGAAATAAAACAACCTGGCACTGCATTATTTTTGCAAATTCAGCTGCATAGATAGATGCGTTTCGTGATGCACCTGAAAAGTCTGTAGGCACAAATATCGTTTTCATGACTTCCCGTATTTTAACGTTTAACAATCCGGTTGATCTTTTGTTTTAAAGTTTTAAAACATCAATTTATTTTCTTTTAAAATAAGGCATTATCACGTAAGTTAAAACTAAACCTGATACAAAACCTTCAATTGCTACAATGCCGGCAGCGCATGCAGGCAATGGATTAAGGTATCTTCCAAAATTTGTATTTTGAATAAAAGCCAGTAACTCTGAATCCATTTTTAAATACGTCCAAATAAAAATGCTGTAGGGAATAGTTGCCGCAAGTGTTATTTGTGTGCCTATTCGTATACCCTTTAAATAATCAATTTTATGGGCAATGCGGCTACTGCATAAACGCTCACCAATAAGTAATCCGGCCAATAATATAACGGCATTAACCAGCCGTAAATAGAAGATGCTTTCTAAGGCAAATGTTCTTATCAATACAAAATAAATAACTAAAGCAAATGAAGTAGCTAATCCAACACCAATACTGATAGTTGACAATTGAGAATTACTTCTTTTTAAATGTTTTTCCCTGGTATATACCTGACTAGTTTCCATGACATTATTTTTTAAAATTTATAATTACTTCTAATACTAATTATACGTTTCAATTTTAATGCCAGCTAAAAAATCAATCCAAATAAACTGTTTATGGGTTTGAATTGCCCCAAAGTGAGAGGTTAAATTATTTATTTTCCTAATGTTTCAAATTTCATTGATAAAGAAATACCATTTTCATCAACCAATAAAAGATTATGTTTACCCACAGTTGGATTCAAGGCCAGCTGATGAATTTCTTTTGTTGCTCCAATAAACTCCTCATCCAAATGCCAGTAAATTTTGGTATTAATATTTCTATGCGTAGCTTCAAAAACTGTTTTTCCTGTTTTGCCATTAATTTCAACAGGCACATAAATTTTGCTATTTGGTTTTGGGTATAATACAACAATAGCCCTATCTGAAATTTTAGAAAGACATTCGGGTTTAAAATCCGGTAATACTTTATAATTTGGGTGATTAAATTTATAATAGCGTTCAATTAATGGTGGCAAAACAAACCAGCTCACATGTTTCATATTATAAATTGCCTCGCAATCGCTATCAACTCTTTGTAAATTATTTTTTGTAAGATGCACTATTTGATGATAGGGACAGGATGTTGTGTTTAAACAATTTTTTGGCATCCAGGTCAATTCAGTTTTTCCGCAAAGTTCTGATGCTCGGTGGCCGCTCTCTGCGCAAATAGCTATGTTACTCATTACTTCATGGGGTTCAGTAAACCAGGCTTGCGAGCGCGGAAGTTGTGCAAACAGATCGAACAATAGGGGTGCAGCGGCTTTTATGCCAGTTAAACCCGGCCTTCCTTCACCATCTGCATTACCAACCCAAACGGCAACAACATAATCTGGCGTTACACCAATGGCCCAGGCATCCCTGAATCCAAAACTGGTGCCGGTTTTCCATGCAATTTTTTGTGAGGAGGAGAATGCACGCCAGTTACCATCCTCATCAGGCCGGTTAACATCTACCATTGCCTGAAAAGTACAGTAAATGGATGCTTTATCGCTCTTGCTTTTATAATTGTTTTTTTGTTTGGTTCTTTTGTTCTGTTTTTTATTTTTTTCGTTCACAAATAAAAGATCCTTTTTTATTCCCAACTTTAGTTCTTGCGCCATTTGTGTATAGGCAGTACAAAGCTCATCAAGTCTGGCCTCGGCACCACCTAAAATTAACGAAAGACCATAATGTTTTGCAGGTTTGTGCAATGTTGTAATACCGTAATTTTTAAGATCGCGATGAAATTTTTCCAAACCGTACTCATTTAGCATTCTTACCATAGGAATATTCAAGCTTCTTGCTAAAGCCTTATTTGCCGCAACGGCGCCATCGTATTGTTTGGTAAAATTTTTTGGAGAAAAGCTTCCAAATTGTGTTGGAATATCTGGTACTAACATGTTTGGTGTTATCAAACCGTCCTCCAAACATTTGGTGTACAAAAAAGGTTTTAAAATGCTGCCTGTGCTTCTTGGTGCCATAATACAGTCTACATCGCTGCTGTATTCTTTATTATCCGAATGCGTATTGCCAACGTAAGCTAAAACTTTTCCGGTTTTTACTGATGTGATTATAACAGCCCCATTATAAATTTTATTTTCCTGCATACGTTCACTATGCGATTGTAAGAGCTGTACGGCTTTTTGTTGTAGGTTATTATCAATAGTACTTTGTATGGTTTTCCCTTTATAGCCTTCTTTAATAAGCCTGGCTAATAAATGAGGTGTCAGTTGCGGAAGAGCAAGAGGTTTTTCAGGTAAAGGTTCAGAAAGCGCTAACTGAAAAGTAGTTTCATCTATTTTTTTTATGTCGTATAAACGTTTTAATAAACGGTTACGTTTATCGAGCAAACGCTTATGATTTTTACCCGGATAAATAAGTCCGGGCGCATTTGGCAGCACGGCAAGGGTAGCACTTTCGGCCCAGCTTAAAGAATTGGGGTTGCGACCAAAATACCGCCACGACGCAGCTTCAAGGCCAACCACATTATTGCCAAAAGGTGCATTTGCGGCATAAAAATTTAAGATCTCGCTCTTATCAAAGCGAATTTCCATGCGCGTGGCCAACATCATTTCCAATACTTTTTCACTGATTGTACGTGCCGGATTTTTTTTCATTATCCTTGCCAACTGCATGGTTATTGTGCTACCCCCACTCACTACCCGTTTGTGTTTAAAATTTTGTGAAATAGCCCTGCCAATACCTTTTGCGCTAATACCATAATGGCTGTAAAAATTCCTGTCTTCAAACTCTAAAAGACAGGTCTCAAATTTTGAAGGAATATTTTTGCCCGGACTAAACCGCCATTGGCCATCTGCGGCGATTTTAGCCCCCAGCAAATTGCCATCTTTATCCAACAAAACGGTAGAGGTGCTATTATTAAATAATTGATCGGGCAGGCAATTGACGTACCAAGTGCAAAAAGCCACAAGGCCCAATAATAACAACCTGTTTCGCCACTTTTTAATGGGAGTTTTATGTTTTTTATAGGTTTTAAAAGCAGATTTTATCATTTACAGAATAAAAGTAAGAGACATAAAAAACAATTTTTTGGCCTTTTATTATTCGCTGCCCTTTTAGTGGAAAGTGTTTTTTATCTTTGATTAATTGAATTACTCCTTTTTATAAAAAAACAGTTTACATATCTTTTTCTGGCGCTTATTTGTTTTGGCGGTTTTGCCCAGCAGTATAACTTTCATAATTATTCTGTAAAGGATGGTGTTGCACAGTCACAGGTATATTCTTTATTGCAGGATAGTCGCGGTTATTTATGGATGGGCACACAAGGTGGGGGCATGACATCTTTTGATGGAGTGAACTTTAAAACCTATACTGTAAAAGACGGTTTAAGCAATAATTATATTGCCTGCATTAAAGAAGATGAAAAACATAATTTATGGATAGGCACTATGAATGGTATTTGCCAATATAATGGTGTAGGATTTAAAAAGTATAAACTGGTTGGTGATTCCGCACAGGTAAGCGTAAAGAGCATTGATTTTGATAGTAAGGGTAGAAAATGGATAGCTACAAATGTTGGTGTTTTGTTATTAGATGATAAAGGTGTTACAAATGTATCTGAAGTATTAAAAGATAAAAAAACGGTCATTACATCTATCTTAGTTGATAAGAATGATCATGTTTGGTATGGAAAAGCTGATGGATTATACAAGATAATGAAGAACAACAACAGCTTTCAAAAAGTTAAATACGATAAATCAAATGGTTTTACAAATAATTCAATTCCCAGCATAAAACAGGATGCCAAGGGCAATTTATGGATAGGTACATACGGAGATGGTGTTTACGTTTATAACGGTTCGCGATTTTACAGAATAGATCTTAATTTGGAATTGTATAAACAAACTGTTTTGGATTGTTATTTTGATAAAAGAGATAACGTTTGGTTGGCAACACTAAATCATGGTGTGGCACAATATAATACGGTTTCAAAAACATTTGCCTGGATAACCGAGAACGAAGGATTAAGTAATAACCATGTAAGAAGCATTATACAGGATAAAAGTGGTAATTATTGGTTTGGTACTTCGGGCGGTGGCGTTTGCAATTATTTCGGAAAACAATTCACCGTTTACGATAAATCATCGGGCCTTGGCGGAAATTTTATTTACAGTATTTTTCGTGATAGTAAACAACATTTATGGGTAGGCACATCAGATAAAGGCGTTACCGTTTTTGATAGTTCACGTTTTGTAAACTATAATGCGTTAAATGGTTTTGCAGATGTGAAAATAAAAGCTATAAATGAAGACAACGCAGGTAATATTTATTTTGGCACCGATGGACAAGGCGTTTTTGTTTATAATAATGAACAAGGTTTAGTGTTTAATGCCATTACCGAATTAAATAAAAAATATATCCGCGCTATTGTAAAAGATAAAGATGGCAACCTATGGATAGCTACTGCAGGTGCAGGCTTGTATAAACTCTTATTGCAAGGGTCGCCGTTATTGGTAAATTTTAATGTAAAGGATGGGTTATTGCACCCACGTTTAACAGCATTGCATTATGATAAACAAGGCAGGTTATGGTATGCAACTGAGAATAACTTAATAGGGTATTTAGAGAATAATATATTTAAACGTCCGTTTTTTTCGGGTAATGAAATACAGTCAGCAAGTTCTATACGTTGTTTTGCCGAAGATGATAATGGATATTTATGGGCGGGTACTGGTGGTGATGGTCTTTTGAGTTTCCCGTTATACCAGGGTGATCTTAAATTAAAAAAATACGATCACACAAATGGTTTAACATCATCCAATATTTATTTGTTGAAGTTTGATAATAGTAATAATTTATTTGTTGGCAGCGAAACAGGATTAGATCATATTTATTTTGATGCGGAAAGAAAACCTAAAGGTATAAGGCATTATAGCAAAGGCGAAGGCTTTACAGGAATTGAAACTTGTCAGAATTCGGTATTTAAAGATGACGATGGTAGTATATGGTTTGGTACTATTAATGGCTTAACAAAGTACAACCCTGACAATTTAGTGAAAAACGAAAATGAACCTGTTACAACAATTACAGATGTGAAATTATTTAATGTAACCATTTCCCAAACAGAATATAAAAAGTTTGCCGGTGATTGGAATAAGATCGTAGGCCTTGAATTACCTTTTGATCAGAATAATTTAAGCTTTGATTTTACCGGCATAAATTTTAGCAATCCCGATGCGGTAAAATATCAATGGAAACTGGAAGGCTCTGATAAAGATTGGTCGCCGGTAACAGCTCAAAAAAACGTGAATTATTCTAATCTTGGATCAGGCAATTATACATTTATGGTGAAGGCTTGTAACGAAGATGGCGTTTGGAACAAGCAACCTGTTACATTTAAATTTTATATTTCCCCACCCTTTTGGAAAAGCTGGTGGTTTATTGGCATTATAATTATAAGTTTATTTACAATCATTTTTTCTGTGTTTAAATGGCGGGTAAATCGCATTAAATCAAAGGCAGAAGAAATGCAGAAAAAGCTACAACTCGAAAAAGAAGTAGTTGAGTTAGAGCAAAAAGCGTTGCGTTTACAAATGAATCCGCATTTTATTTTTAATGCTTTAAATTCTATTCAATCGCAAATTGGTACCGATAATGAGCAAGCAGCAAGATATTACTTAGCAAAATTCTCACACTTAATGCGTCAGATCCTTGACAATTCTCGTAATACAAGTATTAGTTTGGAAGAAGAGATAAATACACTGGAGAATTATTTATTGATAGAAAAATTCTGTAATGGGGATCGTTTCGATTATAAGATCACAATGGATGATGCAATTGAAAAAGATTATGTAAAAATCCCGCCCATGCTATTGCAGCCATTTATTGAAAATGCTATTAAACATGGCTTAAAATATATTGATAATAAAAAAGGCTTAATAGAAGTAAATTTTTCTGAAAAAAATAATTTCCTCGAATGCTCCGTTACCGATAATGGAATAGGAAGGGTTAAAGCAGAAGAATTAAACAAGGTAAGTAAAGAGACCTATCATAAATCAACCGCTTTATTGGTAACGCAGGAACGATTAGATCTTTTAAAAGAAGATGAAAATGTACGGTCACTGGAAATAATAGATCTTTATGATACTACAGGAAGCGCAATAGGAACAAAAGTAATAGTACGTATACCTATAACATAATAAATTTGTATTTTTAAATATGATCAAAGCAATTATAATCGACGATATTGAGCAAGCACGCATCACGCTAAAAAAAGATCTGCAGGTATATGCAAACGATATTGAAATTATTGGTGAAGCTAATGGAGTAGTTGAGGGCGCTAAACTTTTAAAGACCATTAAGCCGGATATATTATTTTTGGATATTCAAATGCAGGATGGTAGCGGCTTTGACCTTTTGGATATTTTAAAAGAAATTAATTTTAAGATCATTTTTATTACCGCTTCCGATGCGCATGCTATTAAAGCTTTTAGGTATGCGGCCATTGATTATTTATTAAAACCGGTTGATCCCGATGAATTAGTAAGTGCTTTAAAAAAATACCGAGAGCATAAAGTAAATGAAAATGAGAAGTACCAGTTACTGAACTATTCATTAAAGAACCATACAAAACCCCATGAACGTTTAGCTTTACATACGCAGGATAAAATTCATATTGTAAATATTAACGAAATAGTACGCTGTGAAAGTAGTGTAAATTATACAGAGTTTTATTTTAATAACGGTAAAAAATTATTAGTGACAAAAACGTTAAAAGATTTTGAAGATCTGCTTGGTGATCAGGGTTTTTATAGGGTTCATCAATCTCATTTAGTAAATACAAAATATATTAAAGAGTTTGTAAAAACTGACGGTGGCTATTTAATGATGAACGATGGTTGTTCAGTACCTGTTTCTACACGTAAAAGACCCGAAGTAATGAAAATGCTGGAAGAATTGTAGATTATTGTTTCATTCTTAGCCAACCAAGTATTCTTTCATGATTAATAAAATATTTGCCTTCTGTAATAAGTAAACTATATTTTACTCTTGTAGAAGCGAATGGACCCGGATTTTGTTGAATGATCTCGATTTCATTTTCTTTCACATCCGAAACAATAGCAACGTGTCCGTATTTATTTCCGGCATATCCATCAAAGATAATTAAGTCACCAAGATAGGGTATAGAAAGACTTGGATTGGTAAATTGTAAAAGATCCCTTTTTGTGTTTAATTTTCCATCTTTAATTGTAACATCAAAAAAGTCTTTAGCATTACCATAAGCGTCAGGCATTCTATGTTTGTAATATTGATAATAATATCGCTTGGCAAATTCAACGCATTGATAAGTTAAACCAATGTTATAGCCATCTTCGCTTAGATTTCTTTTTCCGGTATGGCCAACACCGCCATTGTAATAAATGTAAACACCGTTAAGACTATCTAATTTTTGCCCGACATAAAAATTCGGATTAGGGTTGGATGTAATGATCATGCGGTATATAATATACAAGGAAATTGATAGCAGAATCATAATAATGCTGATCCTATATTTTCTTTTCATAATAGTTAAATAATAAAAAATGCAGAAGGGCAAACCTATAACCCTTCTGCATAAATAAACGGTTTACTTTTGCACTATAACTCCTGCATCCTTTACTACTTCTACCCAACGACCAGGTACTTTTGCATTTATTAAATTATCATACATGGCTTCGCTATACACTGTTGGCAAATAAAATTTACCTAAGTAAGTTGCGTTTAAATGTATGGTAAATGTTTTGTGTGTATTTTCGGCTAATTCGTAATAACTATATACTCTGTCGTCTCTAATATCTTGGTAACGGGCCGCAGAGCTTGTTCCGTTTTCAAATAAACGTGAGTTGTGAATTTCCCAACCACTCGGAAATATTTGGTTCAACGCCATCTCTTTTAAAAACCCTTTTTTGCCCGGATTAGAAATAGTTACTTCTGCTAAAAATTCTGTTCCCTGCATTAATTTATCAGGTTGAATTTCTTTGCCTTTCATGTCTTTATATCTCACTTCCATTTTTAGGTCTTTTGCCGAAGCAGTTTTGTCACCAACCAAAGGCACGCTTTCAATAATTACTTTTGCAAATAAGGTTGACTTTCCATTATTTTTTAAAGAGATCATTCCTTTTTTATCAAGATCACTATCCGTATATTTTACCTGGTAAATAGCTTTTTTTGAGCTGCCTGTTTTTTCTTCTCCATTCAAAGCATAAGAAAAATTCATTTCGCCATTACTGTCTTTTACACCTGTGTATTCGCACATGGCCAATAAACTATAAGCAGTTTCCTGTGTACTCATCCAGCTTTGCGAGCTTAACGATTTTGCTATTTGTTTTGCCAATGGCCAGGCTTTTGTTTTTTCGTGCAACAAACTCAACGTTTCCAATATCATAGCCTCATCGCGCACTTCAGAACCATAACTGTATGATAATTCTTTGTAAGGTTTTACAGTTGTTGGCAAACCTTCAATTAATTTTTGTGCTACTTCTGTTTGTCCAACTAATTTATACGCTGCAGCTAATCGCCATTTTGCCGTTGCTGAAAGATTATTTTCTTCACGTAAACGATTCATGGCACCCATTTCCGCATTGTTGCTCAAAGCCAATACAAATAAACGGTAAGCCTGTATCACTTCATTGGTTTCGTTACCATGTGGGTGATTGTACATGCTATTAGTGTGCGACCAGTTGCGCGCTTGTTGCTGTTGGTATTTTACCCATTTTGTTTTTAAGTTAGCAGGCACACTATAACCTTGTTTTTCTGCTTCAATTAAAAAGTGGCCGGCATAATTGCTTCCCCATTCGCTATCATAACTTTCGCCCGGCCAATAAGAAAAACCACCGTTAGCCGTTTGAAATAATTGCAAACGTTTTAAACCTGCTTTAATGTTATTGCTCACTTTATTTTTTTGTGAATCTTTCATATCCATTAAATTCATTACAAATAATTGCGGAAATATCGAAGACGTTGTTTGCTCAATGCAACCGTGAGGATATTGAATTAAATAATCCAGGCGTTTTTCTAATCCCATTGCCGGAATGCTTGAGAATTCGATAGTAGCTTTATTGCTACCGGTAATTCCTTTAAAATTAATTTCAGTGTTCCATTCTTTGCCTGCTTCCAAAACCATTTCCTCACCTTCGGTTACTTTTGGGTTAGGCGTGCGTACGTCCAGTTCAATTTCCTGCATCGCTTTTTCTTTTCCACATGTTGCAATAATTTTTACTTTGGCAATACCTAATTTTGGCGCTACGTTCAGTTTAAAATTAATTACTTCATCACCTATTTGTGTAAAATGCATGATTTGCTGTTTAGAGCCATCTAATTCTAAAAATTCATTTACTTCAACATCTATCTTCACATCTTTTACGTGTTTTTCCATTGCAAAAACATCAACAGGTAAATACACGCTTTCACCCGGGCCCAATACACGCGGCAGAGTAGCTAAAAGCATTAATGGTTTTCTTACAGCTACAGCTTTTTCTGCATTGCCATAGGCACCTTCGTTTTCTGCAACTACCATAACTCTTACCGAACCAACATAGTTTGCAATTTCAACAACATGATCTTTTTCCTGGCCTGCTTCTAAAGTAAAAGGACCCATAAATTTTACCATGGGTTTAAAACGATTAGCTTTAACTCCTTTGCCGGCATTGGCATCGCCATCTCCACCAACACTTAATAGTTTATCTAATTTCCCTGCATAAGCGCCAATTACCGCATCATACATATCCCATGTTTTTACACCTAAAGCTTCGCGCGCATAAAATGTATTCCACGGCTGTGGTGTTTTAAAACGTGTAAGATCTAACAAACCTTCATCCACTATTGCTAACGTATAGGTCATTTTTCTTCCTTTTTTCTCTTTTACTTTAATGTTTGTGAACGATTCAGGTTTTATTACGTCCATCATTTTTATTTCCGGTTCTAAATGCGTTAAGGGTTCATCGACTGTTATTGGCACAACGCCGTACATACGAATGGGAAGATCGTTTTTTGTATTGGCGTGGGGTTGAATTAATGTAACATGTACGTAAGCATTTGGCGTCATGTCTGCATCTGCTTTAAATTCATGAACCGTTTCTCCTTTTTTAGTAGGGATCCAGAATTTTTTTACCACTTTTCTGCCTGTTTCAATACTTACCAAAGCAATACCATCTGCGGGAGAAGGAAAAGATAATTTTATGTTTTCGCCTGATGCATATTTATCTTTATCACAAGCAAAATTAAGCATGTTAGCATTTTCGTTATTACTGCGGTTGGCGCGACTCCAATACGGCCAGTCTATTGTAATAATTTTTCCTGTTTGATGTCCGCCAGCAAGATCGGTAACGGTAATTAAATAGCGACCATATTCAGGATATTGAACATTGAATTTAAAAGAACCTTTTCCTTCTGTTGCTTTAATTAAAGTATCTTTTAAAACGATTGTGCCTGACCGTGAAATATACTGAGCAAGATCGTCATCACTTTTATCATACCACCAGCGCCATTGCACTTTGTAAATTTTTACCTGTAATTTATTCGCGTTTACCAAAGCACCTTTTTCATTTAAGGCAACTACATCAAAATTATAATTATTGCCTGTTTGAAATGCGTTGTCAAAGCTCTTTGTTTCGGGAGCATGTAAACCTATGTAAGTTTTGTAAGGCGAGTAGAGCACACTGTAACGGTCAATACTAAAATCACCGCCTTCTTCAAATACTTTTGATATGTAAGTAGCGCGAAGCATGCCGGGAGCAGTTTGTCCAACATTAATATAGGTGTTAAGATTAGCCTCGCCTTTATCATTTAATGCGTCATCAAAAACAGTTTCTGCTTCCGAATAATAATTTCTTATTGGCGAGTCAAATTCATAGTTCTTATATTTTTCAAAACTTGTTTTGGTTTGGTTAACGCTAACGTTTACCAATGCACGTAAATTTTTTGCCACAGCGCCATGTAACCATTTCACCGATAGCTTTGCAGTGCTGTCATTTGTTTTTCTTCCTGAGCCTGTTGAAGAATCGAAATCTAAATATATTTTTAAACGATTTGGTTTAACGGTCTCTATTTTAAAATTCTCAGAAAATACGCGGTTACCAACTTTTGCAATGGCTGTGTAATTTCCTGTAACAGCTTCATCAGCGGTTGCAGTTCTAAAATCGTAAAGACCATTTAAATTTTTTGTTTTTGTAGTTTGATAAATAATTGTACCTGCCGGATCTAATAATTCAAACTTTACAGGGTGATTGGCAGGCAAACGCTTTTCATTATCTTCCATAATAAAATTGATGTATAATGAATCACCCGGCCGCCATACGCCACGTTCGGCGTATAAGAAGCCTTTTACGCCTTTTTGTACCACTTCACCCTCTATATCAAATTTGCTTAATGAATTAGTGTAACCATCCAATAATTTTAAGTAGCCGCGTTGTTTGCCTGATTTAGCCAACATTAAAAAAGGCTTGTGTTTTAATTGCAGATCAAGCATGCCATTCGCATCGGTTGTGCCTTGTGCAATTAATTGTTTGGTGTAATCATAATATTCAATAGTTGCAAAGGCAACAGGTTTGGCCGTGATCATGTTGCTAACAAACACGTGAGAGAATTTATTGTCATCCAGTTTGTAAATAAGGCCAAGATCAGATGCTAAAATATTTCTGCTTACAGCTTTACCGTAATAATAATTACTATTGCAGGGCGAATAGTCGCCGTCATAATAATACTCCCAGCTATCGTAACCTCCATCAAAACCATAGCGGTGAATATCATCTTCATTCCATGGATCTTTCTCTTCTTTTTCTGCGGAAGTTCTGTGTCCCTCTTCTCCGTCATTTTCAGTGCCTTCGTCTTCAACACCTTGGCAATCACACAAAGCATATTTTTTAGAATATTTTATACTCACACGGTAAATGGCACCCGGATCTGGGGTGATCAATTTTCCAAGATCAATCACATGCTTGTTCCATTGCTTTAAATTTGTTTTTTTATTGTAATCTAACGTAATAGTTTTTTCTGCAACTATTTTTCCTACGCGTGTTAAGCCATCTTGGCCATCTAAATTATTTGTCTGTAAAAATTGATGAACGTTGTTTTCAAAAATTTTAATTACCCGCACATCAACTGCTTTTAAACTTATGGCTTCAAAAGGAAAGATTAAACCATTTGAGTTTGGCAAGATGCTACCATTGCCTTTAATACGTACCAATGGCTTTGGTTCTTCAAAAGTTAAGCTTTGTGTAAAAGCTGTATTCATTTTATAGCCTTTAAAGTTTTTAATACCACTTGTTACCGTTAATAATTTTTCGCCAACAATACGATTGCTTAAAAAAACCTTTACAACATTGTTGTCAATGGCATAGGTTAAATTATCAATGCCTTGTATACTAACAATGCCTTTTAGGTTTTGCGCATAATCAATAGGATCACTAAATGTTAACTCTACATATTGATCTTCGTTATCAATCACCTTTGCCTCAGAAACTGAAAAATCGCCTAAAGCAGGAATTTTTATTTCCTGCCTTCCATTGCTTATAGCGTTTATCTTTTCGCCGTTCCAGCTTACAATAAGTTGGCCCGCTGTTTTTTTTCTTTCAATACTATCCACATAAAAATAAAACTCGTTGTTATTATAACTATAGTTTATCTGCACAGGCATTGCTTTTCCGTTTTGAGTAACAGTTAGTACTTTTCTTACCGAAGCAGTATCTTCATAATCGGAAGTAGTTATTTTACCTGTTAGTTTTTGCCATTCAATATTATAATCATCGTATGATCTTAAACCATCAATATTTACAAATACATTTTGCGGAAAGGTTGAAAGCTGGAATTTAAAATTCTCGAAGCCATCATCTACAGTTGTAACTTCTTGTAATTTAAAATCTACATTATAAAATTGATTGGCAGGTAAAATTTCTGTAGGAATAAATTCTATTACTCTATCGTTTATCCAAACAGCACGGCCTTTTATAGCCGGCTCAAAAGTAAAAGCATCGTTTAGCAAAGAAGAGTCAGGTAAGATATTAAATGCAGGCAGTGCTTCATTTAATTGCTGTGTAGTAGTTACACTTGCTATTTGAGTCTGGTTATTTGTTGAACTGTTTTTTGGCTCATTAATGCCATGAGACAATTCGATGCGAATAGTCGATTTTCTTGAAACCATACCGGAAGTGTAGCCCGAAATATACTTTCCAAATGCAGGGTTAATTTCGTTTACTTTTGGTCGGGTTTGAAAGCATGCACTGAATAAAATAATGCATAACACTGTTGTAAGCAATACGAATAAAAATATTTTGGTTTTCATTTTTTTTAATTTATACCTCAAAGGTGCGGGTAGCAAAAACAAAAAACCGGTAGCTTTTATAGGCTGCCGGCTTTAATTTATTAAGTGTGGCTTTTTAGCAATTATTTGAAAACGGCATTAATGCCCTCTTGGATGGTTGGTTCCGTAGTTGCCGTGATAGTTGTGACCACCGCTATGGCAGCTACCGGCAGTAGCTATTTCAAGAGCAACGCGTAATATAAAACCAACTACTCTTATGCCAACAAAAACGGCATCGGCAACAGCTTCCTGCCTTGCGACTTTTTTAGCATACTCATTGGCTTTTGCCTGGCTATCAAATGTTTTTTCAACAGGTTGATTTGGGATACTTGTTCCATCAATAACGGTTGTTCTGAAAGACGAAGAATCTGCTAAAGTTTCAAAAACATCATAAGTGCCGTTTTGATAATGAATGGAAGAAAGATCCGATGTTGCTATCTGTGAAAATTGTTTTCCGGCATCGGTTCTACTTTTATATTTTACTTCAACCGAACGAACCTCTATAACTTTGCAATTAATTATTTTACCTTCTCTTGTAAAAAGTGTATCCTGGGCAAAGCCTGAAATACTAATTATTATAAAAAGAATAGCTAGGTAGAGTGTTTTCATTTAATTGGTTTTGGGATAATAAAATAAATACAACTAATGATGGCGTCCGAAGTGCCCGTAATGATGGTGATGCCCGCCGAGCCAATAATTTCCACCGCAGTAAGCACGGTTATAAAATGGTCTGTGCCAGCCCCAACCCCAACCAAGCGCTCCCCATAAAACATATGGCGAGCCTACAACCACATCTATACGTGGTCTTTGATCTACAACAACTTTATTATCGTTTGAATTGGTTTGAGAGTTGCTAGAATTTACAGTTTCTGAACTTTCAAAAACATCTTTTGAACCATTTTTGTAATGAATAAGAACAATTTCTGTTTTATCTACTATATATAAAGGCCCGTCAGGGTTAGCTGCTCTTTTATATTTAATTTCTTGTGTGTTTACCTCTATTACTTTGCCGGTAATTATTTTTCCTTTTGTAGTATATAAAGTATCCTGTGCAAAGGCACTAAAACTAAAAATGCCCGACAGTATAAATAAAATAGTTTTCATGTTAAAATTTTATTTGCTGTATTAAAGATAGAAAATAAAAAACCCGGAATAACTGTAGGAGTGTTAAAATTTATAAGCTAATGATGATTTAACAATTATTATTTCTTTTTTAACTTGATTAGCTGGATAAGGTCTACCAAAAACGCAAAAGCCATTGAAAAATAAATGTATCCTTTAGGAATCTTAAAATGAAGGCCTTCTGCAATAAGCGTAATACCTATCATCATTAAAAAACAAATGGCAAGAATTTTAAATGACGGGTGTTTTTGAATAAAGGCGCTTATAGGTTTTGAGGCAAAGAGCATAATGGTTACTGCTACAATTACTGCCACGTACATGATCCATAATTCCTGCACCATACCTACGGCTGTAATTATTGAATCGATGGAAAATACAAGATCAAGTATAATTATTTCGGATAATAATTTTTTAAAGCTGCCTTTTTTAGATCTGATCCTTGTATCATCATCTGTTAGGTTTTCAGTTTTATGAAGAATTTCTTTAGTGCTTTTGTACAATAAAAATAAACCACCGGCAATTAATATAAGGCCTTTGCCCGAAAAGCCGGTGTTAAAAGCAGTAAATACAATGGTGTCTAACTTTAAGATCCAGGAAATAACAGCTAACAGACCCAAACGAATAAGCATAGCAAGGCTTAAGCCCCATATTCTTAATTTATTTTTTTGTTCGTCGGGTAATTTATCGGCTAAAATTGAAATAAAAATAATATTGTCGATACCAAGAATTATTTCCAGGGTAATTAGTGTAATGAGAGGTATTAAAGCATTTGACATAAAAGGCATTTAATGTTGTGTGTTAACATATAAATACGCATTTTGTTTAAGTATTTATTTTACAGTTTTTATATGAATGGCATAGCTTTCGCATACTAATTATTGAAAACTGTTAAACTAAAAAAAATATATTATGAAAAATTCATTAGGATTATTATTATTGGGTGCTACAGTTGGCGCTGCCATCGGAATATTAATGGCGCCAGCCAAAGGGACTGATACCCGCAAAAAAGTATTTAAGGGAGCTGAAGATCTTGCGGATGACCTTAAAGAAAAGATACGCATAAGCAACAAAAAGCTGGATGAGTATGCAGAAATTGCAGAAGAAACTATTGAAAAAATAAATAAGAAATTAAAAGCCGCGGAAAAAGCTTATGCCTGATCAATTGTTTCGGGAAATAAATGCCCCTTTATTGGTCAATAAAGCAAAAACCCTTTCACATTTTGAAAGGGTTTTTTATTGCCTTGTAGTAAATAAAGCAGATTTATGAAAAAATTAAGAAATGGGCTTAAAATTAAAATTTAGTTGTGTTAGTGTTTGTAAACTTTCACCCAATTCTAAAATATCAAAATCTTCTTCTTCATATTCCCAGGTAACATTTAATTTAACCCCAGAATCAATAATAGCATAAAGCATGTTAAGTACAATTTTTGAGCTTGAACTATTTACGTATTCTAAATTAATGGTAAAATTTATTTCGTTTTTATTTTGTTCTAAAAATTCATTTAACCACATAACAGCAGGGCGATAAAAATTTTCAGGATCTTCAATGTAAGAATTACCCGAAATGCAAAAATTTCCTTTCGATTCAAAATTTATTTTCGGTGAGCGTTTGGTCGCCTCGAGGAGATAGCTGCTTTTCATTACGCTGATATTTTCTTCAAACATAGTAAAGATAAAAATTCTTGCTAATTAGTTTTGATTATAAAATTAACAGTACAGATTTTAAACAAAGTTATCTATAAAATGTTTACGAAAAGTTACAAAAAAAAGAATTAATTTAAAAAAAACTAAAAATTGTATTTTATCTGACAGGGAGGCAGATAATTAAGAAATGATACACTTAAGTGATTAATTATTACTTTTTGCTGGCATAAAATTATAAAGTAATAACATTAAAATTTATCAGGTATGAAAAACAGAAAGGCATTTATCCATCTCAGTTTATTAATTGCTGCATTTATGGCGCTTCAATCTTTTAAAAAAATTCCGGACGGTGTGGAGGCAGTTAAAAACTTTGATCAACAAAAATATCTGGGGAAGTGGTATGAAATAGCAAGGTTGGATTACAAATGGGAAAAGAACCTCGATCATGTGACCGCAACTTATTCACTAAATGATAATGGTTTCATTAAAGTGGATAATAAAGGCTACAACTTTAAAAAGGGAAAGTGGGAAGAAAGTATTGGTAAGGCAAAAGCGGTAAAGGAGCCAACAGAAGCAAGGTTAAAAGTGTCTTTTTTTGGCCCTTTTTATGCAGGTTATAATGTTGTTGCAATAGATAAAGATTATCAATATGCATTGGTAATAGGCAGTAGCATAAAATATATGTGGATATTGAGCAGGGAAAAGTCAATTCCGGAAGAAATTAAAGTGAAATATATAAACAAAGCTAAAGCAATAGGCGTTAAGACCGAAGAATTAATATGGGTAAATCAAAAATAGAGTTGTTGGAAACATAAATACTTCATTTTTATTGGTTTAAACACTTTACTTAATTGCAAGCCTTTTCCTTTAGGTTATAAACTAAAAACCCCATCATTTTTTATGATGGGGTTTTTGCATTTGATGTGGTACCAGTGGGGGAAAGGTCGTACTATGAAGTCGAGGATTTCCATAAAATACTGGAATTTACCGGACTTATAGAGCCTTTAACCGACTGATAAAATTTCTTCAAAGAACCCCCTTGTGGGCTTCGGGAATAAAGGTAGAAATTCCTTGTATTTTAACAACTAAAAAGAGGCAAAAATTAGCCCCTTTTTTAATCCTGTGCGCTTAATGCTTTGTAAATGGACAACCGCTTCAATTTCTTGACTTTTATCGGCAAATCGGCAATTTCCCTAATCAGTCCTTTGCCATATAATTCCTCCATATAAGGGCGGACGGAATGGATTTGCTGTTTTAACTCTTTTATGTGAAGTTCCTTTTGATCAGTTTGACAAGCCATTTCAGCAGCAATACCAAATACCCCTATTTGTCTCACTTTTGCTCGCTTTTTTATTTTAACGTAAATAGCGTCAACTTGACTATTGAGTTCCTTTTTAGAAATTCTTGTAGCTTGCATTTGTAATTTTATTATGAATCAAATTTGAGCATTTTTTTGAATAAAAAAGGGGTGTTTTTACCCCTTTTTTACTTTCAATTACTTTCCTTTAGGTGAGTTATTTCCTCTTCCTCCACCTGATGGATTTCCTGTCGTGCTTGGTGCATTTACTAATTTTCCCATTGCTTCGATTTTTTTGGTTAAACATTCCGTGAATTAATTGCTAGATACATTTAGGCTTTCTCACTGCCTTTTTCTAAAGCCGATATTTCAGGCTTATTGATTAGGTGTTCAGAGTTGAGTTGATTGGCTCTGTTGTCCTGTGCTGCTTTAAATGCAGGGTTGTTCGGGTTTTTTACATCTGCCCGCTGATTACTTTTTTTACTCATTGGATGTAGTTTTAAGATTACGATGTAAAGTTCATGATTGTATATAACCTTAAAAAGTGAGTATAATCTTCAAAAAGGCACATCTTAATTCTTTACTAATACTTACTGTAAATTGCTTGTATATCAATCAAATAGGAATCAACTATTTTATTTTATACATTTGATGGTAGAATTTTAGTGCAGTTTTAATTTCAAAAAGGCAAATGAATAAACGACTACCTGAAGAGATATTTAATATTGTTAAGAGGCTTGATAAAAAGGAAATCAAATCTTTTGAAGTTTATTCATTGAAAAAAGCTCCGGAAGACGGCAAGGAACATAAGTATATCAAATTATTCAAACTCTATTTAAAACAAGTTGGGGAGTTAGAATTTGATGAGGCTTCATTGAAAAAAGAGTCAAAGCCAATATCAGCAAGCATTAATGATCTTCATCAAAAGCTACATGCAGAATTATTAAAGTTCCTTGGGCAGAATTTCCGTGAAAACAGCACAGATCGTATTGATAAAATAATCGAGGATGAACTTAATGTAAGCATTGCCCTTTACGAAAAAAGATTGTTTGCATTATCAGGGAAGACATTTCTGAATGCCATTCGCCAATTAAAACAAGTCCAGGACTCGAATATGAAGGAGCATTTACTTTATGTTTCACTAAAGGCGTATGCGTGGGTTTATACAATCAAATTCAAAGCTAAACTCACTAATGAAGAGTTACAAGAATTTGATGAATTCCACAAGTACCTTCAACCTTTCGCTCATATTGCTCGCAACGCATATTCTGCATTAGCGGAAGTGAACAAAGAAGAATCACTCCAAAACGAGAATTTCAACAAAGCGACTTTTTATTCACTTCTCAACATTTACTTCAGGGAAAGAAAGGAGTTTGAAAGCCTATTCAGTCAACGTGGGAATGATAATCTGTTTCCTATTTCAGCCCTTGTTAAGGGACGGTATAAAAATTATGGCAATCACGATCATAATGCTGAACAAGCGGAGGATTTCATTATTGATGCAGAGAGCTTCTATTTTCAGATAGAACGACTTTATAGAGCAATACTGGTAAATGACTCGTTTGAATTTGATAGTGCATTTAATTCAATTAGAAATAAATTATTTCACCACTTTTCACTTATAAAGTTTAATGCTGATCTTTTGCTTTATGTTTACCGGCAATTGTTTGAGCTGAAAACAATTTTTACTTTACAAAATAATCAACTACCTATAGATACACATGGACTCCGGGAGTTAGAAACATTCTCAAGAGGTAAAATGAATTTGTTTAATGATAGTGAAATTGGTGACTTAGCAATTCGCCTAGAATTGAATTCATTTGTTATACTTTTCCTTGAGAATAACTTTAGAGAATTACTACAACGTATTAAGGCATTCGAAAAGAGCAACAAAAAGGATTTGTATAAGGATTACTTCATCGACATTAAGTTGATGGGAATCATCTCTCGCCTTGAATCAGGTATTGGTGTTGATGAGGACTTAGACTCTCAAATTGACTATTACCAAAACTACACAAAGAGATACCCAACAAGCACATTTCATAAAAAATTCGATGGATTTCTTAATGCCTTTCTGAAGGTTGGCGTAAATGAACGAAAAACTATTTGCAAAAAATATCTATCAAAATTAGATGCTTCAAAAGAAACGTTCAATCATTTCCACGCAATGTTTATCCATTGGCTTAATAAGCACTCCTAGAATTTGATTGAATTCAAAAAATCAAAGAACGATCAAAAGCGGAGATTTTCTCCGCTAAAATTCAAACCGTTAAAGCCCCTTATTTTTTGATCTTATGGATCTGAGCGGCTTTATCAAAGCCAACCCAATTACCCTCGGTATTTAGCCCTCTGTTGGCTAATTCTCGCCTAACCAATTGCTTTAAATCGAAGTCTCCCCTCAGAGCCTCCACTAATAAAGCGGTCGATGTTGTGCTAAAAATAAACCTTGGGTTAATGTCGTCTGCACGGTTCTCATAATCCTTCGACATCATTCGGTCTTTTCCGCTTTGCGTTAATTCGCCACCGATCTCCACCCAAATTTTAGGTGGAATTTCTTCCCGAACAATGGTCTCTAATCTTGACGCATAATTCATGGCTTGTTTGAAATCACCTTCATCGTAGTATTTCTTTACCAATTTTAAGTCACGCCAATCGGAGTGGTTCAGATGCTTTGGCTCTGTCCAATCCACTTCTTGTTTCTGCTTCTTTTTCATGGTGTCTACGTTCGATACTTTCTTTGGAACTTCCAAGTTCTTTCTGCTCTTTCTTACACCATTTAAATCTTCTGATTCTCCAACAGAAGCATCATCAAAGATGCTCATCTCTCCACCTTGATTGAATCTACCAAACTGCACAGCCTTTCCTCTTTCCGGTACTTCAATAACAACATCCACATCGTGCTGATATGAATTTGCTCCTTTAAACTTTCCATCTTTAGTTGTTTGAAAAATAAAGATGAATGATTTACCCGGATTCTTGCGCTTGAGCATTTGCAAGTCTTGTGGACTTAAACCAAGATTGTTAACGCTATCCAAAATAACAAACTGATACTTGCTTAAATCAGTTGGCAAATAATCGCTCACAAATAAATTCTCATGCTTGACATCTTTATCGTTGAGTTTCATTTGGAGCGTTGCATCTAGCTTCTCTTCGTTGGCAACATAAAGCACCGTTCCATGATTACGAGCCAAGTATCCTGCGAAGTCTACGCACAAATACGACTTACCCATTTTTGGTCTTCCAAAAACCATCGCTGTAAATCCTGGGCTTGGATCACCAATTAAATCGAGCCATTTACCGGAAAAACCAATCGAGTTAAAATGAAGCTTTGCAAAATCAATACTGTTCATCAAGTTTTGTTTCGGATCAACTACTTCCGCTTTATCTTCAACACCACTCAATGTTTTCTTACTAACCTTCTTTGCAGCCGGCTTTTTATTTTCCTTATTCAAAGCAGCAGTAAATTGCTTTTTTGTTGCAGCAGATAAAACAACCTTAATGCTTTTACCCATTGTATTTAGCAGGGACAAAAGCTTTGTTTGAACAAGCTGAACTTCTTTAGAAAGCTTTGAGTCCGCTTTAATCTTTTTACTTTTAATCGCACTTTGTACATCATTAAGAAATCCCTCAATCTCTTGTTTCTGTGTTGTTCTGCCATCAAGAAGTAAAAATCTCTTTACAAACTTTTCTGCTATTGTTGATTCTTGTCTCATTGTTTCCTTCGGTATTGCTTTACCTTCTTTTTCTGCTATCGCTTTTTCTAAAGCTGATTTTCTTATTTTGATTTCATCTGTTAAGCCATCTTCTAGTTCCGCATCACACTCTAGGCGATATATCATGTTTAATTTATCGAGTGGTAAATCTTTATATCCGGCAGCATCCGCTTTTGCACGAGCGATAATAGGATTATCACTTACTCCCGACAAGCCTTCCTTCTTATCTATAAATTCAAATAACTTTTCAAAGGCTAAATCAAACACTCGTTTCACTTCTGCATCATGTTCGTAGATGCTCCAGTCGTTACCGTGGTCGGTTCGTTCTTCTATTAGCGAGTGAGATTTTTTAAGCGCTTCCGGCAGGTTCTCAAAACCAACTTCACTAACAGCTTTAAAATAATTTTTAGTTGTAATTCTCATTCCGCTTTTAATTTTAATTGATTTAATTGTTTGTAGATAATTTTTAAGTCTCTCGCATCTTTTGTGTTTAGTGTATGTATAAAGGGTTTTATTTTAGAAGGATCGTAGTTCATAACAATCATTTCCGTTTTTACTTTGTCGGTATGTTTTGTTACTGCCACACTCTTCGATACCTTTTGAACTTTCCACTTATACTTTGTGATGTAAGAATGAAGGATTTTAGAAGGGTAGGAACTCAAGAGGAACTTGCCTTTTACCTTGGCCAGCGCATCGAGAAGTTCTCTGTAATTGTCTTCTGAATAACCTTTATAATGACCTTGATCCGAACCAATGTACGGAGGGTCTGCATAGATAAATGTTTCTTTGTCATCGCACCTTTTTATTACTTTAATTGCATTATTGTTTTCCACTTGCACCCTTGCAAGTCGG
>JAEUTP010000006.1 GCA_016787705.1 Bacteroidia bacterium | reverse complement strand
TAAAATGAAACTTGAAAATGAAAAATAATAAATTCTCAGAACGACAAATAGAAATCATTGAGGCTGCTACTAAAAGAATTGATGAGCATGGCATTCAGGATTTAACCATTAAAACACTTGCTGCTGATTTAAATTTATCAGAAGCTGCATTGTATCGTCACTTTAAAAGCAAAAACGAAATATTACTTGGCTTACTAACGTATTTTATTGAAGAAATGAAGGATAGGCTTGATATAATACTTTCCAATAAAGATCGCAGTCCATCTGAACTTTTGAAAGATCTGTTTGATTCGCAATTAAAAACATTTGTACAAAAACCTTCGGTAGTTAGTGTTATTTTTTCTGAAAGCATTTTTCAGTTTAATAAAGAATTGTCATCTACGGTTTCATCCATGATGGAATTGATGCAGAATCATATAGAAACCATTGTGAAAAAAGGTCAGGCAAATGGATCTTTTAGTAAAATAGTGGGCGTTTCAACAACAACAACAATTATAATGGGTGGGATGCGAATTACAGTTCTTAAATGGAAACTATCAGGTCATAAATCTGATTTGATAAAAGATGGAAATAAAGTATTGAATGGCATATTAAAAATGGTAGAAACTAATCATTAACAAACAACTCATGAAACCAATTATTTTAAAAGCAGCAGCAGTTATCCTTACATTATTTGCATTAATTACTCTATTTATGAGTACGTCTGTAATATTTGATTTGTTCGGAATAAGAGCGAAGGAGGGTAATTATGTATTGTTTGTTGTAGTCTCCAATTTTATTGCAGGTTTCCTGTATCTGTTTGCTGCATATGGATTATTTACAGAAAAAGCGTGGGCTACAAAATTACTTTTAATCACAACAACAATCCTTATTGTGAGTTTTGTTGGTTTGTTAATTCACGCAAATACAGGTGGAATTTACGAGCAAAAAACGATTAAAGCCATGCTTTCTCGTATTGCTATTACAGGCGCATTTGCAGGCATATCGTGGTTCTTTATAACAAAAAAAAGATTAGCATAAATGAAAAAATATTTGGCAATATTAATTGTGGTTCTTATGGGTATTACCTATGGCTGCAATAATCCTGTAAAGGAAGAAAATAGTGAGATTTCGAATACTAAATCTATACCATCATCCAAGGAAAGTGAACACCATCATTCTGAAAGCGATTCTATTGAATTAAATAACGGAGCTAAATGGAAGGTTGTTCCGGAAATGATGGCGCATATTAGAAACATGGAATCAGACATTAATCGTTTTGTTGAAGCTAAACATACAGAACTAAAGGACTTCACACTACTTGGAGCAAGTTTGCAGAAAAACATTTATCTCTTAACTTCAAATTGCACAATGGAAGGAAAAGCCCATGATGAATTACATAAATGGTTGTTGCCTTATATTGATATGGTAGACAAATTGAATAAATCAAAAAATAACGATGCGGCATTGCATACCTTTGAGGAAATAAAAGCTTCTTATAAATTATTTAACATATACTTTGAATAAAAAAGAAATCATGAACATAAAATCAATCCATACCGAAGAAAAGCCTGTCAGCGCAAAGAAATTATTTTCTACAACTGAAGGAAATGTAACTGCTTTACAAATCAAAGCAAACGGCACATTAAAAGAACATATAACAAC
>JAEUTP010000004.1 GCA_016787705.1 Bacteroidia bacterium | reverse complement strand
ATCGGTCGAACAACTTGAAGCTCTTACAAAATTATAAAGACTAAAAGCTTAAATCAAAAGTGATATAAAATCTCGGCGTTTATTTGTCCTGGTAAAACGCGACCGCACACGCAGGGGCCCCGCCTAATGCAGCCTAACTACTCGCTATGCGCCATAAAGCCGTTTACAAATAATTACAAACGCTTAAAAACGGCTAGCATAGTTTATTCAAATTAAAAAAATAAACTCCAACAAAAAAGCCACTCCTTTTGGGAATGGCTTTCATTAAAGTATTTACTTATTAGTGATGCGCTTCGTGAGCAGCCTCTGTTTTGTGTGTTGTATCTGCCACATTAGGTTCTGTAGTTTCAACTGCCATTGTATCTTTTGATTCTACATGATCAGATTTTGCTTCAGTTGCATGCGCATCGTTCTCATGACCACCATGCGGGTGTTTGCTGTGGTCACCTTTTTCACAGGCTTCCATGCATTCCTTACTGCAATTTTCTTTGCATTCGCACTCGCCATGTTTTTTAGGATCGCAAAGGCTTAAAAATAAAAATATGATCACCAGTAAAACTGATGCCATAATAAATGGTACTGTAAACGAAACCGGCTTTGGTTCGTTTGAATGATTATCGTGTCCGTGATCGTGTGACATAGTTTTAATGTTTTAACATTGCGAAAATAGCAGAATAATTAAATTAAAAAAAATAAATATTTGTTTTAGTTATTCTTTTATGAATTTGTAAAAATAAACCTGCTCTTTTTCCTTCACTTTTATAATATAAATAGCAGGCCTTAGCTCAGCAATATCAATAGATTGGGCCATATTATCCGAATTAATATTCCCGGCTTTTAATACCTTACCGCTTATATCCAAAACCTCAACAAAAAACTCACCTTTGCGGGTAAAATTCAGCCATAATTTATCGGTTCCGGGGTTTGGATAGAAGTCGATAGCGCTTAGATCTGTATTTTCATGAATACCCGCCGGATTTTGATAGGTATCACGATATCTTGCCTGGTTGGGTGTAAAATTAGTACCGTTAAGTGTGCCACTAACTTCAAAATAAGGAATTTTTTCTGTTGCTGTTAACCATTGGTAACTGCGCTGGTAATTATTAAACCCAAAAGAAAAGGCGCTGTATTTAATGCTATCTTTTGAATACTGGGTGGTAACCAAACGCAGGCAGGCCTGTGTTCCGTAAGGCGTGGTTATAGTTCCCCAGCCATCTACTTTTGTTACACGGTAACCTTGTTTTTTATAAGTAAAAGGCAAAGCGGTGGTTGTAGGCGTAGAAAATTTAAAAGTAGTGCTGTCATAATCTGCATACGTTAAAGGAAAAGTATACAACTCATCTTTATCAGAAAAATAACTTGGTACCGGAATGCTGCTAAAGGTCATACCAATACCATCAGCCACAAACGCGTTAATTGGCGTGGTTTGTTTCTTATAAAAATTATAATAATCGTTTATCGTTAGGGGGCCGGCACTAAGGTTATCTGCAATTTTCTCGCCATAATCAGTAGGACTAAAGAAAAAAGCATAAGGTGTTTGTATAGCCAGCTTATACTCCCTTACACCCTGGCTCGCGTAAACAAGGCTGCTAAAATTCCAAGTAAAATTAGCACCTGTTTGCGTATAGTTACCAACCGAACTTAACTGTGCATTTGTATATCTTAGTGTATCATTACTACCCGGAAAGTTGGCAGCCGTTAAAGTGATTGGCGCCTGCGCCATTGATAGTCCAGCAAAAAACAAGGCTAAAGCCTGAATGTAAATTTTACGCATGATAATGTTAATTTTGTGGTGAATTAAGTGTCTAAGATACTTAAATTATTGAATTAGCGTTATTTTAACTATTGAAATTCTTACGAACATATCACCTTTTAGGATCTCTTTTTTTATTTTGTGCCGGTTTGTGCGCACAAACAGTAAACCTTAATATTATTGCGCCGCCAAAAAGCGTTACGGCAAAACTAAATTATCACAAAAAATTAAACTCAAAAGCAGAAGCATTAAAAGAGCTGGACAATATTATTTTAACCCTGCAAAATAAAGGATATTTACTAGCAACAAGCGACAGTACTTTTGTAGATAGTACAACGGTAACTGCTTACGTTTCAGAAAATCTAATTTATAAAATAGCCTATTTAAAATTAGGAAATTTAAACCCGGGCCTTGCTTCGCGTTTAGGCATAAGCGAGAAATTATATTTTAATAAACCGTTTAAATATAAGGAAGTAGCAAAAAGCTTTGAAAAAATAATTTCGTTTTATGAGAACAATGGTTACCCTTTTGTATCTGTAAAGCTGGATAGCGTTGAAACGCAGGAAGGCAGCCTGAGCGGTGTTATTAATGTTGAAAAAAATAAACTGTTCAAGATCGACTCAATAAACGTTGTTGGTAATGCAAAAGTTAACCGTGCTTTTTTATATCGCTATTTAGGCGTTAAAGAAAACATGCCATATAACGAAGAGTTGTTGCGCAGCATTTCTCAAAAAATAAAACAGCTGCCTTTTGTATTTGAAAAGCAAACGCAATTAGTTCGGTTGACCAATAAATCAAACAAGCTTATTTTATTTTTAGATAAAAAAAACGCTTCACAGTTTGATGGTATTATTGGTTTTTTGCCTGATGCTACAACTAAAAAAACAGTTATAACAGGTGATGTAAAGCTAAAAGTAGTTAACGGTGTTTTCAGGAACGGTGAAACCTTTGACCTTGAGTGGCGACGCCTGCAAACGCAAACACAGGATTTTAAAGGCAGGATTATTTATCCTTATTTATTTGGCACTCCGGTTGGTACCGATTACTCTTTAAAGATTTACAGGCGCGATACTTCGTTTATTGACATCAATAATAATATTGGCTTGCAATATTATTTTAAAGGCTTGAACAATTTTAAGATCTTTTACAAACAACGCAATACCAATTTAATATCTACTAACGGTTTACAGTTTGTTACTACTCTACCCGATTATGCCGATATTACCACACAATCTTATGGCGCCGGTGTTACATTTGAAAAACTAGATTACCGTTTTAATCCGCACAAAGGTGTGTCCGTTAATTTAACGGGACAAACCGGCAACCGCAGCATCAAACGCAATGCCAAAGTAAACGAGGTTGCCTATCAAGGGCTGTTATTACGTTCTACCCAATACCAATTTGAAGGTGATGTGAATTTATTTATTCAGTTACACCATAATAATGTTTTACGATTAGGTGTGCAGGGTGCTTCTGTATTCGGCAATTCTACAATTTTTAAAAATGAATTATTTAGAATTGGAGGGTTAAGAACGCTGCGCGGCTTTGATGAAGAAAGCATCTTTGCTTCAACCTATGTTATTCCAACAATTGAATATCGCTTTTTATTTTCGCAGAATTCTAATTTATTACTATTTACAGAAGGCGCCTGGTACGAGAATACAAGTAACGGACTTTACATTAGTGATACGCCGATGAGTGTTGGCGCAGGTATTAGTTTTGAAACCAAAGCCGGTATATTAACATTAAATTATGCTTTAGGTAATCAATTTAACAATGGTTTTGATCTACGCAGTGGCAAGATCCATTTTGGATTGACCGCTTTGTTTTAATTCTTTAAAAGATTAAATTCGTTATAAATAAAAGTGCCATGAAAAATATCCTTTTTTATTTTTTCGTTTTTTCTTTCTTTCTTTTTAAAGCGCAAACTTATCCAAACTATAAAATAAATTTATTGAGTCTAATTCATCCAAATAACGGCACGGTTGGCATTGGACCTGATGACCGGCGTTATAATGGTTGCTGGGGCTGGTATCAAAGTAGTTTAAATAAAGAATACGCAATTGTTGGTGGCAGCAGTGGTACTTATTTTATTGATGTAACAGTTGCAACATCTCCAAGCGTTTCAGCATTTGTACCGGGCATTTCGGGAGTTACCGTGCGCGAAGTAAAAACTTACCAGAACTATTGTTTCATTACCTGCGATTATGGCACTGCGCCTACACTGCAGGTAGTTGATATGAGTACCTTACCAACAACAGTAACAGTTGTTCATAATAGTAATACATTATTTGCATCGGGCCATACACATTGGATAGCTGGTGATAAATTATATGTTGGTGGGGTTACTTATTCAAATAACACAGGTTCATCAATGAACATTTATAGTATTGCAACCCCTTCTGCACCTTTATTACTTCGTGAATTAAAACAGGATTTTCCATTTATAAGTTATGTGCATGATATGTATATTCGTAACGATACAATTTATGCATCCTGCGGCAATCAGGGTTTATATGTGTTTAAATATAACAGCGGTACAAATGCGTTTACGCAACTGGGCTCTTATACGGGGTATACTGCAAACGCATATAATCATTCAAGCGGCTTAACACAGGATGGAAAACATTTATTATTTTGTGATGAAGTTCCGGCCGGTTTACCTATTCGCTTTGTAAATGTTGAGAATTTAAATAACATACAAGCTGTGCAAACCTGGCAACCTTTTACAACTACAACACCTCACAATCCCTTTTTGATAGGCAACAAATGGGCTGTTGTTTCGTGTTACCAGGAAGGTTTATATATTTACGATATTTCACAGCCCGGTAACGTAGCAGTTTCGGGCAGTTTTGATACTTTTCCACAGGGCGGGGCTAACACAGGTAATTATGGCGGTCAGGATTATCGTGGCAACTGGGGCGCCTATCCATATTTGCCAAGTGGAATTATTATTGCCGTAGATATGCAAAACGGTGTATTTATTTTAGATCCAACAGATGCTTATAATAATCCTGTTGGTATCAAAAATAATATATTGCAGCATACCGATCTTATCGTTTATCCAAATCCCGCCAAAGATAAGCTGGCGGTCCATTATACT
This sequence comes from Bacteroidia bacterium, assembly GCA_016787705.1. GTDB lineage: Bacteria > Bacteroidota > Bacteroidia > B-17B0 > Aurantibacillaceae > Aurantibacillus. Next base: position 102,852 of record JAEUTP010000004.1, on the reverse strand, counting down.
ACCTCAAAAGCATCTAAACTTCAACTCAAAAACATGCTTGGACAATTGATCTTAGAAAAAAACTTCATTGGGCCAATTAACGAAACTCTTAATACCACAGATCTGGAAAACGGAACATACTTACTTACTGTTTACGAACATGACTTCATTTTAAATAAAAAAGTAGTGATCGGTCATTAGATCCAAAATCTAAATTTTAGGGAAATCCTGCTATTTTGTAAAATCATTCCTACAAGCGGTTAATATATTATACGAACGTCATTGCTTAACTCTGCCAAATAGTTTATATTTGTTAGTATAACTTAATTATTTACAATGAGAAATTTTTTACTCTTCCTATCTGTTTTTACATCCTTATTTTCAACAGCTCAAACCTATTCAAGCCAAAATATAAGTTTAATTAGTATGATCCACCCAAACAACGGCACCGTTGGTATTGGTAGCGACGGTCGTCGTTATTCAGGTTCATGGGGCTGGTATCAATCAAGTACAAATAAAGAATATGCAATTGTAGGTTCGAGCAGTGGTACTTATTTTATTGATGTAACAACTCCGGCAACACCAACGGTTTGCGCCTTTGTACCCGGAAAACAAAGCTGTACATGGAGAGAGATGAAGACCTATCAAAATTATTGTTACGTGGTGAGTGACGATGCCTCGCCGAATACTTTCCAGATAATTGATATGAGCACTTTGCCTGCTACAGTTACTGTAGTGCATAACGGCACAAATTATTTTGAACGTGGCCATACAATATGGATCGATCAAAACAAAATGTATATAGGCTCTACAACTTATACAACAGGCTTTCAGTCCATGAATGTATACAGTCTTGCAACACCCACGGCACCTGTCCTATTAAGATCCTTATCGCAAGATTTCCCTGCAATCTCACATGTGCATGACATGTATGTAAGAAACGACACCGTATTTGCATCATGCGGTTATCAGGGCTTATACATTTATAAATTCAATTCAAACAATACGTTTTCACAGATAGGTTCTTACACTGGTTATACGGGGTCTGCTTACAATCACTCCAGTATGTTAACTCAAGATGGCAAATACCTTTTCTTTTGTGATGAAGTTCCCTCAGCGCAACCTATGCGTTTTGTGAACGTTCAAAATTTGAGCAACATTCAGCCAACGCAAACATTAATTCCACATCCCGGCACCACACCTCACAATCCTTATTTAATTGGCAATAACACTGCAATTGTTTCTTGCTATCAGGATGGTTTATATATTTACAACATTGGTACACCCGGTAACGCTACTATAGCGGGCTTTTTTGATACGCATCCTCAAGGTGGCTTTAATGTAAGCAATTATTTTGGGCAAGATTATCGTGGCAACTGGGGTGCATACCCTTATTTACCAAGCGGAATAATTATTGCACAGGATATGCAAAACGGTATCTTTCTCTTAGATCCAACGGCTGCTTATAGTACCATTACAGGTATTAAAAAGAACAACGTAGAAAAAAGCAATTTTATGTTCTTTCCTAATCCTGCGTCAGACTTGATCTCGGTTAATTACAGAACACAAAATGATTCGAAAATAGAATTAAGAAATTCAATAGGCCAATTGATTTTTGAGCAAAAATTCAATGGCCCTGTTAGTGATTATGTTGACGTTAGTAAATACCCTAATGGCAGTTATATTCTTTCTATCACAGAAAAAGGTGAAACAATAAATAAAAAACTGATCATCAATCACTAGAATTTAATTATGAGAATGAAACACTTTTTTATTACTGCCTTAGTTATCTACGCATTTATTTCAAAAGCCCAAACCTACTCGGCTTCAAATTTCACCATGATAAGTGTAGTAAGTCCCGAAACCTATACTAATTCTTATGGTGCCAAATATTCGGGCTGTTGGGGCTGGTATCAGGCATCTAAAAATAAAGAATATGCTATTGCGGGTTCGGCATCAGGAACATTTTGGATAGATGTTACAAATCCGTCAACCCCAACCGTATCTGCTTATCGTGCTGGAAAAAAATTAAATACGGTGTGGCGTGAGATCAAAACGTATCAAAATTTTTGTTACGTGATAACAGATGATGGCGGCCCAGCTTCTTTCCAGATATTTGACATGCAGTATTTACCCGATAGTGTTCACAAAGTATTTGATAATCAAACTTTATTTAAAAGAGGCCATACCCTGTATGTAGATGGAAATAAATTATATGTTGCCGGTGTTACATACAGCAATAATACAACCAGTAGTATGAACGTTTATAGTCTTGCAAACCCCGCAAGCCCTGTGCTATTGCGCGAGCTCAAACAAGATATTTCTTTTATTAGTTATGTGCATGATATGATGCCAGTGAATGATACAATTTATGCATCGTGCGGTAACCAGGGTATGTACGTTTTAAAATATAATTCAAATAATACATTTACGCAGTTAGGATCATTAACAACCTACTCTGGTTCAGGGTATAATCACAGCAGCGCTTTAACACCTAACCACCAAACACTCGTGTTTACAGATGAAGTGCCTGCGGGTAAACCTATTAAAGTTGCCAATGTTAGTAATCCCGCCAATATACAGGTGCTTGCCATTACAAACCAATTTGTACAAACTACGCCACACAATCCATTTATGGTAAGTAATGCCTTATGTTTTATGAGTAGTTATCAGGATGGTTTACAACTTTACAATATTTCCTCACCGTCAACACCAACGTTAGTTGGTTATTTTGATACCTATTACCAGGGGGGTGGTAACAATAATAATTGGACGGGTGATGATTACGATGGCCAGTGGGGATCATATCCCTACTTTCCAAGTAAAAATATTTTTGCACTTGATCAGATGAATGGTGTATTTATGTTGAAGACTCATTTATTTCAAGATCCTGTACCCATGTTTAATACACCATCTGTTACCTGTACCGGTGTAAGTGTTAACATGGTAAATACAAGTACTTCATCAACAACCTATACCTGGAATTTTTCAGGAGGAACACCTGCCACTTCCAATGCTTTCAACCCAAGTGTTTCGTTTAACGCGCCGGGTATTCATACAATTACGTTATTGGCCGGCAACAACACAAGTACTACTGTAATGTCAACAAAAACAATTAATGTTACCGGCATTACTGCTGTTGCAAGTTTAACAAATGCTTCATGTGGCGCATGTGTTGATGGTATTGCCTCTGTAAATGCATCCGGCGGATCGACCCCTTATTCTTACACATGGTCTCCTACAGGAGGCAATGCTTCTACGGCAAATAATTTGGCTGTTGGCTGTTATACCGTTACTGTAAAAGATGCCAACGCTTGTTCAACATTTACTAGCACATGTATTGGTTTTGCAACCGGAATACAAAATACTACCGTTACAAATCAATCTTTATTCATCTATCCAAATCCTGCAAAAAACAATGTTACTATTGAATATGCCGGAACAGTTTTTAATTATTGTATCTATGATAATTTAGGGCGTTTGGTTGCGAGCAATAAAAACAATCGTGATAAAGCAAAAGTAAATCTTGACGAATTTACAAGAGGGCTTTACATTGTTGAAATAGAAATTGGAAAAGATAAACTAAGAAAAAAATTAATTGTTGATTAGTAAAACAAAAAAATGAGAAAAAATATTTTATCGCTTATACTGCTATTAAGCATCTACTCAATAAAAGCACAATTTGCAGCCTCAAATTTCACATTGTTAAGTAATATTAGCCCCGAAACCGGTTCTGGTGCAAAGTATTCGGGGTGCTGGGGTTGGACACAACCTGTAACAAATAAAGAATATGCCATTGCCTGTTCAAAAAACGGTACTTATTTTATAGATGTTACCAACCCGCTAACGCCAACGGTTAGTGCCTATGTTGCCGGAACCTCGTCAAATGGCACTTGGCGAGAAACCAAAACCTATCAAAATTATTGTTATGTAGTATGTGACGATGGCGGATCTACAGGTTTTCAGGTAATTGATATGAGCACATTGCCAGCAACTGTAACATTGGTAAGCTCAAATATGAATCTTTTTAAAAGAGGTCACGCCTGCTGGGTAGATGGAGATAAATTATATGTTTCAGGCGTAACGTATAGCAATACTAGCCAAAGTAGTATGAATGTTTATAGCCTTGCAAATCCCGCTTCGCCGGTTTTGTTAAGAGAACTAAAACAGGATTACAATTTTATAACTTATGTTCACGACGAATTTGTGAGACATGATACTGTTTTTGCTTCTTGTGGCTACCAAGGCTTATACGTTTTTAAATTTAATGCTAATAACACATTTACTCAACTAGGATCTTTAACCACTTATTCTGGCTCTGGTTATAATCATTCCACTTCTTTAACTCCAGACGGACAAACCATGATAATGCTGGATGAAGTACCGGCAAGTCTGCCAATTAAAGTTCTTAATGTAAATAATTTGTCTAACATACAGGTTTTAGCAATCACCAACCAGTTTCCACAAACCACGCCGCACAATCCTTTTGTTGTGAGTAATCAATATTGTTTTGTAAGCAGCTATAAGGACGGAACGCAGTTGTACGATATTTCAAATCCTTCTTCGCCTTTACTTGCCGGATATTTTGATACTTATAACCAAGGGGGCGGCAATAACAACACATGGTCGGGAAGTGCGTATAGTGGCCAGTGGGGTTGCTATCCATATTTTCCAAGCAAAAATATTTTTGCATTAGATATGCAAAACGGTGTGTTTATGATCAAGAGTCATTTATTTCAAAATTTACCTACAGATTTAAAAATAAATTCCTCAGTATATTTTGATCTTGAAATTTATCCTAACCCTGCCAAAAATGAAATAGCATTTAATTTACCCGCTGAATTAATTAATAAAGAAACTAAAATTGAAATTTATGATGCACAGGGCAAATTAGTTCAATCAAGATCTGTTAACGATTTACAGTCGGCTACTATTTACCAACGTAACATCAAATTGAACAACCTAACTGATGGCTTGTATATTTTAAAGCTATTAAGCGCTAATGGCAATTTGTTATCATCTAAAAAGTTTACCGTTTCTAATTAATTTATGTTCACAAAAAAATCTACAATAGGTATTATTGGTAGCGGCGCCATGGGCAGCGGCATTGCTCAGGTAGCAGCTACAGCATCTCACAAAGTTATTGTTTATGACAACAATAAAGATTCACTCGCTAAAGCAGAAAACAATTTAAAAGCCTCTCTAACAAAATTAGTTGAAAAACAAAAAATCACTATTGATATTCAAAAAGAAATTTTATCAAATATAAATTTTGTTTCTTCATTAAATGAATTAGCAAATTGCAATTTGGTTATTGAAGCTATTGTAGAAAAACTGGAAATAAAAAAATCCGTTTTTTCTGAATTAGAAAAATTAGTAAAAGAAGATTGTGTATTAGCGTCTAACACTTCTTCCTTATCTATCACATCAATCGCTTCATCCTGCACCAAACCCGAACGCGTTATAGGCATTCATTTTTTTAATCCCGCAACGTTAATGCCCTTGGTTGAAATTATCCCTGGAATTGCTACAACTGATGCTATTATTACAGCCTGCAAAAACTTAATAGATACCTGGGGCAAAACAACTGTAATTGCAAAAGATACGCCGGGTTTTATTGTAAACCGAGTGGCCCGCCCTTTTTACAGCGAAGCATTGCGTATTTACGAAGAAGGTATTGCTGATATGCCAACTATTGATTGGGCGATGAAAGAAATTGGCGGCTTTAAAATGGGACCATTTGAATTGATGGATCTTATTGGCCATGACGTAAATTATATTGTAACTGAAACAGTATGGACACAGTTTTATTTTGATCCGAAATTTAAACCTGCATTATCGCAAAAACGCTTATTAGAAGCAGGCTTTTTAGGCAAAAAAAGTGGTAGGGGCTTTTATAATTATGCAGCAGATGCAAAAATAAACGAACCGGTAAAAGATATTGAATTAGGTAAGACCATTGTAAGAAGGATCTTATTTATGCTGATTAACGAAGCGGCCGATACCTTATATTTAAAAGTAGCCTCACGGGATGATATTGATATGGCTATGACTAAAGGTGTTAATTATCCAAAAGGGTTGCTAAAATGGGCCGATGAATTGGGAATACCTTTAATTGTTAAAGAATTAACAGGCCTGAAAGATTTTTATGAAGAAGACAGGTACAGGGTTAGTCCGCTTTTGAAGCAGAATTTTATTATGAAAAAAACATTTTATTAGCCCAAACCAGCCATTCACTCATTTTAAACCTAAAAAATTTGCCAAATCCGGGCATTTTTACTATTTTTGGATATAATACCTCTCAAAATGAAAAAACAGTTTTTAATTATCTCGGGTGTTGCGGTTATTACTGCAAGTTTAATTTTTTCATGTGCAAAGAAAAAAGACGATAATAGAATTTCACCAACATATAAAGAAGATGCTACCGGAACCGGTGGTAATCCAAACGTGGGTAATCAAACCGTTACAGGTACTGCTACTTTAACAAATCCGGCTACACAAAATTCAAGCTTATTAGTTGGCGGCGCAGGATGGAGCAATCCAACGTGCAGCTCAACCAACAGTATTACTCTAAAAGGTAATAATGGTGGTATTGATGTGACTTTAAGCTTTTTATTTCCTCCAACTTCAGGTACTTATGCAATAGCAGCAAATCCTGGGCCAATGTCTTGCGCTATGACTGTTGTTAATGCGCCAAATCAACCGTCTGGTATTGTTTGGTATGCTAAAACAGGGCAGGTAGTTGTAAATACTACTACAACGGCTATCAACGCCTCGTTCTCAGGTATTTTATGTACTCAACAAAACTTTAACTTTCCTACAGTTGGTGTTAGCGGTAACTTAGGTTGCAACTAATAATTTCAATTTATTTTTATTTAAAAGCAGGCTTTGACCTGCTTTTTCTATTTTTACACTATCTATTCATTAAAGAAAATACTCTACCATATATCTAAAAGATATACGCTTGATTTGAGAGCGCTTGCATTTATGCGTATTGGTATAGCATTGATTGTACTTACCGATCTTTTGATCAGGGGCAGTGATCTTACAGCACATTATACAGATGAAGGTTTGTGGCCAACTACTCTCATTCATAATTTTGGCTGGAAAACAGGAAACTGGAGTTTGCATGAACTAAGCGGCTCTTATAGCTGGGTTCTTTCTCTTTTTATTTTACATTTTATTTTTGCGCTTTTTTTATTGTTTGGTTATAAAACAAAATTGTCAACACTTATTGTTTGGTTACTAACCATTTCGCTTCACAACCGCAATCTGTTTGTACAACAATCTGGTGATGATCTCTTAAGATTGGTCTTATTCTGGGGCTTGTTTTTACCATGGCATGTGCATTATTCAATGGATGCCGGTAAAACATCTATCCCATCAAAACAAAATATAATTGCCAATATTGGTTATTTGCTATTAATAAGTTCGGTCTATTTTTTTACTGTAAGTTTAAAAACCAGTAGCGAATGGAGATCAGAAGGCACCGCCATTTATTACGCACTGAGTTTAGAACAAATACGTTTACCTTTAGGCGATCTTCTTTATCAATTTCCGGTATTAATGAAATTAATTACCTGGTTTGTTTTTTATACCGAACTTGCTATTCCAATATTAATTTTATGGCCTTCAAAAAAAGGAAATTTAAGGTGGATTGCTTTTGTGTTGCTAATAATACTGCATTCAGGCATTGGCTTAACGCTTTATGTTGGCCTATTCTTTATTATAAATATGGTGTCGGGGCTTGGATTGTTACCGAAAAAGGTTATCGATAAAGTAGAAACTAAATTTAAATTGAAAAAAGAAACGATTATTTTAAGTATCAAAAAAACATCAGCCTTAAACTATTTTATAAACAGTATTTGCGTTACTGTTATTGTAACAAGTATTATCATCAACTTAAGTGCTGTAAATTGGTTTGGATATGAATTGCGAAAAGAAGTTTGGTATCCGGTAAATGCCCTGAGACTCGATCAATATTGGGGTATGTTTTCACCAAGCATTTTAAAAAAAGACGGTTGGTTTGTTTACCATGGTATGGATTCCATTGGTCGGCAGTACGATATATACAGGGATAAGGAGTATGTTGATTATAAAAAGCCTGAACATATTGTACGTATGTATAAAAGCGACAGATGGCGAAAGCTGGCAGAAAATATGCAAAATGATAATTATACATTTTTGCGTCCGCAATATTGCAGGTATATTATTAAAAAATGGAATAAAGAACATCCTGATAAACCAATGAATATGCTCAACCTGTATTATATGGAAAAAATAAACTTAGCCGATTATAAAACCACTGAAATAAAAAAAAATTTATTCTGTGTTTGTAATGATGATTAACTTTTACCAGATAAAAAATTTCATCCGGCATTATTTCGCTGCAAAACGCAACGGGCATGGTGTTCATTCGCCCTTTGCCTACAAGCTATGCGAAGAAGTTTTTTATAATAACAATCATTTTTACGCCTTTGATGATTTAAAAAAAGTAAGAGCTGAACTTTTAATTAACTCCACTGAGCTTTTAATTGAAGATCTTGGAGCGGGCTCAAAAACATTTACCTCAAATAAAAGAAAGGTAAATGATATAGCACGAAAAGGTATAAGTACCGTTAAACAATCAGAAATATTTTACAAGCTCATTAACTTTTTAAATTGCAATATCATTATTGAATTAGGAACATCGATTGGTTTAAATACACTTTATTTATCAAATGCCAATAAAACAGGAAAAATAATAAGTATAGAAGGAAGTAAAAGCTTAAGTGATTTTGCAATAAAACTGGCAAAAGAAAAAGAAGCTAATAATATTGAATTTATAAACTCAAATTTTAATACCGCCTTACCAGAAATATTAGATAAACTAAACACGCTTGATCTTTTATATGTAGATGGTAACCATACCTATGAAGCCACGCTGAATTATTTTAAGCTTGCTATAAAAAAGAAACACAATAATTCAGTATTTATTTTTGATGATATTTACTGGAGTCCTGAAATGACAAAGGCTTGGGAGGAAATACAAAAACATCCCACAGTTACTTTAAGTATTGATACTTTTAATTTTGGTTTAATATTTTTTAGAGAAGAGATAAAAGAAAAAGTGCACTTTAAGTTTTATTTATAAGATCATCTATTTTTTCAACTTAGATGCTATCTCTTTCATGATCTCTTTTAGCTTTTCAAAATTATTTGGCTTTGTATAATAACCATCAGCACCAAGAGCTAAGGCTTTAACTTTGTCTTCCTCTCTTGAGCTTGTTGTGAGTATATAAATAATAATATCATTTAGTTGTTCGGTTTCTTTTACCGTTTTAATTACATCAAATCCATTTAAAACCGGCATATTGATATCTGCAATAATAACATGTGGTAAAGGATTTTGAATATTCTCATACATACCCTTATTAAATAAAAATTCAAATAACTGAAAACCTGTAAAAACAGAATGGATCTGTGCCGAATTATTTATTTCCAGAATTGCATTATGGATCAGGTAATGCTCATCAGGATCATCATCAGCTACCAGGAAAATATGCTCTTCGTTTAGCAAAATTAATTAAAAAGATATTTACTGTTTTTAAATATAATAATTTTTAATTTTTGTGTGACATAAAAATATCAAAAATATAATTTCCAATAATTGGAAAAAAAGTTCCCCAATTTTAGTTAATGCGCCTTATATAAAACAATAAGAAATTATATTTGTTTTGCACTTCATGCAGTAACATGGTTTTTGTTAAATAATTGAGGATGTAATTTTATAAATGGCCAAAGCAACCGATAAAGAAAGAGACATACACAGATCGGTACTTTCCGGTGATGATATTGCTTTTGCCAGGTTTTGCGACGAATATTATGAATTGATTTATGAAAAGGTTTTAACTTTTAATAAAGCTGTTTTTAATGAATATGAAACATTGATAATAGATGTTGTTACCGATACTTTTCTAAACTATTTTAGATATCCTGCCAGATACGATCCTGAAAAACAAACTTTAGAACGCTTTTTAATAATGGATGCTGAAGGCGATCTGAAGAACGCATGGGAAAAATATAAAAGGCAAACTAAAAAACTTATAAGATCTGTCGAACTTGAAGAAAAAAACGGGAATAGTATAGTAGATGAAGAACTTGACCCTATAAATAACCTAATTAATAAAGAAAATATTGAAATCTTATATAAAAAATTAAAGATTCTTTTTACCAGCAATACCGATATAGAAATTGCCCAGTTAATGCTGGCCGGGGAAAGAAGAAGCTCGGAATATGCAAAATTACTGGAAATAGAAGGCCGGCCTCCGGAGGAACAAAAGCTGGAAATAAAAAAACAAAAAGATAGGATAGATAAAATAATACGCAGAAAGTTAAGAACAAATGAATAAGCTTAAATTATTTGAAAATACATATAGTAAATTGATTTTAGATAAAAATTTTATAGCTTATTATCTGGAACAATTGATCATTCGTGAAAATAAAACGAAAGAAGAAATTTGTGTTTTATTGAATTGCAATTTAGAAGGCCTTTATAAATTAGGTTTATGCAAAGCTCCTGAAATAAACGCTGTTGATTTTAAGGAACGTCTCTTAAAAATTGCAGAATATACCAACACCTCTGCGCTTATACTTAGTAATATTATTGGTCATTCTTCAATCCATGAAAAAGAAGAGATTACTAACCGATCTGTTTTACAAAAAATAGCACTTAATATTAAACACTTATTTCCTGTACCAATTTGGTTAGTTAAAGCCAAACCATTTATTTATAACACCTTTACAACGGTATGCACAATTATCATATTCATTTCTATTTTTAGTCCGCAAAAAGAAAATGTAAAAACAGTACAGGGTTTTGTGAATAGTTATTACGAATACACAGATTCTATAAAATATGCTCATTTACAGGACAATACATTTATTCAAAAAACTAAAATGTAAAAAAAGGTTAAACCTGTCGAACTTTTATTATAAAAACCGGAATAGCAATTTAATCAGGGTACTATCCCTTATTTTGCTATGGAATTTAAAAAACTCAACAACCTTACCGGCTGGCTCGTTTGGGCCATTGCGGCCATTGTTTATTGTATCACCATTGAGCGTACGGCAAGTTTTTGGGATTGCGGTGAGTATATTGCCTGCTCGTATAGATTAGAGGTAGGCCATCCTCCCGGAGCGCCTTTTTTTATGCTAATGGGAAGGGTGTTTACACTTTTTGGAGGCACCGATCCTGCAAAAGCAGCCTTAATGATAAATGTAATGAGTGCATTGGCCAGCGCATGTGCTGTATTATTTTTGTTCTGGACCATCACCCGTTTATCTTTAAAACTATATAACAAAAAAGCAAACGCTCTAAATTTGCCTCAAAAGTATGCTGTATTAACTGCTGGTATTGTTGGCTCACTGGCCTGTACTTTTTCTGACACCTTTTGGTTCAACGCTGTAGAAGGTGAAGTGTATGCTACTTCATCTCTTTTTACCGCAATGGTATTTTGGTGCATATTAAAATGGGATGAAGAAGACAGCGTAAATCCTTCATCTGCTTTGCGCTGGTTAATTTTAATAAGCTATTTAATAGGTTTATCAATTGGTGTGCATTTATTAAGTCTATTAACTATTCCTGCCATTTGTTTTGTGATCTATTACAAAAAATACAAACCAAGCCGCAAAGGTTTTTTAATTGCTGGTATTTCGTCCCTGGCTCTACTGGTATTTGTACAAGATCTTGTTATACCAAAAATTGTAAAATTTGTGAGTGATTATGAAGTGTTTTTTACCAATAAATTACATTTTGGTTTTAGCTCGGGTACAATTATATATTTTTTACTTTTACTCGCCTCTCTCACTTTTTTAATTGTATATACATTTAATAAAAATGAAAAATATTATAAAATTGGTTTTTATTCAGCGGTTCTTTTTTCTGTCATTTCTATAATTGCAGCGCCAAGCGGCAGTGGTATGTTTACGCGTTTACTAATACTTGGCGGAATAATTTATGCTATCCATAAATTTAAAGCCCAAACCGTTACACTTCATGCAGTATTTTTAAGCTTTGCTACTTTATTAATTGGCTATTCTTCTTTTTTTGTTTTGGTAATCCGTTCGCAAGCCAATACACCCATGGATGAGAACGATCCTGAGAACGCACCTAATATGCTCGCTTATTTATTACGCGAACAATACGGAGCTGCACCTCCTTTATTATACGGTCAATTTTATAATGCACCTACTTTACCAAGAAATGAATATGGTAATGGTGATCCTTTGTATGCCAAAGACAAGACAAAAAATAATTATAAAGTAATTGATTCCAAAAAAAATTCAGTTCCAAAATATGATAAAGATTTTTGTACAGTATTTCCACGCATGTATAGTAACCAGCAAGCTGGCCATGTAGCCGGTTATAAATATTGGGGTAATGTAAGCGAGCATCACCGTACAAAAGTTTCTGAAAGTGTGAATGGCGACACAGAAACAATAGAAGTGCCAACATTTGCTTCAAACATTATTTATTTTTTAAGTTACCAGGTAAATTATATGTATCTGCGTTATTTTTACTGGAATTTTATTGGCCGCCAAAATGATGTGCAGGGCATGACAGGCAATAACATGGAAGGTAACTGGTTAACAGGTATTAAGGCAATTGATGATCTTAAGTTAGATACCGATACATCACAGGTAATTCACCGCGATAAAAATAATTTTGCTACAAATCATTTTTATGCATTGCCTTTTATTTTAGGTTTATTTGGAATGATCTTTCATTTTAAGCGCAGTAAACCCAACGCGTGGATAGTGCTTTGTTTATTTTTATTGACAGGTTTAGCCATAATTGTTTATTTAAACCAATCGCCTTACCAGGTACGTGAGCGTGATTATGCTTATGTAGGTAGCTTCTACGCCTTCTGTATATGGATAGGCTTTGGTGTTTTATTTTTACACGATCTTATCAGTAAAAAAAGTAAGGCTATAAAAATCGTTCTTGGTGTAACAACATTAAGTCTAACTGTTCCGGGTATTATGGCAAAAGAAGGATGGAACGACCATAACCGTGCATTAAGAACTTTATCACGCGATAGCGCTATTGACTATTTACAAAGCTGCGCACCCAATGCTATATTATTTACAAATGGTGATAACGATACTTTTCCATTATGGTATGCTCAGGAAGTGGAAGGTGTAAGAACAGATGTAAGAGTTATATGTATGAGTTTATTAAGCACCGATTGGTTCATTAAACAATCGCGACGCGCAGCGTATTTAAGTAAACCTGTACCTTTTACCATACCTGAAGAAAAACTGGAGGCCAATAAATTAGAAGTAGCCGTTATTGATGGAAGAAACCCTGCAAGCATTAATTTGAAAGATGCACTTGCTTATGTTACCAGTGATGATCCATTAAAAAAAATGGATAATGGTGGAGAAGCTTTGGATATTTTACCTTCCAAAAATTTTTACCTGGATGTTGATACAGAAAGTGTCATAAAAAACAAAGTGGTAAGCGAAAAAGACACACCACGCATTGCAAAAAAAATTACCTGGGATCTGGGAAGCAGAAATTATATTTATAAGAACGATCTTATGGTATTGGATCTTATTGCCAATAACAATTGGGAAAGACCGATTTATTTTACATCACAGGCCGATGAGACCTGTGTAGGATTAAGAAAATATTTGCAAATGGAAGGTTTTGTTTACCGTTTTGTACCGATAAGACAAAACGAAGTAGAAGAGATGCAGGGTGGCCGCGTAAATACAGATGTGATGTATGACAATGTGATGAATAAATATTTATGGGGAGGCATGGATAAAAAAGGCGTTAACCTTGATGAAAATTGCCTGAGAATATCCGGCTTTATGCGTATGCAAATGGGCGTATTGGCAGGAGCACTTATAAACAAAGGTGAAAATAAAAAAGCAAAAGAAGTTTTGGATAAGTGTTTAGAAAAAATGCCCGATGAAAATGTACCGTTTGATACAGGTATTTACAATATTTGTATTGGTTATTACCAGTTGGGTGAATTTGAGAAAGCCAATTCGCTATCGAAGCAACTATTTGATATTTATGAAGGTGATCTTAAAATTTACAATTCACAAAACTCAAAAAGAAGAAACGCTTATTTACGTGAAATTGAACAGGCAAAAACTGTTATAAAAAGTCTTACAGGCCTTACACAGCAATTTAAACAGGAAGATCTGAGTAAAGATTTTGTTTCACGCATGTATGCAATTATTCCGCATGAAGAATTACAAATACAAAAACAGCCCTTACTAAATTAATTTATTTTGCAAGCATGGCTTCAAAATCATCTTCGCTGATAATTTTTACACCAAGGTTTTGCGCTTTTTTTAGTTTTTCGGGCCCCATATTATCACCGGCCAGCAAATAAGATGTTTTGCCGCTGATAGATCCTGAATTTTTTCCGCCGTTAAATTCGATTATTTCTTTTAACTGATCGCGGCTATGTTTATTAAACACACCGCTAATTACAAATGTTAAACCGTTTAATCTATCGCTTCCTGCTTGTTGTTGTTCTGCGCTTAATTCAAATTGCAGGCCTGCTTTTTTTAAGCGTTCAATAATACTTCTGTTATCTGCACTAGCAAAAAAATCTGAAATACTTTCTGCTATCACCTCCCCTACTTCATCTGTTTCTAAAAGTTGTTCTTTTGAATGACTCATCAATACATCCAGTGATTTTACTTTCTTGGCAATTTTTTTTGCAGTGGTTTCACCCACGTGCCTTATGCCAATAGAATATAAAACCCGTTCAAAAGGCACTTGTTTACTGGCTTCCAGACCTTCAATTAAATTGTTAGCTGATTTTTCAGCTATTCTTTCTAACGGCAATAATTGTTCTTTTTTTAGGTCGTATAAGTCTGCAATATTTTTTATTAAGCCTGCATCATACAATTGTCCAATGGTCTCTCCACCTAAACTATCAATGTTCATAGCTTTACGGCCAACAAAATGTTCCATACGCCCTTTAACCTGCGGCGGGCAACCCATATCATTCGGACAAAAATGATTGGCTTCATCTTCGTTACGTTTTAACAATGTACCACACTCAGGGCAGTTGGTAATATATTTAGTTGCTTCTGTATTTGGTTTACGTTTTGTAAGATCTACACCAATAATTTTTGGAATGATCTCTCCACCTTTTTCTACAAAAACAGAATCGCCAATGCGTACATCTAATTTCTCAATAATATCTGCATTATGCAATGAAGCGCGTTTTACCGTTGTACCGCCTAAGGCAACAGGCTTTAAATTGGCAACCGGTGTAATTGCGCCCGTACGGCCCACCTGGTAAGTAATATCCAGCAATTCGGTTGAAACCTGTTCTGCCTTAAATTTATAAGCAATGGCCCAGCGCGGTGATTTAGCTGTGAAACCTAATTGTAATTGTTGTTTGTAATCATTTACTTTTATAACAATGCCATCAATATCAAAAGGCAATTTAAAACGTTCTTTATCCCAGTATTCAATAAACTCTAAAACTTCATTAATATTATTTAAAAGTTTAGAATGTTCGCTTGTTTTAAAACCCCAGCTTTTTGCAGCATTTAAATTTTCGAAATGACTTTTAAAAGGAACTTCTTCGCCTAACATATAGTATACAAAACAATCCAGTTTTCTGCTAGCAACAACAGCGCTATCCTGCATTTTCATAGTGCCGGAAGCCGCATTACGTGGGTTTGCCAGAGGCGGCTCACCAATTTCTTCACGCTCTTTATTTATCTGATCAAAAACATTTCTCGCTAAGAATATCTCACCACGAATTTCAAATGAGGGTGGATAATTACCTTGTAATTTTAATGGAATAGAACGAATTGTTTTTGCATTTGTTGTTACATCATCTCCCTGCACACCATCTCCACGGGTAATAGCCTGTACAAACTCGCCATCTTTGTAATGTAGGCCAATAGAAAGGCCATCAAATTTCAATTCGCAAACATATTGAACTGTATTAGAGGCGAAAAGATCATTTTGCTGTAAACCAAGCCCCTCTTGCACTTTACGGTCAAAATCGATCATATCTTCGGTACTGTAACTATTAGATAGCGACAGCATAGGATATTTATGTTTAACGGTTTTAAATGTTTTAGTAATAGTGCCGCCAACACGCTGACTTGGTGATGTAGCTAATAACAATTCCGGAAATTGTTTTTCGATTGCAATTAATTCTTCCAGCAACTTATCAAATTCAAAATCACTGATGATTGGTGCATCATTCACATAATAATTATAATTATGTTTTTCTATCTCATCAGATAGCTGCTTGATCTTAGCTTCAGCCTGGGCCTTATCCATACAAATTAAAATTTCAGTAAATTAATTATTTTATTGAGATACATCTCATCTGTTTTATCAAAGGAATTTAGTTCATCACTATCCACATCAAAAACAGCAATAACATTTTTTTGCGCATCAAATAAAGGCAATACAATTTCACTTTTACTTAAAGAGCTACAGGCAATATGTCCCGGAAATTTTTCAACATCCTCTACAATAATTGTTTCTTTTTTTTGCCAGCTGGTGCCACAAACACCTTTACCTAAATTAATGCGGGTACAGGCAACCGGACCTTGAAATGGGCCTAAAACAAGTTGCTCCTCTTTCACCAAGTAAAATCCAACCCAAAAAAATTCCAATCCAAATTTAAGAGCAGCGCAAATATTGGCCATGTTGGCAATGTTATCTTTTTCACCCTCTATTAAAGCGCTTATTTGAGGAATAAGTTCTTTGTACTTTTCTTCTTTTGTGGTTGCTGTTAATTTCAAATCTTCGGCCATATTACAAATTTATGTATCTTTCAGTTTAAATTAATAAAAATGAAAAAAATATTAGCAATTGCATTATTTAGTTTCGCTTTTGGAGCAAAAGCACAAACTATTGAATCGGGCAGCCATTCAACAACAGGTTATGTAAAATCTGACGGAACAATCGAAAACAGCAGCCACTCTACAAAAGGCTACATTAAAAGCGATGGAACCATTGAGAATTCTTCACACTCAACTATTGGCTACATTAAAAGCAATGGTACCATTGAAAACAGCAGTCATAGCACGGTGGGTTATGTAAAAAGTGATGGAACAGTTGAAAACTCTTCACATTCAACTATTGGTTATGTAAAAGATAATGGCACGGTTGAAAACTCTTCACATTCTACAATTGGCCATGCCAGCGGTGTGAAAAAAGAATGGGCTGCAGTTGTTTTCTTTTTCTTTAAATTTTAATTATTGATGGTAAGGGTTTTGGCATTTTTAAGTATTTCTTTTTTTGGAAATATACTAAAATGTCAAAACCATATTCTTTATTTATTTCCCGGCCAAGGCTCAGATGAGCGAATCTTTTCAAACATTCGGTTTGATTCAACCTATAAGATCGTAAATATACTATACCCCATTCCTGAAAAAGGAGCTACGATGAAAGAGTATGCATCACTCTTAAGAAAACAGATAGACACTACGGGTGCTTATAGTTTTATTGGGGTTTCGCTTGGAGGAATGCTTTGTTCTGAACTAACAGATATCCTGCATCCGCAAAAAGTAATTATCATCTCAAGTGCAAAATGCAGAAAAGAGCTTCCTTTTCGTTACAGATTTCAAAAAAGTATTCCCATTTATAAACTGTTTCCAAAAGGGGCAATAAAATTTGGCGCCAGGATGTTGCAACCAATTGTTGAGCCGGACCGAAATAAAAACAAAGCTATTTTTAAGAGCATGCTTAAGAACAAAAATGCAAAGTTCTTAAAAAGAAGCGTGAACATGATCATAAGGTGGGATAAAAGAAATTATGATTCTACTATCATTCATATTCATGGTACAAAAGATCACACTTTACCAATTCGCAAAACAAAACCAACTATTGTTATTGAAAAAGGATCGCATATGATGACACTGACCAGAGGAAAAGAGATAGAAGTACTACTAAATGAAATTCTTTCGAAATAGTCATTCTCGACTCAGCCCTAACTGACAGTTCTTCTTCAATTTTTAACTCTTATCACAGCAAAATTATTGTTGCTTAAATAATGAGTTGCAATCCATCCACTGCCAGTTCAATATTTGCTGGTAGTTCTTTTGAAACCTCTTCGTGAGTACCTAATTGATGCGAGATATGTGTAAAATAAGCCTTACGTGGTTTTAATTCTTTAACCAACTCAACAGCCTCTTCAAATGTAAAATGAGAAATATGAGGTTCTCTTCTTAAAGCATTTAATACAAGTACATTTAAATTTTTTAATTTTTCTTTTTCTTCTGCTGAAATAAAATTAGCATCGGTAATGTAGGCAAAATCATTTATCCTGAAACCTTTTACAGGTAATTTATAATGCAACACATTTATTGGCTGCAATAAAATATTACCAATATAAAAAGGTTCATTATCAAAATCAATCACATTAATTTCAGGAATGCCCGGGTATTTTTCTTCTGAAAAAATGTAAGCAAATTCTCGGTGCAAGGCCTGCTGAACTCTTTTTGTAGCATAAACAGGCATTATTATTTTATTAATAAAATTAAATGCTTTCACCTCATCTAAACCGGCAATATGATCTTTGTGCTCGTGTGTAAAAATAACAGCATCCAAACGTTTTACTTTTTGGCGAAGTAATTGCTGACGAAAATCAGGGCCCGCATCAATAATAAAACGCGTGGTTTCAGTTTCTACAAGAATGGAAGAACGCAAACGATTGTCACGCATGTCTGCACTTGTGCATACCTCGCATTCGCATGCAATAATAGGCACACCTTGCGATGTGCCGGTTCCTAAAAAAGTAATTTTAACCGACAAATTTTTAATTATTACCAGGTTAAATATAGAGAAACAAAATAAATTAATCTTTGTTTTTTATTAAATATTTATTCTGGTTGAAATTATACGTTAACCCAATTACAAACCTGCCGGCATTAGATAAACTTTGGCTTGAAACTCTTTCATATCCATTAAACTGGTAAGAAGTGTTTAAAACAAAACCTTTATAATTTACATCTATTGAGGGGCCCACCAATAATACATTTACATTAGTACCTTTTACTAAGTTTTTATTTAGATATAAACCTTTACAGTATTCATAATTCATAAAAACAGAAGGATAGATAGACAGATCTTTAATTTCCAGCTTTACAAAAAGGCTGAGTACCTGGTTGTAAGAATTGGCATAGCGCTCATTAAATTTATTTGTTCCATTAAATTTAAAGATACAATTGGTATTTACGCCCCACCACTTTTTACTTACCATATAATTTATATAATAAAAATGATCAAAACTACCGGTACCATTTTGATTTAACAATTGCATACGTTGGTCTTCACTATTTTTTTTATTTGAAACACCAAGCGGTAATTTAATTCCCCCGCCAATTATCATACGCTGCTTTATTGCAAAGCCGCTTAAGCGTTTAATAATATGATAACCCAAAAATAATGATGGATCGGCCATACCGGAGTTAATATTCCTATCCTCATCATATTTTGTTTTAATTTGTTGTACCGGTAAAATAAAATTCATTTCCCAACGCAAATGCAAAAAATATTTTCCACGCAATTCAATTACTTTGTAAGTTTCATAATCTTTGCTGGAATGATTTTTTATTTCTGTGGTTGAATCGCCTGCAATGATTGATGGATCATGCATGGTTTTATATGCGCCGGGGATTAAAAAACGTGAAGATTGCTGATAGTTACGATAGCCGTTAAATACTCGGTAGCGGTGCAATAGTGTTAACTGGCTTTGATTATCATAAGGTGTAATACCCATGTAGCTACCGCATAGGTCGCAGGCTAAAGCAGGTAAACTAAAAAACAATAAAAATACTATTCTCAAAAAATTCATAAATGGTCAATAATTAAATTAACCATTATACAAATACGTAATAACTTACTCTGTTATGGCTAATTCAGCCTCAACCAACTCTTTGTTTCTGATACTAATTGGCACACCACCTTTTACAAGGCTTGGAGGCGGAACATCCAAATCTGTACCCACAGCATATAAATAATAATCGCCTTTATAGCATTTTATAGTATAGTTACCGGCGGAATCAGAGCTAACTGTTTTATCATAAACAGAAACATCTGTACCTGGAAATTCTTTTGCGCCAAATTTTATGTAAATGGTTGCATTAGGAATTACTTTTGCATGGTGCTTTACCTGCCCTTTAATTTCGGCCTTACCACCAAGTTCATTTTTTTTGCAGGAAACAAAAACTAGGCTTAAAAGTAAACTATAAATAAAATATTTTTTCATGACTTAAAAATTTGGATCAGAAAAACGTTTATCCCCTAAAAATTTATAATCGGTAAGCGTTTGTAAAAAAGCGATGATGTCTTGTTTATCATTTGCAGAAAGCTGCAAACCGTTATTTTGTAATAAAGGATCGAGGTTAGTTAAATTAGTTACTCCATTTGTATAATGGTCTAAACATTGTTGTAAAGTTGTAAAACGCCCGTCGTGCATGTACGGTGCGGTTTTTGCGATATTTCTTAAACTTGGTGTTTTAAATTTATACCTATCTTGAGGCAAACCTGTAATATGCGCTCTGCCACTATCTTTAACAAAAACATTTACAGGCAAGCCATTATTTCTGAAAGCAAAATCAGAAAACAAGGGCTCGGTATGGCAACTGCTGCATTTTGAAATAAACAGGTTATAACCTCTTAATTCGGCATCTGAAAACTCCACATTATTTTCATTACGTTTGTAATAATCATATTTACTGTTGTAAGAATACATTAAGCCCATAAATTGTGCCATGGCGCGAAACATTCTTTGTGTATTAACAGTATCAGAACCATACGCTTTTTTAAACAGATCACGGTATTTACTGGAAGCCTGTAATTTTGCAATAACCGGATTTATATCAGCACCCATTTCAATGGTATTGGTAATTGGCCCTAAAGGTTGCACCTCTATATGATTGATACCGCCATCGTGCATAAAATACGGGTGCCAGTTTAAATTAAAGATACCGGGAGCATTTCGTGTTCCAACAAGATCATTAATACCATGACTTACGGCGTGATCAGCATGAGCAAAACATACAAACTGCTGGTGACAGCTTCCACAAGAAATTGTGTTATTGGCACTTAACATTGTTTCATAGAAAAGCGCTCGGCCTAATGCAAATTTATCCTCACTAATACTATTTACGCTAAAAGTATATTTAGGCTGAGGCCATCCATCAGGAACAACCTCAGCCAGATTACCTACCGGTAACGGTTCAATAATTTTAGGATCTACTTTGCAGGAAGAAAAAATTACTGCCCCAAATAAAAAAAATATCGCTACAATTTTATTCATTAATTGTGTACATGCTCAAAACTAATCATGTCTGCATAATTATCAGCGTAATTTTTTGAAGCTGCATTAACCGACATCTGAAAATATTGGGTAGCAACACTCACAGTATTTGGTGCTTTAAAAAATTCATTAATATCAACAGATAAATGAATGTAAGGAGAATTGCTTCCTGTAATATTTGAAGGTGTTGAGGCAAAATTAAAACTAAAATTGCGTTGTGCTTTATAAATACCACTAAATCCACCAATGTGATAGGTTAACGCTTTTGTTGTTGAACCTGATTGTGGTGAGGTACCTTCCAACTTAAACATAATGTACCCGGTAGACCAGCTCCAGAACATACCTTTGGCAGGATCAAGATCGCCTGTTTGCGAACCTGAAACATTTCGGGTGCTATCAACACCCAAAGTAAATGATACTGCTTTGTAATTACCAACTGGCACATTAGCAATACTCAAAATAGTTGAAGATAGATTTGAGGCGTCAACTAAATGATAGCTGTTTGTTTCCATAAACGTTGTATTATCATTTTTGGTTAAAACAATATTACTGATATAGTATTTTAAAATATTAAACTTAACAGTATCACCATTATCAGTTTTGTAATTTTGATTCAAATTAAATTCAAGCGTATCAAACATATGCTCAAATTCTAATTTTAAAGTACCTGAAGTTGGGGTTACAGGAGCAGGTTCTGGTGTTGGTTCCGGATCTTTTGTGTCTTTTTTACAAGAAATAAATACTGTTAATAATATAACTGGGATAAATTTTATAATGGTTTTCATTGTATAATAATTTGATTAATAAAGTTAGTAAAAATAGTACATAAATAGTAAACCTACACTCATTAACAACAGGCTTTAACTAAAAAAATAGTTAATACCGTAATTTATAAACGCGCGTTACTAAAATAAATTATAATAAATAAATTAAAAAAATTATACGGTTGGTGGTTTTATTAAAACCTGTAATTCACCACTTTTTAGCTCGGCTAAAAAAGGTGTTTTTATTATAGAAAGGAAAATGGCGGGCGAATAAAATTTTATTGTTTTTACAAGCGCTTCCTCGGTTCTACTAATCTTAAAAGCAGAATTTGGCGTTTTTGCCGATTGATCTTCCTCTTTTTCGTCCAGTTTTGTTAATTCTTTTTCCATGGCGCATTTACCATGACAGCAAGAATCTTCCTCATCTTCAGCTTCTTTTTTATTCTCACAAAGCACCTCGGCATAGTACTTTTGGTTAATTAAGTAGTTGATACACACCTCTAATCTGGCATAAAGAGAGAATAGAACAGATATAAGAAATATGTAACAAATAAGTTTGATAGGTCAAAATTAAGCTAAAATTTTCTAAAACATCAACAATTTAATGATTTGATAATAAAAATGGTGGTTTTTTAAAAAACCTTATCTTTGCAGCCTAACTAAATTTACAAAATATGGTCTATTTGGATTTTGAAAAACCTATCCAGGATTTAGAGGAAGAGATTACCAAACTTAAAGAAGTTGCTTCTAAAAGCAAGGTTGACCTGAGTGAGAAGATCAAGGAACTGGAAAATCATATTAAAGATAAAACCAGAGAACTTTACTCTAACCTTACCCCATGGCAACGCGTGCAGGTAAGCCGTCACCCGGAAAGACCCTACACTTTAGCTTATATTGATTCTGTTTCTAATAAAACATTTATGGAATTACATGGCGACAGAACCGTGGGTGATGATAAAGCAATGGTTGGAGGTTTTGGTGAAATTGATGGGCAAACAGTTATGTTTATTGGTCAGCAAAAAGGTATAAATACTAAAATGCGCCAAATACGCCGTTTTGGAATGGCTAACCCCGAGGGTTACCGCAAGGCATTACGCCTTATGAAGCTTGCAGAAAAATTTAACAAACCTATTGTTACGTTTATTGATACACCTGGTGCTTACCCTGGCTTAGAAGCTGAGGAGCGCGGACAAGGCGAAGCTATTGCCAAAAATTTACTGGAAATGGCGCAATTAAAAGTGCCTGTAATTTGTATCATTATTGGCGAAGGTGCCAGCGGTGGAGCTCTAGGTATTGGCATTGGTGATAAAGTATTAATGTTGGAAAATACCTGGTACTCGGTAATTTCGCCTGAGTCGTGCTCATCTATTTTATGGCGCAGCTGGAGCTTTAAAGAGCAGGCAGCTGAAGCTTTAAAATTGACCTCTTATGATATGAATAAGAACAAATTGATAGATGGCGTAATTGCAGAACCTTTAGGAGGCGCGCACCGCGATCATGAAGCAGTTTTTGCAACAGTAAAACAAGAGATCTTAAAACATCTTGCAACTTTAAATAAAATGGATGCTGAAGAAAGAATAACTCAAAGGATAGATAAATTTTCTGCAATGGGTGTTGTTCATGATCTTTCGGTAGAAACAGAAGCTTAATAATTTTTAATCTATAATTTATAATCTTTAATTAATACAAAAATGGCAGACACAGGAGACATTAACGTAGGATCGATCATCAGATTTAATGGCGAACTAGTTCAGATAATGGAGTACCAACACCGTACACCGGGTAACTTACGTGCTTTTTACCAGGCAAAAATGCGCAACTTAAAAAATGGTAAACAAACCGAGAACCGTTTTAGAAGTGGTGAAAGCGTAGAAGTAGTTCGTGTAGAATACAAAATGATGCAATTCATTTACACCGAAGGAGAATTTGCGGTTGTAATGGATAACGAAAATTTTGAACAGGTACATATTCCGATGCTAATGTTTGGAGATAGTGGCCGTTTCTTAAAAGAAGGTATGGAAGTAAAAGTGAGCTTTGAAGGTGACGAAGCTATTATTGCAGAAGCACCAACATTTATTGAAGCGCAAATTACTTATACGGAACCGGGCTTAAAAGGCGATACTGCCACTAACACTTTAAAAAACGCGACCTTAGATACAGGAACCGAAATTCGCGTACCATTATTTTTTAATGAAGGTGATTGGGTGAAAATTGATACACGTACTGGCGATTACGTGGAGAGAATTAAGAAGTAATCCTTCGACAGGCTCAGGATGACATGTCATGTCGAGCGTAGTCGAGACATTTATAGATAATACTAAAAAGGCGGAGAAAATTTTCTCCGCCTTTTTTATTTTTTTATTTCTTCATTTTATCTTTAAATATCTTTTCAAATTTCTCTACTTTAGGCTGGATCACATATCTGCAATAACCTTCGCTTCCATTCTGATTGTAATAATTCTGATGATATTTTTCAGCTTCATAATAATTATTATAAGGAACAATTTCTGTTACAATAGGATTTGGATAAGCCTTTTCATCGTTAATTTGTTTCTTATATTTTTCGGCTAATTGTTTTTGTTCTTCGTTATGATAAAAAACAACCGAACGGTATTGCGTGCCATGATCGTTACCCTGGTAATTTAAAGTGGTTGGATCGTGCGTTTTCCAAAACACTTCTAATAATACATCGTACGTTACCTTACTTTTATCAAAAATTATCTGGCAAACTTCGGCATGGCCTGTTGTACCATTACATACTTCTTTATATGAAGGGTTTTTAACCGTTCCACCGGCATAACCGCTCTTTACACTTACAACGCCTTCCACACGTTGAAAGACTGCTTCTACACACCAAAAACAACCTGCACCAAAAGTAGCAGTGTCCATGCCCTGGTTGCTGGCGTGAATATTTACAGGGCTTGTATTTGTTTCTATATTCATAATTACTTTATTTGGGTTAGATGCCTGTGTGCAGGCCACCATAAAAAAAATAGCTGCAACAAAAGTTGTTGCTGACCTGAAATATGTTTTTACTTTTTTCATTTAGTTTAACTCTTATTGGTTACACATATATACGATAACAACAATAAAACCTTACAAATACATTTGACAAGTAATGTTAAAATCAATCAGGTTAAGTATAATTTTTTAAAAGTAATACAAGTAATAACTATCTAGCAGATAAATACTTGTTAGAGAATAGCAGGCTATTGTTACTTTTGTTCGCCTTCCATCTTCGGCGCATCAATAACATTGCCGTTCTTATCTTTCTTTGGTTTTTTTGGTTTACCACCTTTTTCACGGCCCGCAAAATCGTAATACTTCTTAGGCTTATCACTTTTGGTCATTTTAATAGTGCCTTCAATATCCCATTCAATATTTATAAAATTTATCATAATGGTATTATCTTTATCATCAGTCACAGTTGCTTCAACATCTAACTGGCGAACTTCTGTATCTGTTGAATCTGTATAAATAGAATCTTTATTAATACGGTACTTTAACCATTTATATTGATACTTATCAAATAAAAAATTACTGAATAATTTTCCATCTTTAAATTCGATCTCATCCATTACTGATTTTTTTCCGGCAACACCATCTTTTACTTCTGTAATATTAATATTGAACTTACGCTTGTGCAAAGGATCTTTTTCTGCTTTAAACGCTAAACCCATTATTAAAATGATACCTAATGTTAAACCTGATAGTGAAAATATTTTCTTGTTGTTCATGATCTATTTTTAAACTTAGTTGTTAGAGCTTAAAAGTTTTTAATAAACCCTGCTTGTAAAACAGTTTTATCTTGGTACTTTTCCTATTCGTAAAAATAAGAAATTATTGCTTATTTAACCGTTAAAAATAATTAACAAAAATGCAACCATTAGCCGAACGCATGCGCCCCAAAACTCTCGATCAATATATTGGTCAACAACATATTATTGGCCAGGGCAGCGCCTTACGCAAGGCTATTAGTCAAAACTTATTACCCTCTATTATTTTTTGGGGGCCACCAGGTGTTGGCAAAACATCGCTGGCATTAATCATTGCAAACGAATTAAAAAGACCTTTTTTTCACCTAAGCGCTATTAACAGCGGAGTAAAAGAAGTAAGAGAAGTTTTAGAAAGAGCATCAGACAATAATATTTTTAATCAAAATAAACCCGTTCTTTTTATTGATGAGATTCATCGTTTTAGTAAATCGCAACAAGATTCATTATTAGGAGCCGTAGAAAAAGGTGTAGTAACACTTATTGGCGCTACCACTGAAAATCCTTCTTTTGAAGTAATTCCCGCTCTTCTATCGCGCTGCCAGATTTACGTTCTTAAAAATTTGGAAGAGCAAGAGTTGGTAGAGCTTTTTACCAATGCTACAAAAAATGATGAATTTTTAAAAACAAAAAATATTGTAATAAAAGAACACGAAGCATTATTAAGAGTTAGCGGTGGTGATGCACGCAAGTTATTAAACGCTTTAGAGATTGTTGCAAACAGCGCCCCGGATGGCGCAATTGAAATTACAAATGAGCTAGTGCTTACTGTAATACAACAAAATTTAGCGTTATATGATAAAAGCGGCGAACAACATTATGATATTATTTCCGCCTTTATAAAATCTATCCGCGGCAGTGATCCAAACGCTGCTGTATATTATCTGGCGCGCATGTTAAAGGGTGGGGAAGATCCTTTATTTATTGCACGCAGGCTTTTAATTCTTGCCAGCGAAGATATTGGCAATGCCAATCCTAACGCTTTACTGCTTGCCAACAATTGTTTTAGTGCGGTAAATGTTATTGGCATGCCCGAATCAAGAATTATATTAAGTCAGTGCGTAACTTATTTAGCATGCAGTGCTAAAAGCAATGCCAGCTATATGGCAATTGATGCCGCTTCTGCCCTGGTTGATAAAACCGGCGATCTACCCGTTCCTTTGCAATTAAGAAATGCCCCTACCAAATTAATGAAGGATTTAAACTATGGTAAAGATTATAAATATGCTCACTCCTATGAAAATAATTTTATTGAACAGGAATTTTTACCGGAGCAAATTGCAGAGAGCAAATTATATGATCCCGGCAATAATGCCCGCGAACAGGAACAAAGAAATTATCTAAAAAAATTGTGGAAAGAAAAGTACGGGTACTGATCAATATAATTTTTAATATTTTTTTACTGAACGTATGTATTAACTTCCTCACTTTGAGGTAAGCATTAAACGAAGTTTATTATTTGTAGCCTTTTCTTTTTAAGTTCAGTATTTCCCCTATACATACCTGTAAAGGTTTTCAGGCCACCTCACTCAACCTTTTTTTAACGGACACAATTCTGTTAAAGGTTTATTAAAACATAAACTAAAACATAGTACCCATGAAAAAATTATTACTTATATGTGCCCTTGGTTTAACAGCACTAAGCACATATTCTCAAACAGAAGAAAAAAAGTGGAGCGTTGGCGCTCACGGAGGATTGATCCAGTATAGCGGTGATATAGGAAACGATTTTTACCGCTCAGACCAGGCTTTTTATGGCCATGCAGCTTTATCGCTAAGTCGTTATTTGGGAAAACACTTCGATGCCTCTTTATTTTTTACAAGAGGTGAAGTTGGTTATATTGACCACAACACCGTTAACACGCTTGAAAAACCAAATAACTTTTTAGTTCGTCACAATACCTCTAACTTGTTATTGAATTTTTATTTAACAAAACCAAATGCAGTTATACGCCCTTTTATTATGGCAGGTGCCGGCGTTGTATGGTACGAAGCGGTTTATGCCATTAAACATGAGCGCTTCGAATTCTCTGTACCAACGGCCGGTGGTGGCTTAGTAATTAATATGGGTCCGGTGGTGGCTTTAAGATTACAGGAGTCATTTATGTACACCAGTACAGATAATATTGATCACGTTAACGCAAATGGCGATAACGATATGCTGCTATATCACAGTGCAGGTTTAACTTTTAATTTAGGTAAAAAGAAGGATTCTGACAATGATGGTGTGTCTGATAAAAAGGATAAATGTCCCGGCACACCTACAGGTGTTGGCGTAGATGCATTAGGTTGCCCGCTTGACCGTGATGGTGACGGCGTTGCCGATTACCTTGATAAATGTGTGGATGTTTCGGGTTTATCATCTTTAAATGGTTGCCCTGATAAAGATCTGGACGGTATTACCGATAAAGAAGATCGTTGCCCTGAAGTTTTTGGTTTAGTAAACATGGGTGGGTGTCCTGATACTGATAAAGATGGTGTTGTAGATATTGATGATAAATGCCCTGGCACAAAAACAGGTTATAAGGTTGATGCAACAGGTTGTACTTTAGATAATGATAAAGATGGTGTGGTAAACGAAGAAGACGTTTGCCCTGATAAAGCAGGTATCATGGCTTTTAAAGGTTGTCCTGATACAGATGGTGATGGTGTAGCCGATAACGAAGATCATTGCCCAACAGTTAAAGGAACGATCAATAACAAAGGTTGTGCAGAAATGGCAAAAGAAGATGTTTTAAGAATTAATGTTATTGCGAGTAAAATTTATTTTGAAACCAACAGTGATAAATTAAAACTGATCTCAAACTCACAATTAGATGACCTTGCAGCAATTTTACAGCGTTACGATGGTGTAAACTTAACAGTAGAAGGTCATACAGACAGCGATGGAGACGATGCTTACAACCAAGAGCTTTCTCAAAAAAGAACTAACACCGTAAAAAATTATTTAATTTCTAAAGGTGTTTCAGAATCACGCTTAACAGCTATTGGTTATGGAGAAAGCCAACCTGTTGCAACAAATAAAACAGCTGCCGGTAAAGCTAAAAACAGAAGGGTAGAATTAAAAACATCTTACTAACCATAATATATTTCTTTATAATTTTAAAATTCCCTGTAAACAAATTGTTTACAGGGAATTTTGTTTTTAAACATCTTTGTGTTGTAGTTTCAAATAAATTAGAACGAGGATTGATAAAGCAGGAAAGTAAACTTCGTTATATTTCCATCATCAATAAATTAAAAGAAAAAGGCGCTGAAGGTGTCCTTTATTGATCAAAAAAAGAAAATGTTAGTTTTCCAATTTTTGATAATGTCTAAATACAGTCAAGAGCATCTGTAGATTTTTTATTGAGTTAAAATAGTCACGAATTTCACTGATTTCACTAAATATAATTTTTTTAATTAATTGATTTGTGTATTTACTAATTTGATTTTGTTAGCCTGAGTTTGTGGAAATTTGTGTAATTAGTGGTAAAAATTAAGCGCAATAATCACTCAATAAAACCATTTAGCCATTCCACGGCAGAAGCAACATCTTTAAAGACTTTATTTGGAGTTTTTGGTTTATTTATTTTAATATAAAAGTTTGCAATTAAGCGGTAAGCAACAGAATCTGCAACCAAAGCTGTTGCAATGCCCGGAAAAAGAGGTTCCATTTTAATAGAATTTTCACGGGCTTCTTTTGTAAAGTTAACATCATTTAAGGCTGAAAAAATAAACGGGCGCTTTCCATCTGCACAAATTTCAAGATATATATTTAGTAACTTATTTTGCAGTGCAACATCTACTTCTGCTTTTTCTTTAAATGCTACGTGAACAATTCCATCGGCCCTGCAATGAATAATTGCTTCCGGCAAATCAATCTTTTTTTCTTCGTAGATTTTAATTTGAACCATAAATTTCAAAACTAAAGCTAAGAAATAAAAACACAAAAACAATCTTTAGGACAAATTGCCTGTCAACCCGTAAAAAATTAAATAAAAGTTTAATTTTTAACCAATCTTACTCCAGTTAGGGCGGTTTTTTTGCTGTATTGTTAATTGGTTTTCGTAAACTTTATTTTTTTGCATATCAAAGTTTACATCTTCATCTAAAACACTTTGGGCGGCTTGTCTTGCTAATTGTAAAATATGACCATCTTGTGCCAGATTAGCCAGCTTAAGATCCATAACGCCGCTTTGCTGCGTGCCTTCTATATCGCCGGGGCCACGCAGCTTAAGATCCACCTCACTTATCTCAAAACCATCATTGGTGCGCACCATGGTCTCCATTCTTAACCTACTGTCGGCACCCAGTTTATAACCGGTAACCAACAGGCAGTAACTTTGTTCGGCGCCACGCCCCACTCTGCCGCGCAACTGGTGAAGCTGCGAAAGTCCAAAACGCTCGGCGCTTTCAATTACCATAATGCTGGCGTTAGGAATATTTACACCAACTTCTATAACGGTTGTTGCCACCATAATTTGTGTTTCACCTTTTACAAAGCGTTGCATTTCAAAATCCTTTTGCTCATTGGTAAGTTTACCATGCACAATGCTTACCTGGTAATGTGGTGGCGGAAACTCTTTAACAATATTATCATACCCCTGTTGCAGGTTTTGATAATCCATTTTCTCACTTTCTTTAATTAAGGGAAAAACAACATATACCTGGCGACCTAATTCAATTTGTTCCTGCATAAAACCATATACCCTCAAGCGCTGATTTTCCATAAAATGAACGGTTTTGATAGGCTTACGGCCTGGTGGCAATTCATCAATTAAACTTGTATCGAGGTCTCCGTAAAGTGTCATTGCCAAAGTACGCGGAATGGGTGTTGCCGTCATAATAAGCATGTGCGGTGGCATGGTATTTTTTGCGCGGAGTTTTGCCCTTTGTGCTACACCAAAACGATGCTGCTCATCAATAACCACAAAACCTAAATTTTTAAACTGTACAACATCTTCTATTAAAGCGTGTGTGCCAATTAATATTTTTAGCTCACCACTTAATAGTTTTGTATGAATTAATTTTCTTTCTTTTGTTTTTGTTGAACCTGTAAGAATTGCAATTTCAATACCTAATGGTTTTAAAGCTTCTTTAAAAGTAACAGCATGTTGCTGTGCTAAAATTTCGGTTGGCGCCATTAAACAACTTTGAAAACCATTATCAATGGCCAATAACATACTCATTAAAGCCACCATTGTTTTACCACTGCCAACATCACCTTGTACCAAACGGTTCATTTGCCTACCACTGCCAACATCCAAACGAATTTCTTTTAACACACGCTTTTGCGCATTCGTTAATTCAAAAGGTAAATGATTACTAAAAAAATCATTAAACAGTGGGCCAACTTTATTAAACACAAAGCCGCGAACCGTTATGGCCCTTACTTTATTTAATTTTAATAAACGAAGTTGTATATAAAATAATTCATCAAATTTTAATCTTAACTCTGCAGCTTTTAACTGGCGGGCATTTTCGGGGCAATGAATTTGTTTGAAAGCAGCATAACGATCAATTAATTTATGATCTGATTTTACTTCATCACTTAACGTTTCTTCCAGATGTTGCGGCTGCAATTGATTTATTAATCCACGAATAGTTTTTCGTATTCCTTCACTATCCAATCCACGCACTTTTAATTTTTCGGTAGAATTGTAAACAGCCTGGAAGGCAGACTGCTGGTTTAAAAGATCATCCGTTACCAAATCAATATCAGGATGTGCCAAATTAAACCGTCCTTTAAATTCGGTTGGCTTTCCAAACACAATATACTCTTTACCGGTTTGTAATTTCTGAGCCATCCAGTTATACCCCTTAAAAAAAACAAGTTCCATGGTACCTGTATTATCTCTGAAAACTACAACCAAACGTTTGGCCTGCTTTAAACCTGTTATCTCTAACCTATCTACAATGCCTCTTATCTGCACGTATTCGGTTTCATCCTTAATTTCTTTTATGCTTATAAATTTAGTACGGTCAACATATCTGAATGGATAATAAGTTAACAGATCGCGATAGATAAAAATGCCAAGTTCTTTTTTAAGCACCTCGGCACGCTGCGGTCCAATACCTTTTAAATATTCAATGGGTGTATCTAACATCAATTCCTAAAATTACTACAAGTACGTTGTTGAAACAATTGAGTAACCCAATGTATTAAAAAGAGTTATAAACGTAATTTTGTTAGAGTTGAAGAAGTTTTGTTTCATAATACTATTTTTTTGTTGCGTATTGAGCCGTGCTCAGTTCCTGGATTCGTTGCATGATATTTTTAACAACAAATCGAGTATTGACGCGCGATTAGAATCGAGGAACAGTTTTATTGATAACCAAATAATAAGTGTAACAGGTGTTAGATTAGGCGTTGCTTTTCAAAGAAAATTAAGAGTTGGAGGAGGTATTAGCTGGCTGAAGTCGGATTTTAAAAAAGATTTTTATATAGAGAATGAATTGGGCAAAACAGATACAATTTCCCGCTTTTTAAAAATGGCCTACATTGCCTATTATATTGATTTTGTTTTTCACAAAACCAAGCGCTGGCAGCTGAGTGTGCCTATACAAGCGGGAACGGGCTTTGCCTGGTGGAAGAACGATAAGAACTATTTACTGAGAGAAGATAACAAAAAACACTTTTTATTGCTTTATGAGCCCGGCATTACTGTTCAGTTTAAAGTATTCAGGTGGTTTGGCCTGGGCGCTGATGTAGCCTATCGTTTTACATTAGTAAACAGCAAAAAAATAGGCGAAAAATTAAATTCGCCTACTTATAGTTTTAAAATTTTAGTTTGGTTCGATCAGTTGTATTATGAATTATTTCCTAATTCAAAATTCACTAAAAAGAAAGGGCCTGCGGTTTGGTAATTACGAAACTTTAACTGCTTCGTAGCATTTAAAATCACCGGCTGCACCTAAATACTCAGCATCAACATCTACTAATCCAACTTTTTTAATTTGCTCTTTTGATAATGGCTTGCTTGGCGTCCAACGGTCGTCAACTAATTTTAGATCTACATCTTTATTTGTTAAAACCTGGTTTAATTGTTTTTGGGTTAAAAACAATACACCATCCTCCTCATCTTCGCTTTCAGCATTTAATAAAGTACCTACTAATTTAAGTTTTGGAACTTCGGGTTTGTATTTAAATTCCAAACCTTCCTGAGAGTTAATTTCTATATAATTGATTCCTGTTATGTGAATTTCAGCCATTGTAAATAGTTTTTGCAATTTTACTAATAATAGGCAAGTTTAGCAATAAAATGCCTCGTTTTTTCAACAAGTTGTCAAAAATTTTTAGCTTTTTTAAGGGTTTTAACGCTTATTGCCCGGCCGATAAAGAAAAAGTAAACAAAGTTCCCTTACCCACTTCACTCTCAACTTTTATTGATTTTTGATGAGCCTCAATAATATGTTTAACAATTGCCAGGCCTAAACCGGTTCCGCCCTGTTCGCGACTACGCCCTTTATCTATACGGTAAAAACGTTCAAATAAACGTGGTAAATGAACCGCTTCAATACCCATTCCGTTATCTTTTATTTCAATTACAACATCATCGTTAAGATAATTTAAAGAAATTTCGGTAGTGCCATTATCCTTGCCATATTTAACACTGTTAGTGATCAAATTTACAAGCACCTGTCTTATACGGAATTTATCGGCCTTTACGTAAATAGGTTTTTCGTATTTTTTGGCAAGTTCTAATTTTATATTTTTCTTGGCCGCAATTAATTCTAATGCAGCGTAAATATCTTTTATTAAATACGCAATGTCAAAATTATCCATATCCAATTGCAACTCGCCGCTTTCTAATTGGGTAATAGTTTCAAGATCATCAATAATATTTATTAAACGATCAATGCTTTTTTCGGCACGCTTTAAATAATCGCGGTTAATGGTTTCATCTTCTAAACCTCCATTAATAAGGGTGTCAACATAACCCTGTATATTAAATACAGGTGTTTTTAATTCATGGGATACGTTTCCTAAATATTCTTTACGGTAACTATCTAAATTCTCAAAATGATCTAACTCTTTTCTTCGTGTTTCAATAAGGTCATCTACTTTTTCTTCCAATAAGGTAATACCATCCTGCTCTTCCAGCTGGTCGTGCTTTTGCGGGATCTCTTTATTTAAAAATTTTGAACGTATCTTTTCTGCAAGCGCGTTTATTTTTCGGGTAACCGAAACGTAATAAAAATAATAAAGAATTAAAAAGCCGGTAATAAAACAAATAAATGTAGAGAGTAAAAGATAAGCGATATCAATTTTAAAATTGCCAAAATAAAAAAGCATTAAAAAGCCGGTTAAGCAAACCAGGGCGTTCAATAATCCTAATTTA
This sequence comes from Bacteroidia bacterium, assembly GCA_016787705.1. Lineage (GTDB taxonomy): Bacteria > Bacteroidota > Bacteroidia > B-17B0 > Aurantibacillaceae > Aurantibacillus. The sequence continues at coordinate 68,701 of JAEUTP010000004.1, read as the reverse complement.
AAAATGCTTGACGATATTTTTTTGGGCTCTTCCAATTTTATGCTCCTGTAAATTTAATAAACGGTTTTGAGTTTTGATGTTAAGAAATGAACTTCTGCACACAGTATCTCCCTCTTGACGGAGTGGCGCGAAGCTACGAGGAAGGTTTTACGCTTTAGCAAAATGAGGTTCACAATATTTCCTCCTCCGTCACTTCGTGACACCTCCTCCAAAGGAGGATAATTAAGCAATAAAAAAAGCGAAAGATCTCTCTTTCGCTTTTTTAAATACACTGTGTAATAATAAAATTAACCTGCCAAAACAATCACTTTGTTTTTTAGAACTTCAACAACGCCGCCTTTAATATCAAAGTCGATCTTGGTATTATTCTCATCCACTAATTCTACTTTACCTGCTTTTAAAGTCCCTATCAAAGGCGCATGGTTATTTAAGATACCGAAGCTGCCTTCTGAACCAGGAAAAACTGCCGATTTAATAGTACCCTCGTACAGCTTTTTATCAGGTGTTATAATTTCTATTTTCATTCCTTTTTAGGTTTCAAGCTTCTTGTTTTTTGTTCCTGGTTTAACTAGAAACCAAAAACTAGAAACAAGAAATAAATTATTTAGATTCAGAAAGAATTTTCTTGCCTTTTTCAATAGCATCTTCAATTGTACCAACAAGGTTAAATGCTGCTTCAGGATACTCATCTACTTTACCTTCTAAGATCATATTAAAGCCTTTGATAGTATCTTCGATGCTTACGAATACACCTTTTAAACCTGTAAATTGCTCAGCTACGTGGAATGGTTGTGATAAGAAACGTTGAACACGGCGTGCACGGTGTACAACTAATTTATCTTCTTCACTTAACTCATCCATACCTAATATGGCAATGATATCCTGTAATTCTTTATAACGTTGTAAGATATTTTTTACAGCTTGTGCGCAATTGTAATGCTCATCACCTAAAACTGCAGCAGATAAGATACGAGATGTAGAATCCAACGGATCCACAGCAGGATAAATACCAAGCTCAGAAATTTTACGGCTTAATACAGTTGTTGCATCTAAGTGAGAGAAAGTTGTTGCAGGAGCCGGATCGGTTAAGTCATCGGCAGGTACGTATACCGCTTGTACCGATGTGATTGAACCATTTTTAGTTGAAGTAATACGCTCTTGCATCACACCCATTTCTGATGCTAATGTTGGCTGGTAACCTACCGCTGATGGCATACGGCCTAATAATGCCGATACCTCAGAGCCTGCCTGTGTAAAACGGAAGATATTATCAATAAAGAATAAGATATCACGTCCACCCTGACCTGAACCATCTCCGTCACGGAAATACTCTGCCATTGTTAAACCTGATAAGGCAACACGCGCACGGGCTCCAGGAGGCTCGTTCATTTGACCGAACACGAAAGTAGCCTGAGATTTTTCTAATTCTTTAAGATCAATTTTATTTAAATCCCATCCGCCTTCTTCCATTGAATGTTTGAAAGCCTCGCCATATTTTACAATTCCTGATTCGATCATCTCACGTAACAAGTCATTTCCCTCACGAGAGCGCTCGCCTACACCGGCAAATACCGAATAACCTGAGTGACCTTTTGCAATATTGTTAATTAATTCCTGAATCAATACGGTTTTACCTACACCCGCACCACCAAATAAACCAATTTTACCACCTTTTGAGTATGGCTCAATTAAATCAATTACTTTAATACCTGTAAATAATACTTCTGTGGAAGTAGAAAGATCTTCGAATTTTGGTGGTTGGCGGTGAATAGCATACCCACCTACATTATCAACACTGTTAATACCGTCAATAGCTTCTCCAACTACGTTAAACAAACGACCTTTGATTTTTTCGCCGGTTGGCATGGTAATGGCTTTTCCAGTGCCAATAACTTCCATTCCACGGTAAACACCATCCGTACTATCCATAGCAATGGTGCGTACTGTGTCTTCACCAACGTGTTGTTGAACTTCTAAAATAATTTTTTGTCCACCCTTTACAATTTCAAGGGCATCCATAATATTAGGCAATTTGCCGCCTTCCAGATCAAAGCGTACATCTATTACCGGACCAATAACCTGCGCTATTTTGCCAATTTGTTTCGACATGAGATTTAATTTCTTAAAATTTGAGCGCAAAGATACTATTAAAATGATAATAAATAAACAAAAAAGGGTAATTTATTAATGGCTTTTTAACAATAAAGCCTGTTTTTACAAACTCTTTAATTGGTCGTTTTTAAATCCCTTTTTGTCTTAAAAAAAAGCACACAAAGCCTTAGAAATAAAATTAAAATAATTACCCTATTTTTACATTGTGTTAATTGTACAAAATACCGAACATTTCAGGATTGAAACCCCTACCATTTTAACCATTGGCACCTTTGACGGTGTACACCTTGGGCATCAAAAGATACTTAGCCGCCTTAAAGAGCTCAAAGAAAAACATGGGTTAAAAACCGTAGTATTAACTTTTGAGCCTCATCCCCGTAAAGTATTATTTCCTGAGCAAAAAGACCTTAAAATAATTAGTATTATTGACGAAAAGCTTTACCTGCTTGAAAAATATGGGGTTGATGTAACCGTTGTTTACCCTTTTAACAAGACCTTTTCGCAACTGGATGTGCAGGATTACCTGGAAGAAATCTTATTAAAGCAATTAAATGTTAAACATCTTGTAATTGGTTACGATCATCGTTTTGGTAAAGATCGCCGGGGAGACATCAACACCTTAAAAGAGCACAGTGCAAAATATCAGTTCACCATTGAAGAAATAAGTAAACAGGATATTGATAGTATGGCTATAAGCAGCACCAACATTCGTAAAGCCATTGAAGCCGGTGATATTGAAAAGGCTAATTCTTTTTTAGGCCATTCGTTTTTTTTAAAGGCAAAGGTTGTAAAAGGCAAACAATTGGGCCGAACCATTGGTTTTCCTACAGCTAACCTGCAAATAGAAGGAACAGATAAGCTTATACCAAAAATTGGCGTTTATTTTGTTGATGTTTTTATTGATGAAAAGAAATATTTTGGCATGTTAAACATTGGTATTAATCCAACAACAGATACTGATAGTAAAATAAAGATAGAAGTTAATATTTTTGATTTTGAAGGCGACCTTTATAATAAGACCATAACGTTAAATTTTATAAAATGGCTGCGTGATGAAGAAAAATTTAATAATTTAAATGAACTAATTGCACAACTGCATGCTGATAAAGCAAATTGTTTAGCATTAATAAATAAAAACTGAATTGCAGTGGTACTGCAATAATTTGCGAAATTTTAAGCCACAGATTTCGCAGAGTGCACAGATTATCTCTGTATTATCAGTAAAATTTGTGGCAAAACTGAATAGATGAAAAACTTACTTTTATTATTTATTTTATTTACAGGAATTTCGGTTTCGGCACAAGAAACATTATTGGATTCGTTAGCTCTTGCAACATACGATGAGTTTACCGACCTGGATAGTGCCCGCCGAGATCCGGATAAAGTGGTAAAATTAAGCCTTAGAAAAAAGAAGTATAAAGATTTTCCAATGCAGATCTTAAAATTTAAAAACCTGCAATATCTTGATATTAGTAAGAATTCCATAAAAGAACTTCCTGATTCGATCATTAAATTAAAGAACCTGCAATATTTAATTGTTAGTAAAAATGGTTTAGAAGCATTACCAAATAGTATAGGTGGCTTAAAAAATTTAAAGTATTTAAACGTTAACCAAAACGAAATTGGAAGGCTACCCTACTCTTTTGGTGATTTGGAAAATTTAGAAATTGCTGATTTGTGGAGCAATAATCTGGAGTATTTTCCTGAGACATTAAAAAAACTTAGCAAGTTAAAAACGATGGATCTTCGCAACATTCTCATTCCTCAAATTCACCAGGATAATATCCAATCCATGCTTCCTAACACCATTATTTATTTTAGCCCGGCCTGTAAGTGTAGCTGGTAAAGGTTTTTAGGGGTTCAGACTTATTAAAAGGTCATTCTTAATAAGTTTATAATCAAGGGTATATATTAAGGCGCTTTTATTACAAATTTTATAGGAATTATTTGCAATCGTTAACTATGCTTAAAACCGGTTATTTACAACTTGTTATTTTCTTCCTTTTTTTGAGTGTTTTGTCGGCCTCGGGGCAAACAAAAACCAAAAAAGAATTGGAAGAAGATGCGTATAATGCCTTAAACGATGAGGATTATGCAGCGGCTTACGATAAATTTGATGCGCTTAATGCCAAATACCCAAAAGAGTTTAATTATAAATTAAATTTAGGTATTGCCGCTTTAAGAAATCCTGAAAGAAAAGAAAGAGCTCTTGAGATATTTGAGGAAATAAAAAAAGACCTTCCTAAATTTACTGATGTTGAGTACTTTTTAGGTAAAGCCAATCACGCTAATTATAAATTTGACGAGGCCATTACCATACTTGAAGCTTTTGTAAAAGACAATTCGTCTTCGCTTAAAAAAGAGCATAAGATAATGGTAGAAGATGCAAAGCTTACAATAACTAACTGTAATAATGGTAAACAATTAATTGCCGGTAAAATAATTGCAGATATTGTAAACGTAGGTTCACCTATTAATACAGATGAAGAACAATATGTGCCTGTAATTACTACCGACGAATCTATTATGTTTTTTACCTACAGTGGCAAACAAAGTATTGGCGGTAAATTAAATTCCAGTCTTGAACCTGATCTTATTGAAGGTCGTTATAACGAAGATGTTTACGTAGCATATAAACGCCCTGATAATAAATACGCCGAACCAATAGGTATTGATGCTATTAATACAAAAGGTAACGATGCTGCTATCGCTATTTCACCCGATGGGCAAACTTTATTTACATTTTATAGCGATGCCAAAAACTCTGGCGATATTGCCATGAGTAAATTGGTTGGAGATGAATTTACAAAACCCGAATTATTAAATAAGAATATTAATAGCGATTCATGGGAAGGCTCTTGTTCTATTTCTGCTGACGGAAGGTATTTATACTTTGCCAGCGAGAGGCCCGGAGGATATGGTGGCAGGGATATCTGGATAAGCGAAAAAACCGATGGTGATTGGGGGCCTCCAAAAAACATGGGCCCAGTAATTAATACGCCCCTTGATGACGACGCGCCTTTTATTCACCCTGATGGTATTACTTTATTTTTAAGTTCAAAAGGACATATGAGTATTGGCGGTTACGATATTATGTTCACTATTAAAAAAGATAATGAATGGACCACGCCAAAAAGCATGGGCTTGCCTTTAAATACTACCGAAGATGACCGCTATTACGTGATCAACTCAAAAGGTGATAGAGGATATTTTAGTAGTAACAGAGCCTCTTCGAGTGGTAAGGGTAAAAACGACATTTACACAGTAACACCGGGTATATTAGGTGAGAAACCGGTTATTGCTTTATTAAAAGGAACCATTTATGCCAACGATCAACCCATAGAAGCAAAAATTGAGATCATTCGTAATATACCAAAAGACCAATACACAAAAGAAGAATTAGAGATCTTATCGCAAAACGAAATAAGTGCTGATGGTAGATTGGTATTAGGCACTTACTATTCAAACTCGGCAACCGGTAAATATTTAACTACAATTAATCCCGGCGCAGTTTATAAAGTAAGAGTATCTGCAGATAAGTATGAAGCTGTTGAAGAAGAACTGGATGTAGAAAAAATAACAGAATATAAAGAAATTGTAAGAGATTTTTATTTGGTAAGCACACAAACCGTCCTAGCAACTAATCCAACAGTAGCCGTAACACCAACAGTTGCAGTGGTTACACCAACTACTACAGAAGTAACACCTACAGTTGCGGTAGAAAATCCAACCACCACAGTAAGCCCAACGGTTGCGGTTGTGACGCCTACAACCACTGAAACAAATACAACATTAGCAGTTGTTACACCAACCACCAGCGAAACAAATACGGTTGCTACAACAACATCGCCTTGCTCAGATGCTACTTTGCCTGATTTTGGTCCGCTAAAAGGAAAATCGTTAAACGATATTACTTATTATAACCAGTTATTAAATATGGCCGGTAACTATTGCGCGGGTAATTTAATTTTTAAAGTGCAGATTGGAGCCTACCGTAAACCGGAAAATTTTAAATACCCAAACTTACAGGTATATGGTAAAGCAGAAGTAATAAATTACCCTGATGGTATTACGCGCTTTACACAAAAAGAATTTACCACATTAAAAGAAGCAGAAGTACAACGCCAAAAAGCAATTGCAAAAGGGCAAAAAGATGCCTGGATTGTTGCATTTGTTGATGGCAAACGCTACACACTCGAAGATCTGATAATGCTTGATTTTTTAGGGAAAACAATTAATTAGATCTTTAGCTCTTGCCCCGTAAGGCATAAGCCCAAAGAAAAAGCCTTCTGTTATGCAGAAGGCTTTTTTATTTATTATATTTGGTAAAGTAAACCGGCTAGCCGTTTTTAAGCGTTTGTAATTGTTTGGAAGCGGCTTTATGGCGCTTAGCGGGTAGTTATAACCAATACGGCGGACAAACATTTCGGTAGACAAAAACATTTTAAATGAATTTAAAAACGCTCAGTTTCATACTACTTCTACTCTCACTCGGACAACTTAGTGCTCAGACAATTGACTACGTTATTTCGGACACTGCAAAAGTTGGTGTTTTTAAAACCTTTCAAGACACCTCCGAAATAAATTACTTTCTCAAAATTTCAAATAAAGAAAAAGAAAATAAAAAATTCAGGATATACTACGACGATAAAAAGAAAAAACTTGCTTCAGAATTTAACTGTGACAGCAAAGGTTTAATGGACACGATAAGAGAGTGGTTCGAAAACGGTCAAGTAAAACAAATTTATTATAGCAAAAAGAACGGCAATGCTGAACTTTGGGAAGGAACGAAATACCATAAAAATAAACAGTTAAAACTTAGTCGAAAATGCAATAATGACACTTGTGTAACATTAATGTATTATGACAATGGTAAATTAGAAGCAAAACTTCAAGAAAAAGGCCTAAACTTATTTTTCCTTGAAAAATATTACAAAAACGGACAAAAAATGTTCGATCCTCACAAAGTTGATTGGGAAAATAAGGTGCATGAAATTCTTTACTATGAAAATGGTAAAATATTACAAGATAGATTTTGGTTTAATTATTCATTAGTTGACGAATTCAAAGAATTTCACGATAACGGAGTTATTAAAATTACTGGGCAATACGAAGCAGAAAACGAATATCGTTCGATATTAAAGGCTGGTTATAGAAATGCATTTAAAATTGGTAAATGGTCGTACTATAATAAATCAGGGGAATTAGAAAAAGAAATATTTTACGACAAAGACGAAATTATTAAAACAATTAATTATTAATTCGACAGCACTTAAACAAAACGCAAGCTGGGTGCGCCGTACTGGTTATAACAGCAAGCAAGCACAATTTGCGCGGACGAGGTAATAACTTTTGCAAAAATTTTCAGTAGACAAGTTTTTCATTTTTGCAAAAGCAACAAACATTAGTATCTTTAAACAAACATTTCGTTACTGTGCCTGCTTGCAAACTGTTAGTGGCAATTAAAAAAAATGACCCTGAGACATAGACTTTTAATATTATTTCTTTTTACTTTCTTTATAGTCAAGGGACAGGACCTCAAAGATGACAAGGGCGTGCCTTGGAAATTTGGATATACTCCACAACATGGACCATCTGGAATTGTTTATCAAAATGAATTTTTGTTTCAAATTGGACAAAGAATTGGGTTTAAAAAAAAGAGAGAACTGTTTTCTATTTGCGGGTTAATTCAATTTCAAAAAAGGACGGCAACTTATATTTCGCCAGTATTATTATTAAGCTATTATAAGCCAATCAAAAAAATGGTTGGACCGATCATAAGTTTAGAATATTCATATAGAAAAATAAATAATATAACAAGTAATACAATAACACCTGAAATCGGACTCTGTTTTTATTATTTTAGTCTTAATTTTGGTTATAATATTCCTATCGACAATTCATTTGACTGGACAACACCCTATCGAGTGACTCTCAGAGCAATAGGACCTTAATTAACTGCCACTGACAGCAAGCAAGCGCAAGCGGGCGGACTAATAAGGCTTTTGCAAATTCAAGGTCGCTTCGCTGACAATTATTTTCATTTTGCAAAAGGCTAATAAACACATATCTTTATATTAACGTTTCGGCAGATAGTGTTTCATAATCTCGCATGCGCCTGATTGCAAACCGTTAGTTCGCACTACCATTTGCTACAGTTATGATATACAATTTAATATATTAAACAATCATGATTTTTCGAATTATTACTTTCTTATTGATTCTGTGTGCAGGTTGCAGAACTGCTGAGCAGACAGCTAAAATGAGAGCTATAGCAGATGAGAACAAAGACGTTGTTGTGCTTTCTTATCTAATCAGAGACTATATGCGAAAAAATCATACTACTAATTTCACCCTGCGTGACATTTTAAAAGGTGACACCTTAGGGCGGATTAAAAATAATTTTTCTGAATTGGAGTTGGGAAATTGGCCAAACCCATGGAGGGGTGGCTACGCTGTGTATTTTAAATTTGCAGACAGAAGAAACCCAGACTCTATTAAACTAAAGGAATACGAAACAATTCCGTGGGAGGTTAAAACGAAAAAATTAATTGGCGGAAATGAATTACAGCTCATAAAGAAATTTGACGGCGAAATTCATTTTTATTACCCTGAAAGATTTTATCAGGTAAGAGGAATAATATTAAAAAAACTCAGCGCTAATAAAACATCATTGTAAAACAGCAACCGCCTAAAAGCAAATAAACATAAGCAGGCGGTGCGGAAAAGTGGTTACTAAGGCGCAAATTTAATTTTCATTTGTCCTCACTAAAAAACATTTGTATCTTCATATAACCGTTTAAGGGTTTAGACAGGTGGTGTTTCGCAAAGCAACCTGCACATTGCATGGGAACGTTATACTTCAAGCAAAAAAAACATGAACAAAAAATTCTTATTATTTTTAGCTTTTTTAGCAAGTGGTATTTCACTTAAAGCTCAGTCTGAAAGCCTGTACAAAACAATTACAAAATTAGACAGTATATTTTTTCATGCTTACAACACTTGCGATATTGCTACGCAGGAAAAATATTATTCAGACAGTATTGAATTTTTTCATGATAAAGGAGGTTTAAGTAATTCTAAAAAAGAAATACTAGAAGGCACAAAAAAATTTATTTGCGGCAAAGTTACACGAGAGTTGGTAAAAGGAAGTATTGAAGTATCGCCAATTCCCGGCTATGGTGCTGTTGAATTAGGATCGCACACTTTTCACAACAACCATGAAAAAGATACTACATCCAAGCCAAGTAAATTTGTGATCATCTGGCGAAACAAAAATAATAAATGGACAATCACCAGGGTTATTAGTTTACATTAATTAAATCTATTAATCATAACTTTGATTGCCGTAATAGCGCTGTAACTTTAAAATGACCGAAGAAATTATAAACGAAGATAATTCTGAAAAAAGAATTTATAATGGAAAGCTTTATAAAAGCAGAGGCCTTCTTTTGGCTATTATAGTCGGCGGCCCTTTCGCAGCAGCCTATATTATTAGCCGCAATTTTAAAGTATTGGGAGATAAGAGAAAAGCTAAACTTACTTGGCTTTTCTTAGTGTTTTTTTTCGTATTGATCTTTTTATCAGATTTTGTATTTCCTGAGTTGCCAAACTTTGTTTTTGGATTACTTTCTCTTGTTATTTCGATTTCATTTATGAATAAATACCAGGAAAAAAAAATTGAAGAATATATACAAAATGGCAATACTCCATATTCAAATTGGCGGGGATTATTTGTTGGAATATTTAGTTTATTAATTTTGTTAGTATTGATCGCCATTCCGTATTACATTAATGACCAATTTGAAAACAAAGAAACAAAAAATGAAACATTTGCCAGGGGTAATAATTCAATTGCATATTATCCTGATCAATTTGAAGAAGGAGAAATCAGGGTATTAACAAATGAATTATATAAATTCAATTTTATTCAAGATAGTTCAGGCGCTGGAATATTTATTGTAAGGGAAAATGATAAGACTATTTATTATTTTCCTTACAACGATACTGTTTGGGTAAAAACAGAGGATATTAACTATTTTAAAGGACTTAAAGATAGCATACAAAAAGACCTTCACAAAAGCTCAATTGGTATTTATTTATGCGACACTGTTTACAATATTAAAAGAAAAATATAAAATTTAATAAAATGAACTACAATTTTAGAAAAGCCGTATTAACAGAAGTACCACAAATTTGGGAGATACTGCAGCAAGCCATAATGCGCAGAAAGAACGACGGCAGCAAACAATGGCAGGATGGTTATCCGAATGAAGAAATAATAAAAAGCGATATTGAAAAAGGCATTGCTTATGTTTTAACGGGTAACGATGAAATTATGGGCTATGCTGCTGTTATATTTAATGATGAGCCGGCGTATAATGATATAAAAGGCGCCTGGCTATCTAAAAGAGAATTTATTGTGATTCACCGTATTGCTATTTCAGATAAACAAAGTGGTAAAGGTCTTGCAAAACTCATCATGACCTTCACAGAAGATATTGCATTAAAAAATAATATTTACAGCGTTAAAGTAGATACCAACTTTGATAACCCTGCCATGCTAAAAACCTTTGAAAACTGCGGTTATAGCTACTGCGGCGAAGTAATGCTACGGGACGGAATCAGAAAAGCTTATGAAAAATTATTGCCTAAAGCATAATTTACTCTTTTAGTCTTTTAAACGTTTTTTCAAGATATTTTTCCATTGGTAATAAAGATGTTTGAATACGCTTGGCGTATTTAATACTGTCTAAAATATCTTTTTGTTTATCCTCTACCAATTTTTTTTGTTTTTCGATAATAATTTTTTGCCCCTGAATAAGCTTGTAACGGCTAAATAATATCACCGAAAAAATTACCACCAATAATAAAACCAAACTGGTAGCAAAAATAATAATTCTCTGTTTTTGTTTTTCGCGCGCGGTAATCTCATCTCTTTTTTGCTGTTCTGCTTTTACCAGTTCCTCTTTTTTATCAAATTCGTATTGTAAAGTCGCCTTTAACGATTCTTCGCTATTTACTTTGTCTGTCATTTTTTTTACTACCATCATCATCTCAAATGCTTCTTTAAATTTCCCTTGTCGCTTATATAAAATTGAGAGCTTTTCAGCGGCCCCTAAAATATTCTGTGGATATCCTATCTCTTCACTTATTTTATATGACCGTATTGCAAAAGGCTCCGCTTTCTCATTTTCATTATTATCAATATATATAGAAGCAATATTATTTAGTGCCTGTGCCAAGCCATGCTTAAAGTCAATCGATTCAACAATTTCAAGGCTTTTAAAATAATATTCAAGCGCCTTTACTGAATTGCCCGAGGCCTGGTAAATACCCGCAATGTTATTTAAAGATCGGGCGATGCCGACTTTATCACTGCGCTTTTCAAGTATCTGCATACTCTTTTTATAAAAGTACAGTGCCTTGGAGTAATTTTTTTGTTTATGGTACAAAACTCCAATGTCGTTATAACATAAGGCAAGGCCAACTTCATCATTTATTTTTAAGTTTATTGCAAGACTTTTTTTCAAATAATCCAGTGCCACTTTAAAATTATTAAATTCCGAATAAATATTTCCCATTTGATCGTAGATTCGGGCTATGCCTTGTAGGTCTTTTTGTTTTTCGCGAATAGTTAAGCTTTTCTGATAAAAGATCAACGAGTTTTTTGAATTACCACGGTTTTGATACAGATCGCCAATAAAATAATAGCAGTTGGCCGCCCCGGATTCATTTCCGATTTCTAAATTTAATTCAAGACTTTGATTATATAATACTAATGCGCGGGCAACATTACCCTGGTGTCCGTAAGCATAAGCAATGTTGTTTAATGCATTTGCCATACCACGCTTATAACCCAGCTTTTCTGCCAATTTTAATGCGGGTTCGGCATAGTTTAAAATATCTTTTTCATCGCAAATTTCAGATAAATTAAAAAGTAAAATAACCTTATTGGTATCTTCCTCACTTGTTTTTAATTTATTTAATAAAGAATCTATTGGATTTTGCTGGGCGTGAACAACAAAAGAAAAAAAATAGAAGAAGAGGATCTTTATACTACGTATTTTCATTTAATTATAAATGCTGTTAAACATAATTCTAATATACACTTTTATAGTTAAATATTTTTTTGTATCTTTAACCGTGCAAAAATTTAAAAAACATATAGCTTTCTTTTTATTGCTTGTTTTTAGCTGGGTAATTTTACCCGCTTCTCTTTCGCACGAGATATTTGCAGATCATGAAGATACAGATTGTCATTTCGATCATCATAGTAAAACCACTAATGTAGAAGCAAGGCATACCCATTGTGATGTTTTTCAAACCAACGCACCTGTTTATGATATTCCTGAATTTGTTGCATTCAAAAAAGCCGATCTGGTTTTAGAAAATGAATTGCTTACAAAATTTGAAAGTTCTTATTTTCATTTAGCGCAAACGCAGCTTCCTGCTCGGGCACCGCCTGTAAACCTTTAATACAGGTTTAATTCTATTTTTTTTACAATTTATTTTGCAATGCCAAGGCGTTGATTTTTATGTTTATTAATAAACGAATATTAGTATTTATATTGCTATTTATTAGCTTGCTGTTTCATTCGCAAAATTGCGATCTACAGCTAAAAGGAATAGTTAGAGATGATGACAATAGCGAACACTTAGGTTTTGCGGTAGTAAAACTGTTATCACCTGAAAACATAATTCAGACCAACGAGAAAGGCGAATTTATTTTCGATAAGCTTTGTAAAGGCAACTACAAAATCTTAATTAAACATGTAGGCTGTAAAGACACCATCTTTTCTATTGATCTTTATAAATCTAAAAAAATAATTTTTAATCTACCTCATAGTTATAATCAACTTAAGGATATTGAAATTATTGAAAAAAAATCTGACGAGATGCTGCCGCAGGCTATGGAAACTATAACTATTAAAGAGCTCGATAAAAGCAAAGGATTGCCGCTGGGTGAAGTTTTAAAAAGTGCCAATGGCATAACAACCTTTAATAACGGTGCCACCATTAGTAAGCCTATGATTAACGGCATGCAAGGCTATCGTATTATGACATTAAATAATGGTATAAGACAAGAAGGGCAAAACTGGGGTAATGAACATGCGCCGGAAATAGATCCTTTTATTGCACAAAAAATTACTGTTATAAGAGGTACTTCTACCGTACGTTATGGCAGCGATGCTATTGGTGGCGCAATATTAATAGAGCCTAATTCTCTTCCTGATTCGGCCTCAATAACAGGTGAGTTTAACACTGCGGGTGCAACTAATGGTAGATCAGGAGTTGCATCGGGACAATTACAGGGGTACTTTGATAAATTAAAGGGCTTTAGCTGGCGCGTTCAGGGAACTATTAAACAGGGCGGGAATATGAAAACACCAGGCTATTATCTAAAAAACACAGGTGTTGAAGAAAAAAATTTCTCTTATGCTTTAGCTTATCACGGCAAAAAATTTAATGCTGAAATATTTTACAGTCAATTTAATTCATTAATCGGTATTTTTTCGAGTGCACATATAGGTAATTTAACAGACTTGCAGGCGGCATTTAATCGCTCTAAGCCGGCCGATTCTTTAGCAGTTTTTAGTTATGATATAGATAGACCAAAACAAATTTCGGAGCATGAATTAATAAAATTTAATTTCCACTTTCATACAGGTTTACGATCAAGACTTTATGCTAATTATGCCTATCAATACAATAAACGCCAGGAATATGATAAACACAAACCTCGCAATAATCAGCTGGCTGAACTTAATTTACCCGATTATGACTTCAGATTAACAACCCACTATGGTGAAATTTTATGGGAGCATGATTACATAAACCGCTTTAGTGGAAAATTTGGTGGCCAGGGTATGTATCAGGAAAATGCTTACACAGGAAGATATCTACTACCTGGATTTTTTAGTGGTACCTGGGGAGTTTTTGCAATTGAAAAATATATTCTTCCAAAAATAGAATTTGAAGCCGGGGTTCGTTATGATGAAAGGTATATTACACCATACGTGCTTGAGCAAAATCAATTTGTACGTTATCACAATTCTTTTCGTGGCTTTAGCTGCAATGCAGGATTTATTTATAAACCATTTAGTAATTTAAAAACAAGTTTCTACGCATCAAACGGATGGCGGTCTCCTTCGGTAAACGAACTTTACACAAACGGTTTGCATCATGGAACAGCAACAATTGAACGCGGTGATAAAAATCTAAAAACAGAAAAATCGTTTAATGTTATAAGCAATACACGTTTAAATTTCAAACGATTTGAAACCGAATTCACGGTTTATAATTATTATTTTAATAATTTTATTTACTACTTTCCTGGCGATAGACCAGAGTTAACAATTCGCGGAGCTTTTCCTGTTTTTTATTACAAACAAAATAATGCCAATATTTTTGGTACCGATGGCTCGGTAAAGTATCTGTTTCCGTTTAATTTATATTTAAAATTAAGAAGCATGATCGTGCGTGGGTATAATTTAGATGACAAGCAACCGCTGATATACATGCCCGCTGATAGATTAGAAGGCACAATAGGTTATACTTTTAAAGATAAAAAAAACATTAAAGACAGTTATGTTGAGTTGGTTTCGCAAGCAGTAAAAAAACAAACGCGTGTACCTGTTAATGTTGACTTTGCTCCTCCACCCGACAGCTATTTTTTAGTGGGGGGTAATTTAAGTACCACCTTAATAATAAAACGCCAGCCTTTTATTTTTACTTTATCTGTTACAAATGGTTTAAATACAATTTACAGAGATTATTTAGATAGGTTCAGATACTATAGTGATGCTGTAGGCACAAATATAACTTTTAGATTGCGAATGCCCTTTACATTATATAATAAGAAAAAAACAAAGCAATAAATATGAAAAACAAAAACAACAAAAAATGAAAACAACAACAAAAGTAATACTAAGTGCTGCTGTAGCAGTAGCATTAGTAGCTGTATCGTGTAAAAAAAAGGATAAAGACCCTGACCCGACACCACAGCCAACAACAACGGGCAACCCGCCGCCAAATGAGCAAGAGGTAATTACAACCATGAAAGTAATGATCGATAATGGTACAACAACGGCAACTTACTTTTATAAAGACCCTGATGGTGATGGCGGAGTTACAGGTTTTTACGGGCCAGGCACATCTACAACTTCTACGCAAACAGATTCTGTAATAAATTTACTGGCAAGTAAAAACTACACAGTTAGTCTTTTATTATTAGATGAAACAAAAAACCCGGTTGATACCATTAGTAACGAAGTTCTTGAAGAAGCAGCTGATCACATGTTCTTTTTTAATCAACTTAGCCCAAGTGCTTTACCAAATGCGTCAGTTACAATTAGTGGCACTAACCTAACGATCAATTATAAAGATACAGATGGCGCTTCAACACCAAAACCTATTGGTTTATTAACGGAGTGGATAACAGGCGCAGCAGCGGCAAAAAAAGAATTAAGTATCGAATTAAAACATCAGCCGGGTGTTAAAAACGGAACTTATGCACCGGGTGATGTGGATGTTTCTGTACCTTTTAAAATAAAAATTAATTAAAAAAGTTTTAATTGAAAATGAGGATGTTTCGCAAATATATTTCATTTGTAATGTTAATATCTCTTCTTTTTCCAATTGGAGAAAAAGCGGTGCATTATATTGATCATATTTATGAAAAACATTGCGACATAAAAGAAACGCATTATTGTAAAATTGAACCTACTTGTACAATCTGTGATTATGTATTCTCTTCGACATCAAATTTGCCATTAAATCAAAATCAATTTATTGTATTTAGGCAGATAATTATAATATTAAGTTTAGCAATTGTATTTAATACAGTTATACCAACTAAATTTACATTTACACTTCGCGGACCACCCGTTACTTTTATAAACTTATAGAGTAATTTAATATTACAAGAATAGCATATTATACCATTTCAGATTTTTATATACTTGATCGAAAAAAAACAAGATTATGAATCTGTTTTTTTATAAAAAAAATTATTTTTTACCCGGAATAAGGTTGGTAACAAATTTAAAGATATTGAAGTAAACAGGTTTTTTATAATCAATACCAGAAGGCTCTTGTGTTTCTATTTTATTTTCGGTTTTAGGTAAAAGAGAAGAGCCATTATAATTAAAATTATTTGTATAAACAGAAGGCACAACAAACCATAAAGCAACTAATACAATAACAACTGTTACAGATATTTTTATGAATTTATTGTTTTTCATTTTACACTACAAAATAACAACATTCTTTTTTAACAGTCAAAAAATTAACAAAGTGTCCGCTTTTGATACAGTTCCCCACCCTTTTTTTATTTCCGGAAAACAATTTATTAATCGGCCTAAAGCCTCTATCAAAAAGGCATTCAGCTTACTTCTTATTTAATTGCTGGCGTTGCTTGGCCATATCTTCCAGCTTTTTTTGGAAGTTAGAAACCTTTGCCGGCTTTTTCATATTTGCTTCCAATTCAGCCCTGATTTTAGTATCACTGATCACTTTTTTCATGATCCAGTTTTGCAAGAAGGTAAACATATTAGCTAAGAAATAATACCAGCTTAAACCTGCGGCATAATCATTCATTACCGCTAAAAATATTACCGGCATAAAGTACATCATAAATTTCATGCCAGGCATTTGATTATTTTGCTGTGGCATCATACTGCTGTTCATGTATGTATAAACCAATGTACTCACAAACATTAATAAGGCAAATAAACTTACATGATCGCCATAAGCCCAGTTAATAAAAGGTACATAACCAAAATCCCACACGGTATCATAAGTACTTAAATCGGTTGCCCATAAAAAATTTTGTTGTCGTAACTCAACAGCTGCCGGTAAAAAGGCAAACAATGCAATTAAAATAGGAAACTGTAATAACAATGGAAAACAACCAGACAATGGATTAACACCGGCTTTTCGATAGAGCGCCATTTGCTCTTGTTGTTTTTTCATTGGATCGGCGTTCTTCTCAAACTTAGCATTCAACGCATCCGTCTCAGGCTTTAACACACGCATACGCGCACCACTCATGTATGTTTTGTAAGCAATAGGTAATAATAATATTTTAACAATAAGGGTTAAAATTAAAATTACAATACCCATGTTCATTGAGCTTAACGAATCAAATAATGGAATCACCATCCATTTATTAATATAGCTGAAAATACTCCAACCGGTAGGAATTATTTGCTCCAAATCATCACCATAAGCTTTTAAAGTTTTGTAATCGTTTGGTCCGAAATAAAATTTATACGCAAATTTTTCGCTTGGTAAATGTTGGTATGGAATTCCCAATTCACTTGAAACAGCTTTTACAATTTCTGTTGAATTTGGACGACCGCTTGTTTTAATAAAACTTCCACCCTTTGCAAAAGCATTAGCAGCAATAATGGTTGAATTAAAATATTGTTGCTTAAAACTTACCCATTTTATATCTGCTTCGCTTAATTCTTTTTGCTCATCTTTTATAGCATTAATATAATCAGGATCGTTAATGGTTTGCTTAAAATAAATTGTGGCAGCTTGTTTTTCTTTCTTAATATATTTTTCCTGGCTTGGGTAAAGCATGCCCCATGCTAATTGTAGCTGATCTTCGGTTTGCGAAATGATCTTTTCCATACCAACAAAACGAATTTCAGAATTAACCATGTACTCGTTTGGTTTTATTGAATAAGAAAATTCAATATAGCTTCCTGGTTTTGAGGTTTCTAATTTAAGATCAATGCTTGTTGCTGTTTGTTTAGCTGATTTAAAATAAAAACTATCGGTAGAAAAAATGCGTGAGCGATCATAAGCATTTAATTTTAGTGCAAAGTTTAATGAATCGCGATCAAATAAAATTAAAGGTTCGGTTTTACCAGAGCGGTGATATTTTTTTAATTCAACTTTTATTATTTGTGCACCTTTATTTAAAATGGTGGCTTTAATATTTTCATTCTCAATAGTAAATGTTTCTTCTTTACCAATTGTGGCAGGCGTAAAATCTTTGTATTGCTCATTAGCTAAAACAGCTTTAACAGAATCATTTAAAACAACAGTTTCTTTTAAAGTATCTGCGATCTTTTTTACAGCTGCATCTTTAGCCATTAATTCCGCCTCCTGTTTTTGTTGAACAAGTGCTATTGAATCTTTTACAGCTTTATTGCGTGCTATTGTTTCTTTTGAAGGGCCACTGATGTATAACCAAATGCCTAAAATTCCGGCAATTAAACCTAAACCAATTAACGATTTTTTATCCACTCTTTATTAATTTAAAACGGGGCAAATTTAACGTTTTTTGAACGATAAAGACTAAGAAAAATTCATAAAAGAAGAGAAAACGGCGGTTAAAATTTTTCGCCCTCGAGTTTAGCTACAACCGCGCTGGCAACCGCATTACCGACCACATTGGTAGCACTACGCCCCATATCCAGCAGTTGGTCGACAGCAAGCAGCAATAAAAGGCCTTCGCCCGGAATTTTGAACATACTTAGCATACCGGCAATAACCACAAGGGATGCGCGCGGTACACCCGCCATACCTTTACTTGTAACCAGTAAAATAAGCATCATTTTAATTTGGTCGGCCATTGAAATGTCAATACCATAGCTTTGCGCTATAAAAACGGTGGCAAAGGTCATGTACATAATACTGCCATCCAGGTTAAAAGAATAACCCAAAGGCAATACAAAACTAACAATTCGGTTGCTGATGCCATGTTTTTCTAAAGCCTCGATGGTCTTTGGCATGGCGCTTTCGCTACTGGCGGTGCTAAATGCTAAAAGGATAGGCTCTTTTACATCTTTTAAAAGACGGAAATAATTTATTTTAAACGCTAAACTTATAACATAAAGAACAACAAATACAAAGAAAAATAAACCACCAAAAAAGCAGAGTATGAGATATAAATAGCCCCCTAAAACATCCAACCCCTGTTGAATAACAACTGCTGTGATAGCACCAAACACGCCTATAGGTGCAAAGTTCATAACAAAATTGGTAATTTTGAACATCACATGACTCAGACTATCAAAAGCTTTAATAATGGGTTTGCCGTGATCGCCAATACTTGCAGCGGCAACACCAAAAAACAAAGCAAATACCACAATAGGTAAAATATCATTAGCAGCCATGGCGCGGATAATACTTTCAGGAATAACATGATCAATAAAGTTGGAAGAAGTTTGTTTGCTGATCTTCACACCCGTTTCCACATTGGCTGTTGGCAGATCGAGGTGCATGACCTTACCAGGCTCAAAAAGATTTACGATAACTAAACCTAAAGCTAAAGCAATTAATGTGGCAGATGTAAAATAGACCATTGTTTTTAAACCAATACGACCTACGCTTTTAAAATCGCCCACCTTGGCAACACCCAAAACCAATACTGCCAATACCAACGGTGCAATGATCATTTTTATAAGGTGAAGAAAAATATCACTTAAAATTGAATAATTAGAAGCAATTTCTTTTTTAGCTTCTTTAAACCACGTGCCTTCTTGTTTAACAATAGCTTTTTTTACTTCTTCTTTTATGGTTGGATTTGTAATATAGTTAATCTTTGAAACATCGTAGGTAAATTTATTGGAAGTGATAGACATGTTAATGAAATAGCCTAATATAAGACCTAGTAACATGGCTACAATAATAAAAGTAATCAGCTTGTTTTTTTTGAAATAGTTCATTTTATAATGCCTCTTGTAATATCTCCATTTTCATGCTTCGTGAACCTTTAATTAAAATAGTATTTTCAGTAACATGCAACTCTTTTAAGTATGATAAACATTCCTGAGTGGTTTTAAATCGTTTAAACTCATTATCCAGTTTAAAAAATTCATTTCCAACTAATACCACATCTTTCAACTTTTTTTCACGCAGCAAGTTAACTATTTTTTGATGTTCTTCGTGGCTATATTCTCCTAATTCAAACATGTCACCCAATAACAACAGTTTTTTGTCAGATTTATAATTGGCAAAATTCTCAATAGCCGCAGTCATGCTGTTTGGATTAGCGTTATAAGCATCCAGTAAAATGGTATTACGACCTGTTTTCACCAATTGAGAACGGTTCATATTTGGTAGATAATTTTCTAATGCGTCTTTTACGTCTGTATTTTCTACTTTAAAATAATTGCCAACACAAGCTGCAGCAAGGCAATTAATGAAATTGTAAGCGCCAACAATTTGTGTGTTTATTATGGGTAGTTTATTAAAATCCTTTTCTTCGTAACGTGTTGTAAATTTCATACTAACGGTTTCGGCTATTGTGCAATCTTTACCAATAACATCATATATTTTTTTACAACCATAAGTGATCTTATCGTTATTAAAAGCCAATTCATAGAGCACCTCATCATCACCATTTACAAATACTTTGCCGTTTTTTGTTTTAATATACTTGTACAATTCGCTTTTGCCTTTTTTTATTCCTTCTACACCGCCAAAGCCTTCCATATGAGCCTTACCAATGTTTGTGATCAATCCAAAATCAGGCTCTGCAATATGGCAAAGCTCATCAATTTCATTTTGATGATTGGCTCCCATTTCAATTATAGCGAATTCGTGTTCTTGTTTTAAATTCAATAATGTAAGCGGAACGCCAATGTGATTATTTAAATTACCAACCGTTGCCAGTGTGTTATATTTTTTTGAAAGAACTGCATTGATTAATTCTTTATTGGTTGTTTTACCGTTACTACCTGTTATTGCTAAAAACGGTATCTTAAATTGACTGCGATGATATGTTGCCAGGTTTTGCAAGGTTTTTAAAACATCGTTTGTAAAAACAATTTTATCATTGGTAACATATTTTTCTTCGTCAACTACAGCAAGGCTGCAGCCGGCATCAATTGCCTTTTGAGCAAACTCATTAGCGTTAAAATTTCCACCTTTTAAGGCAAAAAAAACAGATCCAGGCTCTAATTTTCTGGTATCAGTACAAACTTTTTGATCTGCGTTTAAATAAAAAGAATAAAGTTTTTCTATCGAAATTAATTTTAACATGCTACAAAATAAAAAAAACCCTTAAGCAATTAACTTAAGGGTTTTGTTATATTATTAACAATATTATTTACCTAATCCAACAGGGCTGCCAACACGCGTCATAGCGCAACGGAATCCTAACCAGGCGTTAGCCTGGCGTTGATCTAAATATCTACGAACACCCGGGTTTAAGAAGTAAGCACGGTCTCTCCAGCTACCTCCTTTATATACACGTGATTTATCGTTTACTAAAGATGTTTTTGCGTACTCATACATCATCTTGTCTGATTTATCAGTATAGGCATCTTCACCTTGTTCGTAGAAAATACTTGAGTTAACATCACCGTCCATGTAGTTGATATAGTCAGCTGCTTTATAATTTCTGCGCTCATCTAAGTTATCTGTAGATACTGCACTTGAAACCTCTCTCCATTGTACACGACCAGGAATATCTGATTTACCTTCTTGTGTAGCATTATTATTACCGTTAATATCGTTGGTCATAATAGTTAATACGCTATCAGTAACTTCAGTAGTTTCACCGGAAACACCATGTAAAGTAGGTGTGTTAACTTTATGTTTGAATTTTTGGTAAACAGGACCATCAACGTTAGTTAAGATCTCGCCACCTAAACCACCAATTAAAGTAGTACTATCGCGTTTTTGAGTTGTAAATACGTTACCACGGAAAGGACGGAACTCATCTGCATCCTGTAAAGTATTAGGGCGATAAACGTCCATTACCCACTCACACACGTTACCAGACATATTATATAAGCCATAATCGTTTGGCCAATATGAATAAACAGGAGCTGTAACGTCGGCATTATCATTCAAGAAACCCGCTGTACCCATATAATCACCGGCACCACGCACGAAGTTAGCATTGATCTGACCCATATATTTATCAGTAGCGTTACGAAC
This sequence comes from Bacteroidia bacterium, assembly GCA_016787705.1. Lineage (GTDB taxonomy): Bacteria > Bacteroidota > Bacteroidia > B-17B0 > Aurantibacillaceae > Aurantibacillus. Next base: position 46,681 of record JAEUTP010000004.1, on the reverse strand, counting down.
ACCATGTCCGTTCCAAGGGTAGATACGACGATCTGTGATACGCTCACCAATTGTATTACCAATTAAACCGTATGCAGCATATTCCCACTCAGCCTCTGTCGGCAAACGGTATTTTGGTAAAAAGATACCATCTTCCATACGTACATCTCGCTCAGGGTTTTGCTCATCAAATGAAGGTAATTTTTGTTTTAATTGACCTTGCCACTTACCAGACAAATAAGCTTCGGTAGAAAAATAATCCTGATCGGAAGGACTTGGAACGTGCTCCAATAAACCTTCACGAATTAAAATGAACTCATTTACGCGATCAGTTCTCCATGCGCAAAAATCGTTTGCCTGTAACCAGTTAACACCAACTACCGGGTAATCGCGGTAAGCCGGATGACGTAAATAATATTCTACATATGGCTCATTATACGCTAATTTTTCACGCCAAACTAAAGTATCAGGTAATGCTTTATAATAGATATCCGGAAAAGTCGGACCGAATACACGGCTTGTCCAGAATAAATACTCTAAATAAGAGAAGTTGCTAACCTCAGTTTCATCCATATAAAATGATGAAACGGTAACCCTGCGGGATACGTTGTTCCACTCATAGGTAACATCATTTTCTGTACGCCCCATAGAAAAGGTACCACCTTCAATAAGTACAAGGCCTGGTCCCGTTTCCTGCTCCTCATAAGGTGGTTTTTCGAAACCTCCATTGGTGGGATCATTGTAAGCCCATCCTGTTACAGGAGAGCGTTCCTGAGAACATGAAACCAAAATAGCTGCCGTAATTAAGGCTAGCGATCCGGGTTTTTTTATCCATTTTATATTCATAGTATTAACTATTGGTACAACGCTATAACGTTATTTTATTTAAAAGGTTACAAAAATAATTAAAATGATGGGCAACTAATGGTACGGTATTTTTTTCGTTTAGGCTTACATTCGAACTGGATTTGTAACGAAATTTCGTGTGATCCGGCTGTGTTACCACTTAATTTTGAGACAGTTATATCATAACTATACCCAAACTTGAAATTACTATTTTGAATACCAACCAAGGCAATTACAGCATCAGCATTTCTATACCATAAACCAGCCACAAAAGATCCTTTAACATAATATAGACCTAAATTTAACTGGCTGAATTTTTGTTGTTGCTGAAATAAGATATTTGGAGAAAGGTAGCTCGCATTTCCCTTTTCTAGCGGGATGATAGCGCCTGCATGACCCGTAAACTTAGCCGGCAATTTTGATGTGCCTAATAGTCCTTCATCCGGTTGATTAATGTGGTGAGCAGCAAAACCAAAAAAATAATATTTGCTATAACCCAAAATACCTGCTGAAAAATCCGCGTTACGCTTATTTTGGGAAGGTACAGCTTCTTGTGTATTCCAAACGAAACCTCTTCGGGCATCGATCATATCTCCAAAATTTAATTTTGTTTTATCTAAAGATTTTTGAAGGTAGGTAGCCTGAATACCAAATTTTAATGAAAATTCGCGGGTAACTGCCGCATGATAAGAATAAAGTAAACTAAAATTAGTTGTTTTTAAGGTTCCACGAGCCTGATCATCCGTAGTAACTAAAGCTCCAATGCCCCCAGCTAATGCGTCGAGATGCATATCATATGAGGCAGAATAAGTAACATAAGTACCAGATAAGTTTGGCCATTGGTTACGGTAGTTCATGCATATTCTCGGACACCTTGCAGTACCCGCAAACGCCGGGTTCAGGTACAATGGGTTTGCGTAAAATTGCGTAAATTGCGGATCCTGCGCTTTTAAGTCTAATAAAAACACCGAGAACACTAATAATGGTAACAGTATGCGTCGATTCATAAAAATTGTTAACCTAACCTATTCTACAAATATATAAAAACCTTTTCAAAAACAAAAATAAAATCTAAACAATATTTTAGCGCCTAAATCGTTTATATGTAGTTAATGGTTTAATTTTACCAAATATATGAATTTTCTCAGAATTAGCATTTTTACTGTGTTTTTTGGTTTTAGTGGTTTTTTGGCGGGCCAGAAAAACTTGGGTATTACCCAAAATATTAACCCACCTTTAAAAAGTAATGCATCCGCAATTATTTCTTCTTCGCTTTTAGATTCTGTTTTATTGAAAATTGAAGTAAAGAATGCACAATACGATTCTAAAAAGAACAATCTACCTTACTTTATTATTTCAAATACAACGGCTTACAACCAAACGGCCAATCCTTCACTCATAATAAAAAAAACACAAATAGTTACTGAGCCGCACGCATCTGTAATAAAAAAAATACTATCTGCTTATCTAACTCAAAATTTTGAGATCACAGCTGTTCCAAGCTTGTGCAAGAACCAAAATCTAAATAGACACAAGTTAATTCCTTTCAGGTTAAATAATCAAAATCAAATAGAAGAATTAACAGACTACGACGTTAACTGGCAGGTATTAACTGATAATAGCAGAAAATTATTGAACGCAGCAGCTTTCAAAAACAATTCGGTTTTAGCTTCAGGCATCTGGTATAAAATAGGCATTACAAAAACAGGGTTTCATAAAATTGATAAATCGTTTCTTTCAAGTATTGGGGTAAATTTTAACGGACTTGATCCGAAAAAAATTAAACTTTATGGTAATGGTGGTCGCATGCTACCTGAACAAAATGGCGCTTTCCGTTATGACGATCTTGAAGAGAATGCTATACAAATTGTTGGCGAAGCAGATGGCGTTTTTGATAATAGTGATTACATAATTTTTTATGGTAAAGGACCTACAGACTGGGCAAACACGGGCTCAGTAAGTGGTTTAAAATTTAAGCATAATAAAAATTTATACAGCGATACAAGCTTTTATTTTATTACCATTGATGCAACAAACGGAAAACGTGTGAACACGCCTGCACCCATATCACTACCATCAAATACAAACACATCCACATACGATTATTATAATTATGCTGAAAACAATCATGTAAACTTTGTAAAAAGTGGTCGTCAGTTTTATGGCGAATATTTTGATATTATTAATTCTTTTGCATTTAATTTTCCTGAGGGTGATTTTGTTGTGGGCGATACCGTTAGAGCCGAAGTTACAATTGCCGGAAGGGGTGCCAATGGTGGTGTTTTTTATGTAAGCGGTTCTGGCCTTAGTTATACTTTGGGTACCGGCGCAGTAAATATTAATAATTACTTATCGGATTACGTAGATGTGCAAACCAAATTCGATAAAGCACTAATGAATGATGCAAGTGCGCTTGGTATTGTTATTACAAAACAAACTGCTAATTGCATTGCCTGGTTAGATAAAGTAACACTTAATGTTCGGAGAAAATTAAATATCAATTCAAAACAATTTGAATTCAGGGATACTCGTGTTGTTGGTGCAGGAAATATCTGCAATTATTCGTTTACAAACCCACAAACCATAAATCCTTTAATTTGGAATGTGACAGATCCCATCAACCCTTATTCTCAACCTTATAATAGTACAGGTACAAGTATTAACTTTATTGCAAGCGCCGACTCTCTTAATATTTATGGTGTTTCGCCTGGTGTTGATTTTTATACTCCAACTTATGTAGGCAAAGTAATAAATCAAAATCTTCATAATATTCAACAGGCAGATTATGTTGTTATAACACATCCTTTATTTTTATCGCAGGCACAGCGTCTTGCAAACCTTCATCAACTGCAGGAAGGATTAACTTATGCCGTTGTAACGGTTGATCAGATATATAATGAATTTAGTAGCGGAAGGCCAGATATTTCGGGCATTCGTGATTTTATTCGAATGCTTTACAGTCGTGGCTTATCAACCGGTAAGCAGGTAAAATATGTAGCTTTGGTGGGTGATGGCTCCTACGATAATATTAACCGAAACTTGAATACCAATAGTAATTTAATTCCTACGTATCAAACACTTGATTCTAAATCATATTTAAACAGCACAGCCTGTGATGATTTTTATGGCTTGATGGATGCCAACGAAGGTGCCAATGCTGAAGGGGTTGGTGTAGTTGATATTGGTGTAGGAAGGCTAACGTGCCGAACCTTGCCGGAGGTTACAAATGTTATAAATAAAATCGAAAATTATTATCGCAAAGAACCGGATTTTAAAATCCAGGAAACCGCGCCTGAAAATTGTAATTCAACTAATGTTTCTCCTTTTGGAGATTGGAGAAACTGGGTTGTATTTCTTGCAGATGATGAAGACCAGTCAACACATATGAATCAGGCAGATCAATTGTCTTCAATTGTTAAAGCCGGTTATCCAAATTACAACTCGGATAAGATATACCTGGATGCTTACCAGCAATTTTCTACACCCGGCGGACAAAGATTTCCTGATGCTGCAGAAGATCTTTTAAGAAGATTTAAGAAAGGTGCTTTGATATTTAATTATACAGGCCATGGTGGTGAAGTTGGCATTACCGGCGAACGTATTTTAGATGTGCCCGCCATTAATGCATTAGATAATTATAACCGCTTACCGCTTTTTGTAACAGCAACGTGTGAATTTAGCCGTTATGATGACCCTGACAGAACATCTGCAGGCGAACTTTGTTTATTGAACTCAAAAGGTGGCTCTATTGCCTTATTAACTACTTGTCGCCTTGCTTTTTCCTCAACTAATTTTGTTTTAAATACCACCTTATTCAATTATTTATTTAAAAAATTACCAAATGGTAAAATGCCGGCACTTGGTGATGTAATTCAGGAAACAAAAGCAGCTTTAGGTCAATCTATCTACTTTGCCAACTTTCATTTATTAGGTGATCCGGCAATGCCTTTAGCTTATCCGCAACAAAAAGTAATTACTTCAAAGATCAATAATAACATTGTCACACCAACAAGTATGGATACCATTTCTGCTCTTGCCAAAATAACGGTTTCGGGCTTTGTTGCAGATTCTTTGGGTAATAAACTAACCGGCTTTAATGGTATTGTTTATCCAACCGTTTTTGATAAGGAAGAAACGCTTAATTGTTTATTAAATGATGCTGATTCATATTATATAACTGCCGGAAATCCGTTTACTTTTACTTTGCAAAAAAATATTTTATATCGTGGAAAAGCAGAGGTGAAGAATGGCGATTTTACTTTTTCATTCATAGTACCAAAAGATATTAGTTTTGCCATTGGGCCCGGAAAAATAAGTTATTATGCCACAAATGGCCAGTTTGATGCAACCGGTTATACCAATAATGTAAAAGTTGGTGGCAGCGCTAAAAATCCTATAATAGATAATGACGGCCCCCAACTCGCACTTTATTTAAACGATAAAGGTTTTGTAAATGGCGGTACTACCAACGAAAAACCAATTCTTTACGCTAGTTTAACCGATTCAAGTGGCATTAATACTGTAGGCTCAAGTATTGGCCATGATATAACTGTTGTTTTAGATGAAAATAGCAGTAAACCTATTATTTTAAATGATTATTACGAAGCCAACTTAAACAGTTATCAAAGCGGTAAAGTAAGATTTCCTTTTAACGAATTAGCAGAAGGTAACCATCGCTTAACATTCAAAGCATGGGATATTCAAAATAATTCAAGTATTGTAAGTAGTGATTTTGTTGTAGCACCAAGCGCCGAGTTAGCATTAAAAAATGTATTAAATTATCCTAACCCTTTCACCACCAATACTAAATTTTATTTGGAACACAACCAGGCCTGCAATCCTTTAAAAATAACCATACAAATATTTACAATTAGCGGAAAAGTGGTAAAAACCATTCAAAGATCAGTTACCTGCGAGGGTTTTAGGCCCGAAGGTATTGATTGGGATGGAAAAGACGAGTTTGGCGACAAACTTGCCCGCGGTGTTTATATCTATAAATTGGCTATAATTAACACGGATAATCAAAAAGCTGAAAAAACTGAGAAATTAGTTATACTAAATTAGTAAATTTGGCGTTTATTTTTGATTACTGGTATATACCCTCAAAAATTTTAAATGAATAAAAAAATTATAATCATATCTGGTCTTTTTCTTACCACATCTATATTTGGTCAGATCAGTAGTACTCAATTAAATGGTCAAAATATAAATCCAATTACCACAGCTGTACCTTTTTTAATGATCAGTCCTGACAGTAAACAGGGAGCTATGGGCGATGTAGGTTGTGCTACCGATCCGGATATTAATTCCATTCACTGGAATGGAAGCAAATTAGCTTTCTCTGAAAAAAAATTCGGTGTTGGGTTTACGGTTACACCATGGTTACGTTTATTAGTGCCAGACATTAATCTTTATTATTTAGGAGGTTATGCTAAAGTAAATAAAAGAACAGCTATTGGCGGATCTTTACGTTATTTTAGTTTAGGTAATATTGAATTGACCAATGCTACCGGTGTTAAAACCGGCGATTTTAAACCAAACGAATTTGCAGTTGATGTAGCGGTATCGCAAAAATTATCCGAAAATTTTTCACTTGGTGTAGCTATGCGTTACATCAATTCAAGCATCAGTCGTGTATTTTTTAACGGTAGCCAGGGTAATGCCGCAAGCACCGGTGCAGTTGACCTTAGCATGTATTACAAAAGCAATAAATTTAAAATGGGTGATAAAAAAGCCATTTTCACAAGTGGTTTAGCGTTTACTAATCTTGGTGCAAAAATAAAATATTCAAACGATCAAAATTTTATTCCAATGAATATGCGTTTAGGCGCAGGTTTAAAAACCGATATTGATGAATTTAATACAATTGGTGTGTATGTTGATCTTAATAAGCTATTAGTGCCTACCCCACCGATTTATAAATATAAAGTAGATGCGCAGGGAAATCCAACACCGGATATTGAAATTGATCCGGCAACCGGCGCAAAAGTTATTGAAAAAGGAAAAAACCCTAATGTGCCTGTTGCGCAAGGTATTTTACAATCCTTTGGCGATGCGCCGGGTGGTGCTAAAGAAGAATTGCAGGAAGTTAATATTTCTACCGGTTTAGAATACTGGTACAATAATACTTTTGCTGTTAGAACGGGGTATTTTTATGAACCAAAAACAAAAGGTTCACGCCAGTTCTTTACCGTGGGCATGGGCTTTAAGTTTAAAGTTATTAATGTGGACGGTTCTTATTTGATCCCAACCTTATTAAACAATCCGCTTCAAAGAACCTGGAGAATAACGCTCAGCTTTAATTTTGATGCCGCTGCAAAAGAAAAAGACGCGCCTGTTCAGCCTTAATTTACTGCTTTAATTCCCTTTTCACATGCTGCTGTGCATAATTGCATTTTGCAGTGCTAAAATACAAGCCCGCATTTGTGATATTTGTATTATGCGCAAATTAAAACTTTTAATACCAATTACCTGTTTGTTTATTTTATTCTCATGCGGCGGTTCCGACGAGGAAAAAGAAAACAGAACAATTTTTAGTTATAACGAAATGGCCGGTGTTACATCACTCGATCCAGCTGCGGCTATTAGCTTTGAAAACATTTGGCCAGTTAACCAATTGTTTAATGGCCTTGTGCAAATGGATGACGAATTAAATGTGATTCCCTGCATTGCGCATAAATTCAGCGTTAGCGAAGATGGTTTAACGTATACATTTAATCTTCGAACAGATGTTTATTTTCATGACAACCCTTGTTTTGAAGGAGGTAAAGGCAGAAAAGTTGTTGCAAAAGATTTTGTTTACAGTTTTCACCGACTGTACGATAGTAAAGTAAGTAGTGCATCAACTTTACTAAATAATATTGACAGAAGTGATAAAACAGAATACAAAGGCTTTTTAGCAAAGAACGATTCAACCCTTATTATTCGCTTAAAACAACCTTTTAGCCCGTTCTTTAGCGTACTCACACAAAAATTTTTCAGTGTTCTTCCATTCGAAGCTATTGAATATTACAAGCAGGATTTTAGAAGAAATCCGGTTGGCACAGGTCCTTTTCAATTTAAAATGTGGGAAGAAAACACAAAACTTATCCTGGTAAAAAACCCAAATTATTTTGAAGTAGACAACAAAGGTACACGACTACCATATCTTGATGCTGTATCTGTTTCATTTATTAAAAGTAAAGAAACAGCTTTTATGGAATTATTAAACGGTAAGTTCGATATGCTTAGTGGCGCTGATGCATTTAATATAAATGAAGTTTTAGATAAAGACGGAGGTTTAAGAGATGTTTATACCAGCAAATTTTATTTGCAAAAGCAAACTTTTTTAAAGACAGATTATATCGGCATTTTAATTGATGATAAAATAGCTGCGGTGCGTAACTCTCCATTAATTCAAAAATCAATTCGCCAGGCTATTAATTGTGGGTTTGACAGGGATAAATTAATTAAATATTTAAGAAACAATATTGGTACCCCTGCTCACGCAGGCTTCATTCCTGAAGGCATGAAAAGTTATGATCCAACAAAAGTAAAAGGCTATTCATATAACCCTGATCTGGCTAGAGAATTATTAAAAGATGCGGGATTTCCAAATGGCGAAGGCCTACCCGAAATTACACTGCACACACCCGATGTAGGGAATTATAAAGAACAGGCAGAATTTATTCAATCACAATTAGCACAATGCAATATTAATTTACAGATCAGTATAGAGAAAACCTCGGTGCTGCGCCAGGCAGTAAATAACTGCGAATATGCCATGTTTAAAAAATCATGGGTAGGCGATTATGCCGATGAAGAAAATTTTATGAATATTTTTTATAGCAAGAATTTCTCACCACAGGGTTCAAATTATTTTCATTACAACAATTCTGCGTTTGATGAGGCTTTTGAAAAAGCGCAGCGGGAAACCAGCGAAGCCAATAAAATTGAGCTGTATCAAAAAATGGACCGCATGATCATTGATGATGCACCAATTATTCCGTTATATTATGATCAGGTTATTCGTTTGGTAAACCATAAAGTAAAAGGCCTTGGCAGCAACTCAATGAATCTTTTAAATTTAAAAACAGTTTCAAAAGAAAAATAGTTCATGCAAAAAATTCTTTTTGTTTGCCTGGGTAATATTTGCCGTTCGCCATTAGCGGAAGGTATTATGCTGCATTTAAAACAAAAAAATAATTTACAACTCAAAATAGATTCTGCCGGTACAGCTAATTATCATGTAAATGAAGCGCCCGATCCAAGAACAATTGCCAATGCAAAAAAGAATGGCGTAGATCTTTCTGCTTTAAGAGCAAGACAATTTCAGGTGACTGATTTTGATGGTTTTGATAAGATCTATGTAATGGATAAAAACAATTTAAAAAATGTTTTATCGCTTGCAAAAGATCAAAAACATAAAGAAAAAGTAAGTCTTTTTTTAAACTCGGTTTATCCGGGCAAAGATCTTGAAGTGCCGGATCCGTATTACGGTAATGAAAAAGAATTTGAAGATGTCTTTCAGTTAGTATACAAAGCCTGCGAATTGTATATCACTAATCTTCATTCTTCAAATTAACCTTTTTAAAGAAAATCGTTTCGCGATTTTTATGTAATTTCGTTTACATGCGAAATAATATCTATTACTTTAAATTAAACTTTACTTCTTTTTCAATATCAAAGAAATAATGAGATCATTTCTTGCAGCTATATTTGTACTTTTTGTTTTTCACAGCTCTATAGCGCAAAACGATTCCATTAAAAAAATTAAGATCGATTCTTTAACCCAAAAACTGATGGCAGATTCTGCCCACAACTACCGTTTTAAAAAAATACGCCCCTACGCTAATATCGATAGCCGCAATTCATTTGTTGAAAGTAATCTTACCAATTTAAGTGGCTTTCAACTTGGTGTAATAGTAAACGAATACCATACTTTTGGCATAGGTTTATATACACTCACCAAATTCTCAAAGAAAAACTCTCCTTTTAGTGCTATTGCAGAGTTTAACCGCTTTGGTTATATCAACGCTTTTTATGAATATTTTTTATTGAACAGGAAGCATCTTGAGATTGACCTTCCGTTTGAAATTGGTGCCGGTGGTTTTCAGGCCAAGTTACGCGATACTACGGCAACCGGGCTTAATAAAATTGAAAAATGGTTTATGCCTTTGGGAGCCGGTGTAAAATTAATTGCTAAACCTATCAGGTGGATAGGCCTTTCAACCATGATCGGGTATCGTTATATTCCCTATAAACAAGATCTGATTGATTATGACGGACTTTATTATTCGTTAGGGGTTTGGGTAGATTTTAGAGGTATTTACCGTGATATAAAATATTATGGCCGTATAAAGAAAAAATACCGTTCAGACGTAGATCAGATTCTGTTGAATTAATACAATAAAAAAATGCTTTTTGTTCTTGTACGTAATGCATTTTTAAAGTTAAATCTGTGTTATCTGTCAAATCTGCCGCTAAAATGCAGGTATTTTTCCATAAAAATTTTATCTTTGCCCTTCAAAAATTAAGAATTATGTCATCAGCAGCAAATAAAGGTCCTGTTTCAAAATTTGTAGAAACACATTATAAACATTTTAACGCAGCAGCTTTGGTTGATGCTGCCAAAGGATATGAAACACATTTAACCGAAGGAGGTAAAATGATGGTAACTCTTGCCGGTGCCATGAGTACCGCTGAGTTAGGCAAATCATTGGCAGAAATGATCCGCCAGGGTAAAATTGACATTATTTCTTGTACAGGTGCCAACTTAGAAGAAGATATTATGAATTTAGTGGCGCACAGCCATTACAAACGTGTACCAAATTACCGCGATCTTTCGCCTCAGGATGAATGGGATCTTTTAGAGAACCATTACAATCGCGTTACAGATACTTGCATTCCTGAAGAAGAAGCATTTCGCCGTTTACAAAAACACATTTATAAAATCTGGAAAGATGCCGATACAAAAGGCGAGCGTTTTTTTCCGCATGAATTCATGTATAAAATTTTATTAAGTGGTGAGTTAAAAGAATATTTTGAAATTGACCCTAAAGACAGCTGGATGTTGGCTGCGGCAGAAAAAAATTTACCAATGGTAGTGCCGGGTTGGGAAGACAGCACCATGGGAAATATTTTTGCTTCTTATGTTATTAAAGGAGAAATAAAAGCAAGTACAATGAAAAGTGGTATTGAATACATGGCCTGGCTGGCAGACTGGTATCCGAAAAATAGCGGTGGCAAAGGCGTTGGCTTTTTTCAAATTGGCGGTGGTATTGCCGGCGATTTTCCTATTTGTGTTGTACCTATGCTATACCAGGATATGGAAATGGAAAATATTCCTTTCTGGAGTTATTTCTGCCAGATCTCTGATTCAACAACTTCATACGGTTCTTATTCGGGCGCTGTGCCAAACGAAAAAATTACCTGGGGTAAATTAGATATTAATACACCAAAATTTATTGTAGAGAGTGATGCAACTATTGTTGCCCCATTAATTTTTGCTTGGATTTTAGGTTGGTAAGATGATTGTCTGTTTTTGTAAGGTAGCTTGATATAAGCTTATTTTTTTCTTTTAGTCAATGAAATTTAAGGCAAAATAAAAATGCCTTAATACAATAAGATTATTTATTGTATTTACTTTTCAGAAAATCAAATAAAACATCCAAACCTTCATTGGCTTCATCAGACTGCACATTTGCTAAAAGTATAAATGCCTTATCAGTCGCATTAAAAACATACACTTTTGACAAAAATGTACCTGGGTTTCCTATGTTGTAAGAATACATTTCGTTTCGCTCGTTCTTTAGCCAAAACCACCCGATGGAAAACCTGTGTAATCCAAAATGCAAAAAATTAAATTCTTCTTTCGATAATAATTTTGATTCGCCTTTTAATCCCTGCAGTTGCAATTGGATAAACTTTAAATAGTCTGGCAGACTAACATTTATATTTCCTGCAGCCAACAACCAGTTTAGTTTGTAATTATCCCCCGGCGCTTCGAACGTAAGATCAGAAAAGTGGCCCCAGGGCTGCAAAGTATCTTTTGAATTTGGTGCACCAAAATCAAAATCAATGGCAAGCTCTTTACCGAATTCTTTTACTAATTCTTTATAGGTTTTACCAGTAACTTTTTCGAGCATTAAACCAGCCGCAACATAACCCAAATTTGAAAAATTAATACTATCCTTTGATTCAGCCGGTTTATGCGCAAAGAACCATTGTGCAAATTGATAACGCTGCTGGTCTTCGGAGCCTTTAAACCGGCCTTCTTTTGGTTCGGCATAAGTGTAAGTGTATTTGATCAATCGTGTTCTAAAACTTAGTAAATTCAGTAAGGTAAGATCGTGATACGCTTGATTACTCGCTGACTTTAATTCAGGATAGAGATCAAAAAACTTTGTATTCCATGTAATTTTATTTTCTTTTACAAGGCCGGCAGCAATGAAACCCGTAATAGCTTTTGTGTTGGACCCTATCCTAAATTTATCGTTTACCCGGGCGGCTAATGATGAATTAATTTTTCTAACACCTAATGTTTGTACTTCTATAACATTATTAGAGGAAATAACTGCGTAGCCAAGTTCAGGAATTTTATAGGCTTTACGAATACTATCAGCAAAATTTAAAACTGATTGTGCCGAAGAAACACAAGAAATAGAAAAGAATAGTGAAAAGAGAAAAAAGAGTTTGTTCATTAGTTCCAATCAGCTTACCTTTTCTACCCAATCGCCATGTTCTTTAATAAGCGCTATTAATTCATCAACTGCAGTTTCTGAAGTAACATTTTTCTTTACTACCTCTTTACCTTTATATAAACTAATTTTTCCAATACCTGTACCAACATAACCATAATCGGCATCGGCCATTTCACCGGGACCATTAACAATGCAGCCCATAATGCCAATTTTAATACCTTTTAAATGATCAGTACGCTCACGAATTTTTTGTGTTGTTTCCTGTAGATCAAATAATGTGCGGCCACAACTCGGACAAGAAATATATTCTGTTTTACTAATGCGGCTGCGGGTTGCTTGTAAAATACCAAAGGCTGTTGAATTGCAAACCTGTGTGCTAACACAATCTTTTTGTTTTATCCAGATACCATCACCAAAGCCATCTAATAACAATCCACCGTTATCGGTACTACCGTATAATTGAAATTGCTCTTCACTTAAATTAGTATAATTTGTTTTTATAATAAAAGGTAACTCACAATTATTTAATTTAAGATCTATTGCCATTCGGCGCAGTTCAGGCATTGTATGCTTATTAAAAGAATCTAAAATTAAACAAACTGTTTTTTCATTTCTTATTTTTTGAATAAATTCTTTTGTAAGAACAGTTGCATCTACTGCCACAAAATTTAACTCGGCAGATTTTTCCTTTGCTTCAAAATATTCTTCGCCGCAAAATAAAGGATAAGATCTGTCTTTGTTTTTTTGTATTAACCAGGCTTGAGAATTATAAATTAACCCCAAAGTTCCGGGAATTTCAAAATCAATTTTATTATCCCCTAAAAACAAATAATCAACTGCAAGATCAGTTAAATTCCATTTATCTAATGGTACCGAATAGTTATAACCAACACCAAATAAGCTTGCTGCCGTTACTTCCGGCTTCATGCTGTAATCAGCAATTACGCGTGGCACATTATGATTACCAATGTTTATTCTTTCCTGTGTTTTATTTTTATTGAATTCGAACGGATCATAGGGTAAGTCAAAATTTATTTCTTTTAATCTTGTGTGATCTTTTCGTTTCGAATATCGGTCTGCCAATGCTTTTGCAACAGGAATTTCAAACTCCGGCTCTTCAGTTAAAGACACACGAATGGTATCTCCCAATCCATCTTCCAATAAAGTGCCGATACCAACAGCAGATTTAATACGCCCATCTTCTCCGTCACCGGCTTCTGTAACTCCTAAATGCAAAGGATAATTGCGGTTGCTCTCTATCATTTTTGCAACCAACAAACGGTAGGCTTGTACCATAACCTGTGTATTACTTGCTTTCATAGAGATAACAATATTAAAATAATCGTTATCCTCGCAAATACGCAAAAATTCTAAAGCACTTTCTACCATGCCTAATGGTGTATCGCCATAACGGCTTAAAATACGATCGCTTAAAGAACCGTGATTGGTGCCAATACGCATAGCAGTGCCATATTCTTTACAAATTTTTACCAATGGCGTAAAACGGTTTCTTATTCTCTCCAGTTCTTGTTCATAAGCAGAATCAGTATAATCGATGGTCTCAAATTTTTTCTTATCAGCGTAATTACCCGGATTAACACGTACCTTTTCTATCACGCGGGCAGCAAATTCGGCAGCATTAGGCGTAAAATGAATATCGGCGCAAATAGGTGTATTATATCCTCTTGTAACCAATTCTTTTTTTATTAACTCTAAATTTTTTGCTTCGTTCATACTTGGCGCGGTGATACGCACCAATTCACAACCTGCTTTTATCATTCTAATACTTTGTTCAACAGTTGCTATTGTATCCATAGTATCGGTTGTGGTCATGCTTTGCACGCGTATAGGATTTAAGCCACCCATATTAAGATCGCCCATATTTATTTCACGCGTTAAAAAGCGCGAGTATTCAGTTAAGCTATTGCAGTATTTTTTGGAAAAATTCATGTAGTAAAAAGACGTACAAAGATACGAAAAGAAACGGGCTTTTTTGCCCGATAAACAACGTTATTTTTAACTGAAAGCTATTTTTGCGCATTGGCAATGCGGCGGGTTATAGGCACCCATATCCTTCTGCCAACATCCTCTGAAAGATTATTGCAAATATTATCATCTAACAATTTGGTGCGGTAATTGGTATTATCTTTATTTGTCCCCATTATAAGATCACCAACATCACGGTTATTTTTCAATTTTTCAGATCTGCTTTTTGTATTAGAGCAGCTGTTTAATTTTTTGCTTTTATCTTTTGCATTCGTTAATTCAACTTCAGCAGTAACATCAATGGTATTTAAAACCATTTCCTGCCCGTTATATGGCGATTTCTCATCGCTAATCTTCTCGACCTTTGAACTTTCTACAATTTTTAAAGAAACTACTTTTAAAATATAATCTGCGATGGCTTCATCTGAAACAAAGGTTACGTTTTTTGTGATCTTGGCCTCACTATCAAAGCCTTGTAAAAAATTTTCATTTAAGCCCGCCTCTGCTAAATTAACAGTATACTTTGCATTCAAAGCAGTAGAACTAATACTTACAGGTACAGATCTATCAAGC
This sequence comes from Bacteroidia bacterium, assembly GCA_016787705.1. GTDB lineage: Bacteria > Bacteroidota > Bacteroidia > B-17B0 > Aurantibacillaceae > Aurantibacillus. Next base: position 31,616 of record JAEUTP010000004.1, on the reverse strand, counting down.
ATGGCTATAGTCACCGGTTTATTAATACCTTTTTTAAAAAGTGTACAGGTATGCAGTGTTAGTGAAATAATAGCAAAAGCTACAATTTTTTTGAAGTAGTTCATAGTTTAATATTATTCAATTACAAGTTCACTCACAAATATAAAGGCCTTATCTCCTTTTCCTGCATGCCATTCAGGAAGATCACCAAAATTTTTAGCTACTATTTTAAGGTAGCGGTAATTTAATTTTATTGGTGTTTTATTTTCAAAACTTTGCAATTGCGTATTATAATCATCTGCCTTTACCTGATTATCAACACTTGCAATCAATTCATAGGTTTTTCCATCTTGCGATCCATAATAGGAAACATTAGTTGGATAAATGATCCACGAACGTGTATCCTGCAGACATTCAAGGCTTATACGATCAAAAGATCTGATCTTTTTCATGTCTATTAAACATTCAAAATCCTGGTACTGAAAACCAAGCCAGTTGCCTTTACGCCAGTTTGTATTTCCTTCAATACCATCAACCAATGTTTGAGGGCCATCTGCGAAATATTGTGGGTTAGGTTTTGAAATAATAGTAATATCATAATCGTATTTTAATTTAAAGAAACTCGCTTCTGCAACAGCACTGCTTTCTTTTCCTGCAAATTCTTTTGTTTTTACTATGCAATTCTTTTCTATGATAAAAGGTTTTGAATAGTGCGTTGATGTTTGTTTTGGTTCTGAGCCGTCAGTTGTATACACAATTTTTGCAGCTTTTGTGTTTACAGATTGAATGCTTACTTCCATTTTATCTTTAAACACTTGCGCCTCCGAAACGATAAGAGGTGTTGCAATAAAAAAGTCGGAAGCAACTGAAGTAGAAGGCATACTTGCACCATATTTGTTTACAGCTTCTGTCGGTTGAGAATAATCAAATTTCATTGAACCACCATTCATTAGCAGTTTATGTTCAATGAAAGAATTATTTTCTTTTTTACCATTTAATGTATAGCCGTTAATGATCATTTCTCGTTCATTCGAAATTGAAAAGCTTTTACCATTCTCTAAATTTATTTTCACCTCATTAAAAAGAGGAATACCTAAAATATATTGGGTTGTGCCCGGACAAACAGGATACATACCCATGGCACTAAAAACATACCAGGCGCTCATTTGGCCGCAATCTTCATTACCAATTAAACCATCCGGAGCGGCCTTATAAAAATTTTTCCCTATCTGACGGATTAACTGAATTGTTTTTTGAGGTTTACCAACAAAATTATAAAGGTAAGCCATATGATGACTGGGCTCGTTGCCATGCGCGTACTGCCCAATTAAACCTGTTACATCCGATTGGTCCCTTCCGCTTAATTTTTCTTTGGTAGTAAATAATTCATCTAATTTTTCTTCAAATTTTTGTTTACCGCCATGCAAATTTATTAACCCATTAATATCGTGTGGTACATTAAATGAATATTGCCAACTGTTACCTTCAGTAAAGTGATTATTTATTTCGCTGGCGTAAAAAGGTGAGAGCCAATTGCCATTCTTGCGAGGGCGCATAAAACCTGTTGATGTATCAAAAATATTTTTATAAGCCTGTGATAATTTAAAATATTTTTTTTGTTCTTCTTTTTTATTAAGCATGCCTGCAATTTGTGCTACACACCAATTATCATAACCATACTCTAACGTTTTGCTTACACTTTCACTTTCATCATCAATTTGCAAATACCCATTCTTATTAAACATTGGAATACCCATGGCGGAATAACTTGCCGCGGCTTTTGCTGCCTGGTAGGCTACCTCTTTGTCAAACCCTGTTATGCCTTTTGCCATAGCATCGGCAATAACCGAAACAGAATGAAAGCCGATCATACAATCTGTTTCATTACCGGATAATTCCCACATGGGTAAACGACCACTTTGCTGATATTGAACTAAAAATGTATTTATAAAATCGGCAGTGCGCTTACGTTCAATAATTGTAAATAAAGGATGTAATGCGCGATAGGTATCCCATAACGAAAAAACTGTATAATTTGTAAATCCTTTAGCTGTGTGAACCTGTTTATCGCGGCCTCGGTACTGATTATCTACATCCATATTTAAGGAAGGGTGAATACAAGTGTGATATAAAGCCGTATAAAAAATTTTGAGTCTATTAAAATCTTCTTCTTTATCTTTTACTTCAATTTTTTTAAGCTGCTCATTCCATACACTTTTTGCATCCGTTTTATATTTATCAAAGTCCCAATGTTTTGCCTCCGATTCCAAATTTTTTAACGCGCCTTCTGTACTTACAGGAGATATAGCAACTTTAACTATTAAAGGCTCGTCCTGTGTAACACTAAATTGAAAATAGGCGCCCTGGGCACTTTTACCTTTTTTTATAAAATTTGTGGCTTCGCGAAATGAATTTTGAAAAATGAACTCCGTTTTTTTAAAAGGCTTTGAAAAACGCATCACAAAATAAACTTCCTGGTTCTTTGCCCAACCTTCACTCATTCTATAACCACCAACAGTTACACTGTCAATAATAGTAAGTTGGCTCTGCAATCTTTTATCACGATGGATCAGATCTAAAATTATATTTGCCGCTTGTGTTGTTGGAAAAGTATAGCGATGAATGCCTACCCTTAAAGTGGTGGTTAATTCCGCTTTAATTTCATCATCCAATAATTTTACTTCATAAAATCCCGCACCCGCAGCTTCCTGACCATGACTAAATTTTGAAGAATAAATTTTATTGTCCCATGTAGGTTGTCCTGTTGTTGGCATCACCAAAATATCACCCCAGTCACTAACACCCGTACCACTTAAATGTGTATGCGAAAAACCATAAATAATACTATCGCTGTAATGATAACCGCTACAACCATCCCAGCTATCATCTATACGTGTATCGGGACTTAACTGCACCATACCAAATGGTAAAACCGCTCCGGGAAAAGTATGTCCATGACCACCAGTTCCAATAAACGGATCTACATACTGAGATAAATTAGTTTGACTGAATGTTACATAAAAACATAACACAAATGCAATGAAAAAAGATTTTTTAAAAAAACACAAAGGCATATTCAAAGATACGATTAATCATTCTTAAAAAAAATCACAGCTGTATTTTCCAATAGAGCTTAAATGTTACCGGATCAGCTGCAAAAAAATAAGAACCAATGGTAAAATACATTATGTTGTTACGGTATTTACAAACCGCCACTCCGGGATTTTTAGTTTCATCCACCAATTCGTTATTTGCTTTTTTCCATTTGGTATTGTAATCAAAATCTTTGGCTTCAATAAAATAGTCTTCTTTTTTGGTAGTGGTGTAATAGCCAAATACAAATATTTTTTTAACAGTATCAATACAAAGTAAAAATGGATTTATATACCCTGTAGAATCTATTCTTGAAAAATATTTTGTACCATTATAACCCGGAACAATATATTCGAGTCTGCCTTGCCCACTGGAAGATGTTTGCAAATATTTAAGTTCCTGATTATCTGAAATTTTTACTGTTAATTCAGATTTTTTATTATCAAAATCCGTGATGTATTCAGTTACAGGTTGCTTTGTATATATTTTTTTTGAAAAAGGTTCGAACCAGTATTTTTTACCATTTAAACAATCCAACTTAATAAAATGAGAAACAATATGATTCACCGTTTGATCTGTAATGTCAATATTTTCAACACCAACAGCCAATTCAGGTAATATGGTACCCCACTCCTCTTCTTTTATTCTGTATATCTCTTTAAGATTGTCTGCATCATATAACACTACGTCTTTTTCATCCAAATAACATAAAGTATCATTACGCATTCCTAGCATTTCGCCAGGCTTACCTGCCGCAAAGCGTTCTTTGCGTACTCCTGTCTCAATATCTAAAATATGAATACGCGCAGGTTTACCGGCACTTTTACCAACTGCACGAATTGCTTGTTCGAAAAGACAAATAGTTGTTTTACCAAAAGCAATTCTTTCAAAACGTTTGGCGTGACCATAATTAAAAAGTGGGATGGTAAAAAAAAATGTTACTGAGCACAGGTACATTAACATTTTATAAACCTTATTAAGGCCATTATTTTTAAAGGGCTTTAACGTAGCAAGAAAAACAAATAAAAAAAGCAGGAAGAAGGCGATCACTAACATCGCAATAAAACTTGAATACAGATCGTCTAAAAATTCTGTCATAAACGTGATGTCCAAATTGTTTTACCGGTTGCAGGCTCCATAGCAATTACAAAACCGCCAATATTAAAATACAGTATCTCATTTACATATTCCCAAATATTTACTTTTTGCTTATTATAACTATCACTAGCTATTTCGGCACAGGCTTTTTTCCATTTAGTATTAAATTCAAAATCTTTGGCCTCGATATAAAAATCTTCACGATCAGTTGTAGTGTAATGGCCAAATACAAAAACATTTTTCATGGTATCGATAGCCAAAAAGAAAGGATCGAGATAGGTGGTAGAATCAACCGTTTTAAAAAAATGCTTACCGTATTCTCCCGGAACAATTATTTTAAGTTTATCAGTACTATAAGCATCATTTAAAAGATAGCGTTTATTACCATAACCATCATCTATTGCCAATTCATACTCTTTTTTTACAAAAAAAGAGGCATAGTTTTCTCGCGGTTTTTCGGTAATTATTTTTTTAGCAAAAGGATCGAACCAGTATTTTTTACCATTCTTACAATTCAATTGTACACAAGCATTTTGTGCATCATCATAACTATAAATACTTTCAATGCCCACAGCCAATTCAGTTAAAAAATTTCCCCAGTCCTCCATCTTAATGGTATAAATTTCTTTTAAATTTTGGGCATCAAACAATACAAGATCATTTTCTTTCAAATAACAAATTGAATCGTTTCGAATACCAAACATTTTAGCACTCCAGCCCAGATAAAATCTGTCTTTTCTCATACCGTCTTTTTTATCAATGACATGCAATCTACAAACCGTTTCATCGGGCCCTTCGCCTCCACGTTCGTATACTTCGAACAAACAAATTGTCGTTTTACCAATGTGTATAGATCTGAATTCGGAAGTATAACCATAATACATGAATTGAAAACTCATCATAAAGCAAAAAGCAAAAACGTACAAAAAGACTTTATAGGCATAATTAAGATTTTTCTTTTTAAAAGGATTGGCAAATGCCAAACCAACACATAAGAACATAACCACACACAGGATCACTGTCATCCATACACTATTGGAATACAAATAATCTAATACTTTGGTCATAAAGTAAATTTAAAAATAAAAGCCTGATAAAATAAATAAATAACCCGCGTTTAATGTGCTGGTGTATTTTGAGCATCCAGATCAATTCCCTGCGCTTTAAGCAAAGCAGATGACTTCCATCCATAAAAAGCAAGGTATATAAAGCAAAAAACGCCAACTATATAACTCCATTTAATACCTAAAAGATCATCTCCAGCCAACCAGCCCTGTAACCAGCTAATTAAACCGCCACCCATGATCATCATAATTAGATAACTTGAACCCTGATTTGTATATTTTCCTAAACCTGCAATTGCCAACGTAAAAATGCAGGGCCATAAAGTAGAACAAAATAAACCTACACTAATAAATAAATATACACTTACAAGACCTGTTGTGAGCATACCTATAACTAAGGCTGCAATACCACATATTGAAAAAATAACCAACTGACGGGCAGGATTTCCTTTACTTAAAATATCCGCACCAATCATCACAAGAATTACAAACGCATATGGATAAAAAACACTCAAATCACTTTTTGCCATAGCGTTTACCAATAAAAATACACCAAATGCCAGATAAGGCATTAAAAAGCGCAGCGCTTGTTTGGTTGTTGGCTTAACATCAAAAGCACCGGCAGAGCTTGTCCACCGGCCTATCATTAAACTGGCCCAAAATAAAGAAACATACGGAGCGGCCTGGCTGGTTTCGATATTTATGTATTGCTTCATATATTCAGGCAAGTTAGAAGCCGTTGCCACCTCTACACCAACGTAAATAAAAATGGCTATCATGCCTAGCACCAATTGCGGATAATGCAATGAGCTTTTTTTAGCGGTTGGATCATTGATCACTTCCTGCTTTTCATCATGTATCTTGTTTGGAAGAGACGAGAATTTAAAAATGAGTGCCACGATCAAGAAAGCAGCGCCTAATATTAAATAAGGAAATTTAACTGCGCCAATATCATCCAGCTTATTGCCGCTGCTAACTGCTCCAAAAATAGCATAGCTAACAACCAATGGGCCGATGGTTGTACCAATATTATTTACACCGCCTGCCAGGCTTAGGCGTTGAGAACCTTTAGATGGATCACCCATAACAATAGCCAAAGGATTTGCCGCGGTTTGTTGCAAAGAAAAACCAAGTGCAACAATAAATAAACCTGTAATCATTAAATTAAAAGATACCAATTGCGCGGCAGGATAAAACAATAATGTTCCAATAGCAGAGATGCATAAACCTAAAGCAATACCATTTTTATAACCGATCTTATTTAAAATATCGCTACCATAAATTTTAGAAATACCAATATAAATGATAGAGCCAACTGTATAAGCAAGATAAAAAGCAACCGAAATAAGCTGGCTTTGCCATTGTTCAAGATTTAATTTTTCTTTAAAAACCGGTATCAAAATGTCATTACTCGCTGCTACGAATCCCCAAAAAAAGAAAACGGAGATCAAGGTTACCAAAGCCGATTTATTTGTTTGCATAATAATAATTTTACCGAATATATCTTAATTTAAAAGTATTTTAAAGGCTAAAACGGCCAAGTTGTTAACTTGCTTGTTTTAATTTGTGTAAATTTGCATTCATTATAAATACAGCATGCAATTACTTACACCTACCCATTTTGCCGATTACGAATTAATAGATTGTGGCGATTTTGAAAAGCTGGAACGTTTTGGTAAATACATTACCATAAGGCCCGAACCACAGGCCGTTTGGCCAAAGATCTATTCTAGCCAAGATTGGGAAAAACAGGCACATGTAAAATTTGTTCCCCGTTCATCTAGCAGCGGCGATTGGAAAAAATTAAAACAAATGCCCGACCAGTGGACCATTAATTACGCACCGCAAAACCTTGTTTTTCGTTTAGGGTTAACTTCTTTTAAACATGTTGGTATTTTTCCCGAGCAGGCTGTTAACTGGGATAAGATCTATTCATTTTTAAAAGATAAACCAAAAGCAAAATTCTTGAATCTGTTTGCTTATACCGGAGGCGCTTCTATTGCTGCAAAAGCCGCAGGTGCAGATGTAACGCATGTGGATAGTATTAAACAGGTGGTTACCTGGGCCAATGAAAATATGAAAAACTCTAATCTGGATAACATTCGCTGGCTGGTAGATGATGCTTTAAAATTTGTAAACAAAGAAGTAAGACGTGGTAATTTTTACCAGGGAATTATTTTGGATCCACCGGCTTTTGGTCACGGCCCTAACGGTGAAAAATGGAAGTTAGAAGATAATATCTCAGAAATGATAACAGCCGTATTACAAATACTCGATCCTAAAGAACATCTATTAATTTTAAACGCTTACTCTTTAGGTTTTTCTGCTTTAGTACCGGAAAATTTATTAAAACCATTTGCTCAAAAAAATAAATCAGAATTAAATATTGGTGAATTATACCTGAACGCTAAAAGTGGTGTTAAGCTACCTTTAGGGGTTTGGGGGAGTTTAAAAAAATAATTTATGTATAAACAACATTTATTACAAAACATCGAAAGAGAATATATTCTCCTAAAACAGATCATACCACTTATTGAAGAAAAAGATCTTTCATACAGGCAATCAGAAAAAGTAAGGAGTACTTTAGAACTGATGCAATATCTTTCAACTATAGGAACAACCATGCTTCGCTGGTTTATGTTAAATGACCTTACAAAAGAAGAATTTGCAAAACTAAAAGCCTATCGAGAAACCTTAACCATTGCTGATTTTAGCGAACGTTTAGACAAACAATTTGAAGAAGTAAAAAGATATTTTGGTATGTTTAGCGAAGAAGATCTTTACACTAAAGAAGTTGAATTGCCTTCAAAAGAAAAAATGATATTGGGCATTGCAATTATTAACTGCCCCATTAAATGGCTGGCTACTTATCGTATGCAATTATTTTTTAATTTAAAAGCGAGCGGAAATCACGCAATAAGTACTAAAGAAGCCTGGACAATAACAGCTTAATTATTTTTCCATTTGTCTTTTAAATAATTCGGCATAGGTTCGTCCGATCGGAAGATTAATTTTTCCTATCTCTATTTCGTTTGCGTTAAAAGCGGTTAAATGATTTAAGTTAACAATAAATGATTTGTGGATCCTGAAAAAATTCTGACCTTTTAAAAGCTCTTCCATTTCCCCTATCTGAAATTTTGTAACCACACTTCTTTCACCAGTTTGTACCTTTACATAATCTTTCAGACTTTCTACATAAAGTATCTCATCAAAAAAGATCTTGTGCCTTTTTTTATCTGCAACAAAAAAATAGAACTTTCTTTCATCGATTTCTTTATTTCCTATGTTTTCTCTTGAAGAATTTTGTGTATATACTTTATTTATAGCTTGTACAAAACGGCTAAACTCAATTGGCTTTAATAAGTAATCGGTAACATTTAAATTAAAACCTTCCAATGCATATTGATGGTAAGCTGTTGTAATAATAATACTGTATTTATTATTGATTGATTTTGCAAACTCTAACCCATTAATTTTTGGAAGATTAATATCCAAAAAAATAATATCGATCTTCTCGGTTCGTAATTTTTCACCGGCTGAAATAACATCACCACAAATACTTTTTAGTTTGAGACCGGGCAATTGCGAAACATAATCCTCAATGATCTTCGCTGCCAATGGCTCATCCTCTACTATCAAGCAATTCAGATCCTGCATAACTATTTAATTTTATTTCTAAATCTACAATAAAATAATTTTCCTTTTCAAAATAATTTAATGTATAATCACGGTATAATAATTCCAGTTGCCTTTTTATATTCATTAAACCAATTCCTTCTTTTTTATCTGTTATAACAGATTCATTTGAAAGGCTATTTTTTGTTTGTACTACTAAAATATTCTTCCTTAATTTCAAACTAAAATGTATAACCGATATTTCTTGCGACCCATTTATACCATGTTTAAATGAGTTTTCTATTAAGGGCAATATTAATAATGGGGTAATCTGAGCGCCGGTATTTTCAATACCCATTTCTTTTATCACTTTTACTTTTTCACCATAGCGCATTAACTGCAGGTCAATATAATCGTTAATGATCTTTAATTCATCCTCTAATGTTGTCATCTTTTTTTCAGACTCATACAACATATAACGCAAAATATTAGAGAGCTTTAAAACCATATCCGGTGTTTTTTCAGATTGCATTCTTGATAAAGAAAAAATACTGTTAAGTGAATTAAAAAGAAAATGAGGGTTCATTTGCGCTTTTAGATGTAACAATTCTGCCGTAAATTTTTCTTGTTGCAGCATCTTCTCATTTTTCATGGCCGAAAGTCGTAAGCGAAACAACTTTATAGCCGCTGCAATGCCTACCACCTGCAAAACGTCCAACAACGAATACAAATAACGCGCTACCATAGATAAAGCCTGTATCTTGCCCGGTTCTTCATAAATATATGGCCAAATTACAAAATGCATCATGGCCCTGTAAGCGGCCACAAATAGGCAAAACATAAGCACGAGCTCAACAGCAAGCCGTGCTTTATTACTGCTTTTTAGCCAACGCGGAATTAAAGAGTAAATAACATAATAAACAGCGCTGATCTTAATGATCAAAAGTAAAAGCTGGCTTAAAATAGCTTTGTTGATCCATTTTACAGAAGGGTCATTTAAAAATGAGGACGAAAGATATAATTCGTTAAAAATGATAATGCCAAAATAAACAAGCCAAAAAATAATATGAAGCAGCAGCCGTTTTTGTTTAACCATATTTAAAAATCACAAATAATTACAGATATTCAAAAAAAATATACCAACAACATCAAAAAGCATATAAACTAAAGCTTAAAACATGTAAACCGTTTCTAAATGTAATAAGCCGCAGTACCTATATTAAGTGAAAAACACGTTATTATTAGTTTTAATTTTGATCTATCATTCAAAAAACCAAAGTTATGAAAAGATCATTACTCACTTTTTTAAGCATTGTTATATTAACTATAAATTTTAAAGCGCAATTTTTTACAAAAATAACAACAGGGCCATTGGTAAATTCTCCAGGCGATGCTCGCAGCGTTAATTGGATAGATGTTAATAACGATGGCTTTACCGATTGCCAGATAACTAACGGACCAAGTGCAGGACAAAACAATATGCTTTATTTAAATGATGGTGTTGGCGGATTTACAACTTTAACAGTAGACACGATTGTAAAAGACAAAAAGTCTTCTGATGGTGCTACATGGGCCGATATGGATAACGATGGCGATATGGATTGTTTTATAGCGAATTGGTACAATCAAAACAATATGCTATATACAAATAACGGCACAGGCACATTCACACAAATATCGTCGGGCTCAACAGTAAATGATTTCGGCTACTCTGAAACAGCGGCATGGGGAGATTATGACAATGATGGTTTTGTTGATTTGTATGTAACAAATAGCGGAGGTGTTAAAAAGAACTTTTTATATCACAACAATGGCAATAATACATTCACAAAAATAATAACAGGCACATTGGTGAATGATGCAAATGAATCAAGATGCGTTAACTGGACAGATATTGACAATGATAGTGATCTCGATCTTTTTATCACAAATGAAAGCAATCAAAATGAAGATCTTTACAGGAATGATGGGAATGGTGTTTTTACAAAATTAACAGTAGGTACACTTTTGCATAATGGCGGTAGCACCATGAGTAGTAGTTGGGCCGATTATGATAATGATGGCGACCTGGATGTTTTTTTAACCAATGATGGTGGCAGTAATTGTTTATTCAGAAATGACGGTAATTTTAACTTTACAAAAATCATTTCTGATACAGTTTCGAAAACCAATGGTCATTCATTTAGTTCATCATGGTCGGATATAGATAATGATGGTGATATTGATCTATTTGTTACCAACGCTTTTGGTACAACTCTTAAACAGCTTAATTATTTTTACACTAATAATGGTAACGGCACTTTTACAAGAAATAGTACAGATATTATTGGAAAAGATTCTACCTGGGCTTATGGCTGTGCCTTTGGCGATTATGATAACGATGGTTTTGAAGATCTCGCGGTTGCAACTACACGTTACGCATCTGTAGATCGTACAGATCTTTTGTATCACAATAATGGAAACAGCAATAAATGGATCACCATAAAACTGATTGGTGTGCAGGCAAATAAAGCTGCAATTGGTACAAAGATCCGTATTAAAGCGATCATAAATGGTAATCCTGTTTGGCAAATGCGCGAGATCTCGGCACAAAATGCTTATTGCAGTCAGAATGATATTCGTGCACATTTTGGTTTAGGTAACGCAATACAGGTTGATTCGATAAAAGTTGAATGGATGCCAGGAACAATTGAAACTATAACTAACATAAATGTAAATCAAATTATTACTATAACACAAAGTGTAAGCACGGTAGGGATAAAAGAAAATAAAATTGAAACCGATCTTACAGTTTATCCTAACCCTGCTAAAGAAAAGGTGTCTTTAAAATTAAATGGACAACAATTTATGAAAGGAGATAAAATTATATTTACAGATCTTTTTGGAAAAAAAATTCTTGAAAATATTATAACGGAAAATTCAGAAGAATTAAGTTTAAATATAAAAAAATTGATCTCAGGAAATTACTTCATTAATTTTCAATCAGGCACAAAAAACATTACAAAAAAAATAATAATAAACTAATTACAATTTGAAGTTGAGTTGGTTAAGTGTTTCAATCGCTCGTTCCATAATGTCGTATCTGCAACATCAAAAGAGGCAGAATAAACAATAACTTCATCTTTTCGTAACCAAACCACTTCAATAAACCTGTACTTATCAATTAAGTTAGACATATAACCCTGAGCGTAAAAACAATTTTTAGCTTTTAGTATTTCTTTTTTCTCTACTATCTCACCCTGCTCTTCCGAACTTTCAAACCTCTTCATAAAGTAGTCTTCTATGGATACCGAAGGATCATCTCTGAACATCCCTTGCAACTTGATTTCATTATCTTTTTTTGTATTATGTTTAAATACGTGCTTTGCTTTCACATCGCTTTTATAAAAATCTTCGGTGTACTCATTTAGAGGTAAAGGCAGACAATATTCAACCTGTTCTATATTGGTAAACATCAACGAGCTATCAACCGGTACATCAGATTTTGTAGTAGGAACACTTACTTCTGTAACACCCGGCATTTTACCTGTTTCTTGTTTGGTTTTAGAGTTATCACAAGAAAAAGTCATTAATGTTATTACAATAAAACAACAATTAATTGCAAAACTTTTTGTAGAATTGCTCATATGATTAAAAATACAAATTTATTTATGATGCTCTTACATTAATTTATAGATAAACCCTCTAATTTTCAATTATTTTGTGCAAACATCTTTTAATAGAACAGGTGATATTTGTTTTGAAATTAATGCATACCTAAATACTTATGATTAATAGCCGGCTACTGCCAGGTATAACGGTAAACCAATTGTTATATTTACCGGAAAGGTTACCGCTAAAGCCATTGGAACATATAAACCCGGATCAGCTTTAGGAACAGCCATTTTCATTGCAGCCGGTACAGCAATGTAAGAAGCACTTGCAGCTAATACCCCAAATATAAAACGACTGGAAATTTCGGAAGTAATAAATGAGGATAAAAAAGTAAAAACTATTCCATTTATAAGTGGAATAAACACTGCAAACAGAAAGGGAAATATTCCATAAGTTACAAACGATGATAATTTACGGCCACTTGTAACTCCCATGTCAAGCAGAAATATTGCGAGGAAACCTTTGAAAATATCATTTGTAAATGGTTTAATACCTTCGGCCTGTTTAGCATTTGCGAGAAAGCCAATAGCAAGACTTCCTAGAATTAGTAATACACTACCATTTGTAAATGAATGTTTTAATACGGATGCGGTTGCTATACCAGATTTTTTAGAACCTGAGTAAAGCGAAAGTAAAATTAAACCTGCAATTATTGCCGGCGACTCCATTAGCGCCATAATAGCTACCATATGACCATGTAATTGCATCTGTTGATAGTCGAGATAAGCAACTGCTGTTACAAATGTTACCGCAGATACAGAACCATAAGCTGCTGCAATAGCTGCAGCGTCGTGAACATTTAATCTGCGCTTAAGAATAAAAAATGTATAAACTGGTATAAGCAAGCTAACGAGAATCCCAAACAAGATGGATAAAAGTACTTCGCCGGTTATAGTTTCGTGAGATAGCTCCTGGCCACCTTTAAAACCAATTGAAAAAAGCAGGTACAGGGAAATAAATTTTGAAGAATTGGGAGGAATCTCGAGATCACTTTTTAACCGAAAGGCAAGAACACCTAATACAAAGAATAAAAAAGCGGGATTTGTGATATTTGTTACTAGCAGATCAAAATTCATATGTGGTGCTGTTTTTTGAAATTTTAAGCGTAAACTATTTTAATTTGGGGTGATGTTATTACCATATACAACAGTACCGTTTAAAAATATTTTTGCAACGATGACAGGAAGGCTATTTCATTGAAAAGGTAACCATTTAGCTGTATAGAAAAGTTGCATTCATTAACGACTCGTGTATTTTTTATTAAAGTAAGTTTCATATTTCAGGGATTACAGTAGTCGCAAAAGGTAGGATCCTCTACCGTTTTACTATTTGGGTACATTTTAATTTTAGTTGCCATGCATTTATTGCACTTGTATAAATGAGAGAGTGTAGATCTGGTAGGTAAATTACAATTGGAACATGGAAGCCCCTGATTATGTTCAATTACAGAAAAACCGGGCCACTTACATGATGGACAAAGGGAGTTTGCCACATCAACCAATTTTTTTGCAGTTAATGCAATTACCTGCATGCGCGTTGGATTAGCCATTGCACGCATGTCAGTTTCCACGATTACTTCATTGCTAAAACCGCACAACAAAGAAAATTGTTTTTCCAATGTCTGCCAATCTTTAATTCCTTTCACTATTTTTCGCTCTTCTGTTTTTAGAATAAGATGGTGAGACGGAAAATTTACTTTGCGTGCAAATTCTTTTAGTTCACCCAAACTATTAATTTTATCTGATGAAAAATTAGTTTTTGTGTTTATTTCGGATACGTGAATTTCAAGTTCGTTTTTTTTATCGTACAAGTAAAGAATCTCATGATCGATTGTAATAAAACCTATTTGGGGATGCGGCAGAAAAGAACCCTCACTTGCTACCGCAAGATCACAGCAGTTTAGCTGACAGGCTAATAAACATTTTTTACGAGCCGCTTCAATGGGTGATAATTTTCTTTCAATCTCGCCGGTAAAAGTTCCTAATAAATCTGTATCTAAATAATCTGTTGTAAAAGGCAATACCCCCAAATGCTCAATAAGTATTGGCGATATTACCCTCTCTTTGCCATGTTTAGTAGCTATAACCAACCGCCTGTTGCGAAACAAATTCATTTTTTCTTCCAGATTCTATATTGAGTGAAACCATGCAGTTGATAGAGACGTTTTTATTCGCTTTTCTCGAAATATCCAAAACTTGTATTACATTTTCCAATGTAGATCTCAATTCTGCCATTCTCGCATCATGAATTTCAGCACCACTTTCCCCTCTTTCACGTTTAGAAAAGGCCTGAAGGTTGTGAAATTTAATTTTATTATTAAATGCCTCTAACAAAATATCTTTTGCATCTTGCGGTCGGAATGTTCCGTTGATGAGACAGAATTCTTCTGTCGGACTTTCCCAGGCATTTATATTAACAAGTCCTTCCATACTTACTTCACCCGGATTGTCTATTAAGTAATCCCTTGTTTGTTTCAAATATTTTTGGAGCTCTTTAATCCGATTTTCACGCATTTTAATATCTTCTTCATTTTCGCTCGCATCAATTTTTTCTTCGTGAAATCTGATTTTTATATCTACTAATTGTGTAATGATTGTTAGCGCATCCTGACTCTTGAATTTTCCTTTGATCAATTGCATAGTTAATTGTTTTTTGAGTTTATAATTTACTTCTTGATATTAATTTGAATAATCTAATCTTTATTACATCTGCTTTTTTGCACTTATGCGCTAAGTTCAATTTTTGCTTTAATTGAAATAGGCTCGGGGTGATTGTCGATAAAGTGCCTCGTTTCAAACAATTCTTTTTGCAATTGCTTAATTCGCATTTCGCGCATTTTTATGTCTTCTTCATTCTGTGTCAGATGAATTTTATCTTCCTGAAACTTTATTTTAACGTCAATCATTTTAGTGAGAAGCGAAATGGCTTCCACTTTATTGAATGTACCTTTGATTATATTCACAGTCATAATTTATATTGATTTTAGATTACTGCCCCTGCCCCAGAGAAAAAGCTAATTTTCCATCGAACTTATAAAGGTTTTCGGTTTTAATTACATCGAGATTAAGACTGTGCGCATTAGTTATAATCTGTAGAATTTCTTTATAATCAATCACTGATTCTTCATCGGTTTTAAACCTGCAACGCCAGTGGTCGGTGCAGAAAGTTTCTCTCATACCACCCGGAAAAACTTTGATACCACGGTTGCTGATCATACTTAATTTTAATTTATCTGTTTGGCCAAGTGACACTTTATTTCCTAGCTCTTCAGGATCTAAACCAGGCCAGTGCATAAACACATCAACTCCCACTAGCTCCTTGATGGCTTGTGGTTTGCGCTTGTAAGATTTAAGATCAAGCACCTTGTTATCGTATTTTACTTCTTTTAAAGTTTTAGGGGTCTGTCCCAAACGGGCAATAACTTCATCAGCAAATTCGCTGGTTGAAACTTTTCTCTTGCTTATGCCTTCTTTAAATATATCATAGGTGTGTATTCCTTCTTCGATCGTACTTAACCATGCGTTCTGAATTTTTTCTGCTGGAATGTTCTCACCAATATGATTAAGAAGCAGGATGGCACCTTGTATAAGGCCAGAAGGATTTGCAACATTTTGGCCAGCCCTGCGCGGTGCCGAGCCGTGAATAGCTTCGAACATACTGCATTCTTCGCCAATGTTGGATGAGCCTGCCAAACCAACCGAACCTGCAATTTGCGCCGCTACATCAGACAGTACATCGCCGTAAAGATTTAATGTTACTATTACATCAAATGCTTCGGGTGTATCTGCCATTTTTGCGGCTCCAATATCTATGATCCAATGCTCGTTTTCAATTTGTGGATATTCTTTGGCTATCTCATCAAACACCTGGTGGAAAAGCCCATCGGTTTGTTTCATGATATTGTCTTTAGTAAAGCAGGTTACTTTTTTACGTCCGTATTGTTTTGCGTACTCAAACGCGTAACGAATAATTTTCTCGCATCCCGGCCTGCTTATCAATTTTAAACATTGAACTACTTCGTCAGTTTGCTGGTGTTCTATTCCTGCATAAAGATCTTCTTCGTTTTCTCTTATGATCACAATATCCATATTGCTATGCTTTGTTTGAACAAAAGGATAAAAGCTTTTGCAAGGACGAACATTTGCGTAAAGCCCAAGCATTTTACGTGTTGTTACATTAAGACTTTTATAACCGCCACCTTGTGGAGTTGTTATAGGTGCCTTTAGAAAAACCTTGTTGCGACGTATAACTTCCCAAGACTCGGCACTTATACCAGAGGTGTTGCCTGAAAGATAAACTTTTTCGCCTACCTCAATTTCTTCAGTTTCAATGTTGGCGCCGCTGGCCTTCATAATTCTTAATGTTGCATCCATAATTTCGGGGCCAATGCCATCCCCTTTAGCGATTGTGATTTTTTTCATAGTTTTATTTAAAATTCGATTTTTGTTATATTTTTTACCGGTATTGTAATACCTGATTTAAGACAGATGTTTTCATTATCAACATGCCATACGGTGCCAAAGGTGTGTTTTAGGCCAGTAGTGTCTTTAAATGATATAATAACTTTTTGTTTGTAAAGATTGCCCAGATGAAGTGCGCTGTAAAGATCCTTATCCCGATCATTTCTAAGATTGGTATCATTAATCACATCTTCCTGATCAAATTTTAAACTTTGAATTTTTTCTTTGGCGATATACTCTGAATCTGAAACATGATGATCGAATGTACGTACCAGGTTACTAATTATGGCGTGGCGTCTTTTTTTTCGTGAATAACCAATCTGTGACCGACGCTGGTTGCCAGAGATCAATTGCTCATTCATAATTAAGTAGTACCTGAAAGATAATACTGCCAGTATAAGGCAAACGAAAGCAAAAAGAAAATAATGGTGGGCAGCAAAGTCTGCCAAAGTATCTGCCATCTGTAACGGAGATAAATGCAGAATAAAACCTATTAAAGCAAGAACACCAAAAAAAGTAGCTATAACTACCAAAAACGCTTTCGGCTTTTGTGTTTTAGACGTTTGTTGAGAGATGATTGTTTCCATTTTTATTTTTTGATTAATTTGATAACACAAAGAAACGGATAGCAATTCATAAATTTTTATTTATATTTGTAATACAATACATAAACAATATTTATGAATTACACTTTACACCAACTTCACGTATTTGTGAAAATTGTACAAACAAAGAGTATTACAAAAGCCTCAGAAGAGCTTTATATGACACAGCCAGCAGTTTCAATTCAACTTAAAAACTTTCAGGATCAATTTGAAATAGGGTTAACAGAAGTAATAGGCAGGCAGATAAGAATTACTGACTTTGGGATGGAGATATATACAATAGCTGAAAGAATATTGAATGAGGTATATGCAATAAATTATAAAACTGAAGCGTATAAGGGTTTACTTTCCGGAAGATTATTGATTAGTTCTGTATCAACCGGAAAGTATGTGATGCCTTACTTTTTGACTGATTTTTTAAAAGAAAATTCTGGTGTGGATCTTGTAATGGATGTAACGAATAAAGCAAAGGTGGTTGGATGTTTAGAAAAGGGTGAAATAGACTTTGCACTGGTATCTGTTTTACCTGAAGGATTAAACATACAAGAAGAGATTTTAATTGATAACGAATTACAACTTGTATCGAATATGGATTACAAAATCCATAAAACAATGCTTTCAAAAGATGATTTAGAACAAGAGTCGCTAATTTACAGAGAAGAAGGATCTGCAACAAGGAAAGTTATGGAAGACTTTTTTAATAAACGTAATATTAAGATCAGAAAAAAAATTGAACTTACAAGTAACGAAGCGGTAAAGCAAGCTGTGCTTGCAGGTTTAGGCATTTCTTTAATGCCACTTATTGGTATAAGAACGGAACTGGCAAGTAAACGATTGCAGCTAATACCCTGCAAAGGCCTGCCAATAAAAACCAAATGGAGATTAATATGGCTAAAAAATAGAAAATTGAGCCCCGCCGCCCAACAATACATTGATTTTGTAAAACGCAAAAAAGAAGATATTGCAGCTAAAAACTTTGTGCTTAAGAAAAAGTAATATTAATTTGCGCTTTAAATATGTACATTTTTATGCACTCAGCCACTGACCCTGAAATTGATCTTCATCATAGCAAGCTCATTATTTCGAACAATAAGTTACTTTATGTATACTTAGTTACAGATTATTTTTATACATATAAAGAAGCGCTGGAAATTTATGAAGCAATGAAACAATTAACCGGTGGTAAAAAAGTTAAGGCCATACTTATTGCAGCCGATGGTAGTGATTGTGACAAAGAAACCCGATCATTTATATCTTCCAAAGACATTACGGATATGCTAAAAGCACTAGCGCTTGTATCCCGCTCGCTTGCGCAGGATATATTGGGTAATTTTATTATTACCTTTGATAAACCACCGCAACCTACCAAACTTTTTAGATCTATTGATAAAGCCATACAATGGCTTAATAACGTTTAAGAAATCAATGATTGAGTACAGCCCGGCCAATTGCTACAGATATGACTTTTTTAAGATGATGCGGTTTTTTATTAATACCAAAATCTTTAGGGTAAATACTTAGTTGAATGTTAGCGGCAATCCTATCAAGAACATCGTTGGTATTGGTAATCATTAACATTCCCTCTCGCGAAATTTCATACATATTAAACTGAATTTTCATTGGATGGCTTTGATTATTAAAAGAAGCTGTACCTGTAACACTTAATGATTTTGTATTGTGATGAGTTAAGATCAAAAGATCTGTCTGGGCTAAATGTGCTTTGAAAGTAAATTTGGTTTCGGTTAAATCAATAAGCCATTCATCTAAGGAGTCAACACCACTTTTAAAGTTTGAGAAATCAATTTCAATATTAAGCTCGCCCTGTTCGCGTTCATAAAATACCATTGCAGCCTCTTTAATCGAAAAAAACTTTTGGCCATGATAATAAGTATCAATGTATGCAGCAGATGCAATTTTAGTTTGAGATTGTGCATTAATTCCTGCTAAAAAAAATATTGCCAATAGGATGAAGCTGTTTTTCATTTTGATGCTTTTATTGAAGTAAATAGTAAATGTTCTAAAAATATTATGATAGATTCATCATTAGAGCCCGCGTCGGTAAGGGCAGGAAGATTACTTTTAAAGAATTTCTGCGCGTGAGACATTTCAAGAATTGTACTTGCCATGGATGCAGGAAATTTATACCTGGGATTATATTCTTTAATAATACCTGCAATACGCGCACAAAGATCTTTGTACGGCTTAAAAAGACGGTCTTTATTATCTCTTGTTACATTGCGGGTTAGGTAAGTTTTAGAACCTTCATACATTACCAATTTATAAGCAAATAACTCGGAGATGAAATCTGTTTTTGTTATTGTTGGTTCTATTGTAAGAAGACGTATTATGGTTTTTAATTTAGTTTCAGAGTCGTTAACATTATTTATGCTAAAAATAACTTTATATTCGATATAGCTCCAGTACCAATTAATTATATACACCAATAACCGGTGCTTATTTTCAAAATACCTATATATACTGGCTTCTGTTGTTTTACAGGTAAGAGCTAGTTTTTTGAATGTAAATTCCTCAAAGCCAATCTTATTGATTAACTTAAGGCCTTCTGAAACTATCTTTCTGCCTAGTGCGCTTTGATACGGGTCACGCAGAAAGAGTTTTTCATTCATTTTTATGTGTATATCCAGTTCCATAATATAAAAGTACAAATATATATAATAATTATAAAATACTTAAATATAATAGTAATACTATTATATAAAATCATTTTACTATATTTGCAACATGGTTAATATTTATATTTATACTGACAGTAATAACAGTGCGAGACAAATTGTACTAAATTTGATGAAAAAAAAACTAATTGCACATGCTTCAATTGATAAAGACAACGAATCGTTTATATTAAAAAACGGAGAAATTGTTGAAGAAGAAAACTATGTAATCACCGGACAGACCAAGGCATTGTTATTTAACCAAATTGTTGACGAAGTTGCACAAAACGATACTAAAAACCTGAAAATATTTTCGGTACCGATTACACAATGTAATAAGGTATTTGAAGACATTTTAAGGCTAAATACAAAAGCAGTTACAGTTTAAGATGAAAAATAAATTCAGTTTATTGACCAGATGGCTAAGAAAAGAGCGTATTTTTATTTATCGGATATACGCGTTGGCCACTTTACAGGGTGCTATCTATCTAAGCATACCGCTTAGCATACAAGGCATAATAACCTACACAATGGCCGGTAGATTTTCCGCTTCGCTCATCCTTTTAACCTTACTAACTATTGCTGCTACCGCTTTAATAGGCTTTTTCCAGCTTTGGCAAATAAGAATTAATGAAACGCTTCAGCAGAAAATATTCGTTAACGTAACAGAAAATTTCAGCGCTAATCTTTCAAAAGAAAAGTTAAATAAACTTAAAGAAAAACTTGCTTATTTTTTTGAAGTTGCAACGTTACAAAAAGGAATCGGAAAAATTTTGCTTGAATTTTCGTTTTCTATCATCAGTATTGTATTCGGACTTTTAATACTACCGGCTTACAGTAATTGGTTTTTGATCTTTGCAGTACTGCTTAGCCTTGCATTTTATCTTATCGTTACCTATTATGGCCGTAAAGCACAAGAAGCAAACATTGAAACATCGAATAAAAAGTACGAAGTATTTAATCGTATTAGCGAATGTGCTGAAACTGATCAAATGAATGCTGAACTGGAAAACTACCTGAGCAGCCGAAAAATTTATTTTAACGTATACGAATCGCAATATAAGGGCATTTTACTCTTCAAAATACTTTTTGTAAGTATTTTACTTTTACTGGGTGTAGTATTAGTACAAAATGGCCAGCTAAATATTGGGCAGTTTGTAGCCTCAGAAATTATAGTTTTATTGGTAATTAATTCGGTAGAAAAGCTGGTAAGTAGTTTAGGCACTTTTTATGATTTAACAACCGGTTTATACAAAATCTATTCTGTATTTGGCGAAAATTCTGATTTTCCTGAAAGCGATTCTACCTCACTTCCTGCGGCGAAATACATATATACACATAAATACGGAAAAATTGTAAAAACAAGTTTTTACATAATTGTTGCTTCGGCGATAGTTGTTTTATTTCTGCCATGGACGCAAACTGTAGATATGAATGGTAAGGTTTCAGTACTCAATCCAGAAAACAAGCCACAACAAATAACTTCACGTATTGCCGGGAGAATTGAGCGCTGGTACATCCAGGATGGAGATTATGTAAGAAAGAATGACACCATTGCTTTTATTTCAGAAATAAAAGAAGAATATTTAGACAGTATGTTGGTTACACGCTCAGAATCGCAGGTTAAATCGAAAGAGGTAGCGATGAAATCATATGAAAGTAAAATCGAAGCTATAAATGAACAGATTGATGCGTTAAACCAAGCGTTGTTGCTAAAAACCAAACAAACAAAAAATAAAATATTACAGGTAAAAGCCAAGTTAACCAGCGACAGTACTGATGCAATAGCGGCTGAAAATAATTTAAAGGTTGCAGAAGAACAGTTTAAGCGCTATG
Organism: Bacteroidia bacterium; assembly: GCA_016787705.1. Classification (GTDB taxonomy): domain Bacteria; phylum Bacteroidota; class Bacteroidia; order B-17B0; family Aurantibacillaceae; genus Aurantibacillus. Next base: position 9,540 of record JAEUTP010000004.1, on the reverse strand, counting down.
AAGAATTGCTTGTAAAAGGTGTAATTTCTAAGACCGATTACGAAAACAGAAAAGTAAAATTACAGGAAGCACAAGCAAAAAAAATATCTGCGGATAATAAAATTATTTCTACAAAGAATGAACTTCTTAATAGTGAACTTGACCTTAATGGAGTACAACAAGAATATGCAGAGAAATTAATGAAAACAGAATCAGATAAATACAGCACTATATCATTGTTGTATGATGCCGAAGGATCACTTACCAAATTACAAAATCAGTTATCAAATTATTCTTTGCGCAGTAAATATTATTATGTTCTTGCGCCACAGGATGGTTATATAAATAATTTGATGATGAAAGGTATTGGGGAAATAATTAAAGAAGGTGGGGTTCTTTGTAATATTGTACCGCCACAAACTGAACAGGTGGTTGAACTTTATATTGATCCAATAGACTTGCCATTGATTGAAAAGGGACAAAAAATAAACCTCGTTTTTGACGGATGGCCATCTTTTGTATTTACAGGATGGCCCGGATTAAGTTATGGGGCTTATCATGCAGAAGTTGTATCCTACGATAAAGTAATTTCTGATAATGGTAAATTTAGAATTTTGGCTGCAAATAAAGGTGAACGCTGGCCTGAAGGAATACAAATTGGTGGCGGCGCTAAAGGATTTGCATTGCTAAAAGATGTTTCGTTAATTTACGAGCTATGGCGTAAAGCAAATGGCTTTCCTCCGGAGTTTTACAAAGCCTCTGATAAACAAGAATCCAACTATGAAAGTAAAAAATAAAAAAACTTTCTTTTTTATATTAACGTTGATTTGTGCAAATATTAAAGCGCAACAAAACTTACTTTTAAATTATAAAAATTATGGAGAGCTTGTTTTAAAATACAATCCTATTGCTAATGCAGCTGAAAATTATAAAGAGATAGGAAAAGCCAGGTTGAAAGCTGCAAGAGGAAATTACGATCCTAATATTGAAGGAGTATACGAAAATAAATACTTTAATGATAAGTTATATTATAATGTTGGTAATGCACAGATAAAGCAACCAATATTTACTTCACAATATATAAAAGCCGGTTACGAGATCGGACAGGGAAATTTTATTAATCCAGAGAACTATACACCAAGCTATGGTTTACCTTACATTGGTGTTGAAGCGAGTTTATTGCAAGGCCTCGTATTTGATAAACGACGCGCGGAAGTAATAAAGGGGAAGTTTTACAAACAATATTATAATTCTGAGAGACAAATTATTCTTAACGATATTTTATACTCGTCTTCTATTACATATATGGAATTGCTTTACTACAAAAAGCTTTTGAACCTGAACAGCTTTTTCTTTAGCATTGCAAAAGATCGTAATGAAGGTTTAAAGGTTCTTTCCATCGCCGGCGAAAGACCCGCCGTAGATACAATTGAAGCAAACATATTTTTACAAAGCAGACAGTTGGATCTCCAGGCTGCGGAAATTGAGCTAATAAAAAATAAAAATGATGTGCTAACTTATATCAATCAGGAATCAGAATCTGGTTTACAAATAAACCCAATGGATAGCCTTGATGAATATTTTACATCTGCGTTAGGATATTTTGGTAAGTGGAAACAAACAGATTCTGTAACTAACCCACAAATACAACAATACTTTGCAAAACAAGGAATCCTGGAAACAGAGGCCCGATTGAGAAAAGAGCAAATAAAACCAAAATTGGATGTGGGCTATAATTTTTTATCAGACAACTTTAACAACAATAGTTTCAGCTTAAATGCCTACAAATGGAACGCTACATTATCGTTTCCTCTTTTTTTAAGAAACCCGAGAAACGAATTTAAAATAGCCAAACTTGTAGCAGTTAACAACGAATATGAGTTGGTTAATAAAAAGAACCAGATTAATTATAAACGAAAAATAATACTCGAAACCGGAGCAATAATTGCAAAGCAAATCATTAACGCCGATGCATCAGCCAAATATTCAAAAATGTTATTGGAAGCAGAAAAACTGAAATTCGAAAACGGAGAAAGCTCTCTATTTATGGTAAATTCGCGAGAGAGTAAGTGGTTGGAAACGGAAATTAAATTAGCCGAATATAAACTCAAGTTTGTCAAGCTTGTACTCCAGGGCATATACAATGACGGGCGTTTAGAATATGACTTAAACTAGAATAGATTATTTTGCCACTCTTTAATAATATCAAAAGTATTTTGTTTTAATATCTTACTGTTTCGATCATATAAAACACCATATTCGTTGCGCTAATTTTAGTCGTTCCACTTATCAATAATATCAATCCATTTATAAATATTTGGATTTGCAAACTTTAGTCAAAAAAACAAAATAAATAAAACAAAAAACGCTGTAAATAGTACAATTTACAGCGTTTTTATCTTAATTCACTCAATTTGAGCGGGCTCAAATTTACCCTGTTCGAACCAAAAAACCAACGAAAACCCTGAAGAATTGAAAGATGCTGAAATTCAGCGATTTTTAGCCGATTTAAGGGCGATAAGTCACTTCTGCAAGGTGTTTAGGGTTGGTCAGAAATAGGGGCTATTATCGTATTTTACGGTAATTTTACTGTAAAGATCCCCCTTAGGGTCTCAGGTAAATGACTTCACAACGAATTTCTTACCGCTATTTAAGTGAAAGCATACTGTTGAAAGGAAGGTAAGGAGTTTTCATTTTAACCCTGAAAATTGATTCCGAACTTATTCCCGGTAAATTTATCAAGTTTTACTGATGATTTTCAAGTTCTAAGGGGGAGGTGAATTTCCTGCCTTAATTCAAAAAATATTATTTAGACAGTTTAAGAATTCTTATTGCTCCTTTTGCGACCAAAACAAAAACAATGGAGCCCACAATTAAATCGGGATATTTGGAATTTGTGAAATAAACAATTGCACCAGCTAAAATAACTCCAATATTTACGATTACATCATTACTCGTAAAAATTACACTTGCTTGCATGTGAACCTCATTGCTTTTTGATTTCTGAAGAAGGTAAAGCGAAACCGCATTTCCTACTAAGGCGAAAAGCGAAATGATGATCATTAATTGAAATTCGGGAACTTCCTCAATCCCCCAAAACCTTCTAATCACCTCAATTATTCCAAACAGAGCTAATGCCATCTGAAAATATCCACTCATTTTAGCAATTTGCTTCTTTTTAGAAGCTAAATGACCAACAGCATATAAGCTTAATCCATAGACCATAGCATCAGCAAGCATATCAAGGCTATCGGCAACTAATCCCATTGATTCTGAAATAAACCCTGCGATAATTTCCAAAATAAAAAGCGAAAGATTGATCAATAAAACTGTCCACAGTAATTTTTTTTCTTTTGAATGGTCTTCGCTAACATGGGTATAATTACTTTCTTCACTACCAATTAATGAAGCCCCAAGATTAAGGTCGTTAACAGCATTAAAAATAGACGTTATATCACTTTCATGGTACACATATAAATTTCTATTAGGGATGTCAAAATCAAGTTTCATAAAATGCAGACCTTGCAATTTTAGTCGGATCATGTTTTCCTCTGAAGGGCAATCCATTTTAGAAATATAAATAGTTGATTTTTTCACAATGCTAAAATACTGTAATAGATTCTCGATAGCTACATGTAGATGACTTTTACTGAGATTTTCTTATCACAATTCAACTCAAAGCTTGCTTTTGAAAAGTTGGGGCGGTTTGTTAATCCAATTGATTCATAATTCGAAAACCCAATTCCCTCTATTGGTAAAATAAACCCTTTGTCTATCTCACCATTCTCATTTTCATCGTGAAGAATATTTACAGCATACTTACCTACCGGAAGATTACTAAAGGTTACTTTAGATGATCCATTTTGTATTTTTTCTTTCAATATCTTACAACACTTTTTGTAATCTTCATCAGGAATCGTTCCGTCCTTATTATATAATGCAAACTGGACAATACCTTTCGAGTTCTGTAGACCATTTACTTCCACGGTTAAAGAAAAGTTTTCTCCTTTTTGGTTATTAAAGGAAGATAAGGTCAATAATGATATGCTGACAAGTGCGAATAAGAGTAATTGTTTCATTTTACCTCGTTTTTCTATTTGTAATTTTTTCTTTTAAACGATCTACTAAATAATAAACCATTGGCACTAAATAAACAGTTAATATCAAGGATGAAAACAGCCCACCAATAATTACCCATGCCAAACCATTCTTCCATTCACTTGCTGTTCCTTTGCCAAGGGCAATTGGCAACATTCCTATAATCATTGCAATGGTTGTCATTAAGATTGGACGCATACGACCTTTTCCGGCAATGATTAATGCATCTTTGAAATGTTTTCCCTCCGCCTTCAATTGATTTGTAAAGTCTACAATTAAAATAGCGTTTTTTACTACTAATCCCATGAGCATAATCAATCCGAGCAAAGCAAATAAACTAAGATTGTTTAATGATAAATTCAATGCTAAAAACGCACCAATAGCAGCTACGGGAATTGAAAACAATACCACAAATGGGTAAACGAAACTATCATATAAAGCAACCATGATTAAATAAATCAATAGGAATGAGATTAATAGAACCGAACCCAATGCACCAAAACTATCATTTTGTCTTTTGATATCACTACCCCAAGTCATTTGAATTCCATCGGGTAATGGGTTATTTTTAAGGTAAGCAACTACATCATCGGCTACTGTTCCCGAAGGTCTACCAAGTGCGTCAGACGTAAGCGTTACCGCTGGCTGACGATCTTTTCTTTCCAATAAGGATGGTGAATTATCTCGTTCCACCGTTGCAAACTGCGATACTTCTACTGGTAACCCCATTGGATTAACAATTGAGAGGCGCTGTACATCTTCATAATTTTGCCTACTGTAACCGTCAAGCCAAATTCTTACAGGATATTCTGTTCCGTTTTCTGTTAATGTTGCATCGTCATTGCCAGTAAAAGCTGTTCTTAAATTCATACCAACATAAGCTGTCGTTAATCCTAAGCGTTGCATTTTATCTTTATCGGGAATTATTTTGTATTCAGGACTACCTTGTTCAACAGATAAACGCACATTATCTGAACCCGGTATTTTTTCAATCACCGACTTTAAATCATTACCTGTTTTCATTACTAAATCTAAATTACTGCCGCTTAAAGTAATTTCAATTGGAGCTGAACGTGGTATCAATCCTAATGCAGCCATTGAATAATTTATTCCAGGGAATTTCATTTTTAATTCTTCCCTCAATTTTTTCATAAACTCTTCAGTAGGTTGCTTATGGCGTTCTTTTGCGGATTTTAACTGAATAGTAAATTCAGTTTTATTAGCTGATCCTACACCTAAACTTCCAATGCCTGTACTCGGACCACCTATGTTACTAAACACAGTAGAGACATCTGCTTGCTTAATAATATAGGTTTCTATTTTCTGAGCGATTAAATTGTTTTGTTGAATGGAAGTTGATTTGTCAAACTCTAAAGCCATACGAAATTTACCCTGATCTCCAGTAGAGATAAGCTCTTTACCAATGATACCTTGTTTCATTATTCCCAAAGTAACCGCAAAAAGTAAAACAACTATTCCTGTGAAAATTAATTTGTGGCTGAGTACCCATTCTAATTGTTTGCCATACCAATTGGTGAATTTTTCTAATTGATGTTCAAATCCAAGCAAAAAACGATTGAAGAAGTTGGTTGGTTGTAAATCTTCTTTCTTACCTATTCTTGATGCCAACCAAGGTGTAAGCGTAAAGCCAACTAACAAACTCGTTAAGGTTGAAGTTACTACAACTACTGAAAATTGTTTGAGCATATCTGCCACAAATACTTGTAAAAACAATATCGGTAAAAACACAACCACGTCAACCAATGTGATCGACAATGCAGAAAATCCAATTTCCATACGCCCATCCATTGAGGCAGCATGTTTTTCTTTTCCCATATCTAAATGCCTTTGAATGTTTTCCAACACCACAGTAGCATCATCAACCAAGATTCCAATAATTAAAGACATGGCGAGCAAGGTCATTAAATTTAGAGTGTATCCTAGAAGCCACATAACTGCAAAAGCTGTGACCAAAGAGGTAGGTATTGCAATGATTACAATTAAAGAGTTTCTGAAACTTCTTAAAAATAATAGCATTACTAAAGAAACTAAAACAACTGCTAATCCCAAATCAAATACAACAGAATTAACAGCTGCAATTGTATTGTCGGTGCTATCATCTGCAATGATGAATTTTACAGAGGAATTACTATTTTGTGCTTCGATACTTTTAAATTTTGCACGAACCATTTTTGAAACATCAACAGCATTTGCATCGCCTTGTTTTTTTAATAGAATTCCAATGCCATCTTTTCCATTGTATCTACTGATAGATGTCGTTTCTTTTATTCCATCAACTACCTGAGCAACATCTTTTACATAGACTGGGCTGCCGAGCATTGGCATAGCCACCTGAACATTTTTTACATCATCAATCGTTGCAAATTTTCCGGTTAAACGAACGGAGTTATTCTCCTGATCCGTTTGTACTTTTCCGGCAGGTAAGTCTAAGCCTGAACGATTAATAGCCTCAACAACCTGATACAATGAAATTTTATATAATTTCAGTTTATCCCGGTTTGCTTTTACTTGTATTTCTCGTTCTTCACCGCCCAAAATCGTCAACTCTGCAACCCCCTTTATTTGTTGAATTTGAGGAAGATACTCGTCTTTCATTTTTTGATAAAACTCAGTTGCGGGTAAATTACTTGTTGCACTAATGGACATGATCGGTAAATCATTAGGAGAAACCTTACTCATTACCGGACTTAAAATATCCTGCGGTAAATCTTTGCGAATGTTGTCAATATAGCGTTGAGCATCCTGCATGGTTTTATCCAAATCAGTTCCGTATTTCAGGTTGGCAATAATGATAGAAGCGTTTGGTAAAGATTTGGTTACCAAATAATCAACGCCTTCTAAATTAGATAAAGCATCCTCTATTTTTCGTGACACCGAAGTTTCTACTTCGTTGGGCTCTGCTCCAGGATACACAGTTTTAATAACCACAACAGGTTGATTAAAATCAGGCATCAATTCATAACTCAAATTTTTATATCCTATAACTCCCAATAAAGTAAGTACGCTGAAAAGAACAATTATCAGCGAAGGACGTTTTATTGATATTTCTGTAATATTCATAATTCAAGTTTTATTTAACAGTTACATTCGCATTGTCAAATAGATTAATAAATCCATTTGTTACAATCACATCACCTTCTTCTAATCCCTTTGCCACAACAGTTTTATTTTTTATTTTTTGCGCAATACTTATGCTATTTAGAACAGCCTTTCCGTTCTTCACTTTATAAACTTGAGGTTGACTTGACGATTCAACAATAGCAGAAGCCGGTATAATGATTCCTGTTTTTTGATTTTCACTTTTCAAATTTACTTTACCAAACATTCCCGATTTGATTTTTAAATCGGAGGTGTTACTTACAATAAACTGAACAGGAAAACTACTGCCCATATTGGCTTTACTACCTATCATTGTTGCTTTACCCGACAATAGCACATCCGAATAAGCATCTGCATTAATCGAGAAGGTTTGATTTAATTGAAATGAACTCAAATCATTTTCAGAAACATTAACGGTAAATTTTAAAACTGAAATATCTGTAATTTGAAGCAATGGCACACCCGGTGCGGCAAATGCTCCCTCTTCAGTAAGTTTAGCAGTAACCACTCCATTAAACGGTGCTTTGATTGTTGTTTTATTAATTTGTTCAAGTAAAGTTGCTCTTTGAACTTTTGCAGATTTTAAACCTAACTCTGCTTTTTCTAATTGAACCCCTTGTACAGCATCGGCATTCGCTAAAACAGTAAATCGTTTTACATCAGCTTCTAATCCTTCAACTTGAACCTCCGCTGATTGTAATTGCAATTTCAATAGTGAATTATCTAACTGAATTAATGATTGCCCCTTTGTTACAAAAGTTCCAACATCAACTAAAACATCATTTATCTTGCCTTGTATTTCAGCACTAAGCTTAGTTTCTTTATTAGGTTCAAATGTTCCAGAATAAGCGAATTCAACTCCTATTAATTCCGATTTGATTGTATCTACCTGAACATGGATAGCTTGCTCTTTATCATATTGATAAACTTTATCTTTTACGATTTCTTTATTACTTTTTAATTTTATGACTACAATTGCAATTAATGCCAATGGTATGATGATGTATAAAACCTTTTTCATTATCTGTTATTTTTAATTATTAATTTATTACTTGTTTAAAATATTTCCTGATACTTTTTTTAGTTCTAAGTCTGCCTTCATCACATCCACTAATGCCGACAAATAATTTTGTTGCGCTTCCTTTTGGGTATTATCTGAAAGTAAAACATCTGTTAATGAGGCAACACCCTCCTTTTGCTGAATAAGAGTTTTAGAATAAATTGTTTCTGCCAATGTCAATTGCGATTTGGAATTTAACAGACTAGAACTTGCAACTTCAAATTGCATTTGGGCATTTTCTATCTGAACGTTTTGTTTATCATTTAATAATTCTAATCGAGTTGTATTTTGCTTGATCTCTTCTCTCTTTTGAAAAACCTTGTGTTCTAAAGTAGTACCGGAGAATATCATCCACGACATTTTTACTCCAGCAAATCCAATGGGGTATGTTTTAAAGAAATCATTTGCACCACTGTAGTTTCCAAATCCGGTAGTTCCATAAGTTCCATAAAGTGAGAAAGAAGGTAAATGTGATAGTTTCAAAGTTTTTAATTCAGATTTTAAGAGATGTTCTTTCGAATTAAACAATAATATATCAGAGGTTGGTTTACTTGTATATTTTACTACTTCTGAAGATGTGCTAAATGTTTCTTCAATTGTAATTGGTCGGGATGATGTTATGCCCAATTGAAGTTTTAACAAATTAAGAATTTGTTGATACTGTGCATTAGCCTTACTTAACTGTGTATTTAGCTGACTTTGTTGAAGTTTAATTTTATCTACATCTGTACCCTTTACCATTTTTTGTGAGTAAAGCAATTGAATACTGCTAAATAGTTTTTCGCTATTACTTAATCCATTTTTGATAAACACAATCTGATTCAATACTAACTGTGCGTTGTAATACAAATTTGTTACATCAAATATCACTTGCTCCTCGGTTTGTTGAAACTGTATTTGATTTAATTCTTTTACTCTTTTTGAAACGGTAATTGCTCCAATTGCTTGAGGATTGTATAAAGGCACATCAAGTGTTAAGTTTGCATTCAAATTATGAGGAACACCAAATTGTGCTTCTTTATAAGCACCTACCGGTCCACCAAAAACAGATGCAGGAAGTAATTGATACGGAAGATCAGTGTAGTACCGATAGTCTACATTGCCATACAATTTTGGCACTAAACCACCTTTTGCTTCCTTGTTCCTCTCATTGGCAATCTCAATATCGCCTTGTGCTATTTTCAACGTTTTATTATGCACTAATGCTGTATCAATACATTGCTTTAGTGACCAATTTTGAGCCTCAGAATTGGTTGTGAAAATTAAAATGGTGAGAACCATTA
>JAEUTP010000025.1 GCA_016787705.1 Bacteroidia bacterium | reverse complement strand
TTGTTATTGATGATGTGCTTATACCATTTACACTAAATGTATAAGCAGGTGTTCCTCCCGTTACACCCGTAATCCCTAAAACTCCTGTATTACCAATACAAGCCGTTGGACTCGTAGTAAACGTAATATTAGTAGGAGGGGCACTTCCTGTTACAGTAATTGTTTTTGTGAAAGTACAATTATTAATATCCTTAACACCTACAGTATAAGTTCCCGGCGCTAAGCCTGTAAAAGAAGTTCCGGTTTGAAATAGTCCTCCATTTAAATTATATTGATATGCTGTTGATCCTCCGGTAATGGCGCCAACATTTATAACGCCGGTATTACCTGTGCAAGGTGCTCCAACAGCACTTAAAGCCATGTTTGTTATGCCGGGTATATTAGCAAGATTGGTTGTTAAAGAAAAGGTACATCCAAAATTATTTACCATCGAAACAACATAAGCGCCAGGCGCAAGCCCCGTAATGGTTTGAGAGGGAACAGAAACCGAATTTACAGAAAAACCAACAACGGTTTGACCTGCAGGTGAAGTATTGTTTATTTGTATAACTCCATTGGCATTGCCGCAAATTGGATTTGAGTTTGTTACTGTGGCTAAAGGCATTGGATCAACCTGTACAGTTTGTGTAATTACTTGCGTACATGGAGCATTGGTAACCGTATGTGAAATTGTATAAACACCAGGTGTACTAAACGTAACATTTGTTGGATTTACAGCTGATGAAGTTGCAGGTGATGCGGCTGGGCCAAAATTCCATTGATGTGTTCCGCTTGCAAGTGCGCTTGTAAAATTAAATGAGTTGCCGTTTAAACATTGTTGTGCAGGTGTTGGATCTCCTGCACCACCAGGACCTGAATTAGCAATTGTATAATTTGCATTTGACTGATTTACGGTTACAACAGCAGTTGTATTTCCTACTACGCTTCCACACCCACCACTTCCCGAAACAGAGTAAGTTGTTGTAACAGTTGGAGAAACTGATATTGTATTACCATTTAAATTACCTGGTTGCCATGTATATGTATTTCCCGCAGAACCTGTAACAGTTAAGTTAACAGCGTTGCCTTGGCAAATAGTCTGGTTACCTAAAGTTAGAGGATTTGGAATTGGGTTACAGCTTACTTGAGCAGATCCGAAAAAATTTAAATTTACATTTGTAGTTACACTACTATAATTTGAAAAACAAACAATAAATTTTTGACCACACGTTACCGCAAGGCCCGGAGGAAAATTTGCAGCGCTTGCACCTGCCGGTACGGTATTAGCAATACCGGTTCCACCGCTGCATAATGAATTCCAGTTGCAACGTATTGGGGCAACACTGCCTCCTGTAATTTGCGCGCAGTTATTTGTAAATGGATACATTATCCAATCATAACAACCTGCTTGTGGGTTAACAGCTCCGGCCCCAAATGAAAATTCAAGTGTGCCGGTCGTTTGCACATTTATTATCATCCATGTGCTGTTTAAAGCACCTGCCAATAAACAGCCAAAGCCACCCGGTGCACCTAAAGGTGGAGCAACTGTACTGGGATTTCCAAAAGTTCCCGATGCAGGAAGCGTTCCGTTTCCATTAGGGTTAATGCCAAAACTTGCGTTACTACAAATATTAACCGCTTGGTTACATTGGGTTGCTGTTACCTGCGAAAAACTTGTCTTGCAAAAGCCAAGTAATAATAAACTAATGGGTATAATTTTTTTCATATTACCTGGTTATTTGTTTTAATATCAATGCAAATACATCTTCTTTTTTTGTATTTGTTTCAAGTACCTCTCCTGTACTTGTAAATAAAATAGTTTGTAATGAATGATTTGGATCTATTGAATTTATAATAATTTTATTTTCGTTATTTTGAAGCAGGCTTGCGTTAAGATTAAGACTATCCCGCTTTACAGCCATTTTATAATTCATCATATCATCAGATAAACAGTAGTTAAAAAAATACATCCCGTTTTTCCCGCCTCTTAATTTTGCATTTTTATATATGTTAGCTACCCGGTTTACCTCTTTATTTAATTGTCGACTTTCGTTATTGTTTGGAGACCAAAAAGAAATCAAAATTAATTTTTCATCAATATTTGCTTTTGGATCTGCCTCTTTTATTAATTGTTTAATGTTTTCAAATTGCAATGAGGTTACCTGACTGTGTAAAGTAACCGAGATAAAGAACAATGAAAATAAAGTGATTGTTTTTTTCATAGTAAACGTAATTGGTTGACATTGAAACTAGATTTTTTTTTACAGAAAAGCAAAAAGTTCGCTCAATCAAATACGCGCTTCACTCAGTAGTTAAAACAAAAATCACGAACTTTTAAAATCTAAAAAGAATTAGTTCTAAGAATAACTAAGTCTGCAAAGTATTTTAAATTATATAACAAAAAAAGCTCTTCAGAAATGAAGAGCTTTTAAAATCGGGAAATTTAAAAAGATTAAGCTAACTTAACGTTAACGGCGTTTAAGCCTTTTTTTCCTTCTTGAACCTCAAATACTACATTGTCATTTTCACGAATATCTTCTTTTAATCCTGATGCGTGTACAAAGATTTCTTGTCCACCGTCTTCTTTAATAAATCCAAAGCCTTTTGCTTCGTTAAAGAATTTTACTACTCCTGTTTTCATTTTTGTTTTTTTTATTTGTTTATTATTACTGTATCTGATTAATTAAATGGATGAGTAGATACAACCTCAATGTTTTTTTTTATTAATTTATTTATGTCTTTTAAATAGCTCATTTCTTCTTGAGTACAAAACGACATTGCTACTCCCGATTCGCCGGCGCGCCCTGTTCTTCCAATACGGTGAACATAAGTTTCTGCTTGCTCTGGAATTTCGTAGTTAATTACGTGAGATAATTTATCTACATCAATTCCCCTCGATGCAATATCTGTGGCTACTAATATACGAATAGTTCTGTTCTTAAAGCCTTTTAATGCTCTTTCTCTTGCACCTTGCGATTTATTTCCATGAATGGCCTCTGCGGCAACACCCATTGCATTCAAATCTTTGGCTACCTTATCGGCCCCACGCTTGGTACGGGTAAAAACCAGGGCATGGTCGATCTTATCATTATTTAGCACATATTTTAGTAAACCACGCTTATTTTCCTTTTTTACATAATATACGGTTTGCTTCACCAAAGTGGCTGTAGAAGAAACCGGTGTAACAGTAACGCTTACGGGGTCTTTAAGCAGCGTATTGGCCAGCTTCATAATTTCAGGCGTTGCTGTGGCAGAGAAAAATAACGTTTGGCGTTTTGCCGGAAGTTTTGGGATGATCTTTTTAATATCATTAATAAAACCCATATCCAGCATACGGTCAGCTTCATCTAAAACAAAAAATTCTATACTATTTAGTTTTATAAATCCTTGATTCATCAGGTCTAATAACCTACCCGGGGTTGCTACCAATACATCAACGCCTCTTTTTAAATTATTAATCTGTGGTACCTGCGATACGCCACCAAATATGGTACAATGCGAAATACCCAGGCCATTGCTATACGCTAAAAAATTCTCGCTTATTTGCGAAGCTAATTCGCGGGTTGGCGCTAAAATAAGCGCTTTAATAGTTCGCGGGTTTTGGTTTGTTTTTCTTTCTGATAATAATTGTAAAATAGGTAATGCAAATGCCGCTGTTTTACCAGTACCTGTTTGCGCGCAACCAAAAATATCTTTTCCTGCTAAAATGTGTGGGATAGACTGTTCTTGTATTGGAGTAGGTTGTGTGTAACCCTTTTTGTCTAATGCCGTGACTAGTGGCTTAATAAGTCTTAAGTTTGAAAATGTCATTAATTGTTTTTTCGTTCATAAATTATCGCGCATAAATTTTTAATTACGCGATTTGTTTTAATCTAAGAAAAGTGTAAAGTTGAATCGAATTGCAATAAGGCGTTACAAACGTGATTGAGATACAATCTTCTAAAGAAGTGCACAAATATACGTAAATTATTGAGAATAAGCCTTTTTTGTTTTGCTTATTTGAGTTAATACAACAAAAAGGCCTCCAATTAAAACTAAATGAAGGCTTGTAAGTCAATGATATCATAGACTTACTAAATTTAAAAATAATGTAAATTATTTTACTTTTTGATCGTTTTAAGCAGTTCTTCAACCGCTTTCTCTAATTGTTGGTCTTTTCCTTTTAAGGCTTGTTTAGGATCTAAAGTTTGTTTAATGTCCGGTTCTAACTGTGTGTTCTCATAATATTTACCGTTGCCATCAACTACACCAACCTGTGGTATCCCAAAAGTTAATTCTTTATCCTGTAAATTTTCCCACCAAACGGCTGTACCTGTGCCCGGAACAGGCATGCCTACCAACTTTCCAATGCCTAAGGTTTTGTATACTACCGGAAACATATGCGCATCTGAATAATTACCTTCACTCATCAATACTACAGATGGTCTTCTCCATTTACTTCCCGGCTCTTCACCAATTTTACGCTCACGTGGAATAAAATCAATATATTTTTTACCTGATAAGAATGTTGCTAAGTCATCATGCAACCAGCCTCCACCGTTAAAACGTGTATCAACAATTAATGCCTCTTTATTAATGTATTTGCCTTGTACTTGCTCGTAAAAAGCTCTAAAGCCATCATTATCCATTGCCCTTACGTGCATAAAGCCTAATTTGCCACCCGATAATTTTTCTGTTTCTTCCTGGCGTTTTTTGATCCAGCGCTGGTACAACAATTCATTTTGCTCAGCTAAAGTAATTGGCTTAATGGTTTCATCCCAACGTTTTCCGCTTTGACTATCAAACAGGCTTAATAAAATTGTTTTGTGTGCTTTACGGTTTAATAAGTTCCAATAATTTACTTTTTTATGATCAATTACTTCACCATCAATTTTCTCAATTACAACACCTGCTTTAATTTGAGTTTCTGCTGCTAATAACGGACTCTTATCCATTACCTCAATAATTTTCATACCGTTGCCGTTAAAGCTTTCGTCGTAAAAAACACCAAGCGCCGCCGTTTCATCAGGATTCTCAAACTTTGGGTTGGCGCGGCAACCGGTATGTGAAGCGTTAAGCTCTCCTAAAAATTCGCTCAACAATTCTGCAAAATCGCGGTTGTTGTTTATGTAAGGTAAAAATTTGGCATATTGCTTTTTGTAATAATTCCAATCGGTGCCTTGTAAATTTGTTACATAAAATTTATTATTTACCTGGCGCCACACATGCTCAAAAAAGTATTCACGTTCTTCAGCAGTTTTTAATTCCATTTCGGCTTTATAGGCAATGTCTTTTTTCTCTTTACTGGATATAACAACTTTTACAAGCTTACCATCTGCTAATAAAAATAAATTCTTATTGTCTTTATCAATGGATAGATTTCCAACTGCATTAGCACCTAATTTTAAAAGCAATTTTGTTTCGTTGTCTTTAATATTATTTACCCAAAGATCAAATCCTTTTTCGAATTTGCACAAATAATATAACTGGTCGCCATTCTCGCTAATTACAGCATCTGCAAGATCTGATGAATGGATCGTAAGGCGTTCTTTACGATCCCACAAACCTTCCATATCAATTTTAATATCTTTTGATTTTGTTTCTGTTGCAATAGCGGTTGCAGTTTTTAAAGATTTTAATTCGTTTGCCTTTTCAACTTCTTTTTTCTTGTCATCTATTTCTTTCAATAAAGCATATTCATCGCTGCTTAATTTAAAGCGTTCGTAAAATTCTTTATCAAAAAATTGCCCGTACACATCCATTTGTGAGCCATGACTGGCCTGGTTTTTCATACCATGACGGTTAGAAAACCAGATCATCATTTTTCCACCACACATCCATTTTGGATTGGCATTATCGTAACCACTTTGCGACAGGTTAATCAATTTTCCTTTTCCTGTTACGTCAATTAAACCAATTTGTGATAACCAGTTGTTGTCTTCTAAGTAATTTACTAATAAGTATTTTCCATCGGGTGACCAGTCGAACCATTGATCACCATCTGAATAAGAATAATTTTTTGTAGCAGGAAGAATTTCGCGAACCAGTTTTGTTTTTGCATTTACAATTTTAACCGCCGTTCTATCTTCTAAAAAAGCAACTTCCGTTCCATCAGGCGAATATTTTGGCTGAAACGATTCTTTATTTGTCTTTAAAATCACTTCTTCTTTTAAAACGGTAGAATTAAAAAAATAATTTTCTGAAGCGCGTGTTAAACTAGTTTGATACAAGCCCCAGATACCATTTTTTTCGGCGGCATAAACAATTGATCGGCCATCCGGACTAAAATCCACCGAGCGTTCCTGCTCTGGTGAATTGGTGATACGTTTGGTAGTTCCACCTTCTACCGAGGTTACAAAAACTTCACCACGTAAAACAAAAGCAATTTCTTTTCCGTTAGGAGAAACGCTCATTTCTGTTGCGCCATTATTTTTTACATAATTAATTTGTTTGGTAAAACGATCGTCGCCTGCAATGGTAACGGCTAATTTTTTTGCTTCGATGCCTGGTTGCATAGTATAGATCTCTCCATCATAACCAAAACATAAAACACCCTCTTTAGATGAACTTAAAAAACGCACAGGATCTTTTTCGTATTTGGTAATTTGTGTTTTGTTATTCGCATCTTTTAAATTGAATTTCCAGATATTGAATGTGCCGCTTTTTTCTGAAAGATAATAAACATCGTCATTTTTTTGAAGAATAGGATTTCTGTCTTCGCCTTCAAAATCGGTTAGTTTTGTAAAATTATCTGATTTTTTTTCGTACATCCAAATATCGCGTGTTACCGATGAAACGTGGTGTTTGCGCCATACATCTTCATAACCTTTTTTATCGTGAAATAAAAATTTATCGCCGCTTGCGTCAACCTGTGCATATTCCATTGGCCACGACATGAACATACTTTCTTTACCACCATTTACATTTACAGAATACAATTCCGGTAAACCACCACTTGGAAAAACAACACTTGTATTGATATCTACACGTGATGAACCATAATATACTGTTGAACCATCTGGTGAAAAACAATACGGAAAATCGCCTGCAGAGTAGTAGGTTAAGCGTTTAGCTGCGCCACCTTCAGCCGGCATAATAAATACATCGTAATTACCATAACGGTCAGATGCAAAGGCGATTGATTTTCCATCTGGCGACCAAACCGGCATAAAATCATGGCCTTCGCTTAATGTAATGGGAATGGCGGTTCCGCCGCTAGCATCAATTTTATAAATATCACCTTTATAACTAAACACAATTTGTTTTCCATCCGGTGAAATAGCAGGGTAACGCATCCATAAAGGAGATTGAGCCTTTTGAGAAAAAGAAAAAGCTATTAAAAAAATTAAAGCAAAGAATAAACGATTCATATTGGAGATTTTGATGATATGAAAATACCTTTTTTTATCAAATCACCAAAATAAAAGGCTCACCCAAATGGGGTGATTTTTACCTACTCAAATTGAGCCACTAATTACACGAATTTCACAAATAAATTTTAATAGCTAAGCAAACACTAATTTTAAGTCTGCGACTTTTTATTTCACTAATCCTGATGTCTAAAATTAGTGAAATGAAGCCGCAGGCTTCTTCATTAATTAATTTTTAAGAGTTAGAAATAAAACAATCTGAGTAATTAGTGAAATTGGTGGCAGATGTTTTTTATTTATTATGTATCATCCTTTCATACGATTCGTCATTGCCTGCGCGGAGTTTTAAGAAGAAATTAAATTTGTTTCTGCATTTTTCTTCCATATTACAAAAGAAGGGAAGCTTTGGCAATTGAGTTTTAATTGAAATATTACTTGTGTTTTTGGAATACGCATTCATTAATGGAAAAGTGTTGAAACGAAAATCAATAATGTGTTTAGTAGTACAATTGCTAAACGGAAGAATTTTATTCTGCGCTTTA
The DNA here is from genome assembly GCA_016787705.1 of Bacteroidia bacterium. Taxonomy (GTDB): domain Bacteria; phylum Bacteroidota; class Bacteroidia; order B-17B0; family Aurantibacillaceae; genus Aurantibacillus. Next base: position 41,950 of record JAEUTP010000025.1, on the reverse strand, counting down.
AAAAGCAAGAATGACAAAGAGAAAATAAATATTATATACTGTTTTTTCATTTTAATTTGGATATCATCCTGAGCTTGTCGAACTATCCTTCGACAAGCTCAGGATGACTGTTGTAAATTACGAAGCCCGCTCCTTATCCAAATAGGATTGTACCACTTCAATGGCATTATCAATAACATCACTTAAAGCAACAATGTATGCACCAGGTCCGGCCAAAGTAAATGCGTGTTTCAGCGCTTCAATTTCTTTTGGAACGTATTCATACGATTTTTTAGGATCGGATTGTTTTATTCCATCTACTAAAAGATCAACGATTTCCTGCGCTTCGCGGCCTCGTAAAAATTTATCCTGCCTGATAATAATATGATCGAACATTTCTGCAGAGATCTTTCCCATTTTACGAATATCTTCATCACGGCGATCTCCTGTGCCGGTAATAATGCCTATTTTTTTTGGAGAATCTACTGAAGATAAAAATTCTTTAATACCATTAAAACCATCGGGATTGTGAGCAAAATCTATCAGTACTTTATAATCTTTAAAATTAAAAACATTCATGCGGCCTGGTGTTTGAGAAGCAGAAGGGATGAAGGTTTCAAGGTTTGTTTTTATATCTTCAATGGTAAAGCCATAAACATATGAAGCTAAAGTAGCAGCCAAAACATTAGCCACCATAAACGAAACTTTTCCATTAAAAGTTAAGGGAACATTGGTTGCTTTACATACCCTGAATTTCCACTCGCTTTTTTTAATGGTAATGTATCCGTTCTCCAGGATCGCGGCAATACCGCCTTTTTTACAATGTTCAACAATTACAGGATTATTTTCATCGAGGCTAAAATAGGCGATCTTGCAATCTGCATCTTTTGCAATGCCAACGCAATGTTCGTTATCTGCATTTAAAACTGCATATCCGTCTTTTTTTACGGCTCTAACAACTACACCTTTTACATGCGCCATATCTTTTAGCGTATGAATATCAGATAAACCCATATGATCTTCTTGTATATTGGTTACAACTGCAACATCGCATCTTCCAAAACCTAAACCTGATCTTAGAATACCGCCACGTGCGGTTTCCAGCACTGCAAATTCAACCGTAGGGTCTTTTAAAATAAATTCTGCGCTTATTGGTCCGGTAGTATCACCTTTTGTCAGCATTGAATTTTGTACATAAATTCCATCAGATGTTGTAAAACCAACACGGTAACCATTATTTTTTACAATGTGTGCAATTAAGCGTGTTGTTGTTGTTTTACCATTCGTACCAGTGATAGCGATAATTGGAATGCGGCAGTTTTTTCCGGGAGGATACAGCATATCAATTACCGGCGCGGCTACATTTCTTGGCAAGCCATTAGCAGGCGCTAAATGCATCCTGAAACCCGGCGCAGCATTGACTTCTAAAACAACACCCCCTGATATTTCTAAAGGTTCACTTAAATTTTGTGCCATAATATCAATTCCACAAATATCCAAGCCAATAACACGCGAGATACGTTCGCAAATAAAAATGTTTGTTGGATGCATGATATCTGTAACATCAGTCGAAGTGCCACCGGTACTAAGATTGGCCGTGCCTTTCAAATAACATTTCTCATCTTTTTTAAGAACTGTATCCAATGTATAATTGTATTTGGCTAACTGATCGTGTGTTTCTTTATCAATACTAATTTCAGTCAACACATTTTCATGCCCATAACCTCTGCGCGGATCTTTATTCTCTTTATCAATTAATTGTTGAATGTTAGATTTACCATCGCCTACCACATGCGCAGGTTCACGTAATGCCGCCGCAATAAAACGGTGATTAATTACAAGAACGCGAAAATCATAACCAGTAATAAATTTTTCTACAATAATTTTACGAGAATATTTTTTTGCGTGATGATAAGCTTCAATGGCTGCTGCTTCGGTTTTTACATTAATAGAAGCGCCTTTGCCATGATTGCCATCCAAAGGTTTAAACACTAAAGGAAAACCAACTTTATCTATTACATCTTTTATTTCTTCTTCATGAATAATAGTCATGCCGGCCGCTACCGGAATGGCAGCTTCTTTTAGCATACGTTTTGTTTCATCTTTATTGCTGGCCAAATCAACAGCAATAGAGCTGGTACGGTCTGTCATGGTTGCCCTAAAGCGTACCTGGTTTTTGCCGTAACCTAGTTGCACCAACGATTCTCCATTTAAACGAATAAACGGAATATCACGCGCAACGGCCTCATCAACTATAGAGCCGGTGCTTGGCCCCAGGCGCTCGCGCTCGCGCATTTCGCGCATGGTTTTTACATCGGCGTTTATATCATACTCTTTTGAATTTACTAAAGCATCAGCAATTGCCACCGATGCTTTTGCAGCAAACAGCCCAACTTTTTCTTCCATGTAAGAAAAAACAACGTTGTAAACACCTTCTGTACCTGTGCCACGTGTACGGCCATAGCCACATTCCATACCTGCCAACGTTTGTATCTCTAAAGCAATGTGTTCAATAACGTGACCCATCCAGGTGCCTTCTTTTACACGCTCAAAAAAACCGCCTTCATGATCGAATGAGCAACGGTGAGAGTAAAGAGAGGGAATCATTTTTTCCATTCTTTCAAAAAAGCCGGGTATTTTATTGGTTGGTAATTGTTCTAATTCTTCCAGATCAAGCTTCATCACAATTAGTTTTTTACGATAATTACTCCAGTAATTAGGCCCTCTCAGCGCTCTTGTTTCAATAATTTTCATTAGGTTTGGTTTTGCAATTTCTTTGAAAATACGATTAGTTTTTTATTTAAACAACTAAGTGTTTAAAATAACATGATAAATGAAACATATTTGAAGGTGGTTTGTTTAAATAAACGGTAGTTTTGTGTAACAGCAATAAAAATGGGTGCACCAAAAGGTAAATTAATAATTATAGGCGGTTCTGTAGATAAAGGAAGTCAATTTGTAGCGCAAGCAGATGTGCCACTTAATCTTAAATTTTTTGAACGTGGAATTTTAAAACGCATCAGCACTGAATCGGCAAAACAAAATTTATCCCGAGTAGAAATTATTACAACGGCCAGTAGTATACCGCAGGAAGTTGGTGCTGAATACGTAAAAGCTTTTCAATCGTTGAATATGCAGGATGTGGCGATATTGGATATCCGCACAAGGCAGGAAGCTAACTTACCTGAAAATTTAGAACGTTTAAGAAAAGCAGATGTTGTTATTTTTACCGGTGGTGATCAATTGAAGCTCACATCTATTTACGGTGGTACGCCTTTTCATCACATGTTGTTAGACAGATACGAGAATGAAAATTTTATTATTGCAGGAACTTCTGCTGGCGCTGCTGCCAGCTCTAATAATATGATTTACCAGGGGAGTAGTAGTGAAGCGCTTTTAAAAGGTGAAGTGAAAATTACCGGCGGACTTGGTTTTATTAATAACGTTATTATTGATACACACTTTGTACAACGTGGCCGCATTGGCCGTTTAATGTATGCCTGTGCCAGTAATCCTATTAATTTGGGAATTGGTTTAGGCGAAGATACTGGACTTTTAATTAAAGATGGAAATGATATGGAAGCCATTGGTTCGGGACTTGTTATTTTGGTTGATGGCACAAATATGGGGCGTACCAATATTTTTGAAGTACAAATGGGCGAACCTGTTTCTATAGAGAATTTAACGGTGCACGTTATGTCTTTCGGCGATCACTTTGATCTGAAATTAAAGAAACTGGTGCTGCACGACCGACCAGTAAAAGTGATAGAATAATTAATCTTTATAGATCCCTATAAATAATTCTTCGTCCTGTGTTTTAGAAGCGCGGTACATCCCTTCCGAATTAAAAGGCAATTCAATATTTCCTTTTGCATCAATAGCAATTAAGCCACCTTCGCCACCGATCTTTACCAGCTTATCCATTACTACAATATCGCAGGCTTTTTTTAAGGAAAGACCTTTGTATTCTATTAAACAAGAAATATCGTAAGCAACCACCGAGCGGATAAAAAATTCACCATGGCCTGTACACGAAATAGCGCAGGTTTTATTATTGGCAAAAGTGCCTGAGCCTATAATTGGTGTATCGCCAACACGACCGTGTTTTTTATTGGTCATGCCACCGGTACTTGTGCCCGCTGCTAAATTGCCATGTACATCAATAGCTACAGCACCAACAGTACCGAATTTTTTTTCTTTATCAACTGTATGATCTAAGATCATGGTGTCGGATTTTTTTGCTTCTTGTAGTTGATCAAAGCGGTGTTGCACAAAAAAATAATCGTCAGGAATAAATTGGGCATTTATTTTTTTTGCAAATTCCTGCGCACCCAAACCGGCCATAAAAACATGTTCTGATTTTTCCATCACTGCGCGCGCGAGGCTAATAGGATTTTTAATATTCTGTACACCTGCAACAGCGCCTGCCATAAGGTCCTTGCCATTCATGATCGAAGCATCCATTTCGTTCTTACCTTCATTTGTAAAAACAGAACCTTTGCCTGCGTTAAATAGGGGATTGTTTTCTAATGAGATGATGGCAGCTTCAACTGCATCCATACTGCGACCGTTCTTTCTCAAAACGCTTTCTCCTGCTTTAATAGCATCTTCCAAAGCTTGTTTGTAGCTTAGTTCTTTTTCTGCGGTCATCATTGAACGTAAAATTGTTCCGGCGCCGCCATGTATGGCAATTGCAAATTTTCTCATCAGCGTAAAGATATTAATTTAAACGTTTTATGCTTTAGAATGTTTAAACTTTACAAAAATTAAAAAACGCTAAATAAAAATTTAATTCCTGTCAATTAAATTTGTCTTGGTAACTTTATGCCGAATTTAAAATGCGCTTTCAACCCATAAAACAAATAAACAGTATTGTTACCCAGGAGTATTTTGAGCCTACTATTAGCTGGGCATTTAGGGTGGTGCTGGCATTGAATATTCCGTTAATTGTTATTCCACTTATTGAAGGCTTTTCTTATAACATTATCTGGGCTGCTTTTGGTGCCTACATGTTGGCATTGATTGATTATAGAGGACCACATTACAAAAAAATAATCATTCAGTGTATTGAAGCTGCGTTGATGTTCTTTGCAGCTATATTGGGTATGGGTGTTTCCTCATCTATTACATTATCTATTTTAATGATGTTTATGATAGGCATGTTTGCTGCATTGATAAGAAACTGGAGTGACTACGGCGCAAGCATTGGTGTGGCGGTTGGTTTTTTCTTTTTATTTGGCCTGGCAAACCCGCTGCCGTTTGATAAGGCATTGCAATCGGGAATTTATTTGTTGATTGGCGCTGGCTGGTCGGTTATTATTACATTAATTTCATTTCCACTAAGACCATCGCATCCTGTAAGGCGCTCTGTGGCACGTATATGGCAAGCTAATACCGATCTTTTGGATACGATCATTGCTTCTCAAACAGAAGAGAGGCCTGATCACACAAAAATTACCGAGAAAGAAATGGCGGTAAGAAAAGTGATTAATCATTCGATCGATCTTTTTGCACGCAGAAAAAAAACGCGGTTAAAAGCAGATCACTACGATATGATGATGGAGTTGCGCAGAACGTCTGCCTTATTTGGCGCCTCTTTAAATTCTATTTATGAAGAATTGGAAACGTTGAATGGACCGGCTTTTAAAGAAGTAAAAGATTCTGTTTTATATAAAACGCTTTCGGCATTCGGGCAAGCCAGCGCGCGCATGGCCATTGTTATTTTCACCTTCAGGGCCGATGATCTTACCTTGACAAAGGTACGAGTAAAGCGTTGCGGCATTGCTATTGAATTATTTAAAGAAGCCTGCAAAGATCTTCAGTTATCGGCAAAAGAAAAACATTCACTTTCTCATTTTATTGAAACATTAACTAAAGCTAATTCGTATTTGCAACAAAGTATTATCCAGATAGAAGAGAAATTAAATTTTAAAAAGAGCGATTATTTAGAGAACTATAAATTATCGATCAATAATTTTTTATCGGGTTTAAAACCCAGGGCTATTATTGAATTGATAAAAGAATTACTCAATGTAAACTCCGAGCAATTTAAGTATGCGCTGCGGGTGGCGGTAATGCTTTCAATTGGTGTTTTTATTTTTAAGTTTTTTAAGATCGATCACGGGCAATGGATAGCGCTTACCATTATTATTGTAATACAGCCTTATTATGGCGCTACACGTAAAAAAGGAATTGAAAGGGTAGTGGGCACTGTTCTGGGAATTATGGTTGGTGGTATTATTATGCTATTGCCAATTCCGCATGCTGCCTTTGTGGTATTGTTGGTTATTGTTTCTTTTTTTGTAGCTTATTTTTTAAGGAATAATTATAAGGTGGGAGTTTTCTTTGTTACTATTATGATGGTAATACTCATGCAGCTTTCACAGCAGTCATCTTTACAATTAATAGGCTGGAGGGTGCTCTCTACATTAATTGGGTCTGTTCTTGCTTTGTTAGCCGGTTATGTATTTTGGCCCATGTGGGAAAGGGAACGTTTTCCGAATTTATTATCTGAAGCGCTGCAAAAAAACAGATTTTATTTAATGCAGGTGCTTGCGCATTTTAATAGAGGTTCAAACGAGAGTTGGTACAAATACCGTAACTGGGCCGAGGCCGCTAATAATAATTTATTTGCATGTGTACAACGAATGTTCGAAGAGCCTGAGTTTGTTCGTGAATCGGTAGACACCAACTTTGCCATTGTAGGTGTTAATATTCGTATAGCACGCGAAATAACTTCGGTTGCTTTAACTGTTGAGCAAAATAATTCATTACAACCCGTGGCTGAATTAAAAGAATTTGCTAAAGAAATAAACACACTATTTGAATGGCTTTCGCAAAATGCTTTGGCAGATGAAAAGGCGAAAAGTCTGCCCGATTTTAACAAGGTAAAAAATACTTTAAAAGGCAGTGTGTTTGAAAAGAATAAGCAGCTTGTTTTTATCCGCACCGAACTGGAAAAGATCATATTTGAATTGGAAGCCCTTGGTTTGATGCAGGTGCCAATGGCCAAATTGCCTGTTGGGTATGGGATACAGCCATAATTTATTATTTTTGTTAATACTACAAATCGTAGCAAATAAAAACTATTTTATATAGTAATTTAGTGTTATCAAAAAACTAAAATTATGAAAACACCTAAAAAAGTAGAAAAGTATTTTAATATGATAGAGACTATTAAATACGAAAATGAACATGGCGGTTCGTATGCTTACCTTCAATTTATGGCTTACACCCGTGATCTTTTAAAGCTAATTCGCCCTTTAAAAGATTCTGAACGATATGCTGAGGCAATTGAATCAAACAACTGGTTATTAAACGAATATTTAGGTGTAAGATTTACACCCCGCCATAAAACTATTTTTGAGAATAAGATGAGTGAAACAAAACACTTGTTCAATTCTGTAAGAGAATCGTATGCGGAGATAAAAGTAAGAAAAACTTACAACCATTCTTACCGAATAGCAGCATAGTTTTTTATAATTCGATTACCAGTATAAATACACCAGGTTGTTATCCGGATTCTTATTGATAAGCGATGCAACAAAACCTGCTTTATTATTTTTGTTTGATTTGACAGAAGAACTCGTTTCATTTTGAACTTTTCCTTCTTTTGTTTTAAGAACAGGTTTTTGGTCCTTTGAGTTACGCTTTATCATATATTTGGAGATTTAGTTTCAATAAATCTATAACATCAAACAGGCTTTTCAAAACTATGTACGTTACAATTATCAACATTTTAAAGGTTGAAAACTCTTATCAGAGTTTACGTGAGTTTACATTCTTCTTTTGACGATGTATTTTGCTGTTAAATAAAGTCAATGTATAAACACAATGATTAATTTTCATTTACTTTATATAAAGCCGTTTAAGTATGATATTTAGAAATTGTTTTATAGTTTGCCTGTTTTTTCAGTTAATGAGCATACACTCACAAAATTTAAATGATAAGAATATTAAAGTGATAACTAGCTTTACGTTTGAAAAGATCATATTAAAAAATATTCCCGCAGAGCATTGTGAATTTAAGATCTTTAACTCAACAGGAACAGAGGTGAAAAAAACGGGCCTGATAAAGCCGGATGACAATATGGAATTTGTTATTTCGGTTGAAGATCTTGAGCTTGGTGCTTACTCATATATAATTACATATGATGATAAACAAAGCCATGGAAAATTTATAAAAGATTGGTTTGACGCTGATCTTTTATGGTAAAATTAAAAGCCCCATACAAACTGCATGAGGCTTTAGAAGATAATTAAAGGTTAACTATTTACGAAAAATGTGCTTCGGAAGTAATCTTTACGCTTAGTGCTCTTGAAATTACACATTTTTGTTCCGCTTCTTTGGTCACAGCTTCAAATTCTTGCGCCGTAATGCCCGGTACAGAACCTGTAATATTTAAATGAATGTTTGTGATCGTTAATTCTTCCATAGTAACCGTAGCTTCAGTATCTAAAGAAGTTGGATTTAAGCCTTTTTGAGTTAACATTGAGCTAACCGCCATTGTAAAACAACCGGCATGTGCTGCTGCCAGTAATTCTTCCGGATTAGTCCCAGGATCACCTTCAAAACGGGTTTTAAAACTGTAATTGGTATTATTTAAAATGCCACTTTGTAAAGATAAATTTCCTTTACCTTCTTTCAGGTTTCCTTCCCAATGTGCTTTTGCTGTACGTTTCATAGTTTAGTTTTTTTAAGAGAACAAAGTAGTTTGATTTTAGTTTAAAAAGTTATTTTGGTACAGATAGTTTCGAGATTTGTTCTAATTTGCCTTTTGCATAAACATCATCCGGTTTCATTTGTAAAGCTTCTTCGTAAGCAGTTTTAGCCTCGTCATAGCGCTTCATTTTAAAATAGCCATCGGCTTTTACAATTGTTTCTTTATAAAAATCTTTTCCAAGCTGGTTAGCAATACTATGTTTTGCATTACCAGTTTTACCATTCTTTTGTTCAGCTTCTTCTTGCTCTTTAGCTTTTCTTGCTTCTTCCTCTTTGGCTAATTTTTCTTTATCCCTTGCTAATTGTTCCGCCTTATTTTTTTCAATAGCTTCTTTTTCTTTCTGCGCTTTTAGTTTAGCTTTTTCTTCAGCCGCTTTTTCAAGCGCTAATTGTTCTGCCTTGTCTTTCTCTATTGCTTCTTTTTCTTTTTGTGCTTTTAATTTTGCTTTTTCTTCGGCTGCTTTTTCCTTAGCCAACTGATCCGCCTTATCTTTTTCGATAGCTTCTTTTTCTTTTTGAGTTTTTAGTTTAGCTTTTTCTTCGGCTGCTTTTTCTTTTGCTAACTGGTCAGCTTTATCTTTTTCAGCAGCTGCCTTTTCGGCTGCTAATTTATCAGCTGCCGCTTTTTCTTTCGCTGCTTTATCGGCAGCAATCTTATCCGCTTCGGCTTTAGCCTTGGCTGCAGCATCTGTAGCTTCTTTATCTTTAGCAGCTTTTGCCGCTGCTACTTTTTCAGCTTCAGATTTAGCTTTTGCGTCTGCATCTGCTTTTTCTTTTGCTAATTTATCGGCGGCTTCTTTATCTTTCGCAGCTTTATCGGCAGCAATTTTATCGGCTTCTGCTTTAGCTTTTGCCTCAGCGTCTGCTTTTTCTTTTGCTAATTTATCGGCGGCTTCTTTATCTTTCGCAACTTTATCGGCAGCAACTTTATCGGCTTCTGCTTTAGCTTTCGCTTCTGCGTCAGCTTTTTCTTTTGCTAATTTATCAGCAGCTTCTTTTTCCGCTTTTGCTTTAGCAGCAGCTTCTTCAGCAGCTTTTTTATCGGCAGCCTCTTTTTCAGATTTTGCTTTCGCTTCTGCGTCAGCTTTTTCTTTTGCTAATTTATCCGCTGCTTCTTTTTCTGCTTTAGCTTTCGCCGCTGCTTGTTCAGCAGCTTTTTTTGCTGCTGCCTCTGCGTCAGTTTTCGCCTTTGCCTCGGCTTCTGCTTTTTCTTTTGCTAATTTATCCGCTGCTTCTTTTTCTGCTTTAGCTTTCGCCGCTGCTTCTTCAGCAGCTTTTTTTGCTGCTGCCTCTGCGTCAGCTTTCGCCTTTGCCTCGGCTTCTGCTTTTTCTTTTGCTAATTTGTCAGCCGCCTCTTTTTCTGCTTTAGCTTTCGCCGCAGCTTCTTCAGCAGCTTTTTTTGCTGCTGCCTCTGCATCAGCTTTCGCCTTTGCCTCGGCTTCTGCTTTTTCTTTTGCTAATTTATCCGCTGCTTCTTTTTCTGCTTTAGCTTTGGCATCAGCTTCTGCTTTTGCCTTTGCAGCTGCCTCTGCGGCTAATTTATCTGCTGCCGCTTTCTCAGCTGCCAGTTTTTCAGAAGCTGCTTTTTCTTTTGCTGCTTTTTCTGCCGCCAGTTTTTGTGCTTCGGCTAGTTTGGTTGCTTCTTCTTCTTCTTTTACAATTGTTTGTATTAGGGCTAACCTGTCTTTAGGATGTTTTTTATCGGGTAAAACGGTAAGCGCTAATTCATAATTACTTTTTGCAATTTTCCAGTCTTGTTTTGTAAATGCTGCATCTGCAGTAGCTACAGCCGCATCGTATTTTTTTATTACAGCGCGTTCCTGTTCTTTTATACGTTCAAGGGTAGCAAGCATTTGATCTGTGTAGGATGGATTGTCGCTAAAAGATTTTTTTGATCCGTTATATCCAATGTTTAAAAGCGGTTGATTTAAAGCAGAATAATCCACTCCTGGAAGTGGTTCAAATAACGAGAAGGATTCTATTTTAAGAGCAAAGGATTTATTTTTTGTATCCGATGGAACATCCATTGTTGAAACGGCCACTTTTTTTGTAACGTGATTAGGTTTGCTTATAATAATTGAATAATTGCCATTTGGCGGAATATCCAGTTTAAAATCACCTCCACCATCAGAGGTTGTTTCTTTTACAAGGGTTGAACCATTGTAAAGCTTAATGCTTGCGCCGCCCATGCCTTTGCCATCTTTTTCAATAGTACTTGAAAAAACAAATACCCAATCCTGCGAAAACAGCCTGCTGCTAAAAAAGAAAAGAACAATTATAAATCGTTGATAGTTTTTCATCATTTTTAAATGTGGATTTTAAAAATATAAAAAAATGGCTTTTTGAGCAAAATAACTTATTAGCATTTGTTTATTAGGATGCAGGAATGATATTTAATCCATAAATTTTAAGAGTATTTGTTTGTTTACGACCTGTTAAAAAATAATTTGATTTTAAATTGATTTAGTGACGTGTGGGGATGGCATAATTAAATATTTAATAATCTACGTGTATTTATTTTAGACTATCTTTAGCAATCTAAAAATTAAGCTATCTTAATATGAATAGAATTTTATTTTTTATTGCCCTGAATTTAGTTACTCTAAATTATTTCGCGCAAAACGTTGGTATTGGTAATAACAACCCACAATCAAAACTGCATGTTAGTGGCGCTATACGCTCTGATACCTTAATTTATACGGGACCAACTGTAAGACATTTATTCTCTGCACCAAATGGGCGTATTTACGATAGTTTAGTGGCTGTAACGCCTTTACCTCCCGGTTCAAATGATGTTAGCGGAACGTATCCGGCACTAACGGTTGTTGGATTGCAAACCACGCCAGTAGCTGCTGTTACGCCAACTAACGGACAAATTTTACAATTTAATGGTACCAGTTGGACACCAACCAATGGAACGTTTTGGAATTTATTAGGAAATGCCGGTACAGTTCCAACCACTAATTTTTTAGGAACAACAGATAATGTTGACCTGGTATTTCGCACTAATAATACTGAGAAAGCGCGTGTTTTAGCAAATGGTAACGTGGGAATCAATACCAGTGTACCCCGCGGTAAATTTGATGTTTTAAATGGCGACGCCTATATTGCGGATAATGTTTTTGCAGCAGGTAATTTTAATGTTGGGCGTTCTGCTACACTTATTTTTGCAGATAATTTAAGACCTTATACAGATAATAGTCTAAGGATATATGATAATAATTCCAACTCTCACATTACGTTTGATGCAAATTCGAATGGTGTTATACAATTTTACACACCAGCCGGCAGCGCACCTGCGGCCTTAGAAAATGTTGCCACTACAGGTGTTTTGGCTATTAACCCGTATGGAGGGTTTGTTGGGGTAGGTACAAATGCTCCACAGGCATATTTGGATGTGGTGAGTACTGCTAATGGTTTTGCAATGCCACGTATGACAAGCGTACAAAGAAAAGCAATAGTAGGGCCGGTAGCTGGCGTTCAGGTATATGACACTGATCTTAAAGGTTTTTATTACTGGGATGGTACAAAATGGGATTGTGCCAATAACCCTGCAGGTACAGTGCAATATTTTGCAAATACTACCGTGCCTAACGGTTATTTAGAATGCAATGGCGCTGCTGTAAACAGAACTACTTATGCAGAGTTATTTGCTGCTATTGGGGTTACTTATGGGCCGGGCAATGGTACAACTACTTTTAATTTGCCCGACCTAAGAGGTGAGTTTATAAGAAGTTATGATAACGGTAAAGGAACAGATCCTAGTCGCGCAATGGGTACATGGCAAAGCCCGTCGCCGCTTGTTCATGACGATACGCCTGGTGCAGCTGCTCAGGATACTGATTTTTCTATGGATAATGCGGCGGCAACGCTTTCGGATGTTTGGCCAACAGCAACAGTAGGTTCAATCCCTAATGCTTATTGGGGTAGGGGTAATGCTGCATCGCCTGTTGGAAATTGGGTAGTGTATTCGGGTGCGCAAGCTCAAGGCATGATCAGTGCATCGCGTCCAAGAAACGTGGCTTTAATGGCATGTATCAAATATTAAACTATATATATTAACTATATATAAATGAGATCTTTTTTTAAAATACTATTCATCTGCCTGCTGTCATTTGATCTTTCGTCACAAAACGAATTTTTTAATAACGGCGCTGTCATCACCGCGCAAAACGGCGCACTAATATTTGTTCAGGGCGAGGTTGTGAATACAGATAATTTATCAAATATTGGTTTTATTAATAATTCCGGAACCATTGCTCTTTCGGGAGACTGGACAAATAACTCAGTAAATTCAGCACTTACGTCAAGCCTTGGCACAGTACAATTAAATGGTGCATTGCAGCTTATTACTGGTACAACATCTACCACCTTTAATAATTTAACTTTGTTAGGAACAAATGTAAAACGTTTAAATATTAATACGTTTGTTGGCGGTACAAGCGGTGTTTTAGATTTAACGGCGCGTGTACTGGATCTTAATAGTAAAACTTTATTTGTGACTAACGGTTTACCATCTGCCGTAATTAGAACTACCGGCTATATTTTAAGTGAAACACCTGATGTGCCGGGTTATGGTATTATACAATGGAATCTTGCAAACAACACTGGTAACTATGAGTTCCCCTTCGGAACAAATGCGTCAACTTATATTCCATTCTTTTATAATATTTCTACCCCCGGTATACAAAGCGGCATTGGCAGTATAAGCGCTTCCACCTATCCTACAACAACAAGCGTGAGTGTTAATAACCGACCTTTACCAACGGGTGTTAACGACCTAAATAATAACTGTAATACAGAGCATGCCACTAAAATGCTGGACAGATTTTGGGTAATAAATGCTAATAATTACAGCACACTGCCAACCGTTAGTAAAAAATATTCTTATGCAGATGATGAATGGAATTTAACCGCATCCAGCACAAATTCAATAACAGAATCTTTATTAAATTTATGGTATTATTCAGCCACAGGCTGGACAAAATTAAACAGCAGTAATAATTCGGTTTTAAATCAACAATCTGTTATTACCAATACAAATTATGGTGTGTTTACACTTGGTGAATACAAACAACTAAGTATTACGTTGCTAAATATTGACAGTGTTAAATGTTTCGGGCAAAATAATGGTATTATCCAGTTCTCCTCCACACCCGGATATGATGCGAATTCTTACAACTGGAACTCGGTAATATCTACAGATACAATTAAAACAAACCTGATAGCAGGAAGCTACACCATAATTGCTACAGATGGGATGGGTTGTTCGGATACCCTAAATAATATTAATGTTTTGGAACCAACGCTTTTAACTCAAAGCTTAACCGCGAACGATCATTCTGTTTGCAGAAACCAGCCCATACAAATAAACGCCAATTATAATGGCGGAACGCAGCCTTATACACTTGCCTGGAGCACTGGGTTAACCAGCACAAACTTATCAAACAGTTCTTCAGCTATTGTATTAACGCCAACAGCCAGCAGTCAGTATATTTCAACATTAACCGATAAAAATAATTGCGTTACAAGTGATACAACGTTTATAAACGTAAATCAATTACCGGTTGTAAATTTTGATGCTTCGGTAACAGAAGGTTGTCAACCATTGATGGTTAATTTTTCAAACCTTTCAAACAACAATCCTGCTATTAGTTTCTATCAGTGGGAGTTTTTCCAGGGAAGTTATTCTAATCTTCAAACGCCAACTGTTATTTTTAATACCCCCGGCACTTACAGTATTTCTCTTATTGCCACTTCAGACAGCGGTTGCGTAAACTCTTCAAAGAAAAACAATTTTATTACTGTTTACGAAAGACCAAAGGCAGATTTTATTTATTCGCCTGCAAGTGATGCCGATATTTCGAACCCCAATATTGAATTTCAAAATTCATCTGTTGGAAATTACTCCAACTCGTTTTGGAATTTTGGAGACGGAATAACTGCACTGCAAAACAATGTTTCACACTTATTTTATGATGTTGGGTATTTTAATGTAAGTCTTGTTGTTTCGAATGCGCATGGCTGTGTTGACTCTATTACAAAACAGGTGGAAATAAAAGATATTCCTGTAATTTTTATTCCCAATACGTTTACACCATTAAATGCAGACGGTTTAAATGATGTGTTTACAGTTAAAGGAATTAATTTTAACGAGTTTAACATGATGATATTTAACCGTTGGGGAGAAAAAATTCATGAAACAAATGATCCTGTACAAGGTTGGGATGGTACCTATAAAGGACAAAATTGCAAGTCAGATACCTACGTTTATAAGATCTCTTATAAGTTTATTTATGGAAAAGAAAGAGGCATTGTTAAATTCTTAACCGGCCATGTTACACTATTGAATTAATGATTCAATAAAACACAAAAGGAGGCACCCATACCTCCTTTTGCTCCTTTCATGAAAAAAAATATTCTTTGATTTTGGGAGATCACAACTAACCCTAATAAGAATAATGAAGTGAATATAACACTGAATTCGTTTAGATACCAATTTTTGAGGTAAATAATTAAATTTTGTAGGTAAAATACCCTTTGGAGGGTATGTAAAATAAACCAAACCTGGTTGAATTGCGAAATGTTAAAATTCTAAAAGATGTCTGATCTTTATTAATGCTATTTATACTTATTTTTTTAGTTGTTATGTTATAAATTAATACAATTACACATCACCACTGCGGTTCAAAAAAGGTTGCTGTTTTTTAAAATTCAAAAGTAAATTTTAGTTAAAAAAAAGATCAAAACGTGGCACTTAAATTGATAACTATTAGTTAGAAGAAATTAAAAAACAGAAGTCATGAGAAGAAGTTATTTTGCGGATTTGGCTAAAGAAACAAAAACAGAATTGACGTGGAATTATGGTGAGTTAATAACAACCGCAGAGACAGAAGATTATTATATTACTTTATTTTTACTGGATAGTTTTTACGTAGAAATATTCATCGATAAATTCAATAATGAATTATTTGATATAAATATTCAGGATGATAATGATGTTTTGTATACTTATATTAAAGAGCTTAATTTAGGAGAATTGATGAGTAAATTATAACCACTTTAAAATATAAACAACATTTAGTTTACTGCGTTAGCGGAAAAAAAAGGAGCATAAAAAAAGCCCTTTAAAAAGGGCTTTTGAATTATTTAGAACCGATTTTTTTCGGTTTATCACCACCATCACGATCATCATCTCCCGAACCAACAATATCAGTTGATTGATAAGTGTCATCGCCAACAGACGTAACATTTGTATTAAGCTTGCTTCCTTGAGTATTTTCTGTAGAAGCTTTAGTACCACACTCATTTGGTGCCATTGTTGATTTTTTACATCCAACAAAACCCAATGCAGGTAATAACAGAATAAGTGATATTTTTAAGATTTTCATTTAAAACCTCCTTTTTTAGGACTTGTAACAGTATAAAAGTACGAATTTGCACCTTAACAGCCAAATATTTTAACATATTTAATGTATTATTAATTCAACCCGGGTACCTAAAACGTTATTTAGTTCGTCTTTAACTTCAAATGGGCCATTTATTGATATGTTTATATTGTTCATAGCGCCTAAAAGCTGTATGCGTTGTGTAGTTATAGAAGTACCTCTGGAAACATGTAAACTTTTATTTGATGCTTTTTTTAGCTTACTTTCCTCAATTCCAATGCCATTATCCTGTATACTAAAAACAACATGTTGTTTACTGTTATATTCTACCTTAATGTCAATTCGGCCATTTATTCCTGAGGGTAAAATGCCATGAAGAATACAATTCTCAACATAAGGTTGTAATAACATAGGTGGAATTTCTATGGATTCAATATCTACTTTATCATCTACAACAATTGTGTATTGAAATTTATCTTCAAAACGCATCAACTCAATTTGTAAATAAAGGTCCAGTCTTTCTAATTCTTCGGCAGCAGAAACCAGATTACTCATAGAGCTGTCTAAATTCATCCTGATTAATTTTGCAAAACGAGAAAGGTATTTATGTGCAGATAATTTATCTTCTTTATCCATGTAATATTGAATAGAGTTTAGCGCATTAAAAATAAAATGGCGGTTCATACTTGAATTTAAACTTTGATGTTCAAGTACCATTAATTTAGATTTGAATTCGAGTTGCTGTGTTTGATGTTTTTTTCTGATTTCATTTATTCTTATTCTGTAAATGCCCCACAATAAAAACAAAGCAACAAAAATGCATAATAACACAAACCACCATTTTGTCCAAAAAGGTGGTAATATTTCAAAGCTAAAAGTGGCCGGTATTTTGTTCCAATTTCCTAAGGCATCTCCTGCTATTACCTTAAATGTATATTTGCCGCTGGGTAAATTAGAGTAAGTTGCAAATGTAGCATCGGTTGCAGTTGACCAACCGTCATCAAAACCATTCAACATATATTTGTAGCGTACCGAAGAAGGATTGCTAAGCTTGATGCCAATATAATCAAATGTAAAATGTGTAGTTTGATAATTTACTTTAAGATCTTTTGGTAAATGAGTTGCGGCATCAAGTTCATTGGTAACATTTATCCAGTTGGTATCTTTTAAAAATAAACGCACGCCCGAAATGTGTGTAATTGGTTCAAAATTGCTGGAGTGAAAATCTTTAATGTTTGGATCGTATTTAATTACTCCCTCGGTTGTTCCCATCCAGATATTACCGCTGTGATCTTTGAAAGCAGCATTCTGATTACACTCCATGCCAGGTAAGCCATCAAAAATAGTGTATTGTCTGAATTTTGTTTTGTTTGACTTAATGTATTCACGCGTATCTAAAACAAAAACGCCGCTGTTGGTTCCTGTCCACAAAAACTCTTTATTATCCAAAGCTAAAAAACAAACATTATTTGAGTTAAAAATATCGTCCATTAAAATTTTTGAGAATGTTTTACCATCATAATAATTAATCCCTGCTGGTGAGCCTATCCATAAATTATTATCATTATCAACCACAAGTGAAACTAAATTGTTATTGCTTAAACCATCGGCAGTTGTATATTTTGTAAATGTGTTGTTATCCAATTTGTATAAACCATTTTTTGTGGCAAACCACAAACGGTTAGTTTTATCTTCAACAATGCTTTTAACGTCAGACCCAATGTTATCGGTACCGCTGATGTAATTTTTAAATTCGGTTCCATCAAAAACAGAAACGCCTTTAGTGGTGCCAAACCATAAATTTCCTTTACTATCTTCACAAATAGAATACACGATTTTTGCGCCCAGGCCGTCATCAACACCATAATTCTTAAATTTTTTACCATCAAACATGCTTACACCATCCGATGTGCAAAACCATAAATTATCATTTTTATCTTTTAAACTTGCCCATATCGTATTATTGTTCAAACCTTCATCGGTTGAATACTTTATTGTTTTGCTGCCTTCTTTTTTTGTTACACCTTTACCAAAGGTTGAAAACCATAAATTACGATCTTTATCTTCAAGTACAGATAGTACAACATTGCTGCTTAAATCGTTTTTAGTGGTTAAATAAGTAAATGTTTCACCTAAAAATTTACAGAGCCCTTTGCCATCAGATCCTATCCATATATTTCTTTCTTTATCTTCAAAAACAATATTTGTATTATCAACCGGTAAGCCCTCGCCTTCGGTAAATCTCATAAATGTTTTACCATCAAATCTTGAAAGACCAAATTTAGAAGCTAACCAGATATTGCCATCCGAATCTTCTATAGCCGAGCGGATCCAGTTATTTATTAAACCATTACTCTCATTATAATTTTTAAATATTTTACCATCATAATAATATACTCCTTCACCAAAAGTGCTAAACCATAGTTTTTTATGTTTATCCATAAAAATATGACTTACATTACGAGGCTGAGCAATATTTGTATCGATGGTTTTAAATGTTTTACCATCGTAAAAGCAAATTCCATTTTTAGTACCAAACCATATTAAACCTTTATCATCTGCACAAACAGCCCGCACAATATTATTTGCAATGCCATTCTCTTCAGTAAAATAAGTAAATTTATTATTACTGAATTTGCACACACCGGCTCCATCAGTTGCCAACCATAAATTACCGCCGGCATCCTGCGCAATAGCATTTACTATGTTTTCGGCCATATCATCCTTAAAAAGATAGGATTTGAATTTTTGCCCGTCAAAATAATTTATACCGCCCTGGGTACCTATCCATAAACCTATTGATCTATCTGTAGCCAATGAAAATACCTGGTTGTTTATTAATCCGTTTTGTATCGAATAATTCACAAATTTTTTACCATCATATTTTGATAATCCTGCCAATGTACCCAGCCATAAATACCCGTTTTTATCCTGTGAAATAGAACGGATTTGTGATTGTGCAAGGCCCGATTCGGTAGAATAATTAATAAAATTATAATGCTGGCTCTGCAAAGTGTTAAGCGCCAAACAACTCATCAGTAAGAAAAGGAAGTAAGATCTTATTCGCAGAGATGGCATGATGAGGGCTTTAGATTTATTTTAAAAATAACATAAATATGCCTTTGCAAAAACACCTATGCCCTGTAAATGGATAGAATGCTAATAGGACTGTACAAGATGTAGCTTTGGTTGATTTAAATGTAATCAGGCTTTTTTACCTGTTTTAAAAAACTCTAAGAACTTTGGAACCCTTAAGCGCGAAATAGATAGTTTGGTTTTATCTTTCATGATAACAGAATGACCATCATCATTTAAAAATTCTTTTACATACAATACATTAACGATGTGTGATTTATGGATCCTGAAAAAATGTTGGGGATCTAAGATATCTTCATAAACACCAATTGATTTTGTATCAACGTATTTTGTGCCATCAATAAAAATAATGCTGGTATAATTTCCTTCCCCTTCTAAATACATAAAATCGTTAGGGTCAACTATTTTAAAGCCCTTTGCATGATTAATGGTAATACGTGGTACCCCGTGTGAGGGTTGTATGGCCTTGGTTAAATTTTCGAGTGACTTAATATAATTTAATAATTGCTCGCGGCTTTCGGTAAATAACTGATCAGTAGTTACAAGTTTTTTTACTGCCATTTTAAGATCATCAACATCAACCGGTTTTTGCAGGTAATGAATAGCATTAGCATTTAATGCGCGAATGGCATAATCTTTAAAGGCCGTTACAAAAACAACCTGGAATTTCTTTTCGGGTAAAGCGTCTAAAAGATCAAAACCTTCAGTGCCAGAAGGCATACAAATATCTAAAAAAAGTACTTGTGGGTTTAAAGCGTTTACAGCTTCAATAGCGCTTGCAACGCCATTTGCCATACCTGCTACTTCAATTTCGGGACAAAACTTTTCAAGCAGGTATTTTAAATTTTCCCGTGCATGAATTTCATCATCAACTATTAAGGCCCTAAGCTTCATTATTGTAAAGATGGAATTTTTTTTGCAGGAAAAAAACTTGGAAACAATTTTTTCTTTTAAACGAGAAAAAATAGCATATAAATTGTTCTACATTTATCCATTCTGTCATTAAACAGGTAAAATGATGCTGAACATTAATTACACTCAAAAAAGATGAAGGAAGTGAATTAACTATAAAATCAGTTTAATGCAACTATTTTAAAGTAAATGTCAATATTATTTTTTATTGCCTGATCTCCTAAATTACTGAAGAAATCCTTAGAATTATATTTTATGTTGAACAAGGTTCGGTTGAAAGAAGCTGTTCCTTCAAAAATACGGCAATCATTAAAAAGCTTATGCTTAATTGGTATAGACAATTCTCTCGTAATTCCTTTAATGGTTAGATTGCCTTTAATTATCATAGTATTTTGAATTACAACACGATTGTTTAAAACAAATTGCGCTGTTGGGTAAAGAGAAGCATCAAAAAAATCGGCATTCTTTAAATGGTCAGCCAAACCTTCCTGTTTACTTTCAATGGAAGACATATCAAAAACAATGTTTGTAGAAATAAGTGAATCGTTCTGAATAGTATAAGTTCCGTTGTTTAATTTTAGCGTACCACTTAAAGAATAGTTGCCAATTTCTCCATAACCTATCCAATTAAATGCACTTTTGGTTTTAGAAAAACTTTTAATGCCTTTTAAATTATTTAATTGCTCTATGGAAATCCCCTCTGTTTCGATAGGGCCAATACCTTTGTATTTGTTTCCTGATGCGTCTACTGCAATATAATACCACATCGCATCACCGGCATACGCAGTTTCTCCATAGCGGAAGCTAAGAGGATCAATATAAACAGAGTCTTTTTTGAGTTGCCCATTTTTTGTGCCATAATGCTCATCAAAGAATTTAGTATCGTTGGTTACGCGATGATACCATCCTTTTTTTGTATAAACAAAACTACCATATTCTATAATTTGCATATCTTTATTGGCGCGAACAGTGGTATTGTGTTTCCAAACATATTGCCCATTTTCCAATTCCGGATAACAAGGATTGGGATCGTGCTGCACGATAATACCAAAAGGAATGTATCGTAACTTTTTTGGCAGTAATCTACCCGGTTCATTTACTAATGTATCTATATCGCTAACTGCATTTTTTTTCGGGCTATTAGTTGGTTGGCAAGAAATAAGGGATGCAATTATTAAAATGTAAATATTTGAAAGCAAATTCTTTTTTAAAACCATAAATTATTTTTGAATCAATATTTCAGTAAGCTTCTCGTTAATTATTTTTTCCGGATTATCATTTATTTGTATGCCGTTACCCAATTCAGATAATCTTTGCGCATTCCACTCTTGCTCAAAATGATTAGTTAGAAACAGCATATATTTAGCGTGCTTTAGCCCTTCGTATATAGTGCCATTTCCACCATGGCAAATTAAAAGATCGCAAAGTGGCAGTATTTTATCTAAATTGATAAAATCTTTACTGAAAATATGAGCACCTTTTATTTCATTTTTCACATCACCGGCAATTATCCAATTAACCGCACGGTATTTATTATTAGATAAAAATTTAAGTGCCGACCAATTACCGCTACTACCAAGACAAACACATATATTTTTTTTACCGTTGTTTAAACTGGTAATTAATTCGTTTTCGTTATTGCTTTGTTTATAAAGTAAAGGACCAATTACTTTATAATTGTAAGGTGCATTTTTAATCGAGAAAATATCGGGGCTGTCGCAAATAAGGTTTTCATCACCTTCTAGTTCATCAAGGTAGAATTTTTTTTTACCCAAGCCATAAGTTTTTCTTAATCTTTTAAAAGGCTCATGCACTTTTTTAAAAGCCGCTTTCTCGGCAATTTTGGTAATGAATATAGCAATTGATTGTGGTAATTTTTTAAGATACTCATAACTATAATGAGTTCTTGAAACCCCTCTAACACCTTTATAATGTTTAGACATGTAAGCGTTCATTAACGCTACGCATTTTACATTTGTTTTTTCAGAAGCCATTTTTAGAGTAGGGGAGGTATCCGAAATAACCAGGTAAGGTTTTAGTTCTTCAATTACTTTAACTTGTGAGAGGTAAACCCGTTCAAGATCCAAATAATTTAACCATGAAAAATCAAATTTTGCTGCTTTGTCCATCACTTCGCTTGAATTGAATTGCTCTACATAAAACGAATTAAAGCCTGCTTTTTTTACTAACGCATCATATTTTTGAGAATATGCAAACAATACCTCATAGTCGGAATACTTAGCTGCTAGAGTTATACAGCGAAGGTAATGAGACATCAAATCAAAAGGAAAGATCAGGATTTGTTTTTTTTGCATTTTTTCTTTTAAAACTTTCAAAAGTATAAGTATTCAATAACAATAGAAGCATACCATAAAAAAAATCCTCCACAGGAATGGTCAATACCCTTACACTGAGATTTTCAGAATTATCATACCAAACTACAGGTTCGTCTAAGCCTGTACCAGTTAATAGCCCGTTAACAATAAAAAAGGGTATAAGTATAACCAGGTACATTAAGAAAAAAGTTCTTAACCATTCTAAACTATACAAGAAACAATTTGATAATAACAAAGCCAATGCTATAAATGTAACGCTTGTGTATATTTTAGAAAAGTTTAAAATGGCAAAGGCTAAAAGCAAAACAATTAAAACAAAGCCAATAAAACCAAATTGAAATGAATAAATTTTTGAAAAAAATAATTTAAAGCAATGATATGTGAACATACTTGCATAAGGGATACAAACGAAAAACAAAACCTCTTCTATTGGAAGGTTGAAGATTTTAAAGCCTGTTATATATCGCTCGTTAAACCCCCATACCCCTAGATGAGTATACAAAACATCCCATGCAATAAATAACACCGTGATAATTAAATTAGACAGCCAGAAAGCTTTCCATTCTTTATAAAATTGTATTTTGGGATGGAAACTAAATATGAATGGAATAATGAAAGCTCCAATATCAATTAAAAGATAAGTTAATTTATCAGGCATTTTTTTTAGCGTCTTTAAAATACTTTAACGGTGCCCAAAGCATACCAAAGCATTCACCGTTTTCTTTTTCCAAATGCTTATGGTGCATTTTGTGGGCACGACGAATAGCTTTAAAATATAAAGAGTTAGCATTACGCAACAATTTAATGCGTTGGTGGATAAAAATATCGTGAATAAAAAAATAGGCTATGCCGTAAAGTGTTATACCAATTGCTATCCAAAATGGAAATGAGAAATCATCAAAACCCAAATAAAAACAAATAATAGCAGGTGTAGCAAAAATGATAAAAAAAGAATCGTTGTGTTCTATCATCTGACCCGCGGCAGGTTGATGATGGTCTTTATGCAAACGCCACAAAAGGCCATGCATAATGTATTTATGGGCAAGCCAGGCAACCACTTCCATAGAGATGAAAGCAGACATTACAAGTAAACTATTAACGATCCAAGTAGGCATTTTTTCAACCAGTTATTGAAAGATCCTTTTTTCTGTAGCTGTACAATCTTTTGAATTAAGCATATACTCTTTTATTCTTTTTTTAAGGTCGGCATCGCTGATGGTTGAATAGCTATTAATAATAACGGTTTTATCTGAAATAATGTTGCCACTGTATGCAAGAAAGGCGGGTGCATTTGTTTGCACACAATATCTTAAGAAACGCAATTCCACATTTTTAGGATCAGCCTCTATAGCTCCATTTAACAGATCTTTTCCTTTAAAAAAATAACTCAATTTGTTGTATGGATTAAAAGCATGGTTAGCTTTTATCATCCACGACATACCAGAATAGCCGGCAAGCGTGGTTTTTTCAATATCTGAAGCACTGCTGGTTGCAATTGCAAATTTTTCTGACGCTTTTTTATCGGTAGATGCCTGATAATACAAATCTCTTAATTTAATAATATCCATTGCTAACGCTTTTTGTAGGAAAGTTAAAACAATTAATGCTGATAATAATATAAACTTTTTCATTTTAGTATAATTTTAATTTATAACATATTTAAACGGTGCCTTATAACACACTGAAACATTAAGCCAAATTTTTGTGCATTTGGTATGCGAATACGTTCACTCAAAATTTTATGTGGCGGTACTGCTTTTATCTTGTTAAATAAACATCTGTAATAATAATATGCCAGGTAAACACCCATTTGCGATTCTGTTGGTAATTGTTTTATTCCGGAAAGCGCATGAGTAAAATCTTTTTCAATATCTATTTCAATATTTTTTTTACCAGTGCTATCGAAACTATTCAAATCAATATTGGGAAAATAGACACGACCCAATAATTCAAAGTCAGCCTTTGCATCTCTTAAAAAATTAACTTTTTGAAAAGCAGCGCCCAAACTCATAGCAAAAGGTTTAAGCTTTTCATAAAATTGTTTATCACCCTTAACAAATACCCGCAGGCACATTAAACCAACAACCTCTGCCGAACCAAGTATATAGTTTTTGTAGTTATCAGCATCGTAATTTTTTTTCTCAAGATCCATCTCCATACTTTTTAGGAACGTATCTATCAAATGCCACTCGATATCATAATCGTGAACTACTTTTTGAAATGAATTCAGTACAGGATTTAAACTGATCTTTTCCTTGATTGCAAGAACTGTGTCGTTCCTGAACCGTTCTAATAATTTTACCTTATCGTAACCGTGAAAAGAATCAACGATCTCATCGGCAAAACGCACAAAACCATAAATGCCATATATAGGAGCATGGATATCTTTGCTCAGAAATTTGATGCCTAAAGAAAAACTGGTACTATATTTTTTAGTTACCATTTTGCTACATTCGGCAGAAGCTATATCAAATAACTGTTTCATTCGTGTATTTTAAATTTTTGATCATTTCTGCTGCGGCAACCTGGCCTGAGATAATTGCAGGAGGCACACCGGGCCCCGGAACTGTTAACTGACCGGCGTAGTAAAAATTTTTAATGTTCTTATTATACATTTTGGGTTTAAAGTTTGCCGTTTGCATAAGTGTATTAGCCAGGCCGTAAGCATTACCCTTGTATGAATTATAATCTTTTTCAAAATCCTTCACACAATAACTTCTTTGAAAAACAATATTTTGTTCTATAGTTTCGTTTGTAAATTTCTCTAATCTTTGTAAAAGTTTTTTAAAATATTCGAAACGCATTGTTCCATCATCTTCAAGACCTGCAGCAATTGGCATTAATATAAATAAATTCTCACTACCTAATGGTGCAACAGAAGGGTCGGTTTTTGAAGGGCAACAAACATAAAAAAGTGGATTTGAGGGCCAACGTGGAGTTGTGTAAATGTCGTTGGCATGAGTTTCAAAATCTTCGTCGAAGAAGAGATTATGGTGTTGAAGTTTATCTAATTTTTTATTTATACCTAGATAAAATATTAAGCAAGACGGTGCAAAGGTTTTGGTTTTCCAATAAGATTCATCGTAATTATTTAATCCAGGTTGAAGCAACTTAGCGTCTACATGCTGATAATCGGCAGATGCGATCATACCATCCACATTAATTGTTCGGGTAATTGTTTTAATATTTATTTGATCTGTATAATTTATAGAAGTAACAGCCTCAGAGGTAAAATATTGCGCGCCATTTTCTTTACCAATTTGTACCATTGCATCAGTAATTTTGCTGAAGCCCTCCAATGGATAAAAAGTACCTTGCTTGAGCCCTGAATAATTCATAAGGCTATATAAGGCAGGAGTATCTGAAGGTTTTGCGCCAAGAAACAAAACAGGAAATTCCATTAAAGCGATTAACCTTTCGTCTTTAAAATATTTTCGTACATGCGAACTGAATGAAGAAAATAACTGTAGCTTAAAAAAACCTTTAAGTGTTTGAGAAGTTATTAATTCGCTAAATGAGCGGCCTGGTTTATATACTAAATCGTTAATGCCAACATGGTATTTATATTCGGCACCTAACATAAACTTTTTAAGATTGTCCGCAGCACCAACCTCTATACTTTCAAATAATTGCAACAATTGATCCCAGCTGGCAGGAATTTGAATAGCCTCACTATTTTTAAATATAACCTGGAAACCGGGATCGAGTTTAACCAGCTTGTAAAAATCGGAAGTAGTATGATTGAACGAATTAAAAAATTTTTCAAAAACATCAGGCATCCAATACCAACTGGGGCCCATATCAAAAGTAAAACCCTGTTCCTTAAATTGGCGCAGCCTTCCACCCAGCTGATCATTCTTTTCAAGAACCGATACATTGTAACCTTTAGATGCTAATGTAGCAGCAGCACTTAAACCACTAACTCCAGACCCGATTATACCTATGTGTTTTCTTTTCAGCATAAAGCTTTTTAAACTTAACACACAAATTTAAGGATTGTTTTTCAAATTGTTCAACTTTTATGTTAAAAAAGTTAAACAAAATAATTTAATAGGATCAAATAAAATCTAGTAGTTCAACCGGGGAATGTAATATTTTAGTGTTTTTATGTTTATGAAGCAGTTGCGTCATCTCCGGATTACCTGCTACTAATAGTTCTACGTCTGAAGGGATTCCAAGATTCTTTCTTAGAAGAGACAAATCCTCTTCGGTACGCCGTGCAATTAAAAAAGTTAAAAGATGGGTGATTTTGGTTTTAGAGAAAACCGATCTGATATTCTCGTAAGGCACATTTGCGCCCAGATAGAGTGTTGGGATACCCTTTGAGCGAAGTATATATTCAGAGAATAATAGTCCTATCTCATGCCATTCATTTGGAGGAAGCATGAGTAGAAATTTTTTATTTTTTTTTACGGGAGGTAATTGTCCGTCAATTGCCGCTATTAATTTTTTACGGATTATAACTGAGGCGAAGTGTTCCTGTACGGGCATTGATTCACCTATAACCCACATAAAACCTATCTTTTGCATTAAAGGATAAAAAACGCGCAGCATTCCATCAAACATGCCATACCGTGTTACCACCGCAGAAAATGTTTTTTCAAAAGCCGGTTCGTCAAAATCAATCATTGAAGCTGCAAAATCATTTATATATGAAGTGGCTATTACATCTGTAGTTTCTTTGCCTGACTGTATCTCGTTAATTTTCTTTGCTATGTCATCGTTATTAAGACTTGCAATTTTTGAAATCTTGTAGCCATTGGCTAAAAGAGTAGATACGTTCAATAACTTACGTACCTGGTTATCATCATACATACGAATATTGGTTTCTGTACGATCCGGCTCTATAAGATTATAACGCCGTTCCCACACCCTTATAGTATGCGCTTTGATACCGGAAAGCTGCTCCAACTCGGAAATATGATATGATCTCATTAATTATAAATTAAGTTGTGGAAGAGTAAAATTAAAAATTTGCTTTTCTTAAAAAGGCCTTTGCGCCATATTTATAATAACATACTTTCAACTATCTGCCGTTAGACTTTTTAATGCCGTAAAGATATAATTATTTTGTTTAATTATTAAATATATTTGTTGAACATTATATTTATCTAAAAAACATTAAAATAATATGGCAAAAAATCGTAGTGGCGGTCGCTGCAGAAAATTTGGGTAGTAAGATTGTATAAACTTATTATAAATGGCGCAAATGTAGTTTGTATCGTTAGAAAACACCTTGGATAATGATACACCGCGATACTTAAAAATTGGTGGAGATATGCTCAGTGCTAACGACTTTAAAAATCTAGTGATGGAGATATAAGGAAATGAATATAAATTGTTTATACCCGGAGGTATTTCTTTATTGGATATAATTATCAATATCGCAAAATTAGCTGACAGAAAGAAAACCGAACTTTATCCGGCATGGCAGGGTATGCAATACATGAGGGATATTATGGAAGGCTGTGTGGTTTTAATTAATCAAGATAATAATAGATATCCGATAAAATGGACAAGTGTAAAAGAATTTCTATTATTTGAAAATGCCAGGTAACTTAACATAAAATATTTTAAACAATTAGGTTTACACGTTTCTTTAAATCTTGGATTTGGTTACCCGTTTAAATAAAAATCCCCTGGAGAACTTATCAACAGGGGATTTCATTTTTATTTCAGTGGTACCAATGGGGGAAAGGTCGTACTATGAAGTCGAGGATTTCCATAAAATACTGGAATTCACCGGACTAATAGAACCTTTAACCGACTGATAAAATTTCTTCCAAACCACCCTTGTGGGTTTTGAGGTAAAGATAGAAATTCCTAAATCTTAACAACTAAAAAGGGGCGAAAATCGCCCCTTAATTTTTTACCTGAAATAAGCCCCTATTTTTTGATTTTATGAATTTTTGCTGCCTGCTCAAAGCCAACCCAATTACCCTTGTCATCTTGCCCCCTGTTGGCTAATTCTGCCCTTATAAGGGCTTTTAAGTCAAAATCGCCCCTAAGTGCCTCAACAAGCAGGGCAGTTGCCGTTTGCGTGAATAGGTACTTGGGATTAATGTCATCAGGACGACTGGCAAAGTTCGATGATAACCTTAGTTTCTCTATTCCCGTTGGCGTTAATTCTCCTCCCATTTCAACCCAAACCTTTGGCGGGATCATTTCACGGAGATAAGTGTCCAAAAAGGCTGCTTGGCGCATGGCTTCTTTCATGTTCCCTTCTTCAAACAGGTTTTTGATTCTGATCAGGTGCGATCTTTCGATTGAATGCAATTCCGGATGATTTGTCCAGTCCTGCTCTTGGTTTTCTTTCTTTTTCATGTTGTCTACGTTCGATACTTTATTTGGAACGTCCAAGTTCTTTCCGCTTTTTCTGACTCCATTTAACTCTTCTGCCTCTCCGATGCTTTTATCTCCAAAAATATCCAGTTCTCCTCCTTGATTAAATCTTCCAAATTGAATTGCTTTCCCTTGCTCCGGCACTTCAATCACTACATCCACATCATGTTGAAATTCATTATTGCCTTTGAACTTTCCACCTTTAGTGGCCTGAAATACATAGATGAATGATTTTCCTTTATTATCAGCTTTTAGTTTATCCAAATCTTTAGGCAATAAACCAAGCTTGTTCACTGAGTCCAGGAAAATAAAATCATAGGCTGATAAATCTCTTGGCAAAGCATCAGCGACAAAAAGATTTTCATGTGCTACTTCCTTATCCTTTAATTTCTTCTGAAGCGTGGCATCCAGTTTTTCCTCCTTTGCAACATAAAGTACCTTCCCGTGATTTCTTGCTAAATATCCTGCAAAGTCAACACATAAATAACTTTTCCCCATTTTAGGCATACCAAAAACCATTGCAGTAAATCCGGGCGAAGGATCACCAATAAAGTTTAACCACTTGTCTTTGAAGCCTATTGCATTAAACTGAAGATTTGTAAAATCAGTGCTTGGCATTATGTTCACTTGTGATGATGAGTTATTGATGCCACTCAAATCCATTTTTTTCTTTTTAACTTTAATATAGGACTCATCGATATCATCGTATGCGTTCTCATATTTTTCAATTATGACTTTGAGTCTCTTAACTGTTGCTGGACTCAAAACAAAGTGTTTAGCGTTCTCCATATTGTTAAAGGCTTTCAATACAGCTTGTTGAATTGCCATGATGTCCTTAGCTACCGGAGATTTTTTAGTGATCTTCTTTTCCTCAATCGCTTTTTGCAATTCATCAATGAAAATCTCAAATGTTTTTTTGTACAAGATTTTATCATTAAAATCTAAGAATCGGTTGATGAATTTTACTTCTGTAGAAATTTCACTATAAGGATTTTTCTTTTTGGGTATACCGGATTCAGCTCCATCCAACTTAACACCTCTCTTTTTCATCTCCTTTTCAATGGCTCTTTTTCTAATGGTGATCCATTCGCTTTCGCCATCATCCAGTTCTGCATCCAGTTCAAGACGGTATATCATCTTTAACTGGTCGGTACTTAGTTTGTAATAATTCTTTGCATCTTCCTTTGCTCTTTTTAACTCAGGATGTTCTGTGCCAGACAAACCTTTATTTCCTGACCCAACAAACTCTTCCAGTTTTTTAAATGCAAGATTAACCATGCGATTAAAGTCAGCACCGCCACTCCAGTCTTCCCCCTCATTGGTTTTAGCAATTATCGCCATGTGCGATTCCTTTAAGGCTTGCGGTAAATTTTCAAAACCAATTTCCTCAATGGTTTCAAAATAATTGTCAGTTGTTATTTTCTTTCCCTTCATTATGCTGCAAATTTTAAGCGTTTGAGTTTGGTTTCAATTTCTTTTACTGAGATGCGTTTGAGTTTTGGATCTACATTCATTGGTTTAATCTTCTCAGGATCATAATTAAACACCAACATCTCCGTTTTCTTTTTGTCAGTATGTTTTGTGACCGCTACTGATTTCTCCACTTTTTTCGTTCGCCATTTAAACTTTTTGATATACCGACATAGAATAGAGGAAGGGTAAGAACTCAGCAGAAACTTTCCCTTTACCTTGCTCAACTTGTCGAGCAACTGTTTATAATCTGCCTCTGAATATCCTTTGTAATGTCCCATATCCGAACCGATGTATGGTGGATCAGCATAAATAAAAGCGTCCTTGGCATTGCATCGGTCAATTACCTTAAGGGCATCATTGTTCTCAATTTGAACGGTCTTTAATCGCTGGGCATATAAATGCGTAAAGTCTTCTCTTTTATTTGCAAGAGATTTCTCTTTGGAGTTTGTTTTACCAAATCCCCAAGAGCCAATCATACCTGCAAAACCTTGATTGGTAAGTGTCCATAATGCCCATGCACGTTTTACATCCGGAAATAATTCAGGATGCTCATACACTACCATAGCATTTTTGTATAACTCACGACTGTGCAAAGTGGATTGAATTTCTTTTTGCAGTTCAGGAAACTTGGACTTTATCACCTTAAAGAAATTGATCACTTCTCCGTTTTTATCATTGATAACTTCCACTTCTGATTTTGGCTTCGCAAAAAATAATGCTCCGCCACCAAAGAATGGTTCACAATAAATTCGATGAGCCGGTATTAATTGCAAAAGGTGTTTTAACATGGTTTGTTTTCCTCCGTAATATGTAATTGGTGTTTTCATTTTTTAAGAAGTAAAAGCCGGACTTTAATTGTCCGGCTTTAGTTTTAGTTTTTAGCTGTACGCAAGTGCTTTTCGGTTATTCCAAATCTTATCGAAGTTTTTGTTACCGCTTGCCCAGTGATAAGAAAGAACTCCTTTGTTGTTAGTCACCTTTAAGATTGCCCATACAGCTTGGTCAGTTGCTGCTCCCGGACTTGCAAATCCTTTGTAAACTACACTTGGGTTTGTCTCATCTACAAGTTTTGGCTCGTAGAAGATTTTATCGTTCATGCTTGTTACTTTTTCAGATAATTGCGCTACCGAGTTTTTCAAATTCACGATCTCCGCATTGCCTTCAGTCTGTTTTGCTTCTGTAGCCAAACCAACTGCTGCGGGACTTTGCAGCATCTCCATGATTTTATCTCTCAAATCATTTACATCTGTTGAAGCAGGAACAGTTACTTCTGTTTGATCTACGAACACATTGTACAATGCTCCCTGACCGATGTCGATTTTGATTATGGTATCTCTTACCACTTCCACTTCTTTGATTTGATGTTTCAAAATGAAACGTGGTGAACCGTCTGTGACGATTTTAAGGCTTGCGCCATTGTTGATGATTTCTGTTGCCATTTAGTCCTCCTTTTTGTCTTGATTGTTTTTACTGTTGTTAATTGCTCCTACAATCACTTCACCGATTACAGCCCCCATGAACCCGCCAATCATTACAAAGGGAATGGTGTCCTTTTGCGTTTCTTTGGCGTAGAAGTAGCTGATGAGTGAAGCAGCGAGTGTAACGGATGATACGATTGTTTTTTCTCTCATTATTTATTGGCGTTGATGTAAAGTGTTGTAGCGATTCCTGATAGTATGAGCATGCCTCCGGCAAGCAGTTTATTTTGCAGCACTTTCCTGCGCTGAGATTTGTAGGCAGTATTCAGATCTTCGGTGAGCTTGCGTTCCCTTTCTAAATTGTCATCCAACAAACCTTTCATCTGTGAATAGGAGGCCGCACAAACAACAATCTGCGAATCTCTCGTTGCGACCATTTCCTGAAGCTGCACTATGTTGGTTTCGTAGATGCTTTGTGTACTGTCAACCAATTCTACGTAAGCAAGCGTTTGTTGTTTTAAGGAATCACAATCATTCAGCAATTGCTCAAAACTCAAGGAATCGCTTTTCTTTTCGGCTAATGCAACAAGCGCAATTTGCGACTGATTCAACTTGAACTTGATTGCTTTCAGTTTGCTTTGAGTGAAGGATAGTTCCTTTTGCAAACTGTCACTGTGTATTTGTAAGGATTCAAAAGCAGCTTTGTAACCGGTATCAATGCGCTCCGCTTTTTCTGAAGCTTTAATGATTTCTGTTTTATCCGGCTTCACTTTCTCTCCGGTATTGCAGGTACTCAGCGACAGGAACAAACCTGTGATCAGTGCTGTAAATAAAATAACTAATGGAACTCGTTTCATAATCTTTCGTTTTTAATAATGGTTATTAATTAATATTTTTTGACTTTTTCTCAAGAGAGTAACCGAAGGTACCTGCACCAATCATACTGATGAATGCATAGAACATGTATTCAGGAACCTCCATACCAAAGAACTGCTGTGACACCCAGCTAATGATTGACATAAGCACGTAGGTCAGTGTAACGGCTTCTCTTAAAGAGAAATTTCCGTCTTTGTCTTTTAGTAACTGGTGTAAGATGTCTTTTACTTTCATGGTTGCTGTTCTTGTTTTTTAAATAAGTGATTAAATGTTTCGCTGATTTGTTCAGCGATGTTTTTGAGTTTATCGCCTCCGGTGAAAGCGATGTACCCTAATGCAAGCAGACCAACTATTCCTGCTCCAACTGCGATGCGCCTGTAGGTTTCTCTTTTTACTGCTCTGAAATCAATCAAAGTGTAAGTGAATTTATTGCCGTACATCCGGCGATGGCGTTCACACAGAAGCATGAATTGCTGAAAGGCTGTTGCATTTTCAAATACCTGACATCCTGCTGAATTTTTATCTACGGTTTTAGTAGTTCCTGTTTTATTGGCTCTGTGGACATTAATTCCATACAAGCCCTTTGTTTTTTTACCGTTATAAAAATCAAGCATGGCATCACGGTCATAATCCCGGATAACTGTTACAGATTTTCGTTGTACTAAAGCTGTGTACTGTCCACGATGCAATCCCATTTCATAAGCATGCTCATATTGTCCTTGGGCGAGGATGGCTGTTCCCTGTGGCTGCATCGGATTGCGTAACCAAAATGTTCCCGGATCGGTGGTGGCTTTGTAAACGTGATAGTTCCATTTGATTGGGCTAACCTTATAGAACACATGAATCTCGTCATCAAAGCGATTCGGAATTGTACTGGCAGATCGCAAGCCGACAATGTTCAACTCATACGGGCGGGTATAGAGTTTAAAACCATTGTGCTTTAGTATTGCTCTTAACTTCTGTAAAACCATTATGCTGCGGAATTAAAATCAGGTTCGTAATTTTTCAGCCACTCTTTTACATCAAAGCAGGGGCAGGCTTTTTTTACTCCCGGAAAATCTCTGTGTCCAAGCACTTCTGCATTAGGATATTTTTCCGTTAAGCGAACGATGATGTCAAACATCGCATGCTTTTGTGCATCGCTGCGGTTGTCCACAGGCTTTCCGTCTTTATCAATACCGCCAACGTAAGCAATGCTGATGCATTCAGAATTATGTTTGTAAACTCCATAGCTGTTTTTCTTTTCATCAAGCAACTGAACAATTGTTCCGTCACGCTTAATAAAATAATGATAGCCGGGAGTATCGCCCCATCCTCGCTGTTCTTTCCAGTAGCGTTTGATGGATTCGAGAGTGGTTGTGGTGGGCGTTGCTGTGCAATGCACCACGATGTATTTTATGTTTCTTAAATTCATAAGTAATTGATGGTTTTGGTTTCCACTAAAAAGTGTTTTCCGTTGTTATCAAATAAGGTGTGATTGCCTCGCTGTGCGATTACTTTTCCAAGCACCATATTGGATGGAACTTTAATCGCTTTCTTTGAATGCACCCACACCAGTGTTGGCTGTTTGGTGATGATACTGGAGCTTTCAATACCGGACAGTGACCATTTCTTTCCATCGTAATTCAGTCCCATCCGGGTGAACTGCAATCGGATCGCTTGCTTTTGCTTCTCATCAATAAAGCTGTTGAGCATTCCGTTGACAAGCGTTTGTCGAACTCCACCGATGCGGTAGTTGGTTTTAAAATCATCAGAGACTGTGGTGTAATCATCTTTTGATTTTAGTTTTTGCAGAGCTTTAATTGCTCCGGTGAAGTTTTTAATGATGGCTGCGCTGTACAATTCTTTCGCTGTTGCAGAAGCGTCCAAGGTTTCACCCTGAGTCATCACATTGAAGGTGCTTTCATCAATGGTGCTTGGGTATCCTGCTTTAATAAGAGCCGCTTCTGTTTTGCTTCCGAAATCTCCGTCTGCTCCGGCTTTGCCGAGTGCATCTTTTCCGAGTTTAGCAAGCAATACTTCCTGCACTTGTTTTACTCTTGCACCTTTGCTGCCTTTCTTTAATGGAAAATCATCATTACGTTTAGGAGCAGCAGGAAGAGAAAAACTATTTTTTGCAGGAGGAGTTAAGTCCAGGTCAGGTGTTTCTCCCGAAGTGTCCGCATCACTTCCTGACTGTTTGCGTTTTTGCCACCATTGGTAACCAAAGTATCCCAATGTGCCTGTGGCTGCTATTCCTAATCCTACAAGCAATATCTTTTTTCCCTTGCCTGATGGTTGCTGTTGCTGAGTTATTGTCTGCTCCATGTTATTTTCGTTTTGCTGTAATGATTTTCATCCAGTCATCATACTGTCCGAACTCGCTCTCGCTTTTCATATCCTCAAGCATATTCGTTCCGTACAATCGCTTGTATTCTAAAGCCACTTTTACAAAGGCTGTCTGCGTTGGTATTTCATTAAAAACCGCTATGATGGCCTCTGCATCTGTGCCTCCAAAGAATCCATACTCTTTATCAAAAGCTGCTTTCATTCGTTTTGCCCATGCTGTGTATGCAATCAGGCTTGGTGCTTGTCCCTTCTTTTCAGGCTTGGCAGCGAGGATTTGAAGCATCTCGTTGTATTCGGTGGATTGCAATTCATCGCTCATGTCTTTTATCAGATTACCATTGTAGAGCTTCTGATAAGACTTTACGACTTTGGCGAACTCTTCCTTACTTGGGATTTCACGGAGTGTGCTTCGCAAACTCTCGGTATCTGTCCCCGGCCATCCGTCATTCTCAAAAGCCATTTTTATTTGTTTGGCTGAAGTGGCTGATGTGCCATCTTCGAAACTCTTGTTCTCTTCTTTGTTGGCTATTTTGTTGAGAATGATTTTCCTGCCGATATAGATCGTTCCTCCAACTACTACCACACCAAGCAAGCTGAAAAGGATTTTTTCCTTTAGTGTCCATGCCTCCTTATCCTGCTGTGTAGGCTCCACAGCCTGAACAGGTAATGGTTTAGGTTGATATGTAGTTACTGCGGCTTCCATTTTAGTGAAGTCCTAAGTATGCCTTTGCCAATGCTGTTTTTGCAGGATCGTTTTTTACAATGTGTGCGAGCTTTTCCACTTCAACTGTTTTCAGTTTAGAAGCAAGCACTCCGAGTGCTTTAACTTTTTTCTCCGCTTCCTGCTCTGAAGAAGCTTCGATGGTCATGGTGAATGCGAATTTTGCCATTTGTTTTTTCGTTTTTGGACAGTGCTTCCCTAATCCCGCATTTTGCGGAATGATTCTGTACTGTCGAGATTTAAAAATTGATTGTTTAAGCCGGAACGTTCAGCAGTTCTGCAACGGTTTTGAGTTGAGAAGTATCTTTGCTTAACTGGTGAATGATTTTCATTAGCACCGATATTTCTTCATCTTCAAAATTCTCCGCCACCTCTTTCCCAAAAGCGAGATAAGATTTTTCCTCTTCCGTTAATGCGGGAGCAGCGTTGGCTTTAGTTACTGTAACTTCCGTTTCTTCTGCTGGAGCATCGATGCGTTTTCCATTGGTGTTTTCATCGACAATCACTCCCGCCAAACCTTCAAGTCCGGGAACTTTTGTTAACCATTGCGGATTCCTTCGCATTACACCTTCAATTGCAGAGCCTGCTAAAGAGCCTAAATCCAGTTTTCCAAAATGATTGGGTTTAAGTTTTGCTTTTTCCAATTGACCTGATAATTCATCAATGTATTCCTCAGCTTCCTGTAACTCCAGTTTGGTGCGATCCAACTCTTTTATCAACTGATCTTTGTCCCAACGTTCACGTTCCACAGCAATCGATTCTTTTATTTTCGTATTAATATCGGTTACTTCTCCCAAGCTTCTGTTTACCTCCGGTTTTTTCTCTTCTATTTCAAACACATACTTTGTATGGCTGATTGTTTCCGATGGTGAATTGTAAACATTGATGCGAATAAACTTTGTTTCATTGGTCATCACATCTTCGTAGCTGTCGAATTCCGACATATCAGTTGTTTTCATCACCACTTTAAAATTGTCCACGAATATTTCGTAAGCCAATGGACTTCCTTTGGATGATTGCTTCTCAAGCATGCGCTTGATGATCTCTATTTTTTGCGGGTTATATGCTTCAATTATCTTTGCCATTTTTCAATTGTTTTAATGCAATGTGTTTTGGTATTACCTGTATAAAACGAACATGATTTACGGATGATGAGTAGTTTTGAATACTGATGTATCCCTGATGTTCGTACAACTGCTCATTGGTTCTGTCTACACTCAAATCAAAGATTCCGAACTCGGAAGTGATGTTGATGTTTGAGGGTTCATCCACCATGATGTAAAACTGGTTGTAGGCTTCAATATCCAAATGCTCGTTTGGCTGTAACACCAAGTGGCGAAAGCGGATGTAATAATTTTTTCCAAATCCCAGTTCATCCATTCTGCGGGGGATGTATTCCAAGGCTAATGCTATGTTCATGATTTGCCTCCTTCTTCTTCAATTTCAACCCACACATAGACATTGACGATGTATTCAAAATCTCCTTTGTTCAACTTACCAATCCGGTCTTTGTATATTCCCTGAATGATGGTACTGTCTCCGTCTACAATCACAATGTCCTCTTCGGTTTTACTCTGATGAGTAAATGCACTTGCTTTCCAGTTGCGGTTCTGCGAAAAATCTCCTGCACCAAGATTTTCATCTGTTTGCAGATGGGTGGCATAAAAGATATTTGCCTCTTCACAACTTTGCAGTTTCAATTCTCCGATGAGCGTATTGCGCTTAAAAGGAATCAGTGATTTTAAAATTTCTGCTCGCATGGTTTTGTTATTGCTTTGCTATTTGTTCTTCTTTTGGTGTTACACCGATGACTGTTCCGTCCGCTCCAGTTGTTCCATCCGTTTTAGGTGTTTTTATCAGTCGACCTCCAACTTCAATTCCGATGATGCGTTTGGCATTTTTCGGAAGCTTTACCTGAAAGTGCTTCACCTGTCCGGCTTTGGTAATGCGTAACTGCGTTATTAAGACCTGCTCTTTCATGATAATTCATCCTCCATTTCACAGTCCAGGTATAACGACACACGGTAAGGAGTAAAGGGAGTTCTCAAATCATCGGTATCGGTGAAGGTGAGTTTTACCAAACCATTTCCCGGTGCTACATTTCCCAAATCATAGTAGCGTTGTTTTGGAGCTACGTTGATTCCGGACATAAGCAGTTTGCTTTCGTAATTATCAGGGAAGAACTCTTCTTTGTTGATCTCAATCTTTTGTGTCCCCCTGAAATAAAGCAGGTCATCCTTATCCGATGTAATCAGCACACCTTTTACCGCCTTGATGTTTTTATCAAGCTCGTAAGTTTTGCTTACAGTCTTGTTTGCATCGGTCACCTGAAGGTCAAAGCGTTTCTTTACTGGTTTTAACATCTTGTTTCGTTTTAATTATTTTTAATTAAGAGGCATCTCTGATGCCCTGAGTCCTCCGAGTTACGCAGCACATGTGGCTGCGTAACTTCGGACTCAGTACCCCGATTATGGAGTAGTGATAGTGCCATGCAATCCAACATACACGTGGGTTTTCGGGTCTAAGCCCTCCATTGAACCCAAGTCGATGGTTGCTTCAATCAGGATGTCATCGTGGATCATTCGTGGATTAGCAAGTTTGTAATACCCAACAGGAACGGTGTTCATTGTTTTGGTTTTAAAAATGGTGTTCACGGTTTCCGGCATGATGATCTTCTTGTTGCTTTTCAAAGAGAACTCTCCGTTTGATAAAGCAGCGAAATCTTCAATGCCATCGTATTTCGCTCCGATGATTTTATCCTTGTTTACTTCGGCAGGAATTCCGGCAAGCAAAAAGATTCCGCTTACAAGCAATGCTTGGTTCTTTGGCAATTTTGCATTGCTGATGTTACGCAAGCCAACCTCTTTGTCGTCCTGTGTTTCGAACATCTTGATGGTTTTTGAGTTCACTGCTTTGATGCTGTAAATCACAGTATCAGCCAAACGCAATTCTCCTTTCATCAAACCATCTTTAATGTGCTGTGGCAACTCATTAAAATGTTTTTCCATTTCGGCACGTGATCCTTTGCTTGCAGGAACACCGCTTGCCAGTTTGTTGATGGTGCGCATGCGCTGAATTGGATTCATGCGTCTTAATGCGCCAAGCAATTCTTCAT
Source organism: Bacteroidia bacterium (assembly GCA_016787705.1). GTDB lineage: Bacteria > Bacteroidota > Bacteroidia > B-17B0 > Aurantibacillaceae > Aurantibacillus. The sequence continues at coordinate 3,244 of JAEUTP010000025.1, read as the reverse complement.
TGTCAACTGCATCCAAGCCTAATAAGGCTCCTGCATTGTTGTATTCTTCTACTCCGTCTAATACGCCTAACATATTGTTTCGTTTTTATGGTTATTAATTATTTTCTTTTTTGTGATGATGCTCCGACCCGGAGAGGGATTTAGATACTGCTAAATTCAGATCAGGTATCGTTTAAAAATTCTGTTCACTTACGTCCAGCATTCCCATTTCTCCTTTCAATCCGCCTGAAACAGATTGTTTGGCTTCAAATTTTTTGGCTGATTCTTCCACCTGTTTTTCGATGTGGTCTAACACATTCAGGTGATCGGCTGCGCCTTCCAGTTCTTTGCCGTTGGGATAAGTGAAGTATTGCACTTCGCCCATACCGTTTGTGCCTTCTTCGGATTTCTCTTCCTCTTTCTTTTTGCTCTTGATGATTTTGTCAAGGAACAGTTTTCGCTTGAACTCTTCTTTGAAAGCTGCCATGCGTTCTTTTACGCCTTCGAAGCCTTCTTTTTCTGTTCCGTTCATTGCTCCGGCAACTGCCTGATAACCGCCCGAAGCCATCATGCCCACACCGAAAGCTGCTGCACCATTACTGCCCATGTAATGACCAACACCTGTAACTGCAATTCCCACCAAGAAGGAAGAACGTCCGAGTACCGCACCTGCCAAGCCACCACCAACTGCACCGATCAAAATATCACGACCTGTTTCCAGTGCGGTCTTTTTGATATCGCCTTTGGCATGCTCCGCAGCTACTCCGTCAAGGAGTTGTTTTTTCTGCGCTTTTTTCTCGTATGAATTTTTCTTCTTCATGTTTTTGATTTTTTCTTTGTTGTTTTATTAAAGCAATTCAACTGCCTGCTTCTTTTGTTTTTTACTCTTTACCGCTGCCTTTTTACCTCCTTTCTTCTTTTGCTTCTTGCTCTTTGGAATTCCTGAAAGTGCCGGTTTGGCTATTTCTTTTTTACTTCCGGTGACCATTCGGTATCCTGCGTATATCAGGCTTAATGCTCCAACTCCGATACCTACTGGTTTGATCCATTTTTTATTCTTGTCCCAGAATCCTTCAGGCTTTGAAGTATCACCTCCTGATGAAGCTTCTCTGTTTGCAGATTTGTTTGCACTGCCTGAATCACCGGAACTGCCTCCACCTGAATCTCCGCCACCGCTTTCTCCACCGCCACCACTATCTTCGTTCTGTGAAGGCGCACTTGTTTTCGTGGTAACCATCGGTTTACTGCTGTTTGAACTTCCGCTGTCGAAATTCATATCCGCAGATCCGCCACCTTCTCCTGATGAGGCAGGAGCTGCGCTTTCGCCACCACCACCGCCTGATTCGCCTCCGCCACCTTCGCCACCGCCTTCTTCAAAGTCTTTTGCTCCTTTGTCTTTTTTTGGAAGGATATTCCCAATTCCTTTTAATAATCCTGCAATCGCTGTCAGAATGGTTGTTGCTGCTGTCACAGATGCTGCTGCCGAGTAAGGTTCACCAAGTCCGTTTAACTGATCCAAGGCTTCGCTTTGATAGATATCGCTACCTAACAAATCTTCTGTTGAAGAATATTTGTCAAGCCCGCTCATGTCATCGGCAACATATCCGAGTCCGCTTACTTGTTTGTCACGATTACCTCTTCCGGTAAGGATTGCCTTTTGGAAGTTTTCAGGGATACCACCTGCACCGTAGAAGATGCCTTGGAGTTTGTCTTTAACCTGTTTCAGTCTTGCAAACTTTGCCATGTCAATGCCACGCTTGCGGGCTTCATCATCACTCAGGTACGCATAGCGCAGACGTTGAGCTATCTTGAACATGTTTGTTTTAAGAGCGATTAAAATTCCGTTGCGGATAAGCACCGTTGCAGGGTTTAAACGGTTGGTGATGTGCAAGCCCATTTTTGCCACCGCTTTGATACCGCCTTTTTTATAGGCTTCTTTTATCGCTCCTTTTTTGAAGACTTGTTTGAAGCCTCCGCTTTTTTGTTTTGGTGCGCCACCTCCGGCTTTCTTTTTGAAAAGCCTGCCGAGTTCTGCCATCGCTTCACGGTCATCGTATATCCCGATCAGTTCAACAGCATCGATGTTTTTGTTTGAGGAGTCGTTGACTCCGTTTAAATATTCTAAGTCCATTTTTGTGTCTTTTTTTTCGCTGTAGGGTTCTTCGTAATCAAAATGTCTCACTACACAATCGATGGTGATATAGCTGCCATCACCTAAAGGAACAATCGGGTAGATGTGCTGAAAGTGATCCTCTTTGTATTTGGTGATTCGCAGCATGTGCCTGATTTTTAAATTGCTCAGGATGCTGCTGATAAACACCGTGTAACAATCACAGTCCACACCGTATTTCCTGTCGTGCCATGCTCTTGACGGGCTTCTGATTTGTTCCTTTCCGTCTTCATCTTTGCGGTAAGCGATGTGGTCGTAAACAAATTGCCATATTGCTTTGCAGGTTTCATACACCGTGTTTCGCTTTAACTGCTTTGCAATTTTATCAGTATGAAAAAGCGTTTCTCTTACCACCTGCGGAATGAAGCGAATTGTGTCCGCAACCGTAGCACCTTCCTTTTTGGTAATGGTCATTAGCATTGCCTTTGGGAAAAGATGATCGAACTCCGCACCGCTTTTTATTTTTACTTCTTCTCTGCGTTCCATTATGCTTTTGGCTGACTAAGTGTTAGTGTATCTGTTTTCGTGTAGGGAACTTTTTTCCATCCCAAATCAATTGTTGTGAGTGTCTTGACATCAATCTTCACCGGCTCTTTGTTTTGGATGGCTCTTAAGAGGCTGCCCGACAGAGAAAAAATATTCATCAGCGGAACTCGTATCATCATCTGTTCAACCACCGCCTCACCGAAAGCGGGGATGCTGATGTCTTTGTCAATTACCTGCGAAGAGCCAACCGTTGTGCCTTTATACACGAGCTTGATAAAAGGGAATTTAATTTTAAAAGGAGTGCGTGTCGGATTTTTTAACTGCACGTCAACTCTGATTGTTAATCCTGAAAGATCAAGCTTGTGTATTTTCGCCATCGGTACAGTTTCCAGTTCTGCATTCATCTTGTTCAGGCGCACCACATACACCGTCCCGCCAATGAGCGCACCACCTACTACTGTTCCTACCGCTATTTTTTTCCAAGTCTCCATTACTTTCTTTTTAATCGTTCACTGATATAATCTCCTGCTACTTTGAATGACATCCATATCACTCCACCTACAAGTGCTTTAAGCGCATAATCGGCAAGACCTGAGTAGTCCAGGTTGG
>JAEUTP010000013.1 GCA_016787705.1 Bacteroidia bacterium | reverse complement strand
TTTATTCCTCGACCAAAAAAGAAAGATGAAATTAGTGGAAAGAATGAAAAAAAATATCACTAAATTTGACCTGAAACCTGAAGATGTTGGATTTGCAACATGTTGATTTTCAAAGCTCAAAAAAAAACGTTAGTCAGAATTATAAAGACGACAAAAAAAGTGATTTGGTGCTAAATAAATAATTCAACAATTCCTACATCTCTTAACCTAAATATTATTTATGCAGTCAGAAACCAAATTAGTTATTTTTCTAAGCATAACAATGACAATTTTAATTAGTTCTGTCGTGTATATCTTTCTAGACACATATGTAGGCTCCCCAAAAATTAGGACTATTTGTTAGTAGAAAAAAAACTAATAAATTAACCTAATCAAAAATGAAGAAAAAAAGATTCAGCCCAGAACAAATTGCCGCAATTCTTAAAGAGTTTGATAACGGCAAATCAGTAATTGAAATAGTAAGAGATCATGGCGTTAGTAAAGCGGCGTTTTACAAGTGGCGCGAGCGTTATGGCGGAATGAACTCTGATGAGCTAAAGAAAATGAAATCTCTTGAAGAGGAAAACCGTCGCTTAAAGCATATGTACGCTGAATTAGCTTTGGATTTAAAATTAGCAAAAGAGATCATCGAAAAAAAGCTTTAAAGCCTTGCGTAAAAAAACAGATGGCTACTGAAATATGTAGTGAAGGAACTTACAGCATCAGTAGGGCGTGCAAGATTTTGAACCTTGGTAAAGCAACAGTTTATTATAAAACTAAAAAAGACGATACATTAGTCATGAATGAGTTACGTTTAAAAGCTGATTTACATCCACGTGAAGGATTTTGGAAAGCTTTTGGGCGTATACGTCTTGAAGGAAATATTTGGAATCATAAACGAGTACATAGAATTTATAAAGCCATGCATTTAAATATCCGTAGAAAAGGAAAAAGGCGTTTGCCTGCAAGAACCAAGGAAACACTTACGGTGCCTTTGAATATAAATCACACATGGTCAATTGATTTTATGCACGATGCTTTAATGAATGGAAGGAAGTTTAAAACATTTAATGTCATTGATGATTATAACCGTGAGATACTTCATATAGAAATTGATCATTCACTCAAGAGCAACTCGATCGTGTGGGTGCTTAACAGATTAATTAAACAAAGAACAAAACCCCATACAATACGAATGGATAATGGTCCTGAATTTATTGCTGGATTAACCGAAGAATGGAGTAAGATGCACAAGATCAACTTTCACTATATCCAACCCGGCAAACCAACGCAAAATGCGTTTATAGAAAGATTTAATGGTACATACAGAAGAAATGTATTGGATGCATATTTGTTCAAGGATCTTAACGAGGCAAGAGAAATTACAGAAGAATTTATGAATGATTATAATAATCACAGACCACATGACAGTCTTGGAGGATTATCTCCAATTATGTTTAAACAAAAAAACCTTGCTTTGCAAGATTCTGTACAGAATCTTGCAAAGCAAGGTTCAAATAGTATTAATAATTTAATAAAAAAGTCTACTTTTGAATAGTCCAATTATGGGGAGCCTACAATA
>JAEUTP010000001.1 GCA_016787705.1 Bacteroidia bacterium | reverse complement strand
GATGTGATGAAGGCAGACTTAGAACTAAAAAAAGTATCAGGAAATATTTTAAAAACGAAATAAATTAATAATTAAAAATAACAGATAATGAAAAAGGTTTTATACATCATCATACCATTGGCATTAATTGCAATTGTAGTCATAAAATTAAAAAGCAATAAAGAAATCGTAAAAGATAAAGTTTATCAATATGATAAGGAGCAAGCAATTAATGTTCAGGTGGATACAATCAAATCGGAATTAATAGGAGCTGAATTTGCTTATTCAGGAACATTTGAACCTAATAAAGAGACTAAGCTTAGCGCTGAGATACAGGGCAAGATAAATGATGTTTTAGTTGAAGTTGGAACTTTTGTAACAAAAGGACAATCATTAATTCAGTTAGATAATTCACTATTGAAATTGCAATTACAATCAGCGGAGGTTCAAGTTGAAGGATTAGAAGCGGATGTAAAACGATTTACTGTTTTAGCGAATGCAGATGCTGTACATGGGGTTCAATTAGAAAAAGCAGAGTTAGGTTTAAAATCTGCAAAAGTTCAAAGAGCAACTTTGCTTGAACAAATTAGTAAAACAACCATCAAAGCACCGTTTAATGGAGTGGTTACTGCTAAACTTACTGAAGAGGGCGCATTTGCTGCACCGGGTTTACCATTGCTTCAAATTACAGATATTTCTGTTTTAAAATTTACCGTTAATGTGTCTGAAAATGATTTGAGTTCATTTCAATTAAATCAAACCTTCTCGATTAATGCAGATGCTTATTCGGATGTGCTATTGTCGGGTAAAGCAACAATGATAGGTAGTAAAGCTAATATGGGCAGTAGTTTTCCTGTTCAGTTTATTGTAAGTAACACCTCCGATTTTAAAATCAAATCAGGAATGTTTGGTAAAATAAATTTGAAAAGTGACAATCAAAAATCCGGAATTATTATACCGTCTTCTGCCATTATAGGCTCTTCAAGTCAACCACAAGTATATAAAGTAAAGAATGGAAAGGCTGTTTTGCATAACATAACTATTGCACAGAAAATAAAAAACAAAACTGTCGTGGCAAAGGGATTAGTAGAAGGAGATGTGATTGTAACAAATGGATTTATTAATCTATTTGACAATGCGAATGTAACTATTAAATAAAATTTGAATTATGAATATTACAGAAATATCAATAAAACGTCCATCGCTGATAATTGTTCTTTTCAGCGTACTTACCTTATTGGGAGTTATAGGATATAAAAATTTAAGTTATGAATTGATGCCTGATTTTAATCAACCTGTTGTGGTTATTAAAACCGTGTATCCCGGAGCAGAGCCCAACGAAGTAGAAACATCGGTATCACGAAAAATAGAGGATGCTTTATCTAACTTAGAAGGAGTGGATTATTTGGTAACTAAATCTTTACCAAATGCATCTATCATCATTGCCAATTTAAAATATGGAACTGATTTGGATAAAACCATGCAAGACGCTCAACGCTACATTGACAATATTCGCAAAGATTTACCGCAGGATATTTTAAGTCCCGTAATGAGTAAAGTTTCTCCGAATGATTTACCTATCATGTCAATTAGTGCAACAAGTAACTTGCCTGCAACAGAGTTTTATCAAAAAATGAAAGACGAGTATCTTCCACAAATTCAACAGATAAAAGGGGTTGCAGAGCTTACGATTTTAGGTGGAGAAGAAAGAGAGATACAGGTTAAAGCAAACCGAGATAAATTAAAACTATATAAGATTTCATTGTATCAGGTTGTTGAGGCAATTAATCGTTCAGGTTTAGACTTACCTGCCGG
>JAEUTP010000002.1 GCA_016787705.1 Bacteroidia bacterium | reverse complement strand
CCGAATCAAACAGTATGTATCACCAGCCCAACAGCAACACTGGCAGCCAATACACCAACCACAGGAACAGGAACATGGAGTGTATTAACAGGCGGTGGCGTTGTAACAAGTTCAACCAATCCTAACACAACGGTTACAGGCTTGACATTAGGCACTAATATTTTAGAGTGGACAATAACATCAGCAGGCACTTGTTCGAGTACAAGTTCAACGATGACTATTGTTGTAGACCCAGCCACGAGCATTGCCAATGCGGGCCTGAACCAAACAGTATGTATCACCAGCCCAACGGCAACACTGGCAGCCAATACACCAACAACGGGAACAGGAACATGGAGTGTATTAACAGGTGGTGGCGTTGTAACAAGCTCAACCAATCCCAACACAACGGTTACAGGCTTGACGCTTGGTACAAATGTATTACAATGGTCTATCACCAGCGCAGGCACCTGTTCATCCACATCAAGTACGATGACTATTGTTGTAGACCCAGCCACGAGCATTGCCAATGCAGGCGCGAACCAAACAGTTTGTATAAGTTCTCCAACGGCAACACTGGCAGCCAATACACCAACAACGGGAACAGGAACATGGAGTGTATTAACAGGCGGTGGCGTTGTAACAAGTTCAACCAATCCAAATTCAACAGTAACAGGCTTGACATTAGGCACTAATATTTTAGAGTGGACAATAACATCAGCAGGCACTTGTTCGAGTACAAGTTCAACGATGACTATTGTTGTAGACCCTTTACCAAGCATTGCTTTAGCTGGCCCGAATCAAACAGTATGTGTATTGAATCCTACCACAATATTAGCAGCTAATACGCCAACTAGTGGTGTAGGAACCTGGAGTGTAATATCAGGAAGCGCTACGATAGCAAATGTTAACAACCCAACCACTACACTAACGGCTGTAGGCTTGGGTACAAATGTGCTGCAATGGACCATTAATAACGGAGGAGTTTGTCCTCAAACAGTTTCAACGATGACTGTTTTTGTTGATCCTGCTCCAAGTATTGCATTAGCGGGGCCTAATCAAACTTTATGTGTTTTAAATCCAACAACAACATTGGCTGCAAACACGCCAACCAGTGGCGTAGGAACCTGGAGTGTAATATTAGGAAGCGCTACGATAGCAAACGTTAACAATCCAACTACTACACTAACGGCTGTGGGCTTGGGTACAAATGTATTACAATGGACGATCACTAATAACGGTGCTTGTCCACAAACAGTATCTACTAAAACCATTTTTGTAGACCCTGCACCAAGTGTTGCAATGGCTGGTCCGAATCAAACTTTATGTATCTTAAATCCTTCAACAACACTTGCCGGAAATACACCAACCAGTGGAGTAGGAACCTGGGCAGTAATTATTGGAAGTGCGATAATTACGAGCCCAAATAATCCATCAACAACTGTTACAAGTGTAGGGCAAGGAATAAACGTTTTACAATGGAGTATTACTAATAATGGTGCTTGCCCGCAAACAGTATCTACAATGGTAATACAAGTTGATCCCGCTCCGAGTATTGCAATTGCAGGATCTAACCAAACGTTATGTATCTTAAATCCAACCACAGCTTTGGCTGCAAATACACCAACGAGTGGCGTTGGAACATGGTCAGTAATATCGGGCAGTGCAATAATTTCCAACGTTAATAATCCCTCAACAACACTAACGGCTGTAGGCTTGGGTACAAATGTATTGCAGTGGACAATTACGAATAACGGTGCTTGTCCGCAAACTGTTTCCACAATGACGATTTTTGTAGATCCGGCACCAAGTATTGCATTAGCCGGACCAAACCAAACGCTTTGTGTTTTAAATCCAACAACAACATTAGCAGCTAATACGCCAACCAGTGGAGTAGGAACCTGGAGTGTAATATCAGGCAGCGCAACGATAGCAAATGTTAACAATCCAACTACTACACTAACGGCTGTAGGCTTGGGTACAAATGTGCTGCAATGGACCATTAATAATGGTGGAGCTTGTCCACAAACTGTGTCTACAATGACCGTTTTTGTAGATCCTGCGCCAAGTATTGCTTTAGCAGGCCCAAATCAAACGTTATGTGTGTTGAATCCAACAACAATATTGGCAGCTAATACGCCAACCAGTGGCGTAGGAACCTGGAGTGTAATATCAGGAAGCGCTACGATAGCAAACGTTAACAACCCAACCACTACACTAACGGCTGTGGGCTTGGGTACAAATGTATTGCAATGGACCATTAATAACGGAGGAGTTTGTCCTCAAACAGTTTCCACAATGACGATTTTTGTAGATCCGGCACCAAGTATTGCATTAGCCGGACCAAACCAAACGCTTTGTGTTTTAAATCCAACAACAACATTAGCAGCTAATACGCCAACCAGTGGAGTAGGAACCTGGTCAGTTATTTCTGGTAGCGCAACAATATCTAACGTTAATAATCCCTCAACAACACTAACGGCTGTAGGTTTGGGTACAAATGTATTGCAGTGGACAATTACCAATAACGGCGCTTGCCCACAAACCGTTTCTACAATGACCGTTTTTGTAGATCCGGCACCAAGTATTGCATTAGCCGGACCAAACCAGACGCTTTGTGTTTTAAATCCAACAACAACATTAGCAGCTAATACGCCAACCAGTGGAGTAGGAACCTGGTCAGTTATTTCTGGTAGCGCTACGGTAGCAAACGTTAACAATCCAACTACTACACTAGCGGCTGTGGGCTTGGGTACAAATGTATTACAATGGACGATCACTAATAATGGTGCCTGTCCACAAACCGTTTCTACAATGACCGTTTTTGTAGATCCCGCTCCAAGTATTGCATTAGCAGGGTCAAACCAAACACTTTGTATTTCAAATCCAACAACGGTATTAGCAGGAAATACACCAACCAGTGGAGTAGGAACCTGGTCAGTTATTTCTGGTAGCGCTACGATAGCAAACGTTAACAATCCAACTACTACACTAACGGCTGTGGGCTTGGGTACAAATGTATTACAATGGACGATCAATAATAATGGTGCCTGTCCACAAACTGTATCTACAATGACTGTTTTTGTAGATCCTGCTCCAAGTATTGCATTAGCGGGGCCTAATCAAACTTTATGTGTATTAAATCCAACAACAACGTTGGCCGCAAACACGCCAACAAGTGGAGTAGGAACCTGGTCTGTAATTTTGGGAAGCGCAACGATATCTAACGTTAATAATCCAACCACCACGCTAACAGCTGTGGCATTAGGCACAAACGTATTACAATGGACCATTACCAATAATGGTACTTGTCCACAAACAGTATCTACGATGACTGTTTTTGTTGATCAGGCGCCAAGCATGGCTTTAGCGGGTTCAAATCAAACGGTTTGTATATTAACACCCAGCGCAACATTAGCAGCGAATACACCAACAAGTGGTACAGGAACCTGGTCGGTTATCTCCGGTTCAGGAACATTTAATAACGCGAATAATCCTACAACAACGGTTTCGGGATTGTCATTAGGAACAAATATTTTACAGTGGAGTATAACAAATGGAGGTGCTTGTCCGCAAACTGTATCTACTATGGTTATACAGGTTGATCCTGCGCCAAGCATTGCTTTAGCAGGTCCAAATCAAACATTATGTGTGTTGAATCCAACAACAACATTGGCAGCTAATACGCCAACGAGTGGAGTAGGAACCTGGAGTGTAATATCAGGAAGCGCTACGATTGCTAATATAAACAACCCAACCACTACACTAACGGCTGTAGGCTTGGGTACAAATGTGCTGCAATGGACCATTAATAACGGAGGAGTTTGTCCACAAACTGTGTCTACAATGACTGTTTTTGTAGATCCTGCTCCAAGTATTGCATTAGCCGGATCAAATCAAACGCTATGTGTTCTAAATCCGACAACTACACTTGCAGGTAATACACCAACCAGCGGAGTAGGAACCTGGTCAGTTATTTCTGGTAGTGCAACAATATCTAACGTTAATAATCCCTCAACTACACTAACGGCTGTGGGCTTGGGTACAAATGTATTACAATGGACGATCACTAATAATGGTGCCTGTCCACAAACTGTTTCTACAATGACTGTTTTTGTAGATCCCGCTCCAAGTATTGCTTTAGCAGGTCCAAATCAAACATTATGTGTGTTGAATCCAACAACTACACTTGCAGGTAATACACCAACCAGCGGAGTAGGAACATGGTCAGTTATTTCAGGAAGTGCAACTATCGGTAATATTAATAACCCTACAACCAGTTTGACAACTGTAGGACTTGGTACGAACGTACTACAATGGAGCATTACAAATAACGGAGCCTGTCCGCAAACTGTTTCTACAATGACAATCATTGTTGATCCTGCTCCAAGTATTTCAACCGCAGGCCCTAACCAAACAGTTTGTATTAGTTCTCCAAATGCAACATTGGCCGCTAATACGCCAACAACCGGTGTAGGTACGTGGTCCGTAATTTCAGGATTAGGAACAATAACAAGTCCAAATAGTCCAACTTCTACTGTAACAGGCCTGGCATTAGGTATTAATATCTTGCAATGGAGTATTTCAAATGGTGTTTGTGCTACTACCACTTCTACAATGAGTATCCAAGTTGATAATTTGCCAACTGTTGCAAGTGCCGGACCAAGCCAAACATTATGTATTTCTAGCCCAAGTTTAACGATGGCAGGAAATATTCCATCTGTTGGTACGGGCTCATGGTCAATAGTTTTAGGATCTGCAACGATAACAACTCCTACTTCAGGAACAACGACAGCAACAAATTTAGGGTTAGGGCAAAATATTTTTCTTTGGACAATTTCTAATGGTGTTTGTAATTCATCTTCTTCAAGTGTTGTTATTACCATTGATCCTTTACCAAGTATTGCTGTTGCAGGATCAAATCAAACAGTTTGTATAAGCTCACCAAGTGCAACTGTAAATGGAAATGCTCCTGCCGTTGGAACAGGAACATGGAGTGTAGCATCTGGAAGCGGAACAATTACATCAGTTAACAGCCCTACAACAACTGTTACAAATTTAGGTTTAGGAACAAATGTTTTACAATGGAGCATTGGTACCGTTGGATGCGCGCCTACAATTTCTACATTGAGTATAAAAGTTGATCAGCTGCCTACAATTGCAAGTGCAGGCCCGAATCAAACGCTGTGTATAAACAATCCAACAACAACGTTGAATGCCAACACTCCGATAGTAGGTGCGGGAACCTGGTCAATTATGCAAGGCGGCGGTGTACTTACTAATTCTAGTTCACCAAACAGCTCGATTACAGGAATGCCAACCGGAACTACCGTTCTTCAATGGTCTATTACAAATGGCGTTTGCGCACCAAGTATATCAACCATGAGCATACAGGTTGATAATAATACAATTGTTGCATCAGCAGGGCCAAACCAGACTTTATGTGCAGCTTCTCCGAGTACTACACTTGCCGGCAATACGCCAACCGTTGGGGTTGGAACATGGGTAATACTTGTGGGTTCCGGAAGTATTGCCACACCTAGTCTTGCAAACACAACAGTAACCAATTTAGGAGTTGGTACAAATATTTTACAATGGACTATAGTAAATGGTGTTTGTGCATTTAATTCATCCGTTGTTTATATTTATGTGGTTCCATCGCCAGGAAATCCAAATGCGGGACCTAGTCAAACTTTATGCATAAGTAATCCAACAACAACAATTGCTGCAAATACACCAAGTTTAGGAACCGCAAGCTGGTCTGTGGTATCGGGTAGCGCAAATATTGTTAGCCCAACCACAAGTACAAGTAATGTATTAAGTGTTGCACCAGGAAATAATGTTCTTGCATGGACAATGACATACAGTGTTTGTTCATTAACTTCAACCTTAAATCTTCATGTGGATCTTATTCCTTCAGCTCCCGTGGCAGGTCCAAATCAAACAGTTTGTATAAGCAGTCCTACTGCTGTTTTGGCAGCTAATACACCAACAAGTGGTGCGGGAACCTGGTCAGTAATTTCCGGAAGCGGTACAATTACAACACCAACGCTTGCAACAAGTTCGGTTACAGGTTTAGGACTAGGTGTGAATGTTTTACAATGGACAATTAATGGTGGTGGATGCGGAACCAACAGTTCAACTATGAGCATACAGGTTGATAATATTCCAACAACAGCTGTAGCTGGCCCAAGTCAAACTTTATGTATCAGTAATCCAACAACCGTATTAGCAGGAAATACACCAGCAACGGGAATTGGCACATGGTCGGTAATTGCCGGAAGTGGAACAATATCAAATCCGAATTCACCAACAAGTACCATAACTGGTTTAGGACTTGGATTAAACACACTTGAATGGACAATTGCCAATGGTATATGTTCAAGTACATCGACTTTAAATATACAGGTAGATAACGTACCAACAATAGCCAATGCAGGTTCAAGCCAATCAATCTGTATCAGCACTCCAACTTTTGCTCTTACCGGAAACACACCGCTTGTAGGAACAGGAACGTGGTCGGTTATTTCAGGTAGCGGAACAATAACTACACCAACGTTAGCAACATCTTCAGTTACAGGTCTTGGCGCAGGATTAAATATTTTAGAATGGACAATTGTGAATGGCGTTTGTGGGGCAAGTTCATCAACTATGAGTATACAGGTTGATCTTGCACCAACTATTGCAAACGCGGGAGCAAACCAGGCTTTATGTATCAGCTCTCCTACAACTACCCTTGCCGGCAATGCCGCAACCGCTGGTATTGGTACATGGTCAATTACTTCTGGAAGTGGTGTAATAACCAATTCGTTGCTTGCTAACTCAACTGTAACGAATTTAGCACTTGGGTTAAATATTTTAGAGTGGAGTATAACAAGTGGTGTGTGTGGCACTACAACTTCTACCATGAGCATTCAGATAGATAATATTCCTACGGTATCAAATGCAGGATCAAACCAAACACTATGTATCAACTCTCCTACTTATACATTAGCAGGAAACACACCACTTATTGGAACTGGAACATGGTCGATAATTGCAGGAAGTGGAACTATTGCCACACCAACACTTGCAAACAGCGCAGTAACAGGACTTGCAGCAGGTGTAAATGTACTTGAATGGACAATAGCTAATGGCGCTTGTGGTTCGAGCACATCTACCATGAGTATACAGGTAGATCAATTGCCAACCGCCGCGATTGCAAGTTCTAACCAAACAATTTGTATTACTAACCCTACTACCACTGTTATTGGTAATGTGCCAACCGTTGGTACGGGAATATGGACATTGTTTTCCGGCACCGGAGCAATAACTTCTGCAACTTCTGCCACAACAACTTTAACAGGTTTGGGGGTAGGAACAAATGTTTTTGAATGGACAATTAGCAATGGAAGTTGTGTTTCGTCTGTATCAAGTGTAACCATAGCTGTTGATCCTGCACCAACAATTGCTAATGCAGGACCAAATCAAACGATTTGCATCAGTAGTGGAAGTGTTTTAATGGCTGCAAATAATGCGGCTATTGGAACAGGTTCATGGAGCGTTGTTTCAGGAAGCGGAACTTTTGCAAACGTAAATTTAGAAACTACAAATGTTACAGGTTTTGCATTAGGGAATAATATTTATGCATGGACCATTTTTAGCGGATGTGGATCTACAACATCAACGGTATCTATATTTGTTGATCAGGTTCCAACAACAGCAGTTGCCGGGTCAAATCAAACCATTTGTATAAGCAGTCCTTCAACAACATTAAATGGAAATAGCCCTGTTGTTGGAACGGGAATCTGGACATTAGCATCGGGTAGTGGAACAATTACATCTCCGAACACTGCTGTTACAACAGTAACAAATATTGGCACGGGAACAAATGTTTTTGATTGGACAATTTCAAATGGTTCATGTCTGTCTTCTGTTTCGAGTATTACAATAACTGTTGATCCTGCACCGACAATTGCCAATGCAGGCCCAAATCAAACCATTTGTATTAGTAGTGGAAGTGCGTTAATGGCCGCTAACAATGCTGCTGTAGGAACGGGTTCATGGAGCGTAGTTTCAGGAAGCGGAACTTTTGCAAACGTAAATTTAGAAACTACAAATGTTACAGGTTTTGCATTAGGAAATAATATTTATGCATGGACCATCTTTAGCGGATGTGGATCTACGACATCAACGGTGTCTGTATTTGTTGACCAGATTCCAACAATTGCAACAGCAAGTGCCAACCAAACGATTTGCGTAGGCAATCCAACTGCTACTATTAACGGCAATGTGCCAACCATTGGAACAGGAATATGGACACTAGTTTCTGGTACAGGAACAATTACATCCCCCGGAAGTGCTGTAACTACGGTAACTAACTTGGCAATTGGAGACAATGTGTTTGAATGGAGTATTTCTAATGGCGTTTGCGCACCTTCGGTTGCAACTGTTACAATAACTGTTGATCCACCGGCAATACCAGCAAATGCAGGGCCTAATCAAACGGTTTGTGTAAGCTCAGGTGCAGTTATGGCTGCCAATCCTCCAGCGGTTGGAACAGGAACATGGAGTGTTATATCGGGCAGTGGTACTTTTGCAAATATAAATCTCGAAACAACCAACGTAACCGGTTTGACTGTTGGAACCAATGTTTTTGCCTGGACCATTTCAAGTACTTGCGGCTCATCTACTTCTAATGTGACAATTACTGTTGATCAGATACCTACAACTGCCATTGTGAGTGCCAATCAAACAATATGCATAAATAGCCCAACTGCAAGTATAAATGGCAACGTTCCAACCGTTGGCACAGGAACCTGGACATTGGTTTCGGGAAGCGGAACGATTACAACACCCGGGAACGCTGTTACAACTGTGACGAATTTGGCTATTGGTGTAAACATATTTGAATGGAGTATAAGTAACGGAGTTTGCGCACCTTCAACAGCACAGGTTCAAATAACCGTAGATCCTTTACCTACAACTGCCGTTGCAGGACTTAATCAAACAGTTTGTATAAGCAGTGGTGTTACCATGGCTGCTAATACTGCAGCTGTTGGAACAGGTTCGTGGAGTGTTGTTTCAGGAAGCGGAACTTTTGCAAACATAAATTTAGAAACAACAAGTGTTAGCGGTTTAGCAATTGGAACTAATGTGTATGCGTGGACCATCTTTAGTAACTGTGGTTCATCAACTTCAAATGTAACAATAACGGTACATCAGGTTCCAACAACAGCAACAGCAGTTTCTGATCAAACAATATGTGCAGGCACACCAACAGCCGCTATTACAGGTAACGTGCCAGGTGTTGGTACAGGTACATGGACACTTGTTTCAGGTAGCGGTACAATTGTTTCGCCGGGTACGGCTGCCACAACAGTTACTAATTTAGCTATTGGTATAAATATATTTGAATGGAGTATTAGTAACGGAGTTTGTGCACCCTCTACCGCAAGCGTGCAAATAACAGTTGACCCTATGCCAACACTACCTGTGGCCGGAGCAAATCAAACTATTTGTGCTGCAAGTACAGTTACAATGAATGCTAATGTGCCTGCTATAGGTACAGGTTCATGGACAGTTGTTTCGGGAAGCGGTGTTATTGCTTCAACAACATTAGCTAATACAAGTATAAGTGGTTTAGGCGCCGGAACAAATGTGTTTGCTTGGACGATCAGTAATAATTGCTCTTCTTCAACATCCACGGTTGCAGTAATTATTAATCCTACTTCAAGTATTGCCAATGCAGGCCCTGATCAAAACCTCTGTGGAAATACTACAGCTACACTAAGTGGTAATATTCCTGCAGTTGGTACCGGTACATGGTCAGTTATTTCAGGAGGGGCTTCTGTAACATCACCTAACGTAAATAATTCGACAGTAACTGGCTTAACAACCGGAACAAATATTATGGTATGGACAATAGCCAACGGTTCTTGCCCTGCCACAAACGATACAGTTAAAATAATAATTGATGTACCAACTATTGCAAACGCAGGCGCTGATCAAAGTACATGTTCTAATTCAATAACATTAAATGGTAATACGCCATTAGTGGGAACAGGCATATGGACGGTGATCGGCGGTTCAGCAACAGTTATAACACCTACGTTAAATAGTTCTGCGGTTACAGGATTATCTACACCAACAAATGTTTTTGTATGGACCATTACCAATGGCGTATGCCCAGTTTCAACAGATACAGTGGTTATAACTATTGTAGCACCAGCCGCTCCTGCAAACGCAGGGAATGATACAACTGTATTTGCCAACCAGGTAACTTTAAATGGAAATAATCCTGCACCGGGAGCAGGTGTATGGACATTAATTACCGGATCGGGTAACATTATAAGTTCAAGTAACTATAATACACTTGTAAATTCGCTTTCACCGGGATTAAATACCTTCCAATGGACAATTACCGATGGTTGTGGATCAACATCAGACCAGGTTAATATTACACTTATTGATGTTGAATTGCCAAATGCCATATCACCAAACGGTGATGGCAAAAATGATTATTTCGAAATTCCGTTTATTGGATCTTACAATAAAGTGGAAATTAAAATAATAAACCGATGGGGCAATCTCGTATATGAAAATGTAAATTATAATAATAACTGGAATGGATTTAACCAATCGGGAAATCCACTTGCAGAAGACACATATTTTTATGTTTTAAAATTAGACGACTTGGTAAGAACCGGATACATAACAATTAAACGATGAAAAAATTATATGCCATATTAATTGTGATTATGTTTTCGAATGATTTTTTTGCGCAGCACTCTACGCTGACATCAAATTATTTGCTGAATATTTTTTCAATTAACCCTGCTTATGCAGGCCAGAGAAGATCACTTGACATGACTTTGTTTTACAGAAAACAATGGTTAGGAGCAAGCGGAACGCCACAAACAGCAAGTATTTTGGGAAGTATGGAAATAAAACCTAAAAACCTTTCTGTTGGGTTTCATTACGATAATGATAACATTGGTTTTACAAACACTTCAGCGATTAAAATAGCACTTTCTTACAGATTAAAGCTTGACAAGACAAGAAAACTTGCCTTTGGAATTATGCCAGGATACAGAAAAATGTTTTATGATTATAGAAAATTGCGCACTACGACACAAGGTGACGGAACTTTTGATGTTAATACACCAACAATAAATTCTTTTATTTCGAGTGCAGGCGCTTTTTACTATTCTAAAAAAATGTATCTGGGCGTTTCGTCGCCCGAGTTATTAAATCTAAATGGTAACAATCCTTCAGTTGAATTGAATTTTATTGCAGGATATATTTTCAACTTAAGCAGCAATGTTGTTTTAAAGCCTTCTGTTTTGGTGAGAGAAATTAAAAATTCACCTACACAAATTGATATTAATTTAACAACCTACTTTAATGAAGATCTGGGTATTGGATTAGCTTACAGAAACAAAGATGCTTTGGTGGCTTATTTTGACTGGGTAATTGATAAGGATAAAAAATTTAAAGTTGGTTATGCTTATGATTATTCAATTGGCACAATCAGAAAGTATAATTCAGGATCACACGAAATTATGTTAAACTATTTTTTTGGTAAACTTTCTTACGCACCTTCTCCAAGATTCTTCTAAATGATCCTTAAGTCCAGATTTTGGAGTGTTTTTTTATGCATGCTTGCAGGTATAAGCATGTTCTCTCAAAAATTTCTTTTTGATTCTGCGACTATTGAGTTAAAGACCTTAAATATTAATACAAAAAAAGAATCTGAATTTAGCCCTTTCATAATAGGAAAGAATTTTTTTTATACCTCTTCACAAGAAAGAAAAGTTGGTGTAACGCATATGGAAAAGGCTACGCAGCACCAAATGCTGGATATTTATAAAGGATACCTTTCTGACTCCGTAACCGTATTAGATGTAAAAGCATTAACGCGAAAAATAAACAATTCTGTTAATCAGGGTTCATGTTATTTTGATATAGAAAGCTCGCGTTTATATTACTCAGGTGATGTGCCGGCGCAGAGCCATTATAAAAAGTATAAACTCGCTATTTTTTCGAGTGAGTTTAAGGATAATGAATTTAAATATCCAAAAATAGAAATTGTTTTAGCTGATACATTTTCCGCAGGGCATCCGATGCTTTATAAAGGCCGCCTTTATTTTTCGGCAAATCTTGCAGGAGGAAAGGGGGCAACAGATATTTATTATGCAGAGAAGATAGATGGACAATGGGCTAACATTAAAAATTGTACTGCTATAAATTCACCATATCATGAGTATTTTCCGTTTATTGTAAACAACGAAGAGATCTATTTTTCAAGTAACCGACCGGGTGGATATGGAAAACTGGATATTTATAAATGTACAACCATTGATTCTGTAAATACTATTCAAAACCTTGGTAATCCAGTAAACTCTAAGTACGACGATTTTGGTGTTTATATTGATAGTTTACAGGAAGGCGGTTATTTTTCATCGGACAGGAAAAAAGGTCAGGATGATATTTATTATTTTAAGCAAACCTGGCCGGTATTTAAAAATTGTAAAGATCCTGTGGTAGAAAATTATTGCTATGATCTTACCGAAGAAAAAACATTAGATACAGATTCATTGAAGGGTTATTATTACCAATGGTCGTTTGGTGACGGCACCACAGAAAAGGGGTTATCAGTTAAGCACTGCTTTCCCGGCCCGGCAAGTTATTTAATTAATTTAAACATTATTGATTCGGTTACCAAAGTTGTTTTTATGAGCCAGGCAACATTTGATTTGAAAGTGGATTCCATTGTTCAGTTAAAAATAAATTGTTTGGATACAGTTTTACAAAACAAAAAATTTAATATCAATACCGACTGGACCTATTTACCGGATTATATAATTAACGGCTATTATTTTGAAATAGATGGAAAACGCATGCGTGGCAAATCGCACGACCAGGTTTTTGCGGAGAAAGGAAGACATAAGGTTTTGTTGGGCATTGCAGCTATTAGTAATAAAACAAAGCAAAAAGAACTACTGTGTACTACAAAAGATATAATTTGCGTAGATTCAGCAACTTGGTTGGCTGTTGAAAAAAGACAGATACAAAAGATCGCAGATCAGTTTGCCTATAAAAAATTTCCTGGCGATTCAGCAATGTTAACCGACATGAATTACGCAGATGAAGAATTAAAATACACTAAAAAAGGTTTGAATGGAAAACTTGCCGCTGAGGCAATTAAACAGGTAGTAGACGAAAAAATTGCGAATAAAAATAACAGAAGCGATACCGTAAATAATAATATTGCCGCTAAGAATAAGAACAATTTAAACACCACTGGCGACCAAAACGATATTAATACAAGTAATACAAACAGTTTAACATTGTTTGGAGAAAATCCTTCAGATAGCGTTTATAAAGGAATTGTGGGAACTAAATTTATTAAGCCAAATATGGATACGTTAATGAATTTAAAAGACAATGATGATGTAACTTTTAAAGTGCATTTAGGTACCAGTAAAACCGTAAAAGACACAACTTTATTAAACAAAAAAGGAATTACCGGCATTAGTGAAAATAAGATAGGTGATGAATATCATTATACGTACGGTAACGAAAAAAAGGTAAAAGACATAGAAAAGTATTATGACAAAACCGTTAAAGCCGGCATCGAAAATTCAATGGTAGTTGGATATAAGAAGGATTCAATTTTAGGTGCGCAAAAAAAATATATTAAAGAGGTAGATTTTGATAAAGTAAAATCGAAACAAGACAGCGTTCGAATTGCAAAGAATATTGCAGCTAAAAACGAGCTTCAGAATAATATTGAAAATTTAAGTTCTTTACAATTAAGGGCAAGAGCAAACTCGCTTTTAAACTCGGCAAGCGAAAAAGACAACCTGGTTTCTGAAATCAATAAAGCGGCTGAAACAAAGACCGGTGCAGAAAAAGATAGTTTACTTGCTAAAGCAGTTGCTGTAGAAACCAAATCACAAAAACAAAAACTGGAAGCTTCTAATCTAAACCAAAAGGCAAATAATCTGGATTATAATAATAATAACAATTCAATTAAAGAGCTGTTAACAAAGCTAAAAACAGATAAACCAGATCTGGTTCCTGCTATGGTAGAAAAAAATGCAGAGATAAGTGCTTTAACATCTGAAACTGAAAAATTAAAAGAAGAAGCTAAGTTGATTACAAATAATTTAGATAAAATTGCGGCATTAAATAAAATCGAAGAAAAACAAGCTGAAATATTATTAAAACAAGACGCGCTTATTTCAGAGCTTAAGAAGCAATATCCTGATCATATTGTAAGTTCTGATCCAACTAAAAATAATTCTAAAGATAAAACTAATACAAACTTTACTGCTACCACAAAAAATAATGCTGGCAATAATAGTTCCAGTCAAAACAATTCAATAGGTAACAACACAAATTCAGATCATAATTCCGGAACAAATACTACCATTGCAAACAATAATTCCAACACAAAAAACAATTCTGAAAATAATACAAATACAATCGGAAATAATTCGAACGGAAATAAAAACAACACTTCATCAAATGCTAATAATACTTCTGAAAACAATTCCGTTTCAAATAATAATTCTGAGAACAATACAAACACATCGGCAAATAATTCCAGTAACAATTCATCAAACAATAATTTAACATCAAATAATTCTTCAACAAAAAACAATAATACAAATTCAACAAAATCTAATTCAAAAACCGGAGATGAAACTATTTATGATGAATATGGTTTTATTCCAAAAACAGATATTCAAAAATTGAATATGGAGTTTTTAGAAGATTTTGGCGATCTTGAAGTAGAAGACCTTGAGTTTAAAGTGCAAGTGGGTGTTTACAAAAAACGCAAAACTTACGATTTCCCAAAATTAAAGAATAAAGGATTAGGTGATGTTGATAATGAAGAATTAAGAGATGGCAGCACCCGCATGACCATGGGTGGTACATATAAAACATTACGCCAGGCATTCAGGCACAACGGTAAAATTGTAAAAGCAGGACAGGGCGATGCATTTGTTTCGGTATATTATAAGGGCAAACGTATTGGAATTGAAAATCTGAGAAAAAAAGGCGTTTTAGTAAAAACACAGGTGGTTACCGATTCGGTTGCGCAAAGCAAGCTTACCATTAATGCATCTAATTTAACAGAGTATGAGCAGCTTGCTAAATATGAAGAACCGGAATACGAGATTCCAAGCAAAAAAAAGGAGAAAGAAGAAGCTGTAACTAATTTCGAAACGCCTGCAAATAATGATGTAGAAGAAGAGTTTGTATTTGCTCCAAGAACAAATATTCAAAAAAAGACGATGTTTTATGCCGAAAAGTATGGCAATATTGCTGTTGATGGTCTTGAATTTAAAGTGCAAATTGCTATTTTTAAGATGAGGAACAGCTATTCTTTCCCTAAATTAAAAGCTCTTGGTAAAATTGAGACCGAGATTGCAGAAGAAGGAGGTACCAGGATGACCATTGGCGGTTCATTTAAAACGCTTAATGAGGCCTTCGAATTTAATAAAAAGGTTGTAAAAGCAGGTCAAACCGATGCTTTTGTGGCTGTATATTACCAGGGTAAACGTATTTATATTGAAAATCTTGAACGCAAAGGGATATTTACTTCGAACATTACCGTTGACAAAGCGGATTAATTCGACTAAAATACCGTCTTGGGGGTATAAAGAAATGCTAAAAAATATTTTTTTTATTTAGTTATTTACGTTTCTTTGTTAAAGCTAAATCTATCCATTTTATGAAACTACTTTTTAACATTTTAGTGTTTGCTTTTGTATTTAACATTTCGGCATCCGGACAAATAATGCCTTCGCCTGATGAAAATATTCCTTTCCTGGTAACCTTTAGCAAATCGTCAGATAAAACATGGGGGGATGATGACAATATTCAGATCTATTTTTTCTCAATTCCACCAGATAATAAAACGCCATTTTATATTCGCATTTTTGATGCAGACAATGGTGGTAAGAATGATGAGAACAGAAATGGATTTAATTCAAAAACTAAATTCAGTATTTATGGTGGTAAGGGCGCACATAGCAACCCTGCATCAAAAGCAATCGATCCTAAAGGAAATTATAACAGCGGCATTTTATTAAATACAAAAACGTTTGGCGAAGATCCTTCAGTTGATGATAAGTGGTTTAATTTTGGCCCGATTAATCCAACAGAAGGAGAATTGCAGCCAGAAATGGGCTATGTATTTAAACTGGTAGTTGAAGGGGTTGAAGGGGATGACGGTAACTTATACAGGTTAAGTCTTTCGAGCTCAAAAGATGATAACATTAAAGTTGAAGGAGCAAATATTTCTACCTACGAATATTGCTTCAGAACATCAGACAATGCAGGCAGTATGTGCCATCTTTACCCATTTGTTACAAAAGGAATTATTTTAGTAACGATTGATGTATTTGATTATGATGATGAAGGAAATATACGAATCATTTCTGTTTCAAAAAAAGGCGAAGCTACAAAACTTGAAAAAGCAATTAATCGCGAGATCTCTAAGCATACCATTGTTGATGAAGAAATAAATACATCATTAGATGTACAGTTTGTAAAAACAAAGGCTTCAAAAAACAATAATATTACGGTTTCTATTACTAACCAGTATGGAGAATCTCTGGCATTCTATACTGTGCCCATTGGCGGTGTGCCAAAATATAAACCTAAAATAGGAGTTAAAAAATCTAATTAAGCTTCAGTTTTATTATCTACCACAATAAAAATAAAAAAAAGATAAGTCTTTTTACTTCAATCGTCATTGAATTGGTAGCGCTTGGCCTTAAAGTAAATACGACTAAGCTTAGAATTGTTTTAGCTCTGTTTTTTTTATTACCGGTGGTTAGTGTTTTTTCACAGGTTTATTCATTTAAAACATTTTCTGAAGACGACGGACTTTCGCAATCTTTTATTTACGACATATGCCAGGATAGCCGCGGTTTTTTGATCATAGCTACCGGTGACGGACTTTCTGCTTACGGTGGATATAATTTTAAAGTTTTTAAGACCAATAGTGGTTTAGCTGAGATAGGTATTTCTACCTTGTTTAAGGACACTAAAAACAAAATCTGGCTTGGTCATTTTGAAGGCGGGGTAAGTTACGTAATGCCAAATGGAAGAATTGGTAAAGTAAATTTTAAAGAACCTTTAAGCGCAAAGCTTATTCAGATACTTGAAATAAGCCCAAATAATTATGTATTCTTAAAAAAGAATACCGGCCTTGTATTGTTTAATTCCATAACCGGTGCAGTTGAAAACATACAGGATGAGAATTTTATGGAAACTAATTCTATAATTATAAACAGAGACGAACTGCTTTTATTAAAACCTGATGGTGTTTACAGTATTAAGATCAAAAATTTATTGGCAAAAAACTACAAAACAGAAAAGATCCGTGATCTGAAAGAGGGCGCTGTTATGCAACTCAACTCTTCTAAAGATAATTTATTGATAGCTGATAATTCTATCGGATTATTAACCTTTAAAACTGATAATAAACTAACACCGCTTGATACTTTTAAATTAACGCGGATAAACGGTTCTACATTCACAAAAATAATTTCAGACAGGTTTTCGAATATTTATATAGCTTCAACCGATGATGGCTTTTTTAAAATAAATCCCTACTCAACAACACGATCCATAAAAAACTATACAACAAAAAACGGTTTAAATTCTAATGCTATTCAAAGTTTATTTATCGACAGGGAAGATAATTTGTGGGTTGGTACTTACGGTTTTGGTTTACAGCAATTAAATAATGAAATGTATAGTTATCGTTTTATTAAAGATAACGAAGGGCAGCGTTTGCCAATAAACTCAATTGTAAGGATAAATGGCAAAACGGCAGTAGCCACAAGTAAAGGGATGGGCTACCTAAATGAAGATAAAGTAGATTTTGCAAAAAATCCACAGCTTGCAAATAAAAAATTCAAGAGCCTGATGTTCTATAAAAACAATTTTATTTTTTCAAGCGTAAATGGAGAGCTATTTAGAAGCGATACGTTATTTAATAATTTAGTTAAAATACCATTGTATACTACTAACGAAAATTTGGTAATTAATTCTCTAAACTCAACCGATAAAAACATTTATGCCTGTACCTCTGCCGGACTTTATGTTATTGATCCCGATAATTTTTCTACTGAGGTATTAAATACAGAGACAGGTTTAATGCATAATAATGTAAAATCTGTTTTTATTGATTCTAAAAAACATATGTGGGTTTGTTCGCAAGGCTCATTAATTTATTATGTAGATAATTTAAAGGACGTTAAAATGTTTGATAATGTGCAGGGATTAAAGAATTTTAATATTCAAACCGTTTGCGAAGACAAAAACAAAAGCATCTGGATCTCTTCTTTAGGAGATGGTGTTTTTAAATTCACAGGTAGAAAGTTTGATAATTTTACAGTTGCAGATGGCTTAAAATCGGCTTACAGTTATGGTATAGTTGCCGATTACAAAAATGGTTTATGGGTAGCTCACGCAAATGCCATTTCTTATAAAAACAATAACAAGAAAAATTTTAACAGGATAGGCGGTAACTCTGATCTTTTGCAAAATAATTTTATTGAGAATTCACTTTTTTATGATAAAGTTGAGAATGAGATATTTTTTGGAACTACTGACGGTATTGTAAGAATTAATACATCTAAACAACGCTTTAATGAAGTAGAACCGGTATTGAATATTTTAAACATCTCAATAAATGGCGATAGGGTTGAGAGTTTAAAAGATACAGTTCTTGCATACAATTCTTATGATTTTGCTTTTGATTTTATCGGCGTTTCTTTATCAGAACCTAAAGATGTGCAATACCGTTACAAGCTTAAGCTGGAAGACGATGAAGATAACTGGGAGATAATAAATAGTGATGCCAGAAGACTAACGTTTCCGAAATTAAAGAATGGCGACTATACGTTTATGATCTATGCTGCCAATAACGATGGTTTATGGAATTCAAATCCTGTTGAATATCATTTTAAAATTGACAAGCCTTTCTGGCAAAAATGGTGGTTTATTATTACAAGTGTGCTTGGTTTTAGTTTAGCAGTTTTTGTTGGGATTAAATGGAGAACAAAAAAATTAATTGAAAATCAAAAAGAGCTTGAGCATAAAATCCATTTGCAAACTATTGAGATAAGAAGCGAAAAAGAACACATCTCAAAAATTGCAGAAGAATTAAAAATTGTACACGAAGATTTGAGGGATAGTATTAATTACGCTAAAAATATTCAAAGCAGTATCATTCCACAATTAGATCAAATGCTGGGTCCGGTAACTGTATTTGAACACTTTCAGCCAAAAGATGTGGTAGGTGGCGATTTTTATGGTTATTACCTTTTACCAGATAATAATAAAATTGTTTTCCTTGCAGATTGCACCGGACATGGTGTGCCGGGAGGATTTTTAACGGTAATTGCAAAAGCATTATTGGATAAGATCATTATTGAAATGAAGATTTACCAGCCAAAAGAAATTATCTATAAATTGAATAGTGAGTTCAGGTTGTTTTTTGGAGGTAATAATTCAACCGATGAAAATGTGAGATATGAGGGTTTGGTAATTTCGCTATGTCATATAGATTATAAAGCTAAACAGGTTGAGATATGTGTAGCAGGAAATCCTTTTTATTATTCCAGTAACGAAACAGATGTTGTGAGCTTTAAAGGGAGTCGCAGCTCGGTTGGTTACGAAGAAAACATGGGAGAGTTGAATTTATTGACATTGCCAATTGAACCCGGATTAAGATTATATATGTTCTCTGATGGTTTACAGGATCAGTTTGGCGGAAATGATGCTAAACGTTTTTCTTCAAAAAAAGTGGCAGGGGCTTTAAACAAATCTAAACTTTTATCTGTTAAAGAACAGGGACACCTTGTTTTATCTGAATGGAATGAATGGAAGCGTGCTTCAGAACAAGTAGACGATGTGTCTTTAATAATCATGAAATTTGAATAAGTAAAACGTATATGGCTATCATAAACTCAATAGCAAGTTGGCTTATGAAGAAGCGTATGCATCAAATAGAATTGTTCATCAAATATCCCATTGATGTTCAATCTGAATGGATGAGCTCTTTATTGAATAGTGGTGCAAATACCCAATATGGTAAAACATATAAATTCTCTGAAATAAAAAATTACACTCAATTTAAAGAACAAATTCCTATTAATGATTACGAATCGTTAAAACCTTTAATTGATAGAACACGCAGAGGCGAGCAAAATCTTATCTGGAACTCAGATATAAAATGGTTTGCAAAAAGCAGCGGTACAACCGATAAAAGTAAATTTTTACCGGTAAGCAAAGAAAGCCTGGATGGTTGTCATTACAATGCAGGCAGAGATATGATCACCCTGCACTGTTACAACAACCCGGAAACGCAATTGTTTACGGGAAAAAATTTGGCGCTTGGTGGCAGTTTTAAAGAAGATATTTTTGGCGATTATCATTCCTTTCACGGTGATGTAAGCGCTATTATTATTCAGAATTTACCGGCCTGGGCCGATTTTTTCAGAGCGCCTGATGTAAGCATTGCATTAATGGATGAGTGGGAAAGCAAGTTGGAGAAAATGGCGTTAAGTATGATGAATGAGAATGTTGCCAGTTTAGCCGGCGTGCCAAGCTGGATGATGGTTTTATTAAAACGTATCTTAGAAAAAAAGGGAGCAAGATCAATACACGAAGTGTGGCCAAATTTAGAAGTTTATTTTCATGGAGGCGTAAGCTTTGAGCCTTACAAAGATCAATTCATAAAATTATTTGATAATGATAAAGTAAATTTCCTTCAACTGTATAGTGCGTCTGAAGGATTTTTTGGGATACAGGATCAGCTTAAAAGTGATGAACTTTTATTGATGCTGGATTATGGTATTTATTATGAATTTATTGAATTGAATGATTGGCTGAATAAAGATTTTACCCGTATAATAAGTTTAGCCGATGTAAAAGTTGGTATAGATTATGCGATCATAATTACTACCAATGCCGGTTTGTGGCGCTACCAGCTGGGCGATGTAATACGCTTTACAAGCACCAATCCTTATCGTTTTAAAATATCAGGCCGTACAAAGCAACACATTAATGTTTTTGGCGAAGAATTGATGGTGCATAATACAGAAAAGGCAATGGCCATGGCTTGTGAAAAAACACACGCGTTGGTTCGTGATTACACTGTGGCACCGGTGTTTATGAATGAAAATTCAGGGGCGCATGAGTGGTTGATCGAATTTGAAAAGGAACCAAACAATTTTGAGTTCTTTGTTGCGTTATTAGATGAGTCGTTAAAAAAACAGAATAGCGATTACGAAGCCAAACGTTATAATAACTTTGTTTTACATTTTCCTGAAGTGAAAAAAATGCCACAGAATACATTTTATAAATGGTTAAAAGCAAACAATAAATTGGGTGGGCAATACAAAGTGCCACGCCTGAGCAATAACAGAAAAATTCTTGAAGAAATATTAAAGATAGATGGGTAATAAAAGCAAATATTTAAAAGCATTTTTCTTTATAAGTTTAGTTTGGTTTTCTTTTTCATTTATTCAGAGTGATCAGCCAAAAAGCTTACATATAAAAACTAAACTGAATTATTTTTCGACCGATAACATTGGTAATATTTATACTGTTAAAGAAGATGAGTTATTAAAGTATTTAGCCAGCGGAAAATTATTTGCACGTTACAGTAATTTAAAGCTTGGTAATATTACTACAATTGATGCAACCAATCCACTAAAATTACTTTTGTATTATCGCGATTTTCAACAGATTGTTTTTTTAGATAACCAGTTAACTGCCAACAGCGAGCCAATTTCGTTAGAAGCTTTGGGTTACGAGCAAACCGATCTTGTGTGCGCGGGAGCAAATAACAGTTTTTGGATCTATAATAAACAAAACAATGAACTGGTGCGTTTTAATGAAGCTTCAAAAAAAACAGCTTCAACAGGAAATTTAAAACAGATCTTGCAGGTAGATCTTAAGCCAAATTACATGAAAGAACATAACGGCTATTTATTTTTAAATTCACCCGAAACAGGAATTTATGTGTTTGATATTTTTGGTACCTTTAGCAAGATAATTTCTTTAAAGAACCTAAAGCAGTTTGAAGTAAATGAAGATATTATTTACTATCAAAAAGACAGTCTTTATTGCAGCTACAATTATAAATTGTTTGAAGAAGCCTGTAAAAGTTTACCAAACGTGCTTAATACCATAGATGTTAAATATGCAAACAACAAAATTTACCTGGGTTTTAAAGATTCGCTGCTGGTTAAAGACTTTAGATAATTAAAACACTATTTAACATTTATCCTACTTTAAAAATCCGCTCCTTTGCTATATTTGTGTAACACTTGCTGTGTTTGGCATTATTTCATAATTGTTATGGAATTTTCCCGAAAAAGCATCTCAATTTAAATGCAGAACTCTGATAACATACTTATTCAAAAGCTCGACGAGTTTATCCGTCGTTATTATAAAAACCAATTAATAAAAGGAGTTTTATATGCTAGTGGTATTTTATTATCAGCTTTTTTATCGGTTACTTTTTTAGAATATTTTGGAGAGTTTAATTCTCTAATTCGCGGTATTTTATTTTTTAGTTTTTTAGCAGCTACACTTTTTGTATTGGCAAAGTACATCGCTGTTCCGCTTTTAAAATTAAATAAGATCGGTAATGTGATTTCTTACGATCAGGCAGCAAATATTATTGGCAATCATTTTACAAATGTGCAGGATAAATTATTGAATGTGTTGCAGCTTCAAAATAATAAAATTTTAAGCGGATCGGATGAGTTGCTATTGGCCAGCATTAACCAAAAAATAAATGAATTAAAGCCGGTGCCTTTTACAACAGCTGTTGATATTAATGAAAATAAAAAGTATTTAAAATATGTGTTGCCGCTTTTTTTGCTAACTACGACTATTGTTATTATATGGCCACAGGTAATTACAAAAAGTACGACACGTTTAATGAATTACCATACGTATTATGAGAAGGAAATGCCTTTTCAGTTCATTATTCAGAATAAAAATTTACAGGCATTGCAAACCCAGGATTATAACCTGGAGGTGAAAGTTTCAGGTGCAGAATTACCAAACGAAGTTTTTATAAATATTAATGGTATTGAGTATAAATTAGAAAAAGAGAATAATACATTATTTAAATACACTTTTTCAAATCTGCAGGCAAATACAACTTTTCAGTTAGGTGCAGCAGGTTTTACTTCTAAAGAATACGAATTAAAAGTATTGCCAAAACCCACGTTAATGCAATTTAATTTGCAATTGATCTATCCTGCCTATCTTAATAAACCAAATGAAAACATTGCCAATACCGGTGATCTTCAAATTCCGCAGGGCACAAAAGTTAACTGGGTATTTAATACAAAAAATACCGACCAGCTTCAGCTAAAATTCAGTGATAGTTTAGCTTCGCCGCAACGTAATAATGAAAATCAATTTCAGTTTTCGCGTAAATTCATTCAAAGTAACAACTACACCATTAAAGCTGTAAATAAATTTGTTTTAACGGCGGCTGATTCCGTTAATTATAGCATTAATGTGGTTCCCGATCAATATCCAACCATTGATGTGAATGAAAAATTAGATTCTTTAAATCCAAAAAATATTTATTTCAGCGGACAGATAAAAGACGATTATGGTTTTAACCGTTTAAATTTTCATTTTAAAAAATCCGGAACCGATAGTTCAGGAAAAGCTAGTGAAACCAATGGAAGTTTTCCTATCACGGTAAATAAAACACAAGTAGCGCAACCGTATTTTTATTTTTTTGATGCAGCCCAATTTAATTTGCAACCAGGAGATAAAATTGAATACTATTTTGAGGTATTTGATAACGACGGTGTAAACGGCTCTAAATCTGCCAAAACTCAATTAATGGTATTTAAAGCGCCAACAAAAGATGAGATCAACAAAAACACAGAAAAAAATAATACAGAAATAAAACAAGATCTTGAGGAAAGTATCAAAAAAGCAAAACAACTTCAAAAAGAAGTGAATGAATTGTCTAAAAAAATAAATGATAAAAAGCAATTAGGCTACGAAGAGAAAAAGAAACTGGAGGATGTTTTAAAGAAACAAAACGAATTGCAAAATAAAATTGAAGAATTGAAACAGGAAAATCAATTAAATAACAAGCAACAGAATGAGTTTTCTCAAACAGACGAATCGATCATGGAAAAACAAAAACAATTAGAACAATTGTTTGAGAATGTGATGACACCTGAAATGAAAAAGTTATTTGACGAGCTCAATAAAATGTTGGATAAGCTGGATAAGAATGAAGTGCAGCAAAAACTGGAAGAATTAAAATTATCCAACAAAGACATTGAAAAAGAACTGGATCGTAATCTTGAAGCCTTTAAACAGCTTGAAGTAGAGAAGAAAATGCAGGATGTAATTGATAAACTGGATGAGTTAAAAAATAAGGAAGATGAATTGAATAAAGAAACGGAGAATAAAAAACCGGATGATAAAAATTCCGACAAGAACAAAGACGACAAGAACCAGGATAAGAACGATAAAAATAAAGACGATAATAAAAAAGTTGATTCAAAAGAATTAGAAAAAAAGCAGGAAGATATTGCCAAACAATTTGAAGAGCTAAAAAAAGATATGAAAGAGTTGGAGCAAAAAAATAAAGAGCTCGAAGAACCAAACGCTTTACCAAAAAATGAAGAGAAACAGGAAGAGATAAGTAAAGACATGAAAAACAGTTCTGAACAACTAAGTAAGAACAATAAAAAAGATGCAGGCAAATCTCAAAAAAGCGCCAGCGAAAAAATGCAGGAAATGAAAGAGGAGATGGAAAACGCTATGGAGTCTAATGAATCTAAGGAGGCAGAAGAAAATGCAGAGGCGCTGCGCCAGATCTTAGAAAACTTAGTGAACCTTTCTTTTGCACAGGAAGAATTAATAAAACAATTACCTAAAACCCGAATTGATAATCCGCAATACGTTGGTATTCCAAAACAACAAAATAAATTAAAAGACGATAGTAAAATTATTGAAGACAGTTTGCTGGCATTAAGTAAACGCGCTCCGCAAATTAGTGCTGTTGTTAATCGCGAAATAAGCGCCATTAATTTAAACATGAATAAAACGGTGCAGGCTTTGGCAGATAGAAATACCGGCGAAGGTGCTATGCGTATGCAAACCACTATGACCTCTGTAAATAATTTAGCTCTGTTGTTAAACGAAGCGTTAGAGCAAATGCAACAACAAATGAAAAAGCAACAACAACAAAAAGGTAGCAGTGGCAAATGTAAAAAACCGGGTTCGGGTAAGGGTTCAAAACCATCAGATAAGCCAAGCATGCAAAGCATGAAAAAATTGCAGGAACAATTGAATGAACAATTAAAGCAAATGAAAGAGGCCATGGAAAAATGCCAGAAACCGGGCGAAAAACCCGGACAAAAGCCTGGTCAAAAACCGGGGCAAGGTATGGGACAAAACTCCAACGGCATGCAAATGCCCGGCAATAGCGAACAATTGGCTAAAATGGCTGCGCAACAGGAAGCTTTAAGACGCCAAATGCAGCAGATGATGGATAAATTGAAGAATAAAGGCAAAAATCCGGGTGGAGATATTGCTGATTTAATGGAGCAGACAGAAAAAGACCTTGTAAATAAGCAACTTACAAACGAAACTATGAAACGCCAACAGGATATTTTGAGCAAACTGCTTGAAAGTGAGAAAGCTGAGAGAGAAAGAGAGCAGGATGAACAGAGGAAAAGTAATGAAGCAAAAAGTCAAAATTTAAGCAACCCTAGCCAGTTTTTGGAGTATAAAAGAATGAAAGAAAAAGAAATGGAGTTGTTAAATACCGTTCCGCCCAGTTTAACGCCATATTATAAAGAAAAAGTAAATAATTATTTTAATAGCGTAAATAAGTGATGATCCCAGCGAGGAACGAAACCTTGAAGATAAATTCGAAACCGGAGCATTTAAGATTAGTAGAACGTTTGATTGAAGATGTGTGCCAGGTATTTAACGTGCAGGAAGATTGCTATGGTAATATTTTAATTGCCGTAACCGAAGCTGTAAACAATGCCATTTATCATGGCAACAAAAATAATCCTGATAAATTTGTAAATATTGGTTTTGAAAATTCTGATAAACAATTGATCTTTTCTGTTACAGATGAAGGTCAGGGTTTTGATTTTTTAGGATTACCCGATCCTACCGATCCTGCCAATATTGATAAGCCAAGCGGTCGTGGCGTTTTCTTAATGAAAAATCTTGCCGATTCCATTCAATTTGAACAAAACGGTAAGACCGTGAAGTTGGCATTTAATAACTAATTTTTTTATTTCTGTTTAATGCTTCGTCCCTACGGGACTTTAGTTATATATCTATTTTCTTATTACCAGTGTTTGTCCCTCGGGACATTTTAATTTAAATAAAATCTTTAAGTAAAAAATATTAAGTCTTAGAAGTAGTCTTTAATTTTTTATTGTCTCGTTAGGGTCAAAATATGGTAGAAAAGTTATTGTAAGAAGAATCAAGCCTCGTAGAGACGAAACAATATATTTCTATCTTTATAAAATGAAACACTATGTTTTGTTTTTTCTTGTTTTAATTCAATTTTGGTCTAATGCTCAAAAAACAACAAGCGTTTCAGCAATTCCAAAAACTGTTACACCTGTTTCTGTTATATCAACAGATATTATTTTAAATCCTTTGACAGGAAATAATTTTCTCCAGGCTGATACCAAGGCTAGTGGATATGCTTTTTTGTATAGTTATGAGGATTTTAAAACAAATCTTAAGAAAAAAATTCAGCTGATGGAGATAGTGTACAATCAAAAGAAATAATATATGTACTCAACAACTATTTTGCAAAAAAAGACACTTTAAAACAGGGCTTTTATCCCGATCCAAAAACCATTTACAATTTTAATATATTTCTAAATTCATTTGAAATTGAATGTTGGAAAAAAAAGGAATTTAATATTATTGAGAAATCTACTTTAAAGAAGGAGCCAAAAATAATTCATAAACAGGGCAAAGTTGTTAATTCAAAAGGTATGATCGGAGATCAGGACCAATATTTTTTGTCAGATGGAATAACACCAATATACGGTCACAATGGATATAAATATTCTATTAAAGTTGTGAAGTAATAAAGAATACATGCCAAACTTTTCTATTAATAGATCTACCTATTTTTCTTACAGAATTTCTCTTTTTTACAAGACATCAATATGTTAATGCCTGTTAAAACAGGGCTTCCGGGCCGCAGCACAAAATTTTTGTTCATGTAAACCTGTGACTTCTTTACTTTACCTGCCCTCAAAATTCAATTTTATTTAACTGATTTTCAGTCAGTTTTATTCGCTGCAACACAGTTACACTTTTATGCAACCACTGTAAACGTGTTTTTTTGAGTTTGGACACACCTTTGTATTCATAAACCCAAACCAATTAAAACAAATAAAAATGAAAACAATGATCCAAAACAAAACATTACTTCTTATGCTCGTAGTAATGAGTCTTTTTTCTGCTTGTAAAAAGAAAGACAGTAACAGTCCAGCAGATCCAACTCCAAGTACACCATCAACACCTGCACCATCTGCGCGCCTGGTAATTGATAACGGCGCACGCGCCTTACCGGTTGGCAATACCATTAATTACACAGCCAAATTAATTAAAGCAGATGGTACAATTACCAATTTATCAAGCGGTGTTACGTGGACCTCTTCAAACGCAAACGCGGGAAGCTTCTCAGGCTCAGTATTTACTGCAAGCGCCGGAGAAATAACCATTGTAAAAGCAAGTTACACTTTGGATGGCGTAACTTATACTGCCGAGGTGCCCTTAACCATACAAATTCCAAACACAAGTGTTTTCGCGGTGTTGCCATCTGCTATTGTTTTTCAGGCAGGTTCTGAAACAATAGCTTTAGAAACGATCTATATTGGAAGTGGTTCTGCTTCTTATGCTTTTTCGTCTGATAACACGGGTGTTGCCAATGTAACATCTGCAGGTGTGGTTTCCTTTATTTCTGCTGGCCAGGCAAACATTACTGTTGCCGCAACTATTAACGGGCAAACAAGCAATGTTATCGTTCCTGTTTTAGTAGTTGGCGCTCCTGCAGTTATATTGCCGGTTGCAAAGGTGGTTGTAACGCCAAAAAATTTAGAAATGTTTAAAAGCGAAACACAGCAATACGTGGCAAAAGCTTACGATTCAAACGGTAATGATGTTTCAGCAAACTATACATTCAACTGGTCCGTAACTGCAAAAGATGCAGATTTTCCAATGCCGGTTAGTATTAATTCTACAGGTATGGTTACAGCAACTAATTTAGGCGGCGCTTATGTATCGGCTACAGCCGCAGGTATTACAGGGCAGGCAGAGTTAAATGTAAATCCTGATACAGTTATTATGGTAAATCCATTCTACGTTTCGCTAGGTGGTTTTGATCCTATTACCTTGCAGCCAAACCCTACCAGCCAAAACTTAACTGCCACTACTTATAAAGTAGATAGAGTTGCTTACAAAGCGGGTCAATCCAATTTCTTAAACCAAATCACTAATCCTTCAAACCTTGCATGGATGGTGCCTTTAACCGGAATACCGGCTATTGATAGCTTTTATGATATTGTTGATCTTACAAATCAAACATCATCGGGCGTAACCGTAACTAAAAAAGCAAGTGCTATGACGGGAGGCTCAACCTTTGTTGTTGCACATGTGCCGGGCACAGGTATTGAACCGGGCATTTCTGCAATCACAATAATGCCTTAAAATATGGGTAGCCGGGAGCTGTTAAAACACCGGTACATGTTGAGTGGTGCCGGTGTGCTCGCGGCGGAAGATATAAAACACGGATAGAAATGTCCGTGTTTTTTATTTGTGAAAAAATCTCAAAATCCCTGTTTGCACTTTATAAAACAGATCTTTGGTTGTATATTTATAGTTATAATTCCCCATTTGTGAAAGGGAGTTAGAGGGATTAAGCAAATGATTTTTTATAAAAGGGTTCTTTTTTTAATCATAGTTGTGCTTTTTGCGCAGACAAGTCTTCATGCTCAAAAACCAACCAATAATGCCGATAAATTGGCGCTTCAATATTATGAGCAAAAAGAATATGAAAAAGCCAATGCGTATTTTGAAGATCTGTATGATGCCAATCCCGAAGCATGGTACGCCTATTATTTTAAAAGTTTATTAGGTGCAAAAGATCTTTCCAAAGCAGAAAAAATTACAAAACGACAGCTAAAGCAAAATAAAAATAATGTTTATCTGTATGTTTATTTAGGAAGAATTTATAAGATACAAGGCGAAGAGAAAAAAGAAAAAGAAGCATACGATAAAGCGGTAAAAGAATTATTAGCCGTGCAGCCGTTTATTCAAAATGTAGCAACTGCTTTTACTGAAGATGGTTTGTATGATTACGCCATTGAAGTGTATAATAAAGGAAGAAAGATCACGCCCGATTATCCTTATTTTTATGAGCGCGCCGATGTTTATAAACAAAAGAACGATCTTAAATCCATGATCAATGAATACCTGGATGCTTTAGAGTTTAGGGATAGTGAGATACAAGCGGTGCAGGGTAATCTTCAAAATTCATTAGGTTATGATGATACCGAAGGCGGAATAAATAATCCATTATTAAAACAGGAACTTCAAAAACGCATTCAAAAAAGCCCCGATAAAATAATTTTATCTGAATTTTTAATTTTTATTCAAAAGCAACAAAAAGATTTTGATGGGGCCTTTGTTCAATCAAAAGCTTTAGATAAGCGCTTAAAAGAAGATGGTAACCGTATTTTTGAATTGGCAAAAATTTGTACTTCCAATCAACAATGGGAAGCCGCGAAACGTTGTTACGATTATATTATTGAAAAAGGTCAAAACAATTTGTATTACGATGCAGCTATTATTGATGGCATGAATGTAGAGTATTTAGCTGTTACACTAAAAACGCAACCCACAAAAGAAGAATTAGCTGCTCTCGAACAAAAACTGGCAAGTGGTTTTGAAAAATACAAACAAACATCACTAAGCGGACCAATCGTAAAGAACCTTGCCAATATAAAAGCTTTTTACTTAAATAAAACAAGCGATGCTATTTTATTATTGCAGAATTTTATTGCACAGCCTGGTATGGAAAATACAGCAAAAGCAGAATTTAAAATTTTGTTGGGTGATATCTATATGCTTACCGGCGAGATCTGGGAAGCATCTTTATTATACTCACAGGTAGAAAAAGATTTTAAATACGAAGCAATAGGGCAGGAAGCAAAATTCCGGAATGCTAAGCTGAGCTTTTATGCAGGCGATTTTCCATGGGCAAAAACACAGGCCGATGTATTGAAAGGAGCCACTACAAAATTAATTGCGAATGATGCCTTAAATCTTTCTTTAATAATTACAGATGCCATTGGAGTAGATACTAACGATATGCCTTTGCGCTTATACGCCAGCGCGGAGTTAATGGTAGTACAACATAAATTTGCTGAAGCCATTGCGCGAATGGATAGTATTAATGTTTTATTTAATACAAATACGCTGGGTGATGATATTAATTACAGTAAAGCACAAATTTATACCTCGTTAGGAAAATATGCAGAAGCGGAAGCCATGTATAAAAATATTATAGAGTATTTTGGAACCGAATTGTACGGCGATGACGCGCAATTTAAATTAGCAGAGTTGTATGAGAAAAAAATAAACGATAAAGAAAAAGCCAAAGCTGCTTATCAGGATGTATTGACCAAATACCCCGGCAGCATTTATACTGTAGAAGCCCGCAAACGCTTTAGGGAACTAAGGGGCGATGATATTAATAATTGATTTCTTTTAGAACTAAACACTGAGGGTTTTGACCTTAATTTATCTTCGCACCTAAAGCCTTCAACAAAGCACTCGCTTTCAACAAACATTCATCGTACTCTTTTTCAGGTTCGCATAAATAAGTAATTGCACTGCCAACGGCAATAGATAAACGTTTT
This sequence comes from Bacteroidia bacterium, assembly GCA_016787705.1. Taxonomy (GTDB): domain Bacteria; phylum Bacteroidota; class Bacteroidia; order B-17B0; family Aurantibacillaceae; genus Aurantibacillus. Next base: position 290,652 of record JAEUTP010000002.1, on the reverse strand, counting down.
GTTTTTTGGTTGTAAAAAATACTGCGGATGTTAACCGCCAAAGTAAAATCCTCGTTATCATCAGTCAATCCCATTGTTCCTGAATAATTGTTTCTTTCAAAATCCTCAAATTCATCTATCAGCTGCATGGCCTTTAACTTGGGCGCTCCCGTCATACTAGCCATCGGAAAGGTAGCTTCAATTATTTTTTCGAATGTTGTATTTTCTTTTAATTCGCAACTCACTGTGCTTACCATTTGGTGTACCGTTTCAAAACTTTCAATGTTGTATAATTTATTTACATGTACACTTCCTTTTTTTGCAATAATAGAAAGATCATTTCTTGCAACATCTACAGCCATTACATTTTCGGTGCGTTCTTTTAAATTGTTGTATAACACATTCTTTAAGGCTTCATCTTCTTCTTTTGTCTTACCGCGTTTAGCAGTGCCTTTAATGGGTTTTGTGTAAAGTGTATTTCCTTCTTTTTTTAAAAATAATTCGGGACTTGCACTTATAATATACTCATCATTTAATTTTACCAGAGCTGAATAAGGCGCTTTGCTTAATTCATTTAGTTTTAAGAAAACGTTAACAGGATTTATTTCCACATCATCTGCAAAAAATTCAATGCAGTAATTGATCTCGTAAATATTGCCCTGTTGTATATGTTCTTTTAACGCAATTAAATTTTGAATGTATCTTTCTTTTGATGTTCGTGCTTTTAAAAAAAATTGATCTTGTTCTTTGAATTTCTGATCAATTTCAATTTCTGTCTTTTGACCTATCTTATAGAAAACGGGTTGAGGTTTTTGTGTTTGCGGATTTTGATAAGGTAAAAGAACAAAGGAGTCTGCTTTAAATTCATTACTTTCAATAAGCTGATAAAGCTCAAAAGAACTATCTTTTCCCACTGCTTTTCTCAGTAAAAAACTATTTAAATTGTTAAAAACAGGGTTCACAGGCTAAAATTACTGATTTAATGAGTAAAAAACCTAAATTTTTTAGGAGAGAATTTCATATTTAAATCTAATTTCGTTAACTTCCATCATAAATAGTTAATAAAAACTTTATAGACAGAAAACACAGATGAAAAAGAGTTTTATTATTTTATTTTATCTTTTTTTTAGCGCAAGCATGCATTCACAAAATAATGCCATGGTTGCAGTTGCTCCTAATTATTCTTCATTTGCTGTACCTGTTCAAAGTAATATTACTACACAGCTTAGCAATCAAACCCCTGCTTCATATCAAAATAATCCTGAATATGGTGTTTTACCACTAAATGCACCTTGCGATCAATGTGTAGAACTAATTCATAAACGTACAGATTATGCACGTGAATATGTGGAGGGTACAAAAATATACAGCCAAACAGGCTACAATAAAATTAATTATGTAGATAGTAATGGGTATTACCGCGAAATAGATTATTATCTCTATCCTACCTCGCAATCAGATGTTTTTGCTTCATTAAAACAACCGGTGCCAACTTACGTAGACGCAGGGAATAAAAAGTTGGTAATTAATTATGATGGCAACCGTTTTGAGTTTGCCAGAAATATGAAGTTGATCTTCCAGGATTCTTTAAATGTGAAATCTACATTGGCGCTTGCAGACTGGAGTCATGTTAGTATTGGCAAAGAAGGAGTTTTTGTGACCGATATTTTTCCAAACATCGATTTTGAAGCAAGAGTAATGGAAGGAAGTTTTAAAACATCTTTTATTATTAAAGCAGCACAAACTGTTCCTGTTAAAGGTTGGTTAATTGTATCTGATGATTTGAATTCAAACTTTGCACCTGCTTATAATTTTTCTACGCCACCAGATGTAGACGGTAAAGTAAATGGAAATTTATTTATCAACGCACCAAACAATAAGAACTTTGCAATATTGCAGGGTCTTGTTGCGAGCAGCAATCGTGGCAATTATATACCACTTTATTACAGAATGATCTCTAATACACTTGAGATGCTTACCAATTCAACCTGGTTAAATGATACGGCTACAAAATATCCTCTTTCAATAGATCCTGCTGTAACTAATGCTGGCACACTAGCTCAGGCCTCTATTACAGGCTCTGGTTTAAATAACAGTGGTACGTTTGTTGGCTTTTGTTCTTATAATTTAACGGTAGCAAGACCGCCAAATTGTACTATAAATGGAGTTACATGGTCTTTCAATTATATTGCGCAAAACGGCGCTGTTAGAAATGAAGGCGCTATTGATTTTTTACATGGTGCCTGCAGGAGTCCGGCAGGTGCTGGTTTTTTCTGGTTTTGTAACGTTGCTACCGCAGGTGCATGTAATGGTGCTAACGTAGCTACCGGAACAGATCTTACATCCTGTATATCTCCAATAGCAGCATGCTCAGGTAACCTCACTTTTACCATGCGTTTTTATGATAGGTTTGCGGGTGCTGCCTGCTCTAATTTATTTATAGGCGCTAACTCTGCATGGACTATGACATTGCTTGGAAATGATCTTCAAACTTTGGGTAATACTGCAAGTGGAAACGGAGCTACAACACAAGCCGCAACTTGTTACGCAAGCACAAACATGAACCCCGCTGTTACAAGTGGTGTACCGGGTTATACTTATTTATGGAGCAACGGTGCCACATCGTCAACATTAAATTATATGCCAACTGCACCGGGCAGTACAGTGTTTACCTGTAATGTAACAGATGCTTGTGGCGTGAGCAGGGTAGCTACCTTTACCATTACAAATAACTGCGTTTTACCAATTGAATTAAAAGATTATACCGCAATATATAATGGCAATTACACAAATTTAAAATGGAGTACCGCAACTGAGAAAAATACAGAATACTTTACTGTAGAACGATCGGCAAACGGTATTGATTATGTTTTGGTTGAAAAAGTTAAGGCGTCTTTGAACAGTTATTCGCAAAAAGATTATAATGCAAAAGATTATGCGCCAAATAAAAAAGGCACTAATTATTACCGATTAAAACAATTTGATGTTGGTGATAAAGAAAAATTCAGCAAAGTAATAACCGTTGATATTATTGAAGAAGTGTTGGAAGTAAAGGTGGTTCCTAATCCTGCATCAACCGATCTGGATATTGAATTATCGAATAACTTTATTGGTAAAACAGTAAATATTGAATTGTACGATGTAATGGGTAAAAAATACGTACTCAAACAAAATATACATATTGATAGCGAAACTAAGACCACTCATCTTAATTTATCAGAACTGCCAAAAGGTATTTTCTTTATTAATGTGATCACAGAAGATTTTACTGTTTATAAAAATAAACTTATTAAGCTTTAATTTTTTCAGATCTTTCCAACCCATTTATAATTAAAAAAGCCTTTAACTATATTGTAATTCCTGTTAAGTTTTTTTGAGTTATAATTTTCGTAAATTAATTTTACTTGTCCTTCGGTTAAATTTAAAGCACTGTTTAATTCGATGCCAGCCTTTTGAACATACCAGCCCTGGCACATTAAATTTGTTGTTCTTTCTTCGTTACTCATTACTTGTTCAAGTAGTGAGGCTTTTAGGTTAACCGATTCAAAAGCAGCGTTTGCGTGTGGATGATCTAACCCAAGTATATGACCTAATTCATGAGGAACAGTTCTTTTATTGTTTCCTGAAATAATAGATTCAATGTATTTTAGGTTAAGTTTAATGAGCAGGCCTCCGAAATCTGCTTCTGCAATATTATCATTTGTAACATATTCGCTCACGGCAATAACTAATTTATTATGCAACATCTTTAGTTGATGTTTATAAATTGGTTTAACCGTAACAACAGTTGTTAATTCAAACCTACCAAATTTGCCTTTGTAAACGGCTTCTATTTGTTTTTTTATTGCAGCGGCAAGAATAAAGAGGTTTACATTACCAGCAGATTTATTGATGAGAAGTATTTCAAAATAAAGATGAATGGAATTTTCCTTCCTGGTTAAAAATAACATTTCATAAAATTAAAAAATAAGCAGTAATTTTATACTATGCATATTGGTTTGTTTTTTGGTTCGTTCAATCCCGTTCATATTGGGCATTTAGCTTTGGCTAATTATATGTTCAATTCAACCGATATTCAACAAGTTTGGTTAGTTGTGAGCCCTCATAACCCTTTAAAAAATAAAAATCAATTATTAAATCAAAATGATCGTTTGCATTTAGTGAACTTAGCACTTGATTTTCATCCAAATATAAAAGGTAGTAATTTTGAGTTTGATCTTCCGCAGCCTTCTTATACTATTAATACATTAGCCCGGTTAAAGGAAAAATATCCTGAGCATCAATTTAGTTTAATTATGGGGCAGGATAATCTGCAGTCGTTTAATAAATGGAAAAACTACGAAGAGATACTTAAGCGCCACCATATTTACGTATATCCTCGTCCGGGCTGCATGCCAAGCGAATTTGATACGCATTCGCATGTTCATATTACAAAGGCGCCGTTAATGGATATTTCATCAACATTTATCCGCGATTCAATTAAAGAAAAAAAAGATGTTCGTTTTTTTCTTCATCCAAAAGTGTGGGAAGAAATTGATACAATGAATTTTTATCGTAAATAGATTTTAATAAATGATTGTCACTTCGAGCACTGCAAAGCGACGAAGCTTTGAGAGCGATAGTGCGTTTGCAAGAAGCGGACTGTGCCTCGACTCTGCTCGATATGGCAGTGTCATAGCTTCTCCACAAACTCAGTTATCAACTTAAACACATCTACATAATCGGTAAGCGGTAATGTTTTTGCAACATCAAATACGTCATGATAAGCTTTGATACCACCCATAGTGTAAATGAAAAAACAAGGCACACCGGCTTCTGAAAACCAGTAATGATCGCTGTTTGAGGCCTTGCCACGTCTTTTTATCTCTTTTAATAATTGTTTTTCTTTATTGATACTCTCTAATAAAGAAAATTGTTTTTCAAATGTATAACCGTTCACAACCATAATGCCATCGTCGCCCGTTCCTAAAAGATCAAGGTTCACTAAAAATTTTATTTTCGTAAGATCCATCACTTTACTTTCAACAAAATAATGTGAGCCTAATAAGCCCGCTTCTTCTCCTGCAAAAAAGATGAATATGGTTTTATATTTTGGTGGATTTTTTTGATAATACTTTACCAAATTTAACAACATGCTTACACCACTGGCATTATCGTTTGCGCCAGGAAAATAGGTGGCTTTACCCATGCCGCCCAAATGATCATAATGCGAAGAAAAAACCATCATGGTATCGTTATTTATTTTTCCGGGAATAAAAGCGCAAATATTTTTATTGATGAACTTTGTCAACACTTTACTTTCAATAGTTACATCCATATTTTTAATATCAGTGGGTGCAGATGTTTGCAGGAGCTCGATCGTACAACCGGCAACAGAATTTGTGGCAACGCTATAAGTTAGTTTTTTTTTGATTTTTATACTTATAGGTAATGCCATATTATTGGCAACATAAGTAACGGAGTCTTTTTTTAAGAGCGTGTATTTGCCCTTAACAGTGCCGCTTTCAGGACTTATTATATAATCTGTGCCCGGCTTTAATAATTTGTTATTTATCTTAATATTTACTTTTGCCGGAAAAGTATTTACATTAAAATCAAACCATTGAAAATAACCTGTGGTAAAAAAAGGCTCTGCCTTATTGGCTTTTAATTCACCTGCAATATATTTAGCTGCCACATCTAAACCATTATTTACATATCCCCGGCCAAAACATTTTTTAGATGTTAAATATTTTATAACCTCGCGGGTGTAAGTTGTATCCTGTGAAAAGGAAACGCAATAAGTAAATGTAAATAAATAGATAAGGGAACGGAACTTCATTAACTGAAACGTTTTTTAGCGATTGAAAAAAAATGATTGGCCACTTCATTATTTTCTTTCCATTCGTAGAGAGTTCTCAGGCTGTTTAGGTAAATTTCTGTATCGCGCCAGTTTTTTAAAGTATTTAACTGTTCAATAGCAATATTATATTCTGAGTTATTTTGTTTAAATAATTCGTTAATGAAACGAAATTTGTCATTAATGCCAATCAACATCGGTAAAACGATCTTCGATTCATTTGCCTCCTCCGTTTTTACTTCTACCTTCGACTCAATCTTTGGTTGAAAAATTTCAGGTTTTTCTTCGGTAATGGTAAGTTTAATACCGTTCTTAATTTCCTCTACCTTTTCTTTTGGTAATTCTTTTTCACTCACCTTGGCATGAATACTAAAGCTGGGCGATATCTCTTTATTGATCTTATTGTATTTGTAAACAGCAAGATTTTCCTGTAGCTGAACAAGTTGTTGCTGCAATTTTTCACAGGTATCTACTGTTGGCTGAATGGTTTCATCTACAAATAATTCCAGATTTGGTGTCAGATCATTGATCTGTGATTGTATTTTATGTAAAACCTTCTCTAGCGACATCTTTTTTGTGAATATTTATAATTAAATATAATTTGATTTTGCAACATCTTAGCTTACTTTTAAGTTTTGTTTTTAACGCCTTTTAAACAATGTTTTTAGAGAATAATAATAGCGAGCGCAAACGTGGATGGATTGAAGTTATTGTGGGAAGTATGTTCTCAGGTAAAACAGAAGAATTAATAAGGCGACTGAAGCGGGCTCAATTTGCAAAACAAAAGGTTGAGATCTTTAAACCCACTGTTGATACACGTTACGACGAGTTTAAAGTGGTAAGCCACCAGGGCATTGAGATAATGAGTACACCTGTTCCTTCCAGCGCCAACATTTTACTATTGGCTACAGATGTGGATGTTATTGGTATTGATGAAGCTCAGTTTTTTGATAACGAATTGCCATATGTGTGTAATCAGCTTGCAGACCGCGGTATAAGGGTTATTGTGGCCGGACTTGATCTTGATTATACCGGGAAACCTTTTGGACCGATACCAAATCTAATGTCTACCGCCGAATATGTTACAAAGGTACATGCTATTTGTATGCAATGTGGTAATTTGGCTTATGTAAGCCATCGTAAAACAAACGAAGAAAGTCTTGTGCTTTTAGGTGAAACTGAGAGTTACGAACCTTTGTGCCGTAATTGCTTTAATAAGAATTTTAAAAAATAAAAATATAGCATGTATAGCCTGCAACAAATAGCAGAAATAGGAAATGCAAAATTTATTGGCGCTACTAATAATAAGGTAAGCATTTTTTTAAACGATAGCAGGGCTTTACAGTCGCCGGTTGATACGCTGTTTATTGCACTAAAAACTCAGCGTAACGATGGCCATAATTATATTCCCGATCTTATTGAAAAAGGTGTTAGTTCTTTTTTGATTCAGGAACATGCTTTTGATGTTTCTAAATTTAAAAATGCAGGTGTTTCTTTTGTAGTTTCAGCAGATCCTTTAAAAACAATGCAAACACTGGCCGCTTATCACCGCAAACAATTTTCCATTCCGGTAATCGGCATTACAGGCAGTAACGGTAAAACAGTTGTAAAAGAATGGTTGTACCAACTTTTAAAAAGTAATTTTTCTATTTGCCGTAGCCCAAAAAGTTATAATTCACAAATTGGTGTGCCTTTAAGTGTTTTAAATTTAAACCATTCGCACACACTTGCAATTTTTGAAGCGGGTATCTCTTTACCAAACGAGATGGATGTATTGGCAGAGATCATATCTCCAACTATCGGTGTATTTACATCTATTGGCTCAGCGCATGATGAAGGGTTTGACACCAGGGAGCAAAAAATAAATGAAAAATTAAAATTAATTACAACTTGCGATAAAAAAGTAATTAATGGATTGCACAAACATCAATTAACTTCTCAAACATTAAAAAACGTACTTATTGTTTCTGAATTTGATGATGCGGATCTGAGAATAAATTTTGTTAATGATACATTAGAATTAAAAGGTGCTGCAGCAAACTATCATTATAAAATTCCTTTTTCTGATAAAGCCTCCATACTAAATATTTCAACCTGTGTTGCTGTGCTTATGCAAATGGGGTTTAAAGAAAATGATATTGCACAACGTTTGCTTTCATTGCAGTCCGTGGCCTTGCGTCTTGAGATTAAGAATGGAATAAATAATGCACTGATTATTAACGACTATTATAATTCCGATCTTGATTCCATTAAAATTGCGTTAAATTATTTGGCGCAACAAAACCGGCGTGTACGAAAAGTGGTAATTGTTTCTGATTTGGAGCAGTCGGGTATTTCTGCAAACTCTTTATATAAACAATTGGCGGAATTGTTTACTCAGAATAAGATTGATCTTGTGGTTGGAATAGGGAAAGAGATCTCCAATCATAAACCTTTGTTTAAAGCCAACTCTTTATTTTTTGCAGATACACAAAGTTTTATCAACCAGTTTAAATTAATTAATTACCAGTTTAGCGAAGCAAGTATTCTTTTAAAAGGCGCACGTAGCTTTGGTTTTGAGAATATAAGCCGTTTGTTGCAATTAAAAAGTCACGATACTGTTTTTGAAATCAATTTAAATAAATTAATTAATAATGTTAATTATTATAGATCGTTGATCTCTTCTAACGTAAAATTAATGTGCATGGTAAAAGCTATGGGTTATGGTAGTGGCGGTGCAGAGATAGCCAAAACATTGCAGCACATTGGCGTTAATTATTTAGCAGTAGCTTATGCTGATGAGGGTGTTGAGCTAAGGCAATCACAGGTTACTTTACCAATTATGGTGATGAGCCCTGAAGAAGATGCGCTGGAAGATATTATTAATTACCAATTAGAGCCGGAGATATATAGTTTTAAAGTGCTAAGTGCTTTTGTAAAAAAGCTGGATGCGTTGGGAGTTACAGAACCTTATCCCATTCATTTAAAAATTGACACGGGTATGCACCGCTTGGGTTTTGAAGAAAAAGATCTTGAACAATTGATCTCTGAATTAAAGAATTACCCACAGTTAAAGGTGCGTTCGGTATTTTCTCATTTGGCGGGCACTGATAATCCTGCGTTGGATGAATTTACCAAAGAGCAGATCCATATTTTTGAAAAAGTATACTCAGCTATTGAATTAACATTGAATTATAGTGTACTAAAACACATTTGCAATTCAGGCGGTATAACCCGTTTTAAAGATGCGCATTACGATATGGTGCGCCTGGGTATTGGTATGTACGGCATTGGCGTGCAAGCAGACGAACAATCTAAATTGGAAAATGTGGGTAGTTTAATTACACGCATCAGTCAAATTAAAAAAGTAGACAAAGAGCAAACCGTTGGTTATAACCGTAACGGTAAATTAGATAAAGATACAGCTATTGCAACCATACCTATTGGTTATGCTGATGGTTTTAGTCGTATGTTAGGCAATGGCAAACACGGTGTTTATATTAATGGTAAATTCTGTAAAACTGTTGGCAATATTTGCATGGATATGTGTATGATCGACATTACCGGAATGGACTGCAAAGAAGGTGATGAAGTGATAATTTTTGAAAATGCAGAACAGATCCATAAAATGGCAGAGGCGTTAAATTCTATTTCTTACGAAGTGCTTACCAATGTTTCTGCACGTGTAAAGAGAGTATATGTGCAGGAATGATTATCAAGTTACGCCTTTCTAACAAATTCAGATTTTAAAGCCATCGCACCAAAGCCTTCTATTTTACAATCAATATTATGATCACCATCTGTTAAACGGATATTCTTAACTTTTGTACCTGCTTTAACGGGCTTAGATGAACCTTTTACCGGTAGATCTTTAATCACTACAACCGAATCGCCATCATGTAATTCGTTTCCGTTGCTGTCTACTATCTTTTTTGAAGTTTCTTGTGATTCAGAAACTACTTCTTCAGGATTCCATTCATGAAAACACTCAGGACAAACAATTAAAGATCCGTTAGAATAAGTGTATTCACATTTACATTTGGGGCAAGCAGGATATTCAGTCATTTACAAGAAATTTAATTGCGAAATTAAACTTTTATTTTTTATAAAGAATAAATTCTATAATCGTACGGCATAAACAAAACCATTGGATATAAAAACAAATTGTTTATCACCGATCTGGTATTTCCCGGTAGGGGCCAACTCTCCATTTAAATATGCTTTATCATCTGCTGTAGGAAGGTCGTTTTGCTGTTCAATAATAAGTTCTCCGTAATCGCCGCTGTAAGAATACCTTTCAAAATTTGTATTTAAACTTTCTGTTTGTTCTGTGTCTTGTTCTATTTTTATCTCAGTTTCTGTTTCAGGTATTACTTCTGCATCCGGATCCAATTCTGTTTCTATGTCTTTATAAAGATCTTCAGCCGATCTTCCGGGTTTTGGTTTTGTAAATTTCCTGCCGGTAAAAACTTCTATTTTTTCGATCAATTCTTCTACATCCCACGAGGGCATATTCTTACCAAATTTAACGCTCTTTGTCTCTGTTTCAAGCCTGATGTTGCCTTCGTCAATAACATATTGCAATTCCTTTTCTCCTGTGGCAAGCCCTGTAAAATCTACTATCGGATTATCCATAGCGTGTTTAGTATACTGTTGATCTGCAAAACCAAAATATTTTATTTTATTAAGATCAAAAACATTTTTTTTAGTGTTACTCAGGTTTTTATTGATATAAGTTATGCTTTCTTTCGTTACAATTAATTGTTCTTTAAAAAAAGCAGCATTTAACATTCTAAAAAAGATAAGAAACAGAACAAAACAAACAGCAAAACAAATTAATGCTGCTAAAAAAGAGCTTTTAAAAAAATGAAGACCTAAAAAAGCCAAACTAATAATAAAAAAAAGTACAAAAACAGAACGGAGTAAAAATCCGATCTTGATAATCGATTTTGATCCCGAATTAAGTTCAATGGTAAGTGATTCTGTCATATTAATTTATTTTATTTCTTTTTAATTTGCCACCACACTTATTTCCACATGTGCACCTTTTGGTAAAGCTTTTACTTCAACCGTTTCGCGCGCCGGTGGATTTAATTTAAAGTATGTTTTATATACTTCGTTTATTTTTGAGAAGTTTTTTAAGTCCGTGGTGTAAATAGTTGTTTTGCAAACATTATTCATGGTCATACCCGCGGCTTCAACAATTGCCTTAATGTTATTTAAAGTTTGCGTAGTTTCATTTTCAATAGAAGTTGAATCATAAGTACCATCTACTTTTAAACCAATTTGCCCGGCAACATAAAGTGTACCACCACTTTTAATACCCTGACTGTAGGGGCCAATGGGTGCAGGAGCCAGTTTTGTAAAAATAACTTCCTTATGATCTTTGCCGGCGAAAGCAAAAAACAAGACAGTTACAAAAATAGCCAATGCAATTTTCTTTCCCATGTAAAATTATTTCGGTTGAACAGGAGGCGTCATTTTAGAAATATCTGTCAGCCCACTAACAAGTGTATCCAAATCCTGAATATTTGTATAAACATTGGGGGCAATACGAATACCATTTACTTTTTCTAAGATCATAGAAACAGTATGCACTTTTTTTGTTTCAAATAATTTAGCCTCTATTTGTTGCGCCTGCCAGCCTTCAAAGCCAATAGTAGCAACAGCACAAGAAAATTCTGGTTTTAACGAGGTATAAAAATTCGCTTTTGGTAATTTATGGCATTTCTCAGCCCAATAATTTTTTAAATAACGCAAACGCGCTTCTTTTCGTTTGGCACCAATAATATTGTGAAAATCTACTGCGGTACCAATAGCCATTTCAGAAGCAAATGAACGTGTACCTAAACTCTCAAATTTTTTAATATCGCCACCATCTGGTTCTACCGAAGAAAGTAATGCCCATACATTTTTAATTTTATTTTTTTTGATATACATCAAACCACTACCAAACGGTGCGCATAACCATTTGTGTAACGATGTAGCCAAATAATCTGCGCCCGTATCTTCAATTTTAAAATCTATTTGGCCAAACGAATGCGCCGCATCTACAATTACTTCGCAACCTTTTGCATGTGCCATATCTGCAATGGCTTTAACAGGAACAAAATTACCTGTCCAGTTGATCATGTGTGTAATGTGAACAATTTTTGTTTTTGGTGTAATTGCCTTTTCATATAATTTTACAATTGTAGCAACGTCTTCTGTAGGTTGAGGAATATTTATCCAGTTCAATTTAATTTTATCACGTTTTTCTCTTTGCTTCCAGGCATTCATCATGTTGGGATAATCAAAGGTGCTTAATGCCACTTCATCGCCTTCTTTTAAATTTAATCCAAAAATAACAGAGTTCAATCCTTCGGTTGCATTCCTGTTAATCGCAATTTCTTCACTTGATACGCCACAAAGCTCTGCCAGTTTATTACGCAAGCCTTCACGTCCCTGGTCTAAAATTCGCCACATATAATAGCTTGGCGCTTCGTTACTGTATTGATAAAAACGAATATGTGCATCCTGCACCACTTTTGGTTGTGGACTAACACCCCCGTTATTAAAATTCAAAACGTTAGGTGAAGTCGTGTAACTCTCACGGATCCATCCCCAAAAATCTTCATTCTCGGCAGTGGCATCCAGGCTTAAATTCTCTAATTTATTTAAATGCTTATCCAGTTTTCTGGCAAAGGGCAGATTGATAGATGAAAAAAGATCCATAGCAGTTAATGATCCTGCGGTAGCCATTAAAAAATTACGACGATTCATCATGGAGATTATTTTTATTAAAGGTAAAAAATGAAAGACGAAAAGCAAAGATTTTGTCGGCTTATTTGATCTTTAAATTAAAGATCTTAAATGTCCACCAGATGAGCGCAAACTGCAAGGGCAAACGCAAAGCAGCTAAAATAAATTTAATGTTTAGCGAGATCCAGGCATCTTGCAGCATTTGAATGTGTACGGGTAAAAAAGCAATTAGCATGAATACAATTAACCAAGCTGCTTTTTTTTGGTATTTTTTTATTAAGATTAAGATACCTAACATAATTTCTATAATACCTGTTGCATAAACAAAAAATAAATGATAAGGAATGTAACGTGGCATTATTTTTACATAAAAGGATGGATTGATGAAATGGTAAAGTCCAGCGACAGCATACAGAAAACTCATTAAAACAACGGAGATTTTTTTCATTTTATGGTAACATTAAAAATAAGTATTTGTTTTTTGTCTCCTCCAGTAGCTATCTGAGTTGCTCGACAAGACAATTTATTTAAGAAGATCTAAAATTTTACGCCTAATTGCAAAACCAAATGATAACTATTAATATGAAGTGAGCTAGCCGCATATTGCTCTTCAAAATAATATTGCGAAAAGCCATAGCGAAAATTAAACTCGGCAAAAAAATTGCTTCTCGACCCACCAACGCTGTTTTTTTGTAACCCAAACGATGCGCTTATAAATGAACTTATATGTTTATCAAACAATGCGTTTCTGAATCTTAAGTCCACTACATCCTCTTTTACATTATTGCCATTTTGACTCACGGTTAAATTCGCTGGCAACAAATAACGAAGATGATACCCCGCTGCTATATACGGACTAAAAACGCTGTTATTTTCTCGCTTAAAAGAATATTTAAATTGTATAGGGACTCCAATTTCATTAACTATCAACGAGTAGTTGTATGGAAATGTTTTATCATACAAATGCACACTATCAGGCTTAAAATAATAGGAGCGAAAATTTACACCATGAAAAAAGTAATCTAATCCAAATAAAAAAAAAGTTTTGTATAATTTATCACACCTTACTTCTTTTCTAAAACTCACCAAAGCACTCATTTTTTGTGAAGGACTTTTAGTGTGATTGGGATTGGTAACGTATAAGCCCAACACCGGACCTATACCAAAGCGTATACCTGCGCCATTATAATTTTTTTGCGCTGAGCATGGTTTTACCAACACTAAAAGAGAAAGAAGTGCCAAAGAAAAAAAAACTGTATTATTTGTTCTTTTCAGCATCAGGGTTATTGCCTGTTTACGTTGGTGGCAGTTGCCTGCGCGCTTGGCATTATTAAAATATCATTAATATTAACATGAGCAGGACGATTGGCAACCCAAAATATCGTCTCTGCAATATCTTCAGGAGTTAAAGGTTGTAAACCGGCATATACTTTTTTTGCTTTGTCTTTGTCGCCATCAAAACGCACAATGCTAAATTCTGTTTCTACCATACCCGGATTAACAGCGGTTACTTTAATGCCATGTTGTAAAAGATCAATACGTATGCCTTTATTTAAAGCATCCACCGCATGTTTGGTAGCGCAATACACATTTCCATTAGCGTACACTTCTTTGCCGGCAACAGAACCAATGTTAATGATATGTCCCTTTTTATTTTCGATCATTAAATTAGATACAGTACGGGAAATATAAAGTAAACCTTTAATGTTGGTGTCTATCATGCGTTCCCAGTGATCGATCTCACCACTTTGAATGGGGCCTAAACCCGCCGCCAAACCTGCATTATTTACAAGTACATCAATTTTTTTATTTTCTGAAGAAAGTTGTGAGATGGCATTCTCTACTTCCTTTAAATTGCGAATATCAAAACAAAGTGCTGTTACTTTAATTTTATTTTCGTTCTCTAATTTTGTTTTAAGTTCTTTTAAACGTTCGTCTCTTCGCCCTGTAATAATAAGATTGTGACCATTCTTTGCAAAGATCTCTGCTGTACTTTTGCCTATGCCCGATGTGGCCCCTGTAACTAAAACTAACATATTAATTTTTTTGCTTTGCTAATTTGCTATGGCTTCGTCCATAAACAAAATAAATAATTAAACCTATTATTAACCAAATGGTAAAATACAACCAGTTCTTGTATCCTAATTGCGATAGCATATAAAAACAGCTTAACAGGCCAAGAGTTGGTATAAGTGAAAAATTGTATTTAAATGCCAATACTGCAATGATAGCAAAACCAATAAAGAAAAAATAAATTGGAATTTTTGTAAGGAAGGCATTAAATGATTCGAATTTTAAAAAGTAATAGTCTATCCAAGACATATTATAAACACATAATAAAACAATGGTTAGAATAAATAATGCGGGAATAATAAATTTAGAATTTACATAAGGCGTTTTAAATTTTGAAGGCGGAGCGCTTGGGTCCATGCGTAATTTAAGAACTCCCGCGCAAACTAAACAAAATGCAAATAAAGTTCCTGCAGAACAAATATCCGTAACCATATTTATGTCTACCAAAAATATGGGTACTGCTACTAAAAAGCCGGTAAAGATGGTTGAGAAAGAAGGTGTTTTAAATTTTGGATGGATCTTTGCAAAGGCTGGTGGTAATAAGCCATCACGGCTCATACTCATCCATATGCGTGGTTGCCCTAACTGAAACACTAACATTACACTAGCCATAGCAACAACAGCACTAACAGCAATTACGCCACTTAGCCAACTTAAGCTTTGTACTTTTTCAAAAACATAAGCTAAAGGATCGCCCACATTTAATTCATTGTAGCTTACCATACCTGTAATTACTAAGGCAATGGCAACATATAAAATGGTACAGATGATTATCGAATATAAAATCCCTCTCGGAAGATCGCGTTGTGGATTGCGGCACTCTTCGGCAGTTGTTGAAATGGCATCAAAACCAATGTAGGCAAAGAATACGGCACTAATACCCGAAAGCAAACCGCCAATACCATTTGGTAAGAACGGATTCCAGTTGCTTGTGTTCACAAAAAATGCACCAACAAAAATTACCAATAGCACCACAATAATTTTAATAACCACCATAGTGTTACTGGCGTTACGGCTTTCTTTAATGCCGCGATAAACAAGCATAGTTATAATCACATTTATTAATAATGCAGGGCCATCAAAAATAATGCGAAAGTCGCCGATCTTTGGCGCACTGCCATAGGCTATAAAGCCTTCTACTAAGCCTGCTGTTTGTCCGTTAGCTTTTATTTCATCTAAAGGAACGCCGGCAGCAAGCATGCCCATTACGGTTCCATAATTTTGTTTGGCTGTAAAATAATCCAGGCACAACCATTCGTTGACACGATAACTACTGGAGTTTTGAATTAAAGACGTAAAATAGTCGCTCCATGAAATAGCAACGGTTACATTGCCGATGGCATATTCCATAATAAGTGCCCAGCCAATAATCCAGGCAAACAATTCGCCAAAGGCCACATAGCTGTACGTATAAGCGCTGCCGCTTACAGGAATTAGAGACGCAAATTCGGCATAAGCAAACGCAGCAAAACTACAGGCAACGGCGGTAAAAATAAAAAGTAAGATAACACCGGGTCCTCCATCAGCACTGGCTTTACCAATAGTAGAAAAAATCCCGGCACCAATAATAGCTGCAATACCAAAAGCGGTAAGGTCTCGAACACCAAGATGTTTGGCTAAACTGCCATGGTGACTTTCGGCTTCTGCATTTTTTAATATTGTATCAATTGATTTTTTTCTGAATAAGCTCATATCTGTTTTTATGCGTTTGAAACGCTACTAAATATACAAAGTATATTTTAATTTGAGCCAGACCCTTTGGTGTTTTTTATAACCGGTATATAATAAAGAGCAGCCAGTAGTATGAAAATAACAGCAGGGCTTCGGTACCTGAAAATGGCGCCACTGTTTGGCGTTGTTAAACCAATAAGCAGACATAATAAAAGTGCAAATACCATAAACGTTATGGCCGGAAAATTATCTTTTTTATTTTGAAATAGTCCAATAAAGAAAATAACGATTGAAATAGTAATTAGCAGATTTTCAAAAGAGGCTAAATGCTGTAATAGACTTTTTGAATTAAAAAATAATGGATAAAACATACTATAATATAAACTGTAAATACTAATGGTAAAAATATTTTCAGAATGCGTATCGAAATTAATATTTGAACCGCTTTTTGGTAGTTGGTAAACTAATTTGTATTGTGTGATCGTATCTGTATTTGCAGTGGTGAATAACGTATCCTGCTGGTGCCAATGCTCCCAATAAATATAAGGCGCATCTTTTTTTATGGTAAAAATACTGTCGTTATTATTTACTTTTTTAACGAGTGTGGAATCGAAATCTAATCTCACAAATTTTAATCGGTCCATTAAAAAGATACCACCTTTGGATGCATCGGCAAACATTCGCTGTTGCTTGAGTGCGGCAGATAATAGTGATCTGTGTTTAAATGTAACCGACAGAAAATTTGTTGCTGTTATAAGAATTACCAGAACCGATAAGAAAGCCAAACATTTTAATTTTATTTTTTTTGAATAATAGATCCAAAAGAAAATACTGAATGTAAAAAATGCAAAAAGTAATATATAGGGCTTTAATAAGAAAGAAATAAAAAATGAGGCTAGTAGAAGTATAAAAACTAGCCATTTTCGATTTTCTGAAAATAATTTTTTAAGTAAGTATAGTGTGCCGCCAAATATAAATATTACCAATCCTTCTTTTAAAACTGCACCTGTGTAAAACCACAAGGCGGGAAAAGAACAAAGAACTAACAAAACAAAAAGCTCTTTACTTTTAAAAAAGTCTTTAACAGATTTGTATAAAAAAGTGATACCGATAAAACTTAGAGAACACGAGAACAACGCATGAACAAAGTATGAATTAAAAGCAATAAAATGCAGCAGTGAATGTACGCGTATAACTATGCGGTTATCGTTATAAAAATACTCTTTTAAACGGCCATTATCCCATTGTGTGGTATGAGTAATATAATTACTGTATAAGTTTGTTCCTTCACTTTCATCCTGCAAACCAAACAGTAATTTTAAATAACCAAACGGTTCGGAGTAAGCGTATGAATTAATTGTTGCTGCATCGGCATAAAACTTTCCGGCATCAAATTTTTCAACACCACCATACAATTTTTTGTAAACCAAGTAAAAAACAGGAACAGCAAGCGCTTTTAAAAGAAAAAGTAATGAAAATGTTTTGGAGTTTATAACATCATCTTTAAAGATCCCAAAAACCCCATTTTTATATATCAAAAAAAGAAAAACTAAAAGATATATAATGGTAGCTATCAAAATTTAATATGTTTCAAAGAATTTAATTTCCATAATGCGTTCGGGCATAGCCAAATGATTAAAGCCAAATTGTTTGTATAAGCCTTGAGCGTCTTTTGTAGCAAGCATCATGCGGCGTAGCCCCTGTAAATTGGGATGAGACATAATAAATCTCATCAACTCTTTTGAAAGGCCTTTACCGCGATGGGGTTCAAGAACAAACACATCGGCCAGGTATGCAAAGGTGGCAGTATCTGTTACCATGCGTGCATAACCAATTTGTTTGCCTTCAATATAAATGCCAAAACACAAACTTCCTTCAGCACTTTTTTTTACAATTTCCATGGGAATGTTTTGCGCCCAGTAACTTTCTTTGTTTAAGTAATTATAGATCACATCTAACTGTAATTTACTTTTATCTGTACTGAATAAATAACCATTAACATTCTTCTCTTCCATAATTAAAGATTATCTACAATTACTAAATATTTATTTTTGTGATCGAAATTAAAGCGCGTTATTTTTTTAATTCCAAAAGAAGAAAGATCAAATAATTGTAGCCATTCTTTTTTTGCTTCATCAAAACGCAGGATCTTATTTTCTTCAGATTTTAATAAACCATACTGTTCGTGCCAAATCGCGTCTTCGCTGGTTGTAGGATATTCAGTAATTTTTTCTGCTTTCTGAAAAACAAAATCATATTTATAAAATGTAACTTTTACCGAATCTTTTACACCATAAACAAATGTATGACGGTTTATAGTTTTAAAAGCGCGTATTGGGTTATTGCCAAGCCATTTATCTTCGTTGGTGCTTTTTGCATAAAAACGTAAAGAGTGTGGATTGGTTAATTTATAATATAAAACAGTATCTGTATTTAAAAAAGTGTAATAGCCCACAGAATCGGTTTCAAATTGGTTATCAGAAATTCCTGTTAAAGAATTTATAAAATGAATGCGTTGCGCACTATCAATTCCAACAACAACAGAGTTTAAATATTTACCATCCGATGTAGGTACAGGGGAGTATTCGCTTTCTTTTGTTTTAGTTAATTGAACAGTTTTTTCACTGCCAATATCATAAATGTAAATGTCAGACTGCTTATCTTCGTGAATACTTACGTAATATATCTTTTTTGAATCGTTACTGAAAGAAGGCTGGTTATCATAACCTGTTCGTTTAGTAATATTTTTTGGATTGCTTAGTTTTAAATCTGTTTTTGTTTTTTCGAGTTTAAAAAACCATACATCCGTATCGGGAAGTTGTGCTTTTAAAAAACAAGAGAGTAAAACACAAAGCAGTATGCTATATTTTCTGCTCATCTAGCTTTAAAAAATGTTTGTTCATGATCTTATAAACCAGTATTCCGAAGAAAATGCCCACTATCATTCCTGTGCCAATATCAATAGGGTAGTGCACACCCAAATACATTCTACTGTATACAACTATTAGCGGGTAAATAAAAATAAATGCCTTATATCTTAATGGAATCCAATGCACACATAAAAAAATTAATGTTATTAAACCAAAGGTATTGGATGAGTGGCCAGAGAAAAAAGTAAATTGGCCGCCACGGTAATCATGCACAACATGAATCTGATCTTTGATCTCTAAATTATGTGTTGGGCGATAGCGTTCTACTAAATGTTTTACGCTGTTAGAGCTAAGGTCGGTACAGGCAAAACAAATAGCACAGGCCACTAAAAATTCTATTCCTTTGCGCAGATAATATTTTCTGTAAAAAGCATAAGCAACGGCAAGGCAAATAATAATAGTTGGCCAGGTATAACTAAAAAACCACATCACTTCATCCAGTAACGGATCGTGCATGGAATTTATTTTTAATAATAAACGTCTATCTAAGCTTTCAATGGTTTCAAACATGGTTAAATGTAAGAAATTATTTATTACCAATATTTATTTAGCCACTAATTGCACCAATTTCACAAAAGAAGCAAAGTATAATTGTTTTGATTGGTGACAATTTTATTTTTCTCAAGAATAATTCTTGAGAAAAATGAATTGCACTAATAATAGTATCAATTAAACTTTGCTTAGTGCTTATTTGTGAAATTAGTGGCTTATCTCTGTAAGGATTTTTTATTTCGTAGAAGCGCAGGCTTGCGTAACAACATCAGCATTTACATCACTTAATTTGCTGATAGCGCCAAAGCCTCCATTAACATTGGTTAGATTCGTATAACCATTTGCTTTTAAAATTGAGATGGCTATCATGCTGCGGTAACCACCGGCACAATGCACCATGTAGGGCTGCGTTTTATTTTTAGAATCTATCCACTCAAAAATAAAATCAAGCGGTTTTGCATCTGAGTTCTTTAAATGAGCAGAATCAATTTCGCCTGGTTTTCTAACATCTAATGTTGCTACACCTTTTTTATAATTATCTGTATAAAATTTATCGGCATTAATGGTTGCAACAGCTTCTGTTGGCTTTCCCGCGTTTATCCAGGCATCCATTCCGCCCTCAAGATAGCCAAGACAGTTATCGTAACCAACACGCGATAAACGCATCACGGTTTCTTCTTCTCTGCCTTTTGGTGTTATCAATAAAATAGAATGATTGAGATCGTTGATCAATGTGCCTACCCAGGGCGCAAATTGTCCGTCTAAACCAATAAATAACGAGCCGGGAATATTTGCCTGCGCGTAGTCATCTGCTTTTCTTACATCTAAAATAATAGGACGCTGATTTTGAATGAATTCTTCAAACTCTTCTACAGTTAAGCCTGTAGAGCCGTTCTCCAAAACATCCGAATAATTTTTATATCCTTTTTTATTTAAAGAGGCATTCTTTGCAAAGTACTGTGGTGCGGGTAAAATACCGGTGGTTAGTTCTTTTATAAATTCTTGTTTGGAAATATTTTGCAGTGCGTAATTTACTTTTTTCTGATTGCCTAAAGTATCAAAAGTTTCTTTGCTCATGTTTTTTCCACAGGCAGAACCTGCACCGTGAGCAGGATATACAATAACATCGTCCGGTAACGACATTATTTTATTACGCAAGCTATCGTATAGCATACCTGCCAGATCTTCCTGTGTTAATTCGGATTTTATAGCAAGATCGGGCCTGCCAACGTCACCAATAAATAAAGTATCACCGGTAAAAATTGCTTTTGCTTTTTTACTCTCATCCAGCAATAAAAAAGTTGTAGATTCTAAAGTATGGCCGGGGGTGTGTAATACTTTTAAAGTTAAACCGCCAATTTTAAACTCTTCTTCATCTTTAGCAATATAACTTTTGTAATCGGTTTGCGCGTTTGGACCAAACACAATTTCAGCCCCGGTTGCTTTTGCAAGATCAACATGTCCGCTAACAAAATCAGCATGAAAATGTGTTTCAAAAATATATTTTAAATTATCTTTATTTTGCTTTAAAAGATCTAAATAAGGTTGCGTTTCACGCAACGGATCAATAATAGCTGCTTCGCCATTATGTGAAATATAATAAGCACCCTGTGCAAGGCAATTGGTATATAATTGTTCTACTTTCATATGCAAAAATTATTTTTAATATGAACAGCCGGATCTGCTTTTTGTTTTACTGGAAAACCGGGATACAAAGTTACAATTAAAATCTCCCTTAAAGAAGTCTGTTTATAAAGAGAATATCGTTAAATTTGCTCAATAAGAATCGTTTATATGTCAAATTCCGAAAAAGTAGAATCGTCTAAAGCGCCTGAACCTGTTGGTTTATACCCTCATGCCCGTAAAGTAGGTAATTTATTGTTTTTAAGTGGCGTTGGACCACGCGAAAGGGGTACAAAAAAAATTCCGGGAGTTGAATTAGATGAGAATGGCTTAATTGTGAGTTATGATATTGAGGCGCAATGCCACAGCGTTTTCAGGAATATAAAATACATTTTAGAAGATTCGGGTAGCAGTTGGGATAAAATAGTAGATGTAACTGTTTTTTTAACCAACATGAAAGACGATTTTCCAAAGTATAATAAGATATGGGCTGAGTATTTTAAAGAGAATCCACCTTGCCGTACAACTATCGAGATCAATAAATTACCTACACCAATAGCTATTGAACTAAAAGTTATGGCTGTAATTGATTAAATTTCAGGCAGTTAATTTCTTAAAATAGAACCGTTACAAATAAACAAATAGCTAAACAATTGCTGTTAACATTTGTTGGTGAGTAATATGGCCAAATTGGTAACGCATTTGGTCTGATTAATCGAATTATTTTCATAATTTAGTTAAAAATTTACGCCGATGTTAATCCACTCAAACAAATCCATTTTAATTCCTGTAGATTTTTCCAAACAATCGCTTGTTGCGGTTAAGCAATCTTATAATCTTGCAAAGTTTACAAACTCTAAGATCATTTTAATGCATGTTTCTTCAAAAAGTGCAGATGAAAATAAAAAAGAATTAGAAGAATTAGCGGCAAAAACCAAAGCAGAGTCTGGTTTAGCGGTAGAAACATTAAATTTAAAGGGCGATGTTTACGAGCTTACCGATAAAAAAGCCGAGGAGCTAAAATGTAATCTTATTGTTATTGGTCTTGATTCTCACGTAAGATTTCGCAGTTTTATGGGTGGAAGCAACGTAAGTAAATTTATTAAGAACGCTCCTTGCCCTGTAATTACAATACGCGCAGCTGAGAACAGAGATGGGTGTAAAAATATTATCATGCCATTTGATCTTAGTCCTGAAAGCCGCGAAAAGGTTTCAATTGCCGTTCAGTTAGCACATTTTTATGGCGCAGATATTCGTATTGTTTCGGTATTCCACCCAAATGATGATAAATACGAGAATAAATTATTACCCTATTTACAGCAGGTAAAAAAATTCATTAAAGAAAAAGGTATTAATTGTACCAATAAATCAGTGCCAAGCACTAAAGTAGCCGAGGCTATTGTTGAGTACGCCAATAAAAATGAAGGCGATCTTATTGTACAAATGAACCAAAAAGACTTAAGTATTGGTGATATGTTTAGTGGTACTGCCGGTGAAAAGATAGTTGAGATCAGCAACCTGCCTGTTATTACAATTCCACCAATGAAGCGTGAGAGCATGAGCCACTTCGGCAGTGGCATGTAACTTTTCTTAAATATACAACATCATTTACATTTAAAGCTCACACTACCGGCTGTAAGCATCTCGTGCCCGGGTTAATTGTATTTACACTGTTTTGATGTTTTTTTAACGTTAAGGTTTGAGCCAAATCAGAGTTTTTTTGTTAAATTCGCTCTCCTTTTTTAAAAGGAAATATCAGTAACTATGAAGAAATATCCGGAATACAAAAAGTTAGACCTTTCTCAAATTTCTAAAGACATATTAAAGTTTTGGGAAAAAGAAAAGGTCTTCCAAAAGTCGGTTTCAACACGCGATGAAAATAAGCCCTGGGTTTTTTACGAAGGCCCGCCAAGTGCTAACGGTATGCCGGGCATACACCACGTTATGGCACGAGCTATTAAAGATATTTTTTGCCGTTTTAAAACATTACAAGGTTACCAGGTTAAACGTAAAGCCGGTTGGGATACGCACGGTTTACCAATAGAATTAGGTGTTGAAAAACATTTAGGCATTACCAAAGAAGATATTGGTAACGAAAAAAGCCCTAAATACATTTCGGTTGAAGATTACAACAAAGCCTGCCGTACAGAAGTAATGAAGTACACTGATAAGTGGGAGGATGTGACTGCAAAGATGGGCTATTGGGTAGATATGAGCGATCCTTATATCACTTACGATAATAAATACATTGAAAGTGTTTGGTGGTTGTTACAAAATCTATCTAAAAAAGATCTGTTATACAAAGGCTACACCATACAGCCATACTCACCTGCGGCGGGCACGGGTTTAAGTTCACACGAATTAAACCAACCGGGTTGTTACAGGGATGTGAAGGATAGAACAGCTACTGTTCAGTTCAAAGTAAGCAGTAAGCAGTCAGCAATCAGCAAACTGCCAATTGTAAAACTGGATACTGATGACTTGTACTTTTTAGCGTGGACGACCACACCTTGGACATTGCCATCTAACACGGCTTTAGCAGTTGGAAAAGATATTGAGTATCTTTTTGTAAAAAGCTTTAACCCGTTTACCGGCAAACCGCAAACCGTTATACTTGCAAAAGATCTTTTAAATAAATATTTTTCAGAAAAACATACCGATCTTAAATTTGAAGATTATAAACCGGGAGATAAAAACATTCCGTTTAAAATTGTAGGCCATGCCAAAGGCTCTGAGCTGGCGTGTATTCAATACGAACAGCTCTTACCTTTTGTGCAACCGGAGGGCGATGCGTTTAAGGTTTTGGTTGGCGATTTTGTTACGACTACTGATGGTACAGGTATCGTTCATATTGCGCCAAGCTTTGGTGCAGATGACTTTAAAGTGGCTAAGCAAAACAATGTTGCTTCTTTAACTTTAGTTGATAAACGCGGTAAATTTTTACCCGAAGTGCAGGATGGAGTTTTTCTTTACGGCGAAGAGTATGTGAAAGAAGCTTACTTAACAGATGAAGAAAAGAAAGCGGAATTCGAAAAACAGAAAAAAATATTAGAAGCTAATCACAAAATAAAAGACCTTAAAGTTTATTTAAGTGTTGATGAACGTATTGTTTTAAAATTACAGGAAGAAGGAAAACTCTTTAAAAAAGAAACCTACGAACACAGTTACCCCCATTGCTGGCGTACCGATAAGCCAGTGTTGTATTATCCATTGGATAGCTGGTTTATTAAGTCTACGGCCGTAAAAGAGCGTATGATAGAATTGAACAAAACTATTAACTGGAAGCCTGAGCATACCGGTTCAGGGCGTTTTGGAGAATGGTTAAATAATTTACAGGACTGGAATTTATCCCGCTCGCGTTTTTGGGGTATTCCAATTCCTATCTGGACAAGTGAAGATAAAACTGAACAAATTGTAATTGGCAGCGCTGAAGAGCTAAAAAAAGAAATTGCCAATTCAGTTGCAAAAGGATTTATGACAACAAATCCGCTAGATAAATTTGTTCCTGGAAATTTTACTAAAGAAAATTATGACACTTTCGATCTTCACAAACCGTACGCAGATAATATTGTTTTAGAAAAGAACGGAAAAAAATTATTTCGCGAACCTGATTTGATTGATGTTTGGTTTGATAGCGGCGCCATGCCTTATGCGCAGGTGCATTATCCTTTCGAGAATAAAGAATTAATTGATCAAAAAAAATATTACCCGGCCGATTTTATTGCCGAAGGTGTTGACCAAACCCGTGGCTGGTTCTTTACATTGCATGCAATTGCTGTTATGAATTTTGACTCGGTAGCATACAAAAATGTTGTATCTAACGGTTTGGTGCTTGACAAGAACGGTAATAAAATGAGCAAGCGTTTAGGCAATGCTGTTGATCCGTTTGAAACCATCGAAAAATTTGGTGCCGATGCAACGCGCTGGTATATGATAGCCAACGCTGCACCGTGGGATAATTTAAAATTTGATACCGAAGGTATTGGCGAAGTACAGCGTAAATTATTTGGCACACTTTACAATACTTATGGTTTTTATTCATTGTATGCTAACGTAGATAAATTTGTGCTGGATGAACAAAATATTATTCCCGTTAAAGACAGAATTGAATTAGACCGTTGGATCATTTCTGAATTACAAACATTGATCGAGAATGTAACCGCGTATTACGAAGAGTTTGAGCCACATCGCGCGGCACGTGCTATTGAAAAATTTGTTGATGAGCATTTAAGTAACTGGTATGTACGTTTATCGCGTCGCCGTTTTTGGAGAGGCGAGATGAGCAACGATAAAAAAGCTGCCTACGAAACCTTGCACGAATGCCTAATGGTTGTATCGCAGTTAATGAGCCCAATTGCGCCATTTTTTAGTGAATGGATGTACCAGAATTTAACAGAACCAATTCGCGAAGCGGCAATAAAGAATAACACACCATTAAAATGGGAATCGGTTCATTTAACTTCGTTAACTAAAGTAGAAAAGAGTAATCAGGATAAAGCATTGGAAGAGCGAATGGAATTAGCGCAGGAAATTTCTTCGATGGTATTATCTATTCGCAAAAAGGAAAATTTAAAAGTTCGCCAGCCATTGCAGCGTATCCAAATTCCAATTTTAGATAAAGCTTTCCAGGATAAAATAGAAGCTGTGAAAGACCTTATTTTAAGCGAGGTAAATGTTAAAGAAATTGATTTTGTGAATGAAGAGCAAACGCAGATCGTAAAAAACCTCAAGTTAAATTTTAAAACCTTAGGCAAAAAATGCGGTCAAAATATGAAAGCGGTTCAGGCATTTGCCAATGAGAACGGTGCAAAAATTATTTCCGGTATCGAAAAAACAGGCTCATTTACTATTGAACTAAATGCCGCAAATATTGTTTTAGAACCTGAGGATGTTGAGATCATTCCGGTCGATATTCCGGGCTGGAAAGTGGCTAATAATGGTCCGTTAACAGTAGCTTTAGACATTAACTTGTCCGAAGAACTTAAAAACGAAGGATTAGCACGCGAAGTGGTAAATCGTATTCAAAATATGAGGAAGGATGCGGGTTTTGAGGTAACTGATAAGATTTTGGTCAAAATTCAGCAAAATTCGGATCTAGATAATGCTATTAAAAACAATTTAAGTTATATTTGTTCTGAAACTTTAACCAACGACTTGCAATTGGTGCAAAACCTGTCCACTGCCAATGCCAGTAAAATTGAAGTAGACGAATTGATCACAACACTAATCTCTATCGAAAAGTTAAATTAAAATTAATGATTATGGCTAAAAAGAAAGACAATAAAAAGGATAAAAAGGCCAAACCTTCTGCTAAACCTGTAAAAAAAGCAAGTAAACCAGCTCCAAAAAAAGCGACAAAGCCTGCTAAAAAAGATACTAAAAAGGCTGCTAAGCCTGTAGCAAAAAAAGTAGTAAAAGTTGCTCCAAAAAAAGTAGCAAAACCGGTTACTAAAGCAAAAACCGTTGAGAAAAAGAAAGAAAATAAACCCGTACTAAAAACAAAACCTGTGTCGAAAGAAGTGCTGAAAGAAAAAAAACCTGCCGGTAAACCCATTGAAGCAATTGCAAAAAAAGGAAAAGATAAAAAAGCCGATAAAATAAAAGGAAAGAAAAAAGGAAAAAAAGGGGATGACGATGATGAGGACGATATTCCTGAAGAGGAAGAAGATGATTCGGATGTTGATGTAAAAGATGATTATGAAAAGCCCGATGATGATGATGCCGCAGTTTTAGAAGGCGGACTAGATGAGGCCGGAATGGTTGATCTGGAAGGCGGCGGTGGCGCTGACATTGATGAGGACGATGATGAGGTTCCTGAAAAACGTGGCCGTGGCCGCAGAAAGAAAAACGACGGCCGTTCGAGCGGTAACAGTATGGAAGCATACATTCGTAACCGTCCCTTGCAAATTGATATCAATAAACCATTGATCAAAAAAGCTAAGGAAGATGTTCCTAAGCCTTTTGTAAATACAAAAGATAATCGTACGCGTTATTCCGATAAAGAATTAACGGAATTTAAAGAGTTGATCTTATCAAAATTAAAAGAAGCGCAAACCGATTACGATCTTTTAAAACAAACATTAAGCAACGAAGATAATCATGGTACTGACGACACATCACCAACATTTAAATTGTTGGAAGATGGAAGTGATGTGATGAGTAAAGAAGAAACTGCGCAATTAGCATCACGCCAGGAAAAATACATTGTTAACTTAAAAAATGCCTTAGTGCGTATTGAAAATAAAACTTACGGTATTTGCCGCGTAACCGGTAAATTAATACCTAAAGAGCGCTTGCGCTCTGTACCGCATGCTACTTTGGGCATTGACGCTAAATTAAGCCAATAATAGAAATACATAGTATTAAAAGGCTGCTTTTACAAAAGCAGCCTTTTTTATTTTAGTTAAATTCACATTTTCCGTGACACAAAAAGAGTATCTTTACATCTTTAAAAATTAATGCTTAAACGCTTTAAAATACCGCTAATAACAATTTTTTCTGTGCTGTTCATCGATCAGTTCATTAAAATTTATATCAAGTTAAATTATCCTTTGGGCGAAGTTGGTAAATTAGCAGATTGGTGTGTGATTCATTTTACCGAAAATCCGGGAATGGCGTTTGGCTTTGAATTTGGTGGTGATTTTGGAAAACTGGCTTTAAGTGTATTCAGAATTTTAGCTTGTGTTGCAGGTGTATTCTATATTCGTCATATTACAAAAAATAAAGAACATTGGGGTTTTATATTTTCAGTCTCATTAATATTAGCCGGCGCTATAGGTAATATTTTAGATAGCGCTTTTTATGGATTAATATTTGATAAAGGCACCATGTTCAATGCTCAATTTAACGAGTACTTGCCTTACGATGGTGTAGCCAGCCTTTCGGGCAACGGTTACGCACCAAGCATGTACGGTTGCGTGGTAGATATGTTTTATTTTCCTATTGTTAACGGACATTTTCCTGATTGGTTTCCCATTTGGGGCGGTGAAGATTTTCAATTCTTCAGACCGATATTTAATTTTGCTGATGCAGCCATTTCAGGTGGCGTAATTATTATAATTTTATTCCAAAAAAAATTCTCTAAAAAAACCGACCCCGAACAGGTTGAAAATTCCGGTGAAGTAAAACAGGAAAATAATTCTGATGGGATATTGAATTCTAATTCATGAAAGAAGCAATACTTTTAATAAATCTTGGAACTCCGGATTCACCAACGCCCGGCAAAGTTGGTAAATACCTTACACAGTTTTTGAATGACAGACGTGTAATTGATATTAACCCCGTTGGCCGATTTATTTTAGTGAATATGATCATTGTTCCTTTTCGTAGTTTTAAATCTTCAAAATTATATCAAAATATATGGACAAAAGAAGGCTCGCCACTTTTAACCAATAGTATAGCATTAAAAGAAAAAGTACAGCAGGAAGTTGGTGATAAATATATTGTTGAACTAGCTATGCGCTATCAAACACCTTCTATTAAAGATACTTTAGAAAAAATAAGGCAACAGCGTCCATCTAAAATCCATGTTTTTCCTTTGTATCCACAATATGCCAGTTCAAGCACAGGTAGCACTGTTGAAGAGGTGTTAAAACAAATTAAAGGTTGGGAAGTTATTCCGAGTTTGAATATTGTAAGTAAATTTTACGACCAGCAACAATTTATTGATGCACTTTTGGTAGAAGGCAGAAAGCACAATTTAAATGAGTACGATCATGTTGTATTCTCATACCATGGTTTACCCGAAAGACAAATACTGAAAGCATCTGCGCATTATGGTGGCAGCACTTGCCAGATGGGTGCTTGTTGTAATTCCATTACAAAAAATAACCAGTATTGTTACCGGGCTAATAGTTTTGAAACAACTAGGCAATTGGTTAAAGCATTAAATATTCCTGAAGGAAAATATACAACCAGTTTTCAAAGCAGGTTAGATGAAAAATGGTTAAAGCCATTTAGCGATAAAGTAATTGAAGAGTTGGCAAAAAAAGGAAATAAAAACATTCTTGTATTTTCTCCTGCTTTTGTTGCTGATTGTTTAGAAACGATTTACGAAATAGGAACAGAATATCTGGAGATTTTTAAAGAACACGGCGGCCAAAAAGTAACACTTGTAAACAGCTTAAACAGTAACGAAGTTTGGGTAAAGGCAGTTAAAGAAATCATTAAGAATTAATTGCCGGCAATTGGTTTTTCGTCAAGCGATCGTGTATCTAAGGCATCGCGCAAACCGTTACCTACCAGCATAAAGGCCAGTACCAATATCATAATAGCAATACCCGGAATAAAAGCTAAGTAGGCTTTATCCATTAATATGTAACCGTGATGTGCGCTTACCATCTCGCCCCATGATGGCACCGGTGGTTGTGCACCAATACCTAAAAAGCTTAAGCCTGCCTCTGTTAAAATAGCACTGGCAAAGTTACTGGCCGCCATTACAACTACGGGCCCCATAACGTTAGGTAAAATATGACGTAAAATAATTCGCATATTTCTAAACCCCAAAGCTCTTCCTGCTTCTACAAATTCCCTTTCGCGGATGCTTAAGATTTGCCCGCGTACAATACGGGCAACATCTACCCACATAGTTAAACCAACGGCAATAAATACCTGTAAAATTCCTTTTCCTAAAACCAAAGTAATGGCAATAACCAATAGTAATGTTGGAATACTCCATACAACATTAATCAGCCACATGATCAAAGAATCGGTTTTGCCTCTGTAATACCCTGCCATAGCGCCAAGTAGAATGCCAATAAATATAGAAATGATAACTGATACCAAGCCAACACTTAAACTAATTCGTGTGCCTATCAATAAGCGGCTTAATAAGTCGCGGCCTAATTTATCGCTGCCTAATAAAAAAGTTTTGCTTGTTACATGATCTTTTTTTATTATTTCCTGTAACTCTGACACTGGTTTTGTAATTGCGCGGGGATTGCCAACTTCATAAAAAGTTAATTGCATGCGCAACGAATCGTAAACAATAGGATATTTTGTTTCGATGGCATAAACAACATCGGCTACATTTATTTTTGAAACCGTTGCTCCCTGGTTATCTACATTACCTGTAAATTCTTCAACAACAATATCTTTTCCTTTAAAATCAAAACTGTGGATAGTGAAATAAGAATTAGTTTCATTTTTACCAAAAAGCATGGTAGAAAAAATACTGGTAGGTTTTACTTCTTCATTTTTTTTTACCGCTAGCATTTTTACGCTAAAACCCGGTTCTTTAATATGAAGCTCAGGTTTTTGATCATTGGCGTAAGGCGTTTGATCGGGAGTGATTAAATAACCTAAAATAGAAATAATACAAGCAATACCTATAACCCATAAACCAAGCAATGATAACTTGTTGCGCTTAAACCTTCGCCAGGTTTGAACACTAAGGGATTCAGACTCAAAATTTATAGATTTCTTCTTAAAAAACACAAATTATACTTTCCATTTAGGTTTAATAAAAACCGAGGCAATAGCAACGACACAGGCATACAAGGGGTAAATACAACCCACAGGCAAGCCAAACCAAACTAAGCCTTTGTTTTTAACAAAACGTGATGCTAAAAATAACAACAAAATGTCAATAATCAACTTAAAAAGCACGAAAATTAAGATAAACCCCCCGTTTTGAGGGACTAAAAAGCAATAAAACAAGCAAAATAACCACGTAAGGTTTATGCTAAAACTCAAAAGCGCAAGTAATAAATTTAGTGTGTTTTTATTGTGTTTGAATTTAGAGGCCCATCTTATTTTTTGACTAATTAATTGCGAAAACGAAAAAGCCGGGTAAGTATGAACAATTGCCTGTTCTGACTTTAGATAATTAATATTTACACCCGGTATTTTTTTTACATCTTCTAAAAATAAAACATCATCACCCGACGCAATTTTTATGTGCGATGAATAACCATTTACTTTTTGGAAAATAGTTTTGGTAAAAATCAAATTGGCACCATTACATAAAAACGGCTTTTTAAAATAAGCACTGCCACAATTTAAAACGGTTAAAACATTGTTTTCAATGGCCTGCAACGCCCATAAAATACCAAAATTATTGGCAATCATAACCGGTGCAATTATAAGATCGGATGAAGTTGTTTTGTAAAAATCAGAAATACTTTGTAACCATAAAGTGGATGTTGTAAATGTATCTGCATCGCGCATCACCAATACTTCATGATCGGCTTGCGAAATAGCATACGTTATGCTGGCTTTTTTTCCTTTTTGTTGCCGGTTGGTAATTATTTTATAATTGACCTTTGTTTTTTTTAAAACTGATTCTGCCTGAAACACAGTGCCATCGTTACTTTCGTCGTTTATTAAAATTATTTGTACTTGTGAAAGATCATAATCCTGTTTTAAAATTGTATTTAAACAGCCGCCAATTTTTTTTTCTTCGTTACGCGCGCAAATAATTATTGTAAGAGGCGTAGTTGTATCATACGTTGGCCTGAAAAATTGCATTTTGCTATAGCCAATAGCAAACCAAGCCATCACAATAGCATAAATAAGAAGAATAAAAAAAAGTATGCAGATCAAATACATCATTTTTGTTTACCAAATAATTTGAAGCCGATAGCTATCGGCTCGAAATTTTGTTTTAATAAAATACTGTAGCCATAAATGCTTGGAAGAATGATATTGATTAGCCAGATCAATACAGATGATAAAGCCAAAGCTGAATCAGAAATGCCTGAGTCGTGAAATACAATAAGGGCAATGGCTGCGCGGATAGGCCCTTCTAATACGCTTATCATAGGGATGGTTGTGGTAATTAAATAATACAAAGCCATGCCAACAAAAATAGAAAAATTTAAAGGTTGTTGATGAAATAAATAAATAAGTAAAAGAAATTGTAAAGCAAATATACAATAGCGAATCACAGAAAGTCCAAATAATTGAATTAATTTTTTTGCAGTGAAAGGATATTTAAAATTTTCTAAACTTTGTTGTTTACTTATCTTTTTAGTTATAAAACTTAAGATCAGATCGATCTTAACCAGGCAAAAAATAAACACCGCAAAAATTAAAATTGCTATTGTACTTGTTGTGTAAGCAAGCCACATGTTATCACCTTCAAATTGTTTTAATTGAAAAAGTAACGCAGTCAACCCAAATAAATAAGTAATGCACAATTGAAACATGCCATTAATAAAATGCAACGCGGTAATTTTAGGACGATTTTCTATTTTAAAAAAAATAATTTTTGCCAAAAACTCTGTAGCTCTGCCGGGCGCTAAATTTCCTAAGCAAATGCCGCTGTAAACAGAATAGGTGGCTGTTTTAAAAGATATTTTTTCTACGGGTTCTGTAATGATTTTCCATTTAAAACTTTCAATGCCCCAATTAACCGGAATAAGTAAAAGGCAAATACTTAAACAAATTAATCCTTTTAAAGAAAAAGCTAAACTGATAAGCAATTGTAATTTTTCAGAAGTAAGATCGCTTTTTAAGCGTAGGTAAATTATAAAAAAACTTCCCAGGCCAATAAGTACCTTTATAATGGTGGAAACTATTTTTTTTCGCTTTTGCAAATTAGGTTAAATTTACATTTTTAATGCCAATCACCGACAGGATCATATTAGGAATTGACCCCGGAACAGTTGTAATGGGATATGGATTGATCCATATTCAAAACAATGTAGTAAAACCTATTGGCATTGGCGTAATAAAGCTCGATAAATTTGATGACCATGCAGTGCGTTTAAAAATGATCTTTGAACGCACAGTTGCTATTATTGAAGAATATAAGCCTGATGAGCTGGCCATTGAAGCACCTTTTTTTGGAAAGAATGTTCAATCGATGTTAAAGTTGGGAAGAGCGCAGGGTGTTGCAATTGCAGCAGCTTTAAGCAAAGACATACCTGTTACAGAGTATTCTCCAAAAAAAATAAAAATGAGTATTACCGGCAACGGTAATGCCAGTAAAGAGCAAGTTGCCGCCATGTTGGTACAAATTTTAGGCATTCAAAAAGAACAGGAATTTTTAGATGCTACTGATGCTTTGGGTGCTGCGCTTTGCCATTATTATCAGAATAAAAATACAGGTGCAAAAACCAAATCTTACACCGGCTGGAAAGCTTTTTTAACAGATAATCCTAAGCGGAAAGCGTAAATTTTTTAGCCACGAATTTCACTAATAGCACTAAACTATTTATCTACTTTTGATTAGTGGAGTTTTTTTCTTAGGATAATTTATCCTAAGAAAAATTAAATAGCACAAATCAAAATGTTTAGGATATTGTTTAATTTTTGTGAGAATTAGTGTAATTGGTGGCTAATTTAAGTAGTAAGAAAAAGCCACAGATTTCACGAATTACACAGATTAGATTTTATCTGTGTTCATCTGCGAAATCTGTGGCTAAAAAATCTACGATCTAAAACTCAAACGTTATTTGCCCATCACCGTCTAAAAAATCTTTGTTGTTGGCCTTGCTTAATTTTTCCATTGCCCTGCGGTGAAGCTCTACAGGTGATAATCCCGTTTTTTCATCGTCGGCATCTTTCTTTAAAAATTTGCGCGCCGCTTTTATTTCTTCCGGTTCTTTTAAGCTAATTTCTTTTACTTTATAAGAGCTTAATTTTTTTCCTTTGGCTTTAATATTTACCATCGGACTAAACTCTACCATGTTAATGGTTTCTTCAGGAATTTCAACACCTTTTTCTTTAGAGAATTTTACCTCGATGATAGGATTAATTTGCGCGGTGATCAATTCAATACGCGACAATTCATTCTCGGTAATGATCAAAGTTTTTGTAGTTATATTTTCCGGCGCAAAACGTTTTGTAAAATACGATTTGCTTTGTCCGTCAAAATAAATACAGGTAAGCGTTTGGTTAGGGAAATATTTTTCTATCATAATGATATCTTCATCAAAATGATTTAAAAGATCATAAGTATAAAGGCGGTAAAAACCTGTACTTGTAACGGTTAGTATTTTATCTTCGCCGCTAAAATTACCAAGATAAGTTCCTTTTTCATTTTTGTTTAAGCGGTGCGTTGTTTCATCAAACCAGTAATCTTCACCCATTAAGGTAGATGCGCCTTTTTCTTTTAGCGTTACCGAGTTAGTAGGTTTAAGCGTGTACTTGGTAACAATATTACCAACGGCGCTGCGGGCTTTCACTTCCATTTCACCAAAATCTACCGGTATCTCTAATTTTCTTAAACCGGGAACCGCGCGTAAATGCACGATCACTTTTTCGCTTTCACCATTAGGGTTAACGGTAAACCAATGCACTTTAGAATTTGGCGTGCCTTTGGTAAGATCGTATTCTTTTTCACGTGTAACGCCTGTTACATTAAAGCGTTTCATAAAGGTGATGCCTTTAGGCCCATCGGTATAAATCATGTTATACGTAGTGCGCTCATCATTCTTTTTAAAGATGGCAACGTAAACAATGTCTTTTCCAATAAATGTTTTATCTGCTACTTTACATACTTTCATTTTACCTTCTTTGGTAAAAGCAATAATATCATCCAGTGCGGAGCAATCGGTAACAAATTCGTCTTTCTTTAAACTGGTACCAATAAAGCCTTCGGTACGGTTTACGTATAATTTTTCGCTTGCTATAATTACATCTGTAGCAACAATCGTTTCTAATTGTTTTGTTTCTGTTTTGCGCTCACGACCGGTACCGTATTTCTTTTTTAAATTCTTGAAATATTCAACAGCATAATCAATAAGATTTGCTAAATGATTTTTTACCGTTGCAATTTTTTCTTCCAACTCCTTCATTTGCGCTTCGGCTTTAATACTATCGAAGCGGGTAATGCGGATCATTGGAATTTGCGTTAAGCGATGAAGATCTTCATCATTTATATCGCGAATTAATTTTTTCTTATAAGGCTTAAAGCGCTCGTATAAATATTCGTATAAAGTTTCTTTGGTTGTATATTTTTTAAAGTCAATATACATCTCTTCTTTAATGAATATTTTTTCTAAAGAGGCAAAATGCCATTTTTCTTCTAGTTCTAATTGCTCGATCTCTAACTCGCGTTTTAGCAAGGCTAAAGTTTGATGCGTGGAAATTTTTAAGATCTCGCTTACACCTAAAAAACGCGGTTTTTCGTTTTCAATAATGCAGGCGTTTGGCGAAATGCTAACTTCACAATTGGTAAAGGCATATAAAGCATCAATGGTTTTATCTGTAGAAATACCAGGCTGCAAATGAACCAATATCTCAACATTTTCTGCTGTGTTATCTTCTACCTTTTTTACTTTTATTTTTCCTTTATCGTTTGCAGCAAGAATAGAATCAATTAATGATCCTGTTGTTGTACCAAAAGGAATTTCGGAAATGATAATTGTTTTAGAATTTAGTTCTTTTACGCGTGCGCGGATCTTTATTTTTCCACCGCGTAAACCATCTTTGTAATCACTAAAATCTGCTATACCTCCTGTAATAAAATCAGGATAGATGCTTGCTTTTTTTCCTTTTAAAACCTGTATAGAAGCATCAATTAATTCATTAAAATTATGTGGTAATATTTTTGTTGCCAAACCAACCGCAATGCCTTCTACACCTTGTGCTAAAACCAACGGAAATTTAACCGGCAAAGTAATAGGCTCTTTATTTCTGCCATCGTAGCTTAAACCCCAGTTGGTGGTTTTAGGATTAAAAATTACTTCCTGGCCAAATTTAGAAAGACGTGCTTCAATGTAACGCGGCGCAGCAGCATAATCACCGGTTAAAATATTACCCCAGTTACCTTGTGTGTCAATTAAAAGATCTTTTTGCCCCATGCTCACCAAAGCGTCGCCAATACTAGCATCGCCGTGTGGGTGATATTTCATGGTGTTACCAATTAAGTTGGCAACCTTGTTATAGCGTCCGTCTTCAAGCTCCCACATGCTGTGTAAAATACGGCGCTGTACGGGTTTTAAGCCGTCTTCCATGGCTGGTACAGCACGCTCTAATATTACATAACTGGCATAATCAATAAACCAGTTCTTGAACATTCCACTTACATGGGTTATTTTATCCACCTCGTGGTGGTTCTCCTTATCCATTCCGTCAAAAATATCGCTCATCTAAAAAATAAAATAATTGCA
Source organism: Bacteroidia bacterium (assembly GCA_016787705.1). Lineage (GTDB taxonomy): Bacteria > Bacteroidota > Bacteroidia > B-17B0 > Aurantibacillaceae > Aurantibacillus. The sequence goes on along the minus strand of JAEUTP010000002.1, from coordinate 254,266 downwards.
AATATACATTAGGAATTAACAAAAAAGTTGGAAATAGTAGGTTTTAGAGGAAAAATCTACACGAAATATTCACAAATGACTGCTAATAAACCAATATTTTGCGTTTTAAAAAGAAAAGCGCCTCAGAAAGCTTGGTGTTAAGTTTTGGATTAGAGTAGGCGTTCATGCCTGCTTTTTCAAGGTTATTGGCATAACCATATACATCGTTTACCTGTGTTTTAAAAATAACTTCCTGCGTTACATTATTTTTTAGCTGTAAAGAAATAACCAATGCCGCTAGTTTAATTTTATAGTTGCTCTCTAAAATATCACTGCTAATATCTTCTTGTGTTTCGGCAACCGATTCAATAATATAATCTGCTTCTGCAGGCTTGCTAACTATTTGCACTTCTTGTCCGTTAAATTTTTGGCTAATTATGCCTTCAATTAAATTTAAATTAGTTGGCTTGCCAAAATTTTTCTCGGTACCGGTAACAAAAATATTAATGTTATTTACCCGAGCCTGTACTTTTAGTGATGGCGTTTGAATGAATTGTTTTAATACCGTAATGCCTGCTCGGCCTAAAGAATCTGAGCCCATAAGGCTTGATATATCCGGACTTAAAGCAAACGCTGCTGTTTGATTGATGGGTTCAACATTAGTTACCTTTAATTGTAATTGCCCCTTGTTATTGGTGCTTGTTTTTTCGCTGATCTTAATTTTTTCTTCATCGCTTGTAACAATAAATGGAAAATTTTGTAAAGCTGATTTATTGTTGCTTAATTCTAAGCCATACATTAAGGGGGCATAGGTTTGTTGGTAAGGCTTTAAAACCGGAAGATCGGTTTGCTGCATTAAAGAGATAGATTGTAACTGTTGTTGAATTACTGATGTAAGATCAAAAACACTTTTAATGCCGTTTGTTTGTGTGGCATCAAAATTAATTTCTTCACTTAGGTAAGGAGTTAATACACCAAATGCCTGGATACGTTTTTTTAAGCAGGAAGAAAAATCTTTATTCTTTTCATCATTAAAGCTTAAGCTTATTAAGTTAGTTGCTTTAGAAATTATCTGTTGTTTTTTTTGTGCTTTTTGATTAGCATATTCTGCTTTGTCTAACTGATAATATATCCAATATTGTTTTTCATTTTCGTAAGAATCAATTAGCTGGTAGCCTTCAATATTATCGCTATTGGTTAAATTGATAAGGGAATTAAAATTCTCGTTAAAATTATTATTGTTTTGAACGGTATAAAGCACCGAATTGCTTGAAATGTTCACTTTAATTTCTGAACTAAGATCGTATAAAGCATTTTTTTTCGCCTCCATTTGATAATTGCTGCTTTTGCCTTTATCGGCCACACCAATACCAACATATTTAAAACCATTGTTTGGCCTGCTGCTCACCCAAATTGGCACCTTCACTTCTGTAGCAGCAACAGCAACTTCTTTTTTGCTTTTGCAGGCAATTAAAACATGCAATGCTATTAATATATAAATGAATTTTTTCAAGCTTATTTTATATTGTTAAGAACCGAATTTGTGAAAAAATTAACTGTTTTATTGTTTGTTTCGTTTTTAAGATCTTCAAATGATTTTAAAGTGTTTTTTGCAGTAAACATACCGCGCCAGTTTTTTGGATTGTATTGTGCTGCGGCTGCTGTTTGCTGAGGATTATAAGGAAAAAGCGAGTTCATGTTGCAATTAAAAGTTTTTGCAAATTCGTTATACTCCATGGCATCCTGGCTGCTCATATTTTGTGATTGAGTCGAAACTATCTGGTTAGAAAAGGCGTTAATGATCTTGTATTTATAATCGTAGGTAAACGTGCGCGATCCTTTTACAAGATTATAATTTACAGGTTTGTATTCTGTTTTTATAAGCGTATCGTTTATTCTTGTTTTTACTTCGTTGTAAGCTGTGTAAGGGTTTTTGGTTGGGCCCGTGTTAAGCTCTTTTCTGTTTGAAACGTCGTAGGTGTAAAAATAATCAGCACCGGTTGCTTTTCTTATAGCTTGAATAAGATCTACATTGTTGCTGCCGCTTAAGATATCTGCACCGGCGCCCTCCTGGAAGGGCGTGTTGTTAATGATCTTAATGTTGTTGAATTTTTGAGTTGCTACCTGGTTGAAGCTATTGAACAAATAATCTTCAATTTCTTTTTCTGCTGCAAAGCCGGCATCTTTGGGCTGCAATAAAATAAAGCTTTTGCTTTGTTGTGCCGCCGAAAGGTCATATAATTCTTTATAGTCTTTATAATTTTCGGTTCTGCTTTTTATTTTCGATAAAGTTACTAAAGCATTTGCGTAATTTTTAGTCTCAAGGCTTAAAATAGCGCTTTGATATAATGGTTCGCAATAAGAAGTAGTTTCTAATTGCTGGGTTGTTTTATAATTTGGATTGTATTTTTTTACATTATTAATGTATGTAATCGCATCGCTATATTTTTTTTGATTAACCATGTTGTATGCCTGGTTATAATTTTTTGAGCAATAGCTCTCTACCATTTTTTGGTAATCCTCTTCATAAGATTTTGGATAATCCATTACCACATTTAAGGCGGCGGTTTTTCCTGAAAAATCCTTAAGTTTTTCAAAACTTTCTAATGATGATTCAACTTGTTGTGTATTAAAATTTCTAAAAAAATCTGAGGCTAAATTCGATGCGTATTTCTGGCCAACACTTTTTAACTTAACACGTGCGTCTACGTTAGTTGGCTTTCTTTGCAAAGATTCTAAATAATATTCAGCAGCTTCGTTTACCAGGCCTTGTTTTTCAAGTTTTTCGGCAGCCTTAAAATATTTTTTAGATCCGTTACATGCAGAAAGAAAAAGCAATAATGCTAAAGCAAATATGGGATAATATTTTTTCAAAAAAATCGGGTAAAAAAAGAGCATCCCTTAGAGATGCTCTTAATTAAGATGTTTTTATTTTCCTTCGTCAGCTAATTTTTTCATTTCAGCATCAAAAATAGATTGGAATTTTTGTTTGTCGTAGTCTAACTTTAATTTAGCGTCATTAGATATTTTAGAATCTAATTTTTCGAAAATAGTTTTCTTAGCAGCTTCAATAGCAATCCAGTAACTGAATGAACCATCAGTTTCTTTAAAGATCTTTTCGCCAATTTCTCTAACGTTAGAGATTTCTAAGTTTACAACTTCGCGGGCTAATTCTTCAAATTTATTTTCAAATTCCTGCGTGTTGCCAACTGTACGTTGGTTAGTATATTGATCGGTAACTCTTTTTATTGTACTGTTAATGTTAGCAGCCATTTCAGATTTAGCATTTTGAAATGCAATTTTTTTAGCCGTGGCAAGATCAGGAGATTTACCAACTTGTTTTGCTCTGAAGTTATCTTCATCTGAACGATATTCTTTTGAGCTAAATGGTACAGAGATTTCTACTGCACCAGTTTCTTTTTGAATTGGTGTCTTTTTTGATTTACAACCTGCCAGAGTTAGAACTGCGATAGCCGGGATTAAAAGTAAATTTGTCGTTTTCATTTTTATGTTTTTTTTGTGGATAATAGTATGGTCATTTCAAACCGTGTTCCAAATTTATCAAAATTTCCGAAATTAACGTTTGTTAACCAATTAATTCTTTTTCAGTGTCTTTTTCAAGGCGCAGATTCTCAATAATAAAATCCTGGCGCCCTTGGGTATTTTTACCCATATAATAGTTCAGAAGCTCCGTTATACTTGCTTTCTGGTCAATTAACACAGGTTCTAAACGAATGTCTTTTCCAATAAAATGCTTGAATTCTTCCGGTGAGATCTCACCCAAACCTTTAAATCGGGTAATTTCGGGTTTTGGACCTAATTTGGCTATTGCAGCCTTTCTTTCTTCATCGCTATAACAATAAGCCGTTTCTTTTTTGTTACGTACCCTGAATAAAGGTGTTTGTAAAATTTTTACGTGATTATTCTTTACAAGATCAGGAAAGAACTGTAAAAAGAAGGTTAATAATAATAAACGAATGTGCATACCATCTACATCTGCATCAGTTGCAATAATTACATTATTGTATCTTAATTCTTCTAAACTGTCTTCAATATTTAAAGCGGCCTGCAATAAATTAAATTCTTCGTTCTCGTAAACTACTTTTTTTCCTAAGCCAAAACAATTTAAAGGTTTTCCTTTTAAGCTGAATACGGCCTGGGTATTTACATCGCGTGTTTTGGTAATTGATCCACTCGCCGAATCTCCCTCGCAAATAAATAAAGAAGTTTCTAAACGGCGTACATCTTTAGTGTCATCTAAATGAATGCGGCAATCGCGTAATTTTTTATTGTGCAGCGAAGATTTTTTGGCGCGCTCTCTTGCCAGTTTTTGAATACCTGATAATTCTTTACGCTCTCTTTCGTTGGCTAAGATCTTTGCTTCAATTGCTTTTGCAACTTCAGGATTTTTATGAAGATAATTATCCAATTGTTGTTTCACAAAATCGCCAATAAAGCTACGAATGCTTTGTCCGCCCGGTGCAATTTCGTTACTTCCTAATTTTGTTTTTGTTTGCGATTCAAACACCGGCTCCTGCACTTTAACTGCAATAGCAGCTACGATAGATTTACGTACGTCACTCGGTTCAAATTCTTTTTTGTAGAATTCACGTACAGTTTTTACAACCGCTTCACGAAACGCTGCTAAATGCGTACCGCCTTGTGTAGTGTATTGACCGTTTACATACGAATAATATTCTTCAGAAAAATGTTCGTTACTATGTGTCATTGCCAGCTCAATATCTTCACCTTTTAAATGGATGATAGGATACAATGTTTCGCCGGTAATATTTTTTTCTAATAAGTCTTTTAACCCGTTTTTAGAAACATACTCAACACCATTTAATGTTAGTGTTAAACCAGTATTTAAGAACGCATAATTCCATACCATACGATCAATGTACTCATGAACGAAGTGGTATTTTTTAAAGATGGTATCATCAGGACGAAACTCAACCAATGTTCCATTCTTTTCGTTTGTTTGTGTTAAGCGGTGTTCTTTTACCAGTTCACCCTTGCTGAAGTCTGCAGTTTTTGCCTGGCCATCTCGGTAAGCAGTAACTCTAAAGTTAATGGATAAAGCGTTAACCGCTTTTGTACCTACACCATTTAACCCGATAGATTTTTTAAATGCTTCGCTATCGTATTTACCACCGGTATTCATTTTAGAAACAACTTCTACTACTTTACCTAAGGGAATACCACGGCCATAATCGCGAATAGAAACAACACCTTCTTTTACGTTAATGTCAATTCTATTACCCTCACCCATCATAAACTCATCAATGGAGTTATCCATCACCTCTTTTAAGAGTACGTAAATACCATCGTCAAACGCGCTTCCGTCTCCTAATTTACCAATGTACATACCGGGGCGTGTACGAATGTGCTCTTTCCAATCTAACGATCGTATATTGTCTTCTGTATAATTTGATTTTGCCATGTCAACGTTTCTAGTTTAAGGTTTTTTGTTCCTCGTTATTGTATATTTTAATCCTTTTTAAATTTGTTTCCTTTAAATTCAGTATTTCTTAAATAAGTTATGAATTTAGCAATTTTACCTGCTAAAAATAAACAATCGTTTTGTAAGTTTTCAAACGCTTCTTTATCAAGCATATTTCTATTAAAAACGCGATATAATTGTGAAAGAACTTCGCCTAAAGAGCCTTTTGAAATTGCTAAAAACTGGATAAATTCCCTATTCCCATCTCTCTCGAATCCTTCAGAAATATTATCCATTACTGAACAAGCAGAAGAATCAAGCTGGTTTTTTAATTCGGAATTTCTTTTTTCGTTTAAAGATTGAAGTAACGGATAAATTTTTATATTTAACTGTCTAGCTAATTGCCAAACTTCAAGATCTTCAAATTTTGTAATGGTTGACATAACAAGAAACTATAAACTAAAAACAAGAAATATTCTATTAATCCCCGTCAATTAAATTTCCTAATCCTCCCAAAATACTTCCTTCTTCTTTACGGGAACCTGATCCATACGATAAAATTCTTCCGGCAAGCCTGCTAATTGGTAATGTTTGTATCCATACTTTGCCCGGCCCGCGAAGCACTGCGTAAAAAACGCCTTCGCCACCAAACAAAGTATTTTTAATGCCGCCAATAAATTGAATGTCGTAATTAACAGTGCTTGTAAAAGCAACAATACAACCGGTATCTATCTTTAAAACTTCACCAGCTTGTAATGTTTTTTCAATAACGTGTCCGCCACTGTGTACAAAGGCCATTCCGTCGCCTTCCAGCTTTTGCATAATAAAACCTTCGCCGCCAAATAAACCGGTGCCTAATTTTTTTTGAAATTCAATACCAACCGCAACACCTTTGGCTGCGCATAAAAAACTATCTTTCTGGCAAATAATTTTGTTCCCCAATTGTGCTAAATTCATTGGGATTATTTTGCCTGCGTATGGTGCGGCAAAAGTAACCTGACGCTTTTGTGACGATTGGTTGGTGTACACGGTCATAAATAGATTCTCTCCTGTCAGTAATCTTTTTCCGGCAGAAAATAATTTATCCATAAAACCTTTTTGATTGCCATCGCCAAACAATGTTTGCATTTGCACGCCATCAGTCATCATCATAAAACTTCCTGGCTCTGCAATTACAGCTTCCTGTGGATCCAGTTCAACTTCCACACACTGCATCTCTTCTCCAAATAATTTGTAATCTATCTCGTGGTTGTTCATTTCTTATAATTTAAAAGTCAAAATTTAAAATTAAAAAGGGTAGTACGTCTTTTAAATTTTAAATTATTATTTCTGAATTGGTTTAAACATTGAATCTGAAATGCATCACATCGCCATCATTCACCACGTATTCTTTGCCTTCAATTTTTAATTTTCCGGCATCACGGCAGGCAGCTTCAGATCCAAGTGTTACAAAATCATTGTATGCTATTACTTCCGCTTTAATAAATCCTTTTTCAAAATCAGTATGTATAACACCCGCTGCCTGTGGGGCTTTCATACCTTTGGTGATGGTCCATGCCCGAACCTCTTTTACACCTGCGGTAAAATAAGTTTCTAATTTTAAAAGCTTGTAAGCCGATTTAATTAATTTGTTTACACCAGGCTCATCTAGTCCCATCTCACCTAAAAACATTTGTTTTTCTTCAAAGGTTTCTAAAGCAGCAATTTCACTTTCCATTTGTGCGGTGATGATCAGAATTTCAGAATTTTCATTTTTTACTGCTTCTCTCACTGCATCAACATGTTTGTTACCCGTTTTTGCTGAAGCTTCATCTACATTACAAACATACATTACCGGTTTAATGGTTAATAAATGCAGATCGGCAATATATGGTAATTCGTTTTCTTCAATAGCACAGGCGCGGGCAGACTGGCCGCTTTCCAAAGTTTCTTTTAAGCGGGTTAAAACCGCAAAGGTTTTTACGGCATCTTTATCTGCACCAACTTTTGCCAGCTTTTCGTACTTTTTCATTTTTGCTTCAACACTTTCCAGATCTTTTAATTGAAGCTCGGTATCAATAATTTCTTTATCACGCACAGGATTTACGTTTCCATCCACATGTACAACATTGTCATCATCAAAGCAACGTAATACGTGCAAAATAGCATTACACTCACGAATGTTACCTAAAAATTTATTTCCTAAACCTTCGCCTTTGCTGGCACCTTTTACAAGGCCTGCAATATCAACTATCTCAACGGTTGTAGGTAAAATATTTTGAGGCTTTACAATATCTGCCAGTTTGGTTAAACGCTCATCCGGCACACTGGTTGTTCCAACATTTGGATCAATAGTACAGAACGGAAAATTTGCCGCCTGGGCTTTTGCATTACTTAAACAATTAAACAGGGTAGATTTTCCAACATTCGGCAATCCAACAATTCCACATTTTAAGGCCATAATTCGTATAAATTAATTTTAATAAAACGTGCAAATATACGCATAACTAAGGCTTTATGGAAGCAGGCCAAAAAACAAAAAACTTTAGTTTTTAACATCCTGTAATTATTATCAACATTAGGATTATAAGCTATAAGCAAATGCTAATTTTGCCGTCCGGAGGCGGGCTCCGGATAAACAAATTGTTATAAAAAATGGCCAATATTGACGAGTTAAAAAGATTATCAACCCAGGTTAGAAGGGATATTGTAAGAATGGTACATGCTGTTGCTTCAGGGCATCCGGGCGGCTCTTTAGGTTGTGTAGAGTATTTTGTGGCGCTTTACAAAGTGATCATGAAGCACGATCCAAAGAATTTTACCATGGATGGCAAAAATGACGACCTTTTCTTTTTAAGTAATGGTCATATTAGTCCTGTTTTTTACAGCGTTTTAGCGCGTACCGGTTATTTTCCGGTTGACGAATTAAACACATTTCGTAAGCTAAACTCTCGTTTACAAGGGCATCCAACAACGCACGAAGGCTTACCTGGAGTGCGCATTGCCAGCGGTTCTTTAGGACAAGGCATGAGTGTGGCTATTGGCGCAGCTTTAGCAAAAAAATTAAATAAAGATAATACTATTGTTTACACATTACATGGTGATGGAGAATTGCAGGAAGGTCAGATCTGGGAGGCAGCCATGTATGCTGCTGCTTACAAAGTTGATAATATGATTTGCACGGTTGATTATAATGGAAGGCAAATTGATGGTGATGTAGAAAATGTTTTATCGCTTGGAAATTTAAAAGCAAAATTTGAAGCCTTTGGTTGGACTGTTTTAGAAAACCAGAAAGGAAACGATATTGAAAGCGTGATTTCTCACTTAGAAAAAGCAAAAACTTTTGTTGGTAAAGGTAAACCAATTATGATACTTATGAATACCGAAATGGGTATGGGCATTGATTACATGATGGGAACCCACAAATGGCATGGTTCTGCGCCTAACGATGATCAGTTGGCAAAAGCTTTATTACAGATAGAAGAAACTGAAAAGGATTATTAATTATTTAAGAATTCAGATTTAAGATTTATAAATCAATGAAGTTATTTAAGCGATATTTATTTCTCGTAATTTTTACTTCAAAAATCTTAAATATTAAGTCTCAGATCACGAATCGTATTCTTTTTATTTTTGACGATTCGTACAGCATGTACGCGCCGTGGAATAGCAACATTAAAATTGAAGTTGCCAAAAAAGTAATGGGTGAGTTTTTAGACAGTCTTAAAAATTTACCTAATTTAGAGCTGGCATTACGCTGTTACGGACACACCACTTTTTTTAAAGAACGTAATTGTAAAGATACCAAGCTAGAAGTGCCGTTTGGCGATGCGGTTACAAACGCCGCAAAAATAAAACAACGCATTCAAAAGCTGGAGCCAATGGGGACAACACCTATTGCTTTTTCTTTAGGAGAGAGTGCTTCTGATTTTACCAATAAAGCCAACTGTCGCAACATTGTTATTTTAATTACCGATGGAATAGAAGAGTGCAATGGTTACCCATGCGAAGTGAGTGCATCACTTCAAAAGAAAGGAATCTTTTTACGTCCTTTCGTTATTGGCGTTGGCCTGGATGCCAAGTTTGCGGATGTGTTTGCCTGTATGGGTAAGTTTTATGATGTGAGTAACGAAGCAAATTTTAAGGATGTTTTAAAATTGGTTTTAACGGAGGCAATTACGCAAACAACAGTGCAGGTAGATCTTTTAGACGTTACAAAAAAACCAACTGAAACAGATGTGGATATGACGTTTTACGAAGCGGGAACAACAAAGGTAAAATACAATTACCTGCATACTATCAATCACCGTGGTAACCCCGATACTTTGGTATTAGACCCTGATCTTAAATACGATCTAACGGTTCACACCATACCGGTGCAAATAAAAAAAGATATTTCTATTATAAAAGGCAAACACAACATAATTAAGGTAGATGCGCCACAAGGTTATTTGAAGTTAGATCTCGATGGGACAATCAACAAATATTTTCCGACAACGTTGGTAAGAAAAGGCGGAGAAATGCAGACTTTAAATGTACAGGATTTTGGCAAGCTGGAGAAATATATTATTGGTAAATATGATCTTGAAGTGTTAACGCTGCCAAGAATTTATTTAAAAGATGTAGAGATCAAACAAAGTAGTACCAACTCAATAAAAATACCAACCAGCGGTAATATCCTATTTGCCAAGCAAGGCACAGGATATGGTAGTATTTATGTAGATGATGGAAAAACTGTTGTTTGGGTTTGTAACTTAAATCCCACGCTCCAAAACGAAATCATATATTTACAGCCGGGCAAATACAAAGTAGTATTCAGATATGAATTTGCCAAAGAAACAATAAAAACAATTGAACAGAATTTTGAAGTTAAATCAGGCATATCGCAAACCGTTAGATTATTATAAAATTACATATGAAAAAATATACATTCACCGAAAAAAAGGATACACGCTCAGGCTTTGGTGCCGGCTTATCAGAACTTGGAAAGTCAAACCCTAACGTCGTGGCACTTTGCGCCGATCTTACCGGCTCATTAAAAATGGATGCCTTTCAAAAAGAACATCCTGATCGTTTTTTTCAAATCGGCATTGCAGAAGCCAACATGATGGGCATTGCTGCAGGTTTAACCATTGGCGGTAAAATTCCGTTTACCGGAACCTTCGCTAACTTTAGTACAGGTCGTGTTTACGACCAAATCCGTCAAAGTATTGCTTACTCAGGTAAAAATGTAAAAATCTGCGCATCTCACGCCGGATTAACTTTAGGAGAAGACGGAGCAACGCACCAGATCTTAGAAGATATTGGGTTAATGAAAATGCTGCCGCACATGGTAGTTATCAATCCATGTGATTACAATCAAACAAAGGCAGCAACTATTGCTATTGCCGATTACAATGGCCCGGTATATTTACGTTTTGGTCGCCCAACTATCCCCAACTTTACACCTGCAGATCAAAAATTTGAAATAGGTAAAGCGGTAATGTTGAATGAAGGAACAGATGTAACCATTATTGCAACCGGCCATTTGGTTTGGAAAGCCATTGAAGCAGGTGAAGCTTTGGCAACAAAAGGAATCAGTGCAGAGATCATTAACATTCATACCATTAAACCATTAGATACGGAAGCTATTTTGAAGTCTGTTTTAAAAACAAAATGTGTTGTTACTGCAGAAGAGCATCAAATGAATGGAGGGCTTGGAGATAGCGTAGCGCAGTTTTTATCGCGTAACAATCCAACGCCACAGGAATTTGTTGCAGTTAATGATTCATTTGGAGAAAGCGGAACACCTGATGAATTAATGAAAAAATACGGTTTGGATTCTGCAGATATTGTTAATGCGGCAGAAAAAGTGATGAAACGTAAATAATGGTTCTGTTTATTTAGTAATTTCAATAAAAATAAATAAAATGAAAAAAATAATAATCGGGATCGTTGTTTTGGCTTTTGCTTCTTGTAATGTGCCTAAAGAAGGCGAAGAAGAAAAGATACCTACCAGTAAATTGGAAGTGCTTACAGGTTTAGGAGATGAAGATTCTACTAAAACAGCAGACTCAACTGCTCATCATTAATTTAATTAAGCAGGATGAAAAATGTAATTGCATATTTTATTCTCGCCTTTATTTTTGTTTCCTGCAACATTAAAAATGAAGAAGCTGTAAAAGTTCCTGTTGTTGCTGTTCCGGAAGATTCATTAAATACTGATACAGGAATAGTTCCGGTAAAAGATACTGTATCTTTAGAACAAGGTTTAAGAAAAGCAGTAAAACTACTTTTAATTGCAAGGGGTAGCGAGCCGGGTTGGTATGCCGAATTTTTTGAAGATCATTTGCGCTTATTGATCGATAATGGAACAGATAGTTTAAAGTTTGAAAAAGATTTTTCAGATATAAATGAAGGAAATTCTTATGATATGAATCTTAAGCAAGATTTTAAAAATCCGGGTGATAAGATCGTAAAAGTTACAGCCATCGATATTAAAGTTGAAAATAAAAGCTGTACTGAAGAGGGAAGCGGCGAAAAAAGAGAAAAAAGCATCAGTATAAAATACAATGGCAAAACGTATAAAGGTTGCGCCACAGCTAAAATAAACTAACATGAGTATTCACAACGAGCAATTATTAACTAACGCTGATCAATTGATCAAAGATAACAAGATTGAAGAAGCCGTAGCAATTTTGGAGAGCATTATCCATAATAATCCAACGTTTGGAAAGGCTCACAATCATTTAGGTTTTATTTATGAGACCAAAATAAAAAATTATACTAAAGCAGAGGAGCATTATAAATTGGCCTACCAGCATAGTCCTGATTATTGCGCTATTTACTATAATTATGCCATTCTTCTTTCTAACTTAAAGCGATTTGATGAGCTAAAAGAGTTGCTTACAAAAGCCGAAACCGTTGTGGGTATTAATAAATCTACTATTAATAACGAGTGGGCTATTCTGTATGAATCGGACGGGAATATCGATTTAGCCATCGAGTATTATAAAAAAGTAATAGCATCTACATTCGACAACAAAACCCTCGAAATAGCAATTTCCAGCGTAGAACGCTGCAACCGTAAAAAAGCCTTTTTAAACGGTACCAACACAACAGCTATCAATTCAGGTAATTTCGGTACACCCCCGGGTATGTAGATAGAGATAAAATAACGATTAAATAATTTCATTCCATCCTTAATTTTTTTAACTTAGATGTCGTTATTTTTAAGAACGATCTATTTATGAGTCATTTTAACCGCACCAAAATTGTTGCTACCATGGGGCCGGCAACAGCAGATATCAATGTTTTAGAGGGTATGTTTAAAGAGGGATTGGATATTTGCCGTATCAACTTTTCGCATGGCGATTACGATGCTGTATTACATACTGTAAAAAATATTCGCGAACTGAATAAAAAATTAAACCGTCACGTTGGTATATTAGCCGATCTACAAGGGCCCAAATTGCGTATTGGCGTTATGAAAGGTAATAGCGCCAATCTTGTTAATGGTAATTTAATTTCTATTACTACAAAAGAACTTGAAGGCGATGAGCATCAAATTTATATTACTTACCCTCAATTTCCACAGGATGTAAAAGCAGGTGAGATAGTTTTGATTGATGATGGAAAGATCCATTTAAAAGTTGTCGATACAAACGGAAAAGATACGGTACGTTGCGAAATTTTAGTTGGCGGAATTCTATCTTCTAAAAAAGGAGTGAATTTACCAAACACAAAAATATCTTTACCCTGTTTAACTGTAAAAGATATACGCGACCTTGAATTTGCGCTGGAGCAGGATTTTGACTGGATAGGGTTATCTTTTGTTAGAAGTGTTACAGATATTGTTGAGCTAAAAGATATCATTAAACACAAAGGTAAGCGCGCACGTGTGATTGCTAAAATTGAGAAACCGGAAGCTATAAAAGAAATTGATAATATTATTGATGTTACAGATGGGATTATGGTGGCACGAGGGGATCTTGGTGTTGAATTGCCAATGGAGCAAGTGCCATTATTGCAAAAAATGATCGTGCAAAAATGCGTTGAAGTAGGGAAACCTGTAATTATTGCTACGCAAATGATGGAGAGTATGATTACCAGCTATACACCAACACGTGCTGAGGTAAATGATGTAGCCAACGCTGTGATGGATGGTGCGGACGCGGTAATGCTAAGCGCAGAAACATCTGTTGGAAAATATCCCGTTAAAGTAATTGAAATGATGCGCCGTATAATTACACAGGTCGAAGAGCTGGATAGTATCTATTACAAAGAGCATACACCAACAATAAAAACTATTACTTACATAACAGATAGCATTTGTTATAATGCCTGTTCGCTAGCACACCATGCGGGCGCACAAGCTATCATAAGCATGACAAACAGTGGTTACACCGCTTTTAAATTAGCAAGCCACCGTCCAAAAGCACATATTTTTATTTTTACTGATAACCACCCTTTGCTAACCACATTGAGTTTGGTGTGGGGTATTCGCGGTTTTTACTATAATAAATACGAAAGTACAGATGATACCATAACGGATCTTAAGGATTTTGTAAAAGCAAATGGCTTTGTAAAAGATGATGATTTGGTTATCAATATTGCGAGTATGCCAATGAAAGAAAAAGGCAGAACGAATATGATGAAACTAAGTTATATAAATTAATGTGGCTAAAAGCACCAAACATTAGTTGTATACATGGCTTTTCTACAAGAGAAGGCGGCATTTCAAAAACTCCTTTTGATTCTTTAAATTTAGGCGGCTCGGAGGATGAATCTTCAAATATTTTTGCAAATAGAAAAACAGCATTAGAGAATTTAAATTTATCAATTGATAATTTAGCGTTTCTTAAGCAGGTGCATGGCAATAAGGTTAATATTGCTAAAGTCGGTCATTGGGAAGGCGACGCATTGGTAAGCAATCAAAAAAATTTAGTGCTTGCCATTAGCATTGCCGATTGTTACCCTCTCTTATTTCACGATCCGGTAAATAATGTAATTGGCGGTGCACATGCCGGCTGGCGCGGTACTGTTGCCAAAATAGCTGAGAATACAATTTTAGAAATGCTAAAGATCGGCGCTAAAGCAGAACATATTAAAGTAGCAATAGGCCAGGGAATTTGCCAGGATAATTTTGAAGTAGGAAAGGAGGTGATAGATCAATTTAAAAACGCAGGCTTCCCTTCTTCTTGCTGGAAAGAAAATAAAATCGATCTTGTTGCCTGCAATAAATTTGTACTATTTCAAAACGACATCAAAGAGGATAATATTTGGAGCATGAACCGATGCACTTTTGAAGATGATTTTTTTAGTTATCGTCGCGATAATGGAAAAACCGGCAGAATGTGGGCCGTTATAAGTTTGTAATGAGAAAAAATATAACATATTTGGTTTTATTTTTTTGCAGCGCGTTACATTCTCAGCAAACTATTACTTATCATCAGAATATTTTTAATAAAGCAGGCATGAACCCTGCTGCCTCGGGCACTGAAATTAACAGGGAGTATAATTATACGTGTGGCGTAAACAGGCAATGGATAGCTTTTGATCAGGCGCCTAAATCCAACTTTGCTAATTTTTCAATTACTATTCGTCCGCCGCGTAGTTATCATTACTGGCAAAATGTAGGGTTTTATATTGATACTGATCAACATGGTTTTATGAGCAACAATGGTATTTACGTAAATTACTCCATTCATCTTTTATTGAAGAAAAACCTGGTCGCCTCATTTGGCGTTTATGCGGGGGCACGTAAATTTTTAATTCAAACCGGCAGTTTTGATTCAAACGATCCTGTAATTCAAAAAAGTAACTTCTATACATTTACCTATCCTGATATCATTCCCGGCATTAGAGTTTCCAATAAAAAATTCTTTTTAGGTATTTCTGCCAGACAAATAAGCACCAACCAGTTAAAAGATTTGCAAAAGCACCAAATAGGTAGTCCTTCCAAATTAAACACATCTCTATTTATGGATTATGGAAGGATCTTTCCTTTGAATGATAATTTTTTATTATTACCTTCAATTACATTAAACACTGCATTAGTTGGCATACCTAATGCCGATGTTAATGTTATGGTGTATTATGCAAATGTAATGGGCTTTGGATTGGCATTAAGAAATGCAAGTTTTATTAGTGGCATTTACCAGGTTCGGATATTAAAGAATTTATCCGTAGGTTTATGTTATTCTTATTCATTAAACAACGCAAGGGTAGTAGCACCCAACAGTTATGAAATAATGATGGGAATGACACCAATGGGTTTGAGTTCAAAATTTTTAGGGAAACATTCAGTAGCAAGATGCCCCGCATTAGAATTTTAAGACATGAAAAAACTATTACTTTCAACATTTATCGCAATGAGCTTTTTTGTTAGCTCGCAAACTGTTTTTGAGAACGTTAGGGAATGTATTCTTGTAAGCTCTTTTAAAACTGCTTTAACGCAAATGGATTCATGCATTGCGAAAAACTATCATAAAGACAGTGCGCTTTTTTACAAAGGATTAGTATACCTGAAAATAAATAATTTAAAACTCGCTAATGCAGAGTGCGCTTTACTGATCAAATCATTTCCTGAATTTATGGAAGCGCATTATTTGAGCGGACTGATACTTTGCTCTGAAAAAAATTACGGAAAAAGTATTACGGAGTTTAGTATAGTCATCAAAAAATATCCAAATCATTTCAGAGCTTTATATAACCGTTCAATAGCTTTTGGCTTATCTGAAAATTATAAAAGCGCGGTGGAAGATCTTTCGGCCTGTATCTCAATAAAACCAATGTATTCGCAGGCTTACTATTCAAGAGCCTATTGGAATGAATTTTTAGGAGATAAAACAAAAGCATTAAAAGATTATGAAACAACCATCAATCTTGATCCGAAAAATTTTGATGCTTATATGGGCTTGGCTTATTTATATGCTAAGCAACATGATAACGAGAAAGCCTGTGATGTTATAAACAGCGCTATAAAATCAGGCTCGCAAATTGCTGAAGAATTAAAAATGAATTTTTGTAAATAATTTATTTTTTTCCTGTACTTCCAAAACCACCGGCACCACGGTTAGATTCTTCTAATACGCTAACCTGTTCCCATTTAATTTGTTCGTGTTTGGCAATTACCATTTGTGCAATACGCTCACCATCATTAATAGTAAAATCTTCATTGGATAAATTTACCAATAAAACTTTTATTTCACCCCTGTAATCGGCATCAATAGTGCCGGGCGAATTAAGGACCGTGATACCATGCTTAAATGCCAAACCACTGCGTGGACGAATTTGTGCTTCATAACTGTTTGGTAATTCAATAAATAAACCAGTTGAAACTAATTGACGTTGTAAGGGTTTTAAAACAATTGGTTCAGATATATTAGCTTTCAGATCAAGTCCTGCTGCCTGTGTAGTTGCGTATTCAGGTAAAGCATGCTTAGACTGGTTGATCACTTTGATTTGTAGTGTTGCCATTTGCGCGTAATTTTTTGATGTTAGAAATTTCTAACTTATAAACGATCCAGGCAAAAAAGATTACAAACAAATTATTCAATACTACTTTTAAAACGGTATTTTCTATACTATCATAAGTAAATGATAGAAAATAAAAACCAAGTGCAATTATCATGTAAACGCTTATTGCCCTTACATTATATTTTATCGGAAAATACTTTTGACCTAAAATATAAGAGAGTACCATCATGCCGGCGTAAGCTGCCAGCGTTGCCCAGGCACAGGCAACATAAGAATAGGCCGGAACAAAAATTACATTGATGATGATGGTAATTGCTGCTCCAAAAATGGCGATCATAGCTCCAAATTTTGTTTTACCACTTAATTTGTACCAAATAGAAAGATTATAAACTACACCAAGGCAAAGATTAGCTAAAAGCAGAATAGGTACTACTTTTAATCCGCTTCTAAAATTATCACCAATAAAATATTTTATCCAATCAAGATTCATAACAGTGCCAAGAAAAAGAAAAAGGCAAAAAATAATAAAGTACTTCATTATTAATGCATAAGATCTTTGCGAGTCTTTTTCTTTTGCCTTTCCAAAAAAGAACGGCTCGGCCGCAAAACGAAACGCCTGTATAAAAATGGTCATTAAGATGGCTATTTTGTAACAGGCTCCATAAATACCTTGTGCTTCCTGCGCCGCAGATTTATCGACCATTAATTTTTTTAAGATGATCCTGTCTAGTGTTTCGTTAACCATGCCTGCTAAACCGAGTATAAGCAGAGGCCAGGCATAGCTGAGCATTTCTTTAAGTAGCGCTGTATTAAAATTAAATTTTAAAGAAAGAAATTGTTTGCTTAAAAAAAGTAGTGTGAAAATATTAGCGATGAGATTGGCCAGGAATGCATAACCAATTCCGATCTCAGGGTTGTAAAGTGATGAAAAGAAATTTTGCTCATTGGCAAGGTAAGCAGAGCGGCATACTTTTAAAAAGAAAATAGTTAATCCAAAATTAATTATCACATTGCCTAATTTTAAAAGTGAAAATGTAAGTGCTTTGTTTTTTGTTCTTAAATTGGCAAATGGAATGGTCATTATTGCATCACTGGCAATGATCAAAATACTCCAGATAATAAACTGCGTTGGGTAAACGGCATTTGGCGTAGATAAGCTATTTGCCAGTGGAGAAGCAAAAATAATTAGTAATAAGCTAAATACGGTAGATGATAAAATAAGTGAGACCAATGAAGTATTAAAAACATCTTTTTTATTGTCCAGTTTTGAATTGAAATTAAAGAATGCGGTCTCCATACCATAAGTAAAGATTACATTCAGAAAAGAGATGTAGGCATATAACTCACTGTTAATGCCATATTCCGATGCTGTAAAACCGTAAGTAAGAAAAGGTGTGATAAGATAATTTAAAAAACGGGGCACAATGGTGCCTAAACCGTAAATTACGGTTTGTCCTGCCAGTTTTTTAATGCCGCTTGCCACTTTATTAATTCAAACTAATAAAGTTAAAGAATAAGAAAGGATACATTTTTCTTTTAAACGCAAGATATTAACCGCAGATTGTAAACAGGCCTGTAATTAACCTATTTTGACATTTCCCTGATCTGATCTTCAAGGATCTTTATGCCTTCGGTAAAGCTATGTGGATCATATCCAAGATCTTTTTTAGCTTTATCAATTATAAAACCCGTAATGGGGGGGCGTTTGGCTGGTTGTTTTATATCAGCGCTTTTACTTGGCTTAATAAGGCTTTTATCTAATTTATAATAATCGGCCACAACTTCTGCTAATTCTAAAATGCTATAAAAGTCTTTTCCTGAAATGTTGTAAATACCTGTTGCTCTTTTTTGAGCAATTAAAATGCAGCCGTCTGCCAGATCTTCCGCCAGGGTTGGTGTTCTAAACTGATCATCTACCACATTAATTGTTTTGCCCTGTTCTAAATTTGATTTTACCCATAACACAATATTGCTGCGGCTCATATTATCAACAATGCCATACACCAAAACAGTTCGTGCAATGGCCCAGTCCAATGAAGAGCCCTGTACAATTACTTCTGCCGCTAATTTACTTTCTGCATAATAACTTAACGGATTTGGTTTTTCGTTTTCATCTAAAGGACCATGCGTTCCATCAAAAATAAAATCGGTACTTAGATGAATAAAATGTGGCTTGTAGCCTGTATTAGTACTTTTTAAAAGCTCTAATGATTTTACCTGGTTGTGCACCGCTGTTACATTCATGGTCCAGCAGGCTTCTTTTTCTGTTTCGCAGGCATCCACATTGGTCATGGCTGCGGTATTTATTACAATATCTGGTTTATGTTTGGTAAAAACCTCGGCTACATTTTTTTCATTGGTAATATCCAGTGTTTCGTAAATATAACCATCCTGTTTTACAAGCCTGTTTTCGCCACGGGCAGTGGCAATGCAGTTTATGTCTTTTGCGTTTCGTAGTTTATAAACTAATTTCTGACCTAATAAACCGTTCGATCCTGTAATTAAAATCTTCATTTCTTAAATTATTTTTTTAAAAAAAGTTTGGCACTTTTTTCCAGTGCTTTAAACCATTCTTTACCGTATTTACGAATCAATGGGTCTTTTAAAAATTTGTAAACAGGTACATTTAATTTTTCTCCGCAAGAACAGGCAGGTTTACAAACACTCCATTTGTCGTAATTTACTGCATCATATTCTTTATGCTTTGTAATTCTTACAGGGTATAAATGGCAACTAATTGGTTTTTTCCAATCTATTTTTCCATCGTAATAAGCTTGTTCAATAGCGCATTTGGCAATTTTGTTTTCATCAAAAAAAACAAACGCGCATTCTGCACCCGGGCTTACAAGTGTGGTTGTGTAATCGCCGTCACCATCTACAACATAGGTGCCGTACTTTTCAATAGCTTTAATACCTTTTTTAACCATATAAGGTTTTACTTTTTCTACAACCGAATCAAGTACTTCTAACTCTTCTTTATCAAGTGGCGCACCACTATCCCCTGCAACACAACACGCGCCTTTGCAGGCGTTAAGATCGCACACAAATTTTTTTTCAAGCAGGTCTTCACTTATTAATGTTCTGTCTATTGCTATCATTATTCTTTTGGTAAAGATACGGAAGTGTAGGAAATATTATGTAAAAATCGGAGCTTAATTCACCGCCATTATTTGGCCCATGTAAGAACCCAAATGTTTTTCGAGTATCAAAGGGTAATTTTTTGTTTTTTTAAATGCAGTAAAAAACTCGTTGAATAAATTTTTTTGATTACAGCCTTTTGGTAAAATAAATCCAAATTCTTCTTTTGATTGAATAAGTGGCTTTTGAATTTTTACAAATTTGCCCGGATTATTTTTTACATACATCCAAAACGTTATTGCATCTACATAACCAAAGTATAAAATATTTTTTGCTATCTCATCCAGTATCTTTGTGCCACTGGGCTGCGCCACCATTTTAAGATCTGGCAAATAATTTTTTTTTAATTCGTTAACATATTTATTTAATGTTGTATTGGTAACAGTAAGCGCTGTCATTACACCAAATGTTTTAATAATTTCAGGCTGCGTTTTTGCTTTAATATCTGTTGCGTTGCCATTAGAGATACAAAACGCAACATTTTTTAAATAAGCAGCAGTGAATTCTATCTCTTTTGTTTTATCAGAACTAACTGTAATGGAGCCAAGGCCAATTGTATTGCGTGAAGAATTTTTTACACTCGTATACAATTCATCTACATCTTTAAACACAGTATATTTTGGAACAATAGTTGTTTTTTTTACTGTTTTTTGCCACAGAATATAATCGTTAATTATATCTATTTCTAAACCTTTTGGCGCACCATTTTCTAATGTTGAAAAAGGTGGGTGATCAAGATAGTGAACATACAGTGTATCACTTGGTTGTGAAAAGCAAAATGCATTGCAAAATGCAACAAGTAGTATGGGTAATAAGGTTTTCAATTAGCCTGTGAAGTTATTATATAATTAGTAGTTTTTTTTGCGTTAAGTAACAGGTTTTAATCAATTGAATGTTAATATAGTTTGTGTTTTTTTGACTTCCAGTTTCTTCAAAATCAACCATTTCTGTAGAAAAGAGTTAAGCTTCACTAATATTTACATTTTTGTGTTGTAAAGATACCGTTTTTATGGTATTTTTGTACTAATTTAGATTTAATCTAATTAAGATTAGTTGTTAAATAATTTTAAATCAAATAGTTATGATAACAGTAACGGAGAATGCTAAGAACCATGCAATCGATCTTATCAAGGCAGAAAATCGCCCGGTAGATACTTTTATACGCGTTGGAGTTGATGGAGGCGGATGCTCAGGTTTGTCTTACAAATTAGAATTTGATAATCAATTAAAAGAAGGTGATCAGATGTTTGAAGACAAAGGAATAAAAATAGTAGTTGACAGAAAAAGCTTTTTATATCTGGTTGGCACTGAATTGGAGTATACCGGTGGCCTTAACGGTAAAG
Organism: Bacteroidia bacterium; assembly: GCA_016787705.1. Lineage (GTDB taxonomy): Bacteria > Bacteroidota > Bacteroidia > B-17B0 > Aurantibacillaceae > Aurantibacillus. Next base: position 232,924 of record JAEUTP010000002.1, on the reverse strand, counting down.
GTTTTGTATTTAATAATCCTAACGCCAGCCGTACCTGTGGCTGCGGAGAATCATTTTCAGTATAAATGGCTAACGAGATCTTAGAAGAACATATTAATAAGGATTATGAATTTGGTTTTACAACCAATATTGATTCAGATACTTTTGCACCTGGCTTAAATGAAGCGGTTGTAACCGCTCTTAGTAAAAAGAAAAATGAACCGGAATGGCTTTTAGAATTTCGTTTAAAGGCATTTCGCCATTGGCTAACTTTACCGGAGCCAAACAACTGGGCGCATTTAAATTATCCTAAAATAAATTACCAGGATATAAGTTATTATTCTGCCCCAAAAAAGAAGCCTGAATTAAAAAGTTTGGATGAAGTTGATCCGGAACTTTTAAAAACATTTGAGAAATTAGGAATTTCTTTAGAAGAACAAAAACGTTTAAGCGGTGTGCAATCGAATATTGCTGTTGACGCAGTTTTTGACAGCGTTTCGGTTAAAACAACTTTTAGGGAAACACTTTCGGAAAAAGGAATTATTTTTTGTTCCTTCAGTGAAGCGGTCTTAGAATTTCCCGATCTTATAAAAAAATATATGGGAACTGTTGTTCCTTATACCGATAATTATTTTGCGGCATTGAACAGCGCTGTTTTTAGTGACGGATCTTTTTGCTACATACCCAAAGGCGTTAGATGCCCTATGGAACTTTCAACTTACTTCCGTATCAATGCAACAGGCACCGGCCAGTTTGAGCGTACTTTAATTGTGGCCGATGAAGGAAGTTATGTTTCTTATTTAGAAGGATGCACCGCGCCGCAACGCGATGAAAACCAGTTACACGCGGCAATAGTTGAAATTATCGCACATAAAGATGCTGAAGTAAAATACAGTACCGTGCAAAACTGGTATCCCGGCGATAAGAATGGTAAAGGCGGTATTTTTAATTTTGTTACTAAGCGTGGTATTTGCCTGGAAGACAATTCTAAAATAAGCTGGACACAAGTTGAAACAGGTTCGGCCATTACCTGGAAATATCCTTCGGTAATTTTAAAAGGCAATAATAGTGTTGGCGAATTTTATTCGGTTGCGCTTACTAATAATATGCAGGAAGCAGATACAGGAACAAAAATGATCCATATCGGAAAAAACACACGCAGTACTATTATTTCAAAAGGTATCAGCGCCGGCTTTAGTAATAACAGCTATCGCGGATTAGTGCAAATTCGTAAAGGCGCTACCAACTCACGCAATTTTTCACAATGCGATAGCTTACTAATGGGTGATAAATGCGGTGCACATACTTTTCCTTACATTGAGATAAAAGATAAAACAGCAGTGGTTGAACACGAAGCTACAACCAGTAAAATTGGCGAAGATCAGTTGTTTTATTGTAAACAACGTGGTATTGATAATGAAAAAGCAATTGGCTTAATTGTAAATGGCTATTGCAAGGAAGTATTAAATAAATTGCCAATGGAGTTTGCTGTTGAGGCGCAAAAATTATTAGCAGTTAGCTTAGAAGGAAGCGTTGGATAGTATTGAATTCTTTTATAAAAAATAATTATCTCGATCTGATCATAGCATTTTGTGTTAGTGTTCTTCTTACTGTTGTATTAAGTTTTGAAAATAAAATTGCTATTGATGGCGATGCCAGAGATTACTATTCTTACTTAACAGCCATTTTCATTGATCATAATTTCACACATCAAACCGGTAATAATTGGTATTTGATAGAAACCCCAACCGGTACAATTAACCTACACACCATTGGTGTTTCTATTTTGCAGGCACCTTTCTTTTTTTGTGCCCTGGTATTTGCAAAACTTCTTGGTTATGCACCTAATGGTTATTCTTTACCGTTTCAAATTGGTATTTATTTTGCGGGTATTTTTTACTGTACCATTGGCTTACTATTTATTAAAAAATTATTACTGCAACTTCATATTAAGCCTCTTTACATAGCCACTATGATAATTTTGTGTTGTTTTGGCACGCATCTTTTAAATTATGCGATAGACGAGCCCGGTATGCCCCACGTATATGCGTTTGCTTTAACCAGTATGTTTTTTTATCTGGTGATCAATCTTTTTCAAAAGCGACAGGCAAAATATTTTTATTTAAGCGCTGTTATTTTTGGACTGATAATTTTAGTCAGACCTGTAAATGCCATCCTGCTTGTATTTATTCCTTTCTTTTTTCAGAACAGGTTTGATATGTTTAGCTCTTTAAGAGTATTGTTAAGATCAAAACATCTTTATTTTTCCTTTTTGCTTTTCGTATCAATTTGTTCAATACAAAGCATGGCCTGGTTTGCCCAAAACGGCAAACTTTTCCAGGATTCGTACGCAGGTAATGGCTTTTATTTTTCACATCCGCAGATCTTTAAAATGCTTTTTGGCTTTAACAATGGTTTATTTATTTATGTACCCCTTTGTCTGCTTTTTTTGCTGGGATCTATTTCAATTTTAATTAATAATAAATTTAAGGGACTCGTATTTATTGTTTCACTAGCTTTTATAATTTATGTTTTTGCATCGTATTGGGCCTATAATTATTTTGATGGATTTGGAATTAGAACCCTGGTTGATTTTCTTCCTATCTTTATCATTGCAGGCGCTTTTATGTTTCAATATTTTTCTCCAAAGCTAAAATATGCAGCCAGCCTTATGGCAGTACTTTTTCTTTTCATTAACCTTTTTCATATTTATCAATACCGTAGCGGTATCATAAAAGGAAATGGTATGAATTTTGAAAAGTACGCTTACATTTTTTTAAAGACCAACAAGGCCTTTGGTGATAGTTTAGGCGGGGCTAACGAATTACCACTTTATTCAAAAACAGGAAGTGTATTGCTTTTCGATAATAAAACAACTTCAAAAGAAACATTAATTTTTGACAGCGTTTATAATTTCGCAAAGCAGGAATACGGCGCGGGTTATGATTACAAGGTCAAAAAACGGGTTAATAATTTATATGTAATTGCCGAGTTTGAACGTAAAGAAGTTTCAAAGAATTCGTCGTACAACGCTTTATTAAACATTATCGGATCTGACTCTGCCAATAATAATAAATTATATTTAGCATATCGTTTAAACGAGATCCCTGCAAAAGATTGCTGCGATTGGAAAAAATGCACACTTTCTATTGGTGTTACCGGCAAATTTGAGCCTAATGACAAGCTGAGTTTTTTTATATGGAACAAAGATAAAAGCGACTTTCTTATAAAAAATTTAAATTTAAAAATATTTGATTACAGTTATAATATTTAAAACAAAAACATGATAACAATAAAAAACCTGCACGCCTCAATTGGAGATAAAGAAATATTAAGAGGAATTGATTTGGAAATAAAAGCCGGAGAAATTCATGCTATTATGGGACCAAACGGTTCCGGTAAATCTACTTTAGCAAGTGTATTAGCAGGACGCGAAGATTATGAAGTAACACAGGGCGAAGTAATTTTTAACGGAAAGAACATTTTAGAAATGTCGCCTGAAGACAGGGCGCGTGAAGGATTATTTTTAGCGTTTCAATATCCGGTAGAAATTCCGGGTGTTAGCAATATTAATTTTTTGAAAACAGCATTAAATGAGATCCGCGCTTATCACGGACAAGAAGAAATGCCTGCAAAAGATTTTTTAGCGCTGGTAAAAGAAAAACAAAAACTGGTTGAGCTGGATGGAAAACTAGCAAACAGAAGTGTGAACGAAGGTTTTAGCGGTGGTGAGAAAAAAAGAAATGAGGTCTTTCAAATGGCCATGTTGAATCCGAAGTTGGCTGTGTTGGATGAAACAGACAGTGGTTTGGACATTGATGCATTAAGAATTGTGGCTACAGGTGTTAACGCTTTAAAAAGTAAGGAAAATGCTTTTATTGTAATTACGCACTACCAAAGATTATTGGATTATATCGTTCCTGATTTTGTACATATTTTATATAACGGAAAGATCGTAAAATCCGGCACTAAAGAGTTGGCACTTGAATTAGAAGCAAAAGGATATGATGAGGTTAAAAAACAATTTGAAAACGTAACGAAATAATATGTTAGCTGAGAAAACAAATACGGCTCAATTGATTATAGATAAGATTTCTGCTACTGCCGGAAAGGTTGATTTTATTGATAACGACAAGCTTTCTAAAGCATTAATGTATTTAGAGAATAAAGGAATTCCATCTAATAAGCATGAGGATTATAAGTATTGTAATACCGATGCTGTATTCAAAAAAGAATTTAAGAACATTGAACAAAAATTAAACACTATTTCAGATGTTAAGAATTATAAACTAAAAGATGCGCTTACAATTGTTGTTGTTAATGGTAACTATTCTGAAAGCTTAAGTGATAAGATAATTTTAAAAGGCTTGCATCTTACTTCTTTTTCAAGCTTGGATAAAGAACAAAAACAAAAAATTGGAACTCTGGCAAATGTGGAAACTGATGCGTTTATTGCTTTAAATACAGCGTTTAGCGGCGCCGGATTTTATTTGAAAATTGCCGATAACGAACAATTACAAATCCCGATCCATATTTTATATGTGTCGAGTGCAGGCTCGGAAGCATTAGTAAATCCAAGAAATGTAATTGAGATCGGTAAAAATGCGGAAGCAACTATTATTGAAGAACAAATTTGTATAGGTACTGAAAAAGTGTTTACTAATTTTTTAAGTGAGAAATTTGTTGCTGAGAATGGAAAATTAAAGTCATACACTTTTCAAAACGAAGGTAAGAACGGCTTTTCTGTTAATACCAACCAGGTTTCAATTGAACGTTATGCTAAATACGATAATACAACTATTACATTAAGCGGATCGTTGGTGCGGAATAATCATAATGTTGTTTTGGCAGCCCAAAATTGTGAAGCGCATTTAAACGGCTTATTCACTACAAAAGATAATCAATTGGTAGATAATCATACCTTAATGGATCATCAAATGCCAAATTGCGAAAGTAATGAATTGTATAAAGGCATTATTAATGATAAAAGTACAGGTGTTTTTAATGGTAAGATCTTTGTAAGAAAAGACGCACAAAAAACAAATGCTTATCAAAGCAGTAAAAATATTTTATTGAGTGATGATGCAACTATCAATACAAAACCACAGTTAGAAATTTATGCCGATGATGTAAAATGTTCGCATGGAACATCTACCGGGAAAATTGACGAAGTAGCGGTTTTTTATTTAAATGCAAGGGGTATTGGCAGAGAAAGTGCCAATAAATTACTGTTAAATGCTTTTGCGCAAGAAGTTATTGATAAAATTGAAGTAGACGAATTAAAAGAAAAGATCCTTACTTTATTTGAAAATGAATTATAATTGAAAGAACTGAAAAATATACGCGATCAATTTCCCATTCTTAACCAAAAAATAAATGGTTACGATCTTGTCTATTTTGATAATGGCGCCACCAGTCAAAAACCTCTTTCTGTTATTGAAAGTATTTCTGACTATTACAAGCAGTCAAACGCTAATATTCACCGTGGTGTACATACTTTAAGCAGAACAGCTACTGGATTATTTGAAAAAGCGCGTAAAACACTTGCAAGCCATTTTAATGTAAAGAACGATCAGCAAATTATTTTTACAGCAGGCACAACCGATTCAATTAATTTAGTTGTAAACGGACTATCGAAAAATTATTTGAAAAAAGGCGATGAAATTATTCTTTCTTCCTACGAGCATCATTCCAATATTTTGCCATGGCAATTGTGGGCAGAGGAAAACGGAGGAAAATTAAAAGTGATTCCTTTATTGGAAGATCAAAGTTTAGATCTTTCAAAATTAGAAAGTTTAATAAGTTCAAAAACAAAATTGATCGCTATTGCGCATGTTTCAAATACATTGGGTGTGATAACGGATCTTGAAAAAGTAAATTCAATAGCTAGAAAAAATAATATCGCTGTTTTGGTTGACGGTGCTCAATCTGCTCCGCACATGGCAGTTGATCTTACAAAATTAAATGTTGATTTTTTTGTTTGTAGTGCACATAAAATGTATGGCCCTACAGGTATAGGTTTATTGTATCTTTCAGAAAAGTGGTTAAAAGATCTACCAGTTTCAAAACCTGGAGGAGGTACGATCAATACCGTTACTTTTGAAAAAACTGAATATGCTGAAAACGCATTGCGTTTTGAGCCTGGTACACCCCACATTGCAGGATCAGTAGGTTTTTCAGCGGCTATCGATTTTATGAATGCTGTTGGCATTCAAACTATTTTTGATCACGAACATCAATTAGTTCAGTACGCACAGCAAAAAATGAGCGAAATTCCGGAGGTTATTATTTATGGTAAAAGTGAACATAAGGCCGGTGTAATTTCTTTTAATATAAAAAACAATCATCCTTTTGACGTTGGTACATTACTTGATAAATATGGCATTGCAGTTAGAACAGGTCACCATTGTACACAGCCTTTAATGCAATGTTTGAATATACAGGGAACAATTAGAATTTCATTTGCTATTTATAATACAAAAGAAGAAGTTGATTTTTTTATTGAGAAATTGAAGAAAGTGATAACAATGCTGTGTTAAAGAATTAATGACAAAAAATTAAGGATTAATGACGATCGAGGAAATAGAAAAAGAAATTATAGAAGAGTTTGAGATGTTTGGCGATGACTGGGAAGCAAAGTACGAGCACTTAATTGATCTTGGAAAATCTTTACCTTTAATAAAAGAAGAATTTAAAACGGACGATAGAATTATTAAAGGTTGTCAAAGCAGGGTGTGGTTAAATTCTGAACTAAAAGAAGGAATAGTTTATTTTACCGCAGATGCAGATGCCATTATTACAAAAGGAATGGTAGCATTGATGGTAAGAGTACTTTCTGAACATACACCAAAAGAAATTGTAGACGCGAAATTGAATTTTGTAGATACAATTGGATTGAAAGAACATTTAAGTCCTACGAGAGCAAATGGTTTAGTAAGCATGATAAATAAAATGAAGGCTGATGCACTATCGTTTAGTTGATAGATATTAGTCGTTAGAATATATAAGGATGGCAGCAATAATAGTCACAAAAAATGCAGAATTAATGCAACGGGTTATTGAAGAGATCAAAACCTGTTTCGATCCGGAGATTCCTGTTGATGTTTGGGAATTAGGTTTGATATATGAACTGCATTTGGATGATGAAAACAATTTAAAGATCGTAATGACCTTAACATCGCCAAATTGCCCGGTAGCAGAGAGTTTACCTGCGGAGGTAGAAAATAAATGTAAATTATTACCGGGAATTAAATCGGTTGAATTAAAATTAACCTTTGAGCCAACCTGGGAAAAAGAAATGATGAGCGAAGTAGCGCAGTTGGAATTAGGATTTATGTAAATAAAATTGAATGGCCGAAATAATAAATAAAGTAGCCAATAGTGGTATCGTTACCATCGACCTGGAAGAATTCTATGTAGAAGGTGAGCGTGTATTATTTGATATTAAGCCACATTTATTTATGGAACAGATCCTTAAAGAAAAAGATTTCAGGGAATTTATTAAAGCAAACGACTGGAGTATTTATAAAGATAAAATTATTGGTTTGGTTTGCACAGCAGATGCCATTGTGCCTACATGGGCGTATATGTTACTAACATTGGCGCTAGAGCCATACGCCAAAAGAATTATTTTTGGCAATTTAAATGAGATCGAAAGTATTTTGTTCTCCGAAAAATTAAATGCTTTAAATGTTTCGTCATTTAAAGATGCACGTATAGTTATAAAAGGCTGCGGCGAAAAGCAATTGCCAGTTAATGCCTATGTGCAATTAACTACTTTACTAAAACCTCTTGCAAAAAGTATTATGTATGGTGAGCCTTGTAGTACGGTGCCTTTATATAAGACAAAATAAATATATAATATGAGTAAAATAATATATGTATTTGTTTTGCTTTTTATTACACTATGTTTAACCTCTCAAACAAAGCAAGAATTAAGGGTTTTTTCTTTTGACGACCTTACAAAAAAAGCTTTGCAATGCGATCATTACTATTGCTGTGCAGATAATAAGATCTTTAAAATCCATCCTACAAGTAAATCGTCCTGGTTCTTCAAGAAAGAAAAAGGCTCTCGCTTTTTAATTGACTATAAGAAATTTTCGCATATTAAAATAGTAAAGACCGGCTATATGCCTGAACTGTATTCTGTGGATCAAATGTCAAAAGTAAATGATACAGCCAATATTTTTTTAAAAGAACTTCGCAAAGAGTTTGATTATATTTTTAAAAACATCGTTTTTAACGAGGACTTGAGTATTAATTTAAACGCTTCAAAATACCACCTTGATCTTTATAGAAACTATTTTCTTGCAAAAACACCGCGTTTAAAAATTGCGATCGTAAATGTAAGTTCAAAATATATTGATTCGGCAGAGAAAAAAGCAAAAGCTGCTTTCAATTTAAAAAAGTTATTGGGGTTTGAAGAAAGATTAGATATTAAAATTGACAATTTACTCCCGGAAGGAAACAGTAACGAGGTGATTTTTAAAATTACAGCTTTGTGAAGGTAAATTAATTATCTCTTCTTTCGTATTGGCAGGCCTCAGGTAAATTAGAGTAGGCGTAATCGTTACCAAAAAATAATTCATTATCGTAACCGGCACTTGCAACCGATTTTAAAACAGCATCGGTGTTTAAAATAGCAGTGTCAATTTTAAATTTTAAAAGTTTTGAGTCAGGATTCCATTCGGCATTTGAAACGCCATTTAATTTACATGCTTTTTCGATTGTTACCTTACAAGCGTCGCCATTGCCCCAAACGTGAAAAGTTTTTTCAACAGTTGTATTTGAATTGGTACCACAGGAAATAAAAAGAAGGAAAGAGAAAAAGAACGTTAACTGTAATACTCGCCTCATGATTCTATAACATTAAATTTGTAATGCAAATGTGCAAAATGTTTCAGATATAACGGCAAAGTATAACGTAAATTTTTTTCAGCTTTATAGTTATCGTGAAACAGCACAATACTGCCAGGTTTGGTGTTGGAAATAACGTTTTTAACACATGCTTTTTCGCTGATTTGCTCATAATCATAGCTTATTACATCCCAAAAAACGATCTTAAAGCCTTTATCCAGCAAAGCCTTGTACTGACTGCGTTTCAGCTGTCCGTAGGGTGGTCTGAAAAGGTCGTTTTTAACAATTTTGCGACACTCTTCGGCTTCGTTTATATAATTTAATGTTTCGGTGTTAAAGCCCCGCGGATGACGCATAGTATGGTTTGCAATGCTGTGCCCTTCGCGCTTTATGCGATCAAAAATAGCAGGATTTTTTATGATATTTGCACCTACACAAAAAAACGTTGCTTTAGCGTTAAATTTCTGTAGTTCGTCTAAAACCCATTCTGTAAGCCCAGGAATAGGTCCATCATCAAATGTTAAATAGATGACTTTTTCATTGGAATTTACTCTCCACAAAGCCTTTGGATAGATCAATCTTAAAAAAGATTTAGGCTGTATAAGAAGAAAATTTTTCAAAATATAAAAGGTTTTGAAATAAGTGCACTAAAAACATCTAATGGTTTTTAGTGCACTTTGTAATTTTTGCTACTGCATTTCGGGTAGCTGTTGATTTTCAGGATTCAATTCTTCAGGTGGAATAATTGCCGAAATACGTTTAATAAACTCTTTCGATAATTCATCTTGTTTAAATTGCTGTGCCATTCCTGTTAAGCGTTTTAGCAACTCTTTACATTGGTTTACTTCTCTGCCAAATGCAATACGGCTTTTTGGATTTTGATTGTTGTAAATTTTTAAATCACCTTCAAAAATATCAAATAGTTTTTTTGCAAGTTCGTTGGCTTTTTTAATTTCACCAATTTGGTAGTAACCAGCGCAAATAGTAAAGATTGTTGCATCGTAAGGAATGTTCTCATCTGGCATAACCGTTAAGCATTTATCCAATATCTCTTTTGCTTTTTTATTTTTTCCTTCATTTATTAATGCACCGGCCAGTACACCCATTTGCATTCTTAAATTCCCTGTCATACGAATACAGTTCTCATCCAGGTTAACACCTTTTTTATCCATACCGCCCCATAAGAATTTATTCATGATATTATCATACATGGCTTCTGTATTTACACGACCGCCCTGGGCTTCTTCCATTTCTGTTTGTTTTATAGGCACAAAACGATACGCTAAACCTTCTAACTGGAAATATTTTTTTAAACCCACATAAGCTTCATCTCCTGTTGTAACAGCAAAATAAATAGGACGATCCCATTTTGTATGTGCAACAAGATCTAAAACCATCAGGTCATTTTTAGTAATGTAGCTTCTGCCGCCCATATCCCAGCTAACACGTTTTGCCAGGCGCGCAGTATCTTTTACATTAATTACTTTGTTCTTCATTACTTTTAAACTATCTACATTAATGTAAAAGTTTTTAGTTGGAATAACATCAATGAGGTCGCCGCCATTATCATACTTGCTTGCCGGATCATCACTAATAGCTTGTTCCAACGCATCTTTTAAATTCATTGGTTTTGTATTTGAGTTATTAATAACCAAATATTCTAATTTAGACGCTTCCAGTTTTTCTTCAGGAATTGTGAATGGTACAGGCTCGCTATCGTAAGCGGCTCTGCGCATTTGTTTAATATACCAATCGGTTTGTAATAAACTTAAATTCACAACGCGTACATCTGTTCTAATGCCTTCTACTTCCTGCGCATACCAAAGCGGGAAGGTGTCGTTATCGCCATTAGTAAATAAGATCGCGTTTTTTGCACAGCTTTGTAAATAGTTTATAGCGCAATCGCGCGACATTGTTCTTAACGAACGATCATGATCGTTCCAGCCTTCTTTGGCCATAATGCCAGGTACCACTAAGCTTAGCGCGGTAGAACCAAGAGCAATTCCCATTGTTGCAGCTTTCCTGCTTAACAGATCATATAAAAATAAAACGCCAAAACCTATCCATATAGCAAAGGCGTAAAAACTACCGGCATAAGCATAATCACGCTCACGTGGTTGGTAAGGTGTTTGATTCAAATATACTACAATGGCAAGACCGGTTAATAAAAAGAAACTTAATACTATCCACGCATCGGGTTTATTACGTTTAAAATGGAAGAACATGCCAAGCAAACCTAATATTAATGGTAAAGCGTAAAAATGGTTTTCGGCAAAATTATTTTTATCGCGATAAATTTTTTGCGATGTGTCGCTGTCCAGCATGGCATCATCAATGCCTTTAATACCTGTAACCCAGTTACCTTCCATGCTATTACGCATAAGGCCTTGTACATCGTTTTGCCTTCCAACAAAGTTCCAGTAAAAATAACGCAGGTACATGAACTTAATTTGGTAGGCAATAAAATAAGTAATGTTTGCCGCCATAGTTGGAATTTCTACTGTTTGAGGTTCGCCATCACGTCCTTCAACATTTTTTGTGCGGTGATGATCAGCTACATTGCCCCAGTATTTATAAGCGGATTCGTGGTGACTCTGACTGCTCCACATACGTGGGAAAATAGTACAAAATTCTTTTTGATATTTTGGAATTGAATTTTTTCTTGAATCAATTACTTTATAATTTTTATTTTTTTCGTCTTTAGCGTAAATCGGATCGCCACTGCCAAATTCACTTTTACTAACGGTTGGCGCATTGTAGTACTGACCGTATAAAATTGGCCAATCGCCGTATTGCTCACGCAACAAATACGATAACATGTTTGGCGCATTTTCAGGATCATTCTCATCCATTGGTGTATTGGCTTGCGAACGAATTACCAAAACAAAAAAGGAAGAATAACCTATTAATAAAGTTGCAAAACTCAAAAATACTGCATGAAGTGTAACAGTTTTTGTTTTGAATCTATGAATAACGTACAAGATAACACCTAAAAGCAAACGCGTGATCATACCACTGCCGCTTGGAGAGGTAATAACTGCAAATGCAGAAAGGATAATACCTGAGTATAAACCTATTTTATAATGCTGTTCTTTTTTATTTATGGTATAAAGAATAAAAAATGTAAGTGAAACAATTAAAAGTAAAAAGAAAACAATAGTGCCGGCACCATAACCCATGCCCATTCGGTTGGTAAAGAAAACCTCGTAATTACTTACAAATTTTACCAGTTTTGGAATAATAAGATTTTGTACAAAGCCTAATATTAATACCGAAGAAATACCTGCAATAAAAAAACCTTTCCAGCTGAAAGTGTATTTTTTGAAATAGATAACGAAGCCAATTGAAGGAATAACCAATAGGTTTAGTAAGTGAACACCAATTGAAATACCAACTAAATAACTTATTAAAATAAGCCAGCGCAAGGCACCGGTTGGATTAACGCTATCTTCTTCATCCCATTTTAAAATAGCCCAAAATACTACAGCGGTAAAAAAAGATGACATGGCATAAACCTCACCTTCAACAGCACTAAACCAAAACGAATCAGAGAATGTATAAGCTAAGCCACCAACAACTGCTGCGCCTAAAATGGCCCATTGCTGAGGTTTTGCAAGATCTGCAACTTTTTTTCCGTATACTTTTATACCTAAACGGGTGATGGTCCAAAATAAGAAAAGAATGGTAAACGAACTTGATAAAGCACTCATAATATTTACCATCATGGCTGCACGGGCCGGATCGCCACCACCTAATAAAGAAAAGAATCTGCCCAAAAGCAAAAAGAAAGGGGCTCCGGGTGGGTGACCAACCTCTAACTTATAGGAACAGGCAATGTATTCGCCACAATCCCAAAAACTTGCAGTTGGCTCAATAGTGCAACAATAGGTAACTGTAGCAATTGCCCAGATTAGCCAGCCAATAATATTATTTAGTTTTTTAAACTCCTGTGTCATCATATTTTATAATAGTGTTGCGAAGATAGCACTTTACTTGGTTAATTTTAGTAGGTTTTTTTGTAAAAAATATTTGTAAGAAGCAAAAAAGTTGTATTTTTGCATCCTGTTAGAAAATGCCCGATCGTCTAATGGCAGGACTTCGGTTTTTGGTACCGACTATGTTGGTTCGAATCCAGCTCGGGCAACAACAAAACCCACTTCGTAAGAAGTGGGTTTTTTGTTTTTTTACGACGAGCGAAAGCTTTGCTTTCAGTGAGGAGTAAGAAAACAAAAAGCCATGTTTTGCGAAGCAAAATGGTTTTGTTGAGCATCAACCACCAACAAGGATGAACGAATGTAGTGAGTTAATCCTTGTCAGGTTGAATATAGAAAAGCTTTTGCTTTCAGCGAGGAAGGATAAAACAAAAAAACAATTTTTTGCGTTAGCGAAAAGGGATTTGTTGAGCATCAACCACCAACAAGGATCAGCGAGCAAAGCGAATTAATCCATAATAAATTCTCGAAAAAACGATGTATTTACGGTAGAGATACGAAGCCCTGATAGTTATCGGGGTGGTGCTGACCAAGGAAGCACGGAGCGTTAACATAGCTATTGGGAAGCGGCCCCCTGAGAAGCCCGGCTGCCGCCCAACAAAACCCCCTAAACCTTTTTACGCATACTAATTACAATAGGAACGCCGCTAAAATCATACTCTTCGCGGATCTTATTTTCTAAAAAACGCTTGTAAGACTCGGTAACATATTGCGGTAAATTGCAATAGAACATAAACAACGGCTCGGTTTTTAATTGTGTAACGTATTTTACTTTTATGTACTTACCTTTAACTGCAGGAGGCGGATAGGTATCCATAAGCCCTTGTATAAAATCGTTGAGTTCGCGGGTTGGAATGTGCCTTTTCTTGTTGTTATAAACTATCATGGCTATATCAACCGCTTTCATGATACGTTGCTTATCGGTAACCGAAATAAAAAGAATAGGAATATCTTTGAATGGTGCAATGCGCTCTCTTATTCTTTCTTCATATTGTAGCGCCGTTTTGGTATCTTTTTCAACAAGATCCCATTTGTTTACAATAATGGCAACACCTTTGCGGTTTCTTTCAATAAGGCTTAAAATACTAAGATCCTGGGCCTCCATACCATCCTGGGCATCAAGCATTAACAGGCAAACATCACTATCTTCAATAGCTTTAATTGTACGTAGCACACTATAAAATTCAAGATCTTCGTGAACCTTGGCTTTTTTGCGCATTCCGGCCGTATCAATCAAATAAAAATCGTGCCCGAATTTTGTATAGCGCGAATTAATTGTATCGCGCGTAGTACCGGCAATGTTAGTTACAATATTACGCTCCTCGCCCAATAAAGCGTTTGTTAATGATGATTTGCCAACATTGGGGCGGCCAACAATGGCAATACGAGGAATGTTGGCTTGTTCAATAGCGGTTTCATCTTTTGGTAAGATTTTAATTAAAGCATCTAAAAGATCGCCGGTGCCACTGCCTGTAGCGGCAGAGATCGGATAAACTTCACCTAATCCAAATTGGTAAAATTCGGCGGCATAAGCTGCCTTATCATGTGTATCAGCCTTATTGGCAACAACCAAAGCAGGTTTTTTACTTTTACGAATAATGTTGGCAACCTCAGTGTCAAATTGGGTAACACCATCCATAATATCCGATAAAAACAAAATGGCCGAGCATTCTTCAATAGCAATGGCAACCTGCTTACGTATCTCACCTTCAAAAATATCATCGCTGCCTTTAATATAACCCCCGGTATCTATTAAACTAAATTCAACATTGCCCCAAAAAGCCTTGCCGTAATGCCGATCGCGGGTAACCCCGGCAACTTCATCAACAATGGCCTGGCGCGTTTCTGTTAAACGGTTAAACAGTGTTGATTTTCCAACATTCGGTCTTCCTACTATAGCAACAATATTTGGCATATGGCGGCAAAAGTACTAAAAAAACGCGGTAGAAAGTGCTTAAATTTTAGCATACTAAGTTGATTATTATATATTTTTAGCTGAAAACAAAGCATTTATAAGCTAAAAGCTCTTTAACAACAACGGGTTACTGAACGTCTTGTAAAATAAATGAGTTTAATGTATATTTGGTTAATGCTTAAAAAAGGCCTGATATTACTTTTTTTTATGGGAAGCTTTATTAGCCTTTTTTCCCAGGGCGACTCGGCTACGAGCGTTGTTTCGCCTTTTGTTAATCCTGCTTTAAAATTTACTGAAAATAAAGGTCAATGGGACTCCAAAATTTTATTCAGAGCCCAGTTGGATGGGGGGGCATTATTTGTAGAGAAAAATTGTTTGACCTTTAATTTTTATGATAAAAAGAAATTTCGCAGCATTCATAATGGTGGTATTTTAAAAGGCAAGGATAAAAATTTTGATATAAGATCGCATGCATATAAAATTCATTTCGCCGGATGCAATCCTAGTGCTATATCAGAAAAATATCAGGAAGGAAGTGATTATGAAAATTTCTTTATTGGTAATGATCAGAGTAGGTGGAAAGGCGATGTGCGCAATTATCATCAAATTTGGTTAAGGAATTTATATGATAATATTGATTATGAAGTAATAACAGCAGTTAACGGATTAAAGTATAATTTTCACATTAAGCCACATGGAAATGTGGCAGATATTAATTTAAAGTACGAAGGCGTTGATAATATTACTTTAAAGAACGGAACGATCTATTTAAAGCTGGATGTAAATGAGATCAAAGAGCAAAAACCTTATGCATACCAGTTAATAAATGGAAAAGTAAGACAAGTTGCTTGTAATTATATTTTAAAAAATAAGGTATTAAGCTTCGATTTTCCGAATGGGTATAATAAAAATTATGAGTTGGTTATAGATCCTGTTCTTGTATTTGCAGCACAGAGTGGCTCAACAGCAGATAATTTTGGAATGACCGCCACCTTTGATACACAGGGCAACTTGTATTCGGGCGGAACGATTTTTAATATTGGTTATCCTGTAACTCCCGGTGCTTACAGCGCAACATTTAACGGCCCGGTTTATTACGGAAATACAGATGTTGTAATTACAAAATACAATTCTACCGGAACAAATCTTGTTTACTCTACTTATCTGGGGGGTAACTATACAGAATCAATAAATAGTATGATCGTTGATAAGAGTAATAACCTTTGTTTTTTTGGATCAACCAGCAGTACTACTTTTCCTACTACTGTGGGTTGTTATGATAATTCTTTTAATGGTGGTACATTTTTAATGTTCTATTACAACGGTTTACGTTTTCATAATGGTACAGATATTTTTATTGGTAAACTAAATAATACTGGTACAGCATTGTTAGCGTCTACATACCTTGGCGGAAGTGGTAATGATGGTCTTAATCATTCTGACCAATATTCGAATGGATTTATTGTTCAAGCTACACCTCCTGCAACCGGAAACATAACAATTTACCAACCTGATTATGATAGCTTACAAACAAATTACGGAGATCAAAGTAGAGGCGAAATACAAGTAGATGCAAATAATAATATTTACATTGCGAGTTCAACAAGATCATCAAATTTTCCGGCAGTAAATGGTTTTGATAATAGTTTAAATGGTACACAGGATGGTATTCTTGCAAAATTCAATTCCAATCTTACAACACTTATTTATTCTTCATTCATTGGTGGTAACGCCACCGATGCGGGTTACGGTTTGATCGTAAAAAATAATTCTGAAGTATACGTAACAGGTGGCACAAGCAGTAATAATTTTCCCTATGCAGCAGGTGGATACCAGGCTTCATACCAAGGCGGTAATGCCGATGGTTATATTATAAGAGTTAATGCTGCCGGCAATGCAGTTTTAAACGGAACCTATTTTGGCACACCATCATACGATCAATCTTTTTTTATTCAAAGCGATAAAAAAAATAATATTTACATCTATGGCCAATCATTAGGAAATATACCGGTTATAAAAGCTGCTACATCTCCCACTGTATTTAATGTTCCTGGCACACATCAATTTATTTCAAGATTAAACGCAAATTTAACTACTTTAAATATGTCAACTGTTTTTGGAAATTACACCAATAATTTTGACATTTCACCTGCCGCATTTTCTGTTGATAATTGTAACAACATTTATATATCCGGTTGGGGGGCAAATTTTTTATTGCCAAGCGTGTCTTTAAGCAATATGCCATTATTGTTTCCTACGCAAAGCACAACAGATGGATTTGATTTTTATTTCATGGGCCTTGATTCAAATGCTGCTGCGTTAAAATATGGGTCGTATTTTGGTGGTAATATTAGTCAGGAGCATGTTGATGGAGGAACTTCGCGTTTTGATCCGCAGGGAAAAATATATCAATCCGTTTGCGCAGGTTGCGGAGGCAATGCTATTAACGGTGCTCATCAGGATTTTCCTGTAACACCGGGAGCATGGCCAAATACACCGGGTAATCCAAATCATAATACAGATAATTTTAATTGTAATAATGGAGTTATAAAATTAGATTTTCAGTTGCAATTAGCCGTATCAACTATTAATACAAATACATTAAGTGGTTGTTTGCCTTTAACGGTAACGTTTACAAACGCAACCCCTCCAACCGGATCTTTAACAACGTTTATATGGTATTTAGGAAATGGCAGTACAACCACAACAAATATAAACCCAACGGTAACTTATACTTTACCGGGAACATATACCGTTTCTTTAGTAGTTAACGATCCAAGCACTTGCAATATAAAAGACAGTTCGGTTACTTTTATTACTGTTTTTCCAAAGCCAGCCTCTGATTTTACTTTAGCAACAACTCCTTGTTCAAATTCAATTTTAACTACAAACGCCTCCACTGGTACTTTTACAAATTCGCCTTACTCCTGGAATTTTGGCGATGGAAGCCCTGTTAGCACTGCTACTAATCCGCCACACACTTATTTAACCAATGGTAATTATACAGTTTCATTAACAGTTACAGATGTAAATGGCTGCACTGATGTGAAAACAACTACGGTTTCAATATTTAATTTTACGCCTGGAATTGCATCCGGATCAAGCTTTTGTTATGGACAAAGCGCATCGCTTTCAGCATCCGGCGGCACCAGTTATACATGGTCTCCGGCAGCTGGTTTAAGTAATACCAATACACCTAATCCAACTGCTTCTCCAAGCGTATCTACGGTTTATTCTGTACATATCGAAAATAATACACCCGGCTATACATGTGCAAGCAATTTAACAGTGCAGATTACAGTTTATCCCAAACCGGTAGCAAATTTTACTTACAATGCAAACCCATGTGGTGGCGGTGTTTATTTTAATGATCTTTCTACACCAGATGTTACAACCTGGGAATGGTATCTTTCTTCAACGCCAAGCGTTACAAGCGCTGTTCAAAATCCATATCATTTTTATGCTACAGGGGGCACTCATACGGTTGTTGTAATTACAACAAATAATTATGGTTGTAAGGATACTGCAAATCAAACCCTCACAATACTTACACCGCCCCCGGTTTCTGTAAGTCCTGCAAAGATTATTTGTAAAGGCGAAAGCGCCCAGTTAAGTGCTTCGGGTGGTGTTTCGTATACATGGACGCCAACCGTTAGTTTAGATTTTCCAAATTCATCAACGCCAAACGCTACGCCAACTATTAGCACACAATATTCTGTAGTAATTACTTCTTCTCTTTTTGTAGGAGGAAACCAATGTTCATTTTTGCTTACTACCAATGTAAATGTTACACAGCTTTCTGCCATACCAATAGGTGCAAATGCTAACCCTGTTATTGTTACTACAGGCAGCGCAACAACACTTACATATTTAGGTAGCCCAGGTGTTTTAGTTACATGGTTGCCTTTGGGCAGCACTACTCCTGCAACAGGTTATACAGTTACTGCTTATCCTGACAGGCCTACAACTTATACAGCTGTAGCCACTTTAGGGCCATGTAAGGAAACCGCTACCGTGAATGTAGAAGCCTATTCGGCGGGTTGTTTAGATGAAGATGTATTTGTACCAAACACGTTTACACCAAATAATGATGGTAAAAATGATATTTTATATGTTAGGGGTATAAAGGTGGATGAGGTTTATTTTGCTGTTTATAACCGCTGGGGAGAAAAGGTTTTTGACACAAACGATAAATCAAAAGGCTGGGATGGCATTTACAAAAGCAGGCCTGCAGATGTTGGTGTTTTTGGCTGGTATTTAAAGGTAAAATGCATTAATGGCGAAGAAAGCTTTAAAAAAGGCAACGTAACGCTTATCCGATAAGGCCAATAAATTCAAAATTTTCTTTAAAAAGCTGCATATAATTATCTAAAAAATTATTACATTTGCCGTCCTAAATGGTAGATATAGCTCAGTTGGTTAGAGCACTAGATTGTGGTTCTAGGGGTCGTGGGTTCGAATCCCATTATTTACCCAACAAATTTAAACCTCGCTTTAGCGAGGTTTTTTGTTTTACAACAAATCGCTGAAAATTTATTTTCAAAAGATTGGTTGTAAAACAAATAAAATCCCAAAAAGCAACGAAAATAAAAAACGCAAGTTTTCCTCACTTCATTTTAAGGGCCTCTCCAAAGGGATCACCGTAGCTAATCCGAAATAAAATAATATATATTTAACTGGCATAAAATTTGCCTTATTATTTTGCCTAAAAATAATGCGTTTGCAAAAATTTATCTACCTTTTCATTTACGGATTCAATATTGAGATATAAAAAATATATTAAACGTATTTTAATAGGATTACTTAGTTGCATTGTAGCAGTAATTCTATCCATATTTATTTTATTCGCATTTTACAAAAAAGAACTTACAGCAAACCTTATTCATAATTTAAAAAAACAAAACGGTTTAATCCTGAATGTTGAAGATATTGATGTGTCTTTTTTTAGTAGCTGGCCAAATGTCGCCATTGAACTAAATAACATTTCTTTATCAGATAGTATTTCTTTGGATCGGCCTTTTTTAAAAGCTTCTTCGATTGCTTTGGCTTTGGATATTAACAAGCTTATACATAAGCAATTTATCATAGAATCGGTTTTTATTAATGATGCCAATATAAGCCTTATCAAAGAAAATGATAAAAATAATTTTAAGTTTAGCACAAATAAAGCCGATACAGTGGGATCGACCATAAAATTTGAGATCAAAAAAATAAATATTAAAAACACACAATTTAATTTTGAAGATAAAAATCGCGGCCAGTTAATTGATATTTTATTTAAAGAAAATGTAGTGAAATTAAATCATCAGTTGGATGGTATAGAAGCGAAACTGGAAGGAACAACTAAGATTGGTGGTTTATTGTTTAAAACGGAAAAAGGCGCTTTTTTAAAGAATACAGAAGCAATCATGAACCTTCATGCAAGTGTTTTTTCAAAACAAAGAACAGTTTTTCTTCATACACCCTCAACAATAACTATAAAGAATCATCCTTTTAATGTGAGCTCTTTTATTGATCTAAATGATAAGAAACAATTGGTGTTGAATATTGAAAGTAAAAATATAAATTATGATAATGGGGTTGCAGTATTAAATCAAAGCCTGCAAAAAAAACTCTCCAATTTTAATGTGAAAGGTAATGTAGATGGAAAAATTATGATCCTTGCAAGTCTTGGAATAAAACAAGAACCTGTTATTATTGCTCATTTAACCGGCCGAAAAAATGATGTAACTATTGGTAACAGTAAAGTGCCGTATTCTGATATTTCATTTAAAGGAAGTATTATAAGTTTAGATACCTCAAAAAAAACGGGTAATACCGAAACCGCACAAATATCCTTTAAAGATATAAAAGGTAATGTTTATGGCTTTCCTTTTAAGGCAAATGTTAGTATGAAAAATTTTGATGATCCTTTTATTAAAATAAAAGCCGATCTTTTTATTAATGCTTCAAAAATAAGGTCAAAAACAACCGAAGAGCTTATATTAAAAGGTAATTGCGTTGCTAAGATAAGATATGAGGGCCCTGCGAATAAACTAAATAAAGAAGAATTTTTAGAGCCACCAATGAAATTAAGCGCCTCTATGTTCTTTAACGCATTAAGTTATCAGCAAATAGATAAGCCTTATGTTTATACAATTGATGGTAATGCAAGTTTGACAAACAAAAACCTGCAATTTGAAAATTTACTTCTTAAAACTGAAGCCGGAAATGTAAGCTTAAAAGGAAATATATTCGGCTTTGCGTCTTATGTATTGGGTTATACAGATGGTTTTAAAACTAAACTGACAGCCACTTCTGAAAGTATTAACTTAAATCCATATTTACTCAATGCAAACAAGCCTAAACAAAGCAATAAAGCCGCTTATAAAAAAGTAATAAAAGCAGAGCAAAGTAATTTTGAATTTGATGTTTTGCTGCGTACACAAAATTTGTACATCCGCAATGTCAAGGCAACCAATGCTACGGTTAAACTTGTGCATAAAAATAAATTATTAGATATACGGTCGTTTGATATGAGTACTTGTGGAGGAAGACTTTTGGCAAATGGTACTTTGTTTGATCTTACTAAAGCAACTGCAAATGTAAAGATAGAAAACATGGATGTTAACAAAATGTTTGATGAGTTTGAGAATTTTGGGCAAAAAGCAATTGTAAGTGAAAATTTGCAGGGAAATATTTTTATTGATACAAAATTTAAAACAGATTTGGATAATAAAATGGAGGTAATTGGAAATACGTTAAAAGGCGAAGTAAAATTAAAATTAAAAGAAGGGCATTTGATAAATTATAAACCTATACAAAATATATCTGATTATGTTTTTAAAAACCGCGATTTTAAAGACGTTTCTTTTAGTGAAATAAATGAAACTTGCACAATAGACGGTTTTGAAATGCAGATCCGTGAAATGGAAGTTGCGTCAAGCGTTCTTGATCTGTATATAAGCGGAACCTATAATTTTAAAAGCGAATCAAACATTAATTTGATCATCCCCTGGAGCAATTTAAAAAAGCGGGATAAAAATTACATACCAAAAACCAGTGGAAAAAGTTTTGACGATGCTAAAGGATTAAAACTAAATTACTCGGGCCCGCCAAAAAAAATGAAATTAAGTTTAGGTCACAAATAATTATTTAAAATAATTATTAAGTGGCTCTGCAATTGTAGAATTTGGCTGATTGATCTTTAACAATTCGCAAACGGTTGGTGCAATTTGTGTAATAGTTATATAAGAAAATGTTTCCCCCCTTTTTATTCCATTACCGTAAAAAATAATTGGTACATGTGTGTCATAATTATAGCCTGCGCCGTGCGTGGTGCCTTTTTCAGTATAGTCCATCCAAGCCGGATTATAAATAAAACAAACGTTTCCACTTAATTTATGATTGTATCCGTTTTGTAACAAAGTCCTGTAATCGTTTTTGTCAAACGACTCGTTCTTTAAGATCTTTGATGGATACGCTTCTGCAATACCATGAACCGTTATTAAAAAGTCAGCTAGTTTTTTTTCTATCTCATCTAAATTTAATTTTTCTTCGTCAATTCGTTTGTTATTTAAATATACCTGTTCATTGGTAACGTATGTAAACAAAAGGGTGTCGCAATAAGTATGTTCAAAATATGTTTTTATTTTTTTTGTGAGCTTTTTATCTTTTAAATAACCTGCCGGAATTTTATTATCTAATAAATGATTTGGCACATCGGCCCCGCCATGATCGGCAGTTAAAAAAACAGTATAATTATTTTTACCAACTCCTTTATCCAGCTCGTTTAGCAACTCTTCAATATCTTTATCTAATCTTAAATAAATATCTTCTACTTCAATAGATCGTGGGCCGTAGGAGTGAGCAACAATATCAGGGCTTGAGAAACTAACACTAAAAAGATCGGTCTCATCATCTTTACCTAATTGCTCGTTTTTGATGCAGGCAATTGCAAGATCTTTTGTTAAAGTATTTCCATAAGGCGTTGCTTTAATGATGCTGTATTTATTTTTTTCTATTTGTGATTTATACTCGTAAGGAAAAACAGCTTTTTCTTTTTTGTTTGGTGAAGCTTCATAGCTGTTATCATCAGCAATAGAATTGCTGTAGGATTCAATTGGATATAAAGTAGACCAGCCTTTTTCAAGATAAGCTTTAGAGGTGTTTTTTGAATTAAAATCTACCAACCATGTAGGTAAAGTTTTCACGTACCAGCTTGAGGAAATGAAATTACCCGTAGAATCGTCAAACCAAAAGGCAGCATCGGCAGCATGTCCGGCTGGTAAAATAGAACTTCTGTCTTTTAATGCTACTGCAAATACTTTTGATTTGTGATTTGAACTCATTATTAATTCATCACCTATTGTTGAGCTTAATTGCCTGCGCGGAGACATGAGTCCGTTTTTACTTGGTGAGCCAATTGTTCTTACAGAAGTGTCTTCGCAACAATAAACATCTACACCTGTTTTTCTGTTAAAAAAATCATTGGCAATGATTCCGTGAACCCGCGGTGTAGCTCCTGTATATATACTACAGTGGCCGGGTCCGGTATATGTTGGAATGTAATTGTAATGCGCGTTCTTAAAATAATAACCATCATTCACCAAGCGTTTAAAGCCACCATTGCCATACCTGTTCCAATACCGGTAGATGTAATCATTGCGCATTTGATCAACAACAATGCCAACTATTAATTTGGGTTTTGTGTTAACCTGTACTGTTTTTTTTTCTTGAGAGTAAAAGGTTGAGGTTTTTATGAAAAAAATAAAAACCGTAAGGAAAATAAAATAATGTTTCATTATTAATCTAATTTTTGAAATACAGAATTATTACTTTTAAATTCGGGTACAAGAGCTTTCATACGCTGTACAATCAACTCATTATTTTGCGTGCCGAATAATTTTATAAGTTCATCAATAATACCTTTTACTTCTTCATAATCATATTCTCTCACTTTACCAATAAGTATTTGATTGTGAGGGGTAGGAAGTGTATTTTCGTTATCCGCCAAGAGCTCTTCAAATAATTTTTCTCCCGGTCTTAAACCTGTAAAAACAATTTTAATGTCCTTGTTTTCCTTTAATCCCGATAGCATGATCATTTTTCGTGCAAGATCAACGATCTTAACCGAGTTGCCCATATTAAATACAAATATTTCACCTCCTTTGCCAAAGCTTGCTGCTTCTAACACTAATTGGCTGGCCTCTGGAATGGTCATGAAATAACGTGTGATGTCCGGATGCGTTATGGTAATTGGGCCACCATCTTCTATTTGTTTTTTAAAACGTGGAATTACGGAGCCGTTAGAACCTAAAACATTTCCAAAACGAGTGGTTATGAATTTTGTTTTTGATTTTTTGCCAAGGCTTTGAATATAGATCTCAGAAATACGTTTGCTGGCACCCATTACATTTGTTGGATTTACAGCTTTATCGGTACTTACAAACACAAAACGTTCAGCATTAAATTCGTTGGCAAGATCTGCTGTATTTTTGGTTCCTAGAATATTTGTGAAAATAGATTCTGATGGATTATTTTCCATCATAGGCACATGTTTATATGCGGCAGCGTGAAAAACAATTTGTGGCTTAAACGAATTAAATACATGGCGCATACGTTCATTATTTCTAACGTCGGCTATTACAACTTCAAACGGTACATGTTTGTATTTTTCTAAGAACTCAAGATCTAATTCGTGTAAAGGACTTTCGGCCTGATCCAATAAGTAAATTTTTTTTGGCGCATAGTTAGCACATTGCCTTGCCAGCTCGCTGCCAATACTACCTGCAGCGCCTGTTATTAAAATTATTTTATCTTTTAGTTGTAAATTAATAATGTCGTCATCTAGTTTTATAGGGTCACGTTCTAAAAGATCTTCTATCTTAATACTTTTAATTTGATTAAAACTTAATTCACCGTTTATCCAGTTGGTAACTGGTGGTACCGTTAAAACACGAATGTTATTTTCCAAACAAATATCGGTTATCTCATTTTTCTTTTTAGGAGAAATTTTTTGAATAGAAATAATTACCAGTTCAATTTCATTTTCTTTTATCAGGTCGGGTAATTTACTCTGCGGATAAATAAAAATACCTTCAAGGCTTCGGCCTAATTTTTCAACGTCGTCATCAATAAAAGCAACTACTTTATATTTTATGGCCGCATCCCTGTCAAGGGTACGTTTGGTAATTATTCCCGCTTCGCCTGCGCCGTAAATGATCACATTCATTTTTTCTTTAGCAGGATTTTTTATTTCAAAATATAAGGCTTTTACGGCAAGGCGTGAACTTATCATAATAAATAAAGACACCAATGCATCTATGATAATTACCGAATTTGGAATAAAATAATAACCTAAAACAAAATTCAGCGAAATAACATTTAATGCAAATAAAAGTGAGCTGCCGGCAAGTATCACTAAAAATATTCTTGTAGTATCTCTTGTGCTCGTATACCTTACAACACCTTTATAGGTTTTAGAAAAATAAAAAGAAACAAAACGAATGCTTAAAACAATTAAAAAATCATAAGACAGGTTGGCTTTATCTTCGACTGACATAACAGAGTCAAAATAAAACCGGATAAAAAACGCAAGCGATAAAGCAAATGCACAAACAAAGGTATCAATAAAAAGAATTGACCAGCGAGGTAAATTATATTGCCAAAACAGCTTAAATAATCTGTACATAAGTAAGCCTAAATTTACTTATTTTTTTTGAGCCGGAGTAGTTGAAGTTGGGACAGTTTTTGGCGCTGTTGTAGTAGCTGTTGGGCTGGTTTTTGGAACGTTTGTTGTTGAAGTTTTGGTGGCTTCAATAGGGGGTACTAATTTTAAAGTAGGTTTAAAAGGCTTGTCAGAGGCTGCAATTTCGCAGGACGTGCAAATTTCTTTCCATTTTAATTCCATTTTGCAGGCTGTTGGCTGAACATATATTTTTTTCATTGTGCTGTCCGGCATCATAAATTCCATATCAGTGGCCATGGTACGTGGTCCTTCAAAAGCAAATGGTTCTTTAAAGTAATCTTCTAAGTGTATGTCTTTAATGTGGATTTTTTTACTTAAAATAACTGTATACAACTCAAAAATAGCGCGCGAGATCTTTATATAAATGAGATTCTTTTCATTGTCATAAGTGATCTTTACATTACCTACAACTTGTGTTTTATAATTAAAAGGGCCAACATTTACCAGCGCATCGCAGGTAAAATCACTGCTATCAGGTCTTATATTTATTTTAGGGTTTTGAACTGTCCAATGATACTTTCCGCTGATAAGTAAAACCTCATAATCGTTGGTGCCCTTGATATCGCCAATAGCAGCAATTACTTTATTTACAGCCTCTTCGTGCAATACAACAGAAAAATCATTGATAACAGGTTTTGATACCTGGCTAAAACAGGAGAAGCTGACTAAAAGAAAAATAAACCTTAATAAAAACTTAGTGAGCATTACAAATAATAATAAGCAAATGTAACAATTAAAATATATTTAAGATTTATTTTTAGTCCCTGATCAGATAATAAAGCGTGTAATTTTCTGAATTTACGATTGCTTTTTCAAATGAGTGTAATTTGATAAGTGTAAAACCATAGCCTGGTAATTGCCCAAGTGTTTCTATATTACCTTGCTGGTAAGTAGTACTTAGTATAAAAAGAGAAGTGTCTTTTTTTACAAGTAGACTTAATTTTTCGCTTATCTGTTCTTTTGTTAAGATAAATGGCCAGGTATTCCATTTACAAAAGGAATTCTTCTCTCCGGTTTCTAGGTATGTTATTTTCTTGTTAAGATAGGCCGACACGGATGGTCCGGTGCACAAATTGGATAAACACATTTCTTTATCGGCAAGTTTGTTGTCGATTAAATAGTTTGTAAGATTTTTTGAATTGGAAAAAGGTCGTTTAATATCTATAGTAAACAAATACATGCCCGATATAACATGTAATAACAAAACCGCTATAATTATTTTACTGTATGAAAGGTTTTTTGAAACGTATTGCGGATATATTGTTTTTTGAAGCCAAAACGAAAAAATGAAAATAACAAAAATAAAACCGCAGTAACGCACAGAAACAATAAGCGGTGAAACATAAATAAAAAAGCAAATTGTTAATGTTGAAAAGTAAAAAAAGAAAAGGATTAGCTTATTTTTTCTGAAAATAAAAAACGGCGATATCAAGCAAATAACTGAAAAGATCGCACCGGCGATCTTAGATAACGAAATGATTAAATTAGAGTTCCAGGCTGAATTGGCTGTGGGATCAGGAATAGGTAAAAAACCTTTTAAATAAACAGAGAAGCCTTTGCCAATTCGTTTATAACTTAAGTAGGGCTCGGTATCATATTTAAAAAGAAAATGATTTGCAGGTACTTTTAATGTGCATAGTAATAAAAACGTAAAAGCAATAATAGTAGCATACACATATTTTATATTTGAATTTTTATGTTGAAAGATCAATAGGCAACACACTGCAATGGCAACTATTATTGAATAAACATGCGTGAAGGACAATAGAATAAGATAAAAAGAAAGCAACAAATGATTTTTTACCGGCCTGTTTAATTGAATAAAAACAAGCGTTAAGCACAAGAGGCTAACGGCATAATTTCTGCTTATGATATTGTATTCATAAATAAAAAAATAACCAAACACAATTAAAACAGAATACAGGATTTTAAACGGTGCATGTTTTATAAATAAATAAACGCATACGGCCATAATGCTAATGTTCAGCAATTGCATATAAAATACATTAGTGCTAAAGCGGGTAATGCAAAATAACAAATAGTTCCATAGTAGGGGATGACCATCGTAGGCTGCATTTTTATATAGCTCCGAAAGATTGTGACTGTCTCTTGCCAGCAAAAAATGATGCGCTTCATCCAGCCAAACCTCATGATGAAGAATGCCAATAAAACCGATAATAAAATGAATGATGGCTACAAGCGCACAAAAAAAGCGAGTATTGTTTTGCGTTTGAATTTTAGAATTTTAAATAAGGCATTAAACCATGCAGGCCACCTTCTCGTCCAAATCCACTTTCTTTATATCCGCCAAAAGGCGATGATGGATCGAATTTGTTATATGTGTTAGCCCAGATAACACCGGCGCGTAACTTTGAAGTGAGGTTAAAGATCTTAGAGCCTTTATCTGTCCATACACCTGCACTTAAACCATACGGAATGTTATTGGCTTTTTCAATTACTTCTTCAATGGTTCTGAACGTTTGAATAGTTAACACCGGACCAAAAATTTCTTCCTGTACAACGCGGTTACTTTGTGCGGCGCCAATAAATAAAGTGGGTTTGCAATAAAAACCTTTTTTAGGAATGGCAGCGGAGGTTTGAAATAACTCTAAACCCTCTTTGCTTCCTATTTTTAAATAATCATTGATTTTATCCAATTGCTCTTTGCTGTTAATGGCGCCAATGTCGGTGTTTTTGTCTAAAGGATCACCAACAATTAATGTTTCCATGCGCGCTTTTAATTTTTGAATCACTTCGGTGGCAACACTTTCCTGCACAAACAAACGTGAGCCGGCACAGCAAACGTGGCCCTGGTTAAAAAAGATACCATTTACAATTCCTTCAACCGCTTGGTTAATAGGGGCATCGTCAAACACAATGTTCGCTGCTTTTCCGCCTAACTCTAAAGTTGCTTTCTTATTAGTGCCTGCAATTGCTTTTTGAATGATCTTTCCAACATCGGTACTGCCGGTAAACGCAATTTTGTTTACGTTTGGATGTGCTACCATTGCCGCGCCCGTATCTCCAAAACCTGTAATAATATTTACTACACCTGCCGGAAGTTCGCACTCCTGTATTATCTCTGCTAATTTTAGCGCCGTAAGCGGTGTGTTTTCTGCTGGTTTTAAAACAACAGTATTTCCTGTTGCTAATGCAGGTGCTATTTTCCAGGCAGCCATTAATAGTGGAAAATTCCATGGAATAATTTGCGCCGCAATGCCTAATGATTGTGGATGGCGATTCGGAAAAGCATATTCTAATTTATCGGCCCAGCCTGCATAATAAAAAAAATGATTTGCTGCTGTTGGCACATCAAAATCGCGACTTTCGCGAATGGGTTTGCCCCCATCCATACTTTCAATAACTGCTAATTCGCGCGCACGTTCTTGTATCACGCGTGCAATTCTAAAAATATATTTTGCGCGTTCTTTGGCTGGCATTTTTTTCCAAACCTTATCGTAAGCATTTTTTGCAGCAGCAACGGCAATGTCAACATCTTTTGCATTAGCCTGTGCCACTTCCGCTAATTTTTCTTCAGTTGCAGGATTATAAGTAGCAAAGTATTTTTTCGAATTTGGTTTTACAAAATTCCCGTTTATAAAAAGATCGTATTGTGATTTTAATTTAATGTGATCTTTTGCTTCCGGTGCGGCTGAATACTTCCAATCAAAACCTGTAATTGTATCTTCTGTTTTCATTCTAAATGTCTTTAATGCTTAATCTTTTATCAATTATCAGTCAATGCTAATATAATCCTTGCTATAATAAACGCCTTTTTGTTCTTTGCCTAATTGTAAAATAATATCATTGGCCAGGCTGCTTGCTCCAAATCTAAACCATTCATTGGTCATCCATTTTGTGCCAAGCGTTTCATTCAGCATCACCAAATATTGTAAAGCACTTTTTGCAGTTGAGATGCCCCCTGCAGGTTTCATGCCTATCATTACATTTGTTTTTAAGTAATGATCTTTTATGGCTTCCAACATTACCAAGGTTACCGGCATAGTTGCAGCAGGTTGTATTTTTCCGGTTGATGTTTTTATAAAATCTGCACCCGCGTGTATCGCAATATCACTTGCTTTTCGTACATTGTCTAATGTAGAAAGTTCGCCGGTCTCTAAAATAACTTTTAAACGCGCTTTACCGCAGGCTTTTTTAATGGCAGCTATCTCATCAAACACAAAATTGTAATTGCCTTTTAAAAACTCGCCGCGACTAATTACCATATCTACTTCATCTGCGCCGCTATCCACGGCCAGCCTAGTGTCTTCTAATTTTATATTTAAAGTGGAGTTACCACTTGGAAAGGCAGTTGCAACCGAAGCTATTTTTACATGACTGTCTTTTAAAACCTGTTTTGCGGTAGCAACGTGATTGGGATACACGCAAACGGCTGCTACTGTTGGTAAACCCGGTAGGTCATCAGAAACATGCATGGCTTTATAGCACATTTGTTTTACTTTTCCTTCGGTATCTTTTCCTTCTAATGTAGTAAGGTCTATCATGTTTAGCGCCAATTTCAACCCCAATAATTTAGTTTCTTTTTTAATGCTTCGGGTATTAAAGCGGGCAACACGTTCCTCAATTCCAACCTGGTCAATAACGGGTGTATGTTTAAAATCTGGTGTCATAATTTGATGATTTAAATATACTCAATTTTTAAAACTCAATTTTATAAATATTTAGTGTTTTTAATAAGCTAATTCACCATTTGGCACAAATTTAATTAGTAATTTTAGCTGAGATTATGTTCACTTTTTGTAAACCTGTTTCTTCTAAAAAAAGATTTTTGCCTTTTAGAAGTCTGAACGACGATTTTTCTTTTTCGCTTTACGAAAGGGCAAGTTCTGTTCCTGCAAACGATTGGGATACTATCAGTAAAAATGATACGATTTTTTTAGAGCGTGATTATTTAGCTATTGTTGAAACTGGCCAACATACAAAATTAACGTCTCGTTATGTTATTGTTTACTATAAAGGTAAACCATGCGGTATTATCTATTTTCAGATTGTAGATTTCAAAGCCGGTGTTTTTGGTGAATTATTGGATACGCAGGTTCAGGATATAAAATCAAAGCGCCTGAATTTATTTGAGAAATATATTGATTCTAATAAGGATGAAGTGTTATTACGCTTGTTTACCTGCGGCAATAATTTGGTAAGTGGCGAATACGGATATTTATTTGATAAAAAATTAAGCGAAGATCAGGCGCACACCGTTCTATTAAAAATAGTAGAGATCGTTTCTAAGGAAGAAAAGCTGGCCAGAACAATTTCCGCTATTCTATTAAAAGATTTTCATAAGCCTTTGCAACCGGCAGAATTATTTGAAGACGAAAAGTATTCTAATTTTTTTGTAGAACCTAATTTGGTGGTGGATATTCCTTCAGAAGTTAACTCCGTGTCAGAATACATTGCACTATTCTCTAAGAAGTACCGTAACCGTGCTAAATCCATCTTTAAAAGTATTGAAGGCGTAGAAATAAAATACTTAACTATTGATGAGATTAAAACGCATGAAAAACAATTGTATAAATTGTATGAAGGTATTTTTGAGAAGGCTAAATTTAAATTAATAAAATTGCCTGAAGATTATTTTAGCAGCGTTAAAACTATTTATGAAAAAGAATTTACTGTAAAGGCATTTTTAAAAGATGGAAAATTAATTGCTTTTGCAAGTAGCTTTTTAATGCCCGATAATTCTTTAGAAGCGCATTACATTGGTTTTGATTATGAATTGAACAATCAATACAATTTGTACCAGAATATTTTGTATGCCATGATAGATGAGGCTATCAAAAACAAGCGCGCAAAAGTAAATTTAGGAAGAACAGCCGCGGAAATTAAGACAACGGTTGGCGCTAAGGCAGAGAATTTAATTTGCTACATCAAACCGCAAAATACCATTTCAAAATTAATTCAAAAACCATTTATTTCGTTTTTACAACCCGCAGAGTGGATCCCAAGAAATCCTTTTAAGGAAGAGGAAAAGTAATTCTAGTCATTCCGGGCTTGACCCGGAATCTCAGTTCTCTTTTAGTTCTGATCCCAATGGCTATTGGGATAAATCGGGTTCAGGGTGACACGTAAAATTAAATCATAGTATTTTAAATAAAAAAGCGGAGTAAAAAATCGTAAGATTTCTTGACTCCGCTCGAAATGACAGTTCTGTCAAAAAATTATCCCAGATCAAATTTAATACCTTGAGCTAAAGGCAATGTGTTACCCCAGTTAAGAGTATTGGTTTGCCTGCGCATATAAGCTTTCCAGGCATCCGATCCACTTTCACGGCCACCACCGGTTTCTTTTTCGCCACCAAATGCACCGCCAATTTCAGCACCGCTTGTTCCTATGTTTACGTTTGCAATTCCGCAATCACTACCAGATGCGCTTAAGAACAATTCTGCTTCACGCATGTTCAATGTCATAATTGCGCTTGATAAACCTTGCGGTACCCCGTTTTGCATGTCAATAGCCTCTTCTAAAGTTTTATACTTCATTAAATATAAAATTGGCGCGAATGTTTCGTGTTGTACAATTGCCATTTCGTTTTTAGCTTCGGCAATAGCAGGTTTTACATAACAACCGCTTTCATAACCTTTACCTTCCAGCACACCACCCGGTACAATAATTTTGCCGCCTTCTGTGATTACACGTTCTAAAGCACTCATGTAACCTTTAACGGCATCTTTATCAATTAACGGACCAACATGATTTTTTTCATCCAAAGGATCACCAATTTTTAATTGTCCGTAAGCTTTTACCAGGCTCTCTTTTACTTTGTTGTAAATATTTTCGTGAATAATTAAACGGCGTGTAGTTGTGCAACGCTGGCCGGCTGTGCCAACAGCGCCAAATACAGCACCCACAAGTGTCGTGTCAAGATCAGCATTTTCTGTAATGATAATGGCGTTGTTACCACCCAACTCTAAAATTGATTTTCCAAAACGCTCTGCCACTTTTGCACCAACAATTTTACCCATGCGCGTAGAACCTGTTGCAGAAATTAAAGGTACATGCGTGTCTTCTGTTAAGTATTCTCCAATTTTATAATCACCATTTACCAAACACGAAATTCCTTCGGGTAAATTATTTTCTTTTGCTACTTCATTCCAAATGTGCTGGCAGGCGATGGAGCATAAAGGAGTTTTTTCAGATGGTTTCCAGATACAAACATCACCGCAGATCCATGCTAATGCCGTGTTCCACGACCATACGGCTACAGGGAAATTAAAAGCAGAAATAATGCCTACAATTCCTAACGGATGCCATTGCTCCATCATGCGATGGTTAGGGCGTTCGCTATGTAATTGTAAGCCGTACAGCTGGCGTGATAAGCCCACGGCAAAATCACAAATGTCGATCATCTCCTGTACTTCGCCTAAACCTTCCTGGTAAGATTTTCCCATTTCATAAGAAACCAGTTTTCCAAGGTCAGCTTTTTTAGCGCGTAGTTTATCTCCAAACTGGCGTACATATTCACCACGTTTTGGTGCAGGAATTGTTCTCCAATAAATAAAAGCATCTGCTGCTGCCGAAATTGCTTTTTGATAATCAGCCTTTGTTGCAGTTTTAATTTTACCAATTAATTTACCATCAACCGGGCTATATGATTCTAAAATATCACCGTTAGCGAACCAGTTTTTTCCGGTTGAACAACCATCGTTTATTTCTTTTAAGCCTAAAGCTTTTAATACGTTTTGCATAGAATTATTTTGAGGTGATAAAGATAATTATTATTTGTTGAGCTAAAACAAATCTTTAATGCTATTAACATCAATTGTAAATAAATTGTGAACAGTTTTTGGTGCTGCCTTAACACGCGGGTAATTTTTTGCACCGATAAGTTCATTATCGCATAATCTTTAACAAACGTCCACTTAAATAACATGCAGGTTCTTTGCTAAAAAATATATAACACATGAACAAAAAATTATTTATCATCTTAATTACTTTTTTGGTAATTAAATTAAGTGCACAAAATCCAGGATTAGTTATCAGCGAATTTTTTCCAAATCCTGCCGGGACAGATAGTTGTCATGAATTCGTAGAATTAATAGCAACAAAACCAATTAATTTTGGATTAACACCTTATACTGTTATAGTAAATAATAATGGCAATGCCACAACGGCTGGTTGGATAGCCGGAGGCGCAATAAGTTATGCTTTTGCAATTACTTCAGGTTCGGTTGCCGCCGGAAATGTTGTATATGTTGGCGGAAGCTGCATGGTACCTGCCGGACAAAAATTAAGAGTTTTAAATGTAAAGTATGCAAATGGTGATGGTGGCATTGGAACTCCTGCCGCTGCCGGTGTTTTTGGAAATGGCGGAACTAACGCAGACGGTGTTGCTGTTTTTGATTTACCCGTAGCAAGTATCACCAATTCATCAGTACCTAAAGACGCTTTATTTTTTGGCACAGGTTTGGGCTCGGCAATTGTTAATGCCGGGCTTGACGGATACCAAATGCCAGTGAATGATCTGTACTCCGGTGGCAAACTAAATACAGGAAATTTTTTCACAACAGATCCTGGTCCGGATGTTATTACTGCTACAGGAGTTTTTAATACTACTAATAATACATGGACGCAGCCACGCACTTTTTCAATAACACCATTTGCATCACAAACAAATGCTGTAAGCTCTGTGTCACTTAATACGTCAGCTAGTCCGGCAATTATATCATTTTTAAGCAACGATACTTCGGTTGTTGAAACTAACACATCTGCAACTATTTACTTAAAACAAACAAGTGCAAGTACTTCTGTTAGCGCGGTAAATGTTGTTGCATCAGCCTGGTCAAATGCAAGCGCAAGTGATTATACAATCGCAGTTGCTACGGTTACTTTTGCAGCGGGTTTGCCTCCAAATTCTACTGCTTCTTTATCTATAAATGTTAATAACGATGCCATACTTGAAAGTGCAGAGTATGTTATTTTAAAATTAGTTCCGCAAATGAACGCAACAATTGGCGGAACCAATCAATGTACCTTTTATATTTTGGATGATGATAAAGTTGCGCCTGCAGCTGCAAATACTATTAGCTTAAATTTATTAGGCAGCTATCAGAATTTTGTTTCAGGAACTAATTCTGCAGAAATCGTAGTACACGATCCAAGCACGCAACGTTTATATATTGCTAATAGTATTGGTGGAAAATTAGACATTATTGATTTTATCAATCCTGCCAACCCAACACAAATTGCAAGCATTAACATTACTTCTTACGGAAATATAAACTCGGTTGCGGTAAAAAACGGAACTGTTGCCTGTGCTATTGAAAATAGTTCATTGGCAATCGGTGGAACAAATCCGCAGGATAGTGGTAAGGTTGTTTTCTTTGATATGAATGGTACGTTCTTAAAAAAAGTAAATGTGGGTATGATGCCTGATATGATCACCTTTAACCACGCCGGCACAAAAGTATTCACTGCTAATGAAGGTGAACCGAATGATGCTTACACAACAGACCCTGATGGATCTGTTAGTATCATTGATATTTCGGGGGGTATTGCTGCTTTATCTCAAAGCAATGTGGCGCATGTTACATTTACGGTTTACAACGGGCAAGAATCTTCCTTGAAAGCGCAAGGAATAAGAATATACGGCTTAGGCGCTTCTGCTTCAAAAGATTTTGAGCCGGAATATATTTCTATTGCAAAAGACGATTCAAAGGCATGGGTTACTTTGCAGGAAAATAATGCGATCGTTGAGATCAATCTTTCAAACAACTCTATTAATTATATCAAATCATTAGGAACAAAAAATCACAGCGCATTAAATACCGGCTTAGATGCGTCTAATATGACCAAAGGCGTTAACATTGCTAACTTTCCTTTAAAAGGATTGTATTTACCAGATGCTATCGCAAGCTACACAATAGGCGGTGTAAATTATTTGGTTACTGCCAACGAAGGTGATTCGCGTGCTTATACAGGTTTTAGCGAAGAGAAACGAATAAGCACTGTTACTTTAGATCCGGTTAAATTTCCAAATGCTGCCGATCTTCAGAATAATTTTGTGTTAGGCCGTTTAAATATTACCGATAAATTAGGCGATACAGATAACGATGGGGATATGGATACGCTTTACGCATATGGCGCGCGTTCATTCTCTATTTGGAATGCCAATACAGGAAATTTAGTTTATGATAGTGGTGATCAAATGGAATTAATTACTTCAACCAATTCTTTTTCTTTAATGTTTAACGCAAGCAATACAACTATTTCTAAAAAGGATAGAAGTGATGATAAAGGTCCGGAGACCGAAGGGATTGCCATTGGAGCTATTGGAACAAACACTTTTGCTTTCATAGCTTTAGAGCGTATTGGTGGTATTATGGTTTATGATATAACAAATCCTAATGCGCCGGTTTATGTAACCTATGTAAATAACCGAAGTATTACAACTAACGGTCCTGACCGTGGCGCAGAAGGAATTATTTTTATTCCGCAATCGCAAAGCCCTAACGGCATGCACCTTGTTATAGCTGCCAACGAAATCAGCAGCTCACTGTCTATTTATGGTATTCCGGGTTGTGCGTCTCCTGTTTCAAGTTCTTTAAGTGTAAGTGGAAATACAACCGGTTTGTGCGCTAATAATGGCCCTGTAATTAGTGTGCCATTTTCTTCGGGACTAAATTATCAATGGAGCAATAATGGTACACCAATTGTTGGCGCAACATCTAATACAGTTATGGCTGCTGCAAGTGGTAATTATTCAGTTGCTATTACCGGAGGAACAAATTGTTCAGTAAGTTCTTTATCTCAAAGTATTAGTGTTAACCCTATACCAACAATTACAGTTACAAGTTCTTCAAGTGTAATTTGTGTTGGACAGACAGCTACTTTAACAGCAAGTGGCGCTTCTACTTATAGCTGGACAAGTGGCCCAAATGCAGCTTCATACACAGTTAATCCAACAGCAAATGCAACATATACAGTTGCTGCAACAGCGGCAAATAGCTGCACCAATGCTATCACATTTATTCAAAATGTTTCAATATGCACGGGATTAAACGAAACAGAACAGGTAGAAGAGTTTAACATCTATCCAAATCCCACGAGTGGCCAAGTAAATTTATCTTTTACTTCGGATGAGCTTAGAATAATTGAAATCATTGATCTTCTTGGAAAAAAAGTTTACTCAACAATTTCTTTTAAGCAAGATCTTTTGATTGATGCCACTTCTTTTAATAAAGGAATTTATTTTATCAATATTTTAAACGATAATTTTAAAACAAGCAAAAAACTAATAGTTGAATAAGTTATAACAATAAAAATACATTTAATTAACCTGCATCGTTTTTCCGGTGCAGGTTTTTAATTTTTTAATAATCTGTAAATAATGCAAAGGCAATATAAGAGTGCCAAATTTGTAAAACTGTTTTAATGAAAACATTCTACAAAACTATTGTACTGTCCGACATTCACTTGGGCATAAAAGCCAGCAAAGCAAAAGAGGTTGTTAATTTTTTAAAGCATCATAAATGCGAAACACTTATCCTTAATGGCGACATTGTTGACGGTTGGCAGCTTCGCAAAAATGGCAAATGGAAAAAACAACACAGCAATTTTTTTAAACACATTATCAATCTTATATCTAAGAGCAAATGCGACGAGATTATTTACATAAGAGGAAATCATGATGATTTTTTAGATGAGATATTACCTTTTACACTAGGAAATTTTAAAATAAAGAAACATCATGTGCATTATGGTGTAGAAAAAAAATATTTCGTAACGCACGGTGATATCTTTGATAATATCACCACCAAATTTGCCTGGATAGCCAAGTTGGGAGATGTTGGTTATACCTTTTTACTTTGGCTGAACAGGCATTATAATAACTATCGTGAGAAAAAAGGCTTAC
This sequence comes from Bacteroidia bacterium, assembly GCA_016787705.1. Taxonomy (GTDB): domain Bacteria; phylum Bacteroidota; class Bacteroidia; order B-17B0; family Aurantibacillaceae; genus Aurantibacillus. Next base: position 195,581 of record JAEUTP010000002.1, on the reverse strand, counting down.
CATATTACTCATTATCGCAGGTAGTAAAAGCAAAAGTAAAATCGGCTGTTTCGTTTATTAATGATTACGAGAATCAGTTGGTGAAAGTAGCAAAGTCAAGAAAATGTCAGGGCATTATTTGCGGGCACATTCATCAACCCGCCATTAAAAACATTAATGGAATTGAATATCTCAATTCAGGCGATTGGGTAGAGAGCTTAACAGCTTTAGTAGAAGATAAACAGGGTAATTGGAAGATCATTTATTATTCTGACTGGCTTGCGCAGCAAATTTCTAAAGTAAAAAAAGTAAAAACAGAAACCATTGAGGAAATACTGCCGCAAGGCGTAATAATAGATAAACATGCAGAACAATCCTAAAAAATACATTTTAGCCGTTCAGGGCGAAGGTAGAGGGCATATGACCCAGGCCATGACTATTTACGATATGCTGATAGAGCAGGGGCACACTGTTTGTGCTGTATTGCTTGGTTCGAGTGGCACGCGCGATATTCCTAAATTTTTCTTTGAAAAAATAAAAGCACCTATCATTCAATTACAAAGTCCGAATTTTGTGACCGATAAAAAAAATAAAAGTATTAATGTTACCAAATCAGTTATTCATAATTTCAGAAAGCTGAAAACATTTCGTAAAAGCTTAAGAATAATAGATGCATTGGTAAAAGAACATGAGCCTGATGTGGTGATCAATTTTTTTGATCTTTTAATTGGTTTGTATTATCGCTTTTACAAGCCAAAGGCAAAAATGATCTGTGTAGCGCACCAGTATATTTATTTTCATCCTGATTTCGAGTTTCCCGAAGGTCGCTGGTTAGACAAGGCTTCTATAAAATATTTTACAAAACTAACGGCAACGCGTTCTTCAAAAAATCTGGCTTTATCTTTTTATAAGATCCATACCAATAATGAAGATGTAATTGTTGTTCCGCCGCTATTACGAAAAGAGATCTTTGAACTGGAAACTAAAAAAGACGATTTTTATTTGGTTTATTTAGTTAACAATGGCTATTTTGAGGAGTTGTTAGAATGGCACAAAGCAAACCCCGGAATCGAAGTGCATTGTTTTACCGATCAGCCCGATAAAATTTATTATTCTTACAGCTTTAATAAAGAGAAATTATTTGTTCACGCTATAAACGATACTTTGTTTTTGGAAATGATGAGTAAGGCAAAAGGTTTAGCCAGCAGTGCGGGTTTTGAAAGTGTTTGCGAGGCTATGTATTTAGGCAAACCTGTTTTAATGGTGCCAATTCATGGTCATTATGAACAGTTTTGCAATTCGCGCGATGCTTATAAAGCAGGAGCGGGAATTTTTTCAGATAAGTTCGATCTTACAAAACTTGCCAATTTTTCCAGTACATTTGATGGTACCAATCCATGGTTTAAGAATTGGATAGCCAATGCAAAACACAGAATCTATAATGAAATCATCAGCATCTGATATGCCTCGCAAATTATTATTTATAGTTAATCCTAACGCGGGCAAAAAAATATCAGGAACATTGATAGATACGATCAAAAAAGAATTTCCTCAAAATATTTATTACCAGATTGTGGTTTGGAAAGACCGCGATCATTTTAAAGAAGTATTGGATATTTTACATTCACAGGATTATACTGATGCTATAGCCGTTGGTGGTGATGGTACAGTGAATGCTGTTGCAAAAAGTGTTGTGGGTACAAATATTGCGTTGGGTATTGTGCCCGCAGGTTCGGGTAACGGCCTGGCACGAAGCCTTGGCCTTTCAATGAAGGTTGAAGAAGCAATAAAACAAATTGCAAAAGGTAACAAAACAAAAATTGATCATGGCACGGTAAATGGTATTCCTTTTTTTTGCACCAGTGGTATTGGTTTTGACGCGCACATCGGAAATTTATTTGCAGCATCTACAAAACGCGGTTTACAGAGTTATGTAAAAATTACTTTAAGGGAGATCTTTAAATACCGCGCAAAGGATTATACCTTGTCGTTTAATGGACGAACCATAAAGCGTAAAGCTTTTTTAATTACGGTAGCCAATGCAGGACAATATGGCAATGATTTTTACATTGCGCCACAAGCCAGTATGCAGGATGGTTTATTTCATATTGCTATTGTAAAACCTTTTAATGGCTTTGTGGCACCGGGACTTTTAAATAAAGTTTTAAAACGTAAAGCGCATTTAAGTAACTATATTGAAACTTTTTCAACTAATAAAATTACAATTACAAGAGAAAAAGAAGATTCGATACATTATGATGGAGAACCAGAAATGGAAAGTAAGGAAGTAGTGTTCGAAAATAAGCCAAATAGCCTTAATGTAATTATTGGTGATAAGTTTACAGCTGCTTAATATAATTTAAAAAAAGATCAAGGGCTTTTCTTTTATCAGCATTTAAATGATAGTCAATACGCTCACTTAAGTATTCAATTGTTTTTTCTTTTGACAGATCTTTTACAGTGTAATCATCATCCACTGCTTTTAAAATATTATCAATACCATATTTTAAAACACCACTAAATTCTTTAATAAACTCTGCCGGTAATTTTTCGGTGCTTCCCCAGGCAGCAAAAACAAAAGGCAGTCCGGTAAATTTTTTCCATTCTTCTGCCAGGTCATATTCGTATTTATATTTTCCGTTCAGTGAAAAAGTTCTATCACCAATTACTACAGCTGCGTTAGCATCTTTTATCTCATTCTCGAACCCGGGTTTAGCATCTGAATAGGATACAGTTAATTTCCAAAAAAACTTAAATAACACTTTAGTAAGTGTTATAGAAGATTTGGATTGATAATCTAAAATCACATTTTTTATTTCATTTAACGGAACTTCGCTGTACAATTTTACACTATCTACTTTTCCATTGGCGCCAATACAAAAATCGGTCTCAATAAAATAATTATCCAGCTCTGCCAAAAGTGCTACAGGAATTAAAGCCAGATCTACCTGTTTGAATTTTAATTTTTGGGCGCAAATACTGGGAATATCTTCCTGTAGATCGATCTTTTTGATAATATCACTGCGTTTGAGTGCCCATTTAAATGGCAGGGTATTGGTATAATTAACAATCGAAATTTTGATCATAAGCTAAAGACTGTGCAAAAATAAGCAATATATGTAAATTCAAATTTTTATCTTTGTAGCCTGATATGAGCGACAATAAATACCAATTAAGGGGCGTTTCTGCCGGAAAAGAAGACGTACACGCGGCAATTGCCAAATTAGATAAAGGTTTGTTCCCTAAAGCTTTTTGTAAAATTGTGCCCGATGCTTTAAGTGGAAGCGAGGATCATTGTTTGGTTATGCATGCTGATGGAGCAGGAACAAAATCCGCTCTTGCTTATATGTACTGGAAAGAAACCGGTGACCTTGGTATTTGGAGAGGTATTGCGCAAGATGCTGTGATCATGAATGTGGATGATCTTATTTGCGTTGGCGCTACTGATAATATTTTGTTATCATCAACCATTGGTAGAAATAAAAATTTAATTCCGGGTGAAGTTATTTCGGCAATCATAAATGGAACTGAAGAAGTTTTAAAAAGTTTGAGAGAGAACGGCATTACTATTTCATCTACCGGCGGGGAGACCGCCGATGTTGGTGATCTTGTTCGTACGTTGATCGTAGATAGCACAGTTATTTGCAGAATGGAGCGTAGCAAAGTTATCTCTAACGATAAAATAAAAGCAGGAAATGTAGTAATTGGTTTATGCAGTTATGGTAAAGCTACTTATGAGACCGAATATAATGGCGGTATGGGAAGTAACGGCTTAACAAGTGCAAGACATGATGTATTTAATAAGAGTTTAGCTGAAAAATTTCCTGAAAGTTTTGATGCTGCTTTACCTGAAAGTGTTGTTTATACAGGAGGTTTAAACCTTACCGATAAGATAGAAGTTACTTACACAATTGCAGAAGGGAAAGAGATCAAAGAAAGTATAGATGCAGGCAAATTAGTTCTTTCACCTACAAGAACGTATGCACCGGTGATAAAAAAAATAATCTCTGAAATGGGAAAAAATATTGATGGTATTGTGCATTGCAGTGGTGGCGCTCAAACCAAAGTATTACATTTTTTAAGTGATGGTTTACACGTTATAAAAGATAATTTATTTGATTTGCCACCTTTATATAAGACCATTCACGAACAAAGCAATACCGATTACAAAGAAATGTATAAGGTATTTAACATGGGGCACCGCATGGAAATATACGCAGATGAATTATTTGCCGAAAAAATAATTGCCATTAGTAAAAGCTTTAATATTGACGCAAAAATTGTTGGTCGTGTAGAAAAAGGAGAAGGTAAAAAAGTAACTATCAATTCAGAGTTTGGCACTTTTGTGTATTAAAGCGCAACGCAATTCAGATGGTTGCCATCTGTAACAATTAAATATTTTTTCTTATCGTTAAACAGATCACTTATTAAAGCCTGTGCGCTTGCTTTAATAGATTTTGTTTTCTGTTTTAAATGGTCGCTAATTATTATTTCCTGCTTATTGTTACTAAAAGAAAAATATAAAGCTGTATTATCATCTCCATAAAAGGTAGTAAAGCTCAACTCACTTTCTATCGTCTTTTCAAATAGAACATTTCCACTTAAATTATAGGCAATAATAGCATTAGATTTTGTAACGATCACATCTATAGTTTTATTTTCATCTACGTTACAAAATTTTACATCCGAAGAATCAATATCAGCAGATAGTTTTGCGATAACTTTTTTATCTGAGAAAGATATCTTGTTTATCAGGTTGTTTTTATTATCTATATAAACCAAATAGGTAGAGTTGATGTTATTTGTTGCATCAATATAAAAAGCAGAACAATTTTCAATGGTTTTATTTTTTAAGCCAATGCGCCCCTCTCCTTTACGACTAAAAGTGTAGATCTTGCCAGACTTATCAATAGTTACCAGGTAATCACTTAAGCCTACTTTTGCGTATTGTACCGGCAAAATAACCTCATCATCTGTTTTTACCGACGCGAATTTTTCAACCTTTACTCCAAAAATAGAATAGTTATAAATCATTTTATTTTTGCAGGCAATAAATAAACGGTAATCTTTATCATTGTCGTAATCCAAAACAGAGAGTTCTGAACTTGCTTGTGCAGGTAGCTTAACAGGATACTCTTGTACATAATTTCCATTCCTGTCTATTAAATGCAAGTAATTTTGAGAGCTAAATAAAAGCTGATATTTATTATTCTTAAAAATATCGACAGTAAATATTTTAGAATTTATTTTTTCGCTTAATTTCTTTTTCCATAAAACGGTTCCTTTTGCATTAACCAGATAAAGCGTATTTGTTTCATCCTGCACTGCTAATTCGTTTTCTTTTGTTATGTGATTTACGAAGCCATTACTTTGCATATGAGCCGGAGCATCCAATTCTAAAGACCAAAGTACGTTTTGTTCTTTATTAATCATTTCAGTTTCGTTCATTAACTGCCAGCGAAACTTGAAATTAGTTTTATTATTAACTGCTGAAAAGGAAAAATGCTTAAAATTTCCGAATGGATTTTTCAAATTGTCTGCCTCAAAATTAAAGAAGGATCTTATTTCTTTTATATTTTTATTTGGCGAGGTATAAACGAGGTAATTAAAATCTTCAGAAAGATTTTGGTTCTTGTAAGTATTAAAGCTTTCATTTTTAATGATACTTTGAGCGCTTTTAAGCTCAGTGATCAATCTGAAAAGTCCATCCTTATTTTCGGAAAAGAAAATATGCGAATTATAAAGTGCTGCGTAGTTTGTTGCTGCATCAAAAAACGAATCGAATAATTTAAGTGGCATTTTTAAACTGCGATTTTTTAGTTTGTAAATAAATACTGAGTCTTCAGCATCTAAAGAATCGCTCATAAAACCTAAATATTCAATAGCTTTGGTAGTATCGGCAACTTTTAATAAAACATATTTTTCTCCGGGTATTTTCGACTCAAAATTTACAAGATAGCTTTCAGCGTTCTTATAAAAATCTTCTTTAATATTAAAAAGAGCAGTGTCGCCTACCGTTTTCCAGAATTTGGCATTAGATCTCCGCATTTTTTTGTTGAGTTCGTTAAATGAACTAAAGCCAAACGCCTTGAAAGATGTTGTGTTATTTGGTAAAATAGTTAAAAAATCAGGCGATTGTGGCTCCTGATCATAAAAGGCAGAAATAATTTCAGAAGTATCAGGTCTTAAATAGCCATTGATAGTTAGCTGTGATGGTTCAATAGAGAGGTTGGCGGCGGAGTAACCGTTTTTTAATGCTAATGAAAGATTTAATTTTGAAATAGCTTTGCTTTTAGAATAGTTTTTATGGTCTACATAAATAGACAATAAACTATTTTCTTCAAGCGTGCTTTTAAAAGCAATAAACTCTTTGTTTTTTTGAAGTTTTGGAGTTGCATTATTCAAAGCATTCTCAATGATGATTGGTGTATTGGATAATATGGCGACTCCGGACTTTAATGAAAAATAAAATTTGTTGCCACTGTTTAGTGCAAATTCATAAATATTATTTTCTTTCTTTTGTACTTTTAAAAGTTCACCCAATTCTTTAATTATCAAATCCTGGTTCCCTAGGCGTTTAATATTAAAGCTTGCCAGCCAGTTTAAATTTTGTTCATATAAAGCAAAATGGATAGTGTTATTCTTTAGCATTTCATTCAAAGTACTATTTGAAGTAAGAACTGAATCGAAAGCGTGAAGTGTTAAACAAAATGTATTTACATCTTTAAACAATTTTAATTTATCGGCAATTAAGCTTTGAGAGTTTATTTTTTTGTTCAACTCAAAAAAATTGTTGGTATTTAAGTATACCAAACAGTTATCGGGTAAAAGCGACAGAGCGTCCGTTGTAGGTTTTTTGCTGTCTTTTAAATTAAAATAGGCCCACATTCCCAGCAAAATAGCAGAAGTAACAAATAAGGCGAAAATTATTTTTTTAAGAAGCGACACAATTATCTAAACTACAAAAAAATGAATTTGAAAAAAGAAAAAAAGGATAGAGTTTTACATAAAGGGATGTGGATTACTCCAGTTCAAATTCTATATCAATCTCAGATTCAAGATCCAATTCTAATTGTGCAGGAAGTAATTGAAATGTTAAGCGGTGTAAAGGTGTAACGCCATATTGGCGAATAGCCTCTCGGTGTTTTTTTGTTGGATAGCCCATATTACTTTCCCAGCTATATTCAGGATGTTTTAAAGCCGCGGCCTTCATAAAATCATCACGATAGGTTTTTGCAAGTATACTGGCGGCGGCAATGCTTAAAAACTTAGCATCTCCTTTAATAATGCATTGGTGTGGTATATTCTTGTATGCTTTAAAGCGGTTGCCATCTATCAACAATAATTGGGGGGTTACTTCAAGCTGATCAACGGCTCTATGCATTCCTAAAAATGATGCGTTTAAAATATTTATCTCATCAATTTCTTTATGGTCAACTACACCAACGGCCCACGCTAACGCTTTTTCTTCAATTTCAGGACGCAATTCATAACGATCGGCATCACTTAATTTTTTGCTGTCGTTTAACCACTTATTCTTATAATTTTTTGGTAAAACAACAGCCGCTGCATAAACGGGGCCGGCCAAACAACCTCTGCCGGCTTCGTCGCAACCGGCTTCTGTTAAATTTTTATCAAAAAAAGATTTTAGCAAGATCTTATTGTAATTTTTCCAAACAGGCCTTTATGGCTTCAAAGTTAGGCAAATCAGAAGCTTTTTCAAGGATTTCGGCATATTGAAGAATTCCATTTTTATCAACTATAAATGAAGCGCGCTTGCTTACTCCCTGCATGCCAAATACAAAATCAGCATATAAGCTGTCATATGCCGCCGAGGCAGTTTTATTATAATCGCTTAAAAGGTCAAAATTTAACTTTTGTTCTTCTTTAAATTTGTCCAGGGTAAATAACGAATCTGTTGAAATGCCATATACCACTGCGTTTAAGTTATTATACATGGCATAATTATCGCGAATATTGCATAATTCTGCTGTACAGGTACTGGTAAAAGCAAGTGGAAAAAACAATAAAAGCACGTTTTTGCCTTTGTTTTCGCTTAAAGTAAGCTCTTTTTTTATGGTATTAAATAGTTTAAAATCAGGTGCGGCTTTGCCAATTTCTATACTCATACTAATATTTGTTAACTTGTTTAATTTTAAACAATAATACTTTAAATCTCTTTAAAAACTAATTTATACTTTTACACAAAATATTAAATCAATTAAAAATTATAGATATGTCAAGTTTAGTAGGAAAAAAAGCGCCAACGTTTAAAGCAGGCGCGGTTGTTAAAGGTGGAGAGATAGTTGCAGATTTCTCTTTAGATCAATACCTTGGAAAAAAATATGTAGTGTTTTTCTTTTATCCAAAAGATTTCACTTTTGTTTGCCCAACAGAGTTACATGCCTTTCAGGAGAAATTAAAAGATTTTGAAGAGCGTAATGTGGCTGTAGTTGGTTGTAGTACTGATACGGAAGAAAGCCATTGGGGTTGGTTACAAATGGAGAAAAAAGCCGGTGGTATTAAAGGTGTTACCTATCCAATTGTTGCCGATACAACAAAAACTATTTCATTAAATTACGGCACTTTGTTTGGCGATTATGATGTGAACGAAGCAGGAGATCTTATTGCAACGGGCCCTATGATCGCTTTCCGTGGCTTGTATTTAATTGATAAGAACGGCGTTGTTCGTCATCAATTAATTAACGACCTTCCTTTAGGACGTAATGTTGATGAGACCTTACGCATGGTAGATGCTTTACAGTTTTTTGAAGAGAACGGTGAGGTTTGTCCGGCCAACTGGACAAAAGGAAGCGAAGGTTTAAAAGATACACATGCTGGTGTTGCCGATTATTTAAGTAAACACTAATTAACAAAACAAAAGAATGAAAGGCCGAACAGAAATGTTTGGCTTTTTTTGTTTTATATGGTACTTTCAATATATGAAATTTTTTTGTGTTATAATATTTCAGGGTTTAGTTGCAACTTCTTTTTCGCAGAACGTTGAAGTATTAAAGCAATCTAATTACAAGCACGATTATTTTGTAACCCAAATGCAGTATATAGAAGATATTAGTGATACTGCTAAGCTACAGTTTATAGCTACGGTTAAAATTTCGGGCGAACATCACAATTCACTTTTATCCGGCTGGTATAACAATCTTAAAGCAAAATCAAAAACACTTGGTGCCAATTTGTATTTTATAGATAGTTTTTCCGAAAGTGAAAATAATTCTGAAATGGTTGTAAAAATGTATTTTACAGGCGTTAATTATATAAAAGAAAATAAAAAAAGGAGTAATAAGAACAGGATATTCATTTTTAATCAAAGTTGCTCAAGAACAGATACAGCTTATTTTTATCTTAATCAGAAAAGAATAGAGTTTGATCCAAAAAAATATTATTCAATAACAACTGAGCCTTTTAAGTTATACAACATTACACTTACAGGCAAACGGTCAAAAAAGCAAAATCATAGTTTTCCTAAAGATGCAGAATCGGTTTTTTACATCATTCCAGATGGAAAAAAGAGCATAAATGATATGGTAAATACACAAAACGGTATTAATTTTTCTATCGGCAAGAATAAACCAATTGAGATAAATTACGATCTGGGAAGATTTTTATTGGAGGTCTGTAAACAAGACCTCCAATAAAATTATTTTAAGAGAGTTACGTGTCCAACATACAAATGTTCTTTGTTCCAAAGGTCGGTAACAATTACTCTGTAAGTATATACATCCATTTTATCTTTTTCAAATTTACCCTTTACACTAGCGTCCCAGCCTTTTGTAATATCGTCGGTATAGTATATTTTTTCACCCCAACGATCGTAAATCCACATTTTATATGCTTTAATACCAATACCTGTGCCTGAGAAAAGGTCGTTTACACCATCACCATTTGGTGTAAATGTATTAGGTATGTAAAAGGTATATTCCGGACCAATTTCCACATATTTACTAATAGTATCCTTACAGCCATATTGATTTCTTACAGCAAGAAAAACATTAAAATTGCGGGGAATATCTGTTTCGTAATAATGTACAGGATTTAAGTGAGTAGAATCGGTATAATTAACACCATCGTTATAAAACCATGCATATTTATTATAGCCAATAGAAGTGTTTTCAAATGCAATGTACGGTGTTAAAAGATCGCCTTCCTTACCTTTCCATTCAAAATCAGCATGTGGTTTAGGATAAACCCTAACGTATCTTATTTTTGTTACCGAATCAACACAACCGCTATCTGTTCTAACTAACAGTTTTACATCATAATCTTTTGTAATAGTATTAGAAGCATTTGTAAAGCAGGTAAACTGCGTGTTTGGCTGGTTACTTGAATTAAACATTGAGTTTCCGAAATTCCACTCCCAGTCAGAAACTTTTGCAGGTCCGGTTAAGGTAGCAGTGCTGTCTAATATCGAGATGCAAAGATCAGTACAGCCTGCTCTTTTGGGAGCATAGAAATTAGGCTTAGGATTATAGTTTATGTAAACATTTCCAGGGAAAGTATTAATACAACCCTTATCGGATGTTGCAATTAAATTAATTGGCTGTAAACCCCCTGTAGTAAAAGTATAATTCACTTGCGCACCGCTTGTTTCGATAGATGCTAAGGTATTATTCATATCCCAGGCATAATTTGCTATTGGCGCGCTGTTAGGTAATGGATTTCCCTTTATAGTTGTTCTTTTACCTGCGCAAACTTTAGTATATGAGAAATTAGCATAAGGTCTTTCCCAAACCTCCACGTTTTGTGAGGAGATATGTGTACAGCCTTCGTTTGATGTTACAGTTAATGTAACAACATAATTACCTGCAAGATTATAGCTATAAGAAGTAGGAGCCGTTGGATTGGTAAGGTTGGTATTCCCATTTCCATAATCCCAGGCATAATTTGTTATTGTACCAACAGCCAGTGTTGATGAGGTACCACTCATTATATTAGGCTGAAGATCTATACACCTGTTAGTAAACGTTATAATTGCCGCTGGTGTTGGATGTACCCAAACGTTCTTGGTTATTTTTGCAGGACATTGTAATAAACCGCTATTTGGAGATGTATACACACTATAAGTCACAGAAGTGTTTCCCCAATTGGTAAAGGTATGAGTTGATGAAATTGAATTATTTGTGAGATCAGATATATTGTCGCCATTAAAATCCCATGAAAACAGATAGAAAGGATTTCCATTGCTGCTGCTAAGATCATTTAATGTCGTCGCTGTTCCAAAACAAACAGAATCTGCAACAAAATTAGGTGTTGGTAAACTGTATACTAACACAGCTAATGTTAAAGAATCTTTACAACCATGCGCTGTTGTAGCATATAAAGTAGTGCTGTAAGTTGTTGTGTTATTAATTGGCGTTGTATAAGTAAATACAGGGTTTTGTACTACTGAGCTACCCCCGCCAGGCGCTCCGAAATTCCAGCTCCAACTGGTAACGGCTGCGGTATTTGGATTAACAGTAGTAGAAGTTGAATTTGTAAATGCTGTTGGCGTATTATAGCAAACTGCAGTAGGCGCAAAATTAAGTACTGCACGGCCATATACTGCAACAGATTTTGTGATAGTATCTTTACAACCGTTGTTAGATGTAACAATTAAGCTTGTATTATAATTGCCTGATAAAGGAAAAAGATTACTCGGATTTTGCACTGTTGCGTCAATACTATTATTACTTGTATAATCCCACTCCCAGTTTGTAATGCCACCTGCCGGTGTAGATGCATCTGTAAAAGTGGTGATAATACCTGAACAAACAGGATTTGCATTAAAAGAAGCTGTAGGCGTTGCATGAATCTGAACAGTGCGTGTAGCAGTAGCGGTACAATTATTATTACTTGTTAATGCAAGTGTAATGGTTTTAATACCGGGAGTACTATAAGAAAGACTTGGAGGGGATGCTGCACCGCTTGCTCCTGGGGTTGAATTTGGGCCAAAACTCCATGCATAGGTAGCAATATTTGAAGGTGGATTAATGGCAGATGTATTATTGAGCAATACATTTGTATTTACACAACTGTTAATTGGATTAAACGCAACCGTTGGAGTAGCATGCACTGTAATATTTACTAGTGCAGAGTCTCTGCAACCATTGCCGGTTAAACCTTTTAATTCTACCGGAAAAACACCATCTGTTGCAAAAGTATTATTTGGTGCAATAGTAGTGTTATCAGTTACTCCATCATTATTAAAATCCCAGAACCAGTTTGTAATAGTGCTTGGTGCTGCTACAGTACTTGTATTTAAAAATACGCTGGCAACGCCACGGCACACCGGATTAGCTGTAAACGAAATAGTTGGTTTTGGAAAAACAGTAACCGATTTTGTTAATGTAGCAGTACAGCCACCAACAGAAGTAAGTAACAGGCTTATATTATAATTACCTGCAGTGCTGTAGCTGGCTGTAGGTGCGGCAACTGTGGCGGTATTGGGTGTAGATCCTGTCATGGTCCACTGATAATTCATGGTTCCACTTTGTATCGTAGAGCCATTTATTATTGGCACCGTTCCTGTATTAGCGCAAGTTGGATTGACCGTAAATGCGGGAATAGGTGTAGGATTGATAGTGACGACCTGGGTACTGGTACCGGGGCATGCATTACCATTGGTGACCGTTAAGGAAACCGTATATGTGCCGGGTGCCGGATAAACATAAGTTGGATTTTGCTGTGTGGATGTTGCAGCGTTTCCAAAATTCCATTGCCAGCCTGAAGAGATAGGTGAAGTATTTGTAAAAGTAACCGCTGTACCTAAACATACACCAGCTGCACCGGCACTATTTGCAAATGAAGAAGATAAAGCAGGAACTACATTAATAGTTGTATTGTTAACACCACAAGAGTTTGTATAAGTAATTACGCCAACCGCAGGACCTGTTGCGGTAAATGGCGGAATAGGTCCTGTACCGTTTGCAGGTAAACCAATTGCCGGATTAGTATTAGTCCAGTTAACACCTGCTGGCACAGGTATAGCTGCAGTTTGAGCACCAGAGCAAACTGTAACAGGAGTGCCGCTGGTGATAGAACCCGGAATTGTAAAGTTAACAGTTAATGGATACATACCGCAACCATCTGACGTAAAAGAGTTATTACCACTAATAATTGTAAAGGCAATAGGCACATTTGGCGGTAAGTTAATATAATCGTAAACCACCCAATCATTATATGTATTCATTTGACCAGGGCAGCCGGCTACGGAAGTAATTGGTGTAACACATCCTGGCAACTGACTAAAAGGAACATTAATTAAACCAAAAGCCGGGGATTGTGTTTGAGTTGTGATGTTATTGTTCACATTCAAACTGATCGTCATATTGGTTGAGTTTGGGTTTTGAGTACCATGCCAGTGTTCAACAAATATTCTTAAATTACCATTACAGTCAACGCAATATGCAATTTGAACGGAGTGTGATTTTAATTGATTATTCAAGCTCATTAAAATGAGAAAGAATAAATAAAATAGTTTGGTAGATGTAAAATATTTCATGGGCGAAAATTTTTATGTTCAATTTATTGGTTCTGTTTCTTGCCTTAGATACGTGAATTAACAAAAATTGGTTCCAATATCTTCCATAAAAATAATACTATCTTTTTAAACCCAAGAGTTTTTTTAATAAGTCAAAACGAGTTTTCACTCATTCATTCAAAGATTTAATTTTGGAAAAGGAAAGCGTAAAAGTTTAATAACAATACAATACTAATTTGTTAATAATTCCTCAACACCTTTATTTACAATAGGTTTAAGGATTTTTAAATGTAGAAAAAAATCCCCACCAAATTACTAAATCAAATTAGATATTTATTAAGAATCCTGGTTAAAATGTAAATTAATTTTCCTTAATAATTTTTTCGCTCAATAAAATTTTATTGTCTGTACGTATTAAAACTACGTATATTCCTGTAGGTAGTTCTGAAATATTAATTTCATTTTTTAGTGTTTCAATACGTACTTTTTTTCCCTGTGCGTCAAATATCGTTACAAAAATATCATCAGAATTTGTATCAATACCACTTATGTACAAATTGTTTTTTGCCGGATTAGGATGAACATTAATGAATGCAGAATGATCTACTTCATTAATATCCGTACATAAATTTACTTGTACAAAAACTGAATCTGCTTTATAACAGTTATTGGCATCATACCCTTTTACCACATAATATCCCGTATGAATTGTATTTGCATTATTAATTGTAGGGTTTTGAACGTTTGTAGTATAACTGTTCGGGCCTTGCCACAAATATTGTAGGGCATTGCTTGCTGTTAGATTTATGGGGCTGCCAACGCAAATAGTAGCTGCACCGGCTACAGTTACGGTTGCCTGCGGGTTAATAGATAAAGTTAACAAAGCTGAATTTGCACAACCGTTTGGTGTATTTACGATCACCGAGTAATTACCTGCATTAGCAGTTGAAGCACTAGGTATAACCGGGCTTTGTAATGTTGAGTTAAAGCTCGGGCCAAACCATGTATAAGTTGCGCCGGGGTAGCCGTTAACCGTTAAATTTAAAGGATTGCCAACGCAAGGTGGTGAAGTGGTTATCGTTAATGAAGGACTTGTACAGTTTTTAAATGTTGCAATAAAACAATCTATGCCTGTTGCATTTCCTGATTGATAATAACAACCAAAACCTGTATTTAACGTTGGTAAAAAGAAAGATTGTGTATAACCTGTTGCAAATATTTTACTGCCATTACAAGCCATTGCTGATATATAATCATTAGAGCCATGACCATAATAAGTGGCCCATTTACAAGCTGAAGCCGTGTCGAATTTTAATAGAACGCCATCATAAAATCCGGCATTTGTAGTTTGAAGAAAACCACTTATACCAGGATTTTGTGTAAATAAATTACTTGAGTTGGAATAACCGCCAACAAAAACATTTTTACCATCGCAGGCAATACTGGTTAAAAAATCACCGGCGCTTCCACCATAATAAGTAGATGATTGCAAGGTGCCGGCCAAGCTAAATTTAGAAACAAAACCTTCGCTAAAACCATTATTAACGGTTTGATTAAAGCTTGAACCGCCCGGATTAAACAAAGGCATATTGGTTGAGCTGGTGGTGCCTGCAAGCCATAAAGCATCATTACTTAAAGTTATTCCATTGATCTTATCATGTGCGTTGCCTCCAAAATAAGTTGACCATGCCATGGCGCCCGTTAAGGTAAATCTTGAAATAAAACAATCATAAGTTCCTGCAATTGTGCCTTGAAAAAAGTTACCGGCATTAAGTGTTGCAAAATCTGTTGAATTGGTATAACCGCCAATAAATACACTATTGCTGTTGGTTTGTATACTTGTTACAAGATCATTGCCGCTGCCGGCTAAAAAAGTAGACCAAACAAGATTATTTGATGTTCCAAATTTTAAAATAAAAGCATCGTTAGCTGCAACATAATTTTGAAAATAAGTAGATGCATTTAAAACCGGAAAGTTAGGCGAATCGCTTGTGCCACCAACAAATAACTCATTATTATTTACATGTATTGCACTTATGTTATCGTTAGTAATTCCACCAAAATAAGTACTCCATAAAAGCGTTCCCGCAACATTAAATTTAGATATAAAACAATCAGTTGTTCCCGCATTTGTTGCAGCAAAGTAAGCGCCTAAACCCGGATTTACAACCGGAAAATCAGTTGAATTGGTATAACCTGCAACCCAAACATGTGTGCCGTTACTGTAAACGGTTGTAGCTTCATCACTTCCTGTACCACCAAAATAAGTAGCCCAAATAAGGTTACCAAGATTGTTGAATTTTGAAATAAAACAATCGCCAAAACCACCGGCATTACTGCCCTGGAAATAATTTGATGTGTTAGGGTTATTAGTTGGAAAATTAACAGAGATAGTATGCCCTGTTACCCAGGTATTTGTTCCATCGTTATAAATAGCATGGCCATCTTCATCATTTCCCCCACCGTAAAAAGTAGACCAATCCAGCGTAGGATCAATTACCAAAGTTTTGTTGTGATCAAAATTTTCAGTTTTTATTTTTACATAATGCGTATAAATATTTATGCCGTCTATAACATTAGTTTGTTTGTTAGAAGTATACTTTGCTTTTACAGCATTATTTTTTGCATCCTGATAACAATACAGATCGCCTTCGGTAAAAATACCAACCGGGTTTGAAAACGATATCTTGGTATCGTTAACATCAAGACCTCCGGTAGTTTTATACTCCAGGTTTATAATATCAACATTTGCAAAAGGTTTTACTATAAATTCCTGTTTAATGTGCCCGTTATCTATGTATAAACGCCAGTCAATTCCCTTATAAACATCCGCAAAAACGAGTTCTTCAAATAAATTTGTTTCAATCGGAGCTTTATTGTTTTTTTGATAGGTATAATTAAAAGACGCTTGCTTAAAGGTGCTTAGGTTTTTTGCTGTGATATGCGCACCTTTTAAATTCATTACGCTTCGATACCAATCTACACTTTCGGTTATCGGCTTTGTTCCCGGCTCTGTACTTTCTTTTTTATTTTCTTTATAAAAATTATATACGAGTCCGTTTTCTGTTATCCAAATGCTGGCGCCCGGCAAACTCGCACGAAACAATACATCGTTTAAAATAACGCCTCCGGCATTAATCACCTGGCCTTTATTTTGTTCAAATAATGTTTTAGGTTTATCAAAAGCACCAAAGCTTTTTATGCCAACAAAAATAAATGTAGGCAACAGCAGTTTTAATAATTTAGTTTTCACAGTTGTTTGGATTAACTCAACCAAGATAAACAAATAAAATTAAATAAGAAAAAAAGAAAGCTAATGCGTTAATTAAGCATCATAATCTATCACCACTTTTTCGGTAATTGGATGTGCCTGACAGGTTAAAATAAAGCCTTCTTCAACCTCTGCATCGGTTAACGCAAAATTAGCATCCATTTTTACTTTTCCTTCTAAAACTTTTGCGCGACATGTACAGCATACAGCGCCTTTGCAGCTAAATGGCGCGTCAACACCGGCTTCTATGGCAGCATCCAAAATACTAATGCTTGTTGTTTGAAGATCAAAATTAGTTTCAATACCATACTGCAAAACTGTAACCTGGGCTTTTACATTTCCTCCGGTTGCCGTATTATTTTCTGCTTTGTTTACAGCGTCAATAACTGCGGTAAAATATTCTATATGAATTTTTTCTTTGGCAATCTTTAAATTTTCAAGACTGGACTTTACATTCTCCATCATAGGGCCCGGACCGCAAATAAAATATTCATCAGCGTTTGTTCCGCCAAAATTTTCTATTAGTGCTTTTGCTTTTTCTGTTGTAATTAAGCCTGTTTGCAACTCAGAAATATTAGTAACCGGCATATCAAAAACAAAAACCACTTTTAAATTTGGATTTGCACTCACCAAAGCATCCAGTTCATTTCTAAAAATGGCACTTTCTTCATTTTTATTCGCATAAATTAAAGTAATGGTACTTTGTTTCTCTACATACAAAACACTTTTAATAATGCTCATCATAGGTGTAATACCACTTCCCCCGGCAAACAATAAATAATTTTTTTTATTTCCACCCGAAAGCACTGAGTAAAAAGAACCCATTGGTGTCATCACCTCTATACTTGTACCAACTTTTAATTCGCTGTTAATATAAGTAGACATTTTACCGCCTTTTACTGCCTTAACGGCGACACGCAATTCTTTGTCGTAAGGGCTTGAACACAAGCTGTAAGAACGACGAATTTCTTCGCCGCCAATGCTCATTTTTAAGGTAATATATTGTCCCTGTTTAAATTGATATTCTGGTTGTTGTTGTGGTGGAATTTCAAATGCTACAGAAACAGCATCTGCCGTTTCGCGTTTAATATCTTTAACTTTTAGGGTATGAAAACGTGCCATAATTCAATAAATAGTGTGCAAAAATAGGGCTTTACAAGGGATAAAAAAATTTATTTAAGAATACGACGGAGAGGCAGTATAAATCCACCAATTTTTTGGATAAAAACCGCTAAAATCCTATCTTTGTAAGAACTATTACCTTTAAAAATATGGGAGTTATAAATTTTGAAGATCTTTTCGAAGCCAAATTGGCTAAAAATGATATGATTGAACCAAAAGATTGGATGCCTGAGAATTATCGCAAGCATTTAATCCGCCAGATTTCTCAACATGCGCATAGCGAAATTGTTGGTATGCTACCCGAAGGTAATTGGATAACTCGTGCCCCGAGTTTACGTGCTAAATTAGTGCTTTTGGCAAAAGTGCAGGATGAAGGAGGGCATGGTTTGTATTTATATACCGCAGCCGAATCGCTTGGTATTAGCCGTGACGAGATGCTAGAGGCATTGCTTACCGGTAAAGCAAAATATTCTTCTATTTTTAATTATCCAACTTTAACCTGGGCCGATGTTGGTGCAGTAGGTTGGTTGGTAGATGGCGCAGCTATTATGAATCAGGTAATGTTGCAACGTACTTCTTATGGCCCATATGCCCGTGCTATGGTGCGTATTTGTAAAGAAGAAAGTTTTCATCAGCGCCAGGGTTATGAATTAATGACGCATTTGGCTTTTGGTACACCTGCCCAAAAAGAAATGGCACAGGATGCTTTGAACCGTTGGTGGTACCCAACATTAATGATGTTTGGGCCTCCTGATAGTGAAAGTCCAAATAGTGAGAATGCTATTAAGTGGCGCATTAAACGCGAAACAAACGATCAGTTACGCCAGCGTTTTGTAAATCAAACCATGCCGCAAATTGAATATTTAGGATTAACAGTACCTGATAAAAATTTAAAGTGGAATGAAGCAAAAAAAGGTTACGATTTTAGCGAACCGGATTGGGTTGAATTTAAAAATGTGATAAAAGGAAACGGTATTTGCAACAAAGAACGTTTATTATCAAGAAATAAATCACACAAAGAAGGCGAGTGGGTGCGTGCAGCAGCAATGGCTTACGCAAAAAAACAAAACGAAAATTACGAAGCAGCATAATTATGAGTAAAGATTCTCAAGGCCCATTGTGGGAAGTATTTGTACAAAAAAAAGCGGGCCAACCGTTTGTGCATTGCGGCAACTTACACGCGTTTGATAAAGAAATGGCTTTGCAAAATGCACGCGATCTTTATACACGCCGTGGTGAAGGGATGTCATTATGGGTAGTTCCAAGCACGGCAATAGTAGCAAGCAGTCCTGAAGATATGGGTTCTTTCTTCGAGCCATCCAACGATAAAATTTATCGTCACCCAACGTTTTATCAAATTCCCGACGGTGTTGGGCACATGTAAATTATGACATCACAGGAAGCATTATTTAATTATTCGTTAAGACTTGGTGATACAAGCATTATTTTAGCTCAGCGTTTATGTGAATGGACGGGTCATGGCCCTTTTTTAGAAGAAGATTTGGCATTGACCAATATTGCTTTGGATATTTTTGGAAGAGGAAAGGCTTTATTAGAGTACGCCGCAAAAGTGGAAGGCAAAGGAAGAACAGAAGATGATCTTGCTTTTTTTAGAACCGATCGCGAATTTTTTAATACCTTGATCACTGAATTGCCAAATGGCGATTATGCGAAAACAATTATTCGTCAGGCCATGATAGATTGTTTTGATTTGGCATTTTATACTGCCTTGGCAAATAGTAAAGATGAAACATTAGCAGGTATAGCTGCAAAATCAATAAAAGAAATTACTTATCACAAGCGCCATAGCTTTAGTTGGGTAAACCGTTTTGGAAATGGCACTGAAGAAAGCTTTAACCGTTTGCAACAAGGATTGGACGAGATATGGGCATTTACCGGCGAATTGTTTGAAATGAATGAAACAGATGAGATCTTAATTAAAGAAGGTATTGCTGTTGATTTGAATTTATTAAAAGCCGATTGGGAAAAAGAAATTAATCAATTGCTTACAAAAGCAAATTTGGTTATACCCGAAACACTTTTTATGCAAAAAGGCAGCCGTAAAGGTTTGCATACTGAGCATTTAAGTTATATTCTGGCCGAGATGCAATCGTTGCCGCGTATGCACCCAAATGCAAAATGGTAATTTACCTTTAAAATGAAAGAAACCTGGAAAAAACTTTCGCCTTATTTTGTTGATGTGTGGCAATACCTGGTTATTATCATCATTATGATTGTTGCGGCAATCTGGATACTATAAACCACTAAGATATTGTGTACACAAAGAAATACTAAGTTTTTTCTTTACTTATTTCTTAGTGATGAAACATAAATAAACAATTAAAATGCACTTAGTGAACCTTAGTGTTCTTAGTGCCTTAGTGGTAAGTTTGAAAACAAAAGAAAATATCTATTCACTTCTCTCTGAAATTCCCGATCCGGAAATTCCTGTAATATCGATTGTAGAATTAGGAGTAATTAGAGATGTAAAATTTTCCAATAACAAAACCATTGAAGTTACCATTACGCCCACATACAGCGGTTGTCCGGCCATGAAACAAATGGAGGACGATGTGAAAAAAAAATTAACGGATAATGGTTTTGAAAACGTAAAAATAAACACTGTCTATAATCCGGCATGGACAACTGATTGGTTAAGCGAAGATGCAAAATTAAAATTGCAAAAATACGGCATCGCGCCACCAGAAGAATCAACCAGTGATAAATCTTTTTTAACCGGTAAAACAAAAAATATTACCTGCCCAAGATGTAAAAGCACCAACACGTATTTGGTTTCTCAATTTGGTAGCACTGCCTGCAAAGCGCTTTATAAGTGTAATGATTGCTTAGAGGCTTTTGATTATTTTAAGTGCATTTAAGATTCTCTCTTTGCAGAAAGAACCGTGGCCGAAGGTAAGGATATTGCGTCTCGACTCCGCTCGACGTGACACTACTTCAAAATATAATTCCTGTTCTCCCCAACTCTCCAACCCGTTAATTTCTCAACCCAAAACAAAAACTGGTATTTAAAATTGGTTTTTACTTTTGCTTTATCGTAAACAAAATTCCAGTTGGCTTTTTTAATGCGTTCTGCAAAGATCTTTGGATGCGAACCTTTGTATTCTGCCAAAAGATCAATATTGCTGTAATCAAATTCTTCAACTGTGGCAATATTGTTTTTCATCCACTCATCATCGTGCCACATTTTATGAAAGCTTTCTTGTTTAGCTTGTTGTAACTGTGGTGGTTTTACCCAGCCATAATGGTAAATGTATGCGCCTGTTTTTTTAACGCGTAATTTTTTATCATTAACTGTTCTAAATCCCTGCGCGTCTTTATATGAACGAATGTGTTTATTGTTCTTGATAATGCGAATTTCATTTTTGTACCAACGTCTGCCAATACCAATATATTTATAATGCCCGTAAAAATGTTTATATTCAAAAAGTAAACCATCCACATCAATTGCATTTTCATACAACTCCATAGCATTTTTTATTTTCGCAAGATCAGCTTCATGCACACATTCATCACTCTGTATATAAAAGCACCAGTCAAACTCTTTGGGAATAGCATCAAACACTTTATTGGTCTCAATAGACAAGATCTTTCCTCCTTCACGTAGCTTATCATCCCAAATGGTATCAATAATTATTATTTTATCTGAAGCTATACTTTCTATTAATTGTCGTGTGCCATCCTCGCTGTTACCCACACCAACAAAAAATTTGTCGCATATTGGTAAAATAGAAGTAATGGCCTCCACTACCGGATAGTCAAACTTCAAAGCATTTCTTATTATTGTAAATCCTGCTACTTTCATATGTTTAAATTAATGTTTTTTAATTGTCATATGGAATAGCCAGTTTAATTATTAAACCTTTGGTTTTGGTAAGCATGGCCATTTCATTAAATAATTTTAGAACGGATAACCAATGCCAAAGTTAGCAACTAATTGTCTCCATGGTTTTTTATCAAAAGTCCACCTGTCGCCAACTGTATATTTTGGATCTTTTAGTGGCGCTGCAAGGTCAAAACGTAATACAAAAAAGCTAAGATCCCAGCGTATACCTATGCCTACCCCAATTGCGATCTGATCGGCAAAATTCGATACTACAAATTCTCCATTCGGTTTTGTTTGATCTTTTTCCAAGCGCCAAACATTTCCGGCATCTACAAATAAAGCACCATTAAATGTTTTAATAATATGAAAACGATACTCCACATTTCCTTCCAGTAAAATATCGCCTATCTTATCATAACGTGTTGCGCTGTTTGATGGATCGTATCCTCCGGGACCTAATGTACGTGCGCGCCAGGCTCTTACACTGTTTGGCCCGCCACTAAAATAACTTTGTTCGTAAGGCAACACACCAAGGTTTTGTAATGGTTTTCCTAAACCGCCGGCAACACGGTATACTAAACGGCTTTTTGCCCTTACAGGAATATAGATCCTGTAATCAATATCGCCTTTTACAAATTGCGCAAATGGAATTCCGAATAATAAATACCTCCCTGCTGTATCTGCTTTTGCCCCGGTAGATTTAAAATATTGGCGCAAAATATTTCCCGATGATGATAAAGTTGCTCTTAAATAATGAACGGTTTTGCGGCTGGTATTTGAATTTTCTTTTGAAGTGTAAGTAATGCTGTATTTACTTAAAGTAGTAATGTGATCAAGAAAAGAATTAAGTAAAAAGGCATCGTTTAAATTATTAAGATCTGTGCGGTATTTACTAGAAAGATTGGCGCGAACAAGATAGGCTTCAAACGGAACAAAATTATGCCTCAATCTACTTTTATTACTTAAAAAACTAAAACCATAGTCGATATTTGTAATAACCCTGCTAAATTCAGGGCTGGCCTGGTAGTTTAAAGATGTTTTTACATAAGTACGCGGTAACTGATCTTTTTTAAAGGGTAAAAAAGAAAATGGAAAAAACGCACGCGGTACCGAAAAAGTAAACTCGGGTCCAAACTGAATGGTGTTAAATGTTTTTTGTAAACGATTAAGATCTACAGCGTCTTCAACTGAATTCACATAGGTAGTTGTATCGTTTGCAAATTGCCGCTGTGCTAAAATAGCGGCTTGTAATTTAAGCTCAACTAATTCACCACCTCTAAAAAAATTTTTATTCTGATAAACTACACTGCCATCAATACCTAAATTGCCGCTGGTATTTGTTCCTTCTGTTTCTGCGGTTAACGATTGTTTTAAAAGAGGATTACAAATAATATAACAATCTAAACGTGTTGAATAATTATCGTTCTTTAAAAATTTTATGGTTACATTTTTAAAAATGCCAAGGCCCAATAATTGTTTATATGTTCGTTCAGATGTATCCTTCCTAAACCACTGGCCGCGATAAATATCAGTATTGTTAATTATTATAGGTTGACGATAGGCCAGGGGTTTATTCAATAAAAAAACTGTCCCGTCTTTTTTTGTTTTTAATGTATCTGTAAACTTTGCTTCTTTTACATCACCATAAACGGCTTCGGTAATAATGTAAACATTTTCAACTTTCATACGCGGATGGTTGACATAGATCAGCGAATCGTTTGAAGAACTATACGACTTTGCATATTTTTTAAGGTTAACAACAATAGAAACAGAATTATTATTGTAGCCCGAATCAACATCAAAATTCACATAAGCATTCTCAAAATAAAAGTAACCGTTGTTTAAAGCAAAGTCGGTAATGCGTTGTCTCTCGTTTTGTAATTTTTCAGTATCGTATTGCATCCCTACTTTTAATAATGTATTTACTGTATCTTTTAAAATTAGGGCCCCCAGCTTTTCATCCTCCATTAAGTACGTTATCTTATTTACAGTATAAGGTGTTTTTGGATACAGAATATATTTTGTAGTTATCTTCTTTTTATCTTTACTAAATTCTATTGTATCGGTAACACGATTATTAAAATAGCCTTTGCTGAATAAAAACTTTACTAATTGTAAACGTGTTTGTTCTGTTAAAGATGAATCAAAAATAACAGCCGGTTCACCAATATCACGAACACTTTCTACCAAAAGTAAACTAGATTTGTCTTTTAATTTTGGTATTTTGGGTTGCTTACCTTTTTTTACACGCTCTTCATTTTTCTTTTCTGCTTTTAAAACGCGCTCTGAATTTATTTTATCGTATTTTAAATTGCGTTCACTTCTTTTTCGTTTTATCTTTTCTTCGTTAAATAAATTATACCACCAAACAAAAAAATGTATTTTTCTAAGAAATTTACGATTTGGTTTTTGGCGGTAAAATGCTTCAAAATTTTCTTTTGGTTGATTTGTCTTATCGGCATTTGCAATTTCAACATTATTTAGTAAGTATTCATTGGGTTGTAATTTTTTTGTAGGATCGCAGGAAGTAAAGATCCCCGTGAGGGAAAAAACAAAAAAAACAAATGCAATTTTTTTCAAATTGTACTTGTTTGATATTTTTGTAAATAATTTCAACTCTCCTTAATAAAAACGCTAATTTAGGGTAAATTATGCTTAGTAAAAATCAAATAAAAGAAATACAATCCTTACACCTTAAAAAACAAAGGGATGATCAAAAATTATTTATTGTTGAGGGTGTAAAATCTGTTGTTGAGGTTTTAACGCATAAAGCAGAGATCGTTTCTAAGATATACGCCACTAAAGACTTTCTTGCCAATAACAATCAACAATTAAGCAAGTTAAAGATTGCCGTGGTTGAGATCAGTGATGATGAATTGCAAAAGATAAGTATGCAAAATAATCCTAACCAGGTTTTAGCGCTTTGCAATTACTTTAATGAAATAAACAATTTGTTTGATCTTAAAAAAGAATTTACTTTTTATTTGGATGACATACGTGACCCGGGGAATTTTGGAACAATAGTTCGCCTCGCCGATTGGTATGGCGTTAAAACTGTTTATTGTTCGCCTGCAAGTTGCGATCTTTACAATCCAAAAGTGATACAAGCCACTATGGGCGCGTTTATGCGGGTTAATGTAATTTATATAAAATTAGCTGAGCTTTTAAGCGAACAAAAAATAAATAATGTTTACGGGGCAGTATTGAATGGCGAAAATATTTATAAAAGCAAACTTACCACCGGTTTAATAATTATTGGAAATGAAGCTAATGGTATCAGCAACGAGAATTTAAAATTGGTAACCAAACCTATTACGATCCCTTCGCATCAAACCAATGGAACTGAATCTTTAAACGCCGCAATGGCCGCAGCAATAATAGCTTCGGAGTTTTACAGGCAACTAAAAATATAAATTCTTTACACCTTCCATTTTCCCCTTTTCCATTTGCCTTTATTTTTTTAATACAATTCCCTTGTATCTTATTTTAGAAGGAGAATTTGGATCGTTGCTTTTTAAAAGCACAACTCTATCTTGCCGGTCATAAACTGTTTTGGTATCAAAGTTTACGGTTACTTTTGCTGTTTGGCCCGGAGCAATAGGTTGCTTGGAAAAGTCAACGATTGTGCAGGAGCAGCTTACCTCGACATCGGTAATAATTAAAGGTTCTTTGCCGCTATTAGTAATTTCATAGTCGAGTTTTACCAGTTCGCCTTTTTTTACAAAGCCAAAACTTTTTTTAGCATCTTTTATTTCCATTTTTGCCTGTGCGAAATTTGAAAAAGCAGAAAAGCACAATACAAAAAACAGAAACTGCTTTAAACAAAAAATCCCCTTGGCAATACCGAGGGGATTTTTTGAAAATATATTACTATTAATTTTCACCTGTTGTTGGTTTAGCTTTAATTTCACCTTTAATACGAATTTTTTTAGTTGCAAATTTCGCATTACTTGCTACGGTAACATTTTTCTCAAAACGTCCTTCGCGCTTGGTGTCGTATTTTACTTTAATTACACCACTTTTGCCCGGTAAAATCGGTTCTTGTGGCCAGCCTGGTTTACCATCAATGGTTGTAGCGGTACAACCGCACTCACCTGTTACCGAAGTAATGGTTAATGGGGTTTTACCTGTATTAGTAAATTTAAATTCACGAATTCCATTAGCATCGTATTCAATAACACCATAATCCAACGTCTCATTTTCAAACTTAATGTCCGGAGCATTAGGATCGGGGTTAGGAATGGTAGATTCCTGGGCGTTTAAACCAAGACTTAAACCAAATAGCATTGCTAATATAGAAAATAACTTTTTCATGTATTCCTCAATTAATTTTTAGTATTAACCTTTCTTCTCAACAGGTGCTCCTGTAGGAGTGCTGTTTTGCGGAAAAGTTTCTTCAACCGGTTTAGCCTCAATATTACCTTTAATAGTTAAAGTTTGAGTACCGCTTTTTGCATTAGAGTTAACAGTTACTGTTTTGTATATGCCACCAACACGTTGCGTATCATACTTTACTTTAATGATACCGCTTTTACCAGGTAAAATTGGTTCTTTAGGACATTGTGGTACAGTACAACCACAACTTCCCATACAATTGGTAATAACCAATGGCTCTTTACCGTTGTTGGTGAATTTAAACTCGCACTCACCATTATCACCTTGTTTAAGGTTACCATAATCATGCGTGGTTTTATCCATTTTAATATCAGCTAAACTAGTAGGTTGAGTTTCTGTAGTTGCTGCTCCGTGGTTGTGACCATCATTTGCACTGTGTCCATCTTGTGCAAAGGTTAAAGCAGATAAGCCTGCTACTAATCCTAATGTTAAAATTAATTTTTTCATAATAAAGTTTTTTTGTTGTTGTAAATTTATACCATAAATCGTGCCATAAAGATATAACATCAACCCAATTGTTTGTGTATTTTTGCGATTTTTAACATAATAATTTTTCATACTTTAACATGGACATAGCAAAGACATATAACCCCCGCGAGGCAGAAACCAAGTGGTATCCGTACTGGACAGAGAAGAATTTTTTTAAGTCAACTCCCGATCATCGTAAAGCGTATACAATAGTTATACCGCCGCCAAACGTAACAGGCGTGTTGCATATGGGGCACATGCTTAATAATACCATACAGGATGTTTTGATCCGTCGTGCCCGCATGTTGGGCTTTAACGCCTGCTGGGTGCCGGGTACCGATCACGCCAGTATTGCTACAGAGGCTAAAGTAGTTAAGCTTTTGGCCGATCAAGGGATTAAAAAAGCAGATCTTTCACGTGAAGAGTTCTTAAAACACGCCTGGAGTTGGAAAGAGAAATACGGTGGAATTATACTGGAGCAGCTAAAATATTTAGGCGCCAGCTGCGATTGGAGTCGCACACGCTTTACAATGGATCCAGCAATGAGCGACGCGGTTATCGATGTTTTTATTGATTTATACAATAAGAAACAAATTTACCGTGGTGTGCGTATGGTTAACTGGGATCCTCAGGGCCTTACCGCCGTAAGTGATGAAGAGGTTATTCATAAAGAGACCAATAGCAAACTGGTTTATGTAAAATATAAAATTGAAAATTCGGATGAATTCATAACTGTTGCAACTACGCGCCCCGAAACCATCATGGGCGATACTGCAGTATGCGTTAATCCGCACGATGAGCGCTACACAAAACTTAAAGGTAAAAACATTATTGTGCCAGTTGTAAACAGAGTAGTGCCGATTATTTTTGATGAATATGTTGATGCGAGTTTTGGTACGGGTGCTTTAAAAGTAACGCCTGCGCACGATATCAATGATTTTAATTTAGGACAGAAATATAAATTGCCAGTTATTGATGCCTTAACACAGGATGGAAAAATAAGCGAAGCCGCCGGTGCATACGTTGGTATGGATCGCTTCGCCTGCCGTAAACAGATCATAAAAGACCTGCAGGAACAAGGTTTGGTTGAAAAGATAGAAGAGATAAAAAACAAAGTGGGTTATAGTGAGCGTACAGATGCTGTCATTGAACCGCGTTTAAGTATGCAATGGTTCTTAAAAATGGATACCGTGAGTAAGCCTGCTTTAGAAGCTGTAATGAATGGAGATGTAAAATTAATTCCCGAAAAATTCATTAATACATACAAGCATTGGATGGAAAATGTACACGATTGGTGCATTAGCCGCCAGTTGTGGTGGGGACAACAAATTCCGGCCTGGTATGATGATAAGGGAAACACCGTTGTTTGCAAAACAAAAGAAGAAGCATTTGACAAATTAAAAATTGAAAATTCAAAATTAAAAATTGCAGATGTTAAACAAGATGAAGATGTATTGGATACATGGTTCTCTTCCTGGCTGTGGCCTTTAACGGTTTTTGATCCTGATATCATTAAAAAAGGTTGGGCTAATGCCAACGAAGATCTTAAATACTATTATCCAACCAATGATCTTGTAACTGCACCTGAAATTTTATTTTTTTGGGTAGCGCGTATGATAATTGCCGGTAAAGAGTACACCGGACAAAAACCTTTTAATAATGTTTATTTAACAGGTATTGTTCGCGATAAATTGGGAAGGAAAATGAGCAAAAGCTTAGGTAATTCTCCCGATCCTTTAGATTTAATTACTAAATACGGCGCAGATGGTGTGCGTGTGGGTATGTTGTTGAGCTCACCTGCCGGTAATGATTTGTTGTTTGATGAAAGTTATTGCGAGCAGGGCCGTAATTTTGCCAATAAAGTTTGGAACGCCTTCCGCTTAATAAAAGGTTTTGAAGTAGGTACTAACGTTTCGCAACCTGAGGCAAGTAAAGCAGCTATCGAATGGTTTGGTAACCGTTTATCAGAGCAATTAGAGATTATTAACGATCATTATTCAAAATACAGGATGAGTGATGCTTTAATGTCAACTTATAAATTAGTTTGGGATGATTTTTGTGCCTGGTATTTAGAAGTTATTAAGCCCGAATTTGTTGATGGTAAAGCACAGCCTATTGACAAAATAACGTATGACGCTACAATTAATTATTTAGAGTCTCTTTTAAAAATAATGCATCCGTGGATGCCATTTATTACAGAAGAGATCTGGCATTTAACAAAAGAGCGCTCTGAAATGGATTGCATAATTGTAGCTGAATGGCCTGCGGTAAATGCACAAAATTTAGAAACACTAGGGGCATTTGAAGTGCTAAAAGAAGTTGTTGCCCAGGTGCGTAATATCCGTCAGCAAAAAAATATTTCACCAAAAGAAAAACTTGAAGTGAAAGAAAGATCAGATGTAGGTGAACAATTCTCTCGTTTTGATAGCATAATCATTAAACTCGCAAACCTCTCGTCTTATTCTTATACAAAAGAAAAAGTTGAAGGTGCTTTTAGTTTTATGGTTATGAATGCAGAATTTTTTATACCGCTTAGCGGAAATATAAATGTAGCGGAAGAGAAAGAACGTCTTGCAAAAGAGTTGGAATACAATAAAGGCTTTTTAAAGTCAGTACAAATAAAATTAGCTAACGAAAAATTTGTTGCTAATGCAAAACCCGAAATTATTGAGGGAGAGCGTAAAAAAGAAAGTGATGCTTTAAATAAGATCAAATCAATAGAAGAACAATTAGCTTCATTATAAAATAAAAAAAGCCGCTAATTTCTTAGCGGCTTTTTTTATTTAAAAATATTTTAGTTATTAGGTGCACCTTTGTCTAACCAGCATTTAATACTATCTAATTTACTGCTGGATAACTGACCCGATGCGGGCATTGGCCCAGGATTGGCATCTATTACCCTTGCTTTGAATTTACCGTTAGTGATCTTTGTATTAAGCCCTGCATAGGTTGTAAAATCACCGCTTGAAAAGCCTGATACGTGGCAGCCGGGAATAGCACAATTTGCCATAATAATTGGTTTAATATGTGCATTATATTTAATGCTGTCGCAAACAAGGCCTGCTGGCGCAGCACCCGTTGTTGTGGTTGGTGATGAAGCTGCCTTTCCTACTTTCTTCTCACAATTCATAAAAAGTGCAACAATAATAAAACCTGCCAATAATAATCTAAACTTATTCATAAATAATAAACTGTTTTGTTTTTGTAAATGATCGTGTTTCAATATTTAAAAAGTATTGCCCTTCAGCAAAACCTTCAATATTTAATTTAATATCGCCATAGCCTTTATCAATGCTAAGCGGCCATTCCTTCATTAATTTTCCATCTGCATTGTATATGCGTGCTTTGGCCAAATAATTCTCTGGTGCAAAATAATTTAGGTTGGCATTATTTTTTGCAGGATTAGGATAAACGGAATACAGCTGAAGTGAGTTAACAATATCTTTTTGCAAGTCTTTAATTCCTGCAATTGGAGAGTTATCTATTATAATGTTTTCATCACCCGGCAAATAATAGGTTAAAGCAGCAAATACCAGCATCATCTCATCCGATGTGGATTCACCCTGGTTTACTGTTATTGGCGGGTTGTTAGGGTTGTAATTGTTATTAGTAGTATTATCGTACGCGGATTGCACAATAACAGTGCTATTAATAGGTACTTTTATCGGATTTCTGAAATTGTAAATCCCCTGCCATTTAAAATCCCAATTAGGAATATGTATTAATGGGATAGTATCCTGGTTGGTAGCATCAATGCCAAACACTTTCATTTTTTTTCCAAGCAAATGCATGTGTGGTGATATAGATAACATGGTAAGTGCATTAAATGGAAGGGTGGTACCTACGGTTGCTGTTGTTGTAGCGGTAAATGTTTTTACAACGTTTGGTGGAATGCTTAATGGACCGTTAATTAAATTACTTTCACTTAAAATAGGCAGCAAATACACTTCTCTAAAAGGAGGAAAAGTTGTTGTGCTGGTGTTGGCGGCAAATTTGATATTAACGCGCGTGCTGTCTAGTTTCATAAATGTACCGGCAGGATAATGAATTTGTAAAACCAAACGCGTATTTTTTCTAAGGCGAACCCCCATCATGTTAGGAAATTTGATAGGCGCTGTTCCGGGAACCCATTCGCCAACCAAGCGCGAATCGTTACTTCCGGTACCAAAAAAGCAAGTGTAACCGGCACCTGCATCGGCACTGTCTTTTTGTTTGATCAATGATGTTGTATCTTCATAAACCAATACATGATGTACGATACTTGAGTTTCCCGGTTTTACTTCAATTTCAGAGGCAAACATATCTACCGGAAAATTAGTATTGATAACAAAGCAACGGTAAAGATCAGTAGCCGTGTTTACCATGTAATTCTGCATTTTTGCAGTATAATCAATAGAGGTTAGCTGCGTTGTAGTATTTGTATAAGTGGGCTGTGCGGGCGCATTAGCTGCATTGCCCTGAACACCGCCACCCAAAACCCATTGACTTATCTTATTTTTATCTGAAGGTGAAAGTACACGCTCATGTGCCAAATGTTTGTATTGTGCATCGGGTGGCCATGGTGGCATATAATTAGCGTCAACATAATTTTTTATCATGAAACGGTAATTATAAGCATCTGTATACGTCATTAATGAATTGGGGGCCAAACCGCCGGTATGGTGGCAGCTTGTACAATTAGAGTATAAGATAGGAGCTATATCATCTGCCCATGTTTGTGCAAACGAAATTTGGCTGCATAAGCTTAATAACAAGCAAATACAAAGTAGCTTTATTTTTTTCATAAGGTTAAAGTTATAAAAACTTTTCTATAAAATAGCACCCTATCTTAAAATTTTATTTGTATTTTAGATTTCGTTACAAATCAAAAGTTATGAAGAAATTTATACTCCTATTCCTTACACTTTCCCTAGTGTCAAACGCACAAACTGAAACTAATACAAAAGACAAAAAGGATAAAAAAACAAACGTATTTACCGATGCGGGTGATGCTGCAAAAATGGTTGTTGCTAAACAAAAAATGTATGCCGGCGATTTTGTTGGCGCTATAAATACTTACCGCGAAGTCGAAAAAAATAACCCAAAAGATCCGTCAGTATTACATTATATTGGCGCCTGTTATTTTAATTTAAAACAATTAGATAAGGCAAAAGATTATTTGGTAAGAAGCCTGGAAGCTAATGCCACAGCAAAACCCGAAAATCATTTGGTGCTTGGAAAGATATACCAGTTGGAGAGTAATTTTGATAAAGCGATCGAAGAATTTACAGCTTTTAAATCTGCTCCAAAACAGGATAAAGAATCGGAAGAAGATGCAGGAACTTTATTGCAACAATGCCAAAATGCAAAAGCAATGTTAGCCGCTCCATTAGATGTTGAGGTAACTAATCTTGGAGATAATATCAATAGTAAATTTGATGATAAGAATCCATGCATTACTGCCGATGGAAGTAAACTGGTATTTACAACACGCCGCCCTGAGAATACTTCGTCTGCAGTAGATGTTGAAGGGGATGGAAGTTATTTTGAAGATATTTATATTGCTAATTATGATTCAACTTTAAAGGGTTTTGGTAAAGCTGCAGAGGTTCCGGGTTCTATTAATACCAAAGCACACGATGCTGTTACAAGTATTTCTGCTGACGGAAAACAGATTTTTATTTACAAGAACGATATGAATGATAAAAATTCTCGTGGTGGCGATGTTTTTGTAAGTAAAGTAAATAACGGTAAATGGAGAACACCCGAGCCAATGGGTAAGCCAATTGCATCAAGCTATTGGGAAGGTGGTGCTTGCGTTTCGCCTGATGGAAAAAGATATTTTTTTACCAGCGAAAGAACCGGTGGTTTTGGTGGAAGTGATATATGGATGGTTCAACGTTTAAATAAAAAAGAGTGGGGCAAACCCGAAAATCTTGGTCCGGAAATAAATACCATTTATGATGAAGCGGGTATGTTTTTGGCGCCGGATGGTAAAACATTATTCTTTTGTAGCAATGGTCCGGGCAGTATGGGAAGTTATGATGTGTTCAAAACAGTTTTTGAAAATAATAAATGGAGTAAACCAACAAACGTTGGATATCCAATTAATAGCCCTGCAAAAGAAGGTCAGTTAACCATTAGTGCAGATGCTAAATTTGCTTATGTTTCAAGTGAGCGCGCTGGCGGTTTAGGCGGTAACGATATTTATAAAATTGATCTGAAAGATTATGCTATCTTAGAAAAAGACGGTAAAAAAATAAAAAGTAACGGCTTAAGCATTTTAAAAGGTACTGTTCGAGACGGTTATGAAGGTTATGGTTTACCGGATGTAGAAGTTGTTTTAACCGATGCTTCCGGCTTACAGGTTTCGTCAACATCAACCAATGAAAATGGCGAATATTTTTTCACTTTAAAAGGTGGCAATTACAAATTAACTATCAAGAAAAAAGGCTTTAAAGAAATCTATGAAGAGATCGTTCTTAAAACAAGCGATAAAGAAACAGTTTCGCTTGAAAAAGGATATTTATTGAAGAAATAGGTAAAACGTATTTTTTAGCCGCAGATAGCGCTGATTCTAGCAGTTTTTTATTTAACTGTTTGATCTGTGAAATCTGCGGCTTTTGTTTACCCTTTATTTTCTTAATTCACCGTCTCATTATCTGCGTTTACCGATTTACTGTTTTCAGGATTGCATTCTATCTCTACTTTTGATTAAAATTTAATACAAATGACAAGTTTAGAAGAACAGTTTAAAAACGACCCCGAATTTAATAATTGGCAAAAGAACCAAAGAAGAGGGCATATAATAGCAGGTATTTTTGTGATAATAGCAGGGCTTGTTTATATGTTCAAACAAATGGGTTATTTAATTCCTGATTGGTTTTTTACATGGCCAACAATTTTAATTGCTATTGGTACAATAGCTTTAATTAAAAATAATTTTCGCAGCGCAAAAGGCTTAATACTTATTTTAATTGGTACTTTATTTTTGGCAAGCCACGCCTTTCCCGATATAGCAATTATACATTACAAAATTCCTATTATCCTATTCATCATTGGTATTGTTTTAATTTTTAAACCAAAAAATAAGTATCACGATTATGCAAAATTTGGCCATAAACAACACCGTTTTAATCGTTTTGCAAGTGAAACAACGCATACCACAAGTAACGAAGACTATATTTTTGCAAATAATGTTTTTGCGGGAACAGATAAAAATGTTTTTAGTAAAGATTTTAAAGGCGGAGAGATCAAAAATACGTTTGGTGGCTGCAAACTCAATTTAATGCAGGCCGAAATTGTAAACGAAGCAGTGCTTACCATCAAGCAACAATTTGGCGGTGTTAAACTGGTTATTCCACCGCACTGGGTAATTAAATCGGATATTGAATGTGTATTTGCAGGTATTGAAGATAAACGTCCTTTATTAAGCGTAAACGATCTTACCGAGAAGAAAACACTTATACTTAACGGACATATTTTTATGTCGGGCATTGAAATAACTTCTTATTAATTAATATTAAAAAACAAAACGATGAATTGGTATTTAGCAAAATTGGTTTTTAGCATCGATGTTAGCGAATCAACCGTAAAGGCAGAATTTGATGAACAATTCCGCTTAATAAAAGCAAGTAATGAAGAAGAGGCTTATTTTAAGGCAAAAAGCCTTGGCAGAAGTTTACAAAGTTCTTTTTACAATGCAAATAATAAATTGGTTAACTGGCGTTTTATTGATGCAAGCGAATTAAATTTAATTAACGAACTTTCAGATGGTGTCGAAATTTATTCAAATACAGTAGAAACAAAAGAAAAAGAAAGTTTCATAAATTCGGTGTTACAAAAAGCTATGGGTATCCAGGCAAAAAATCTTAGCTTTTATTGATAGTTTAAATGACAATAGATAAATTGCCTTCACGATTGCAGCTTCTTGTTGCATTAATTGCCTGGTTTATCATCTGGTGGGGTTTACAGTGCTTTGTTATTTTCCAGATCTTTAATAATTTGTCTTTTGCTTTTGTTGATGCTAGCATTTCTTTAGCATTAATTTTAATTGGTATTTCTTGTATATTTTTCATTCAAAAATATAGTGCAGCATTTATAAATAATTTTGGCGCACGTTTTATTTGCATTGGCGCTTTAATTTTCACAATCATATTTTCGGAAAAATTGATTTTAAATCAATTGGCAAATAGCCCCGATTTTTCAGATATGTTTAGCAGAACCATTGTTATACGTGTAGTTGTGGCTTTTTTGCAGATCAGTTTTTTCTCCATGATCCTTTGGTCGTTATATTTTATTCGTGGCCAGGAAGAAAAAAATAAATTAAATTTAGATGCGGAACATACGCTTCGCCAGGCCGAATTAATAAAACTGCGCCAGCAGTTACAGCCACATTTTTTGTTTAACAGCTTAAACTCTATTAATGCATTAGTTGTTTCAGAGCCACAACAGGCTAGGAAAATGATCCAGAATCTTTCTGACTTTTTGCGTGGTACTTTAAAAAAAGACGAAAATAAAAATGTGCCTTTCAGCGAAGAGATCAATTTATTAAAGCTTTATCTCGAAATAGAAAAAGTAAGATTTGGTCACCGCTTAACAGTTAATTTTAATATCAGTGATGATACATTAAACTTAAAACTTCCTGCTTTAATTCTGCAGCCAATTGTAGAAAATGCTATAAAATTCGGATTGTATAATGTTTTAGATAAAGTAGAGATCTCTGTAAGCGCGCAAATAAAAAATAATTTACTGGCCATAGTTATTACCAATCCTTTTGATGATAGCACCACACAATCCCGAAAAGGCGAAGGCTTTGGCCTGTCATTAATTCAAAAACGCTTGCAGTTAATTTATCACCGCAGTGATCTGTTAATGATCGAAAAAAACAATTCAATTTTCACAACCATTATTTTAATACCACAGGCATGACAAAAGTTATATTAATAGACGATGAACCGCTGGCAAGACAAATAGTAAAAGAATACCTTGCTGCTTTTAAAGAGATAGAAATTGTTGCTGAGTGTGGTGATGGTTTTGAGGCTGTGAAGGCTATCCAGCAATATAATCCGGCGTTAATATTTTTAGATATTCAAATGCCAAAGATAAATGGTTTTGAAACGTTAGAGCTCATAGAAAAAAAGCCTGCCGTTATTTTTACAACTGCTTTTGATGAGTACGCACTTAAAGCCTTTGAACAAAATGCGGTAGATTATTTATTGAAACCCTTTAACGAAGAACGTTTTCAAAAAGCGGTAAAAAAATATCTGGATTTTGCTTCCCCCTTAGAAAAGGGGGCCGGAACTATTGATAATTCTACGGCTAATGAAAAAATCGAACAACTCGAATCTGTTTCAAAAAAGCATACCGAAGAGGCACATCGTGTAGTTGTAAAAAACGGAACAAGTATTTTAATTTTACCTACCACGCAAATTATTTACATTGAGGCGTACGACGATTATGTGAAAATATTTAATAATGAAACGTTCTATCTTAAAAAGAAAACAATGAGCTATTATGAAGAAGTTTTAGATCCTTCACAATTTGTCCGCGTACATCGCTCCTTTATTTTAAACTTAAATTACCTCACTAAAATTGAAGCAGTTGATAAAAATAATAATCTTGCTTTGTTAAAAAATGGCTCTAAAATACCATTAAGCCGCACGGGTTATTCAAAATTAAAAGAGATCTTAAACATTTGATTAGTTAACGGGGTAAAAATTCCCCTGAATGTTTAAAATTTAAGCAATTATTAAACCTTTTTTGCTTTAAATCCGAATTGATAGAAAAAACGTTAATTAAAGAGCTCTTTTGCAATATATACAAGGGTTTTTCGTTAAATTTTTAGATATTTTTTCTATATTTGTAATCAATGGAAATCGTAAAAGGTTCAGGGTTTATACCCGGTGAATTATTAGCCAAAATCAACTCTCCGGCCGATCTAAAAAAATTAAGAGAAGACCAGTTAGAACAAATTAGTGCTGAGCTGCGTCAGTATATTATTGATCTTGTTTCGGTAAAAGGCGGGCATTTTGGTGCTTCGCTTGGCGTTGTAGAGTTAACAGTTGCTTTGCACTATATTTTTAATACACCTTACGACCAGTTGGTTTGGGATGTTGGTCACCAGGCTTACGGTCACAAGATTTTAACCGGTCGTAGAGATGTTTTTCATACCAACCGTGTTTACAAAGGCTTAAGCGGCTTTCCAAAACGCAGCGAAAGTGAATACGATACCTTTGGTGTAGGTCACTCTTCTACATCCATCAGTGCAGCGTTAGGTATGGCTGTTGCCAGCAAATACAATAAATTAAACGATAAAAATCATATTGCTGTTATTGGTGATGGCTCAATGACTGCAGGTTTGGCCTTTGAAGGTTTAAATCACGCCGGTGTTGAGAACGCCAATTTATTAGTAGTGCTTAATGATAATTGCATGAGCATCGATCCAAACGTTGGTGCATTAAAAGAATATTTAACGGATATCACTACTTCACATACTTACAATAAAGCAAAAGATAAAGTGTGGGAACTATTAGGTAAAATAAGTAAGTTTGGCCCTAACGCACAAGAAATTGCCAGTAAGGTAGAGAACGCGGTAAAAACTTCTTTACTAAAACAAAGTAATTTATTTGAGTCATTAAAGTTTCGTTATTTTGGTCCGGTAGACGGGCACGATGTAGTTCGCTTAACAAAAGTACTGGCCGATTTAAAAGATATTCCCGGCCCAAAATTATTACATGTACTTACTAAAAAAGGTAAAGGTTATAAATTCAGCGAAGAAGGAAATGAAACCATATGGCACTCTCCGGGCTTATTCAATAAAGAAACAGGCGAGATCATAAAAGTAGTTCCTAAAACGCCGCAGCCACCAAAATATCAGGATGTATTTGGACATACCATGGTAGAGCTGGCAGAAAAAAATTTAAAGATCACAGGTATTACACCTGCAATGCCATCTGGTTGTTCACTGAACATTATGATGAAAGCCATGCCCGATCGTGCATTTGATGTGGGCATTGCAGAACAACACGCTGTTACATTCAGCGCAGGTTTAGCAACGCAGGGTTTAATTCCATACTGTAATATTTATTCATCGTTCATGCAACGGGCATACGATCAGGTATTGCATGATGTAGCACTACAAAATTTAAAAGTTATTTTTTGTTTAGATCGTGGAGGTTTGGCAGGAGCTGATGGTCCAACACATCACGGTGCGTTTGACTTAGCTTATTTCCGTTGCATTCCAAACATGATCGTAAGTGCGCCAATGAATGAAGAAGAATTGCGCGATTTGATGTACACCGCGCAGTTAGATGAAGTAAAAGGTCCGTTCAGTATTCGTTATCCGCGCGGGCAAGGCGTGATTGTAGATTGGAAAACACCATTCAAAAGAATTGAAATTGGTAAAGGCAGAAAAATAAAAGACGGAAAACAGATAGCAATATTATCGATTGGGCATCCCGGTAATCTGGTAACTACTGCAATAAAAAAACTTGAAGAACAGGGACTTGATCCTGCACATTACGATATGCGCTTTGTAAAGCCAATTGATGAAACTATCTTGCATGAAGTTTTTAGTAAATACAAAAAAGTAATTACAGTTGAAGATGGTTGCATAATGGGCGGTATGGGAAGCGCGGTATTGGAATTTATGGCAGATAATAATTATTCATCTCAATTAGTAAGGCTTGGCATTCCTGATAATTTTATTGAACATGGAGAACAAATGGAGCTGTATGAAGAGTGTGGTTTCTCTCCCGATAAAATTGCAGAAGCTGTTGTTGAAATACTAAAAGATAAAAAAGAGAACATTAAGAATCAAGCATAAAACAATTCAGAAAGAAAAGTGGAAAAGATTAAAGTATCAGTAAAATTAAATTGTACACCCAAAGAAGTATTTAGTGGTTGGCTGGATGATAAAATACATTCGGATTTTACAGGAGGGGCAAAAGCAAAAACGAGCACAAGTGAAGGAGGAAAATTTTCAGCGTGGGATGGATATATAACAGGAACAAATGTTGAGATTTTTCCGCATAAAAGAATAATTCAAAAATGGCGTACTACCGATTTTGCAGAAACAGATGAGGATTCGACCATTGAATTATTTTTTACCTACAAAGATGAATTTACTTTATTAACAATTACACACACAAATATCCCTGACGACCAGGGAGAGATGTACAAAAAAGGTTGGAAAGATCATTACTTTACGTACATGAAAAAATATTTTGATAAGTAATTTAATCGATCGTTCTGTTTTAATTT
Source organism: Bacteroidia bacterium (assembly GCA_016787705.1). Lineage (GTDB taxonomy): Bacteria > Bacteroidota > Bacteroidia > B-17B0 > Aurantibacillaceae > Aurantibacillus. The sequence goes on along the minus strand of JAEUTP010000002.1, from coordinate 156,782 downwards.
AAAAAAATGGCAAAAGAAACAACTCTGCGCTGCTCAATGTGCGGAAGAGATAAAAAAGAAGCAAAGATCCTTATTGCAGGGATCAATGGGCATATTTGCGATAATTGTATTAACCAGGCTTTTAATTTAATTAAAGAAGAAGCTATGGGCGAGCAAAAACAAGCCCTTCAGCAATCGCTTAATTTACTAAAGCCTTTGGCTATAAAAGAAAAATTAGATGAATATGTGATTGGGCAGGACGATGCTAAAAAAGTATTGGCTGTTGCGGTGTACAATCACTTTAAAAGAATTTCTCACGTTCAAAAAAATAATAAAGAAGAAGTTGAGATCGATAAATCAAATTTAATTTTAGTAGGCGAAACCGGAACAGGTAAAACATTATTAGCACGTACAATTGCTACCATGTTAAACGTACCGTTTTGTATTGCTGATGCTACTGTGCTTACCGAAGCCGGTTATGTGGGCGAAGACGTTGAAAGTATTTTAACACGTTTATTACAGGCCGCTGATTACGATGTTGCTGCTGCCGAAAAAGGAATTGTGTTTATTGATGAGGTGGATAAGATTGCTCGTAAAAGCGACAATCCATCTATTACCCGCGATGTGAGTGGCGAAGGTGTTCAGCAAGCGATGTTAAAGTTATTGGAAGGCACAGTTGTAAATGTTCCACCACAAGGTGGTCGTAAACATCCCGATGCAAAAATGATAGCGGTTAACACAAAAAATATTTTATTTATTTGCGGTGGCGCTTTTGATGGTATCGAGAAAAAGATCGCTCAACGTTTAAATACACAAGCTGTAGGTTATGCTTCTTCGGTTAACCAGGAAGAATTTGATAAAGGAAATTTATTACAATATGTTTCGCCTCAGGATTTAAAATCATTTGGATTAATTCCTGAATTAATTGGGCGTTTGCCTGTACTTACTTATTTAAAGCCGTTAGACAGAGATGCCTTGCGTCAAATTTTAACAGAACCAAAAAATGCACTAATTAAACAATACAAACAATTGTTTAAAATGGAAGGTACCAAGCTGGAAATTGATGAAGAGGTGTTAAATTTAATTGTAGATAAAGCCATTGAATTTAAATTAGGTGCCCGTGGTTTACGTGGTTTATGCGAAGCCATCATGACAGATATTATGTACACTTTACCAAGCGAAGACAAACCTGTTAAGCAATTTACAGTAACATTGGATTATGCTTTGGATAAATTGAAAAAAGCAAGATTAAACCAGTTAAAAGTAGCTTAAATAGCTTTGAGTAGTTGGCTTTGTATTTCTCTTGTATAAGTTCCGAATAATTCTTCTTCAATCAAATTAAATTCTTCTTTTTTATAAGATTTGAATATCGTTTGATCTTTAATGTAATAGATCTTTTCGCAAACATGTAAAAGCGGGTCTAAAATATGCGAAGAAAGAAAAACTGTTTTTCCTCTCTCGTTTAAGATGGTAATGATTACTTCCAATATTTTATTAGTTTCAAGATCCAGGCCGTTAAAAGGTTCATCCAGTATATAGATCTCTTTATCCTGTTTGATCTGACTTAGTAACAATAATTTCTTTTTCATTCCAGTAGAAAATTCTTCCATAAATCCTGAAAGAGGCAACTTAAAAAGCTCTGCTAATTTTTGTTCATCATAACCTGTATTAGTGTTGGGGAAAACACTCAAAAATTCTTTTGCAGTCAACTTTGGGTAAAAGAATAAATCAGTATCCAGGTAAGCAATTTGTTTACGTAACAATTCTTTATCATTTATTGAAACAAAGCAACTCCCACTTTTTAAAAATCCCGCCAGTAGATTAAAAAAAGTGGTTTTTCCGGCCCCGTTCAGGCCAATAATACCATGCGTTTTTCCTGTTTCAAAAACAGTATTAATATTTTTAAGTATTATTTCGTTTTCGTACTTAAAATCTTCTATTTTAACATGTATCATCTTAAGTAATTTGTAAGATTTGCAATAGCTTTTTTCTTATTTGAAAAATAAATAAAAATACCAAGAGGTATTAAATAAGGTAATAATATAGAACTAAATAAAATTAAAAAATCAATACTTAAACGCATAGAAGTATTAGGTTTGTAACTTGCATATTTAATATAAACCGTACTCGCTGCAAGTAATAAAAAAGCAAACATAAATCCGGTATTAAACCAAACAACTTCAGGATTAAAAAGTGTATTGATTAAAAGTAGCGGAGCGTTTAATAGAAGTGTTACTCTGCTTAAAAAAGAAACCTTTTTATTTAAGAAAACTTCAGCAGATAAATTTTCAGGATTAAGCATTATTAGAGGTTCAAAGTAATTATAAAACCCTAAAAAAAGTAAATTAAGCAGTAATAAAGCTACAATACCAAATAGCTTAACCGGGCTAAAAATAATAGCAAGAAGAAAAATAAAGAATAATGCGGGAAGATTTTTTCTTAGACCGGAGATCCATTCAAAATGGCTTGAGGGAACATATTTACTTATAAATAAAAATTTAAAATATTGAATCTTAATATCTGTAAAACTGATCAAACTAACTAAAAGGTGAACTATAAAAAGATACTTCCAATAAATTCCAAATGCAAGGGCAAATGATAAAGGCAAAATTAGCAGGTTATAGTTAATGCAGACTTGTATTTTTGGCCGGTTGAGATAGTGTTTAATAAAATTAAAGTCTTTACGGTTTAAGTGATAATTGTAAAGGAAAAAAAGTATAAGTCCTGCAAATACACTACAATAGCCTAAAGAGGTTTCGGTAATATTTTTTGATACATAAAATGCAATAATTGCTATAATGAATACCCAATAACTGAGATCACGTTTTATTTGAAAATACCTGAGTTTAAATAATTGCACGTTCAAAGAAAGCAATTTAAGCCTCACATCAATTATTAATGATTGTTAAATGAAGATTTTTGCTACTTTAGCTTCTGAATTTTTTAACATGTAAACTATGAATTTTAACAACTATAATTTCACCGTTACTGATCGTTTTGTTAAGTATGCAAAAATAGATACACAGTCCGATCCGAATTCAAAAACTTGTCCAAGCACCGAAAAACAAAAGAATTTAGCAAAAGTTTTGGTGGAAGAATTAATTGAAATGGGAATTAAAGATGCCGAAATGGATGAGCACGGTTACGTGTATGCAACTATTGAAAGTAATACAAGTAAAAAAGTGCCCACGATTTGTTTTTGCTCGCATATGGATACAAGTCCTGATTGCAGCGGCACCAATGTAAAGCCTGTTATTCATAAAAAATACGACGGAAAAGATATTGTATTGCCAAACGATAATACACAAATAATAAAATTCAAAGAACATCCTGCTTTGGCAGATCAGATAGGTAATGATATTGTTACAGCGGATGGTACAACCTTGCTGGGCGCTGATAATAAAGCCGGCCTTGCAGAAATTATGGACGCCGCACATTATTTAATGAATCATCCGGAAGTAAAACACGGTAAAATAAGATTGTTGTTTACTCCCGATGAAGAAATTGGCCGTGGTGCAGATAAAGTAAATATTAAAAAACTAAATGCAGAGTTTGGTTACACTATGGATGGCGAAACTTTAGGTCATGTTGAGAATGAGACTTTCAGCGCTGATGGTGTAAGTATTAAAATTAAAGGTTTTCCAACACATCCGGGTTTTGCAAAAGATAAAATGCAGCACGCCATAAAAATTGCAGCACAAATTGTAAGTAAAATTCCGGTAGATAAAACACCTGAGACTACTGAAAAAAAGCAGCCATTTATGCATCCTGTTGCTATAAACGGTAGCTTGGAAGAAGTAGAAATTAAATTTATTATTCGCGCGTTTGATACACCAACACTTTTAGCTTTGGAAGAAGAATTGAGACAGATAACGGTTGATGTATTGTCGCATTACAATAAATGTTCTTACGAATTTGTTGTTTCTCAACAATACCGCAATATGAAAGATGTGTTAAATACTTGCCCGCAGGTAGTTGACTATGCTTTGGAAGCAATTAAACGCACCGGTGTAACGCCTGTTTTATCAAGTATTCGCGGTGGTACGGATGGTTCCCGCTTATCATTTATGGGTTTACCTTGTCCTAACATTTATGCAGGTGAGCATGCTTTTCACAGCAAACAAGAGTGGGTGAGTGTTTCTGATATGCAAAAAGCAACAGAAACTATTGTGCATTTAGTAAGTATTTGGGAAGAGAAATCTAATTAGCTAATACGACTATTATTCAATTGTAAATCGTCAATAAAAAATTGTAAATTATAAATGATCCAATATACACCGGTAGTTGATAAGATAAATTATTCCGGTATTAATATGGATGTACTTCGTTTAGATCTTATAGATCCTGAAGTAAGCGGCAACAAATGGTTCAAACTAAAAAAGAATTTTAAAAAAGCACGGCAGGACGAGCAAAAAACTGTTATTACTTTTGGCGGAGCTTACTCTAACCACATTGCTGCAACCGCTGCATTGGCTAAAATTGCGGGTTTAAATTCCATTGGTGTTATTCGCGGCGAGCAAACAGAAATTTTAAATCCAACCTTGCAATTGGCAAAAGAAAAAGGCATGCAATTGTATTTTGTAAGTAGGGAAGTTTATTCAACAAAAGATTCTATTGAATTTAAAAAGCACTTAAGCAATAAATTTGGCCCACATTATTTAATTCCTGAAGGTGGAAATAACCAGGCAGGGATTTTAGGCTGCGCCGAAATTTTAAAGCCAGAATGGAATTATGATCATATAGTTTGTGCCTGTGGCACTGGAGCTACGTTTACAGGGCTTTTAGCTTCTGCAAAACCTTCACAAAAAATAATTGGTATCTCGGTTTTAAAAGGTGAGAATGTTTTGGTGAATGATGTAAAAGAACAACTACAAAAGTTCTTTCCCGAAAAAATAGTTTCTCTTTGTGGTAATGAAGAGTTTCAAAAAGAAAAGATAGAAAATTCTTTTATCACCAATAACTATTGCTTTAGCGGTTATGCAAAAAAAGATGAAACTCTTCTTGCTTTTAAATATAGGTTTGAAAAGGACTTTAATATTCCTTTAGATCATATCTATACCACCAAATTGTTTTACGCAGTATTCGATCTTATCCAGAAAGAAAAGTTGAACGCTTCGGCAAAAATTTTGGTGATTCATAGCGGCGGCTTACAAGGCAATAAAGGCTTTGAGGAAAGATATAAGATAATGTAAAATGTATTATACATTTTCCCTTTTACGTCTTATATTTTCCATTAGTGAATTACCACTTTATTCCCAACCTGTAATTCATGCTAAACCAAGGATATGATTGTTTTGAACTTATTCTTGCGCCCGCTGGCGAAGATAATATTCTTACCACACCAAAACCAAAAGATAAATGTTGTATGAATGGTTTGTTGTCCTTTCCGTATTTCCAGCCAAATTGTGTTTGTGCAGAATAAGCTTCAATGCCTTCCATGAACATATCTGTGCCATAACGTATCCTGGGCCCTACAAAAAATTTAGAAGTTTCGTTTTTACCCATGTAAAAGTTTACATCAACACCTCCAATAAAATTTACGCCGCTTAATCTTTTTACCGCACTGCCTGAAGTATCAATGCCTGAACTATATAATTTTCCGCTTGGGTCAAATGTTAATGATAAGGGAAAAGCGAAGCCAACACTGTTATTTTTTGTAAAGCGCTCATAAACAAATGTAACGCGGCCGGCAAAAATTCCCAGTGGCTGTATACCAAGAGCATTTTGCTTAAATGTTGACAGCTGTGTAGTGTCCTTTATTTGCCTGCTTTTTTTCTTTGAATAAATAAAAACATCTCCCTTATAATTTTCAACTAAAATAAGTTCTGATTTTGGAATTTGGAATATTTGCAGAGATGTGTCAGAATTTTTAAAATACACTACATCGGTTGAGGTAGAAACAATAAATCCTTTTTTAATTTTCCCGTTCTTAAAAAATAATTTATCCTGTGCGTTTAAACACAAAGTAAAAAGCAAAAAAATAAATATGTACAATTTTTGCATTATAATTTAAAACCAAGGTTAATGCCTAAATATAATTTTGGTAGCGATCTCGATTCCAGCTTTTGGTTATTTGCATTTGCTTTATTTAATTCAATATTAAATTGTTCTTTGTAATCGCCTTTTAATCTAAAGCCTCCAATACCAAAAATGGTTTTAATAAAAAAGTTCTTTGTAATATCGGTATGCGATCCAATGGTGACAATAGTTGCCAATTGATTGCCCTTACTTGCTTTATAGCTGTTTGTAACAGCATATACACTTCCAACATTTACACTATCCGATCTTACACTTGTAAAATTAAAAGACGTGTATTTAACCATTAAGCCACAATGCATAAACGTTCTTTTTTCAACACGTGCAGGATAAAAATTTATAAAGCCACCCAGGTCGTAATTTTTTTTTGCATTGGCCAATACAGCAATAAAAGGATTTATGGCGTTTGCATATAAATTAAAATTATAAGCCCCCATAATGCCAAGGCCAATTTTTTTATTTGGCAAAACGCGTTCGTAAAATGCGGCAATATCTGCGTTACATAAAGCAAGACTGTTTATTGAAACTCGATTGTAACTATAAAGTTCTTTTGATGCTTGTTTAAAATGAAAATTCTCTTTTTTATCTGCTGTAGCTATAATTTCTTTTTCAGGATCATTTATTTTATCAAATTTTCCGTTCTTAAATTCAATTAATAAAATAGTTGAACGATCAAATTCTATAACACCACTATCACTTTTTAAACCAATGTATTCGGGAGTGATAACGGTTACTTTACCACTTTTGGTTTGCCCGTTCAAAAAAAACAGCTTGTCCTGGCATTTTAATGTAAATGCAAGCAAAATAAAAATATGCAGTAAAACCTGCTTCAACATGTCAAAGATAAAGAAAAAAGGCTGCCTGCAAATTTCATTCATAGTATTTACGGGCTTATTAAGGGTTTGTGAATTAATAGCAATTTCTGTATCTTTAAGCTTAAAATTTTTGAACTATGGGATGTGGTAGTGGCGGTTGCGGAACCGAAAAAAACGGTGTTCCGGCCGGCTGTAATAATAACGGTTCTTGTGGAACCGCCGATGGCTGTAATAAATTAACAGTGTTTGACTGGTTAGGAAATATGAACTTGCCCGAAGGTCAAAGTCAGTTTGATGTGGTAGAAGTGCGCTTTAAAAATTCACGCAAAGAGTTTTTCAGAAACCTTAATAATTTAAGTTTAAGTGTAGGCGAGGTAATTGCTGTTGAAGCATCTCCGGGTCATGATATTGGAACGGTTTCTTTAACCGGCGAATTGGTAAAATTACAATTGAAAAAAAGAAACATCAATTTTGATAGTGAAGAGATTCGTAAAGTATATCGCAAGGCAAAACAAAGTGATATTGATAAATGGAGAGAAGCACAATCATTAGAAGTGAATACGATGTTTCGTGCGCGTACTATTGCTTTAAAATTGGGTTTGGAGATGAAATTAAGCGATGTAGAATTCCAGGGAGATAAATCGAAAGCTATATTTTATTACACGGCCGATGCGCGTGTTGATTTTAGAGAGCTGATTAAAGTTTTAGCCGATGAATTTAAAGTGCGCGTTGAAATGCGCCAGATCGGGGCAAGGCAAGAAGCTGCACGTTTAGGAGGTATTGGTGCTTGTGGGCGTGAATTATGCTGTAGCACCTGGTTAACCGATTTTAGAACCGTAAGCACCAGTGCGGCAAGGTACCAGCAGTTATCTTTAAACCCTCTTAAACTGGCCGGGCAATGCGGTAAATTAAAATGCTGCTTAAATTACGAGCTGGATAGTTATGTGGATGCTTTAAAAGAATTTCCTGATATGGACGGTAAGAAATTACAAACCAAAAAAGGAGAAGCCTTCCTGCAAAAAACGGATATTTTCCGCCGCATGATGTGGTTTAGTTACCGTCACGATCCGGGGGTATTTATTCCTTTAAATGTAAAAACGGTGCATGCTGTTTTAGAAGCAAATGCTAAGGGTGAGTTGCCGGATGATATTAAATCTGCTATTGTTACTGAGGCTATTGCAAAAACAGCAGAGCCTTTATTCGAGAATGTTGTTGGCCAGGATAGCTTAACGCGTTTTGATAAAAAACCGAAAGCAAAGCATCAGCATAATAAACCTAACAGAAATAATAATAACAAGCCTAACAATAATCCAAACCAAAAATCAAATAATAATCCAAACGCAAAAGGAAACAACAATCCTAATGCTAAACCAAATAGTAACCCAAACCAAAAGCACAATAACAACCCTAATCAAAAACCAAAGAACCAAAATTCAGGAAATCCAAATAAGAACAATAACAATCCTAACAGGAACCAGAATAATCCCAACAAAAAATTTAATAAGCCACATAATAATGATAACAAGAATAAACCAAAAATCGATCCGCCAAAAACCGACTCTTAAAATAGCTGTTTTGTTTTGCGTGATGGTCTTTTTGTTATCATCCTGCAATAACGATGTGGTGTACAGCAAGTATGAAAAGTTTGATAACAACGAATGGCATGCCAAAGACAAAGTTGTTTTTGATCTGGATATTACCGACACTCTTACGTTAAATGATATTTCTTTAATGGTGCGTCATGCAGATGCTTATCCGTTTAGCAATTTATATTTATTTGTTACCACAAAATATCCTGATGGTAAAGTAATAAACGATACTATGGAAGTTGTTTTGGCCGATAGCAAAGGCAAATGGCAGGGTAGTGGGGCCGGTGATATTTTTGATTTTAAAGTGCCTATTAAAAAAAACGTGCGTTTCCCTTTGTCAGGTAAATATCAATTCACCTTCGAGCAAGGCATGCGTCCTGATCCTTTACCTTTAATAATGGACTTTGGTTTTGAAATAGAGAAAAGCAAAAAATGACATAAATGAAATTTGGTAAAGTAAATAAAGCAACTCTAACGTTTATTTTTATTACACTTTATTTGTTGACTTCATTTACTGTTTTTTCTCAAAAAGATTCATTGCAAAAATCAAAAACAAAAGCTGAGCTTTTAGATATATACTTATCTGCAGGGCAATCTAATTTTCCTGTATTTTCTGTTTCACAGAAAGATTTTAAAAAGATAGTACCTGATTCAAAATTAATGGCAGGTGAGTTAATGGAAGTGGATAATAATAATTACCACAATTTTCCTTATAACGATTCTTCAGAGGGTGGTCATTATTCCTCAGTTCCAGGAACAGGCTTTAGTGTTCAGGGTGGCATTACATTAAAATTAACCGATAATGAGATAAAAAATGTAGATGGCCCCTGGTTAAAATTAGGCTTTAATTATTTTTCCTATTTCCATTTACTAAATAGTGGTGTTTACAAAACCAGAACAAGGCATTATGATACCATGTATTACGCGGGAACAAATGTAGTAGAAAGAGATTCAGTAAACTCAGGCCGCATAGAGTATAAATATGGCTGTCAAAGTGCAAATATCGAGGCAACCTTGCTTTACAAATTTAATGATAAAGGTATCTTTTCTGTTTTTGGCGGCCCGGGCATAATGATTGGCACTAACTTTGGAGCATCGGCACAAATTAATGCAACGCAATTTCGAAGTGCTACCGATGTGATCGTTTTATCACCTACAAATAAGTTATTTTATAATGGTTCAATAAGTGAGGATAAACAAAAAGAAGAATTTAAATTTGGCCCTAATTTTTCTTTTGGTGTATTTATTGTTTGTGGTGTTGATATGCGGTTGGGAAATACAGTTGCCATTGTAAAACGTACGCACCTGTTTGCTGAATTTAAACCCATATTCAGGGGTAATGGTGTTAAAGGCGGGGGCTTTCAACAAAGCGTGTTGTATGCCGCAGACCTTGGTTTGAGGTATGAGATAAAATAATTAATTGCCGGTGTTTTTTTCAAAGCTCCGCGTTCAGGGTTTCTCTAAAACGCCTGTTGCCGTTTTTTTACCAAGTTGTTGGGCTAAGCCAATAAGAAGGCCTTCTACGCCACGAATGTAACACAGCCTGTAAATATTCTCATAATTAACTACCTCTCCAACAACTTCAGCGCCATGTTTTTTTAAGCGGGGGAGCAATTCATCAATATTATCAACTTCAAACATAACGCGAAGATAGCCGAGTGAATTAACAGGAGCAGTTCTGTGATCAGCAATAATTTTTGGTACAATAAATCTTGAAAGCTCAAGCCGGCTTTGTCCGTTGGGTGTAACCATCATCGCAATTTCTACCGATTGATCTCCAAGTCCGGTTACCTTACCTGCCCATTCACCTTCAACCATTGATCGCCCTTCAAGCCTTAGGCCTAATTCTGTAAAAAAAGAAATAGCCTTGTCAAGAGATTCTACAACAATTCCTACATTATGCATTTGAAGTAATTTACTTTTAGTCATATTCTGTTTTTTTAATTTTTTATGATCAATTTTAAAAAGTTTTGTTTACTGCTCAGGCTAAAAACTTGCTGCGATAGTTTTGTAAACAGATTTTAAGCGGTTAGGGTGTTGTGGCAACTTTATTATATTTTCGATATTAATTGGGCGCACCTTTAACTATCCATTTTTCTATTGCAGCAATTTCGCATGGTGATATTTGACCACCGTTTTGAGGCATTGCTATAAACCCTGTTTGGTGCTTTATACTGCCAAGTAGTTTATTATTGGCTATTGCAGCAGTAACTCCACTATAGTCAGATAGATTAAATCCACCACTATTATTACCTGAATTATGACAGCCTACGCACCAACTTTGCATTATGGGTTTAATTCTATCTGAATACGTAAAATTAGAAGTGTCGCAGCTCTTACAATTCGCCGAGTTACGTGCACCCATATTTATCCATAGCTTTATCATATTTACATCTTTTGAACTTAACTTTGTATAAGGTCTTTCAGGCATGGATGGATTGTTCCCTTTTATAGTCTTATAAATTTCGCTATTGAGTGGATGTTTTGGTTTTATTCCTTTCATAATCCCTTCATAATTGCTAAGGTCATAACCAGCTCGTTTATCTTTTGGATTATGGCAGCCGGACATCGTACAATTGGAAATAAAAATTGGAAGTACATCTTCCTGAAAACATCCATCTGGTCCTGCCTGATCTTTTGTACAAGTTGTAAGTAAAACAAAAACACTTATTAGTAATAATGCTAATTTAATTTTCATGTTGTTTCTTATTAAAAAAAGATATTTTCTTTAATTTTAAAATTATGTTTTTAACCTACTGATACACCTATTAATTTTCCAATTCCAAAAGTAATAGCTGCAGCTAAAAGCCCAAATAACACTTGTCTGAATCCTGAAAACCAAACACTTTTTCCGGTAAACAAAGTAATAGCTGCACCTATTAAAAAAAGGCCGCAGGCACTCAATAAGCTACTTAGCAAAATAGCTTTTATACCTTGTAAAAAGAAGAAAGGAATAACCGGTATAACAGCGCCAACAGAAAATAAAATAAACGAAGTTATTGCGGCTTCCATAGCAGAACCTTTCAAGTCTTCGGGGTTTATGCCTAATTCTTCTTTTATTAAAACTTCATGTGCCTTATCTTTGCTCAACATAATTTCTTTTGCCATTTCTTTTGCCTGTGATTCTTTAATGCCTTTTGACAAATATATTAATGCTAATTCTCTTTCTTCGCCTTCAGGATTTGTTTCAATTTCATCCATTTCCAACTGCATCTGATTTTCATAAAGCTCTTGTGAGCTTTTAACAGAGATCCATTCGCCCAAGGCCATAGATAGAGCGCCTGCTAATAATCCAGCCAGCCCTGCTAATAAAACCCCTGTTTGGCCGCTAGTGGCACCTGCAATACCCATTACCAAACTAAAATTAGATACCAAACCATCGTTACCGCCAAGCACAGCGGCTCTTAGTGCATTTCCTCCAACCGAACGATGCCTTTTTTCAAAACGCGCTAAATTAGAACCCGAGATGTTTGAATTACCATTTAATATATTCTTTAAAATAGTAACATGTGCTGTATCTGATATTGAGTTGGATGTTTTACTTTTCTTCCTTGCCCCAGCAATTGAATTTGAAATGCTTTTTTCTGTATCTAATAAAACACCTAACACATAATTATAGCCAAATAGTTTACCTATTGTTTTAAGTGTTTTAGCCCTGTTAGATGGCTTTGGCAGTTGAGATGCATTCATATTATTTTTTTGTAAAAATGCCAGGGCGTGCCCGTTTTCAATTTCGCTCATTTGCCTGAATACCGTGGCCACATCTTCGTCTTCTTCATTATCGGCAAGCAATCCGTATAAAAAACCGGCATCTACTTCCGTTTGTATATTTTTTAGATCTATCATTAGTGTTTGTTTTTTAATTAAACGTAAATTTTAAGATAAAAACTATTCTGATTTATTTTTTAACTGCATTAATAAAGAATAGGCACCTTTAGTTACTACAGGTAAATTATTTAATGAGTTATTACCAGCTGCTATAATCTCTGTATAGCCATTTTCCGAACTTCCTTTTGAAACTTCTACGAGGCAGAATGTATATTTGTCTTTTACAATAAACACAAAGTCTTTTCCTTCAAAATTAATAATAGCATCGCTAATAATGGTAGATGCATTGGTTAAGTTAATTTCAATTTCAGCATTCATATACATGCCCGGTAAAAGTGTTTTGTCATAATCTACAAAGTGACAATGCACATCAACACTTCTATCAGCAGATAGATCCTGGCTGATTAAAATAACCTCGCACTTATGTTTTTTATCTGGTTGATTATTATTAAAAGCAATAACTTTTTGTCCAATTGAAATTTTATCGAGATCTTTTTCAAAGACCTTTAAATTTAAATGAATGTCCTCGGGATTAATTAATTCAAATAAAACATCCGAGGGATTTACGTATTTACCTATGTTAACATTCACTTTAGATACAAAGCCGTCAATAGAAGAATAAACATTTATGCTTCGCGATAAGTTAGATTCATTTAAGGACAAAGGATTAATATTGATAAGCCTTAACTTTTCACCCAATGCACTAACTGCTATTTTTTGACTTGTATATTCCATTTCGGTTTGCTGAAAAACCTTATCGCTGCTGGCCTTACTTTGGTTTAATTCTTTTTGGCGGTTATACTCGTTTTCAAAAAAGATCAATTTCGATCTTGCGGTTAAATAATCCTGTTGTAATTGTATATATTGCTGGTCCTCCATAGTTGCAAGTATCTCTCCTTTTTTAACAGGCATGCCAGGCAATAATTTAGAGGCTTTTAAAAAACCGCCAAATGGCGTACTTACCGAAACCATATTTTGTGGTGGCACATCAATTTTTCCATTTAATTTTAAAATGGTTGAAATTTGGCGTGTTTCTAATTTTCCAGTTTCTATGTTGGCGTTTTTATATTGAGCCTCTGTAAGGTTAACTATATCTTCATTGTTTAGTGTTGCTTCTGTTGTTTTGTCGCTATTTGTTGAACAGGAAGAAACTACAAGTATTGCCAGTAATAAAATGATTATATTTTTCATGATTGAATGTTATTTTGTAAGTAAATAATTAATTTGAATGATCGTTTCGTTTAGGCTTCTAACGGCATCAATATAATCCGATTGAATAGTTATTGCCTGGTTTGTGAGCATAACCCAATCCAAATAATTTATATCACCATTTGCAAATTGTTTATCAGATGTTTCAAAAATTATTTGCGCATTTTTAAGCGCTACCGATTCAAAATAATTTACTGTTGCCTGATTTGATTCGTATTTACTGAGAAGTGATTGAAATTGATTTTCAAGTTGTTTCTTTTCCAGCTGATAAAGATTATCAGAGATATATTGATTTATATGCATCGCGTTTGTTTTTGCCTTTTGTGCACCAAAAAATAATGGAATGCCCACGCCAAATTGTACAGATTGAAACCTTGAAGACGAAGTGTATGTTTTATTGTCAGAGCCTGTGCCTTTCATGGTCATATTATAGTATCCAATATTAAACTCCGGAAGAAGTTTCGCTTTTTCAACTTTATTTACCATGTGTGCTATTTTTTTCTGCTGCTCTAAAATTTTAATTGTAGGGTGTTGGTCAAAATTGGTTTTTGCAGCACTCACTTGTAATGTTAATTTCTTCTGGCTCTCTGAGGGAATAAAATGTGTTGTGGTATTAAGAACCAAATCAAACTGTAATTTTACAATTTCAAGATCCTGCCGTAACTGTTTTAATTGAATGGCAATAGCTCCCTTTTGAGATTCGGCAGTGGTTTTTTCCAGGATGTTGCTTTCTCCTTTCGCCAGCCTTACAAGCGTTTTATCTAAAAAAACAGAATAAATACTATCGTTCTTTGATAACAATTTTTCTTTTTCGGCTAGCGATAAAAACGTATAAAAAATATCAAACACCATTTTTTTTATTTCTGCTTCTTTTAACGTTACATTTAATAATGATGTATTCCACTCTTCGCTGAGTAATTTTTTTTGATGAATATAAACGGTTGGAAAGTTAAACGATTGAGAGGCGCCAAAACGATTATCGCTGTAATAACTATTTATTTGTCCGTATTCGCCAACAACACTTGCTTGTGGAATGTTGGCCGATGTTTTAATTAATTTTTTTTGGTATTCGGCTTTTAGCTTTTCATTTTTGATTGTTAAATTGTTTTTTAAAGCTGTATCAATAGCCGCTTGCAGGCTAATTGGCACTTGGGCATTGCCGGTATAAGAAACAATTAAAAAAACGATCAGTAAAACGCTTGTAATTTTTGCTTTAGGGTTTGATGTTTCTTTTCTGCCACTTTCAAAGAGAATGTAAAGAATAGGCAGTACAAATAATGTGAGAAATGTTGCGATGAGTAAACCACCAATTACAACCGTTGCTAATGGACGTTGAACTTCTGCGCCGGCGCCATTACTTAATGCCATTGGTAAAAATCCCATTGAGGCTACAAAGGCAGTCATCATTACCGGCCGCAATCTTACTTTAGTACCCATTAATACAATGCGATGCAGATTTTTTAATCCCTCTTTTTGTAAGCGGTTAAACTCTGCAATAAGAACAATACCATTTAACACAGCCACTCCAAACAAAGCAATAAAACCTACACCTGCACTAATGCTAAAGGGCATGTCCCTTATAGCTAAGAAGAAAATACCGCCAATTGCAGAAAGAGGAATAGCGGAATAAATAAGTAAACCCTGCTTAACAGAATTAAAAGCAAAAAACAGCAGAAGAAAAATAAGTATTAACGACACAGGAACAGCTATCATTAAACGTTGCTTCGCTGCGTTTAAATTTTCAAAGGCTCCTCCATACACAACAAAATAGCCGGCAGGAAATTTTATTTGTGCCTCAACTTTTTGTTGAAGTTCATTCACAATCGTTTGTACATCTCGCCCTCTTACATTAAAACCAACTACTATTCTTCGTTTCGCATCTTCTCTTTGTATTTGATTTGGGCCATTTTTTATGCTTACGGTTGCCAGTTGATAGAGTGGAATCTGAGATCCCATTGCTGTAGGTATCAAAAGATTTTTTACATCTTCAACATTTTTTCTTTTCTCGGTATTTAATCTTACAATAATATCAAAACGTTTTTCTCCATCAAATAATTG
The DNA here is from genome assembly GCA_016787705.1 of Bacteroidia bacterium. Lineage (GTDB taxonomy): Bacteria > Bacteroidota > Bacteroidia > B-17B0 > Aurantibacillaceae > Aurantibacillus. The sequence goes on along the minus strand of JAEUTP010000002.1, from coordinate 141,268 downwards.
CCCTGTAGTTTGTCCCGAAAAAGCTGTGTTAATTACTTTGTTGATGTCAGAAATGTTTAAATTATACTCGGCAATAGCGGCGCGATCATAAGCAATAATAATTTGTGGCATGCCCGTTACAGGCTCTATGTATAGGTTTTTGGCGCCTTCCACTGTATTGGCAATATCGCCTAGTTTTTTTGAATAGGCGGCTAGTGTATCTAAATCTTCGCCAAAAATCTTGCAAACCACATCCTGCTTTGCCCCTGTCATTAATTCATTAAACCGCATTTGAACGGGAAATTGAAAACTTGTTGTAACACCCGGCACTTCGGATACTACTTTGCCCATTTTGTCTGCCAGTTCAGAAAATGTTTTGGCAGAGGTCCACTCTTTTTTGTCTTTTAATATTACCATCATATCAGCGGCTTCCATTGGCATAGGGTCTGTTGGCACTTCACCGCTACCTATTTTTGTAACTACTTTTAAAACTTCAGGAAATTTGGTTTTTAATAGATGCGCGGTTTTTTGAGTGTTTTCTATAGTAGTATTCAGGTTACTTCCCGATAACAGGCGGGTTTCCACAGCAAAATCTCCTTCTTCCAACGCAGGTATAAACTCCCCTCCAAGCGTAGTTAGCGTTATAATAGCAACTACAAATAATACTACAATGGATGTTACTACTGTTTTAGGATAATGCAGAACTTTTGTCAAAGCATGCTGATAGGCTTTTTCGATATTAGCCATTAGTTTATCGGATATAGTTGGTTTATGTTTTGTTTTTTTACTTAAAAACAAAGCGCTCATCATTGGAATGTATGTTAATGATAAAACAAAAGCGCCAAGTAGCGCAAAAGCTACGGTTTGTGCCATAGGCTTAAACATTTTTCCTTCAATACCTTGTAAAGTAAATATTGGTAAATACACAACAAATATAATTACCTGACCAAAAACCGCGCTATTCATCATTTTACCGGCAGATAGTTTTACTTCATTATCCATTTGTTGCTGATCTAACTGCGTTAAGTTTCTGAATTTTTTACTATGCGTAAGTTGATGCATAACTGCTTCTACAATAATAACCGCGCCATCAACGATAAGGCCAAAATCCAAAGCCCCAAGACTCATTAAATTTCCACTTACACCAAATGTGTTCATTAAAATAATGGCAAAAAGCATGGCCAGTGGAATTACAGAAGCTACTAACAATCCGGCCCTGAAGTTTCCTAAAAAAAGCACAAGTACAAAAATAACGATCAAAGCTCCTTCTAACAGGTTTTGCTCTACCGTTCCAATTGCATTGTTTACCATTTTTGTTCTATCTAAAAAGGGCTCAAGAATAACACCTTCAGGTAAAGTTTTTTGTATCTGAACAACTCTTTCTTTTACGCTTTTAATAACATCACTGCTGTTGGCGCCTTTTAGCATCATTACAACAGCGCCCGAAACTTCTCCTTTATCATTATAGCACATGGCGCCATAGCGCGTGGCAAACCCGGTTTTCACTTCAGCTACATCTCTTATAAAAAGTGGCTGTCCGCTTTCTGTAGCTTTTATTGAAATATTTTCAATATCTTTTGTACTTCCAATTAAACCTTCGCTTCTTATAAATAAAACCGCAGGTCCTTTTTCAATATATGTTCCTCCTGTATTTTGGTTATTTTTTTCTAAGGCATTAAATACATCGTGTATTGTAATATTATAGGATTGTAATTTATTTGGGTCAATTGCAATTTCAAATTGTTTCAATTTACCACCAAAACTGCTCACCTCTGCTACACCTTTAACGCCTAGTAATTGCCGCCGTACCAACCAGTCCTGTATGGTTCTGAGTTCAGTTTGATCGTACTTTTTTTCGTAGCCTTCTTTTGCTCTTACAACATATTGGTAAATTTCACCTAATCCTGTAGATACAGGTCCTAGTTCAGGTATGCCAATTCCTTGCGGTATTTGCGATTGTATTTTTTGCAACCTTTCAGCTACTTGCTGCCTTGCCCAATAAATATCAATGTCGTCGTTAAACACAATAGTTACTAGCGATAAACCAAAACGCGAAAAACTTCTTATCTCTTTTAAGCCTGAAATATTTGTATTGGCTTGTTCAATGGGAAAGGTTACAAGTCTTTCAATATCCGTTGCGCCAAAAGATGGCGCAACTGTTATTACCTGAACTTGGTTATTGGTTATGTCGGGCACAGCATCAATTGGTAATCTAGTTACTTCATAGGTGCCGTAACCAATAAGAGCAATGATAAAAAGCCCAATGATGAGTTTATTATGAATGGAAAACTCAATTATTTTATTTAGCATAATTTTACGTTAATTGTTAATTAAAAAAGTACAATTATCAATACGCTAAACAGCATATAGGATAATTCAAGCGATTAAAGTATAATTAACAGTTTTTTGGCGGTTGCCAAATAAAGGAAAGATAAGAGGAAGTTAAAAATCTCTCTTGATAATTAGAGTAGGAATTTTCTTCTGAAAGCACAGGATGTATTAAGAGATCTTCAAAACTATTAGGAATAAAAGAAATACCTGCTATACCAATGCAGGCATTATGTGTTTTGAAAGGTAATTTCATATCCTCATCATAATCGGCATCTCTTACGTCAGCATTCGCGTAGTGCATTTCAATGAATTCAGGCAATGTTAATTTAGCATCTTTACTTTTGTGCTCAATAAAGTGTTTTACAAATAACGGCAACTTCATAAACTGGTTTAATTCAGTAGATGAAATCAGGTATACTGACAAAAAAAATATAGAAGTGAATTTTCTGATAAAACAAATGTAATTAATTATATAATTAGTTTGGGTTAAATTTCTACAATTAAATCACTTCAGATATGATTTTTGTCATTTTAGATCTGTATGGAGTATAGCCTTTTTTATGAATTGCATACAGTGGGCAAGAATTCGGGTGAGCATTTTAATACTACACTTGATATTAAATACACGGTTAAAATATAACAAAAAGCGTTAAACGAGGCACTTCTGCCCGCCTGAGGCAAAACCTCTGTTACCGGCACAATTTTTATGCGATAATCCCGTTAACTAGCAATGCAAAAGCGTTTCATGTTTTTTATCATGTCGGTTATTTGCCTTAATATTTGGTCTCAAGGTAAATTAAAACATCAATATAAATTCGGCCTTAAATCAGGTTTAGGAATGCACACTATTACAGGTTGTCCAGTAAAAACGCATCCAAAACCTGCCTTGATGGGTGGAATGTGGGTTCAGATAAAAATAAGTAAAAGTTGTACGATGCAATCTGAACTAAGCATAATTGGCAAAGGAACCGCGGGAGACAATCCAAATAAATCCAATTATGGTGATTATTTTTTACGTCTATCTTACTTTGAAGTCCCGGTTCTCTTTCAGTATAACAAGAAAAACATTTATTTTGAATTTGGTCCGGCATTAGCAGCATTAATCAATACCGGAGAATATACAGACAGAGGAGCTTTTCCTTTCCAAACAGACCTTTACCCCTTTAGTAATAAAGACTTTACTTTTAATCTGGGTACTGGTTGCGTGTTAAATGAAAAATGGCTTGTTGGATGGCGATTGATGCATTCACTTCTTCCTGTTCGAAAACAATTACCCGGAAGTTCACATCAGGTTTACAACAGAGGAATAGTTGTTGCTGTTAGCCGTCAAATAAATTTTAAACCATCAGGCACCAGGCACTCCGAAGGTATATAGTAAAATGGTTAGTAACTGTTTTTTTTCTAATAACAAATAGTCCTATTTTTGAGGAGGGTTACACAGGCACAAATGTTGATAGAAGCACTGCCTTGATTTAAATACGTCAACCCCCATTGCGGCAAACGGCTGCTATGCGGCAGGCTTTCTCTATTGTTAGTATTGTTTCTGAATGTAATTTCTTAACCAAAGTCAATGAATTTAGTTTTGCGTTGCTTTAAGTTTGTATAAATATTTAATACAAAAGTTTATGCAATTATTAAAAGTAACAATTACAGTGTTGAGTTTAACTCTACCTTTTTCAAACCTGCTGGCGCAGGAAACAAATCTTCATGACAGTCTTAGTTCTATTTCTGAAGACTTAAAGACTGATTTTACGAGTGTGAATTATTCTGAAATCTCATGTAATACAAGTATCAACACTTTACAATTTTTGAACAAGCCTGTAATAGATTTTGAATCACCAATATGTTTGAGTAATCCACTTAAAGGAGTAGATCAATATGGTCAATCTGTTCAAAAAAAACTATTGTTTAGTAAACCCAAATTCATTTTAAATTCAGGTGAAATTGACATGGTAACTATGGAAGATAAGAAAGACTTTTTTCTTAACAATAGGCGTCATAGATATTCCTCTCTTTGGGCGTTTACTTCACTAAACTATTTGTATGCTGATTTGGTAGGTGTGATGGACAAAAACAAACTTGTACAATACCAAACAGGCGTAGTTGAAGGCGTAAAGATTACACCACAATTTTTAACTGTTGCAGCCGCCTTTATGCAAATTCCTCTTGCAAACGTATTTTTACCTCAACTAATAAAAAATGAAAGGGCTTTACGTTGGGTACAAATTGCTTCTGGAACGATAATGACAGTAGTGCAGTCAGGTACTCTATTTGTTGGTAAACCGACCCCTTATTATGCTCTATTCTCTGCTTTTGAAATAGCGGACACTTCCTATATCACTATTGATGCAATAAAATGGAAAACGAAGTCGAATAAAAAGAAGTTAGTTACGGAGTAAAATGAAAAATAACGATCATACAAATGAAATTTTTAAAGCCCGTATTATTGGCGCATTTATGTTACTCGTATTTATTGCTTTTGGATTCGGTCAGTACTTTTTTGAAAGCGAAAATACTTCTGAAAAATATATTGGTGCTTTGCTAATAATTTTAAATTCTATATTGGTTCTATTTATAGGAATTCTCTTAAAAAAAACCTTGCAGCTTTACAGTATTTTGATTGGTAGTATTTATCTAATAGCAAGAACAATTGAAGCGATAGCACTCGCAAGTATTGTTTTAAATCTAATTCCTTCAATTAATAGTTCATCTGATTATTTATATTGTATTTCTATGTTAATTTTGGGTTTAGGAAGTATTCCAATGTGTTTAGGTCTATACAAATACAGAATTTCGCCCTCATGGTTAGCACTTTGGGGTGTAATCGGATATACGCTTTTTGCATTTGGTTTTTTAATGGAATTATTCGGTAAACAATGGAGTATGTATCTTCTTATATTTGGAGGTTTATGGGAAACAACTTTTGCATTTTGGTTAATAATTAAAAAAGGGACATATAATTGAAACACTAACTTTTCAAACATGATAATTAGAAAACTTCACTACATATCGGGGCTAATCATTACACTATTTTTTGGCTTTCATTTATTTAATCATGTTTGTAGCATTTACGGGGCAGAAAAACACATTGAAATAATGAATGCATTTCGTATTGTTTATCGCAACATATTTGTTGAGGTAATTTTACTTATTGCTGTTTTGATTCAAATAATTTCAGGGTTTAACCTATTTAAAACTTACAGAAAACAAGTTGCATCAACCTTCGATAAAATACATATTTGGACAGGACTTTACTTAGCGTTTTTCTTCATTATACATATTAGTGCTATTTTGATGGGTAGATTTTTTTTGCAGCTCGACACAAATTTTTACTTTGGAGTAGCTGGACTAAATACGTTTCCATTTAACTTGTTTTTTATTCCATATTACGCATTAGCAATTTTTTCTTTCTTTGCACACATTGCATGTATTCACAATAAAAAAATGAAACATACTTTTTTTGGTTTAACTCCAAATGCACAATCAAAAGCCATTTTAATATTAAGTATTATACTCTCAATTGCAGTATTATACGGACTGACAAATCATTTTTGCGGAGTAAAAATTCCATCAGAGTATAATGTGTTAATTGGAAAATAAATAGTTAGTTACGAAAAAGAACTTATTAAAGACCAGTTTTTTGTAATTAAATATTTATTAAAATGGTTAAGGAAAAACTCAATAATTAGCTTAACCTCTCTCTTGAATTTTTTTTCTTATTCTGCTTAACGATTCCGGCTTTACACCTATGTATGTTGCAATGTCATATTGTGGCACTCGTTGGAATATATCAGGCCTTGTTTCTAAAAGTTTTAAGTATCGCTGTTCAGGTTTGTCGGTAATGTAAGAAGTCATTAAATTCTGCTGTTCAATAAAAGCAGTTTCTATAATTTGGCGAGAAATTGTTTCAAAGTGAGGAAATTTTTTAAATAATTCTTGTGCTTTTTCTTCGTTTCCTATTACTACAATTGTATCTTCTGTACATATTAAATTATGTTTTGAAGCGCTTATATCTTGAAAATTTTCAAGTGATATAATCCAGTCTTCTTCAGTATAAAAATGTGTTGTGATATCATTACCATCAATTATTATAAATTGCCGAACACATCCTTCAAGTAAAAAAAAAGTGTCTTTATTAAATTGACCCTCTTTAACTAAGTAATCATTTTTGGTAAACTTTTTTATCACCATGCTTTCTGTTAATACATTTATTTCATTAGCAGTCAAATTAGTAATTCTTAAAAAGTAATTAATAAGTCTATTGTCCATGGTCATTTTTTAATTAAGCTGCCGCATAACGTTTCGCAAGCTTACGCAGTGCGGCTAATGAAACACTGTTTGCCCAAACGTTTTTTAAAGATATGTGTTTTTTAGTCTTTTGCAAAATGAAAATTTCAATTCGCGAAGCTACCTTGAAATTTGCAAATGCTTTGGTGTCAGCTCGCATAAGTTTTAGGTGCTGTTAGCGGTTCTGGCTTTTAATTTTTAACTTCATTTATAAAGTCAATCATCATCCTAATTTGTCCTTCTAGCATTGGTTTGCCTTTATGAATAATACAATTTTTATTTTTTGCTTCATTTAAAAAAGTTGTTAATTCAGGCGTAATAACAACCTCTGCTACTACACTTGATTCTGAAACATTAGATAATGAAATTGGTAATCCATTGTTTTCTTTCATCCCGATTGAAGTTCCATTTATAATAATTTGGTCTTCATCTGATATTTTGTCGGAATATTCAATATTAAGGTTCGGGTAAACTTTCTTAACGTTGCTAATAAGATTATCTGCTTTGTCTCTGGTACGATTGAAAATCCTCAATCTGTCTGCACCGTGTTTTGCAACCGCAAATGCAATTCCTGATGCTGCACCTCCTGCGCCAACCAAAAAAATATGTTTTGATTTTACTAAATGACCAGCGTCTAAAAGTCCTTTAACGAAACCTTCACCATCGAGCATCGTTCCAATTAGTTTGCCATCTCTGTTTCTGCGTATAACATTACAAGCGCCAACTTGTTTCGCTTCTGGTGTTAACTCGTCAAGAAGTTTAATAATGTCGGTTTTATGCGGCATTGACACAACGGCTCCAACAAAATTATTTATGTGTCTTAATGAATTAATTACATCAGAAAGTCCCAGCGTTTTTACATGCAATGGAATAAGTACTTGATTTAATTTTTCGTCAGCTAATAGTGCATTGGCAAGCCCAGGAGTGCTCGCTTGATAAACAGGGTCAGCAATTATTGCCAATACTTCTGTCGCTCCGTTAATTTGTATAAAGTCTTTATTCATTTTAAATATTTGTTGGTCGTCTTAGCCTTACCGCTAATGGTTTGCCAGCTACTTGCAGTTTTTTGCTATGTCAAGTTACACATTTAAGTGTAAATCCACAAAAAGTGCTGTTATAAGTAGTGCGCCACACGCAGTTTTTTGTGGTGTCCGAATAATTTTTGAGCCTGTTAAAGTCTGCTCATGTTGATAATATTTATAAAATGAACTTTATTAGAAGTCAGGTGTATTAACTTTAAATGAAATTATAATTGCATGTTTAAATTCTCTGTCTTTTTGTTGTCTTTTACTCTAGGTCTTATTAGCAATATTACGCAGGCACAAATATTAAAAAGTAAAGTTGAGAAGAATGAGGGAATAATAGATAATTATATTCTACGAGAAATGCAGAAAAGACAAATCCCAGGATTAGTATATGGAATATGTGATAAAAATGGTTTAGTCAAAGTAAAAGCATTTGGTTTAGCTGATATTCAGAATCAAAGTTTAGTCAGAGAAAAGACCGTTTTTGAATTAGCCTCTCTTACCAAACAATTCACTGCTGCTGCTATTATGCTTCTAGTACAGGAAAACAAGATTAAATTATCCGATTCCATAAAATTGTATTTAAAAGAGTGTCCTGCCAAATGGAACGCAATAACCATTAAACATTTATTGACCCATACCTCTGGTTTGCCGTTAATAGGAACCGGATATTCTGGATTCTTAAATTTGGACAACGAACAATATTTACAACTTCTATGGGTAAAATTAAGCAAAGAAGTATCTTTTAGTACAATGAAAACAGATACGCTAGATTTCATGCCGGGGGAGAGATTTAGTTATAGTGATGTGGGCTATGAACTGCTTGGACATATAATTAATAATATAACAGGCAGTTATCGGGATTTTATTCAGAAAAACATTTTTGATAAAGTGGGGATGAAAGATTCATACATTTTAGACCAAACAACAGTACACCCATTAGAAGCAAGAGGATATACTTTAAGGCAGGGAGGACTTGTTAATATTAGAAGAATTTGGGATATTGAAATTCCCTCACATTCTGGTGTTTTTTCTAATATTAGAGACTTGAGTAAATGGGACTCTGTTTTAAACACGGAGAAATTACTTTCCAATCAAAGCAAAGATATGATGTGGGCATCTGCTCAATTAAACAATGGAGAAAATTCAAGTTATGGATTCGGGTGGTATACAAGATTTATAAATAAACGTTTATTAGTTAATCATAATGGCATAACAGGAACCGAATACGTCAAGTACGTAAGCGATAGTGTTAGTATCATTGTGTTGACAAATTTGGGAGTCGGTTTATATGATAATGTCAGTTCTTGGGGTATTGCTCCGCATATTGGAAAAATGTTATTGGGATATGATATGTCAATTGACTCAACTTACATTACTAAAGGTGGTTTAAAAATTAAAAATGTAAAACCAAGTGCGGCGAAAAAGATTGTTGGAACATATGAACTTAGTAAAAGCAAATTAACCCGAAAGATTTATTCGGAAAACGGTAAATTGATGTATAACAATGGCTCAGCTATATTTGAACTAGCTGAATTGTCAAATGGAAGTTTTATAAAACTTGGAACTGAAAACGAGGAAATACTCGAAGTTCTGTCAAAGGATTTTAAAAAGCTGAAATGGAAGGGCAATGAAGAAATGCTCTTAAGAATTAATGAATAAGATTTTGTCAACGAACGAAAAAAAATTGAATTTCGGCCGTTTTGGAACCGTTGTCTACCGAAATGTTGAAATAAAGATACAATGTTACGGTTTAACAATATGTAAAGTTTATGTGAGCAATAACTGTTGATGTTTTGTATTGTCGTTAGTTATTGGCTCAGTTAAAGTCACGAGAAAGTAGCTTGATACATCTTGCTTTCGGTGTCTGCTTTACTTTTTGTTTTTTACATGCTTGTCTAAAAACTTTTCCATGGTTTCGTAAAAGTCAAACTGGTTTTCCTGATTACTGAAACCATGCCCTTCGTCATCTTTCACCATGTATTCTACAACAACACCTTGTTTTTTTAAAGCTGCAACCAATTGGTCACTTTCAGCTCTATTAACTCTTGGGTCGTTGGCACCGCATGAAATAAACAAAGGAGCTTTAATTTTGTCAACATGAAATAAGGGCGAAATTTCAGCTAACATAATGCTATCTTTTGGATCACTCGGGTCGCCAACCATTTGATAGAACTGTTTGATGTAAGGTCCCCATTCAGGCGCTAAAGATTTTATAAAAGTAAACATGTTACTTGCAGCAACGTCTGCAATACCTGCTGCGTAAAGGTCAGGTGTTGAAGTAACACCGAACAATGCAGCATTACCACCAAAACTGCTGCCATAAATTGCAATTCGTTTTGGGTCAGCAATACCTTCTTTTTTCAACCACTCAACACCATCTGTAATATCATCCTGCATTTTCTTTCCCCATTGTTTAAAGCCTGTCTCATAAAATTTTTTGCCATAACCCGTACTTCCTCTGTAGTCCATTTGTAAAACCGCATAACCACGATTTGCCAAAAATTGTACTTCAGGGTTGATACCCCATTCATCTCTATTCCATGGACCCCCATGTGGATTTACAACAACGGGTAATTTCTGTGGTTCGATACCAATTGGTAATGTCAGGTATCCATGTATAGTTAATCCATCTCTTGTTGTATAGGTAATTGGTTTTGTATGGCTCATTTCCTTTTCATTACACCATGGATAAGGATTTGCAGCTTCCATTACTTCTTTGGTGTTGAAGTCGTATAAGTAAAACTTTGGCCACGCACGATCATTGTAAGTTAAAGTAATGGCTTTTGTTCGCGCATCATCATAACCAACAATAATAGCTTTGTAACCTTCAAATTTTTCGTCAAGCCCTTGTTGAATTTTCTCCCATTGATTGTCAAAATAATGGGTTTCCTTTTTTTCCCCTGTCCATGTTACAGATACTAACGCCTTCATCTTTCGATCATAAAATATTTTTTCAAGGTCATAATCTTTATTGCTGTATAATTCCTTCACCTCATTTTTGGTTGAGGGATCGTATTCAACAAGAGTCACTTTGTCCCTTCCAATGTTGCTTAAAACATACATATTCTTGTTGTCTTTGTCAAAAGAACAAACAGTGAATTGGTCTTCGAAGGGTATTGTAACCAATGGAGTGAATTTTTCATTATCGTTTTTTCGATAAGCTAAAGAAGTATTTATACCATCAGGCTTAGAGGCGAATCTTATAACGCCTGCGTTGTCAATCACCCATGTGTCATAATTCTCATTGTTGTTGTATAATAGTTTAAGTTCTCCTGTTTCAATATTCAGAAGATATGGGTCGTCACAATCTCTTGCTCGCTTGTTAATGCCTACAATAATATTTTTATCATTGTTTGGTATATCTGTAAGCCCATCAATCACATTTGTGTGAACACCAGTGAACGGTGTCAGCGCTTTAAATTGACTACCATCAGCCTTAACTGAATATAATTGGTAATTCTCATCACCAGCAATATCCTGTCCATAAACAATCCTGTCTCCTTTCCAGAAATAGCTACCAATACTGCGCAATGTGTCATTGGTAATACGTAAAGCAATAGTGTCTGTCGCTTTACGTACAAAAATATTCATCATTCCTTTGTAATCTACATAAATAGCTTTTTGTTTTTAAGCGTTATTGTTGTATTAAAATTATCTTGAGCCCGCGTTGTTTGAGCTACTCGCAAAGTATCTTTCTAATGTAGCGAGTTTGCGGGCGACGAAAGAAAAATCTAAAACTACAAATCAAGGAATTTATTTGTAGCCTTGATTTTTTTGGTTACTTTTTGTATCAAGACAAAAAGTGACGCCTGAGTGACAAAGAAAAATAAAACCGATTCAGAAACTATAAATGCAATTTACTTTTAATTTTCTATATTGATTTTTGAGAGTAGTCGTGCAGATGTTTGGGTTTTCGTTTCGGTCTTTGCATAGCTGCTAAATTATTCCAAAACTAATCCGCGTAGCGTAGGCACACAATGCGTTTGGCCTCAAATAAATTCCGTAGGATTTGTGCTTTAAGTTTTGTCACAGATTTTAAATACATAAACTAAATCTGTCCGCGCAAGCAAACCAAGTGTGTTGGCCTCATAAAATTAAACCTTAAAAATCTTTGTGGCTTTAAAGGTGTGAATAAAAAAGGCTTCGCAAAATAAGCGCGTAGTATTTTCCTGGCGACTTTTTTATGGGGCTTGCGCGAGGAAGCCATACTGTTTGAGGACACTCGAAATTTATCTCTGGTCCGAGTTCATGACTTCAGCTTAAAGACACAAAAGATTTTAGTTTAATTTTATGGAGCCTTGTCCCGATAGCTATCGGGATTTGCTCAACTTTTTGTCAAGAAAAAGTTGAAGGAAGGAAATGTGTATTAGGAAAAAAGTGACGCCTGAATGATAAAGAAAAATAAAAGTTTATTCAGAAACTACAAAATGCTACTTCTTCAACAAAGCATTCCAGCCTTGTGCTTTTAAATCGTGTACCGATCCGGCACGGGCAACCATTACCCTGCCTTTTGCTTCGTTGGTAATATGGCCAATAATAGTAAAGTCGGGTAAGTTTTTTACTTTTTCATAATCGCCAAGATCAATGGTAAATAATAATTCGTAATCTTCGCCACCGCTTAAAACGCATAGGGTAGGATCTAAATTAAATTCAAAGGCGGTATCGTAAGTTAAAGGATCAATAGGTATTTTTTCTTCGTACAACTCAACACCAACGTTTGATTGTGTACATAAATGTAAGATCTCTGATGATAAACCGTCACTTACATCTATCATGGATGTTGGTTGCAGTTTTAATTTTTTAAATAATTCAAAAATATCTTTTCTTGCTTCTGGTTTTAACTGGCGTTCTAAAATATAATCTTTGCCTTCAAGGTCAGGTTGCAATTTCGGGTTTTCTTTAAAGATGGCTTTTTCTCTTTCTAATATCTGTAAACCCATATAAGCGCCGCCCAGGTCGCCACTCACGCATAATAAATTGCCTTCCTGCGCACCGTTGCGGTAAACCAGTTCTTCTTTTTTAGCAGCGCCAATAGCAGTAATACTAATTACCAAACCGGTTAAGCTGCTTGTTGTATCGCCACCAACCAAATCTACATTGTATTTTTTGCAGGCCATTAACATACCTGCATACAATTCTTCTAAAGCGGCCAGCTTAAAACGGTTAGAGATGGCAATAGAAACCACTATCTGTCTTGGCTCGGCATTCATCGCATAAATATCGCTAAGGTTAACCACTACGCTTTTATAACCTAAATGTTTTAAAGGCACATAGGTCAAATCAAAGTGCACGCCTTCTACAAGCATATCGGTTGTTATAACTGTTTCCAGTTTGCCGTTATTTATTACGGCAGCATCATCGCCAACGCCTTTAATGGTTGAATCCTGCTTAAGCTCAATATGCTGTGTTAAATGTTTAATTAAACCAAACTCGCCTAGTTCCGAAAGTTCGGTGTCTCCTGTATTATCAAAATCCATTCTCTAAAATTTTATTTATTTTTTTTGCCAGTTTAAAGTCAAGCTCGGTTAAGCCGCCGGCATCGTGTGTACTTAATGTAATTGTAACTTTGTTATAAACATTTTCCCAGTTGGGGTGATGGTCCAGTTTTTCGGCTTCTAAAGCTACCTGTGTCATAAATCCAAAAGCCTGTACAAAATTTTTAAATGTAATTTCTTTTGAAATAGAATTGGCATTCAGTTTCCAATCCTTTAATTCAGAAAATGCAGTTTTAATTTCTTCTTGTGTATATGCCTTTGGTCTCACAGTTTAAAGATACGATTTATATACAAGTAAAAAGTTTAGAAAGTTTGAAGGTTTAGAAAGTTTTCGAAGTATTATAACATTTTCCATCTTCCATTTTACCTTTTCCATTCTGTTAATCCTTTATTACCACACTCGTGCTGGCCACATCACCATTCATAGGTGGTAACAGCTTGGTAACTTTTACCTCCAGTGTTTTTAATGTTTTAAATTCGGCTTTAATGCGTTTAAAGATCCTGTCGCAAACCTGTTCAATTAATTTACTTCTTATGGCCATTTCTGCTTTGCTTATTTCGTAAACAGTGCAGTAATCCAAAGTTTTTGTAAGGTCGTCGGTTATAGCTGCCTCAGTAAAATCAGTGGTCATGTAAACATCCACAATATAATTGGCACCAATGCGTGCTTCTTCTTCCAAGCAACCGTGGTAAGCGTATAATTTTATTCCTTCAATATGTATCTCGTGTGTCATAATTATTTTCCAAAATCCAAACCATCCTGGTTGCCCTGGTTCTGGTCGCCTAAGCCTTTTAATTGTTTACCGCGTTTAAAAATAGAAGCATCCATTTTTCCGAATAAGTACGTTACGGTAAATTTCACAAAACGCGCTTCTCTTCTTCGCGAAAGATCTTGTATATAATACGGTGTTTCGTAATGCGCGCCCATTCTGCGTGTATTAAAAGCATCACTCAATGTGGCATTTAATATCCATTTTGTGCCTATCATTTTATTTAAGCTTACATCCATCGAATAAACAGGGTTACTTGCACCCAATAATAAAATGCGTGGCGACTCGTAATTACCATTTACCTGCAGCGTTAACTGTTTTGGAAAACGGTACGATAAAGTGGCCTTGGTATTATATGCATAACCTTCTGCTTTTACATCGGGCTGGCCTTGCACAACCGTGCCGTTAATGTAGATGTAAAAAATATTGCCATTTAATGTTGCATCTAAATTTTTAAAGAAGGTGTATTTTATCGTGTGCTCCATGCCGTAACGCACACTGTTCTTACCATTTACCGTTGTGTTCACTAACACAGTTGGATCAAATTGTGATGGATAAGCCACATCTGTAATAGGCTGCTCTTCGTAACGGAAATAACCCGAGCCTAAATAATTGCCTTTACTAAATGTTTTGTTATAATTTATTTCTGCAATGTTTTTAAATTCAGGTTTTAATTGCGGGTTACCAATACGGTAATTTTGTTTATCGGCAAACATCACAAACGGCATTAACTGAAAAAAGTTTGGCCTGCTGATCTTCCTGCTAAAATTCAATTGCAATTCCTGGCTCTTTTTTAATTTTTTAGAAAAATAAATTCCGGGAAACAAGGATTTTAAAATATCATCGGCTGTAGATGGATAATTGTAAGAAAAACTTTGTTTTTTATCGGTAATGTTGCCTTTGTAATACGAGTGTTCAAAACGCAAGCCCGCCTGGTACGAAATATCCCAAAAGGTTTTACTGTTATAGTTTACATAAGCCGCGTTTACCATGTCATCTATCACATAACGGTTGCTCATAATGCTATCACGGGTATAAAGATCGTTTACAGAAGTGGCGTTAGATGTATTGTTCTCGCTTAAAGATTGTTTGTAGAATAGTTTAACACCTGCCTCAAATTTTTTAGTCTCACTAATCGGGTTCACATAATCCATTTGAAAGGTATATTGGTTGGCATTACTCTTACCAACATTTTTTTGATACTCTTTTGGTAACGAAATAGTATCCGGGTCAAAATGCGTATCTGTGGTAAACAGGTAACCGTTATGCGAATCGGTATAATTAAAACTACCATCCATGGTTAATTCTTTACCGGCTTTTGGATAGGTTTTTTTATAAATAATTTGCGCATTATAATTTTGAAATCCAGCGTTCTGTTCATTTAAACGTCCGCCGTATAAAATCTTTTTAGCATTTTTATCCAATACCTCATAAACCTGTCTGTCATCTGTATCAAAAGCACCGGCCACTATCATTCCGTTTAGCGTAATGGTGTTTCGGTTGCTAATGTTATAATCAATGCCCAATCTTCCAAAATGAAACTGGTTTTTAAAATTGGTGTTATTATCCTGGTTAAAGTATCCTGCGGCATTTCCACTACTATCCAATTGCGTACGTTTTGTATAACCCAACGTGTTATTAATGGCCTGGTTAAACGAGTACATCGATGACATGTTCCATCGGCCCTGCTTCACATTCAGCATTAACATGCCGCCGTACCGGTCGCCCGTGCCCGCATTGGCCATTACCATACCATTGTAGCCGGGTTTTAAATTCTTTTTCATAATAATGTTTAAGATACCACCGGTGGTATTGGCATCAAATTTAACCGAAGGGTTGGTGATCACTTCTACACGGTCAATTTGATCAGCCGGAATTTGAGCCAGTGTCATATTGGTCGGTCTGCCGTCTACAAAAATAGTCGGGCTCTGGTTCCTTAACTGCGCGTTACCATCCGCATCCATGGTAACACCCGGTACATTTTTCATAACGTCTGCCGCAGTGCCGCCTCTTACCGAAATATCTTTATCAACATTGTACGTACGTTTGTCAATCGACATTTGTACGGTATTTTTTTCGGTGGTAACTTCTACTTCCTTTAATAACTTTTCATCTACTTCAAATTTTATATCACCAAGGTCTTGTTCCAGCTTATTGGGCATTTGAATGTAGATCTTGGTTTCATAAGTTTTATAACCAATTTGTGTGGCACGAAAGCGAAAACCACCCATTGGCGGCAGACCTTCAATAGCAAAATCGCCATTTTCCTGGGTTAAAGAGCCCCCTAAAAGACTGTCTTTATTATACCATAGCACCACTACCGATGCAAACTCTACCGGTTTTTTGGTTTTAGCATCAACTATTTTTCCATACACACGGCCCTTAATATCCTTAAGGGCTTTCATCATGTCTTTGTTTGCGCCACCGCCACCCGGCGGGCCTTGCGCTTTTATTAAGAAACTAAAAAAAAGAAGGCCTGTAAATAAAATTTTTTTCATGATAATGCACTGTAAAATTACAAGAATTTTAGGGTTTTAAATGGCTTTATTTTATCAATGGTAACAGGTAATGATAGCAGGATGTTTTATGGTATTTTAACTTTAACCCGGATTATCCCATAGAAATTCTATTACGAAACGAAATACCAATAAAACAGCGAGCTTTATCCCTTTCACTCATTCACCATAGTGGTTACTATGCCTCAATCGTGAAAGTGACTGTTTTATTGGTATTTCGCTTCTCATAACGAATCTTATTGAATAATCTGGGTTTTTTATGAAATCCCTCGATTTGTTTTATCTTTGCACATGCTTAAAGGCAAAATGATCATATTTTCAGCCCCATCCGGCTCAGGTAAAACCACCCTGGTGAGGCATATTTTAAAGACCTTTCCTGATCAGATAGAGTTCTCAATTTCGGCTACCAGCCGCCCCAAACGTGGGGTAGAAGAGAATGGAAAAGATTACCATTACCTGTCGGTAGAAGAATTCAAACAAAAAGTGGCCAATAACGAATTTTTAGAGTGGGAAGAGGTGTATGCGGGCACACATTACGGCACTTTAAAATCAGAAGTGGAAAAAATATGGGCAAAAGGCAAAGCCGTTATTTTTGATATTGATGTAGAAGGCGGTTTAAATTTAAAAAACCAGTTTAAGAGCGATGCATTGGCTGTTTTTGTAATGCCTCCAAGTATAAAAATATTAGAAGAGCGTTTACATTCACGCAGTACCGATAGTAAAGAAAGCATTGCCCGCCGTGTTGAAAAAGCAGAGAAAGAATTAAAAACAGCAGAACTGTTTGATGTGTTTATCTTAAACGAGCACTTGCCGGTTGCTTGCGCTAAAGCAGAAGAGATTGTAAAAGAATTTCTGGATTGCAATAAGTAGAAAATCACTTTTTTAAAAAATTTAAATTAGCAAATCAAATTGTTTGTCTGGGCGTTGCCTTTGGCCGGGCTTTACGCTACAATCTTTTTGAGAGGAACGAGCAAAAAGTATTTTCGCTGCAATCCCTAACGCGGGTTAATGCCTAAGCGTTAGGGATAGAGCCATTGTCTGAGCTCTTTTTTTTGCCTGTTAAGGCAAATAAAAAAGCGAGTGGCGAAAGCCCGGCCCGAAGGGAAACGCCCAGGTAAACGAACTTAAGTTTTATTAAAAACTATCTAAACAGAATTGCTATCAATAAAAAAACCTGTTTAATTTTTAAACAGGTTTTTTAGTGAATTAATTTATTTAAGCTTCTGCTTTCGGTTTATCGGCATCGCGCAGCTTTGTCATTTCTTCGCTTATTAATTTGCGCTTAGCAGCCAGTTCAGCAATTTTTTCTTTTTCTACCGCTATCTTATCTTCAATTTCTTTCATAAAACTATTGCTGCCCTTAGAGTTTTTAAAGAAACCTAAATTATTATCGTAAGTACGAATACGGCCTGTAATTTCATCGCTTAATTTTTTTAAATAGTCAGATTCTTTTCTCAACAGATCAAAACCATTTTCAGATGCGGCTAAACGATCCAATTTGCTTCTAAATTGCATAATGGCTTTTTCTTGCTTATCCATATTCATTTGCTCATATAACTCATCCAGCTTATTATAAAAAGCATCGTTAATACGTTTTTTATCTTTCATTGGCACCATGCCACCGGCATTCCATTCGGCACTAATAGCTTTTAACTGCGTATGGTTTTCTTTATTGTCGGCACCTAATTTAAACTCGTTTAATTTGGCAAGTGTAGCTTCTTTGGCAACTAAATTTCCTTCAAACGAGGCATCTAAATTTTCATAATAATTTTTTCTTGCATCAAAAAAATGATTGCAGGCTTTTCTAAAACGTGCAAACAATTTCGGTTCTTCTTTATCGCCGTTGCTCGGGTATTTTTTCCAGGTATCCTGTAACTTAATAAGGTCGGCACCTGTTTTTTGCCAGTCGGTACTGTCTTTCAGCGCTTCTGCTTTCGATATCAGTTCCGATTTTATTTTGCGGTTAGCCGCAAATTTTTCATTCTGCCCGGCAAAAAATTCTTTTTTCTTATCAAAAAATGTATCACAAATGGCGCGGAATTCAGCCCATATCTTTTCATTATCTTTTTCAGTTGTTCTGCCAACGGTTTTCCATTCGTTTTGCAAAGCAATTAATTGCTCGGTAGTTTCATTCCATTTTACGGTACCTTCCGAGGCAGCAGCTACCAATGCTTTCGCTTTTTCAATTAATTCAAGTTTCGAATGAAGGTTATTTTCCTTTTTCTCTTCAATGCCTGTATAATGCGTTTTTATTTTAGCATAAGTTTCATCTAAAACGGTTTTATATTCCTGTTTTAAAATATCCCACTTACTATTTGGCACAGGTCCAACTTCATCCCACTCGTTACGGTAAACTTTAATTAAACGCTCGGCTTCTTTAATGTTTTCGATAGATTGAATGCCTTTTATCTTGCCTATCAGTTCTGTTTTTAATTCAAAGTTCTTTTTAAGATCGTGCTCTTGTAAATCGCGAAAGATCTTTAAATTATAATAGAATTCTTCTACCGCTTTGCTATAATCAGCTTGTACTTCTTTATATTTATGAGAAGATACTGCACCTGTGTTTTTCCATTGTGTTTGCAATTCCTGCAGCATTTTAACTGCCGCACCCACATTATCACTTACTTTGCTCAGGTCGTTAATTTTGGCAATAATTTCAAGTTTAACAGATAGATTTTTTGCCTGTTCTGAAGCAATTTTTTGATCGGCTTCTTTCTTTAATTTTGCATGTTTATCCAATAAACTTTCAAACTGAATGTCTTCAGACTGTTTGGGATATTCAAATTCTTTTGCCTTGCCGCCCTCATCCACAAAGGTTTGGCGGGCGGTTTCAAATTCAGTTGTCCAAAGTTTTTGATACTCTTTCTGCAGAGCACGCACATTAGCAGCAACTTCACCTGCATCTTTAGTCAGCAGTTCTTCCAGTTTAGCGATCAATTCGGTTTTCATTTAACGTTTTTTTTATTCAATACCCCAAAAATAGTGGAAAAGACACAGCTAACAAAACCGTAAATTTGTTGTTTTTTTACAAAGATTTATATAAATTGTAATTTGTAGTGAGCATGATTTCTGAGAAAAATATCGAATTGCTTCAGTTCGATAAAATAAAACAACTTATAAAACAAAAATGTTGCGGTCGCCGTGCAAAACTATTGTGCGATGATATTGTGCCTAAAACATATTCTGTAGAGATCTTAAATGAATTAAGCCAAACCAACGAGGTAAAATTAATACTGGCTGCCAACGGTTATTTTCCGGCGGTTGAACACGATGATATAGTGCAGGAATTAACAATCTTAAATATTGATAATTCGTTATTGCACGAAACACAATTACTCACACTATTAAAAACTACCGAGGTAGTTAATACGCTCATTCGTTTTTTAAAAGGTAAAAAAGCAACCATGCCTTTTTTATTTGAGCTGGTAGAAAATACAGATGTATGTGAAATTGTTGTAGAAGAGATAAACCGTATTATTGATGCAGAAGCTTTGGTAAAAAGCACGGCTTCTTCCGAATTAAACCGAATCCGTAAGCAGATCCAGGAAAAGAGAAGAGAAAGCGATCGTAAATTTTATAATTACGTAAATGAATTGCGTAAGCTGGGTTATTTGCGCGATAACGAAGAAGGTTTTTTTAACGGCAGAAGAACACTGGCCGTTTTGGTAGAATATAAATCAGAGGTATCCGGTTTTGTACATAGCAAAAGTGAAACAGGCAAAACCATTTTTATTGAACCTGGGGTTACCATCAACATCAATAACGAAGTTGCCGAATTAGAAATTGATGAGCAGCGCGAAGTGAACCGAATTTTACGTGAGTTGTGTGCCTCGATAAAACCTTATGTAACTGAACTTAAAAAGGGTTTTGATGTGTTGAGTTATGTAGATTTTTTACGTGCCAAAGCATTGTTTGCGGTTGAGCTTAATGCTAATTTACCGGAAATAAAAGAAGGCTTCGATCTTAATATTGTTTCCGCATTTCATCCCTTATTATTTCTGCAAAATAAAAAAACAGGAAGGAAAACAATTCCTTTAACCGTTCAATTAAATTCAGAGAATCGTGTATTGGTCATCAGCGGGCCAAACGCCGGCGGCAAAACAATTGCTTTAAAAACAATTGGTGTTTTGCAAATGATGTTACAAAGTGGTTTGCTCATTCCTGTAAAAGAGAATAGCGTGTATTGTTTTTTTGAAAAGATCTTGATTGATATTGGCGATACACAAAGTATAGAAAATGAATTAAGTACCTATAGCGCTAAACTAAAATCAATGACAAGTATTTTAAACGATATTAACGAAAGTACATTGGTATTAATGGATGAGTTTGGAAGCGGTACCGATCCTGAATTGGGAAGCGCCATTGCAGAAGCGGTTTTGGAAAGTATTGAAAATTCAAAAACAAAAGGTGTTATTACATCACACTTTAGCAACGTAAAATTATTGGCCGAAAAATTACCCGGCACGTTTAATGGCTGTATGCTGTTTGATATTGATAATTTAGAGCCAAAATATATTTTAAGCGTGGGCGAGCCCGGCAGCAGTTATACGTTTGAGGTGGCAGAGCGGGTTGGTTTTCCAAAATATATTATTGAGCGGGCAAAAGAAAAAGTAGATAAGGATAAATTAAAATTCAATCGCTTATTGGCCGAAGTTCAGAACCAAAAAACCAAACTGGATGAACAGTTGGAAAAAGCCGAGCATGAAGAATTCCTTAAAAAAATAGCAAAAGAAAAGTACCATACTTTATTTGATAACTGGCAACAAAAAGTAGAGCGCGAACGCGATCGTAAAATTGAGTTAGCGCGTTTGGCCGATTATGGGCAAAAGTATTTGCGTTTAATGGACGACTGGAATAAAAAAGGTGACCGTAAATTAGTGATCAAACGTTTTATTGATGGTATTACGGCCGAAACAAAAAAACAGGAAGAATTACGCAAACAGAAAAAACTTGACAATTATTCTGAAAAGAAAATTGCCCGCATAAAACCCAATTTAAAAGTTGGTAGCAAAGTAAAGATTTTAAGCGGTACCGAAATTGGTGTTGTAGAAGAGATCAAAAACGAAAAAGTGTTCATTAAATTTGGTTTAATGAAAATGACGGTGGGTATGGAAAACCTTGTGTTGGCTGATAACTAACAACTGTCACTCTGAGCGGAGTCGAAGAGTGGTTTAAATTTTATTAAAATAATGGATGAATTGATAGTATATATTCTTAAGTGCTCAGATGGTTCGTATTATGTAGGTCTAACAAATGATATTAATATTAGGGTGTTTCAGCATAATGACGGAAAATACACTACTTCCTACACCTACAATAGAAGACCTGTTGAATTAATGTGGTTTAATAAATTTCAATCAAAACTTGAAGCAATTAAGTGGGAAAAGAAATTGAAAGGCTGGACTAGGAAAAAGAAAGAAGCCTTGATCGAAGGCAAATTCGATTTGTTACCTGCTCTTGCAGAATGTAAAAATGAATCACATTCTAAAAATAAAGTGTAAGAGGCTTCGACTCCGCTCAGCCTGACCTATACCTATGTTGAGCCCCGTCACTCTGAGCACGGCAAAGCGAATAGCTTTGAGCGAGCTGGTGTGGTTGCCCGAAGAGTGTTTCCGGTATTTAAATATTGTCGCTGGGTTTGACGTGTACGACTTCTGTCTAAAGGAAAAATACCTGACATTCCAAATCCCTTTATTCCGCGAGTCCGTTCCCTAAAATTATTTTACTTAATTTTGGTGTATCACTTATGCTTTTTAGATTAAAATACTATTACATTTTATTTTTTATAACTGTACTTGGTTCGATCACACTAAATGCGCAGGAGCTTGAAAAATTAAAACAGGAATTAAATAGTGTAAATGATCAACAACGGTCTGCTTTATATTTACGCATTGCAGTATTGCACATTGAAAAATACGGCAATCCTGATTCTGTTTTAAAGTACAGTCAAAAAGCAGAAAAGAGTTTTGAGCATGTGAGTAATACCTATCAACGGTATAAAGCGCAATTATACTCTGCTATTGGTTACCAGCAAAAAAACAAATTTGATACAGCTTTAACGATTTTAAAAAAAATAGTGGATAGCAGTATTAAAAACGACTCTTTAAAAGCAGATGCGTGTTATTATTCAGGAATCACCTGTTACAGGGCCGGCGATAAAAAATCGGCATTAGATCATTTTTTGAAAGCTATGAGTTTATATAAAGAGCAATCAAACGTAGATGGTTTGGCTTTAACATATTGTAAACTCGCTGATGTGTTGGTGACTGATCTGCAAAATGAAGAAGCGCTTACGTATAAAAATAAAGCAGTAGCCTTATTGCCTTCGCTAAATAGGCCTTACACAAAAATTTTTGTAAATAATTTATTATCGCGGCTGTATATGGATCTGCGTAATGTTTCACAGGCATATATTGATAGTTCTATATTTTACGCAAAACAATCCTACGCGTTTATGAAAGAGTACGGCTATTATTTAAGAGCTTACCAGGTATTGAATATTATTTCTGACAATTATTTTATTATAGAAGATTATGAAACCGGTATTGAATATTGTAAAGAGTCTTTAAAGTTCAGAAAGTATTTATACCCCGGCGAAATAATTTCCTGCTATATAAAATTTAGCGATTATTATAATTTAAAAAAAGAACCTTTAAAGGCACTCGTTTATCTTGATTCAATGAAGATGAATTTAACATACATTAATGTGCAGTATTATTGGCTAAACTATTATCAACGGTATTATGAGTATAATAAAAATGCAGGTAATACAAAAGAAGCATTATATGGTATTGAACGTTACAATGCCCTTAAAGACAGTGTGTATAATGTAGACAAGAGTAAAGAGATAAACGAACTCGTTCAAAAATATGATAAAGCCGAGAACGAGAAAAAAATTATGGAACTGAATGCGGAAAGAGAAATTGCTTCGGTTAATACTAAATTTTTAATTGCAGGTGTTATTGCATCTTTGTTTGCCATAATTATCATCATCTTTTTTTATCGCCAGTCTCTTGTAAAAAATAAACTAAAAACTATTGAAACCGAACAGCGATTAAATAGGGCACGAATGGACCCGCATTTTTTCTTTAATGCTTTAAGTTCATTACAGGGCCTGGTAAACGATGATAAAAGAAAAAAAGAAGCTTCTGATTATATCTCTAATTTCTCTAAAATTATGCGGCAATCTTTAGAAAGCACTTATCTTGAAACGGTAAGTATTGAAGATGAAATAGATTTTTTAAAGAATTATCTTGAACTTCAAAAACTGCGAACCGGTAATAAATTTAATTACAGTTTTAATTATGATAAGGATCTTGAAATAAATGAACTCTTAATTCCATCTATGATGCTGCAACCTTTTATTGAAAATTCTATCGAGCATGGCTTTGTTGATATAGATAAGGATGGGTCTATAACAATTAATTTTTCTGTAAAAGAAAATAACCTTTTAATTAAAATTATTGATAACGGCGTTGGTCTAAAGCAAGCAAATAAAAGTAAAGATCACACTTCGCGGGCAATACAAATTATAAAAGACCGTTTATATTTATTAAACCAAAAACACAAAACAAATGCTACTTTTGCTATAGTAGAAAATTTAACAGGTGGTACCAAAGTAGAAATCATTTTACCAGTAATAAATTAATGAAGGTTTTAGTTATAGATAATGAAGTAAATGTAAGGGAGAGCTTTGTTGATCTTATTCTAAAAAATTGCCCGCAGGTAAATGAATTATTTCAGGCAGAAGGTGTAAGAACAGGCTTGGAGGCCATTCAAAAACATCAACCCGATCTTGTTTTTTTAGATGTGGAGATGAACGATGGCACAGGCATGGATTTGATGAGCCAACTAAGCAAATTTGATTTTCAATTAATTTTCATTACTGCTTTTAATAAATATGCTGTAGATGCTTTTAAATTCAGCGCCATCGATTTTTTATTAAAGCCGGTTAATTCTGAAGAATTAATACGAAGTGTGGAGCGCGCTCAAAAAAACATCAGGTCAAAAGATCTGGCGCAACAATTAACGATCTTACAGGAGAGTTTACAGTCTATAAAGTCTGCAGAAAAAAAGATCGTGTTGAACGATAGCGAATCAATACATTTTATTAAAGTAAATGAGATCATTCGCTGCGAAGCAGATGGAGCTTATACAAAATTTGTCTTCTCACAGCGAAAAGAAATATTGGTGTCTTCTACACTTAAAGAGTATGAAGAAATGCTCCTGCCTTTTGGTTTTTCACGTGTACATAATTCTCACATCATTAATTTAAATAAGATCATCCGTTTCGACAGGAAAGACGGTGGTTTTTTAGTAATGGAAAACAACGATACCGTTCCTATTTCCAAAAGAAAAAAAGACGAACTGGCGCACATCATTAAACAGATGTAAAATGTTTTTTTACGTTCACTAATAATTCCTTCCCGCTTACCAAACAAATGCCCTCGTTCGTTAATTCATATCCGAACAGGTAGCTCATTTGCAATAATTTAGCTTTCATAAAATCTATATCTTATGAAAAAACTTTTATTTATTCTATGCGTTCTTGCTCTATCGGCAAAGTCGCAAAGCCTTGCCTTTCAATGGGCCAAAGGCATTGGTGGTACCAGCGCCGAAACAGGCGAAGGCATAGCAACCGATGGTTCGGGCAATATTTACATTACAGGTATTCTTCAAGGCACTGTTGATTTTGATCCGGGACCGGGAACTTTTACTCTGGCCTCTGCCGGCTCGCAGGATATTTACGTTTGCAAGCTGAATGCCACCGGCAATTTTGTTTGGGCAAAGCGTGTTGGCGGACCAGGTATTGATGTGGGCCAGGCAATCACAGTTGATGGCCTTGGTAATGTTTTTGTGGCGGGCTATTACGACGGAACGGTTGATTTTGATCCCGGAGCAGCTATATATAATTTAACCTCTTCCAGCGGGTCGACCGATATTTTTGTTTTAGCGTTAAATTCTTCTGGCGGATTTGTTGGCGCTAGCAGCATGGGTGGTACAGGTACTGACCGTGCTTATTCTATTGCAATTGATCCATCCGGAAATATATATACTACCGGTGTATATGCCGGAATAGCCGACTTTGATCCGAGCGCATCAACGGCTACACTTTCTGCAGTTGGCGGGCCAGATATATTTGTAAGTAAACTTACAAGCGGCGGTACATTTGTTTGGGCAAAAAGTTTGGGAGGTACTTCAGCAAATGAAGAGGGTCATGGCATTAAAGCAGATGGAAGTGGAAATGTATATGTAAGCGGTTTTTTTGCTGGTACCGCAGATTTTGACCCATCGGCCACTGCATTCAATTTAATTTCTAACGGTGCTGCAGATAACTTTGTAGTTAAGCTAAATTCAACAGGCAATTTTGTTTGGGCTAAACAAACAGGCGGCACTTCTACCGAAAAAACATACTGGTTAAGTTTAGATGGTGCAGGTAATATTTACACATCCGGTTTTTTTAGCGGCACAGTTGATTTTGATCCCGGTGCAGCAGTAGCTAATTTAAGCACTACAGGGTTAAACGACGGCTTTATAAGTAAACTTGACGCTTCCGGCAATTACGTTTGGGCCAGGGCCGTAAATACCAATTCATATGTAAATTGTAATGCGCTTGCAATCGATGGTTCAAATAATGTTTACGTCACCGGTTATTTCCAGGGAACTACAGATTTTGATCCGAGTGTTAGCACGTACAGCATAACAAGTAACGGAAGTTTGGACGTTTATATTTTAAAACTGGATGCAGCAGGCAATTTTGTAACAGCAAAAACATTTGGAAGTACGGGAGCAGATTTTTCTTCGTCAATTGCTCTTGATGCGTCAAACAATGTTTTTACAACTGGTTATTTTTTGGGTACGGTTGATTTTGATCCGGCATCTACAATTTTTAACCTCACATCAGTGGCAGGTTCTTCTGATGTGTTTGTGCATAAAATGAGTCCGTGTACACTTCCTGCATCCCCTGCAGACATCACTTCACCGGGCAATTTAAGTATTTGCTCTTCAAATGCTACTACATTAATAACATCCAGTTCGGCAACGGTAACCTGGTATGCAAGTCCAACAAGCACAACTGTTTTATCTACAGGTTTAAGTTACAATACGCCTACTTTAGCCGCAGGAACTTATACGTATTATGCGGAATCATTTACATGTTTAAACAGTGCTACACGTACCGCCATTACTGTTACTGTAAATCCAACGCCCACTGTTAGCGTAAACAGCGGTTCAATTTGTAATGGCAGTTCGTTCACAATTACGCCTTCCGGCGCAAATTCATACTCTTATATGAATTCAACAACGGGCAGCAATTGTGTTATAAACCCGTCTTCTTCAATCAATTTTAGTTTAACGGGTATAAGTGCGGCAGGCTGTACAGGTACCGCTGTTAGTTCAATAACGGTTGGCGCTTTGCCAAATATCAATATCAATTCAAGTACTGGTGGGCCAAGTTTATGCAGTGGCAGTACGGCAACTTTGTTTGCGGGTGGAGCGTCCACCTATGCATGGGTCTCTGGTCCTAATACATCTACTTACGCCATCAGTCCAACCGTTTTTACCACCTACACAGTAGTTGGCACCAGCAGCCTTGGTTGTTCATCCAGTAACACTATCTCAATGGGAATATTAACAACGCCTACAATAAATATTAGTGCGGGCTCGTCAACGATTTGCACCGGCGATTCAACCATCTTAAATGCAAGCGGGGCTAATTCGTATTTATGGAACAACAATGCAACAACTTCATCTATTTCTGTTTCACCAGTCTCTACCACTATCTATACCGTAACGGGTACAATATTATCTTGTTCAGATACAAAAACAATCACGGTAAATGTAATAGCTTCGCCAACTATTTCTATTGCAAGCACAGCTTCCACAATTTGTGCCGGAGGTTCTGTAACCTTGTCAATTATGGGTTCTGCAGGTAGTTACTCATGGAATACAGGCCCAACTACGACAAGTATAGCGGTTTCTCCAACAATTGCTACAACCTATACGGCTGCCGGTTTTAATGGTGCGTGTTACGGTTTAGCAACTACAACTATTTCTATATCAAATAGTATTACAGTAATTGCTTCAGTGAGCAATCCAACAATTTGCTCAGGCGAATCTACAACTATTACAACTTCCGGCGCAGCAACTTATACATGGAGCACAGGTTCTAACTCAACATCCATAGTAGTGAGTCCAACTACTACTACCTCTTATTCTGTTACCGGCGAAAATGGTTCTTGCTTTGGTTCGGTAAGCACATTAGTTGTTGTTAATACGTGTGTAGGAGTTAATGAATATTCAAACAACTTACATTTTTTAATTTATCCTAATCCTACAAATGAAATAATAAACATTGAAACTGATGGGTTTTATGAATTAAAAATAATGGATGTTTTTGGAAAAATTGTTTTAGAAACCCCGGTACAAAAATTTAATAGTAAAATAAATATTTCCCATTTTGAGAATGGCTTATATTATTTTAAGATCACGCAAGGTGATGCAAGCGTAATTAAAAAAGTAATTAAACAATAATAATTTAAAAGAGAAAAATATGAAAGCAAATATCAAAACAGTAATAACAATAATTGTATTTACAATGCTCTCAGTAATTGGTAAAGCGCAATTTAAAATGGATAGCGATGGAAGAACATTAAGTAACTCCGGCGGATCAACAGTTGGCAAAATTGATAGTGATGGCAGAACGGTTAGTAATGCAAGTGGCTCTACACTTGGAAAAGTGGATAGCGATGGTAAAACGATCAGTAACGGAAGTGGCTCTACAGTTTTAAAAATTTCCGGAAACGATATTAATAATTCAAGTGGAAGCACAATCGCGAAAATGAATGATGTAACAAGTGTTATAAATGGAGCCAAACCAGAAGCTGTTTACGTTGCGCTTTGGTGGTTTATTGTAAAAGGCAATAAATAAAATTATTTAATAACATTATAAACAACACAATTACATGAAGAATGTATTTTTATTTATTTTAACATATTTTATTTCGCTAAACCTTTATGCTCAAGTAAATTATTCGTGGGCAAATGGAATTGGTGGAAATCTGGCGGACGATGCCAGGGCAGTTTTAAAAGATGCTGGCGGTAATGTATACGTTGGTGGATCATTTCAAGGAACAGTAGATTTTGACCCCAGCCCGGCAGCTTTCATAGTGACATCCGCAGGGTCTGATGATGGTTACATTGCTAAATATGATGCCAGCGGAAATTTTTTAGCAGTATTTACTTACACAAATAATTTGTCGTGCAAAATTTTAGGAATGGCTATTGATGCTAATGACGACATTTTAGCAACAGGTGCTTATTCGGGTCAGGTAGATTTTGATCCAGGTACAGGAACTGATTTGTTATCGGCTGGAGCTTCTGGTACTAATATTTTTATTTTAAAATTAAATGCTAACGGAACTCATGGTTGGGCCCGTAATATTGGTAAAACAGCAGTAGATGATTATGGTAATGCAATTACAACAGATGCCGCAAACAATGTTATTGTTACAGGCTACTTTCAAAGTACGGGAGTTGATTTTGACCCGGGTGTAGGAATAAGCACACTTTCTGCTGTAGGAAATAAAGAAACGTTTGTTTTAAAATTAAATTCGGCAGGTTTATTTACATGGGCTTTTTCTTTAGCTGGTAATAGTCATGAGTCGGGTAATTCAATAACAGTTGATGCTTTAAATAACATTTTCATTGGAGGTTATTTTATGGGCTATATAACATTAGACCCACTTGGCTCAACTTCATCGCAAGTTGTTTGCGGTGCTCTAAGCGATTCATATGTAGCAAAATACTCTTCTTCTGGAACATATATCTGGGGAAAATCTTATTCTGGTAATTTTTCAGCCAGTGTATCGGGAACGTGTAGTTCTGTTCAGGTAGACAATTCAGGCAATGTTTACACTTTAGGCAGTTTTAAAGGTGTTGTAGATTTTGATCCGGCGGTTCCTGTTTATAGCATTAGCTCAGCAAGCAGCACTAAGGAAGATATGTATATCTGTAAACTTAACAACAATGGTAATTTAGTTTGGGCTAAATCAATTGGTGGAACCGGTTTTGATTATGGTATTAATTTTAATTTAAATAATACAAGTAGTTTATATGTTACTGGTTCTTTTGAGGGGAACGTGGATTTTGATCCAAGTGCAAGTACAAATAACCTTGTATCTAATGGTTTGGCAGATATATATGTTGCAAATTATGATTTAAATGGCAACTATATTTCTGCTTTTAATGTTGGAGGAACGGGTAATGATTTTGGGCAAAGTATTATTGCGTTTACAACGGGGGTATATTGTGCGGGTAATTACAGTTCTTCATGTGATTTTGATCCAAGTGTAACAACTAACACAATTAGTTCAAATGGGGGAATAGATATGTTTTTGGCGAAATATTCCTATCCTACAACTCAAATTAGCAAGAAGGAACTTAATTCGCATTTATCCATTTATCCAAATCCGAGCAATGGTTTAGTAACATTAACTACAGAAGAGACAGGAGTTTATAAAATTATAAATGCACTTGGAGAACTTGTTACAGAGATAAAAGTTAGTGAAGGACCTACGCAACTTAATTTATCTCATTTAAGTTCTGGCATATACTATTTATGCTATAAACACTATTCAAAAATAATAATAATAAATAATTAAAGCATAAAAGGTGCAGGTAAACGAGATATAGATTTTTGCCAGGCATCTTTTAAAGAGAGGGGAGAAATCTTCTCTCTTAATAGCACTATAAAATTTAAAATAATAAAATGAAAGCTCTAAAAATTCTTTTAATCTCTTTAAGTATAAGCTTAACTATGGCAGCTCAAGATGATAATTACAAAGGCCCTGCAAAAATGGACGTAAAAACCTTTTGGCGTCAGGCCGAAATGTTTAAAAACGGAAAAGGGAGCGATGCAACTCTTGGCAACATGAAAAAAGCTTTATCCGGAGTTAAAGAAAAAGACCCTTCATATAATACTTCTATCATGGAAGAAGAAATGAAGAAATGTCAGTCAGGAATTGATAGTAAAAATGAAGCTGCCAAAACAGAAGAACAGAAAGCGACTGATAAGAAGATGGAAGAAGTGGGTTATAATGGACCGGCGAAAAGAAACGTAGAAAGCTTTTGGCAAAATGGCTCAAAATCCCCTGATACTATGAGTGAAAACGAATTGAATGTAGCCATCGGAAACATGAACAGTTCATTAAAATGGGTTAAGGAAAAAGACCCAACTTACAGCACATCTGAAATGGAAGCTACTATAGAAAAATTTAAAACCAAAAGAAAAGAACTTCAAATCGCTGATGCCAACAAATATACAGGAGATAAAGTTAAAGATAGCCAGCAAAACCAATCCATAAGCAAAGACCCTGGTAAATTGTTTGAAGAGTTATTTGAAGATGAAAATATGCAAACCGGCGCCGGTTCTTCAACCGGAGCAAAATGGAAAAGGAAACTTGAAAACTATAACGAAAAAGTGACTAAACTTTTATCAATGGATTATAATGATGCTAAAATAAGCCATACAAGAATGAGTAAAGGTATTATCAGTGGTTTAAAAATGAAAACAGACAAAACACTTGGCGAAATAGACGTAATGTTAAGTAAGTATACCGATAAAGAATCGATGGAGATAGGTTACTACACCATTCAATTCCACATGGCTTATTGGGATGCGGCCTCTAAAGTATTTTCAGAAGAAGTATCTTACAAAGAAATGTACAACAAAGTAAAAACTGCCTCAGATAAAATGGGAAGTCTTGAAAGTATGAAAACAAAAGCCGATGGTAACCAGGCCGAGAAAATAAAAAACACGAAACTTCCTGGCCCTGTTGCAAAAGATGCTGCGCTTGAAAAAGTATTAATAGATGGTTTTAATAAAACTTTTAGTACTAAAGGAGCAATTGCTTTAAAAGCTGTATTAACACAAGATGGTTGGACAACTCTGCGCAACCCCTTAACATCAGTTATTGTTGGACGTGAAAGAAGTGCAAGAGTGGCTTATAAAGACAGTGATGGTAAATGCTATCTGCTGGAAGATTACGTTTTTATTCATGAGGAATATATTGGCGGATCATTTACTAATGTTAAAGCAGTGTATAATGGTTTGTTCGGACTGGAAATGCTTTGTGAGAACATTAAGTGAATTAATATTAAAAAATAGAATGAGTAAGTGTGATCATAACTATTGTAACATTTGCAAATTCCTTTACTATGAAAAATTATTTATCGAAATAAAATCTAAAAATAAAAAATGAAAACTAAATTTTTATCGTTATGCACAGGTTTAACCCTTGTATTATTTGGAACAGCTTTTTTCATATACTCAATTAACCATGCAAATGCAGCGTCTGCTAATTCAAGAAATTTTATAATGAACGAGGTTGGAAAAACGGGTAAATATCAGGTTAGTATTGGGTTAGGACGCGACGGTTATATGTACGCGGTAGTAATTAATACCGAATCCGGAAAATCGGAATCTTACTACTACAATACCGAAGCAAGCGGCAATTGGGTTAAAATGACAGCTCAACTTCCTGGATTTACTTTCTAAAAAGGTAATTTTTTTACAAATAGCATAGCAAGATTTTGGTGAGTTATAGATGGGCGCTGCGTGTTTATTTTTTTGCAAAATTACAAATGGTATTAAACGGACAAAATTCATGGATATCCTCATTTTCTGTTTGAGAAAATGGCTTACTTTGATCAAAGATCAGTTCAATAAACCTTTTTAATTCATTTTCAAAATCATTTAAGAATTCTTCTGCAAAAATAAGCCGGCTCTTATCCTTTGAAATGTATTTAGGCTCTTCTAAAAAATTCTTGAATGGAATAATGCAGGGCTGCATTTGCTCGGGTCTGCAAAAATTATTTTTATGCAAGAGCCACGCATACATAATTAACTGAAATTGCTTATTGTAATCAATATTTAAAAACAATTCATCAAAAGAAGTAAAACCAAATTTATCTGAAGCTTTTATAGAGCTTTTAAAATCAATGATCCTTATATTTCCCTGGTAAGAATCAATCCTGTCTATCTTACCTTTTATATAAATTGTTGTAGGAATATTGTTAATAGTAATTCTAAGTGGCGCTGAAAACTCCTGTTCTAAATTATTTAAGGTTAAATAGTGGTTATCTTTTTGAAGCTTATTAATAAAAGCAATATCATTTTTAAGTAACTTTTCTACATAAACTTTTATAACTTCTTTTTGTAAAATGCCTTTTCCAATAATTTCGGGGTTATCAAAAAAGCTTGTGAAAGCATTATGAATTGTGCTCTCTACAGTTTTTAATTTTTCTTTTAATTGCTCTGCATTTAAAATAGTTGTAATAAATTCTTTATATAAATTCTCGAGGCTTAAATGCAAAATAGAACCGAAGGTATTGGCTTCGGCACTTTCTTCCACCTCTTTTGTTTCCTTTAACTTAACACTGTACCTGAAATAAAATTTCAAAGCACATTCTTTAAATGTAATTAAACCCGATGGTGAAAGCGCTCCAAATGCTTCGTTGCTAATTGCCTTATGATAAATGGGCGCTAAAATATCATCGTCTTTAATAACACTGATAACATTTTCAAGTTCTGTCGGAAATTCCGGATACAATGCAACTTCTTCAATAATTTTTATATTGGGGTGTGTAACC
This sequence comes from Bacteroidia bacterium, assembly GCA_016787705.1. Lineage (GTDB taxonomy): Bacteria > Bacteroidota > Bacteroidia > B-17B0 > Aurantibacillaceae > Aurantibacillus. The sequence continues at coordinate 108,212 of JAEUTP010000002.1, read as the reverse complement.
TGCATTTCTAGTTGCAGTTGCGTTACAAACCTACTTTTTTCGCCTTTGCCAAATGTATCTGTTTCGCTATCATAAGTTATTATAACATCTTTTGCTCTTTGTAATAACCTGTAAAAGTGATAAGCATAAATAGCATCTTTTTCTAAGTATAATGGTAAACCAAAAGCACGTTTAAGATCATTAGGAATAAACGAGTTAACTGTTTTACCGGATGGTAGTACGCCTTCATTCACATTCACAAAAATTATATGATCAAAATCAAGCGTACGGGTTTCCAGTACACCCATAATTTGTAAGCCCCGCAAAGGCTCACCAATAAAAGGCGCCGAGGCGCTGCCAACAACCTGGTTAAACAATTGTTTCAAGGCCATTATATCATTAAAGTGCGGATATTTTTGAACGATCTCTGTTAATCGGTTAAAATTTTTAATGATGATCTGAAGATATTCTAACTCTAAGCTGGATTGATTATTTTGCGGCTGAGCAATAAATAATTCTTTAATATTTTGAAGCAAGCTTAAGAAGTGATCGCAAATAATTTTAACCGAAGTTATTGGCTGTAATAAAATTATTTGTTCGTTATTAGAATTAAATAATTCAAAAAGAATTTTTGACGAAACAAACGAAATATTTCTTTGTGTTAACTGATCAATTATTTTTGATACAGAAATATTTCCATCTTTATTGGATAAATAACCGGCAAAAACAGGTTGACGTAAAAGTGCTACAAGGTCTTTATGGTAAATGGTTTTATGCTGCCGGTTTTGTTTTGAAAAACTTATTTGTAACTGTAATAACTGTTCAATTAGACTATATGTAGAAGTATAACGTAACGGATACTCCATGGTAATATTTACATATTGCACTTCCGGCGGTAATTGCTGTAAAACAGGCCACAATAATTTTTCATTGGCCAAAACAATCGCTACTTTATCTAACGGAATTTTAGCGTCGATAAATTTTTGAATGCTTTGTTTTACAACCTGCGCTTGCCCGATTTGTTTTGGAACAGAAATGATTTTAATGTCTTTTTCGTCTTTAAAATGATCGCCAATAAAAGCCGGTTCTTTTTGTTTGAAGAGATTAAAATTATTCCGTAAAAATAAACCTGCTTCCTGGTTGCTATCCGTTAAATAATAATTATCGGCATCCCACAATATATCTGCTTTTTTTTGTAAATGCAGTTTGTTAAAGATGTTAAGTTCAGCAGCGTTTAAAGCATTAAAGCCGCAGAATATCATTTTATAGAATTGATTGGGGTATGCATTCGAATCAAAATTCTTTACAGCATATTTATAAGCTAAACCCTGGTAAGCCCACTTTTTTGAAACTAAAAACTCATTAAAATGTTTGTAAATAGCGCCAAGGCTATTCATAAATTTTAAATAATTGCTTTGATACTCGCTTAGATTCTCTGCGCCAAGACTCCAGTTCTCAAGTACTTTAATATCTTTTAAATTTTCATAAAGCTGTTCCGAATCTGCCAGGTAACGATCTATCTCATTAAAATCCTGTAAAATTAATTGTCCCCACTTTGCAAAACTATCAAAGTTCTCAGCTTCCGAACCATAACAAACTTTATAGCTATCATATAAATAACAAATAAGATCTATTTCTTCAAGCGTTTTTAAACCGCTTAATTCGGTAATTAATTCTTCGGCACTAATAATGGTGGGCAGCCAAATAGTTTTGCCGTATGTTTGAGCCAGATAGTTCTTTAAAAAAAGTGCTCCGCGTTTATTTGGTAAAATAATACACAGTTGTTCTAAATTATCTTTGTAATTTTCGAACACATATTCTGCTACTAATTTTAAAAAGGGCTTGGCCATGGATCTTAAAGATATAAACTTTCCGGTGTACCGTAAGTATAAAAATAACAAGAGTTATTTTAAAATTATACAGCCCAACAGGTTTGAAGAGATACAGATAATTGGCAGCAAAAAGATGGTAAAGCAAATTATGGCAAAACAATATCCTGAAATGGTATTTATTAACGACCTGGTATTTAACTATACTGAAATGGCGGTTGAAATAACGGAAGAGGAATATTTAAAAATGAAGGGTTAAATATCCTATCACATTAAGCGTAGTCGAAGCGTGTATCCCGAAACATGTTTTGAATCTACTCAACATGACTTTACATTCATTAATTTTTCCACTCATAATCTCTAAAATCTTCTTAAATTTACTGCCTTAATTAAAAATTATTATGACACGTTTAAGGATCAAAGACATTTTAAAAACAACACCCGCAAACCAAACTATTACCGTTAAAGGCTGGGTACGTTCATTCAGAAACAAAACTTTTATTGCTTTAAATGATGGTTCTACAAATAATAATTTACAAATAGTTGTTGATTTTAATACATTACCTGAAGAACTTTTAAACCGTATTACTACAAGCTCGGCTATTAGTGTTACGGGTACTTTGGCTGCATCATTAGGTAAAGGCCAGGCGGTAGAAGTGATCTCGAAAGAGTTGACAATACTTGGGGATTCAGATCCTGAAAAGTATCCATTACAATTAAAAAATAAGCCAAGCTTAGAGTTTTTGCGTGAGATAGCGCATTTGCGTTTTCGAACCAATACATTTGGAGCTGTATTTCGTGTGCGTAATACGTTGGCATTTGCAGTACATAAATTTTTTAACGAAAAAGGTTTTTTATATATGCACACCCCCATCCTTACATCAAGCGATGCTGAAGGGGCAGGTGAGATGTTTCACGTAACAAATTTTGATATTGCTAACCCGCCAAAAGATGAGAACGGTAAAGTAGATTACAAGCAGGATTTTTTTGGTAAGTCTGTAAACCTTACTGTTTCCGGGCAATTGGAAGGGGAATTAGCTGCTATGGCTTTTTCTGATATTTATACTTTTGGTCCCACCTTCAGGGCGGAGAATAGTAACACAGCTCGCCACCTGGCGGAATTCTGGATGATAGAGCCGGAGATGGCTTTTTATGAATTAAAAGATAACATGGATCTGGCAGAAGAAATGCTGCAATATGTTATTAAATATGCTTTGGATAATAACTTAGAAGACATCCAGTTCTTATCGCAACGTTTAGAAGAAGAAGAAAAACAAAAACCACAAACTGAGCGTAGTGAATTATCATTATTAGATAAATTAAAATTCTGTTTAGATAATAAATTTGAGCGTGTTACTTATACACAGGCCATTGAGATCTTAAGAGAGAGCAATCATAACAAGAAAAAGAAATTTCAATATCTGGTTGATAAATGGGGCGTTGACCTTCAAAGTGAGCATGAGCGTTATTTGGTAGAAAAGCATTTTAAAAAACCTGTTATACTTACAGATTATCCAAAAGAAATAAAATCGTTTTACATGCGCCAGAACGATGATGGCAAAACGGTAGCGGCAATGGATATTTTATTTCCGGGTATTGGCGAGATAGTTGGTGGAAGTCAGCGCGAGGAACGTTTGGAGAAATTAGAGACCAGGATGAATGAGATTGGAATTCCTTTACATGAATTGTCCTGGTATTTGGATACAAGACGTTTTGGTTCTTGTCCGCATGCCGGTTTTGGCTTGGGTTTTGAACGTCTGGTATTGTTTGTAACGGGCATGACAAACATCCGCGATGTAATTCCTTTTCCTCGTACACCAAACAACTGCGAATTTTAAACACAAAAGTACTATATTAAAAAAGCCAAGGCCTTTGCCTTGGCTTTTTTTGTTGGCATAGGTTTTGAAAGTTCCTTTTAAAAACAAATAAAATGAAAAAAATAATTTACCTTCCCTTATTAATATTAATTGGTTTATGCAGTTGCAAAAGTAATTCGTTTACAAAACAACGTTACACCCACTTTTCTAATAATTCGGGTAAACATGCAATCGCAAAAAAAACTTCTAACCGTTCAGATAAAGTTGTTGTTGAGAATGATGAAACAACCATTGAACCTTCAGAGCCCGGATACGTTGAAACAGCCAGCGCTTCAAAAACAAACCCCGTTTTAATTGTAAAAGAAAATCTTTTCGATCCTCTTAAAACAAAGATCTCTGAAGCAAATATTGCCCTGTTAAATGAACAGGCTCAAACTTTTGAACATTCGAAAACCGTATTCAAAAATAAAAAATCAGAGACGAATAAAAATAACACAAAAAAAATTATTGGCACCGTATTAAAAATTGTGCTTTGGGTTGTAATACTTGCCGTTGTTTTAGGCCTTATAATACTGGTTACTTTACTCGGATAAATTTAAAATTAACAAGAATCATTAACAAAAACACTATGAAAACATTTATTTACCTTCCATTAATTGCCTTAATAATTTTAACCGGTTGTAAGAGCAACTCGTTTACAACACAACGTTATACAAAATTTGGCCACGCCTCTCATAAAAAAACAGAGCATGTACCCCAAGTGGGAAAAGCAAAGCAAGCAGAGCCTGAAAAAACAGAATCAGAAGTTGTAAAACAAACTATAAACCCTGCAACTATTATAACCGCAGGTGCCTCTACTTTAAAAGATGCTATTTTAAAACCTGAACGCAAAGTTTATAACTCAAACAAAAATTCATTTAGCGCTGCGCCGGTGAGCGAATCGGTTGATAACGATGCAACTTTTAATAGCGAAAATTCAAAACAAGTAGTTAAATCTAAAAGAACGTTTAAACAAAAGGTGCAAAAGGCGGAGGGTGTGATTGAGAGCGCTTTTTTAACAGCATTATGGATTGTTTTGGTAGTGATCTTTATTTGCATTATTCTTTTTGTTCTTGCAGCAGTATTCTAATATCATTTAGGGGAATGTGTTCCACAAAAAAGGAACAATTCCCCGATTTTGAGTATTTATAACTGGCATACTATTAATATAATTTTAATAAACCGGAACTCATGAAAAAGCTAATTTTATTTTCAGCTGTATACATAATTTTTACTTTAAACAGTTGTACTACGCAAATGTATGTCTCTAATGCTGTAAATGCTCCTTTATTAAAAGAGAAAGGAGAAGTGCATGTAAACATTACACAAAATGATCTGCAGGTTGCAGCGGCTTTAGGAAAAAATTTTGGAGTGATGGCAAATGGCTTTTACATGAACTATAAAGATAATAATAGTAACTACAAACATGATGGTATTTTAGGAGAAGCTGCCATTGGCTACTTTAAGCCTTACGAAAACAATATTGTTTTTGAGGCCTTTGCAGGTGCAGGTGTAGGGAGGGTTTCAAAGCAACAGCAGTTTAGTGACAGTAATAATAATACTTACATTGGCTATTTTAATGCAGATGCTACTAAGGTTTTTATTCAGCCTGATATTGGTTATAAAACAAAATTTTTTGATGCTGTATTTAGTTCAAGATTTTCGGCAGTAAAATATACCAGTTTTGATCAGACAAACTATCCGGAAGTGGAATTAGAAAAAGATTACCTGAATAATAATAATTTACTAGGACCATTGTTTATGTTTGCAGAACCTGCATTAACATTAAGGGGCGGATATAAGTTTGTAAAGCTTCAGTTCCAGTATGGCTTAACCATTAATATGACGCCAAACAATATAAAACATGCAAATAATTTTTCGTCTTTAGGTGTAGTGGTTAACATTGCTAAATGGTACAACAATAATAAAAACGAAGATGCGAAAATTGAGGAAATGAAAAAAATTGATTAGTTCTCAACTAATTTTACATTGTCGTGCCCAACAATAAATATCTTATTCTCTATTTGTTTTGTGTTTAAAAGATGTTCTATTCGTTCGGGGTGCGTATCTGTTATAAACACCTGGCCAAAGTTATTACTGCTTACCATTTCTAATAATTTAGTAAAGCGCTCTTCGTCCAGTTTATCATATACATCATCCAGCAACAATAATGGTTTTGTATTTTTTTGTTCTTTAATAAATTCAAACTGCGCTAATTTTAAAGCCAGTAAATACGATTTTTGTTGTCCTTGTGATGCAAATTTTTTAAGACTAAAGCCGTTTAATGTAAATTCAAGATCATCTTTATGCGGCCCTACAGTAGTATAATGTACAGATCTGTCGCGCGGCAACGAAGTAATAATAGCGGTTTTAAAATCTTTTTCTCCTAAGCTGTTTTCATAATGCAAAGCAACTTCTTCTTTGCTTTCGCTTATAAATTGATAATGCTTGTTGAATAGAGGAATGAATTGCTTTAAGAATTCTTTTCTTATGTCAAGTATTGAACGACCATAATTAATTAATTGATCATCCCATATTTCTAAAGTTTCTGAATCGAAACTCCGGCTTTCAAAAAAATGTTTTAGTAAAGCATTACGTTGTTTTAAAACCTGGTTGTATGATATTAATTTATCTAAATAAACTTTATCGTATTGCGAAATAATGCCATCCAAAAATCTGCGGCGAATATCACTGCTTCCATTTATTAGTTCAGCATCACTTGGCGAAATCATCACTAACGGAAATTGGCCAATATGTTCACTCAATCTTTCGTACTCTTTTTTATTTTTTTTAAAAATCTTTTTTTGGTTCCTTTTCAAGCCGCAATATACTTCCAATACTTCTCCCGATTTTTCAAAATTTCCCTGTACTACAAAAAAACCTTCGTTGTGCTTAATATTCTGACTATCAACCGAATTAAAAAAGCTCTTACAAAAAGAAAGATAATGAATAGCATCTAAAAGATTGGTTTTGCCCATGCCGTTATTGCCAACAAAACAGTTGATTTTTTCAGAAAATTGCGCCTCGAATTCGGTGTAATTTTTAAAGTTTACTATAGAAAGATGCTTTAAATACATGGATTTTAGCAAAAATACGCCTTTTTTAGGTGGTTTTTTGAATTAGAAATTAGATTTTAACAGAAAAAAAGCTATTTTTGCAGACTAATTTTTACGTATAAATGGCTGATTTAAAAGACGAAACAACCGTAGACAATACCGAGGTAAATAACTCTGTTGAAGAAACTATTGAGGAAACGCCCGTTAAAACAATTGACCCGAGTTTAGAAGGAGTTCAACTTTTTTATGAAACTAATAAAAAAATGATCACCTATGTAGGTGGTGGTTTAGCACTTATAATTGGCGCTTTTTGTTTTTTTAAATTTTACTACTTGCCTGAACAAGAAACAGAGGCTTCTAACGAGATCTTCTGGGCTCAAAATTATTTTGAAGCAGATAGCTTTAACATTGCTTTAAAAGGTGGTGTAACTGTAATGGCACCAGAAGGCCAAAAACAAATAATGGGCTTTGAGCAAATTGCTGAAGAATACAGTATGACAAAAACAGGTAGCTTAGCTAATTACTGCGCTGGTATTTGTTATTTACGTACAGGTAAATTTGAACAGGCGATTGAATATTTGCAAAAATACGATGGCGATGATGAAATGGTTGCTCCAATTGCTGTTGGTGCCATTGGCGATTGCAACATGGAAATGAATAAAGTAGATGAAGCTATCAAATTTTATTTGAAAGCTGCAGAAACAAGCAATAATAATTTTACAACGCCTTTCTATCTTAAAAAAGCAGGTTTTGCATACGAGCAAAAATCTAATTTTTCTGAAGCTTTAGCAATTTATGAGCGTATTCAAAAAGAATATAGCAGAAGTAATGAAGGCAAAGAAATTGAAAGAGATATTGCTAAAGTAAAAGCATTAGGCAATTTATAATTAATAAAATAATTATTGAAAAGTCTGCTCCGGCAGACTTTTTTTATTTTTAAAAATATGAGTAGTGTAAATAAGAATTTATCGGTTAACGAAGGAAGCAGTATTCCAAATGCGGCAAAATTTAAATTTGGTATTGTTTGTTCAGAGTGGAATCACGAAATAACCAATGCTTTAAAAGAAGGCGCTGTAAATACTTTATTGGCAAATGGTGTAAAAAAAGACAACATCATCGTTCGCGAAGTGCCCGGAAGTTTTGAGTTAACACTTGGAGCGCAATATATGGCCGAAGCAACTGATGTAGATGCCATTATTTGTTTAGGCTGCGTTATTCAGGGCGAAACACGCCACTTTGATTTTATTTGCGATGCGGTTGCAAAAGGTATTACTGATCTTAATATTGAATATAATATGCCTTTTATTTTTGGTGTGTTAACGCCAAACAACCAGCAACAGGCACTCGACCGCTCTGGTGGAAAGCATGGCAATAAAGGCGATGAGGCTGCTGTTACGGCTATTAAGATGTTGGCTTTAAGAGATAGCTTAAATAAATAACTCGTTTAATACAACCACAACCTGTACATAGTTTTTTCACAAATAACGCAAGACATTTCTTTATATTCTTAGCGCTTTTTTTTATGGGTAGGTTTACTGTTTGATTATTTTTTTGGCAGCTTACTTGTTCATTTTCTGTAAACACAAAAAAGACGAGGAATTAATTTTCTCCTTTATCAAAATTTAAATTGGTATTTAATAAAGAACCGAAGAGATCTTTAAACGTAACACCTGAAACTAATTTATTTTTGCTTAATAAAGAATGTTCTGCTAAACCGTGCAATGCAAATTCCATTAACACAAATTTATCTGCACCGCTAACGTTCGGATGATATTTTTTTACAAGATTTTCAAGCCCATCAACGATCGTTAATGCAGAAGAATATACTTTATCATTTTCATGATCTAAAAGATCTAAAATATTTCCCTGCGAAAACCAATTAGTAATCGCTGAATAATCTGAATTTTCTTTTTTACGTTTTAGTTTTGCCGGATCAGGAAATAATTGAATAAATGTATTTCTTATGGCCAATGAAATTAAATTTTGCGCAATAACAGCCGGACCTTCCTGCTCACCTTCATACACCAATTCTATTTTACCATTAATAGCGGGAATAGCCCCATACAGATCGCTTAAACGCGCATAAGAATAATTGACGTTGTTTTTTAAGAAACGTAATTCAGCCGCGCTTATTAAACTTTCGTAAGCACTGATGGTTAAACGCGCACTTACACCGCTTTTTGCATCAACAAATTCGCTGGTGCGCGCTTCAATAGCAATTTGCTCCACCAGATTTTTTAAGATCTCAGGAACCTCAATTTGTTTTTGTGTATTATTAAGTTTTGCCTGGTCTTGTGTAATTTTTTTTGAATGCTCTATCGATCTTGGGTAATGTGTTAAGATCTGTGAGCCAATTCTGTCTTTTAAGGGCGTAACAATACTTCCACGATTGGTGTAATCTTCAGGATTGGCTGTAAAAACAAATTGAAGATCCAGTGGAATACGCAAATTAAACCCACGAATCTGCACATCACCTTCCTGTAAGATATTAAATAAAGCAACCTGTAATCTTGCCTGTAAGTCGGGCAGCTCATTAATAACAAAAATAAAACGGTTGCTGCGTGGAATTAAACCGTAATGAATAACATTTTCATCAGCAAACGATAATTTTAAGTTTGCAGCTTTGATAGGATCAAGATCGCCAATAAGATCGGCAACGCTTACATCGGGTGTTGCTAATTTCTCGGCAAAGCGGTCGGTACGATGAATCCAGTTAATAGGTGTTGTATCGCCTTTCTCTGAAATTAAATTCTTAGCGAAATTTGAAATTGGTTGCAAAGGATCATCATTCAGAGGGCTACCAGCTATTACAGGAATATACTCATCTAACAAATTTACGAGTTGTCGCGCCATTTTTGTTTTGGCCTGGCCGCGTAATCCTAAAAATAAAATATTGTGCTTGCTTAAGATGGCGCGTTCTAATTCTGGTAAAACAGTTTCTTCATAACCAAAAATACCATCAAAGATCGCCTCTTTCTTTTTTAATTTATTAATTAAATTTTCGCGCAATTCATCTTTAATAGTTAAAAATTTATAGCCGCTTTGTTTTAATTCGCCTAATGTTTTTATTATTGGTTTCATGCTATTCCTTGTTTCAAGTTTAATGTTTCTTTTTCTAACTGCCTACTGCAAACTGCTTAATGTATATAGTATTTGATACTATGTCGTATATCTTTTGTCAATTTAAAGCTTCTTCCTTTTCTTATTCGTATAATCTCTAAATATCATTTCACCCAAACCTTTTAATCCGGTGAAATAAGCTTTGCCCTGGTTGGCTTCTGTAAACTCATCAATAAAGCTTTGTAAATAACTATCGTTTGCCACCATAAACGTGGTGATGTCAATTTTGCTGCGTTTACAGGCTGCGGCAAGCGTTAAACATTTATTAACGATCTTCCTGTCTAATCCAAAGCTGTTCATGTAATATTCACCGTTTTCTTTTAAACAGGAAGGCTTGCCATCGGTGATCATAAAAATTTGTTTATTGGTGGCTTTCTTTTTACGGAGAATAGAAGATGCTAATTCTAATCCCGCAACGGTGTTTGTGTGATAAGGACCAACCTGTAAATACGGAAGATCTTTTAATTGTATTGGCCAGGCATCGTTTCCAAAAACAATAATATCCAAACTGTCTTTTGGGTATTTGCGTTTTACCATTTCTGCCAAAGCCATTGCCACCATTTTTGCCGGTGTAATGCGATCTTCACCGTACAATATCATACTGTGGCTAATGTCTATCATCAATACAGTTGCGGTTTGTGTTTTAAATTCCTGTTCGCCAACTAAAAGATCATTTTCAGTTATTATAAACTCATCAGTGCCATTATTGATCTGCGCTTGTTTAATAGAATCTATCATGGCAATACTTTGTGGTGAATCGCCAAACTCATAAGCGCGAAGATCAGAACTTGTTTCTTCGCCTTGTTTACCGGTAAATTTTGTTTTATGATTTCCGGGCGCACCTTTTTTTAATTTGCCAAAAATGTATTCCAATGCATTATCTCGAATAGCCTGTTCTGTTTTTGGGGTGATGGCCATGCCACCTTCGCCATCATTTTTATCGCGTAGGTAACCGCGTTTTTTCAGTTCATCAATAAAATCATCAATGGTATAATCTTTATTGGTAAGATCGTATTCTTTATCTAATTGTTTAAGCCAGTCAATAGCTTCATCCACATCACCACTGGTATGTGTTATCAGTTGTTTGAAGATCTTGAAAAGTTCATCAAACTTTGATTGTTGATCTGCCTTATAATTTTGAAACCTGTATCCTAACACTTTATAATAAACGTATTTAAGCAGTATAAAGTTGTAAAAAAATCAGGAAAACTAATGTTAATTTACTTAAAGATTTTTATGTTAGCAGATTATATCTTTTTTTGTCAATTCAAAATTTGGTGTGGATAATAAATTTATAACTTTATGAATTTTCTAACACTTTTGCCTTTTTCTCCCAATATCTCTAGAAAATAAATGCCATTTGTGAGGTCGGTTACGTCAGTTGAATGCAAATTGCCATTTAAATATTCCTTCTTTAAAATTTTTCCTTGTATGTCTATTATTGTAACTGTAATTGAACTGTTAGCATTAAGTTCGTTTAAGTGAATATTTAATTTATCTTTAACAGGGTTAGGAAACATGTTTACTGTATAGCCGGAATCAATATCTGCCAGGCCCGTTGGTATTAAAACCGATAGAATAACTGAATTGCTTGTATCTGTGCATGCTCCCGAGGTAACGATAGATCTGAAAAGATTGTTGTTATCTGTCATATTAAGATTATTAACTGAGAATGTACACGAGTTAACCCCATTGTATTTTGGCCCCGGACTTAAATTAGTCCAGATACCATTGGAGAATTTTTGCCATTGATACTGATCATTAATATTATTAACAGTAGTTATAAAGCTTGCTGTACTGCCGCTAACAGCGCTTTGGTTTTGAGGTTGATTGCTTATTACAGGGCAAGTCAACGTATTAAGTTTCCATGAATCATTCCATAAATTTCCAGCCACTATCCATAACGATTGTTTATAATTAAACACAGATGAAGCATGTCTTACGGGCCATGGTGTGTTAACCAATTCTGTCCAGTTAACACCATCTGTGCTATACCATACATCGCGTTTATTATCTGTTGCATCATAACCGCCAAGCACCCACATAGCATTGTTGTAAACTATTACTTCATGATATTCCCGTTTATCCCAAGGTGTATTAGCACTCACTTGCGTCCAATTAATTCCATCACTTGTATTCCAAACATCGTTATAATAAATTCTATTACCATTATAGGTTCCACCTCCAATGATCCACATTTTATTATTAAACACACAGCTTCCGCCTATTTGCCCTCTTGGTTGCCAAGGGGCTGCTTGTGTAACCTGTGTCCAATTAATACCATCAGAGCTACTCCATACGTCGTTATACACTGTGTCTATTGTATTTCCCCATCCCACTATTTTTTGTCCGCCCATCACCCACATTTTGTTATTAAAAACACACGTAATATGTGTCATGCGCTCACCCCATGGTACATTGTTTGCCACCTGAGTCCAGTTAATTCCGTCGTTTGAATTCCAAACATCTTTCTGAAAATGACCCTGTAGCTGATCACCACCTACGACCCACATTTTATTATTAAATACTAAATTGCCAAACGTGTGTCTGCGTTCCCACTGAGCTACTGTTTTTAACGTCCAGTTGGCACCATCTGCCGAAACCCAAACTTCACTATTTGTTTTTTCAGGATAGTTTACATCATCAACATCTGTCCATCCCCCTAGTAAGAATAAAGAATCTTTAAAAACATAAGCTCCAGCGCCATCCCTTGCACCAAATGAGTTATAGCTGTTTACATGTTGCCATTGATAATTGCTAATTAAGAAAGGATTGCTTATCGCAAATTGCTGGGGGTTTTGTTTGTTTGTTATTTTTAAGGTAAATGTGCTTCCGGGATTATTGGGTATTATCCAATTAATAAAATTATCATTTGCATTTACCGAGTCTGAAATAAGCTGCCAGTTGTTACTGTTATTTATGCAATATTCAACAATTAATGAGTCAACTGTAATTGGTTTTTGCCAGAAAAATTTTGCCGACGTTCCAACTTGATATGCATCTGTTGTTTTTCTGAATAATACTTTAGGAGCTGATATATTTGCGTCGAAAATATTTCTTGCTTCATTATCGGTTATTGCTCTATCGTATATTAGTATATCATCAATATCGCCATAAAAAGGATATAGCGAGTCGCTTAAGATTATCTTTTTATTTATGTTAATACTTGAATTATTTATAACACTTGATTTTAAATTTCCGTCTATAAATAGCTTGAATAGTGAATCTTTTTGGGTAAATGTAATGTTGTGCCAATATCCATCAGAATATTCGGTGTAAGCGCCACTCAAAAGCGCATTTGTGCCGCCGCTATTCCAAAAAGTCCACATTGCCGAAGTGCCATCGTTCATATCAAAATTAAAATTTGAAACATACTGATTTGAATCATTAATATTGAAAACATACATTGTTAATTCACTATACGTTTTAAGCCAAAAAGAAACAGTAAAATTGTTATTTGTTGTATTATAATTGCAAGCAGGTATAGTAATGTTTTGGTTTTTACCATATAGATGATATGCTTTATTGTTTACACCAAACCTGTCTTTTGTTAATGTTGCTCCATTTACAGCACAAGTGGTATTTGTAATTGAATTTAAACATGTTCCGTTAAAAGGAAATGAACCAACTAAGCCCAGTGTAGGTATAGAGGCTACCTGCGAATAAAGATTTGAGCTGAGCAAAATTACGATAAATACAATAATTGTTTTCATGTTTTTTTTCTTCAAAGTAACTTCATTGACAGAGGGCTTTCAACCGTGTTGTAACTTGAAAATTACGCGTGTAAGAAAATTCAAATAAATGTAAGTTTAGCTTATTTCCCATTGCTATAATGGTACGGGCGAAATCGAGCAATAGCCGGCTAAATATCTGGTTATTGATGTAAGAAAATGTAATTATTTGTATATTTCGGGTTTTAGTTTATTTGTCCTGACAAGCAGAAAAAATGATAAAAAATGGTATTGCTTTTTGCTCTAAAATTTCTTTTTTGAGCAACATAATTTAAATTTTGGCTAGTAAAAGCATCAACAAGCCGTTTTTAAAAGTCAGTTTTAACATAGATTCAGTATTATTTAGCGTTTACTTTGGCCTTTGATTTTTTTAGCACGAACGATACAATTATTAGCAGTATACCATAATTTTCACACTAAAAAGAGACCTAGTTTTTAAAACCGGTAACTAATATATATGATTGGAGTGAACGATTGTAGCGGAAAATCTTTTTTTTCTGAAAATACAAAAATATTGGATTGTAACCCTCGGCCCGAAGGGGCACACCCAATAGAAACGATAATTTTTTTATTTTGGCGTTGCCTAGGGTCCGGGCTTTCACCTCAAGTCCTTGCTCCGCCGCGGGCTTTCCGTTACAATCACTCACACAAGTTTCTAAAACAAACTCAATTGCACATCATTGGCTTTATAATTAAAGTCTGCGCAATTAAATTCAAAACCTGATGGTTTTATAAAACGTTGTTTAGAAAGTTTAAATAATTGCACAATAGATTCTGAAATTTTTCCCTGGCCGCGCATACGTACGCCTCGTCTGCTATCACTTACCTTGCCACCATGGCATTCGCAGATCTGGTTCCAAACTTTATCGGCACGGTCGGGAAAATTTTTAATCAACCAGTCCTTAAAGATCTGTTCATTGGCACCATTCAATCTTACAATGGTCATGCCTGCACTTGAAGCTCCTGCATGACCGCAAAGCTCTAAAACATCAGAAATTTCATGATTATTTATTCCCGGAATAATAGGAGCAACCATTACACCACAGGGAATATTGTTTTTTGCTAAAGTTTCAATAGTGTTTATTCTGCTTTTATAAGATGCAGTTCTTGGCTCTAACAGCTGACGAACTTTTTCGGCGACACCTGTAATAGAAACCATTACGTGTGCCAAGTTATGTTTCGCCAGTTCTGTTAGAATATCAAGATCTCTTAATACCAAAGCATTTTTTGTGATTATGCCAACCGGGTGTTTGTATTTTAAACACACCTGCAAAATTTTGCGCGTTAATTCCAGTTGTCTTTCTAAAGGCTGGTAACAATCTGTATTACCTGAAAGCATAATTGGGGCAGGTTTCCATTTTTTATTGCTAAATGTTTTTTCTAAAACTTCAACAACATTTTTTTTAACGATGATCTTACGCTCAAAATCTAATCCGGCACTAAATCCCCAATATTCATGAGTAGGGCGTGCATAACAATAGATACAGCCATGTTCACAGCCCTGGTAGGGGTTTAATGAGTATTCACCGCCAACGTCTTCGCTCTCAACCTTGTTAATGATCGTTTTGGGATAAGTATAAATGATCTCTGTTTTTTCTTTTTGAAGAAAATCTTCATCAAGGCCTTCCACGTGTTCTTGCGCATATTGCAGTTTATTAAATTTATTGTTTGGGTTTACCTGAGCTCCGCGGCCTTTAAAGTAACTGGTTATTGGCGTTTCCATGTTTTTAGCTTAAAGTAAAGGTAGTATGCTTTGTAGCAATTTAATGCTATAATTTGTAGTATTCTTAGAATATCATAAAGAAGTACGGAATTAGTATATTTATTACATCTTAATACAAAAATCAATGTTTAAATTAAAAATAGCTCTAGTGTTTTTTTGCTTAATAAATGGTGTTTGTTTTTCTCAAACTAATAAAAACAAAATACCTGTTTTTAATATAAGTGGCAAAGTAACTCAAACTTCAACATATTGTGGTGGAGCAGCACCTTCTGAAGAAATTCTTGCAGAGTATTCAAAAGCAAAACCTTATGCCGGTAAAACATTTTATATTAGAAAAGGAAATACAAATACTTTAAAAAGCAAAATAATTTTGAGCTTTAAAGCCGACGAAAAAGGTAATTTTTCTTTCCTGCTTCCGCCGGGTATTTACTCTATTATCCAAGAGGCGCAGGTAAAAGAAATTAATGCAAAGGATTACAATAAAAGTGGAAGTTTTCAGGCAGATGTAACCTGCTTAAAAAACTGGTGGCTTAAACCATATTATACTTTAGAGGTAAAGGATAAAGATGTTACCGAACTGCATTTTAAATTTCATCACCCTTGTTTTGTTTCCAATGATATTCCATGTATTCAATATACAGGCCCAATGCCGCCTTAAATGTATTAAATTATAAATTTGCTTTAAATTCAATCAGCATATTAAAGCCTTTTGCGCTATTAAAGGTAATAGTGCCGTCTAACTGGTCTTCTACTAAAACCTGTACAAGGTTCATGCCTAAGGCTGTATCAGATAAAGAAAAAATATCTTTAGAAGCTCCCTGTCCGTCATCTGCATACGAAAAACGAATTGTATTTGTTGCAGAATTTTTAATGGCAATAGATATATTTATTTTCTTTTCAAGATTATGTTTTAATGAATTTGTGATTAGCTCATTTAATATCAGGCCAACTGCATTTGTTTGGTCAATATTAAGCGCAAGTGATTTTTCTATATCAACCTTATATGAAAGATCAGTATACTCAAAGTTACTTACAAGATCTGTAACATACGCTTTTAGCAATATATAATCCAGGTTATCTGATTTACAAAGTACTTCATGCACTTTAGACATGGCATATAACCTGTTTTTTGTTTCTTGTAGCGCGCTTATTAATTCTTTATTTTTAGATTCGTTAATCTGAATATTAATAAGGCTAATAGTAGTTTGCAGATTGTTTTTTGCACGGTGATATACTTCTTTCAACAATAGTTCTTTTTCTTTTAAAGATGCCTTTATTCTTTCTTCATATAATCTGCGACTGGTTATATCTTCTGAAATAGAAGTGCCGCCAATTACCTTTCCATCAGCGCCAAATAAAGGTGCGTAAATTGTTTTTAAATAGGTTGTTTTTCCGCTTAATATAGATTTGTATTCTCCTTCATGTGTACCGATCTTTCCTTCGAGCGCTTCTTTTAAAGCAGCTAATTGTTTTTCATCCTTAACATCAGTTTTTGTTTTAACGTTGCTTATTTTTTCTTTTGAAGCACCCAAAATATCCATCAGTACTTTGTTAAAAGCAGTGATATTTCCTTCAGAGTTAAAATGAGCAATACCAATAGGGGCTTTTTCAAAAATGGAGCGAAATTTTTCTTCACTCAACCGTAAAGCCTCAATTGATCTTTTTAATTCTGAAATATCTTTTGTTTGCGAGATAAAATATTTTGGTACACCTTGTTCGTCTTTAATAAGAGCCGAATTTAAAAGACAATAAATAATCCTTCCGTCTTTGTGTATATATCTTTTTTCTATCTCAAAATTTTCAATTTCGCCGCGAACAAGTAAGTTAGCTTGTAGTGTTCCAATATCCTTGTCTTCGGGGTGCGTAATATCATTAAATCTTTTTTGAAGCAATTCTTCTTTGCTGTAGCCAAACATATTGCATAAATGCGGGTTAACTTTAAGCCACTTGCCATCCAGCGAAACCACCGACATGCCAATGAAAGATCTTTCAAATAACTGGTTCATGTCAAACTCACTCAAAAAAGTATCCTGAGATTTTGATATTTTAGTGCGCCGCATTAATAATAGAGTAAACCAAAAATACTGATAATAAGGGATTTATTCTACAATAATATCGTATCTATATAAGAGATTTTCGAGGTCTTGTCGGAGAAATTTAGCTTTTTTAATAGTATTCAACTCAGGATCGATCAAAAAATTCTTACAGCTTGTAAAGTCTACAGTGCTTAAATTCGTTTTATCAAACAGCGATTCAAAAAGGTCGCAATCGGTAAAGGTGCATTTAGAGAGATCGGCTTGTGTAAAGTTTGCGTTATGAATTCTACAATTTTTAAAGGTGCTTTTATTTATTTTTTTTCGGTCAAAAGATGCATAATCTAAAATGCAATTCTCAAAATGTAGTTCCAGTGCAAAATCAATGGCGCCTGAAAAATTAAGACCTAATAATTTACAATCGTAAAACGCAACATTCTGCAAACGGCTGTTCATTGTTTTTAAATTGCTGAGGTCACAGTTTCTGAAATCACAATCTAAAAAACTAATATCACTGAGCTTTGAAAATATACAGGTGCTAAACTCGCAATTATCAAAACGCTCTTTTTCTTCTTTTTGAGATGAGAAATCGATATTCTTTAATTGTTCTTTCTGTTTTAATTTTGCCATAATTATCTTCCAAAACTATCGTAATAAGCTGTTGCATAATCTTCATAAGATTTTATTAATGCAATATTTTTTTTCTCAAGCTCAGTTAACTCTTTAGAAACATCAGTTGATACCGGTATATACCAGGATATTTCAGAATCAAAAAAATAACGCATGATCCTGTTTTTAAATGAATAGCCATGACGTGCGTAGATAGCATTGCGCATTACTTCAAGATCGCGTTTATACATGTTCTCAATATCTTTTCCTTCAAGTTCCACAGCAGAAGCGTTAAATTTCCCTGCTTCATCAGTAATTGCCTCACCTTCAAGTTCGCTATCATTTTTAGGGTCATAAACGATATGCGTTCCATCCAAATTTAAATTTTGTTGCGGATCATATTGAAATATTTTTTTACTGAGCGAATAACTTCTTTTTGTAACTGCCAGTTTTTTATCATTTGCTGCCCAGTTACCACTAATATTTTTTGTAGTTGGGTTTATTGTAAAAGTAAAAACGCCATCATATTTTTCATTTCCAGGTTCTTTTGCTTCACTTGTGTATGTGCCATCTTTTTGCAAAAAATTGCCTTTAAATGGGCGTTTATTTCCAGCAACAACCGAATGACCAAACAGTATTTCATTTACTATAGAGTCGATCGAAATATTGATTCTATTAAAATACGATGGCGCTTTTTTTTCATCTAATACTACAGCTTCAAAATCTCCAACATAAAAACCTATAAGTGAATTAGGGTCACTTGTAGAAGGATTTGCAATGCTATTAACTGCTAACTGTCCATCATCAATCTTAGCTGTATCAATAATGTGCATGGGCGCTTGCTCTTCGGGTTTCTTCGCTTCGCCGCATGCGGTTATAAAAACTGCAAGAATAAAAAAATTAATTACTTGTTTTATTTTCATTTTTAAATTTATTTAAAATTAATATTTCTGCTATCGCTAAATTCAATGTCCAACCCAGCCAGGCAACAATCTGATAAACATCCATTGGTTTTGGATGAAACAAAGCTACCAACATATATTTCCAGGCACGTAAAGTTATTGCAGATAAAGCTAAAGCAAAACTTCGTATCATCCATTTACGGTGCGAAAGTACCTGTTTTTTTATGATCTTCAAAAGTGCGATGAAAGTAAAGCTAACCCAAAAAACAGATAATAAACAAAAGGCAATTTTAGAACTGATGCCGCCATTAGCGTAGATGCCAATTATAAAGCCCGATGGGCCCGCTAAAAATAAAGTAACCAAAACGTATAGCCAACCCATACGCTTGTGAATAACCGGAAGTTTTATTCGTAGCTTATCTGAAAATTGTGTAAAGCCTGCCAGTAAAACAAGAATAGCGCTGAACACGTGAACAAAAAATGCAATGCGATAATGTATAAGATGAATATAACTTTGTTTAATGGCTAAAAAGGCTGCATCATTTTTTATGGGAAGATACTGCAAAGTGATTTTTAGCATTAACCAAAAAAAGAAAGCATACAAAACAAATAGACTATATAAAAAAAACCTGCTTGTTTTTACAAATTGCATAATCATCTGAGCGGTTCCTTTTTTAAGGGATAAAATATGCTTTTAGTATTTGGATTTTAGACTTTCAAGTGTTAACTCGTATTTTTTAAGATCGTCTGCACTTAAATTAATTCCCTCGCCGTTTTGATTTGTATTGCCTTCCATTAAAGGTGTAATATTTACAGATACCCGGTAATAAACCGTTTTCATATTCGGATAGCTTTTTGAAAGCTGTGCCAGGGCTTTCTCTATAACACCGGGCAAATGAATAATATCTGTTGCATTAATAGCTATTAACTGTTCCGTTGTAGCTACATTATTTTTATCAATAATATTTAAAATATCAAATTTTATTTTCTTATCATCTATAACAATCTCTTTTTCCATGCGCTTACTTTTAGTCAAATAAAGTTAGCGCAATTTATTTGCTTAAGCAATAGTGTATATGTTATTAATTATTATTTTGTTTAATAAGCTTAATTGTTTTTGATGATGTGGTAGTGTTAATTGTGACAAAATAAATTCCACATGGATGATCTTTGAGGTCAATTGTAGAAGAGTTTGTTTTTAATACCAAATCTCCAACCGAGTTATAAATCATAACATGTATATCTTCGGCTGAATTAATTGTAAAATTACCATTTGTTGGATTTGGGTAAAGAGAAATAACAGGCTCTTTAGTTATTTCTTTAATATCCGTTGTCCCGGTTCGGTATTTTAAATAGATCTCAAACAAATTACCGTTTTTACGATGGTAATACATTTTTGTTTTGTCTGTTGATATAGTTGGGGCTTCAGGAACTATGTATGGCGCGCCAACAAGTAAGGTTGGCAATCCGAAAGCAGAATTAGTGTTGGTTCTCGTGGATACCATTATTTCAGTTTGTGTAGAGTTTTTAAGCAAGCGGGTATAATATAATTCCAGTCCATCTTTTGTAAGCGCAGGTGCGTACACGATGTAATTTACAGTATCGTTAATGTTAGCCATTATTGTGGTTGTATTGGCATCTTTGTTAAAGGTAGAATCGTTTAACTTTGTTGCAATTCCCATAGATGCAATACATGGCACCGCATTGGCGCAGTTATTAAAAAAAGCATTGCAATAAATTAATTTGTTACCATAAAAATTTATTCCTGCATCCATAATTAACCAACCCGGCGAATAGATGTAAAAATCACCATGAACACGACCGAAATTTGTATAGCCACTGGTTAAAAAACGAATACGGTGAAGATTGTCAAAATTTGAAGGATAGTTACGTGTAGATACCCAATAAAAATTGTTAACCGAATCTAAAGATGCTACTGCATCCAGTCTGGGGGTTACGGTTTGATTCACAACAGGTACGGCACCAATATAATTAAAAGTAGAGTCGTTTACTTTTGAAGCATAAAAAAGGCTGGTGGTAGTGCCATTATTTAAACTGTTAAAGAATAAAGCATTTCCATCGGTTGAAAGTGCGGGTTCCATAGCATCAAATGTTAAACCGTTTATTTTTACATGAATTTCGTTACCAAAAAGGGGTATCTGAGCATAAGCAGATGAAGAAATAATAAAGATAAAGATTAGATAAATGAATTTTTTCATATCGTATTTTGTTAATACTATAAAGTCGTATGAAAGATAAAATACCCTATTTGCAGGGCCTAAGCATAAATATACAAAATTGCAGCTTACAAATTATCCTTGTTGCTTATTTCCGAACCACCCCATTCAACAACCGTAAAGCCACTGCGATTGAAGGTTTCTATTTTTTGTTCTTTTACAAGTGTATTTTCATTTGCTTTAGACCATAACATGCAAACGCGGAACATTTGATCCGGCTTTGGATCAACATTTATTGAAGCATATTTATTATAATCGTCATTAAAAATGAAATGAATATAGTTTTTTTCATTTATACTCATGCGCGGACACCAGTAAGTAATATAGTCTTCTATCTCCTGTGAGTTTAATCCCATTAATTTTAATTTTTCCTCAAAAAAACTAACAAGGTTATTTTTATCGATAACAAAGCCTGTTGTAAGATCTAATTTGTCAGTTTCAATAGTTAGTTTTCCGTCCCAAAATAAATAATGATATTTTTTATCGTTCATTAAAATTGTTCCATTGGGGTTTGCGGTAAAACTCCAGCCATTCGTATATTGCGGGTAAGTGAATAAAAAACTGCCTTTTAGATCAAGCTTTATAGAAACATTTTCTTTTTGTTTACCATAAACATAAATAACAGGCTTATCAACGGTCATGAGCATATTGGCAGTTTTAAAACTCACCAGCATATCAACTGCATAGCCTGGTTTTATTTGTATACTGTCTGTATATATTTCATAAAACCGACTTGAATTAAAGAACTGAAAAACATATTTACCGGGTTTAACTTTAAGCGAGAATTTACCTTTTGCATCAGGTGTTTGTTTTTTACTTATACCGTTGTAAGAAAACATAATGGCGTTTTTTACAGGTTTTCGCAGCGTATCAATAAAAACAAAATTAAATACAGCTTCGGTTTTCGAGAGTTTACCATCAGATGCAGATTTTGTTATAGTATAATCCGGCCCTAATTTTTCACCTCTAACAGCAGCAATGTCAGCAATGGAAAAAATACATAAAAGGAGAGTTTTCATGATCTTTGATTAAGTTTATATATAGATGCATAGAAATAACAAATTCCATAATAATAATAAAATTGAGACATAAAAAAAGGAGCCGATTGAGCTCCTTTCACATCATCATAAGGTTATTGCATTTTAACCCATTTCATACGAATTTTAGCACCATTTAAGCGATTTTTAGGTGTGAGTAAAAGGGTTTTGCCTTTTATTTCAAATTCGCGTTTTAAAATAGCCCCAACACTTTCAGGATTTGTTGAAGATAAGATCTTATGCTCAATAACATTGCCTTCAATTTTACAATCTGCAAAATAAATAAGGTTGTTGCTGTAATAGTCTACAACCACCTTCATGCCCACGCTGTCTTTTTTATTCAGGTTAAAGTCATGGTAATCTGCCGGGGTTATTTGCACTGCCATATGACCGGCGCCGTCAAATAAAATATAACCAACATAGCCCATGCGACTTGTTTCTGTATGCCATTTTCCCTCTAAGGTATCATATGCCTCATATTTGTCAAGTATCCACAAACCTTTGAATTGGTCTTGTGTAATTGGCTTTACTTTTTGGCTTTTAACACTAATAAATAATAATAAAAATAAGAAGCTGTAAAGAAATTGTTTAGTTTTCATAATGGGTCTTGAATAGTTTAAAGATAAAAATAATTTCTGACCAAACAAATCAAAAGCAAAAAAGTACGTGCCTGAGCACGTACCCTTAATAAACTACTAAAATAGAACAGGTAGTTTACCAATAAACAAACGAGGTTGAGCGCTTGTTTAATATCTTGATTATTTTACGGTTGAAGTTTGAGTTGCTTTTTTCTTGTCCTTAGCGTTGCCAATAGCGGCGCCTGCACCTGCACCAGCCGCCGCGCCAATTAATCCGCCAACAACTGCACCTTCGCCTTTTTTACCATCAACAACAACACCAGTAACTGCACCTAACACAGCGCCTGTACCGGCACCAATTAATGCGCCTTTTGTTTTATTGTTCATTTTCTTCTTTTCTTCCGGTGTGGCATTTGAGCCTGTGGAGGTATTATTATTGTTTGCTGCATAACTACCATGGCGATGATTTTTTTCTGCTTCTACGATCTGATTCATGGAATCAATGCTTTTTTGTCTTTGTAAATTAGCCGTATTAATTGCATTTACCGCATTGATAGAATCGATTGTGGCGTTAGCCCGCTCTTGTGCATCTTTAACTGCTTGCTTTTGGCCACAAGAACCTAAAAGAACAGAAAGTGAGATTATTGAGATTAAATTTTTCATAAGTCTGTTTTTTTAAGAATTAAAACTCTTTTTATTACTTATGATAAAGAAAATGTTATGCCAGCTTTAAAGTCAACAATAATTAAACTTTTAAGATTTATAGGAAAATTTAGTTATATAAAAAGTTGAAGTTTCGGGTAATAAAATACCCAAAATTATTTCTTCTTAATATTTGTTTCTTGTTTGTAGACTTTAACTCCTTTACGAATAAACCATCGCGCAATAGCCAATAAAATAAGCGGGCCAAGTAATGTGCCTAACGAATAACCAATACCTGCGCTGTTAAATTCGGTAGACGATAAAAGTGAGAAACACTTTATTAAAACCATTAAAGCGTAAATGATAATACAAGTGCCTACCAATATAAGCAAACAGGCAAAGGCCTTTCTCATTTTTTATAACCAGGCACTGATTTTTAGTATATCGCCTTTTGCTTCGATAACTTTAAACTTATATTCACGTTTCTTTTTATCGTCAAAAACAGTTACGATTTTTGTTTTTGAATTATAGGTCCATTTGCCTTCAACAAAATAATGATTATCTGTTGGACCTGCATGTAAGTACTTACACTTACCATCTTTAAAAAATTCGATAGATAACCTGAACATGCTTGGCCTGAATTCATTAGTGCATGGACGAAAAACCTGTGTGTTTGCTTTTTCATCATTCTCTTCATGTGCAGATTTCCAGCAGGTATAAAATTCCGGTGGTAAAGGTGTTCTTTTAATAATTGCTGAGCAATTTATTGAAATTAGTAAAACAATTAAAAGGGTAAGGTTTTTCATAATATTTGGTTTTTATAATTCTTTTACCGGTTTTCCTTTGGGAAAATTTAAAACATCAGGTGTTAATTTTTTTGGTTCAATTTTTTCAAGTTCAAAAACAATACTATATTTTATAGATTCCATTATTAGTTTATAATAAGGCGCTTGCATCTTAAATACGATCTTGTTATAGAACATATCGTTATAGTTAGCATATAATTTCCAGTCAATAAATTCTTTTCCAACAGGGTAAAAATAATGTAAAGATGTAGGTTGCTTACTCCTGGCATCGCCACCGCCAATAAAATAAGATTTACAGGTAACGCCATTTATTACCTCATCTTGTTTCTCTGTTTCTTCTTTTTGAATAAGTGTGTTCTTTGAACAGTCAGATGCTTTAATGGTATCATTATTACGCATTTTAGTATACAACCTGTTTAATTGTTGCATATAAATACTAAAATCTGTGCCAAATAACATGCCGCTAAAAGGATATTCGCGTTTAAAATTACCGTTCTTGTATAAGGATAAGATAAGGGTTTTGCCAAATTTTTGCGATTGGTGTTTAGTGTATTCTTCATTGCCCGCTTTTGGCACAAAGGTGATCTTATAAGTTATAATACCCTCAAAAGATTCTTTTTCTTTTAGAGGCATAAAACTGGTAAATACAAAAAAAACTAAAATGGTAAATAATATCCTGATCATTTATTTTTTTAAACGGAAATAAAGATAAGAAACATTTTTAACTTAACTGCTTTTATTCTATCACTACTTTTTTCACAAAAATTTTGCCGCTAAATTCGCTGGTTAAGAAATATATTCCGGGCGCAAGTTTGCTTTGTAATTCAATTGCATAAATATTATTTCCGGCATTAAATAAAAGTTCTTCTGCATGACCACAACTTTTTCCTAAAACATCTGTGAGTTTAAATTTTATTTTTTGATTTGTAAGAAGATCAAAGCTTAAGATAAAATTACCTTTTGATGGGTTAGGGAAGAGGTTGAAATTTAATAAAGCATCTTGTTCCTGATCATTTAATGCCGTTGTATTTAAGATATTAATATCGTCTACAAAAATATTATTTGCGCCTGGTATTGTATCGCGCGTATACTCAAATTTAAAAGTAGCGTAATTGGCCGATGAAATAGAAGCAAGATTAATATCTACTTTGCGCCAATCTGCTGCAACAGGTATAAACGGACTGGCGTTTCCCGGATTTGTTATAAGAGCAGGACCTGTTTTGCTGTAGATAACGTTCCACGTATTGCCGCAATCTATTGATGAATAAACCTTAAATGTATTAACATGATTGGGGGTAACCTCCGCAGTTGCATACCTGAAGCTTAAGAAAGGGTTGGTTATGGTAGACAGATTTACCGCAGGGCTCGTCATGGAGGTGATATTTTTTCTTGTATTATAAGTTTTATCCAGTTTGGCAGAAAAATTTCCGGTAAATGAAGCATCTGATGATTGTTGCCAGTTGGCACCACCACTTGAGTTGGTCAAATCCCAATCTGTATTTGGTAAAGCGGAAGTTTCAAAACCTTCGAACCAGGTAGCTGAATAACTTGCACTTTGATTTATTACTGTAATAATTTGTGTTTTTGTGACAGGTGATGAAGCCCCGGCAGAATTGGATGATGAATGAATAACATTATAAATGCCCGGTGTATTATAAGTTACAACAGGTGCAGAGGCTGTAGATGCTGCAGGTGTTCCTCCCGGAAAAGTCCATTGATGTGATGTCGGAATTCCATTCCAGGAAGCATCAGTAAATGTAACTGTTGATCCCACACACACTTTTGAACGGTTATATTTAAAATCGGCAATTGGTACACAAGGTGCCGTTGGATTAATAATACCTGTTGCTATAAGATTAGCATTTGTCCATAAATTATCACGACCTGCAATATTGTTTTGTAAAGCAGCCTGCATGCGTAAACCCTGACCATGTGTAAACATTCTACAGCAATAAGAATAATCCATGTAATTTTGATAATTCTCGCTTATACCGGGTGTACAGGTTTGATAGGTAGATGGAACAGCAGCATCAGGGCAATTTAAATAACCGATCGTTGTTGGTGTATCGTTAACAAGGTCATCGTTGTTGCAATCAATACCGGCCCCATTGCTTCCGCCAAAAACGTGATAAAGATCAAGCCAATGACCTACCTCGTGTGTTAATACGCGCGAAAGAAAATTGCTACCTGTGCCAATTGATCCGAAGTAATTATTTAAAACAACAATTGCATCGTAAGGATCTCCGGGAGAAAATGTTCCTGGAAAATAAGTGTAACCGGCAGCGCCAAAGCCACCTGTAAGGGTAATACTTTTAACAATATATATATTCATATATTTTGTAGGATCCCAGGTGTGTGAATAAATGGTGGCCGACTGGTCGTCCCAATCGGTATCTGTATCATAATAATGAATAATGCCACTTGTGCAAAAACCTTGAGGATTTTTTGTGGCCAAAGCAAATTGAATTTTTGTAGAATCGGCAATGTTTTTAAATACAGGTATAATATCTGTTGTATCAGGGTTTTTCTTTGCAAAATCACGGTTCAATATCTTAAGACCATCTCTTACCTGATCGTCAGAAATATTTTCGGGGCCACCCTGGTGCAGGATGTGAAATACTACCGGGATAACGTATGTAGCGTTTGGTAATGCAACTTTAGCGCTTTGCATTGCCATTTGTTTATTGATGATTTCTTTTTTTCGTTTCAGATCCGGATTACCGGCATATATTTTTTTCATGATCACATCGGTTCCACAATGCAGTTCATCTTGTGAAAAAGCAATAATGAAACTAAATAAAAATAAAGTCAGGAATAAATTTTTCATGCTAATTATGTATACAAATAAAGGTAGTAAAAAAAGAAAAGAAAACAGAACGGTATACAGAAATTAAACTTTCGGCAGACGTTATTTTTTAGAGGAGGTGGTGCCGTAACGCCATTTTTTTAAATGAGTTCCCTGGTTTTTTAATCCAACAATATCTATTAATTGTTCGTAGTAATGGTATATTCTGTCAAGATCTTCAGAAGTCAATTCAGTAAAATAAAGATCAAATCGTTCGAGTCCGGTTTTTATTTTATTTTGATATTCTTCTTCGTTTGCATTTGTAGAAAACAGTTGCATAAAATCGCGTGCCGATTCATTTACCAGATCGGTTAATTTTGTTTTAAGTGTTTTAGAAGTTATGCCCGGATACATTAATGTTTCATCAGCCTGGAATTTTTTTTCTTTGATAAAGGATTCAAGTTTATTAACAACTACGTTTCCATTGCCTTTTAAGGTAATATTGTTTAAGTTTTTAGCAAAAGTGCCAGATACACCTAAGCAAATAAATATAAAAAGGCAGGTTAATTTTTTCATGATTACCTCATTAAAGATTTACCGTTAAGTTATATTTTTTGAATAGATTTGATGTAACTAAATTGTGACGACTTATTCACACTTCGGAATAAATTGCGATCATTCAACAAACAATTAGAGAAAAAGTTAAGTTATTGTTTAATTATTTTTTTGGTTAGGTTGTTTACTTTTAAAAGGTAAATACCGCTTTGTAGGTCGCTAAGCGATAAAAGAACCTCATATTGGTTATCATATTCTTCGTTTTTAACGCATTTTCCAAGAAAATCAAATAACTCTAAATAAATTTTAGAACCATATGCTTTTATTTCTAAAACATCTGAGGCAGGGTTAGGAGAAATTTCAATAAGCTGAGAGTTAAATATATTCTCATTTATTGCAGTAACACATGCGGTACTTAAATTTGTAATAATAAATGGTGGTGACGAAATAAAACCGCCCTGACCTTTAGGCACAAAAACGGAATATGTACCCGTACCGTTAATTAAAATGGTTTGTGTTATGGCGCCTGTATTCCACAAATAATTTGCATAACCATTTCCCGCATCAAGGTAAGTTTGTCCGCCCAACGAATAACAATTAATTTGTGGGCGGTTTAGTTTCCAGGGAAGAGCAGGGTAATTAAAAGAGCGATAAGATCGCAAGGTGTCGGCAAAAATAAGCTCAAATATTTTTGTACCCGTATTAGTTACCACATTAAAAATAATATCCGAATTATTGAGGGTTCCATAATTTACCAATGTATTTCCGTTGTTTAAACGCTGATGGTTACCAAGCGAACGGCTAAATTTACTATTGTCTTCAATATAACTCCATACAAGATTTGCAGTTAGTGTCGTTTCATTTAATTGATACTCTTTTGCAGTTGCTGCATGAGGAGGCGATAGCTTTCCATTATCAAACAAAGTGATGTTGCCATTTGTAAGTCGTCTTATATCGTGCTGACCTATAAATTTTTGTACATCATTTGCAAACGTAAACTGGTTGGCGTTACCACCTAAACGCCAAATAATGAGACCGGTATTTTTATTTATTTTTGTTATTTCATTAAAGTGCCTTGTTGAAAGTAAATAATTGCCATCGTTATCCTTTTCAACAGCGTTAAGGTGTGTCCAATCAACATTAGCAGGACTCGATAACCATGTCGGATCAACATCACTAAAGCTATAATGATCTTTACAATGCCACTCAAACACAACATTCTTTGCGGCATCCTGTTCTTGTATTACACCACAGGTAACAGTAGCAGAATTGCTACCGGGGCTAGTATTATTCGGACCAAAATAATTGTACGAACTTAAATTCATTATTACTTTCTCCATTCCCAGGATCAAGAAGTTTCCATTTGGTAAAATTTGTATGTCATGGCCGTCAAACAAAACTCCGTTCTTGGGTACAACAGAATCAACAATGTTAAATGTACTATCTACTAAATAAAACTTATTATTACTGCTGTAAGAAATAAGACCATTGGATTGTAATTTAAAATCGCTACTTCCGCCAACAGGGAATTTTTTATAATACACTAAATTTCCATAATTATCAAGAATCATTTGTGTTGGAATTATTGATGCTGAACTGGTGCCAACCTTAATAGGAGTAGTAAAATAATAACCTGTAGATTGCGGGGTTGAAGCTGTTACGGAGTAGGTGGGTAATATTTGCGCCAGAAACCGTAGTTGTGTAAATAATAAAAAGACAAATAGTATTTTTATTTTGATAATCATAGTGAAACAATAGTATATTAAAGATAACTTTTTTATCGTTGTTTTAAATTTTTTCTAAATATTTTTTCTGTTGGTTTTTTGAATACATTTGGCATAATGGATACTATAGAGGATCATTTTTTGTTTTTCTTCGATAGTTAAATTTTGATGACGCGTTGTTTTTAATGATACTTAAATTTAGAGATGTTTTTACAATGGTACCTGCAGGTATGAGGTCTGATATCGTCTATTTTAAAATAGTCGGTTCATTACATTGGTTACTTAATAAATACAATAAACGAAGTTCTGTTGTATCGGCTTTTGCTGTTTTAAAAGCTGTATTTAATGAGTTGGTATTTTGGAAGAAGGAATGAGAATAACAGAAACTCAAAAGTGTAAACGAAATAGAGTAAGTACTATTTTTTTAATATTCTGCAAAAAATAATTATTTGTGTTTACGGCTTTTCTTTTTCTTTTTAGTTGGTTTTACTTGCGTTGCTTCATGCGATGAAATGCCTCCGTTTAGTGTTAATTCAAAATTAACAACAGTTGTTTTTTGTATTTTAAGATCTATTATTTTTTCTACAGACTGATGATTTACAAAACTGCATTGTACAACGTAATTTTTTGTTATATCGCTCATTTCACTAATATCTAACCAGTAATAACCAAGACTATCGGTTGAGATAGAAATATCGGTATTTTTTATTTGCACGTTAGCTTTTGCAAGATAGGTTTTAGGTTCACCCTGGCGCGTAACCCTGCCATGGATATAAACTTTATTTAAAGTGTCTTTCGGAAGACCTGGACAATAAAATGTTTGCGGTTCAACTTGTATTGCAATTATTTGAGCCTGTAAGTTATTGTGAAAATAAATTGATATAATTGCACCTATGTAAAAAGTTAATTTTTTTAGCATTTGCTTAAAAGTACAATGTTTTTTAGCATTTTTTAAATTTTATCGACCTTCATTTTATATACCTTCGATTTTATAAACATATGATATGAAAAAATTAGCTACGCTTTTTTTAGTTATTGCCGGAACTGTTATTTCTTATAGCCAAACTCCTCTATGGAGCAAAGAGCAATTAATGCCAACAAAAGAGTTGGCCGATAAGATAAATACAAATGCTAAAGATAAACCATTGGTTTTGAATGTTGGACCAATGGAATTAATTAAAGGTGCCGTGGATGTTGGAAGAGCAACAAGTGTTACAGGTATAGAAAAAATAAAATCTACGCTTGCAATGGAAAATAAGAATAGAACTGTTGTTGTTTATTGCGGTTGCTGTTCTTATGCAAGTTGCCCAAACATAAAACCGGCGTATGATGCTGTTATTTCCGCAGGATTTAAAAACGCTAAGGTATTGGAGCTACCCGAAGGTATTAAGCCTGATTGGGTAGCCAAGGATTATCCGATGGAGCAGTAAAAATTAATTTAATTTTATTCCAATCACAGTTACATCATCCACCTGTTCTAATTTACCCTGCCAGTTGGTAAGTACGTTTTCTAATTGATTTTTTTGTTCTTTTAATGGTAAATGGCAAACAGAAGTTATCTTGTGCTTTAACTGTTTCGACATGAATTTTTTTCCTTTTGACCCACCAAACTGGTCTGCGTAGCCATCAGTGTACATGTAAATGATATCACCTTTTTGAGCTATTATCTCTTGTTGTGTAAAAGGTTTCATGTTTGAATAATAACCAACGGGTTGTTTATCACCTTTAAACTCAACTAATTTCGCAGTATTACCTTCGCCTGAAACTATTTGTATGGCAGTGTTTGCACCTGAGAAATGAATTTTAATTTTACCGTTATCTGTTTTCTTAAAAACAGAGATCAAAGAAATATCCATGCCGTCTTTACCACCTGTTTCTGTTCTGTCAGGATTAAGGGCTGTAATAATTCTGCTTCTTAATTCTTCCAATATTTCTGAAGTATTTAAAATCACTTTTGCCCGCGAGATCTCGTTCAATAAACTAATACCGATTAAACTCATAAATGCTCCGGGAATACCATGGCCGGTACAATCGGCACAAACAACAATGGTTCTGTCGGGCAGATCAAATGCCATGTAAAAATCACCACTAACAATATCGCGGGGTTTAAATAAAATAAAATACTCTTTTAAAAACTGATCAATTACTTTTTCGGAAGTTAAAAAACTTTGTTGAATGCGTTTAGCGTAATTAATACTATCCGTAATGTTTTGATTTTTTTCAGCGATCTCGTTATTGGCATGTTGTAGGGCCCCATTTTTTTCTTCAATGATCTCGTTTTGTTTTAATATCTGGATGTTAGCAGTTCTTATTTTGAAATAAGAATAAATACCCATTAATATGATAGCAGCTATTAATGAATAGAACCACCAGGTACGCCAGAATGGTGGTTTAATAGAAAATTTAAACGTAATGGGTTCTTTGTTCCAAACACCTTCACCATTATTTGCCAATAAAATAAATTCATAATTACCCGGCGGAATGTTTGAATAGGATGCTTCTGTTTTAAACGATGTGCGCCAGTCTTTATCAATGCCCTTTAGCATGTATTTATAACTCACTTTTTCGGGTGCAATTAAACTAACACCAATAAAATTAAATGTAAGGTAATTTTTGTCGTAAGGAAGATCTAAATTAAAAGGAATATTGTTGTTAATTGAATCAGTATACTGGTTCCAATCTGTTTCCTGGAAAAAGAGTTCGATGTTTTTTAATTTTGTTGCAGGTTCTAAATTATTTGCCCGGTCATACTCAGCCTGGTACATCATTAATCCTTTTGAAGTGCCAATAACTATCCTGCCATTCTTATCAACTATCATTGCATTTTGACTGCAACCCTGACCAATAAAACCATCTTCGCTTACATAAGTACGAATTTTAAAATCGTTATTTTTTATTTCAATTTTAGCAATACCGTTTACCAGGCCTACCCAAAGAAAATTATCTTTATCTGTTATTATAGAATAGATCTCTTGGGATGTAAGTGATAATTTATCGCTAACATTGGTAAATCTGGCATTGCTGTATTTGTAGAGCCCATTGCTTGTAGCTAACCAATAATTGTGATCTTTATCTTCAATAATATCACGTACACGTTTTTGTGTAAATTGATCAGCCTCAGTAAAATGTTTTAAGTTTAAGCCGTTGTATTTGTATAATCCATCATCTGTGCAAAACCAATAATCGCCTTTGCTATCCTGAAAAATTTTATTCACATAATTTTTTGTTATTGCTATACTATTCAATGGCTGTATGTATCCATCTTTTATAATAGCCACACCAATGGGTGTGCCTAACCAGGTAACACCGTTATTATCTACAAACACTTCAAAAATGGTGTTCATAGGGCTTTCTTTATCTTTACAGGTAATACGTTTAAATGATTGGCCATTATATATTAGCAAACCGTTGCCTGTGCCAATTAAATAATTTCCAATTTTATCTTCGGTAAGATCCCAAATATCTGCATTGCCACCTAATTCTTTATAGGTGTAGTTTACAACATCATTTTCTTTTAAAATGCTTATGCCCAATTTTGAGCTAATCCAGTAATCACCATTTTTATTTTGATGAACATTTTTTACTTCATCAAATAATAAGCCATCTTTGGTAGTGTACATAAAAAAACGTTCGCTGCTTAATTTTGATACACCGTTTTGATCGGATGCAAACCATAAATTGCTTTCTCGATCCTGGAAGATCTTCCATACACTATTATCTGTCAAGCCATTCTTTTTTCTAAAGACCACAACCTTGCCATTGCTATTAATTTTTACAAGTGCAATGTTTGTTGCCAGCCATGTAGCATTAGTGTTATCCTTGTAGTAGCTGTAGTAGGTTGCATTAGTATCAATATTACCCGGATTGATCTTTTGTATTTTTTCATTTTTTAGTTCTGATAATCCCTCACCTGTAAAAAACCAAAACGTATTTGTATTGCTTTTCATGACAGAAAATACCATATCATTTTGTACACCGTCTTTTGTAGTATAATTTTTTAATGTTTTGCCATTGTAATTAAATATACCGTTGCCCAATGTACTTAACCATAAGCCAGTTTTGCCGTCTTTTAAAACATGAAATACCGAAACACTATCCGTTTGATCGTCCAATTTTAAAATACCACAACTATTATCTTTAAATGTTGAAAGTCCTCTTGCAGTGCCTAAAATCGCTTCATTATTTTCATCTACCAAGATGTAAAATATCCGGTTATCGCTTAAACCATTTTTGGTAGTATAATTTGTAAATTGTTTTGTTTTGTCTTTTGAAATGTTTTTTGGATCATAAACTGACAGACCATTATTGGTAGCAATTAATACACGGCCATTTTTATCTTTTGTAATACAGAATACAACATTATCGGCAAGCCCATTTTTATCTGTAATATATTCATAAGATCTTCCATCATATTTAGTAATGCCGCCACCACTGGTGCCAAACCACATTACGCCGTCATCAGCCTGGAAAACGGATAATATTTGTCCTTGTGATAAACCGTTTTCAACTGTATGATTTGAAAAAGGATAGATTTGCGCTTTAGAATTAAAAACTAAAACACATAATAAAAGAAAAAAGAAAATTCTATTTAAAGATCTATACATTAAACAATAACCAGTTTCTGAAATTTGTAAGCCCTAAATTAGATATAAGAATTTGATTTTTATGCAATTGACCAAATAAAAAACGCCCTGGTAATTATTAACAAGGCGTTTTTTTAAAAGGAAGAAGGCTTATTGTTCTACAATTTTAAGAACATCGGTTGTATTGCCTATTGTAAGCTTAACAAAATACATTCCTGAGCTGTAATTTAAATTTTTTGCACTAAAATTATATTTGTGAATACCTTGTGGTTTTTCTGAATTATCCAGTGTTTGGATTTTTTTACCAAGCACATCATACACTTCTAAAAGTATTTTTGAAGAAGAAGGTAAGTTTACAGCAATCGTTGCAGCTGTTGTGTAAGGATTTGGAAAAGCAGTCATAAAGCCTGTTGATGATCTTTTAAGTTCTTTAATGCCAACTGTTGTGTTTGTTGGATGAATAGAATCTGTACCAACTGTAAAATCAAGGCCGTTAATAACAC
This sequence comes from Bacteroidia bacterium, assembly GCA_016787705.1. Lineage (GTDB taxonomy): Bacteria > Bacteroidota > Bacteroidia > B-17B0 > Aurantibacillaceae > Aurantibacillus. Next base: position 73,924 of record JAEUTP010000002.1, on the reverse strand, counting down.
TACCATTGTTTACACTAAATGTGTAAGTACCTGCATGGTGTAAGCCCGGAATATCTACAAACAACGTATAATTGCCATCATCCAAAGCCGGAACGCTAAACGTACCGCTCGAGTTGGTAATACCCATTCTGGCAGCGCTTGAGCCGGGATTTTTCTTAACCACCACACCAATACTTGGAATAGGGTTTGAAAAATGCACACCCATTGTTTTAAAGATAGAATTATCCTGATTAAGATTTCCTTCAATAATATTTAAACCTACCGGTGTACTGTGATATTGCAAGTGGATCTTGTGTCCGGATGAAGTAGTAGTTGTTGTAATAATTGGCGTTGCATCTATCCAATTGGTTGTATCGCCAAAATAAGTAATGTTAGCGTTTGGATAGGTTGTGGTATTAGGACGAACGCAAATACGGTATTCACCGTAAGGAATGCTGTCGAATTTATAATAACCACTGCTATTTACTGTAGTTTTTGCAAGGATGTCATTTTTTGCGAAGTTTGAATTTTCGCGGTATAAGTACATTTCACCATCTGTTACAGGCGTTGTTTCTGATGCATCTGTATATACGTTACCGCTTATTGATCCGAAGTCAACCGGTAATGTGTACCAGCCATAAGATACCTGGGTGTTTGATGAATTGGCAGCAAGGTACGCCAGGTAAGCTGAACCAAACGTATTGTTTCTGAAAAACTGGTAAACAATAGTTGTAGCAGATTGAACCTGACCTGTATTAATATAGTTTCCGTTGTTTGCAAAATCCACATATACACTGTCTTTAATAACATAACTTTCTTTAATAAGGGCTACATTATTATAAGTAAAATTTGGAAGCTTTAATGTGCCATAACCAACATACTGAACTGTTTTTATTTTGCAACCTCTTAGTTTAACTTTATAAGTGCTTGATAAGTAGTTGTAGTGGTTGGCATAGCCAACATATCTTGCCGTATCTGTAAACGTAGAGTTATAGATCATTTGAGAAGGCGCATAGAATTCAGTATTAGAGTAGGTGATCGTTGAATCGTATTTATTTTGAATATTGAAGCCGCCGATTATTGAAACGTCGTTAACGCTATGTTTAAAATAGTAGTATAACGAATCGGAAACACCTCCTTTAAATGGCGATCTGATAAAAGCTGCCTGGTTGGCAGTAGGAAAATATTGGTGGTAAGGCGTGTTTGCGGGGTCTAAAATTTTAAATCTAAGTGTATCGCAAACATGTAAAAACTGGTTGTTTGAAAACCTGTAATCCCAAACCTGATTTGGCCCAACGGATGGAATAGCCATAGAGCCCGCGGTTGTATCCCATACCTGTTTAATAGATGTGTTTCTTACCGGGTAGTATGTGCCTTCAATAACCGGAGGTGTTTGCGCAAAAAATGTAATTGCGTTAAATATCAAAAAAAGCGCGAATAGTTTTTTCATTTAAGTTTTATTTTTAAGTTTTACTGTTCAATGATCTTAATAACATCAGTTGAATTATCAATAGTTAGTTTAACAAAGTACATACCCGCGCTGTAATTTAAACTTTTTGCACTGAAATTATATTTGTGCACTCCTTGTTGTTTTTCTGAATTATCCAATGTTTGAACTTTTTTACCAAGCACATCATACACCTCTAAAAGTATTTTTGAAAAAGAAGGTAAGTTTACAGCAATTGTTGCGGCTGTTGTATAAGGGTTTGGATAAGCCATCATAAAACCGGTTGAAGATTTTTTAAATTCTTTAATACCAACGGTTGCATTTATTGGGTGAATAGAATCTGTACCAACTGTAAAATCAAGTCCGTTAATAACACTGCCGTTATTTACGCTAAAGTTATATGTACCGGCGTGGTGAAGGCCCGGAATATCAACAAACAAAGTATAGTTGCCATCATCCAAAGCAGCAACGCTAAATGTACCGTTTGAATTGGTAATACCCATTCTGGCAGCGCTTGAGCCCGGATTTTTCTTAACCACTACGCCAATGCTTGGAATAGGATTTGAAAAGTGAGTGCCCATTGTTTTAAAAATTGAATTATCCTGACCCAATGTTCCCTCAATTACATTTGAACCAACAGGGGTGCCATGGTATTGCAAATGTATCTTATGGCCGGGCGAAGTTGTGGTAGTTGTAATAATTGCTGTGGCGTCTATCCAGTTGGTTGTATCTCCAAAATAAGTAATGTTGGCGTTTGGATAAGTGGTTGTATTAGGGCGAACGCAAATACGGTATTCACCATAAGGAATACTGTCGAATTTATAATAACCGCTGCTGTTCAGAGTAGTTTTTGCAAGAATATCATTTTTCGCAAAATTCGAATTTTCACGGTACAGGTACATTTCTCCATCTGTTACAGGAGTTGATTCACTTGCGTTAGTATATACATTACCGCTAATTGATCCAATGTCAACCGGTATCGTGTACCAGCCAAATTCTACAATTGTATTAGCCGGATTACAATTCAACATCATTAAATAATTAGAACCAAATGTATTGTTTCTTAAAAATTGATATACTTTAGAAGTACCACTATTGGTTGTAAAAAAAGTGTAATTATTATTATTAAAAATATCCACAAAAATACTATCAATACGGTTGTTATTTTCGCGAAGCAATGCAACATTGTTGTAAGTTCCATTTGGAAGTTTTAAAGTTCCATAACCAACATAGGTAGTGGTTTTTATTTTTCTCCCTTTTGTTTTTGCCTTAAAACCTGCAACATTCTTTGCATATCCAACATATACCGATGTATCCTGAATTACATTTCCGTAAGAAATTAATTGGGGAGAAAAATATTCAGGGTTAGAGAATACAATTGTAGAATCAAACATGTATGACTCATTGAATCCTCCAACCAGATAAGTTCCGTTAGAGCCTTGATTCACAGCCCAAAAATTATATAATGAATCGGAACCGTTAGTTTTGAAAGGTGTGCGCAAAAAGCCCGCTAAATTAGCCTGAGGAAAATATTGATGATGTGGTGTTGTTTGGATATCTAATACCTTATACGGCAGGGTATCGCAAACATTTAAAAATTGGTTGTTAGCAAATGTATAATCCCATACCTGGTTTGGGCCTATACCGGGAATGGATAAGGAACTAATAGTAGTATCCCAAACTTGTTTTACAGATGTGTTACGCACAGGAGCGTAAGTTCCTTCAATAACCGGCGGGGTTTGAGCCAAAAAGTTTAATGCAATTAATACAAAAGCAAGGGTAAATAATTTTTTCATTTTTTATGTAATTATATGATTTTGAAAGGCGTATCAAAATTACGATAAAATATGAAATTAGCAAATTGCATTTGGTTATGAGCAAGTTACACTTTGAATTAATGCCTGTAAGCCTTGTAAACACAATAAAGTAAAAATCTAAATTTTTTAGTTTTTTTGAACAGCCATTGGCAATTTACAAAACGAGCCTGGTTTATGGATTACGATCTATTGTTTAAATGTTTTTCAATTGGCGAGATTAAGACTTCTCATTGCGATCTAAATACTTTGCTAGATATTTTTGAGTTGGCAATAAACTGGTTTGAATACGCCGGGCATAATAAATACTATCCAAAATTTCTTTTTGCTTTTCCTCAATAATATGTTTTTGATAACGTGTGGTTTTAAGCGAACGGTAAATAAAAAATGCAAACCCAACAACCAGCAAAAGACTAAACATTACTGCAGCAATAACAATTTTTTGAAAACGGTCTTTTTCCTGCGCTACTATTTTTTCTTTTTCCTGTTGCTCTTTTATAACGGCTTCTTTTTTCTCGAACTCATATTTTAACTGGCTTTTAATACTGGCTTTACGTGTTTTAATATTCAACAAACTATCGCGGTAAATAATGTATTGCTTGTAATGCGCAAAGGCGCCTGAATAGTTATTGCACATTGAATCAATTTTGGCTAATGTATGCTCTGCACTGGCAATGTTACGTACAAATCCTAATTCCTTTGAAAGCATAAGCGAACTATCGCAATAGGCAGAAGCCAATTTGCAATCTTTCAGATCAAGGTAAACACCACCAATATTATTTAATGAAATTACCATGCCGCCCTTGTCATCTATTTTACGGCGTAGCTTTAAACATTTTTTAAAATAGTGCATGGCAGAATCTGAGTTATGGGTTAGCTTGTAAACTATGGCCATACTTTCATAAGCACCTGCAACACTTCTGGCATCTTTTAACTCCTTCCATATCTTGAAGCTTTTTATGTAAAAGTTGAGGGCAATTTCTAACTTACCTTTATTAAAGTGAGCAACACCAATGTTATTAAGCGCTAATGCAATGCCATCTTTATCATTGGCTTCTGTGTAAAGCTTTAAACTTTTTTGGTTATTCTCAATAACTTTATCAAACTCTTTTTGATCGTTGTAAATGGCTGCAATGTTATTTAATGTAGTTGCCATTCCTAATTTATTATTTATTTCTTCATTCAGTTTTAAACTTTTGTTATAGCAATTCAGGGCATGAGGTATATCTCCGAGTTCATGATAAATAGAACCAATATTGGTAAGGCAGGTAGCAGCACTTTTTTTGTCGCGCGTTTCTTCAAATAATTTTAAACTGCGATTGTAATACTGCAGCGCTTCTGTTACTTTTCCTTTTTTTTTGCAGGTAAGGCCCAGGTTGTTTAACGCACCGGCAACGCCTTCGGTATTGCCGCTTTGTTCATAAACATGCAAGCTTTTTTCATAGTACTCTAACGCTTTATCGGGCTTACCTTCTGAATTATTGTAATAGCCAATATTGTTTAAAGCGGCCGCTTTTTTTATCAAGATATTTGATGGTAGAATTAATGCATTATTTTCTTTTAAGATCTTATCTGCCAGTTCAATTGCGGGTTGTGCATAGTTTAAAATATCCGGGGTTTTGCACACATCGCTTAACTGCACCAATGTATTTAATTTAATAGTATCGCTTTTTGTTGTTTTAAGAATTAACTTTAAAGAATCGAAGGTTTGACTTTGTTCATCACTAATGTTTTGAGAGAGTAGGATAAATGATAAATGACATAAGATAAATGATAAAACATATTTAAAAGTGATCTTCATTGTCAATTAACTAATTGTCTAATTGTTGCATATGTTTATCTATATATTTTTCTGTTGGCAGCAAGCTGGTTTGTATACGTTTAGCATAGCGTATAGAATCCAGGATCTCTTTTTGCTTTTCCTCAATAATATGTTTTTGATGACGTGTTGTTCTTAACGAACGATAAATAAAAAATGCAAATCCAATAACCAGCAAAAGACCAAATATTACAGCTGCAATAACAATTTTTTGAAAGCGGTCTTTTTCCTCCGCAATTAGTTTTTCCTTTTCCTGTTGTTGTTTTATTACCGCTTCTTTTTTCTCAAACTCATAATTTAGCTGGTTTTTAATAATTGCTTTTCTATTACCCTCATTGGCCAGGCTATCTCTGTAAATAATATATTGTTTGTAATGCTCAAATGCACTTTTAAAATTGCCTGTGGCCGAATCTATTTTTGTTAATGTAAACGCTACATCTCTTATGCTTTTTGGAAAACCAAGCTCTTTTGCCAGTCTTAAAGAACTATCTGCATATGAGCCGGCTATTACATATTTTTTTTGTAAATAAAAAGTGTTACTAACACTATTCATGAGTGTAGTAACTACATCTTTTTGTCCAATAGTTTTAGCAATTCCTAAACCTCTTTTGTAAAAGTCCATGGCTTTTGTTAACTCGCCTTTCTTTATATAAATATTTCCAATCGATCCAATTGATTCCGGAATCCCTTCTTTATCATCTATTTCTTCTCTTAATTTTAAACTTTGCAAATATTGATCTAAAGCCTGGTCCAACTTTTCTTGTAAATAATATATGTTGCCAATATTATGTAAGGCAATTGCAATTCCTTTTCTGTTGCCGATCTGTTTTAGCAGGAAAAGACTTTTGTTATAGTAATCTAACGCTTTATTTATATCACCATTGTTCTTATATATTGAAGCGATGTTGGTAATTGCAAAAGCCATCCCTCTTTTATCATTTATTTCTTCGCTAAGTTTTAAACATTTACTGTAAAGCTCCAGGCTGGTTTGAATATCTCCAACATCCTGATAGGTATAAGCCAGATTATTTAAGCATCTTACTATTCCTAACTTATCATTTATTTCTTCAGAGATCTTTAAACTTCTTTTGTAGCATTTTATCCCGTTAGAAATATCGCCCTGGTTTATGTATAAGCTGGCTATGCTGTTAAGGCCAATGGCAAGACCATTTTTGTTGCTTGTTTTTTCCCAGGTGGCTATGCTTTGTTCAAAATAATAAAACGCTTTTTTTGCATTTCCATGTTCAGCATAAAGGCCGCCTATGTTATTAAATGTAAAAGCTACCTCTTCAAGATCATTTATTTCTTCCGATATTTTTAAGCTTTTCTGGTAACACTCTAAAGCTTTTTCAACACTGCCAATATCGCTGTAAAAAAAGCCCTTAGAATTAAATGCAGCGGCAATTCCTTTTTTACCCCTTAATGCAATTTTTGGGTTTGAGTTTTTAGATAATTTTTCAGCCAGGGTTAATGCAGTATCATTATAAAGCGTCCATACTTCCTCATCTTCAATACTCTCAATTAAAATAAATAGCGTATTAAGTTTAGTAGTGTCATTTACCGGTTTTTTTAATTCCAGCTTTAACGAATCGATATTTTGTGCATTATTAATAAATGACAAAAGACTCACGATAAACGATAAAAGATATTTAGCTTTAATTTTCAGGATGTTTAAAGATACTGATGTTTTTTGTTTGTGCAAACAGGCTCTGAAGGCTTTGTTACTAAAGGATTTCGATTTGAGATGTAATGTATAATAAACAGATAAGGTTTTTCGTTACCTTTAAATATAATCTAATAAGTGTGCCACGCTATTTCTATAAACTGTTTTTAATTGTTTTAACAGCAACACTGTTTTCATCCTGCGCCATTCACGCGGGCTTTCCGTTTATTTGTTTTAAAAAAGATTGTGTTAAAGCAGCATGGTCGTTTCAAAAGCCACCGGCAGGAGGGAAGAGGGGCATTAAACAAAAAGTAAACATTTTTATTGCAAAAGCTAGTGCCAAACAACGTAAACGAAAAGGCCGTAATGCCGATCCATCAAAAGAACCGGTAAATGAAACACATTTGGCCGAATTATTATCAGATACTACGCAAGCCGATAAATTTATTAAAGTGGTGTTCTTTCATAAAGGCAAGGCACAGGTAAAAGCAATTGAGAGTGATAGTATGTATATAAAATCGGCTTTTATAACACTTTCAAAAGACGATCGTATTTTAATAAATTATTATTTAAATAAATTTCTGGTAAAAAATATCACACAAATTTATATTTACTCCATTATAGAAAATAAAGAAGACGAAACACAACATTCGCGCATGGGAATTATGAAAATGAAAAAGGTAGAACATTACCTTATAAGGACCAAGGTGAAAAAAGAGCGAATTAAAATTGTGTTGAAGTGAGGTTTATTTTTTGACAGGTAATTTGTAGCCGATCTGTTTGCGTGTTTTGAAACATCTTTCCTTTCTAACAATTGATCTAAATATTGAAAGACCACTTCCATATTTTTCCCCTGATTATCGAGTTTCTTTTTTATTTTTTCGATCTCTAATCTTAATTCGGTATTATCAATTAGCATTTGCCTGATCTTTGTAAAGATCCTGATTATCTGAATGTTTACTTCAATGGCTTTTTTGCTATTCAATACACTCGAAAGCATGGCTACGCCTTGTTCAGTGAAACAGAATGGTAAATGCCGTAACCCCATTTTATCTGAATTGGAGGACGCAATTTGCGACCTCCAATTTTGAAGTTCTTGTTCTGTCATCTCAAACATAAAATCTTCAGGGAACCTTTCAATATTTCGTCTTACAGCTTCTTTCGGCCTTTTTGTATCTACCTGGTAAAGTTCTGCCAGATCTCTATCTAACATTACTTTTTGGTTGCGGATAAAATAGATCTTATTCATTACTATTTCATCGGGTAGTGTTAAGTTATTTTCTTTCATTGCGAGAATGAAATTAAAAGAAAAAATAAAGGTTGATGGCTATGGATTGTAGTAATGCTTAAAACAGGCGCAGGGATTACATCCCGATAGCTATTGGGACCGCGCGTACGGGTTAAAGCGATCTTAAATGACAAATAGAAAAAAGTCAAGACCAATTTGATACTATTTTTATATATTATCTATATATTATGTGTATTTTATGTATATATAATATACCCCTATATTATAAAACAACTATGGAGTATTGGTAAAGTAATGCCAAGTGTATACTATAGTTGTGATACCATCTTTCTAACTCGCAAAACCTCTCCGCACCCTGGACACCTGTTTATCTTTTCCTCCCCCGGCTTTCAGCCACCCCCTCGCAGAGGGGGATACTGTGTGCCTAAGGGTTGATGTGCTAACGCGTAAGCACACAAGGTGAGTATCCCCCTCTTAGAGGGGGTGTCGCGTTAGCGACGGGGGAGGAGTTTATTTCTTCTCATCCCTCAATCGCAAAAACCATAACAGGGCAGGGGCAAGCACCATACCAATAAAGCCGGCGTAAAAAAATAAATTACCAAAAGGCCTTGCATAATTTTCATAAGCATACCCACAACACCTATGCAGGCAAAAATAATGGTGATGATGATGAAGGCAATGTTGCGGTATATTGTGTGAAGGTAAAGATTTGATGTGAAATAAAAAACGCAGGATTTGTAATACTGCGGAGCGAGGTAGAATTATTTAGCTTTAATTTGATATTTATTTTCTCTTTTAACAAAAGCTTCATTACCACCTTCTAATATTTTTGTCATAGCTTCTTTTACTGCTGGATTTTCTATTGAACCTGAAAGAGAGTAGTTTATATTATTGTTTTTATACTCAGCGACTATAACCTGTTCGGAATCTCCGTTTACTACAATATTTGCATCATGAGTTACAAGTATTACTTGCCTTTTTTCTTTGGCTTTTTTTAATGTAGAAACTAGATCAGAATAGATAAAGTGATTATCTAGATGGTCCTCAGGTTGGTCAATAATAATCGGACAATTATTACCCAAACTTAAAAATAATTTTAAAAGAACTGTCCCTTTTTGTTCTAATGAAAGGTTAGTTAAAGTTCTAAAATTATTTGCTTCTACTTCATAAGAAATCTTTGTATCAAGAGCAAAATAATTTTTATATGCGATTTCTTCAAATGTTTTTTGGCCTTCAATGAAGTAATTAAAATTTTCGCCATTTAATTCAAATTGTTTTAACCAATTAGAATAGCTTTGTTGTGTGCTTGTATTAATTTTTAGAATTTCAGTTTTAAATTTATTAATATCCTTTATTTTTCGTTTATCTACTTTTGCAAATAAATCAGTTATTAAATCATTAGTATCAAAATGTATATTAGATTCTAGTTTTAAAGACTTAAGTATTTCTGAATTGCTGTTTTTGAATATTTCAGTCGCATCAGAATACAACTCATGCAAGTCATTAAATAACTCTTCAAAACTCTCTATTTGTTCATAGCGTTCTTTTATATTTAGCTGTAAATATTCTTCTTCTTTTTTATAACTTATTATAATTTTGTCAATTTCATCTATTCTTGATTTTAAAGCATCAAAATATGTAGCAGATATTTCTGTTTTTCCTTCAAGTTGCTCTTCTGCCTCTATTATGTTTCTCTCGTGTTCTTCAAGAATATTTGTATTATTTAATTTTTCAATAATACTTTCAGAACTACTAATTGCATTTGTAAAATCAAAACTTAAGGTATCTGCAATGTCAATTGTTGGTAGAATTTCATTCAATTCAGTTATTTTTTTTGAATAATCTTCATTTATTCTTTTTAAATCGGTAATAATTTTTTCAGTTAATGTAATAGCTTTGTTATAACTATCTTTTTTTAAACGACTTTTCCCTAGTTTTTCAAGTATAAACTTTGTTTCTTCCGAAGATAAAAGCGCAATTTCTTTTTCTAATCTAACCTTTTCTACTTTTACTTTATCAATATTGTACGATAATAATTGTAATCTTGATGATTCAATTTCTTTTGTGAGACCTATTAATTCTGCTTCATACGCTTTTATTTGAGTTTGGACGCTGATTATTTCATCTGCTAGCCCGGAATTTTTTAAAACAGCTTCATATGCAAGGTCATGAATTTTAGTTGAACTATTTGAAAATTGTTCAATTTGATTTTGACCCAAATAAATTAACAGAAAATCACAATAGTTGTCAGTGTCGTCTTGAATTTCTCTTGTATAAGGAGTTAATTTGTTATTGTCTAAATCTCTATACTTAATCATCAAAGTGGCGTTAGCCCCACTTTTTTTTAAATAATGTATATAATCACCATTGACATTTAAAGTTTCATTATCTGAATCACTCCAATTGAACGGCTTTTTATTTTTCCCAAAACAAAAGGTTAAAGTTTCAAGAAATGCAGATTTCCCAGAACCCCTTCCTCCAATTATTGAAACCATATTGTTATTCAAAAAAATTTCTTGGTTTTCAAGTTGAAACTGCGAAGAATTTATTATCGAAAAACTATCAATTCTTAGTTTTTTGTTTTTAACTAAAGGATCCACGCCAATATAAACTCTTTGCTCTGGTTCATATATTATTTGTTTAAGGCCTTCAAAAGTAGGGTCTGCTTTAATCCAGCAATTTTGTTTTAATTGGTAACTATTAATATCATGATTGTCTGAACAGATTATCATTGGGATAGTCTTTTTGATTGCTGGGAAAACAATTTCTGAATAACCTTCTTGATCACTTTCTTTGCCTAATTCATATATGTCAATAATCGATGCAATATCTGTTTTTTGTGCTATTGAATGTGGCAGTGAATTTGTAATATTTTCGATACTATTACTTTTTTCACCTGCATGTATTGAAATTATCCCACCAAGTTGTTTTACTAATTCTATTGTTTCAGTTAAATTACAGTATACCTCATTTGTTTTTTTTCCTTCACCTTTTATTTTGTTGATGGCTGTTTTATTTTCAATTTGACCCCAAATGTAATCTAGCTTACAATTCTCTGAAAATATTCCAATGAAATGAATTGGTTCTCTGCCTTTTGTTTCTGATAAGAATTCTATTCCTGGAAGCACAGTTAAATTTGACTTTGAACCTATGGCTTTTAGTTCATTAATTCTTTGCACATCAATAAAATGATGATCTGTAATCGCAATTACGGAAATTTGATTCTTAATTAGTGTTTTGACTATTTGCTCATTGCTTATATCTTTTCCTTTATAATCATAGGATGAAGGCGTATGAAAATGTAAATCCCACTTTCTCCATTGTGAACCTCTTAAATCATTCATGTTACTTATGTGTTATTACCCGCCAAAAAAAGCCTCTCAAATTTCTTAGAGAGGCCTTTAATATTTAATTAGTTTTTTATTTTTTATCCGGTGGTTGAGCTTGTCGAAACCACATTGTCGCGGCTCCCTTCGACAGGCTCAGTGGCCGAGTTTTAGCTACCGCAAGCTTCGCAATTCTCCGGGTTATCTAACGAGCAAGATAATTGTGCTTGTTGTTCTTCAAAGGTCAATACGTGTGATTGTCCTCTGTCTACCAACAATTGGTCTTCATTACCTAAGATCAAAGCAGGTTTTTGCAATGCATCCTGGTCTACCGTAAACTTAATAGCATCGGCTGCGGCTTTAGTACGTAAGTAATACATACCTGTTTTTAAGCCTTTTTTCCAAGCGTAGAAGTGAGCTGAGCTCATCTTAGCAAAATTAGCATCCTGGATAAATAAGTTCAACGATTGTGACTGATCGATATAAGCACCACGATCGGCAGCCATATCAATAATAGTACGTTGTTTAATTTCCCAAACTGTTTTGTAAAGCTCTTTTATGTTTGCAGGAATTTCTGCAATGTTTTGTACCGAACCGTTTGCCGCGATAATCTTGTTTTTTAAGCTATCGTTCCAGATACCTAATTTAACTAAATCGCGTAACAAATGTTTGTTCACTACCACAAACTCTCCGCTTAATACACGGCGGGTGTAAATGTTTGATGTGTATGGTTCAAAGCACTCGTTGTTTCCTAAAATTTGTGATGTACTTGCTGTTGGCATTGGTGCTAACAATAATGAGTTACGCACACCGTATTTTAAGATCTCTTCGCGTAATGTATCCCACTCCCAACGAGAGCTTGGTGTTACATTCCACATATCCTGCTGGAAGATACCTTTTGAAATTGGCGAGCCTGCATACGTTTCGTAAGGGCCTTCAATTTTTGCAAGGTCTTTACTTGCTGTTAACGAAGCATAGTAAATAGTTTCAAAGATCTCTGAATTTAATTTTTTAGCCTCATCACTTTCAAAAGGGAAACGCATTAAAATAAATGCATCGGCCAAACCTTGCACACCTAAACCAATTGGGCGGTGACGTAAGTTTGATTTACGTGCCTCCGGAATTGGGTAATAGTTACGGTCTATAATTTTATTTAAGTTAACTGTTGCCTGGTAAGTGATCTCAAATAATTTATTGTGATCAAAGGTTCCTGTTTTCTCATCCACAAAACGTGGTAATGCAATAGAAGCTAAGTTACAAACGGCTACCTCATCAGCGCTTGTGTACTCAATAATTTCAGTACATAAGTTAGATGATTTAATGGTACCTAAATTTTGCTGATTCGATTTTGAGTTAGCAGCATCTTTAAATAACATGTATGGGTTACCGGTTTCAATTTGCGCATCAATAATAGCTGCCCATAATTCACGTGCTTTGATTTGTTTGCGGAATTTTCCTTCAGCTTCGTATTTAGTATACAATGCTTCAAACTCTGCGCTGTGGCAATCGCTTAAGCCCGGGCACTCGTTAGGACACATTAAGCTCCATTCGCCTTCTGCTTCCACACGTTTCATGAAAAGATCAGGGATCCAAAGAGCAGTAAACAAGTCGCGCGCGCGCATTTCTTCTTTACCGTGATTTTTACGAATGTCTAAGAAATCATATATATCTGCATGCCATGGCTCAAGGTAAACAGCTATAGATCCCTTACGTTTTCCGCCGCCCTGGTCAACATAGCGTGCGGTTTCGTTATAAACTTTAAGCATTGGTATAATACCGTTGCTGGTTCCGTTAGTGCCTTTAATGTACGAACCTGTAGCGCGTACGTTATGAATGTTGATACCGATACCACCGGCGCTTTGAGAAATTTTAGCGCAGTTCTTTAATGTATCGTAAATACCATCAATACTATCATCTTTAACCTGTAATAAAAAGCATGAGCTCATTTGCGGTTTTGGCGTACCCGCGTTAAATAAGGTTGGTGTGGCGTGTGTAAACCAACGCTCGCTCATTAAGTTGTAAGTACGGATTGCCGACTCGATATCGTTTTTATGGATACCAACTGCAACACGCATGATCATATGTTGCGGGCGCTCTGCAACCATGCCGTTCATTTTTAATAAGTACGAACGTTCTAATGTTTTAAAACCAAAATAATCGTAACCAAAATCACGGTCGTATATAATAGACGAATCTAAAGTATGCGCGTTGTTCATGATAATTTCATAAACATCATCGGCAATTAAAGATGCTTTTAAACCTGTTTTAGGATCGATGTACTTATGTAAAGCCTCTGCTGTTTTAGAAAACGATTTTATCGTATTCTTATGCAGGTTGCTAACTGCAATACGCGATGCTAACTGTGCATAATCGGGGTGACGGGATGTTAGGCCCGCAGCCGTTTCTGCCGCTAAATTATCCAATTCAATAGTGGTAACGCCATCGTACACACCATCAATTACTTTTTTAGCCACAAGTATCGGATCAACATGTGAAGGTTCTAAGCCGTAGCTTAATTTTTGAATGCGAGCGGTGATCTTGTCGAACTTTACCGACTCGCGTGTGCCATCTCTTTTAATTACAAACATACGCCAGGTTTTTTATTAGTTTTTTGAGTATTAAGAAAATTAGAACGAAGTACAATTTCACAAGCATACACACTCTGAGAACGGGAGATTTTATATGTATGATTATTATTTTGCATTTTTTGTGTTTTTGGTTATAACAAGTTACGCCCTAAATTTTCCTTTAATTTTTTTATTTTTTCTATTCTATTAACAGCACTTTGTTTATTCGCTGCCTTTATTTTTAATTTGTTTACAAATTGTTAGTTTGTTAATTTTTCTAATTAAACCTGTGCTTTTTTTAGTTTTTGAGGCTAAAATCCCCATCCGGAATGTTTATTCCGACTATTGTAAAGTTACTACGGTTTAATTGGATATTTTACCTTATTAATGTTAAACTAGAAGTCCTCGTCCAGCTTAAAGTGGTTGTTCTCCTCCTTATTATTCATAACGCCGGCTTTTTGATATTCGGCCACGCGTTTTTCAAAGAAGTTGGTTTTACCCTGTAACGAGATCATCTCCATAAAATCAAACGGATTTGATGCGTTATAGAATTTAGAACAGCCTAAAGACACTAATAAACGATCGGCACAAAACTCAATGTATTGACACATTAAGTCAGCATTCATGCCTATTAGTTTTACAGGAATAGCGTCTACCACAAATTTCTTTTCAATAGAAACGGCATCGGTGATGATCTTGGTTACCTGTTCTTTTGGTAATTGGTTTTTTACGTGATGCGTGTAGATCATACAGGCAAAATCGCAATGTAAGCCTTCGTCGCGGCTAATTAACTCATTACTAAAGGTTAAGCCTGGCATTAAGCCACGTTTTTTTAACCAAAAGATAGAGCAGAATGAGCCTGAGAAGAAAATACCTTCAACAGCAGCAAAGGCAATTAAACGCTCGGCAAAAGAGCCATTGTTTATCCAGCGTAATGCCCACTCGGCTTTTTCGCCAACGCAAGGCACGGTATCTACTGCGTGTAATAATTTGTCTTTTTCAACCGGGTCTTTAATATAGGTATCTATTAATAAAGAGTAGGTTTCTGAATGGATGTTCTCCATCATGATCTGAAACCCGTAAAAGCAACGGGCTTCAGGGTACTGTACCTCATTAAGGAAGTTAATGGCCAGATTTTCGTTAACAATCCCATCACTGGCGGCAAAAAAAGCAAGAACATGCTTAATGAAATGTCTTTCGTTATCGTTTAATTTGTTATTCCAGTCCGATGTATCAGAAGAGAGGTCAATTTCCTCTGCCGTCCAAAAGCTGGCTTCGGATTTTTTGTAAAATTCCCAGATATCTTTGTACTTAATAGGAAAAAGTACGAATCTATCTTTATTCTCGACTAAAATGGGTTCGGTCATAACAAATACTTCAATTATAGGGTTTATATATTAATGAGTTTTCTTAAAATTCTCGTGTTACAAACATCATCAAAAAAAAGTCCGGAAGAAAAGAAAATGAATTAACAGGAAGCCCTAGTTTTTAACAAGTGAATATCCGTGGAAAATGTTGACAACCCTCAATTTGGTTGATTTACAGTACGGTAATAAAAACGCAAAAAAATCGAAAAAATTATTTGTTTGGGTGGAAACTATTTTTAAGCAGAACAAGCATTTTTATACGTTTAAAAACCTAAAAACGTTACGGTGATTGAGCTACAAGACCAAAAAACAGTGATTTTTTATAGGAAATATAACACAACATGTAACTTTTATTAGTAAATTTCGTAAAAAGAGCAAAACCCCAACATGTACAACAAAGAAATCATAGTTTCCATCACTAAAAATGATAGAATGGCCATTAAGGAGGTCTTTGAAAAGTACTATGGTAAAATGGCGGCAATAGCCCTTCGTTACTGCAAAAATCAAACACAAGCCACAGATGCCATTAATTTTGGGTTTAATGCTTTTATACAAAAACTACAGCAAAACCGTAATGCTCATACGGTAGATATAGATACCACTTTTGAACCTGAATTCATAAGATCCTGCACAGCCTTTATAAAAGGTATTAGCAGTGAGTATTATGTGGCCAGCACGGTTTACGCTTCGGGTTCGGCCAATAAAAATTATGATCTGTTTGAAAGCAACGAATTCATAGATTTTAACGCTATTGACAATGATGTTTTAATAAAATCACTTCAGCAATTAGTTCCATCGCAACGATTGGTTCTTAACTTGCATGTGATTGACGGTTATTCATTAGAAGAAACCGCTAACATTATTGAAGCCAGCTTACAAACGGTTAAAAGCAGCCTTGAAAAAGCCCGCTATAACCTGCAAAAAAATGTAGAGAAGTGTTATAAAACCATGAAAAATGAGCAGCCACTTTAATTACGAAATAGAAGAACGCAACATGCGTAACCAGTTAAAAGAACTGGAGCTTACTTATAAAGAGGAAGCATGGCTTAATTACGAAGAGTATGCCAAACAATTTCAAAGTGTAAATAAAGCGCAGCTATTACCCAACTTTAATTTTGCATTAAACCGTACCGTTATTTTACCTGTTGTATTTGGTGGCATTATTATTTTATTTTCTTTCTTATTATTCAACTTCATTAATATTAAAAATACAAAAACAACTAATTCCGATGTGGCTGCAATGAAAGCCAAAATGGAAGCTGTTGTTGAGCAACCAAAGCCCGAACCTAAAAAAGCAGTGGTTGTACCTGTAAAAAAAGAAGAACCCATTATTGTAAAAGAAACGCCTGTTAATACCAATACTATTGCCGCACTACCAAATGCCAATACAGGCAATGCACTAATTGCCAAAACACTGCCTGCCATTCA
Organism: Bacteroidia bacterium; assembly: GCA_016787705.1. Taxonomy (GTDB): domain Bacteria; phylum Bacteroidota; class Bacteroidia; order B-17B0; family Aurantibacillaceae; genus Aurantibacillus. Next base: position 57,265 of record JAEUTP010000002.1, on the reverse strand, counting down.
AAGCAATACCAACGCAACAAATCTGGTAACAACAAACACCACAGCTCTAGATGCGCAAACTGCCAAAACAGCAACCACTTATACGTTTGATCCTACCAAGAAAAAACGCCGTAAGAAAAATACAGCTGAGGTATTAGAATCAATTGCAACACCCGTAAGCCTGCCAACCGTTACACAAGAAGAGGCGGAGCCGGAGTTGAGGTAAAGCCTCATCCCCAACCCTTCTCCAAAGGAGAAGGGAGTCTAACATTTTAGAAAGATTTTTATCTATGTAAACCGCAGGTTCTCTATCATTACTTTTTTATTTCTTTAAAATTAAACTATGTATCTATGCGGTTTAAAATAAGTGAGCTTATTGTATTCTTTGTGCACTTTGTGGTTAAATAGTAAATTTGCTACATGAACGACATTAAAAGCAGGGAAGATATTACACTTTTAATAAATGAATTTTATTCGAAGTTATTAGAGATCGAAGAAATAAAACCGGTGTTTGCAGGTATTGATTTTCCGGCGCACATACCACACATTGTTTCTTTTTGGAGTTTGGTTTTGCTGGATGAAGAAGGCTATAAAACAAACGTATTTGATAAACATATTAATCTGCCCATTAAAGCGCATATGTTTGATGTTTGGTTAGGAATATGGATAAAGACCGTTGATATTTTATTTAATGGTGAAATTGCCGAGCTTGCCAAGCAGCGTGCCACATCGCTTACCTATACTTTTAAATCAAAGTGGGAAACAATTAAACACTAATACTAAGATGTAAGAGGAACAATGGAAAAGTGGTATAAGTTAAGTCCATTTTTCATCTTACATCTTCCCTTTTACATTTTGAATATCGTTGCTTTATTAATACTTTTAAATCCTTATAAACACAGCCATGGAAGCAACAAAAAGCACAATTGTTTTTGAAAATTCATTAGCATTTGCACAACAACAGGACAAAGAAGATACATTAAGATTGTATCGTGAAAAGTTTTTCTTTCCTCAACACAATGATAAAGACGTAGTTTATTTTACAGGCAACTCCTTAGGCCTACAACCAAAAACCACTCAAAGTTATTTGCAACAGGAGTTAAACGATTGGGCAAAATTTGGTGTTGAAGGACATTTTTTAGCAAAGAATCCATGGCTGTCTTATCACGAATTGCTTACCGATAAAATGGCAAAACTGGTTGGGGCATTGCCTGAAGAGACTGTAATGATGAACCAGTTAACAGTAAATATTCATTTGCTAATGGTATCATTTTATCGCCCTACAAAAACACGTTTTAAAATTTTGTGTGAGGCAAAAGCTTTTCCAAGTGATCAGTATGCCCTGCAATCGCAATTAAAATTTCATGGTTATACACCTGAAGAGGCTATGATAGAAATTGAACCGCGCCAAGGAGAATACCACATTCGTCATGAAGATATTTATACTGCTATAGAAAAAAATAAAGATTCATTAGCATTGGTAATGATTGGCGGTGTAAATTATTTTTCCGGCCAGGTATTTGATATGAAAGCCATTACCGAAGCAGGCCATAAAGCGGGCGCTATTGTTGGCTTTGATCTGGCACACGCTGCCGGAAATTTAAAATTAGAATTGCATAACTGGGGTGTTGATTTTGCCGCCTGGTGCAGTTATAAATATTTAAACAGTGGTCCGGGTTCTGTTGCCGGTGCTTTTGTGCATGAACGTCATTTAAAAAATACCGACCTGCCTCAGTTTGCCGGCTGGTGGGGGCACGATAAAAAAACACGTTTTTTAATGGATAAAAAATTTGTGCCTATGGAAACCGCAGAGCGCTGGCAAATGAGTAATGCCCCCGTTTTAAGTATGGCTGCCTGCCGCGCCAGTCTTGATATTTTTGATGAAATAGGAATGGATGCGCTGATCGAAAAAAGCAAAAAATTAACCGCGTATCTTGAGTTTATTATAGAAGAAGTAAACAAAAAAAAGAACAATTGCCTACAAATAATAACCCCAAAAGAGAACCGCGGTTGCCAGTTATCGATAGTAGCAAATGGTTACGGAAAACCGTTATATAATCAATTAATTGAGAGTGGAGTTATACCCGATTGGCGTGAGCCAAACGTTATTCGTTGTGCCCCTGTACCCCTTTATAACTCGTTTGAAGACGTTTATCGATTTGGTGCCATTTTAACGAATTTACTAAAGTAAAAGAGTATAAAATAGTTATATTTGATACCCGAGTTTAAAATGTAACATGTTTTTAAAACAGAAAATTCTTATTGGTTTTTTTTTATTTCTGTTTTATATAAACCGGGCCCAGGTTGCACAAAACGTTGTTTTTGATAAAGTAAAATCAAAAGGTCTTACCAACGCGCTTATCAGCTGTATTTTCCAGGATCAAAAAGGCTATTTATGGGTAGGTACTACAGCCGGGCTTAACCGTTATGATGGTTATAGTTTTATTAATTACCGCAGCGATAAAAATGATACAACTACCATTGGTTATCCAACGGTAAGCGCCATATTACAGTATGATGCCAACCAGATAATGATAGGCACACGTTATGGTTTAAATCTATTTAATTACAATACCAATTCATTTAAGAGGGTAAAGATAGATACAGCCTGCAAGAACTATCCCAAACGTTACAACATTCAATGCATTAAAGAAAATAATCTGGGGCAAAAAATTGTTGGTACAAGTGATGGTGTATTTCGTTACAATGCATCAAAAAACATAATTGAACCTTTTTTTAACGGCAAGCAAAATTTATTTGAGGGTTATGTTGTGCAAAGTATGTGCTACGACAGGGTAGGAAATTTATGGGCAGGTGTAAAAAAATTAGAGAATGACCATCCTGTTACAGCAGTTTTTAAATATAGCGAGAGCGCAAAAAAAATTGAGGAGGTAAAGATCTTGCAGGGAATTAATTCAGAGTACATTGGTATTTCTGAAGATTATTTAGGAAATATATGGGTGGCTGTAGATGACGGCTTAGTAAGTATCAATCCGGCCAGTTATTCTCAAAATTATTACAAAGCGCCTGAAGGTTTTTATTCAAACATTTCTTATTACCACACAAAAGATAACCTTATTTGGCAATGTTACTGGAGTTTTGGCTTAACCTCTTTTGATATTGATAAAAAAGAGTTTAAAGTTTATAAAGTAGATCCTGAAAATTCAAAATCATTAATGAGCAATAAATGCTGGAGTATATGCAAAGATGATAACGATATTTTGTGGGTAGGTACCGATGTTGGTTTACAGAAGTTAACAAGCAGCCGCCCAAGTGTTGAGGTAGTAAAACGAAATTCACAAAATACCGAAAACTCTTTTTTAAGTAATCGTGTATCGGCTGTATTGGCAAGTGAAAATAATAACAATATTATTTTAGCAGGTATAGATGGTGAAGGATTCTCGATCTATAACCGTATTACAAAACGCTCGCAAAATTATGGACCTAATGCTACCAATAAAAATGATGAACGTTTTGTGAATCATTTTTACGAAGATGAAAAAGGAGATATTTATGCCGCAGGAGGGAATAATTTAAACAAGATATCTTTTGTTGATGAAAAAGTAATTGTAAAAAACTACTTTAAAACACAAGAGCACTATGCTTATCGCATTGAAAAAGATCCTTTCAACCCAGATATTTTATTTATTGGTGGTATTGGTGAGATTATTATTTTTAATAAAACAACCGAAACATTTAATTTTATAAAAGAGCCGGCCGGCATCTCGCAATCATTTGTATCCAGTTTTATTTTTAAAGGCAAGGTTTATTTTACACACATTAATGGCGCTTTAAGAATAGATCCTTCCACGTTAGATATGGATGATCTGCGTTTGCCCGATGTAGGTAATATAAATTCATCGGTGGTTTTAAATGATAGTACTATTTTATTATCATCTCAATACATGGGCCTCGTAAAATTATTTCCCGACTCAAGAAGATTTGAAACTGTTTTTAAAGGTAAATCTGACTTTTTCCCGGAGATCTCTGATCTTTTAGTGTATAAAGATATTGTTTGGATGGCGAGCCCAACCGGTTTATTAAAACATAACTTCCGCACCAACGAAACCTCTGAAGTAACCATTGAAGATGGTTTGCCAACAGAGATCATTCATCGTTTAGATATATTGGATGGTTATTTGTTTATTGGTTCACAGGAAGGTTTAATAATGTTCAATCCCGATTACCAGGCCTCGCATTTTAATATGCCAAAGGTAGAAGTTACATCCATACAGGGTATAAGCGAGCCGTTTAGTATCAATTCTTTTTCAAACGGAGTAGAGATTTCACTTACCGAAAAGCAAAACTCTTTTAAAATTAATTTTACATTATTGGATTTTAATTTACCCGAAAAAAATTCGTTTAAATACCGTTTGTTACCAATTGAAAAAGAATGGCAAACACTGTATAATGAGCACTCGGTAACTTTTAACGCTTTAGCGCCGGGCATCTATACCTTTGAATTAAAAGGCGCTAATGCCGATCAAAACTGGAGTGGCGAGCCCATTAGTTTAAAAATAGTTATTGTACCTCCCTTTTATAAGGCAAAATGGTTTCAGTTTTTAGTCATCACTATTATTTTTTTCGGCATTATTTTAGCCATTTATTTACGCATCCGTATTGATAGAAAAAAACAGATCTTATTGGAAAAGATCATTAAAGAAAGAACCGCCGAGATACAGGCCCAACGTTTAGAATTACTGGATAGTATAAATTATGCGCGCCGTATTCAAAAAGCATTGTTTGTTGGTGAAGATGTTTTAATGAGTTCTTTACCAAACAGTTTTATTTATAATAAGCCAAAAGATAAATTAAGTGGTGACTTTTACTGGATAGGAAGACATAAGGATATGTTGATTGTGTTTGTTGGAGACTGCACAGGGCATGGCGTTCCGGGAGCCATGTTAAGTGTTGTTGGCACATCTATCTTAAGTAAAATTGTACACGAAGAAGGTTTGTATTTACCTGGCGAGATATTAACGCGCTTAAATCATTTATTTTTTAAGCAATTAAATTTGAAAGAAGATTATACGCGTGATGGTATGGATGCAAGTATCATTACCATAAATCTTGTAAATAAAAATGTTTATTTCTCGGCTGCTAATAATGATGCGGTTTATGTTGAAAAAGATACTTTAGTTGAATTGAAATCAAAACGAGGCTCTATAGGATCGGCGGAGAACAATGAATTTTCAACGGTTACAGTCTCAAACTCTGCCGGCAGATTCTTTTATTTATATAGCGATGGTGTTAAAGATCAGTTTGGCGGACCTAAACACAAAAAATTATCATCAAAACGTTTTAAAGAAATATTAAGCGAAGGTTCTGTATTAACCATGGCAGAGCAAAAAGATCTGCTTCATCAACGCATTACACGCTGGAAAGGCGAAGTGCCGCAAACTGATGACATGATGGTGATAGGGGTGAAACTTTAATTTTTTTTGCCACTGATTACACAAATTTTCACAGATTTTTTATTCAATTAAACAATTGCTGCACAAGCATCAATCGTGTAATCTGCGAAGTCTGTGGCTTGTATTTTAATCTACTTTAGCCATTGGATTGGCCAAATTCTTAGCACTGGTAATATCCATTTTTATGCTTCCTATCAACACATCTGCTTTAACGCGCATTGGTAAATGGTTATCGTCATCGCTTATCCATACATTCAGATCTTCTTCTTTTTTAAACACACGGCCTTTTTGTACAATAGGACGGAATTTTAGACAGCGGAATTTACCAATATCTGTATCAATGGTTTCTTTACCAATAAATTTAATTTTAAGAGGCCAAATTTCCTTATCCACAAAACAGGTAATACTAAAAAGATCGCCGGGTTTTGCATTACTCAAATCCATATTACGTGCAGAATAGAATGCACTTACCATATCCTGTATACCCGCCGGAATATCAAATTTTTCGTTGTTGCCAATATCTACTTTTTTAGTGTAATGGTTAAACGCATAATCCTGGCTGAATTTATATCCGCCTTCATCTACCCTCCTCACAAACAACCATGGCAACATCGCATCTTTATCCATATAGGTTTCATACCTGTCGCGCACCTTAAAAAACCAATCGGTACTGCCAATGGTATAGCCACTACCAACAATGTGATATACTTTTCTACCACTTACTTCTATAAGGTCGGGCTTAACTTCCAACACAGCAACACCTGCATTTAACATACCATAATGCATACGGTAAGTTAATACCTCGCCTTGTTTAAATGCTTTATTAACGGTAACAGGTAATGGATCAACCGTATTTTGTAATGGCAGCATCTCAGAAATAGCAGACGCTTTATCTATTTTATTTCCTGCAGAAAACAAAGCAATTAAGCCTGCCGCTGCAAAAGCCTTAACCGAAATATGTTTAATGTAATTCATACAGGTTATATTCCAAATGGCGTGCCAAAGAAACAGCTTTGCCAGCCTTAAAATTTGTTAATTAAAGATACTAATTCTTTGCGTTTTTCAAAAAGATCGTTGTATAATGCTTTGTTTTTTATGATCCTGTAAATGCCCATGGTTTTTTTTGTGAACGGGTAATAATATAATCCTATCCACGAACAGGCAAGAATGGTTGAAACTAAAAGTATGGGTGTTATTACACTTTCAGAAAACGAATAGGTAATGGTAAACCATAAAACATAATTGATCATAAAAAAGATCATACCCAATGCAATAGCAAAGGATGAATAGAATTCTTTATGCTTAACAATTTTAACGGTTATTTTTTCGGTTAATTTATAAGGGATATAATTGCCAACCAAAGCAACAATAAATGCCGGAAGGCCAATAACAAATAAAAAAGTTCTTATGAATAAATGAAATGCACTATGCTTATATTTTTGGCGCGGACTAAAAAGCCAGTCTCTTAAATTGTTTTTTTTGAGCGTATCAAAATAAATTTTTGCTTTGTCTTTAAATTCGTTCAGTAATTCAGGTTGTTTTTCGGCAACATTATTAACTTTTTCAGTTAGTTCTTTTAACACAATAAAATCGTTATGAAGATCTCTGAAAGTAAGTTTTCGTTCTTTAAGTATGTCTTTTTTTAATATCGTTTCAACCTGCAACACTGTTTCGTCATTTGCAGGATCATTAATATGGGTGATCAGGTCTTTCATTTTTGGGGCCAGCAACTGCAAAAAATTATTATTGGCTTTGGCCGGATTTTCTTTAAAATCAGCAATATAATCTTTAACCGGAATAGGGTCTCCAGCGTTATAAAAAACGTTACTTCTGAATTTATCGGCTTTGCTATAGTTAATTCCGACCGGTACAACGGTTAATTTGTTATTATCACCCAAATACTCATATGCGCCAAAAATCATGCGGCTAACGCCTTTTTTAAGGGGTCTTAAGCGTCTTTCCTGAACACATAATCCTTCGGCAAAAACAATTATTTTACAATTTTTCTTTAAAAGCCTGTTTACCATTCGGTAAGCGTCATCATTTTTCTTCAGTCCTTCGCGTCCGCCATCCTGTATTCTAAAAATGGGTACAATGCCCAGCCGGCCTAAGAACCAGGCAGCAAAACCCGGTTTAAAAGCGTCGCCGCGGGCAAGGTATCTTACCTTAATAGGATAGCTTAAATGTGTAATTAAAATGGGGTCGGTAAATGCATTAGGATGATTCATGGCAATTATAACAGGATTTTTGCCCTGAATATTTTTAATATTCCTGCCCTGGATTCTTTTATAAAAAACCGGTATAACAAAACTTATCCAATATCGAATAATGTGCCAGATCATAGTGTAAAAATTGTGTGTAAAAGTAGCTTAATTTTTCACAATATTTTTTAACATCTTGTTAGTAACATTTAGACATTTTACAGCCCTGAAATCCGCATTTTTTCAGTATATTTAAAGGATAATTAAAATTAATCCAGAAAGATATTTATGTCAGAAGTTACAACAGAAAAAGGGAATTACGGAGCCGATAATATACAGGTTTTAGAGGGTTTAGAAGCAGTTAGAAAACGTCCGTCGATGTATATCGGTGATACAGGTTTTAAAGGTCTGCATCATTTGGTTTATGAGGTGGTTGACAATTCTATTGATGAAGCTTTGGCCGGACATTGTAAAAATATTACAGTTACTATTTTAGAAAATAATTCTATTCGTGTTAAAGATGATGGGCGTGGTATTCCAACGGGCATTCATCCAAAATTAGGAATAAGCGCCTTAGAGGTTGTAATGACAGTTTTACATGCGGGCGGTAAGTTTGATAAAGACACCTACAAAGTATCCGGTGGTTTGCATGGTGTAGGCGTAAGTTGTGTAAATGCGCTTTCATCACTTATGATAACAGAAGTACACCGTGATGGAAAGATCACTAAACAAGAATTCAGCGAAGGAAAACCATTGTATTCGGCTAAAGAAATTGGTGATACAACCTATCGTGGAACCATTCAGACATTTTCTCCGGATCTAAGCATCTTTACAGTTCACGAATACAATTATACAACATTGGCTAACCGTATGCGTGAATTATCTTTTTTAAATAAAGGTATCAGCATTACATTATCTGATGAGCGCCATAAAGACGAAAACGGTGAGTTTTTGTCTGAAACTTTTTACAGTGAGGGTGGTTTGCGCGAATTTGTAATGTACCTGGATGATGCAAAAGAAAAAATAATTGAAGAACCTATTTACATGGAAAACGACAAAGGAGCTATTCCTGTTGAGGTTGCCATGATGTACAATAATTCTTACAGCGAAAATATTCAGAGTTACGTAAATAATATTAATACACATGAAGGCGGAACACATCTTGCCGGTTTTAGAAGGGGTTTAACACGTACTTTAAAATCTTATGCAGAAAAGAACGGATTATTACAAAAAGTAAAATTCGAAATTAGTGGTGATGATTTTCGCGAAGGCTTAACAGCGGTAATTTCTGTTAAAGTTGCCGAGCCTCAATTTGAAGGTCAAACAAAAGGTAAATTGGGAAATAATGAAGCAATAGGCGCGGTTGATCAAGCAATAAGCGAGGCATTAAATAATTATTTAGAAGAACATCCAAAACAAGCACGTACCATTGTAGATAAAGTTATTTTAGCTGCAACGGCGCGTCATGCTGCCCGTAAGGCACGCGAGATGGTGCAACGTAAAAGTGTTATGACGGGTTCGGGCTTACCGGGCAAGTTAGCGGATTGTGCAAGTGGCGATCCGTATGCTTGTGAATTATTTTTAGTTGAGGGCGACTCGGCCGGCGGAACTGCTAAACAAGGCCGTAACCGCGATTTTCAAGCTATTTTACCGTTACGCGGAAAAATTTTAAATGTAGAAAAAGCATTAGAATATAAAATTTACGAGAACGAAGAGATCAAAAATATTTTTACGGCATTAGGTGTTTTTCGCGGAACCAAAGAGGACGACCGTGCGTTGAATATTGATAAGTTACGTTACCATAAAATTGTTATTATGTGTGATGCCGATGTAGACGGTTCGCATATTACCACATTGATCTTAACTTTCTTCTTCCGCCACATGAAAGAGCTGGTAGAAAAAGGACATGTTTACATTGCATCTCCTCCTTTATATTTGGTTAAAAAAGGAAAAGACCAAGCGTATTGCTGGAACGAAGCAGAGCGTGATGCGAAAATAAAAGAATTTGGCGGTGAGAAAACTGATAGTGTACACGTACAACGTTACAAAGGTTTAGGTGAGATGAATGCGATTCAATTATGGGAAACAACCCTAGATCCTGCAAGCCGTACCTTGCGCCAGGTAACTATTGATAGCGCCGCAGAAGCAGATCGCGTGTTTAGTATGTTAATGGGTGATGAGGTGCCACCACGCAGAGATTTTATTGAGAAAAACTCTAAGTACGCTAAAATAGACGCTTAATTAAATTTTGAATGCATGCAGTCAAAAGCGCTAACCGTAGATCAATATTTGGAAGAGCTTCCTGAAGACAGGAAAGCAGCAATGACTGAATTACGGAAAGTGATTTTAAAAAATCTGCCAAAAGGTTTTAAGGAAGGTATGGGTTACGGCATGATGGGATACGTTGTGCCGCATTCCAAATATCCTGACGGGTATCATTGCGATCCTAAAGTACCATTGCCTTTTATGAGTATTGCGTCGCAGAAGAATTTTATTGCCGTTTACCACATGGGTATTTATGCCGATCCTAAACTATTAAAATGGTTTACCGATGAATATCCAAAACACGCAAAGGGTAAACTAGATATGGGAAAGAGTTGTTTGCGGTTTAAAAAACCCGAACAGATACCTTTTAAATTAATTGGAGAACTGGCAGGTAAAATGACGCCTGATGATTGGATCAAAATGTACGAGAAGAATTTGAAACGATGATTGCCAATAGCCACGAATTTCACTAATTATACCAATTTGTTTAGTAGGATTATTTTAATCATGGATTAGTGTAATTAATTATTTCTCAGAATTTAAATTCTGAGGAATTTTATTTTCACAAATTCTGTATATAAAATAATGTTTAGTGAAATTGGTGTAATTAGTGGTTTGGTCTTTCTATCAAAATCATTTCTTATCTTAGATTAACATTTTGATCTCCGGTAAAACCATATTTATTGCACCTTTAGATTGGGGCCTTGGTCATGCAACCCGCTGTGTGCCTGTAATTAAGCAACTTAAACAAGAAAATAAAATAATTATTGGCGTTACAGCACTTACAAAAAAAGTGTTTGATGAAGAGTTTCCTGAAATAGAGCAGGTGAAAATTCCTGCCTATAATGTAAAATATTCCAAAATATTACCTCTATGGTTAAAGCTTTTTTTTGATTGGCCGGGCATTTCTACAATCATAAAACAAGAAAATGCAGTATTACAGGAAATAACTTTAAAGCATAAAATTAATGTGGTAATAAGCGATAACAGGTTTGGCATGTATTCAAAAAACATTCATTCTATATTTATCACGCACCAGGTTTTTTTAAAAACACCATTTGCAAAGGGAATTGCGCAAGGCATTAATAAAAATTATATTTTAAATTTTGATGAGGTGTGGATACCTGACCTTGAAAGTGAAAAAGAAAGTTTAAGTGCAGAACTTTCACATGGTAAACATTTTCATCCACAGATAAAATATATTGGTCCGCAAACACGGTTAAAAAAAATAATTTCTCTTCAAATAAGATACGATCATCTTTTTTTGTTATCGGGACCTGAGCCGCAGCATTCTGTTTTAAGAGAAAAACTGATCTTAAAAGCAAAAGAATATCCTCAGTTAAAATTTGCAATGGTTACAAATAAATGTGACCGGCAAATTAAAAATGTTGAAGTATTTATTTCGCCAGATGTAGGAAAATTATCCGAAATAATATCGCAAAGTAAAAGTATAATTTGCCGCAGCGGTTACAGTACTTTAATGGATCTCTATCTTCTCGATAAAAAAGAAATGATTTTAATTCCAACGCCCGGCCAAACTGAGCAGGAATATTTAGGATGTTATTGGAAAGAAAGATTTGGAGCAAAGGTGTGCAAGCAAAAAAACATTTCTTCTTTTAAATTTGATTGAACGCAGTGACGCCGATTGATATGATCAATTATGATTTTTCATCTGTAAAAAACATAACTATCTGTTTTATCAGCGTCCTATTAAAACTCATGAACACCTTGCACTGTTGTATACTTCATGGTATATTTAATACCCGGGTTAATGTATTTATAGGCGCTGTGGCTCATTAAAGAAGCTTCGTGAAAGCCACACAAGATTAGTTTTAATTTATTTTTGTAGGTATTAATATCACCAATTGCGTAAATGCCCGAAACGTTAGTACTGTAATCATCTGTATTTACTTCAATAGCATTTTTGTCAAGGTTTAAGCCCCAGTTTTCAATTGGCCCAAGCTTAGGGCTCAGCCCGAATAGAGGAATTAAATGATCAGTAATAATGGTGTTTTTTTCCTGTGTTTTAGCGTTGATCAATTCAACCGAATTTAATTTATCATCACCTGTAACAGATAAAATATTTGTATTCAATAATAATTTTATCTTTCCTGTTTCGGCCAATCTCATTACTTTATTAACGCTGTCCGGCGCGCCTCTAAAGCTTTCACTGCGGTGTACCAAAGTTAATTCGCTGCAAACATCCGCTAAAAAAATGGCCCAATCTAAAGCGCTATCACCACCCCCTGCAATAACCATTTTTTGGTTACGGTATTTTTCAGGGTCAAGGATCATGTAATTAACTCCTTTACCGTTCTCGAATTTTTCAAGTCCGGCAATTTCAGGTTTACGTGGCTCAAAGCAACCAAGGCCTGCAGCAATTACAACTACTTTAGCATGTATTTGTGTGCCCATGTTAGTTGTAAGAATAAAATCTCTTTCATCACGTTTTTCTAAAGACTCTATGCGCTCTCCTAAAGTAAAACTTGGTTTAAAAGGTTCGGCCTGCTTCATTAAATTATCTACTAACTCCTGGGCAAGAACAGAAGGAAAACCCGGTATATCGTAAATTGGTTTTTTTGGATAGATCTCAGATAACTGGCCGCCAATCTGCGGCAAATAATCTACTAAATGGCAGCGCATTTTTAACAAACCTGCTTCAAAAATGGCAAATAAACCCACTGGTCCGGCCCCAATTATAACTAAATCTGTAGAAATCATCTGAAAATTTGCAGTAAAGGTATGATTTTTGCTTAAGTGTTAAAACCAAATTTTTATTAAAATACTTTAAATTTTTTACCTATCTTTAATGCTTAAATAAAAAATTAAAACATGAAAAAAACATTACTTTCAATTTTCGGAGCTCTTGCAGTGAGTTCTGCGGTTGGTCAGGCTAGTGCCAGTTGGGCAACTACACAAAATGCCAATTGGCCTAAGGTTTCTATGGGCGTAAGATTAATGAGCGCTGTTGACGCAAACGTATTATGGGCAACCGGTTACGATGGAACTACAGGTAACGTAGGAAGAAATTATAGTTACTTTACAAGAACTATTAATGGTGGATCAACTTATACATCAGGTATTATTTACCAAAGTGCCACTACACCAGCTATTGGTGATACAAACTCATTTAAGATAGCAAGTTTTGAAGGTGTTGACGCTAATACCGCTTGGGTGGCCGCTTATTTAAAAGCTGGTCAAAACAAAGGCGCCATTCACAGAACCACTAATGGTGGTGTAACATGGCAAAATATGACTACCGCTTCAATGTACACAAACGCGGCGTCATTTTGTAATATCGTAACATTTGTTACTCCGCAAATTGGTATAACAATGGGTGATCCAAATCCGGGAACAAATAATGAGTATGAGATCTGGAGAACTATTGATGGTGGTAACACATGGTCTTTAGTACCGGGAGCTAACATTCCTAATCCTTCATCGGCTAACGAGTTTGGTTTAACAGGAGTTTATACAAAATTAGGTTCAAGCAATATCTGGTTTGGTACTAACGAGGGTCGTATTTTTCGTTCTACAGATGCAGGTTTAACGTGGAATGTAAGTACATTGGATCCTAACTCGGTTGGTATAAATGAAATTGCATTTACAACTCCTAACAATGGTTACTGCTGGTTATTTGACGCGTCACAAAGTCTTGCAACTTATACAACTACTGATGGTGGTGCTAACTGGACTATGATTCCTACTCTTGATCCAAATTTGGGTTTAAATAATATGGGTGCAATCCCTGGTACATCTCAATTTGCTTCATGCGGTGCCGGTACATCTAACCAGATCATCTCTTATTCAACTAACGGTGGTGCAACATGGACTGATTGGGGTTCGGTAGGTATTCAATATTTAACTGTTGATTTCGTAAACCCTACAACCGGCTGGGCTGGTGGTTTCAGCGATCCTACTACAGTTGGTATTGGTGGTATCTATAAATATTCTGGTCCGGCAATTGTTACACCTGTAGCCCCAACTGCAGCGTTTAACGTTCCTCCAACATTATGTTTGGCTACTCCTGCTGCTACTGCGGTAATAAATAATTCATCTACAGGAAGCCCTGCTCCAACATTTACATGGAGTTCTTCTCCTGCGGCAGTATTCTCAAGTACTTCGGCTGCCAGCCCAACAGTTGCATTTTCAACTGCGGGTACATATACACTTACTTTATTAGCATCTAATGCTACCGGTACAAGTTCTGCTACTCAGGTTGTTGTTGTTCAGGCATGTACTGCTCCTACAGCAGCATTTAGTGGTAATTCTACAGCATGTACAAAAATAACTTACACTGTTTCAAATACAAGTGCAGGTACTCCGGCACCAACTTACAGCTGGTCAACCAACCCAACTTCAAGCGTTACTATTTCTAACGCTACAGGAGCAACTCCTTCATTTACATTTGCCGGCGCAGGTGTTTATACTATTAACTTAACTGCTACAAATGCTTCAGGTACAAATAGTGCTGTTCAAACAGTTACTGTTGCGCCTTGCTCTCCTGCGGTAGCATTTACAGTGGCGGCTACAACTTGTACAGGCAGCACTGTTCAATTAAGTAATGCTACTACATCTTCTTACACGCCGCTTACTTATACATGGTCTTCAAATCCGGGTGGTACAGCTCCATTCTCTAATGCTACAGCACCAAATCCACAAGCAACATTTACTGCTACAGGATCTTATACTTTAACATTAAATGCAGGTAACCCATCAGGTACAGCTTCTACAACTCAGGTTATTACTGTTTCTGATTGTACAGGATTAAATGAGAGCTCAAAAGTATTAAGCGCTATCAGTGTATTCCCTAATCCAAGTAACGGTGTGTTTAGCATTGCTAATTCAATCACAACTGATAATATTAATTATTCTGTAACTAATATTTTAGGTTCGGTTATTTTATCAGGTAAATTCACAAGTGCTAAAAACATCGATTTGTCAAGCCAATCAAAAGGTATTTATTTTATTACTTTCGAAAATGAAGGAAATAAAGTAAGCAGAAAGATCGTTATTGAATAATTAATTTTTTATTTCAAACTAAAAAGGGCTTCGTATTACGAAGCCCTTTTTTTATGAATAACCCCCGTGATATTAAATGCCAAAAGAAAAGCATGCAAATGTTTGTTACTTTTGTAACAATAAAATACACGGTAAAATGAGCATGCGTATTGTTTTTATGGGTACACCAGAATTTGCGGTTGAGAGCCTTGATATATTAATTAAAAATAATTATAATGTGGTTGGCGTAGTAACTGCGCCAGATAAGCCTGCCGGCAGGGGTCAGCAAATTCAACAATCAGCTGTAAAAAAATATGCGCTCGAAAAAAATTTGAAATTACTGCAACCCGAAAAATTAAAAGACGAAAATTTTATTACTGAGTTAAAAGAACTTAAAGCAGATTTGCAATTTGTTGTTGCTTTTAGAATGCTGCCCGAAGTTGTTTGGAATATGCCAAAAATGGGTACTTATAACTTACACGCTTCTTTACTTCCAAAATACCGTGGAGCAGCGCCAATAAACTGGGCTATTATTAACGGTGAAAAAGAAAGTGGCGTTACAACTTTTAAATTAAAACATGAAATTGATACCGGAAACATTTTGTTTCAGCAAAAAGTAACTATTGATTTTGGTACAACTGCCGGCGAACTGCATGATAAATTAATGGTTGCGGGAGCCGAATTAATTTTAAGAACAGTAAAACAAATAAATAAAAATTTTGATGATGGAAGCGAACTTGATTTTTTGTTGCAGGAGGAAAGCATGGTTTGCCACGCGCCAAAAATTTTTAAAGAAGATTGTTTAATTGACTGGAGTAAAACGGCAGTAGAAATAAATAATCTTATAAAAGGCCTATCGCCGTATCCCACTGCCTATGCGCATTTTAAGAACGGCGATGGTAATTTGCAAACCATAAAAATATTTAATTCAAAATACGAATTAGGTGACTCTTTTCAACCTAACGGTTCGCTGCTTACCGACAATAAAAATTTTTTAAAAGTATATTGCGAAAACGGATGGATAGAGGTAACAGAAATTCAATTACAGGGTAAGAAAAAAATGTCTGTTCCTGAATTTTTGAGAGGCTTTATTATTAGGGAGGGAGCAAAGTTTATTTGATCAAACTATTATATAATATAAATTGCAGGCCTTTGTAGCTCTTTAAGCCCTGTTAATATTGAAAAAATGTAATTCAAAGTCTAGAAACCCTTTATTAAAGCCTGTTTCAGAGCTTACTTATTAACAAAATACCAATTTATCAACAAAACAAGCGTTTTTTTTAGTAAAACACTTGACAAATAGGGTTTAGCGTATAAATTTGTATCATAATAATTAATTGTTTAACCCTAAAAACAAAAAAAATGAACAAAGCAGAATTAATTGATGCAATTGCATCTGGTTCAAAATTAACAAAAGCTGACGCAGGTCGTGCTTTAGATTCAACAATCGAAGCGATTCACAAAGCTTTAAAAAAAGGTGATCGTATTGGTTTAGTAGGTTTCGGTTCTTTTTCAGTAGCTAAACGTGCTGCTCGTACTGGCCGTAATCCTCAAACTGGTAAAGAAATTAAAATTGCTGCTAAAAAAGTAGTAAAATTTAAAGCTGGTTCAGATCTAGCTGGTTCAGTTAACAAAGGAAAATAATTGCTTGTCAATTAAACAAAAAAGCTGCTAATTTATTAGCAGCTTTTTTTTTGAATTTTTGTCACACTAGTGTGATTAAAAATCAAATAATTTACATTTACGTTTACTAAATATTTTACTGTGTTAAATTTAACTATTTGCTCACTTTAAATTTGGTTTAAATTAATGATTTTCTTATTTTAGCCATCTATAAATTATTTAAAAAGTAATATCTAAAACCAAATAACATGAAAAAACAACTACTACTTGGTTCAGCCTTATTAGCAGCAATAAGTGCTTATCCACAAAATGGTCGTAAGTATGTAAAGCCAACCGGCCTTACTAATGTTGCTGAGATAATTGCGAAGAAATTTGCAGTTGAACCAACAGATGCTACACCAGCAAATTTAAAACAACCAATGGGCCCCGTTGAAAATCCGAATTCATCTGATGAAAAATCGGCTGCAGTAGCTCCATCAACTATTAACTGGAAATTAATTGGAGGTTGCTCTAATATTTACGGTATGTTGGTAAGCCAATCACGCCCGTTACAATATAATGATAATGTTAACGCTGTTTCGATGGTTCATAGAAGAAGCGCCACGTATAATCCAACACCAACGCCTCCTGCAAGCGCTTTAAGTGGCGTTATTCAGGCAGAGATAAGTACAGACTGGGGAACTACCTGGGATAGTACATGTATTTGGGCAGATGGCACTAATTGGGGTCGTTACCCACAAGGTGCTATTTATAACCCGGTAGGTAATACAAACATTGCAAATGCTTATATCGTTGGTGCCGGCCCTACAGTTGCAGGTTCTAACTTTAGCGGTAACTGGTACGCAAGTAAAAAATTAAATGCTTTCAATTCAACTCCGGATGCTGCTCCAAATGCGCAACAGCATTTCCCATTTACAGCTACGCCTAGCGTTGCCGTGCACGGTTGGTCACGTATGGGCTTTAGCTCTACTGATGATGGTGTTGTACGTTCGTTAGCTTTAATTGAAGATGATCCAACAGGTTTATCAACTGTTAGAGGTGCTGCTATCGTTAAAGGCGTTTTTAATGCCGGTGCATTTACGTGGTCAACAGATTCAATAATTCCTGCAACCACTATTCAAAGTGATGGATCTAAAAATGTATTAACAGCTCCACAAATGGTTTGGAACGAAGCCGGAACTATTGGATATGTTATTTTTATCGGTTCAAGATCTGGTGCTACCAATTCAAACCTGGGTTTCCAACCAATTGTTTACAAAACAACAAACAGTGGTACCAGCTGGTCATTAATTTCCGGAATTGATTTTAACAGCCCGGCAATGGCTCCAGTAATCGCTTCAGTTAATGGTGTATCAACTAACAGCGCTCTTGCAATTCCTTTCTTTAACGATTTTGATGCTACAGTTGATGCTAATGGTAAATTACACATTGGTGCTACATTCTTTAGTACTTTTTCAAGCCATTTAGATTCATTATCATTTTCACAAGGCTTTACAGTTTCAATTAATCCGGGTGAGCAGTATAACTGGACTCATACTCCGGGAATGCGTCCATACTTATATGATTTTATTGGTGATGGAACTGCTGCATGGCAAGCTGTATTAGTTGATTCATTACCAACAGAAGCGCCAAGTGCTCAAACTGGTGGTAACGGATTTAACGATAATCCTTGGGATGCTACAGGTTCTGGTGAGCCGGTTAAAACTGACAATGTAGACTCTCGTATTCAATTAGGTCGTACTCCGGATGGTCAGTACATTACTTTTGCTTTCTGCGAATCAGATACAAACTTTACTAACGGTTCAAGAAAATATAACAGCTTACCAAACATCAAAACACGTTGTATGGCTATTGGTTCTGGAACCAATATGTACCAGGTATCTCCTACTGAACTTAACGTAACAAAAGTTGCTGCAGGTACAGGTACAAATAATCCAAATGTTGCCAGCCGCGCAACATTGC
Source organism: Bacteroidia bacterium (assembly GCA_016787705.1). Taxonomy (GTDB): domain Bacteria; phylum Bacteroidota; class Bacteroidia; order B-17B0; family Aurantibacillaceae; genus Aurantibacillus. The sequence continues at coordinate 38,820 of JAEUTP010000002.1, read as the reverse complement.
ATTATATGTCTCCAACTACAGGTGCTGCGGTAGTTACAGGAACTGTTGTGGATATCAAAACTCCAATTGTTGTTACAAACAGTAACCCGTTTGCCCAGTTAACCAACAATACTATCTGGTATCAAAATGGTACTTTATCATATGCGTTTGCAGCTTCAACATCTACTGGTGTAGGTTTTGCGGAAAATTCTCAAAACAGCGCAAGCAACAGTGTTATCTATCCTAACCCTGCATCAAACAATGCGGTATTAGCAATTGATATGAAAGATAATTCAACTGTTGATGTAACTGTAATGAATGCGGTTGGCCAATTAGTAAAAGTTACTAAAGTTCAGGCGCAAGCCGGACAAAACAAGATCAATATCGATCTTAAAGGATTAGCAACAGGTATTTACATGGTAAATGTAAAAGTTGGTAATGCAACAAGCACTAAAAAATTAATTGTAGAATAATTAATTATAATTAATTAAAAAAAGGCCTCTTCGTAACACGAAGAGGCCTTTTTTATTTCTAAAACCTTGGTTATTAGGTAAGGGTTTTATAAATTAGCTATTATTAAATATCATAAAAAGCCTGTTTTTATTAAACTTTAAAGGGTTAACTTTGTTTTTAATTTTGTAAATTGCCCAATATTTAATTAAAGAAATAAATAGAATAAAATCAATAAATAAAAAAACATGAAAAAACAATTATTATTAGGATCGGCCTTATTAGCAGCAATAAGCGCTTACCCTCAAAATGGGCGTATCAAACCTTCAGGCGTTAAAGATATGTCTAAGATCATTGCAGCAAGGTTTGCAGCAGAATCTAACGAAGCTACCGCATCAACAAATGCAAAACAAACTGCTACCCCGGTTCAAAATCCAAACTTAGAGCCTGAACAATCGTCTTCTTCAGTAACAATGCCGCCATCAACCATTAACTGGAAACCAATTTGTGGTTCGATGAACATTATTGGTATGTTAGTGAGCCAATCTCAACCGTTAAATTATAATGATGAAGTAAATGCTGTATCTTTTATTCACAGAAAAAGCTTAAGCTATACTGCATACCCTGCAATACCTGCTAATGCACAAAGTGGTGTAATTGTTGCAGAGGTGAGTACAGATTGGGGTAATAATTTTGACAGTACAGTTATTTGGGCAGATGCAACCAACTGGGGCCGCTACCCGCAAGGTGGTATTTACAATCCCGTAGGTAATACCAATGTTGCCAATGCTTATGTAGTTGGTATGGGGCCGGTAACTCCTCCTGCTGCAGGTTGGGTTGGTAACTGGGCTGCCAGCAGACAATTAAATTCGTTTAGCAATACATTAACAACAGTACCAAACTCACAACAATATATAGCATCCAATCTTGCTTCTTATGCGCCTAATACAGGGCCTTTTGCGTTTGGACGTTACGGTTTTTCATCAACCGATGATGGCGTTGTGCGTTCTATGGGCTGGATCATGGATGATGCTTCTGCTTTAACAGGTATGAGAGGTCTTTCAGTAGTAAAAGGATCATTTAATGCCGGTGCTTTTACATGGACAAACGATTCAATTGTTCCGGCTGTTATTCTTAAAAATGATGGTTCAAGAAATATCTTTACGCAAATGTCTAATATGGCATGGAATGAATCAGGAACTATTGGGTATGTAATGGTTATGGGTGCAAGAGTAGGAGCTACAGCTTCGAACAAAAGCGCTTTTCAGCCTATCGTGTATAAAACAACTAACAGCGGTGTAAGCTGGGCACAATTACCGGCTATTGATTTTAATGCTCCTACAATGACGGTTGTTACAGATCACATTGCAACTTTAAACACAAATACAAATGTGGCCGTTCCTTTCTTTTCTGATGCGGATATGGTAGTAGATGCAAATGGTAAACTACACATTGCTGCAACTATCAGAACTGGTGCATCTGAACATGTTGATTCATTAGCATTTTTTGCGCAATACACTGTTTCTATTAATCCGGGCGAGTCTTATCTTTGGGCACACACTCCTGGTCAACACCCATATTTATATGATTTTATTGGTGACGGAACTGCTGCATGGGAAGTAAAAACTATTGACTCTTTATCTACCGAAGAAGCAGGTGTTGCCGCGGGTGACGATGGTGTTAATGATAATCCTTGGGCTGCAACCGGTACAAGTGGTTCAAAAACAGATAACGTTGATTCACGTATTCAATTAGGCCGCACACCAGATGGACAATATCTTACTTTCTCTTTCTCTGAATCAGATACTAATTTTACTAATGGTTCAAGAAAATATAACAGCTTACCAAATGTAAAAACACGTTTAATGTCTATTGGTTCAGGTACAAATATGTATGCTGTTTCTCCAACAGAAATTAACGTAACAAAAGTTGCTGCAGGTACAGGTACAGTTAATGCCAATGTTTCAAGCCGTGGTACTTTACATTACCTGTCTCCAAAAACAGGTGCTGCTGTTGTTACCGGAACCAACGTTGATATTTATACGCCAATGACTGTAACTAACAGTAACCCATTAGATCCTGTTTTAAATAATACAACATGGTATCAAACAGGTAAGTTATCTTATGCGTTTGCTGCTTCAACATCTACCGGTGTTGGTTTTGCAGAAAATGCTCAAAACAGCGCAAGCAACAGCGTTATCTATCCTAACCCGGCAGCTGATAATGCTGTATTGGCAATTGATATGAAAGATAATTCAAACGTTGATGTTACAGTGATGAATGCTATCGGACAATTAGTAAAAGCTACTAAAGTGCAGGCACAAGCAGGTACTAATAATATCAATATCGACCTAAGCAACTTATCAAGCGGAGTTTACATGGTAAATGTAAAAGTTGGTAATGCAACAAGCACTAAAAAATTAATTGTAAAATAAATTATTTTTTAATTTTTATTTTAAAAGCCGTTTCGTTTTTCGAAACGGCTTTTTTATTTGATTTGGTTGTATCAAATTTATTTTGTAAATTTGATTTATCTCCAGTTAAACAAATTCCCAATTTTTTTTAGTATTTAAATTAAAGTGAATCAAATAAGATTTATTTTAATAACTATCCATTAATTAAAGTGTAATTTTTTAAATAATAACATAAAACAAATCACATGAAAACACAATTACTATTAGGATCGGCCTTATTAGCAGCAATAAGTGTATATTCACAAAACGGCAGTATCAAAGCAAAACCATCGCGGTTTGTAGATATGTCTAAAGTCATTGCAGCAAGGTTTGCTGTTGAGTCAACCGAAGTTGCAGCATCAACTAATGCAAAACAGGTTGCAGGTCCGGTTCAAAATCCAAATTTAGATCCTGAACAATCTTCTTCCTCAGTGGCAGCGCCTCCATCAGCAATTAACTGGAACCCAATTGGCGGTTCAATTAACATTAATGGTATGTTGGTTAGCCAATCTCAGCCTTTAAATTATAATGATGAGGTAAATGCAGTTTCCTTTATTTTTAGGAAAAGTGCAAGTTATACAGCGTATCCTGCAATTCCTGCAAACGCACAAAGTGGTGTAATTGTTGCCGGTATTACTACTAACTGGGGAAATACCTGGGATAGCTGCGCGCTCTGGGCAGATGCTACTAACTGGGGACGTTATCCTCAAGGCGGTATTTATAATCCTGTAGGCAACACAAATGTTTCAAATGCTTATGTTGTTGGTATGGGTCCGGTTACCATTGCGGCAACTGGCTGGCCGGGCAACTGGTTTGCGAGCAGACCGCTAAGTACAATTAATAATACATTAACAACAGTTCCAAACTCACAACAATTTATTGCTTCTAACTCGGCAACTTATGCTCTTAATACCGGGCCTGTAGCGTTTTCGCGTTACGGTTTTTCTTCAACCGATGATGGTGTTGTGCGTTCTTTAGGTTTTATTATGGATGATGCCAATGCCTTAACAGGTATGAGAGGTGTATCTATTTCAAAAGGCACATTTAATGCCGGTGCATTTACTTGGACAAACGATTCAATTGTACCAAGTGTTATTCTTAAAGGAGATGGATCAAGAAATATCTTTACACAAATGGCTAATATGGCATGGAACGAATCAGGAACTATTGGATATGTAATGGTGATGGGTGCAAGAGTAGGGGCTACAAATTCAAACAAGAGCGCTTTTCAGCCTATTATATACAAAACAACTAACAGCGGTACAAGCTGGGCTCAGTTACCGGGAATAGATTTTAATGCTCCTACAATGACCGTTGTAACAGATCACATAGCCAGTTTAAATACAAATACAAATGTGGCAGTGCCTTTCTTTTCTGATGCGGATATGGTGGTAGATGCAAATGGTAAATTACATATTGGTGCAACTATAAGAACAGGAGCGTCTTCAAATAACGATTCATTAGCATTTTTTGCTCAATACACCGTATCTATTAATCCGGGCGAAAATTATTTATGGCCGCATATACCGGGTCAACGCCCATATTTATATGATTTTATTGGTGATGGAAGCTCTGCATGGACAGTAACAACTATTGACTCTTTATCTTCTGAAGAAGCAGGTACTGCGGCAGGTGACGATGGTGTTAATGATAACCCATGGGCTGCTACGGGTGTTAGTGGATCTAAAACAGATAACGTGGGTTCTCGTATACAAATGGGCCGTACACCGGATGGACAATTTATTACTTTTTCATTTGCTGAATCAGATACAAACTTTACAAACGGTTCAAGAAAATATAACAGTTTACCAAACATTAAAACACGTTTAATGGAAGTAAATAATCCAATTCCTTATTTTATTTCACCAACAAAAATTAATGTAACAAAAGTTGCTCCCGGTACCGGAACCGCAAATCCAAGTGTATCAAGCCGAGCTACTTTGCATTATATGTCTCCTAAAACAAGTTCTGCAACAATCAGTACGGTTGGCAACAGTACAGTAGTAGATATTTATACACCAATGACGGTGACTAACAGTAACCCGTTAGATCCGGTTTTAAATAACACGACCTGGTACCAAAGTGGTAAACTAAGCTACACGTTATTGACTACAGGTATAAATGAAAATTCGCAAAACAGCGCAAGCAATAGTGTTATCTATCCTAACCCTGCATCTAACAATGCAGTATTGGGAATTGATATGAAAGATAATTCAAGTGTGGATGTTGTTGTAATGAATGCTTTAGGGCAGGTAGTAAAAACTACCAAAGCAAACGCACAAACCGGAACAAATAAAATTAATATTGATCTTAACGGATTATCAAGCGGTATTTACATGGTAAATGTAAAAGTTGGTAATGCAACAAGTACAAAAAAATTAATTGTAGAATAATACTATTAAGAAGCTTATTAAAATCCGTGTTACTATAAGTAATGCGGATTTTTTTATGGAATATATGAAGGTGTTAATTATGGGGGGGTCTGAACTATTTTTTTGCAGTTGGTTGCACTAATTTTACAAATTTTTATCTCGTAATTTATTTTCAATTAGTGAAATTCTTATTATACAAATGATTTGTTATTTGAATAGTTTATTGTACAAATTAAAACATAATTATCCAGGTTTGCTGTGATTAGTGAAATTGGTGGCTTATGCTTACACCAATGTTTTTTGCCGGATAAATTACTCAATGGAACTTTGAATAAGAACTTCGCGGTATTTTTCGAGGATAGAAGATTTTGAAATAAAGCCTTCATACTTTCCATGAAACACTACAGGAATGTTCCAAAGATGAGATTCATCAAAACGTTTCATAGCCGTAGTAATATCATCTTTATCAGTAATAATATTTGTTGGCGCTTGCATTAATTCTTTAACAGTTATGGTATCATACAGTTCCTGCTTAAACATTATATCGCGTATATCGTCAATCGTAATCAAACCTTTTAAACGCCCTTTTTTATCAATAACCGGAAAGATGTTGCGCTTGGATGTTGAGATAAGCTCCACTAATTTTCTAAGTTTAACATCAATGGGTATTTGCGAAAAATCATGCTCTACTAATTTTGAAATTTCGATGTTACTTAACAGGTAAGAATCGGTATTGGTAACAATTATTTTTTCTTTTCGCGACAATTTTAGCATATCAATATTTAAAGGCATAAAATATTTTGATACCGCGTAGCTTAGTGCAGAAACTATCATTAAAGGAATGATGAGTTCATAACCCCCGGTAATTTCGGCAATAATAAATATACCGGTTAAAGGCGCGTGAAAAATGCCGCTTAATACACCCGCCATGGCAACAATTGTAAAATTACTTACAGGTAATTTAAAACCCAGATCGGTTATTACAGATGAAAAAAGAAAACCAACAAACGCACCCGTAAATAAGGAAGGCGCAAAATTACCGCTGTTACCACCACTGCCAACTGTAAAAGCGGAGGCAACGGGTTTTAATAATATAACAACAATTAAGCTAAGGTATATTAATGGTTTTGACATAATGCCAAAATAGAGTACCGAGCGGTTAAATACTGCATCTGTATTAATATTGGAAAGAAATTTAATGCTGTTATAACCTTCGCCAAATAAAGGTGGTACCAGTAAGATCAAAACATATAAACCTATACCACCAAAAGCTATCCTTAAAAACGCGTTATCTTTAAATTTTTTAAAATAATCTTCTGTTGCCATAAATACCCTGGAGTAATAATATGACACTATACCGGTAAGACCACCAAGTAAGATGTAAAAAGGAACATTATAATAATTAAAAGCTTCCTGCAATTTAAATTGAAAGAGAAGTTCTTCCTGTAAAATTATTTTAGAGCATAACGCCCCCGAGGCTGACGCAATTAGTATTGGTATAAAGGCAGAAATGTTTGCCTCTACCAAAAGTACTTCCAGTGCAAATAAAACACCGGCAATGGGTGTGTTAAAAGCTCCTGCAATGCCCGCCGCCGCGCCGCAGGCTAAAAGCAAAGTACGTTCTTTATAAGTTAATTTATAGGTGCGGCCAAAATTGGAGCCAATAGCCGAGCCTGTGGTAACGATAGGCGATTCTAAGCCGCCCGATCCGCCAAAACCAACGGTTAAACCACTTGTTATAACATGGCTGTAAGTTTGATCTTTTGGAAGTATACTTGATTTTTTTGCAATAGCATAAATAATGTTAGCGAGGCCTTTGCCCAGCTTATTGCCATTTAAATAGTGAATAAATAATGCACATAAAGTTATACCAATTACAGGAAATGCGGCCACAATAAACTGGTTGTTAGAAGATCCTATGCCAATGCTGCCTAAAAGCCAGTGTACAAAAAGCTTTAAAAGCACAGCCGCTAAACCCGCGGTTAAACCAATTAAGATAGCACCAAAAATAACAAATTGTTTAGGGCTTAGCTTTTGCTGAATAAGAATGATAAGCTTATTACCGGTAAAAAGAATATTTAATAAGAATTTCAATTGTACTAATTTACGTATTTAATTTTCAACGAAAATTTAACAGTTATTAAACTAGTTTACGGCTTAAGTAAATTTGATTTTTATTTAAAAACTGCAAGGTGTTTTTAAAACAAAAAGCATAAAAAGTTAGTTGGCAATATAAAGCCGGAATTCTGTTTTTTGCTCACAAATTTAAGGTCAAAAAATCAGGGTTAAAAAAACAATTAGCACTTGCTGTGTTTTGCTGAAGTTTGCAAAAAGCTTTAAACTGTTTAGCACCTGCTGCATTATTAGATAAAGAACAGTCGTTTTAAATCGCTTTAGAATTAAGAGATTTTACAGCCTTAACTCAACCCGCCCATTGGCAACAAATTAAAACCATTATAACACCTTTATAACTCTAACATAACTGTAACATAACCGTAACATAACTGTAACGCAACTGTCACATACGTTTTAAAACCAATAATTGATCTAAAAATCACCCATTTTCTGATTCTTTTTTAAGTAAGTTATACACTATTTTTTCTTAAAAAAACCATTTTTTACGCTTAAAATAGCCCAAAAACTTCCAAAAATTATGCTAATTTCACGGTTTCGAACAATTTTGGCTTCTCTGGAACAATGTGACTGAGAAGGCGTAGCTTTTAAAGATATTAACCTTTTGACTATCAATGTTTTAATACAATTAATTGATTTTGAGTTGAAAAGCAAGTCTAAGTTTTTTCACGTATTTTTTTAGTTTCAGAGATTAATTTTTTGTAGTATGTTATATCCCAAAATAACTAATTCAAGGGTACTGGTAACCGGTGGAGCCGGATTTATTGGTTCAAATTTATGCGATCATCTTTTACAACATGCCAATGAAGTTATTTGTTTGGATAATTTTTCAACCGGAAGAAGAGAGAACGTTGAACCTTTTTTAAAAGATAAAAACTTTACACTTTTAGAAGGCGACATACGAGATCTTAGCATTTGCAAAAAAGCAACGGATGGGGTACAGATAATTTTGCAGCAGGCCGCCCTGGGTTCGGTACCAAGAAGTTTAAATGATCCCATTACCACCAACGAAGTTAATATAGGTGGTTTTTTAAATGTGTTGGTTGCTGCCCGCGATGCAAAAGTAAAACGTGTTGTATATGCGGCAAGCTCTAGTACGTATGGGGATTCGGAATCGCTGCCAAAAATTGAAGAAGTGATAGGTAAACCCCTTTCACCTTACGCAGTAACCAAATATGTAAATGAACTATACGCGCATGTGTTTGGCTTAAATTATGGGTTAGATACGATTGGTTTGCGTTATTTTAATGTGTATGGCCGCCGCCAGGATCCTAATGGAGCCTACGCCGCCGTGATACCAAAATTTACCATGCAGTTAATGGCGCACCAATCTCCAAAAATAAATGGCGACGGCACCAACTCGCGTGATTTTACGTATATTGATAATGTGATACAAATGAATCACCTGGCAGCACTTACCACCAACCCCGAAGCAAAAGGCCAAATATTTAATACAGCAGTTGGCGAGCGCGCAGATTTGAACTGGATGACCCATTTATTAAAAAAATATTTAAGTGAATATGATCCTGCCATTGCAAAGATACAAACCATACATGGCCCCGAGCGTTTAGGGGATATTCCTCATTCATTGGCATCCATCGAAAAAGCAGAAAACTTATTAGGCTATAAACCAACTCACACGTTAGAGAACGGTTTAAAAGAAGCTGTTGACTGGTACTGGCAAAATTTGAAATGAAATACATTGCAATAATTCCTGCCCGTGGAGGGTCTAAAAGATTACCGGGAAAAAATATTAAATTGTTTTGCGGTAAGCCTTTGATCTATTATAGTATTATTGCTGCGGCAAAATCTATTGGAATCAGTAACGTGTTTGTTTCAACAGATGATGAAAAGATAGCTACTGTAGCAAAAGAATATGGAGCGAATATAATTATGAGGCCCGTTGAGCTTGCTTCAGATACTTCAACAACAACTTCTGCATTACAGCATGTTCTATCTAAAATGCAACCTGGTGATTATCCAAACGCTGTTATTACACTTCAACCTACCAATCCTTTAAGAAAGATTAGTCTTATTGAAAGTGCAATAAGAATTTTTGAACAACAAAAAGAAAATGTCGATTCTGTTATCACTGTTTCAGAAAATAAATGTAAGCTTGGTAAAATAGAAAATGGTTTATTTGAACCTGTTTCTTATAGTTTGGAACAACGTTCGCAAGACATTTCAAAATTGTACTTTGAAAATGGCTTAATCTACATCACAAAATCAGAAGTAATTCAAAAAAAAGAAAGTGTATTTGGTGAAAAGATCTATCCGTTTATAACTGAAGATCTTTTTGGAGATGTTGATATTGATACATTGCAGGATTTTGAGTTAGGTGAATTGATATTCAATAAATATAAAAATGAATTTAATTTTTAAATTATGAACCCAGTAATTACTATAGCCGGAAGAAAAATTGGACCAGACTACGCACCTCTTGTTATTGCCGAAATTGGTATTAATCACGAAGGATCATTAAAAACCGCTTTTGAAATGGTGGATTCGGCTCACAAAGCAGGAGTAGAACTTGTAAAACATCAAACGCATGTAGTGGAAGATGAAATGAGTTCAGCAGCAAAAAAAGTTATTCCCGGCAATGCAAAAGTTTCAATTTATGAAATAATGGAGCGTTGCGCGTTAAGTGAAGATGACGAAATTCAGCTAAAAAAATATGTTGAAAGCAAAGGGATGATATTTATTTCGACACCTTTTTCAAGAGCTGCAGCAGATCGATTGCAAAGAATGAATGTGCCTGCATTTAAAATTGGTAGTGGTGAATGTAATAATTACCCTTTACTTGATCATATTGCGGCCTTTGGTAAACCTATGATCTTAAGCACAGGAATGAATACTATTGAGAGCGTTAAAAAAGCAGTTGAGGTTATAAAAAAGCACAAAGTACAATTAGCTTTAATGCATACAACAAATTTATATCCAACACCGGCTCATTTGGTAAGGTTAGGTGCAATGCAACAATTGATGGATGTTTTTCCTGATTTGCCAATTGGCCTGAGCGATCATACACTAAGCAATCATGCTTGCCTGGCAGCTGTTGCTCAAGGAGCAACAATACTTGAAAGGCATTACACGGATCATATGCAGCGCAAAGGTCCTGATATAATTTGCTCAATGGATGAAAAAGCATGCAAAGAATTAATTGACGGAAGCAAACTGATACATCAAATGTTAGGCGGAGAAAAAAAGCCTGCGAAGGAAGAACAAGTTACAATCGATTTTGCTTTCGCAACAGTAGTAAGTATAAAACCAATTAAAGCAGGTGAAATTTTTACAAAAGAAAATATTTGGGTAAAACGTCCGGGTACTGGCGAAATTTTTGCGGAGCAGTATAATGAATTGCTTGGAAAAAAATCTTTAGTAAATATTGATAATGATACTCACATTAAAAAGTCAGATATAGAAAATTAAATTTAAAAGTATGAAGTATAAAGCAGAAAATAGTTTTGATTACGAAAACGGATTTTATTTAACTGGTAATTATAAGCGAACCGGAAGATTATTGGCACATTATGAACTATACAAAATTATTTCACAAATTGAAGGTGATATAGTAGAATGTGGTGTATTTAAAGGAGCATCACTTATGCGTTTTATAAACTTTATTCAGTTGTTTGAACAAGACAAGAAATTTAAAAGAAATGTAATTGGCTTTGACGTGTTTGGAAAATTTCCCGGAACAGATTTTGAAGCTGATAAAGAAGAACTGCAGGCGTTTATTGATGAAACCGGGGGAGGAATTTCAATTGACAAAGAGGAATTAGAAAACTACATAAATTTAAAGAAATTTGATAAATATAAATTGATCAAAGGTGATATACTACAAACAGTCCCTCAGTTTACTTCTAATTATCCAAATGCAAAAATTGCGTTATTAAATATCGACACCGACATATATGAGCCTTGTAAGGTTATTTTAGAGAAACTAGCACCATTGGTTGTAAAAGGTGGTGTGATAATTTTTGATGATTACGGAGTATTTCAGGGTGAGACAGAATTAGCAGATGAGTATGCAAAAGAAAATGGGTTTGAAATAAAATGCTTTGATTTCACCAAAGTTCCGTATTACCTGGTTAAAAAATAAAATGAGCAGGAAAATTCTTTTTCTCACAGGTACCCGCGCTGATTTTGGAAAACTGAAATCACTTATTGAGGTAACAACAAAATCAAGCGAATTTGAAGCTTATATTTTTGCTACGGGCATGCATTTATCTACCATTCATGGATACACAGTTGAAGAGATCGAAAAATGTGGGTACAAAAATATTGAGAAATTTATTAATCATACCGAAGAATGTTCGATGGATCAAATATTGGCAAAAACGATCCAGGGTTTTTCGGCTTTCGTACAAAAACTTAAACCAGATCTCATAATTATTCACGGTGATAGAGTAGAAGCATTAGCAGGCGCAATAACAGGGGCTTTAAATAATGTTTTGGTAGCACATATTGAAGGTGGTGAAATTTCGGGAACTATTGATGAGTTGATCAGACATGCAGTTAGTAAGATGAGCCATATCCACTTTGTTGCAAACGAAATTGCAAAAAAGCGTCTCATTCAAATGGGCGAATTAAATGAAAATATTTTTGTAATTGGCTCACCCGATATTGATGCCATGCTTTCTCCTAATTTACCATCACTGGCCGACGTTAAAAAAAGATACGAAATAAATTTTAGCAGCTATGCTATTGTTATGTTTCATCCGGTTACTACCGAAGTAGAACATATGTCTGCTTATGCAAAACAATTTGTTGATGCTTTACTTGAACAGGATAATAACATGGTTGTTATTTTTCCGAATAATGACCTTGGCTACAATTTTATTATTGACGAATACACTCGTTTAAAAGAAAAAAGTAACATTAAGATCTTTCCATCCATACGATTTGAATATTTTATAGTACTGTTAAAATATGCACAATACATAATTGGAAACTCAAGTGCAGGTATTCGTGAAGCACCGTATTATGGTGTACCAACAATTAATATTGGTACACGACAAAAAAACAGGGCCTTAAGCAACGAGATAATTAATTGTGGTTATGACAGCAATGATATTTCATCAGCAATTACTTTTGCAAAAAACGGAACATTCAACAAGATCGATCTATTTGGTGATGGCAATAGTGATAAGTTATTTATAGAAATAATAAAAAAAGAAAGTTTTTGGTCAATTCAAAAACAAAAACAATTTAATGAAGTTGATCTGACCAATGCATAAAACACGGTTAATAGCACGTTTGGATGTAAAGAATGAATTTGTTATAAAAGGAATTCATTTAGAAGGTTTAAGAAAAGTTGGTGACCCTATTGAACTGGCTAAAAAATATTACCTGGATGGCATAGATGAAATTGTTTTTATGGATGCCGTTGCAAGCCTTTACGATCGAAATAATTTATTTCATATAATAGAAAAAGCATGTAAGGAAGTATTTATACCAATTACAATTGGCGGTGGTATCAGGTCGGTTAATGATATTGATAAAGCATTAAGGTCTGGTGCAGATAAAATAGCACTTAATACACAAGCGATAAAAAACCCGGAAATAATAAAAGAAGCATCCCGTATATATGGCTCTCAATGTATCATTGGATCTATTGAAGCAAAAAGAACAGGTGCCGGCTGGCAGGCTTATGTTGATAATGGACGTGAGCATACAGGTGTAGATGCAATAGATTGGGCAAAAAAACTGGAAGACCTGGGAGCGGGTGAAATATTAATAACATCTGTAGACAAAGAAGGAACAAAAAAAGGATTTGACGCCGAACTCGTAAAAAAAATCGCAGAATCTGTAAGCATACCTGTTATAGCAAGCGGCGGTGCAGGATCATTAAATGATATTCGTGAACTTATTTTAAATTGCAATCCCGGTGGTATAGCAATAGCATCGCTTATTCATTATAATTTATTTTCAGTTTCGGAAATAAAAAGAGAACTTATAAATAATAATTTATCGGTACGACCATGAGCAAAAAGAAAATTGCTGTGATTGATTATGGAATTGGAAATGTACAAAGTATTTTAAATGCATTGGAAAATTTAAATGCAGAAACGTTATTAACAAATAACCCCGAAGAGATTTTAAATGCCGATGGTGTAATTTTACCGGGTGTAGGGGCTTTTAAAACAGGTATGGAAAATTTAATTAGCCACAACCTAATATCTGTTATCCATGAATATATAAATACAGGTAAGCCTTTTTTGGGTATTTGCCTTGGAATGCAATTATTGTTGGATGAAAGCGAAGAATTCGGTAATACCAAAGGTCTTGGACTTATTAAAGGAAAAGTAAAAAAACTTATTATTGATGAAACAACCGGTGAGCGTTTACCACATGTTAGCTGGAATGAAATAAAAGAACCAGTAAAAGACAGATGGCAAAATTCTATTCTCGAAAACATACCACAGTTTTCAGACGTTTATTTTGTGCATAGTTTTGCCGCCTCACCAAATAACGAAGAAGATATACTTGCTACCTGCAATTATGGAAATAAGGATTTTTGCGCCGCAGTAAAGAAAGACAATGTTTTTGGCGCGCAATTTCATCCGGAAAAAAGTGGAAAAATTGGTTTAACTATTTTAAAAAAATTTATTGATCTAATAAAGTAAAAAGTTTATGAGCAAACACGAAGCATTTTATGGCCTGCCTAACGAAGTAAAATTTTGCAAGAAGTGTATAATTTCAAATCAACGACCAAGTTCAACTGTAGAGTTTAAGAACAAAGCCGATGATAAAAAAGAAGTTATTGATTTTGATGAGAACGGAATTTGTTCCGCATGTAGATATCATGAAGAGAAGGAAAAAAATATAGATTGGAAACAACGCGAAGAGATACTTTGGAAATTGTGTGATAAATACAGAAGTAAAGATGGAACATATGATTGTGTGGTACCTGGAAGCGGGGGCAAAGACAGTGCATACACATCTCACATATTAAAATACAAGTATAAAATGAATCCTTTAACGGTAACCTGGGCGCCTCATTTGTATACTGATATTGGCTGGAAGAATTTTAGTAACTGGATGCACGTTGGAGGGCTTGATAATTTTTTATATACACCTAATGGTAAGCTGCATCGCCTGCTTACAAAATTAGCCTTCCATAATTTATTACACCCTTTTCAGCCATTTATTGTTGGGCAAAGAATAATTGGCCCATCCATTGCTGCAAAATTTGGAATTAAGCTTGTTTTTTATGGTGAGAACCAGGCAGAATATGGTAATAAGGTAGATGAAAATAATATTCCGACAATGGATCATAAATTCTTTTCTGTTGGAGATCCAAATGAAATGCTGCTGGGTGGAGAAAAGATTGGTAAAATTATAAAGGAGCATAATTATAGCTTGAATGATTTTGCACCGTACATTCCATTAAGTTCTGAAGAATTAACAGCTAAGGGTGTTGCAGTGCATTACCTTGGTTATTATTTAAAATGGGATCCGCAAGAATGTTATTATTATGCTGTTGAAAATACAGGGTTTACTGCAAATCCCGAAAGAACAGAGGGAAGCTATTCTAAATACAGTAGCATAGATGATAAAATAGATCCATTTCATTATTTTACCACACTTATAAAATTTGGAATAGGAAGGGCAACGTATGATGCCGCCCAGGAAGTTAGGAATGAAAAAATATTACGGGAAGAAGCAGAAGTACTTGCAAAAAAATATGATACAGAATTTCCTAAAAAATATTTTAAAGAATTTTTAGAATACATAGATACTTCTGAAAAAGAATTTTGGGAGATCATTGACAAGCATCGCTCTCCTCATATTTGGGGTAAAGATGAAAAAGGAGAGTGGAAACTGCGACACACAGTTACAAAAGAAGGTCTTGATGATTAAAAAAGAAAAAAACTATCGAAAACTCAGTTATCATAAAACAAAATAAAATTAGCCAACTTTACACTAAGTTTAAAGTGCCTATTTTATACTCCGGTGGATCGATCGTAAAAGCTCTTGCTCAAATGATCGTTGGCTTTGTAGTAGCCAAATTTGTTTCGCCCGGAGATTTTGGTCTTTGGGCAACAATAAATTTGGCGCTTACTTATTCTTTATTTGTTCAATCAGGTTTAATTAATGGTTTAAACAGGGAATTGCCTTACCTGTTTGGCAAAGGAGAGAATGACGAAGCTTTATTAATGGCTGGAACTGTACAAACATTTACGTTAGTGTCTTCAATTGCTGTTCTTATTCTTGCTATTCCATTTTTGTTTTTAGTTCCCTTCGAAACGCATGAGATGACTTATGGAATGTTTGCTATAGTTTTAATAATTATTTTGAATTATTATCAAAACTATCTTTTTTCTACATTCCGTTCTAAAGATTCATTTTTACAACTTTCAAAACTGCAGTTTATTCACGCTTTTGTGAATATAGTTACCTTGCTGTTTGTTGTTTATTTTTCATATTATGGCATGGTAATTAAAGCAGTTACAGTATCATTAGTATATGTGTTTTTATTACACATTTACCGACCAATTAAAGTTGGATTGGTATGGAACAAAGCTGCTTTTTTTAAGCTTATAAAAGTTGGTCTTCCTATTTTTAGTCTTGCATATATTGAATCTATTGCCTCAACAGCAGATAGGTTACTAATTATAAAATATTCAACAGTAACCGATGTGGGATTATACTCATTTGGATTTTATGCTTTAAGTTCATTTACTATTTTCCCTTCTTCAATTGCCAGTTATATCTATCCGAAAATGACTTATAATTATGGTAAAACACACGATAAAATGATCATGTGGCGATATGTAAAAAAAGTAACTGTTATTTTATTGCTTGTATTAACACCTCTGGCAGTTATTGGATATTTTGTTTGCCCCATTTTGATAGATTATTTTTTTCCGGATTATGCCGCAAGTTCACACATTATGCAAATATTATTATTTGCAGGAGTATTTAGTGGTGCAGTAATTGGTGTAAATGCTTTATGGAGTATGAAAATGTGGAAATATATGATCATTTATCAGCTTCTTTTTTCAATATTACTTATTGTGTGCCCATTTGTAGGTATCCACTTGTTTGAGGATAAACTTGCGGGCATTTCTTACGGAATTTTAATAGCGTATTTAATTAATTTTATATCAGGCATATCTTTAACTTATTTTGCTACACATAGTAAAGAATAGTTATTTGGTTATTTCATAAATGAATACAACATTAGCTGCAAATATTAACAGGGTTGAGACTTTAGATTGGTTGAGGGGATTAATGGCCGTATCAATAATGTTTTATCATTTAAGCGATTTTACCATTACAAAATTTAACCAACTCAATTCTTCCGATTTTTTAGGAAGATTAGGAATTTATGGTGTTTCAATTTTTTTCATTCTTTCAGGCCTTAGCATGGCAATTGTATATAATAATTATATAAAGAATAAGGCAACAACGTTTAATTTTTTGATTCGTAGGGTATTTAGAATATGGCCATTGTTTTGGGTGATATGTTTATTAAAAATTTTATTAACAGCTGTAATAATCGGAGATACAAACTATAGTGTAAAGATTTTGTTTTTGAATTTCACTACCTTGTTCGGATTTATAAAGCCTACTGCGTATATACCTTTGGGAGCATGGTCTATTGGAAATGAAATGGTATATTATTTTTTTACTCCGGTAATTATTTATTTGTTTAATAAGAACAAAAGCTATGGTAATATACTTTTTGTTATTTCTTTGACCGTTGGTTTATTTTTTTTCTGCATATTTACTTGATCCAAATACTATTTTAAATAAGCAATGGTCCACTTATATAAATCCATTCAATAATTTTTTTTTATATATTTTAGGAATAGCGATCTACTATAATTTTAAAGACACAGATTTTAACCCGAAAATAAATATTATATGTTTATTTTTTTCTATTGCTATTTTTATTTTATTGCCTTTTTCAGGAGACCTAATAAATATTGTAACCGGTTTTGGGCGTATTTGTTTTATTTTATTATCCTTTGCAATTGTTTTTTGCTTCTACAAGCTAAAGTTGAATTTGCCATATGGTATAACTAAAACATTAACTAATTTGGGTATAGTAACATATGGTGTCTATTTAATTCATCCTGTTGTTTTTATTTATTTCATGTATTTTACCTCAACAAACAATTCGTATGTAATTTTAATTTGTGTGCCAATAATTACTTTTATAGTTTCAGCAATTTCTTATAATTTTTTAGAAGCTAAACTGATTAAAGTTGGAAAAAAAATAACTTATGAAAGAATTAAAGACATAAATAGGACAGAAGCGACGCGCTTATGAATAGATCTTTCAATCAAATAACAACAAAATTAATTGAACTTGAAAATACAGAAAATTTATTTGATTGGAAAATTGATAATATATATATATGGGAAGTTATTAGATATAAAATTTATGGTATAATAATAGAAGAGAACTTTAAAGACTCAAAGCCTATAAAAAAAAATATTTTTAAAAAAATTAAAGATCTGCTGGCAAAATTTCTTATAAAGATTCAAAAATATATTAGCGCAATTTATTTTAACCCTTTTTTTGATGGACGAAGATCAGATGTCTTAATATTTGAAAGTTCCAGAAAATTGATCTTCAATGGTAGTTATATCGATCCGTATACAAAATTCACGTATGATGATTTAATTAAAGAAGGGTATAGTATTACAAGATATCAATCTTCTTATAATTACGATAAACTTTCAAAACGTGATTTTACCATAAAACATCTTGATCTGCCATATCTCATTTCTGATATCAAAACCAAATTACTTGGAAAAAGGATTTCAGAAACAGATACTATCAGAATAAAAGATCTTCAAAACGTAATTCAAGTGCAGTTTCAAATTAACTTTGATCTAGAAAAATTGATTTTTCAGGAAGTTAACTTGTTTAAGTACAATCTTTTTTTTTTTAATAGGCTCTTGAAGCGTAAAAATCCAAAAAAAATTATCATGGCTAATTTTTGTGATAAAACGGCTTTAATTTCCGCAGCTAGATCAAATAAAATTAAGGTTATTGATATTCAACATGGATTAATTTCGAGTGATGATATTATTTATCACTATCCTCATATAAAAGAAGAAAGCTTGCAATATTTTCCCGATCAATTTTATGCATGGTCGCCAATATGGCAAAAACTCTGTAAGTTGCCTTTAAAACAAGAAAATATAATTGATTATGGAAATAAATATCTTCAAAATCAAAAAAGAAAATATTCGAATCTGCAAAAAAAACCAGATCAACTAATTGTAATATCACAACCCGGTTTAACGGCAAAAATTGCCAATGAATTTATTCAAAAATGTAATTTGCTGGCAAAGTATAAAATACTTTATAAATTACATCCAAGTGAATATTTGTACGCTTTTGAAAATGCACAAATAAAACAGATAGCAAATATGAAAAATGTTTCGTTTGTTGATAAACATGATGATTTGTATAAAGTATTAGCCGAAACCCAGTATGTTGTTGGTGTTGGTTCTACTGTATTAATAGAATCGATTAGTTTTGAGTGCAAAGTGATTTTATTTGAAATACCAGGAGTAGAATGGATGCACCCATTTATTGATGATAAAAATGTTATGATGTTTGATAAAATGTTTTTATAATTAGTGGTACAAGATGTAGTGATAAATAGTTTAAGTATTAAAAAGCAAATAAGAACAAATTATCTTATTGTTTATTTATTTATTGCTTTAACAAGCATACCTTTTTTTGTTGGCGACGAATTTCTTATTTTTAATTTTGTAGTATCATTGGCCTTATTTTTATATCGAAAAAGAGAATTTGATAAATTCATTTTTCTATATTCTTTAATATTTTTAAGTATTTTTTTGGCACAATCATTCTTTTTTTCAGTTCTCGAAATAAATGTAATATTAGGGTATTTCTTTAGAATTTTATATGCTTATTTTACTATAAAAGTTATTGGTAAGGATATTGCTAAATATTTTATTAATATTATTTATTTTTTCGCAATATTAAGTTTTGTATTTTATTTTCCTTCATTATTTTTTCCAGATATCATGAATTCTTTTCTGGAAAACGTAGCTTCGTATATTGAACCATTTCAGTTACACGATCCAGGCAGGTCACATATTATTATTTATACATTTGGAGAACAGTATTCTGAAACAGATGGTGCATTTAGTTCAGCATTAGAAAGAAATTCCGGCCCTTTTTGGGAACCCGGAGGATTTGGGGTTTTTTTAATACTGGCTATTATTTTCGAAATGATCGAAACTAAAGACCTCTTTTCAAAAAAAAATAAAGTTTTTTTCCTTGCAGTTCTAACTACCTTATCAACAGGTTCATTTTTAGTGTTATTTGTGCTGGTAATATTTTATTTATTTATATACCGCGACCCCAAAAAACTTCTATTACTTGGAGTTTTTTTAATTATAAGCATCGTTATATATCTAAATACATTTTTTCTTAATGCTAAAGTAGAAAGGCAATTTGCATATACAAGGGCAAGCTCAGTGTCTTTGTATTATGCTCCAAGAACCCGCTTTGTAAGTGCACAACTTGACCTGATCGATTTTTATAACAATCCGGTATTAGGCAGGGGGCGCTTTGCTGCAACAAGATTTGATAATAAAGAACTTGAACAAGATCTGCTTTTAAATCATCGTAATAATGGCACTACCAATTTATTGGTAGAGTTTGGCTTTTTCGGATTTCTTACTTTTTTTGTTTCGATGTATAGGTCGTTTAAAGCTTATTGCTTTGCCAAGAATTTTAAAACCGGTTTTGCGCTGGTTTTGGTTCTTATTGTTGTACTGTTAGGGTTTTCTCAAATGATTTTTTTGAAACCATTTTTCATAGGCTTAAGTTTTTTCTTTTTGGCAGCTGGCTATGAATTTAAATTGCAGAATAAAATAAAGTGAAAGACCTCGGTAGAAAAATATACATGATAAAGATGGGGTTTGTTGAAATCTGTTCTCTGATTTTAATGAGGATAAAACTTTTTATTTTCAGGATCCCATATGGTAAAAAATGCATGTTTGTTGGGCAGACTTTTATTTTTAAACAAAAAAATTCTTCTATAATTTTAGGAAATAATCTTACGTTTCGTTCATATCCAAACTCTAACCTAATTGGCATAAATAGAAATTGCTCTTTATCTACATTAACAAAAGAAGCTGAAATTATAATTGGAGACGATTGCGGTTTTAGCGGAACTGTAATAGGCTCTTTTATCAGAATAGAACTTGGTAAAAATGTAAGATGTGGCGCAAATACTTTAATTACTGATTCGGATTGGCATACAGATGATGTTCGCGCAGGAATTTCTAAACCAATTAAGATCGAAAATAATGTTTGGCTTGGTGAAGGTGTTAAAGTTTTAAAAGGAGTTACAATTGGCGAAAATTCGGTAATTGGTGCCGGAAGCATCGTAACCACAAATATCCCTGCAAATGTTGTTGCTGCAGGCAATCCCTGCAAGGTAATTAAAAGCCTTGTGAAGCTTTAAAATGTCAAAAGATTCTTCCGGTCATTTAAAATTAAATATAGTTTTTTTAGGTGAATCTTACCTTGGCGGTATGGCTGGATCAAAAAGAATTCAAAACCTGATAAATTCCTTTTTAAAAATTGATACGGCTTATATTTCAAACTTAATAATTCACGATCCTAATGACTTGCTTCCTGACAGGAGCACTGGTGAAAAGAATGCAGTAAAGTACGAGATAATAAGTTACAACATAAAAAATCCATTTAGTTTTTTTCGATTTTATTTAAATGCTTTAAATTTTTTGACAAAAGCAAAAAATAAAAACTCCAAAAATATTTTATATTGCTATGATAATCCAACTTTTTTTAATTACCCTATATTATGGTATGCAAAAAAAAAGAATTTCAAGATTGTTGTTGATATAGTTGAAGATTATTCTTTGGCAAAGAGTAATAAAGTAAGTATTAAAAAAGCATTCTTACTTAACAGGCAAAAAAAACTGCTTCTAAAATTACCCGAATATGCGGCTGGCGTACTTGCAATTTCTACATATTTAAAAAACAGTTTGGTAGAAATCACTAAACACAAAGTACCCGTAATGTACTTACCCGCTACAGTAAATTTTTCTTATTTTTCTAATTCGCATACTTTGCCATCAGAAAAAATTAAAATTTTTTATGGAGGATCGTTTGGAGAGAAGGATGGATTGTTATTTTTATTGAGCGCTTTTGATGAACTTGCAATAAAGCACAATAAGGTTGAGTTAGTATTTACCGGAAAACCACCCAAAGCAGGTATGAAATATGTTACAGATCATATAAGTAATTCAAAATACAAAGATCGAATACATTATTTGGGATATTTAAATGACGAAGAGTATTATAAGGTTATGAATTCTTGTGATATTTTTTGTATGACCCGTGTAGATTCCGAATATGCACATGCGGGATTTCCTTTTAAACTTGGTGAAATGTTAGCAACAGGCAAACCTGTAATTGCAACAAATATTAGTAATGTTTCTGATTATCTTGCAAATAAACAAAATGCAATTATAATACAACCTAGTTCTGTTAATGAAATTGTTTTAGCAATTGAATTTGTTTTGACAAATCCTGAAGGTGCTGCAAATATAGGCAAAGAAGGCCGGAAAACAGCAATGCAATTTTTTGATACAGATGTAGTAATTAAAGATTTGAATAATTTTTTAATTGCAATATAATAATGTGTGGTATAGCGGGTTATATAAATTTAGATAGATCAAAGCAGGTAAGCGAAAACTTGTTAAAAAAAATGACTGACTGTATCTCGCACCGTGGCCCAGATGGTGAAGGATTTTATACTAAGGATAATATAGCATTTGGTCACCGCAGATTAAGCATCATTGATCTTAGTACAGGCGATCAGCCAATGCATGACGAAAATGGAAATATAATAATATTTAATGGCGAGATATACAATTATATTGAGTTAAGAGAAGAGTTAAAAAAAATCGGCTATAAATTTAAAACAAACTCTGATACAGAAGTAATTCTCAAGGCTTATACACACTGGGGATATGAATGCCAAAATAAGTTCAATGGAATGTGGGCTTTTGCTATCTGGGATCAGAAAAAATCCGAGTTGTTTTTGTCAAGAGATAGAATAGGCGAAAAGCCATTGCACTATGCTGTTCACAACAACACATTAATTTTTGGATCAGAAATTAAATCATTATTTGCATTTGGTGTTCCGCGCAACATTCGACCAGAACTTATCGAAATATATCTGACATTAACAAATATACCGGCACCACATACTTTTTATAAGGATATATTTAAATTAATGCCCGGACATTTTTTAAGACTGAAAGACTCTAATATTGAAGAAAAAAAATATTGGGATCTGCCAGCAATAGATGAAAAAAAGATGTTAACCGATGAAAAAAGTATAAACGAAAACTTTTCTTATTTGTTGGGCGATGCAATTAAATTAAGAATGAGAAGCGATGTTCCCTTTGGTGCATTTTTAAGCGGGGGGCTTGATTCTTCATCTGTAGTGGCTTTAATGTCTGAAATTTCAGACAGACCAATAAATACGTTTACAATTGGGTTTGAACATAAAGCTTTTGATGAAAGTAAATTAGCGAAAGAGGTTGCCGATAAATTTAAAACAATACACCATTTGGGCACGGTAGCGCCAGATGATTTTAAAGAGATATTAAAAAAAAACTCTTTTCACTACGATGAACCTTTTGGAGATTCATCGGCAATACCTACCGGATATGTTTCAAGATTTGCATCAAAAAAAGTAAAAATGGTTTTAACCGGCGATGGAGGAGATGAAGTTCTTTCAGGATATACTTCTTACCAGGGCATCAAACTTTCTAATGCAATAAATAAATTTCCGGGTTTTATAACTAAAAGTATTCCAATAATTAATGATTCTATTGCACCGGCTTTTAAAGGAGGTATTAGGTATAAGTTAAATAAAGTTTCAAGTATTATAAAGTCTGCAGGCCAAAATTTTCCGGAAAGAATGGCAGAAAAAATGGCTTACACCGATTTTCAAACTATAAAACAACTCACAAGAGATATTAAAGATGTAATTCCGGTTGAAGATCATTTAAAGGAAGTAATGAAAGGTTGTTCTTATAAGGACGATTTTTATAAACTCATGTTCTTGAATTTTAAGCATGATTTGCCAAACGATTATTTAGTAAAAGTAGATAGAATGAGTATGGCATATTCTTTAGAGGCAAGAGTCCCATTTTTGGATCATCGCTTAATAGAGTATATGGCTAAAGTCGATAAAAATATAAAAATGCAAGGTTGGGAAAGAAAGTCGGTGTTGCGAAATACAATTGGAAAGAATTTGCCAGATAGTATATTAAATGCACCTAAAAAGGGTTTTGGAATTCCGCTTAGAGAATGGTTTAAATCTGATCTTTTCGATGATCAACTAAAAAATAATCTGGATAAAATTTCTGAAATTACAAGTAAGCCTTTAGTTTCTGAAATTCTTAAACAGAATAAACTCGGTGAAAAAGACAACGGTAACTTTATATGGACCCTAATGATGTTAAATGAAAATTTGACCTGATGAAAGTGCTTTTTGTTTCAAGTGGTAATATGAGTGGTGGAAAACCAACTAATCTTGTTTTTGCACAAGGACAGTCATTGATAAATCAGGGTATTGATCTTACTTTTTTTACAATTTTAGGAAAAGGACCATTAGGCTATTTAAAAAATATTAAACGCTTAAAAACAGTTTTAAGAGCAAATAAATTTGATGTTATTCATGCTCATTATGGGTTTTGTGGTATTGTATGCTTTTTTGCGAAAAAAAATGAAAAAGTAATTATTTCATTAATGGGAAGCGACCTTTTTGGTGAAATTAGTAAAACGTTTCTTAGCAAATTAAAAACCAAAGTACTAATTTTTGTTACGCAATTTTTATCAAGATATATGTTGGATTTTACAATAGTAAAATCAGATAAGTTAGGCAAGAAATTATGGAAAAATACAGCATATAAAGTAATACCTAATGGCGTTGATTTTTCGGTTTTTTTTCCGATTAATAAAATCAAGGCCAGGAAATTATTGAATATCCCAGCAGAAAAGAAAATAGTTTTATTTCCAACTGACGCAAATAGAATGGAAAAAAATTATTCGCTTGCTAAAAAAGCTGTTGAACTTTTAAATGACGAGGCAGTTGAGTTGTTACAAATTCATGGAGTTAGCCAGGAGCAATTAAACCTATTTTACAATGCTGCTGATGTTATGTTAATGACATCAATTTACGAAGGATCGCCAAATGTAATTAAAGAAAATCTTGCATGTAATAAAGTTATTGTTTCTACCGATGTAGGTGATGTTAAAAAGAACTTTGAAACAATAAATGGATGTTTTATTACATCTCATGATGCTGTTGATGTAGCACAAAAAATCAAATCGGCGCTTTTAATTTCTGAGTCAAACGGAAGAGAAAAGATAAAATGGTTAGACAGTAAAGTTATTGCGGAGCAAATAATCGGTTGTTATAAGGATTTGAAAAAATAATATGTGCGGTATTGTAGGATTGATAAATTTTGATCAACAAAAGGTTGAAGAGGGGAAAATAAAAAAGATGATGACCCTGCTTAAACATCGTGGGCCTGATGATGAAGGTACAATGTTGAATAATACTGTAGGTCTTGGATTTGTACGTTTAAGTATTATTGATCTAACTAAAGCAGGTCACCAGCCGATGATCTCTGATGATGGGAGATATACCATTATTTTTAATGGAGAAATATATAATTATCTTGAATTAAAAAAAGAATTGGAAGGTCTTGGTATTAAGTTTTACACAAATACCGACACGGAAGTATTATTAAAAGCATATATTAAATGGGGAGAAGAATGCCAGCATAAGTTTAATGGCATGTGGGCATTTGTAATTTATGATAAGGTAGAAGATTCAATTTTTGCAAGCCGTGATCGGTTTGGAATAAAACCTTTTTATTATATACATACTAAAGAGTTTTTTGCCTTTGCCTCAGAAATTCCGGCTTTACTTTCGCTTATTGAAAAAAAACCTACTCCAAACTTTAAAGTAATTTTTGAGTACCTTATATATAACCGTACAGATCAAACAGAAAATACTTTCTTTTCTGAAATAAATAAATTGCAACATGGAAGCAAAATAAATATTAAAGATCAACAGGTGAAAATTCAAAAATGGTATGATCTTAAACTAAACGTATCCAAAACTAAGGGATTTAAATCACCGGATGAATACAAAGAACTAATTATATCGGCTGTTTCGTTATGTATGCGAAGTGATTTACCTGTTGGTGTTTGTTTAAGTGGCGGCATAGATTCTTCAACGATCACATCGGTACTAATTAAAGAATTAAATAAGCCTGATGTTAATACATTTTCGGCTGTATATAATATTGGACAAGCGGGAAATGAAAGTGAATTTATAGATGAATATAAGAACATCCTTGCCAATAGATTTTATATTACACCTAATAGCCAGAGCCTGCTTAAGGATTTGCAGGAATTTACTCAAACGCATTCTGAGCCAATGCCAAGTACTTCTCCTTACGCTCAGTATAAACTTATGGAACTTGCAAAGAAACATGTTACCGTAACACTTGATGGACAGGGTGCAGATGAGCAATTAGCAGGGTATCACGATTTTTTTGGATTTTATTTTAAAGATCTTGTATTAAGTGGAAGAATTGGTACACTGAGCTCAGAAACATACAATTATATAAAAGAACATAATAGTACTTATGGATTAAAAACCTTTTTTTATTTTTTATTGCCGGTTAAGGCCCGCACTAAGATTAGGATAAAAAAGATCCGCTATTTAGAAAAAGAGTTTTTAAAATACGGTAATAATAACGATACAATCGCATTAAAACTTTACGGATCTGATAGTTTAAAAAATGCGTTAATAAATCATTTCGAATATAAACTTGAACATTTATTGAAATGGGAAGACAGTAATTCCATGCATTTTTCGGTTGAAGCAAGAGTGCCTTTTTTGGATTACCGCTTAGTTGAAAAAACATTGGCAAGTGCAGATAATTGGAAAATAAGAAAAGGAATCACAAAATATATTCTTCGTGAATCGATGAAGAATGTTTTACCTGAAAAAATTCGTACAAGGAAAGATAAAATAGGGTTTGAAACACCACAGGACGAATGGTTTAGGACATCACAATGGGAAAAAATAATTAAAGAAACAATTTCAAGCGAGTCGTTTAAGAAAAGAAGAATTATAAATCCTGAAATAGCTTTACAGCTTTATCAAAGACACTTAAACGGGAAAGAAAATATTTCTAAGGAAATTTGGAAATGGTTAAATCTTGAATTATGGTTTAAAAAATATATTGATTAAGAAGTGTACTAATGCCCAAACGATTTTTATTCTTTTTTGTTCACCCTTCAAAATTTCACGTTTTTAAGAATACGATCAATGCCCTAAAAAGAAACGGACATCATGTTGATATTGTTATAACCAGCAAAGATGTTTTGGAAGAGCTTGTTAAGAGTGAAGGCTGGGATTATGTAAATATTTTTCCTAATGGAAGGAAAATAAAAAACGTTTCACCATATATAAGTGCTGCAATAAATTTTTTTAGAACTATTCATAGATTATTTAAGTTCGTTGGTAAAAAAAATTACGATCTCTTCATTACTGACGATCTTTTAGTATATGTTGGAAAAATAAAAAAAACGCCTTCAATTGTTTTTTGCGATGATGATATACAGGTTGTAAAACAATTTTCATTGGTTTTAGCATTTGCAGATCATTGCCTGGCTCCATTTATCACAGATCTTGGTAAATATAATTCTAAAAAAATAGGTTTTGATGGATATAAAGAACTAGCTTATTTGCATCCAAATCAATTTAAGCTTAACGATGAAATAGTAAAAAAATTCAAAGAATCATCCCAAACCTACTTTATTTTGCGTTTAGTTTCTTTAACGGCCTACCATGATGTGGGTAAGACGGGTATAACGGTTCAAAAAGCATTAACGTTAATTGAACTTTTAAAAAAATATGGCAAAGTTTATATAAGTGCCGAGCGCCCGCTTGAAAAAGAATTAGAGCCTTATAGAATACAAATATTACCTAAAGATTTAAAGGATGTTTTAGCCGGCGCATTTTTATATATAGGAGATAGCCAGACAATGTCGTCAGAAGCTGCTATTATGGGCGTACCTTCTTTTAGGATAAATGATTTCACTGGTAAGATAAGTGTTATGGAAGAAAAAGACCATAAATACAAATTATCTAAAAGTTTTAAAACAAGCGAGTTTAATGAACTGTATAAGCAAGTTGAAAGCTGTTTAAACAATGATGAGTTTAAACTAAAAATGAACGAAAAAAAGAAAAATATGTTGAAAGAGAAGATCGATCTTACGGCTTTTATGACATGGCTTTTTGAAAATTTTCCTGGTAGTTTAACAGTATTAAAAGACAATTCGAATTATCAAAAACAATTTATAAGTTAATGTGCGGCATTTTTGGAATTATAGTTAAAGAAAAGTCTGATTTAAAACCTGATTTTATAGTAAAATGTCTTGAATCGTTGGCACTTTATTCTATAAGACGTGGTAGAGATTCTTCAGGTATTGTTTTTAAAAATAGAAGTACAAAAGAGTTTGATCTTGTTAAAGGAGATATTCCAATTAAAGAACTTCTTAAATCATCTGTTTATAAAAGTAACAGTCAAAAAGCTATTAAAGCATATAATGATGGTTTTTCTTTTGAGGCATTTGGCCACGCCCGTTTGGTTACAAATGGTTCGCAACTAAAATCAGTAAACAACCAGCCAGTTGTAAAGGATGGCATTATTGCTCTTCATAATGGTATTATTGTTAATGCAGATAAGCTTTGGGAGTTAAACCCGAATATTAAAAGAGAATTTGATATTGATACGGAAGTTTTTTTGGCATTGCTCAAAAATAATTTAAACAATAAAATAGATCTAAAGAATGCTACGAATATGGCATTAAATAGCATTGAAGGATCAATTTCAACTGCATTATCTTTTACTGATCGGGATAATTTTGTATTGGCAACAAATAACGGCTCGTTATACTATATAATAGATAATGACTATTTAATATTTGCCTCTGAAGAATTTTTTCTCTCTTCATTAATAAAAAAAGTTAAAACTATAAATAGAAAAATAATACATTTAAAATCTCGTACCGGATTAATTTTAAATACAAAAAATTTCTCGGCCAGTAGTTTTTCTCAAGACGATAAAAATTCAGTAAAGCAAGAGGATTCAACACTTGTTAATGAGAACTATTTAGTTAAGCAGGAAAATTTAAAAAGTAATTTTAATAGGGAGGTAGTTGTTGATCCGCTTGTTTTTTTAAATAGAAATTTAGAAAAGCCGCTTTTTGATTTGCTGGAAGATAATCAGGAACAGATCAAAAAATTAAAAAGATGTTCAAAATGTATTTTGCCTTTTACTTTTCCTTTTATTGATTTTGATGAAAAAGGAGTTTGTAATTATTGTCGCAATCATAAGCCAAAAGTACAAATACAATCGTTTGATAAATTAAAAGAATTGGTTGAGCCTTACCGTAAAAAGAATGGAGAGGCAGATTGTATAGTTCCATTTAGTGGCGGACGGGATAGTACATATTCTTTACATATTATAAAAAAGGAATTAAAATTAAATCCTATAGCCTTTACTTACGATTGGGGAATGGTTACTGATCTTGCACGTCGCAATATTGCACGGGCTTGTGGTAAACTTGGAGTTGAAAATATTATAGTTTCTGCAAATATTAACTGGAAAAGAGAAAACATTAAAAAAAACATTACAGCATGGCTTAAAAAACCTGAGTTAGGAATGATTCCTTTATTTATGGCAGGTGATAAATATTTTTTTTACTACTGTGATAAAATTAAGAAAGAGACAGGTATTGATCTAAACATTTGGGGTATTAATGATTTAGAGAATACTAATTTTAAAACAGGATTTTCTGGATTGTCTCCAAAATTTGACAAAAAAAGAATCTATTCTTTAAGCATTAAAAATCAGCTGAAATTATTTGGCTTTGTTTCTAAAAATTTAATTCAAAATCCCGGATACATTAATCAGTCAATGATTGATAGTTTTGGCTCTTTTGCAGTAAGATATTTTTCCCCAAAAAAAGATTACTTTCATTTATTTGATTATTATAAATGGGATGAAAAAGAACTAGAATCCTTAATAAAAGACGAGTACCAATGGGAGACTGCAATCGACACTAAATCAACCTGGAGAATTGGTGATGGAACTGCCAGTTTCTATAATTATATTTATAATACAGTTGCAGGATTTACTGAAAATGATACTTTTAGGAGTAACCAAATAAGAGAAGGTTTGATGACCAGGGATCAGGCTATGAATATAATTTACGAAGAAAATAAGATAAGATACGAAACCTTAAGATGGTATCTGGAAATTATTGGTTTAAATTTTTCTGAAGTTATTAGTGTAATAAATAAAATACCAAAACTTTATAAGTTGCAAAGTGAAGAGTTGTTTAAATAGAAAAGTATTTTAAGTATGAAAGATCTTATCATAGAAAGATCTGGACAGGGGGCTTACGATTTCTTTAACAAGTATATTGAAGTTGACTCTAAAAACACTTTGGTTGTTTCAACAACCAACGAATTTAATATTATAAACAATCCTTATTCGTTTAACACTTTAATAAATTTAAGCAAGCTTAATAATATCAGATATATAAATAAATTTCTGGAAAAGGTAAACTCAAAATTAAATAATGGCGATATTTTTATTGCATGCTTAGAAACGTACGCCGCGAGAAAAGAGCGGATAAAAGTTCGAAAAATACCTGTTGTTAAACAAATATACTTTGGAATGGAATTTATTTTTTTACGGGTGTTTCCGAAAATGTGGGGCTTCAAAAAAGTTTATTTTTTATTAACACGAGGCCGTAATCGAATTCTTTCTAAGGCCGAAGGGTTAGGAAGGTTGGTAAGCTGTGGGTTTGAGATTATTGCTTATGAAAATTTTAACGGCTTATTATATATTGTTGTAAAAAAAGTAAAAGAACCCGAATTTAATATGCATGCCAGTTATGGTCCATTGTATAAAATGCCGCGAATGGGCAAAAATGGAAAAATAATAGGCGTTTATAAATTTCGCACTATGCATCCTTATGCTGAATATTTACAGGATTATGTTTTAAAGGTAAATGGATATTCGGAAACAGGTAAACCCGCTAACGATTTTAGATTAACACCATGGGGAAGTTTTTTGCGCCGTTATTGGCTCGATGAATTACCCCAACTTATAAATGTATTTAAAGGAGAGTTAAAATTAGTAGGCGTAAGGCCAATAAGCCAACGATACTTTCAGGATATTCCTGAAGACTTGAGAGAGTTGAGGTTGAAACAAAAACCCGGATGTATACCACCTTATGTTTCACTAGACAGGAAAAGCTCAGTTGATGCTGTGCTACAGGCAGAAAGAGAGTATTTAATTCAAAAGAGTAAACAGCCCTATTTTACTGATATAAAATTCTTTTTTAAGGCTATTTTTAATATATTGTTTAGACGTAAACGCAGCGCTTAAATGAATTTAACCTTCAGTAAATTCAACTAATACAAAAATATAGCTAATTTTTTGCTATTTTTGCAATCTAATAAAATATCAACCTTTTTAACTTTTCATGGTAAATCATAAGAATTATTGTTTTTTTATTATAGCTATTTTATTGGCTGTTTTTACCAACTGTACTTCAAAGAAAAAACTGGTTTATTTTAATGATACAAAAAGTGAAATAGCATCAGGTACAAATACAAATTATTCGCCAACACTTAAATCTGATGATCTCCTGTCAGTAATTGTTATGGGTATAGAAGCTGAAGCTGTAAAACCATTTAATCTCCCAACTAATTTAATAAGTGGGAATAATATTGGGGGATATACGCAAGGAGCACCAACCCCACCGGGCTATTTAATAGATGGAGATGGAAACATTGATTTGCCGGTTATTGGAAAAGTAAAAATTGCAGGTTTAACAAGAGTAGCCGCAGCAGAGCTTATCAAAGAAAAATTAAAAGCATATATAAACGAACCAATAGTTAATATTCGCATTTTAAACTATAAAGTAACCGTTTTAGGCGAAGTAAGAAATCCCGGTACTTTTACAATACCTAATGAGCGCATTACTTTACCAGAAGCATTGGGAATTGCAGGAGACCTTTTAATAACAGGTGTAAGAAAAAATGTATTGGTAATTAGAGATATTGATGGTAAAAAAACAGAAACAAGAGTAGATCTTACTTCAAAAGCTTTATTTTCCTCGCCTGTTTATTATCTACATCAAAACGATGTTATTTATATAGAGCCAAATCGCGCAAAGATTAACTCTTCTGTAGTAAACGCTTCAAATGTTGGTATCGTTATTTCAGTTATTTCTTTATTAACCACTATTGCTGTATTACTTTCCCGTTAAAATGGAATTAGAACAATATAATTTTTCAGTCGAAAAAAACCAGGAGAGTACGTTAAAAGATATTCTTTTTAGATACTTATTTCTTTGGAAATGGTTTATTTTAAGTATTGTTGTTGCCTTATTTTTAGGATATTATTATTTACGATTTCAAACTCCATTGTACGAGGTAAATGCCACTATTTTAATTAAAGATGATAAAAAAGGCGGTTCATTATCTGAGTTATCCGCGTTTGAAGATTTGGGAATTTTAAAAGGAAATAACAATATTGATAACGAAATTGAGATATTAAAATCACGTGCTTTAATGGCACGTGTAGTTGAAGAATTAAAATTAAATGTTGCGTATTATATAAAGGAAAGACCAATTGAAACTGAGTTATATTCAAATACGCCTGTTACTTTAAACTTTATTGCAAAAGATTCTTCTATTGCAAAAGCAAGTGCCGAATGGGTATTAACTCTTCAATCAACATCTAAATTTCTATTAACCAACTCAGAAGGTGAAAACAAAGGAGTGTTCTCTTTTGGCGATGCGATCCAAACCGATTTTGGTAAAATAATTATCTCCACAACATCATTTTATAACCAGTCGTGCATTGGAAAAGAAATTAGAGTTGTGGTATATCCTATTAATGCTGTAGTTGATAGATATATTGGTTCTATAAAAATAAATCCGGTTAATAAAACATCAAATGCCATTACAATTAGTTTAAAAGATCCTGTTAAAGATAAGGCAGCTGCCATTGTAGATAATTTGATCAAACAACATAATGCCGATGCTATCGCCGATAAAAACCAGGTAAGCAAAAATACTGCCGATTTTATTAATGAACGTATAAAATATATCACTAGTGAATTATCGGAGGTAGAAGGAGAAGCTGAAGACTTTAAGACAAAACATAAATTGGTGGATGTTGAGTCGGAAGCAAAGTTGTTTTTACAGAGTGGTACAACAAGTGAAATGGATATCCTGCAAGTTAATACTCAAAAAATTCTTGCAGATTATATGTTTAACTATATAAGCCAGCACAACACTTCCAACGACCTTATTCCTGCAAATTTAGGTGTAAATGATCTTTCAATCTCTAACATGATTGGAGATTATAATAAAATAGTTTTAGAACGTAACCGTATTCTAAAAAATTCGAGTGAAAAAAATCCGGTTGTTGAGAACCTGGATGCACAATTAACCGGATTAAGAAAAAGCATTAAAGAAAGTTTATTCAATTATCAAAACTCTTTACAGATTAAATTAAAAGAGTTAAACAAACAAGAAACAGGTATTAATTCAAAGATTGCAACAGTGCCAAAGTATGAGCGTGAATATAGGATCATTCAACGGCAGCAGCAAATAAAAGAAGCTCTGTATTTGTATTTACTCCAAAAGCGTGAAGAAACAAATATTGCATTGGCAGTTACGGTTGCCAACGCAAAAATAATTGATAACGCTTATAGTAACGGTGAAACTGTTGCGCCAAAAAAAAGAATTATTATTTTGGCAGCTTTTTTCTTAGGTCTCATTTTTCCGATAATAGTTTTGTATATTCTTGATATATTAGACACTAAAGTTCACGGAAAAAAGGATACTGATAAGGCTAACATCCCTTTCCTTGGTGATATACCTCAATCTTCTTCTAAAGAACGATTAGTTGTAGTTGCCAATAACCGATCTAATATTGCTGAAGCGTTTCGATTATTGAGAACTAACGTTGAATTTATTAATAGTATTAATAAAACAAAAAGCAAAACTGTTTTTGTCACATCTACAATCGGAAAAGAAGGAAAATCATATATTGCATTAAATTTAGCAGCTAGCTTCGCATTATCAGGTAAAAAAACTTTATTGATAGGTACAGATTTACGTGCACCAAAGATCTTAACATATCTTGGATTGGCAGATAAAAAAGGACTCACCAATTTTATTACAGATGCTGATATGGAATTGAATGAAGTGATCTTTAATGCGCCTAATGTAAGCAATTTTGATATTTTGGTTTCCGGCCCTATCCCGCCAAATCCTGCAGAATTATTAATGCATCCACGCATTAAAAAAATGTTTGAAGCGGTAAAAGATACATATGAGTATATTATTGTAGATACTGCTCCTGTGGGTTTAGTAGCAGATACTTTATTGATAAGCTCTTACGCCGATTGTACAGTGTTTGTGGCCCGTGCCAATTATTTAGATAAGCGCCTCTTACGTATTGCAGAAACCTTGAATCGTGAAAAACGTTTGCCGAATATGGCAGTTTTAATTAATGGCTCTGATTATAAGCGTGGTTACGGCTATGGTTACGGCTATGGTTACGGCTATGGTTATGGTGGCTATGGCTATGGCGAAGAAAAATCTAAGGCAGGCTGGAAAAAGATTTTCTCATGATGAGATTTAAAAGAAGATATATTGCATTGACTGCCCTCATTATATCTATTTTGATCTTAGTTTCTTATTATTTTTCTCAAAGCGATATTTATGTACGAGGCAGCTCGGTTAATCGTTATTTTGATTATTTTATTATTTCGTTTCAATTAATATTGATGGTTGTAGTATTTAAATCAAAAAACAACGAAACAAAGAATATGCTAACCACCTTAACGGTAATTATAACAATTTTGTATTTACTGTCTTTTTTTTACAATTTAATTGTGAATTAAATTGTAATCGGCTTACCTAACCTACCTTAAAAATTAATAATTGCAGATTGGTATACTATTTGCAGATATTAACTTTAATTTATTGAAATATTTCTTGATTTTGAGTGAAAAGCCTTGTAAATGTTGAAAAAAATCACTATTTTTAATTGTTTATTTTAAAATTTTGTAATGAGATTTTTTGTTTTTACATTACTGTTACTTTTAACCAGTTTGGCTTATTGCCAGGAACCTCAACTCACAGATCCGCTTGTTAATAAAGTTGTAATTGGTTTTCCGGATATCACTACCAATCAACTTGATTCGATTAAAAGTGAATTTTTAAATCGTAATCAAATAATAAGTGCCAGGTATGTATATGGTAACCATAAAGAAATGCTTATTTTACTGGATATGAATGTAAACGGTTTTTCAACCTATTACGATCTTTTAAAGGTTATTGACCCTATATACAAAACCGCCAAAACCTATTTAAACGATACCGAGGCTTATGATTTTATAATGAATAGCTTAACCAACGAAACTGTTATACAAATAAAATAATGCGTTTTAAAGTTAAAATAGCCTTTTTTCTATTGCTTATTTCCTTTGGGCATAATGCCCAAACTACTTATTTAATGAGCAATGCAAATGCAACTATTACCTGCGCTTCAAGCAACTTATTTTACGACAGCGGCGGCCTTGCATCAAATTACTCTAACAACGAAAACTTCAGTAAAACATTTTATGCCCCGGCAGGTTCGTGCCTGGTGGTTGATTTTGGCGCTTTTAATACCCAAGCCACTAACGATGTATTGAGGATTTATAATGGCCCTAACGGGGCCAGCCCTTTACTTGGCACATACTCGGGTAACCTGGGTACAATAGGTTCGTTTACAGCATCCGGCTCATCCATAACATTTAGTTTTGTTACCAATGGCAGTACGGTTAGGCCGGGTTGGGAGGCTACCATTACCTGCCAGGCAGTATGCACCGGCCCACCGCCGGGAGGAACAATAACCAATGTTTCTTCTACCTGCCCTTCAACAGGCTCTGTTGAACTATCGGTTTTAAACTCGTCGCAAGGTTGCGGTGTTACCTATCAATGGCAGTCTGCCCCCGCAGCTATAGGGCCGTGGACCAATATTGTAGGGGCCATATTTCAAACCCTTACGGTGCCAACCGGAACAACGTTTTACCGGAGAGTTACTACCTGTGTAAATTCGGTTATTTCAGGAACAAGTACTGCCATGGCCTCTACAACCGTTATAACATCGGCCTGTGATCTTAGCACATACACCGCTTCGGCAATTACCTACAGTTTTGATACATTTGGAGGTACCGTATTGCCAACAACCGATGACGTTTTATTTAACTCGATAGTAAATTTTGGTTTCCCTTTTTGTTATGGCGGCTCGCAGTACTGGGGTGGGTATGTGGCATCAAATTGCGCCTTTGTATTAGATGCTGTACCGTGTTACCCAAATATACAATCTGCAACTTATGCAGCCGGAGGCGTTTCAACCGGCTACTCAATTGGTAGTGCAGCACCGGTAAATGGCACATCTATTCCCCGCAATGCCATATTAGCGCCATGGCAAGATACAGATCCAAGCATAGGCGGCACTATGCGTTACGCAACGCTTGGTACTGCCCCTAACCGGCGCTTTGTTGCGTCATGGGAAAGTATTCCTATGTTTTCCTGTGGCACATCTAGTCCTGCTATTTATTTTACCGGCCAGGTTAAAATATATGAAACTACCAATAATATTGAGATTCATATTGGAAATAAGGGACTGTGTACGGGCTGGAATGGTGGATACGCAATAATGGGGCTGCACAACTTTGATGGAACGGTATACAGGCCGCCTGTTAATGCTACTGCACATAATTACCCTACCAACTGGACTATGACCAATACTGCATACCGTTTTACATCTCCCTGCGCCGGTGCTGGCGGACCATGTGTAACATTGCCAGTTAATTTCAAAAAATTTTACGGACAACAAATAGATGGTATTAATAAATTGAGTTGGGAAACTGCCGAAGAATCTAACCTTAAAGAATTTATTGTTGAAAGAAGTACGGATGCAGTAAATTTTACGGAGATTGGAAAAGCCTTATCATATAATCAACCATCAAAATACGATTTTAATGATCTTACATTTAAACCCAACATTATTAATTATTATAAAATTACTGCGGTAGAAAATAGCGGACAGAGAAAAAGCACATTTACGCTTCCAATTGGCGGCACTTATGAAGATATTAATGTATCGGAAATATATCCAAATCCTGTAAAGGATAATTTTACGCTTTCGTTCAACGCTAAAATTGCAACAGAAGCAGATGTTATTATTAAAG
Source organism: Bacteroidia bacterium (assembly GCA_016787705.1). Classification (GTDB taxonomy): domain Bacteria; phylum Bacteroidota; class Bacteroidia; order B-17B0; family Aurantibacillaceae; genus Aurantibacillus. The sequence goes on along the minus strand of JAEUTP010000002.1, from coordinate 2,014 downwards.
ATATGTTCGGAAGAACGATAAAAAGATCGCATCATTCTGTTGATGTGGGAAACACCCGAACAATAAATAATTGTACAGAATTAAAAGCCGGCATATATATTGTTGAAGTTGTTGATTCAGGTAATCAAAAAGTGCTATCACAACAAAAATTAATTGTTGTTAATTGATCTTTAAAAACACAGCAAAACAAAATCGTAAAACAGTAATTTTACCAATATGTAAATCAAACTAAAACTAACTTATTACTTTAACTGAAAACCAGATAAATGAAAGTGTATAAAAAAACCATTTCAAAAGAAATGGTTTTTTTATTGGAATTAATTTTATTGGCCCACTCAACTATGGTTTTAAAGCCGGTTTATTTGAAAGCGGTTTTAATTTATAAACGATACCAACCGAGTGATGCAAGTAATTTGATTTACCGCCACCTTTTAATGCAAATTTACCCACAGTTTGTAAACTAAGACCAAATCCTTTGTAGATAAAGAAATTCATACCAAGGCCAACATTGTTAGTACCGGTGCTTGTTTGAGTTTTGTTTACCGCAGAACGGTAAGTGAAACCGTAACCTACTGTTAAGAATGGGTCAAAAAAACTTGGTTTCAAAAATAAGGTTTCAAAATGGTAACGTACATTAAGATCAGTAGAAAAGAATGTATTATCTTTTAATTGTAAAACGTTATCTACTGTTGAATTAGCTTTGTAATTTGTATAGGCAAATTCTGTTTGTAAGCCCCATCCTTTTTTCAAATACGCTTCGGCAGTTATTTTACTCGGATATGGCGTTAATTGCCAGCTTTTAGTATCAAATTTAAACTGGTATTCTTTACCGTTATCAATTACAATATGCTCATGCAAACCAAAAACAAAAGTGGTACTTTTTAAGCGTTGTGCAAACGTTTGCGAACTTGCTGTATATACAGCGCCTAATGCTAATAGCGAAAGCGATATAGTTTTAAATGATCTCATCTTTTTATTTTACTGTCTTTAAAAAAGTATAACGTTTTCCTAATTTACCGGGGCGGTTACCCAGGCCATATTCAAAACGGTAAACAATACCAACTGAATGATGCAGGTAGTTAGATGTACCTTCAAGCATAGAGAATTTAGCCATAGTATGAACATTAAAACCAAGATTTTGATAAACCCAGATATTAAAACCTAAGCCTAAATTAGAAGTAGGCGCGTTTGGATTTTTAGCAATACTTCTCATAGTATAACCAAAACCACCGGCAACATAAGGATCAAACCAATGTGTATCGCCAAAAACTTCGTTCAGATCGTATTTTACGTGAACATCAGCTGAAAAAAAAGTATGTGTTCCACCAATCACTTCATTTTGTATTACTTTTCCTGATTTATACTGTGTATAAGAAAATTCACCCTGGAAACTCCAGCCTTTTCTATAATAACCATCAATAGCTAAACGAGTTGGATATGGAAGAAAATTCCATGTCTCGCCAACGTTAAATAGTTGGCTAAACGGCCTGCCATCATCATCAACAACATGGCCACCTAAATTAAAAGTCCATGGTGTTTTTTTGAAAAAACGCGCTACGGGTGATTGTTTTCTTCCGCCGCCTTGCGCATCAACAGTAGATGTTAGGGATAGGAGAAATAAAATAAGGACTGCTTTTGTAAAAAATTTCATATTCAAATTATTAAAATAAATTAAGCAGAGATATGATAATCCCCCTTAATTTTATTAAGTTACAATAATACACAATTTTTTTAGATTAGCAATAAATCACTTCATTTTTAATGTATTGAAAATCAATAAATTAAGTCAGATCAACGAACAAAAAACAAATTGGAACTTGTAGTTTGAAAGGCCTTTTTTAAATAAAAAAAGGCCTCAAAAAATGAGGCCTTTTTTGTACCCTACTGGTTGAAATTATCGAACTTTATTGAAGATTTTAGCCGTATTAGAAAGTTAAAGGCTTTCATGGAGATCAAACAGTTAGCGTAAAATTCTACCCTTTTAACCCTAAGTTCTTTATGCCAGTTTTTTGAG
>JAEUTP010000003.1 GCA_016787705.1 Bacteroidia bacterium | reverse complement strand
TCACTCCACCTACAAGTGCTTTAAGCGCATAATCGGCAAGACCTGAGTAGTCCAGGTTGGCAAGCAGAATTGTTCCGGTGAGAAACATATTGCTTGTGCTGTCTGTGCTTGTTTGATTTTCTTTCATAATGCCTCCTTTTTTGTTTTTAGTTTACGGATACAAAGTTGTAGCAGTGGTCTGACTCACTTTCCGCTTTGGTAATTGGTTGTCCATCTTCTGAACTCTTTTGCGTTCAAATGGATTTATTTGGCTTTCAATTCTCCGGGGATTCCAAACTGTTCTACAATTTTTCGCACTTGTTCAATAGTTAGGTAGCGTTTGTTTTTCATGCCCCACGCTTCATTAAATGGATCCAACCATCTTTGAAATGTTTTAGGAGGTACTCCATAAATCTCCCGCAGTTCTTTGCGTGTGTAGGTTTTTAGAATGAATGTTCTTTCTTTTATTTGTTCGCTCATGATTACAGGATATATTGAAGGTTAATAATTGTGATTTGAAATATTTGAAGTAGATCGAATTGCTTTTGTTCGATTAGCATTTTGCGGTAGCGAAGGAATACCATAATATTTGGAGACTCTAAGTATTTTAAAATACCATTCGCCAGTGTGGTAATACCTTCGTTGTAGTGCGGAACAGATTTGCGTTGTTCTTTTACTTCTTCTAACCAAGAAGCTGTTCCTGCTAATCCGTTGCGATAGTCAATATTCAACCAGTCGATTGGTTTGGAGATATATCTTCCTTTTCTGCGGGATACAAAACGCTTTGCTAAACAGATGCGTTCAACAAGGTCTTTGAAATTTCGTTTGCAGTTTTTTGTGTTCTCAAAATGCTCTGCAAGCAAATCTTTTAATTGTTCTGTTTCGTTAATGGAAAACTCTTTGTAGTTCCATAATGAACTGTAAGCTAAAGTCCATAATCCGTGAACCAGTTTATCGAGATCAGCTCTGCGGCCTCCTCTTATAAGTTTTAACTGGATTACTTTTGCTTCTTTTTTCTTTTGTGTTTTTCTAACTGCGTTCATATGAATTGTTTTTATTTGTTACTCGTTTAGTGATTACGAGAACAAAGTTGCGACAACTCAAAGGGGCACTTTCCGGTTATTACCCATAACTGGATTCAATTACTTACTACTGAAAATTGTTTAATGTAATTCAAGGAATTTTGAAAAAACGCATGTAACTTGATGTAATTTGATTTTTTTGGCGTAAGTGGTTACGCTTGTCCATCAAGTGCTTTGTATAGAAAACAAAAATGCCGGAGAATGTCCGGCAATGTCTAAATTTGTCTTAATAAATATTTTTAAGCAAGTGGTCTTTCTTTAAGCACTTTGCTCACTTTTGAAAGATCATTCTGAAAATTAATTCTCAAATTCTTTCCGTGACATTTTTTATACTTAGCTCCACTTCCGCATAAACACGGTGTTTGCTCTGTTCCACCCTGATATAAATATGCTTGAAACATGTTTTTCAAATTTTGATATTGAAAGGTTAATGTTAATGCCGGTTCAGGAACATTCAGCATATCATCATTCAGGCGAGTACCATAAGTATAAAAGAATTCTAATGTTTCGCACAGTTTAATATAGTCATCAACGAGTTTATTGTTTGTAATGTTGATTCGTGCATTATCGATGAGCTGCCCTCGGTAAACTAAATTATTGTCTGATACAAACATTATTTTTTCAAATCCGAACTCTCTCGGAGTAATGTCAATTAATTCTTCGTTTTCATTTTCCCAAACAGCATGTCTTTCAGCTTCGCAGATAATACTAGATTGAAATATAGCCCATCCATAATGAACTTTTCCTCCGTCACGTTTTACTTTTTCATCTACATTACCAAAACAGTTTTCAGGTTTTGAATAACTTTCAGGAATGACCAGAACAAATTCAGGATCGAACTCTGCATTGATTTTATCAAGCACCTTCTCCACAAATGGATTAACTTCTGTTGGGACTTTAGGTAACATTTTATTTTGTAATTGCTAATTCATCCTTCAAATAACTGTTCGGATAACCCAAGTGAGAAAAGATTTTCTCTACTTGCTTAACGGTGTAATACCTACCATTCTTTTTACCTACGCTTTCATTAAACGGAGCCAACATAGTTGTGAAGCAATGTGGCGTTATTTCATAAAGATTAGCCAACTCTTTTTTTGTAAACGGTTTGATTTCTGCTCTACTCATATCTCTATTATTTTAGTTACTAATTAATTGTACCGACTTAAAAATTCTTCTTGTTCAAGGTAAAAGAAGTCGGCCATTTCTTTTACACTCATTTTTTGTTTGGTTCTGTATCGTGTAATTAAATCACGTACAGCACTTCCTCTTTCAATCGCAATATCCAGTTCAACAGGTTCCCTTCTTCTAATCTTTAATGCATTGAATTGACCAATGATGTAACGCTTTTGATTATCGGTTAGTATATTTAAATCATTTGCCCGGTAAAGAATGGCTTGCATGGATACTTTCCATTTCTTTTTTAACCGTGCAAGCAAGTCCAGGTTAATGTTTTCATTAAAATCCGCTTGTATTTCCTTTTCAGGCATAAGAAACTCAGCAGCAAACAAGTTCGCTTCGTGTCCGACTTCTTCCGTTGAGAGTATTGCTTGTCGTGTATGCATTACAATATGTCCTAATTCGTGGGCGAGCGTGAAGCGCAGGCGATCACCTAATAAAGCCTTGTTGTAAAAGATTACCGGATATTTATTTGAAATCAAAATGCTTCGACTATCCACACGATCCGTTTTAAAATCAACCGCAAGCGTCATGATGCCGTTTGCTTCTAAAAGGTCAATCATGTTTGTTACTTCGCCTTTTGGCATGTTCCAAATTTTACGAAGTTTTTGTGCAACATTTGCCGGACTTTCGTTTTCCGAAACAGGTAACAACGGAATTTCTTTTACCTCCAGTTTCATGGACTCAAACAAGCGTTGCATGTTCAGTCGGTAAATATTAAGGTTCGCATCTATGTACGATAAAACCTTTGCGGGTACTTTATCACGTCTGCGATATAATGCGGGAGGAAGCACCTCTTCGCTTTGCATAAAAAAGTGTTCAGGAAACTTTAGGGCTTCGATCAGCTTTATTAGCACATCATCGCTAAAGCCCATTTCATCCTGCTCAAAGCGACTGATGTTGGAACGGTTAATTCCTGCAATATCAGCCAGTTCAAGTTGTGTTAAACCACGAGCTTCACGTGCAAGCATCAGCATTTTTGGATTTATTTTTTGTTCAGTTATCATCTCTTTCTTAAAATCGTTTTCCGAAATCAAAAGTATAATTATTCTGCATATCACAAAAATAATGTGCGTAAAATAGTTTTTAAAAAAGTGTATTTTGTTGATAATGAGGTTTAAAACTTTTTTGACTTCGAGTATCAGTTTACATGTAGAAAAATTGTAGATTTGATATAGAAAAAATATCTAATCGATATTTTCATTTATTAGAAATAATATAAAAACGATATAATTAAAATATAGATGACTGATAATTCATCCAAAAAATCCGATTGGAAGCGCAGATATCGCTTGTTTAAGCAGCAGGAAGACCGTCAGGAGTTTGATGGATGGGAGATTGAGGATTTCATAAAGCATGTTTTTGAACTGCGTCAAGAGGTTACGGAGCTTCAGGATCAGGTGGACAGCCTTAAAGCCCAACCAAAACAAGAAAGCAAGCCGGAAAAACCGGAACGGGAACTGAAAGTTGAAGATTTTAAACAGGATTGGCCTTATTCTACCAAGTTTGTGTTTCTACTTACCTTGGAAAATAAGCCGCTTACAAGCCGTGAAATTCACGATCACCTTTTAAAACTGGATAAACAGTATCAGTTCTATAACGACCCAAAAGGAACTCTCTCGGTTTATTTACGTGCAGTTGTAAAATCCGGCAGAATAAAATCGGTTAAATTGCCTGGCATTAAAGAAAAATTGTTTGTAATGCCGGAATGGGTTGACTCTGAAAATAATTTAAAACCTACGTATCAAAATACCATAAATTTATTTTAACAGCATTGCACAATAATGAAAAACAAAACTTAAAATGGCTAAATCAACAAATTTCAAAATCGATCCAAAACTCGCAGAATTATTAGGTGAAACCTATAAATCAGTAGAGGATGCAATAAAAGAACTTGTAGATAATGCTCACGATGCTGACGCTGACAATATTTGGATTAAACTACCTGAACCATTCGAAGTAAATCCAATGGTTGAAATTTCTGATGACGGAACAGGAATGAAGGAACAAGAAGTTAAGAATGAGTATTTGAAAATTGCAAGCAGCCGACTATCCCGGAAAGGTGATAAATCGTTAATTAAAAAGAGAAAAGTAAAAGGCAGAAAAGGCATAGGGAAATTTGCGGGATTAATGGTGGCGGAGGCGATGATTGTAAGTACCAAAGCTGGCGGAAAAGAAACTAAGCTTTCCATAATAAAGAGTTCTTTATCTAAAGGGAATTATGACTTAGAGAAAGTGAAATTGCCAATCGATTCTGTGGATTGTGATAAGTCAGAACATGGAACAACAATAGTTTTACAAGGTTTAAACGACAATTTTAATTTTCCAAATTCAGAAAAGCTAAAAGAGATATTAGTTTGGGATTATGGTAGAGTACACGATCTAAATATTTTTGTCAATAGCGAGAAAATCGGTGTACAGGATTTTCAAGGTAAAACCGTAGAGAAAGATATCGTATTAAATAATGGAGCCAAGGGGAAACTAATTTATACCATTACAGACAAGCCAGTAAAGAGTTCAGGAATTGCATACCGAGTAGGAAATAAAATTGTTGGTCGTCCTGAAAATTTCTTGAAGGAGGATGAAATAATTCCTGAGAAATTAAAGAAAAGGGTAATTGGAGAAATAATTTGTGATGATCTTGAGGATTTTGTTACTGCCGATCATGGTGCAATTATAGAAAGCAGTAAGCTAAATGATGAAATAAAAAAGGAAGTTAAAGAAGAATTAACTGATTCTTTAAAAGATGTTTTTAAAACAGATATGAAGCTTGCTCATGCGAGGCATCAACAAAGAATTAATAGAGAATTACAAAAACTACCTGAACATAAAAGGAAATTCGCTGAGAAATCTTTACAAAAGGTTCTTGAAAGATTCTATGATGAATCGGATGAGAAAGTAAATGTTGTTATTTCTGTCATGGTAGATGCGATGGAGAAAGATTATTACTATGATGTCATTAACAAGATCGAGGATGCACATGATAGGGATATTGAAAAGCTCGCTGATGCCCTTTCTGATTTCGGGTTATTAGAAATGTCAATGGTAAGCAGCCAAGCAGTAAATAGGCTGCGTTTTTTAGATGAATTGGATTTGTTGCGTCAAAGGAGCACTACTGAAGAGAAAACGATACATAAGGCTTTAGAGAATAATTTATGGGTTTTAGGTAGCGAGTATTCATTAATCTTTTCCAATAAAACATTAAGCAGAGCTATTGATGAATACTTAGGTAAAAAATTCACGGGAAACCGAGCAAACAAGAGACCGGATTTGTTTTTAGGCACAATAGAAAATAGGGAACATTTGTTAATTGAATTTAAAAAACCTACTGAAACAATTGGACGAGAAGCAGAAAAACAGGCTTTAGAATATAGGGATGATTTAAATTCTGTCTTGCATAACAAGAAGATCAATATTATGATTATTGGTGGAAAAGTAGATCCGAGTATTTCATCTCACTATGAAAGACCTGATGTGAAATTTTTGACATTTGTTGATGTGATTGCAAATTCAAGAGCAAAATTAGAATGGCTTATTAATGAACTTAAAACTGAAAGAGTTTAAATGAACTTAAAAGAGATAAATATAAAATCCTCGCTTAACAAAGCCTACCGATTGGTAAAGCCGAAGCGTCCGGAGATTGAGACTTTTAAAACCAATCTCATAAAACTACTATCTCAAATTGACGAGAAAGAAAGTGAAGAGAATGTAAAGATCCATTTGATGGATTTCTTAAAGGAAACTTGGTACAAGCAGGATTATTTAGTTGCAACAAAAGGCAGAACCGATTTTGTAATTCATACGGGTAAAGATGCAAAAGCCCCAAGTGGTGTTTTATTTGAAGTAAAACGTCCAACCAACAAAGCAGATATGGTTTCAAGAAAAAACCTGAATGCGAAGGCTATGCATGAGTTGATTCTTTATTTCCTCAGAGAACGTATCACAGAAAAGAACATTGATATTCGCCATTTAGTAATCACCAACATTTACGAGTGGTTTATTTTTGATGCTTCCGTATTTGAAAAAGTAGTGGCTAAAAACACAAAATTGGTTAAGGCTTTTAAAGATTGGGAAAGCGGACAAAAAATAAGCAGCAACACCGATTTATTTTACAAAGAAATTGCCAAGCCATTTATTGATGAACTAAAAGAAGATATTGCTTTTACTTGGTTCGATATAAGAGAATATGAAAAACCCTTGCAGAATAATGATAAGGCAGACGATAACAAGCTTATTGCCTTATTTAAAATCTTCAGCCCAATTCATTTACTTAAAATTCAGTTTGCCAACGACAGCAACTCTTTAGATAAAGGTTTTTATGCGGAGCTACTTCACATTATAGGATTGGAAGAAGTTAAAGAAGGAAGTAAAAAATTAATTCGCAGAAAACCTGAAGGTAAAAGAGATGCAGGTTCATTACTTGAAAATACAATTACTATTCTCGATACCGAGGATAGTATTCACAAAGTGCCGGATATAAGCAGTTATGGAGATAACCGACAAGACCGTTTATTCAACTTGGCTCTTGAACTTTGTATTACTTGGGTAAACCGAGTTTTGTTTTTGAAGTTACTCGAAGCACAGTTAATCAAGTATCACAAAGGCGATCAATCTTTCCGTTTTTTAAACTATACTAAAATTCCGCAGTACGATGAGTTGTATAAACTCTTTTTTCAGGTATTAGCTAAAAGACAAGCAGACCGTTCGGTAGCTGTAAATAAGAAGTTTGAAAATATCCCTTATTTAAATAGTTCCTTATTTGAAATAAGCGAACTGGAAGACCAAACCATAAAGATAAACAGCTTAGATGATGCTGCTGAATTGGAGTTATATAATGGTACGGTTTTACGTGACGATAAAAATAAACCTGTTGCAAAGTGTTTAAACAGTTTACAGTATTTATTTGACTTTTTAGATGCATACGATTTTGCTTCGGAAGGTTCAGAAGAAATACAGGAAGAAAGTAAAACACTAATCAATGCCTCAGTATTAGGTTTAATATTTGAAAAAATAAATGGTTATAAAGACGGATCAATATTTACACCGGGCTTTATTACCATGTATATGTGTCGACAAACCATACGCTTGGCTGTATTGCAAAAGTTTAAGGAAACGTATGGTTGGAAATGTGATGAGTTTGAGGACTTGAAAAATTACATGGCGGATAGAAGAACTGCCAAGGATATTTTAGAGTTCAACAAACTCATTAACGGAATGCACTTGTGCGATCCTGCTGTTGGTTCCGGTCACTTCTTGGTATCCTCCTTAAATGAAATAATAGCCATTAAAGCCGAATTAGGAATATTAGCGGATGATAAAGGTGTTCGTTTATCAGGTTTTGATATTGAGATTGAAAACGACGAATTAATTGTAACTTATAATGAAGGGCAGGATATTTTTGAATATCAGGTAAACAATGGCAGTATTAATAAAGAAGTACAGCGTGTTCAAAAAACCTTGTTCCATGAGAAGCAAACAATAATAGAGAACTGTTTGTTTGGTGTGGACATTAACCCGAACTCGGTAAAAATATGTCGCTTGCGTTTATGGATTGAATTATTGAAGAATGCCTATTATACCGAGGAGAGTAAGTTTAAAGAGTTAGAAACGCTCCCGAATATTGACATCAACATTAAATGCGGAAACTCATTGATAAGCCGTTTTGCTTTGGATGCCGATTTAAGTAAAGCATTAAAAAGCATTAAGTATAATATAGACCAATACAAAGGCTTTGTGCATGATTACAAAAATGCGCACGATAAGGAACTGAAACGTGGACTGGAGCAAATCATCAACTCCATTAAAAACGATTTTCGTGTTGAAATAAGCAATAACAGTAAAGAGTTTAAAGATTTAAGTAAGTGGAAAGGCGAATTAATAAACCTTACTATGCAAACCGGCTTATTTGAAAAGACACCGAAAGAGAAAAAAGAATTTGATTTAGAAGTAAAAAAGTTAACCGAAAAAATTGCCAAGCAAGAAGCTTTGATTGAAGAAATTAGAAGCAACGTGATCTACAGAAATGCTTTTGAATGGCGCTTTGAGTTTCCAGAGGTGTTGGACACTGAAGGGAATTTTATGGGCTTTGATGTTGTTATTGGTAATCCGCCTTATGGAAATTTTGTTGATGAAAATGCCAAAGAGTATTTTAAATTAAACTACAGCGCCGTTCAAGGGCCATTTGAAGTATACAAATTTTTTATTGAGAAAGGGTTAAAATTATTGGCAAAAAATCAATTCTTATGCTACATCACTCCTGATACGTGGACTAACTTAAGTTACTTTAAAAATATCAGGAGTATTATGTTTAAGAATTATCAGATGCTATTTTGTTCTCAAACATTGTATGACGTTTTTGATGGCGTAACAGTTGACACAAATATTTATTGTTTTAGAAACAAATCGCCAAATTCGAATGGCTTTGAAATTATTGATTCTCATTTAAACTATTTAGGCAGCGGTATGGCTCAAGAATCTAATGATGATTTTATTGTTAGTCTAAAAGTGAAGCCGAAGCTCATTTCTAAAATTGAAAAGGATTCAATACCCTTGACAAAAATTGTTGAAGTGTGGAGAGGAATGTCAGCCTATGGAGCTGCTAATCCTGCTAAACCATTTAACTCAACGACAAAAGAAACAGTACATCATAGAAAACTTTTAAATGGCGGTGATATTGGGAAGTATTCGATAAAATGGGCTGGTGAATATATTAAGTATGGTGATTGGCTTCATAGACCAAGACCAGTGTACATTTATGATACGCCTCACATTTTAATTCAAAGAATTAGAAATCCTCGACTGAAAGAAAGAATAATTGCCACATATGATGATCAAAAGTATATCAGTAGTGATGGGTTGTCAAATTTGTTAATAATAGAAAATGAACATACAAATAATTTAAAGCTCTTGCTCGCTATTTTAAACAGTAAATTGATTAACTACTGGTTCTCTTTTTACTACTTCGATGTAAATATAAAGCCGGAACAGTTACGGACAATACCAATAAAAATACCGAGTACTTCTGTGCAAGAGAAGATAACAAAACTTGTGGATTCTTACATTGCTTTAAAGGAAAGTGGTTCTCAAGAGAAACTTAAAGATTGTGATGAAAAACTAAATCAATTGGTCTATCAAACTTACAATCTAAGTGACGATGAAATAATCGTAATTGAAGAGAATAATTAATCGAGAATATACTATGAGAATTAAAAATATTTCCTTAAAAAATTTCAGGCTTCTGAATGACATATCCCTAAATTTTGAAGATGATATCACATTAATTGTGGGAAAGAACAATACTGGTAAAACTTCCTTTTTGGAGGCCGTTAAGATTTTTACTTCAGGCGATGCGAAACTATCTTTTGAAGATTTCTCTCAATCATGTTATTCAGTATTCAGGGAAGTTTACAAAAAGTATATGGATAGCATTCAAGAAGGGATTTCCGATGCGGATAAAGAGGCTCTCGAAAAAGAGATTCAGAACACAATACCCAAAGTCGAGTTGGCTATTGAATTCGAGTATTTAAAAGCAACCGATTCTCTAATTGAGTTGAGCGAATTTATTACGGATTTAGATGATGCAAGAAATGATGCAACTGTTCTTATTTCTTACGAATCTAAGAATTCACTCGCTTTACTCAGTGCATTTCATAATCGTAAAGACACAACAGTTGAACTTATACAGTATCTTAAAGAATACTCTGGAATTTATTATAGACCTATATGCTATGCCTTGGATAAAACCACGCATTTCAAGCGAGAGATTGAAGGTAATTTTAGGGATAAGATAAAAAAGATTGTAACATTTGAAGATATAAAAGCACTACGAATACTGGATGACAAAAAGGGGGACAGAAATAATACTTTAGCATTAGGGTTTTCAAAATACTATAACGAACGTGATAAAACAGACGGTAATGTTGAGGCTCTTGAAAAGTCTCTCAAAGACGTTGCAAAGGATTTAAAAGAAAAATACAATATTGTTTTAAGAAAAATTTTAGATGATCTTAAAACATTTGGCGCATCCACTCCGGTTATCATACCTGATATTACGATATCTTCTGAGTTTAATTCGGAGGCAGTAATTAAGAATAATATTAAATATTACTATAAGCAAGATGAGATTGATCTTCCTGAAAGCTATAACGGTTTGGGATATAGTAATTTGATTTACATGATACTTGAACTTGCGAGTTTTATCGAACGCTTTAGAAATGCCAAAGAAGAAAAAATTTCAGAGTTTTTGACCGTTCTTGTTGAAGAACCGGAAGCCCATATGCATCCACAAATGCAGCAAGTATTTATAAGTCAGATCAAGGGATTATTAAAGGATGCAAAAAAAGAGAACATATTAATTCAGTTAGTCATAACTTCTCATTCTTCGCATATTCTATCCGAAGCCGGAATTGATGAAGAAAAAGGATTTAATAGAATTCGTTATTTCAATAAAATTGATTCAAAAATTGAAACTCAGGATTTTAACGCTTTAAAAATTAAAGATGATAAAAAAACATTTAGGTTTTTAAAGCAATATTTAACATTACATAAATCTGATTTATTCTTTTCGGATAAAGTAATATTGGTAGAGGGAACCACCGAGAGAATGTTATTACCACAAATGATTAAAAAGGTTGCTCCATGTCTGCAAAATGAATATGTTACTATTCTTGAAGTCGGTGGAGCTTACACCCACAAATTCAAAGAGATTTTGGATTTCATCAAGGTTAAAACCTTAATTATTACTGATATCGACTCTGTTGATTCTGTTAAAGGAGAAAGATGTGCCGTTGGAGATGGTACTAAAGGAGAAATTACATCCAACGAAACTTTAAAACAATGGATACCTGCAAAGGATAACATTTCGGATTTAATCTCTGTGGATGAAAAGGATAAGATAGAAAATGATCTGATTCGTGTGGCTTACCAAACTTCTGAAAATGCTGTAGTAGGTAGAAGTTTTGAAGAAGCATTTATTATTTGTAATAAAACGTTAATACTCTCAACTGTTGCTACTGCGAGTGGTGATAAAGCTGCTAAAAACGAGTTTAGTTTAATGAGAACTAAAACCGCTGAAACAATTACTAACGATTCTCCCTTTGATCTTGCACCTGAAAGTTCAAAGGTAAAGACAAACTTTGCATTTGATATCATGTCATTTCAAGAAGATCTATTCGGGGAATGGAATGTTCCGCATTATATAAAAGAAGGCTTAGAATGGTTAGCAGGTATGTGTTTAGTTCCAATAAAAAAGGCTGAAGCATGACGGCATTTGAAAGTATTATAAATTTAATTGGACAAAACAAAAGTTTTGTCTTAGAAGCCGGAGCAGGTTCGGGCAAGACATACACTCTCATTCAAACAATTAATCATTTAATTGAGAATAAAGGAACCGTTTTAAAGAAAAAAAATCAAAGAATAGTTTGCATAACATATACAAACGTAGCAAAAAACGAAATTATTGAACGACTTGAACACAATCCTATGGTTTTGGTTTCGACAATCCATGAATTTATGTGGGAGTGCATTAAACCTTTTAATAAACAATTAGTGATTGAATTTGATGCATTGAACACGGCATTGCATCAAGAAAAACCTGAAAAGTTCCAACCAAACTTAAAGGATCGAATTTCACGAGTCGAATATAATGATAGAAAGTACAGTGATTTTGAAAGTGGAAAGGTGGGACATGACGACTTAATCCTTATTTCAAAAAACATGTTTCAAAATTATACTTTACTTACCTCTATAGTTGCTGACAAGTATCCGTATATTCTCGTTGATGAGTACCAAGACACGGCAATTGAAACCACAGAGGCTTTATTAAATAGTCTTCACGAAAGAGAGAAACAGAAAATACTAATAGGATTTTATGGAGATTCTTACCAAAAGATTTATGATACAGGCGTTGGTTCGCTCAATTCCTATATTGAAAAAGATCAAGTCACTCTTATAACAAAAAAGGAAAACTATCGATCTTCAGTCAATGTCGTGAAACTCCTTAACAATGTCAGAACAAATATCAAACAGGAAATTCCTGATGATGTTGAAAAAATTGATGGGAGTGTTGTTTTCATTAATTGCGATAATTATCCGGAACCTCCAAAAAAAGGAATTACGGAATATGAAAAATCGATTTTGCCACAAAAGAATACAAATTATGATACTGTTATTAATAAATTAGAAGCTAAGGGATGGGTCTTTACAGAGGGAAGTGAAGACAAAATATTAATAATTGCAAATAGCAGGGTAGCTGAACGAGCTAAGTTTGGAAGTCTTTATAAAGTGTTTTCTAATCGATTTGGTGAAGGAGCAAACGAAGCTCTTTTAAAACGAGAGAATCCTTTTGTTTCTTTTTTTCTTGGTTACGTGGATAAAAAGACTTCCATAGAGAGAGAGATTGGACTTGAACACTTGATCTCTTTTTTCTGTTCATCGGACTTTAATAGCGTAATGAGATTCTTAAAACAAAGTAATGCCGATCCGAATGTGCCTGGCTATTTGAGAAAACATGAAGATAAAATAGCTATAACATCTAAACTAAAGGAACTAATAGATATTAGAGAGACAAAAACGGTGGAAGATGTGTTTAAGTATGTTACCGAAAAAGGTATAGTTTCGGTAACACAAAGTGTCATGCGGTTTTTAGATAAAATCTCTGTTAATACTGCTGAAATTGAAGATGAAGAAGTGAAAGCAAAGATTGAGAAAGACATCACATTTTATAAATCTTTAATGTCTTTACCGTATTTAGAATTTATTAATCTGTTTAAACATACTCAGAATGAAACGGTATTCTCTACAAAGCACGGAACTAAGGGTGAGGAATACCGGAATGTGCTTGTAGTAATAGACGACACAAGTTGGAAGCAAAATTATAATTTTCAAAACTTTATTAATGCAACTGAAGAGCGAGCGGATAGACTTTTAAGAACTAAAAATTTATTTTACGTTTCATGTTCTCGTGCTAAAGAAAATCTTGTGATTCTATCGCTTTCAAAAATGGATGATAGCGCAATGAATGTAATAGCAGGTTGGTTTAGTGATGGCACAGTAACAACTATCACAGATTTTAATTGAGACCCTAAAATGAATAGTCGCAAATACCCTGATTGGAAAGACTACGAAAAGCAGATCTTCGCAGCTATTAAGGAGGAATTCCCTAAGGCTACTGTCACTTTTAATGATTCTATAAAAGGGAAAGAGAGTAAATCTATCCGACAAATCGACGTTTCAATTCGATTTAAGGAAAACCGGAAGTCTGTGTTTGGCATTGTTGAGTGCAAGTATTTTACTCGCAAAGTTGATATTGGTAAAATAGATGCACTTATTGGAAAGATGGTTGATACAGGTGCGCACTTCGCATTAATATTTACAAGCCTTGGATTCACTAAAGGAGCCGAACAATTTGCAAAAAAATGCAACATTGGATTTAGGCAAGTACCTTTTGAGTTCCTTAAAGATTTTGGATATGTACCTGCTAACGGACTGGATGATGTATTTATGCAGGAAATAACTTACAATGAGATATATTGTGAGAAATGTAAGAAGCTAAACTTTTACGAAATTAAAGTGGTGCGTGGCTTTGCTGATTTTAATGAAGATATTATTTGTCCGGAATGCAAAACGCCACACCTCAAAAATGTAAGAACTGATGGGGGATATAAGGTTATTAAACGCTTTAATAAAAAATCAATCACGGAGAAAGAATACAAAGAGACAATAGTAAGTCACCTAATCGCAACAAGAGAGGAATGGGATAAAAAGCACACCTTTTTGTGGGAACATTTAAAACTTTTGCCAAAAGATGAATTGTGCTTTATATGCAGCAAGCATTTAGATCAAGGATTCCCAGGAACAATGCCTACTGAGCATGAAGGAAAGACTATTTGTTTTGAGTGTATGATGAGCCAAAGAACTTTGTTATTAGATAGTAAAATTGTTTGCTAAAATGATTCACAAGATACAGATAGAAACTAAAATAGAGAATGAAAGGGGCATCAAGATTTTTTCGTTCAGGTAAGATTATTTTATTATAAATTTAAAGGATTCAAAAAAAGGATGCACAAAATACTGATTATAGAAGACGAAGAACGAGTGGCATCGCTTATTAGGCGGGGACTTGAGGAGCAAGGCTTCTCGGTTATGGTTGCCTATGACGGTGTTATGGGCAAAAAAATGGCGATAAGCAACGACCTGGATTTGATTATAACGGATGTTGTCCTTCCTAAAATTAATGGTACTGATCTCTGTAAAGAAATTAAAGGGATAAAACCTAACCTTCCTATTATCATGTTAACAGCATTAGGTACAACAGATGAGAAAGTGGAAGGATTTGATGCGGGTGCAGACGATTATTTGGTAAAACCTTTTGATTTCAGAGAACTTCATGCTCGTATCCGGGTTTTGATAAAACGCAACAACGGCAATACTTCAACCAAGGGATTTATATTGAAGTACTACGAGCTTGAAATGAACCTGCAAACCAAAGCAGTATATCGCAATAAAAAAGAAATTCAGCTTACTCCTAAAGAATTTAAACTTTTGGAGTATATGCTCAATAACTCCGAAAGGGTTTTATCCCGTACCGAAATTTCAGAAAAAGTGTGGGATACGCATTTAGACACCGGAACAAATTTTATTGATGTTTACATTAACTATCTGCGTAAAAAAATCGATAAAGACTTTGATAAAAAATTAATTCATACTAAACCAGGAATGGGCTTTATTTTAAAAGAGGAATGAAAATAAAAAACAAATTAAGCCTTTTATTTACATTACTTACGGCAGCTATTTTACTGACGTTTGCTGCCCTTATTTATTTTTCAGCCTCTCAAAGCCGTGAAAACGAATTTTACAAAAGCTTAAAAAAGGAGGCCATAACTAAAGCCAATCTTTTTCTTAACGCCAAGGTAGATGCCCAAACCCTGCAAACCATTTATAAGAACAACAGGGAGATTTTAAACGAAGTAGAGGTAGCTATATATGATACTACTTTTAACCTACTTTACCATGATGCTGTTGACATTGATTTTGTAAAAGAAAACAAAGCCATGATCGATGAGATTCAAATCAAGGATCGAATAGAATTCTATCAAAAAGAATGGCAGGTTGTGGGGATTGAATACAAATTTGAAAACAGAAATTACATTGTGATTGCAGCAGCTTACGATCAGTATGGATACCGTAAGATTGACAGTCTTGGTAAAACTATTTTAATCGTATTTATTATTTCCATTGCCTTTATATATTTGGTAGGGCGTTTCTATTCAAAAAGAGCTTTGGATCCGATTATTGAAATGAATAAAAAAGTGAAAGATATATCTGCAACCAACCTTCACTTACGACTGGATGACAAGGGCAAAGACGAGTTGGCTGATTTAGCTTCTGTATTTAATGAAATGCTTGAAAAACTGGAGCAATCCTTTGATTCTCAAAAGGGCTTTGTATCTAATATTTCACACGAATTAAGAACTCCGCTTTCTACTATTATTACCGAACTGCAACTTTCAGAAAACAAAGACAGAAGTATTGAAGAGTACAAAGCGGTTATTCAGCGAACGCTTAATGATGCTCAAAAGTTAGCCAAACTATCAGGAAGCTTGCTCGATTTTGCAAAAGCAAGCTATGATACATCAGCGATTACCTTTAAAAATACTCGCTTGGATGAATTGTTGTTGGATGCACAGCTTCAATTAATTAAAACCGACAAGAGTTACAATATCAGTCTATCTTATGAGGGAGAAATTGAAGAAGAGATTATTCTAAATGCAAATGAGTACCTGCTCAAAACAGCTTTTCTTAATCTAATGGAAAATGCATGTAAATTTTCGGGAGATAAACATTGCAGTATTGAAATTGATAAAAGAGAAGCTCATACCAAAATACGTTTTATTGATAAAGGGGTAGGAATTTCCGAGCAGGATATGACCAGTATTTTTATTCCCTTTTACAGAGGTAAAAACAAAGCAGTAGCGGAAGGTAATGGCATTGGACTTACTCTAACCAAGCGGATCATTGAATTGCACGGAGGAACCATTGCAGTTAGCTCTCAACTGGGAGCTGGAACTATATTTACCGTAACCCTTCCCAATAACAAGAATTAACGATTCTAATGGTTTTCTAATATTTTTCTAAAACCTCTCTAAAGGCTTTTTTGACAATTCGTTAGCACCTTTGCCCCGCAGAAATTAAATCACCAATGTTTGATGCGGGTTTTAGCTATTTTCATACTATCATTCATCTATCTATTGCTATTTGTCAACACGGCAGTGGCTCAAACTCCAGTTTCTCTAAAACAAGCCCTTCAATCAGCCAAGTCAAATAATCCTATCCTCAAAACACAAAGTTTTAATGTAGGTATAGCCGAGGCCGATATTGTTTCGGCAAAATTGCGCCCTAATCCAATTTTAAACAATCAGTCGTTGCAATTAATGCAGCCAACATTTTTTCCTCCTAATACAGATTGGGGAAGCCCTAAAAACCGTCAGATCTGGTGGCAATTAACCAAGCCTTTTCAATTACCGGCACAGCGCAAGTATAAAATTGATGTTGCACAAAAAAATGTAGCCTTTTCACAATCAACTTACATTGAAACCGAGCGAACCGTTTATCAGGAGGTAGCAAGTAAATGGGTAGATGTGTGGACGGCTAAAAAGCAATTAGATATTCTGATTTTAGCTAAATCGAATATCGACACTTTGGTAAGCATCAATAAACTTCGTTTAAAAAATCAGGTTATTACGCAAACAGAACTTTCACGTACCGAATTATTGGCTAATCAATATGCGCTACAAATAAAATCTGCCGAACAGAATTATAAGAATGAGATACTGAATCTTAAGTTTTTGATGGGATCACAACAGGAAATTGCAATTGACACCACTGATAATTTTCAGTTGACATTCTCAAACAGTATCGATTCCTTATTACAAATTGCCTTGGTTAATCGTGGCGACATCCAATCGCTTAAATCAACAATAGAAGTTGCTAATTCAAACATCAAATTGCAGAAAGCAATGGCATTACCGCAGCCCGAACTTGGCGTTATCTACAATCCACAAAACACTATTCCGTACTTAGGCTTTTACGGTACTATTGAAATTCCTATTTTCTCCCGTAATCAGGGCGAAATTAAAAAATCTAATCTGTTAAAACTTCAGGCAGAACAAGGTTTAAATGCTACTCAGCAACAAATTCAATCCGAAATATTAAATGCCTATAACACTTATCAAACTGAAAAACAAAACCTGAAAAATTTTGATGCCTTGCTGTCACAATCAGAGAGTATTCTTGCAAGCATTCGGTATTCATATTTGCGTGGAGGTACAACCATTATTGATTATTTGGAAGCACAGCGCAGTTGGCTCGACACGAAACAACAATACTATCAAACCTTACAATTATTCCGACAAAGCTATATTCAATTGCTTTATACTTCGGGTTTAATCAATCAAATGGCTAATTAAACAATGAAATTATTATTAAAATACAGTTGGATACTTTCGATACTGCTGCTTTCATGCGGTGGCGAAAAAAACAACTCCGGTAAAATTGAGAATCAAACCCCTGTTGTTTCAAACAATGGAGAAACGATCACTTTCCCAAATGAAGAGAGTATAAAGTTTTTTGAAACTGAAACCATCAGCAGTTCATCATTAACTTCGGATATTATTGCACCCGCTAAAGTGGCTGCTACCGTTATTAGATCGGCTGAAGGAGCAAATCAAAATCTTATATTATTTGAAAACCCCGAACTGGCAGGTAATTACACCCAACTGATTCAGCATTTAATTAACATCAATCAAATTCAGAATAATAACATCAAACAAAAGAAAACGGATTTAGAGCGCATAAAAGATTTGCAACAGCATGGCGCGGCAACTGGTAAGGATTTGTTAGAAGCTCAAACTGCATTGGCGATGGAAGAAACAAACTTAGCGAATGAGAGAGCAGCCATAATTGAACATGAAACAAAATTAAAGATTGGCGGTTTTCAACCTGAAGTTTTAAGAAACGCACAACCCGGAACAGCCTATATTATTTGTGACATTCCTGAAAACCAAATCGGTAAAATAAAAGAAGGAAGTGCATGTACAATTGAGTTCACCTCTTTCCCAAACGAGAAATTTCAAGGGAAGATTGATGATGTAGCGGACATGGTCGATGAAAGTACAAGAATGCTGAAGCTAAGAGTAAGTCTGAATAATAACAATGGTAAACTAAAAGCGGGAATGTTTGCCACCGTATCATTTGGTGTTACCGAAGGAAATACTATCAGTGTTTTCAAGAACTCATTAGTAACTATTCAGGCGAAGAATTATGTTTTTGTAAAAACAAACAACACCACTTTTGAGCGTAAAGAAGTAAACGTTGGAAACCAAATGAATGATCGCATCATTATTTATACCGGATTAAAAGGTGGTGAGAATGTGGCAGTAAAAGGAGTAATGCAATTAAAAGGATTGAGTTTCGGATATTAAAACAAAACACCATGTTACAGGCGCAAATTTTTATTGATAAGGATGAAATGTACAAAGACACACAGCTTTATACTTTCATCATGGAGTTTTTAATTCGCAATGACATTAATGGTGCAACCGCCATTAATGGCTTCATGGGGTTTGGTGCAAACCAAAAAATGAAAACACCAAATCGCTTGTTTTCTTTTGATGAACAACCAATGGTAATCATTTTCATTGATGAAGAAGAAAAAGTGAGACGTGTGGCAAAAGAGCTAAGTAAATTAGTTACAAATGGAATTGTAGTAACCCAAAAAGTTGAAGTTCATTAATGATCAAGAACCTTCTCATATTTTCATTAAAGAACCGTTGGGCGGTAATTGCCATCAGTCTTGTATTAATGGCTGTTGGTTATTGGTGCTTTACTCAATTAAAGATAGAAGCGTATCCGGATATTGCTGATACCAATGTTATAGTTGTTGCACAATATGAAGGAAGGGCAGCAGAGGAAGTTGAACAGCAAGTTACAGTACCAATTGAAAGAGCCTTACAAAGCACGCCAAATGTTTTAGATAGAAGAAGCCGTACAATTTTTGGTTTATCGGTAGTTCAGTTAACTTTTAAAGATGGTACAGATGATTATTTTGCACGTCAGCAAGTAATTGAAAGGTTATCCAGCGCAGAGTTGCCCGATGGTGTTGCACCTGAATTAGCACCAATGAGTACCGCTGTTGGAGAAATTTTCAGGTATGTAGTTGAAGCCCCTCCATCATTAAGCAAAACACAATTAAGAGATTTACAGGATTGGGTAATAAAGCCTGCCTTGCTTCAAGTACCCGGCATTGCCGATGTAACAACTTTTGGTGGGCCACTCAAACAATTCCATATCCTAACATCGCCTGACAAACTTCGCAAGTATAATCTCACCCTGCAAAGTGTAATTGATGCTGTTAATGCAAATAATCAAAACACAGGTGGTAATATTATCTCAAGAGGCGGGCAAGGCTTTGCGGTGAGAGGATTAGGAGCAATTAAAACAGAGCAAGATATACAAAACATTGTATTGAAATCAGAAAATGGCGTGCCAGTTTTTGTAAGAGATGTGGCAACCGTTGAGATCACACCACCGCCACCAAGCGGAGTATTGGGCTACTTGGTTACAAATGACAGTATTGATGTGAATAGCGGAGTTGAAGGGATTGTATTGTTAAGAAGATACGAAAATCCAAGTGAGGTATTGAAGTTGCTGAAAGAAAAAATGGAAGAACTAAAGGAGAGCGAATTACCTGATGGAGTGACTATCCGTCCGCTTTACGATAGAAGCTTTTTAATTGATCATTCATTAGAAACCGTTGCACATACTTTATTTGAAGGTATTTCAATTGTAATTATACTGTTGATTTTCTTTTTAGGAAGTTTCAGAAGTGCGCTTGTTGTGGCATTAACCATTCCGTTTTCGTTATTGTTTGCATTCATTTTAATGCGCCTTGTACACATTCCTGCTAACCTTTTATCATTAGGGGCAATTGACTTTGGAATTATTGTGGATGGTGCGTGCGTGATGGCTGAACACTTGATAAGAAAATATCGTACTGCAAGTGTTGAAGAGAAACAACAGGGAATTGTAAAAATTACAGTGTTGGCAGCGCAGGAAGTTGGTCGGGAAATTTTCTTTTCTGTAACCATTATTATTTTGGCGTATATGCCAATTCTATTAATGACAAGAGTTGAGGGTAAACTCTTCTCTCCAATGGCATTAACATTAGCATTTGCGGTTATAGGATCAATGCTGGCCGCTTTGACATTCATCCCTGTTTTAATTTCGTTTACTTATAGGAAAGCAGTAGCTAATGTGGATATTCCGATTAAAGAACACAAAAACTTTGTGCTTGACTTGTTTGATAAAGTTTATTCAGTCATACTAAAGAAAATCTTAAAGAAATACAAACGAAGTGTATTAATCGGTTTTAGTATCGTTACCATCTTAATTCTTTTCGGATTAAAATTAGGTTCGGAATTTTTACCTGCTTTGGATGAAGGTTCTATTTTCTTACGTGGTAATTTTCCGGCAGGCATCACTATTCAGGAAAATGCTTCTTATGCACCCAAAATCAGAAGGATAATTGCCAAGTATCCGCAGATTGCTTTTGTAATTACGCAAACAGGACGTAATGATGACGGAACCGATCCATTCCCTGCCAACAGAAATGAGATTTTAATCGGTTTAAAGGAGTATAAACTTTGGAGTGATACCATTACAAAGAAAGAACTTGTTTACCGCATTAAAACAGAATTACAAAATGAATTACCATCGGTTACTTTCTCTTCAGGTCAACCAATTATTGATCAGGTAATGGAAATTGTGACAGGTAGTGCTGCCGATCTTGCTATTTCAATTGTTGGTGATGATTTAGACATGATGCGTCAGAAGGCCGATAGCATTGTTGCGATTGTAAAACAAACTCAAGGTGCTGAAAACGTAAACATTGAGCAAGAAGGCCCACAAGAACAATTAGCTATCAACATCAACCGTGAAGCAGCTGCACGATTTGGAATAAACGTAGCTGATATTCAAAACATGATTGAGGCAGCCATTGGTGGTAAAGCCATATCTACTTTGTATGACGGAACAAAGCGTTATGATATAGTGGTTCGTTTTTTACCTGAGTACAGGAACTCTATTGATGCCATAAAGAATATGCAAGTTCCTGCTTCAAACGGAGCATTAATTCCAATGAGTCAGTTGGCAAACATTCACTTTGTAGAAGGACAAACCAACATTTACCGTTATGGCAGCAAACGAATGGTTACTGTTAGAACAAACATTCGTGGAAGGGATCAAGGCGGATTTGTGAAAGAATTACAGGAAAAAATTGATGGTAAAATTCACGTTCCAAAGGGTTATGAGATTATTTATGGCGGACAATACGAGAACCTTGAACGTGCCGGAAAGCAATTGGCATTTACCATTCCATTAACTATCATTTTGGTATTTGTATTCTTATTTATGCTGTTTAAAAATTTCACTCATACAATGGTAACTATGAGTTGTATTTTGTTTGCGCTTGGAGGAGGAATTGTTGCCTTGCTAATGAGAGGCTATTACTTTAATGTTTCGGCAGGTGTTGGCTTTGTGAGTATTTTTGGTATTTCAGTTATGGCAGGTGTGTTGTTAGTTTCAGGAATAAATAGGGTTCGTGAATCTAATCGAGGAGAATTGTTAGAAGATGTTTATTATGCTTCCAAAGAACAATTAAGAGCATTACTTTCTATTTTAGTTGTAGCGATTATTGGATTAGTTCCGGCAGCAATTTCTTCAGGTATAGGTTCCGATGTTCAAAGACCGCTGGCAACAGTAATTATTGGAGGATTAACCAGTACACTGATATTTGCCCCAATTTTTATACCACCACTTTATTTGTGGTTAGAGAAAAGGAAAGGCAAGTGAGTAAAATAATCTATTATGAAAGTTAAACAATTCATCTATCTTTTACTGATTGTAAGTTTAGCTTCATGTATTTCTAAGAAAAATACATTTTATACCAAAGATTACTTTCCATTATCATCTGGTGATACTTTGATTTACCAAGGCTCCTATAATGATAAAAAAGAAATTGACACATTAATTATTAGTCCTGTTACGATTCAAAATCGTAATTGTTTTATCCACCTCCAGCCACAAAACATTAGTGGATCAAAAATACTATTAGTGCAAAATCATTTCGGGCCAGGGTTGTATCGCTATGACTGGAAAGGAAATTTATATTCTTCATTTGTGTTAACCAAGTTTGGTTTAGACACAATAAGGAAAAAAGATTTTTTCATATTCCTGCCAAAAAAAATAAGTGTTGGTTACAGGAACACCATAATAAATCCTGAAAAAACAAAGCAGACAACTTTAATAGTAGATGGTATAGAAGATTTAGTCGTTAATTCAATATTGCTAAAGAATTGCATAAAGATTCGTTTAGAAGAATTTTGGCCTAAACACGGAAATAAGTTAACTGCTTTTGTTTGGCTTCAAAAAAACGAAGGTGTTGTAAAATGGATTAGGACAACAAACAGGGTTGAAGAGTTATTGTACAGATCGAAATAAACAGATTGTCAATCACAATTTATTAGCTATTTAAGGCAATTGAACCCATAATAACACATTTGGTGGACAAAGCTTAACCAAACCAAGACACTATTCTTCCCACTCCATCTACCTTCGTTTCCGATGATGATGGTGAATTCAATAAAGTTTTTAATCCCCGCTGTGGTGGCGGATATTGCGCCCGTTGATGACACATAGAGATTCCCTAATGTGTATGGCATAAATATTTCAAACGTGCAAGTTTATTCCCTTGATTTTTTCCCCTCAAAAAAAGAAAGCCGGAATCGCTACCACGTTCCTAAAAGTGTACGTAATTTTTCAATAATAACAAAAATGGAGAAGGTTGGAAACGCCTGCGATGACGAGGCGAGAGAGCATGATATAACGGTTGAAGAAGTTTTAGCTACAGAGGAATTTAAAATCCTCAGCGAAGAACAAGCGAAGGAAGTTGTTGATTTTGTTAGAACAGTAAGTACGGTTTTTTATTCCCTCTATAAAAAGCAATACGAACCTGAAATTGTGATTGAAGACAATGAAACAAATAACAATTATGAACCAATAAAA
>JAEUTP010000023.1 GCA_016787705.1 Bacteroidia bacterium | reverse complement strand
AACTCCCGTTTTGTCTGATGATCAGGCAAAGGAGGCCGCGAAGAAAATTAAAAAAACCATTACCGACTTAGGTGGTAAAGTGGTTAACGAAGAGAACTGGGGCCTAAAGAAATTGGCTTACCCGATCCAAAAGAAAACAACCGGTTTTTATCACCTGATTGAATTTGCAGGTGAAGGACAAGAGATTGTAAATAATTTGGAAGTTACTTACAAACGTGATGAGCGCATTTTACGCTTTTTAACGGTAGCTTTAGATAAACATGCAGTTGCTTACGCTGACAAGCGCAAAGGAAAAGTAGCAGAAGCTAAAACTAAAAAGAAAGAAAGTGCTAACGCATAATTGTTTAATTAATTAAGTCAAGAAAAAATGGCAGCGCCAAAAGACATAAGATATCTTAACCCTCCAACAGCTGAGGCAAAAAAGAAAAAATATTGCCGCTTTAAGAAAAGTGGTATTAAATACATTGATTACAAAGACCCTGATTTTTTATTGAAATTCGTTAACGAACAAGGTAAATTGTTACCACGTCGTTTAACCGGAACTTCATTGAAATTCCAACGTAAAGTGGCGCAAGCTGTTAAACGTGCCCGTCATTTATCATTAATGCCATACGTGGCCGATTTATTAAAATAAGGAGGAAATTAAAATGGAAGTTATTTTAAAACAAGATATCAAGGGATTAGGTTACAAAGATGACAAAGTAACTGTACGTAACGGTTATGGTCGTAACTTTTTATTACCAAAAGGAATGGCGATTTTAGCTACAGACAGCGTTAAAAAAATGCACGCTGAAATTCTAAAACAACGCGCTTTTAAAGAAGATAAATTACGTAAAGAAGCTACAGTTAACGCTGAGAAATTAGCTGGTGTAAGTATTAAAGTTGGCGCTAAAGCCGGCGAAAGCGGAAAAATATTTGGTTCGGTTACCAATATTCAAATTGCTGATGCTTTACAAAAAGCAGGTTACAACGTAGAGCGTAAGAACATCGAAATTGCTGAAGATAATATCAAAGCATTAGGAACTTACTCTGCAAAAGTACGTTTGTATAAAGACGTTGCTGCTACAGTAAACTTTGAAGTTGTAGCTGAGTAATTTTAACTTTATTTTTTATATTTTTAAAACCCGTAACTTTTGTTGCGGGTTTTTTATTTTCAATATATGTCAGATAGTAATATAGCCCTCATATTTACTGCCGTTGCTGCTTTAGTATCTGCTGCTATGTGGATAGATTACTTTAGGCGCATTGATGTTTTTGAAAGAGAAAAGATCTTGCCCTTAAGCTTTGCCTTATTAATTGGTTGCTTTACGCCATCGGTATGTTTATTCTTTTACGCCCTTATTCATAAAATGGGTTTTTCTGAAAACGGCGAGTTTATTAACGATATTTTATATGCGGTTTTTGCAGTGGGCTTAAATGAAGAGTTCTCTAAAATATTAGGCGTAATTGTGGTGCTTACTATTTTTAAGAAAAAGATAGATGAGCCCATTGATATTTTGATCTATGCAGGCATTACTGCCATTGGTTTTGCCATGGTTGAAAATTTTAAATACTTCAGTTTGTACGGTATCAAAATTATATCGGCCCGTACATTTTATTCAGCGCTTGAACATATAATTAATACTACATTAATTGTTTATGGCTTTTACCGCTCAAGTTTATTTGGTAAAGGAACTATTTTTGTAAATGTAATTGTAGCTTCGGCTATAGCCATTGCATCGCACGGTTTGTTCGATTTCTTTTTAATGGATAATAAATATGGGCAGGTTACAGCTTTTTTTTCGCTTATTATTTATCTGATTGGAATTAATTTTTGGGTACAAATGCTTAATAATGCAAATAACTACTCAACTTTTTTTGATTACAGCAAAATTCATTATACAGATAAAATTTTCATGCGCCTTTTGTTTTGGTATGCTTTAACGGTTGTTATAAGTTTTACAAATAATATGATTGTTTCAGATTTAAGAACTGCTGTTATTAATTTTTGTTTCGCATTATTATCTGATGGTTTTTTATTTTGGGTAGTTATGCTGCGTGTCAGTCGCTTTAAGATCTATAGGAAAAAATATTTTGAAGTTAAGATCCAGTTACCATTTTATATTACAAAAAACGGAGACGAGGATTTTAGAATACCTTATCTTAAAATACCTATTAAAGTAAGAGGCGAAAATTACCACGAACATATTCCAACAAAATATATTGATAAGGCCATTTTACTATGTCCGGTCAACCCAAAAAGTAGCTATTTAAAAACACCGGTAGATGCAGTAATAACAGATAAACATTTATTATTTGATGACGTTGTAGTTTACCTGGCAAAACTAAAAGAGAATGATACCGATGAGAAAAGACTTTTCTTATTAAAGCCAAAAACAAGAGGCAGGACCGAAGTTAACGGACAGTTTCCGGTAGAGGGCTTGTATAAATTAGACAAATTTGAGAACGAGATAATCGATCTTTCTAAAGTAGATTTTAAAAAACTACAACTTTTAGAATGGGTTTATTTAAAGGTTAATTAATTGAAAATCAATAAAATAAATTTAGGTATGTAATCTTTTAATTTTTTTTATATCTTTATTAAACCAACCCGATATTTTACAGTCTATAAATAAAACAAGTATGAAAAAAATTATTTACTCATTAAGTATTATTGCCTTGGCTTCCGGCCTTGCATTTACCAGTTGTAAAAAGAAAAAAGCATTTAAAGATGAAGATGGTCAATCTTCGGCAGATAACCGCACCGTTCAAACAGAGAACGATGCTGCTGTTAATGATATTAATACAGAGGTAGGAAATAATGCCTTGTTGCATGGAAGAAGCGTTTATGGTTCGCAAAGTACAGCTATTCAAAAAGCATTAGGTATTAATGCAACCGGTTACACCATTGATACAACAGGTGCTTACCTGGGAACTATCAAAATAAATTATAATGGTACTACAGTAAGTAACCGCACAAGAACAGGTTCTATTCGTTTAACCATTCAAAACTATCCAACAAAAAAATGGAAAGATGTTGGTTGTGTTTTAAAAGTTGATTATTTGGCTTATAAAATTACCCGTGCATCTGACGGTAAAAGTGTTGAGTTAAACGGAACTCAATTTTTAACTAATGAAACCGGTGGCTCCTGGTGGGAACTATTGATCATTAAAACACAAACCAGTTTGGCTACATCGGTTACTGGTTCAAATCTTAATGTAACATTTGATGGTGATAAAACTGCAGTATATAACATTAACCGTCGTTTCACATATACATTACCGGGTGGTATCTTAACATGTACAGGTGAGGGTATTGGTAGCGATGGTACTTTAGGAAACCTTGAGAACTATGGTACAACCCGCGATGGCGATGCATTTACAAGCCAGGTAACCACACCAATTGTTTGGAACTGGACTTGTGGCTGGTGGGCGCCTGTAGCTGGTGAAGTAAATATTAAAGTAGATGATAAAGATTTTGATCTTAAGGTTACGTTTAGTGTTGATCAAAGCGGTAACACTGTTTCCGCTGGCCCAAATACTTGCCCATACGGCT
This sequence comes from Bacteroidia bacterium, assembly GCA_016787705.1. GTDB lineage: Bacteria > Bacteroidota > Bacteroidia > B-17B0 > Aurantibacillaceae > Aurantibacillus. The sequence continues at coordinate 102,015 of JAEUTP010000023.1, read as the reverse complement.
GGAAAGTTGAGTGGAAACACAAGAACAAAACCAAGAAAAAAGTGTTTGGTTACGCTTAATTAAAAATAAAATTCAATAAAAAAGCCCAGCAATTTAACTGCGGGGCTTTTTTATTATTCAGTTTTACAATTATCCAAAAGCATTGAAGCCCGTTACATCCATACCCGTTATTAATAAATGAATATCGTGTGTGCCTTCGTAAGTAATAACGCTTTCTAAATTCATCATGTGGCGCATAATTGGGTATTCGCCTGTAATACCCATACCGCCATGTATCTGGCGTGCTTCGCGTGCAATTTGTAAAGCCATATTTACGTTGTTACGTTTTGCCATACTAATTTGAGCAGGTGTTGCGCGGTGCTCGTTCTTTAAAACACCCAATCTCCATGTTAATAATTGCGCTTTAGTGATCTCGGTTATCATCTCCGCTAATTTTTTTTGTGTTAACTGAAATGCGCCAATTGGTTTACCAAATTGAATACGCTCTTTGCTATAACGTAAAGCGCTGTCGTAACAATCCATTGCAGCACCTATAACACCCCAGGCAATTCCAAAACGTGCGCTGTTCAAACAACCTAAAGGGCCTTTTAATCCTTTAATGTTAGGAAAAATATTTTCTTTAGGCACTTTTACATTATCAAAAACCAACTCACCTGTTGCACTGGCGCGTAAGCTCCATTTACCGTGGGTTTCAGGCGTTGTAAAACCGGCCATACCGCGTTCAACAATTAAACCTCTTATATCTCCGGCCTCATCTTTTGCCCAAACTACAGCAATATCAGCAAAGGGCGAATTACTGATCCACATTTTTGCACCATTCAATATCACATGTTTTCCATCACCCGCGTCTTTAAAATTAGTGATCATTCCCGCAGGGTTACTACCGTGATCAGGCTCGGTTAAACCAAAGCAGCCCATCAAATCGCCGGTAGCTAATTTTGGTAAATATTTTTTCTTTTGCTCTTCGCTTCCATAAGTATAAATAGGAAACATTACTAATGAGCTTTGTACTGATGCGGTTGAACGCAAGCCGCTATCGCCACGCTCCAACTCCTGCATAATTAAACCGTAAGAGATCTGGTCTAAACCCGGGCCACCATATTCTGCAGGAATATAAGGGCCAAAGGCACCGATCTCTGCCAATCCTTTTATCCATTGCTTTGGAAATTTGGTTGTTTGGCATGCTTCTTCAACAATAGGGGTAACTTCTTTTTTTACCCACGCACGTGCTGTTTCACGAATTAATTTATGTTCATCAGTTAACAGCTCATCCATTAAATAATAATCATGAGCCTGGAAATTATCGGTAGCCATAGTTTTAAAATTGAGGTACAAATTTAATAATTAAAAGGGCTTAACAAAGCTTTGTTTTTGATTTGAAATTTTTGTATTTTTAAGGGAAAGATTTTCTATAAAAAAGCGTACTTCATATTTATTCTGGGCAATATTATTGTTTAAGCTAACTTTTAGCCAGGATATTCACTTTTCGCAGTTTGATGGCTCTTTATTGAACCTAACACCCGGGTTTACGGGTTTTTTTAATGGTGATTTTAGAGTTGGCGCTATCTATCGCAGCCAGTGGCAGGCCGTGCCTGTGCCGTATTCTACTTTTAGTATGAATGGTGAGGCTCGTTTAAAGCCCAAACAATTGGTAAAAGATATGGTGGGCCTAGGGCTTGTATTTAATAGTGATAAAGCCGGCGATACCCGTTACGGTACTACACAGTTATATGCCAATGGCAGTTATATTTTTTTAGGAAAACCCGACAGCAGTCTTCTATTAACACTAGGCATGAACATAGGTTGGTGCCAGGTAGGGTTTGATTATGATAGAATGACCTTTGATAATCAATACGACGGGTTAAATTATAATAAAAATACCGCAACCGGCGAAAACTTTGACTGGTCAAAATTTAATTATGCTGATATAAATATGGGTGCCGGTGCTCAATATATTTTAAATCAAAAACACAGGTTTACTATTGGCTTGGGTTTTCATCATTTAACCAGCCCTGTAATTACCTACCAGGGTAACCGTTTAAGCCGCCTTGATTTTAAAATGACAAATTATTTAAGCTATTCAACACCGGTAGCGCCAAAAGTAGACATAATTGCTGAGGCACTTATTTCCAAACAGGCAAAAAATTATGAGATCATTCCCCACAGCTCCCTTAAATATTATTTTAACCGCGATGATAATAAAGCAGTTTTAGGAGGTTTATGCTTTCGCACAAAAGATGCAATAGTATTAAGATTTGGATATACACATAAAACCCTGCAAAGTGGAATTGCTTATGACATTAACGTTAGTAAATTTACTGCGGCTACAAATAGAAGAGGAGCATTTGAGATATTTGTGAATTATGTTATCAGGCGCCTGCCATCAAGTATAATTAAAAAAAGAGCCTGTCCTGTATTTATGTAACGTGAAAAATAAAACCCTTTTCATACTAATATTTTTTTACTTCTGCTTTTACTTTGTTAAAAGCCAGTCTAACCGCTTATTGGAATCTCAGGCAAGTTCGGCTATGTTAAATAAGGATTGGTTTACTGCCGCACAGAATTACAATAAGCTTTGGTTTAGAGATAGCAGTGAAATTAAGTTGCAATATGATTATGCCGAGGCAAGCCGTTTAAATTTTGATGTTGATCTTGCTTTGCGCTTATACAATAAAGTTGCTTTGATAGATAATGGAAAAAAATACCCACTCACATTTTATTGGATAGGACAATTATTAAAGAACAAAGGTCAATATAAAGACGCAAAAAAATGGTTCACAAAATTCTCAAAAATCAAAAAAAAATATCCTAAGCTTAATTTTGATTACTATTTAAAAAAATCTTTAGTTGAGGTAGAGGCCTGTGATTTGGCGCAATTGCTGGTTAAAAACCCTGTAAGCCCTAAAATTGAACATTTAGATACTACTATTAATAGTAAAGTAAGTGAATATGCAGCATTTGAAAAAGACAGTACACTTTATTTTTCATCGTTAAAAAATCCATCTAAAAAAGATGTAAATGATGTTAGCTTTAATAAGATATATAAGTCGGAAATGAAAAATATGAAGTGGCAAAGAATTAAAGCCCTCGATACAAATATAAATGCTACCTATTTACATAACGCCAATACCTGTTTTAGCAATGATTATAAGCAAATGATCGTATCACGCTGTTTGGCAAAAAATGCAAGTGAGTATAGTTGTGAGTTGTATTTAAGCAATTACGTAAATAATAAATGGCAGCCTTTAGAACGCATGCCTGAGCCAATTAACCAAAAAAATGTTAACACTTCGCAACCAAGTTTTGGAGAGATAAATGGTAAAACGGTTTTGTTTTTTGCCAGTAACAGAGCAGGAGGAGAGGGAGCTTTAGATATATGGTATAGCTTTAAAAATGATGATGGAACGTATAATAATCCTGTAAATGCCGGAAAAAAAATAAACACCCCTGATGATGATATTACACCCTGGTATGTTAATGAAAGAAACACCTTGTACTTTAGCAGCACTTATCATAAAGGATTAGGAGGTTTTGATATATTTAAAAGTGAATTAAAGGATTCTGTTTTTACTGAACCACAAAATGCCGGTTATCCAATTAACAGTAGTTATAACGATATTTATTATTCGGTAAACAAAAGTCGTGATCGCGCATATTTATCAAGTAACCGTATAGGCTCTTACTTTGAACATAAATTAAATTGCTGTAACGATATTTACAGGTTTAGCATTGAGCCTTTAAGTTTGCCGCCAAAACCAATAGATACAATGGCCATGCTAACCGGACAAATGAAATTACTGGTGCCGCTAACTTTATATTTTCATAACGATGAGCCGGATCCAAAAACTACCCGCATTATAACTATAAAAAATTATGAAACAACTTATAACGAGTATAAGATTTTAGTGCCGCAATATATAAATGAATATCCAAAAGGATTAGAGGGTGAAATAAAAGAAAAAGCACTGAATCGTGTTGAGAATTTTTTTACAGATAGTGTAGATGCCGGAATGGAAGACCTTCGCAAATTTTCTGATTTGTTAGAAAAAGTTTTACTGAAAGGAGAAACGGTAAAAATTACTATGAAAGGGTATTGTAGTCCGTTAGCCAGTACCGATTATAATGTTAACCTTGCAAAGCGCCGTATTAGCAGTTTGCGTAATTATTTTACAGAAACAAAGAATGGTTGGTTTGTAAAATATTTTGAGAATAAAACAGTTGGTGAAGGGAAAATTATTTTTGAAGACGTGGATATTGGCGAACTTCCTGCGAGTAAGGTAAGTGATGATCTTAAAGATAAGCGTAACTCCGTTTATAATCCATCTGCGGCATCTGAACGTAAAATCCAGATCATTGCTGTGAGTTTTGGAACTTAATTTATTTTTGATTTTTCAAACGCTCCATATTTTTATGAATATAATTCTCTGTTGGTAAGGATGCATTTTGTATACGTTGCGCATAGGTAATAGAATCTGTTATTTCTTTATTTTTTTCATCCACAACATTTTTTTGATGCTGAATGATGAGGTTATCTTTCTTTTTTCTTGTAAAATTTTTATACAATACAACCGATAACACAAGCAGTAATAATAAGCCCGCAGCCATTCCATATTGTCTGGATCGTTGTTGATCTATTTTTGCATCTTTAAGCTGTGCTTCTTTGTTAAGGTTACTGATGCTTAATTCCTTTTTGTCAGCTTCGTACTTTTCTTTCATTTCATTCATTTGCAAAGAAAAATCTTTGTTGAATAAGGTGTCTCGTATGCCCAAAGCGTTGGAGGCATTTGTATATGCTGATTCAAAATCCTTTGCCCCGGCATAGGCACCGGCTAAAAAAACGGTGGCGTTAAAATTGTTCTCACTATAGTATAGGCCCAGTTTTTCATACCCTTTTTTACTTTCTTCATATAGCTTAATACTCTCGGTTATTTTTCCAAGGTCGCGGTAAAGACTTGCTAAGGCGGCTTTCCAGAAATAAAAATTTGATGAGGAATCGCCCGAAGCAATAAAATCACTGCAACAGGTTTCTATATATTTTCTAGCCGTAATAAGATCTTTTTTCATTAGGTAACAATTTCCAATATTGCCCATAATGGTTGGATCGATCATATTTGCTTTTTTTATGATCTCTGCAGCTTTGAAAAAAAACACTAGTGCGCTATCATAATTTTTAAGATTAAAATAAGCTATGCCCATATTTTGATTGGCGATGTTAATACCCATAGCAAAATTTGCTTTTTCAAAAACGGGTGTACATTTTTTAAAGAATCTTAAGGCTTCGCGATCTTGATCCATTTTCCTGTAAAGCATACCAATATTGCATTCTACCCGCGAGATACTTACAGTATCTTTTAGTTTTTCAAAATAGGAGATAGCTTTTAAATAATAATCTATACTTTCCTTATAATGGGATGTTTCGTCACTAATAATACCAAGTATCTTTAAACCGGTTGCAACATCCGGTATACGGTTTGTTCTTTTTGAAAGTTCAACGCCTTCTTTGGCTATTTTTTGGGCTTGGTCAACATTATCATATTTTATTTCCCAGGCCAAGGCAATAAGTATTTTTGCCTTTGTAGAATCGGCTAATTTTGTACTCTTTAAAATTTGTTTTAACGAATCAACAACTCTTGTTTGAGCAAATGTTGTTGTTGAAAAAAACAGGAGTAAAAAAAAGAAAGTAAATATGGGGTAGTTATTTTTCACTTTGTTCTTTTACTAAAATAGTATACCAATTACACAAACATCATCGACCTGCTCCAGGTGTCCACGCCAATTTTCGAAAGTAGAATCAAAAATTTGTTTTTGTTTCGCCATTTTTCTTTTATGATTGGCAAGCAGCAATTCATTTAATGCTTTGTATTTAAATTTTTTTCCTTTTGGTCCGCCAAACTGATCGGCAAAGCCATCAGTATACAAATAAAGTGCATCGCCGGGTTGTACATCAATTGTATGAAGTTTAAATGCTTCATCTTTTAAACCTTTTCCTACAGGCATTTTATCAGTACCTAAAGTTAACGCTTCGTTGTTACGGATAAGTACCGGCGCATTATTGGCGCTTGCATATTGTATTGTTAGCTGCCCATTATTACTTTGGGCTTTTAATAATATGCCGTCCATACCATCCTGCTGGCCTTCTTTCGAAATATCGGCTATTAATCTTTTTCTTACATGATCAAATATAGCTGCGGGAGAAGAAATATTTTTTTCTTTTATGGCTTCGTTTAAAAAACCAATGTTCAATAAACACATAAATGCGCCCGGAACGCCATGGCCCGTGCTGTCGCAAACGGCCAAATAAAAGTTGCCATTATGTTCGGTGGCCCAGTAAAAATCACCGCTCACAATATCTTTAGGCTTAAACAACACAAAATGCTCGGGCAAATGTTGCTCTAAAAAATCGTTATGAGCAAGCAGGGCTGATTGTATTTTTTTTGCATAATTAATACTGTCCAATATCTCTTTATTTTTTGCAGAGATCTCTTCGTTCTTGGTTTCTATTTCTTTTTCGTAATCTTCAGAACCCTGTTTAAAATAACGGACCACGAAATACAGAATGGAGAATATGGCAAAAAGGCAGGCGCACCAATACTGTACCGCAAGATTTGGCGGTACTTCTACATAAGGCTCGTAATTGTTTTGATACCATGACATGGTAAAGAAAGCAATGATATTCAAGTAAAAAATAATAAATATGGTAATCTTGCTCCTAAAAACAATTACTGGTATTGTTGCAGTAGCAAAGAAAAAGAATCTGTCTCCAAGAATAATGCTGTTATACCAGCAGAGTATACAAATAAGAGGTATTGGAATAAGAGTAAAATAATATTTATTAAAACGGATCCAACCGAGGTGATTAAAGTATGGTGCTAAAATAAATGCAACCGCAAACGGAAAGGTGAAATAAAGTATATCGTACAGGTGCATGATGGGGCTAAGGACACCAAATACGAACATCATTATAGTCATGATAAATGCCATACGGTTCATAAGCACAATAACCTTTAGCTCTTTTGGGTCTTTTGCAAAACCAATGCCTGCATTAAATATCTTGTAAAAAGCGCTTTTCATGCGATAGTGTACATAAGGGTTTAAGAGGTTTGTGTTTTGTTTAAGAAACTAATATAAGAAAATCTTTGTAAGAATTTTTATTCGAACCGCAAACTTTCAATTGGGTCTAGTTGTGAAGCACGTTTAGCAGGCAAATAACCGCTTAATAAGCCTACAACAATACAAATTATTACACCTGTAATTATCCAAAACCATGGAATAAAAAAACCAGTAGATAGAGCAAAGCTAATAACATTGCCAATAATAATGCCAAATAATATCCCTATCAATCCTCCCATAACACAAATAACAACGCTTTCAATTAAGAATTGGTATTTAATGGCTTGTTGTGTAGCACCCAAAGCTTTTCGTACACCTATTTCGCGGGTACGTTCGGTAACACTTACCAGCATAATATTCATAAGGCCAATAGCCGCGCCCAATAAAGTAATTAAACCAATAATGGTTGCGCCGAGAGTTACTGTTTTAAGATCTTTAATTAAAATAGAAGCAAGGTTATCTGATTTTACAATATCGAAATTGTCTACACCGGTTGTGGGAATTTTTCTAATTCTTCTGAATGTAGCTTTGGCTTCGTTTAAAATATTATCCAACATAGAACTGCTTTTGGTTAAAACATTTATAGTGAAACTCATGTCTTGGCCGCCAAAATATTGCCTTGCATTGGTAAGTGGAATAATACACAATTTATCACCACCAAAACCCGCGCTATTGCCTTTACTTTTTAAAATGCCAACTACTTTATAACGCGATGCGCCTATTTTTATTAGTTTATCTAAGGCACTTTGATTTTCGCTAAATAAAGCTTTTTCAATATCTTTTCCGATTATAACAATGGGCGCGCCACTGTTTACCTCGTAGGCATTAAAATTTCTGCCTTGTTCAAGATCATAGCCCGCTGTAAGAATATAATTTTCATCGCTGCCAAATACCTGTATGTTTGGATTTGTTTTTTTGTTCTCGTACCTCACCCTTGAGGCCATGCTTGCCATGGTAGATACCGATGTTACAACAGGATAATTGAATTCGTTCTTAAAACGCAGGGCCTCTTTAAATTTAATGTTATCAAAGGTTTTTGCCTTTCGGCCTTTGCGTCCCACACGAATATTGATATCTGCATTACGAATGGTAAAGGTATTGGCTCCCATGCTTGTGAAGTTGTTGTTGATACCATTTTTGATAGCATCAATGGCAGAAAGAATGCCAACCAATGCGGTAATACCAATAGCAATAATAAGCATGGTAATTAAAGCGCGTAAACGATTAGCCTTAATAGAATCGAGCGCGATGGAAATATTTTCTTTAACATAAATCAATACATTAAAGTTAAGGATTAACTAAATGGAAATGTAAATTAAATTATAGACGGAAGGGATTAATGATAGATGATATATGACGGAACAGTCTTGCATCCTTCGTCATTAATCATTTATCTATTTGTAAATTTCTTTCTTCGCCGCCAACAAAGTATTCTTTATCAATGAAGCAATGGTCATAGGGCCAACACCGCCGGGCACCGGTGTTATGTAACTGCATTTTGGCGCCACTTCATCAAACATAACATCGCCTTTAAGTTTAAAGCCGCTTTTTGTTTCGGTGCTTGCTACTCGCGTAGTACCTACATCAATTACAATAGCGCCTTCTTTTACCATATTGGCACGTAAAAATTCGGGGCTGCCCAAGGCGCAAATAATAATATCTGCCTTTAAAGTATGAGAAATAAGATCTTGTGTTTTGCTATGGCAAAGTGTTACCGTACAATTTCCTAAAGCTGTATTTTTTGCAAGAAGAATACTCATTGGTGAGCCAACAATGTGACTGCGACCAATAACAACACAGTTCTTACCACTGGTTTCAATATTGTAGGCTGATAATAAATGCACAATGCCATAAGGTGTAGCGCTTACGTAACATGGTAAATTCAAAACCATTCTACCCACGTTAATAGGATGAAAACCATCTACATCTTTACTTGGCTTAACGGCTTCAATAATTTTATGTTCGTTAATATGACGGGGCAGAGGAAGCTGTACAATAAAGCCATCCACATCGTTATTGTTATTAAGATCGTAAACGGCCTGTAATAATTTTTCTTCGGTAACGTAATCGGGAAAACGTAATAAGGTTGATTTAAAACCAACACGCTCGCAGGCTTTTATTTTGCTGGCCACGTAAGTTTCACTGCCCCCATCGTTACCAACAAGTATGGCTGCCAGGTGTGGTTGTTTTAAGCCTGACGCCATCATTTGCGATACCTCCAAAGCAATGTCTTCCTGTAATTCGAGGGATATTTTTTTTCCGTCTATTAATTTCATTTTAATATTTATTCTACCTTTAAGCCACTAATTTCAGAAATTACACTAAGTCTTTATTATTTAAAGTTAATTTATTTCGCTAAAGTTTATGTCTGTGACATAAATAATAATTGCACTAATTCTTTATAAAATAACTCGTTTAAATTTTAAGCTTTCTTCCCCAAAATTGGCTATTAATCCCAGTTTCATTTTTGAAGCCGCAAGATAGTTGATGGTTTGCTTTAAATTCTTATCAATTATGTTGTGTTGTGCTTTAATTTCAATTACAATCTTATCAAAAACGATAAAATCAGAGAAATAATAGTGATCTAGAGTTTTGCCTTTATAAATTATTTCAAATTTTTGTTCTGTAACAAATGAAATTCCTTTTAATTTGAATTCATGTTTGAGAGCATCTTTATAAACAGCTTCCAGAAATCCTTTACCTAAAAATTTATGTACTTCAAAACAACAGGAAATAATATTGTAAACTTCTTCTTTATACAATAAATCGATTTGACCATACTGTTCATCCGGTTCATTTACTATAAATATTTCCTCTTCTTCGATAATAGAGTTTGAATTAATTAGTGAAATAATTTTTTAGTGTTAATTAGTGTAATTCGTGGTGATGTGTTTACATCTTCGGCATTCCTTTTGGCATGTTTCGCATTAATTTGCTCATGGCGTTTTTATCGTTCATCATGCGCATCATTTTACGGGTATCTTCAAACTGTTTTAATAATTTATTTACCTCTTGTATACCTTGTCCGCTGCCTTTTGCAACACGTTGCCTGCGAGAGCCATTTAATAACTCCGGTTTACTTCTTTCCTCAGGTGTCATACTAAAAATAATGGCTTCAATACCTTTAAAAGCATTATCATCAATATCCATATCTTTCACCGCCTTGCCAACTCCTGGTATCATTCCAACAAGGTCTTTAATATTACCCATTTTTTTGATCTGGTGTAGCTGACCTAAAAAGTCGTTAAAATCAAATTTATTGGTTGCAATCTTCTTGCTTAATTTTCTTGCTTCTTCTTCATCAAATTGTTCTTGCGCACGCTCAACTAAAGTTACAACGTCGCCCATGCCCAATATCCTGTCGGCCATACGTTCAGGATAGAATACATCCAGGGCATCCATCTTTTCGCCGGTACCAATAAATTTAATAGGTTTGTTTACAACGCTTTTAATTGATAAAGCTGCCCCACCACGAGTATCGCCATCTAACTTGGTTAAAATAACACCGTCAAAATCCAATCGGTCGTTAAATGCTTTTGCAGTATTAACGGCATCCTGGCCGGTCATACTATCCACCACAAATAAAATTTCGTTTGGCTTAATGGCTTTTTTAAGATCAGAGATCTCGGTCATCATTTGCTCATCAACCGCTAAACGGCCCGCTGTATCTATTAATACAACGGAGTTACCATTTTCTTTAGCTTGTTTTAAAGCAGCTTCTGCAATTTTAATTGGATTTTTTTCTTCGCGATTGCTAAATACTTCAACATCCAATTGCTCTCCTAATACATGCAATTGATCAATAGCAGCCGGACGGTAAACGTCGCAAGCCACCATTAAAGGTTTTTTACCTTTTTTAGTTTTTAAATAATTAGCAAGTTTACCGGTAAATGTTGTTTTACCCGAACCCTGTAAACCGCTCATTAAAATAATGGTAGGGTTGCCTCCTAAATAAATATCTTCTTTGGTACCGCCCATTAAAGCGGCTAATTCATCGTGAGTAATTTTTACAAGTAATTGGCCTGGAGAAACAGCGGTTAAAACGTTTTGGCCTAGAGCTTTTTCTTTAACGGTATCGGTAAATGATTTTGCAACTTTATAGTTAACATCGGCATCCAAAAGCGCTTTACGCACTTCTTTCATAGTTTCTGCAACGTTAATTTCGGTGATCTTACCCTGGCCTTTTAAATTTTTTAAAGCGCGGTCTAGCTTGTCCTGTAAATTATCAAACATGGTACTTTATTTTTAAGGATACAAATTTAAGAAAATGAACGTAATTTTACGGTATCAATTATGAACCACGAACATTATATGCAAATTGCCCTTGATCTTGCCAAAAAAGGCAGGTACAAGGTGGAGCCAAACCCCATGGTGGGCTGTGTTATTGTATATAATGATAAGATCGTGGCAGAAGGTTATCACCAAAAGTATGGCGAGGCGCATGCTGAAGTAAACGCAGTTAATAATTTAAGTAAGGCTATAGATCCTAAAGAATGTACTATTTATGTTACACTTGAGCCCTGCTCGCATTACGGTAAAACGCCTCCCTGCGTTGATTTGATTTTGTCAAAAGGCTTTAAGAAAGTGGTGTTGGCCGATTTTGATCCTAACCCTTTGGTAGCAGGTAAAAGTATTGCAAAACTAAGTGAGGCAGGAGTAGAGGTAATAATGAATGTTTTACGCAAAGAACAAAGGGAGTTAAACAAGCGTTTCTTCACGTTTTATGGAAAAAAACGCCCTTTCTATATTTTAAAATGGGCACAAACGGCTGATGGTTTTATTAGTCGCATACCGCTACCCGCAAATAAAGCAGATAATAAAATTACAGGTGAAGAAGCCCAAAAAATGGTACACCAAATGAGAGCTGATGAAATGGGTATTATGGTGGGCAAGAATACAGTGCTGGCTGATGATCCGAGTTTGACAACCCGTTTAGTGGAAGGCAAGAACCCTGTAAGGATCTTTATTGATAAGGCTTTGGAAGTGCCGCAAACCTTTAACATATATAATAAAGAGGCTAAAACCCTTGTGTTTAATGGGCTTAAAGATGAGAAAAAAGAAAATATTGAATTTTTTAAGATCGATTTCAGTAAAAATGTATTGGAACAGATCTCGGCAAAGCTTTATGAATTAAAGATCCAAAGCGTTTTGTTGGAAGGGGGGGCGGCACTTTTGAATGATTTTATAAAGCAGGAAATGTATGACGAGATATTTATTTTTGAGAACCCTGAGCTGTACTTTAAAAATGGTTTAATGGCCCCAAAAGTAACTTTTCATGAAAACAATTTTGAACGAATTGGTAAGGATAAGCTATATAAAATTAGCCCCCGCAACTAAAAACTGGTCTTTATTATCTAAAAAATCACCCAAAAAAGCCTTATTTTTAAATAATTAGGTTTTTAGTTTGGTGAATTAATATTCTTGTTGTATATTTGCGTCCCTTTTTAAGGGGAAATTAATTAGAATTTAAAGATTATATCATGTCACGTATTTGTCAGTTAACCGGAAAAAAAGCGATGGGTGGAAACCATGTATCGTTTTCGAATGTTAAATCTAAACGCCAGTTTAAAGTAAATTTAAAACGCAAACGTTTTTTTGTTCCTGAAACAGGAGAGTGGATTACATTACGTGTTTCTACTTCAGCATTAAAAAATATTAATAAAAAAGGTATTAGTGCATGTTTAAAAGAAGCCAAAGCAAATGGCATTTTAGCAGCATAATTTTAAAAAAGTAAAGCAATGGCTAAGAAAGGTAATAGAATACAAGTAATATTAGAGTGTACTGAGCATAAAGAAAGCGGTAAACCCGGAACTTCTCGTTACATTACTACTAAGAACAAAAAAAATACTACAGAGCGTATTGAATTAAAAAAATACAATCCTGTATTGAAAAAAATGACTGTTCATAAAGAGATTAAATAATTTTTAAGTTTAAGAAAACATGGCAAAGAAAGTAGTTGCAACGTTAAAAAGCGGAAAAGGTAAAGATTTTACTAAAGTAATTAAAATGGTTAAATCACCTAAAACCGGCGCGTATAGCTTTAAAGAAGAAATTGTTCACAACGATCACGTTGCTGACTTTTTAAAAGATAAATAAGTTAACAAAGATTTTATTCAGTTCTTAAAAGAAATTCTTTCCTTTAACCCGGAAAGAATTTTTTATTTTAAGAAGTTTCCGGTAAATTTAAAATCATAGTTCTAAAATATTAAATACAATATGGGTTTCTTCTCTAAACTATTTACCAAAGAAAACAAAGAAAGCTTAGATGCTGGTTTAACAAAAACCAAAGAAAGTTTTTTTGGCAAAATTACCAAAGCCCTTGCCGGTAAAAGCACGGTTGATTCAGATGTTTTGGATAACCTGGAAGAAGTATTGATTACAGGCGATGTTGGTGTAAGTACAACCGTAAAAATTATTAAGCGTATTGAAGAACGCGTAAAAAAAGATAAATACGTTGGCGCTGATGCTTTAAATACTTTATTAAAAGAAGAGATTTCGGGTTTATTGGCAGAGAATAGCAAGAATCACGATTCATCTCATTTTTCTGAACCATTAAAAAATAAACCACATGTTATAATGGTAGTGGGCGTAAATGGTGTTGGTAAAACAACGTCAATAGGTAAAATTGCTTATCAATACAAGCAGGCTGGCAAATCAGTTATATTAGGCGCAGCAGATACATTTCGTGCAGCAGCCGTTGATCAGCTTACTATTTGGAGTGAGCGTGTTGGTGTGCCAATTGTAAGCCAGGGCATGGGTGCCGATCCGGCAAGTGTAGCTTTTGATACATTAAGCAGCGCCAAAGCAAAAGATGCAGACGTTGTTATTATTGATACTGCAGGACGTTTACACAACAAGGTTAATTTAATGAACGAATTAACCAAGATTAAAAACGTAATGAAAAAAGTATTGCCCGATGCACCACATGAAGTGTTATTGGTATTGGATGGCAGTACAGGGCAAAATGCCGTTGAGCAATGCAAACAATTTACAGCAGCAACCGATGTTACCGCCCTGGCAGTTACAAAATTAGATGGTACCGCTAAAGGTGGCGTGGTTATTGGCATCTCCGATGAATTTAAAATTCCTGTAAAATATATTGGTGTAGGTGAGAAGATGACCGACCTACAGGTGTTTAATGCGCCTGAGTTTGTGGATAGTTTGTTTAGTAAATAATCTCTAAAATAGTTGTTATCTTTATTGATAACAAATGCACATCATTAAATTCACATCATTAATTTTTTTAATTTTTGCTCTATCATGCAGCAACGAAACTAAAGTTGCAGATGAAATTGTAAAGCAAAGAGACACTTTAGGAGTAAAAGAAAATGCCACTTCTGCTGCCGTACAAAAAGATTCTACCATTCCTGTTTCTTTATCACAAAGTGAGTTGCCTTTTTACATTTCATATAAAGGCAATAATTTTTACGCTGCTTATAAATGGTTTGATAAAACCGGAAATAACATTCTTGTGTTATCAACAAGTTCAGCGAGTGTAAACAATAAAGAAATTGGTGAAACAGAAAATTCAATTGAGTTATTTGCACGATTGATCAATTTAAAAGATCCAAATAAACCAGCTATTGTTTGGGATATGTATGATGCTGAAAAGAAGTGTATTTTTGATATTACCTGCGAGTTTGTTGACCATAATGTTACCGACCTTGATAACGATAGCGTTAAAGAAATCATGATTATGTACAAGCTTTGCTGCAGAAGTGATGTGAGCCCCGCAACCATGAAATTGATAATGCGGGAAGGTAAAACAAAATATGCTTTGCGTGGTAAAATGGTGTTTATCATTCCTGATATTCCAGATAGTTTATTTGCAGATACAAGGGAAATTGATCTGACTAAAATCTCAAAAGAAGAATTGGAAAAAACAATGTTCAGGGATTGGGGATGCTACGAGAATGCCAATGATTTTAAAAACGCCCCGGTGTTTTTAGATTATGCCAAGCAGTTTTGGAGAGATCATTCGGTTGAGAATGCAAAAGATTAATTTATTTTATTCTCTTCTAAAAATTTTTTCAATTTCTCTTCTGCTTTTTCTTTTGCTTTTTGTGTTGTAAAAACTTCAGCATTCCAATGCTCAGGTTTTTTGCTTTGTTTTTCTTTATCGTTTTGTATGCGGTCTAATTTTACTTCCACTTCAATTACATCGTTCACTAAATTAAAAGCGGTTTCATCTTTGCTTTGTAATAGCTCTAACAACACACTACGCTTTTTAAAAGAAACTAATTCAGCATTAGGTATGTTATAATGCGCCACAATTTTATAAACGTTTTGCATTAATTTTTTTTTAGTTTCTTCTGTCATGTTATTTTTATTAGAGGCGTAAAAGTAGTTAAAATCCCAGCAATACGTGCCAGGTTTAAAACGATGTTTGCTATAAACCCGGCAGGTCTACCAAAAAAACGCAATAATTTGCAATTTGTTAAAGCTAAAATTGACTATTAACAGCATTTTAAAGCCAATTTACACATAATTAAATCATTACGGTTTTGCTGTTAGGTTATTAACCGTTCCTTCAACAAAATTATGAACATTTTCGTTTCTGTTAAATATTTTAATCAACTGGTATTCAGTTGATTAAAATGTGTTAATTATACTACATACAGGCTTGAATTCGTTATATTTGTAGTCCGTTTTATAAGGCAAACGTTTAATTAAAAATTATGTATAACCCCTCAAACTACGCCTTTTTGGTTTGATACAAGTAAAATAAAAATGGCAGAAAAAACCATGACAGGAAATGCGGATTTCGATTGGAATTCGATTGGTAAAAAACAAGACAATTACACAGCATCTGAAAAAGAGAAGTTGGATGAGTTGTATGGTAAAGCGTTAAGCACAATTGCAGATGCACAAATTATTGAAGGTACTGTAGTAGCTAAAAACAACCGCGAAGTAGTTGTAAATATCGGTTATAAATCAGATGGTGTTGTAGCTCTTTCAGAGTTCCGTTACAATCCGGATTTAAAATTAGGTGATAAAATTGAAGTATTTATTGAGCATGCCGAAGATACTAACGGTCAGTTAGTGTTATCTCATAAAAAAGCACGCGCTAACAAAAGCTGGGATCGTGTTAACGAAGCTCTTAACAGCGATGAAATCATTAAAGGCTTTGTTAAATGCCGTACTAAAGGTGGTTTAATTGTTGATGTATTTGGCATTGAAGCATTTTTACCGGGTTCACAAATTGATGTTAAACCAATTCGTGATTACGATGTGTATGTTGGTAAAACAATGGAATTTAAAGTTGTAAAAATTAACAATGAATTTAAAAACGTTGTAGTTTCTCACAAAGCTTTAATTGAAGCTGAGATTGAAACACAAAAACGCGATATCATCTCTAAATTAGAAAAAGGACAAGTATTGGAAGGAACTGTAAAAAACATTACTTCTTATGGTGTGTTCATCGATTTAGGTGGTGTTGATGGTTTAATTCATATTACAGATCTATCTTGGGGCCGTATTAACCACCCTGAAGAGATCGTTAAATTAGATGAGAAAATTCAGGTTGTAATTCTTGAATTTGACGATGATAAAAAACGTATTGCTTTAGGCTTAAAACAATTAACGCCTCATCCTTGGGAAGCTCTTAACTCTGAACTTAAAGTTGGAGATAAAGTAAAAGGTAAAGTTGTTGTAATTAATGATTACGGCGCATTTATCGAGATCGCTCAAGGTGTTGAAGGTTTAGTTCACGTAAGTGAAATGAGCTGGAGCCAACATTTACGCTCTGCACAAGAGTTTGTAAAAATCGGACAAGAGATTGAAGCAGTTGTTTTAACCTTAGACCGCGAAGAGCGCAAAATGAGCTTAGGTATGAAACAATTAACACCTGATCCTTGGAACATGATCGTTGACAAGTATTCTAAAGGTTCTAAACATACCGGTACAGTTCGTAACTTTACTAACTTCGGCATCTTTGTTGAGCTTGAAGAAGGTGTTGATGGATTAGTTCACATCTCTGATCTTTCTTGGAGCAAAAAAATCAAACACCCTAGCGAATTCTGCAAGGTAGGTGATAAAATGGATGTAGCTGTATTAGAAATTGATGGTGAGAACCGTCGTTTATCTTTAGGCCACAAACAATTAGAAGAAAATCCATGGGATGTATTTGAAACTGTATTTACAATCGATTCAGTTCACAGTGGAACTGTTTTAAACGTAAATGATAAAGGTGCTACAATTGGTTTAACTTATGGTGTTGAAGGATTCTGTCCGGCTCGTCACTTAAATAAAGCTGATAACACTTCTTTAAAAGCTGAAGAAGTTGCAGATTTCAAAGTAATTGAATTCAGTAAAGATGCTAAGCGTATTGTTGTTTCTCACGCACGTTTACACGAAGAAGTGAAAGACGAAGCAAGAAAAGCTGATAAAGCAGCTAAAAAAGCTGATTTTGATGAAAGCAAAAAAGCTGTGAAAAAAGTAAAAGATAGTCAGGAGAAAACTACTTTAGGTGATATCTCTGCACTATCTGACTTAAAAGATAAATTAGACGCTAAAAAATAAGCTGTTTTAATAAAACTCCCCAAACGACGAGTTCGTTTTTAGGGCAACTAAGAATCACGCCATGGTTTTTAGTTTTTTGAGAGCCGAAACCCACACTAGTTGTGGGTTTTTGGTTTTTATACCCTTGTGTGGCTTACTCAGATTGATCTAGCTTGATAATAGCCCCTGAAACCCCTATCCATAAAAGCCTTTGAATTTTGGTTGGGCGAACACAATAAAATAAATAGTTGTACGTTATTAATACAACACAAGACCTTTTAACTAACTAAACACAAAACACAAATTGTTGCCTATGACAAGAACATTTACTTCCAACCTTAATGAAACTGCCATTAAAACTGAAACTGATCTTGGCGATCAGCTTCCTGAATTCGCAGAACCTTCAAAAAATGTGATTGATAACATTTTAAACTTCAGTAAAAATCTTGATGTGAAGAGATCAAAATTTGTAGAAACGATCGAAACGATAAAGAGTTAATTCTTTTTATTTAAGAGTTGTTACTTAACCAAAATGCCAGTTCGGGTAGCGTAACTAAGTGGAGCGTATCGAGAACGCTTCTCGATACATTTCTCCTAACATCGAAATTACTCGAAGTGACATCTTTAGATTATTAGCATCCCCCTTCACATTTTTTATGGAATGAGGTAGCTTTCTTCATCTGTATACTAAATTATTTACATTAATTTAGATATATAAATTATCCCACATGAAGAAAATCTTATTTTGCCTTATCGCATTTCCTTTTTTAGGATCGGCACAAGCACAAAACCCTGAGCAACGCATTGAAACTTCTGTTAAAGCCGTAACCCTTTATTTGGACGGCGCAGAAGTTAACCAGCAAAAAACGGTTAATTTAAATGCAGGTATCACACAGGTTGTTTTTACCAACCTTTCATCAAAATTAATTCCAAAAAGCATACAGGTTAATGTTGGCGAAGGCGTTAATGTACTAAGCATTTCTGAAAAATTAAATTTTTTAAGCCTTAATGCCGAAAGCATAAAAATAAAACAGCTAAAAGATTCGTTAAAAACCAATCAATACAAAACGCAACAATTAATTTCAGATAAAGATGCATATGATAAAGAAAAAGACCTGCTTTTAAAAAACATCAGTATTGGCGGTCATGAAAAAGGCGTTTCCATTGCTGAATTAAAACTGGCGGCCGATTTTTATCGTTCACGAATGAAAGAAGTTAATGGTGAAATATTAAGACTAGATACAAAAATAAATGAAATGTATGCTGTAACCAACCGTTTACAAAACGAGTTAAACGAATTAAATATCAGCGAAAACAAACCAACCGGCGAAATTATTATTTTATTACAATCAGATAATAAGGTGGCCGCTAATGTTGATCTTAAATATGTTGTTTCTGATGCAGGCTGGGCACCTTACTACGAGCTAAAAGCAGAAGATATTGGCAAACCAATTACTTTGGTGTATCGCGCACGGGCGTTTAATAATACCGGCATTAGCTGGGCCGATGTAAAATTAAAATTATCTACTTCCGATCCTACACGCAACGCATCTAAACCAACCGTTATGCCGTGGTTCATAAATTTTAGTTCAGATATATATGGTCAAACAAATGGTTACTTAAGCAACTCTAATAAAAATTATTATCAAAAATCACAAATTAATGATGGTAATTTAGAAAATCAATTCGGAGCTAAACAACAATTAAATGAAGTAGAGCTTAAATCGTGGAATGAATACCAGGTAAAAACAAAACGCGAGGAAGCTGCCAATACAAAAAAGATTGTTTATGAAGAAGTGCAGGTATCTGAATTAAGCGCTGAATTTGAAATTAAAAAACCATACAGTATTCCTTCTGATGCTAAGCCTTACATTGTTGAAGTAACAACTTACAGTCTTGATGCCACCTTTAAACATTACTCATTACCTAAAGTAGAAAAAGATGCTTACTTATTAGCACGCATAACAGGTTGGGAAGACCTTGATCTGATTGAAGGCCCGGCCAATGTTTATTTTGGAGGCACTTTTGTTGGCCAATCATACGTTAATCCACGCAGTGTAAATGATACTTTAGATCTTTCGTTTGGACGCGATAGCAAAGTAATTGTTACGCGTACAAAAATTAAAGATTTTAATAACGAGAAAGTAATGGGTAACAATCGTAAAATGACTTATTCATACGAAATGGTAATTAAAAATAACCGTAAGAGTGCTATCAACATTGATCTTGAAGATCAAAAGCCAATTTCGCAAAGTAATGAGATTGTTGTTGAAGTAACCGAAGCATCAAAAGGACAAATAAATCCTGATGACGGAAAAGTAAGTTGGAAATTTTTAATTCCACCGGGTGAATCGCAAAAAATAATTTACACCTACACCATCAAATATCCTAAAAACAGGACGGTTGATACGGAAAAGAAAATGAGGAAGGTGAGGGCAGCATTTTAAAAAGGATTTAAGATGTATGATATAAGATTTAAGATTGCTTAGGTCTTATATCATTCTTTTTGTCATTTCGACGATAGGAGAAATCTGTGAAAAGAGATGCTTCCTGACGTCAGCATGACAACTGTTTATTCAATTCCACTTCTTAACCAACACCATTCCTGTCTCAACCATATAATCAGTCCACAGTTCAGGTTGCCAGCTATTTATTTTTTTATTTTGAAGTAGTTGAATTGTTTTAGCAACATCTTTATTTACTAAAAGGGTTTCAATAATAAATTGCTGTTGTTTACGAAGGTTTTCGTCCTCTAAAGGGTTTAAAGAAACTTTGTGATCGATCTTTGTTTTTGTAATTTCTTCAAGCAAATTCTCTTCTTTTTTTCTTTGTGAAAGAACTATTTTTTTTACCTGCCTGAAGTCTTTAGCGAATTGTAATTTATCTTTTTGAGTTTTTATAGTATTGCCCAATCGTTCAAAGATCACATATTCTACATTTTTACAAAGCGGCAATACTTCTTTTAATAGTTCAAATACTTCTTCAGGTACGGCTTCATCATGTGTATCTCTTCTTACTTTATTTTTACTGCTTTCAACGTTGGCCCAGCTTCCACCTGAAATATGAATTTCTTTTACTTTATCGAGGGGGTAAGAATTAACAAGCTTTACAACATCTACTTTAAAGTTGTGAGATTGACAGTAAATATTATGAAGATCAAGGATCAAAAAACCATTTACAGGCTCAATTAATTTTTTAAGAAATTCGCCTTGTTCTTTTATTTGCGCATGGCTAAATGCAAAAGCTAAATTTTCAATGCCAATTGGTAATTGCGATACATTTTGTAAACGTTTTAAACGATCTTGTCCAATAGCTAAAGTTGTTTTGTTAAAGGGAACAGGCAGGGGAGTGCCTTTATGAAAATCATCTGATGTCATAAAAGCAAAATGTTCGGTAACGTGGCGGTAATTGTATTTTTTTACTTCTGTGGCTAACTGCTTTAACCATTTATCCTGGTTGCTATCCCACACCGCTTTTAAAAGCGAATAATGTACACCGTGACCAATTAATCTTCCGTTTTGAGAGTATTCTTTTAAAAGCAGTTTAAGCCATTCGGGTTCTTTTACTTTTGGAGGTATAGTATCGAACGACCATTCTATAACATCTACTTCTCCGTTTTGAAATAAAGGTAAAGCCGCCTCAATAAAATCGGCTTCGGGCATTAACGATATTCCAACCCAGGGATTCATATTCAAAATTACAAAATAGTCGTTAGATTTTAGTCATCAGTCATTAGTCAAAAATTGGACTAAACTCTTTGCTCATTTTATTTTTTTATAATAATCAGTGTCTGGTGGAAATTCAGTGTCGAGATATGAATACGTTAAAAAATATTCGCCATTCAGTTTGATAATCTTTAAGTCGAAGTCCCCAATTATTATTTGAGGGTCATCAGGAGAGTCTGTGTTTTCATATAAATGAACTTTGTTATGTTTTTCATTTATTTTCCATTTACCTTTTGTAACATAAGTAGATATTGGATTTGTGTACGAATCCGTTTGGGAATAATTACCATTACTTAAAAAATCAAATGTTGTAACTCTGCTGCTATCAGAATGAGCAAGTGTTTTTCCCTTTTTAGTTATTGTGTGTTTAGTCAATTTCCATTTGCCTTGAATTGCAATACTTGGTTGACTAAAGGCGTGTGTAATATAACAAAACGCAAAAAATGTAAAAAAATATTTAGTCATAAACTACTTGCCAATAAAAGTAATGAATTATTATAAATAATAGACTGCCAACTATTGACTAACGACTAACAACTGTTATCCCATCCCGCAAGGCGGGCAATAATCGTGGGTTATAGGCCTGTTTTTGGTATTAGAAACTTTTACTGAATCTTTTTTTACCCTGATAGTTTTATCTTTTTTGCTTGCTGTAGTTTTTGTTTTAGGCTTGTCATCTCCTTTTGTTTTAGTAGTTTGAGCTACAGCATTTGTACTAAAAATTATTAAGGCAACTATTGTTAATGTTGATAGTTTCATAATGTTATTTTTTAAATCTGTCTTTAATCGTAAATCATATATCGTAGATCAGAATTGCTTATCCTCTTCCACACGCTTCGCACACACGTTGTTTTTTCGGTTCAACCTGTAAAGACGCATCTGTTGTAACAGTTTCTTTAGGCTTTACACACTTTGTTTTTGTTTTGGTTGTTTTTGTATGTTTTGCTTTAGGTTCTGTTTTTGGTTTTTCTTGTGCAAAAGCATTTACACTAAAACTTATCAGGGCTCCAAGAGCTAATGTTGAAATTTTCATATTCTTAATTTTTTTAATTTAATGGTGAAGTGATCTTTGATCTACTTCACCGTCTTTATATTTGGATGCAGGCCGGAAACAAATTCCATAAATCATATTTAATAGTTTTGACTGCAGACTGCCAACTAAAGCCTGTTGACTAACGACTGTTTAGCCTTTCCCGCATTTACCGCAAGAATCCGGCTCTTTTTGGCTCTTGGCAGAACCATTAGCAACCTGTTTTTTACTGTTTGGCTGGGATTTCACATTGCCCGTTTTTGTGGTTTTTATCTCACAATTGGTCTTTTTTGTTTTTGCAGAATCGCCCAAAACCTGGTTTGGCGATGTGTTTGCGTTTAAGCCTAAGCTAAAACCTATTAGTGCCTTTACTGCTAATGATGAGAGGGTCATTTTGTGTCTTTTTAATGGAGATGCAGGCTTAAATACATTTCCATAAAACAAAACGATTTTTTTGATAAATTTAATCAATGAAAAAACTAATATTCCTGCTTTGCATAATGCCTTTTTGTGTTAAATCGCAGGTCAATAAAAAAATAAACGCCCTTTTTTTAGGAAATAGCTACACTTACGTTAACGACCTGCCTTTACTCACTTCTCAACTGGCACTGGCAAATGGCGATACTTTGGTTTACGATAGCAATACACCGGGTGGTTATACACTTCAAAACCATTTTATGGATGTTACTACCAATGCTAAAATAAACGCTTCGGCCTGGAAATATGTTATTGTACAGGCTCAAAGCCAGGAGCCTTCTTTTTCTCCGACACAGGTTTTTAGCCAAACCTTGCCTTATGCCCGTAAGTTGGATAGTTTAATTAAGCACAATAACAATTGTACCAAAACGGTTTTTTACGAAACCTGGGGACGTAAGAATGGCGATGCAAGTAACTGCGGCTCTTACCCGCCGGTTTGCACTTATCTGGGAATGCAAGATCGTTTAAAACAATCGTACAAAAAGTTTGCAGATACCTGTAACGCGGTGATGTCACCAGTAGGCGAAGCTTTTAGAAGGTCGATAGCTTTAAACCCAACATTAGAATTATATCAGCCCGATGAAAGCCATCCATCTTTGGAAGGTTCTTATTTAGCAGCCTGCGTTTTTTATGAGGTGCTGTTTCAAAAAAGTGTTTTAAGTAACACGTTCGTCTCTACAATTAATACAGGCACTGCTTCGTTTTTGCAGCAAGTGGCACACACAGTTGTAAACGATAGTTTGGCTATCTGGAATTTAGGAAAGAATCTTCCCTGGGCCGATTTTCCTTATCAAACATCTGGTTTAAATTGCCAGTTCATTTCTAACTCTCCAAACATGTTAAACAAATGGTATTTTGGCGATGCTGCTATATCAGTACAGGCAAACCCTTCTCATTTTTATACAAGTTCAGGCACGTATACAGTTAGCCATGTAGTTACCCATGCCTGTAAAAAAGATTCTGTTTCAAAGGTTGTAGCCATTACTACCAGTGGAATTAATTCAAACAGCAAAAACGTTTCTCTTCATGTTTATCCAAATCCTTGTAAAGATATTATTACTTTAGAAGAGACCGGCAATTTTGAAAATTCTAATTCCATCATTGAAATTACAAACAGCCTTGGGCAATTGGTGTATAAAAAACCTTTTTCTAAAACTATACATACTAAGAATTTTGAAAGCGGTTTGTACCTTTTAAAAATATATAACTCATCCACTACTTTAAATTCTCAATTTATTAAAAGCGAATAATTACTTTTGTATATGATCAAAAAAATATTTTTTACAGTTCTTCTTGTTTTTGGAATTAAAACCGTTTGCATCTCGCAACCAATAAACAACAAGCTCATTAAGGCCGATAAGTTATTTATTAAGCAGGATTTTGTTGCTGCAGCAAAAATATACGAGAGTTATTTAAAATCATATCCTAAAGATTACTATGCTTCGCGCCAGGCGGCCATTTGCTACAAGAAAACGAACGATCAGAATAAGGCTGTAGACCACTGGCCAAATGTTATTGAGAGCAGCAAGGTAACGGACCAGGACAGATTGGATTATGCTAAATGTTTATTGGCAAATTACCGGACACAGGATGCCAAAATGATGATCAATTTTTTAAAGACCAGTCCTGATAAAGCAATAGCAGCCTGGGGAATGGCTTATACTAACTTTTCGCAATTTTATGCAGATTCGGCTTTAACCCGTGTTAACGAAGTTAAAGGAATAAATACAAGTGAAACGGAATCGTGCCCGCTGATAGCGAATGGAAAATTAATTTATATAACAGAAAAAAATAAAAGCAGCCGCATTTTTGTAGCTACAGATAATGATAATAAAAGCGCCATAAGTGTTTCTACAAAAAAAGACGATCTTGGTTTTTCAGAAATTTCCGCATATGCAAAACACATACAAAACAAAGGTATTTGTTCACAGGTAAGCTTAACGGCAGATGAAACAACTATGTATTACAGCCGTTCGATTGCTGCAAAAGAATTGAATAAGTTAGCAGAGGCCTCTTCGTATAAATTCCAGCTCTACAGTGCTAATCCAAATGATGAGAAGGCAGAAGTGGCAACACCCTTTGTGCATAATAGTTATGAATACGATTATATCCACCCTAGCATTACTAAAGACGGTTTAAAGCTTTATTTTTCAAGTGACATGAAAGGCTCACTAGGTGGAATGGATATTTTTGTTTGTGAATTTGTAAATGGCGCATGGAGCGCACCAAGAAATATGGGCTTATTAATTAATACACCCGGTGACGAAGTGTTTCCACACATTAGTGAAGAAGGTGTTCTTTATTTTGCAAGCGATGCCAGGCCGGGCCTAGGTGGTTTGGATATTTTTTATGCCGAACCAAATAAAGATGACGGCACTTTTTTTACAGCAAAAAATGCAGGTTTTCCAATTAACACGCAGTTTGATGATTATAGTATTTATATCTTAAAAGGTGGTAAAGCAGGCTATTTTAGCAGCAATCGTAAAAACAATTTACAGGATGATGATATTTATTACTTTGTAAAAGACCAGCAGTAAAAATTAAATTGTTAATAGTGCTATAAGAATTGCAAGCAACAGTATTATTCCGATAATTGATAAAATTACAATACCCATTATTTTACCTACCTGTGCCATGGTTTCGCCTTTATAAACATCTGGAGATTGTCGTATTTTTTTTAACGCAAGATTGCCAAAAATAATGGCAAAAATACTTGCAAGGCCTGTTAATGGCCATATACCCAAAATTCCACATATTAAGGCAACAATAGCAAGTGGGTGAGTCTTTTTTGGTCCTTTATACGTATTTGTTTGTGTGTTTTGATTTTGATTAGACGAAGGCGTTGATTCAGTTTTAAAAACTTCTTTAGTCCCATTGGCATATTGTATCATAAATACATCTGCTTTTTTTACAACGTAAAGCGGGCCGTCAGGCGAATCACATTTTTTATATTTAACATCGTTAGGTGCTATTTCCAATACTTTAACCATCGATTCATCACCATTCTTTAAAACGATCCTGTCACATAAAGAATCAGGATTGTTTTGTATTTGTTGAAATGATGAAGAATTTAATAAGATGATTTTATCACCTGTTGTTGCAGATAGTATCTCATTATTAGTGGAAGGGGTTTGTAGCGATGTGTTTTTTAGATTTATTGAAGAAGCTAATGTTTTTTCTTCGTTGGCATCAGCTCCTTTAATTTGCTCTTTCTTTTTATGCTTTAAAGTACTTACGTAAAATCCTTTTTGATATTTTCTTTTTTGTACACTACACGAGAGTAACACTATTAGAGGTAAAATAAAAAGTAGTTTTTTCATGTAAGCATTTGCCTTTTTAGACTATCGGATAAAGTAAAAGTTTAAGCAAAGGCGCTAACAATGCCGCCCATTAAGCCAAAACAAACTATCCAGTAACCGCAATTAATGGCTATGTATTTAAATCCTTTTCCTTCAAACATAGCATTTGTTGCTAAAACAGGTGTGGCTATTATAAATCCGGAAATGGTGCCATGCAAGGCCCCGTGCTTAAATGTTCTGTAACTTGTTCCAAGTGCATCCATAACACTTTTGTATAAAGCACCCATTGGAGTGCTAACATCATCAATAGGCTGTTTAAAAAATAAAGAGGTTACGTGTAATTGATGAATGGCAATAAACTGCATACCAAAAGCAAGAAAAAAAGCTAAAACAAAGCTTACACCAAAAACAACAGCCATATTTGAATTTTTTGCCTTTTCAGGTGTCATGCCGCTGGCAGCCATCCAGGCGGTGCCAAAAACTTTTGGGTTATACCAAATAAAACCAAGTAACATCGGTATTAAAGTGGCAATTATAATGCCTAAAAAATTAATATGCATAAGTTATATTTTTACTCAAATATATTAAAAAAAACAGCCTTTTAGTATATTTTAACCATAAGTTTATAAGGGCAGGCTGTTAAATGTTTGTTAGCTATATTAATTTTAAAACGCGTTTTTACTATAACTTTGTCACTTAAATAAAAATGAAACAGTTTCTTAAATATTTTATACAGGGCTTGATCTTATTTATACCCTTAATTATTACGCTTGCTATTCTTTCAAGATTATTTTATTTTTTCGAAGGACTTTTTTCTGTTTTTGGTTTTACTGATAATGTGATTCTAAATACTATTTTGGGTATGATCTTTACGCTTGGCATTATTTCTTTAGCAGGCCTCTTAGCTTCATCATTTGTGTTTAAACAATTTTTTAGTTATGTTGAAGATAAATTAGAACACGCCCCTTTTATCCGTCATATTTATTCGCCTATAAAAGATTTTACAAATGCGTTTGTTGGTAATAAGAAACGTTTCAACAAACCCGTATTGGTGCTTACAAATCCAGCAGCTGAAATTGAGGAAATAGGTTTTATTACACAAGAAGATCTTAAAGATTTTCATATTAAAGATAAAGTGGCGGTTTATTTACCAATGTCTTATTCACTTTCGGGAAGACTGGTAATTGTGCCTGCAAAAAGTGTTAAGCCTTTAAATGCAGACGCCGGAGATACCATGAAGTTTGTTGTAAGCGGTGGTGTTACTGAAAAAGATGAGTAATTTAATTTTACTAAAAAATAATGGCAGATATTCTTCAGATAAAAAATGTTTCAAAAAAATACAGTAACCACGTAGCTTTAAACGATGTTTCTTTAAACATTGCAGAAAAGTCTGTTTTTGGCTTACTAGGTCCAAACGGTGCGGGTAAAACTTCGTTGATCCGTATCATCAATCAAATTACAGGCCCCGATAGTGGTGAGATCATTTTTAAAGGTGAGAAATTACATCCAAAACATGTTGAGCGTATCGGTTATTTACCCGAAGAGCGCGGCCTTTACAAAAAAATGTCTGTTGGCGATCAGGTATTATATCTTGCGCAATTAAAAGGTTTGAGTAAAGCAGAAGCAAAAAAACGCTTGACCTATTGGTTCGAAAAGTTTGAAATGCAAAGCTGGTGGAAAAAGAAAATTGAAGAGTTGAGTAAAGGTATGCAGCAAAAAGTGCAATTTATCGTTACTGTTATTCACGAGCCGGAGTTGTTGATCTTAGATGAGCCTTTCAGCGGCTTTGATCCCATAAACGCTCAAATGATAAAAAATGAAATTTTAGAATTGCGTAAGAATGGTGCAACGGTTATTTTTTCTACGCACAATATGGGTAGTGTAGAAGAACTTTGCGATAACATTGCTTTAATTCATAAATCAGAAAAAATATTGGATGGATCTGTAAAAGATATTCGCAAAACATACCGTAGTAATACTTATAAAATTACGTTTAAAGGTAATTTAATGGGTTTTACAAATGCCTTGTGGACGGGTGCAGAGTTTTTAGATAAGCATACCGAAGATGATATTAACTCAGTAACTATTAAGCTATTAAATGGTGTTACATCCAGTCAGCTGCTGCAAGCGGTGTTGCCTGTTTGCGAGATTCATTCATTTAACGAAATAATTCCAAGTATGAATGATATTTTTATAATGAAAGTAAACCAGGGTAATGAGGTTGCAGGTACCAAGAGTAATTTTACGGAGTAAATAAAAAATTGAAATGAAAAAAATAAGATTAATAATTGGCAGAGAAATAAAATCGAAGTTAAAAAACAAGACTTTTATTATTATGACCATTTTGGCGCCGCTTTTAATAACGGGCTTTTTAGCCTTTATGATAAAAATGGCGCAGTCAGAAAAAACAGAGCAAAATGTTTTGGTAATTGATGACTCGCAGTTGTTTAAAGATAAACTGGTTGGTAACGATTATATTTCCCTTTCTTTCTCAAATGAAAAATTAGAAAAAGCAGTTGGTGAGTTTACCGATAAGGGATATTCTTGTTTGTTGTGGATATCGCCTACAGTAATAGAGGGTGGGGCAGGAGCAACGAAATTATTCTATAAAAAATCACCAGGTTTTGCTTTTCAAACTTATGTAAAGGATCAAATGGAACGTATCATTTACGAGAATAAATTAAAAGCAAATAATATCGATCCAAATATTATTTCTAATTCTAAAGCAAGCATAAAAATAATTCTTGAAAAAGTAAATGATCAGGGAAGTACGCAAGAACAGGCAAGCTTTGGTTTGTTTGGCTTTTTAACAGGCGCGCTAATGTTCATGTTTATTTTGATGTATGGCATGATGGTTTTTAGATCTGTAATGGAAGAAAAAACAAACCGTATTGTTGAAGTGATTGTATCATCTGTTAAGCCTTTTGAATTAATGCTTGGCAAGATCATTGGTGTAGCGATATTAGGAACCATTCAGTTTTTAATAATGGGTTTAATTACGTTTATTTTAACCACGGCACTTTCTGCACTTTTTTTAAAAGACGCTTCTGCGCAATTAAAAGTATTTCAATCGCAGCAGGAAATGGTAAAAAAGAATGGTACGAATGTAAATTTTAATGATCTTGAAAAATTTGATGATAAATTAGAGATGTTCGATCTTTTACAAAAGATCCAGAAAATAGATTTTGCGGAAGTATTTATTTGCTTTATTCTTTATTTTATTGGGGGCTATTTGTTTTACAGCTCTATTATGGCGGCTATTGGTAGTGCGGTCGATTCCGAAGCCGATTCCCAGCAATTTATAACACCCGTAATGATACCCTTGATGGTGGGGTATTTTATTGCTACCAAAACCATTATGGATCCTGATTCTTCAACAGTATTCTGGGGTTCTATTATTCCTTTCACATCACCTATCGTCATGATGTCGCGCATTACCAATGGTGTACCAATGTGGGAGTTGGTATTGTCTTTAGGTATTTTATTTGTTTCTTTTGTTTTTACAACCTGGTTAGCCGGCAAAATTTATCGCACAGGTATTTTAATGTACGGTAAAAAAACAAGTTGGAGAGAAATAGGGAAGTGGTTGTTTTATAAATAGAATTGTTTTATACAGTATGCTAAAACGTCAGAGTAAATTTAGTGCCTTCTTCCATATTGCTTTCTACTTTTATTGTGCAATTTATAGCTTTTGCAAGATCACGTATAAGATGTAATCCAAGACCGGTACTAATTCCTACCGTCTCATTCTCATTATATAATGCTTTAAATTTTTCTGCTGTTGCGCCGGGGCCGTTATCAATAATACACAAATACATTTTATTGTTTTCGCTCCAAGCTTTCCAGATTATTTGTGCGCCGTTTATTTTTTCAAGCGCTTTTATGGCGTTAGAGGTTAAATTACGCATGATCGTTTTTAGATAATCTGCATCTGATATTATATTCAACGCCTCTTTATCTTCAAAAATAAAATTAATATTTTCAACACTTGTAAAGTGCCTTTCCAGATCTGTAAAAAGTGCTGATACTTTTATGGTTACAGGTTGTGGTTTAAAATGCTCCATTTGTCCTTTGCTCCATAATAAAATATCTTCCATAGAGCTTAATAGGTTTTCGGCAGATATAAGGGTCCTGTTTTGTAAACGCTGTTTGCTTTCTTCATTTAATAAGTCAGGACTTTCTTTTTGTAAATGCATAAAATGTATAAGGTTAGCAACCGGACCTCGAAGATCATGATTTAATATATTAAAAAATTGCATTTTTATTTTGTTTGCCTGGTCTAATTCCTTGTTTAGTGCATTTAATTTTTGATTATTCTTTTTACGTTGGCGACTTTGATAAAAAAGTAAAAGCCCAATGCTGGCAAATAATACAAGGCCTACAATAAAAAGCCATTTTTGTTTTTTCCCGGCTTCGAGTTGCAGCTTGTTGAGTTTTATTTCACTGTCGCGTAATTCTATTGTGCGCTCGTCTTCTAAATTCTGCAAGGATTGTTTGTTCTTTAAACTAAAAATAGAATCGTTATACTTTGTGGCAATAGAAAATGACTCAAGGCTACTTTCATAATCTTTTTTAAATTTGTAATACTCCGCCATGTATAAATAGTTTTTTGCCAAACCATTTAAACTGTTAAGTTCTTTTTGTATCTCTAATGAGTTTTTTAAAGTACTAACGCCAAGTTGCATTGTTTTTTCATCATTAGATCTCATGCCTTTTTTGAGATAAGCATAACCTAGAACTTGTAAAGTGGAGGATTTCAATTCCTGGTCACCAATTTCGTTTATTGTTTTTAAAGCTTCATTTGCTGCATCTATGCCTTCGTCATAACTCTCTAATCCAACCAAGGCCGCACTTTTCCAGCTTTTTAAAAAAGCTAATGGTACAGCTTCTTTGCTTAGAGTTAAGATCTTTTCTGCTTCGTCATAAACTTCCAGTGATTTTTTATATTGACGTTGTTTTTCATAAATAATACCTTTGCTGGCCATATTCATGGCCATGCTTACTTCATTACCTTTTGTTTTGCTGAATAAAGTAATGGCTGTATCATAACTATTCAGGGCCTTTGCAAAGTTTTCGGTGGCGTTATAAATGTTCCCGATATTCTGGTAGCAATTAGCGATGTTTTGTTTGTTTTTTTGATCATTGCATTTTTCAAAATTTCTTAAAGCGTCAAAAAAAGCATTTAATGCATCCGGAAACTTTCCAAGGTTACCATAGCTCGTTCCCATGATCATAAACGATAAGCCTGCATCGCAATTATCATTACTTTCAACTGAAAGATCTTTTGCCTTTGTGCAAAAATCAATTGTTTTATCGTACTCTCCCAATACTGAATAATGCCTGGCTTTATTAAGATAAGAATTAGCTATCCCTTTTTTATAATCTATCTGCGAAGAAAGCTGGTAAGCCTTTTCGGCATATTTTAACCCTTCTTCCGGATTTACCATTTTATAGCTTTTCGAAAGTTCGTTTAATATATTACATTTTGTAATATTCTCACGTTGTTTTTTTAATTCAGCTAATAACGAATCAGTTCGTTTATTTTCGTCTTGAGAAAAAACTTTAAGAACAAAAATAGTAAGGACTAAACAATACAGAATCTTTTTCATATCAACCCTTTTAAACTCTCTTTAAAGCTTCTTCCAACAGGAAGTATTATATCATTATTGAGAATGATCTCTTGCGGCTTTACCGTTTTTATTGCTGCTTTTTGTACAGCAAAGCTTCTATGAATGCGTGTAAAAGATTTAAAATGTTGCTCTTTTAAAAGATTACCAATGCTTTGTAAAACGCAATGGCGCTTTTTGGAAGTAATGATCAAAGTATAATCTTTTAAACCTTCAAGATAAATAATATCTGTAAGTTTTATTTTAGATTGTTCATGCCCTTCTTTTATGGTAATTGTATCGCCGCCAAAACTTGCTTCAAATAAATTTGCTTTATTTTTTAGCACCATAAATTCTACAATACGGTTTACGGTTTGTACAAAGCGTTCTGCTTTTATTGGTTTTACAATAAAATCAAGCGTTTCAAAATCAAAACTTTCTGCTGCGTGCTCCGGATGTGAGGTAATAAAGATGCAAACAGGTACATCTTTCATCTTTTTTCTGAATTCAAAGCCGGTCATTTCAGGCATATCGATATCAAGGAAAAGAACATCAATTGTCTTTTCATTTATTAAATAAAAAGCCTCTTTAGCATTTTCAAATACACCAACAATGTTAAAATTGGGATCTTTTTTTACATGTGAAAGTACTGCTAGACGATCGATCTCGTTATCATCAACTATTATACAATTTAACTTGTTCATAAACCCAATTTCAAAGCTACGATTTTTTGTTACAAGATGTTATTTGTCTATTTAAAAAGTAGTTTATCTATTATTCATTATAAACATCTTTACTTAACAGACCTTTGTGGTAGAAATTTAAATTATTGAACTCATGAAAAAGATATGCCTGTTATTAATAGTGTTTATTGCACTCGCATCCTGTAAAAAGAAAAAAGAATCTACTGAAACTCAAACTTCCGTTCAGTCAACATCTACAACTACAACAGGCTCACCTGTTCAGGTAAGCGCTGCAACAATTACTGTAACATCGGGCGCACAAACAACAACTTTAACAGGTTCTTGCGGTTGGGCTACAGCAGCTGGTGTACACTATATTGGTTCGCACGATCAAAATAAAAATTTAAGAATATTCGAAGCTACATTTAATATCCAGGATCCGCCTTCGCAAACAACAACCTATACTTTAACAGCTTATGATGTTAACGACACTAATCCTTCACATGTTAGTATGAGTATTTCTGAACAAATAAATAATGGTTTGCTCGAGTGGCATTCAACAAATTCTTCAGGTACAATTACACTTGTTGTTTCCGGTAATAAAATTACGGTGGACCTTACAGGTATATCACTTGCAGCCCAAACAAACAGCGGCTTTTATACCAACTTAAACACAGGCGATTATGCTAACCCGGGCGTATTAACAGGATCATTAACCTTTTATAAATAAAAAAAACAGTTATTATGAATAACGAAAACTCTTACTAGCCATTAGTAGTTGGAAATAAATGGATCTATGATTTTGGCGGACAAGAAATAGTAACAACCATAGAAATCTGTAATGACGCCGGAGAATTTACTACCGTTACTTCTTTAAATCCTATAAAATCAATCATGAAAAAAAATAACGGTGAGTATTTTTCTGATTCTTTACAAGCTGGGCAAATGTTTGTGCTTTTAAAAGATGATATGAAATTGGGAGACACCTGGCGTGTTAAATTTAAAGCGCCAATTGGATTGGATATTGTTTATGTTTATACAGCAAAAGAAATTTTGTCAGGTAAAATAATTGGTGAAACGGAATATAAAGATATAGCATCTGTAGAACTGGATAGTAAATATGTGATAAATGATGTAGAAACATCAATAAATGCCTTCACCTTAACGTTTTACGCTAAAGGCATTGGCCCTATCTTAACCACCACCACAACAACAGGTGTAATAGGCAATAACAGCTATCCGTTATTATCGTATCAATTAAGTTAAAATTAATTAGTGAATTTGTTAAAACTCCCTTTCTAAAACAACGGGAGTTTGTATTATACTTTTACTCCAATTACCAACACATCATCTACCTGGTCTTGTTTACCACGCCAGTTTTCAAATGAGGCATTCAATAAATTTTTTTGCTCTGTAAAGTTTAAATGCGCGTTTTGTAGCAATACTTCTTTAAATTGTTTGTGCATGTACTTTCTTCCGGTTGGGCCGCCAAACTGGTCAGGAAAGCCGTCAGAAAAAGTATAGATCGCATCTCCTTCTTCTAATTTAATAATATTATTGGTAAAAGGTTTTGGCAATAAATAAAAACCGCAGGGTTGTTTATCTGCCCTGTATATCTCTAATTCTTGTCCGTGGCCTGCCTTTTCTGCTTTAATTATATATAAAGCATTGTTTGCTGAAGCATACTGAAATTCTTTTTTATTTTTATCAAGGCTGCAAACCGTTATGTCCATACCATCTTTACTTTCACCAAAATTGCCATGTTGTTTTAAAGTGGTGATAATCTTTTCACGCATATTATTTAAGATCTCAGACGGGGTAGTAATGCCTTTTACTTCAACTATCTCATTTAAAAAAGAGATTCCAAGCATGGTCATAAAGCCGCCCGGCACGCCATGCCCCGTGCAATCGCCGGTGGCATAAAAAACAATATTATTTTTTTCATAGATCCAGTAAAAATCGCCGCTAACAATATCTTTTGGTTTAAACAAAACAAAACTGTCTTTAAAATGTTTGGTAAAATGCGTTTCTAATGGAATCAAAGACTCCTGAATACTTCGTGCGTAATTGATGCTATCGGTAATTTCTTTTTTTTGATTTACAACTTCAATATGGGCTTCTTCAATAATCTCTTTTGATTTGGCCAGTTCTAAGCGGCTTTTTATCTCACGATAGGTTAATCTATAACGTGTACGAATAAGAAATACACAAAAAACTGCAACAGTAAAAGTTAATAAACCGCCATTAATAATAAATTCATCAACCGTTAGTTTACTGTTTAATATATAAAAGGCAATATTACTGATAATGGTAGCTATTAATAAAATGATGGAAAGGCGCAATTCCCAAAGCACGAGCATGCCAACACCAATAAATAAAACCATATAAGCAAAAGCGTGTTTTTGAAAATGGGAAATATCCATCACGCTCCACATATATGCGTTTTGTATTGAAATACCCAATACCAAAATAAACATACAGGTATAAATGTTAACGCCGGTTATTTTTCGACTAAGCAAAACTGCTAAACTAATACCTGTGACACTTGCCCTGAAAATAAAAAAAGGAATCCAGTAATGAGGAATAACAAAATAATCGCTCAAAAACCACACAATGTTTAATGCCATGCCTACCCAACAAGCAATAACATGAAATTTTTCAGTTGACCTGTAAAATTCTTGTTTTACATTAATTTCGGGAACACGTGTTTCTTCCATAAAGTGTTCCTAAAATACAAAACAAACGCAATAAAGAATGTTAAATTTCGACGAACTTTGAATGTTCTATTACATTGAACTTAAAATATCAAAAGTTAAATTTTGTAGTCACTTAGCTTAATTCCTGCATAAGAGGAAATACTCGAACTGACAATGCGTTTATAGCAGTTAGGTTTGAATAGTGCCAACATTGTATTGCTTGGTAATAGGCGCGTGGTTAGCCATTTCTATTCCCATGCTAATTACTTTGCGAGTATCTAAAGGATCAATAATTGCATCGAGCCAAATACGTGCGGCAGCATAATAAGGTGTTGTTTGTGTATCGTAGCGGTCTTTAATTTTATTATACAATTCCGCTTCTTTTTCAGGAGTAATTTCTTCACCTTTTGCTTTTAAGCTGGCTACTTCTATTTGCACTAATACTTTTGCGGCTTGAGCCCCGCCCATTACAGCTACCTGCGCTGTAGGCCAGCCAACGATCAATCTTGGATCGTAAGCTTTACCACACATAGCATAATTAGCTGCACCATAACTATTGCCTAAAATAATAGTGAATTTTGGTACAACAGAGTTGGCCATTGCATTTACCAATTTAGCTCCATCTTTAATGATACCACCATGCTCGCTGCGGGAGCCAACCATAAAACCGGTAGCATCCTGTAAAAATACCAATGGAATTTTCTTCTGATTACAATTCATAATAAAGCGTGCTGCTTTATCGGCGCTGTCGCTATAAATTACACCACCAAATTGCATCTCGGTACTTCCTCCCGGTTTTTTTGCTTTCACCACTTTGCGTTGATTAGCAACAATACCAACGGCCCAGCCATCAATACGGGCGTAAGTAGTAATTATGCTTTGTCCATAATTTGCTTTGTATTCATCATGTACGCTTCCATCTACCAAACGCTCAATAATTTCATACATATCGTATTGCTTATCGCGAGTATCAGGAAAAATACCATAAATTTCTTTTTCATCTTTTTTAGGCTTGGCTGCTTCAACGCGGTTAAATCCTGCTTTTTCGTAATCGCCAACTTTACCCATAATGTTACGAATACGCGTTAAGCAATCGGCATCATCTTTACATTTATAATCAGTAACCCCGCTAATTTCGCAATGCGTTGTTGCTCCTCCCAAGGTTTCATTATCAATACTTTCGCCTATGGCAGCTTTTACCAAATAACTTCCGGCCAAAAAAATAGATCCTGTTTTATCAACGATCATAGCCTCGTCACTCATAATTGGCAAATAAGCACCACCGGCAACACAGCTACCCATAACAGCAGCAATTTGTAAAATGCCCATGCTGCTCATTACAGCGTTATTTCTAAAGATCCTTCCAAAATGTTCTTTGTCAGGAAAGATCTCATCCTGCATCGGTAAATAAACACCGGCACTATCTACCAAATAAATAATTGGCAAACGGTTTTCCATGGCAATTTCCTGAGCACGCAAATTCTTTTTTCCTGTAATAGGAAACCATGCTCCGGCTTTTACAGTTGCATCGTTAGCAACAACAATGCATTGCTTTCCGCTCACATAACCAATAACAATAACCACGCCACCACCTGGGCAGCCACCATGCTCAGCATACATTTCGTAACCCGCAAAAGCTCCAATTTCGGTGCGTGCTGTATTCTTGTCTAGTAAAAAATCAATACGCTCACGGGCGCTCATTTTGCCTTGCTCGTGTAATTTATCAATACGCGATTTACCACCGCCTAAATAAATTTTTTGCAAACGTTGTTCCATTTGGCTAATGAGCAAACGCATTTTGTCGTCGTGTTTATTAAATTCTAAGTCCATAAGTTTTTTATTGATGTTTAAATATATAATATTTTTTTTGTTTGCGCCTCATATTAAATCCTTCTCCAAATAATAAGATTTACTGTCACTCTCATTTGGTGAGAGACCGAAGGGTGAGGCTTTATGTTACTTGTCCTTTATCATTTTTAAGTATTTAACAACATCATTCAAATAATTGATCAAATTAAAAGGTTCTGTTTTTTGAATGATCAACTGCACCTCATTATTATCATTGTTTTGTCCGCATTTTATTGGAGCTTTAATTCTGGAAGTAATGGCCGAAGCAAACAAATTAAATTGAGTGGCCGCGTTTATTACAAGATCAAATTTTTTTGAACTAATTTCATCAGCTGCTGGTTTTTTGGGAAGGTTTAAAAGCGACTTGTCTTTTTTTGTAAAACATTTCCAATCGCCATAGCTTTTTTCTTTTGAATGTAATTCAATAAAAAAAACCTCTACATGTTTTTGTGAATCGGCAATAAATTTATCGATCGCGCTTTTATTTATAGTTTGGTCTTTGCTAATGACCAATGCTACTTTCTGAATTTTATCCCAGGGTAAAAATTGTTTTGGTGTTGCCGAATTATCTTTGGCGACCTGTGATTTTAAGCTTATTTCGGCTAATTTAGTTAGCATGATCAGAACAGTGTTTTTGAAAGTACAACAAATTTCTTAACCGTTTCTTTAAGCGATAATTCGCTTCTTCCCCCGGCAGCGTTAATATGTCCACCGCCATTAAAATGTTCACGTGCAAATGTGTTCACGTCAATTTTTCCTTTACTGCGGAAAGAAATTTTTATGTAACCTTCTTCCGATTCCATAAACATGGCACAAACTTTTATGCCTTTTATTGAGAAAGGATAATTGACAATGCCTTCGGTATCGCCTTTTTGATAATTGAAACGTTTTAATTCTTTTTCACTAATAGCAAAGTAAGCCGTAGGAACATCTTTTACCAGCTCCATTTTTTCACTCAATAAATAACCAAGAAGTTTTAGGCGTTCATAGCTGTAAGTGTCATAAACAGCGCTGTGCACATCGGCAGGTACCATTCCTGTTTTTAAAAGTTCAGAAACTACAAGGTGCGTTTTTGCTGTAACACTTGGGTAGCGGAAAGAGCCTGTATCGGTCATTAAGCCTGTATACAAACAGGAAGCGATTTTTTTATCGATAAGTATCTTTCCGCCCATTCCCACAATCAGCTCATAAATTAATTCACAAGTGCTACAAGCCGCTATATCGTGAAAATAATACTTCGCATATTTATCAGGTTGCTGATGATGATCTATCATTACAATAGGAGCAGAGGCCTTTGCCAGCAATTCTCCCAATTTTTCTATACGCTTAAATGAGTTAAAATCGAGTGTAAAAATAAGATCTGCAGCTTTTACCAGTTTTTCTACTTTAGCTTCATTTTTTTGATGAATAATTACCTGGTTATTGCCAGGTAGCCAGTTCAAAAACTCAGGATAAGCATTCGGAACTACCACTTTTACCTTTTTTTTAAGCTTTAAAAGGTAATTATACAGGGCCAAACTGCTTCCCATAGCATCGCCATCGGGGCTCCAATGTGTTGTAATAACAATGTTTGCAGACTTTTTTATTACATTTTTAAACTTTAAGAAGCTGTCTTTTTGCATAAATTAAGGAAAACAGTAAATTTAGGGTATTTGCCACGTAAAAGCATGAAAAAGCCCGAAAAAATATTTTAGGGTATTTGAAAAATTCATTATATTTGCACCTCTTAAATAATAAACAGACTAAAAAAATGCTAATAGTTCAAATTAAAGAAGGCGATAACATTGAGAAAGCCTTAAAAAAGTACAAGAAGAAATTCGAAAAAACTGGTGTAGTTAAACAATTACGCGAGCGTACTAAATTTACAAAACCATCTGTTCGTCGTCGCGAAGAGATCATTAAAGCAGCTTACAAGCAAAAATTACAGATCGGCGCAATCGAGAAGTAATATCTTTCTTATATTTTACAATTTTTGTATTGGAATCCTAAAGTGAATTGCATAAATTCGTTTTAGGATTTTTTTATTTTATGAAGGCAGAAGAGGCGATAAGGGATTTTACACAGTATTTAAGCTTGCAAAAGCGTGCCAGCGCTTTAACGGTAAAAAATTACGCTTTAGACCTTAATGAATTTTTTCGATTTTTGGATGCTGAATCAGGCAATTTAAACCTTTTCGAAATATCTCACCAGCATGCAAGGGGCTTTATGGCCTTTTTAATAGATAAAAAACAATCGCCCCGCAGTGTTAACCGTAAATTAAGCACCTTAAAGTCATTTTTTAAATACCTTGTAAGATCCCAGGTTTTAACAATTAACCCTATGCAAAAATTGCAGGGGCCAAAAATTGCAAAGAAGCTGCCTGTTTTTATAGATGAAAGTCAAACAAAAAAGCTTTTTGAGGGTTATACTTTTAAAGAAGGCTTTGAAGGCCTGCGGGATAAATTGGTAATTGATATTTTTTATCAAACCGGTATAAGAAGGGCAGAGCTGATAGGTTTAAAAGAAAGCGATATTGATTTTTTTAATGGTCAGTTAAAGGTTTTAGGTAAAAGAAATAAAGAAAGGATCATTCCTTTTGGAATTGATCTTAAACGTAACCTTGAAGAGTATATGAACGTAAAAAAAGATACAAATCTCCAGAATCCAATATTGTTGGTTACTTTAAAAAATAAACCGCTTAGCCCGCAAAATGTAACTAAAATAGTTTCAGGTGCATTAAGTGCCATTACTACCAATTCCAAAAAAAGTCCACACGTTTTACGTCACACATTTGCCACCCATTTATTAAATAATGGTGCAGATATTAATGCCGTTAAAGAATTATTAGGCCATGCAAGTTTAGCAGCAACACAAATTTACACACACAATACAATAGAAAAATTAAAAAAATCGTATAATCAGGCACACCCGCATTCGGGTAATTAATAACACAAAAAACAGAAAGGAAAACAAGTTATGACAATCAACATTCAATCAGTGCATTTTGATGCAGACAAAAAATTACTTGATTTTGTTAATGATAAAGTAGGAAAGTTAAACAAGTATTATGATGGAATTATTAATAGCGAAATAACGCTTAGATTAGATAAGAACGGTAATAACGAAAATAAAATAGCCGAGATAAAAATGCTGGGTAAAGGCCATGAGTTCTTTGCCAAGAAACAATCTGCAAGCTTTGAAGAATCAACAGATCTTACATGCGAAGCTTTAAGAAACCAGATCATTAAGCACAAAGAAAAAATAAAAGGATAATTTCTTCTCAATTATAAAAATAAAAAAGGCTGCATAATTTATGCAGCCTTTTTTATTAAAAATTAATTTACCTGAAAGAAACTTCCAGCTTTCTTTCTTCGATCAGTTTTTTAAGATTTAAAAGTCCATAACGCATTCTGCCCAATGCTGTATTAATTGAAACATTTGTAACATCCGCTATTTCTTTAAAACTCATATCGTAATAAGTACGCATAATTACTACTTCACGCTGATCGGCAGGCAACTCGTTAATAATAGAGCGAATGCTTTTTTTGAATTTGGCTGTTTCGTCAAAATTATCAGGTTCCTGAGTATCGCTTGCAAGTGTATTAAATACGCTTATTTCTTCACCTTCTTCGTTTACGTAAATAGGTACCGGTGGCATTTTTTTGATACGGCGAAAGTGATCGATAATCAGGTTACGCGCAATACGAATAACCCAGGGTAAAAATTTACCTTCTTCACTGTATTGACCGCGTTTTAATGTTTGAATCACTTTAAAAAAAGTATCCTGAAAAATATCTTCGGCCAAAGCTTTATTCTTAACAACAACCATAATAGAAGAAAAAATCTTTCTTTTATGACGTGTTAATAAAACTGATAAGGATTCTTCGTTTCCGCCAATATAGAGTTGCACCA
Organism: Bacteroidia bacterium; assembly: GCA_016787705.1. Taxonomy (GTDB): domain Bacteria; phylum Bacteroidota; class Bacteroidia; order B-17B0; family Aurantibacillaceae; genus Aurantibacillus. The sequence goes on along the minus strand of JAEUTP010000023.1, from coordinate 61,150 downwards.
ACTCGTTATCATTTAATAATTCAATAGACATCTTTTTACTATTTTTAATTAAGGAGATCTAGTAAATGTCTATTCTATTGGCAATTGGTTTAAATGATTTATACCGACAAATATATACCAATTTAACGAATGTTTGAAATTGAAATGTTAAAAATGTTAATTTTTTGAGTGAAACCTGTGTTTGACTGAGTGAATGGAATGGGAAATAAAAAAAAGGAATAAAAAAAGGGTAAGCTACTCTCATCGCACCGCTCAACCGCATACCCTTGCTTTGTTCCCAACCTGGGGGATTCTGTAGGAGCTGGTCGTGAAAGACTTACCCGTGACAAAATTAGTAATTATTTTAAGTATAGCTACTAATTTATTTTAATTTTTCTTTTAATCTCTGCTGCTGCCTGTAAATCTCCAAATATAGTATAACAATGTAGCAACAGATCCTAATGCAGCAACAAAATATGTATAAGCCGCCCATTGTAAAGCATCTTTGGCTTCTGCATGCTCATAATCCCTTGTTAATCTCGAGTTATCCAACCATGCCAAAGCTCTTTTACTGGCATCTACCTCTACAGGTAAAGTAATTAAACTAAATAATGTAATAGCACCCTGTAAAACAATGAATATCAAAAGCATAGAATTCATCATGCTGTGCATACTATATGCTGCAAATGCTAAACCTATAGTTAAAAAACTCATTAAATTACTTGCAATTTGTACTACCGGTACTAATTTACTTCTCATGGTTAGCCATTGGTATGCTGTTGCGTGTTGTACAGCGTGACCACATTCGTGCGCTGCAACTGCTGCTGCGGCAATATTTACACCATTATAAACATCGGCACTTAAATTAACTGTTTTATTAGCCGGATTATAATGATCTGTTAATTGCCCTTCCACACTCATTACTTTTACATCGTAAATGCCGTTTTCTTTCAACATCTTTTCTGCTATTTCTTTTCCACTAAGGCCCGATGATAGGCGCTCTTTGGAGTACTTGGCAAATTTGCTTTTTAATCTTGAGCTTACTAACAGCCCTATTATCATAAATACACCTGCAATTACCAATAAACCTAAATCATACATAATTATATTTTTTTACTAAGTTAGAACAAACTAAATGCCATTTATGTTTTCATGTCAAAATAACATCCGTGTGCTTTAAACCCTTGTAATATTGACATAAATCTAACCACAAAGCGCACTAAGAGATCACAAAGAACACTAAGTAAAAGTTTTTTGTGCACTTAGAGCCTTCTTTGTGTTCTTAGTGGTTAAATAAATTAACAAAACCCCTTTAGTAAGTTTAATTTTTTTTGGCCTTTGTAGTTAAAACTTTAAAGTAGCTTTAGTATCTAACAAAGAAGTTTAATTATGGCAGAAAAGCCTTTGATATTAGTGACTAACGATGATGGAATTTTTGCACCGGGTATACAGGCCCTCGCAAAAATTGCTTCAAAGTTTGGAGACATTGTTGTTGTTGCGCCTGATAAACCACAAAGCGGGATGGGCCACGCCATTACCATTAATGCTACATTGCGCATTCAAAAAACAAATTTTCATAATGCAAGTATTGAGTATGCTTGTAGCGGTACTCCTGTAGATTGTGTAAAGATGGCCGTTAATCACATTTTAAAAAAACGTCCCGATCTTGTTATTAGTGGTATTAATCATGGCAGTAACAGTTCTATAAATGTTATTTACAGCGGAACCATGAGTGCGGCTATTGAAGGGGCTTTAGAAGGTGCGTCAAGTATAGGTTTCAGCTTATGCGATTATGCCATGGAAGCTGATTTTATGCAGGCAGAAAAATTTATTGAAAGAATAATTTCTGAAACACTAAAAAATAAAATGCCAAAAGGTGTTTGCTTAAATGTAAATATTCCAAAATTAAATGCAGATCAGATTAAAGGAATAAAAGTAGTGCGCCAGGCAAAAGCTAATTGGGTAGAGCGTTTTGATGAACGTAAAGATCCTTATGGCAGAGAATATTATTGGCTAACCGGTGAGTTTGTTAATTTTGAGCCTGAATCGTTAGATACAGATGAGTGGGCTTTAAATAATGGCTACATCTCAGTAGTGCCTACACAGGCCGACCTTACCGCGCATAATGTTTTAAAAGATTTTAATTTTAGTTAATATGAATTGGGTACAACGTTTAGATAAATTTTGGATTGGACTGGTAATCGGATTACTTTTTCCGATGGTGATGTTCTTTTTATACTGGTTATTTTTTCACAATTATTTAAGTTTCCCTCGCGGCTTTTACCGTTATTTAATTGGTGGCTTTTTACTAAGCAACGTTATTAAAATTTGCGGCATAGGAAATTTATTGCTCTTTTATTTTGGCCTGAATCGCAAGATAGACAGCTTTAGCAAAGGAATTATCGTAAGCACCCTGGCTTATGTAGCTTTAGTAGCTTACGTTACTTATTACATGGAACCAGCTTTTTAATAAAATGAAGTACTATTTTTTAACCGGTGAGCCAAGTGGAGATCTTCATGCAAGCAATTGTATGCGGGAGATTATAAAGCTGGATGATAAAGCTGATTTTGCTTTTACAGGCGGCGATCTTATGGAAAGCCTTACTGGAAAAAAAGCAGCAATTCACATTAAGCAAATGGCTTTTATGGGTTTTATACGCGTTCTTCAAAATATTTTTACGATCAAAAAAAATTTTAAAATTGTAAAAGAAGATATTTTAAAATACAAACCCGATCTTTTAGTATTGGTAGATTATCCGGGTTTTAATTTGCGAATGGCAAAGTGGGCCCACGAAAATAATATTAAAACTGATTTTTATATTTCACCAACTGTATGGGCCTGGAAAGAGGGGAGGGTTGAGACAATAAAAAAATACGTGAATAAATTATTTGTGATCCTTCCCTTTGAAGAAGCTTTTTACAAAAAACATAATTACAAAGCTTACTTTGTTGGTCACCCATTAATTGATGCGATCGAACAAAAAAAGCCAACATTAAAAAACAAAGCCGATTTTATAAAAGAAAATGGCTTAAGCGAAAAACCAATAATAGCAATACTTCCTGGCAGTCGAGCCCAGGAAATTGAATATATGTTGGGTATTATGATGGAGGTAACCAAAAATTTTCCGGCATATCAATTTGTTGTTGGTGGATCTACTAACTTACCTCAAAGTTTTTATGAAAGCTTAAAACAATATAACATCAAAGCCGTTTTTAATCAAACTTATGAGTTAATGAGTTATGCCCAGGCAGGAATTATTAAATCCGGTACTTCTACTTTAGAAAGCGCCTTATTTAAATTACCGGAAGTGGTATGTTATAAAAGCGGTGCCCTATCTATAAGAATTGCAAAATTATTAGTAGATGTTAAGTATATCAGTCTGCCAAATCTGATAATGGATAAACCGGTTGTAAAGGAATTGATACAAAATGATTTGAGTGTAAAAGGTATTTCTGATGAATTAGAAAAATTATTGAATGATAAACCTTATCGCGAAAAAATGATAAGTGATTATATCGAATTAGAAAAACAATTAGGTGGTCCGGGAGCTTCAAGGCGTTTAGCTGAAGTTTTGGTAAAGGATGCCGTAGCCCAGAATTAATTTGAAACAGAAACTAAAAATAATCATCGGTCTTTTACTTGGTGTAAGTTTATTTACATCTTTTACTTCTTTTTATTCGCCGGCAGAAACCCTGCAGATAAGACTTTACACCCATCTTAAAGTAAATACAATATCCGTAAATGTGGTAAAAGGTACTTACAAAGTTCTAGCAGATGGTAATCTTATTGCCGAAGCAGGAGACGAATCGCAGTTTAAGCTAATATTAAGAAGTGATAGCATTCAGTTAAACCATAATGATAAAGTAATAGGCAATTTTAAATATTTAAAGTTTGCTGGTGGCGATGCTGATGAAATAAAAATTAAACTGGTTAACCCGGATAGAAAACCACGCATATATCAAAACAATGTTAGTTTTAGCGTTAACGAAGAATATATTCGAATTATTAATGATGTTATTTTGGATAATTATATTGCTGGTGTTACAGAGGCAGAAGCAGGCTCCCGATCAAATGTAGAGTTTTATAAAGTTCAGGCTATTCTTGCAAGAACGTTTGCTTTAGCTCATATTAACAAACATGTTGCCGAAGGTTTTAGTCTTTGCGACCAGGTACATTGCCAGGCCTATTATGGTAAACCAAAAGACGGTAATATTTCTAAAGCTATAGATGAAACAAAAGGTAAAGTTGTAGTTGATGAAAATTTAAATTTAATTGTTGCTGCTTTTCATAGTAACAGTGGTGGACAAACTGCCAACAGTGAAGATGTTTGGGGTTCGCACACTACCTATTTAAGAAGTATTACAGATACCTTCAGCATTAAAATGCCAAACTCTAAATGGGAACGCAGAATGTTAACTGATGATTGGTTAACCTATTTAAAATTAAAACACAATTTCCCTACCGATCAACCCGAGGGAAAAGAAATAGCTTTAAATTTTAAGCAGGATCAGCGTAAAGTATTTTTGGAGTGCAGTAATTCTAAAGTACCATTAAAAAATATAAGACAAGATCTTCAGCTAAAATCAACTTTTTTTAGCATTACTGAGATTAATAAAGACAGTGTTTTGTTCAAGGGAAGAGGTTATGGTCACGGCCTTGGTATGTGCCAGGAAGGCGCTATGCGTATGAGCAAAACGGGTTACAGCTACACCCAGATCTTAAACTTTTATTACAAAAATATTCAGCTAATTGATCTGCATAAGTTAAGTTTTTTTAAAGACGAGTAAGTTTTATAAAAATTTTGTACTTTAAAGTTCTGAATGAAACTTATTACAAAAATATTTTTTTGCACATTGCTTTTAAGCAATGCAATGCTATTTTCGCAAGATAATGAAGAGGAAGCTGAGGAACCTACCTTCCGTAAAAAAAGCAAGTTTCAAACAGGTTTTTATGTAGGCTCGCTTTTTGCCAATAAATACTCAGCAAGCACTTATAACGGTTATGGGTTTGACAGGGAAGGAAATAGAAATACCTTCATCAATAGTTATATGCATCAAAAGATCGTAAACGAATATGGTGGCGGCTACGGACAATACGATTATATAGCCGATGCTATTGGTGTTGATCAGCGTCAATGGACATTTAATGAAAGCGATATGCCATTTAATATGCGTTATGTACCAGCCATTATAGTTGGCTTTAACTTTAAAGCACCAATTAATGGCAGCAGCGCTTTTATATTTAATGTAAACGCAGCAAAATTAGGAGTTGAAGGTAATTTCACAATTACTAAAACCGGGCCAACAAATCCAAATCCTGCAGCAAATAACAACATCCTTAACTTTCCAATAAAAGGAAGCGAACAAAGACTTTTATTTGAAATGGGTTTTCAGAAATTATTAGGTGAAGAAGAAGGCAAGCTTAACTTTTTTATTGAAGCTGGTTTTGTGGGCACACTGGCAAAATATGACAGAAATATGATTTACATCAACAACCTGCAAATTGATCTAACATATTATGTAAATCAGGCTATTTACCCTGCACCTGTGCCTGGGAGAAAGCCTGTTGGTTTTGGTGTAGGTGCTTTTGCAGGCTTAGGTGCAAATGTAAACATCAACCCTAAATTTACTTTACAATTATTATATACACCATCTTACGAAAAAATAAACATTGGTACTAATCCAACCCTTAAATTGCAAAATGCTATTGGTTTAAGGGTGTATTATAATTTAGTGGCTGTAAAGGAAAAAGCAGAAACTTCTAAAATTGATTAAAGAAGTCCTCTTGTATTTAATGCACATTTATTTTATCTTTAAGAGATGAAACTTTTCCTGTCAAAATTTATTCTAATTTTTTCTTTTTTGTTTGCTTATGCAATCTCTAATGCCCAGGAACCAAATGTTATTAAGATCAAAAAAGAATCTGATCTTGTAAAAGTGGTATTTGATAATGTTGATCTTAAACTAATGGCGGTTGATAGATTTGGCAATCCACGCCAAAACCAGGTTGTTTCGTACAAATTATGGATAAAAGGAAAAGGGGAAGCGAAAATGTTTCCGGGGTCTAACAATAGTTTAAATCCTGAAATGATCAAAGAATTAAATAAGCTTAAAAAAGCCACTAAAATATTTTTTACAGATATAAATGTAAAAGATGATGATGAGCATGCTTTAAAACTGCCGGATGTAATTGATACCTGGTTCCCGGACTGTAAGAATTGTGATAATAAAAGGGGTGGGTATTAACTAATTTGTGTGATATTATGCTGAACTTGATTCTGCATCTCAGCTATTACGATTATTTTCGTACTGAGATTCCGGCTCAAGGCCGGAATGACAAAAGTCATTTTTATTTAACTATTTTTTCTTCCAATAATTGATGTAAGAATTTTTTCTCGCCGTTGTATACCGCATAAATAAAAGCATCCTTCATGTTATTCTGTATCACTTTTTCCAATAAGGCCTGGGCTTCGTCATACGTTTCGTAATTACCCATGCTAAAGCGTGTAATATAATCATTATCGGTTTGTCGGATGATCTTAGGCATACCAATTACATTGTTATAATTAAAGTTCTCTATTAATTTATACGCACCAATTTGTACTTTGTAAAAAAGCCCTTCAATACGTGCCGTTCCGTATTTGCCGGAATATGATTTTTTATCAAATCGATCAAAAGATAGTTTGCTCATTTCATCAACCGATAAATTTAATTCCTGGATCTTTTTATCGTATTCGGGCGAAGTAAAATCTGCATATAAATTAATTACCATAAACGAATCAATACCAACCGTATTTAATTCTACCACCTGTTGTGGAAATTGATTTACTTTAATTACAATTTCATATTCATCATCAACCGGTAAGTTCGCTAAAAAGTTTCCGGTAAGGTTATTTGACGAAATGCTTGTTTTAAACTTTCTGTTCTTTAAAATAGAACTTACTTCAATATCTGCCTGCACGGGTTTACCATCTATCAATACCAGGCCATCCACTTGCAATAAAGAAATTGGTTTGCCTGGCATTCCCGGTTCAACAACATAGATATCCTGCTGGCCTTTACCACCTTGTTTAAAAGAGGAATAATATGCTTTTTTTCCATCGCCTCTTACAGTATAAAACTTGTCTTCATCTTTTGTATTAATTGGTTGGCCAAGATTGTATGGTTTTTGCCATTTACCATTTTTTTTATCACTTCTAAATACATCATAACCGCCAATACTATTGCTATTGTTGGATGAGAAGAATAACGTTTTGCCGTCTGCTGTAACAAAAGGCGCATCTTCATCGTATTTTGTATTTATTACCGGACCCAAATTTCTTATGTTACCCCAGGTATTGTCTTTTAACTTTTCAGCTTCATAAAGATCTCTTTTGCCTAAGCCTCCTTTTTTCTCGCTCGCAAAAATTATTTTATTTTGATTTGGAATAAAACAAGCACTTCCTTCCCATGCATTTGTATTAATTCCGTTTTGGTAAATGGGGTTAGTCCATTTATTACCAACTAAACGGCTAATAAAAAGGTCGCCGTTACCACCACCCGTATTTTTGTAAATGAATAACTGTGTACCATCCGGACTAACGCTTACAGCAGCATCGTGCAGGTTAGTATTTAAATTATCTATTGGTTTTGGGTCTCCCCAGGTTGTATCATTCTTTAATTTTTTGGAAATAAAAATATCTTCATAAAACAATTCAATATTATCTGTATTAGACATCTTATCTCCTTTTACAACCTGCTTACCGCCTTTGGATCGTGGGCCACGATAGGTAAATATCATAAATGATTCGTCAGATGGCACCAGGGGACAATATTCGCTGCCGGGAGAATTGATCGGTTTACCAAGATTTTTTACGGTAACATTATTTTTTTTGAATTTATTTTCGTTGATCTTTTCGCAGCGTTTTAACCTGAAATTTATATCGCGAATTAATTTTGTTTCTTTTATTGTTTTCTTTTCTTCAATATTTAATGCGATCTTATAATTTTCAATGGCTGCGTCGATACTATCATTTTTTTCAAAGGCAAAAGCAAGATTATAATTATAGCCATCAATGTTATAAGCATCATTCTTTAATCTTGAAATACAAGTGATAGCTTTATGACTGCTATCAACATCATAAGAATAACAAATGCCAAGAAGGTAACTGATGTAATTTTGATTTTTATTTTTTGTGAGAATAGAATCGAAGATCGGAAGCGCTTCTAAATAAAGATTTTGTTCAAATTTTATTTTTGCTTTCTCAAGTTTTAAAAGGTCTGGCGGATTTAAACCGAATTTTGCACTTTCGAAGACAAACGCATTTACCTGTGCGATAAATGAGTTAATGCATACGACAAAAAGTAGTAGGAGTATTTTTTTTTTAAATTGCAATGTTAGTTTATACCTACGAAAGTTAGGTAAAAAACTAACATCACAAAATACTTTTTAAAGTTTTTATTGAATTAATTTAAAACAGGTAAAATGCCATATGTTTTACCATATTCAAGCATTTGGCCTGTAAAATCTTTAGGGTATTCGATCTTTACATCAATAATTTTATCACCTTCCATTACCGGAACCAGTTTAGGTTGGATAAAACCTGCATATGGCGCAATTTGTAAATGCGAGTAACGCTCTAATACCTCTTTATGCAAAGCAGGATCGATTTTTACACCATAATTCTCAATAAGGTCGTGGCCGGCTTTATAATCGCCTTGTGATTTTACACGTTGAATCTCTTTTAAAAGCTCACCAAATAAAACACGTAGCTTATTGTAATCATTTACAACAAAATAGGTTTTACCGTTCTCAACTTTTTTCTCAATTACATTTTCTTTAGCACCTTTTTCAAAAGCCCAGGCAGCAATCATTTTACGATTACGCATGTGTGCTTCTTCAATTTCTTTACCCGGCTTAATACGCGATAATTGCACGATCAAGCCCTTAGTAATATATTCATCATAAGCAGCTTTACCGCACTCTAAATTTGGCATTACACCTAATTCAACCAATTTTGGATCTAATAAATAGTATAATGCAACTAAGTCTGCACGGCCTTCTTCCAAAGCACTTGCATAGTTTTTTAAAGTTTCTGCAGGTTGGCCAACACCTTCTTCAATAACACCACTGGCATGGCCAATTACTTCGTGCATATCGGTATGCAATTTATCAGCTATAGAAGCGTATTCTTTTACGCGCGCTTTAATTTCATCGTTATAATAAAACTCGTTTACCACATTTGCGCCGGCAGCCTGGTCGTAAGCTTCAACAATGTTACCAAGGTTAACCGATTTGCTACCTTTGGTTTCGCGTATCCATTCGTTGTTTGGAAGGTTGATGCCAATTGGTGTACTAGGCGAAGAGTCTCCTGTTTCAACAACTGCATTAATTACTTTTGCCGAAATACCTTTTACATTTTTCTTTTTATGTTGCGGCAATAATGGAGAATTGTCTTCAAACCATTGTGCATTTTTGCCAATGGCTGCAATACGTTTGCTGGCTTCAAAATCTTTTACAGATACCACAGATTCAAAAGAACCTTTTTTTCCTAACGGATCGTGATATACTTCAATAAAGCCATTTACAACGTCAACGGTGCTGGCTGTATCATTAACCCAGGCAATGTTATAATCATCAAAATCAACTAAACTTCCACTTTTATAAAATTTAACCAATTTTTCTAAAGCCACTTTTTGATTGTTATTTTCTGCTACGGTAACTGCTTTTTCTAACCAAAACACAATTTTTTCAATTGCCGGAGAGTACATACCGCCCACCTTCCAGATCTTTTCAACGATCTGGCCATTTTCTTTTATCAGCTTACTGTTTAAGCCATACATAGGTTGGTGAGGGTTATTTTTATCTACCTGCGCAGTATAAAAATCTTCTGCTTCTTTTTGTGTAACGCCTTCGTAAAAATTAACCGCCGATGATTTTACAAGATCTGTTTTTGAATCTAAACTTACTTTTTTAGACGCAATTTTTGGATCGAATATTTGCGTTGCCATTAAATTTAAGAATTGTGCTTTTGTTTCACCATTTGAAAGTGGAAGTAAAGATGCATCCAAACCGTTAGCTTCTTCAAGAAAAAAATCTTTAGTACACTCCGGTAAAAATTTATCCATATTGTAATGATGATGTATACCATTGCTAAACCAAACGCGTTTTGCATACACTAATAATTTTTGATATTGCTCTTCGTTATCAGTTACTTTATGATTGGCAACAATGGCTTCTAAGGTTTTACGAATAGCTAAATTGTATTTATAATTTTGATCGTAAATAATATCGCGTCCACACAAGGCAGCTTCGTGCAAATAATATAAAAGTGTTTTTGTTTGTAAGGGAAGATTTTCAAAATCCTTTACATTATAACGTAACACGCGCAGATCTGAAAATTGCTCAGTAACATATTCAAACTTTTCTTCTGTTGGTGGTGGCATAATACATTGAATTGAATCTTTTTTAGCCTTTGCTTCAAGAATACTCATTTCATTATCTGATGAATGACAAGCGCTTAATACAAGTGATAATGCGCCAATTTTAATGTAGTTGTTCATGGTGTTTTGAAATTGGGTGTAAGGATACATTTTATTTACATTTTTTGCAAAAAAATGAGCTAAAATGGCCTGTTTATGGTTCAAACACTTTGTGGTTGTTTGGTTGGCCTGAGTTTTTTAGTTATTGATGTTCAACCCCTTCGGAATTATACCTAAATTATAAAGAGTTTTTAGCTGGTTAAGATTTCTCTTTAGGTATTTAACGCAAAATTTCAACCCTGAAAGGGTTGAACAAAACAACACTAAAATTTTAAATCTTTAGGATAGCAGATAAAATGCTTGGTTACTGTTTTGCTAAGGCTTTGCAGGTTAAGCTGGTCGCTGGCCTCGGCAACATCCACCAGATTACCATTGCTCATTAAAATATTGATGTTGAATTTTGTAGCGTTGTAAGCACTGTTGTTAACCGAATCAGTAAACACAAAATAGCCAGCTTCTTTACGGCTTATCTTGTATTGCTCGCAAACTTTTTCAATTAATTTGTTTTTTAAAGAAGTAGCAATGGCAGTGTTTTGAATTTCAACTTTGTAAAGTTTTCTATCTAGCAAATTATTACACAATCTGCTTAAGATCTTATCCTCATTATCGGCCCAAACTTTAATGGAGGTTACAATATCATTATCGTCAAGCTTGGCAAACTTGTCCATCAATGTGATATCTTTTTCAAAGTCCTTTTTGGTAAAATCATTCTTTAAAAATAATTTTAAGGTGGGTGTTCCAAAAAGGTCTTTTCCTTGTGCAGAAAGCTCTTTGGAGCGTTTTAAAATATTTACCAATAATGTTTCGGCGCTTAAAACGGTTTTATGAAGGTACACCTGCCAGTACATTAAACGGCGGGCAATTAAAAATTTTTCAATACTGTAAATGGCTTTATGTTCAACCACTAATTCATTATTTACCACATTCAGCATTTTTATTATTCGGTCGCTGCTAATTACACCTTCGCTTACACCGGTAAAAAAACTATCGCGTTTTAAATAATCCAGTCGATCCATATCTAACTGTGAGCTTACTAACTGGTGTAGGAATTGTTTTTTATATTTATCATTAAAGATCTTAATGGCTAAACTTAATTTACCTTTAAATTCTTTATTTAGCTTATCCATAAATAAGCTGCTGATAGTCTCATGATTAATGCCTTTTACAATGCTGTGTTCTAAAGCGTGTGAAAAAGGCCCATGACCAATATCGTGCAATAAAATAGCAATTAAAACCGCGCATTCTTCTTCTTCTGTAATAAGCACATCTTTTTGGCGCAGCGTTAACACGGCCTCCTGCATTAAATGCATAGCGCCAATAGCATGATGAAAGCGTGTATGCAAAGCCCCGGGATAAACCAAATTAGTTAAACCTAATTGTTTTATACGACGTAAGCGCTGAAAATAAGTATGGTTTAAAAGGTCGTAAATTAATTCATTTGGTATGGTTACAAAACCATAAATAGGATCGTTAATTATTTTACGCTTGTTTATTGGCATTAGGTTTGAGTGCTTAGAATTAAAATTCGTTAAATTAAATAATAGAGTTAAATTTAATACGTTATTTGTAATAAAACCAATTAAATGGACAAAATTAAAATTCTTTGGGCTGACGACGAGATAAATCTCTTAAAACCACATATATTATTTTTAAATGATAAAGGCTATGATGTTATTACTGCAATGAGCGGTGATGAAGCTTTAGATATCGTAAAAGAGAATAAAGGCTTGCAGGCAGTTTTACTGGATGAGAATATGCCGGGTCTTTCGGGCTTAGATACTTTACTTAAAATTAAGCAGGTAAGTAGTGAATTACCTGTTGTAATGATCACAAAAAGTGAGGAAGAGCATATTATGAATGATGCTATTGGGGGAAAAATTGCGGATTATCTTATTAAGCCTGTTAACCCTAACCAAATATTATTATCGCTTAAAAAAGCACTCGATAACAAGCGTTTGGTAAGCGAAAAAACAAATACCGATTATCGCAAAGAGTTTGGCCAAATAGGTATGACTATTAATGATAACCTTAGCTGGCAAGAATGGATTGATATTTACAAAAAGATAATTTATTGGGAACTGGAGATGGATAAGTTGCAGGACAAAAGCATGCTGGATGTTTTAAAAATGCAGAAGTCTGATGCCAATACGCAGTTCTTTAAATTTGTTGAGAAAAATTATATTAGCTGGCTTAATGGTAAAAACAGCAATCCGCCTGTTATGAGCCATACTTTATTTAAAAATAAATTTGCAAAGGAATTGGTAAAAGATGAGCCTGTTTTTTTAATTGTAATTGATAATTTACGATTAGATCAATGGAAGGTGATACAGCCCATTATACAGGATTATTACCAGGTAGAAAGTGAAGAAGCCTTTTTTAGCATTTTACCAACTGCCACTCAGTACTCGCGTAACGCAATTTTTAGCGGATTACTGCCAAGTGAGATGGAAAAAATGTTTCCGAATTTTTGGTTGAACGATGAAGAAGAAGGCGGTAAGAATTTGCATGAAGAAGCTTTCTTGCAAGCCCAATTAAAACGGTTAGGCAAGGATATTAAAATGAGTTATAATAAGATCACAAATTTTAATGCCGGAAAAAAATTATCAGATAATATCAGCAACTTATTGCAAAACAAATTAAATGTTATTGTTTATAATTTTGTGGATATGCTAAGCCATGCCCGCACCGAAATGGAAGTGATCCGTGAGTTGGCCGAGAATGAAACATCTTACAGAAGCATAACCCACAGTTGGTTTGAGCACTCACCATTACTGGATATTATTAAACAATTAGCAGCCAAAAAAATAAAAATTGTTATTACTACCGATCATGGTACTGTGCACGTACATGAGCCAACAAAAATTTTAGGTGATAAAAATGTGAACACCAATTTGCGTTACAAGCAAGGTAAAGCTTTAGAGTATAATTATAAAGAAGTATTCGAGATCAAAAACCCTTCTGAAGCATTTTTACCGGTGCAACACCCCAGCTCACGGTTTGTTTTTGCAAAGGAAGACCGGTTTTTTGCTTATCCAAACAACTTTAACCATTACGTAAATTATTACCGTAATACATTTCAACATGGTGGTGTAAGTTTGGAGGAGATCATTATTCCGTACATTGTTTTAAACGCAAAATAAACGTTGCGTTTTATGAACTCTGTATTAAACATTACAGTTCACCATCAAAGTGAATTGCCAGGCTTAGCCGAACCCATCTTAAGACTTTTTAATAATCCCAGGATTATTTTATTGTATGCGCCAATGGGGGCCGGTAAAACAACGTTGATTAAAGAGTTTTGCAGATCTCTGGGCAGTATCGATGATTTTAGCAGTCCTACATTTTCAATTGTAAACGAATACCAATATCCCAATGGCAAGATCTTTCATTTTGATCTGTACAGGTTAAAGAATGAAGAAGAGTTAATGGATATTGGCATTGAGGAGTATTTAAGTTCTGGGAATTATTGCATTTTTGAATGGCCCGAAATGGTAGAAAATATGATTTATATCAGTTATAAAAAAATAGAAATAGAGGTGGACAAAAATATTCGTTATCTTCGCATCACCAATAAATAAGTTAATGCGTTATTTTTATTTTTTATTGCTTTTTGGAATTTGTTTTAATTCTTTTTCGCAAACTGATTCTTTAAAAAAGAAAAAAGGACAATTGTATTTTAGCTGGGGTTATACACGTGCCAAATACAGCAAAAGCACACTTCATTTTAAAAACAATTCCAATAAATTTAACGAATTTACTCAGCAAAACGATAATTACGATTTTGTTGTATATGATGCTGTAGCAACCGACAGGCCTGACTTTGATAAAATAAAAGACGTAATAAATATTACTATTCCTCAATTTGTTTGCAGGGGTGGTTATATGTTTAATAACAAATGGGGAATTGAAATAAATTACGATCATACTAAATACGTGGTTACAGATTATCAAAAAGTGCGTGTAAAAGGCAGGGTAAATAATAATTATTTTGATCAGGATACGATCCTTAATCCCTCTAACTTTCTACATTTTGAGCACACGGATGGCGCTAATTTCTGGATGGTAAACGCAGTAAGAAAAATGAGTTTATGTAATCCGAATAAAAATTTTGATGCCTCATGGGTTGTAAAACCCGGCGCAGGAATCGTATTTCCAAGAACAGATATTACTTTATTTGGAGAGCGTTTAAATAATGACTGGCATGTGGCCGGATGGATAGTAGGGGTGGAGAGTGGATTAAGAATGGAATTTTTTAGATATGGCTTTTTTGAATTTGTGGGTAAAGGATCGTTTGCCGATTATACAAGTTGTTTGGTATTAGGAAAAGGTAACGGTAAAGCAAGACATCACTTTTTTACCGCACAGCTAACGGCTACTATTGGTTTAAAATTCGGTTCAACCAAATAAAATAGCCACTAATTACACCAATTTCACAAAGTATTTTTTTATTTGCAAATTACAGATTAGTGAAATTCTTTTTATTAAAATTTATTTTAATAAAAATTAAATTACACAAACCAAAGATTAGTTTGTTTTATAAAATGCATATTATTAGTGAAATTCGTGGCAAAAAAGCGTTAAGGTATTACACCTTAACAGGCACCATTACAAATGGCAGATCAACAACAGATTGGTAATCTTCACCTGCCTCAAGCATATCATCATCATCATCTTCGTATATCCAGTTAACTGTAACAGCGCTACCATTACGATTAATGCCTTCCAGTTTTTTAAAAATATCTAAAATTCGTTTTGATGAGCTGGTATTAAAGTAACGCATATTAAAACTTGCCAGAGTTGCAGGCTTTGGTGAAGCGGCATAAATGTCGATTGCAGCAATTAAGGGCTTGTAAAAATCTACTGAGTTTTCGGGAATAGAGCTACCTGAAATATGTAATTCTCCTTTGGTAAGATCAAAATTTATTGTTGGTGTTTTTTGAGTTCCATCAATTGAATAGTTTTCCATAATCAATTTTCTTTTTTCTTCTTGCTGATTTATATCATTTACTAAATTGTCCTTAGCTGGAGTTCATAGCCTTTATAAATTTCAAATGTCAGTTAGCGTTGAATTAGAAATTTATAAAGCTCCTAAAAAGGAATACTATGAACTCCGGCAATAAGGCAACTACAAGGTATAAAAAATATATTAAAAATGATAGATAAAGTTTTTCACAAAAAAGGTTAGCCTATCTTGATCTTTTTGCCAAGGTGTTTTGGTTTTGTTCCAAGTAAATAAAGGTCTAAAATGCATTTAGCACGAGAAAAGAACTCGCGTATTTTAATGTAGGTTGCTTTTTGGTTAATTACTTTTTGAGCATTAAAACCAAATGCGGTTAAGCCAATTTTATTGGCAATAAAAACCGCCCGGGCATTATGAAATTCTTGCGAAATAACAATAATGCTATCTTGCCCAAATATTTCTTTACATCGTACCATACTGTCAAACGTTCTTAGGCCCGCATAATCCAAAACAAGGCACGAATCGGGAATACCTTCTTCAATAAGCGCTTCCTGCATATCTTTTGGCTCGTTGTAATTATTAACCCGGTTATCACCACTTAAAATCAGGTATTTTATTTTACCTGCATCAAATAATTTTTTTGCTGCTGCAATACGATACGAAAAATACTGATTTTTTGTGCCATTAGATAGCTTACGCGAGGTTCCCAATACAATACCCACTTTTGTTTTTGGAATACTGTCAACTAAAGTATATAATTGTTTTTGTGTTGACCATGCTATGCTAAGATGACAAATTGTAAGGATAATGGCAAGTGCGATGGTAGAATAAAATAGGACCTTAAATATTTTTTTAAATAAAAAGATCATCTGTTAAGCTAATAAAAAAATATCGCAGCAAACAAAAACGCAAAATACTACACTGGCAATACCATTGGTGGTACCAAATGCAAGGTTAACCTTACTTAGATCGTTTGGTTTTACAATAACATGTTGGTAAATTAACATGCTGATAAAAGCTAGCATACCAATTAAATAAAGCCAGTTAAAATGTCCGTAAAAAAATATGGTTATCACTAAAGCTCCTGCGATAAAATGAAAGAATTCAGAAAGACGCAAGGCATTTTTTCGTCCTAAAAAAACAGGAATAGATTTTAAATTCTCACTTTTGTCAAACTCATCATCCTGCAAAGCAAAAATTATATCAAAGCCGCTCACCCAAAAAAATACAACAACGCTCACTAAAACAGGCAGCCATGCAAACTCTTCGGTTAAGGCAATGTAAGCACCAATGGGTGCGAGGCCTAAGCCAACGCCTAAAATTAAATGGCAGAGTGGGGTAAAGCGTTTAGTATAACTATAACCTAAAATTACCAGCAAAGCCACTGGTGATAAATAAAAACATAATGGGTTAATAAAAAATGCAGATGCAACAAAACCAATGCAGCATACAATCGTAAATAATAAAGCTGCGTTTGGAGAGATTTTACCGGCAGGAATTTCGCGTACAACGGTTCTTGGATTCTTACTATCAAATTTTCTGTCTATATAACGGTTAAAAGCCATGGCAGCGCTACGTGCAAATACCATACAAGAAAGTACCAACGCAAATTTTTGCCAGCTAAAAACAGCTTTACCCGAGTGAATTGCTAAACAAAAACCAATAATAGCAAATGGCAAACCAAAAATAGTATGACTGAATTTTATTAATGAAAGATATTTGTTAATTGTTGAGAACATTCGTAATAAAATTCGTTTTTGATTCGTATTGATTAGTATTTATTTGCCCCGGCCCTGTAATACAATTAAAACCGTATGTACCAAAATTTTAAAATCCAATAACAGACTCATATTTTCTACATACAAAATATCAAATTTTAAACGGTCTATCATTTGCTCTACATTTTCTGCGTAACCAAATTTAACTTGTCCCCAACTGGTAATACCCGGTCTGATTTTTTGCAAGTGTTTATAATGCGGTGCCTTCTCAACAATTTTATCGATGTAATATTGGCGTTCGGGGCGTGGGCCAACAATACTCATATCGCCTAACAGTACATTTAAAAATTGAGGTATCTCATCTAAACGTACTTTTCTTAAAAAGCGGCCAATTGGTGTAACACGAGGGTCATCTTCTTTTGATAGGGCAGGACCCATCTTTTCAGCATCCTCATACATGGTACGAAATTTAATAATGTAAAATGGTTTGCCGTGAATACCTACACGCTCTTGCCTAAAGAACATTGGGCCTTTTGAACCCAATTTTACTAAAATACCTAGTAAAAGATATAACCAACTAAATAAAATCAATACAAAAATAGAAACTGAAACATCAATAAAACGTTTTACTGAAATTTGCCATTCGGGAATGATCTGATTTTTTATTTCAATTAAAGGAGTTCCTAAAATGGTATTCATTTTTACATGGCCACTAAGTATGTCGTACATATCAGGAATGATCTTGATGATGATGCCCATATCACTGAGGTTGTTCACAATATTTTTAATGTATTCATGTTCCCAACTTTCTAAAGCAATAATTACTTCTTCAACTTTATATTTCTCAATTATCTCCTTTATCTCTTCGTATTCACCCAGGTGCGGCAGTTCATTCTTTAACACATCCGAGTAGCCATTCTTTCCTTCAATATGCACAAAGCCTACGAAGGTGTTACCAATACCGTATTTAAGCGCATTAATTTCTTTAAACATTTTTAATGCCCGCTCGTTACTACCAATAATTAATGTATTGAAGCCAAATTTTTTCTTGTGAATTTTTCTGTTGGTGTAAGAAGATAAAAAGAAACGGCTAACAGCGGTGAAGCCAAAATGTGCTGCAAACAACACAAAATACAATTTATAATAGAGTTTGTAAGAAGCCACTTCATCATCCAATAACACCACAAAGAATAAAACGGTAACGCCCACAATGGATGTTGTTAAGATCTGTACAAACTCATTAATACGTGATTTGCGAAGCACATTGTTGTAAGAGCCGTACAAATAATAAACCAAAACCCATATAAGCGGTAAAATAATAATGCTGATATAAAACTGATGATCGAAGATCTCTGCCGGAGAAACGCCGTTTTTAATTGGATCGATCTGTGTTTTACGATAAATGTTAAAGAGCGTCCACGCCAAACCGGCCGATAAAAAATCGGCAAAAATGTAGTAAAATGTGCGTAAACGTAAACTCATTAAAAATAAACTAGCTTTATATTATCTAAAAACATTTTTGGATAAGGCGTTTCATTTGATGAAACCAATTTAAAATAAACTTTTTGTGATGTGGAAGTGGGTGAGCGGTTTACCGCATCTGCTAATTGAATGTAAATCTTATTCCATGTTTCAGAAGGTGCAACAAACAAGGTGGATTTTTGGGTAATGCCCGACATAACACCAACTTCAAAACGCTCGTTACATTTGTAGTTGATTTCTAAATACACATTTCCTGAACCTTGTGTCATAGGATAGGGAACAGATGATTCTAAAAAAGCCTGTTTGCCAGCTCCGGTCAAACCAATCTCTGCACTTTTTCCTTCAAAGCAATCAGCAGGAGCGGCCGGCTTCCAGGTTGTATCTGTATGGTTTTCAGGGTTAGGTGATTTAATAAGAGTAACGCCATTTGATCCTACTTCAAAATTTTCAACCCAAGGAATTGTTGTACTTGCAATGTATTTAAAGTTTATTGGCAATTCAACAGTTTTACCATTATCTATAGTGGTATCCAGCGTAATAAAATCGTAAAACGGATAATATAAACGTGTACTGCTAATGCCATTGTTTTTGATGCCTCCAAAAATATTGATCTTTACTTTTTCACCTTTAGACATAATTGGTAAGAGATTACCTGAAGGATAGACGCCCTGAAATTGACCATTAACATATAACCAAAGGTCGGTTATTTTATGACTTCCTGAACCCTGATTAGGATTAGAAGTAGTTGTTTTTACCGAAACAGAACTTGGTTTAATAAAAAAAACAGCATCTGCGGGGACGTGTTTTTTGCAAGAATTAAGTAAAAACAGATTTACCAACAAAATAGAAAATAAAAGAAACCTCATGCCTGTCTGATTAACCAAAAATATGAAATAAAAGCGTTCAAAAAGAAACAATTTACAATTTTAATTTTTCTTCTATTTCTGCGGCAAGGTCTAATATTCTTATAGCCTCATCTATACCCACAATTGTTTTCTTATTTGAATTAATACAATTGTGTAACGTATTTAATTCTTCGTTTATTGCATTTGTTGGTAAAATTATTGGATGTTCAAAAATTACTTCTTTTTTTATTTGTCCGTTACCGGGATCAATGACCAAATTCTTTGAATTTTGGGCTGCGTTTTTAAGCTTTACTACTTGGGTAATTTTATCTAAAAGATTTATACTTACAAATTGATCTTTAGTAAATACCCTGAATTTGCGGGTGTTTTTAAAGGCCATACGGTTAGTGGTAATATTTGCAACACAGCCGTTCTCAAATTCGATTCGGGCATTTACAATATCGGCTGTTTTGCTAACCAGCTCACAACCCGAAACGCTGATACGCTTAACGTTGGCTTTAACAATGCTTAATATCAGATCAAGATCATGTGTCATAAGATCTAGCACCACCGAAACATCAGTGCCGCGAGGGTTATATTGTGCCAGGCGATGTACTTCAATAAACTGCGGATCTTTTATATAAGGCTTTGCAGCTGTAAAAGCAGGGTTAAAACGTTCAACACTGCCAACCTGGAAGTAAACACCAGCTTCATTTATATAACTTTGTAATTGCTTGGCCTCTTTAATAGTAGATGCTACGGGCCTTTCAATAAAAACATGGCGGCTATTGATGATAGCCTGTTTTGCAATTTCAAAATGTGTTTTAACAGGCGTGGCAATGGCTACAACTTCAGTATTATCAAGAGCTTCCTGTAAAGTAGAAAAATGTTTTACATTATATTGGGCGGCAAGGTCTTTACACAATTTCTGATCAATATCGTAAACACCAACAAGATGCCAGTTTGGGTTTTCGTTTAAAAGCTTTAAATACACTTTACCAATATAACCAAGACCAACAAGTACAATTTTATTTATCATAAGAAAACTCAAAACTAGTGGTTTTAAAAAAACACCTGTTAGTAATTTATTTTAAATATTAACATTGCTTGTTTATTACCGCGTAGCTTTACATTCTAACAATATTTACAGTGTTTTACAACGTTTCTAAAGAGGATGAGTATTTATTTAAGGGCAAGCGTAAGCGTTTAGTAGAGCAATTGAGGCTTAAAGGCATAAAAAGCGAAAAAGTTTTAGCCGCGATTGAAAAAATACCAAGACATTTATTTTTTGATCCCACCACCGGCAGGCCTGCACTGCTTGATCATGCCTATAGCGATAAGGCTTTGCCAATAGGAGCCGGGCAAACCATTTCCCATCCTTATACAGTAGCATTTCAAACTGAGCAGTTGGAAATAGGCAGTAGCGAAAAGATACTGGAAATAGGTACTGGTTGTGGTTATCAAACGGCCGTATTGCTTGAAATGGGAGCAAAGGTGTATAGCATTGAAAGACAAAAAACACTGTTTGATAAAACAAAGCTGTTTTTGCCATACATTGGTTACCAGGGCGCAAAATTAATTTATGGCGATGGTTATAAAGGGTTGCCGCAGTTTGCCCCGTTTGATAAAATAATTGTTACTGCCGGGGCACCGTATATACCAAACGATCTTTTAGCACAATTAAAAGTTGGTGGTATTATGCTTATACCTTTAGGCGAAGGTGAAACACAGGAAATGGTGTGGCTCCGGAAGATAAGTGAAACGGGCTTTGATAAAAAGGTATTGGGCAACTTTAAATTTGTTCCTTTATTACAAAACAAGTCAGGTAATTAACATTAATTTGTTGACAATACCTTCTTAAATCAGAGCAATTCCTTCTGAAATCTTTATCTTTGTATAGTTTTTATTTAAACAATAAACTTAAAAAAACAACTATGAAAAAATCAATCGCACTAGTTGCATTAGCGTTTGGAGTAACAAACGCATTTGCACAAGATTTAACTTCAAAAAAAGGTGAGCCAATGTTGCCTGAAGCAGGTGACTGGGGTATTGCCGTAGATGCAACTCCTTTTTTAGAGTATGCTGGAAACTTTTTTGGAAAAACAGCTTTCAACAATGCTCCGACATGGAATTTCATGACAAACAATCAAACCATTACCGGTAAATACTTTAAAGATGCTAGCATGGCATACAGAGGTACTTTAAGAATTGGTTTTGGTAGCAACACAGTTAGAGAAATGGAAGCAAACAGAATGATGACTGCTCCATCTCCAACTGCAAACGGTTTCCCTTCAGCTGAAACAATGGTTGAAAACACTTGGAAACATTCAAACACTACTATTGGTTTAGCTGGTGGTATTGAAAAACGTAAAGGTAAAACCCGTTTACAGGGTTTTTATGGTGGTGAAGTAGGTATTTATATGAATATGAATAAAGATAAATACACTTATGGTAACACTTTAGCTGCAGGTTTAACTCCAACGGGTCCAAATCAATCTACTAACGTAGATGTTGATGCAGATGATAATGTTGGTGGTTCAGGTAACGTAGTTTCTGCTGCTGGTATTTTTCAAGGTACTGTAAACGGTGGTAATGCCCGTATTACTGAGCGTAAAAATGCTACAACTTTTTCTTTTGGATTACGTGGATTCATTGGTGCTGAATACTTTATTTTACCAAAAATGAGCCTTGGTGGTGAGTTTGGTTGGGGTTTAGGAATTTCTAGCCTTGGAAAAACTTCTACTACTTATGAAGCTACAGGTAACTCAGGTACTGGTAATGATAGCGTTGGTTCTACAACTATCGAAGGATCTAAAAACGGTTCTTTTGCTTTAGATACAGATAACAAAAATTCAGTTTGGGGCCCAAGCGCAACATTGCGTTTAGCTTTCCATTTCTAATTAATACTACTTTATTATTTAAAGCCTCTCAAGAAATTGAGGGGCTTTTTTGTTTTGTTACAAATTATTTAATTAAACAGTTTGGTTTGTTAAGTGTAAAATTGTTAAAATAAATGTTAATTAACATAATTGTTAATTGATTGTTAATAAACCAAGGCAACCATTTTCATACATTTACTCCGTAGACTAAGTTGTTCGCTCACTAAACCTGTACTCTTAAAACCATTTAGCGATGTTTATCGTTACCTGGACTAAATAATTTAGTTTAATAAACATTTAAACCAACAAGAAAAACAAAAAATGAAGAAAATTTTACAATTAACAGGCTTTCTGAGTGTTTTTGCATTCGGGACTATGGACGCCCAAATTTATTTAACGGAAAATTTTGATGGTGCCTTTACAGGAAACCCTGCTGCTCCGTCAGGCTGGACACAAAACAGAACTGTATTATTAGGTGATGGTATTCCTGAACCTACCGCCACAAGTGGTGAAAAAGATTGGGAACAAAATACAAACACGGGTGTTGGTACTTGGGCTTTAGCTCCAGGCGGCATTTATCCAAATGCTGCCGTAAGCGGATCAACAGCCTTATTCATGAATGATTATAACTTTGGATCAACTACTAATGCTTTTGGGGCAAGGAGGATGGAGTCGCCTACTATTAACTTAGCCACGTCAACAACACCTTATGCCAGATTTTGGTTCTTTTGTGGTTATGGTTCAGACAGAATGCTATTTAGAGTTGTTGCCTCAAATGATGGTGGAACTACGTGGCAGCCTATTATGTTTGTAGCACCTAATGCTGATGTAACAACTTTTGCAGCATCAACACCATGGCAACGTATAAATGTAAAAATACCTGCTGCCTTTAAAGTTGCAAACGCAAAAATTGGTTTAGAAATGACCAATACATGGGGAGTACAAACAATATTTATTGATGATTTCAGTGTTGAAGAGTTTACACCAACTACTATTACATCCGCCGGATCAGGTGGATGGAATGTTCCCGCAACTTGGGTAGGTGGAATTGTTCCAAATGCAAATAATAATGTTATTATTGCTGCAACTCATACCGTTCAAACAGATGTGAATGTTGCAAGAATGCAAAATGTTACTGTTAATGGTGTTTTTCAATATTCAACTACTTCTACAACTCAATTAAATCAGATTTTTGGCGATTTAACAGTTTCAGCTACAGGATTATATTTTTCAGGTAATGGTACCACAGGTAAAAGAACTTACATTGGAGGTAATTTATCAAATAGCGGTACTATAGATTTTCAACCCGGAACGAGTGTAGCCGGTGCTTTGGTATGGGCTGGTTATTCAGGCACATATTCAGGTTCAGGAATTATAAATAATAACCGTGTTCCAATTGTTGTTCATGCCGCAGCTGGTGGGGTTCAATATTCAAATCCATTTACGATATCTAACACATGTGCACTT
This sequence comes from Bacteroidia bacterium, assembly GCA_016787705.1. Taxonomy (GTDB): domain Bacteria; phylum Bacteroidota; class Bacteroidia; order B-17B0; family Aurantibacillaceae; genus Aurantibacillus. The sequence goes on along the minus strand of JAEUTP010000023.1, from coordinate 37,299 downwards.
TATTTAGGGACTGTAAATGCTGCTAACTTAACTTTAGGTAATGCAGTAGCTTCTGTTAACTTTTTAACAGAAAGATATAATGGCTCATTTAACGGAGCCCCTACTTTCAACAATACTAATATTGCACAAAGAAATTTAAGTTATTTAAATCCCATTGGTTCACAAGGTGGTATTTATCTTGGTTTATCGCAGGTAAATGTAACGCCTGGAGATGAAGTTGAAATCATTTCAGGGTCACGTCAGGTAACAGGAAATTTAGTAATGAATACACATAATAACGTGGTATTGGGTTATCCATTATCAGTGGGTACATCTACCGGAACTCAAAATATAACACTAACAAGAGGTATTATTACAACAACAACTTTAAATTTATTAACACTTAACTCTTCGGCAACTGGTGCTGCGGGAACTACACCAACCACATTTACCAGTAATGGTACGAATGGCGGTAATCATGGCTCTTATGTTAACGGCCCTTTAAAAATCAATTTCCCGGCAACAGGAACAGGATCCAGAACATTTCCTTTAGGTCAGGGTAACGCCTTTTACACGAACTTACCTTCTGCCAATGTATTACGGGCTCCGGTTCTTGCCGCGGGTGGTTTAGCTTGGAATAGCCAAACAATTACCGCAACTATCGAAAATACACCTTCAGGTGTTGCAAACGCACCAATTAATACAGTGATGGGTGTAAGGGCATATCGTTTAAATATGAATGGTGGCCCGGCTTTGGGTTTAAATAATACATTACAATTGCCATTTAATAATTCAACATTTGGTGGTGGGGATAATTTTGTAGGAAATTTACAAGATGTAAGAGTTATTCAATCTGCATCTTTAACAGGACCATGGTCAGAGAGATCTTTAACAGCAGGTACAGGTGCAATTGTTAACAATACAAATTATACTCGAGTTACTGCTACAGTGGCTCCGGGCCCAATTAATAACGGTAATGAATATTTTGCTTTTGGTTCAACAGCTTTAGCTGTTGATGCTGCTGCGAGTTCATTAGCCAGTCCTGGCACTATAGGTTGTTATGGTCCAAACCAAACAGTTTCTTTTGTTATTAGCAATGCGGGTATTGCGCCATTGAATTTCGCAGTTAATAACGCAACTTTAAGTTCTGCTGTTTCAGGTGCTGTTTCTCAAGCTTTTACTCCAGTTGTTATTAATACTGGTATTTTAGGTGTAGGTGCCAGCCAAACGGTTGTGGTTACTACAACTCTTAATATGTCCACTGTCGGTACTTATAGTTTCGCTTCTACTGTTACCGTTTCTGGTGATGCAAATCTTACCAATGATGTTATGACTACTGCAACAAGAACGGTTACTGCTGCCTTGCCTTTGCCTTATTCAGAAAGTTTTAATGCCGTTGTTGGTAATATCGTTCCTCCAGGATGGACTGCGGATAACAGCTCTTCATTTGACTTTTTAGTTACAAATAATATTGCTGAACATGGAACTGGGTCACCTGCTTCAAGAGGGTTGGCTGGAAATGTATATAGTGGAAATACTACTTCATGGGCTAACTCCCCAAAAATGGGTGTTTTAAATACTTTATCTACATTAAGCTTTGATTACAGGATCGTTAATTATTCTGGTTACGCGAACCCAGGTGGTACCGCTACTCCAATAACAACAACAGATTCATTATTAGTTAAATTATCAACAAATTGTGGAGCAACTTTTTCAACTATTGCTTTTGTGAGCGCAAGTAACCACGTTGTTGCAAATACATTTACCAACGTTACATATAATTTGGGTGCTTACGCAGGTAGTGATGTTATCGTTCGTTTTGAAGCTAAATGGGCTGCAGGTGATTATTATTATGATATTGATAACATCAATATTACTTCTCCAATTGCAGTTGATGCCGGAGCTGTGGCATTAAACGCACCTGGAACTACTGGATGTTACTCTTCTACAGAGCCCGTATCTATTACTATAAAAAACCATGGAATAAATTCATTAACGAACATACCGGTAACTGTAGTTGTTTCTGGTGTTATAAATCAAACGTTAAATGCAACTTATACCGGGACCTTGGCTTCTACAGCTACAGTCAATCTTGTTGTAGGTAATATTAATATGTTAGCCCCAGGAACTTATTCTTTTGATGCTTTTACAAGTTTGGCTGGTGATGGTCAAGTTGCAAATGATGCTATGGCGCAAGCTACCAGAACAGTTATAGGTGCTCTAGCATTACCATATTCTCAGGATTTTAATGCGTCTGTAACTTTACCCGCAGGGTTTACTAATGCGGGTACTCCTGCTTATAGTGTATTCTCTAATCATGGAAATACATACACTGATAATGCACTCTCAGGTAATCTTTATGGAACAACACAAACCATCTCTATTGTTAATATGCCAAAACTTGGTTCTGTAACGGCTAATACAACTCTTAAATACGATTACCGTATTCAGGATTGGAGCGGTTATCCAGCTTCTGCTGCTACTTCAACTACAAATTGGGCTAATGATAGTTTAAATGTTTATGTTTCTACAAATTGTGGTTTAACATTTACAATGGTTCAATCAAACAATGCATCAAATCATACGGCTTCTGCCAGTATGACAACTAAAGTAGTTAATCTTGGTTCTTTTGCTGGCAATGATGTAATTATACGTTTTGTTGCCAAGAAAGATGCTTTAGGAAGCGGCGATTATTACGCAGATTTAGATAATATTAATGTTTGTTCAGCTCCGGTTGCTCCTGCTTCTAATGCAACAACGGTTTGTTCAGGTGCTACAGCTACATTAACCACTGTTGCTACAGGAACTGCACAATGGTATGCTACATCAACTCCAACATCTTATGTTGCTTCTGGTAATACTTTTGTTTCTCCAACTTTAACTTCTAATACAACCTATTATGTGTTAGATTCTACATCTTGTGGCTTAAGTACTTTAACTCCTGTAACAATTTCAGTTGTTGCTCAACCAGTATTAAGTATTGGTGCGAGTCAGACAACCGTTTGTGCTGGAAGTACTGTTAATATTGGTATTACAGGTGCTACAAATTACACATGGAGTACTGGTTCAAATTCCGTATCTATTAATCCAACGGTTTCTGCAACTACAAACTATAGCGTAGTAGGCGTTTCAGGACCTGGTTGTAGTTCAACAGCAAGTGTAACAATTACTGCCAATGCAAATCCAACAGTAAACGCTACAACTTCAGCAAGTTTAATTTGTAACGGTTCTCCCGCAGTTTTAACTGCTACAGGCGCTTCTACTTATAGCTGGAATACTTCTGCAACAACGTCTACAATTTCTGTTACACCTTCTGTAACTACTTCTTATACTGTTACCGGTACAACCAACGGTTGCTCTAACACATTTGTAGTTTCGCAAGCGGTTTCTCCTTGTACAGGTGTTAACGCAAATGCAGCATCAGTTAGCGGTATCCTTGTTTATCCAAATCCAAATACCGGTGAGTTTACAATTGAATTAAATAATGGTTCAGTTAAAAACATCCAAGTTATGGATCTTACAGGAAGAGTAATTGTCTCTAACACTTCTTCAAACGATAAAATTGATTTTAATATCAATACTTTAGCTAACGGTGTTTACTATGTTAGAATTCAATCTAACAACACTGTAGAGGTGATTAAAATAATTAAACAATAATTTTTAACGTTCGTATTTAAAAAGCCCACCAATTTTGGTGGGCTTTTTTTATTTAATGATCTCCTGCTAAAACAAAAATGCTAAATTTGTGTTATAACTTATATAACTAAAAATAAATATTATGGCTTTTGAATTACCAAAATTAAACTATCCAAACAATGCTTTGGAACCAAATATTGATGCAAGAACAATGGAGATTCATCACGGCAAGCATCACCAGGCGTATGTAACAAATTTAAACAACGCTATTGCAGGAACAGATGCAGAAAAATTAAGTATTGAAGAAATTTGTAAAAACATTTCTAAATACCCGGTAGCAGTGAGAAACAACGGAGGCGGTCATTATAACCATTCATTATTCTGGGAAATTATGGCGCCAAAGGCGGGTGGCGTTCCAACCAACGAGGTAGGTAAAGCTATTGAAGCAGAATTAGGCGGTTTCGAAAAATTTAAAGCAGATTTTACACAGGCCGGCATTACCCGTTTTGGCAGTGGCTGGGCATGGTTATGTGTTAAAGCCGACGGTAAATTATGTGTGTGCAGCACACCCAACCAGGATAATCCTTTGATGGATGTTGTGGATTGCAAAGGTACTCCAATTTTAGGGTTAGATGTTTGGGAACACGCTTATTATTTAGATTACCAAAACCGCAGACCGGATTATATTGGTGCATTCTTCAACGTGATAAATTGGAATAAAGTAAATGAGCTTTATTTAAAAGCTAAGAAGTAAAATTTAAAATTTTTTATTTAAAAGGCCTCTACTAATATGGAGGCTTTTTTTATTTTCTATTGTATAGCCGTTACTCAGAGCGCAGTCGAAACGTTTTTTCAATTATTCATTTTCTTATACGCTTCGGTAATGCCTTTAATAACAGAAGAACTCAAGCCATGGTGTTCCATTTGATTTAAACCTGTAATGGTAACACCTTTTGGTGTAGTTACTTTATCAATTTCCTGCTCGGGATGAGAATTGTTTTTTATTAAAAGATCTGCTGCGCCTTTTACTGTTTGTGCAGCAATTAAGCTAGCAGTAACGGCATCAAAACCAATTTCAATACCAGCCTGCATATTGGCACGAATGTAACGCATGGCAAAGCCTGTACCGCAGGCACCAAGTATGGTGGAGGCATCCATCAATTTTTCGTCTATAGTAATAGTTTTGCCTAATGCGTTAAAAATTGTCTCAACGGTTTTAATATTTCCTGCGCTTGCATTTTTATAAGAAATGCAGGTCATGCTTTCGCGAATAGAGATGGCGGTGTTTGGCATGGCCCTAAAAACTGTTATGTTTTTGCCAAGCGAATGCTCTAACTCTTCAATACTTACGCCCGAAATAACCGACACAATAATTTGTTTTGAATTTAAGCTTTTCGAAATCTCTTTGGCAATATCTTTTGCCTGAAAAGGCTTAACACATAAAAAAATAATATCTGCTTTTTTTACCGCAGTTTTATTATCAGATGTAACGATAACTCCTTTTTTCTTTAGAGTATCAATGGTAGAAGCATTGCGTTTAGTAACGGTAATTTGCCTTGGTTTAACAATATCCGAAGAAATTAAACCTTCGGCAATGGCTTTGCCTAAATTACCGCCGCCAATTATTGTTACCGCATTTATGCTCATACTATTTTCTTCGCCTTTTCTAAAGCACTTTGTAGGCCTTCCAGCTTAGAACCGCCGGCTTGCGCGTAGAATGGTTGTCCACCACCGCCGCCGTTAATTTCTTTGGCCAGTTCGCGTACAATATTTCCTGCATTTAAATTCTTGCTTTTTACCAATTCATCGTTAATAATAACCGAAATGCTTGGTTTGCCTTTTACTTCCGCAGTTATCACACACACTAAATTGGGCACTTCGTTCTTCATTTCAAAAAGCATATTTTTAATTTCTTCTGCACTATCAAACTTAATGTTTTGTGCAATAAAATTAATATCACCTTTTTTCTCAATTGTTTTTATAAGATCTTTTTTAATCTCCTGAACTTTTTCTTTTAATAAAACACTTAGTTGCTTTTGAAGTTCGGTATTTTCATCAACCAGGTTATTCAGACTTTTAACTACGTCTTTAGAGCCTTTTAAAATAGTTTTTACTTCAGTTAATAATTTTGTTTGAATATCAAAAAACTCTTCCGCTTTAATAGACGACACTGCTTCGATCCTCCTAATACCTGCTGCCACAGCGCCTTCACTCATGATCTTAAAATAACCAATTTGGCCTGTAGCTTTTACATGCGTACCGCCGCAAAGCTCAATAGAGTATTTTTTATCAATGGTAACAACACGCACAACATCGCCATACTTTTCACCGAATAAAGCCATAGCGCCGGTTTTTTTAGCATCTTCAATGGTCATCAGGTCTGTTTGCACAGGAATGTTCTCACGAATCTTTGTATTTACCAATTTCTCGATCTGGAAAATTTCTTCGTCGGTTATTTTAGCAAAGTGCGAAAAATCAAAACGCAAATGTTCATCGTTCACTAAACTTCCTTTTTGTTCTACATGCGTTCCTAATACGAGGCGCAAGGCAGCGTGCAGCAGGTGAGTAGCAGAGTGGTTGTTGGATGTATACAAACGTTTATCCTTATACACTTTTGCAGCAAAGTTGGCGTTTAATTTTTCAGGCAGTTTATCGGTGTAATGAATGATTACACCATTTTCTTTTTTAGTATCTGTAATATAAACGGTTTCATTAATGTTTTCCAGTATTCCCGAATCACCAACCTGTCCGCCGCTTTCGGCATAAAAAGGTGTTTTATTCAGCACTAAATGATATTGTTCTTTATTTTTTGCTTTTACTTTTCTGAAACGAACAATAAACGCGTCTGCTTCCAGATCGGTATATCCAACAAAATCAGTTTCCTTTTCTTTATCCTCAATAAGTTTTTTATTTTCTTCCACATACATCCAATCATCCGTATCTACAGACGTTGCTGCGCGTGAACGATCTTTTTGTTCCTGTAAATATTTATCAAAACCTTTTTCATCAATGCTTAGATCATAGCCACGTGCAATTAACGAGGTTAAGTCAACAGGAAACCCAAAAGTGTCGTATAATTCAAAAATAATTTTGCCGTCAATCACTTTTTTATGTTCGGCATTGGTATCAATGCACACCTGGTCAATACGCTTTAAGCCAACTTCTAATGTTTTGTAAAATGAAAGTTCCTCTTCTTTAATTACTTTTTCAATTAAAATTTTCTGATTGTGTAATTCAGGAAAAGCTTCGCCCATTTGATGTGCCAGTGTTGGCACAATACGAAACATGAACGGCTCTTTTAAATTTAATGTCTGGTAACCATAACGAATTGCGCGACGAAGGATTCTGCGGATAACATAACCTGCGCCAGTATTACCCGGTAATTGACCATCGGCAATACTAAATGAAATAGTGCGGATATGATCGGCTATAACACGCATAGCAATATTAATTAATTGTTGCTTTTTGTGTTTTTCTTCTTCGTGAACGTTGTATTTTAAGCCGCTTAATTCTTCAATTTTATGAATGAGTGGTGTAAATACATCAGTATCATAATTACTGCTTTTACCTTGTAAAACGCGAACTAAGCGTTCAAAACCCATTCCAGTATCCACATGTTGTTTAGGAAGTTTTATTAGAGAGCCATCAGCTTTTCTTTCAAATTCCATAAACACATTGTTCCATATCTCAATAACTTGGGGATCATCATTATTTACTAACGATGCACCCGGAGTTTTCTTTCTTTCTTCATCGCTTCTTCCATCGTAATGAATTTCAGAACATGGTCCGCAAGGCCCCATATCACCCATTTCCCAGAAGTTGTCTTTTTTATTTCCGTTCAATATTCTTTCAGCAGGTACAAATTGCAACCAGGTATCATAAGCTTCCTGGTCAAAGGTCAAACCATCGTCTTTACTGCCTTCAAACACGGTTACATATAAACGGTCTTTATCAATTTTGTAAACATCTGTCAGTAATTCCCATGCCCAGCTAATAGCCTCTTTTTTAAAATAATCGCCAAAGCTCCAATTACCGAGCATTTCAAACATGGTATGGTGGTAAGTGTCTACACCAACTTCTTCCAGATCGTTGTGTTTTCCGCTTACGCGAAGGCATTTTTGAGTATCTGCAATACGAGGATGTTTAATAGGAGCATTTCCTAAAAAAATATCTTTGAACGGCGCCATACCGCTGTTATTGAACATTAATGTTGGGTCGCCCTTTACCACCATTGGTGCGCTTTGCACGATCTGATGCTGTTTACTTTTAAAAAAATCTAAAAATGTTTGGCGTACCTTGCTTGATTCCATGTGCTTTAAAAATGAAAGGCGAAGATAACAAAATTGGGGCTTTGATGAAATTAATCTTATACACCAATTTACATTTTTTAAGGAAAAATTAAGCGGTTTTTTCCTTATGGAATCCGTATATTTAAGGCTTTCAAAAATGTCAAAAGTAAGATATAGATTCAACACCAAATCGCTTACCTACGAGAAAGTAAAGATCACTTTTAAGCAGCGCTTTTGGCGATTTTTGTCTTACATTGGCACAGGCCTGGTGTTTGCAACCATTACCATTATTATATCGCGACAGGTATTGCCATCTCCAACCGAGAAGAAAAAAGACCGTGAATTAGAAGCTGTATTATTACAATACGAATTATTGGAAAATAAAATGGCTAAAGTGGAACAAGTTTTAAAAGATCTTGAAGATCGTGATGACAATATTTACCGTACCATTTTTGAAGCCGAACCTTTGCCAAAAAGCATGCGTTATGCCGGCTCCGGCGGAAGTGATAAATATTCTGCGTTTGATAACTACGATAACGCCGAAATATTAAAAGCCACTACCGAGCGTTTGGATCGCATCTCAAAACAATTATACATTCAATCAAAATCTTTTGATGAAGTGGTGCAGCTGGCAAAGAGTAAAGAAAAATTAATGGCATCTATTCCGGCTATTATGCCTATTAATCAAAAAGATCTGGCACATGCCGTTACCAGTGGTTTTGGCTGGAGAACGCATCCTATTTACAAAACACAGGAAATGCATCCCGGAATGGATTTTGCCGCACAACAAGGCACACCAATTTATGCAACAGGTGATGGTGTTGTAGAAACTGCTGATAATTTAGCACAAGGATATGGTAATCACGTAGTGATCAATCATGGTTTTGGATACCAGACCTTATATGGGCACATGAGCCGTATTGCTGCAAGGGTTGGGCAAAAAGTTAAACGTGGTCAGTTGATAGGTTATGTTGGTAGTACAGGTTTAAGTACTGCGCCACATGTGCATTATGAGGTTATTAAAAATAATGAAAAGATAAATCCTATTAACTTTTACTTTAACGACCTTTCTCCTGAGCAATATCAAATGATGGTGGAGCTTTCTAAAAAAGCATCTCAGTCGTTTGACTAAACAGTATGAAAACACATAAAATAGGATTTAATACCGCAGTATCTATTGTTATAGCTAATATGATAGGCACCGGTGTATTTACCAGCCTTGGTTTCCAGGTGTTAGGTATTGAAAGTGGTTTTGCAATTATTATGCTTTGGGTAGTTGGTGGTATTTTGGCCTTGTGTGGTGCGTTGACTTACGGTGAGATAGGTGCCGCATTTCCTGAGAGCGGGGGAGAGTATAATTATCTTTCAAAATTATACCATCCTGCTGTTGGTTTTATTAGTGGTTGGGTAAGTGTAACGGTTGGTTTTGCAGCACCTATTGCTGCGGCTTCTATGGCACTAGGCAGTTATGTAAATAAAGTTTACCCGGGCGTAAATCCGGTAATAATGGCCTTAAGCGTTGTTGCAATTATTACATTAATACACTCTATTAATTTAAAAGCAGGAAGTTTGTTTCAACGCATTTTTACGATTGTAAAAGTAGTGTGTATATTAATGTTTGTAGGTTTTGGTTTGTTTCATATTCCTCAACATACAATAGCTTTTAAAGCCGATAATGCAGCCTGGAGCGATATTTTCTCAAAAGGATTTGCTATTTCATTGATTTATGTAACTTATGCTTACAGCGGTTGGAACGCGGCTTCTTACATTACTGGTGAAATGAAAAATGCGCAACGTAATTTGCCACGCGCTTTGTTTGTGGGTACTTTAGTGGTAATGATTATTTACACACTTCTAAATTATGTTTTCCTGTATTCGGTGCCCATCAACGAATTAAAAGGTGTGTTAGAGGTTGGTTATTTAAGTGCCAATAAAATTTTTGGCGTACAGGTTGGTCAATTTATGAGTTTGATAATTGCTTTGTTACTTATATCTACTATAAGCGCCATGATATTAGCCGGCCCACGTGTTATGAAAAGTATGGGCACCGATATTAAAGGCTTAAAATTCTTTGCCATCTCCAATAAAAATAATGTGCCTTATGTGGCAATTATTTTTCAGTCGATTATTGCGGTAGCATTAGTTTTAACATCTTCCTTCCAATCTTTGATCACTTATGTAGGTTTTACCTTAAACCTCTTTACATTTTTAACAGTATTGGGTATTTTTATTTTGCGTTATAAACACAAACATGTGGTAACTTCATATAAAACCTTTCTATATCCCTTAACACCTTTATTATTTTTATCAATAATATTATTTATTCTGGGTTACATAATGCTCGAAAAGCCTGTTGAATCATTATGTGGTTTAGGAACAGTAGTATTAGGATTAGTATTTTATTTTATAACAAATAAAAAAAACGATAAAACTATTGAAGAAATACCTGCCGAAGTTCAGTCCACTTAAACTGAAAATACTTTTTGCTATTTGTCTTGTATTAAGTTTAAAATTACACGCGCAAACAACTCCCTTTTTGGATAGTCTTTTAAAAGCCGGTTTGCCTCAGTTTGTAAATGTTCTCGAAAATCCGAATAAATATAAATTACAGGTTATATATACACGAATTGACCGTAACGAAAACAATAAACCAAAATTTACCGATCTTAAATTTCATGTAAATAAAAATTATTTTTACCCTGCAAGCACTGTAAAATTACCAATAAGTACATTGGCTTTAATTAAGTTGGAAGAGTTAAATAAAAAAGGTTTAGACAGAAGCACGACCATGATTACCGACAGTGGTTATTATTGTCAGAAAAAAATAAAATACGATACCACATCTGCTAGCCGTTATCCAACACTCGAAAATTATATCAAGAAAATGTTTTTGGTAAGCGATAACTATTCCTGTGCACGCGTTTACGAATTTGTGGGCTTTGATTATGCACATAAAAAATTAAATGACCTTGGATTTAAAAATATACGTTTGTTTAATCGCCTGGATGGCTCCTGCCCGGGTGATACCGCTAAAGTTACACCACCTGTTTATTTTTTAAATTCTGAAAAAGATACCTTATATAAACAACCACTTACTTTTTTTAGTGAGAAGTTAACCCATCCAATTTCCAATTCAAAAGTAGGGGCATACCATACAAATAGTCAGGGTAGGCGCGTGGCAGGGCCAAAAGATTTTTCTGATCATAATTATTTATCGGTAAACGATCTTCACTCCCTAATGAAAAAGATCATCTTTAACAACTATTTTAAAGAACCAGAACAACTCCCAATAAGTAATGATAACCGTAAATTCATGATCAAACAATTAGGCATGTATCCAAAAGAAAGCGAGCAGCCTAAATATGATAAAAAAATATTTTACGATACCTACAAAAAATATTTCCTTTACGCCAGTGCCGTTGCAACTGTGAAACAAGATAGTATCCGTCTGTTTAATATTGTTGGCCGTGCTTATGGTTTTTTAATTGATTGCGCTTATATTGTTGATTATAAAAATAAGGTTGAATATCTTTTAACAGCTTCTATTTATGTGAACCAGCGTGGTGTGATTGGTAGCGGCAGATATGAATATGATCAAATTGGTCTACCTTTCTTAAAAGACTTGAGTTGGTGTATTTATAATTACGAAAGACAAAGAAGCAAAGAACACTTACCCGACCTTTCAGAATTTAAACTATTCGATTAAATACTAACGTTAAATAATTATTTTACTTTAAAAATGTTGTAAGGAAATACTTATAAATACGTCTATCTGTAAAATAATTAATATGAAAGTAGAAAACAATCAAAAAGCCCCAGAGTTTATAATAAACGATGTATATGGTAATTCCATTTCCTTAGAACAATTTAAAGGCAAAAAGATCCATTTAATCTTTTACCGTTTTGCGGGTTGTCCTTTTTGTAATTTGCGCTTTCATCAAATAAATCAAATGACAGAATTGTATAAAAATAATAATACCATACTAATATCTGTTTATGAATCATCGGCAGAAAACATGAAAGTTTTTTTGGCAGATGAAAAATTTTATTCGATCATGATACCCAATCCTGATTCGAGCCTATATAAAAAATATGAATTAGAAAGGTCAAAATGGGGCCTTTTTAAATTTTTATTATTTGGCGGCGGTCTTGCAAAGGCAAAGGATGGAATGAAGTTGTATAAGAATAAGGTTAAAATGGATGGACATACCGACAGACTGGAAGCTGAATTTTTAATTGATGAAACCGGTAAAGTGATAAATGCACATTATAACAAAGTGCAGGGTGATTCGTTGCCCATTGATGTTATTAAAGCATTTGTGCAAAAGAAGTAACTTCTACTTTTCTTGCCACTAATTTCACTAATTAGCACTAAAAGTTTAAACCACTAATTAGTGAATTTTGCAAACATACTTGCAAAATATACTTCATGAATTCCAAACAACAAACATTATAAAATTAATTTGCAGCATTAGTGAAATTAGTGGCTGTTTTTACCTGCACTTGTAAATTATTCCTTTTTTGTATATTTATCTTTCCATGTCGCAAAAGATCTGTACAGAATCTGAATTCAATGAGCTTTTTAACCTCTATTACGAAGAGCTTTGTCGCATTGTTATGCCCGTGGTTAAAGACCCGGATGTGGCGCAGGATGTGGTGCAGGATGTTTTTGTAAAAATGTGGACACGCAGAAATGAACTTGAAGTTAATACAACTTTTAAAGCTTATTTGTATAAAGCTGTTGTGTTTAGGGCTTTGGATCATTTACGTAAACAAAAAAATGCAAATAAAGCAGTTGACGAATTAAAGTTCGTAAATCCGCAATCGCACAATAATGTAGAAACTATTTTAGAAGAAAAAGAGTTGACCGACGCCATTAATTCGGGGCTGGATAAAATGTCTGAAAATATGCGAATGATCTTTCAGTTAAGCAGGTTTAGCGGCTTAAAGAACCGCGAGATAGCCGAACAGCTGGATATTTCAATAAAAACAGTAGAAAGTAATATGGGGAAGGCATTAAAAATAATGCATGAGCATTTAAAGCCCTTCTTAAAAACAAGCGCTCAAACAATTGTATTTTGGTTATTATGCGGTTATTTTAAATAAAAGATAGGGTAAATGAAGGTTGGCGCGACATATAGTAGAAATGAGACATGTAAGAGTATATATGTTAACAATGCACCAACGAATTGGTAATTTAGTTTTAGATTTAATATGCAGGATTGGGAACTCATAGCAAAGTACATTAAAGGCGAAGCTTCGCAGGAAGAGCAGGGGCAAGTGGAGCAATGGCTGAAAGCCGATAGCGCCAATGCTTTTTTGATGGAAGAGATACAAGCAACCTGGCAAAATACGGGAAAGCTAAACCAACATATTAATATCGATAAAGCAAAAGCCTGGGCATCCATACAGGAAAAAATAAAACAGGAAGCAAAGATCATTCCAATTACACGCCAGGCACCAACTTATAACAAATGGATTTTAAGAGCGGCGGCTATATTGATAGTTGGTTTGTTTGCCACATGGTTCTTTTTAAAAACCGGTAAATCTGAAATGGTATTGGTTCAAACAACAAATAAAGCAGCAACAATTTTGTTGCCCGATAACTCTACCATTATTTTAAATGAGAACAGTTCGCTTTCTTATCCAAAAGAATTTGCCGCAAATGAAAGAAAAGTAAGTTTAGAAGGTGAAGCTTTTTTTGATATCACCAAAAATCCGGCAAAACCATTTATTATTGAAAATAAAAGTTTTGATGTAAGGGTTGTAGGAACCTCTTTTAATATAGCTGCCTACGAAAAAGATACAACTGCAATAGTAACTGTTGTTACAGGAACGGTTTCTTTCATTGATAAGAATGAATATTCAGAATTACTAACTGTTGGCCAAACCGGTGTTTTAAATAAAAGAAAACAGCGTATCGAAAAATCGGCCAACGCTGATCTTAATTTTATGGCCTGGAAGACCAAAAAGCTGGAGTTTGCCAATACAAGCTTTAATGAGGTTTGCAACGGTATAAAAAAATATTTTTCTATTGATATAACTGTAAAAGATAAAGCAATTTTAAAATGCACATTTACCGGTTTTTTTGAAGATCCTAAATTGGATGATGTGTTAAAAGTATTGGAAAAAACATTGAATATTAAAGCTGTAGTTAACCAAAAAAATGTAGAAATTACAGGCAAGGGATGTTGATCAATATATGAGGCTTTTTATTACCATTAGTATCTTAATGCTATACAATATGGTTGTTTTAGCACAGGATAACATATTGAATAAAAAGATCAGCATCTCCTTTACAAACACTGCACTTAACGAGGTTCTTAAAGAATTTACAGCACAAACCAACACCCATTTTACCTACGGAAACAATATTGATCTGTCTCAAAAAGTAAATTATACTTTTTCTGATCTTAGCTTTAAAGAAGCATTAAATAAGCTTCTTGATCCAATTCAAATTAAATGGGAATTAATTGGCAATCAAATAGCCCTGGCTCCCGGAAAAAAACTAAGCTTTAAAATTAGCGGTATGATTAAAGACAGCGCTGATAAAAGCGCTGTAGAATTTGCCACTGTTTATTTAAAAGGAGAAAAATTTAATGCAAGTTCAGATTATAACGGTCATTTTAATTTAGATCATATACCACCCGGCAATTATATTTTAGTGGTGAGTGCCTTTGGTTATAAATTAAGTGAGCAATCAATCGAGGTAACAGATCAACCGCTTTCTGTTTTTTTTGAAGTAAGTCAACAAGCTATCAGCCTTTCTGAAACAATTGTTACAGCAGATAAGATCATAGAAAAAGTTTCGGTAAGTGAAATGGAATTAAAACATGTGCAAATAGAATCTATAAAAGGAATTTCTAACGACCCCATGAAATCGTTAACCGCTTTGCCAGGTGTACTTAGTAAGGTAGATCTGTACGGTTCTTCTGACATTCACGTGCGGGGTGGCGAATCTAATGAAAACCTTTTTTTAATTGACAACATTAAGCTGCCTTTACCTTTTCACTTTAGCGGACAATCTGTTTTTAACCCCGAAATGTTAGAGAAGGCCGAAGTATTAACAGGTGGTTATGCAGCTAATTATGGTAACGCTATGTCATCTGTTTTTAACTTAACTACTAAAAATGGTAATGCAGAGCGTTGGAGTACAAATGTTGATTTGAATACATCCAATCCTTCTTACCTTATACAAGGCCCATTAAAAAAAAATAAATTAGCTGTTATTGTTGGCTTGCGATCAATTTTAAGTGTATTATCTGAAACAGAAAAAAAAGCTGATCTAACATCCAAGTTCACATACACCCTTAATTACAATACAAAAATAAATTTAACTACTTTAAATGTTAATGATTACAGTGATACCAGTTTTCAAAAAATCTTACCAAAGGCAAATTCTTTGAGCAAAATCAATGCCCAGAATTTTCAGATACAAAGTGTTATTGCCGATAAAAGTTACAGCAAGACTTCTTTTTTACACTCAGGCTGGCGGTTAAATATAAATCCTGAAAAATATGGTTTTCGTAACATAAACTACAACAGTTATACCCTGCGTGAAGACCTTACCTTTTACCCACGGCCAACTATAAAATTAAAAACAGGTATAGAAAGTAGTGTTGAAGATGAAAGATCTGATATTACGGAGTTTTATAAAACAACCGATATTCTTATTACAGACACATCTTCTCTTATATACAATCGCAAAGTAAATACCATTAACATCTTATCCTCAGCATATTTGATCTATGACGCTTCTGTTTTTAAAAGAATTAAATTTAATGCTGGACTGCGTTTGGATCACAACCAGTTGGCAAATACGTTTGATCTTTCACCGCGCGTAACCTTAGGTTACGATCTTACAAGCAGTACTATACTTTCTGCCAGCTGGGGCATTTTTAAACAATCTCCAACAACCTTTCAGATTCTTCAAAATAAACATTTGTTGTCAAATCACAGCGAGCACACTATTGTTTCTATCAAGCAAAAGCTCACACCAATTATTTCTGCAAGGATAGAAGGCTACTATAAAAAATACACACGCCTTGTGATCTTTGACACAAATTTTGCATACTCTAACAAAGGTTATGGCGATGCAAAGGGCATTGAGTTTTTTGTAATGAAAGAAAGTGGAAGGGTAAATGGCTGGGCTTCTTATTCCATAGCTAAGTCAGATAAAAAAAGAAGCCTGCAGGATAAAGTATACCCTTATTATTTTGATCAAAGACAATCGTTAAATATTGTTTTAAGTGCATCGATGAAAGAAAAGAACCGCAGATGGTTTCTTCCTTTTTTATACACCTTTGATTTCAGATATGCAACCGGTGAACCTTATACACCAGTAACCGGAATAGATTCTTTAGCCGGTAAATATGAATTCATAACAGGTAACATTAATTCTGTTAGAAATCCGGATTATAATACCCTAAATATCAAACTTCAATGGCACGACAGGGCTATTGGAAAGCGAAAAAGACATATGATGCAGTTTTATCTTAATTTTTGGAATATATATGGCCATTCTAACCTCGCCGAGCGCAATTATAAGATTGATCCAACCACCGGATCGCTTACAGTTGCCAATGTTTACCGAAAATTTTTTGACCTGAGCATTGGTTTAAAGTTTTATTTTAACTATTACCCCGATGGGAAAAAGTAAATTTTTCATTTTCAGGATAGGGTATCTTCTTTTTTAACCGACATATAGGTATAAAAGCAAATATAAACTCTTAAAATACAAAATATGAAAAAAGCAATTTTATTACTAGTTATGGGTATAAATGGTTTATACCTTTCTGCGCAGGAAAATAATGTTTGGCGTTGGGGGGTGCAATGGGGCGCTTACGATAATCAATCCAAATTCAGTGCCGGCTCTCCAAATGCAAATGCCCGCTTTAATCAAAATAAATTTGGTCAAGGTTCGTTCGATATCGTTGCAAGATACGATGCCGATAAACATTGGATGGGAACATTTGGTTTAGGCTTTAATACCTTTGGTTTTGGTTACGCAATTGCAGAGAATTATTCTCTTATTACAATGAAAAATCGCTATTCTGCATTAACAACAGAATTTAATGCGGTTGAAATCCCTTTAATGATCCATTATAAATTTAACCCAAACTGTAAGAACGTAAAATGGGTGATAGGCGCTGGTTTTGCTGCGAGTTTTACCGAAGGCAAAACAGTTTCAAAACATTTTTTACAACATAATGACGGTGCTACAAGCTCTGATTATTTAAGCAGTACCTCTACATCAAATAATGGGGGGCATGGAATGGTACGCTTCTCAGTAGGCCGCGAAAAATTATTTCAAAGAGGTTCCATCTTAAATGCCAGCCTGGTATTTAACGGCGGTTTATCACAAGTAGCAACATCAACTGTTAATTATACAATTGATAATCAGAATTACACACATAGTTTTAGCAACAAGGGTAACTACATAGGTTTAAGATTAGCCTACTATTTCAGGCCAAACGCTTTCTCTTCAAAAAAGAGAACTGCAGATGCTAAAGCAAAATTACAAACCGCTACTACAGTTAAGCAATAATTTAAAATTATAATTAAGCGGTATGAAAAATTATTTTCTATTAGTTGGCATTTTTTTAAGTTGGAGTTTAAAATGTCAACCTAACTGGCCGCTTACAAAAGGCAATACCACTCTACAGGTTGCAATACCTGCAGAGTTTGGTACGCCGATGATACAACCTTTAAGTGTTAATGGCTGGGAAGATGGAATTTTTATTTCACGCGATGGTTTAAATTTATACAGTATTTATATTCCTGCCGATGCTTTGTCATGGACAAGCAATGGAGCGCCTTGTGTTTTTACACCTTATCAAAAAGGCCCGACTTATGGAATGGATCTTGCCACATCTCCAACTACGGCTTGCCCCATGTGGTTGCACGGCGATATTTTAATTTCATCAAGAGCTTCTACCGCTGTTCCTTTTCCGGCATGGACACTCTCTAATTTAAGCGGGCCAATATTTAGTGAAGGCGCACCACAGCTATCCATGCTAAATTCAACGGTTTCAGATCTTGTTGTTTATACGAGCAATCAACAACCACCATACAATACCGATATTTATCTAATAAAAAATTCTACAATTAATCCCTCGGCAACAGGAACAATTTTAGCGGCACCGGTAACGCAAACAACCACTGAAGATAATCCGCATTTAGAAAGGTTAAGTGCAAATCAATTAGTTTTATTTTTTGATTCACCCGATAGAGTTGGTGGAGTAGGAGGATTAGATCTTTGGTACGCTTTAAGTAATGATAACGGCGTTACCTGGAATGCACCACAACAGGTTAGTACTTTAAATACTATTCAAAACGAACATCAACCTCATTTATATAAAGATAATAATAACCAATGGTGGATGTATTACACAACACCCGATGCGTCGGGCAAATATGCTATATACAGGGCGCAACAAACCACAGTTAACAACTGGGACAGCTGGGGGCCAAAGCAATTAGTGCTAGGTCCGGGTAATAGCGCGGGCATCGGTGAACCAACATTAACACAAAATGGCGATCTTTCTTTTGTGGTTGTTTACGAAGATGCGAATGGTACACCTACAGATAAATTTGATGCAGACCCCTGGTTTTTACCACATGCAACCATAACTTCATTAAATAAAACTGGTTTTATCCAGGATTTTTCTATTTATCCAAATCCTGCAAAAGATAATTTAATAATTACAAGTCAAAATAATTTTCCGGAAAAATATCAAATATATAATTTGTTTGGTATGTTGGTAAAGGAAGAGGAATTTACAGGATCATTTAAAATAGATATTTCTGAAATTAATGCAGGCTTATATGTTATTTGCATCAAAGGAAAAAAACAAAATTTAAAATTTATTAAAGAATAATTTAATTATAATGAAATTAAAACTCAGTATTATTATTCTATTTTTAAGTTTATCAGAATTGTTTTCGCAAGAATACATTTACTATTGTTCAAGGCCCACATCAACCACCGCAACATGGCAGGTGTATAAAAAAAATTTAACCACTTCTGTTACTCAAACAATAACCAACGATCCTAATTATAATTACTGGAGAGCTGAACCTTCGCCAGATAATTCTAAATTATTGATCGTGCGCAGTCCTGCAAACGTTTCGCCTGATCAGGAAAATTATATTGATTGTGATATTTTAAAGTGTAACCCTGATGGTACAAACATGCAGGTTATACTTGCTAATAATCAGTATGGTTGGCATGGTTTTGGTAATCCGCGTGTTCATCCAATGGGTAACAGAATTTTATTGCTTGTACAGCCAACTTCCACTTCACAATGGAATCTTTTTACTTTAGATATGTCTGGTAACAATCCACAACAAATAACTACAACCGGCGCAATTGATGCTGCTTGGTCGCCAATTGGTAATAAAATTGTTTTTGTAGGCTTAACTGGCCCAAGCCTTTTAAATCTTGAAATATTTACGGCTAATTATAACTATGGCAACAATCAGGTGTCAAATATCTTACAATTAACAAACGATACTACCCGAAATCATGATCCGTGTTTTTCTCCGAACGGAGATAAGATCGCTTTTTGCGCAGGTAATGCCAGCTTGGATAATGCAAATATTGTAACTATTGATACAAGTGGCAATAATAGAACAGATGTTGTTGACGATATTGGCACACACGGAGGAAATGTAAATTGGGGTACAAATAACAAGATCTATTATCATAGTATTTATGTAAGCACATTTACAAATTTTATGGCGGATGCTTTTAATTGTAATACAAACACGGTTGAAAGTATTTTTACTTCTCCAACATTACATTATTTACATCCTTTTTATATCAACCAAACTGTTACCTCAATAAGTGATCAATCAATAAATAGAAATAATATTTCAGCCTTTCCAGTTCCCGCTTCAGAATTTATTAGCATAAAGTTTGAAAATAACAACAAGGATATAATACAGATAACTGACCTTAGCGGGCAGCTTATTATTGAGAGAGAGATAAGTGGATCTGGTAGTATTAACATTAATAATTTTGCTCCGGGTATTTATTTTATTATTTCAAAAACAAAAAATTTTTTACCAAAAAAAATTATTAAATATTAGTTTATATGAAAAACATCATCTGTTTATTAGTTTTAATATCGGGCGTTTTAAAAGCCCAAGTTAATCCAACACTCAACAAAATAAGTATGGACGTTAGTACTTACCCTCAAAATAGTTCTGTTTATAATTATGATTCTTGTTTTACCGTAGGAAAAAATCTTGGTATGCAACAGCTGGGTATTTTTCAAAATTGGACAGCGCTTGAAACCTCCCCCAACGTATATAATTTTGCAATATTGGATATAGCAAATGTTTATTATCCTGCGTATAATATGCCCTTGGATCTTACTATTACGCCTATACACACAAATAAGCTTGAAGTGCCATCTGATCTTGTAAGCACCGCATTTAACAGTACCGTAATGATTGCCCGTTTTAATAAATTATTAGATAGTGTTAAAGCTCATATGCCAAATGTTATATTATCATCTTTGGTTATTGGATCAGAGCACGATGTGTATATGGGCAATAATTCAACTTTATGGGCAAACTACACCGTGTTTTATAATGCAGTAACAACTCATGCAAAGGTGTTATGGCCGGGTTTAAAAGTAGCAACGGAATTAACTTTTGATGGTATTACAACTTACAGTGCACTCGCACAAACATTAAATACCAATAGCGATTATATTGGTGTATCTTATTATCCTTTAAATTCAAATTTTACGGTAAAATCTGTTACAACGATTCCCACAGATTTTGCCACACTTGTTGGATTGTATCCCTCGAAAAAATTATGTTTTTATCAATATGGTTATCCGTCAAGTACAATGTGTAATAGCTCAAATACCTTACAGACTCAATTTATTACACAAACGTTTTTAAGCTGGGATATGTACGCAGCTAATATTAGAATGATTGATTTTACATGGCTTCACGATCTTGACCCTGTACAGGTGGCGTTTTGGGGTAATTATTACGGATTAACCAATCCTGTTTTTTTAGAATTTTTAAAAACACTGGGATTTAGAAATTACGGTGGTAGCGGAAGTGATAAGCCTGCTCTGAATGAATTACGCTGCCAGGCAAAACAAAGGGGCTTTAATATCTTGCCATTAAATTGTTCAATAACTTCTGTAAACGAAAACAGTAATCCATCTATTGTTACTATTTTTCCAAATCCTGCAACTACTATTTTAAATATAAAAGGATCAGATTTTAGCGAAGTTATAATTTGTGATGTTATTGGTAAAGAACTGAAATTGCAAATCTTGAATGATCAAATAAATATTTCAAATTTAAATAATGGTATTTACTTTCTGAAGCTGCCAGGTGAAACAAAAACAATCACAAAACTTGTTGTTTCGCATTAATTATTTTGAAATAACTATACCATCTTCTTTCATTTTTTTTACGATCACTTTCGCAAAGGTTTTTGAAAATGAACTTAAGCCATCATAACTATACGTTTTTGATTGTGCCGACCAAATAAGCGCCTCGGTTTTGCTGTTGTATAAATTGGTTTCAAGGTAATAAACATCATCATTTACATAATATCCCGGGCTGTAAGCATAAGGCGACCAATACGAGTAATAACCGTAAAAATTATCGTAATAACCGAAACGTGACATCGGGGCATAAGCGGTTGAGCCTCTTATATAACGTGATTCGGTCTTTTTTTTGAGGAGTGATATAGTAAGAATGGCCTGATGGTTTTTCTTTTTTATCTTATCCATTATTACTTCTTTCGGAATACTGTCTTTTAACAGGCCCGGAGGAAACTCATCAACGCTTTTAATGCTTGCTATATTCTCTTTATTTAAGGCTTCTGAAATATTATTCTCAAGTGTTGATTTTACAACAATATTGCCGGTTAAAGCAGCAATAAAAACAGATTGAATGTCAGTTGAAGTTTGTTTGGGATTTTTCCATGAGCCTGTTATTTGAGTTGTAGGTGTGCATGAACTAAGAAGAACGAGAGTTATAAATAATAAAGCTGAATTTTTCATACAAATAATTTTTTGTATGACCTGTGAATATTATGCCAATACTTTAAGGATGAAGAGTGTCTATTATAAAGCTTGAATCCGCTGCATCTTTTTTCTCGTTAAGATTTAGTTCTTCAGATTCGTGTACGGGAGTTTTTTTATCAGTTTCGCCTGCGCTGCAACTAATGCAGAAAATAAATACCGGTAATAAAAGTAAAATCGTTTTCATAATTAATGGAATTTAAAATAAAACCCCCTTTTTACAGGGGGCCTCATTTATTTATCTTCTGTTTATTCTTACCCGGTATGACGCGGGTTCAGTTTTTAGATTTATTCCTTCTTTCGTTAGAATCTATCTTTAACAGATGATGTAATTGAAAAGTATATTGAAAATTTTGTGCCAGCAGTTTTTAACAGATTGGTTGCATAAAAGAGAAATTTGTTACCCGTTTTTGCGATTATTGTAGACAATTACTCTGTTAGGAGATATTTCATTTTACTTCTTTAAAAAAACTAATTACAAAAATTAAAAATCCCACCGCAAAAATTATTGAAAATGTGATAGCGACAAAGCTCATTGCGGTATAAATGGTACTTACCATATTTACTACTGAATGATCGCTGAATCTTACAAAATAATCTACAGCACTGTCAAGTAATAAAACTTTAATTATCAGACCTAAATTACCTGTTAGCATTAAGCGTGTACCTGAATTTTTTTGATGCCGGTGTAATTTAATTATTGCAATTAAAATTACAACCAGCGGTATAAGGGCAGCTAATTTATAAAGGAGAAATAATAAGAAAGGAAAAAAATAATCCATAATTTAAGTTTTAGTAAAAATACATTCTTTTACTAATAGAAACTATGAAACACATTAAATCGAATTGTTATAGTTTAACAATTCTGGTAAAAGTCTGCTGCTCTTTCGTATTTGTAGTTTTTAACAAATAAATTCCGGTAGGTAAATTTGCAATACTGTATTTCGAATTTTCATCGAGAATAACATTGCTTATTTTTTTTCCATAAATATCAAAAATTTCTACATTAACTTCCTTGTCGTTTGAAATAATTTTAAAATGATCAGAAACAGGATTTGGTGAAATACGCATGCTGCTTTTAAAGGTATTGTTTTCATTCACACCAAGTGCGCATTTAGCCAATACCTCGGATTGTGAATTACAATCCACTTTATTTGCACTTATTGTAATTGTTGCTCCAACTGGAGGATTGGCTATGTATTTACAAATGCTTGGTACGTTACATAAGTTTAAATTGCCATTTAATGTAATATCCAGATTGCTTCCAACGTTAGTTAAGCTATTTCCAAGCCCTGTTAAATTACTGAGTATGGCATTATTTTCAATAAAAATTCCGCCTTCAACACCGCCAACAATTGTGTTCACATGACTGAGAGCAGCTATTGAACTTAATTGCGGATTCTCTACAATTTCAAGGGTTTCGCCAATGTAAAAGAGGCTATCAAGTCCATTTAAATTTTGCAATGCACTATTATCTCTTACAATAACGGATCCATATGCTTTTTTGAGTTTGTTCAATCCATTTAAACTTGTTAATGCATTGCATGTTCTTATCGTAAATTCGCCATGAATAGAATCAAGATTATTTAATGCTGATAGAGAGTTTAGTAAAGGAAGTTGACGTAATATAAATCCGTCAAGCGTATCGTTGCCAATCGATTTAAGGTTATGTAACCCATTAAGATTTGTAAGCAGGGGGCAATTCCGTATCTCAAGTACGCCCAAAACAGATGTTAGTTGAGACAGTGGACCAAGATCGGTAATATTTGATCCCATAATATCAACATCAATGCCATCTGGTATCACCGTACAGGACGGATATGTAGAAGGAAAAGCATCTATCTGCGCCTGGTTAGCAAAAGTTAAAGGGCTAGTAGGACACTGTGCTTTTGTAAATTGACCAAAGAATAAGAAAAATGCGATAAGGTAAAAATAAACTTTCATATAAATGCTGATGTTAAAGCACAAAACAGAGGTTGTATGCTTTGCAAATTTACAGTAATTAAACTGTGAGGAATAAAAAAAATGTAGAAATTAACAAAGTTTAAAATGAAACTAGATCCAGATCCTGTTTATAAAATCGATTACATTCTTATGGCTCATTTTCTCTAAAAATCCCGCTGCTACTTTTCCTTCAAGGTTCTTTAATAGGACAGGGTAGCAGCTGGCATCCTCTTTATCTTTATGATAATAGGGAATACGTGTTGGATCAGGCTCGCTGGCATAAAAATAATCTGCACCAAAACACATGGTATTCTCTCCACCAATTTTTATTCCGTGAAGCACATGCTCATAAAAAACATTCGGATCATCATTATTTAAAAAAGCACGTAAAAAATTTAAACCTATAATTCCTTTACGTTTAATGATCTCTTTTGCAAGATCATCAGGCAAATTACGCGGGTGATCAAACATAGCACGGAAATTAGAATGACTGGCAATTAAAGGAATATCCAGTTTGTATTTTTCAATATGCTCTAATTGTCCATAAGCCAAAGCATCACTGGTATGTGAAAGGTCGAGTGCAATTTTTTTACCATGCATATGATCCAGTAATTTTCTGCCATCATCTTTTAAACCGGCTTTTGTATAATTACCGCCGCCAAAACGGTTCTCACCATGATGCGTAAAGCTGATGTAAAGAACTCTTTCAACGTTAGAGATTATTTTGTTGAGTTTTTTAAAAGCATTTTCAATCGGTTCGTCTTCTTCGCAAAAGCCCGACGCATTTTCTATAGATACAACTGCACCAATTTTATCGGAATTAATTGCAGCATTTAACGTAGAAATATCTTTTACAAGGTATAATTTGTCTGCCTCGTCTTTTAAAAGTTGTTTAAAGATCTCGCTTTCTTTTAAACCTGTATCCGCGCTTCCCGTTTCTGTGCCTGTATAAATTGCCATTACCTGCAGTTTTACATTACCTGCTTTTAAAGCATTTAAATTACAGCCTATCTTTTCAAAAAAAGGATGAGCGCCTTTTACATATTCTAAATACGAAAGAAGGTCGCAGTGCATATCAATGATTGGGTAGTTCATGTTGCCTATTTACTAAATGTTTATATAAAGATACTGTTTAAGATTAGAAATAATTTTGTTATCAAAAAAATGTTATTAATTTAGTTGGCGTTAATTTTAATCATAATAAAAATAGCGTATCGCCATCATGGGCCGAATTAGTGTAAAACTATTTTCTTTTTTTATTTTATTTGGTCTCAATACCAGATTAATAGGGCAAGAAAATAACCTTGATTCACTAATTGTTTTAGCGAAAAAATACAGATCGCCCTGTTCAGGTGCCTGCATAAAAGATTCCGATAGGGTAAATCTTCTGGATAATATCTCATGGAAATTAAAATCTGTTGATGTTGATTCAGCACTTTTTGTTGCTGAGGAAGCCCTAGTGTTGGCACAAAAAATTTCGTGGAAAAGAGGTGTTGCACGAGGCTTTACTCAAAAAGCAATTTGTTTAAGATATCTTGGTAAATTTGATGAAGCCATTGCGGCCCTTAACTTTTCGCTTGCCATGTGGGAAGAAATGATCAAAGCCGGCTATCCCGTAAACGCGGGCAAGCTTGGTAAAATAAAAGCTTTATTCCAATTATCGAATATTTATTCAACACTCGGAAAATTTGATGTATCTATTACCTACGGCGATCTGTCTCTAAAATTGGCAGAAGAAATTGGCGATAAAAGAATGATGGCCGGCCAAATCGGCAACCTGGGAATTAATTACCAACTCTTGGGCGATCTTCCAAAAGCGCTGGATTACTATTACAGATCGCTAAAACTGAGCGAAGAGCTGGGAGAAAAACGTTCTATTGCCATTAATTATACAAGCATAAGCTATGTGTTTAGATTACAGGGCGATCATAAAAAGGCGCTTGAATACCTTAACAGGTCATTAAAAATGGCCGCCGAGCTAGGCGATCTTCAAATGCAGGGCGCTGTTCTTGGCGATATAGGTTCTACATACGAAGAAAGCGGAGATATGGGGATGGCCATAAACTATGCTAAAAAAGCCATCGCTATCTCTCAGCAGCTATCTGATGTTTATGTGGAATGTACAAAATGGAGCGAGCTGAGTTTGCGTTACACGGCAATTAAAGAATACGATAAAGCACTTGATGCAGGAAATAATTCACTTCAACTCGCTTTAAAAACATCCAGCGAAGCAATGATGGCTTATAGTCTTAACGCTCTTGGTTTTTGTAAAATGAGTATGAAGGATTATAAAGGGGCAGAAAAAGATCTTTTAAGATCACTGGCCGTGGCCCAAAAAAATAATCAGCTAGACAATATAAAGGTGACCGAAAATTATTTGAGCGAACTCTATAATTTTTCGGGTGATTTTAAAAAAGCCTTTGATCATTACCGAAATTATATTGCAATAAGAGACTCGATGAATAATGAGGAAGTGAGCAGGAAGCTAATAAAAAGTCAGGTAAATTTTGAATTTGATAAAAAAGCCGCCTTATTAAAAGAACAACAAGAGAAAGAGAGAGTGCTTGCGGAAGAAAAGAGCAGAAGGCAGTATATCATTATTATTTCTTTTGTTGTTGTTTTGTGCATTGTACTTTTCTTTACATACATGGTTGTAAAATCGTTAAGAATAACCAAAAAACAAAAACAGATTATTGAAGCAAAAGAAAAAGAAACGCAAGCTCAAAATAGTATCATTACAGAACAAAAACATTTGGTTGAAGAAAAACATAAAGAAATAACCGATAGTATAAATTACGCAGAGCGTATTCAGCGCAGCTTGCTTGCAAGTGAGGAATTGTTGGATAAAAATTTAAAAGAGTACTTTGTTTATTTTGCGCCTAAAGATATTGTTAGTGGCGATTTTTATTGGGCTGCAGAATTAAATAACGGTAAATTTATTTTAGCTACTGCCGATAGCACTGGGCATGGTGTACCGGGCGCTATTATGAGCATTTTAAATATTTCGTGTTTAAAAGAATCTGTTAAAGAAGGTCTGACAAGCCCTGCCGATATTTTAAACAATACACGTAAGCTGATAGTTGACATACTTAAAAAAGACGGAAGTGCAGAAGGAGGTAAAGATGGTATGGACTGCAGCCTAGTTTCTTTTGATCTGAAAGATAATAAACTTGTTTATTCAGCCGCAAATAATCCTGTTTGGATAGTAAGGTCTAACGAGCTCTTGGTTTTTAATGCCGATAAAATGCCGGTTGGTAAACACGATAAAGATACAGTATCCTTTAGCCAGCAAAAAGTTCAATTACAAAAAGGAGATGTTGTGTACACTTTTACTGATGGTTTTGCAGACCAATTTGGTGGTCAAAACGGAAAAAAAATGATGTATAAGCGTATGAAAGAACTATTTATTTCTATTTCAGACCAGCCTATGCAACAACAAAAACAAAACATTGCCTTTACTTTTAATGATTGGAAGGGGGATTTGGAACAGGTAGACGATGTTTGCGTAATCGGAATAAAAATATAAAAACGCAAAGGAGTCAGTTTATCCTGAGCGAAGTCGAAGGAATGTTTGCGTAATCGGAATAAAAATATAAAAGCGCAAACAAGTCAGTTTATCCTGAGCGAAATCGAAGGAATGTTTGCGTAATCGGAATAAAAATATAAAAACGCAAACGAGTCAGTTTATCCTGAGCGAAATAAAAGGAATGTTTATGTAATAGGAATAAAAATATAACTAAATACTTTATGAAAATACGGGTTAATTTTTTCTCTTTCTTTTTTTCGCTGTTTGCGTTTAATTTTTTTGCGCAGTCGTCAAAAATGGATTCCCTCAAAGCGCGTCTTTCTCAAAATTTACATGATACTGAAAGAGTAAAAACCCTTGTAAAACTTTCAGTTTATGTGGAAAAAACGAACTTAGACTCAGCTTTCCTAATTGTTAACCAGGCATTGACGATTGTAAAAAAATGCCGGTTGGACGAAAGCAATTTAAATAAATTTACTGCTTCTGTTTATTCAAAACTGGGCAACAATTATTATTTAAAAGGCGATTTTCCGAACGCTTTAAAATATTTTAATGATCAAAAAAAAATAAATGAAAAGATTTTAGAAAAACAACCCGGGCGAACTGATATAGCAAAAAGCAATGCTATGTGTATTTCAAATATGGGGAATATATATTACCGCCAGGCGGATTACCCTAAAGCATTGGATTGTCATTTCAGATCACTAAAGTGTATTGAGGAATTAAATGACAAAGCAGCGGTTAGTACCTGCTTCATGAATATTGGCATCGTCTATTCGATGTTAGAAGATTATCCGAAAGCCTTACAATATTATTTTAAAGCAGAAAAAATTGCAGATGCGCTTGGTCGTAAAAAAACTTTAATGTTGGCAAAAAGTAATATAGGAAGCAATTATCATAAAATGGAAAATTATCCAAAGGCTATTGAGTATCTTTCAGCAGCACTAAAATTAGCCGAAGAAGTTGGTGATAAACAATTAACGGGAAGCACGCTCTATAATTTGGGCAGTATTTATGGTTCTTGGCAAGAATATCCAAAAGCACTCGATCATTATTTTAAGTCGTTAAAACTAGCGGAAGAAATGGGCGATCAAATGAGTATTACCTTTAACCTTAGTAACATGGGTAATGTATTTGTAGCCCAAAAAAAGTATAAAGAGGCTGAATCGTATTTATTGCGTGCATTAACTTTAGATAGTTTGCTTGGCGCATATGAACGCACAATGGACGACGAGGAAAATTTAAGCAATCTATACCAGATCTCCGGGCGTCCCGCGCTGGCCTTGTTACATTATAAAAAATACATTATTGCCCGTGATAGTATAAATAGTAGCGAAGCACAGAAAAAATTAGCGCGCACCGAAATAAATTACGAGTATGAGAAAAAAGAAGTTAAAGCTAAAGCCGAGCAAGAAAAAAAGGATGCGATAGCAAATGAAGAAAAACAGACACAAAAGATCATCTTATGGTGTGTAGTTGGCGGTTTGCTACTTGTTATTGTTTTTGCAATTGTAATGGTACAACGTTTTAGGGTAACCCAACAACAGAAAAAAGTGATCGAGGCTCAGAAAAAAATTACAGATGAACAAAAGCACCAGATAGAAGAAAAGCACAAAGAAATTACAGACAGTATTAATTATGCTGAACGTATACAGCGTAGTTTTTTGGCCACAACAGAAATGCTGAACGAAAACCTGAAAGAGTATTTTGTTTTTTTTCAACCTAAAGATGTAGTAAGCGGTGATTTTTACTGGTCGGCTAAATTAAACAACGGGCAATTTGTTTTAGCTACCGCAGATAGCACCGGGCATGGCGTACCGGGAGCTATTATGAGTTTGCTTAATATTACAAGTTTAGAAAAAGCAATTGAACAATATACCGAACCTGCGTTGATCTTAAATGCAACACGTAAAACAATTATCGAGCGTCTAAAAAAAGATGGTAGTGCCCAGGGTGGAAAAGATGGTATGGATTGTAGTTTGATAAGTTTTGATTTCAAAAACAGGAAACTAACCTATGCTGCAGCTAATAACCCGGTTTGGATTGTGCGTGGCCATGAGTTACTTGAGTTTGCTCCGGATAAGATGCCTGTTGGTAAACATGATAAAGATGGCATTGCATTTACACAACATTCAATTGTATTACAAAAGAATGATGTTGTGTATGCTTTAACTGATGGTATGCCTGATCAGTTTGGCGGGCCGAAAGGAAAAAAGTTCATGTATAAACGCCTGAAGGAATTGCTTGTTTCATTGGCAGAGCTCCCAATGGCCGAGCAAAAGCAAAAACTTATGACCGAACTAAATAACTGGAAAGGCGATCTTGAGCAAGTAGATGATGTGTGTGTTATAGGCGTTAGAGTATAACACAAACGAGTTAGTTTATGCTTTTATTGCTGATCTTTGAAAATAGCTTTAACCTTTGGTTGTATGAACCAAATACCAATTGGGGTTATCCAAAATGCAAATAAATAGCCAATATATAGTGTCCAGTCAGGGTTTTTGTTATTGTTGAAAACACTTATCAGCGCTTTGGATATAAAATAGAGACAATAAAAAATGCAATAAAAGGAAAATAAATGTAATACTATTAATACCCCTTCTGGGAAATAAACATATTCATTAGTATTGTCTGAAACGCTTATTGTGTAACCTCCCATAGTTACAATAACTAGTAAAAAATAAGTTAAAGGAAAAAAGAAATGAAACCTGAATTTTTTTATGTTCATTGAGTGCCCACCGGGAAGTTTTTTGAAAAGATCGTTGGCAAGCATGTAAAACCAAATAATAAAAAAAGTAAACTCAATTAAAGAAAGATACCCGCCAATTTCAGTATTTTGAAGAATGATAGGAATGGTCATAAATAAGAATAGCACCCAGGTATTTAAAGAGTATATGTTTTTCATTATTTAATCTTTTAATTTAATTTGCCATTCATTAAGATCGTATTTTTTTGGTACCATGCTTTTATAAAGGTATTTTGATAAAGTTGTTAATCCAAAGCCACTAACAAGTGTGCTGCCCAGTATTGGTAAACCCAGTGATGGCTCACGTACGGCAACAGCAGTAGTAATGAGCGAAACTACTAATAACTCAACACCTATAACCTGCGCAGCCATAGCAGCACGATTTCTTTTACTGTTAAAATGTTTTGAATAATAAATTGTTTTTAATTGTTTGGTGCTTAATACAAACGAACTATCGTAATTTAAAATAGTTTCTTGTTTGGTAGTCCGGTATTTTGAGTTATAGCTAAATTTAGAAAGATAAACCGAATCATTTTTCAGGTGATCTATTCTGCACAAAGCAACGTTGCTGTCGTTAGATAATACAACAGATATTAAAGTATTGTTCTTAATTGTGATCTTCTTTTTTTGTTGTGTGAGAAAAATTTTATTGCTGCGCCTGGTTTTATATTTTTTAGGTATGTAAATAAACTTGTTTTTATTCAGATCCAGTTGTTTTGGGATTTCGCCAATTTTATTGTAGTATCTTTTATGGCCCGGGCTCACTTCATACTCCGAAACATTTCCGTCATGCCAGTAAGAGATGGAGGTGTAAATGGATGGATCAGTGCCGTAACGGGTAATGTTTGAAAGCCTTCCATCACTGTAATAACTTTTAGAAGTACCAAAAGGCAACTCGTTATTGCTATTTGTATAGAACCACGAAGAATCTTTTATTTGCCCGTTCTTATAAAATTTAATAAACTGGGTGGTGTCTGATCCATGCCAATAAAGGATCTTTTTTAATTTGCCGTTTTTATAGTGTCTTGAATAAATGATACTATCCTTTTGGCAGAACAGATTGTTGCAAAAACAAAATAATAAAAGTGCAGTCAGGTATCTCATTTATTTTTTCTTCTTTTTAGAGGCTTTTGCTTTGTCATTAAAGCTTAAACATAAATTGATCCAATATTCAAAATCCTTTTTCGACTTAAATCCTTCCGGCTCAACATAACAATAACCTTTTAATTCTTTTCCCTTCATGATCATTGGTAAAAATCCTTTTTTCTCTGCTAATTCTTCCTGTAACGAAGGATCAAAACGACACATTAAGTTTTCGCCGCTTACATTCACACACATTTTGCCGTTTACCATAAATGCCAAACCTTTGAACATTTCTTTTTCTTCGATCTTAAGTTTAGGAAACGCTGCAAGGTATTCTCTTATTTTATCTGCAAGTTGTGTATCGTAAGCCATACGCTGTTTTATTTAGCTTAATTATTTTTATTCCGCTATGATTTTACCATTACTGATAACATTATTGTTGGAATATACGGTATAGGTATAAAATCCGGCGTCTAAATTTCCACGGAGTAAAGTTGCTTTTCCATTTTTGGTATTCAATTTTTCCACATGTCTTCCATAGATATCGTAGATTATAATATCGAGACCTTTGTTTGATTCTGACGAAAAATTTATGTATTCTGTAAAAGGATTTGGATAGCAACTAATATTAAGATTGTTTGTTGAACTTTCTTTAACTGATAAAAATCCTGCTTCATTGAATACGCCAACACCATGATTTTGAGTACCTATCCATTTATTATTAAACTTATCAATGGCTATTGAAATCACATCATTGCTGGGTATATCTGAATTACTTGTATCGTAAACCGTAAAATTAGTTGGACTAATAAGCTTAATTAAGCCTTTGCCTGAATTTGTTCCTCCATCGCCTGTAAGCAACCACTTAACATCATTACCGTCAATAATAATTTTTTTGAAAAGATTGGTTGGAAGCGCTGTGTTTGAAGTTGTATAAACCGTCCAGCTGGTGCCATCATATTTTACAAGGCCACTGTATCTCGAAGTAGCCCACATGGTGCCATTGCTTTCAAAAGCAATAGAGGTCATATCGTTTGAAGGTAAGTTGGTGGCAGGCTTCATGTAATTAATCCAGCTTGTTCCGTCGAATTTGGTGATGCCGTGCCCCCAGTGTGCTATCCAAAGATTACCGGCAGCATCTTTTTCAAGATCATAAATAACACCGCCAAACATGGTAAGGTTATAACTTAGGTCTGTCCAGGTTGTTCCATTAACTTTTTTTAATCCGCTGCCAAGTGTACCTACGTAAAGGTCTCCGTTTATCCTGAGAAAGTCTGTAGTAGGGTCACAATTAAAACATATAACACTATCGGTATTTGATGCATCGTAATTTATCCAGATAGTATTATTGATGTACCTGGTTACAGTTTCACCCCAGCCGTTGCCTATCCATTTTTGATTACCATCTATGGTAATGCATGAAATATTATTATTAGGTAAAATTGATGTGGAGTAGGTAAACGTTGTCCAGTTTAAGCCGTCAAACTTAGCCAGGCCGCCATAAGCAGTGCCCATCCATTTAATGTTTAATGAATCTATAGCAATATCACGCACCCAGTTATTTGGCAAGCCCGAGTTGGATGTATTATAGGTTATCCACTGCGGTGCTTGCGAAAAGCACTTAAGTTTCATAATGAATATAAAAAATAAGATCTTCTTCATTATTTAAACTCTGTAGTTTTTGTATTTAGATCAAAATAACCTCTTTTATCGCCTTTTCTCAGCATTACTTTATTATCCCTTTCAGGCTCCCAAACCTGGTCGTACTCAAATGGAATAACGATATTGCCTTTAAGATCAATGTATCCCCATTTCTTATCTTTCTCAACACTTATGTAACCGCCTTTTAAAATAAAACCCATCAGGCTTTCGCTGGTTCCGGTACTAGACATGTTGTCTTCTCTTACCTGCACCAGTTGGGCAAAATTATCAAACTGAAAATCTATTACTGTTTCTCCTTTGGTATTAATAACACCGTATTTATTTCCTTTTTTTACCATGGCAATTTGTTCCTGGAAATCGGTAGCGTCTTTATAAACATCAGCAATTATCATTTTGCCTGAATGATCCATATATCCATAAGTGCCGCCCATTTCCTTCTTTACACGTATTAACCCATCGCTCCAGGCGCTTATAAATTGGTATTCGAATGGAATAATTACTTCATCTTTCATACTTATCAAGCCCCATTTTGGATATTTTATTCTTGCATTTACAGTTCCTTCAGAAATAATACTACCAAAATCTTCATACTTTGCAGGCACAACTATATTGCCCAGGGTGTCTACAAAACCTTTTTTCATTCCTTCATCATGAAACATGTAGTAGCCGCTAAAAGCATAAAAGCCGGAGGTGAGCCCTTTATATTTAAAATCAATAACAGTTTGGCCTTTGCTGTTTATTACGCCAAACAATTCTTTGCCATTAACCAGCTTAGAAACGATGCATTTGCCATTAGCGCTAAACGTTTGCGCATTATGAAAAACAGCGCCGCCAAATAATTTCTGACCATTGTATTCAAAAAAACGGTTGCCGTTCATTGTTCCGGCAGTTTTTATATTATCGGGCAGTGCAATAGATGGAGTAGTGGAAGTCTCGGTTTTTACTTCTTCTTTTTTTGACGAAGAGCCGCAGGATTGTAATACCACTATTGGTAAAACAAATAAAATACTTTTAAGATTTAATTGCATGGGTTTTTAATGTTGTGATTTGAAGCATTAAAGATACTAATGCTTAATGGTTTTGCAAATCAACTAAATTATAGATTAAGTTTGTGTTTATGAGCTGTTTTTATATCAAATAAAATTGTATTTAATATAGGCTCTTAAATTTAAATACCATTTAATTAGAGCGTTACTATGGCCTTATGTCTGTTAAGAATAAAAATCGGCAACCTCTTTTTTAAGCCATAAATAGGCAATATGCTCGTCTTTAAAAAGCCGTGGCCTTAAAACAGGGCGCTCAAATATCATTAAAAGACTAAGCCTTAAACGGCTTATTTTTGTTTTAGATATGTAGGCAATGGCAATAATGTTACTTAGGTGAGCGGTGTTGCCTATATAAACAACGGCATCTTCGGTAAGTTCGTGTACCGAAGATGAATCAAATAGTACGCCATAAGGTTTGTTTCCCGAACGCTCCATGCCGTAGCAATAAATATAGATCATGTCTTCGGCATCTATAACGGTATTTTCTTTAAATTTTACACTTAAAATACCTTCATTAAAAGATAATTTTGTTTTTTCGTTGGTAGTATTTGTTCCGGGATATTTTATAAGCACAGTTTGTAAAACTAATTATTTTATTTTTGGCATTATAATTGGTAAAAAAATTTAATCTTTTTTAGCTTTTATTTTAGTATAACCGTTTAACTCATTTTCTTCTAAAGCCCTCAAACCAAATTGTTTTCTGTTGTTATTAACCGTTTGCCTTTCTTGCTCATTCAATTTCAGTATATCTGCTGTTTTAAAATAGAACATGGGCTCTTCATTACGTTTTATTAAATATTGATCATACATCACTTTTGCCAAATCTCTTTTAGCTGTGTACTTTTATTCTACTGTTTTGAAGTCAATTAAATAAGGTTTAAGTGCAATCCCATTTTTATTTCTAAATCTGTTTGTTATCAATGCTTGATATTGCTTATTTGGTTCAATTTCAACTTCTATGGTTATGGTTTTATTGTTATTGCTCCAGCCTACAAGTTGTTTAAATTTATAAATAAAGTTCTCTCCAAGGGGGCCATAATCAAATCCTCTATGGTTAGGGTCCATTTCTTCTGAAAAGTTTATTGAAATTTGAATAACTCCCGCCTTTACTTTTTGATTTCCATTTTCAAAAGGTATAATTGAAAGGACTTTTGGTCGCTGGTTTTCGTATTCATTGTAAAGTTCTTCTAATGTTTTCGGTAGCAACTTTGTTGAATTAACTATCCGCTCAACTTCTTTTTCATTGGTATAGTCAAGTTCAATAAGCTCTTTTATTGCTTTGGCCTTGTCTTTTGAAAGGTTGTAATATCGTTCACAAATTTCATAACCAATGTAGTAACCCAAATCTCTCACTTTTAATTCATTCTTGTTTTCGCCCCACAGCCAATTGTAATTATTTGTAATAATAAAAAGGTCAGTTACAAACTTATCAACTACAATTTTTTGGTTTGCTTTTCCAAATTCAATGGCCGGGGCATCAGATTTTGTATTGGTAACTTTACAAGAAATAAATTCTGCAACTCCTTCATATAAACACATGGAAAGTAAATTTTCAACCATTTCTTTCTGTTGTGTGTGTATATATTCATGAGTACACAAAAGAGGTAACTCTTTAATAGGATGTTGTGTTTTATAAAATGTTTGTCGCCAACCTGGTAATTCATCTATTACTGTTGTTTTGTCTGCTAATGATAATTCACTTCCAATTAAAACTTTGTTTCCCTGAATTGTTCCACCTGCTCTAAAAGCACCAATAGTAAAATAAATTATTGATGGCTTTAAATCAGGATAAGCTTCTTTTAGTTTTTTAATATTTGTACTTATATCTGGATAAAGACTTTTTACTTTTAATGTATTAGGTCTTATTGAATTCCAAAACTTAGGGTTTTGCGTTATCCAATCAATGAACTCTTTTTCGGAATAATTACGCACTTCAATTATTCCTTTTAACCCTTCTGAACCTCTGTCAAGATACAGTTCTTTCAAAAAAGCAATTTGTTGCGCACTGTCTTTTGTTGCTATGATTTTATCATATGTAATCCAAAAATTGTCTATATCTGTCGATACAAAAACCTGTTTGGATTTTTGAGCCAATAGGCCGTTGGTAAACCCTAAAAATATTATAAAGCAAATTATTTTTTTCATCTCTTGTTTTTGATTTATGAGCTGTCTAGCAGAATTACCGCTAACGGTTTGCAGCTACTGGTAGTTTTTTGCTAAGTCCAATTTACGCATTTGAGCACTAACCTGCAAAAAATTACCAGTAGGCGCTGTTAGGCGGTCGTTCATTTCTGTCCATTTAATTGGTTTATTGCTTCTGCGAATTGTCTGTCGTAACCTGATTCAAAGTCCTCTTTTTGCTTTAGTATCTCTATGTCGGGACAAATTCCTTTTGGATCGTATGTAAAATGTGATGTTCTCATTTTAAATTGTCCGGTAGGAATTCGCACAAGGAGACCTGAATAGGGAAGTCTAAACATTAACGAAGCATCATTGCTGTAGTAACTACTATGGCTACATTCGCCAATCAGTCGGCCAACATTATACTCTCTAAGTAGGGTTAAAAAGTTACCCGTCGTTGAAGCGCAAGCACCATTTAAAAGCACAATTAAATTGCCTGAATAGTTTTTCTTTTTGGGCTTTTGTGTTTCAACCCACCACAGCCCTTTTTTGTCGCAATAAAGATTTTCTTTAAATATTGTCATTGATGTGTCAACGTTAAAAAAGTTGGTGGGCGTAGTACAATACCTTCTCAATTCGTCTGTGTTTTTACACTTTCTCCCAACGTAGTCGTAATAGTAGTAAGGCTTATTGTACAAATAAGAAAATAAATAATTTGAAATCTCAGGAGAACCGCCGCCATTATTGCGGACGTCAATAATCAGCTTGGTAATTTTATCCTTACGGACTTGTTTAAAAAAACGATCAATGTATTTCTTGTAATTAATGTTTTTATAGTCAAAGTCGCCGATGAAAAATGTATTTACCGTGAGAACAGCGATATTTTTCGAGATAAATTTCTGCTCAATTGGCTCAACAACTTTTCGCGTCCGTTTAACGAACAAATTAAAGGGCACACCAAATAGATTTGCTTGTTTCAATTCATTGTTTTTGTCGGTGAACTGAATGTTAAATGAAGAAGCCGTGTCAATTAGATAATAGTAAAATGGAAAATATTGTAAGGTATTGTAGGCTCCCCATAATTGGACTATTCAAAAGTAGACTTTTTTATTAAATTATTAATACTATTTGAACCTTGCTTTGCAAGATTCTGTACAGAATCTTGCAAAGCAAGGTTTTTTTGTTTAAACATAATTGGAGATAA
>JAEUTP010000020.1 GCA_016787705.1 Bacteroidia bacterium | reverse complement strand
GATTTGCCGTTATCAAACTCTTTAAGAATTGCGGCAATTTGTTCTGGGCTGAATCTTTTTTTCTTCATTTTTGATTAGGTTAATTTATTAGTTTTTTTTCTACTAACAAATAGTCCTAATTTTTGGGGAGCCTACACTATTTCTTTCGGTACAGGGATTTATTTGTCAGTTTCTTTATGTTTACAATATTCATATTTGTATTATAAATTTTTAAGCTAAGAAGTTGTTGTCGCATAAATTAGTCTTACAGATTCGTTAGGGCATAATAAGTACAGATAAATTTTTATTTCATTTGGCAAACATGATTATTTCAATTAAGGATAGGAATTTTTGTTGAAAAGGTTATGGTGTAAGTAGTATGTTTTTGTGTTTCAACGCTCACTCAATTTTTTAATTTTAATTACTTCCTCTTGAAATAAATCATAAACTTCTTCTTCAGAGGGCATATCCAGGCCTGAATCTTGTTCTTTTATTAAATCTATTAATTTACCTTTTTTAAAGTACAATTTATCAGTTTGTATTTTAGCATTTTTTGCTTGGTAAGGCTTTTGATATGAGGTTAAAATGTCAATAACAACGCTTAATTCATTATTCAGGAAATAATATCGAGTTTCTTTTTTAAACATTTCCCGATATAGAATGACTTTTATTTTCTCTAATTTATTAGCATTATAAAACAATGTCACACTATTATCAAAACCTTCGTCATAAGCTTTGTAATCATTAATATCTTTAACCTTTGTCCATGTTTTTATGGAATTAATGCGAGTATAATTTTTCTTTATTTGTAAAAGCGATGTATCAATTTGTGCATAACTAATCGCGCCAAAAGCAAATAATATAATTAGGGAGATTGTCTTTGTCATTGTACTTTTTTTTAAATGGGAATTTTAATTACAACTTTTGTACCTTGTATTTCTTGATCGCTACTTACAATATCTTCATAAACTATTAAATCGCTTAATTTAAGTTCTGCGTTTAACAATTCTAAACGTTGCTCTATACTTTCTGTGCTAAAGGATTGATGCTTTGTTTTATTAATTGCTTTTATTTCAGCCGATTTTTTTCTTCCAACACCATTATCGGTAACAGTGCAAATAATGTACTCCTCATTTGCGTCTAAATCATAAAATACAGATAGTTGTTTTGAGCCCTTCTTATGTAGTAACCCATGTTTCATGCTGTTTTCTGCAAATGGCTGTATTAGCATGGGTGGCACCTGGTGGTAATCTTCATCTATTTTATTACTACACGACACGGTAAACGTAAAATCGTCTTTGAAGCGTACTTTTTCTAATTCTAAATATTTGGTTAAAATGTCTATTTCAGTTGCAATGGTAATCTTCTTTTTACCCGATACATTTAAAATTTGGCGGGTTAAGTACGTGAAATTTCCCATTTGTTCATTAGCTAACACTTTATCTCCATACATAAATTGTTCTTGTATACTGTTAAGTGCGTTAAATATAAAGTGTGGATTCATTTGACTTTTTAATGCCTTGAGTTCGCTTTCGGTTGCTTTTTTTTCGGCTTCAATGGTTTTATTAGCTTCTATTAACTGAGCTTTTAAAAACTCATTTTGTTTTTTTGTTTTGTAACGGGTAAACAAAAAATAACTTAATAAACTTAAACCTAACATTGCACCAACAATACTGTACAATAAAATTGATTTGCGTTTACTCTTAAGTTCTGTAATTTGCTGTTGTTGGGCGAGTGATTTTATTTCAGCTTCTTTTTTTTCTGTCTGAAAAGCAAATTCAGTTTTTATTGCAGCGTTTTTATTTTCTTCGTTATTAAAACTATCTTCCATTAGCACAAATGTTTTGAAGAATAGTAAGCTTTGATTATAATCTCCTATAGCTTCATAAATTTTTGAAACTCTTTTGGCAACCTCTTTTTGCCCGTAAATATCATTTATGTTTTTTGAAATAGTATATCCCAATAATGCCCATTTTATTGCCTCCTTATAGTTTTTAATTTCATAATAATTTGTACTTATATTGGCGGCTGAAGCAAATGCAGATGCAGAGTCACCAACTTTAATTTCATAGTCAAAACATACTTTATGGAAAATTAGGGCGCTATCCACTTTTTTTTCGTTTGAATAAATAATAGCTAGATTTCCAATACTCTGAATTAAAAGTACTGAATCGCCAATTTCCTTTCGAATAGCATAAGACTTTAAATGATTTTCCTTTTGCAATTTTAGATTCCCTAACTCGTGGTACATGTGGCCAAGATTATTATAAACAGTTGAAATGCCAGCCTTGTCATTGATGCTGTTTCTAATTTTTAATGATTTATCAAAATATAAAATTGCTTTCTCGTATTCAAATTGATCCATAAAAATAGTAGCCAGCGAATTATAAATAATCCCTTGCTCGGATTTTAGACTATATTTATTAGCAATTTCTAGAGCTCTAAAATAAAATTCAGAAGATTGTTTAACGTTACTTTTAGCATTCAAAAAGTAGGCTTTATTCATTATAACAGTGAGGTTAAAATAATCTAATCTCTTTCTTAGATCAATCGAAGAACCACTATAATTTTTTTTTAATAATTTTTCGGCTTCTAAATTATATTTTTCTGAAATTGTATTGTTTTGTTCGTTCTCTGCATACTTTAAATAAATTAAAATTTTACTTGTATCATCGTGTGCCTTTTTCAACTCCAGTTCTAAGTTTTGAGCAAAACAATTTACAGTAAATGCAAGAAAAAGAAGTAGATAAAATTTCATTATACTTTAAGTCCTCCAATAAATTCATCAAACTCTTTAATTTTTTCTCGAGCCACTGCCACTTGTTCGCCATTATCAAATTCTAGCAAGGCGCCTTCTTTTTTAGAGTATTTTTTTATTTGTAAAACGTTTACAAGGTATGAGCGATGGGTTCTAAAAAAACGATTGTCATTACTTAACAATTCATCAAACTCTTTAATTTTTTTGCTTACTAAGGTTTTGCTTCCTTTTAAAACAACGCTTGTGTAGGAGCCATCGGCTTCAAAATAAAGCACATCTTCCAATTTTACAAATACTAAACCATCATTCATGGGCAAGGCTATTTTTTGCAAATTTGCACTTTGCAAATTTTCCTTTAAGGTATTTACACGCGTTATAATTTGATTTTGGCCAACCAATTTAACGGTTTTTTCAATTGCCAGTAAAATTTTACTTATGCTTACGGGCTTTAGAATGTAATCTACAGCACTTACTTCAAACGCTTTAAGCGCATACTCGCTGTAAGCGGTACAAAAAATAGTCTCGAAGGTTGGGTTATCAAAGTAATTAAATAAAGCAAAGCCATTTTGGTTGGGCATTTCAATATCTAAAAACACTAAATCGGGTTTGTATTTGTTTATACTTTTAACAGCAGATGCCACATCGCCAACTTCATCACAGATAATAATACCTGGATAGTTTTCGGCAATAATTTTTCTCAATATCGTACGTGCCGATTCTTCGTCATCCACAATTATACAGTTCATTTTGTTTAGTGTTGAATTTTAAAAGTAGTAAAAATAATAAATGCTTTGTTACAGTTTATGAAGTAATTGTAACATTTGGTATTAATTATAAGTCATTTTATATAGCGATAAAAAATCCAGCTTTTTAATACTTCACCTTTGCACTGTTAATCAATAAAAAACGAAAAAAATGAAAAAAACAATTACCGCGGCATTATTAATTGCCGCAACGGCATTAATTGAAAACGCACAAGCGCAGGGTTTGCTTGGTAAATTAAAAGATAAAGTTGGCCAGGCAGGCACTGCTGGTTTTGGTGGCGGTGAAAAAGACTGGAATGGATTTGCTTTGCCTGCTGAAAAAGATGGGCAAAAAGATTTGGCCGATACAAAACTAGATGGAACGACTTTTACTAAAGATAAATTGGATATTAGTGGAATTTACATTTCTCAAAAAGCTATTGGTTTATCCTCTGATTTAAGCAGAGGCATTGAAAAAACAATTCAAAAATTTGCAGTGCAGGCAAGTGCTGATTATAAAAAAATTGTATTTACTCATACTGGCATGGGTAATATCATAAAGGGGTTTGCAATTTATCCTGTTAATGAACAAGACCAAACAAAAGCCGACTTAAAACTTTTGGAAAAAGGCATAATACATAATTTAGGTTTTACATCAATGTCTGATTATCAAGTTGACGCTATTTTTACAGACTCAATTGATTATAATGAAAAGCCGGCTAAGCATGGTGTAAGCATTAAAAGTAATTTATCTATGTTGGAACCAGGTGTATTTGTTATGCACCCATTTGTTAGTCCTAAAAATGGCGTTACTACTTGTGCGGGAGGGTCGGAGTTTAGACAGTATGATGAAAATTACGCGAAATATCATCACTTTAATTTAGTTTATAAACAAGGTAAAAATGTCTCCAAGTGGACTAACGAGGCTATAATAAAAGAGTTAATGAAACAAAGCGATTTAAATTGTTCATTACGCCTTGCCGGTTATGCGGCAAATGCAACTATGCCTGAAAAAGTTACAGGATTTAAAGACGAGCCAACAGCTGCCATTTTATTAAAAGCCGCACAAGGCCGTGCAAAATCATTTGGCTGGAAAGAAACTATTACCGCCGTTTACCCAACAGGAGAATGGAGAAATGAATATAAATTACTTGGCGTAAATCAATTAAATACTTTAACTGCGCGTTACTTGAATACAACTGTTATTATGAAAACACCATCAGGCGAGTGCGCTATAGAAACCATGATAATGAAACAAGATAATATTTTTACTACTGGATCTACTGATGAGAAATTTACAGGAAAACCTATTTATGGAGACTCAAACGGAGATTTAACACCAATTGGCTGTGAAAAAACAAAACAACAATAACCTTTCAAATAAAATTAATGAAAAAAACAATTTTAATAGCCTTAATTTTAGGCACCGCTATAGTTAGTAATGCACAAAATATTGGTGGCATGCTTAATGTTAAAGCAAAAGATGTTGCTAATAAACAAGCTGCAAAAACTACTCAAAGTGCTACAAAAAGTATAGGCACAAGTCCTGCAAGTAAAGATACTAAAGCAATGGAGGGCACCTGGAAAGTAGATGGTGTAGTTGTAACAACGGAAAACGAAGCTTTAAAAAACCAAATTACTGCTCAAGAAGAGCAATACAATGCCGCATACAAAGGAAGCACATGGGTTTTTAAAAAAGATGGCACAATTTCTATTTCTTTACCCAAGTCAGAAAGTAGCCCCGGTGGCACAGGTACAGGTAAGTATCAGCTCAATGGCGATAAAATAAATATGGAAATTAATAATCAGCCTGGCGAGTATGATTTAAAGTTTGAAGAAGGGCAAATGCTATTAATAAATGTATCGCCTCTTAATTCAGTGTATTACGTTTTTGTAAAATAAAAATAATGGTTAAGCTACTTTGTTTTTTTACATTGATTAATATGGCTTAACCAAAACCTTTGAGTTATTAAACTCAAAGGTTTAAAATTTTAATCAGCTAGAACCTCGTTGGCATCGCTTACAGGTTTTATTTTAATAAAAACTGATATCCTGTTTGGATTGCTATGCCAGAAAAAAAGCAAAATTAACTTACAATACCACTGGCAATACTCCAATTCCCTAAAACAGTTTATGAAATTAACCTTACAGTTTATGAATTAAAAACTACGATTCATGTAGTCGCAAATTACAAAGTATATCTAACCTTTAATTTTACAGCATTAATCAACTAAAAAACAAATAACATGAAAAAATTATTTTTTACAATTATTACAACTATAAGCACAATTAGCTTAATTGCACAAACATGGGTACAACAAACAAGTGGTGTTGTCTCTAATCTTCAAGGTGTTTCTTTTGTAAACACAACCAATGGCTTTGCCTGCGGTGCAAATAACACGGTATTAAAAACTACGAATGGAGGCACTAATTGGTCAACCGTTACAACAGCAACCATTGGTACGCCATTAAATTTTAAAGATGTTTGCTTTACAAACGCAACAACCGGTTGGCTACTTGCCGACTTTGGAGTTGTATTAAAAACTACAGATGCTGGTTTAACCTGGTCGCCC
Organism: Bacteroidia bacterium; assembly: GCA_016787705.1. Taxonomy (GTDB): domain Bacteria; phylum Bacteroidota; class Bacteroidia; order B-17B0; family Aurantibacillaceae; genus Aurantibacillus. The sequence goes on along the minus strand of JAEUTP010000020.1, from coordinate 159,453 downwards.
TGCAATACCAGCAGTCTAACGCCCGGAGGAACATGGGATAAAATGCATTTTGCCGATGCAAATAACGGGTTCATAACGGGTGTAGCAAATTTTTCTGTATTGGTTGCAAGAACTAATGATGGAGGTGCTACCTGGAATAATGTGCCATTTACAACTTCAGTTTCTGCAATAACGGGTATTCAGTCCATTGGAACTAATTCTGTAATGATAGCTGCAGACAGTAAAGTTTATTACTCAGCAAATTCGGGCTCAACTTGGTCTGTTTCAGCTGCCATTACATCTACTAACAGTAATTTGGGTGAATTAAAGGCATTTGATTTTTCTAATGCTTACGTTACCAACAGAACAAATGGAAACAGCGTTGTATATAGATCAAATATATTTCAAACCTGGAATACAAGCACAAGTGGATTAACAGGCGGCGGCTATAATAATATTGACGCTTTTGATAATAACAATGTTATGATCAGCAACATAAACTCAGGAAATATTCACAAAACAAATAACGGAGGTATAAGCTGGACGCAGGAAACGCTGCCTGCTACTTTTGGTGTAAACGATTTAAAATACATTAACTCATCTGCTGCATGGATTGTGGGTTCGGGAGGTACAATATTAGCTTATACTTCAAGTCTTACTCCAACTCTTTTAAACGGTAATGAAAGTTCAACTAAATTAATTAACATCTACCCAAATCCAGCTCAAAATAGTATTACACTAAAAAATATTGGTGATAACAAATTAGTAGAAGTTGTAAATACTTTAGGACAAGTAGTAATTAAACAAAACATAACAAACGAAATACTAAACGTTAGCAATTTGCAACAGGGTGTTTACTTTGTTAAGATTGACGGGAAGCTGGTAAAATTTATTAAGGAGTAAAGAACAAGATCAAAACTCATAAAGATTAGGTATATAAAACTAACAAAATGAAAAAGTATTTATTTACTCTAGCTCTATTGGCGCTAATTAAAAGTGCAAATTCACAAAAATTTACCTGTAATTCGAGTTATATGTTTTCGTTTGGAAATACCAGTGGATTTTTTCTTAAAACAAAATCATTTTAATGTTATAAGTGGAGTCAGCTTTATTCGTTTTTTTAATTTTGTTTGCTGCTTTCGAAAGGTATGATATCATTCACTTTTATGTAATATTGCTGTATTTCATAACTCTGAGGTCTTGGGTTCAACTCCCGATTTCGATACGAAACGTTGATAAAGGATGTTATAAAAAAAGCCTCTATTTAGAGGCTTTTTTTATAAATGTTAAAACGTAAAATTAGAAAGTAACTATTTTTTGAGCAGTTTTATTGTTTCAACCGGATCTTTAGAAGAAAAAACGGTATTTCCCGCAACTAGAACGTCAGCACCGCAATCAACTAATTTTTTATAGTTGTTCAGATCCACGCCACCATCAATTTCTATTAATGCTTTTGAGTTTTTTTGTTGAATAAGCGCTTTTAATTTTTTTACTTTTTCGTAAGTATTCTCAATAAATTTTTGCCCGCCAAAACCGGGGTTAACACTCATTAAACAAATAAGATCGATATCTGCAATAGTATCTTCCAATAAATTTATAGATGTGTGGGGATTGATGGCTACACCGGCTTTCATCCCTGAATTCTTAATATTTTGAATGCTTCTGTGTAAATGTGTGCAGGCTTCAAGATGCACAGTTAAAACTTCAGCACCAACATCTTTAAACGCTTGTACATACTGATCGGGGTTAACGATCATTAAATGCACATCCAAAGGTTTTTTTGCAATTTTTTGAATAGCTTTAATTACAGGAAATCCAAAAGAAATATTCGGAACAAAAACGCCATCCATCACATCTACATGAAACCAATCCGCGTTGCTGTTATTTATCATTTCAATATCGGCTTGCAGGTTAGCAAAATTTGCAGACAAAACAGAAGGGGCAACTAAGTGTGACATAAAATAAGTTTAGGTAATAAAAGTAAATATTCTTTTAAATATTCAATTAACAAATATTCAATAAAACAAATTAAAAATTAATGCAGGTACAAACGTCTTGTTAAAATAATATAGGCCATGTAATTGTATTGCTCTTGCGAGAAACGACAACGGCAGGCCCAGTTCGACATCATATTATCTACAGGCGGAACATAAAAATCTCCATTACCATCCTGCATGCCGGGGTAACGGTAATAGCCACATGGTGAAGTAAGGGGTGATGGTGGAGGATTTAATGGCCAGCAATCTGCTTCAGTGTCACAAAATCCATCGCCCTGCGAGTAACAATTTGTACGGTTAAAAAATTCATAATTCAAAACTCCGGGAGGTGGACCAGGTGTAATTGGAGAACCAATCTCATCAAATGTATTTGGTAAACCAAAAAAATGACCAAATTGGTGGAGGATATTATGATTTAAAGTGCCTGCAATATTTGTTGCATTTAATGATCCTTTTGTTAATACAATTACATCTTTTGCGTTAGTAGTAAGATTAGGAGGGGGGGGGTAGGCGTAACCACCAACTTCATTTGCAGGTTGGCCACTTACCTGGTCAACAAAATAAACATTTATCGTTTTATCTGTATACCAGTTAGATGTAACGATGGGATCTACAATATTTTGTGTCCAATTATTAAAAGGATGATGAGGAATATAAACAGTGCTGCAATTTAAGAATTGTACACATATTTTTTTAAATGTTGTATTTAAAGTGGCCACCATTGTGTTTAGTGCCGCTGGAGTCGCGTTACCAGGACCGGGTTGTACCGCTGGGAGCTGCCCACTATCTAATACAACATAAAATACAATAGAAAATGTTTTGTTAATGCAGGTATCGTGCTTTAACGTATTGATCATATTTTGAAGAGCAAGGTCGCTATTGTTGCTTATATTCTTTTGAGCAGAAAAAAATAAAACGTTAAAAATTAAAATTATGAAAAGAAGTTTTTTCAAGAGCCAGAGATATTTTAAGTTTAATTAACTATATTTGAATACCAAATTTATAAAATTTCGGCCAATAATGCGCACTCAAAAAATAAAACATTTCATTTTTCTTTTTTTTGTTTGTGTATTTTACACTTCCTATTCTCAGATAGCTTCCAGTCAAACAGTTGCTTGTGCGCCTGCTACTATAAGTTTTACGGCTCCGGTGGGCGCTACATCTTACACCTGGAATTTCGGGAATGGATCTTCTGTTTTACAAAACCCTTCTAATATATTTACAGTTCCCGGTACCACGGTTGTAACTGTAGTTACCAATGTTGGTACATTTTCGCAAACAATTATCTTGCATCCACCGCCAACCGCCAACTTTAATTTTGTACCGCCCGCAATTAAATGTGCACCACAAACTGTAAGTTTTACAAATACAAGTACAGGGCCGGCCTCGTTTACAAATTGTTCATGGTCGTTTGGAGATGGCGGTCAAAATAATACAAGTTGTAATCCAACTTATGCTTATACTTTGCCGGGTAGTTACAGCATTACTTTGCAGGTAACAGATGCGAATGGTTGTGGTGCCAATGTAGTAAAAGGTACGGTTAATGTTTCAGCACCACCAACAGTAATTATAAGTTCTAATCCTTTAGCTTTATCGTCATGCACAGCACCGTTTACTGCGGCTTTTAGCGGAAGCAATTGTGTAACAGGTTCTCCGTTAGGTGGTGGTTTAACCTATAACTGGACGTTTCAGGGTGGCTCGCCTGCCAGCTCAACACAACAAACACCGGGTAACGTTACATTCAATACACCGGGTTCTTATAACGTAACACTTACCGCAACAGATAATAATAATTGTAGTGCAACGGTTGTAAAACCTGTTACAGTTTCGCAACCTACTTTGCAAACTACCATTCCGGGAACAGTTTGCTTAAATACACCTTTTAGTTTTTCATTTCAAACCAATCAACCAACAACTTTCTGGAATTTTGGTGCAGCCCCTTCACCAACAATTCTTACAACAGGTCCGGGTCCAATAACTACAAGCATATTTCCAGGTTATACTGCGCCGGGCATATATACTATTAATATAACAGCCGGATCTTTTCCGTGCACGGCATCACAAACAAAAACTGTTTATGTAGAACAGGTAATACCTAATTTTACATTAACACCACCATCAAATACCTGTAGCCCAACATTTACCGCTTCGTATATTAACTTATCATCATCAAACGCGGTTTCATTTACATGGACTACTTTTAATGGAGTGAATACATCCACAAGTACACTTACCAATCCTACTTTTACATTTGTACACGGAAGTAATAGTCCTTATACAATTTTTCAGCCATTTACTCCAAGTGTAATGCTTCTAGCTTCTTCCGTTAATGGTTGTACGGCTACAGTTTCGTACATTTATGATACAATAAGGCGCCCAACGGCCTGGTTCAATAAAGATAAAAAAGAAGGATGTGCGCCTTTGGTGGTTAAATTCAGGGATTCAAGTTTTACACACGTACCTTTATATCCTATTCAAAGTTACACCTGGAACAATGGTGCCAACCCGGCAACTATAATTACAGGTAATATTCCGCCACCAATGGTAAATCCTACATTTACGTATTCATCTCCGGGAACGTATACACCTTATTTGATTATACAAACAGCAACAGGTTGTATTGATACATCATTTATTGATACTGTTACTGTTGTTAATCCTCCAACCTTTAACAGCAGTATATCACCAACTTTGGCATGTTGGAATACACCTGTCACTATTACTATTACACCTACATCAACAAATCCTGTACAGCATTGGCATGTAAATAGCGATAACGGTTTTTTCTCTCATTGTATCAATAATTCAACACCATCGTGGAATTTTACACATGTGGGCACCCACACTTTTTCTATAGATGGGTATTCACATAGTTGTAAGAACGTTGCTGCGGGTGTACAATCGGTTGTAGTTAAAGGACCAATTTCGCAAGGCAGGTATGAAACCAATTGTACGCCGGGTACCCGAAAGGTTGTTAAGTTTTATTCTTACCTGCAGGATGCAGCAAGTGCTACTTTAAATTATGGTGATGGTTCGCCTTTAGCCAATATTGTGGGTATTCCCGGCGGTAATGCTTCAAGCATATTAACTCATACTTATGCGGCCTCAGGAAATTATACTGCAACTTTAAGTTCTGTTAATCCCGCAAATCCAACATGCGGCACTCACACATACACCATGCTGGTAACCGTTAGAGATATCCAGGCTAATTTTAATCTTCCGGCAGTAGGTTGTGCCAGTGTTAGTCAGTCATTTGACGCTTCACCGTCGGTTGATGTAAAGATTGGTTGCAGGCGTGGTTACGTTTGGTATTTTGATAATTTACCACCAAATGATACAACGGCCGCTGTTGTAACGCATACATTTACAACGCCGGGCACCCACACTGTATTTTTGATGGTAAAAGATGATAATAGTTGTATAGATACTACTATGCACACCATGCGTATTAGTAGTGCTGCACCTGATTTTACTTTCAGTGCCAATCCAATTTGTTTATCAAGCGGCACAGTGCAAATGGTTAACTTAACTTCGCAGCTGCCTGATCCTATAACAAATTATTCATGGAATTTTGGAGACGCTTCTCCAACCTCTACTTTAACAAACCCTACACATACATATTTAGGTGCAACCGTTCCAAGCCAAAGTTTTACTGTTACTTTAACAGCAACTAACTCGCAAGGTTGTACAGATACAAAACCATTGGTAATCCAGGTAAATAATCCAAGTGCTGCTTTAACCCCCGATGATTATTTTTTATGCGCACCTCAAACGGTAACATTTACGGCGCCTTCAGGTTATACAAGTTATACTTTTAGTTATGGTAGTGCACCAAGCGCGTCATTAGCTACTGCTTCCAATACTACAGCTTATACTTATACAACCGGCGGTTCTTTTACAGCAACATTAAATATTGTTGATGCAGGAGGATGTAAAAGCAGTGGTGTTGTTGTTGTAAATGCACATACTACACCAACAGCCAATTTTACATTTACAAATTCTAATTCAACCGGTGGTAATAACGTTTGCTCAGGCTCGCCTGTTACATTTATTAATACATCCTCATCTCCTTATACTTTAACACCAAGCTGGAACTTAAATACAGGAAGCCCTGTTATTCCTTCAAACACGGTTGTAGCCACATATACAAATACCGGCATTATACCTATAACGTTAACCGTTACAACCGAGCAGCCCTTTGCATGCCCTGCAGTTATCACTAAAACCATTTCAATTTTTGGGGTTAAAGCAGACCTTAATCTTGATAAGTATACAGTTTGTTTAGGCGGTGCTATTAACTTTAATGTAAAAGATACGTCTACTTTATATTCTTGGGTGTGGGGCTTTGGAGATGGAGATACCATGAAACTGTACGCCGGATCTGCTCCTTCAACTATTACACATAGTTATACAAATTATCCGTTGCCAAACGGACAAACTTTTGTGTCGTTAGTTTATTATTCTTCGCAACATGCCTGCCGTTTTGCAACTACGCATACTGTTCAGGTAGTTAAGATCGATGGGAATTTTAACAGGAATAATGAGATCTCTAAAAAAGACTCTGTACATTGTATAGGTTCAATAGATCAGTTCAGTAATCAAACACCTAATTCGGGAGGCTATGTTTTTAGCTGGAATTTTGGCGACGGAGGAACCGCCAATACACAAAACCCGAGCTATACATATACTAATTCAGGTATTTATACAGTAACATTAAATATAACCGATCCTATAAATAACTGTAAAGGTCTTGCCATAAAAAACATGACCATTAACGCTTTGCCAAATGCGCAGGCTTATGCAAGAGATACTTGTGCAGGAAGGCCTTTTGCATTAACTTCAACTGTTACCGCTAACGGTCCGTATACTTACACATGGTCACCATCAACGGGTGTTAATAGTATAAACAGCGCATCTACTATTGCAACAGCATCTGTAAATACAACTTATACCTTAGATGTTACCGATGTTAATGGTTGTAAGAATTCTACAACGCATTCGGTTAATATTGTTCAAATGCCTCAAAGTTTTCAATGGGATACAGCCATTGTAATTGGGCAGATAGCACTTTTAAATAATTATGCAGGCAGTAATTTTTCTTACACATGGAGTCCACCAACAGATCTTAGCTGTACAAATTGCCCTAACCCAACCTCAAGTTCAACTGTTAATATAATTTACACGGTAACCGTTGCAGATAATATGGGTTGTTTTATGATACAAAACACGCATACGGTTGAGATACTTCCAAAGAGTAGTGTTGATGTGCCAACGGCCTTTACACCAAATGGCGATGGAACTAATGATGTTATTTATGTTGACGGCTGGGGAATAAAAAAATTAAATTACTTCAGGGTGTTTAACCGTTGGGGGCAATTATTGTTTGAATCTACAGATATTAAAGTAGGCTGGGACGGAACATTTAATGGCATACCACAAAATATGGAAACATACGTTTACCAGGTTTCGGCAGAAACATATATTGATAAAGACGCATTACTTACTACAGGAACGTTTAAACTGATCCGATAGATTTTTTGAAAAAAACAGTACTATATTTATTTTGTTTTTTGTTGTTCAAAAATGTAACCGCACAGGATATTCATTTTAGCCAATTCTATTTCTCGCCATTATCTTTAAACCCAGCCAACACAGGAAATTATAAAGGAGATTATCGTTTTTTTGGAAACTATAGAAGCCAGTGGCGCGATATTTCTAAAGCTTATAATACATTTAGTGCCGGGGGCGATTTTAATATTTATCCAAGTAATCAAAACGTAAGTGGCGGTTTAATTTTTATTAATGATAAATCAGGCGGTAATTTAAAGATCACTAAAATCATGCCTTCGGCAGCTTTTCATAAAAAAATTGCAGGATATAATTTACATATTGGTATACAGCCTGGTGTCGTAATTAAATCTATTGATTTTTATTCACATTCGTTTCCAAATCAGTTAAACTGGAATACAGGCAAATTTGATAATACTTTAACCAATACCGAAACAGGGGTTAACCAACGTTTCACGTATTTTGATCTGAATACAGGTTTTGCTGCTTCGCGGAAATTTGGAAAATTTGAGCCTGAAATTGGTTATACTTTGTTTCACATTAATAAGCCAAAAGAAAGTTTTTTAAGTCAAACAAATAAGTTGCCTGTGCGCCAGGCTTATAATATTGGCTTGAATTATTATTTAAATGCAACCATAATTTTACGTGGCTATACTATGTATGGTTATACTACAAAAGTAAGTGATTGGGTAAGCGGCATGAATGTAGAGTATGTTTTATCTAAAAATGCCTTCTTTACCAACTCAGTATTTGCGGGATTTATGTGGCGCGATGGCTTTAAAAGGAATCCGGATGCAGGCATTATAACAGCAGGTATGAATTATCAAAACTATACCATTGGATTTAGTTATGATATTACTTTTTCGCAATTAAAAACAGCTGTTGATAGCAAAGGTGCTTATGAAATTGCACTAATTTATAAAGGAAAGAATACACGGTTAAGCAAAAAAGCAATTCCTTGTGAAAGATATTAAATACATAGTTATACTGCTACTGTTGAGCTTGGCTGCCAGGTCACAATCTGATTCTTCTTTGGTAGCTAAATCATCATTAAAAACATTAAAGCGTTTGGGTAAAAGTGCTATGTCGCAAAACGACCCAAGTAGTGCTATTACTTTTTACGAAGCATATCTAAAAAAGAATAGTCGCGATGCGAAGGTAATGGATAACCTTGGGCACGCTTATTTACAAATAAGAGATTACGATCGTGCACAGCGCATGTTCTTAAATGCATACGAACAGGGTGTTGAAAAAGCACCAACTTCGTTATATTATCACGCGCAAATGCAAAAATCAAATGGCTTGTACGATAGTGCTAAAATAAATTTTCAAAAATTTAAGAAGGAATACAAAGGCGATGAAAAAGGCTTAAAGAAACAAGCTACAAAAGAAATAGTATTCTGCGATTCGGTTCAAAGACTGGTGAACGTTGAAAAGAAAATTGTGATTTCGCATTTAGATACGACGATAAATAAAGTAAATACAGAAGGCGCACCTGTAAATGTAGATGACAATACACTTGTATTTACATCGTTAAGAACAGATAAAAAAGAATATGTTATTGAAGATGATACATCAAAAACCATTAAACGCAAATTGTATGTTGCAAAACGTGAAAACAATGAGTGGAAATTTGGCGGTGAATATGGCAGTAACTTGAATGATGTTGATTTTAATAATGGCAATGCTTGTTTTAGTCCTGATAGAAAACGGTTGTATTTTACACGCTGTAAATTAAATTTTAAAGAAGAAATGATCTGTGCCATTTATGTATCTGAGAAAAATGGTAACGATTGGAGCGAACCAGTAAAGCTACCCAAGAATGTTAACAATCCTAAATTCACATCTACTATGCCTGCCGTTACTACCGATCCGGCAAAGGGCAACGATGTAATTTATTTTGTAAGTAATAATAAAGAGGGTAGGGGAGGTTTAGATATTTGGTACACGATTTATGACGCAAAAAATAAAGTATATAAAAATCCAAAAAATGCCGGCAATAAGATCAATACTGCACAAAATGAGATAACACCTTTTTTTGATAACGAAACCCGCACATTATATTACAGTTCGGATGGTATGGGTGGACTTGGGGGCTATGATGTGTTTAAGGCTGCAGGTGATGGAAAAAAATGGATGAGTACAGAAAATATTGGCCAGCCTGTAAACACAGGCGCTGATGATATTTTTTATACCATTTCTACAAATCGTGAAGAAGGTTTTTTTGTAAGTAACCGTAAAGGTGGTAATGCTTTAAAGAACAGTACCTGCTGTGATGATATTTATACCTATAAACACACTGAATACATTAAAATTAATTTAACGGGAAATGTAGCGGAGATGATAGATCCAAATTTGGCAATTGCACAAGCTACAGTTGAAATTTATTTAGTAGATAAAAAAACAAAAGAAAAATTTCTTGTAAAAATTGTTCAGAGTGATAAAGAAGGTAATTTTAAAACGACGGTTGAAGCCAACCAGGATTATTCGATCGTAGTTAAGAAAAATGATTTTTTAGGAACCAGTGTGGACGTTACCACAAGAGGAATTACTACTTCGCAGGACATTACAAAAAATGTACTGCTTGCAAAAAAACCAAAAGATCCTATTCATATTCCAAACATTCAATACGAATTTGATAAATCAAATATTTTAGAAGCAAGTAAAATAGCTATTGATACAACTGTATTGGCTTTAATGGAAGCAAATCCTGAGGTAATAGTTGAGATACAGTCGCACACAGACAGTAAGGGCAGCGATAAGTATAACGAAAAACTATCGCAGCAGCGTGCAGAAAGTGTTGTAAATTATTTGATAAGCAAAGGCATTAGCGCAGAGCGTTTAAAAGCTAAAGGTTATGGTGAAAGTAAGCCTATAGCTGCAAATGAGAATGCGGATGGAAGTGATAATCCTGAAGGACGAGCTACAAACCGGCGCACGGATTTTAAAATTGTTGGTGTAATTGATACTGAGATCATAAATGCTGCAACAGGCATTGATGATTAGTAATTTATTCAGGGTCCGGAATAAAAGGTTTGTAAACACCTTCTTCGTCGTAATAATCAATGATTATCCCATCTAAAGGATTTACCTCTATTTCTCTTTTTTCATCGTTAAAATCAAGTAAGATGGCGTTTGCTTTATATTTACCGTCTTCTTTTTCGATCTTTACCAACTTTAAATTTTTACCAATAATATCTTTCCATATAGTTGTACCTGAAGCATCAATAGCGTAAACCCTTATTTTACCACCAAACTCTTTTTCAAGTGCAATAGCAGCTTCTTTATAATTGTATTCTAATGCATCCAGGCCATCTCCATCTGCATTGCAGCCAATAGTTAATTTTTGTTTATCGGTAAAATGCAATTCAACATTATCTATTACCTCTATCACTTCGGTTGGTTGTGATTTGTTTTGCCATAAATGACAAACTATTTTCTCTACCGTTTTACCTTGTGCCGATGCAAATCTTGCTAAAGCCTGATCGGTAAAGTATGTTTTTATTTCTTCGTTCTCCATGTGTTTAATTAAGATCTGTTCTGTTTCCTAATTCAATTACCGCTAAATTTTTTATTTCATTTTTATTTATTTCAAATCGTACCACAGTTTTTACTTTATGAAAACCGTGCGTGCCGCATGCTCCCGGGTTAACATGCAACAATTGCAGATCTTTATCATACATTACTTTTAAAATGTGTGAGTGGCCACAGATAAATAATTTAGGTCTGTTTTCTAACAATAGTTCTTTTATACGTGCAGGATATTTTCCCGGGTAACCACCAATGTGCGTTATGAGAACAGTAACATCTTCGCAGTTGAAAATTAAATTTTCGGGATAAGTAACACGAATACCCGCATCGTCAATATTTCCGTAAACAGCTTTAAAAGGTTTTAATTTTTCTATCTCTACACAAATTTTAATATCACCAATATCTCCGGCATGCCATACTTCATCGGCTTCATTAATATGCTTGATTAATTTTGGCTCTAAATAACTGTGTGTGTCAGATATCAATAAGATCTTTTTCATGAAACGGGTAACTGAGCCTATCGAAGCTATTCAATACCGAAAAAAGAAAGAATGTGTTGTAATTCCTGATCGTTACTAAAACTAAGATTTAAAGTGCCGCCACCTTTTGCATTGCGTTTAAAGTTATAAGATTTATTAAAGATCTTTTCCAGTTTTTTTGCAATGGTTTTGTCTTCTATAGTCAACGGTTTTTCAACGCGTGTAACTTTTGGTGTTACTTTAATTTTTTCGCCACGGGCAAGATCTTCAATCTGTCTAACGGAAAGATCTTGTTCTAATGCTAAAGCGAAAATAGCTAATTGACGATCTTCGTTATCAATATTGATCAATGCTTTGGCATGACCCATTGTAATTTCACGATCACGCAATGCCTTTTGAATTGGCGCAGGTAATTTTAATAAACGTAAAAAATTAGTTACGGTGCTTCGTTGTTTACCAACTTTTTCGCTTAACTGTTCTTGTGTAAGATCACATTCATCAATTAAACGTTTGTATGAAAGAGAAACTTCAATAGGATCAAGATCTTCACGTTGAATATTTTCAACCAAAGCCATTTCTAACATAGCCTGATCGTCGGCCACGCGAATGTATGCAGGTACTTCTTTTAAACCTGCTAATTGTGAAGCACGAAAACGACGCTCACCAGAAATTAACTGGTAACGATCGTATCCTAATTTTCTTACTGTTAAAGGTTGAATGATACCATGTTGTTTAATGCTGTCGCTTAGTTCCTGTAAGGCAGTTTCTTCAAAATTGGTACGTGGCTGAAAAGGGTTTACTTCAATACTGTTTATTTTGATGTTGGAAACAGAATTAACGGTAGGCGCACCATCTCCAACGTGTTTTGATGTAATATCGGTTTTGGCATTTTCTAATAATGCACTTAATCCTCTTCCTAATGCCGGTTTTTTAGTATTGCTCATCTTTTATAATTAAAAATTTAAAATTTAAAATTAAAAATTATCAGGTCAGGAAATTTTGAACTTTTAATCCTTAATCTTTAATTTTTATTACATGTCTTCGCTTAATTCTTCTTCTGATTCCTGGATATTGATCATTCTGTCGCTATCGCTAATTTTAGTTAAGCCATTGCGTTGTAAAATTTCACGGGCTAAGTTCAAATAACTTGTAGAGCCTTTGCCAATAGCATCGTGCATGATCACTGTTTTGCCAAAGCTTGGTGCTTCTGCCAGTTTTGTATTACGGTGTATCAATGTATCAAAAACCATATCCTGGAAATGCGTTTTAACTTCTTCAACAACCTGGTTGGCTAAGCGTAAACGCCCATCAAACATGGTTAACAATACCCCTTCAATATCTAAACTTGTATTTAAGTGTGCCTGTATAATTTTAATTGTTTGTAACAATTTGCCCATACCTTCTAATGCAAAATATTCGCATTGTACAGGAATAATAACGCTGTCTGAAGCTGATAGCGCATTAATAACCGTTAAACCTAACGAGGGGCAGCAATCTAAAATTATAAAATCGTATTTATCTTTTATTTTGTCGATGGCCTTTTTCATCATGTATTCACGATTGGTAAGGTTCACTAATTCTAATTCAACACCAACAAGATCGGCATTGGTAGGTAACAAAGATAAGTTTGGTGTTTCTGTTTTTAAGATCACATCTTTTGGATGAACGCTATCGATAATACATTCGTACAAACCCGCTTTTACATTTGCAGGATCAATGCCAACACCGGATGTAGCATTTGATTGCGGGTCGGCATCTACCAATAATGTTTTGTATTCCAATACAGCAAGGCTGGCTGCTAAGTTAATTGCGGTTGTAGTTTTACCAACGCCGCCTTTTTGATTTGCTATTGCTATTACTTTTCCCATGGTGCTATGTATTTATGTTCCGTTATTATTTTTTTAAAGTACTTCCTATTTCCATCAGGGTTAATTCTTTTCCTGATCTGCCAAATTTTGAGATAGCTTCATGTTGATCGATCATGATATATCCAAATGTATCATAATGCATTCCAATGATATCGTTACATTTTATAAAATCGCTGGCAATAATCGCATTATCTACACCCATTGTAAAGTTATCGCCAATAGGTAAAAACGCGAAGTCAATGCTCCTGTAATCGCCAATTAATTTCATGTCGTATGTTAGTGCTGTATCGCCCGCGTAGTAAAAATTTCCTTCGCTGCTTTCTATCACAAAACCCATTGGGTTGCCGCCGTAACTGCCGTCTGGTAAACTGCTGCTATGCTGAGCTACAACGCATTTAACACTTCCAAAATCAAATTTCATTTTGCCGCCAATATTCATTGGACGTATATTTTCAATCCCTTTTTTCTCAAGCCAAACGTATATCTCCCAGTTACAAACAATTTTGGCCCCTGTTCTTTTTGCAATACTTTCTGCATCCGCAATGTGGTCGTTATGACCATGGGTTATCAAAATATAATCCGCTGGTACTGTATTTACGTCAATTCCCCTTGCCAGCTCGTTAGCACTAATAAAAGGATCAAACAATAAATGCTTTCCGTTTATTTCAACACCAAAGCAGGAATGTCCGTAGTACGTAATGTTCATAAAATGCAGATAATTGGGTAAAATTGTTTTTTGTAAAATTAAGATTATTAGGCACTTTTAGCAGTGTTAGTTTTTAACAATGCGTTGAAAGAAAAGTGCATTGTGTTAATAAATTTTTATGGAAGAAATAGTTGTTGTAAGCTGTACCAATCGCCCAAACAGTAACACCTTAAAGGTGAGTAAAATATATGAGGCCATACTGCGTTCTAAAAATGTAGATGTTAAAATTTTAGATCTGGCAATTTTACCTGAAAACATTGCTTTTGCTGAAGTTTTTGGCAAAAGGAGCCCCGCTTATGATAAATTCTTAGCTGAATATGTGGTCAATAACCAGAAATTTATTTTTGTTGTACCCGAATACAATGGCAGTTTCCCTGGCATTTTAAAAACTTTTTTGGATAGTATACATCCTAAAGACTGGAATTTTAAAGATGCCTGCTTGGTTGGCGTTTCTACCGGCAGAGCAGGTAATTTAAGAGGGTTAGACCATCTTACCGGAATTTTATCTTATTTAAAAATGCATGTTTATCATAACCGTTTACCAATTTCGGTGGTTGATAAAATTACAAATACTGAAGGTAATTTTACTAATGAATCTCAGCAGGCTGCATGTGAAGCACAAATACAGGGCTTTTTGGAATACTGATGAAGAAAATAAGCCACTAATTACACGAATTTCATAAAATCATTAGAATGTAAACAATGAGTTTATTTGGTGTAATTTTTATTTTAAATCATTAATTGATTTAAAAATAAATTTCGCTAATTGGTGAGCAAAATAAAAATAAATTTAGTGTGATTGGTGAAATTAGTGGCAAAAAGCATTAAATACTCTTGACCAAATATTTATTCAACCATGTTTCTTTCAACGGTTGCTCCCAATCATTTAATTCGTTTTGCATGAGAATAGACGTATTGTAAACACTGGTATTTTCAGTGATCTTATTTTCAGAAAGTAATTCTTTTATTTTTGATGAATGAACAACTTCAACTTCATTATCATTTTTGTATGCAACCAACAAGCGATTCAGTAATTCGATATTAAATTGTTTTTCAGCATCTTTAATAAAACGGGTTAGCTTGTCAATACTACATCCGCTGGCGCCAGTAACTTCTTCATTTACTTTTACAACAATAATTCTGTCTTTAAAAATCTCGAAGCCAGCTGTTAATTGCTGTTCGTGCGCTGTCCAACTCGTTACAAAAGCATTACCTGCTTCTTTTAAAGCATTTAATTCTTGTGCTGAAAGTTTTTTGCTAATGATATATACCCAGGCTCTGCTCATGATTTAAAATACAGGATGGATACCGGTGTAATTATGCGGTGTAATATTTTTTAATTCTTTTTTTACTTCTTCCGATACATTTAAATCATCAATAAATGCAATTAAAGAGGCTTGTGTAATATGCGTATTTGTTCTTGTAAGGTCTTTTAATGCTTCGTAAGGTTTTGGATAGCCTTCGCGTCTTAAAACGGTTTGTATTGCCTCTGCAACAACGGCCCAGTTATTTTCAAGATCGTGTTGTAATGCTTTCTCGTTTAAGATCAACTTGTTCAATCCTTTTAAAATACTTGAATAAGCAATTAAAGAGTGGGCGAGCGGGTTGCCTAAATTTCTAAGAACAGTGCTGTCTGTAAGGTCACGTTGCAATCTCGACACCGGTAATTTAGATGATAAATGCTCCAACAATGCATTGGCAATTCCTAAATTTCCTTCTGCATTTTCAAAATCAATTGGGTTTACTTTGTGCGGCATAGCAGATGAGCCAATCTCTCCCGCCTTTAATTTTTGTTTAAAATATTCCATACTTACATAAGTCCAAACATCACGACTAAAATCAATTAAAATAGTGTTGATACGTTTTAAAGCGTCGCAATAAGCACCAATGTTATCATAATGTTCTATTTGTGTGGTAAACTGAGAACGGTTTAATTCAAGAATAGTATTTACAAAATTATTTCCAAACTCAACCCAGTTTTTTTCCGGATACGAAATCTGATGTGCGTTAAAATTACCTGTAGCACCACCAAATTTTGCAGAGAAAGGAACACTTTTTAATTGCTTTAACTGAACACTCATACGTTCAACAAACACATACATCTCTTTTCCTAATTTTGTTGGCGAAGCGGGTTGGCCGTGAGTTTTTGCAAGCAAAGAAACGTCTTTCCATTCTTTGCTTAACTCAGTTATTTTTTCAATAATATTATTTATTGAAGGAATTAATTGCTGGTTGGTAGCGTCTTTTAACGACAGAGGAATGCTGGTATTATTAATATCCTGCGATGTTAATCCAAAATGAACAAATTCGGTAAATTGGTTCAAACCAATTTCATTTAATTTATCTTTAATAAAATACTCAACCGCTTTTACATCGTGATTGGTTGTTTTTTCTGTTTCTTTAATTTTTAAAGCATCTTCAATTGAAAACTCCTGGTATATTTTTTTTAAAGCCGTTTTTTTTGAAACATCAATTGGCGGTAACTGAGGTAAACCAAATTCTGATAATGCTATAAAGTATTCAATCTCTACCAACACGCGGTATTTAATTAAACCAAATTCAGAAAAATAAACGTCTAACGGTTCGGTAGTTTTTCTATAGCGACCATCAATAGGTGATATGGCTGTTAAAGCTGTTAATTCCATAATTAAGATAAAGAACAAATTTACTATAAAAACACGAGTTTTTGTTTATGTCATCATATCTTTTTTGGTTGATAATAGCTTTATACCAAAGATGTTGGAAGTATTTAGTGATAAATTTAGTATTTTTGCACCCATGTCTTTCGATAATAAAACGGTAGCTTTTCATACTTTAGGATGTAAACTGAATTTTTCGGAAACATCTACTATTGCCCGTTTGTTTTTTGAAAAAGGGTTTATAAAAAAGGATTTTTCTGAGGCTGCAGATGTTTATGTGATAAACACCTGTTCGGTTACTGAAAATGCAGATAAGGAATGTAGATCTATTGTAAAGAATGCCCTTTCTAAAAATCCTGAAGCTTTTGTAGCTGTTGTAGGTTGTTACGCACAATTAAAACCGGAAGAGATCTCTAAAATTGAAGGCGTAGATGTTGTTTTAGGTGCAACTGAAAAATTTAAATTGCTGAATTATATAAATTTTTCAGGAAAAAGTACACATACACAAATTCATAATTGCGAAATATCTGAAGCCGATTTTTTTGTGGATGCTTATAGCGTTGGCGACAGAACCCGCTCGTTCTTAAAAGTGCAGGATGGTTGTGATTACAGCTGTACCTTTTGCACCATACCTTTAGCAAGAGGAAAGAGCAGGAGCGATACTGTTGAGAATGTAATTGCCAATGCCAATAAAATAGCAGCAAGCGGTGTAAAAGAAATTGTTTTAACAGGTGTAAACATCGGTGATTTTGGTTACGGACAAACTATTGATGGTGATGTTAAGAAAAGAAAAGAATATACTTTTTTAGATCTTGTTAAGGAATTAGATAATGTAAAGGGTATTGAGCGTTTTCGTATTTCTTCTATTGAACCTAATTTATTAAAAGACGAAATAATTGAATTTGTTTCTGTTTCTAATTTATTTGTACCTCATTTTCATATTCCGCTGCAAAGTGGAAGTAATGCTGTTTTAAAGCGTATGAAACGCCGTTACCAGCGCGAATTATACTCTGACAGGGTTGCGAAAATTAAAGGCCTGATGCCCGATTGTTGTATTGGGGTAGATGTAATTGTTGGTTTTCCGGGAGAAACGGAAGAAGAGTTTTTAGAAACTTACAATTTTATCAATGCCTTGGATATTTCATATTTGCATGTATTTACCTATAGTGAGCGAAATAATACCGAAGCTATCTTAATGCAAAATCCGGTTCCGATGGCAGAGCGCAAACGTCGTAATAAAATGCTGCGCATTTTATCTGCAAAAAAATTACGTGCCTTTTATGAGAAACAAAAAGGTAAAACATCAACTGTTATTTTTGAACATGAAAATAAAAACGGATTTATGTATGGTTTCACACAAAATTACGTGAAAGTTAAATTTCCTTTTGATATTAACTTATGCAATACACCTGTAAGTATTACTGTTGGCGATTTTGATGAAGAAGGAAATATGAGTTGCGTCATTAGCGAAAACATACTCGTTTAAGAATTTAACCAATTAGAAACATAGTTTTATTTTTCTTACTAAACTTAGTTTGCTTACATAGAATTAAGACATGTTATTGTGGCTTATAATATTTCTTAGCCTCCGGCATAAACGCTTTCAGATCTTTTATACGTGTTTCATCACTTGGATGGGTACTTAATAACTCAGGTGGTTTTTGTCCGCCGCCCTGCGACATCCTTGTCCAAAAATCTACTGCTACCTCTGGATTATAACCTGCCATGGCGGCAAATATTAAACCCATTTTATCAGCTTCTGTTTCGTGACTTCTGCTATATTTTAAAGTTCCCAATGTAGAAGCAACACCAAAAGATTGCATAAATAATTGTTGTGTTACGGCTGGTTTTTGTGATAGTGCAACGGATAAAACAGCGCCACCTGTTTGCACTAATATACCCTGGCTCATACGTTGATTACCGTGGCGCGCAACAGCATGGGCAATTTCGTGTCCCATAACAACGGCTAAAGCTTCTTCGGTTTGCGTTACGGGCAAAATACCTGTATATACAACTACTTTACCGCCGGGCATACACCAGGCATTAACAGTATTTTCATCAACAACATTAAACGTCCAGTTAAAGCCTTGTAATTCTTTTGATAATCCTTTATCTGCGTAAAATTTTTCTACAGCTTTTTGAATTCTTGATCCGCTTCGTTTTACCATTTGCACACGTTCATCCGTATCGGGTAAAGGTGGATGTTCAGCCAAAAATTTATCATATTCGGTAAAGCTCATGGCCATCATTTCACTTTCAGGTAACAATGTAAACGCTCGTTTTCCGGTTACGGCATTTTTATGACACGATGTAAATAAAGAACAAACAATAAATGCAGAAATAATTATTTTCTTCATATAAATTTAGTTTATACGGTATATGCAATTTTTATACCAGCAAAGTTTTTTAATTTTCAATTTGTGCAGATAAACCTCTTTCTAATAAGGCTTCGCAAAGGGGTTTTAATTTTTTAAAGGTTCCATTTTTTACAACACATTTGCCGGTATAATGTACCAAGTAGGTGCATTGTTCGGCCTGAATCGCATCATGCTTACAAATTTTGATCAGCGATTCAGTTACAAATTCAAATGTATTCACATCGTCATTATAAAGTATGAGCGCTTTTACTGCTTCCTCTTTTAAAACAACTTCAATTATTTCCTGTTCAAGAAGATCTGGTGATTCGAATGGATTCATGAATAAAAAATTTAAGAAGCAAAGGTACGAAAAATTAGCATAAAAAATGAATGAACACAATATTAACAATTTGTTTTTACTGGCATTTATACTAAAAGTTTAGACATCTTTTAATGAGTGAAGCCTGCTTTCTACTTATTGAAAAATAAGGGTGTTTTGAAAGGTTAAACTAAATTTATATATCATTTAATCTACATGAAAAAAGTTTTATTTAGCCTTACGGTAACACTGTTTTTTTTCAATATAAAAAACACAGACGCTCAATGTTTAACAATGACATGTCCGCCCAGTGTTACTGTTAACGCTGCAGCTAATGCCTGTAATGCCGTTGTGGCATATACAACACCAACTGTAAATTGTTCAAATTGTACTTCAAGTACACAAACATTTAATTATACGGGCACCATGCAAACTTTTGTTGTACCTGCCGGAATAACATCTATCAACATTTTATGTAAAGGTGCCGAAGGTGGCTGGCATCCCAGTTCAACCTACACGCCCGGTCTTGGTGCCGGTTTACGTGGTACCTTTGCCGTTACGCCGGGACAAAATTTAAAAGTTTTGGTTGGCGAGCGCCCTTCATTGAACACCGGTGGTGGTAATGGTGGTGGTGGCGGTTCGTTTGTAACTACAACAGCCAACGTTCCTCTTATTATTGCCGGTGGGGGTGGTGGCAGCTGCGCAACCACATCAACTACTACAAGACATGGAAATATTACAACAACAGGTGGAGCCGGTGGGGCCGGTGGTGGAGCCGGAGGTACAGGTGGTAATGGTGGAAGCGTTGGTGGCCCTCCTTTTCAATCGGGTGCCGGTGGTGGGTTAAATACTAATGGTACTGATGGATGGGCTGTAGGCTCCGGAGGTATTAGCTTTATTGGTGGTGGTGCCGGAGGATTTGTAGCTGCATGGAGTTTTGCGCGTGGCGGTTATGGTGGTGGCGGACAAGGTTCGGCATACGTTGTTGGCGGCGGCGGCGGCGGTTATTCAGGTGGTGGTAGTGGCGGGCACGTTGGTCCTGGTGGTGGAAATGGTGGCGGTGGCGCTTCATTTAATGCAGGTACATGCCAATCGGGTACAACAGGTATTAATCCTGGTCATGGCCAGGTGGTTTTTTCATGGGGAACAAGTACAGTGGTTCCTGTTCTTACAGCAGGTTTAGTGAGCAATTCAAGTTTTCCGGTTGGAACAACCGTACAAACCTATACTGCCGGAGATTCTTTTGGTAATACAACAAACTGTTCGTTTTCTGTAACGGTAAAAGATGTTACATCTCCAACAATTACCTGCCCAGCAAATGTGAGTCAGTGTAATTCGGTAGTAAACGGTATTGCACCTGTTTCGGTTTTAGATAATTGTCCAACACCTGCCGTTACGTATTCATTTTCCGGAGCCACTACAGGTTCGGGTAGCAATAATGCCAGCGGTTCAACTTTTAACGTTGGTAATACAACAGTAACATATATTGCTACCGATGTTTCGGGAAATACAGGTTCTTGTAGTTTTGTGGTTACAACGGGTGTATCACCAACGATCTCCGCAACGGCAACTAACTCTTCTGTTTGTTTGGGCGGATCAACAACTTTAAACGGTGTTGGTGCTTCTACATATACATGGTCGGGTGGTATTACAAACGGCGTACCTTTTTTTCCAACTATAACAACAACTTATACTTTAACAGGCACCAGTGCCAGTGGTTGTACAAATACAACCATTGCAACCATTACAGTTAATCCTTTACCTGTAATTGTTACCAATAGTCCAACGGCGTGTCTTGGTTCAAACATTAATTTAACGGCAACAGGTGGTACAGGTTATTCGTGGAGCGGTCCGGCTGGTTTTACATCAGCAGTTCAAAACCCTGTTATTGCAGGCGCAACAGCCGCTATGAACGGTGTTTATACAGTTACGGTAACAACAGTTGCAGGTTGCACGGCAACGGCCAATTCAAGCGTAACGGTTGTAAATACACCAACAGCTACTCTTACAAGTAACTCGCCCGTTTGTGTAGGTTCTACTTTGAGCTTTACAGCTGGTGGCGGTACAATTAATTTAACCGGACCTAACGGTTTTGCCTCTGCCGCAACTAATCCAACCATTCCAAATGTAACAGCTTTGGCAAACGGAACGTATACTTTAATTGTGAGTGCAGGAACATGTACATCTTCAACAACACTCCCTGTAACTATAAATGCTTTACCTGTTCCGTTGGCAAACAGTAATAGTCCGGTTTGCGTTGGACAGCCAATTAATTTTACAGGGGCAGGCGGCACAACTTATACATGGACAGGTCCGGGATCATATTCATCTACAGCTCAAAATCCTGTTATTGCCACTGCGCAATCAACCAATGCAGGTGTTTATACACTTTCGGTTACAAGTGTGGCAGGTTGTAAAAACTCAACTACAACCAATCTGGTTATTAATCCATTGCCGGTAATTGTTACCAATAGTCCAACAGCCTGCCTGGGCTCAAATATTAATTTAACTTCAAATGGTGGTACAGCTTATGCCTGGAGCGGACCATCCGGTTTTACTTCAGCAGTTCAAAACCCTGTTATTACAGGTGCAACAGCTGTTATGAACGGTATTTATACGGTAACAGTAACATCTGCTGCAGGTTGTACAGCAAGTGCAAATGCAAGTGTAACGGCAGTAGCATTGCCAACAGCAGTTTTAAACAGTAATTCACCTGTTTGTTTAGGAGGTGCTTTAACCTTTACGGCAAGTGGCGGTACTATTGCTTTAACCGGACCTAACGGTTTTAATTCTGCCGCAACAAATCCTACCATTACAAATGTAACGGCAGCAGCAAACGGTGTTTATACATTGGTGGTAACAGCAGGCTCTTGTACTGCAACTACAACCAGTTCGATAACTATTAACGCTTTACCAGTTCCGCTGGCAAACAGTAACAGTCCGGTATGTGTTGGTCAAGCAATTAACTTTACAGGAAATGGTGGTACAGGTTATGTATGGAGCGGCCCTGGAGGATATACTTCAGCTTCACAAAACCCATCAATAGCAGTAGCTCAAACAACCAATGCAGGTGTATATACATTAACTGTTACCAATGCAAATGGCTGTACAAATACAATTACTACCAACGTTACTATAAATCCTTTACCTGTAATTGCAGCATTAAATAATCCAACGGTTTGTTTGGGAACAACAATTAATTTAGCTGCGAACGGAGGTACGGGTTATTCATGGACAGGGCCGAACGGATTTACGTCTGCTGTTCAGAACCCGGCTATTGCTAATGCAACAGGCGCTATGGCCGGGCCTTATACAGTTGTGGTGACCAGTGCACAGGGTTGTACAAATTCTGCCATCTCAACGGTTGCGGTATTGCCGCTTCCAACACCAATTATTGTTACCAATACACCTTGTGTAGGCGGAACATTGAATTTACAGGGCAGTGGTGCTTCGGGTTATACATGGACAGGACCAAATGGCTTTACCAGCGCAGTTCAAAACCCTAATATTAATAACGTAACACCTGCAGCCAGCGGAACATATACGCTTGTTGCATCTGTAGGAACCTGCACAGCCAGCACTACACAGGCGGTTACAATTAATACATTGCCAACACCTGCTGCAGCTAACAATGCACCCATCTGCGAAACCAATAATTTAATATTATCTGGTAACGGTGGTACCAGTTACTCGTGGACAGGTCCGTTAGGCTTTACCAGTGCAGTTCAAAACCCAACTATTACAAATGCCTTAAATACACATTCAGGTAATTATATTGTTACGGTAACCGGTGCTAACGGTTGCCAGGCTACCGCAACTACGGTAGTAAATGTTCTTGCCAACCCTGCAGCCCTTGCAAACGGCGCTTCGGTTTGTTTTGGTCAACCCGCTAACTTAACCGCCAATGGTGGAACCGGTTATTCATGGAGCGGGCCAAACGGCTTTACCTCTTCATTACAAAACCCAACCATACCGGTTGTAAACAATAACACCACAGGAAATTACACTGTTGTGGTTACTGCAGCCAACACGTGTACAAGTGTTACTGTTGCCAATATAATTGCCAACCCTTTGCCGGTACCAACAATTACAGTAACAAGTAAAACCTGTTTAAACGGTACAGTAAGCTTACAAGGTTCACCGGGGTTCCAGATATACCAATGGTCGGGACCAAACGGTTTTTTATCAAACCAGGCAAATACCACCTTTAATGCAATTACCATGAACCAGGCAGGGGTGTATGTTTTAAGTGTAAGTAATAATGGCGGTTGTACAGGCTCTGTGAGCGCGGTTGTAAATATTGATCCTTTACCAACAGGTGTTTTAGTAAGCGATGGTAAAGCAGCCTGTGTGCCTTTCTGCGCTAATTTTACTGTTAACTCCACCGGGGCACCAATTGTGAATACTAACTGGCAATTAAATAATCAAACATTTGTAGCACCGGTTTTAAATTATTGTTTTACACAGGCCGGTAATTACCCTGTAAAAGCAAGCTTTACAGATGCTAACGGTTGTTCTAATACCGCAACATTTGCAATTAGCGCTTACGCTTCGCCAAGAGCTGATTTTGAATTCTCACCTTTAAAACCAATTGAGAGTATTGATAATGTTATTTTTACAAATACATCCGGAGGCAGCAACCAGGTTGGCTGGAGCTGGCATTTTGTTAATAATAACGGCTTTATAAGCTTTAATGAAAATACATTTTATATGTTTGAGAATGCAGGCGATTACCCGGTTGCATTGATCGTGAAAAATAAATGGGGATGTTCTGATACGGTTATTAAAGTAGTAAATGTTGCAGAAGACCAGGCCTTGTTTGTACCAAATTCGTTTACACCAAATGGTGATGGTATTAACGAGATCTTCCAGCCAAAAGGCAAAGGCTTTGCACAATTTAATATGCAGATATTTGACCGTTGGGGACAAAAACTTTACGACAGTAATGAATTCTCAGGCGGGTGGGATGGTACATTCCAGGGTAAAGAATGTAAGCAGGATGCCTATGTTTGGAAGATCGTTGTTGCTTACCCTCAAAGCAAAGTAAAAACGTATACAGGGCATGTTACGCTGAATAGGTAATTTTAAATTAGAAATTATAGATTAAAAATTAAAGAGAGCTGTAAGGCTCTCTTTTGTTAGGAAAAAGAAGATAAATTATGATACTAAAGCCGGAAGAGAAAATATTTTACAGAACTGAGTTTTCTAGGCTTTTAGGTTCAAAAGACTTAAAGGTAATGGCTGAAAGTCATAAATTAATTTCTGATGTAGGGTTTTCTGTTTTTTTTAAACACGGACAAACTGGAAATAAGCTGTCAGCTTATGATCATGACGGAAATATTTTATTTCAAATGTCAATATTAAAATCTTTATCACTTCAAGAACTTGCGAAATCCATAAACTATGTGAACGATATAGATGGGTCTTCTTTAAAGAATACCTATGATCCATTTGGAATGTATAATATTGTAAGAGCACAATATGAAGCTTTTTGCAATTTTAATAACATTTATATTCAATCAAAAACAGAAAGCGAACTTAAATTAAAGTACTATCTATGGGTTTTAAGTGGCTTGAATTATAGACAGCGTTTTAGGGCTGATTCGGAATGGGCAATAAAGAAAAAGGCTAATGAAGCGATTGAAATACAAGAATTAAATGAATTGATCAGCAATAATGAATGTTATAAAGAACTAGAAGAACAATCTCAAAAAAACATTCAAGATTGCATTAATAAAAAAGATTGGCAAATTAAGATCGAAGGTAAAAAAGCCTACAAAATAGCTTGGCATGAAATGATGACCAACGCAGGAGCAAATAAAATGCTTGAAAATCAATATTCTCAATTATTTTTAGCAACGCATCCTTCAAATGTTTCTGTTTTTCAATTTAGTTCTATGTATATTGAAAATATGCAGGAATTTAACACTAAAAAGGCATTACAATTATCAAAAGTATTTATTGCAATGATGATAAGAGATTATGTAATTTATTTTAAATTAGAAGAAACAAATTTTAATAATCTTCCATTTATACCTCAAGCGCTGATTAATTCATATAATGAAATGTTTCGAAACGAAAAGTTTAAGATAAATAACTTAAATAGTTCTCTAAATTAATCTTATTTTTTATTTATTGTATTTGAGTCCCCGCCCCAATGGATTTATAACCATTAAGTATATAGCAGGTCAATAAAACAATTTTTGCTTCTTTATGTTTTGCAAGATTACAAATCCTTCGGAGCGATTGAGGAGTAGGACCAAACAAAAAAACCCAACATTTCTGTCAGGGCTTTTTAATTTAAATTTAGCATCTATAATTTAAAATTCCTTATGCTTTATCTTCTTTCTTACCTTTTTTAGCTTTAGGCTTGTGAGTAGATACAACCACTTCATCTTTTTCTTTATTATAATCTACTTCAATTTCATCGCCTTCAGCTAAATTGCTTTTAATGATCTCTTCTGCCATAGGATCTTCCAAGTACTTTTGAATGGCACGTTTTAAAGGCCTTGCACCATAATTGGCATCGTAACCTTTTTCAACAATATAATCTTTTGTAGCATCGGTTATTTTAATATTGTAACCTAAACCGCTAACTCTTCCAAATAAATGAGCTAATTCAATATCAATAATTTTATGAATATCTGCTTTTTCAAGAGAGTTAAACATTACCACATCATCAATACGGTTTAAGAATTCAGGAGCAAATGCTTTTTTCAATGCGTTTTCAATAACACCTTTTACAGCATCATCTTCACCTTCTTTTCTTGCAGATGTACCAAAACCAACACCAGTGCCAAAATCTTTTAACTGGCGTGCACCAATGTTAGAGGTCATGATAATAATAGTGTTCTTAAAATCGATCTTACGGCCTAAGCTGTCGGTTAACATACCGTCATCCAACACCTGTAATAACATGTTGAATACATCAGGATGCGCTTTTTCGATTTCATCTAATAAAACAACAGAGTAAGGACGACGGCGAACTTTTTCAGTTAATTGACCACCTTCTTCATAACCAACATATCCCGGAGGAGCTCCAATTAAGCGTGTTACAGCAAATTTTTCCATATATTCACTCATGTCAATGCGAATTAATGCATCGTCATTATCAAATAGATGTCTTGCTAATATTTTTGCCAATTGTGTTTTACCAACACCTGTAGGACCTAAAAATATAAATGAACCAATTGGTTTGTTAGGATCTTTTAAACCAGCGCGGTTACGTTGAATGGCTTTTACAACTTTTGCTACAGCTTTATCCTGACCAATAACTTTGCCAGTTAAGAGGTCGTTCATCTTCACCAGTTTATCACCTTCGTTTTGGTTAACACGTTGAACTGGTACACCACTCATCATGCTTACTACTTCGGCAACATTATCTTCAGTAACTAAAATTCTGTTTTGCTTGGTTTCTTCTTCCCAGGCTTTTTTTGCAGTTTCTAATTCTGTTTGCAATTGTTTTTCCGTATCACGCAAACGAGCAGCTTCTTCGTATTTTTGAGAACGAACTACCTGATTTTTTAGTTCTTTAATATCTTCTATCTTTTTCTCGATCTCTAAAATATTTTCAGGAACGTTTATATTAGTAATATGAACGCGGCTTCCGGCCTCATCTAAAGCATCAATGGCTTTATCTGGCAAGTGGCGATCCGTTATATATCTTGCTGTTAACTGTACACAGGCTTTTAAAGCTTCTTCGGTGTAAGTAACATTGTGATGATCTTCGTATTTTGCTTTAATGTTATTTAAGATCTGCAATGTTTCATCCGGCGTAGCAGGTTCAATTAATACTTTTTGAAAACGACGCTCCAAAGCTCCGTCTTTTTCAATATACTGACGATATTCATCTAAAGTTGTTGCACCAATACATTGTATCTCGCCACGCGCTAAAGCAGGTTTAAACATGTTGCTGGCATCTAAGCTTCCGCTTGCACCACCGGCACCAATAATAGTATGGATCTCATCAATGAATAAAATAACATCAGGCGATTTTTCCAATTCGTTCATCACCGCTTTCATACGCTCTTCAAACTGGCCACGGTATTTTGTACCGGCCACTAAAGAAGCAAGATCTAAAGTAACAACACGTTTACCAAATAATACACGGCTTACTTTGCGTTGAACAATACGTAATGCTAAGCCTTCGGCAATACTTGATTTACCCACGCCGGGCTCACCAATTAAAATAGGGTTGTTCTTTTTACGGCGAGATAATATTTGTGATACACGTTCAATTTCTTTTTCGCGGCCAACAACAGGATCTAATTTTCCATCCTCTGCCATTTTTGTAAGGTCTCTGCCAAAATTGTCAAGCACGGGAGTTTTTGATTTACTTTCACCCTGTTTCTTTTGGTTACCTGCATTGCTTGCACCACCAAAGTTTGATTCTTCACCTTCATCTTCATCTCCGCCGGCAGCAGAGTTCTCTATTTTGCCCGGGTTATCTAAAAAGCCTTCTAATTCTGCACGTACGGCATCATAATCAACACCTGATCTTAAAAGAGTTTTAGTAACTACATTATCATTATCTTTTAAAATACATAACAATAAATGCTCTGTACCAATTTGTATCGACTTAAATGTCTTCGCTTCTAAATATGTTAGTTTTAAAGTCTTTTCGGCTTGTTTTACCAATGGTATATTTGCCAGGTTATTAGATTTGCGTAAACCAGGGGTAAGGTTTTGCTCAATGTTTCTGCGAAGTTCAGTTACATCAACACCTAAATTTTTTAATAAGCGCATTCCTACGCCATCTCCTTCTCTAATCATACCAAGCATCAGGTGCTCTAATCCAATATAATCGTGCCCTAATCTTAAAGCCTCTTCACGGCTATAGGTAATAACATCTTTTACCCTGGGCGAAAATTTTGCTTCCATAAATATTCCTTTTTAATAAGTGAATTTACATATATAATGCCAAACTCAAAAATAGGCTATAATAATCGGTTTGATAAATTTTTATAAGTGGTTTTTTTAACAAAATTTTTGTTGATAAGTTTTAGCTGTAATTGTTGATTTTTCGGTACTTTCATGGGTTCAAAGTACTTTTTTCTGTACGTAATTTTTTAACGATAGTTTCGTTTAAAGCTTACTGACAAAAGAGCACTTACAGGCAAAAAAATAAAATTTAAACAAGATAGAATATGGCAGACGGAGAAAAAATTATTCCGATTAATATTGAAGATGAAATGAAAACGGCTTACATCGATTATTCGATGTCGGTTATTGTATCGCGTGCTTTACCTGATGTACGTGATGGTTTGAAACCCGTTCACAGAAGGGTTTTATACGGAATGTTGGATCTTGGCGTATTACACAACCGTCCGTACAAAAAATCGGCACGTATTGTTGGTGAGGTTTTAGGTAAGTATCACCCTCATGGAGATGCCAGCGTTTATGACACAATGGTGCGTATGGCGCAGGATTGGAGCTTGCGTTATATGTTGGTTGACGGGCAGGGTAATTTTGGTTCGGTAGATGGTGATCCGCCAGCTGCTATGCGTTATACTGAGGTACGTTTTCGCAAAATTACCGAGGAAATGTTGGCAGATATTGAAAAAGATACTGTGGATTTTCGTCCCAACTTTGATGATTCGCTAACGGAGCCTACTGTTCTTCCTACGCGTATACCAAACTTACTAATGAACGGTGCTTCCGGAATTGCAGTGGGTATGGCCACCAATATGGCACCACACAATTTAACCGAAAGTATCAATGCCACTTTAGCATATATTGATAACCGCGAAATAGATATTGACGGTTTAATGAAACACATTAAAGCTCCTGATTTTCCTACGGGCGGAACTATTTATGGTTACGAAGGTGTAAAAGAAGCTTTTCATACAGGTAGAGGCCGCGTTGTTATGCGCGCCAAAGCAAATATTGAACCTGTAGGTAACCGTGAAAGAATTGTTGTTACAGAAATTCCTTACCAGATCAATAAAGCAGAAATGATCAAACGCCAGTGGGAACTATGTAACGAGAAAAAAATTGAAGGTATTAGCGAGATTCGTGATGAGAGCAGTCGTGAAGGTATGCGTATTGTTTATGAATTGCGTAGTGATGCAATATCTAACGTAGTGTTAAATAACTTATATAAGTTTTCAGCGCTACAAACTTCATTCTCAATCAATAACGTTGTATTGGTAAAAGGCCGTCCTGAGATGTTAAATCTTAAGGATATGATCCATCATTTTGTTGAGCATAGGCATGAAGTAGTGGTGCGTCGTACAAAATATGAATTAGCACAGGCAGAAAAACGAGCTCACATTTTACAAGGTTTATTAATTGCTATTGATCATTTAGATGAAGTAATTAAAATTATTCGCGAAAGCGAAAGCCCTGATATTGCCCGCGATGAATTAATGGGCAGATATAGTTTATCTGAAATTCAGGCACGAGCTATTCTTGATATGCGTTTAAGAACTTTAACAGGTCTTGAACGCGATAAGATAAAAGCAGAATATGAAGAGTTAATGAAAACCATTGCTCATTTAAATGATATCTTAAATAATGAAGCATTACGTTACACAATTATTAAAGATGAATTAATTGAGATACGCGATAAATATGGTGATGAGCGCCGTACGGATATTGTATACGCAGGAGATGATCTAAAAGTAGAAGATATGATAGCCGACGAAAATGTAGTAATTACAATTTCTCACATGGGCTACATGAAACGTACAAATTTAGATGAGTACCGTGCACAAGGCCGTGGTGGTAAAGGAAGCAAAGGCTCTAATACCCGTGATGAAGATTTTATTGAGCATATGTTCATTGCCAGCACTCACAATTATTTATTGTTGTTTACCGAAAAAGGGCAGTGCTATTGGTTGCGTGCATACGAAGTGCCTGAAGGAACAAAAACGAGCAAAGGCCGTGCGTTGCAAAACCTAATAAGCATTGCGCCTGATGATAAAGTAAAAGCATTTATTAATGTTACCAGCTTAAGTGATGAAAATTACATCAACAATAATTTCATTGTATTAGCAACTAAAAACGGTATTATTAAAAAAACAACGTTAGAGGCTTATACTCGTCCACGTGCTAATGGTATTAACGCAATTACCATAAGAGAAGGAGATATTTTATTGGAAGCTGCTTTAACCAACGGTAAAAACGAGATCATGCTTGCCACCAAATTAGGTAAAGTTTGTCGTTTTAACGAAGAGAAAGTTAGACCAATGGGTAGAAACGCCAGCGGTGTAATTGGAATTGATCTTAACGATGAAGAAGGTGGAAATAACGAAGTAATTGGTATGATCTGTATAGATGATATGAATGCGAACGTTTTAGTAGTGTCTGAAAAAGGTTATGGTAAACGTTCGGATATTGAAGAATATCGTGTTACCAACCGTGGCGGTAAAGGTGTAAAAACAATTAATATCACTGATAAAACAGGAAACTTAGTTGGTATCAAATCTGTAACAGATGCAAACGATCTAATGATCATTACTAAAAATGGTATTACCATTCGTTTAAATGTTAGCACACTTCGTGTAATGGGAAGAGCAACACAAGGCGTTCGTTTAATTAATATTTCTGAAACCGATGAGATAGCCGCAGTAACAAAAGTTGATCATGAAGATGAAGAAGGAAGTGAAAGCGCAGTTAACGAAACAGATATTAATCTTAACGAACAAGCAGATTCAACCGGAGGTGAAAATGAAACACCAACGGGCGAAACGGATGCGCCAACAGATGTAAAAGAGTAAAAAATGTTAAATACCAAAATTTGGTATGTAAATTGAAAAATTAAACGTCTAAACAAAAAGACTATCTATGAAAAAAATATCAATATTAACTGTAGCCATCATTCCATTTTTTGGACTTGCACAAAAATCTAAAGTTCAAACCGCCTGGAGATCGCTTAATGATTACGAAACAACCGTAAAAGATGGAAAACCGGACCTTGTGTATCTAAATAAAGCTAAAGAAGCCATTGATCTTGCTTTAGCAAATGAAGAAACAAAGAACCAGGCTAAGACCCATGCATATAAAGCACGTATCAGCTATGCGCAATACCAGTATAATTTAGCTCAGGAGTTAAAAAAGCTGGAAGCAACAACGCCCGATAAAAATGAAAGAGCCATGTTGGCTTATGGTAATACTTCATTAACTGATTTTGAAGCAGCAGCAGAAGAATTAAATAAGATCCAGGAGTTAGATCCAAAATATATGGAAACCATTAAAGACGGACTTACAAAAGGAACTTCAATGCTTGGTGAAGATGATATAAAACTGGTTTCTGTTGCAATGCAATTAAAAATGGAATCAGGCAATATTGCCAGCGGAAAATACAAAGCAAAAAAGTATGATGAAGCTGCTGATTATTTTTACAAAACAGGTTTTATGAATACCTTATTGTATAAAGTAAAAGATACTGCTAATTTTTATAATGCAGCAGTATCTGCGGGTAAAGCAAAAAACACTACCAAGATCCTTGATTACAATAAAAAAATGATCGATAGTAAAATTGCTTCTCCTTACAATTATGAATCCATGTTCAATGCATACATTTCTAAAGGAGACTCATCTGCTGCAATGGATATTTTGAAAAAAGGCCGAACTGCATTTCCAAATGACATGGGTTTATTGAATAATGAAACAAATCAATTTCTTGCTAAAGGTAAACAACAAGAGGCTTTGGCAAATTTAAAAGCAGCAAGCGAAAAAGATCCTAATAATGCTTTATTCTTTTTAGTGGCTGGTACTATTTATGATAATATGGCTAATCCAAAAGATAAAACAACAGGTAAAGACATTGATAAACCGGCAGATTTTGAAGAGCTGTTTAAAAATGCAGAAACTAATTATTCAAAAGCTGCAGAATTAAAACCATCTAATGAATTGTTATATAATTCGTTATTTAATTTAGGCGCTATGTACAATAATTATGGCGGTTTTTTACAAAATAAAGCTTCTGGCTTAACTATAGCTGAAGCTGCAAAAAAAGGCAAAGAATTAGAGACAAAAAGCCAGGAATATTATAAAAAAGCTATTCCTTTATTAGAACAGGCTTTAACAGTTAAGCCTGATGATAAAGCAACTATGGGCGCATTACGAAAGTTATATTTAATGACGGGTAATGAAGCTAAAGGAAAAGAAATGAATGAAAAATTAAAAGCCGGAAAATAATTAAAAGCCCCCATTTTTAAAGATCCCCTCAGGTAATTCTTAAGGGGATTTTTTATTGCCATAAAGTCAAAGTAAGCTCAATTTAATTAGAGTAGCTTTGTGCTTTTAATGCCTTAGTGGTTAATTGATTGTCAATTTGTCATTTTTTTAACGTTGGTATTATCTTTGCAATTAGAAGAATTACAACTAAAAATAGAAGAAAGATGAGTACAACAACAGGAAAGATTAACGTACAAACAGAAAACATTTTCCCGATCATTAAAAAATTCCTTTACAGTGATAACGAGATATTTTTGCGCGAGTTGGTAAGCAATGCAGTGGATGCTACCAAAAAACTGAAAGCGCTTGCCAGCATGGGGGAGGTAAAAGGAGACCTTGGAGATACTAAAATAGAAGTTGTAGTTGATAAGGCAGCAAAAACCATTACCATAAAAGATAAAGGTATTGGTATGACAGCTGATGAAATTGAAAAATACATTGCGCAAATTGCCTTTAGTGGGGCAGAAGAATTTGTAAATAAATACAAAGATAAGGTAGATAAAAATGTAGTAATAGGTCATTTTGGCTTAGGTTTTTACTCTGCATTTATGGTAGCAAAAAGGGTTGAGATCTTTTCTTTGTCACACAAAGAAGGCGCTAAAGCAGTGCGTTGGGAATGTGATGGAAGTCCTGAATATAATATTGAAGATACAACTAAAACACAACGTGGTACAGATATTGTTTTACACATTGCCGATGATTGCGAAGAGTTTTTAGATGATCACAAAATTGAAGGTCTTTTAACAAAGTACTGTAAATTTTTACCGGTTGAAATAAAATTTGGTACAAAAAAAGACAGGATAAAACCTGAATTAAAAGAGGGCGAAAAAGAAGAGGATGTGAAGGATATTGAAATAGAAGTTGATAATATCATTAACAATCCGGCGCCGGCATGGACTAAAAAACCAAGTGATTTGAAAGAAGAAGATTATAAATCTTTTTATCACGAGTTGTATCCAATGCAATTTGAAGAACCTTTGTTCAATATTCATTTAAATGTAGATTATCCATTTAATTTAACCGGTATTTTATACTTTCCTAAGCTTTCTAATAAATTAGAAATGCCAAAAGATCGGATACAATTATACAGCAACCAGGTTTTTGTTACAGATAATGTTGAGAACATTGTTCCTGATTTTTTAACCTTACTGCGTGGCGTTATTGATAGCCCGGACATTCCGTTAAATGTTAGTCGTAGTTATTTACAAGCTGATGGAAATGTAAAAAAGATATCGAGTCACATCACTAAAAAAGTAGCAGATAAACTGGAAGAGATCTTTAAAAAAGACCGCGCCGAATTTGAGAAGAAATGGGACGATATTAAAATTTTTGTTCAATACGGTATGATCAGTGATGAAAAATTCTATGAAAAAGCCGTGAAATTTGCATTACTAAAAACAACTGAAAATAAGTATCACACCTTTGAAGAATTTGAAAATTTAGTAAAACCAATTCAAACAGATAAGAACAATAAGCTCGTGTATTTATATGCAACAAACATCCTGGAACAGCACGCTTACATTGATGCAGCAAAGAGCAGGGGATATGAGGTGTTGCTGATGGAGACCATGTTAGACCCTCATTACATTAATCAGCTAGAAAGTAAATTAAAAGATATTTCTTTTGTGCGCGTAGATGCTGATACGGTAGATAAGCTAATTAAAAAAGATGAAAACACTGTAAGCAAAATTACCGAAGAGCAACAAAAACAATTACAACCAATTATAGAAGGCACAGTAAGCAAAGAACAGTTTAATGTAACCTTCGAGAATTTAAGTGAGAAAGACGCGCCGATGATCATTACACGCCCTGAGTTTATGCGCCGTATGAAAGATATGAATCAATTAGGTGGCGGTTCAATGGGCTTTTATGGTAATATGCCTGATATGTACAACCTTATTGTTAATTCAAATCATCCATTGATCACAAAAATACTGGATGAAAAAGATGCAGCTAAACAAACAAATTTGGCAAAACAAGCTACAGATCTGGCTTTGCTATCACAAGGTTTATTAAAAGGCGAAAGCTTGACTAACTTTATTAAAAGAAGTGTTGAATTAATTTAAGCGATGGAACGCAGATCAAGCTGATTTAACATCGATTAAAAAAGGCAAACTCAATGGGTTTGCCTTTTTTGTTTTCCGTGAAAACCCGCACTATCTGTTTAATCTGTGTTCCATCCCGCAAATTTGATTTTAGATTGAGAATACTTAATTTTAATTAAAACTTAAAATCTCTATCATGAAAAAACTTTTTTTCAATTCAGTAGCTTTATTAATAAGTGCAGCGTCATTTGCACAAAGCGGCGCGCAGCTTGAATTTAAAATGACCTCTACAAAAGGCCCAACCGGAACCTTTGTTGTTAAACATTCAGAGTATGGCTCAAAAGCCAACATGAATATGGTTGTGCCGCAAATGCCCGGTGGCGGTATTCAAATGACCACCTTGATGAAAAAAGACAACCCCGATGTTACCTATACATTGAACGAAGCTAACAAAACATACACCGAGCGTAAAAAAACGGAAGCAAAAGAAGCCACGGATAACAACATCTATACCGTAAAAAAAATAGGGGAAGAAAAAGTAAATGGTTACAAATGCATACACGCGCTGGTTACACAGGGTAAAGAAACACATGATATATGGAATACAAAAGATTTTCCTGATTATGCAAAGTATGCCGAAGCAATGAACTCTAATGAAAAAATGGGATCGCATAAACGTTACCAGGCCTTAAAAGATGCGGGTTGCGAAGGCTTTCCGGTTAAAACAGTATATAAAAATGAAAGAGATGGGGAATTGACGATGGAATTGGTAAAAATGGAAAAGAAAAATTTCTCTAAATCTGATTTTGAAATTCCGGCTGATTATAAAAAATCAGAAAGCAACAATTCATCTACCATGCCTGCGGGTATGAAAACACAGCAGGAAATTATGGCCATGAGTCCTGAAGAAAGAGCGAAGTATATTGAAGAAATGAAAAAGAAATACGGTAAGTGATTGCGTGATGGAACGCTGATGATACAGATTTAACAAATCTGACACAGATAAAATTAAAAAGGCAAACCCAATGGTTTGCCTTTTTAATTTCTTGATCAGTATTTATCAGTATAATCTGTAAAATCCGTGTTCAATCTCCTACAATAAGATTGTTATTGAACATTTTTGTTTTGTAGCGTAGATCTCCTCCGGCGTTAAAAGCTTAGTAGAAACATTTTCATCCAGATCGATATTAATAGCATTGTAACAATGCTGTACAAAGGCAGAGCAAAAGAAAGAGTTTTCGCGTGCTAAAGCATTTTCTTCACTTCTTTTTTTGTTAGCTAAAGAAATTAAAACACCAAATATCTCGCGAATACTGTATTCGGTTTTAGCGGCTAATAAATTCAATCCTTCTGCAATTATTTTTGTCTGCTCTTCTTTGCTCAAATTAAAATTCAATATGGCAATATTAGGATAAGCACCTTTATCAAAATATTTATCGGCACGGTTTTCCTGCACACCAACGCGTGTTTGTTTTTTGTAAAATTCAAGGTCAGATTCTAATATCCACCACTTTTTATCTTCTCTTATTGTATTAAAAACAAAAGCATGCGACCACATACTATCATTACCATGCGAAGTGATCTTCTTTTGAAATTTTTTGATAGATCTGTCAATAATGTGTGTTCCTCCCACGAGACCAATGCTTCCCGGTACAGCATATTTTTCAATAAATTCCTGGTTCGATATCCCTTTTATTTCAGTAATTGAATTCATTTTACCTGCTTAATAAAGATGTAGCTTCGGCACCATACACTTTTTTACCGTCTTTATAAACAGTAATAAACGCATCGGTTATACCCGCTGCAATTGCCTGCTCTTTTAATGATTTTGCAAATTTAGCCTCAGTAAAATTACCTACATTATAAATAAATAATCCATTTACTTGTTTATTCTCAATTGGCCAGTTTTTAATAGAAGAGAATCTTGCGGCAACATCGTTAGGGATTTGTTTGCTATAAGCGCCAATTTGCACTTTAAAGCTAACACCTTCTTCATTGGCCTTAATACCATTTTCGGCTGTGGCTGCAGGATAACTTGTAACGCCATTTGTAAATGGTTGCACGGTGTTTGTAACCGCAGGTGTGTTATTAGCCGGGGTATTGTTTATAGGCGTGTTTACCACAGGAGTATTTGCAACCGGTGTGTTGACCGCGGGAGTATTGTTTACAGGTACTCCGGCAGGGAAAATGATAGGATTTTGAGGTTCCAATTTAACTGTAGAATCAGTTGCTTTGGTTTTACCATCGGCAAATGTTATACGTTTGCCATTTAAATATGCACTTACAAATGCATCGCGCACATAACCATCTGCAACCTTGCGCTTATCAGTCAATAATCTTTCAGGATCGTTGTAGATACCTGCCGTGTAACGGTACAAGCCGTTAGGTAACTTTTCACTAAAGATTGGCCCAAGACCTTTTAACTGGCCTTTAGTTACCTGTTTGTTGTAAACACCAATTTGTACTGTAAATAATAAGTTGTTTGTTTGTTCTAATTCTTTAGTAACAGTTGCTGGTTCTTGTGAATTGAATACATTATTATTTGGTGTAGTAACCGTTGTGTTTTTAGGTACGTTAGAGTTAGCTGTAATGCCCGCCGTTGTTGAAGCGTTATTATCAATTGTTTTGCCTTCTTTATTTAATAAGGCAATAGCTTCGGCAACGGTTATGCGTTTGCCGTTAAAATAAGCAACCACAAAAGCATCGTTATATCCTAAATTACGAAGATCGTTCTTAACAGCACTGGCATTTTCAAACTTAACAAAGTTACCTGCTGTGTAACGAATGTAACCATTGCCAACCGTTTCGCCGTTTAGTGGACTTAAACCCTTAAAGGCATCATTTGCCAATTGATTTTTAAACGCGCCAATTTGCACGCGGAAAACCAAGCCGTCTTGCATTTTAGCATCTATCGGAATTGGTTTTGCTGCGTTGTAGGCATTACCTGCCACAACTTCAAGGCCTTCTATTTTAACTGTGCCTTTTGTATTATTTACAGCAGGGTTGGTAGTGTTATTAGCTGCGCTATTGTTGTTTCTTGGGTTTGTATTATTAGTGTTGTTGGCTGTTGTATTATTTGCAGTATTATTGTTACTTCTTGGATTTGTATTATTTGCTGTTATATTATTGTTTGTTGTATTACTAATATTATTTGCTGTATTGTTATTATTTCTTGGATTGGTAGAGTTGTTACTAGTAGTATTATTTGTTGTATTGTTATTTGCGATATTATTTGTAACTACTTTATCACCTGTAATTTTATTTAATTGATTAACCGCAGCGTCACCGGTTTTAGCAGCCAAAGTAAGGAGTTTTGCTTTTTCGGCTGGATTTTGTTCGCTTGTAGATTTGATTAATAATTTTTTTGATTCTGCATTAAGGTCGTCAGCATTTTGTTTTACAATTTTTTGATCGGCACTAAGATTTTTTGGAACATAAGTTTTAGCAGTTTCATATTCTAAGCTTAAGGCGTTGGTTAAGTTGGTTAACTCTGATGCCTGTTTATCTTGTACCTGTTTTTGTTTTTGGGCCAGGTTTGTAGGTAGAGTAGTTGAATTATTACCCGGCGTTACAGTTTTAACTACATAATCCGGGTATTGTTTTTTAAGCTCTGCAATTAATTGATTTTGTTTGATCAGTAATTCTGCTTCTTTCTCTTCTGCGTTGCTTAATGCGCCAATTTTAGCAGCAGGATTAGTTTGTGCATTGGCTTCTTCTTTTAATTTTTTTGCCTGCTCTTTTAAAACAGCTATTTCTGTATTTTTTTGTTGAAGTTCAGTGTTTAAAGTAGGGTTATCAGTTTTAAGCTTCGATAACATTTCTGTAATTACAGTATTATTTGTAGTGTACTCAATTTCGTTACTTTGTTGTGTTAAATTAGAAGCTTCTATCTTTTTATTTTGCGACTTATTCTCTTCTTCATTCGCTTGCGCTATAAAACTATTCTTTTCATCACCCGTAGCATTGTTGGCTTTATTTTTTAATTCAGCGGCGCTATTACTTAATGCTTCTGCCTCTACAAGCAATGCATCTGCTTTGGTCTTAAGTTCCGTTGGTGTAACTGTATTTGTATTGGAAGGATTTTGTTCTTTAAACGCTTTTATTTCGTTCTCAACAGTTTTGCTTTCTTCTTCGGTATTTTTTAATTCTGTAAGGGCATTATTTTTTAAACGAATGGCATTAGGATTTTTAAGTGCAGCCGGTTCTTTGTTTTCAAAATAACTTACCACCTGTGTAGCGGTTGTGTCTTTTGTTTTTAATTCACTTACGGCAATAGTTTTCGTATCCACCGTTTTTGAGGTTGAATTTATATTTATAGAGTTTGAATTTGCTCCAGCTATTGCAGTATTGTTATTTGAAGTGGTATTATTACTAACAGTATTGGTTGTATTAGCAATTAAAGTTGTATTGGTATTATTGGCTGTTGTATTTTCGGTAATAGTATTGTTTGCAGTTGTTGTATTTGTTTTGGCAGAATTATCGTTACCCGAAGTGTTGCTATTACCCGCAGTTGAATTAGTGTTAGATGTGTTATTTATGTTTGTAGCATTATTATTGTTAGCAATTTGGTTGGTAACCTTTTTGTTTAGGCTATTTAATTGGTTAATGGCTTCCAATTGTTTTTTAGTAGCTCCAATAAGATCATATAATTTATCATTATTATTGGCAGCAGCATCTGATTTTTGTTTTAGGGTATTAGCCGCTGTTAGTTTATTAGCAGCGGCAATAGATTCGCTTTTTAAACTTGGGGTATTTGATATAAGTGTTTCGTTTGATTTTAGATTAGCATTTAGTTGTTCTATCTCTAAATTATTTGCTTCAAATAGTTTTTGATAAGCGGCCACTTTTGTTGCAGCAAGTTCATCCAGGCCTTTGTTAACGGCTTCCAGTTTGGCGCCAATTGTATTATCTTCTTTTACAACTTTAATAGATGAAGTAGAGGTAATAGCTGTTTTTAAATTTGCGGTAGGATCATATTTTTTTAGCAGATCAAGCGCCTGTTGTTGTTTATTTAGTGCCCAGGCTTCTTTTTCTTCGGCATTGCTCATACTTCCTAATTTAGCACCAATGTTAGTTAGCGAGTTGGCTTCTTCACGTATAGATGTAGCTTGTTTATATGCCAATGCTGCCTCTTCATTCATTTTTTTGACTTCATTGATATCTGCTTCTGAAGACTTGCCTGAAGCTATTAGCGTATTAATGTTATCCATGTTTGTAGTATACATGGCATTGTTATCATTCTTGCTTATTTCAGCAGCTTGTAAGTTTTTTTCATTACCTTTTTCATCAAATGTTTTAGCTTCATTTAAAAGTTTTTCTTTTTCGTTACCCGTTTTTGTTTGCGCATCTGTTCTTAGTTTTTGGGCTTTATTAAATAATTCTTCGGCTTCAATAATTAATTGAGTAGGAGTAACATTGTTGCTTGCGTTGTTTATTGCTTCCGATTTTTGGATCTCATCTTTGGCAGAAGCAATAAGGTCTTTTAATTTCTTTTGTTGTGCGGAAGCATCGTTGATCTTAGAATCGGCTTCTACTTTAGTTTTTTGGGCATCAATATTCTGGTACGAGTTGTATTCAAAATTAGCATTATCGTTGGTATTCAATTGTATATTTAACGCATCTAAATTCTTAATAGCATCTGAACTGTTTTTAGCCATTATAGGATTAAGATCGATTGATTTATCAACGGTATTATTGGTGTTATTATTTTTAGCAATATCCGCGTTAATAGTTTGTATTTTTTTATTATTAGCAGCAATTAATTGGTTGTTTTCTTTTTTGCTCGTTTCAAGTTGTTTTATTTCGGTACTGAATTGTTGTTTGGCAGCCGGTGTTTTTGCATTTAATAAACTCTTCTTATTATTTGCCAAAGCCAGGTCTATCTCCTTATTATAATTAGCCAGTTGGTTATTTACTTCTTTTATATTATCTGCACTGTTCACATCCGTAACAGTGATTTTATCTTTATATTTTTCTTCTAAAGTTTTATCTGTGATCTTTTGAGTTGCATTTGAAGAGGTTGAAGTATTAGTGTTTATTGCATTAGTATTTTCAATGTTATTAATTGCAGTATTATTAATAGATGTTGTTTTAGCGGCCGCAATAGTTTCCGTTTTTATTTTTGTTGCAAGATCTAGTTCGTTTTTTAATGCGGCTAACTCATCATTCAGTTTTTTAAGCTCAGTATTGTTTTGAGCAATTTCTTTTTCTTTTTGAGTTTGATCTGATTTTAATTCTGTTATAGTGGTTGAAAGTGCTTCTTTTTCTTTTTTCTTTTTTGTTTTAGCCAACTCAGCTTCGCTATTGGTAACTTCGGTTTTAATTTCGTTTAAGTTATTTGTTGTTTCTGTATTGTTCTTTTCAATAATAGCAATCTCTTTTTCTTTTTGTTCAATATCGTTTTTAATTGATTTGTAAATATTGTCAGATGTATTTTCTTTTGATGATAATTGATTTATTTGATTTTTAAGATCATCCAGTTTTGCTAACGATTCTTTATTGTCTTTTGTTTTGTTGTTGTTTATTTTTTCAAGTTCATTAGCGTATTGCTCATTTAAAATAGCTTCTTTCTTTTTATTGGCAGCGTCTTCTTTTAAGGTGTTGGCAAAATTCAGTATCTTATTGGCTACAACCAATTCGTTTTCCCCTTCTGCTTTAATCGCATTACCTTTTTCTATCTCTTTATTTTTTTCGTCTTCATTGGTAATTGATTGGGCATTCTTCAAAATATCATCACCATCTTTTATTTTTTTATCAGCTTCAATTTTTTTCTGTTCGCCTAATTGCTCCGCATCCCACTCATCCTGCTGTAACTGGGCCGCTTCTTTTTTAGAATCATTGGCATCCTGTTTTGCAATGTCAGCCAACTCTTTATTAGTTACACTTTTAACTGTATTGGTAGTAACGGTTTTTGTAGCGGCCACTTTTGTTGTGGTATCCATACCACCATCTATAATGGTTGGGCCAATATCACCTGCTGAAGTGTTGGTTTCGTTTGTGTTATTGGCAGTAGAATTGCCTCCAACCTGTGGTCCCAGTTTGTTTAAGCCTTCGTTAACATCGAGTTTTGATTTTTTCTCGATAAGTTTTAAATACTGTAAATAGCTGTCATCCGTTGGTGTTTCTTCAAAATAATTAATGATCTTTAAAATACCCTTATCGTACGAAATAGTTTGTTTTAACGGTCTTGAGTTTGTAGCTAGTGGCAAACCTACACGTTCTGATTGTGTTTTTAAACCCGGAGTTTCTACAGTGTACAATAATTTAGCACCGTTTGGCAGATCCATCATGTAATCACCGTTTTCACCTGCTTCAAATACGCCAACAATTTCGCCATTGCCCATATTTTTAACAGTAATTTTACTTCTTAAGCTTTGGTCGGCATTTTCTTTTACTACGGTTCCTTTTAAGGCTAAAATATCAATGATCTTGCGTTCGGTATTTATTTTTAAAACATCAATTTTGCCGGGAGGGCTTTGGCGACCGGTACTAAAGTAGGCTACTTTTTCAAGAGAATCAGTAACAAATAAGTAATCATCATCAGGCGAGTTAATGGGAAATTCAAGATTTACTGGTTGCGACCAGGAATCGGTCGCATCAATATAATCTGATTTAAAAATATCATAACCACCCATACTGTTAAAGCCTTTACTGGCAAAGTATAATGTTTTGCCATTTGGATGCAGAAAAGGATAATCCTCATC
This sequence comes from Bacteroidia bacterium, assembly GCA_016787705.1. Lineage (GTDB taxonomy): Bacteria > Bacteroidota > Bacteroidia > B-17B0 > Aurantibacillaceae > Aurantibacillus. The sequence continues at coordinate 117,080 of JAEUTP010000020.1, read as the reverse complement.
GTAATCCGTATTAACGCCGTTTAATTTTACGGGTTTTGCAAATTCGCCATTGGCAAGTTTAACGGCATAATAAAGATCTTTGTTACCGGTATTATCGCCGTAGCTACTAAAAAAGACCTTATCGGCGGTGCGGGGTAAAAAAACCACCGATTTTTCTTTTTTTCTTTTATCGGATGTTGTTCTGAATGCTTCAGGTTTAATTAATAATTTGCCACCAATATCTTTTAAGTCATAACTTCTAAAATAATCAGCCTCATTTAATTGTTTTTTACTTTTAACTTCCAGATCGGATAAATTACTTAGCAAACGTTTACCATAACCGCATGAGATAATTTCACGATCGACCTGTAATTTTTTTTGTTTGGCAGAAGAACCTACCTGCTTGTACTCATTATAATACTTTATAGCTTCGTCAAACAAATAATTAACATGATAGGCTTTGCCTAAATAAAATTTCACTTCTTTAGGAGCTTCATCGGGTTTGCTGTTGGCAAAGGTAAGATAGGGCAGGCATTTCTTTTTATCCGGCTCGCTGTAGATCATACAAACACCAAGCTTAAAATTGTATTCAGGATCTTTAGGATAGTTGGAAACTAATTGTGAATAAAGCTTATAGGCCTTTGTAAATTCATCTTCTTCAAATAATTTTTCGGCTTCTTTTTTTATATCTTCAATAGATACGTTTTGAGAAAAAACAGGACATGAAAAGACAAATGCCAATAAAACGATTGTTTTTTTAACAATTTTCAGTTCAGATAATAAAACGTCAAATAAGGTATTAAACCTTAAACCCATAGATTCAATTGCTGTAAATTTAATAATATTATTATAATTATTATATAGGTGCGTAAGGATATAAAAATCCATAATAGCAGTGTTAAAAATAAGATAAATTAACGTAATTTAAAATTAAAGATTTATATTTGCTCATTAACCTTTAAAAACATAAAAAATGATTAAAAAATTACTTACCGTTGCTTCAGTGGCCCTTACCGTTGCCGCTAGCGCTCAAGTTGGTGGAAGAATTAATAATGTAATCAACATTAAACAAGTTTCTGAGATCAGCAAATCAATTACTTACAAAGCTACTAGTTCTATGCCTGTTGGCTGCGATACAATTACTACAGCTCAAAACAGTTCGTTAACATTAAATACAGCAGGTTCTGATACTTCAACACCTGGTTGTTCACCAAAAGCAGGTTTCGTTTATGGAACAAACTGTTATGGCGATAAAGAAAAAGCTAACTTTTTTCCAACAGCTACTTATAGTGCAATTGCTCAGCCATCAGTTTCTGGTGTAATTGTTAGTTTCTTTAAAAACTTAACAAGAGGTACCGGTGGTGCAGCAGCTACAACTGTTGGAATGACTCTTTATAACGGTACACAATCTGGCGGCCCAACAACTGCAATCAGCCAAACTACTGCTACAATGGCTCAGATCTTAGCTGCACAGGTTGGAACTAACACAATAATTAATTACAACTTCACGTTTGCATCTCCGGTTTCTGTTCCGTCAACCGGATTTTTAGCTTCAGTTGTAATACCTTCTGTAGGTGCTACCGGCGATACAGCTGTTGTTTACAATTCACCATCATCTACTGCTAACTTTAGCTGGGAGAAATGGAATGATAACACATGGCATTCAATCAGCAGTGCATGGTCAACAAATGGTAACATTGCTGTGTATCCTATTATTTGTGGTAACTTGGTTATTACCGGAATCTCTAAAAACTTAGGTTTAAGTAAAGATGTTACAATTATGCCAAATCCTTCAACAGGTTTAGTTAATGTTGCTATCACTTTACCTAATTCACAAGATCTTTCTCTTACTGTAACTAATGCGTTAGGTCAGGTTATTGTAAGCAATCAATACAATTCAGTTATAACTGAGCATGTATCTTTAGATCTTACCAACCAAGCTAACGGTGTTTACTTTGTAACTGTTAGCAACGGTTCAGATAAAATGGTACAACGTTTGATCTTAAATAAATAATTGTTTAACTATTTAATTTTAAAAAGGGTTGCCTCAAAAAGGCAGCCCTTTTTATTTTTATACGATCATAATAAAAGATGTAAAATATATTCGTATTTGTGTAAAACAATTTATTTTTACATATATTTGGTATCTAAACATCTTAAAAACTTAAAAAATGATTAAAAAATTACTAACTATTGCAACCGTTGTACTTACCGTTGCAGTTAATGCTCAAACAAATGGAAGAGTGATTACTTCAAGTTCATCAGAAGCTCTTCCTGTATCAATTACAGCAGGAGAAAAAGTGTCTGCAGTAACTTGTAATACCCTTACTGTTTTTAACCCATCTGCAAACGTAACTATTTACACTGCGGGTGCTACTACAGCAGTACCGGGATGTAGCCCAAAAGCTGGTTACGTATTTGGAAGTAACTGTTTTGGTGTTTCAGAACACGCAAGTCATTTTGCAGCTTCAAATTATGCAACCCTTACAAGTCCATCAATTACTGCAGTAAGCGTAGCTTTTTATAAAAATGTTGCTCTAGGAAGAGGTACAAGTGGTACAACCGGTACAGTTGGTATGCAAATATACGCTGGTACATCCAATGCAAGTGCGCCCGGAGCTGCGGTTACTTCAACTACTGCAACCCTTGCTAATATTCTTGCTGCACAAACAAATACTGCAAGCAGCTTATTCTTCTACACATTCACATTAACTCCTTTTGCTATTCCTGCTTCAGGCTTTTACGCATCTGTAGTTATTCCAACAAATATTGCCGCAGGTGATACCGCTGCTTTATATACTCAAACTGCAACTGTAAATAACGCTTGGGAAAAACAAGGAACTACATGGAGCGATGTTTTTACTGATTGGGGTTTAAAAACTAATCACGTATTTCTTCCAATAGTTTGTGGAAACACTGTTGCTACAGGCATCTCTAAAAACTTAGGATTAAGCAAAGACATTACAATTATGCCAAACCCTTCAACAGGTTTAGTAAATGTTGTAGTTAACTTAGCTCAAACCGAAAACATTAGTCTTACTGTAACAAATGCATTAGGACAACAAGTTATTTCAAATAAATATGATGCAATTGCAACAGAAATTCTTTCATTAGATCTTACCAACCAGGCTAATGGTGTATATTTTGTTACCGTTAGTAACGGAAAAGATAAAATGGTGCAACGCCTTATAGTAAGTAAGTAATTTTTAAATAATCTCAATAAAAAAAGCCGTTCTTTTGGAGCGGCTTTTTTATTTAAACGGATTTAGAAAAATAGAATATCTATGAAAAATATGACAACTGTTAAAAATATACCAATACAATTTTATTTTTAAAAAAGAGCTTTAAATTTTTATACATTTGATAAATATAAAATCTTAAAAACTATAAACATGAAAAAAATTACTTTAGTTATTTTTGCTGTTGTAGTGTCTATTTCTGCCGGTTTAAGCCAGGTAAATAACATCTACGTAGCACCTACACCAAACACCGCACCGGGTACTTCAGGTAACAGGGGCCCAAATGGTGGCGCAGGCCATACAGTTATGAGGGCAATGTACAATGTGCCTGCTTCTAATTTAACTCCTATTTCAACTTCTACAGCTATTTCTTCTTTTGGTTTTGCTTTAACAAATACTTTACAAACAGGACCTGCAAGCGGAACTTTAACAGTTTACTTACAAAATACAAGTTCATCAACTTATACTAACGGTACAACATGGACAACCGCAGGTATGACTCAGGTTTATACAGGTACTTATACTATACCTACGGGTTCTGTTGCAACAAATGTTGATTTTACTTTCCCATCTAATTTTGCATACACTGGTGGAGCGTTAAACGTTGCTTACGAATATACTGCGGCAGTTACAGCTGGTGGTGTTGCAATTTACCAATGTTTCGTTGATGCTGCAGCTTCAGGAGCTACAGGTGCCGCTGCTACGGTAGTTGCGCCAACATTAGCTACTACTGCTTTCCGTCCGTTATTCCGTTTTGGTACACCAAATACATATACTAACGAAATTAGCATTGAGCATTTAGCTTCTCCGGGTAAATTCCCTCAAACATTTGGTACACCTGTAGTTGTTATGGCAGATGTTAGAAATAACAGTAACATTACAAAAACAAATTTCCCTGTAGGGTTAAGTGTTACGGGTGTTAATACTTTTACAAACGTTCAATTTATTGGTTCATTAGCTCCGGGTGCGGTTACAACTGTAACATTTGCATCTTATCCGGCATCTACGCAGGGGGTTAACACTGTTTCTGTTGGACTTTTATCTGATGAGAACAATGCAAACAATACGGTTGTAAAATCACAAAGTATTACATGCGATGTTTGGTCGTATAATGTTCCAGGGGCTGCGGGTTCTTACACTGCAGGAGTTGGTTTTGGCGCTGGTACAGGTATTATTTCTAGCCAGTTTCAAACACCGGTAGCTTCAACCTTAATTAGCGTTCGTATTGCAATCTCTACAGATGCGAATAATACAAGCAAACCGGCTTATGGTGTTTTATTAAACGCTGCAGGCGCAGTTATTGCTCAAACAAATACACTTACAATATCTCCGGGTATGCTTGGTACATTCCAAAACTTTGTATTTACCACACCACAATCTTTAACTTCTGGAACAACTTACTACACAGGTTATGCGCAACAAGCAGTTTCAGGTTCAACGTATTACCCTATCGGAACACAAACTCCGGCAGTTAATCCAAATAACTATTTTACGCACCCTTTAGCGGGTGGTGCAAATAATCCGTTAACTACTAATTTTGGTTATTTTGGTATTGAGCCAATGTTTACAAGCACTTGCTCATCTGTAGGTGTAAAATTAAATGAGTTAATTGCTAATACTATTTCGGTATATCCAAACCCTGCTGTTAACGGTAAATCTACTGTTGCTGGTTTAGAAGGCACAAATACAATTACTGTTTACAACATGTTAGGTCAGGCAGTATTGACTTTGACTTCAGATAAAGAAACAGTTTCTATCGATCTTATTAATCAACCGGTAGGTAACTACCTTGTTAAAATAACCGATTCAAATAAAGCTACAAAAACAGTTAAGATCATCAATCAATAATCTTAATTAACATAATTTCTAAAAGCCCGGTTTTACCGGGCTTTTTTTATGCTAAAATTATAGTACTTTTGCATTTCTGAGAACGTTTAAAATAGTTATTTACCTGGTTACTATTGCTTGTCTGTCTTCCTGCGATGGGTTTAACAAGCTTCTTAAAAGCACCGATTATGAGCTTAAAATGACCAAAGCCAAAGAGTACTACGATAAAGAACATTACATAAAAGCGTCGCAGCTTTATGAAGAACTTATTCCAGTTGTAAAAGGCACCGAAAAGGCCGAGGAAGTATATTATTATTATGCCTGGAGTGAATATAATATGGGCGATTATATTATCAGTCAATATCACTTTAAAAATTTCACCAAACAATTTCCGTTAAGTAAACATTCAGAAGAATGTTATTTTATGAATGCTTATTGTTATTTTCTTACATCAGCCAATTATAAACTTGATCAAACCAGCACAAAAGCTGCTATTAAAGAGTTTCAGTCGTTTGTAGACATTTATCCTGAAAGTACCAAAGTGGATAGCTGTAATACTTTAATAGATCAGTTACATTATAAACTGGAGAAAAAAGATTACGAGATAGTAAAGCAATATTTTAAAGTAGATGATTGGAAAGCTGCCATAGTATCCACAAAAAATTTTATTAAAGAATACCCGGCCAGCAGATACAATGATGAGATGTTTTACCTGATGATAGATTCATATTATTTACTGGCAATCAACAGTATAAAAAGCAAAAAAGAGGAGCGTTTAGACTTTGCCATTGAAAATTATGTAAAATTTGTAGATTTATACCCAAAAAGTCCTTATCTTAGCGGCGCAGAAACTATTTATAGTAGCTGTAAAAAATTAAAAGAAAACTTAAATTAATCATGGATTTTAAAAAAACTAACGCAGAACAAAGCATTGTAACCCGCGATATTCGCAAGTTTGACGCGCCAACAGGTAATATTTACGAAGCTGTATCTATTATGAGTAAACGCGCTAACCAGATCAGTTCAGAGTTAAAAGAAGAATTATCGGGTAAATTACAGGAATTTAGCAGCCATACTGATAATTTAGAAGAAGTATTTGAGAACCGTGAACAAATTGAAATTTCTAAACATTACGAAAAATTACCTAAGCCAACTTTAATTTCTATCCAGGAATTTTTAGAGGAAAAAGTTTATTTCCGTAATCCTACTAAAACTGTAGAATAATATTTTAAAAACTTTCTAAAAGGCAGTAGGCGCAAGCTTTACTGCCTTTTTACTTTATAAGCATTATGCTTTACAATAAAAAAATAATTCTTGGTATTACAGGTGGCATTGCCGCATATAAATGCGCGCACCTGGTAAGATTATTGGTAAAGCAAGGGGCAGAGGTAAAGGTAATTTTAACCCCTGCGGCCAAAGAGTTTATTACACCGCAAACACTTTCTGTTCTCAGTAAAAATGAAGTGATCGTTGATTTTTTTGATGCCAATTTTAACTGGAATAATCATGTGCATTTAGCCGAATGGGCCGATGTTTTTGTTATTGCTCCATTAACTGCCAATACACTTGCAAAAATGGCATCAGGACTTTGTGATAATGTTTTAATGGCCACATATCTCTCTGCAAGAAGTAAATGTATTGTAGCGCCCGCCATGGACCTGGATATGTACCAACATCCAACGGTAAAACAAAATATTGATATCTTAAAAATAAACGGTAATTTAATTATACCCGCCGAAACCGGCGAGCTGGCAAGCGGCTTAAGCGGCGAAGGAAGAATGGCAGAGCCGGAGAACATTGTAACATTTTTAATTGATTTTTTTAAACAAGGCTTACCATTAAATGGTAAAACAGCACTCGTAAACGCAGGCCCAACATATGAAGCAATAGATCCGGTAAGGTTTATTGGTAATCGCAGTAGTGGAAAAATGGGAATTGCCATTGCCGAAGGCCTTGCTGCTAAAGGTGCAGAAGTTACTTTAGTATTGGGACCAAGTAATGAGAAAATAAAAGATCCTTCTATAAAAGTAATTCATGTTGAAAGTGCAGATCAAATGTATGAGGCCATGCTTTCTAATTATGACAAAAAGGATGTGGTAGTGTGTTCTGCTGCTGTGGCCGATTACAAGCCGGCCAAAGTAAGCAATAAAAAAATAAAGAAAAAGGATGGCAATCTTAATCTCGAATTAATAAAAACAAAAGATGTTTTAAGCGAGCTTGGTAAACAAAAAAAGAAACAATGTCTTGTAGGTTTTGCATTAGAAACAGATAATGTTTTAGAGTATGCAGCGGAAAAGCTAAAAAATAAAAATTTGGATCTGATTATTGCAAATTCAGCCGCTGAAAAAGGTGCCGGCTTTGGGGTGGATACTAATAAAATCACAATTATTGATAAACACAATAAAATCTCTAATTTTGAGTTAAAATCAAAACAAGAAGTAGCTTCAGATATTGTAAATTACACTATCGATCTTATAAAATAAAATGAAAAGACTTATCATACTTTTAATCTTCAACTTTTTAGCTGTAAATTTTATTGGCCAGGAATTGAATTGCCAGGTAAAGATCAACTACACCCAAATTCAAGGTACAACTAATAAACAGATCTTTGACCAGTTAGAGAAAGCCATTTTTGAATTTATGAATAATAAAAAATGGACAAAAGAAATTTATACTACCAATGAGCGTATTGATTGTTCGGTTTTTATTAATATTAAAGAAGCCATTAGTACCGAAGATTTTTCAGCTTCTATACAGGTTCAAAGCCGTCGCCCGATTTTTAAAAGTTCATACTATACACAGTTATTCAATTTTGAGGACGACGATTTCGTATTTAAATTTCAGCAATTTTCTCAACTAGAGTTTAATGAAACAACTTTTCAAAATAATTTAACTTCGGTACTGGCATTTTATGCTTATGTTATTTTAGCAGAAGATGCCGATTCCTTCTCACTTCTTGGTGGAACCGAACATTGGCAAAAAGCACAGTTAATTGTAAATAACGCCCAAACAGCAGCAGAAAAAGGATGGAGAAACAGTGAAAGTACACGTAACCGTTATTGGATAGTTGAAAATCAGTTACAGCCTGTATTTAAAGGTATACGCGAATGCCATTACCAATATTGCCGTAATGGTTTGGATATTATGTATGAAAAGGTGGACGAGGGAAGGGCAAACATTTTAAAGGCGTTAGATCTTTTAAAACCTGTTTACCAGGCAAGACCGGCATCATTTAACATGCAATTGTTTTTTAATGCAAAAAAAGATGAGCTTGTAAATATATTTAAAGGCGGCTTGCCTGAAGAAAAAAATACGGCTGTTGAAACGCTTATGCTTATTGATCCGGCAAATACCACCAGGTATTTAAAGATACAGGAGTCAAAATAAATTATAAAATAAAAAAGGCCGGAATGCTCCGGCCTTTTTTATTAAGTAATAATAGTATTTCAAAATGTTTCAGATATTTGTTGCTGCATGGTTTCAACAGCCTTTATGGATCGTTGCTTTGGTAAATTCACAGCTATATAAATAGCAACCATTACTGTTATAATTGCCGCGAAAATGCTTAGTGGATTTTTGTAAATACTTTTTTTAATTTCTTTTGATCTTACTTTTTTTACTCTTTTTAATTCATATTCGTACTTCATTATAATTCTATTTTGTTGTGTTTATTTTTTTGACACTACAAAATTGAGAAAAACAATTTGTATTTAAATACCCAGTTCAGGGTAATATAAACCATGTAATATTTTTGCAAAAAAAAAATAATTACAACAAAATAATTAACAATATGATGATCAGAATCAAGGCTCCTGTTGATATATAAACAACACCACCGGGCCCTTCATGTTTATGTTTTATTTCCAGTACCTCATTTCGCAAGGCTTTTTTTTCTGACTTGCTAAGATTTGTTTTTGAAAGTGCTCTTATGGCTTTTAATCTTGCCATAGTTTCTTTCTCGTTAGTGTTTTTAATGATCTCGCTATTAACTGTATTTAAAGTGTTCGCTTCTGCTGCATTTAATTGTACAGGTGCAAATGGAATCAAGAACATTGCTGCCAGTATGTATTGCTTCAAAATTTTCATAATTTACGTATTTAAATATTAAACATTACGGTAGAATTTCATCTCTCCGATTAATTAAACATCTCTCCGATTAATTAAATACATGATAATTTTATGCCAAAGAGGTATGTAAAATTTTACACAGCATGCTGCACTGGTTTAATTTTTTATTTGTTAGCTGCAATGCCATCCAATATTGCTTCTTTAAGAATAGTGGTATCTATATCTTTCAGATTTTTAAACTTAATGCAATAGCCTGTAATAGTAGCTTTGCTCAGGCTTTTTGCGTATTTTTTTGGTAGATAGGTTTTATCTTTTATGCCCATTACATAAACAGATATGCCGCTTGTGTTCGCGCTTAAACCTATCTGATAAAACTCCCTGTTTGTTCCATCGGCGTATTTTATGGTATAAGCTCCATATCCTATATTAGGATTGGTAACAATTTTCCCCGTATTGTCTTTGCCATCTAAAAACCATAATTTACATTTTGGTAAAGCCTTTAGTATTTGTTTGTGTAGAAGCTCCATATCGGTGCGTTTTGCTTCTGCCTGGCTGGCAATATAAGCGTTGATCTGTTCTTTTACATTCATTTTTTATGGATTAAATTATTTAAATGATGTTACAGCAATTTGGAAGTAAAATAGTAAACTATTAATAAAATAAGTTTAATACATACATAATTATCGTTAGTAATATTTACAAGAGTTTGTATGTTGCTACCGAATACTGTTTAATAAAGTAATGCATTTATGAACGAATTTTGTTCTCAATTATCTCAGGTAGTGTTTTATTTTTATCATTTAAAAAAATATCAAAATGAAAATGATCTAATTTTTTAAGAATAGTACTTAAACTATTTTTTTCTAATTCGGTTAAATTACCTGTCATAATGGTTGATACATCTTCCAGTTTATGCAAAATTGAAAATATGGCAATTTTTCCTTCCTCAGTTATAGCAACACGCTGACTTCTTTTGTCTTTTTCGTCATTAAACTGATAAATCAAATTTTGTTTTATTAAGCGTTTAATAATTTCCATACCGGTTGTCTTCTCATGAACATTTTTCTGTATCAATTCTGTTTTTGATAAACTTTCATGTGTGAGTAATAAAATCAGGTACGAAAAATCATCCAATGTAGAAATAGATGAATGTTGTAATACTTTCTTTGCGTAAAGTTTAGCATATCTGTAAATAAATGTAACGAGTATAGCTATCGTTGTTTCTTTTTTATTACCTCTTTCCTGAACCTCTAATTCTAACGATCCTGATAAATTTCTTTTTTGAAAATATGTTGGATCAGATGCATGATTTATAAAATTTGAAAAACCTTCTAAATTCATTTCATCTGCCGAAGACACTACGTTTTCATATTCTGCTACTTTGTCTATTAACTGCTTGATTAAAAGATATTTACTTTGCATTGACGTATTTATATACAAAAATAACAATTAATTTAGTACAAATTAATACTAAATATTTGTTTTTTAGAATTTTTTTGTACTAAATTTGCGCAAAATGTAACGAAATCGTATTAAAATATGAAAAACAACATTTATTTATTTTTACTATTTATTTTCATAAGTGTCACAGGATTTGCTCAGATCACCGGTATAATTCGCGGAAACGTAAAAGATAAAAATACACAGGAAACAATTATTGGCGCAATAATATCCTTAGATGGAACCACCAATGGAACCACAACTGATATTGATGGAAATTTTAAATTGAATGTACCCGTAGGAACTTATAATTTACAAGCATCCTTTTTAGGCTATACAACATTAATAAAATATAATATCGCGGTTACCTCCGGAAACGCTCAAACAGTGAACTTTGAACTAGAATCCGTTTCGTCGGAACTTAGTGAGGTAACTGTAACTTTTGATAAGGGAAAATCAGCAGTGGCAACGGATATGATTACGCCTTTGTCGGTACAACAACTTACTACTGAAGAAATAAAAAGTAATCCCGGTGGAAGTTTTGATGTATCAAGAGTGGTGCAAACCCTGCCTGGTGTTGGTGGTTCAGGAGGTGGGGCAGCAAGAAATGATATTATTATCAGGGGAGGTGCGCCAAACGAAAATGTGTATTATGTTGATGGTATTGAAATTCCGGTATTAAATCATTTTCAAACACAAGGCAGCTCCGGCGGTGCGCAGGGCATTTTAAATGTGTCGTTTATTGAAGATGTGAAGTTAAGTTCATCTGCCTTTGATGCCAAATACGATAACGCTTTAGCTTCTACTTTCGTAATTAAACAGCGTCAGGGAAATCCTGAAAAATTATCGGGTAATGTAAGGTTAAGTTTTACAGAAGCTGTAGCAACCTTAGAAGGGCCACTTGGTAAAAAAACAGACTATTTAATTTCAGGTAGGAAATCTTATTTAGATTATCTGTTTAAATTAATTGATTTGCCCATTCGTCCAAATTTTTACGATTTTCAGTATAAAGTAACACATAAGTTTAATGATAAAACAACACTTACTGCCATTGGCGTTGGAGCAATAGATAATTTTTCGTTTGGCGAAACAAAAAATGCTAGCCCTGAAAACGAATATTTTAGACGATCGTTACCAATCATAAATCAATGGAATTACACAACAGGTTTTACATTAAGGCATTTAATTAAAAAAGGATACATCAATTTTGCTATTAGCCGAAATATGTTCAACAATCAACTCGATAGGTTTGAGGATGCACAATACAATGACGAGACAAAAAGAAATTTCAAATTACGTTCGCAAGAAATTGAAAATAAATTTAGAATGGATGTTAACAAATACACTAACGGATGGAAAATTTCTTACGGGGTTGTTGGACAGTATGTGAAGTATAACACCAAACTATTTAATAAATTATCAAGTGCAATTTATGATAGTATTGGTAATGTAATATTTCCGGGCTTAATTGTAAATTTTAAAAGTGACATGGAGTTTTTTAAATACGGTGCTTTTGGTCAAGTGGCAAAAAATGTATTTAATGAAAAACTATTGATTTCACTCGGTTTAAGAACAGATATGAACTCATTTATGAATGATGGAAATAATCCTTTAAATACCCTTTCACCAAGATTATCAATGTCATACCACCTTGCCAAAAAGTTTGACATTACTGGATCTGTTGGAACCTATTATAAAATTCCAACATACACAAGTTTAGGATATAAGAATGTAAATGGCGAATTCGTTAACAAGTCTATGAAATACATACGATCTAATCATTACGTATTAGGAACTCAGTATTTGCCTAATGAAGCCTTGCGTTTTACTTTAGAAGGTTTTTATAAACAATACAGCAATTATCCTGTATCAAAAACAAACGGTACATCTTTAGCCAATCAGGGTACCGATTTTGGCTCAATAGGTAGTGAAGCCATTCAAAGTACAGGAAATGGCGAAACCTATGGTTTTGAATTTTTTGTGCAGCAAAAGCTTGTGAAAAAAATATTTTATGTGTTTAGTTATACCTATGTAAGAAGCCAGTATTCAGGAATTGACAATAAACTTATTGCATCATCGTGGGATAATCAGCATTTAATTTCTACAACTTTAGGTTATAAATTCGGAAAGAACTGGCAGCTAGGATTAAAATACAGGTTTGCCGGGGGCAATCCATACACGCCGTTTGATTTAAATCTATCTCAGCAAAACTATGCGTTATTGGGAACCGGAGTTTTAGACTATAACAATATAAATAGTCAGCGTTTGAAAAATTTTAGTCAGTTGGATTTTAGATTAGACAAGAAAATTAATTTTAGAAAAACAAGTTTAAATTTATTTATTGATTTTCAGAATGTATTAATGTCTGTACAATACGGCGCACCATACTATACTTTTAAGCGTACTGCAGATAATTCCGGCTTTGAAACAACCGATGGAAAGCCTTTGAAAACGGATGGTTCAAATGGAATACCGGTAATTTTAAAAAATGAGAGTAAAACAGTTACACCTTCTATTGGATTTACATTTGAGTTTTAATGCTTATTATTTACCTGTTTAGTTTCACTTAACCATAATTTCCTATAAATGCTATAGCGATCGTACTCGGCTGACTGCTTTTCTATATTGAAATGCCTCTTGCCACGCGGATCGTTACCAACGCCCGCCATATAAGCCCAGTTACCCCAATTGCTGCACACATCATAATCAATAAGCTGCTGCTCAAAATAAGCTGCGCCATAACGCCAGTCTAGTTTCAAATCATTTACAAAATAGCTTGCTACATTTTGGCGCCCCCGATTGCTCATAAACCCGGTAAGCTTTAGCTCTATCATATTGGCATCAATAAAATCGTTGCCGGTATTGCCATTTATCCAATTATTAATAGCCTCTTCATTATGTTTGTGAATTGTAACACTCTCATTTTTTATACCCGCTTGAAGAAAAAATTTGTGTCTGTATTTTTTCATCATAAATCGGAAATAATCACGCCATAATAACTCAAACACTAGCCAATAAGTAGATTTGTTGGCTCCAAACTTAGCTTCATACTTTTTTAATTCATAGTAAATTTCTCTTGGTGATAAGCAACCAAGAGCGAGCCAGGGTGAGAATTTAGTAGAGTAATCGCCACCTATTAAACTATTTCGTGTTTCTTTGTAGTTAGAAATAAGTTGGGTTTGTGAAAAGTAATAATCCAATCTTGCGTAGCCCTCGGTCTCTCCACCTTTAAAATCAAGAGCCTTTCGTTTATCATGATTGGGAGTTGTTAACCCCAGGTCTTCCGGCGTTGGCAAACAAAGCGGCTCAATAACAGGAGATGAAATATTTACAGGCGCATCAACAATCGATCTTATAGTTGATTCTTTCTCAGTTTTGTTTCTGAATGTTGTAAATACATCTGGAATATCTTTTATAGAAAAAGGTAGATCCACTGCGTGATACAACGTACTTGTACTATATGTTTCAAGTGAGCAATGGATCGTCCATAATTTTTTTTCAACGTTTGCCAGCATATTGTTTTCTTCATAAGCCACTTCCTTTTTTGAATATACTTTGGTAGCGCCGTATGTTTTTGCCAATTTGAATAGCTCTTCTACCGGATCACCTCTTAAGATCAAAAGCCCCGAACCTATTTTCCTCAATTGCTTATCCAGGTCGGCAAGCGCCTCTAGTAAAAATTTTGCTCTGAAATTCCCTGTTTTTTTAAATCCAAATGGTGTTAGTTCATAATGCTTATCATCCAGGCAATAAACTGGTAGCACTTCATTACTGTGCTTAATGGCTTGCATTAAAGTTTCATTGTCGTGTAATCGCAAATCTGTTTTAAACCAAACAATCGATTTTTTCATTTATAGTTTGTCTATATTTTTCAAATAATAATCTGCTTGCTCTAACAAATCTGCTTTTGATTTTGGAGACATCTTATGCCATACATTGTACATCATTCCTATTCTTGGATTTTTTGCTAATAGTTTTTCATGGCGATCATAAAAATTCCAATATAGACTGTTAAATGGACAAGCACCTTTACCGGTTTTTATATCTTTCTTGTAAAAGCAGGTGCCACAGTAATGGCTCATTTTGTCAATATAACCGGCTGAGCTTACATAGGGTTTGGTACCAATAATGCCGCCATCTGCAAACTGACTCATCCCTCTTGTATTGGTAATTTCAACCCAATCCAAAGCATCAATATAGATACCCAAATACCAGGCATCTGTTTCGTCAGGATCTACCCCTGCAAGTAAAGCAAAATTACCTGTAACCATTAAGCGCTGAATGTGATGAGCATACGCATAGTTTAAAGATTGTTTTATAGAATGACTAAGGCATTTCATTTTTGTATCACCATCCCAATACCATTTTGGTAATTTTTCTTTATGATTGAAATAGTTCATCTTGGCAAAGCCGGGCATTTTTAGCCAATAGATGCCGCGCATATATTCGCGCCAACCAATTACCTGACGTACAAAACCTTCTAGCTGGTTAAACTCAATTTCGTTGGGTCGGTTTTGCCACTCTTTAATAGAACGGTTTATTACTTCAATGGGAGTAATTAATTTTACGTTCATCGAAAATGATAAACGTGAGTGATAAAGCGACCATTCATTGGGCGACATCGCATCCTCATAAGTTCCAAACAAAGGCAAACATTCTTCTGCAAAAAAATCTAATAATTGTAAAGATTGCTTTCTGTTTACCGGCCAAACAAATTGTTTTGCATTTATATTACCAATTGTATTAATATTTGTTTTTTGAATTGTTTCTACAATATCCCTTACATCATTATCAAATACCAGTGGAGGAGTGCACGTATGTTTGGATGGTAATTTTTTGCGGTTATCTTTATCGTAGTTCCATTGGCCGGTAACAGGCAGGTTACCATCCATCAAAATGTTATGTTTTTTACGCATGTATCTATAAAAGTTTTCCATTAGATAGCTTTTTTTACCTGTAAAAAAATCACCCAATTCAGTGCGGGTACTTAAAAAATGTTCAGTGTCAAAAACCTTACTATCAATTTTAAGTGTTTTGCAAAATTCTTTTAATAAAACATCAACGCGATATTCATCAGGATATTGATAATGGAACTCGTTGTATTTTTCTTTGAAAATTAAATCAGAAATATTTTTATCAAAAGATTGTAAATTTGATTTATCATCAAGTTTAATATAAATTACTTTGTGTTTCTTTCTTTCCAATTCACTTGCAAATGAGCGCATGGCAGCAAAAAAACCAACTGTTTTTTGTACGTGATGTTTAGCATAATCGGTTTCCGTCCTTATTTCCATAATAAGATAGGTAATATTATCATCAACAGTTTTAAACCAGGAATGATTTATGTTTAATTGATCGCCGAGTATTAAGCGTAACGTTTTTTTACTTAACATTTACTTTTTCTTTTTACATCTGTCACTACAATACTTTACTTCATTCCAATTCTTTTCCCACTTTTTACGCCAAGTAAATGGTTTATTGCAAACCAAACATACTTTTGAAGGTAGATTTTGCTTTTTTACACCTTTCATTTAATTGAGCCACCAAATACCGGCATTTAGTAATGCTGCAAACGAAACCCATGCTAAATAGGGTAATTGCAAATATGCCGCTAACTTATTTACTTTTTTAAATTGAATGATCATTAATATTATAAATAACCAAATTGTTATTATTTCAATAAGTGCAAGGCCCAGTAAGTGAAACTTAAAAAATAAAAAACTCCAGCAAAAGTTTAAAAAGAGTTGGATCGAAAATATTAAAATTGCTTTTGTTTTATTTTTATCAGAGCCGGATCGCAAGATCATGTAAAATGAAATACCCATGAGTATATATAATACTGTCCAAACCGGGCCAAATAAATAATTTGGTGGATTAAAAGCAGGTTTATTAAGTGTAATATACCAATTGTTAATGCTTGTTGCAGTGGCAATACCTGCAAAAGCGCCAACAGATAGTGTAAGCAATAAGCAAAGGATTAATTTTAAATATGGGCTCATTTTGTTTTTTGAGTTAAATGTGATTTAGGATTATTGACATGTGTTTTTAAAATTCGTTCTCCTTCCACTTTTACATCATCGGTTTTTCGATATTGCCATACAATATCGCTTGCTTTTTTTCTGCTTTCTTCAATATCTACAATTGGAGCGGGGTAGTCTTTGCCAATTTCACATTTGTATAATTGCTGCTCTATTAAAGAAAGTTTCCATGGCTCATGAATTAAATCGGAGGGAATATTTTTTAACTCTGGCAACCATTGTTTAATAAACAAGCCTTCGGGGTCGTGATCCTGCGAGTTTTTAATTGGGTTATAAATGCGAATGGTATTAATGCCCGTTACCCCGCTTTGCATCTGTAATTGCGGGTAATGTATACCGGGTTCATAATCTAAAAATTGCTTTGCTAAAAAATGTAGCTCTCTCCAATCTTGCCATAAATTAAAAACAAAAAAAGAAACCACCATTGCGCGCATCCTGAAGTTTATAAAACCTGTAGTTACAACGCAGCGCATACAAGCATCAACTAATGGAACACCTGTTTTACCTTTCTGCCACGCTTTAATATAAAATTCATTTTTTGGTTTTAGCAATGCATCGTAAGCGCGGTTAACGTTTTCAAATTCCATTCTACATTCATCTTCGAATTTTTGCATAAAGTGGCAATGCCAAAGTAATCGCGATTTAAAATTTGAAAGTGCTCTTTTATTATATGCTGAATCGTAATGCTGTTGGGTGTATAAATAAACCATACGCATACTAATATTTCCATAAGCTAAATAAGGAGACAAACGGCTACAACCTTTTCGACTTAATAATGGTTTAGAGATGTGATTGCTATAATTTACGTATCGCTCCTTTATAAAGCTGTTCATGTATTTCCAGGCGAAAGATTCGCCACCTGGCTGGAAATTTTTATTGCGGGTTGTAATTTCCGTGGATAGTTTAGGACCTTTTAATTTTTTATAAATCTCTTTGTCAAGGCTTGCAATATTCCAGTTGTTTTCGCTAACTAATTTAGGCATAGCGCTCATCGTTTCTTGCCAACGTTGTTCCCAATTAGCCCTGCTTTTCAATTTACGTATCACTCCATTTAGTGGAGATTCTTTCCAGGTGATTGAATTAATTTTGCAAAATTCTTTAACTGCAATATCCCTGTCAAAACTTTTTTTATTGCCTACTTCCTGGTGCGAAAATAATGTTTCTACGAGATAATACTCCAACAATGAGTTTAGAACCGGCAGCACTTCGTTATGAAAAATAAAAATCTTTGAATGAATGGTATCTAATTTTTCCTGCATGTCTTTCAACGATTCGTAAACAAAACGCCAATGTCTTACATCACTGTCAGCGTAAGACATAAGAGCAGGTTCAAAAAAATAAACAAGCAGTATTGGTAATTTGCTGTTTTGAGCAAGGTATAACGGTTCGTGGTCGGTAAATCTTAAGTCACGTTTAAACCAAACTATGTTTATTTTTTGTCTCTTCATTTAGCCTATAATTCTTTCACTTCCATATTTGGTTTTGCGTAGGATAATCGGGCTATTTTTTGTGTTGTATGATAACTATCTAAGCCATTGCAGGTTATGCTGCCTGCTTTCTCAAGATCAATAAACCCATCGTTACATATACAATCTTCAGGTAGATCTACCAATTTTATTTTTGCAATAATTAAGATAGTCCCGTTTTCTGCTACCTCTATTTTTTTAACCAATTCAGCACCGATTTGAACGTTACTTTCTTTTACAAAAGGTGCTTTAAAATTTTGTTTGTATTCAACTGTTAAGCCTGTTGCGTTAAACTCACTTACATTGGCGGCATAACGTGCCGATGTTTGGTGTGCGGCTTTATAAAAATTTTCAGAAACATGATTTACCGTAAATTCATTTGTTTGCATAATGTTTTGTAAGGTATGTCTGTCAACAGAATCGGGCCTGATAATAAAACCAAATAATGGTGGACTGGCCCCTAAATGAAAAAAAGAATTAAATACCGCCAAATTAGTTTGATTACTTTCACTAATTGTGCCAACCAATCCTAGACTTTTAAAACCGCCTAATGCGTTAATAAATGCTGCCCTATAGCGTTGTTCAAAATTTAAAATGTCTTCTAATAAAAACTGTTTTTTCATTCGTTATAATTTTAATGTTCCCATTCCCCCGTCTACCGCAATAATTTGCCCGGTTATCCATGATGATTGTTGTGTTAATAAGAATGCTATTGCGTTTGCCGGTTCTTTAGGACTTCCTACTTTTTTTAACGGATTGCGTTTTTCAGAAGCCTCTAATTTTTCGGCAGTATTTGTAAAGCGTTCGGCAAGTGGTGTACCGGTTAGTGATGGAGCTACACAATTTACTCTTATGGCTGGTGCCAATTCAGCAGCCAAAGATCTGGTTAATGCTTCAATAGCTGCTTTAGCCATGCTAATGGATGTGTGAAAAGGCATGCCTGTTTGTGCCGCTACCGAACTCAAAAGTACAATAGATGCATTGTTGCTTTTTTTTAAATTTGGTAAATACACTTGAATACAGTTTACTGCACCCAAAGTATTTATTTCAAAATCAGACTTAAATTCGTCAGATGTAAGGCGATGAAAAGGCTTTAAATTAATGGTGCCGGGAAAATATACAAGCCCGCTAATACCATCTGCAATTGCGGGTAAATTAGCAGACTCATAATTTTCTACTTTATAAAATAAATCATACGCATATGCTTTATCTTTGGTTGAAATACCAACTACTTTGTTCCCATTAGCTTGTAATAGCCTTGCAGTTTCTATAGCCATTGCACTTGATGCACCTGCAAATAAATATGTGTTGCTCATTGTATACGTCGTTTAGAAATTTTATTGGAAGTAATATTACGTTGTAAGCTGCATTTAAAGCGTTTGATGTTTTTTAGGCGTGTTTTTGCATGTTTTGTTTTACAGGCTTCTACACGTTTGCGCCACAATTTATAGCTGCTAAATTTCAGCTTATTTTTCATTAAATTTTTTACATGGCTTTCGCTTAAACCAAATTGAAATTTAATAGCATCAAAGGTTGTGCGATCTTCCCAGGCCATTTCAATGATGCGGTTAATATCAGTTTCGGATAAATTTGTTTCCGGCTCAGATTCTTCTGCTTGCGCATAAGCCATTGGCGATGGTAAATCGCTGTAATAACAGTATGTATTTGTGTTTAATTTCATCGGCTATTTGTTAAACAATTCGTCTACCTTCTTATAACGGTAATCAAAAACCTCTTTGAGTTGCCGTTTTACAAACAGAGAGTTTGCAAGTTTGCCAACTATACCAAAAGGTATTTTATAATGCACCAGGTCATTCATTTCAACACCGTTGCCGGTTTGTTTTAAAAAATGTTTATGATGCCAAAAACTGTATGGACCAAAGCGTTGTTCATCAACAAAAAACTCATTTTCTTTTACATGAGTTATCTCTGTAACCCAGTGCAGCTTTATCCCTAAAAGAGGTTTTACGTTGTACTCGATAATCTGACCGGGATACATCGTATCTCCATGCAGGTTATTAAGTATTTCAAAACCCATATATTGAGGTGTAATGGTAGCCAGGTTAGATGGTGAGCTCATAAAACCCCATACGGTTTGTATATCGGCATTAATAAACTGCGATGTTTGAAGTGTATGTAACATATTTTTAATTCTCTGTGTAAAGGTATAAAATTTTGTTTAACTTTGTTTTAAAATAGTTGAACAAAAATTAAACCTTTTTTTATGAAGACAGATACGATACATATGAATAGCCTTTTAAAAGGAAACAATATTGCCTTTAAGTCACTCTCTACCGAGGAGATAGGTGATGACCATTTATTTACAGGAGTTAACACGCCTTTGATACCTGGCGCTTTTGACATAACCGACGAGCATAAAATGGAACAGATAGAGCATCATTTTAAAGCCATTATGAAAACATTGGGGTTGGACCTGAATGATGACAGCTTAAAAGGTACACCGCAACGTGTTGCTAAAATGTATGTGAAGGAAATTTTCAGTGGCCTTAATCCTGCTAATAAACCCAAAGTGGCTTTATTTGAGAACACTTATCGTTACGGGCAAATGCTCGTTGAAAAAAACATTTCTTTTTACAGTAACTGTGAGCATCATTTTGTGCCTATTTTTGGTAAGGCTCACGTAGGTTATATTTCTTCCGGCAAAGTAATTGGTCTTTCCAAACTTAACCGTATTGTTGATTATTATGCCAGGCGGCCACAGGTACAAGAACGTTTAACGATGCAGATTGCGCGTGAGCTGGAAGACGCTTTGGAAACAAAGAATGTGGCAGTATTGATTGATGCCAAACATTTGTGCGTGGCATCACGAGGGGTTAAGGATAATAGTTCTTCTACTGTTAGCTCATATTACGGTGGTAAATTTAATACCGATGAGGTACGCATGGAGTTTTTAAAATACATTCAACTTAATACACAGAATATATGACATTTGTAAATCCTATTGATAAAGATAAAACTGCTGATCATCCCGGCTTGATAGCCTATCCGCACTCTATAGGCAGTATGCTTGTGAAGCCTGAGGATGTGGGCAAACTTAAATCCAGAGCCCTGGCTGCCATGGAAGAACAAACTCAACGGCAACTCCTGCAACTACAGTTACAGGCAGAATTGCTTGCCGAGCAGGCTAATTCTATTAAACGCCGGATGGAGATCAGCTACAAAATTTATGAAGCTAAATTATCTTTTGAGGCATTTGTTGGTGGAACATATCACCTGTATGAACAAAATGGTGAGCATAAGCTGATGATGATTGGCCCATCTGAATGGGGACGCAACAAATCGCCATCACTTAACTTTGTAAATACTGTAAGATTGCTTGCAGATCATACCTGGGAAATCGTGGAGTAGTACAAATGTTAATTTATTGTTGCTTTCTTATTTTAATCTATCGAATTTTATTAAGGTTTTGAATGAAGCTAAATTAATTTAGATTTGTTTTGCGTTAAGAAATTATTACCTTTAAGGTAAATTAATATAACAATGAAATTAAATAACTTTACTTTCAATAAAAAAAGATTACAAAATAAATTTATTGTTCTTTCGATAACATTAACTTTATTTTTTTACAAAAACTCCGCGCAGGTTGTTATTAACGAATATTCTGCATCTAACTTAACTTCTTTTACGGATAATTTTGGTAGCACAGAAGACTGGATAGAGTTATATAATACATCGGCCACACCGGTAAATCTTGCGGGGTATCGTTTAAGTGATAAGGTAACTAACCTTGGTAAATGGACTTTTGGCAATGTTACGATTAATGGTAATGGTTATTTAAGAATCTGGGCATCGGGCAGAGGCATTAATACCGGAGCTAATTTACACACTAACTTTAATTTAAAACAATGCAATAACGATAAGATAATTTTTTCTAATCCCTCTCTTGTTGTCATAGATTCTCTTACAATGTTAAGAACACAGCTTGGCCATTCAAGAGGACGAACTACAAACGGTGCAAGTACTTTTAGTTTATTTATTGCTCCAACACCTAATGCTTCAAACAATACAGCTACTCCTTATCTTGGTTATGCACCAACTCCAACACTGAGCGTGGGTCCGGGCTTTTACGGTTCGGCACAAAATGTTAGCCTTCAAAATTTTGGCCCTACAGTTTCTGTTCGCTATACTACTAATGGAAGCACCCCAACAGCTGCATCTGCACTTTACGCTGCGCCTATTGCAGTGCCAACTACTATGGTAATCAGAGCGCGCTCTTTTAGTACAAACCCACTTATCTTACCAAGTTTTATAGAGAGTAATTCTTATTTTATAAATGTAAACCATTCCGTAAATGTTATCTCTGTTTTTGCTGACAACATCTCTAATTTAATGTCGGGTTCAATTGTTGTGCCACAAACGGGTTTAGAGTATTTTGATGAGCAGGGTGTTTTTAAAACTGAAGGGTTTGGTCAAACTAACAAACATGGTAACGATTCCTGGGCATATGGTCAACGCGGCATTGATTTTATTGCGAGAGATGAATTTGGTTACAGCGATGCCTTAAAACATCAGATTTTTAATAATAAATCAAGAAATAAATTCCAACGTTTAATTATTAAAGCTGCTGCTAATGATAATTATCCTTTCACTGGCAACTCAAGTCCTGCAAGTTTAGGCGGCGCACATATTCGCGATGCTTATGTACATACCGTTTCGCAAAAGGCAAAATTACATTTGGATGAACGTACCTGGGCACCGGGCATATTATATGTTAATGGTCAATATTGGGGTGTTTACGATTTTAGGGAAAAAGTAGATGATCAGGATTTTACTGATTATTATTACAATACAAAAAGAGATTCTATGCAATTTTTACAAACCTGGGGTGGTACCTGGGCTGCATATGGTGGCCCGCAAGCTCAAACAGATTGGAATACCCTAAAAAATTACATTACTTCGAATAGTATGGTTAATATGGCCAATTATAATTATGTTGAAACACAATTTGATACTAAAAGTTTGGCAGATTATGTTATTCTAAATTCTTATGTAGTATCAATGGACTGGCTTAACTGGAATACAGCCTGGTGGCGTGGAATAAACTATAATGCAAGTAAAAAGAAATGGCGTTATACATTATGGGATTGCGATGCAACCTTTCATCATTACATTAACTATACAGGCATTCCAAATACAAATGCTAATGCCGACCCGTGTGATCCTGAATCACTAAATAATCCGGGTGGTCAAGGTCATGTGCCTATCTTAAATGCTTTGATGACAAATCCTACATTTAAACAATACTATATAATGCGTTATTTTGATCTGTTAAACTCTGGTTTAAGTTGTACGCGCATGGTACAAATTTTAGATAGTATGACATTAAAAATAGCGCCTGAAATGCCAGGACAAATTAACAAGTGGGGTGGCAATATAGGTCAATGGCAACAAAATGTTTCAGATTTAAAAAACTTTATATTGCAAAGATGCGATAGCGTGCTTAATGGATTTAATAATTGTTACAATGTTACCGGGCCGCATAAAGTGGTTATTAAAGTTATGCCAGCTAATAGCGGCCTCGTTACATTTAATTCTTTAACCTTAACTGCATTCCCTTGGACTGGTAACTACCCGGGCACTTTACCTAATTTAGCTAAGGCCATTCCTAACCCAAATTATTGTTTTACTCATTGGAGCTCTAACACAAGCTCAATAACACCTAACACTTCCGCAACCAGCGTATCAATTACTTTAAATGCCCCGGATACAATTATTGCACACTTTGCAATAAACCAAACATTAACGCCTGTTCCGGAAACCGCTACTATTTGTTCAGGTAAAGGTGTTCAATTAGATGTGTTGGATGGTTTTGAATATAACTGGACACCAACAGTTGGTTTAAGTTGTACCACTTGCTCTAATCCTATAGCATCACCGGCTGTAAGCACTATTTATACAGTTGGACCAAGCAGTTGTACAAGCTTTAAACAAATTACGGTTACAGTTATCCCATCGCCAACTATACAAGTAACAACAGGTACACCTACGTTGTGCATGGGTCAAACATTTACATCACAAATAACTGCAACCGGCGCGCAAACATACAGCTGGAGTCCACCAAATAGTATCAATTCTATTAACTCCGCTGTGGTTATTGCTAACCCTTTAGTTAGCACTATTTATACTGTAGCAGGTGCGAATAACTCAGGCACTACTACTTGTATTGAACAGGCAAGCATAAGTATTGTTGTAGCACCCCAAATAGTTCCTGTAATAACGCCAAGCGTTAGTATTTGTGTTGGCGAAAAAGTAGAGCTCACTGCATCCGGCGGCACTAAATATAGTTGGTCACCACCAGACGGGCTTAACGTTACCAACGGCCCTTCTGTAATATCAAACCCAACAAATAATATAGTATACACAGTAAATATTGATAAAGAAGGTTATTGCAGCAATACAGCAACAACTGCTATTGTTGTTCATCAATTTCCTATTGTTAATGCTGGTCGCGACACCACTTACAATGTAGATGAACAAATATTTATAACAGCAAAAGGAACAGGTACTATCACCTGGGTAGCTGGTGAATTTATTTCATGTAAAGATTGTGCTCAAACTCAAATTCAACCTAAGCGAGACGGTTGTTACATTGCGGAGGCAGTAAACGAATTTGGTTGTAAGGTTAAAGATGAGGTTTGTATTGCAGTTACAAACAACTGGGGTCTTTTTATTCCAAACAGTTTTACACCTAATGGCGATGGTTTAAATGATAAATTTTTAGTGTATGCTAACTCTCTGCTTAGTTTTAAAATTGAAATTTTTGATCGTTGGGGTAAATTGCTATTTACATCAGATAATATTGAAAACGGCTGGGATGGCACTTACAAAGGTCAATCGTGCAGCCTTGGAGTTTATACCTGTAAGGTAAACTTTAAAGGAGTTGATGGTAAGGATCGCGAAAAAGTTGGTAGTATTAGTTTAATGAGATAATTTTTTAAATGCTACCGGATCGTATGATGAGAACAAAAAAAGTATTACTGTTTTTTATTACAGTTATTTTATGTAATAAAGGTTTTTCGCAATGGAGTTCTAACAGCACAATTAACACACCGTTATCAACAGCCTCAAGCGTTCAGAAAGATATTTCAATGTCATCTGATAAAAAAAATGGAGCTATTCTTATTTGGGAAGACCTTAGAAATGGGATTACTGAAGACGTTTACGCACAAAGGATTAACTCCGCCGGATTTGTAAAGTGGGCAGTAAATGGCATACCGGTTTGTACCGCTGTAAATAAACAAAACTCTGCAACTTCTGTTGAAGATGGCAACGGAGGGGTAATTGTTGCCTGGGATGATTTTAGAAGCGGTAGCTCTGATATATACGCGCAAAAAATAGATTCAAATGGAGTTATACAATGGGCCCTCAATGGTGTTGCAGTATGCAATAAAGCTTTATCGCAGGAAAGTTCAAAAATAATAAGTGATGGCGCGGGCGGCGCCATTATTGTTTGGGAAGATTCAACCAGTGCAGGAATAGATATTTATGCGCAACGAATTAGTAGTACCGGTAATATTTTGTGGGCTGTTAATGGTGTGCCAATTTGCTCTTCGCCACTAAAGCAATCCAGGCCAAGGTTACAACCCGATAATGCAGGAGGTGCCTTTGTTGTTTGGCAGGATAAAAGAAACGGAATTGATTATGATATTTACGCGCAACGTATAAATTCAAATGGAAATATTATGTGGGCTACAAACGGCATTTTAATTTGTAACGCAGTAAATACACAAAGCCACCCAAAACTTAGGGGCGATGGTGCTAATGGTGTAATTATTGCCTGGCAGGATAAAAGAAATGCTTTGGATTTTGATTTGTATGCACAGCGTGTTGGAGCAGGAGGAAACATAAAGTGGCAAACCAATGGTGTGGTTGTATGTGCTGAGGCCGATAACCAGGAAGAATTGGATATGACCAATGAAAATAATTTAAATGGTGTAATATTATGTTGGACCGACCATCGCTCACTCATAAGTAATAACAGCGATATTTATATTCAAAGAATAGATACATCGGGTAACCAGGTTTGGACAGCAAATGGTATTGCTTTAACAAGTTCATTTTTAGATCAAAAAAACTCAAATCTTGTTGGAGATGGCGCAGGCGGTGCAATTGTGGTTTGGCAAGACTCTATAGCAGGTAATCAATGGGATATCAAATCGCAACGTGTAACTATTAACGGTCAACAACAGTGGGGGTTAAACGGCCTTTCAGTTTGTAATAATACAAGTTCACAAACACAACCTGTAAATATTTCTTCAGGTGTTGGCGCAAGTATTTTTGCCTGGGAAGATAAACGAAATGCTTTGATTGATGATATTTATGTTCAACGTTTTCCAACAACAATAACAGGCATTGAAACACAATTTGTAAATCATTCAGACTTTGCGGTTTATCC
Organism: Bacteroidia bacterium; assembly: GCA_016787705.1. Taxonomy (GTDB): domain Bacteria; phylum Bacteroidota; class Bacteroidia; order B-17B0; family Aurantibacillaceae; genus Aurantibacillus. Next base: position 90,607 of record JAEUTP010000020.1, on the reverse strand, counting down.
TAATCCGTTTAATACAACCGCACATTTGTATTTTAAAGGCATTGAATCATTTGATTATAAAAAAGCTGATATAAAATTTACCAGTGTAACAGGGCAGAACGTTGAGTTTTTAACTGAAATAAATGAAGATGGAATAACATTGCATAAGAATAATTTGCCCGCGGGCATTTACTTTTATATAGTAATTTTTGAAGGTAATACTTACTCCGGTAAAATTGTTATAGGCCAAGATTAGGTAGATTAAATTTTATAATCATTCTTGTAGCATCAAATTTTTTTTCAAAAAAGGTATACTTATACCGCAGTAGCAGATGATTGGGAATTATATTTTGAAATCAATGGTTTAGAATATGAACTTTCTAGAAAAATAGAATTGAATATTAAATCGATGAAATCAAAGAAATATATTAAAGATTTAAAAAAATATCCTGAAATCTCTGCTAAGTTAATTAATAAGCTATCTCAAAAGTAATGTAGTTTCTGTTTTTTATTGAAAAAGTTGCATCTTTGCAGCAGCTTAAGTGTTTTGTTCTGGCTTTTGCCGGAAAGTATGCATGCCCAGGTGTTGGAATGGTATACAAGTACGCTTGAGGTGCGTATGCCGTAAGGTGTGGGAGTTCGAGTCTCCTCCTGGGTACAAAATAATTACTGGTACAAATTATCAGTTATAAATTGAAAAGGTCACCAATAAGTGACCTTTTCAATTTTAGGTTTGCATTCAACATTTACTTCATACAAATGTTAACAAAAGCAGAAAGCATCAAATGCTCTAGCCAATTGCACCTATGAATATAATGGCTATTTAAATAGCCTTTTTTTTATCCATAAAAAAGCGATTGATTTTTGAAATTCGCAAATAAAAGCTAAAGCAGGGTTGTTGGGCAAACATAATCCGTTATTTTAAATTTAGAGCTTTGTTTTAAAGCATTAAATCCTCCTTTTACATTTATCAAATTTCTATAGCCCCTTGCCTGTAAAATTGATATAAAAACCACTGAGCGGTATCCGCCGGCACAATGTATATAATAGTTTTTATTTTTATCAATCTTCTGCATGCTTTCATTTATAAAATCAAGCGGAGCATTTTCTGCATTTATTAAATGTTCACTTCCATATTCACTTGCTTTTCTAACGTCGATAATGTTAATGTTTTTTGAATTTGCAATTCCCTCCAACTCATCTGTATTAATTGAAGGTATTTTGTCTTGTTCTTTTCCCGCATCTATCCAGCTTTTGTAGCCCCCTTTTAAAAAACCAAGGGCATTATCATAGCCAACTCTGGCAAGCCTTGTAATAACTTCAGCTTCTCTTCCTTCGTCTGCAACAACTAATAAATTTTGTTTAATATCCGGAATTAAAGTGCCAACCCAGGTAGCAAAGCTCCCATCAATGCCAATATTGATTGCATTTGGAATAAATCCTTCTGTAAACACATCAGCATCTCTTGTATCAATGATCGCCGAATATGTTTCATTTGCTAAAGTTTCAAATTCAGTTGCTGACAATTCTTTTGTTCCTCTTTTTAAAACTTCGTCAATACTTTCGTAACCTTTAATGTTTAATAAAACGTTTTGAGGAAAATAAGATGGCGGTGGAACCAAACCGGTTAAAATTTCTTTTATGAATTGTTCCTTACTTAATTTGGGGTTAAGCGCATAATTAACTTGCTTTTGATGTCCAAGTGTATCTGTTGTTTCCTTACTCATGTTTTTTCCACAAGCACTGCCGGCACCATGATTTGGATAAACAATTAATTCATCACTCAGTGGCATTATTTTATTTCGAAGAGAATCATAAAGATATCCGGCAAGTTTTTCTTCAGTAAGATCGGCAATTACATGCTGCGCCAAATCTGGTCTGCCAACATCTCCAATAAATAAGGTGTCGCCGGTAATTATACCATGTTCATTTCCATTTTCATCAAGCAATAAGTAAGTTGTGCTTTCCATTGTGTGGCCGGGTGTGTGAATTGCTTTAACACTGTAATTTCCTACTTTAAAAAGCTCACCATCTTTTGCCACAATAGCTTCATAACCGGGTTTTGCCGTTGGACCAAAAACAATTTTTGCACCTGTTTTCTTTACAAGATCTAAATGACCACTTACAAAGTCGGCGTGAAAATGCGTTTCAAAAACATATTTTATTTTTGCATTGTCTTTTGTTGCCCTGTCAATATAAGGCTGAACTTCTCTTAACGGATCAAATATTGCAGCTTCACCGTTGCTCTCAATGTAATAGGCTGCATGAGCAATGCAACCTGTATATATCTGTTCTACTTTCATAGGTTTGTTATTTATGGAACAAAATTCGTTAATAGAAAACTCAATAATTGTAACTTTTGTTCCATAAGGCTATGATTGTTATCACTTTTTTGTATATATATTTGCTATACGGAGTTATTAATAATATTAAGATGATAAAAAATAATGCCATATTCAGCGATCCTGATTTGAATTCGGATATTGAAAAGAATGCAAAGCACAAATTAATTGAAAAAGGTGCCATTTTGATTAAGCCGGGAGATGATATTATTTTTATTCCGATTGTTTTAAAAGGCAGTATTAGAATTATCAGGCAGGATGAGGATGGACAAGAAGTTTTTTTGTATCATCTTTATCCTGGTCAAACCTGTGCTATGTCTTTAACCTGCTGTCAGTCCGGAAAAAAAAGTATGATTAAAGCAATCGCAGAGATTGATTCAGAGATACTTCAAATTCCGGTTAGGCTAAGCGAAAATTGGTTCAAATACCCGGAGTGGAAAGCTTACATTAGCAGCAATTACAATAATCGTTTTGCGGAATTGCTTCAGGTTATTGACCTGATAGCCTTCAGTAATATGGATAAACAATTATTGCATTATCTTGAAGAGCGATCGAAAGCACTTAATACACGTGTGCTTGAGCTCACACACCAGGAAATTGCTGATGAACTTCATGCGCACAGAGAAGCAATAAGCAGGTTGCTTCGTGTTATGGAACAAAAGAAACTGGTTAAATTAGGAAGAAATAATATTGAAGTTTTAATTGCTTAACAAAATTCGAATGATGAATATCATGTTGTTATCCAACATATGTTACACTTTTTTCTTCAAAACATCTTTACTATTGCAGTAAAAAACAGATGTTATGAAAAAAAATATGGGAACAATAGACAAGATCATCAGGATACTGGTGGCAGTGGTAATAATAGTGTTGTACTTTACAAATCAAAATAACGGTACGCAGGCAATTATAGGATTAATTTTATCGGCCGTTTTTATTTTAACAAGTTTTATTAGCTTTTGCCCGCTTTACTTACCATTTGGTATTTCTACAAGAAAAAAAGAATAACATACTACTACTACTACTACTACTACTATATATTAAAAAGCAGGTAAATAAGTGCCTGCTTTTTTTTGCAACAATTTGAGGGTAATCCAACAAATGTTCCAAACTATGCTTAAATGATTTTAGACATTTGTAGTGTAAATGAAAATCATAATTATAAAATATAAAGCTGAGGCAGTTGGAGTAGCCTTAGGTGCAATTGCCGGTTGGGCTTACTGGTATTTTGTAGGGTGTTCAACAGGAAGTTGTGCTATCACCTCAAGCCCTGTTAACAGTACTTTATACGGAGCATTTATGGGGGCAATATTGGGAAATATGTTTAAAAAATCAGAAAAACAAGATAAAAAAAACGAAGCAAAATGAAAATGATAGAAGAATTGATCAAATCGGGTAAGGCCACCATTGTGGATGTGAGAACTCCGGCTGAATTTATGGGTGGACATGTAAACGGAAGTGTTAACATCCCGTTACAAGAACTACCAACACGTTTAGCGGAATTCAAAACAATGAAAAATATTGTTTTGTGCTGTGCTTCGGGTAACAGAAGCGGTCAGGCTGCGGCTTACTTACAACAAAATGGTATTGGTTGCGAAAATGCGGGTTCGTGGCTGGAAGTAAATTGTTATTGTTAAACACTTAAATGAACAAAAAATGATACAGCTAATAAAAAATATTTTTGGTATTGGACCTAAAGTTAATATTGGAGATTTGATAGCGAATGGAGCTATTATACTTGATGTGAGAACAAGAAGTGAATATTCATCAGGGCATGCTAAGGGATCTATAAATGTGCCGCTCGATCAATTATCGGGGCATTTAAAAAAATTAAAAGATAAGGAACATCCAATTATTACCTGCTGTGCTTCAGGTATGAGAAGCGCTTCAGCAAAAAGTTTTCTTAAAGGTCAGGGATTTAAAAATGTGCATAATGCGGGACCCTGGTTAATGCTAAATAAGTATTGCAAATGAAAAACCAGATAAATAATTTGAAACAAAGGTTATTAAAAGGTTGGACTCTTTTACGATTAGTAAGACTGTCTTTAGCCTTAATTATAACAGGGGAGGCATGGATGAGTTCAGAAATACTATTTGCCATCTTAGGAAGTTTCCTGGTATTTCAGGCTATTTTTAATTATGGTTGTTGTGGGGCTTCGGGATGTAATATTGACGATACAAAGACGAAACCTAAATCCTTAAACAAGGAAATTGAAACAACAACTTTTAGTGAGGTGAAATAAAATTAAAATGATCATTCCTGAAATAATATATTCAACTGCCGCTAACAAATGTGCCCGTTGCCACAAAGGAAAAATATTTGAAAAAAATAACCCATATAGTTTTAAAGGGCCATTCGAAATGAGAGAGTTTTGCTCTGAATGCGATTTAAAATATGAACGGGAACCGGGTTTTTTTTATGGTGCACTTTATGTGTCATATGCTTTGATGTCGGGCATTTTTATTATTTGGTTTTTTACGGATCTACTTTGGATACATATGGAAGCAGTTAATTTGGCAATACTGGTTGTATCATCCATGCTTGTTTTGTTTCCGGTAGTTTTCAGATCTGCAAGAATTATATGGCTTAATTTTTTTATACGTTATAATAAAAAATATGCTGAAAAGAATAAAGTAATACTTCATCCCAAATTGATAGACAGTAAAGACGTTAATAATTAAAATATAAAAAATGAGAACGAAAATAATAATTGACAATATAAAATGTGCAGGATGTGCAGGGTCAATTAAAAAAGGGCTAAAGTCATATCCCGAAGTATCTGATGTTATAGTGGATGTTGAAAAAGAATTGGTGGAGATAGAACATAGTGACAATTTGCCGATTGAAAAATTAAAAGACGAACTCAGTTCAATGGGATATCCCGCCAAAGGAACGCTGGAAGGCTTTGATAAATTTGCTGCAAACGCTAAATCTTATGTGAGTTGCGCCATTGGAAAAATTTCAAATCAAGATTAACATGTCAAATTTTACTGAAATAATTAATTCGGATAAACCGGTATTGATAGATTTTTATGCCGAATGGTGCGGGCCTTGTAAAATGATGGCACCAATTTTAAAACAATTAAAAAAGATGATTGGTGACAAGGCTACGATTATAAAAGTAGATGTTGACAAGAATCCTGAGACAGCAAGCAAATACCAGGTTAGAGGTGTACCAACGTTAATGGTATTTAAGAATGGAGATGTAAAATGGAGGCAATCAGGTGTTGTACCCGCAGATCATTTAAAACAAATTATTGAAATTAATATTAGATGATGGAAATAAATAATTTTTAAATCGGAAGTAAAAACAAATAGTTTAAGTAAATGAGAAATATATTTTATATCACACTCTTGTGCTTATCGGCAAGTTTATTTTCCTGTCAAAATCAAAGTGCCGGAGTTCAAGATTCTAATAACGTAAACGCTACTATTTCGGTGGATGAGTTTGAGAAAAAATTATCTGAAAAAGATATTCAGCTAATTGATGTAAGAACCCCTGAAGAGTTTAACCAGGGACACCTTAAAGGTGCTTTGAATTATGATATTAATTCAAACAGGTTTCAGAGTCAAATATCCAAACTATCTAAAAACAAAATTGTTTTGGTATATTGTCTTTCTGGCGGGCGTAGTGCCGCAGCTTCAGAATTACTGGTAACACAAGGCTTTAAGGAAGTTTACAATATGCAAGGTGGCATAATGAAGTGGAATGCCGCTAACAAGCCTTTGGATAAAGTAACAGATAGTAAGACTTCACCTGGCTTGTCTGTAGAAGATTTTAATAAAATGCTTGAATCAGGTAAAATGGTGTTAATAGATTACAATGCCAAATGGTGCAAACCATGCTTAAAGATGGCGCCTATGCTGGAAATGTTTATTGATAAAAGAAAAGAGAAAATGATACTTATCAAAATTGATGCTGATGAAAACAAAGATCTTCTTAAACAAAAGGGAATTGAATCAATACCTTTATTAGAGCTCTATAAAGACGGTAAAATAATCTGGAAACACGAGGGAGAAATTGATGAAGCAACATTGATCAGTGAAACTAAATTATAGAAACGATGAAAGATTTAATAATTGGCAAACGGGCAGCCTTAAGCAATTGGATACGGCAATTTGCAACTATAATAGATATAGAAAAAAAAATGTATAAAATACAGGAGGGATTATTAGGTGTTTTTAAGTGGGGCACATTTAAGCCCTTACCTAAGATTGATTATGTATTAATATTTAGAAGCCTTTTTGTTAAGTGCGAAGCATGCTCGCTTGAAGAGTACGAGAATAACCCAAATGCATATTTCCAAGTGAGTCTCGTGCACAATAAAAACAGGAAGATCGTTGTTGAAGAAACAAAAAATAAAGAAGAAGCTTTTGCGCTGGCTAGTACAGTTGCAGTGGGTTTAAAAACCAAACTAAAAGATTCGGCAAGCGTTAGAGGAAAAAGTACCTGGTTAATAAATTAAAAGCACGATAAAATGAGCATGACTTCGGTTTTTTTACTCATAATAATTGGTCTGGTTGCAGGCATTTTGGGAGGTATGGTAGGACTTGGCGGAGGAATTATATTAATACCGGCACTTATAATGATCATGAAACTCGATCAACAAACCGCACAAGGAACCAGTATTGCCATTATGTTGCCACCAATAGGATTATTTGCTGTTTACAACTATTACAAAGCAGGCTATGTAAATACAAAATACGCGTTGATAATAGCTGCTGCATTTATGATAGGTGGTTATTTTGGTTCGTTGTTTGCATTAAAGTTATCGCCTGATACAATGAGAAAAGTATTTAGTGTGATACTTGTAATAATTGCTGTTAAGATGTTTTTTACCGAAAAAACTGCATAAAACGAGCTTTATAGCGCGGCATGGACTTGTTAATTGTTCAAGTGAATTCATCAGAAAATCCTAAGTCGCTCAAAATCATCCAACATTTAGATAAATCCTGGCAACGGCGAACAATAAGGCAAAAAAAGCTAGTTTTGAAATTTGAAAGCTTTGGTAGCCTTAATTTTTACCGTAAAAAGTAAAAAAAATAAGGTCTTTTTGCGGTTTTTAAGCAATTTATTTATATATTTGCGTCCCTATTTCAAAGCCGCTGTTTACACAAAGTAAAGTATGCTGGAAATATTAAACTTAAATATTTTACAAAATGAGCCTTTTATTAGACTACGTAAAAAAACAAATCACTAATGAAGTTAAACATCCAAACTTCAAAGCAGGAGATACTATTACTGTATCTTACAAAATTAAAGAGGGTGAAAAAGAGCGTATCCAGCAATTTAACGGTGTTGTAATTCAACGCAAAAACGAAGCTGCAACAGCATCTTTTACAGTTCGCAAAATTAGTAATGGTGTAGGTGTAGAGCGTATCTTCCCAATCACTTCTCCATTTATTGAGAAAATTGAAGTAAACAAAATTGGTATTGTTCGTCGTGCTAAATTATTTTACTTACGTGATCTTACAGGTAAAGCGGCTCGTATCCGCGAAAAAATTCAAAATAAAGAAAACGCTAAATAATTTTAGCTTATTATATTATAAAAAGCCGCTTCCCGCAAAAGAAGCGGCTTTTTTGTTTTAAAATTCAAACACCAACAAAATTTAAGCAAATAGAAAAATTCAACTGAATGTATTGATTTACCTCTTTAAGAGCTTTATACCTATGCAGTTAAATTATGTACACGTCACCCCAAAAGGGGGTTGTTTAAGTTAAATTATTATTCTATTTTTAGCCCCTAACTAACAAAAAAATATGGAACAATCAACAGCTAAAACGGGTCATCCAAAAGGACTATGGGTATTATTTGGAACCGAAATGTGGGAACGCTTTAACTTCTACGGCATGCGTGCCATTCTTACATTATTTATGGTTAATTCGTTAATGATGAAAGAAGCAGATTCATCGTTGATATATGGTGGATTTTTGGGTTTATGTTATTTAACCCCAATGCTGGGTGGCTTTATTTCAGACCGCTTTTTTGGTAACAGAAATTGTATTATGCTTGGGGGGGTAATGATGGCTGTTGGTCAGTTGATCTTGTTTGGAAGCGCAACAGTATTTGATTCGAACTTAGATCTTGCAAAAACATTATTATGGGTTGCATTAACCATCATTATTTTTGGTAACGGTTTCTTTAAACCAAATATCTCAAGTATGGTTGGCAGTTTATATCCTAAACAAGAAAAAAGTAAATTAGATACTGCCTTTACAATTTTTTATATGGGTATTAACTTAGGCGCATTTTTAGGCCAGTTAATTTGTCCGTTAGTAGGTGATGTTAAAGATGCAGGCGGTATTAGAGATATCCATGCATTTAAATGGGGATTTTTAGCTGCTTCTATTGCCATGTTAATAGGTACAGCGGTTTTTCACTTCTTAAAAAATAAATATGTTGTAACGCCTGATGGTAAACCCTTGGGAGGATTACCTAAACATAATGATGCTTCACATTACGAAGAAGGTGAATCGCAAAAAGCAGTTTTTTCTCCAATGTCATTGATCGTTGCAGTTATCTCTTTTGTTATTTTATTTTTTGTTTTCAGGTATTTATTAGCAGGTACAAATCCGGTTAAAACTATTATATATCCAATTATTTACTCTTTGGGTTTAACGTTGGCAGGATTAATCATCTCCGATAAATCTTTAACTAAAGTTGAGTTACAAAGAATTTTAGTGATCTACATTGTTGGCTTTTTTATCATCTTCTTTTGGGCAGCTTTTGAACAAGCAGGTTCTTCTTTAACCTTTATTGCCGATAATCAAACAGACAGACATATTTTTGGTTGGGAAATGCCACCAAGCATGGTGCAGATATTTAACGGGATATTTGTTTTTGGATTTGCATTTCCGTTCAGTATTCTTTGGGATAAATTAAGAGCAAAAGGTAAAGAGCCATTATCTACAGTTAAACAGGCAATAGGTTTAGCATTAATTGCTGTGAGTTATTTTATTATCGCTCATAATGTAAAAGACCTTGGTAATAGTGGTTTATTAGGTATACAATGGTTAATATTATTATATTTAATTCAAACTTTTGCTGAGCTTTGTTTATCGCCAATTGGTTTATCATTAGTTGGTAAATTATCGCCTAAACGTTTTGCTTCTTTATTATTTGGAGTATTCTTTTTATCAAATGCCGCTGGCTATGCATTAGCAGGTTCTTTAGGAGCTTTAATTCCGGCAACGGGCGATAAATTTAAAAAAGCAACCGAGTTAGGTATCGATCTACAAGCTATTCTTGATAAAACAGTAACGCCAACAGCAGAGCAAATAAAATTATTGGATGAAAATCAAATTAGTGCTGCAAACCCTGTGTTTGTTGGCATGGAAATTCATAACTTATATGAGTTTTTTATGGTGTTTGTTGTATTAACCGGAATTGCTGCTGTTGTTTTATTTTTATTAACACCTGCATTAAGAAAAATGATGCACGGTGTGAAATAATTGAACACAGGTAATATTAATATTAAACACCTGTCAGATTTAAAAAATCGGCAGGTGTTTATTTTTTAGTTTAAACAGATTAAAATTAAATTTATCGAATGAAGACGCTAGAACAGATACAGAATTTTAAAGGTAAATATCCAAAGCAACTTTGGTATTTGTTTTTTAGTGAGATGTGGGAGCGTTTCAGCTTCTATGGCATGCGTGGTATGCTGGCCTTTTTTATGGTGCACGAGCTCATGCTTAATGAAAAAGTTGCCAATCTTCAATATGGTGCCACACAAGCTTTTGTTTACGCTTTTACATTTGTGGGTGGTTTATTTGCCGATAAAATTTTAGGCTACCGCAAATCTCTTTTCTGGGGTGGTTTATTAATGATCGTTGGCAGTATTATTCTTGCCATTGATCCAAAACAATTTTTCTTTTTAGGAATTGGTTTTAATATTATTGGTACCGGTTTTTTTAAACCAAACATTTCTACAATGGTTGGAAGCCTTTACAAAGATGATGATCCACGTACCGATGCAGGGTTTTCATTATTTTACGCGGGCGTAAATCTTGGCGCATTACTTGGCGGCTATTTGTGTATTGCTATTGGCAAAGGAGAATTGTTTCAAAGCTTTATTCCTGAAAAATTACAATGGAATGTTGCTTTTGGCTTAGCATCAATTGTTATGGTGGTAAGCTTGCTTACTTTTATTAAGACCCAAAAAAGTTTAGGACCAATAGGGCTTTCGCCATTATTAAAGTATGCCTCATCAAAGCGAAAAATTGTTGAAGCCATTACTTATGCAGGTTCGCTAGCTGTTATTCCATTAATTATTCTTTTAGTTTCTAACCCAAAATACACCGATATATTTATGTTTATTATAGGTCCTGCAGCGCTTATTTATTTTATTGCAGAAATGGCTATTAATTATTCATGGGCCGAGAATAAAAAAATAATTGCGGCCCTCATTTTTATTATTTTTTCTATTTTCTTTTGGGCATTTTTTGAGCAGAGTGGAGGATCGCTCAGTTTTTTTGCGGCTGATAATCTTGATAAGAATTTAGTAGGCCTTCAGCTTGATCCAAACGGTGTAAATAACTCTGCCAATTCATTATTTGTTATTTCATTTGCGGCCTTGCTTGGCATACTTTGGATTTGGATGAATAAAAAGAAGATAGAGCCAAACACTACTGTAAAGTTTGGTCTGGGCTTTTTGTTTTTAGCAGGAGGTTTTTATGTATTCTATTACACTAAATTTTTTGCAAGTGCTGCAGGCATTACTTCTTTAAATATTTTTACTTTAGGTTGGTTGGTGATCACATTTGGTGAATTGTGTTTATCGCCAATTGGTATGAGTGTTATGACCAAGCTTTCTCCTGCAAAATTACAGGCAGGTATGATGGGCATGTGGTTCTTGGCAAGCGCCTATGGGCAATACTTTGCAGGAATCTTAGGGGCAAACATTGCAGAAGCTTCTGAAAATGCAACTAACCTAGAGAAATTAAATGTTTACGCAGATGGCTATAAACAGTTAGCACTTTACGCATTAATAGCGGGTTTGTTTTTAATTTTAATTTCCCCACTTGTAAAAAAATTAATGGGAAGCGTGAAGTGATTTCAAATTTAAGAAGTTATATTTCAGATTTAAATCTTGTATCTAAAATCTCACTTATTTTGTTTCCAGGCTTCAAAAGATTTTTCTAATGTTTGTGTAAATATCTCCACCGGCTGAGCACCTGATACGGCATACTCTCTGTTAAACACAAAAAACGGCACACCTCTTACACCAATATTCATAGCCTCTTCAATATCAGATCTTACAGCATCACCGTATTCATCTGAATTTACAACTGCTTTAATTTCTTTCTCTTCTAATCCAATTTCTCTTCCCAATTCAAAAAGTGTTTGCTCGCTGGCAATATCTTTTCCTTCTGTAAAATAAGCTTTAAATATTCTTTCTTCAGCATCGTTGCCTTTATTATGTTTTTTAGCGAGGTGAATTAAACGATGTGCATTATAGGAGTTAGCCAGTATTGCTTTTTCGAAATGATAATCCAAACCATTTTCTTTTGCCATTGCAGTTACATTTTTATGCATTTCAATGGCCCATTCACGAGTTTGCCCTTTTCGTTCTGCTAAATAATCATATAAATCAACTCCTGGTTGAGATCTTGCTTCAGGATCTAATTGATAACTGCGCCACTCAATTTGTACCTTATCTTTTCCTTCAAAAGCCTCCAAAGCTTTTTCAATTTTACGTTTGCCTATATAACAAAACGGACATTGAATATCGGACCAGATCTCTATTTTAAAATACTTTGCGCTTTCCATATCAAAATAATTTTAAGTAAAGGTACACTATCGGTTAAACAGAATATAAGGAATTATCTTAATTAATGTAAAGATTTTAATTAATCGTCAAGTTTCAATTATGGCGAACCGTATTTACTATTTTTTCTTTTTAAAAATGCTTTTTATTTTTTCCAGTATCCTGCCCGATGCCTTTTTTTCTTTTTGATCACCTATCAAATAGCCATAGGCTTGCAGCTCGGGGATAGTATCAAAAATAATTTTAGCTACACCAAGCATGGGTAAAAACAATATCATTCCGGCAACGCCCCAAATAAGACCCCCAATAAGCAATATCAAGATTGTAAAAAAGCCACTAATACTAACTTCGCCGCCAATGATATAGGGTTCAATAAAATAATTATCAACGCCTTGTATAATAACAATCACGGCAAGTGCCCCAATAGCTACATTGCTATCATCTTCGGTAATTAATGCTACGGCAAACGGAAATAAGCCGCCAACTATTGAACCTACATACGGCACAATGGTTAACAACGCAGCAATAAAAGCCAGTAAAAATGCATTCTTTAAACCAATGATCATAAATCCTGTTGTAAAAAGCGCTGTAAATATTACAATTGATAAAGCCCTGCCTGTAAGGTAACTTTGGGAAACCATGCTTATTTTTTGAATAAGCTTTTTTGCTTCTTCAGGTTGCGTTTTATCGCAAAGGCGAATAAAAAAACTTTCATATTTCTCGCGTTGATACAAAAAAAGAAAAGTAAAGATCAATACCATAACAGCTGAACCAATCATACCAATAAATCCTGCAAAAAAATTCTTTAATCCTTCTCCTGAGGATTCCATAAATGACTCTATTTTTTTGTTGATCAATTCTTCTTGTTTCTCTTTTGGAATGTTTAATTTAATGCTGATATAATTTTCGGTACTTGCTTTAAATTTTTTTGCTTTTTCTTCTATTTGTGGAAGATCCTTTGCCAGTTTTTTTGACTGAAGAAAAACCAGGGTACCAATTCCAAATGTTACAGCAATTATTATTAAAATAGAAATTAATACAGTAATTATGCGCTTAACGCCTTTACTTTCCATTTTGTTAGATAGCTTTGTGAAAAGCATTGCAAAAAAAATGGCGAATGTTACAGGTATTAAAACCTGTTTGGCAAAATATAAAATTACTGTTACTAAAACACCAAGCAGTAAAAAGCGGTTTACTTGTTTTAAAGATATTTTTTCTACCATAATATGGAATTAAGGTTCAAATGTAATACCAATAAAATAGTAAGATGTTTAGAATAGAGTGGTAGAAAAATATCCCCAAAACGAGATGTGGGAGTTTTTAATCAAAAGCAATATCACTAAACTCGGCAGAAACTTCGTAGCCAATTTCTTTGTAAATTTTATTTGAGGTTGGATTAGTACTTTCTGTAAATAAACCGCAGTGTTTATGTCCGCTATTTAAAATATGTTCACTCAGTTTGTGAACGCAGCTTTTTGCAAAGCCTTTGCCCCTGAAATGTTTTGGTGTATATACAAGGCCAATAATGCCTATATTACATGTACTGCGAATCATACCTGCCATACACACCAGTTCATTTCTGTTATTAAACCAGTTAAATAAATTGTTTTTAGAGATCAGCGTTTTTATATTAGACCGTATTTCCGCTTTTGTTTTTTTTGGAAAAGCATGCGCGTCATGCTGAAATTGATTGGCCCATTCGGCTAAATAATCCAGGGCTTCCATTCTTGCCGGTTTAAATTCACCTTCTGCTAAAACACCTGCATTTATTTTGCTTAATTTATGTACCAATAATTTTCGGTCGCTAACCTTATTTTTTTTCAAAAAAAAAGTAAATGCATCTGCATAAATAGTTTCAGCTACCACGCCTGAAATTTTCAGCTTATTATCTGTAAAGTAATTTGCCAGAGGTTTGAGATCTTCACTGTTTTTTGTAGTACTGCTTAAAAATATTTTTGGTAATGTTTTTACTGCTGTTGCTTTAAATTCATCTTTATCAAAAACACTTAAAAAATGACAATCGGGCATTTGCAAATTTTTATCAGGAAAACTGTTGCAAATACCAAGTATCAAGTTGTTTTCAAGTTCACGCTGCTCAAGTATAACTTGATTTTCGGCCAGGTAATCATTTACAGTTGCATATGTTCTTAATTGCAGCATGCTATTTTATTTTTTGCAGTAATGATCCGATTCTTCAACCGGGTATTTTTTATCAAGATCAATATTATTCATACTTTCAATGATGCCCCATTTAAATAGTTTTTCAAAGTAGGGCAGAAGCTTGTTGGTTTTTATTTGTTGTAAAAAGTATACTTCGTGTTCTTTTTCCTTAATACCCATTTCGTAAAGTACATGATCGTGTTCTTTAATTCCTAATGAATTAAAATATTGTTTCATTCTAAAATATTCACAAACATTACCACTTTCAAGTCTGCCGGCAAAATAAAAAGGCATAAACCATCCAATTACAAAGCAACTGCCGGAAATGATCTTGCCAATTACATAAAACCTGAATTCATAAAATTTTGAAATGGGTACATTGTATTGTTTCATGATCTTTAATACTTCTTCACGATGTCCCCATTCATCCATCTCAATTTGCCGTATGGCTTTTTTCTCTTCAGCGCTTTTAACCGAGGCTGCATGGCCCTGATAAGCAAATGCGGCAGCTTTTTCGGCTGAGTAAGCTTGCTTTAACAGTTTAATTAATTTTGAATGGTTGATTTGCATTTTAGTATCTTAAAAATACACATTAACTTTTTAATAATGAAAGTATCTCGGTGTCTAAAAATTTTCCGTTAAAGAAATAATTTTCTTTAAAGTAAGCTTCTTTTTTAAAGCCAAATTTCTCGAGAATCTTTCTTGATAATTCATTATTTGGGTTAATATTGGCTTCAATGCTGTGCAATTTCATTTTATTAAATCCGAGATCAATAACTTTTGGAATAGCTTCAGTTATTAGTCCTTTATTCCAATATTCCGGCATTAACATATAACCTAATTCAGCCCTGTGATTTTGTAATTCTATCCTGTGAAAAGAGATGGTGCCAATTAGTTCTTCAGGTTTATCTTTTAAAGTAATTGCCCAGCAAATTGTTTCATTATCTTTTGTTTTTTTATTAATAAGCTTTATAAATGCCTTTATTTCATCTGTATTAGTAGCAAGGGGTCTGTCAATAAATTTCATGGCCTGCTTGTTACTTCTTAATAAAAATAATGCATTCATATCTTTTTTATTCACCTCGCGAAGCAACAAACGGTTTGTTTCGAGTATGGGAAAAGGTTTAAAGTTTAGTTTTAACATATTGTTGTGTTTTAAAACAGGCCGCTTTTTAAGAATGCGAAGTTACTCTTTTCTTTATAGTTTCATTTTTCATAGAGTTCTATTGGCAGTCCATCAGGATCTGAAATAAATGTAAACCTTTTATTGGTGTACTCATCTGTTCTTATGGCTTCATAAGCAATGTTATTTTTTTTTAGTTGCACTATCGCAGATTGTATATCATCTACTTCAAATGCTATATGTCTTAAACCTGTTGCTTCCGGTCTGCTTACGCGTTTTGGTGGTGTAGGAAATGAGAATAGTTCGATCACATATTCACCATTCAATAAAAGATCGAGCTTAAATGAATCTCTTTCTTTTCTGTAAACTTCGTTCTTTATTTCAAAACCAAGTATTTTGGTGTAAAACTTTTTAGAGGTTTCATAATCTGAACAGATTACAGCCACGTGATGCATTTTTTTTAGCAGCTTCATTTGCTAAAATTAAATAATTGTTTATATTTATAATAGCATTTAAACTTTTTTATTATACTTCTTTTTTTTGGAATGAGCTATACAATAGATGCTTATAAACACATTGCTCTTTCTGAGATCCATGAATTTAATGGGTATTATATTTTTATGCGTAAAGATGGTATTATGCAGCTTTTGTTTAAGCAGGGTTTTAGTGGGGATGTAAGTGATGCGCGGAATATGATAGAAACATTCAAAAAAATAAGTCCCGATAAAAAGATACTGGCACTTGTTATTTATCAGGATGATAATACGTTTACAAAAGAAACCCGAGAATTTATTGCCGGTGATGAAACCTCAAAGGTAGTGGCGGCTGATGCCCTGATTATTAAAGGTCTGGCCCTAAAAATTATAGGTAATGGTTATTTACAAATTAATAAACCTAAACGTCCAACCCGTATTTTTAATAGTGTAGAAAGTGGCCTGAAATGGCTGGAACAGTTTTTGCATGTAAAGTGATAGCATTTATCATTTGATATGTTTTATATAAAATTTAAAATCCCGATATTAATTTTTATTATTTCAGTGTTTATGACCTCCTGTGTTGTTAAAGCACCAAAATATACTAGTGTAGAAAAAATATTTGAATTAAAGCTTGGTATGTCTAAAGAGGAGATATCCAATACACTAAATTTAAAACCTTATTATTTAAAATTGTTAACCGATACGCAAAGTATTTATTTATATAAATACCGTGTTACTGATAGGGCAGTATTACCTTTTCTTTTAAAAGAAGCGAATGGAAAAGAAGTAAAGGGAAAATACGTTAATTTAATGGTTACTTATAATATTTATGATAAGGCGATAAAATTTGAAAGTTGTAATAAATGTGATGAAAGTACAATTGAAGAAAAAAAATTTGATGTAAATAAACTTGCTACTTTTTTAACAGTAACCCTGCCAGTGGTACTTGTTTTTCTTGGAATTACTTATGGTACAGCGGCACCTTGATTACTTTAAAATTTCTACAACAGCATCCATGGTAATATCGCTATGGTTTGATGATATTTTAATGTTATAAGATTTTAGATTTACTTTTGTAATTTCTACAATAACAACAATATTTTCAGGTTCATTTGCAAATGGCTCTCCTTCTAAAAGCACTTTGTTCCTTAGCTCATATTTACATTCGCTAACCCAGGTAATATCAAACTTTGCTTTAATACCTAATTTTGGCATCTCTTCTATTTGCGATGTTTTTGTTCGGGTAATATAAGTGGGCCCGTAATCATCACTATTCATTTTAAACTTACCTTTTTGCAATGGCAAGCAACCCGATGTTTGTGCATTTGTAATTTGAGAAATAAAAATAAAAGCTATAAAAATTAGTTTTTTCATTGTACTAATTTTCTTTTTTAAATAAAAAATATTTTGTTTTGCCTGCCGTTAATAAATAAACAGAAGCAAGCGCACCGGGTAATAATATTAAAGCACCATAAGACAGTGGTATTTTAAACAGGAACAACAAACCAAAAGCAATTAAAGGTGATGCTATGGTTACAATGCTTAATAAGTTTGGCGTAAAAGAGTATTTAATCGTTTTGTTTTCTTCAATTTGGATTTGCTGTTCGCCACTTTTTATATTTTGCTGTACTTTTAGTCTGTAAGTACCAGGCTCTAACTCAATTTCCTTTTCTTCACCATTGTTTATTTTGCCGTATGATGTATCATTAATAAAAACATCCATAGGTACAGCCATGCCATTAAAATTATTTTTACGGTGTATTATAATTTTGCCTTTCATAAAGTGGATTGATATAAAATTGTAAATAACATAGCAAGGCCTGCAGGTATGGTTTGAACAAGTAAAATAGAGCGTTGAACGGTGATTGCCCCATAAATACCAGCTATCATTACACAGCCCTGGAAAAAATAGGCCACGTAGCAACTCCAGGCCGGATCACGAATAAAAAAAGACCAAATTAAACCTGCTGCTAAAAAGCCATTGTACAAGCCTTGATTGGCAGCCATGCCCTTGGTATCTTCAAATAAATGCTTTGGAAAAGACTTAAATGTTTCTTTACCTTTTGTAGTCCAGGCAAACATTTCTAAATAAACAATGTATAAATGAATAACTGCTACAATGCCTGTAAGTATTTGCGCTATTAAATGCATGGTTCGTTTTAATGTAAAAGTAGCATTTAATATATAAAGGATGAAAGATTGTTATTGTAATAGTTTACGAACTTTTGAAATATTGTATCCTTTTTTTGCAAAACGTTCCAATATTTCTTCATATTGTATGTTGCCCATTTTACCCGTACGGTTCATAATGTAAAGAAATTTCTTTTTTGGATGCCCTACAACTACATAAAAATAATTTGTATCAATTTCTTCGATAAGATAATCGGCTTTAAATGGCCATATAAACTGTACTTTCCATTTTATGTTTTTAGAATCTTTTACCGGGAAGCCCTTTGATTTTATAGATCTTTGAGTTGTATCGTTTCCTTTTACATAGGTGGTGTAAATATCTATATTCCCTTTTTCATTTACTGTGTAGGTCTCGGTTGTGTAATTCCAATTCTTATCAAATTTTGTTGGTATTTCGGCTATTACAAACCATTTGCCTGCATATTTTTCAAGATCTATGCTTTTTAAAACTGTTTGAGCAATGCCGGAATTAATGGTGAATGTTGCCATAATAAGTATTTTAATAAATTTCATACAATAAATATAATGGTATACATGCAAAAGCAATTCCATTGATAGGGAAAAGATTTTGATAAATAAGTAAACTACAATGTATGATTTTGAGGCAAAAATTCCTCAACTAAACAATTGAATTATTTTACGCGTTCAACGTACTCACCTGTTTCAATATTTATTCTGAGTTTATCACCGGTAACGACAAACAAAGGTACTTGTATCTTAATATTTCCTTCCACTTCGGCCGGTTTTAATAATTTACCTTTTACACCATCTTCGGTATAGGTAACAACCAACTCTGCATACTTAGGCAGGTTACCGCTTAAAGGTTTTTCGTTATCATCAAAACGAATAGTAAGTATCATTCCTTCTTGTAAAAATTTAATTGACTCTCCGAATATTATTTTAGGAATATGCACCTGGTCAAATGTTTCCTGGTTCATACATACAAGATCATCTCCTTCGGCAAAAAGGTATTGCATCTCATGTTCATCTACACGAATAAAATCTATTTTTTCGCCGGAACGAAAACGTATCTCGCTTTGTTTACCGGTTTCAACATTACGGCATTTTACCGAGTAAATGGCGTTACCCTTACCGGGTGTAATATGATCATAATCTATTACCTGCACTAATTCGTTATTGTATCTGAAAAATGCACCTCTCGAAATATCTGATGTTGTAGCCATGTATTTATTTTTATATAAAATGGAAAAGGCAAGATAGCAAAAGGATTAAAATTATTTTCCAGTCACACCTTATGTTTTCCGTTGGGCATGCAAGATACTACCAACTATTGAAATGGCAAAATATTACTTGAATTTCCAGCCTTTTAATTCAAGATGGGCTTTACATTTAGCGCAAAATTCTTTTTCTTCATTTGTATGATTTTTTCCTTCTGCATCTCTCATAAAACATGTTTTTTCAGGGCAATGGGGTAAACCTTGTTTATGACCAAGTTCGTGAATAGTTAACTTAAAAAATTGTTCAGCTCTGTTTTCTTTTGAAAGCCTGAAATAAGAAACCACGCCTGATTTACCTGGTTGATAAGCTAAACCCATTAGTCCATAATCTTCAACATTCCCTTTTTTATGGCTGATGTCTTTACTGGTAAGTCCCATAGTTACATGGCCATCAAGAGTTTGATTTCTTAAATAACTAATTATAGTATCGGCTTTATAACGTTGCCTTTTTTCATAATAAGCTGTTTGTGGTAATGGAATTTGTTTTTTGATAGTTACGTTTGGATATATCTTTTTTAACTCTGCATAAACATTATCTACGTGTTTTTTTGGAATATCAGAGAAAGGTTGAAGATCAATAATTATTGCAGGAGTTTTTTTATTATTACTTTTTTTGGAAGCAGTTTCACCGGTTTCATTTTTACAGGAAACATAAGCAAGTACACATAACAGTTGAAGAAGAATTCTTTTTTTCATTTTTCTTTTACCGGAATCCATATTTCTTCTTCCGATGTTGTATCATTTCTTTTATATTTTCTCAAAGCACCTGGAAGTGCGGCTTGTTATGTAATATATAGTTTCAATTTGGCAACCATGTTCCAAAAATATAAATGAAGATCTGATTATTCTTATCTGATCCCTTGTAATCAAATACTGCATACTTTCTATCCTTGGCTGCATTAAAAAAATATTATAATTAAAGATACAAGTGTTTCTTTTGGTAACAAAAATATAATAGGCAACTTTCTGCTTAAGAATGATCGATTGTGATTACAACATTGCCTGTTTTCTCTTTAGTTTCAACATATTTAGTGGCCTCAACAATTTGTTCAAGCGTATAAGTTTTATCAATGATAGCTTTGTATTTACCTTCCTCAAATAGTTTTTTAAAAAATAAAATATCTTCTTTTGTGTCTTTAGGAATGGGAAACAAAACTTTTTTTCCAAAAAGCAAAGGTGTTAATAAGGCTAAATAAATATTTTGCGATAAATAACCTAACTCAGATGAAATGTAAATGCCTTTTGGTTTTAATATTTTTTTGCATTTAAAGAAAGAGCTTTTGCCAACCACATCTAAAATAAAATCAAATTTTTTATTAATGAGTGTAAAATCTTCTCTGGTATAATCGATCACTGTATCAGCTCCCAATGATCTTACTAATTCGATGTTTTTTGTATTGCATACTGCTGTAATTTTTGCACCAAAGTGTTTAGCTAATTGAACGGTGGCTATACCAATAGAGCCTGAGGCACCATTGATAAGGATTTCTTGATCTTTTTTAAAATCAATTTTTTTTAGATTAGCATATGCTAAAAATGCGCCGTCACAAATTGCGGCAGCTTCAGTATATGATGCGTTAACTGGTTTTAAAGTAATTGATTTTTCTTCGGGCATTGCAATATATTGCGCATGCGTTCCAAAATTATAAGTACTCAAACCAAAAACCTGGTCGCCGGGTTTAAATGTTTTTACATTTTTTCCTACGGCTTCTATTTCACCGGCTAATTCAGAACCAAGTATTTTTTTTCTAGGGCTAAAAAAACCGCTAATTGCCCTCACAATCAAGTATTCAGGTTTCCTGAAACCGCAGTCGGTTCTGTTAACCGTACTCGCATGAATTTTAATTAATACCTCGTTATCTTTAGGTGCTGGCTTTTCAATTTCTTTTATTTCTAAAACTTCTGGTGGGCCGTATTTAGTATTTACACTTGCTTTCATAATTGTAAATTAAAAGTAATTACTTTTTTTTGAAAGCTTTGAGTATTAAAAATCTTTATTGCCCGTTTAAATAATACAAATCCCGTTACTGTAGATTAATTTATTTTTTAGCCGGGTATAGGAGTCTAAAGGCATTAAAAAGCGCCAAATGCGAAACTGTAGCGTGATTCTCTTGCGGCAAATAGTCAAAATATACGCTAACGTTATTACTTTTTGTGTTTTTTATTTTTTCTGCTAGTATATTAGCATCTACTTCCATAACATGTGGATTTTTGCCAAGCCCTAAACCTTCTTTACCAACACCAATATAAATATCAGTTGGTTGTGAAAATTTTTCATTTAATATCTCTGGTGTTTGTTTTAATAAGGATCCATCATCCCACCATAAACTGGGACTAATAATAACGTACTTATTGAAGAGATTTGGTTTTTTAAATAAAACCTCGGTGGCAAATAAACCGCCTAAAGATTGACCGATGATTGTTTTTGATGTGTTTGTTTTATATTTTTTTTCTATATATGGCTGTAATTCTTTTTCAATAAAGGCGATGAAATTATCTGAATGTCCTGTTGTTGGAAATGCTTTTTTATCTTCTTCTACCGTTGTTGGATAAGTAAAATCCCTTTTCCGGTCAACCGTGGCAATGCCTACCACTATTGATTTTGGAATACGTTTAATCCATTCAAAAGTATTAAATTGAACAAGACCTACAACATGAATAAAATCTTCATCGGCCGAACCATCCAGTAAATAAATTACCGAATATTTTGTAGTATCGTCCTGCTTATAACCTTCGGGCAAATAAATATTTAATATTCTTTTTTCTCCGAGTTGTGTTGATTGAATTTCTTCAATATTACCAAGTACAAAAGGTTTACTGCTTTCTTTTTGTTTTGTTTGCGAAAAAACACAAAAACTAAAAGATAGAAATAGGGCGATGATAAGTACTTTCATTGTTTAACAGTATTAGTTCCAGATCTCATTCATTTCTGTCAATATTATAGGCTTTCCATCTGTAATAACAATGGTATGCTCATGTTGTGCCATAAAACCTCCTTTATTGCCAACCATTGTCCAACCATCATTTAATGTTTGGGCATATGTTGATGTTGTTGATATAAATGTTTCGATGGCAACTACAGAATTTTTTTTAAATCGTGCTGTATTAAAGGGGTCCTTGTAATTTGCTATTTCGTGCGGTTCTTCGTGTAAAGCTCTACCTACACCATGACCCGTAAGATTTTTAATTACTTTAAAGCCTCGTTTTTTCGCTTCTGTTTCTATTAAATGTCCTATATCCGAAATTTTTACACCGCCTTTTATATTGTAAATGGCTTTGTGAAGAATAGCTTTTGAGGCGTCAACTAATTTTTGATGCCCGTTTTTATCTTCTCCAATTACAAATGAAGCGCCGTTATCAGACCAAAAGCCATTTAGTTCAGCAGATACATCTATATTAATCAGGTCTCCTTCTTTTAATATTTTTTTTGCAGATGGTATTCCGTGGCAAAATTCGTTATCTATACTAATACATGTATAACCGGGAAATTTGTATGTTTTGTTCGGTGCTGAATTTGCACCGAATTGTTTTAAGATAGCTGCTCCAAAATCATCCAGTGCTTTAGTTGTTATACCTGCTTTGGCAAAGTTTATCATTTGCTTAAGTGTATAAGCAACTGCTTCACTGGCTTTTTGCATTCCTGCCAGTTCTTCTTCTTTTGTTATCGACATGATCGTTATAAGTTCTTAAATTATTGAGATGAAATTAATGTATCGTTACGATAATAAGTTGTAGCTATTAAATTATTGCTTTTGTTAGGCACCCACTTGCCTTGTTTTAAGCCATCACAATCTGTTCTGTTAAGCGTGTCCGTTGTTTTTCCACCTTGAAATTCCCAAGAAGCATGACAGGGTTTACTTGCAGTATTTTTGTACCCACACGATTGAATAAAAAACAAAGCTGTTGCTAAAACTAAAATTGATCTTATTATTTTCAAGATGTTTGGTTTTGGTTTAATAAATTTACGAAATAGGCCACTTAATGGCAAGTTTTGGTGCTTAGTACTATTTTTCTATAAATAATAAAAGCCTCCCGATCAAAAAACGAAAGGCTTTAAAAATGTAAATTTGTTTTTTACAAAGGTATGTTACCGTGTTTCTTTTTTGGTAATTTATCTACCTTATTCTCCAGCATTTTAAACGCTTTAATCAACTTTAAACGTGTTTCTTTTGGTTCAATTACTTCATCAATAAAGCCACGCTCGGCTGCACGGTAGGGGTTGGCAAACATGTTTTTGTATTCGGTTTCTTTCTCCAGCCATTTTGCGTCTTTATCTTTTGCAGCAGAGATCTCATTTTTAAAAATAATTTCAGCGGCCCCTTTAGCACCCATTACTGCGATTTCTGCACTTGGCCATGCAAAATTCATATCGGCGCCAATATGTTTACTGTTCATAACATCATAAGCACCACCATAAGCTTTACGGGTTATCACCGTAATTCTCGGAACCGTTGCCTCGCTGAAAGCGTATAATAATTTAGCGCCATTTGTAATAATGGCATTCCATTCCTGGTCGGTACCAGGTAAAAAGCCCGGCACGTCTTCAAAAACTAATAATGGAATATTGAAGCTATCGCAAAAGCGAACAAAGCGCGCTGCTTTGGTAGATGAATGAATATCCAACACACCCGCTAACACAGCCGGCTGGTTGGCCACAATGCCAATGCTGCGACCTGCTAGTCTTGCAAAACCAACAACAATATTTTCCGCAAAAGCTTTATGTACTTCAAAGAAACTATTATCGTCAATTACCTTTTCAATTACTTCACGTATGTCGTAAGGTTGATTAGCGTTTGATGGAATAATATCGTTTAACTCTTCTCTTAGTTCATTACCCATTTCATAGGGTAAAGAAGGTGCGTCTTCTTCGCAATTTTGTGGTACGTAACTTAATAATTGTTTTAAATAATTAATAGCTTCTACCTCGTTAGCACAAGCAAAATGGGTAACCCCGCTTTTTGTAGCATGTGTCATAGCGCCGCCTAATTCTTCACTTGTTACTTCCTCATGCGTTACTGTTTTTACAACGTTAGGGCCGGTAACAAACATGTAACTGGTATTCTCCACCATTAAAATAAAATCGGTAATGGCCGGGCTGTAAACTGCACCACCCGCACACGGACCCATAATAGCGCTTAGCTGCGGTATCACACCGCTGCTGCGCACATTGCGATAAAAAATATCTGCATAACCGCCTAAAGAAACTACACCTTCCTGGATACGCGCACCACCGCTATCATTTAAGCCAATAATAGGAGCGCCATTTTTCATGGCAAGATCCATTACCTTCACGATTTTTTCCGCATGCGTTTCGCTTAAGCTACCGCCAAATACAGTAAAATCCTGCGAAAAAACATAGGTTAAACGGCCATTAACATTGCCATAACCGGTTACAACACCATCGCCTAAATATTTTTCTTTATCCAAACCAAAGTCGTTACTGCGGTGCTGCACCAACATACCTATCTCTTCAAAAGTGCCTTCATCCATTAAAAAATGAATACGCTCACGAGCAGTTAATTTGCCTTTTTTATGTTGTGCATCAATACGTTTTTGCCCACCACCTAAAAGCGCTTCGGCTTTTTTTTGTTCTAATATTTTTATTTTATCATTCATAGTTTCTGAATTCGCTATATGTTTTGCCGCAAATTACGCTGATTAACACAAATTATAGTTATAATTAAAAATATAAAGAATCTGTGAGATCTTTGAAATATGTGGCTATTTTTATTTTACTTCCTCATCAATGCTATTCTTACGCAATTCAACAGGATTACGTTTTTTGCGGAATTTTAAATTTAGTAATTCTACACCAAAACTAAAGGCCATTGCAAAATAAATATAGCCTTTTGGTATGTGTATCTTTTCAATATGAATGCCTTCTACAACTAATAATACGGCAATTAAAACCAGGAAGGAAAGCGCAAGGATCTTAAAAGTTGGATGTTTTTCAATAAAAGCGGCGATCTTTGGCGCATAAACGAACATCACGCACATGCTTATTACAACGGCAATACTCATAATAAAAATATCTTTTGCCATACCAATGGCTGTTATGATACCATCTACGCTAAATACTATGTCTATCAATAATATCTGCGCCATAATTGCCCTAAAACCTTTCTTTAAATTTTGTTTTGCTTCATCACCTTCTGCATTAGCGCCTTCGAGCTTATTGTGTATCTCTAATGTGCTGTTAACCAATAAAAACAAACCACCCGCCAGCATAATAATATCTTTTAAGGCAACACCGTGATCAAAAAGTGTGAACAACACTTTTTCGCCGCTTATCAAATAAAACATAGTAAACAAAAGAGTAATACGCATTATAATGCCAACGGTCATCCATATAAGGCTGGCGCGTTTTGTTTGCTCTTTTGGCAAACGTCCCATTACTATAGAAACGAAAATTACATTATCTATACCCAGTAATATTTCCATTACTGTTAAGCTTAACAGGCTTAATAATCCTTCAACTGAAAAGAGGTGTGCAAACATAAGCTGTAAAGATATATTTTATATATAATTACAGCCTAAATTGTGAATATTTCTTGTAAATTGAGAATAAAAAGGTGTTATTTTGTAACCCGTTTAGTACTGGCTTTTTTAGACTTTTTCTTTTTTATCTTTTGTTCTTTCTCAATAATGATCTTATCGGGTTTTACTTTGTCTATTTTTTTTGAACCTATTTTTTCTTTTTTGAGAAATTTTTTTGAAGTAACAAATTTGCGTTCATGCAGTAAAAAATAATTTCCTTTAGTGATCATGTGTACTCTCAGGTTTTCTGCCCACAAAGGGGTTCCGGGTTCTGCATAAGCAATATTGGTTTCGCTTATGTCGCGGCCGTCTAATATTACTACCATGCCTGAGCCTTTGCATTCTGCCTCGTTACCTTTTCGGATCACTAAAGCTGTATCTTCGCCAAGGCCAATACCAATGCAGGATGGATTCATTAATAAAGCCTCTACCAAACGTCCAAACCGTCCACGCTTTACAAAATGAGTATCTATTATGCAATGGTCAATAAAGCCAAGCCCCGAACTTACTTTAACAGTATCTTTTAGCATGGCCTCATTGCGCTGGCCTTCGTATATCATTAACGATGCCGCGGCCATGGCCCCGGCGCTGGTTCCTGCAACAATAAAATCAGCATCACTGTAATACCTTTCCATGATCACATCTACAATATCTGTATTACCGAGTATGGTCGAAAGTCTGAATTGGTCGCCACCGGCAAACAATACAGCATGTGCATTTTTAATGCGGTTTATCCATATAGGGTTTCGGGCTTCGGGATTATTTTCCATGCTTATAAACCCAACCTGGTTAAAGCCTATCTCTTTAAAAGCCGAATGATAGGTACGCATGACTTCTTTTGGTTGTTGTGAGGCAGTGGTAATTATTTCGAGAATGCGTTTGCCTCTTTTTTTGGGCAGTAGTGTTTTTAAGATTTCAAACTCTTCAAATTGTTTGTTTTTTCCTTCAATATCCAAAACAGTTGCTTTTCCTTTGTCTTCGGCACCACCAATTAAAATAAGCTTGCCTTTGGGTATTTGGTTTCGCATAAAATAACTCCTGTAACTACAACAGTTAAAATGAGTTTTTGTTTAGCAAAGATGTTTTTTAAGTTTAGTTGAACGAGTTTTGCAATTTTGATCTTTTGCAGAGATAGTAGCGAGCTAAGCTTGGCGTAAAGTTGATTAGGCATTCAGAAAAGTGCTTAGTAAGGCAACGGTTTTTCTTTCGCTGTCTCTACATCGCGAAAGAAAAAATCTCCTTCAAAAGATCAAAAGCGTTTTGGTTACTTTTGCGAGCCAAAAGTGACAAGAAAAATAAAGAATGTTGAGTTCTTAATCAGTAAAAGAAACTTTTACATTAAAATCAGGTCCGCCACCGCGAATCTGTGTCCACTTACTAAAAGCCGCTGCCTTTACAAACGACGGGGAATCGTAAGACCCGGCATAACAAAATTTGGTGATCTCCATTTCATCCATAAGGCATTCCAAACTCACATAAAAATCTTTAGAAGTATAAATGCCATAGTCTTTAATATTTAAAACAAACTCACCGTTCTTTTGTCCGATCTTAAAAATGATGGGTTTTTTCATAAAGGGACGGGTAGAAGGGTATTGCCATTTGGTATCAGCGGCTTCATAAAACATAAGCCTGAAGGTTAATGAATCGGCATAATTATTTTGAATGATGTAAAAACTGAAACTTTCCATGAGCACCTGGCGTCCTTCTTTATTATTGATCTTTAATGCAGATTCAGAACCTTTCCAGTTATTGGTGTTTTTTACAAAGCCACTGCAGTTATTTTTAGAATATTTAGTTGTACCTAAAGTTTTGTATTTTATCTTTTTTGATTTTACTACTACTTCCTCCAGTTGTTTTGGCATTGCCTCAAGACTCATTTTTTTATTAACCTCTTTTAATAGATCTGTGGCAGAAAAAAATTGTGCTTTAAAGCCTATGGCATATACTTTAAGTGTGTCTTTTTTTTGATCTTCGGTTAATATCAGCTCAAAAAAGCCGTTCTCATTGCTTAATGTACCTACTTGTTTGCCAACAATACCAATACTTGCAAACGAAATAGGCATATTTGTTGTTTTATCGATAATAAGGCCGCTTATTTTTTGCTGGGCCACTAAATTACAGGCAATAATTAAAAAAGGTAGTAAATATTTCACGGTACTAAACTACTAAACAGATGCTAATAATTTAGTATTTTTGCAGCCTTATTATTACAGAGTTACAGATAAAATGATTTCAGCAAGTAATGTGAGTTTGCAATATGGCAAACGTGTTTTGTTCGACGAGGTAAATGTAAATTTTACACCCGGTAATTGTTATGGTATTATTGGCGCTAACGGTGCCGGTAAATCTACCTTTATGAAGATATTAAGTGGTGAGATAGAGCCTACAAAGGGCCGTGTTAATATTTTACCGGGCATGCGTATGAGCGTGCTTAAACAAAATCACTTCGAGTATAACGAGTTTACCGTTTTAGATACAGTAATGCAGGGCAACAAACGTTTATACCAGATCATAAAAGAAAAAGATGCTATTTATGCAAAAACCGATTTTAGTGACGCTGACGGCATAAAAGCAAGTGAACTGGAAGCTGAATTTGCAGAAATGAATGGTTGGAATGCAGATAGCGAAGCTGCTGAAATGCTTACCAACATGGGTATTCCGCCTGCATTGCATGGTAAGCTGGTAAAAGAGCTTACCGGTAAAGAAAAAGTAAAAACATTATTGGCGCAAGCTTTATTTGGTAACCCGGATATTTTATTACTGGATGAACCAACCAACGATCTGGATGTAGAGACAATAAGTTGGCTTGAGAATTTTTTGGCCGACTTTATGAATACAGTTATTGTGATAAGCCACGACCGTCACTTTTTAGATGCAGTTTGTACCAATATTTGTGATATTGATTACAATAAATTAAGCACTTATACAGGTAACTATAGTTTTTGGTACCACATGAGTCAGTTGCAATTAAAACAACGCACCGATCAGAATAAAAAAATTGAAGATAAGCGTGCCGAGTTACAGGAGTTTGTTCGTCGGTTTAGCGCTAATGCCAGCAAGAGCAGCCAGGCAACCAGTCGTAAAAAATTATTGGAAAAATTAACGGTTGATGAAATTCCTGCAAGCACGCGTAAATACCCGGGTATTATTTTTAAGCAAGAACGTGAGGCCGGAGATCAGTTATTATTAATTGAAGGATTAAATAAATCAAATGCAGATGGCGCCATTTACAAAGATGTGAACATTAACGTTAGAAAAGGCGATAAGATAGCATTCATAAGTAAAAATCAATTAGCGGTTTCAAGTTTATTTGCAGCACTGGCAGATGAGGATACTGATTTTAAAGGAAAATTCACATTTGGTACAACTATTTACAAAGCGTATTTACCTAATGATAATCATAAGTATTTTCAGGATGGTAGCCTGAATTTAATTGATTGGTTACGCCAATTCAGTAAAGATAAAGACGAGACCTACATTCGCGGGTTTTTAGGGAAAATGTTATTTAGCGGAGAAGAGGTTTTGAAAAAATGTAATGTTTTAAGTGGGGGAGAGAAGGTGCGTTGTATGACAAGTCGTATGATGTTGTTAAATCCTAATTTTTTAATTTTGGATGAACCTACCAACCATTTAGATCTTGAAAGTATTATTGCATATAACGATGCTTTAAAAGATTATGCAGGCACTATTTTATTTACCAGCCATGATCACCAGTTAATGCAAACGGTGGCTAACAGAATAATTGAGTTAACACCAAAAGGTATTATTGATAAATCATGTACTTATGATGAGTATTTAGAGAACCCGTCGATAAAAGAGCAACGCGCAAAAATGTACGCTTGATAAAATCCTTCTCCAAAGGAGAAGGATTTAGGATAAGGCCTTATGAAACAAAAACCAAACATAATTCACTTACGAAAGGATAAAACCTTACAAAAAGTAATGGATAAGGTTGGCCTTATAAAAACAAATAATAACCAGGATCTTTTCATTGCTTTACTGAGTGCTATTGTTAGCCAGCAATTGTCGGTAAAAGCTGCCGATACCATTTGGGGCAGGTTTGAAGACCTGTTTAAAGATAACATTCCAACCGCAAAGGCAATTCTTAAATTAAGCGACGACAAGTTGCGAAGCGCTGGTTTATCCTATCAAAAAGCAGGTTATATAAAAAATATTGCCACTTTTTCTATAGAACAAACATTAGATTACAAATTACTTAAAAAGAAAACCGACGATGAGTTGGTAGAATATTTGGTGCAGATAAAAGGCGTTGGCAGGTGGACGGTTGAAATGCTTTTGATGTTTAATTTAAACCGTGAAGATGTTTTTCCGAAAGATGACCTTGGTATACAAAACGGCATGAAAAAATTATACAATCTTACTTCTGAAAAAAAAGCACTTTTAAAAGAGATGGAAGAAATCGCAGAGGCCTGGAGACCTCATAGAACTTTAGCTTGCAGATATATCTGGCGGTATAAGGATTCTGTGTAAAATTATTGTTGGATAAAGAGGAACATAGAAAGGTATGTATCTCGACTAGACATGACAATAAAATAAAAAAGCCATCCGTTAAGATGGCTTTTCAAGTCCTTCTCTAAAAGAGAAGGATTTAGGGGGAGACTGAACTATTACGATTTCATCTTCGCAAACTTCTCGGCCATTTTAACGGCTTCGTATAAATTTACGATTCCACCATTTTTACCAAGTGTACTAAACTTTACTAATTCATCTTTGGTGCCGGGCTTAACTATTTTTTCGCTTTTATAAGTTTTTAAACTGCTCTTAATTAAGATCTTTTTAATTTGCTGCGGTGTAAGCGTAGGGTAATACGATTTTAAAACTGCTGCAACACCACAAGCTACAGGAGTTGCCATACTTGTGCCACTGGCATCTTTATAACCGCCTTCGGGTACAGTTGAATAAATATCTACACCAGGCGCAAACGCATCCACTGTTTTTTTACCATAATTAGAAAATGGCGCAACAACTTTATCTCCAGGTTTCCAGCTTAAAGCACCAATATCCATAAAATTAGTAGCCTCTTTACCATTCTCAAATTTTTTGCAAGGGTAATGCGTTACTTCATCAATATCTGTATTATCATTTCCTGCAGCATGCATTAATAACACACCTTTACTTTCTGCATATTTTACGGCATCATCTACTACCTTTTTATCCCAGCTATATTTTTTACCAAAACTCATATTAATGATCTTGCAGCCATTATCAACCGCATAACGAATAGCGTTAGCAACATCTTTATCGCGCTCATCACCGTTAGGTACACAACGAATAGCCATTATTTTAACATCGGCGGCAACACCATCCATACCAACCCCATTATTTCTTTGCGCGCCAATAATACCTGCTACATGGGTTCCGTGAAAGCTCGCCGGACCTTTACAATCAGCGTTGCCATAATATCTTTCGTTTGAATTGCTATAATCATCTCCAACAATACTACGCGGATCATAATCTAAATTTAAACCCACTTCAACATAAGGCTTAAAGTGATCGTATCCTTCTTTCATGCCTTCAATAGCTTCGTCCAGATTATCTCCCTGTCCACCTTTAAGCATGATACCGGCAATCATTTTCATTTGCTTGTTGGTTTTATCGGAAGGTTCATATTTTTGTAAAGCGGTAACATCTATAACATCCAACTTTAATTGTTCTTTAGCTTCTTTATTAATAGACGTTAAACCTTCATATAAAAATTTTAGTTGATTGTATTGTCCTTCAAATTTATCTTTTGCTTTTGCATAATCTTCTTTCACATGTTGGTACAATTCAAATTCGGCTTTTTCTTCTTTACTCGAAAAATCTGCAGCTGTTTTACCTTCATATTTGGGTTTTAGCTTACGCATTAACCTTGTTACTTCAAGGTTATCGGCATCAATATTTTTCCCGTCTTTTCCTCCAATAAAACTCCAGCCGTGTATATCATCAATATAACCGTTCTTATCGTCATCAATTCCGTTTCCTGCTATTTCACCGGGATTGGTCCACATTACATTTTTCAGATCTTCATGTTCGTAATCCACACCACTATCAATAACGCCAACAATAACGGTTGTTGATTTTTTATCTTTTAATAATTCTTTATATGTTCTTTCAGTACCAACACCGTTAATTTTATCGGTGGTTGGATCGAGGTTAAACCAATTGTCAGGGCGTTTTTCCTGTGCGTTAAAGAATAATGCGGAAAGCAGAGCCGCTGATAAAAAAAGTTTTTTCATATAATTTAGATTAATGTTTAACAAAGATATAATAATGTGACAGTTTTGGTTAACCGTTTAACAACATTTTAATAAAATACCCCTAAACGGGGGAGTGCAAAAGTAATTAAACAGTGATTTTAAAATGCTGATAGATTAAGCAGGAAATGACATAAATAAAAAACCCTTTCGTTGTGAAAGGGTTTTGATAATTACATGAGATGAAAAATTATTTTGTTTCAGCTTTTGTTGTTGCAGAAGCTTCTGTTTTCTTTTTGCAGCAAGACTTTTCGTCTTTAGCACAACCTTCTTTTTTCTCTCCGGCGCAAGATTTACCTTCACCTTTTTTGCAACATTCTTTTTTTGCTTTTTTATCTTTATCGTCGCCTGAAGTGTTTGCAACCGCTGCACTTCCTAACAAACCTGCGAAAGCAGCCATTAAAAGTATTTTTTTCATGTGTTTAATTTTTTCAAGTTTATAATGTAAATATAGTTTAATTTAATATGCTAAAGTGTTAAAAATGCTCAAATTAATGATAAGTTTTAACCCAGGTTAATAACATCTAATACCACTAGTAATGCAAATAGCCAATAAAGTAAAATAAAGTGAAGTATAAGATCGATCCAAAAGTTTAATGTAATGCTTTTACCATCGTGCAAATAAATTGCAATTAGCGCTAAAATCGGAAATAAGCTTAATATCACCAAAATTATCAAATTAGCATCTGAACTGCCTTTTTTAGCGGTGCCTGAAAACGGTTTTTTTTCTGAAACGGGTTTAATTGCCGGTTTTGTAGCAATTTTCTTTTTTGCATTTGCTGAAGCGGTAACGGATTGTACTGTTTTTTGTTTAAGACTGTTTTTTGTTTGTGCGGTTTCGGTTTTGTAAAATGTTGCCACCGAAGTTTCTTTAATGTTTTCAGTTCCTGTTTCCGGAGATGATAAGGTGATTTTTTTAGGAGGTAAATTTTTTACATGTACATTTTTATGTTCATTCTCTTTTGTATCTGATGCTTTATTTCCTGACGAAGCAAAATAATAACCTTTGGTGTATTTACGTTTTGTAAGACTAAATTTATTAGCGCAAGAGCTTAAAAAAATAATGGCAAGTAAGGGTAAAATAATTTTGTTTTTCATAGCGTTTTATTTTGATTGGTTAAATTTAAAATCTTAATCTCTATTTTCAAATTTTATTTTTGAAGATAAGCCGTAATAGCATAATGATCGGTAAAGGTTTCATCACTTCTTTTATAATTTAAACATTTAAAGCCTTTATCATGCAATATATAATCGATTCTGAATTGTGGCCATTTGCCGGCGTAGGTTTTACCAAAACCTGTACCTTTTTCAACAAAAGCATCGTTTAATTGTTTAGAAAGTCGATGATAAGCATAAGAGGCCGGGGTATCATTAAAATCGCCACACAAAATAATTTTATACCGGCAGGTTTTTATATGCGTTACCACCATATCTACTTGCCTTGTACGTTTTACAAAAGCGCGTTTTAAGCGCCTTAAAATACTTTTGCTATTCTCAACTTCATCTTCAGCGTCTTTTTCAGAAATAACGTCATCTAAAAATTTGGTGTCGCCTTTGCTAAAGCTTATAGATTGTAAATGAATGTTGTAAACTCTCACTGTATCCTTATCAATAATAAGATCTGAAAAGATACAAATGTTATTTGAGCGGGTTTTAAATACGATCTTGCCTTTATTAATTATAGGGTATTTACTAAAAGTAGCAACGCCCCAGTGATCGGTTTGGCGAAGTGTTGTAGTGTACTCTGAATGATAATACGGCGCATTTAAAAGTGTGGTTAAAGTATCAATATTGTTATAACCATTAAAGGCATCTTTACTTTCTGAAGTATAAAATTCCTGAACACATAAAATATCAGGTCCTATTTCAGATAAGCCATTTAAGATCCTGTTACGGTTTTCTTTTTGTTTTTTCCAGTTGTAAAGATCAAATAACATACTGTTGTAAGATGTAACTTTTATTTGTTTTGCTTCTGACCTTGTTGGAAAACTTAATTGCACATAATTAAAAGCCGTTGGAATGCTTATGCACAGGGCAATTAAACCAAAAGTAACTGAAGGTTTAAATTGCACCAGCCAATAAATAATAAAGAGCACGTTTAGAAGAAACAAAAAAGGATAGGCCAGACCAAAAAATGCGGGTAACCAAAATAGCAAAGGTGAAATATACTTTGCGGTAACGGCTATCAAAAGACTTACAATAATAAAATAATGCAGCCACAGCATAATTTTATTGAACAAAGATAGTTTTCGTTCTTCTCGCTGCATGATGCGCTCACGCAATTCTTTAATTGATATTTTTTCGAAAACTGATATGGTAATTTTACTTTACCGAAGCCAAAGCTTCTTCAATAAATGCGTAAGAGCTTAATATCTCAGGTTTACCGTCAACGATAGCAACATCATGCTCAAAATGTGCACTCGGTTTTCCATCGGCAGTAATTATCGTCCAGCCGTCGTTTAATTGTTTAATATTTTTTGTTCCTAAATTTATCATAGGTTCAATGGCTAAAACCATACCTTCTTTTAATTTAGGGCCATCGCCACGTTTACCATAGTTTGGCACTTCTGGTTCTTCATGCAGTTTTTTTCCGAGCCCGTGACCAACTAATTCTCTTACAACACCAAATCCGTTTTTTTCGGCATGTTGTTGTATAGCATAACTAATATCGCCAATACGGTTACCACTTATCATTTGTTCAATACCCAGGTATAAACTCTCTTTAGTTACATCAATTAGTTTTTGTAATTCGGGCTTTATGTTGCCCACGGCAAATGTATAAGCGTGATCGCCAAAATATCCATTTTTTTTAACACCGCAATCTACCGAAATAATATCACCTTCTGCTAAAGGTTTGTTTGTTGGAATGCCGTGTACAACTGCTTCGTTTATAGAAATACAAAGTGTTGCGGGAAAAGGATTACTTTTATGGCCATAACCTTTAAAAGCAGGCTCGCCACCATTATCACGAATAAATTCTTCGGCTAATTTATCTAAGTCAGCAGGCTGAACACCTGGTTTTACTTCTTTTGCAATAATTGCCAAGGTACGGGATACCATTAAGGCCGACTCACGCATTAATTCAATTTCTTCACGTGTTTTTAAAAAGCTCATTTTGTACCAAATATTTTTTTAAAGATTGAACCTTCACTTTTCTTATAGTTGTTATGTGCATCTGCATTTTTTAGCTGGTGCGAAAACTCTCCTCCTTCAGGGTGCAGCATTTGCCATACTTCACTCCAACCAATAAAGCCTCCAATACTTCTGTCATCAATAAACACATCTGCATTTACTTTTCTTGCTGTTTTTTCTGTCAGTTCTTCTTCAGGATAATTTTTATTTACAGCATAAAATTCAACACCGTTTTTTTTACAAAATTCAACAGCTTCGTCTAACAAAGGACCGGTACGTATGGTCCACAAAATTAACTTATGACCTTTTTGCTGTAAGGCTTTTAAAGTAGCAAATGCAAAAAGCATTTCTTTGCCAATTGCAGGGTGTTTATGCTCTACAATTGTACCGTCAAAATCTACGGCTATTACTTTACTATCTGCACTTAAAAATTGTTGAGCCATTTTACAGGTTTTTTGCTGATATTAATTTCAGATCATTATCCAATTCATATAAACGTGGTTGTGCGGTACCAATTTCAAATTCAAGAATTTGCTCCGGTGTCATTTTTTCCAAATACATAATTAATGCGCGCAAGCTATTGCCATGTGCTGCAATAACAACATTTTTTCCTGCTTTTAGTTTAGGAATAATTTCCAATTCAAAATAAGGTATTACACGCGCTGCTGTATCTTTTAAGCTCTCGCCATTTGGTGGTGGTATATCATAACTTCTGCGCCAAACTTTTACCTGGTCTTCACCATATTTTTTTGCAGTTTCGGTTTTATCTAAACCCTGCAGGTCACCATACATGCGCTCATTTAAAGCTTTATTAAAAATAGGTATAAGCGGCGGATGACCTGCTGTTTCTAAAGCATAAGCCAATGTATTTTGCGCACGCTTTAATGCAGATGCATAAGCGTAATCAAAACGAAAGCCTTTTATTTTTGCGCCCGCATTTTTTGCTTCTTCTATGCCTTTAGGTGTTAATTCAACATCTACCCAGCCGGTAAATTTATTTTCTAAGTTCCAGGTACTTTGTCCGTGACGGAATATTACTAATTGTGCCATAATTTAAAGGCATAAATATACTATAAAAAAGGGTTTTAAGAGCAATGATTTTTTACATTTTACCAGCCCGTTGTAAGCAGGTAACGTGCGGCTTTTTGGCTGCATTTAAGGTAGGAAGAATAGGTGAGTGCAGCTCGTGATCTTACCTGTTCGTTAGTTTCGCCGATTACATAACCACTTAAAGCGTTGTGTAATGTGTACGCTTCAGGGCACATTAAGCCTGTTGTCCATACTACCGGATTTACGTTGGCTGTTTTTAAATGTTCAGAAAAATAACTTTTACTGTAACAGGCCAAAATAATGCAATCGCGTTTTTTTAAATCTGCATTCTCAAATGTTTCATTCAATTTAAAATCCATTAAACCATCATGGCCTGAATACGAGATCATTTTTGAATTGCCATAAATGCCTAATGTTATATTTTCAATTTGAATAGAGTCTTTTAATTTTCCTGCGCAACTGTTTAAAAAATCCTGTGTACATTTTTTAATGTAACGCCCATCGTAAGCATCGGCCACTAAATAAAAATTTTTAGAAACATGTTTAAACACCAGGCGCTCTAATCTTACGGTATCCAATTTAAGTGTTTTTATTAATTTCCATTCTTTGCTCTTTTTAAAGAACGTGCGCACACCATAACCACAACCCCAATACAGGTTATTATTAAGATCTTGTCCATTACCTATTTTTGGTGGCACAGGCACAATGCCCTGGTATTTATTATCGCACAAAGCAACAAAAGCGTGAATGGTTTTGTAGGAAATATCTATTTTAGAGTAAGGTCTTGTTTTTTTAAGATTTGAGCTAATAAAAAAAGGAGAAATAAATAAAATAGATATAAGCTGCTTTATCATTTTTTGTAATTTATTTGGTGATCACGCAAACGCATCTAAAACCTAACCACGCATTGGGTTCGGTATAAGGCAGATCTTTTTCGGGACGGCATTCTTCTAATAAATTTCTCCAGCTGCCGCCTTTGCTAATACCTTTTTCGGAAACCATTTCGGCAACATTACCAAAAATACAAAACAGCCCAAATTTATTTTGATAATAAGAGTAAGCGGTTGTAGTAACATCATGGTAACTGCCGTGCGTTTCAAAATATTTTCTTGAAGCACTGTCGCTCATGTAGCGGTGATTAAACATTACCTCGCCATTTTTAATACCACCATCTGCAAACATTTCTGTTCCATTGCTTATTAATTCCCATTCTTCTTTTGTTGGAAGACGGTATTCAATATTCACTTCTTTTTTCTTTTTTTTGTAATAAGATTCTTTTACACGGTCTGTTCTCCATTTACAAAAGGCAATAGCCTGTTCGTAGGAAATACCAACTACAGGATAGTTTTTATAAGCGGGATGCCGGTAATAATATTTCACATAAGGTTCATTGTGGGATATTTTTTGTCTCCACACCAAAGTATCGGGAAGCGCAGCTAAATGCTCTTTTGAGCCGACTCCGTATTTTAATTTTATCCAGCTTTCATATTCCTGCCAGGCAAAATTGTATATTTCTACTTCGTCGGCAAAAAGTGTTTCTGTTATTTGCACGGTTCCCGGAGGAATAAATTTCTTTTCTTTTTTAATGGAGAAAGAAAATAAAAATGCAATAACAAGTGTCGCTAAAAATAGTTTTTTGTTTATCATATCTCCAATGCTTTTTTAAATTCGCTTAAATTGTCTGAACCTTCTGCTAATTCGTTAACCGTGAATTTATCACTGTTTTTATTTGCAGTTGCTTTGAACATATTTTTTGAGCAGATGTATAATTTATTTTGTCTGAATACACAAATTGTATAATCGTTTTGAGGCTCATAGGTAATTTTAAAGCCTTCGTTAAATGCAATATTGTAAACGGTTTTTGTTTTGTGATCAATCATATAAATAATATCAGGATTGATCAATGTTCCCTTTTCATTACTCACGAACATAGGTGTAACTGTTTTTCCGGAAGGTTGACCGTGCGGGGAATCCGAGTTGTAAATGCCAAAAGATGATATATTAAAAATGCGAGTTGCCTTGGTGGCCATACTCATGTTATTAAAGCTGGACTCTAATTGTTTTTGTTCGTTTTGTTTAAAGGCAACCAGTAATTTTACGCGTTCTTTTTCATAATCGTCCTGTTTCTTTTTAAGATTGGCCATATAAACTTTTTGTTTGGCTTCCATCTCTGCCATTAAACGTTTTTCTTCGGCGTTACGTTTTTCTACAAAACCTTCATATTCTTTAAACTTTTGCTGGTATTTTTTTTCTGCTTTTTCAAGATCGTTACCACTTAAAACGGGGTATACAATCAGTTTTTCAATTTGCTTGCGGTAGGTAAGTGTAAGCAAATAGTTTTTTCCTTTTATTGGGCCTTCGCTTACTTTAACATCGCTCCATGTTATTTCATGCATCTCTTTACGGTAATTATTATTTTCGGGTCCAACTTCAAAAATAATATCATTAAAAGCAGCTAATTCCGGGAACTCACTGTAGCTGCCATCCAGCTTAAATGTTGGTCTGCCGGGAGTTGGCTTACTAATTTTTGAAGGCTCTTTAGGTTTGGGTACAGCGTCAATTTTTTTAGTGTAAACAATTTTTACACTGTCAATTCGTTTTGGAATAACAACTTCAATTTCATTTTTTAGGATCTGAAGCTTAGGTGATTTTTTTACAAAATTATCCGGCCCATCTTTTTGGTTATTATCAAACTCTTTTTTTGCATGGTTATTGTCCAAAAAAGTATTGGCATTATCTTTTTGAATGTATTGCCAGTTTTTAGCAACGGTATCTAAATAGTATTGATTAAAACGATCGTCAGAATTTGCAGAGGCCAGTTGAACTTCTACTGTTTTATCTTTTTTAATATAAACTGGCTCACCATTCTGTGATCCCTTAATGTCAAACATCCCGGCACTTTCTAAAGTATATTTTGTACCGGCGCTATCGTAATTCATCGGAATTCCGGAAGCAATAATATCAGCGGCATCATGAAACTCACGATACTCAATAGTTACATCACCAATAATATCCTTACCGTTCTTATCTACAAACGAATTTTTAGGAACTTTTATTTTTGATGAAGTAGGGTGCTTTATTTCTCCGCCTTTGGCATTGTTAATAGTATAAGTTGTATAATTTACTTTTAATTTTTGCGAAGGTTCGCTAATAAAGTTCTTTTTTGAATTTGTATTTTCTTTTTTTGTATCCTGAGTAATTAGTGTTTCATGCGTTTTGTTTTGGGTAGTTTCGTTTTTAAATAAGGTTAAATAGCTAATAGTACAAATAACGGTAATGCCTGCTATAACGGCCGAGTATCGGACCTTTTTACTTTTCCACCAGCTTTTATCGTGCCGCGCTTTGTTTAAGCTTTGTTGTT
The DNA here is from genome assembly GCA_016787705.1 of Bacteroidia bacterium. GTDB lineage: Bacteria > Bacteroidota > Bacteroidia > B-17B0 > Aurantibacillaceae > Aurantibacillus. Next base: position 50,990 of record JAEUTP010000020.1, on the reverse strand, counting down.
TGAATTGTTTTACGAGTTGCTCAAAATTCTGATGCTTTTTAATTTCTTCGTCGCTTATCTTCGGTCTGTCTATATTAAATTTTGGTTCCATGCTATCTGCTACACTTTTAATTTACTCATCGATTTTTTTAATTTCTCTATGATTCTGTACATTCTAACTTTGGCGTTAACTTCAGTAATATCCAATATCTCTGCAATTTCTTTAAAAGGTCGTTTTTCAAAAAAACGAAATTCAACCATTTGCATATCTTCTTCATCTAACTCTGATAATAATTTTTTTATTGCAGGAATATACTCTTCAAAAAAGGGTTCTTCATGTTCTTCACAAATATATTTAAGGTCCCCAATATCTGCATTAATAGCGCGCCTGTCTTTTTGTAGTCTGAACATTTGCATTAACTCATTATGCGCAATACGGTACAACCAGCTTGCAAATGGCACGCCCTTAAATTGATAATTTGGCAAATTTGTAAGAGCTTTTAAAAATACCTGGCCGGTAAGGTCAAAAGCAGTGTCTTTGTCATCCATACGTTGATATAGATAATTAAATATCTGCTTGTAGTATTTGTTATAAAGAGGACCAAAGCGCTCGGGATTTTGCTTCGCTGCTTCGATGATGATCAACTCCTCATTAATTTGCTCGTTAGTGTGATGAAAATGTGGGTTAATTGACATAAAAGCTGTTTGTTTTATACACTTACAACTTATAAGTAAAATAACCGATAAGGGTTACGCCAAAATTTCAAATAACTTTATATTTATAATTAAGTGATTGATTATCAGTTACAAAAAAAATGGTTAAAATGAGTGAAAAGTATTATTTAATGGGTGAAACCGCACTTTGAATGAGTGAACGAATATGGAATTTATATCCTTTACCTCAATTTTACGGTTTTTACCATGAGATATTTTGTTTTTTTTAGCGGTAAAATCAATTCTTGATAACTATTTAAATCTGGTTAATTCTAGTTTTTTTTAGCTGTTTATATTTGACGTAAAATATATGCCCGGTTGTATATAAAATAAAAACTAACTAAAGAAATGCAGTGAACCGGCATTGCAAAAAAAGATCATGAAAAAACTATTTACAATTGCAACATTGGTAGCAGCTATTTTTTTAACCAGCTGCACAAACATTAACAGAAGTATGCGTGAACCCAGCACGCGCTTAAACCTTGAAAAAAAGGATTTTACATTATCTGACCAGGTTACAGGTGAGGCTACATCAACAAAAATTATTGGTATAGATTGGAAGCGTTTGTTTTTAAAAGAAAGCGGAAGTCACCATAATGATAATGCTGTAGGAGGATTTCCTATCAGCCTTGCTTCAATTCCGGTTATTGGTGGTTTTATCGTAGATCCAACAAGCGGTTATGCTTTATATGACATGATGCAAAAAAACCCGGGATACGATGTTGTGCTTTATCCTCAGTATGAAGTGACCGTAAAACGTCCGATTGGTATTGGATTTATTTATAAAGTAACTACTGTTAAAGCCACTGCTAGATTAGGCAAGCTAAATAAATAATTTCAGATAAAGTTTTATTTGTTGCAAAAAAGGATGGCCAAAAGCCATCCTTTTTTAATGAGAACCTAACCCAAATTCTCATTCGCTTTTTAGTATAGAAACGTGTCCCTGTAAGTCGTGTGTTTTGTTGAACACATCTACCACATTTATTTTCCACACATAAGTATCTTGTTTTATGGGTTCGTTACTGCCTTTTGTATGACCATCCCATTTGTTGTTAATGTCATCTGATTGAAATAATAAATGCCCCCAACGATCATAGATCTGGATACTGAATTTATTAATGTTATAACCCTGTGCCGTAAAGCCATCATTTAAACCATCGCCATTAGGCGTAAATGTATTTGGTACATATACCTGCCATGATGGTTTAACTTTAATTATTTTTGAAGTAGTGTCTTTACAACCGTATTGATTGGTTACTACCTGGAAGATAACAGGAATAGCTTTTTCAAGGTTTTGAAATGTGTAGTTAAAGTTCTCAACACCAAAACTTGCGCCATCGTTAATATAATAACTTGTTGCTACAGCCCCCGAAGCGTTAGTGCTTATGTGGCCCGATGGTTCTAGCTCATCCAGTTCTTCCGGTTCAATTTTAAAATCCGCAATCGGCGCAGGATGAATGATCACATAGTTAGGCTGTTTTAATGTGTTAATACAACCACTATCACTCACTAATTTTAAAGTAATATCATAATTACCAGGAGCATAGCAATGCGTTGGATTTAAGTTATAGTCAGGTAAAGTACCATCGCCAAATTGCCATTGTGTAGTTTTAATACTGCCATTAGAAATTGCAGAGTTGTTTGTGAAATGAACACACATACCCGGGCAACCTTCATGATTTGGTGCTGTAAAAGCCGGCATTGGTTTAGGGTTTACATAAGCCGATTTTGACATAACATTTACACAACCATGAACGGTTTGTACCTCTAATTTTACAAGATAGCTGCCGTTTGCAGTATAAGTATGTTGTGGACTGTGAATTAAATTATCGGTTACATTATCACCGTTAAAATCCCATTGGTTGCTAACAATTGGCCCATCAGCAGAAGTAGAGAGGTTATTAAAAGTAGTTACATCTCCTAAACACGTTGATTTGGTTGAGAAATTAGCAACCGGGTTAGCATGAACAATGGTTTGGTTTAGTTTTTGTGCAGCACACTGGTAATTACTAATCGCTTGCAGTTTCGTATTATAGTTACCAAAGTTTGGAAAAACAATATTTGGATTTGCATTAATAGTATCATCCCAAACACCATCGTTTTGAAAATCCCAACGCCATTTTATAATATTACCACCACTAATAATGGTTGAATTATTAAATTGTGTTGTTTGATTTAAACATGCATTATTAGAGGTGAAATTTACACTTGGTAAATTATAAATACTTACAAGTGCGGTGTGTGTAGTGCTGCAGCCAAAATTAGAAGTAGTAGTTAGCTGAACTACATAGTTATATGGCAAACTGTAGTTTACCGAAGGGTTTAATTGTGCTGAAGTTTGTTGGTTACCAAAATTCCATGAATAAGATGTAATGCTGTTACCCATTGCAATGGTGCTTAAATTGGTAAATGTAGAGGTGGCACCAAAGCATTGATTTTTAGCAGTAAAGGATGTGGTAGGAATAGCATTAACAACCACTGCATGCGTTGCAGTATTTATGCAGTTAAAATTACTTATAGCTTGTAAGTTGCTAATATAGTTGCCAACCGATTGATAAATATAATTAGGATTTACCTGTGTAGAAGTAACATTGCTGTTAACATCAAATGTCCATATATAATTGGTAATGTTGCCCGATGCAATGGTGCTTGTATTGTTAAAGTAGGTAGGTGCACCTAAGCACGCGCTGTTATTTGTAAATGCAACAATTGGAAGCGGGTGAATGGTTACATTACCTGTAAAAGTAGAGATACAATTTTGATTGCTGGTTGCTAATAAAGTAACCGGAAAAGTACCACTGTTGGTATAATTAAATACAGCGTTTGCTTGTGTAGAATTATTTCCATTACCAAAACTCCATAGGTAAGAAGTTATAGATCCTGCTGCTATTGTACTTGTATTATTAAAATTTACGTTTGAATTTTGACAGGTATTGGGCGCGTTAAAATTTGCATTCGGAAAAGGGTAGATAGCTAAATTTTGAACCGCGGTATCGCTGCAGCCTTGGTTAGAAATAGCAATTAAGCTTACCGAGTAATTTCCGGGGCCGGCAAAACTATGAACCGGGTTTTGTATAGCAACCGTTGGTGTTGTGCCAAAATTCCAAATATAGTTTGAAATATTACCATTGCTAATGCTTGATGTGCTTGTGAAAGAATATTGTGTTGCACAGGCATTTGGTGATAAACTATTAAAAGATACAATTGGTTTTGGGTAATTTGATAATGTATAAGTAAATTCTGGGCCCTGACAGCCTGTTACTAACGTTGTTTGGCAGGTATAAACACCAACAGCCGATGCGTTAACGCATTGCGTGCTGTTATTTAATAAACCCGGACCATTCCAGGTATAAGAGCCAAAACCTTGCGGAGCGCAAAACTGTGTGCTGGTTCCTGCGCAAATTGTATCGGCAGTTCCTTTAATAAAAGACATACAACTTCCATCTATATAAGCGTAACCATAATGGCCACCTAAAGCGCAATCGAACGTTGTAAAACGAATAGTAACATTTTGTCCAATAAAGTTAGTAAGGTCAACAATTACGTTGGTCCATGGTTTGTACACAACTCCTGCTAAGTTAGGTGAATTAAAAAAGCCGGGAATATTTCCACCGGCTGCTACATTATAAAAGGTACAAGGTATTTGTGTACCTAAACTATCTAACATTTCAATTTGAAAAGCCGGTTGTTCTGCAACAGCATGACCCGGATCCTGGAAAACAACTGCATAGCGGTAAGTAAAGTTAGCATTTGCAGCGCTTACCATAAAAGTTTGTTCAATTCTGTCAGCTTGGCCATTCACCTGGTTGTTACCGATCCGCAATGAAAAATTTCCACCTGTTGCAACAACAGGAAAACCACCCGCGGGATCAACACCAGTGCCTTGCATAATGGTTTGTTGTCCGCCTGTATTGGGGCAGCAACCTAGTGGATTAAAAATAGGATGAAAACCGCAGGTAGGATTCCATCCATTTATATTGCCGCTTTCAAAATCAATGTTTACGCAGGGGCCTGCAAATACATTGTTTGGATCTTGAGGGATTATTGGTTTTTGTTGTATTGGATTGCTTTGACTATTATGCAATCTTTGGTGAGAGGAGATGAATTCTTTTCTCTCATTTGCAGTTAAATTTAATTTATCTGCGTAGGCGTTCCAGAAAGAATAATTAAAAGGAGCAGTAGTAGATGTTGTTTCATGCGCATGTGCTGTTTTTGCTGTTTGGCCATGTATTATTGTCTGAACAATAACGCCAAGCAGGGCGATAAGATAGAGTTTTGTTTTCATGACAATGAGATTTAAGTTGGGTTAGTGTTTTTGTTGTAGTAGTTTTCATTTTTTATTCTGTTTTAGATTTGTTTTTAGGTTTTAAGGTTAATACTAGGACCGTAGCATTCCATCTAAGAGTATTGGTCTTATTATGACGTAGAGAGACTGCCTTATTGTTTATATTTTACGGCAGAAAAAAAATAAGGTTGTGTTTGGTTACAAACAAATTTCGGTTAACATCAAAATATTAGATGAATCTTTAAAAATCCTGTCCTAACTAAAAAAAAGAAACTTCCAAAAAAGGGTGAAATTATTTTCCTAAATTTTTAGATGAGAATAAAAGTGGTAATAAATTTGAAACAGATGGGCTAATAAAAACTTCACCATCTTCTCCGCTCATAATTAAACGTATAGGTGTTTCAAATTTTATTTCATATTCTGCCAGTGCCTGGCGGCAGGCGCCACAGGGTGGCACGGGAATATTTATTTTTTGGTGCTTTGAAGTTGCAGAAATAGCAATGGCAATTACTTTTTTTGTGGGGTGTTGTGCTGAAGCATAAAAAACTGCTACACGCTCAGCGCATAAACCCGAAGGGTAAGCGGCATTTTCCTGATTGTTACCAGTTACAATAGTTCCATCATCCAGTAATGCTGCTGCACCAACATTAAAGCCAGAGTATGGCGCATATGCATTTAATACAGAGTGCTTGGCAGCATTTAAAACATCAAGGTCTGCTTTATTTAAAGCATTGGCTGTTTCAAAAACTTCGTAAGTATAATTACCTGTTATTTGTTTTTGCATGTTAAGTAAATATAATTAATGAAACTTTATTATTTAGCTTATTTCTTTAGCGGCGTTATCACCCACAATACTTCCAATGGCAATACCCATACCACCCATTCTAACAGCTGCTAACACATTGGGCTGCACTTCTTTTATAATGGGTTTCTTCTCACTGCCAACACCCATTATTCCGCTCCAGCGATGATCTATTTCAAAAGTTGTATCAGGTAAAATCATTTCTTTAAGTAACTTATCCAACTGTTTATGTATCTTGATATTAAGCTCTAATTCGGTGGTGGTTTCCCCTTTAATATCCAGGTTCCTTCCTCCACCAAATAAAATACGGTCGTCAATATTCCTGAAATAATAATAACCTTGCTGGTAATGAAAAGTGCCTTTTATTTTTAAATTTTTTATTGGTTTTGTAATTAAAACCTGGGCCCTTGCAGGCTCAACATCTTTTAATTTTAATAATTGTTTTGCAAATCCATTGGTAGCAACAACTACTTTTAAAGCTTTAAAAGTGCCGTAATCGCTTTCCAGTTCTGCACCGTCTTTTAAGCTTGTTATTTTTGAGATTTGTATGGCGTTTAAAATTGTTATATCCAAATTATGAGCTAGCTTTAAAAGGTTACTCATCATTAAAGCGGTATCTATCTGTCCTTCATATTTATTTAGAATAATGCCGTTTATATTCTTAAAATTTAAATTTTTCGGCGCTACAATAGCGTAACAGTTCTTTAACCCAATACTCTTTTTTATTTTACCATTAAGTGCATCTATATTTTCCGAGCATTTACCAAAAATGTTTTCATCATCAAAGAGTTCATAACCTCCGTAAGGCCGGAAACCGATAGATTTATCACCAAGTCTTTTTCGTAAAAGTTCAAGACCCTGCCAACGCATTTCAACCGTTTGCCAAACAGTTTCCTCGCTCATTTTACTAAGGTCGTCTAATAATTCACTAACGCTTCCAAAGCAGGCAAAACCTGCGTTTTTAGTGCTTGCGCCACTTGGCAATATCCCTCTTTCTAAAATAAGAACCTTTGCTTTTTTATTTCTTTGCTTAAAAGATATGGCTGCAGAGAGTCCTACAATTCCACTTCCAATAACGATGAGATCGAATTTTTTAAAAAGGATTTTTTTTTCCCAATAGCTATGGTTAACAATTTTAAGCATTTCCTGTCGAAATAATTAATCTATTATTGGCAATTTTTCGTAAATTTAGTTTCTGATTGTTTTACTACAAACTAAGGTATGACTTTAAAGCGTATAATTTTAATTTTTTTATTATCTGCTCTTTCTATTCCATACTTTGCCCAAACTGTTCCAATCCGGTTTGAAGGAAATATTTCTGACGAAAATACCAATTTAGGAGGCGCAACCATACAAATTACTTCTGGCGGTAAAGTAGTAAGCAGCACTATGACTGATGGTGGTGGAAACTACTTTTTTACAATACCTTTAGGCGGCGATTACTTGGTTACAGTTTCAAAAGACGGTTATGTTTCTAAAAAATTCTCAGTAAGCACCCAAGGGGTTCCACCTGAAAAGGCAACTTTAAAATTTGCTGATATTGAAGCCAGCTTATCGCTTTTTAAACGTTATGATGGTGTTGATTATTCTTTATTGAATCAACCATTGAATAAATACAGTTACAACCCAAACAAAGATAATTTTGAATATGATAAGGCTTATCTTGAACAAATGATTGCCGGCATGCAGTCTATTAAAGAGGCAGAGAAGGCTGTAAAGAATAAAGAAAAAGAAAAGGAAGCAAATTATCAGGCTTCTGTAAAGGCTGGTGATAAAGCTTTTAAATCAAAAGAGTGGCAATCTGCAATAGGTAATTATCAATCCGCTTTAGGATTAAAACCAAACGAGGCTTATCCAAAAGAACAAATTGCCAATATAAATAAATTAATTGCTGATGCAGATGCTCAGGCAAAAGCAGATGCAGCCGCAAAGGCCAAAGCAGAAGCCGAAGCTGCTGCTAAAAAGGCCGCAGAAGAAGCAGCTAAAAAAGCGGCTGAAGAAGCTGCAGCAAAAGCAAAGGCTGAAGCAGAAGCTGCGCGTTTAGCGAAAGAGAAAGCAGATGCAGAAGCAAAAGCAAAAGCGGAAGCAGAGGCGAAAGCAAAAGCAGAAAAAGAAGCAGCCGATAAATTGGCAGCAGAGAAAGCGGCATTAGAAGCTGCCGCAAAGGCTAAAGCTGAAAAAGAACTGGCAGAAAAACTAGCGAAGGAAAAAGCAGATGCAGAAGCTGCTGCTAAAGCCAAAGCAGAAGCGGAAGTTGCGGCTAAGAAAGCTGCTGATGAAGCGGCTGCAAAAGCCAAGGCCGAAAAAGAGCTGGCGGATAAATTAGCAAAGGAAAAAGCAGATGCAGAAGCTAAAGCGAAGGCAGAAGCCGAGGCACTTGCAAAAGCTAAAGCCGAAAAAGAATTAGCCGAAAAATTAGCAAAAGAAAAAGCAGATGCAGAAGCAGCCGCTAAGGCAAAAGCAGAAGCGGAGGCGGCTGCTAAGAAAGCAGCTGAAGAAGCCGCTGCAAAAGCCAAAGCCGAAAAAGAATTAGCCGATAAGTTAGCAAAAGAAAAAGCGGATGCAGAAGCCAAAGCGAAAGCCGAGAAAGCTGCCGCAGATGCCGCTGCAAAAAAAGCTGCCGATGAAGCCGCGGCGGCAAAAGCAAAAGCAGATAAAGAAGCTGGGGATGCAGCGGCTAAAGCAAAAGTAGAAGAGGCTGCAAAACTTGCCAAAGAAAAAGCAGATGCAGAAGCTAAAGCTAAAGCCGAAGCGGACGCCGCAGCTAAAAAAGCCGCGGAAGAAGCTGCCGCCAAAGCCAAAGCAGAAAAAGAAGCTGCCGATAAATTAGCCAAGGAGAAAGCTGCTGCTGAAGCTAAAGCAAAAGCGGAAGCAGATGCCGCTGCAAAAAAAGCTGCGGAAGAATTAGCTGCCGCCAAAGCAAAAGGCGATAAGGAATTAGCTGAAAAAATAGCAAAAGAAAAAGCAGAGGCAGATGCGAAAGCAAAAGCAGATAAAGAGGCTGCAGATAAATTAGCGAAAGAAAAAGCACTGGCTGATGCTGCCGCTAAAAAAGCTGCCGACGAAGCCGCTGCAAAAGCCAAAGCAGAAAAAGATCTTGCAGATAAATTAGAAAAAGAAAAAGCCGCTGCTGAAGCTAAGGCCAAAGCCGAAGCGGATGCATTGGCAAAAAAGAAAGCAGATGAAGAAGCTGCAGCAAAAGCAAAAGGCGATAAAGAACTCGCAGCTAAATTAGCAAAGGAAAAAGCTGAGGCCGATGCTAAAGCCAAAGCAGAAAAAGAAGCAGCTGATAAACTTGCCAAAGAAAAGGAACTTGCCGATAAACTGGCCGCGGAAAAAGCGGCAAAAGATAAAGCTGCTGCTGATAAGTTAGCGGCAGAAAAAGCTGCTGCTGATAAATTGGCTGCGGAAAAAGCCGCGAAACAAAATACAGTTGCTGTTGTAGCACCAACCGATACAAAATATAAAGATGCCATAAAAAGTGCCGATGGTTTTTTTGCAACAAAAGATTTTGTGAACGCAAAAAAATATTATGAAGAAGCTTTAACACATAAAGGTGGCGATGTGTATGCCAAAGTAAGATTGGTTGAATGTGAAAAATTAATTAACTCCGATCAAAACCAAGGGGCCGATAGGATAAAACAATTGCTCGCAAAATACAGTCCGGGAGTTACAGAAGAAACGATTACCGGAACGGGCGTTGTAATTATACAGCGCGTTGTTGTAAAAGAACAAATGGCTTTTGTGTATCAAAAGAAAATATTTAGCTGGGGAGGCGTTTCTTATTTCAGGGATAGTAACCCTATAACAGAAAGTACTTTTGAATTAGAAACAAAACCTTAAATTTTTTATGACAGTTCTACCTGGCTTTATGGCCGATGATATAGTTTGCACCGTTTGCGGAAACAAGGATCATACAAAGTTTCATGTAAAATACCAGAAAGAAAAGTTTGCAGTTGTTACCTGCGATGTTTGTAATTTACATTTTATACCGCCTTATTACCGTAAACAAATTAAATATACACAATACAAAAATGCAGATGTTACCGCTGCCGTGCGTGCTGGCAATAACTGGATAAAGGTACAACGGCATAAACTACGTTTTAAATTCATTCAAAAGTTCGTTAAATCGGGGAAGCTATTTGATCTTGGTGCCGGTTGGGGCCATTTTATGTTGGCAGGAAAAGAGCTGGGTTATGATGTTTACGGTGTTGAGATTTCGGAGCAGCCGTATTTGTATTGTGTAAACGATCTTAAATTACCGGTAGACCATATCGATTTTTTTGAAATGGATGAATCAAAACAATTTGATATTATTACCATGTGGGATGTATTAGAGCATATTGATAAGGCTGATGAGTTCCTTGCCAAGTGTAATAAACTTACCAAACCAGGTGGTTACCTGGTATTGCAGGTACCTCAAATTGATAGTTATTTTGCAAAACGTCATAAAGATAACTGGAAAATGATGGGCCTTGATCATGTAAATTATTTTGGGCATGATACCATCACAAAAATTTTGGCACGTAACGGTTACGAGGTTGTTAAAATAAAATCGTCCTTCGAAATAAAGTTATTTATCATGTATACTTTATTACCAATACTTAAAAAATTTAAAAGTAAAAACAAACAAACTACTGCACAGGCCAATGCAAGTATTAATGCGGCTGAACGCCAACAGTATTTTAATAAATTTACCAGCAAACCCATGTGGCAGTTAAAGTTGTTCGTGTTTATTCACAACATTATTTATAATACACTTTCTGCGTTAAATATTGGTGAAGAAATGATGGTAGCCGCCAGGAAGGTAAAGTGATCTTTTAGCCACGAATTTCGCTAATTGCTCTAAATTTAATTTAAAATTATAAAGCATGAATTTGTGTAGCTTTTAATTTTTCTCGCATAGCGTGAAGAATTAAATTCTCACTATTCGTTGCTGATTATAAATTCTGTGTAATTTGTGAAATCAGTGGCAAAAGATAAGTGTAGTTATTCTCCAACAAACGGAATTGTAGCATCTATTCCCTTTTTAGCAAGCTCGTAATCAGGTCTTTCAAGCAAAGATTTATCACATTCAGCTCTGGTGATCTTGAAGAACCTGTCTTTGTATGCTGCAAAGGTCATGCTGTCGTATTGCATAATGTTATAATGATGCTGAATGGTTTGAAACATATTTAGTAAAATAAAAAAGGTAATTACACAAAAGCCGGCAATTTTTACCGCTTTAGATTTTTGCAAAATGAATTGTAATAAGGCTGCAATTCCAAAACATAAAATAGGGTAAAGGTCTATCATTGTTCTAAACCCGAAGGATCCTCCATACCACCAGCACCACCAGCATGAGAATATGTAAAGCATAATTGGTGTAATAACGATAACCGGTAAAAAATAAGGGTTTTTATTTTTATACAGAAACCAAAGCCCCATAAGTGATAAAAACATTAATGGACTATAAGTTAACCAGCCATTTCTAAAGCTGAATAATATCTTTAATAAATGCGGGTTGTTAAAGTAAAATCCTTCGCCTACATAAGAAAAATAAAGATAGTGCCCTGTAGTGATCTTCCAGTAAATAATTTGTGGTAAAAACACAAGAAAAGAAATGAGTATAACGAGGCTGACCTGTAAGTAATTTTTTGTAAGTAATGCTATACGTTCTTTAAAAGCTGACATATTAGGGATGTTATAAAGAACTATAAATAAGGACAGGATAATGTTTGTAGGCCTTGCTATTACCAGCATTCCAATAAATATACCAATAACGGCCGTGTGTTTTATTTTTGTGGTTTGGAGCCATTTTATGGAGAAGTAAATTAAGCCGGTGAACAGAAAAAAATTATACTGGTGGCTTAGTGCAGACTGAATGGTGCTGTAGCATAAAAGATTGGTACCAAAATAAATAATGATGATACTTAGAAAGGTAATCCATTCACTGTAAAATTTTAAAAGCAACTTTCGTAACCAAAACAAGGCAATAAATAAATATAACAAGCCCGAAAATTGCACCGCGTAATGGTATGGCTGCGAAAAGCCATCAGCCTTAAAGCCAAGAGGCTCTGCCAAAGCATGCGCAATAAAAAAGAACGGCGAATATAAATAGGCCATGCCCATGCTCATTTTAATAATGCGCTTACCATCGCTTGTTTTAACTGGCCAGTATTTATATTCAGCACCGTAAGTTCCTTCGTTTCCATCATTAATGAACGAGAGTTTAATATCTTTTTCAATAAATGCGGCAGGCAGGTAGGCGTAATAACTTATTACATCGTGCCTTATAACCGATTGCCCCAGCCATTTAGATTGGTTGTAATGTGCACATACCACAAATACAGGAATTAAAATGATGGCTATTAAGGAAGGTTGCCGAATTATTGTCTTAAGTTTTAAAAGCATGCATTAATTAGCTTTGAATAAACCGTATTTTAAGATACAATAAATAGCCCTGAAACCATCTTTCCAGCCAATTTTTTTTCCGTCTTTAAAGGTCCTTCCATAATAAGATATACCTACTTCGTAAATTCTTACCTGCCTTAACCGCGATAACTTAAGCGTTACTTCTGGTTCAAAACCAAAACGTTTTTCTTTAAGCGAAAAGCTTTTTAAAATTTCGGCTCTAAATAATTTATAACAGGTTTCCATGTCTGTTAAATTTAAATTGGCAAATACATTGCAAAAAGCGGTAAGAAATTTATTACCGAAAGAGTGCGAGAAAAATAAGATACGGTGGGGTTTTCCGCCAATAAAGCGCGATCCGTAAACAACATCGGCGTGGCCATCTAATATAGGCTGAAACAAAATATTAAATTCGTTAGGATTGTATTCCAGGTCGGCGTCCTGTATAATAATAAAATCGCCGGTTGCCAGTTCAATACCTTTATGCAGCGCGGCACCTTTACCCTGGTTTTTTTCCTGGCTGTAAAGTTTTATTTCGCACGAAGAAGTTTTAATATATTCTTTGGTCAATTGCTCAGTGTCATCAGTTGAGCAATCATTTATTACAATGATCTCTTTTTGGATATTGTTCGTAAGCTTTACATTTTCTAAAGAGCTTAAAACGCTTACAATGGTTCGGCTTTCGTTAAATGCAGGAACTAAAATGGATAATTTCATCGCATTGAAGATAGGGAATATAACCAAACACTTTTAAATTGAGTGTATTTTATGCATTAATAAATTAATTATTGCAGCTTACAGGTAGTTGTTGTTCTAATACTACCACTGTTTGAACTGCTTTGTAAGCTGCTACAGCTTGCCCGGGCTTCGGTACTGTTGCGCTCTTCGAGAACATGGCTATTGTATATAGCTGTTGTATCACTACTGGTAATAACAGTGGTGATACACTCACATGTAAATTGTTTATCGCAGGAAGTAAATATTATTAAAATAAATGCGGATGAGAATATTAGTTGTTTCAAAGCTTATAGAATTATTCAAATTTAAATAAACATATATTAAAAACAAAAAAGCCGTGTAAATACTATCTACACGGCTTTTATAGGTTTAATGGTTTAATTATTCGATAACAATAACGCAGTATTTAGAAGCGCTCCAAAATTCTTTTGCGTTTGTAATTTCAATTTTTTCTACCGGTTTTTCGCCTACAATTTTGTAAGATCCGCTAGGGTGGGTAGTAATGATTTTTGCTTTTTTAGCACCAATATTAATGCTTGCTGTTTGCTCAATATTTACTTTGGTAAAGTATTCTTTATTAAAATCTTCTTTTACTTTAGTTGTTTTACCAATACCAATAAAACCACCTTCTTTAGAGATAACATTTTTTTCTTTTAACTCTTTCGATGTGCCAATAGCGTAATAAGCAGTAGCTAACTCCTCATTTTTAACCGCTACTTCAGCTTCAACTTCCTGGTAGTTTGTAGTTAAATTTGAAAGTTCAATGTTCAACCCTTCCATTTTGGTTTTTAATTCGGCAATTTCACTGTCTTTTAAATTGATTGTATTTTGAAGATTCTCGATCATTTTTTCAAGACCTTCTAATTTTAAATTGCTGTTTTTTAATTTTTTGCTTAAAGAGTTAATACGGTTCTTGTTTTTTGACATTAAATCGTAAATAGCCTGTATATCTTCTTTAATCTGGTCTTCTTTGCTTTTAACATCACCATGCGAGCTCGCACTTGATACGATCTTTTCTTTTTCTTTGATAGCGTTTAAGTTTTCCTGGATTTCGTTAAACGATGAGATAAATTCCTGCATAGCAGCCTCTTTCTCACTTAATTTACCATTTAATTCGCCGTTAACACCGGCTAAGCTATCCGCTAAAGGGTTCACTTCTTTTTCTTTGTCACCTCCGCAAGAGGTAAAGCTTACACTTCCTATTGTAAGAACTAAAGCAGCAACTAAAACTTTAAATAATTTCATTTTTATTGGGTTTTTTTATTAATTCATTTTCGCAACAAAAGTAACCTAAATAAATAAAAAAAGGCGCAAAAAAATGCGCCTTTTAAGAATTTGTTTTTGTTTAATTAACAAAATTCGTCGTAAACAGCCTTTAAATGTTCTGAAATAGCCAAAGCGTTATGACCTTCAATATTATGACGTTCTACAAAGTGTACCAATTCGCCGTTTTTAAATAGCGCAATGGCCGGACTGCTTGCCGGGTAAGGTGAAAAGTGCTTTCTTGCCTGTACTACAGCATCAATATCAAAACCTGCAAAAACAGTGGTTAAATTATTTGGTTTTTTAACGTTCTCAAGGCTTTTTTTAACGCCCGGGCGACATGCACCCGCAGCACAACCACATACCGAATTTACTACCAATAAAGTAGTTCCTTCTGCCTTAATGGCTTTATCTACATCTTCAGGACTAGTTAATTCTTTAAAACCTGCCGTTGTTAATTCGGCTTTCATTGGGTTTACTATTGCTTCAGGATACATGAGTATAATTTTTATATATTACAAAGGTACACACAAAAATTTGTTTTATTGCAGAAGCGTGTTAAATGTTTATAAAACAAGAAGTGGAATTATGCTAAATTATACCAATTTTAATGTGTTATAAAATTACAATTCTGTTATATTTGTTGCTCATCAAAATCAAACAAGCCCTACAAGGTTAAAATTAAATAGAATAAGTAAAGCATGAAAAAAATATTTCTTACCGTTATTTTTATAAGCAGCTGTTGTGCTGTTGCAGTAGCACAAAAAAAAGTGGCGGGCCTAAGCTCAAACAACACCACTTACCCTATTCCTAATTTGGTTGAAGAAGTTAAAAAAGTAGGTAACGAAATAGTTATTCCTTATAAAAGATATGAGCTTAGTAATGGTCTTACCGTTTTAATTCACGAAGATCATAGTGATCCTATTTGTTATGTTGATGTTACCTATCATGTAGGTAGCGCGCGTGAACAACAAGGTCGTAGCGGTTTTGCGCATTTTTTTGAGCATATGATGTTTCAGGGTTCAAAAAATGTGGCCGATGAACAGCATTTTAAAATTATTACAGAAGCAGGCGGTACACTTAACGGAACCACTAATACCGATCGTACCAATTATTTTGAGACTGTACCAAGTAACCAGCTCGAAAAAATGTTGTGGCTGGAAGCAGACAGGATGGGCTTTTTACTAGATTCGGTAACACAAAAAAAGTTTGAGGTGCAACGCGCTACGGTTAAAAACGAAAGGGGGCAGCGCTACGATAACGCACCTTATGGCTTAGTACGCGAAAAAGGCGGTGAGGCTTTTTATCCAAAAGGTCATCCTTACAGCTGGTCAACCATTGGTTATTTGGTAGATCTTGATCGGGTGGATGTAAATGATCTTAAACGTTTTTACATGCGCTGGTATGGTCCTAACAACGCGGTGTTAACCATTGCAGGAGATGTTAAGACGGATGAAGTATTACAAATGGTACAAAAATATTTTGGAAGTATTGAACGTGGACCTGAAGTAAAAAAACAGATCGTGCCTCCCTTTAAATTAGATGCCAGCCGTTACGTTTCCTATGAAGATAATGTGAAGTTTCCTTTAATGAGCATTGCTTATCAAACGGTACCTTTTAATCATAAAGATGAGGCGGCATTGGAAGCGCTTTCGCAGATCTTAAGCGGTTCGCAGGGGTCACCATTTTACAAAGCCTTTATCGAAACGCAAAAGGCGGTAAATGCCAACTCTTTTCATTTTGCGAGAGAGTTGGGCGGACAGTTTGCCATTACAATAGTTGCAAGTGCCGGTGTATCGTTAAGCGACATGGAAAAAGAATTAAAAACCGTTTTAGCAAACTGGGAAAAGAAAGGTGTTACCGATGATGATTTGGTGAAATTTAAAGCAGGTTACGAAAATAATTTATACGACCAGTTAAGCACTGTTCAGGGCAAAGGCGCAACTCTGGCTTCTAATTTTACATTTACAAAAAATGCCAATCTTTTAAAAAAACAAATTGCAGCACGCAAAGCGGTAACCAAAGCAGATGTAATGCGCGTTTACAATACATATATCAAAAATAAAGCGTATGCGGTTATAAGCTGTTTGCCAAAAGAAAAAGGTGACCTGAGAGCACAACCTGATAACTGGAAAATGTATGAACGTACAGTAGAGGCAGAAAGCGCTGAGTACAAAAATCTTAGTTTTAAAGAACCAAAAGATAAATTCGACAGGTCTGTAGTTCCTTCTGCTAAAGCAGCATCACCGGTTCCCGTTCCAAATTTTTACACCTCTAAACTAAATAATACAATACCTTTAATTGGTATTTCCGATAACGAATTTCCTATTGTAAATATTTTATTGAGCTTTAAAGCCGGGCATTTATTTGAGCAAAAAGAAAAATCAGGCATATCGGAATTAATGGCGAACTTGTTAACTAAAAGCACATTAAAAACAAGTGCAGAAGAAATTGAAAATAAATTAGACAGGTTAGGTTCAAGCCTGCAAATTTATTCAGGACAGGAAGATATTACAGTAAACATTGAAAGCAATAAACAAAACTTAAAAGCAACTTTAAAAATAGTTGAAGAATGTTTACTTGAGCCAAAGTTTGATCAGGAAGAATTTGAGATCGAGAAAAAAGGACAACTAGATGGTATCAACTTTCGCCAAACTAATGCGCCAGCCCTGGCAGAAATGGCATTAAAGAAAATATTGTACGGGCCAACGCATATATTGGGTTATCCCGGTACAGGTACTGCCGAAACTGTAAAAAATATCACGTTAGATGATGTGAAAAATTATTACAACACCTTAAATTCATCTATACTAACAGTTGCCGTTAATGGTTCTGTAACCAAAGATGAAGTGGAGGCAGAACTGGCTTTTCTTTCTAAGATAAAAGCTGGTTCGCCTGCAAAGCCAGATAATTCTGTTATACCAAAGATCGAAAAAACAAAGATCTATTTTGTAGACAAGAAAAAAGCAGCTCAAAGCGAAATAAAAATAGGTTACATTGCCTTGCCTTACGAAGCTACCGGCGAGTTTTATAAAGCAAGTATTATGAATTATAGCTTTGCTGATGCATTTAATAGCCGCTTAAACTATTTACTGCGTGAAATAAAGGGCTGGACATACGGCTCGCATTCTGGTTTTTCAGGTACAAAATATGCTGGGCCTTATGTGATAGAAGGTGGCTTTAAAGCCAATACTACTGACAGCGCTTTAGTGGAAATATTTAAAGAATTAGAAAACTACACTGCAAACGGAATTACGGATGAAGAATTATCATTTACAAAAAATGCTATTGCGCAAAGTGATGCGTTAAAATACGAGTCGCCGGGTAAAAAATTATTGTTCATTAAACGCGTGTTGGATTACAACTTGTCTAAAGATTATGTGGCCAAACAAGGCGAGATCTTAAATGCTATTACTAAGAATGAAATAAATGAGCTTGCAAAACAATATTTGCCATACAACAACATGGTAGTTATTGTAGTTGGCGATAAAGCCACAAATCTCGAAAAAGTGAAAAAGCTTGGTTTTGAAGTAGTAGAGATAGATAGCGAAGGAAAAACAGTAAATTAAAAATAAATTATTTAAATTAGAAGTCTTTAAAAATAACAATTATGAACTACGATATAATAGTAATAGGCAGCGGCCCTGGTGGATATGTAACAGCCATTCGCGCATCGCAATTAGGATTTAAAACAGCTATCATCGAAAAAGAAAGCCTTGGTGGTATTTGTTTGAACTGGGGCTGTATACCAACCAAAGCTTTATTAAAAAGCGCGCAGGTATTTGAGTATTTAAACCATTCAAAAGATTACGGCATTAGTGCAGATAATATTAAAGCCGATTTTAACGGTGTTATTAAACGCAGCCGCGATGTGGCCGATGGCATGAGCAAAGGCATCCAATTCTTAATGAAAAAAAACAAGATTGATGTTATTATGGGTACTGCTAAAGTAAAAGCAGGAAAAAAAGTAGATGTTACCGCAGATGGCAAAACAACTACTTACGAAGGAAAACATATTATCATTGCAACAGGTGCACGCTCTCGCCAATTACCGAATTTACCGCAGGATGGTAAAAAAATAATCGGTTACCGCGAAGCCATGAGTTTACCAAAACAACCAAAATCAATGGTGGTGGTTGGTAGTGGAGCCATAGGGGTTGAGTTTGCGTATTTTTATGCAACCATGGGCACTAAAGTAACAGTGGTAGAGTTTTTACCAAACATTGTTCCGGTAGAAGACGAAGAAGTTTCTAAACAATTAGAAAAATCGTTTAAAAAAGTTGGAGTAGAGGTAATGACCGAAGCTTCGGTGGAGAGTGTAGACACAAAAGGCGATGGCTGCAAAGTAAATATTAAAACAAAAACAGGGAATGTTACTTTAGATGCTGAGATCGTATTATCAGCCGTTGGTATTGAAGCAAACATTACTGGCATTGGTTTGGAAGAAACAGGAATTAAAACCGATAAAGGTAAAATAGTTACAGATAAATTTTACGCTACTAACGTATCCGGGTATTACGCAATTGGAGATTGTGTTGGTGGACAAGCATTAGCACACGTTGCAAGTGCCGAAGGAATTACCTGTGTTGAGAAAATAAAAGGCATGCATGTAGAAGCTATTGATTACAATAACATCCCGGGCTGTACCTATTGTGTACCGGAGATTGCAAGCGTTGGTTTTACCGAGAAGAAAGCAAAAGAAGCAGGCTATACCGTTAAGGTGGGTAAATTCCCTTTCTCTGCAAGTGGTAAAGCAAGTGCATCGGGCGCAAAAGACGGTTTTATTAAATTAATTTTTGATGCAAAATACGGCGAGATCTTAGGTGCACACATGATTGGTGCCAACGTAACAGAGATGATCGCTGAGATAGTTGCTTTAAGAAAATTAGAATCAACCGGGCACGAATTAATTAAAACCATTCACCCACATCCAACCATGAGCGAAGCCATTATGGAAGCTGCCGCAGCTGCTTATGGGGAAGTGATACATTTATAAAATTTTTTGTCATCCCGAGGAACGAGGGATCTGAGATTCCTCCTTTCGTCGGAATGACAATGGAAAACGCTCTGCCGCAAGGTGGGCGTTTTTTGTTATTAATTACCTTGCAATTATTTAAAAAATAGGTAATTATACCTATTTTTTCAGCTGAATTAATTTGTACACTTGTACCGTGTTTCCTTAAATTAATCCAAAATTTAAATTTATAATTATGAAAAAAAATATCGGAAAAAGTTTTCTTTTTCTTGCGTTTGTTGCTGCATTAAAAATAAATGCACAAAATTGTGGCACAGTAATTACGCCACAAACACAATCTTCACCAATTGTTTGCACGCAATTATTAAATGATTTTATTCCAACCATGTCTGAACCTGAATTGGAGGTTAATGTAAATGTATGGGTTTTCCAGCCCCACGGCGGTGGCGTTTGGGGCACAACAACCCAAGGTGACGTAGATTATATGCTATGGACAGCTACACAAACATTAACTACGCTTTTTTTACCGCAATTAACAGCAACGCCCCCAGCTGTCAACTTACCCAGTACAAGAATTAAGCTAGTATGCAAAACTTTTTCGGTTGTTACTGATGGTACGCTATACAATAATATACACCTTGCTGCTTCAAACCCTGCTTATAACGATCCAAATGCCATTAATGTATATTGTGGTGCCTGTATAAGCCCTTGTATAGCACATGTGCTATTGCCAATACCGAATAACTTTATGTATTTTCCTCAGGGTACGGCAAACAATGTATCTCAAAAAGGTGGTGATTTTGCTCACGAGCTTGGGCATAATTTGGGCTTAGGCCATCCCACCACACATGAAAACTATAGCTCTGTAAGTTCTGCTTTTGGTTGTTGTGATTATTTAGTGGCAAATGACGTTTATCTTGAACAGCCAAACCCACCATGGGATTCATGTAATACTCCCGGCGCATCTAATAATCTTATGAGCCAGAACTCAGCCTGCCAAAAATATCTTTCGCCTCTCCAAATGGCCATTATGCATTATCATTTACGCAATTCAATGTACCGCGTGCTAACAACCGCCAGTAAAAATTATGTAACCAATGTAAATACAGCGTTTGATCTTAATATCACTTCTAACCAAACATGGACTGTTGACCGTTACTTAAAAGGCAACATTACCGTTAAAGCAGGCAATACCTTAACTATTAAATGTTGGGTATCGATGGCAAAAGACGCAAGGATATTAGTGGAGAAAGGTGCTAAATTAGTTATAGATGGAGGAACCGTAACTAACTTTTTTGGTGCCTTGTGGCGCGGTATTGAAGTTGCAGGCTCATCTACCCAAAACCAAAATGTAAGTGGGGGTTATGGTTTATACCAGGGCATGGTTAATATAATTAACGGTGGCACCTTAACCAATGCAGATGTTGCTATTAACACAGGCACTACAGCGGCTAATGGTAGTTTTGACTGGAGCAGCACCGGTGGTATTATTATTTGCAACAATGCTAATTTTATTAATAATCGTATTGGCGTGCAATATCAGTATTATCACAATCCAAATGGTGGCAACAGCGGCTCATTTGTACGCTGCAATTTTAAAACCAATTCGTTATTAGTTAATGGTATTATTCCTGTAGCTCACGCATATATGTACGAGGTTGATGGTATTAAATTTTCCGGTAACAGTTTTGAATACAATGCGGGTAGTGCCTACAGCGCAGCCAATAGAGGCGCAGGTATTGTAAGTTATGATGCCAGCTATTTTGTAGAGCAGGTATGTAATAACGCTACCAATCCATGTACGGGCGGCTATACAAAAAACCAGTTTGTAAACCTGTACAAAGGCATTAGTGCAGATAATACCAACCCGCTAAAAGTACCGAGCATTACCAATACTAATTTTTACGATTGTGTATCGCACTCGGTTTACCTTAACAATATAAATACCGTTATTTTTAGCGATAATTATATACGCACTGCCGCAGTTGGCACCGGCGTTGGCCTTTATCTTAATAACTGTAAGTATTACAATGTAAAAAACAATACTTTTTTACAAAACACAAGTGGTACACCCAAAAGCGATGTGGGCATTTACGCCAACAACAGCACTACGGGCCTGCATAAAATTTACCGTAACAGCTTTGCCGGCTTTAATATGGGCATTAGCCCGCAAAATAATAACAGTGGGTCTACAAACAATACAGACGGTTTAAAAATGAACTGTAATGATTTTACACCTTTGGCTAACGCTTTTGATATAGCCATGCTTGGCAGCTCGCCAACGGTGATGAGGATCCAAGGTAAACCAACATCGCCATGGAATAACAATGATTTAGTAAGAAACAAGTATGCTGCTATTTCAGGTTGCAGTACTTGCGAAAATAAATGGTATATTGTTAGTACCAGTGTAAAAACAATAGATCACGGTGCAAACTCCGATGCCAATACCCGCCCCACACCGCAACCCAACAACAGCGATATAGCTGTAAATGTTGTAAATTCAGGTTTGCCGTTAAATTACGCTTTTGACTGCCCTGTTAGTGAAAGTGGCGGAGGCGGCGGTGGCGGTAGCGGCCGCCTGGCTAATCTTAATAATTACATTAATAGTTTAAGTACCAATAACCAAATGGCCAACGCAAAAGGCTCGGCACCGTTAATTTTGCCTGAACTAAAAGCAGCCTGGTACGAAAAATTAAATTATTTTTTATTGGATAGTTTGCCTGCCAGTAAAGACAGCGTAGTTGCTTTACTGCAAAACAATGCCGCCGGTATGGATGATGCCGATGTGCAATTAACCTATGCCTATATAAACAAAGGTGATTATAACATGGCACAGCAAAATGCCAATAGCTTAAATAACAAAAAAGCTGATTGGGCGGCCTTACAGAGCAGCTTAATAAACCTGCACCAAAATGCCAATAAAGCATTTACGCTTAAAACCAATGCCGCGGCCAAAGGCTTTTTGCAAGGCTATAGTACAGGGCCTGATAAAGACGGTAAAAGCAATGCGCAAAGCCTGTTAAAGCTGGTAGATGGGCAGGATTATTATATACCCCACCTGGTACCACTGGTTGAAGAGGGTGTAAAGAAAAGTAAGGAAAATTCTTTGATAATGGAGGAGATAAAAACGTCTTTTGCAGTGTATCCCAATCCGGCTACCAACCTGCTTAATTTTGTTTATACCAGTAAAGAAGAAAATACGGTAACCGTTACTTTAACCAGTACCCTTGGCAAAGTTGTATTTACTGCAGATGCAAAGCCAAATACCCAAACTAAAATTGCAATGGATAATTTTACGGCCGGTGTATATATGTTAAGCGTTTATAGTGGCAAAGCACAGGTTTACCAAACAAAGGTAATTTGTGTAAAATAGCTTTTTTTTGTACATTTAATTAAAATATGTTTAATGCGTTTTTACATTTTTACCATATTATTAATTGTTACCCAATCTATTTATGGGCAGGGAGGTTTTAAACGTCAGTTTAAGCTTCCCTACTCATTAAATAACACTACGAAAAATGTATTTGAAACAACCCCCGGCAATTATCTGGTGTGCGGCATTGTAGTGGACACCTTAAATGGTTTCCAAACCAACCGCCTGGCTATAATGGGCTTAAACAGCCAGGGGCAGCTGCAATGGGTTAAAAAGTACGGCAACTATAAATTTGAATATCTTGATAATTCATTGATTGCAAAATGGTTTTATAAAGAGGGCAATTTTATTTATCATGCCGGTTGTGTAAGGGATAGTAACAATAAATACATTGGTGTGTTTATTAAGTTTAATTTTAATGGTGATACCATCTGGCAAAAACGCTTTTACGATCTAAGTAATTATGTTATCCCTCAAATGGTAACCGGTTCTGTAGATAATGGTTTTTTAATAACCGGAATGTTTGAAGATCCTATAAATCCAAACAGAACAGTTTTATTAATTAAAACAGATATAAACGGTAACGAACTTTGGCGAAAAAAAATACCTAAAGCTATACCTAATTTGCATGACGCTAAAGTGATACTACAGGATAGTGTGACAAAAAAAATAATTACGGCCGGTTACCAATATGTAGGTAATGCTTCAAGCTATACAGGCTATCCAAGTATTTTAATTTTAGATAGCCTCGGAAATAAATTAAGCCAGCATAGTTATACAGGCCCCGGTTTATTTACTGATTTGATTCAAACAAAAGATAAAAAATTTATTGCCGTGGGTGCCGAGAAACAAAGCCTAATGGTTGGTGCGTTGGAAACCTATAAAAGTTTTGCTGTTAAATTCGATATCAATACACCTTATTCGCCCCTTTGGTATTTATCTCATGATAAAACAACGCCTTCTAATGCTTTTAATACAGTTAGCTTAACGAAAAATAATGATGTATTAATTGGTGGCACACTCGACACGATGCTTCTTTACAATTCTCCCAGTGTTAATCTTAATCGTATAACAAGAGTTAACAAAGATGGGTTCGTTGTAACAGATAGGTATTATAATTATAATCCTTTTCCGATTAATCAATCGTATTATATGTCGCCTATGAGTCTAAACTTAACATCAGATGGAGGTTATATTTCTGCTTTACAAATTTCAAATCAAACACCCAATCCCTATTTTATTGTAAAATACGATAGTACGTTATGCGATAGTTCGGTATTTTATTGCCAAACGGTTGGCCTTGAAGAATTAAAAAGTAACAACTATAAGTTAAAGATCTATCCTAATCCGGCTAAAGATGTTTTAAACATTGCAAGCGAAGAGTTGTTGGCAATTGAAACAACAACTATAAAAATAACCGATGTATTAGGGCGCAGTGTTTTAGAGCTGCAAGGTTCACAACAAATAAATATTAAAGAATTAAAAAACGGCATTTACTTTTTACAGCTTTATAATAAAGAAAAATTAATTGCTGTAGAGAAGGTAATTAAGGAATAGCTTTCATTTATAGCACACATGCGCAAGGGATAGAGCCTTTGTCTGAGCTCTTTTTATTGTCCTGAAAGGCAATAAAAAAGCGAGTGGCGAAAGCCCGGGCCAAAGGCTGCGCCCTAAAAAAATAAATGGTGCAATCTGCTTCGTTTCGTAAAATAATTTTTTTGTACATTTAAATAATTGAAAAAAGTATTAATAATATTTATAACCATCCTGTTTAAACAAATAATTTTGTTTAGCCAAGGTGGTTTTTCTAAAAATTACTTTCTGCCAAATTCGGTTGTTTCAGTTTGCACCGATGTAATAGAAGCACCTAATGGTAATATTATTATGACCGGCCTGACGTTTGATGGGCCAACAGGCAGCAATCGCTTAACCATTGTTGGCACAGATGCCAATGGCACTGAGTTGTGGCAAAAAAGTTATGGCAGTGATAAATTTGAATACCTTGATAACTTTTTAAGTAATCGCTCTTTAATTAAAGGTAATAGCAGTTTTTATTTTTATTCCTGTGTACGTGACAGCAACAATAAATACCCTTCTGTTTTGATAAAATTTAATTTTAACGGGGATACCCTATGGCAAAAAAAATTTTACGACACCAATGATTATCTATACATACAGGGTGTTGCTAAAAGTGTAGACGATGGCTTTTTAATTACTGGTTTTTGTGCCCATCCTGTAAATCCAATTGAAACAACATTGATCATTAAAACCGATTCAAACGGCAATGAATTATGGAGAAAAAAAATAAACAAACCTATTCCTAATGGGCAAAATGGAAGTAATATTATACAGGATAGCTTAACAAAAAAAATTGTAATTGCCGGGTATCAGTATGATGGAACAGCAAGCGCATATACCGGACATGCAAACATAATTGTAACGGATAGTTTAGGCACTGTTTTACAAAGAAAAACTTTTTCGGGAGGCTGCTCAAGTTTCTTTATAGATTTAATTCAAACAAAAGATAAGAAATGCGTCGCTGTAGGCCAAAATGATCAATGCGACAATCTTGGGGGGCCTAATGGTACAGCCCGACATAAAGGTTATGCGTTAAAATTCGATCTTAATAATCTTAATAATGTTATCTGGACGAAAGAATTTGATCAAACTTGTGTGTACAATTCAATTAATACAATTAACGAATTAAGTAATGGTGATCTGATATTAGGTGGACGTTATGATACTTTAAAAAATTACAGTCTTCCTGAAAAAGTTATGCTAAGATTAATAAAAACAGATAAAGATGGAAATGTAAAATGGAATAAGAATCTTAGCAGAGATAATTCAAACGAAAATAGCAAGTTTATTAGGAGCTTGAATGTAACTTCTAGTGGCTCTTATTTAACAGCCAATTGGCTTTATTTTGCAGCAAATCCAAAGCCATACAGTATAACCAAAATAGATAGTATGGGTTGTGATAGTACTGTAGTTTATTGTCAAACAGTTGGTTTAAATGAAAACACGATTAATAAGAATATATTAAGTATTTACCCCAACCCAACAAATGATATTTTAAATATTGAAATTGAAAATTTTAATCACGATCAAAACTTAACCATTAAGGTGGTAGATATTTTAGGGCGTGCGATATTAGAAATTCCTTTTAAAGAACAGATAAATTTGAAAGACTTAAAATATGGGGTCTATTTTTTAGAGCTTTACGATAAGCAGAAACTAATTTCCAGCCGTAAAATTATAAAACAATAATGCTACAACATTATAGAGGTTACCCAAAAAATTAACGAGTAATCAATTTACTTTTTAATGTTAATTTATAAAAATAACGCATGAAAAATATAATAACCGCCATAGTATACTTTAGCATTTTTCAATTAAGTGCCCAAAACCTGGTTTGGGCCAAACAATTCGGCAGCGCCGGTTACGATAATTCAAGCGCCATATGTATTGACGCTTTTAATAATGTTTATACTACCGGGTATTTTACCAATACAATCGATTTTGATACGGGCCCTGGCACATACACTATGACATCTGCGGGAAACCGGGATGTTTTTATAACGAAAACAGATGCTAATGGAAATTTTATCTGGGCAAAACAATTGGGCGGTCCCAATTTTGATGGAGGAATATCAATTGACGTAGATAGTCAAGGAAATATTTATACTGCAAGTATCTTTCAGTATTCCGGAGATTTTGATCCAGGTCCAACAGTGCTAACATTTACAGCAACATCCGGCAATATCGAAATAGTGATAAACAAAATGGACGCAGCCGGTAATCATATCTGGGCAAAACAATTTCAAACTGTAAACACACCTACCGCTGCTTTCTCTTCAGGTTTAGCTTCTTTAAAAGTAGATGGTTCGGGTAATGTTTACGTTACAGGATCGTTTAATAACACTATTGATTTTGATCCGGGGCCAGGAACTTTTACGCTAAGTTCAAATGCAACCCAAAATGTTGCGGATGTATTTTTTTGTAAACTGGATGCTACAGGAAATTTTGCCTGGGCCAAACAAATAGGCGACCTGAATATGAACGAAGAAGGACATTCGATTGCAATTGATGCTAGCGGAAATATTTTTTTTACAGGTAACTTTAATTCAACTATTGATTTTGATCCCGGCCCCGCAACTTTTACCCTTTCAACTTCTACATATTGTGGCTTTATTAGTAAAATGGATAATGCCGGAAATTTCTTATGGGCAAAAGCATTTGTTAGTGCTTGTATGAGCAGCATTGATCTGGATGGCGCGGGCAATATTTATTTGGGTGGCTATTTTTCCGATACAGCTGATCTTGATCCGGGTACTACTTCCTATACAGTATCAACAAGTCCTTCGCTTATTCCTGACGGCTTTATTTCAAAATTAGATCCAAGTGGAAATTTTATTTGGGCAATGCAATTAGGTAACGTTGGCGCTGCTGATGCTGTACGCGAAATTTCGGTTGACGCTTGGGGAAATGTATACGCCATAGGCATGTTTCAAAACACAGTCGATTTTGATCCCGGTCCCGCCAATAATCTTTTAACCTCTGCGGGTGTGGGTGATCAGTTTGTTGCTATATATACTGCAACAGGTAGTTTTGTATCAGCCGGCCGAACAGGAAGCGTTTCGTGGGAAGATGCAGTAGGAATAGCAGCAAACAATTCGGGCGAAATTTATTTAAGCGGAATTTTTGATAACACAGTAGATGTTGATCCCGGTACAGGTATTGTAAATTTTACTTCTGCCGGAGCAACAGATTTTTACATTGCTAAATTAACTTCAGTTATAACAGGCATTGCATCTTATGCTGCTAATATTGAACAAAAAATAAATGTATTTCCAAATCCTGTAAATGATATTTTAAATATTGAGTTTAAAGAAGTAAATATATTATACAAGCTAACACTTAAAGATCAGTTGGGACGAATTGTTTATTCGGGTTTTTCGAAAAATTTAAAAGAAGAGATCGATCTTTCTCAACTTGAAAGTGGTTTGTATTATCTAAAAGCAGAGACAGAAAAGGGGCAACAGGTGTTTAAGGTTGTTAAAGAATAAATTTTACTGGTTTCCCTCCTCATAGTTTTTTTGAACTTCATTTTGCTTCGCAAAACCCTCCAGAGGGAGATAATGCACTTATTTTATATCACACTATTTTCCTCCAAAGAAATAACTCCTTTATCCGCATCCATCGTTGCATCAATGCCCAAAGGTACTGTTAACTTATTTTCAATGTGGCCAATCATGGCGCCGTAAAAAGCAGGTATACCCAGTGGTTTTATGTGCTGCAATATTACTTCGTGAAAGGTGAATGCTTTTTGTGGTTCTTCTGCCAAACATTTGGCGCATTTGCCAAATACAAAACCGCTGATGGAATTTAAAACACCGCTTAATTTTAATTGCGTTAACATTCTGTCAATGCTATATGGTTCTTCTTTGGCTTCTTCTAAAAATAAAATCTTGTTTTTCCAGTCAGGTAAATAATCACTTCCAATTAATGCAGAAAGCACGGTCAAATTGCCGCCAACCAGTTCGCCACTGGCTTTGCCGCCGGTTATTACAAACGGCTTTTCTTCACTTAAAGGATTCTCCGGAAAGTTAAATGGTTTTGGTACCATGGTAACGTTTGTAAAAATATTTTTTGTAAAATCATTCCAGCCTGAGTTACCAACAGGGCCGTGAAAAGTAATGAGTCCTGTTTTATGTGTAATCGCTAAAAGCAAGGCGGTGATGTCTGAAAAGCCAATTAATACTTTCGGGTTTTTTTTGATGGCATCGTAATCTATTTTATCTAATATCCTTGCACAGCCCCAGCCACCTTTCATGCAAAAAATGCCTTTTATTTTTTTATCTGCAAAAAAGTTATTGAGCTCGTTCGCGCGCAGATCATCTGTGCCTGCAAAATAACCGAATTTTTCTTTTAATGTTTTTCCATGTATTACGTTAAAGCCAAAGCTTTTTAAAATGTTGGTAAATGTTTCTACCTGGTTCTCATCCCACACGGCACCTGCGGGTGATATGATGGCAACCGTATCTCCTGCATTTAATGCAGGTGGTTTTATTTTGATTACTTCAGTACCTTCAATTTTTTCAATAGCATTTAAAGGTGTTGCCATTGCCGAAGCAGCGATCAATCCACTTACTTTAATAAAATTTCTGCGTGAGGTCATATAAATTGAAATTACAAAAAAATACTTGAATCTTCTCAAATTGTAGAGCCTAATCTACATGAGAAAAACCGGAATCAAAAAATATTTTTCTAATGCACTGCTGTATGCCTTTAATAATAAGTCTTTCAGGGCTTTTTAATCGAACTGGCTAAAAGGTATAAGAATTGAATTAACTAACATATCAAAAACTAAATTATGGCAAAGTATTCAAAAAAAGCTGGCGAAAAAGTAGAAAAGGCCATGCACGAAATGAAAGAAGGTAAATTAAAGTCCGGAAGGTCCGGCAAAAAAGTAAAAAGCCGTAAACAGGCAATAGCTATAGGGCTTTCAGAAGCGCGCGAAAAAGGAGCAAAGGTTCCGGAAAAATCTTCAAAGAAAGCGGCTTCAAAAAAATCGGTTAAAAAGGCTTCTGCAAAGAAGTCGGCAAAGAAAACAACAAAAAAAGCAACAAAAAAAGCAACAAAAAAATCAACCTCTAAAAAGAAATAATTATGGAAACAGAAAAAACAGCTACGGCTATAAATGACCTGATCATTATTAATAACGATCGTTATGAAGGATACAAAAAAGCAGCAGAAGAAACCAAAGACGCTGACCTGAAATCATTGTTCACCGATTTTAGCAATCAAAGCAAAGGCTTTTCTTTAGAATTAAGAAAATTTGTTCCTGCAAACGAAGATAAAGCAGAACATGACGAAACAAAGAACAGCGGCAAATTATTCCGTGTGTGGATGGATCTTAAAGCAGCAGTTACCGGCAACGACCGTAAAGCCATTTTATCATCCTGCGAATTTGGTGAAGACCGCGCTAAAGCTAATTACGATGCGGTGTTAGATCATACCGAAGATATTCCTGCAGAAGCGTTGGCAGTAATTACCAAACAACTTGCAGCCATTCAAAAAGGTCACGATACTGTAAAATCATTGCGCGACAGTATTGCTTAATATTTAAAAACAGAAATCATGGAAAACGAAATTAATAACCAGGATCCAAAGGAAAAGATCACTAACACGCCCGATCCTAATGAGACCGGAACGAACAAAAACGATGGCGGTAAAAATCCAAAGTTACCGGGTACCGACCCCGATCAAACACCTGAAAAAGAAGTTGAAGATCCGCCAGTAGCCAATCCTAATAAGGATAGTGATACAAATTATCCTAACAGGAAAAAGATAGGGTTTAATAATAACTGATTGGTCTTGTAATTGTCACTTCGAGTAGTTCCGACAAAAGGAGGAACGTATCGAGAAGTTTTACAAAATGTTCTCGATACGCTTCGCTACTCGAACTGACAAATGAGTTTATATAAACTCTATTCTCAAAACATTTACAATATCCGCAATAACCTGAATTTTGAGTTTTTGCGGATATTTTTTTGGCATGAAATTTACATGTTAGAACATGTAATTTAAAAATTAAAACCCAATGAAAAAACACACCATTTTATTTTTGCTGGTTATAGTTAACGCGGCATTTGTATTTACAGATTGTACTCAAAAAGATCCAACAGATCCACGAAATGCAGGCTTGCACCAGGAAATCCTTCCAAAAGGGCGTAAATCAGACATTGATACCAATTCGACATTAACAATCGGGCAGCAGGATTCTATTTCAAGAAATCCTTAAGCTGAATTGATACAATAAAAAAAGCCTGTAAATAAATTTACGGGCTTTTTTTATTGAATGAATTATAAATTATTTTACCGAGATAAGTTTCATTAATTCATCTAATTTTGGTGAAAGCACAATTTCTGTTCTCCTGTTCTTTGCTTTTCCTTCAACGGTGCTATTATCTGCTACCGGAAAATATTCGCCCTTACCTGAAGCTGTTAAACGATGTGCATCCATTTTATATTCGTCGGTTAACAATCTTACAACGTTGGTAGCGCGGGCTGCACTCAAATCCCAATTATCTTTATAAATCGCTGTTTTAATGGGTACGTTATCGGTATGACCTTCAATTGCAATGCTTACATCTGTGTTTTTATTTAATACTTCAGCCAGTTTTTTTAAGGCTTCTTTACCTTTTGCTTCTACATTAGCATCACCCGATTTAAATAATAATTTATCAGACATTGAAACATAAACTTTTCCGTTCTTCATCTCCACACTTAATTCATCTGGATTAAAACCAAGTAAAGCATTTTTTACAGAAGTGTTCAATACATTCAGTATCGAATCCTGCTTGCGTAAAATAGATTCCAGTTCACGTAAGCGTAATTGTTTTTTATCCAGGTCTTCGTTTAGTTTAGTTAATTCCGAACCTGACGTTTGCCTTAAGTTATTGTATTTTATGTTTAATACATTGTAATCTTCCTTTAACGCAGCCATTTCTTTGTCTAATGATGCGATCTTATTTTGTTGTTGTTTGGTTTGATCGCATAAAGCGTCGCGTTCCTTTAAAGCCTGGTTATAACGTTTGCCGCTATACTTTTTCTTAGCACTAGTGTCGCCACACTGTTTATGAGCCGCGCAGGAGGTCATAAATAAAAAAATGGCACCGGCAATAAACACCATTTTTATAACTGTGATACATAAATTTTTCATGATAGGTTTTATATGCTTTGCTGCAAAAATTATGCAAATGAAGATTTGGCTTCATCAATGCTCATAACTCTGTTGTGTAACACTGATTTCCCTATTGTGTAGAAACAAGTCTACATTTATTTTTTAGTGACTGTTTGAAAGTATTGTTGTTAAAGGATTTTAGTGAATTGGTATGCCATTATTATAGTTTATTACAGTAAAACTAAAAAATAAATAAAGGTCATGAAAAAAATAACAATACTATTAGCTTTTGTTTTGACAGCGGTAATATCCTATTCTCAAAATAATAATTCTATTATTCCACCAAAACCGATCGAACAATCAAAGTTTTCAATTGGAGTTAAGGGTGCATTTGGTCATTCATTTTTAATGCCTTACAGCAACCCATCATTTATGCCCTCTTGGGATGCAGGGATGTCGGCCATATATTCACCTTTTGAACATTTAGGTTTTGGGATCGACGGAACGTATTCAAGAGAAGGAGTGAAATTTGAAACGCCTGAGTACACATCAGAAACTGAGTTAAACTACGTTCGTGTACCAGTAAAAGTAATTTACTTTTTTAGAGATTATGAAAAAGATTTTCGTCCGAAAGTGGCAATAGGGCCAACAATTGGTTTTTTAACTAATAAAGGAGAGAACGCAGGATACAACAAAACGGATATTGGTGCTAATGCGTCTTTAGGATTTAACTACCGTTTATTAAGAGCAGTTTGGTTGAATTTGGATGCCAGCTATTACCAAGGTTTAACAGATGTTTACAAATCAAATAATGAGAAAGATCTTAATGGAAACGTTCGCTTGAATTTAGGATTAAGCTTCGGGTTTTAATTGCTTAACTTAGATTTTTAAAGAACAATTTCATTATTGCAGGGTGTCACCTAGGTGACACCTTTTTGTTTTTGGTATATTTGCATTATGAAAATTGATAAATACATTGGTCAGTCGGGCTTTATCTCACGCCGAAAAGCAAATGTGCTGATAGATGAAAAGCGTGTTTTGGTTAACGGCAAAGTTGCAAGCGTTAGTACTAACATAAAAGAAGGTGATCTTATTTTAATAGATGGAAAAGAATTAAAGGTAAAAGAATATGTACCTACTTATATTGTTTATAATAAGCCCAAAGGCATAGAATGTACATCTGAAAAAATTGCCAATAATATTATTGATGCAATTGGGCATGAACAAAATATTTACCCGGTTGGAAGATTAGATAAGGATTCTGAAGGGTTGATATTGTTAACCAATCATAGTGAGATCATTGATAAGATAGCCAACTCTGAGCATGGCCACGAAAAAGAATATATTGTAACACTTAATTTACCGGTGCGTAAACAGTTTTTAAAAGAGATTTCTGAAGGAATTTTATTAAAAGGTGAAAAAGTAAGAACAAAACCCTGCGGTGTGAGTTTAGAACCAAATGCCAAACGTATTTTCCGTATTACACTTACACAAGGCTTAAACCGCCAGATACGCCGTATGTGCAACGCCTACGATTACCAGGTAATAAAGTTACAACGTGTACGTGTAATGAATATTAAGCTTGAAAAATTGAAGATTGGTGAGTGGCGCGCTCTTACAAAAGAGGAATTGGATGGATTATTTGCCGTCTTAAATTAAAAAACATTCTCTAAATCAATTACTTAAAAAATAATTTTATTTTTTGTTTGACTCTTACCTTACGTGATACACTAATTTTGTTTTAAAATTTATTTCATGGATAAAATTTCTGTCAATAAGTTAGCAAAAATAGCAGGTGTAAGTGTGCGCACACTTCACCATTATGATGAAATAGGTTTGCTTAAACCATCTTTAAGATCGGATACAAATTATCGGTATTACTACGAAACGGAATTACTGCGGCTGCAACAAATTCTTTTTTATAAAGAGTTAGATCTTTCGCTTTCACAAATAAAAGATATTTTGGATGACCCCAATTTTGATGTATTGCAAGCCTTACATTCTCATAAAGCGGAATTAAAAAAAAGAAGAGACCGTTTTGCAGAATTGCTGTTAACTATTGACAAAACAATTATTAACCTAAAAAGCAAAACTAAAAAAATGGATCACGAAGAAATGTACAAAGGCTTTGGTAAAGAGCAGGGCAAAGCCTACAGAAAAGAGTCCGCCGAAAAATGGGGCGAAGAAATAGTTGCTGGATCTGAAAAAAAGATACTGGCTATGGATAAAAAAGAATGGAAGGATTTGCTGCAACAGGCAGAAGATATTAATAAAGCTTTAGTGAAATTAATAAAACTTAAGCCTGATGATAAGAAAGTGCAAACGCTAATAAAACAACATTTTGAAATAACAGGTAAATACTTTGATGTTACGTATGAGATCTATCGCAATCTTGGAATCATGTACGTAGAGGATGAGCGATTTAAAGCCAATTATGATAAGCACCACCCAAAGCTGGCAGAATTCTTAAGAGACGGTATTGATGTTTTTTGTAAAGAGAAGTAAAAAGAGAAGGCGGGAACGATCCCGCTTTTTTTTATGATTTTTTTAGCTTGTTTTAACGTTATTAAGGCTTGTAATTTTTAATATTTCTTACCTTGAGAACCTGTTTTAATTATCATTATGACCAAATTTCGTTTATTACTGGCTTTACCGGTATTTTTTATTAGTAATTTATTTTCGCAGGTAAATACCCAACTTAATTCTGCCGAAATAATCCAACAATTAAAAAAATTAAATACGGTTGGTTCTGTATTATATGTAGCCGCGCATCCTGATGATGAGAATACACGTTTACTGGGTTATCTGGCTAACGAAAAAAAGTTAAAAACCGGTTATCTTTCTTTAACGAGAGGTGATGGAGGACAAAATTTAATAGGTAAAGAGCAAGGCGAATTGTTAGGATTGATCCGGACTCAGGAGTTGTTGGCGGCCCGAAGAACCGATGGAGCAGAACAATTCTTTACACGTGCAAACGATTTTGGTTATTCAAAAAATCCTGAAGAAACATTTACATTCTGGAATAAGGATAGTATTTTAGCAGATGTTGTTTTAACCATTCGTAAATTTAAACCCGATATTATTATTTGCCGCTTTCCTACAACAGGTGAAGGCGGGCATGGGCATCACACAGCCTCTGCTTTGCTGGCCGTTGAAGCTTTTGATGCAGTGGCAGATCCGAAAAAATTTCCTGATCAGTTAAAAACATTAGAAGTATGGCAGGCAAAACGTATTTATTGGAACACATTTAATTTTGGAGGCACTAATACCACTGCGCCTAACCAGATAAAAATAGATGTTGGTGTTTACAATCCTTTATTAGGAAAAGGCTATGGCGAGATAGCTGCCGAAAGCCGATCAATGCACAAAAGTCAGGGCTTTGGCTCGGCAAAGCAGCGCGGTTCTAATTTAGAATACTTTAAATTATTAAAAGGCGATAGTGTTAAGAATGATATTTTTGAAGGTATCAATACTTCGTGGACACGATTGAAAGGAACGGAAAAAGTTCAAAAAGCCATTGAAGATTGTATTAAAAAATTCAATGCCTCATCTCCTGAAAACTCAGTACCTGAATTGGTTTCTATTTACAAGCAATTACAGGCTTTAGATGAAAAAGATGCTAATTTAAAATATTGGAAAAAACAAAAACTAAAAGATACTGAAACCTTGTTGTTAGGCTGCTCGGGTCTATGGTTAGAGGCTTTTGCTTCTGATTATATTGGTATTCCCGGCCAGGACGCAAACGTCACCGTGCAAATTGTTAACCGCAACAAAAACGAGGTAAAATTAAATAAGGTAAATTATTTACAAAGTGATACAATAACCGCCTTGACTTTAAAAGCAAATGAATTGTATACATTCAAACGTAAAGAAAAAATATCGGCCACATCTTATTCAAATCCATATTGGTTAAACGAAAAACACGATGTTGGTATTTATACGGTCAACGATCGTTCATTGATTGGAAAGCCGGAGAACGATGTTGCGCAAAAAATAATTTTTGATATCAATATTCTTGATCTGAATTTAAAGATTGGCCGCGACCTGGTTTATAAATACACCGATCCGGTTAAAGGAGAGATCTACAGGCCGTTTGAAGTGTTGCCACCGGTAACAGTAAATATTTCTGAAAAAGTATTTGTTTTCAGCGATTCAAATCCTAAAACAGTTTTGTTAACCGTAAAAGCCAACCAAAATAATTTTGAAGGCACACTGCAATTAAAGGCAAGCGCAGGTTGGAATATTGTTATTAAAGATCCAAACATTAAACTCAAAAATAAAAATGATGAAGTAGTACTCGAAGCCACAATTATGGCTAATAGCAATGCTGTAAGCGGTAAACTGGATGCATCAGTAATTTCTAATGGCAACTCATATAATAAAAGTATAAAACGTATTGAGTACGATCATATTCCTTATCAATTCATTTTAAGTGACGCAGAAGCAGGCATTGTAAATATTGACCTTAAAAAAACAGGAACAAACATTGGTTATATTGCCGGCGCAGGAGATGACGTACCTGCCGCTTTAAAACAAATTGGGTATAATGTTACTATGCTTACGGACGAATTGTTGTTAAATGAAGATCTTTCAAAATACAATGCTATTGTTACCGGTGTGCGTGCTTACAATACCAACGATCGTTTGCAAATTCATTATACTAAATTAATGGATTATGTAAAAAACGGTGGTAATTTAATTGTGCAATACAATACTAATAACCGTATTGGCCCTGTTAAAGCCAATATTGGCCCTTACCCGTTTACTATTTCGCGTGATAGAGTAACAGATGAAAAAGCGGAAATTAAATTCATTAACGAAAAACATTCTGCCTTAAATTTTCCAAATCAAATAACTGCTAAAGATTTTGATGGTTGGATACAGGAACGCGGCATTTACTTTGCAACAGAAATTGATAAACAATACGAAACTATTTTTTCTATTGCCGATCCTGGCGAAAAAGCAAGTGATGGCAGTTTGATCATTGCAAAATCAGGCAAAGGTAATTTCGTATATACCGGTTTGGTTTTCTTTAGGGAGCTGCCGGCGGGTATTCCCGGTGCATACAGGCTATTTGTAAACTTGTTGAGTTTGCCGCAGAATAAATAACTTTTATGTTTTACCACAAAGACACAGAGATAGCACAAAGTTGCACTAAGTTTCTTCTTTGTGTATCTTAGTGACTTTGTGTCTTTGTGGTTAAATTAAAATGGAGCAAAATAAATCAATATTTAAAAATTGGCGAGCAGTTTATGCAGTAGTTATAGGTGTATTGATAATTGTTATTGTTTTTCTTTACTTTTTTACCGAGTATTTTAAATGAGTTTAATTGACTGGATAGTATTAAGCGTTACGCTTCTGTTCATTATCTTTTATGGTATCTGGAAAAGCCGGGGTACAAAAAATATAGATGGTTATTTATTGGCAGATCGTAAACTACCATGGTACCATGTAGGCCTTTCGGTTATGGCTACCCAGGCAAGTGCCATTACTTTTCTTTCTGCACCCGGCCAGGGTTTTAGTGATGGTTTACGTTTTGTGCAATTTTATTTTGGCCTACCGTTAGCAATGGTTGTATTGTGCATTACGTTCATTCCTATGTTTAGTAAACTAAAAGTATTTACAGCTTACGAATTTTTAGAAAAACGTTTTGATAATAAAACACGCACCTTAACAGCCTCTTTATTTTTGTTGCAACGCGGACTTTCTACCGGAATTACTATTTACGCGCCTGCAATTATATTATCTACCATTTTAAATGTAGATGTTTTTTATACAATCATTTTTAATGGCTTGCTTGTTATTGTTTATACTGTTTATGGCGGTACCAAGGCTGTTTCGTATACACAGGTATTACAAATGAGCATTATTTTTGGAGGTTTATTTTTAGCGGCCTACATGGTA
Organism: Bacteroidia bacterium; assembly: GCA_016787705.1. Taxonomy (GTDB): domain Bacteria; phylum Bacteroidota; class Bacteroidia; order B-17B0; family Aurantibacillaceae; genus Aurantibacillus. The sequence continues at coordinate 13,878 of JAEUTP010000020.1, read as the reverse complement.
ATTCATTTATTACCACAAAATGTTGGTGTTATAGATGCGTTGCATATTGCAGGAAAGATGAATAAGTTGAACGCTATTGATACTACGTTTGATCTAAATAATCGCTACAATATCTGGTCTGGCATTATTGGCGGCTTCTTTTTACAGCTTTCTTATTTTGGAACAGATCAATCGCAGGTAGGGCGCTATTTGACGGGCAGCTCAATAACACAAAGCCGTTTAGGTTTGGTAATGAATGGTCTTGTAAAGATCCCAATGCAATTTTTTATTTTATTGATCGGTGTTTTCGTATTTACATTCTATCAATTTCATCAGGCGCCGATATTTTTTAATAAAGTAGAGGTAGATAAGATCAGGAAAAGCCAGTATAAAGAGCAATTTACTTTATTGGAAAATAAGTACTATGCAGCAAATATAGAAAAGCAAAAAGATGTTGAAACGCTTGTAGACGCTCTTCATAGCAAGAATGAAAATGTGATAAATGAAGCACGAAAAAAGGTTCAGGCAGCTGATAAAAAAAATATAGAGATCAAAAAAGAAGTAACAGCTTTAATGAAGAAGAACGATGCAAAAGCAGATACGAACGACACCAATTATGTTTTTTTAAGCTTTGTAACCCAGCAATTACCAATAGGTGTAGTAGGAATTTTAATTGCGGTTATTTTTTTAGCAGCCATGGGTTCAACGGCGAGTGGCTTAAATTCATTGGCATCTACAACGGTAGTTGATTTTTACAAGCGCATTTTTAAGAAAAATGAAAATGATGCAAAATACCTTTCGGCATCGCGCAGGATAACTTTAGCCTGGGGTTTGTTTTGTATTGTAGTTGCTTTTTATGCAAGTCGCCTGGGTAATTTAATTGAGGCTGTTAATATTTTAGGATCGTTATTTTATGGCACTATTTTAGGAATTTTTTTGGTAGCATTTTATATGAAGAAGGTTGGAGGAGCAGCCGTTTTTTATGCAGCTATTCTTGCAGAAATATTTATTGTGTATGCCTGGATGACAGACCTGACTGCGTTCTTATGGCTCAATGTAATTGGCTGTTTGTTGGTAATGGCCTTTGCGTTTGTGATACAGCAGATATTTAATAGAAGAAAAATTACTGCATAAAAAAGCCTCGCTTTATAGCAAGGCTTTTTTATATATGTTCGTTGAGCTTGTCTAAACGACTACTTCTTATTCTCAGCAATTAATTTTTTTGCCATAGCTACATAATCATCATTTTTAGCTTCTGTGGCTAAAGTAATAACCTGTTCCGCTGTTGCAACTGCACCTTTTTTATCATTTTGTTTAGCTTGTATCTTTGCTTTTAACAATACTATCCAAAATCCTTTAGGGTTATTTTCGATAGCTTTGTTTACCCACTCAAAAGCTTTTGCAAGGTCCTTGTTTGTCTCATAATAATAACTTGCTGCCTGGAAGTAAGGGCGTGTATCTGCGGCTAATGAATTGTCAATATTTTTCATGATCTTAGCATCAATATCTGCAACTACATTAATTGCTACACGTGTTTTTTCCCAAACTAATTCAATTTTTGTAGAAGTAGAAGTCATATCAGAAAAGTCGATAGAAAACGTCTCCACTTTATCATCACCCATATTTGTAGGTTTAACAACAAAACGTAATAGTTCATTTTCTTTTTTATATTCTGCAACATTTCCACCTAAAGTAAGATCCTTGTACAACATAATCTCCCAGCTGTCTTTATTTGGAATAGTGTATAAAGCGTATGTTCCGGCTTTTACATCGTTTCCTTCCACTTTAACATCTTCACCAAAAGTAATTTTTGTAGCACCGTTAGCACCTGTACGCCATACCTTTCCAAACGGAACAACATCACCATAAATAACACGGCCTTTAGCGCTCGGACGCGAGTATTCAATAGTAATATCAGATAGCGCAAATGCCTGTTTAACTGTTTGCAACGGGCTTGGTGCCGGCACTTTTAATTGTGCATTAATGTTTGTTGCCGTTAAAGCTGTTAGGGCCACTGCGGCAGAAAAAGATTTTAATTTTTGTAACATGTTAGTTGTTTTTAGGTTTAAGTTTAAAGGTTTCAAATATAAATATTAAAGACTGAACGAATGTTCTTTAAACATTATTTATCATAATTATATTTAGAATAATGTTAAATCTCATTAGGTGGCTAATAACGTGGAAATTATCTGTTTTTTATCATAATACAGCAGAAGACGAAAAAAGATCTACAATTCAAGAATAATCAAGCGGAATTGTTTACCACTTACCAAACCGTTTATATAAATAATTTGAATTTTTTATCTTTATAAATACTTCAAGGCCACCTCTGCCTTTAGAGGTTTTTAATAAAGTAGATGTATTTATATCATAAGAGATACCAAACATTATTTTTTTAATTTCTGCAAAAGCATTTATGGCAAATGCGTCTCTGTATCTGTAATAAACGCCAAAACCATACTCGCTTGGTTTCTTTACACCGGTAATAAAAGATTCGTTACCTGATTTATAATGAAGCATGGCCCCCAAGATAGTTTCGGTGGCCTTACCCTGGTATTGAAACATAAGAGATGGGGATATGGAGTAGGGTGAGCCGTTGAAACAATAATTGAACGATTCATATACATTAAAACGCATTGCTAGTCGTTCATTACTTCTGTAAAAAGAATACCTTGGTTTATTGATATGCGCAACAGACAAACCAAATGTATTTGACGGTTCGCTGTTTGCCGCAAATGATCTTTTAGTTTTTTTATTTATTAATGCTATGCCTGCGCCAACATCTAATTTTACCATAGATTGACGCCCTGTATTTTCGTTTGGTAAAGATGCGTTGTAATTTAAACCGTCGTATTGCGAACCCCAGGTTTGTTCTACTCCTGATATTGACCTTTGAAAAAATCCGGCAGATACACCTGAAGTTAAAAATTGATGATCGTTTAACTTTAAAGAATAATTAACCGGTAAAACCCCGTTAACAGCTGTTAATCGGGCATCTCCCGATCTGTCGTAACCAAAATGTAATCCAGCTGAAAAGAAACCTCTGTTATCCTGCCTGTTGTTTGGTATTTGTTTGTTTACAAACGCAGAGTAGGTTGTAAATCCCTTTGTAAAAGCATTCCATTGCGATTTATATTGAAACCCTGCTTCAAAAGAATTAATAACACCAAAAGCAGATGGGTTGATCATTTGAGGTGCTATAAAGTATTGCGTAAGGTGAGCATCCTGGCAAAAAACATTCTTTGCAAACAGTATAAAAATAAATAAATATATATATATTAATTTCATTTATCGTTTCAGGGTCACATTACCTTTTTTAATTATTTTAGCTCCATTAGCGAGTGAAGCTGTTAGCTGGTAAATAAAAACAGCATCGTTTTGCAGTGTACCATTATGGGTGCCGTCCCAACAGATCTTTTTATCATTGCTCTCAAAAACTTTTTCGCCCCAACGGTTATAAAGTTGTAGATTCATGGAAGTAACACAATTTGAATACACACACCATGTATCATTAAAGCCATCATTATTCGGACTGAATGCAGTTGGTAAAAATACATCTCCACAAACAAAATCTACTTCTACAACAACTGAATTTGTAATAACACAACCCTGATTATCGGTAAGTGTAACATAATAAACAGTAGTTCCTGACGGAGAAACTGTATTTGCTTCACAATTATTACAGCTTATATCGGGTGATGATGACCAGTTAAATGGATTGCTTCCTGTGACATTTGCATGAATAACACTTGATGAACCATAAGTGATTAAAGGCGGATCTGCATAAGGAGCTTGCGATTGCGGTGTATAAACTGTAACTGCAAAAACAGTCGAAGAACTGCATGGTGCTGTACCCGAACTTACGGTATACATACTGTTTGATTGAGGTTCTACATTTATCACACTTGTTGTTTCTCCTGTATTCCAACTGTAACCTGTGCCTCCGGTTGCTGTAAGCGTTATCATATTTCCTATGCAAACCGTTGGCGATCCTGAAATAGTTAAAGTAGGTTGTATCAACACATTTAAAAATACACTGGTATCATTTATGCAGCCATTAGCATCTTTTCCGGTTACACTATATGTTGTTGATGTATTTGGACTCACCGATTCAGATGTTGTAAATGCACCTGTGCTCCAGGTATAACTTATAGCGCCCCCTGCTGTCATTAAAGCACTTTGGCCATTACATATTACACTAGGAGATGTTATGCTAATAATTGGCAGTGGGTTAACTACAACCGTTGAAACACTTGACTGCTTACAGCCATTAAGATCTTGTCCGGTAACACTATAAACTGTAGTAGTTAACGGATTAGCGGTAACATTAGGTAAATTGGTTGCACTTAAAGCGGTAGCCGGAGTCCATGTATAATTATTTGCCCCCGATACACTAACGTTTGCCGACTTGCCATAGCAGATCGTGTAATTATTTGTCGATATTACTGGCAATGGATTTACATGTACGTTGGCGGTAGCTGTATTTAAGCAACCTTTATTACTCACTCCTGTAACGGTATAAATGCTACTAGATGCTGGGGTTGCAGTAACTGCTGTTCCATTAGCACTGCTTAATGATCCTGAAGGTGTCCAGGTATAACCTATGGCACCATTAGCTGTTAATACTGCACTTGTTCCAAAACACATGGTATTACTTGTAGCTGTTACTAATGGTAAAGGGTTAACTACTATTGCTAAGGTATTTGATTTAAGACATCCGCTGGCATCTTGCCCTGTAATACTGTAAACTGTTGTTCCAACTAATGGCGTTGCTATTACCGTTGGGCCGTTACCGGTATTTAGAGTTGTTGCGGGTGTCCAGGTATAATTGAGAGATCCACTCGCATTAATAGTAGTACTTTCTAAAGCGCATATCACACTACTTGTAGCAGTAACGGTTAACGGTGGTATGGCTACTACAGAACCATTTAAAGTGGCAGATGTGGTACAGGTTAATGCTGCTGTTGAAAAAGAAGCTGTAGCAGTATAGATACCAGTACCTGAAGGTAAGATCCCATTAATTGTTGGATTTTGGTTGGGTGATGTGTAACCTCCGGGGCCATTCCACGAATAAGAAGTTGCACCAGTTGCGTTTGCATTTAAAGTAACATTAGCGCCGGCACAAACAGTAAAGCCTGACGTTGGCGTAACAGCCACAGTAGCAGTTCCAACCACACTTACTGTGTTTGTAACTGTAGTTGTACAAACTACAGTACCCATTGCAAATTGGGTGGTGGTTGTATAATTACCTGTACCGTTAGTTTGAATGCCTGGAATGGAAGCTGTTGCACCGGTAGCAGAAAAACTATTTGGTCCTGTCCAGGTATAAGAAACGGCTCCGGGAGCAGATGCACTAAAGTTTTCGGTAGCATTTTGACAAATATTTGCAGAATAAGTAATAGTTGTTGAAGGTGTGGCAACCACCGAAACGTTAGATACTCCCGCCGTCGTGCAGGTTAAAACACCATCAGTAAAATAAGCTGTAGATGTGTAATTTCCCGCCCCAGAAGGAAGCATGCCAGGAACTACTGTATTTTGAGCCGCTGAAGTAAATCCACCCGGGCCATTCCATGAATAAGAAACTGCACTTATAGCATTAGATGCTAAATTTAAGCTTGCACCCTGGCATAAGGTAAAATTGGGAGTAACCGCAACCGTATTTGTAGGCACAACGCTCATGGATGAAGTGTTGGAAGTTGAACACGTAACCGCACCAATAAAGAATGTGGCTGTAGCAGTATAAATACCCGAAGCTATGGGTTGAACATTTACAATGTTTGTAGAAGCATTTGTAGAAGTAAATCCATTTGGCCCTGCCCAGTTAAATCCTGTTGCGCCCGTTGCAGCCATGCTCAGATTTATATTTGCATTCTGGCAAGTATGCTGAGGCACCGACATATTAACAGTAGAAGTGGCAACCACCGAAACGTTAGATATTGCATTTGTTGTGCAAGTTAAGACACCATCAGTAAAATAAGCTGTAGATGTATAATTACCTGCTCCTGAAGGCAGCATACCAACCACTAATGTATTTTGAGTTGCCGAGGTAAAACCTCCCGGGCCATTCCATGAATATGTAGGAGAGCCGGCCGCATTGGAAACTAGATTTAAACTAGCACCCTGGCATAAGGTAAAATTGGGAGTAACAGCAACTGTATTTGTTGGTACAACGCTCATGGATGATGTATTGGAAGTTGAGCAGGTAACAGCGCCAATAGAGAAGGTTGCTGTTGCTGTATAAACACCCGTAGCTGCCGGCTGCACATTTACAATGTTTGTTGAAGCATTGGTTGAAGTAAAACCATTTGGCCCTGCCCAGTTAAATCCTGTTGCGCCCGTTGCAGCCATGCTCAGATTTATATTTGCATTCTGGCAAGTATGCTGCGGCACCGACATATTAACAGTAGAAGTGGCAACCACCGAAACGTTAGATACTGCAGATGTTGTGCAGGTTAAAACACCATCGGTAAAATATGCTGTAGCAGTGTAATTACCTGCTCCCGAAGGAAGCATACCAGCCACTAACGTATTTTGAGCTGCTGAAGTAAAGCCGCCCGGGCCATTCCATGAATATGAAACCGCACTTGTTGCATTGGATGTTAAATTTAAACCCGATCCCTGGCACAAGGTAAAATTTGGAGTAACTGCTACGGTATTTGTTGCTACAACACTCATGGATGCTGTGTTTGAAGTTGGGCAGCTGACAGTACCAATAGAAAAAGTTGCTGTTGCTGTATAAACACCCGCAGCTGCCGGCTGCACATTTACAATGTTTGTTGAAGCATTGGTTGAAGTAAAGCCATTTGGCCCTGCCCAGTTAAATCCTGTTGCGCCTGTTGCAGCTATGCTCATATTTATTGTCGCGTTTTGACAGGTATGTGTTGGAATGGTTAGCGTAACAGGTGATGTGGCAACTACCGAAACATTAGATATTGCACCTGTAGTGCAGGTTAAAACCCCGTCGGTGAACATGGCTGTTACATTATAATTACCGGCATCAATTGGAAGAACTGAGGGCAAAGTTGGATTTTGTGTAGAGGATGTATATGTTCCCGGGCCGCTCCATGAATAAGTTGGTGAACCGCTGGCATTTGAAGTTAAGTTAACGTTAGATCCCTGGCAAACTGTAAAATTTAGGGTAACGGCTACCGTATTTGTTCCTACAACGCTCATAGATGCCGTATTTATGATAGGGCAACTAACGGTTCCAATAGAGAATACAGTGGTTGTAGTGTAAATTCCTGAAGCTACCGGCTGAACACTTATAATACTTGGATTTGAAAGCGATGATGTGAAAGAGTTTGGTCCAGCCCATGTATAGGCGGATGCACCGGTAGCATTGACGCTTAAGTTTGCAGTTGCATTCTGACAGATATGCGGAGGAACAGTCATTGTAACCGCTGGTGTGGCAACCACCGAAACGTTAGATACTGCGCTTGTTGTACAGGTTAAAGCGGCATTGGTAAAAGAAGCGGTAGCAGTGTAGTTACCGGCTCCGGAAGGAAGCATGCCAAAAATTGATGGGTTTTGAGATGTGGATGTATATGATGCTGGCCCATTCCACGAATAGGATGCTGCACCTGTTGCACTTGAGGTAAGATTTAAAATTGATCCCTCGCATAAAGTAAAGTTTGGAGTAACCGCTACTGCACTTGTGGTAACCACGCTAACCTGAACCGTGTTTGATTTTGGGCAGGTAATGCCATTAAAATTAATGTTAGATGTTACTGTATAAACGCCAGATTCAACAGGCTGCATGTTATTAAGAACAGGATTTTGTAAAGAAGAAGCAAAACTGTTAGGACCTGTCCAGGCATATGCGGTGGCGGTTGGCATGGATGAAGTTAAACTCACTGTGCCGTTCATGCACGTGTTTGTGTTTGAAGTAACAGTAATAGAATGATTTGGAGCTACATTAATTTGTGCTGTTTGGGTACCCGTGCAACCATTTGTATAACTCGCAGCAATAGTAAAAGTACCAATATTTGATGTTGTTACGTTGGGGTAAGAAATGTTTGTTGTTGCAAAAGATGTTGTAGGCGCGCTAGGCCCTGTAACATCAAAAGTACCCGTACCGGCGGGGCTCACTGTAAATGTTGCATTGCTGCCATAGCAAAAATTGGTTGGCGTTGCAACTGAAATAGGAATAATAGGATTGATAGTTAAAGTAAACGTTGTTTGATCGGCTATTGCTACTGAAGATAAATTGGTACCCTGCGCTGATACAGTGTATACTTGAGTTACTAAAGAGCTAACAGTAAAATTTGGATTTGACTGCACCACATTACCTGGCTGCAACGTATAACTGCCGCTGCTTGAATTAACCCAGGTGCCTGTAAAAATAGCTAATTGTCCCGGACATGCCGTTTGATTGTTGTATAAAATAGGGTTACACGAAACGCCTGCACTACCGGTATTAGCAAAAGATACCGGTGTATTTACACCGCTTGGATTGGTAATAAGAATTATAAATTGTTGGCCCTGTGTTACAGGAATGGAAGGTTGAAAATTACATGGATTTCCGCCCGGAGGCACTGTTCCCATACCTGTGCCACCACCACCCGTGCAGTTCCAATTACAGGCTACAGGCGGTAAAAGATTGTTGAAAATATCGTTACATGCATTTGGTGAATAAGGCCACATTATCCAATCATAATTACCTGCCTGTGGAAATGCAGAAAAAAATGCACCAAAAGAAAAACCTAAATTACCGGATGAAGTAATATTTAATAACAACCATTGCGGGTTTGCTACATTTGTAAACATACAACCCACATTTACTGCTTGCGGATTACTAAAAGGGTTACTGATATTTAAACCGGCAACTAAACCAGTTCCTGAATTGGCACTAAAACTAAAAGCAGAATTGGTACAAAGGTTAACCAGGTTATTACAAGCAGCGGGATTTTGCGCATAGAATTTTTTTCCTGAAAGGATGACTAAATAAAAAATAAAAAATATTTTATAAAAATTTCTATTCATTTAATAACAAAGTGCATTCAATCAGAACATAAAAACTAAAAATTTCAATAAAATCTTTTAAATAGTTTTACCTAAAAAAAATACTTAACAAAGTTATAAATTATTCTATGTTGGCATAATTTTTTCCTAAGCAGAATGCTTATTTTACTCAATAAATCGACTAAAACAAAAAAATACCCTGTTGATGGTATAAAAACCACTTAATTTATTGAATTTTTTTTCCGAATTATTATTAGAAACATCAATATATAATAATATAATAATTTCTTAAAATGCTTTATTAATTCCTATCATCCATCTGAACTGAAAATAATCTTTCTCAGCGTAAGGTAAACGGTTAATAAAGAAGGGCATATCAAATCGTATAGTGAGGGGTTTAATGTTAGCTAGCTGCCCCCAACGTACAATGCTTAAAGTTGTTCCCACTCCGGCATCTACCATGATATCACTCATTACATTAGGTTTATTTGAAGCCTGGGTATTTATAATACCGGCATCCCCAAAAATATAAGGTTGTAATTTAATACTGTTCTTTAAAAATTTAGGGTTAATAAATTTAAATAATTCTCCAAATTCAATTTCAGTATTAAACGCTGCACCGGTTGCGCCTTTGTAATTATATGTAAAAGAGCCATCAGCATTTTTTTGAGCTAATAAATAACCGCTATAACCTCTTAAATTTAAGCCCCCACCCGAAGTAAAATGATTGGTTACATTGCCATAGTTGCCCCATTCTGGTGGAATAAAACCCATAGAACGGGTATATTTATTATCCATTAATTCTTCATTATTTGCTCCGGCAACAAACAGCATTGATTCTGCGGGCAAATTATTTCCAAACCCTATTTGTGCGAATAAACGTGTATTGATATTTATTTTTCCAAGATCATTTCTATTTACAGTACTCATAGTTGCTGCAGAAAAATCATAATCATTTGTAAACGCGGCAGTGCGTAAATTCATGTTAATAACACCAAAACCCTTTTTGTATTTGTACGTATGTTCTAATCCAACATGAATAGCACTGTTTAATTTTTGGTATCCCCATTCTTTATCATTTATAAGGTACACCATATCCTGGGGTATATCACGCAACATAGCTTTTAAATGTGTGTACATTCTTGTTTTGTTATTGTTGCTTCTTTTCTCAAAACCAATAGTGCCGCCATCCAGACCATCCAAAGACTTTAATTGTAAATAAACATTTGATTTTTTTACATACCTGTTCAAGGAGGTTTTGTAGTCGAATAAAAAAGAAATTGTATTAAATGAATTTATTTTAACAGTACTATCAAGATAAGCTTGCCCTAAACCACTATTAAACCATACGCCAAGTTCAAAAATATTTTTTGTTATTAAATAATCGCCGGCCAAAACTGCACCAACTTTTAAACCATCGTAACCATTATACCAAACGCCCGGTCGAATGCGCATATCATATTTTTTCCAGTTTGGCGGATTGTAAACGTGAGAATCGAAACGTAAATTAACTTTACCGCGTTTTACATTATTGGTCATATCCACATCTGCCAAACGATACGAAGGATCGATAATTACATTTTTAATTTTTGTACCAATGTTTAATGTAGCTGTATAAGTTGGTTTTAATTTTGGTCCCCAACCAATCCAGCGGGGCAGAGTGTTAGCACCGGTTGGTTTTTCAAACCATGTATTTGGAATGTAATAATGGCGGGCAGAATCATTCTTATCAATAACCACAAAGTCAATTGGCATTTGCATACTGCCTTTACGCTTAAATGTTATTTCATATACATGATTCTTTTTGCGTTTGATCTTTCCGATTTTATAATCAACTGTTTTTGTTGTTTCCAACCACTGATCAAAGAACCAGTTAAGATCAACACCGGTAAAACCAATAATAGAATTTCTGAAATCTTCGGGGTAAGGATGGCAAAATTTCCATTGTTTAAAATAATGCTGCATGGCTTTATCGAAGAAAGAACGGCCCAGCACATATTCTAAATTTTTAAGCATGGCAGCTGTTTTGGTATATACTTGTCCGTAACCGCCACCATGACGAATGCCACCATTAAAGTCATCGCTGTGTGTATTTAGTGGTAATTCTTCGTTACGAATAACGGCACCCGCGTAAAAGCTATTGTATATCTCATCATCCAAAACACGCACAGGTTCAGTAAATTTTTCAACATAATTACTTCTTGGTTTTGGTTCTATCATTATTGGCCCGTCAATATATTGATAGGTATCTGCTGTATAAAATTGGGTAAATCCTTCATCCATAAAAGCACGGTAATTTTCGTTGGTTCCCAGCATTCCCTGAAACCAGTTGTGTGTCATTTCATGTACCAACAAGCCGCGGTATGTTGGATCGAAACCACCACAAAGTGTAAGCATAGGATATTCCATACCATCCTGCGCATCGGCAACTATCATTTTTGGATGATGATATGGGCCAATATTGTAAGAATTAACTTCTAATACTTTGGCAATATATTTTGAGCAATTGTACCAGCCAGCCGCGTGAGGCTCTTGTACGAGGGCAATGCAGCGCACACCATCCCAGTTACTTTCACCAATGCGGTAAGTAGGATCGGCAGTTAAAGCAAAATCGTGCACATTCATGGCCGAGAATTTCCATGTTTTTTTTGTACCGTCTTTTTTTGTGATGACGGATGGGGGAGAGTTAACAGGTTTATTTAAAAAGTTGCTGATATCTAATTTTGCCCGCAGGGTATCGGGTAATACTTCTTTTTCATTTAATAAAGTACCGGTACCATCCATTACATAATTATTTGGAAGTGTCATTTCTACATTAAAAGAACCAAAGTCTCCATAAAACTCATGATCCATGTGCTGATCGGTATTCCAGGCAAATTTAGCATCAAGCACAGTTACACGTGGGTACCAGTGAACAATATCGTAATGCTTGTTGCCAAATGCATTAAATAATTTCATCCGGTTACGAATTGCCTCGGTATCAAAATAAGTTTTAAAGTTAAGCACCATGGTGATTGATTCGCCCGACTTTAAAGGTTTCGGAAAATATACTTTTAATATTGTATTATCGAGCTCGGTTTTTAATTCTTGCCCGTTAATGGTGATTTTTTCTACTTGTGTACCTAAACCCTGAGAGCGGTATTTACCAAATTTTAGTTTGTAATGGTTATTCTTATAAAGATCGGCAGCATAAGAACCTTTGGTTTGTGCATTGCTGTATAAATGAAAGTAAACAAAAGAAATATCATAAGGTGAATTGTTCCAATAGGTTAACTCTTCATTTCCTGAAAGAATATCGGAACTGTCGTTGATTTCTGCTTTAATTGTATAATGAACATCCTGTTGCCAATATCCTTCAAAAGGTTTGCGGTTTTTCCAATATAAAGGATTTGTTGCTGAACGATAATCAACATATTCATTTTGAGAATGAAATGTAAAAATGAATAAGAGGATACTTATACTTAAAAAGAGGGATTTTTTGGAGAGCAAATGCATATAAAATTAGTTGTAATACCAACGATAAATGTAGGCATTAACCTGCAATATTAATAAACGTTAAATAAATGATTGAAAAGCTAATTTTTGGCCCGAGATGTTAATTACTCTCGCGCATATGTTAATTATAATTTTTGCTGGCATGGTCTTTGCGATTTAATATTTATTAACAGGCTAAAGTTAATAGAAAGGTCGATAAAATATGTAACTTCGCCGACCAATTTAAAGTATAAGCCGTTAAATTGAAACTTATGAAAAGATTTAAACAAATAATCTTCTTAGTGTTAATAGCCTCTTTTGGCCTTGCTAATGAGGGTTTTGTGCAATTTAAAGGCACCGTTTACAACGAAAGTAATGCGGTTTTGAATGGTGCTTTGGTTCAGGTTACTCAAAACGCTTTCCTGTTTAACGCTTTTACAGCAAACCAACAAGGTGAGTATAAAATAAACCTATCGGTAGACGGTGAATATGATGTAACTATCTCGAAACCCGGATACGTGCAAAAAAGATATTTTGTAAGTACTAAAGGCATTCCCTCTGAAAAAATTGGCGGTTTACCTGTGTATACTGCTGATGTGGTACTAATGAATTTTTATGAAGGAGTTGATTATTCGCTATTTGAGCAACCTATCAATAAGTATGGTTATAATTCAGGTAATAATAACATGGATTATGATGAAAAATATTTAAAAGAAATGCGTGAAGCGATGCGCGAAGTAAAGAAAGCAGAGCGTGAAGCCATTAAATTGGCTCGTGAAAAGGAACTTGCCAACAGAAAATTAAATCAGCAATCAAAAGTAGGGTATATTGCACAAAGAAAAGCCACTGCAACCCCTGTTAAAACCGAAGTGCAACAACCTGTTGAACACAAAATAGAAAGCAATACTACAGCCCTAATCACAAAAACCTCACCAAGTGCGAAAGTTGCAGCTCTTTTGGCCAAATATCCTCAAGGTATAACCGAAGAGTCTATTGAAGGACAAAATGTACAGATAATTCAGCGGGTTGTGGTAAAAGACCAGCAAGCATGGGTTTACCAGAAAAAAACGTTTAACTGGGGTGGTGTAGCCTGTTTTAGGGATAATACCCCCGTAACTTTGGGTATTTTTGAGCAGGAAACTTCGGTAGATTATAACGCCACTATCACTATAAAATAAGCTAATTTTACTATACACAATTTAATTGTCAGATTTTTTGGAAAAAAGCCCGAAAATCTGATTTTTTTTGTGGTTTTTAGATTATTTCTCTATCTTTGCAGCCCAATTAAAAATTAAATAAATATAAACAATGGAAAAACGTTACGAGACGGTCTTCATTTTAACTCCCGTTTTGTCTGATGATCAGGCAAAGGAGGCCGCGAAGAAAATTAAAAAAACCATTACCGACTTAGGTGGTAAAGTGGTTAACGAAGAGAACTGGGGCCTAAAGAAATTGGCTTACCCG
>JAEUTP010000021.1 GCA_016787705.1 Bacteroidia bacterium | reverse complement strand
GGCGAGAATTGTCGAACTAACCAAGGATATTGAAACGCTTGAGGAGAAGCACTTCATAAAAGAGGAGATGCCCAAGGAAACCTACGAACGTTTTAGAGTAAAATACACTAAGGAATTTGATAATATTCGAAAGGAAATGGCAACTTGTGGTATTTCCATTTCGAACCTAAAAGAAATGATAAATGAAGCTGTATTTATTTGCCAAAACCTGCGCCAACTTTGGCAAGATGGCGGTATTACACTGAAAGAAGCATTGCAAAATTTACTCTTTCCGTCCGGTTTGGTATATGACAAGAAAAATGGGGCATTTCGAACCTCTGAAATTAATTTTATAATTGCACAAATCGCCCGACACATGGGCGATTTTGCTATAATAAAAAAGGGACTTAGTTCTCTTTTTGAGTCTAAGTCCCTTTCAGCGGAGAAAGAGGGATTCGAACCCCCGGAACCTCGCAGTTCAACAGTTTTCAAGACTGCCGCAATCGACCACTCTGCCATTTCTCCGGGGCGAAATTACTATTTTTTTTAATGTTACAAACGAAATTTGAAAAAAAAATTTAATAACTTTAGGTTTTAATCCATGTCAAAGCCTCAAAATATTCATAAACAGCTCTTTATTCTCTTATTATTGCTTTATATGGGAATGCCGGCATTTAGCCAGGTAATTACCTATTTTAATGTTGGGGCATTTAATACCCCCACAAATGAGCCTTATTTAGAAACTTATTTAACCATTGTTGGTAACTCATTACATCCTAAAAAAACCGGTAATACCAATCAAAGCTCAGTAAACATTGAAGTTAAGATCCTTAAAGATTCAAACATTGTTAAAGCCAACAAATATAATTTAATGGGACCCGTTTATACAGGTACTACTAACATTCCTTCATTTATTGATAACCAGCGTTATTCGTTACCAAATGGTTTATATACACTCGAAATGACCATTACCGATAAAAATCAACCTGTAAAAAAACCAACACATATTAAACAAAGCTTATTGCTGGCATTTGATAAAAAACAAATTCAATCGTCAAGTATACAAGTATTAGAGAGTTATAAAAAAGCAACAGAGCCAACGGCATTAACAAAAAGCGGTTTTGACCTTATACCATATAACGTTAATTACTTTCCCGAAACATCAAAAGAGCTTAGTTTTTATTTCGAAACGTATAATGCTGATACAACCCTTGGAAGTAAAAAACCATTTATTTATGTTTATTATTTGGAGCATAGTGATAATTTTGAAAAACTGAACAACTTTGGTGATTTCAGGAAACAAACGGCTGATAAAGTAAATCCTCTTTTAGGTAAGCTAAACATTAGTACATTAGGTAGTGGTAACTACAATTTAGTAATAGAAGTTAAAGACGAAAAAAACATTACACAATTACAAAAAAAATATTTTTTTCAACGTCTTAACAAATCAATTGATATTGCTACCGAATATAAATACAGCGAAAAGAAAACCATTTCAGAATATTTTGGTAATTGTAATAATGTTGATACTTTAAAAATGTTTGTAGAGTGCCTGTGGCCAATTGCAAATGGACTTGATAAAGAAAGGGTAATTAACCAGTCAATAAAAAAAGATCCTGAATTAATGAAAAACTTCGTGGTTGATTTTTGGGAACGCCGTGCTGCCGATACCGGAAATGCTTTAAAAATGTGGGGCGAATATTATAAAAGCGTACAAGAAGTAATGGTACTTTTTAAATGTGGTAAACAAAAAGGATATTATACTGAGCGTGGCCGTGTTTACTTACAATATGGTAAGCCAGATCAGCGAAGCATTCAAAACAACGAGGTAAATACCTTTCCTTATGAAATATGGCAGTATTATCGGTTAACTGATAAAGTAAATGGCCAGTTTTTTACCAATCGTAAATTTGTTTTTGTAAATAAAAATATTGGTGACGATTGCCATGTGCTCATACATAGTGATATGAAAGGAGAACTTTATAACGATCGCTGGCGTTTTGAAGTAACCCGCAGAAATAGCGATGGCCTTGGCAATCCCGACAACATAAATCCTAATGGTGTGCAGGATAACCAGTTTAACGAAATATATAGCAACCCAAGGTAAGAATGAGTGTACCTGATGTAGCGGTTGTTATTTTAAATTTTAACGGAAAAGCTTTCCTTGAAAAATTTTTACCGGGTGTTTTACAACATTCCGTCGATCACAAAATTTATGTGGCAGATAATGCCAGCACAGATGATTCTGTTGCTTTTTTGAGAGCTCATTTCCCACAGGTTAATATAATTCTTAATACAGAAAACAGCGGTTATGCAAAGGGCTACAATACCGCATTAAAAAAGATTAAAGCCGATTATTATGTTTTATTGAATAGCGATGTTGAAGTAACAAGCAATTGGATAGAGCCTGTTATTTCGCTCATGCATAACGATAAAAAGATTGCCGCCTGCCAACCAAAATTACTTGATTTTAACACTAAAGAATTATTTGAATACGCGGGCGCATCCGGTGGTTTTATTGATACGTATGGTTACCCGTTTTGCAGAGGAAGAATATTTAATTCGCTTGAAAAAGATAATAACCAATATAATAATGCAACGGAAGTTTTTTGGGCTACGGGGGCCTGTTTATTTGTAAATGCAAAAGCATTTTGGCAGGTTGATGGTTTGGATGACGATTATTTTGCGCATATGGAAGAGATAGATCTTTGCTGGCGGTTAAAAAATGTTGGTTACTCTGTTTACGTACAACCTGCTTCAGTTATTTATCACGTTGGTGGTGGCACGCTAAATAAATTATCATCGCGCAAAACATTTTTAAATTTTAGGAACAATCTTATTACACTTACAAAAAATCATAACCCCTCTTTTTTATTTGTTAAGATCTTTTATCGTATGGTCTTGGATGGAATCGCGGCTTTTAAATTTTTACTGGCTGCGCAACCCAACCATTTTTGGGCGGTTATTCGTGCGCATTTTGCTTACTATTATTTATTGCCACAAACTTTATCAAAAAGAAAAAAATTAAAGCAACAAGCCGGTTTTAAATTTAACGCTTCATTTATTTATACAGGAAATATCGTATTTGATCATTTCTTAAAAGGTAAAAAGAAATTTAGCGAGCTGGAAAAAGAAAATTTTTTGTCTTAACCTTTTTTATTTCAATGGCTTTTGAGATTCTTTTCCTGAAATAAATAACAAGCCTGCAAAAGTTAAAATTCCATTAATTAATATCAGTTCATTACCTATTTTATAACCATGAAAGATACTTTCTGAAAGGCCTTTTAATCCTAAAGAAATATGTAGTTTTTTCTCATACCATTCAGGGCTGCACAGTACATCCAGGCTTAAAGCCATTATTGGAGCAATAATACAAACAACCCAAATTAATTTATCATTTAAATTTTTATTGGTTAATATCCCAAAAGAAAATAGGCCCAATAATGGTCCGTAAGTAATGCTGGCAAATTTTAATATAAAATCAATAATAAGTTTATCATTAATCGCTTTAAAAATTAATACCATTATAAAAAACATTACCGCAAATGAAAAATGAACTTTTAAACGTGTGCGTTTTTTCTGTCTTTCATCACCTGCTTTATTATTTATATTCAAAATATCAATGCAAAAACAAGAAGTAATGGATGTAATTGCACCGTCAACACTTGGAAATAATGCAGAGATCAAAGCAATAATAAAAATAATACCAATTGCTCCACTAAAAGTATCACTTAAAGCAACAGTAGGAAAAAGATCATCAGGCGGAACAATGATGCCATTTTTATTAGCATATAAATAAAGAATCCCTCCTAAAAACAAAAACAATAAATTAACTATTACCAATACAATCGTAAATGAAATAATGTTTTTTTGAGAATCCTTAATCGTCTTCACACTAATATTCTTTTGCATCATTTCCTGGTCAAGGCCAGTCATAGCAATGGCAATAAACATACCACCAATAATATGTTTTAAAAAATAAGAACCCGATTTTACATCTGTATTAAAAACTTTGGTAAAACCTTTTTCATTCATCAGGCTAAAGGCTTGCGAATAATCCAATCCCATTGCTTTTACAATTACAATAATGCAAACAACCAGCCCACACAACATGCCGGTAGTTTGTAACGTATCGGTATAAATAATAGTTTTTACCCCCCCTTCAAACGTATACAGTAAAATAAGAACTAAAATAACCAGGGCTGTCAATTCAAAAGGAATATTTAACTTGTCAAAAATAAAAACCTGTAATACACTTATTACTAAATATAAGCGAGCTGTTGCGCCAACCAAACGTGATAAAATAAAAAAGAAAGCACCCGCCTTATGCGCATTTACTCCAAAACGTTTTTCGAGATAGGTATATATGGATGTGAGATTCATTTTGTAGTATAGCGGAATGAGCACATAAGCAATTACCAAATACCCCAGCAAATAGCCCAATACTATCTGAAAATAAAAAAAGTTGCCGGCACCAACTCCTCCCGGAACACTCACAAAAGTAACACCGCTTAAGCTGGTTCCTATCATTCCAAAAGCTACTAGTATCCAGTTACTATTCTTATTCCCAATAAAAAACGATTCGTTTGTTGAACCCCGCCCGGTAAACCAGGCCACAGCCAAAAGAATAAGAAAATAAGAAATTACAAATATGAATAGTAAGGTTGGTGACATGTTAATAACACAAAGATTGATTTTTTTGAGTGTTAATAGGCTTTTAACCCAAATAGTTCTAAACAATTAACAAGTGAATAAGTGATTTTACTGATAGAATAATTAATTTTACAATGTGGAATTTAGCTCAAAGATTATAGAACAGGCTGTAGATGCTTTTGCGCAACTACCTGGTGTTGGTAAAAAAACAGCATTACGCTATGTACTGCAAATAATTAAACAGGATAAGAATCAAGTGGAAGTTTTGAGTAAATTACTGTTACAATTAAAAACAGATCTTAAATTTTGCATAAAATGTCATAATATTTCTGAGCAAAATACCTGCGAAATATGTTTAAATCCTTCACGTGATGAAACAACAATTTGTGTGGTGCAGGATTACAGAGATGTGATGGCTATTGAAAATACGGGTTTATACAAAGGCCGGTATCATGTATTAGGCGGAATAATATCTCCTGTTGATGGTATTACACCTTCAAGCTTAAATATTGAAACTCTTGTAAATAAAGTAAGTGAAGGCATTGTTTCGGAAATTATACTGGCCTTAAATGCAACTATGGAAGGCGAAACAACCTCTTTTTATATTTTCAGAAAACTGGCACCTTATAATATTAAATTAAGTGCTATTGCCCGTGGTATTGCGGTTGGCGATGAACTCGAATATGCCGATGAAGTAACCCTGGGCCGCTCTATTACCAATCGAATTCCCTTTGATTCGTTGATGAAAAAATAATTTCATCTTATTTTCTCAAAATTTGTTACATTAGTCATTCAATGATAAAAAGGTTATTTGTAATATTATTTCTTGCTTTTAATTACCTGGCAAACCATGCTCAATTTTTGGATAAAAGAGTTTATCTGGTAGATTCTATTCAAAAAACAGCTTCAAACAAAAATGATTTTAAACTGATTGATCAAAACTTAAAACTATATCATTCCAGTTCTTCAGATAGTTTAAAACTTAAATTACTAAATGAAATCATCGAACAATGCAATGACGAAGCTATTTGGACAAAATACAACCGCTTAATGTATCAAATGTCCGATCAGCTGGCACAAAAAGAACAAATCGGTAAACTAAAAAATCAATATCTATCTTACAAATCTTTAGCAATAAATAACTACGGTTATTATATTCAAAATTATACAAATAAGCCAAGTGAAGCCTTAAAATTTTATTATGAGGCCGCACAAATTCAGGAGACTGTTAATGATAAGCGCGCTTTAATTTCTTCCTACAACAACATTGGAAATTTTTTATATAACAACGGTAAAATACTAGAAGCAATTGATATATTTCAAAAAACAATAACACTTCATGAATCCTTTAAAAATAAAACTGATTTAACTCCGGTTTTAAATAACTTAGGTGACATTTATCTGTTTTTAGGTGATACCTCAAAAGCGTATTTTTATATAAAGCGGGCATTGGCGAGTGCTATGCAAAGTGGTGATAAACGTATTATTGCGCAAGAACTTCAAAATCTTGGAATATTAGAAAAAAATAAAGGCAGGCTCAACTATTCAATAAAATGTTTAAAAAAAGCACTTGCAATAAGAGAAGAAATTGGCGATGTTAATGGAGTTTGCAAATCTAAATGTAATCTGGCGGTATTATACCTTATCCTAAATAATTATTCAATAGCAAAACAATATCTAGATGAAGTAAAAGAACTTATACCAACTGTAGACAATCTTTCTGTTAAAGAATTATATCACTCAGCAATGTTTCAGCTGTATTTGTCGTTAAATGAAACAAAAAATGCCATCAATGAGCTTGAAACTGCAATAAGGTTCGCACAAGAGAATGGATCTGTTCAGGAAGAAGTAAAACATGGGTTAATACTACTTAATCTATATAAAAATGAAAATGAAAGTGAAAAAGAATTAAAATTATTTCGCCGCTTAAGCGATATAAGTAAAAAATTAAACAGTTCAGAAGTAAGGCGCAACGCATTAAGAAAAGATTACGAATTTGAATATTCTAAAAAAGAACAGGAATATAAAATAGAACAAGCATTAAAAGACGAAAAAGTAAAAGACGAAAAACGCAGGCAACGCTTTATTACTATTGGTATTTCTTTTATTTTATTACTTGTACTTATCTTTGCTTTCTTTATTTTTAGAGCCTTTAGATCAAGTAAACAAAAAAATATTATTATTTCCAATCAAAAACAGGAAGTAGAAAAACAAAAATACCTTATTGAAGAAAAACAAAAAGAAATTGTTGATTCGATCAATTATGCAAAAAGAATTCAGGATATTTTATTGACCAACGAAGACATTGTTACAAAAAATTTACCAGATCACTTTATCTATTTTAAACCTAAAGATATTGTAAGTGGTGATTTTTATTGGGCGCATTCGATCATTACTGAAAAAGAAAATTTATTTTTCTTTGCCGTTTGTGACAGCACAGGACATGGTGTTCCGGGTGCCTTTATGAGCTTGCTAAATACTAATTTCTTAAATGAAGCCATTAACGAAAAACATATTTATGAGCCTAACAAAGTTTTTAATTATGTGCGCACACGTTTAATAAATTCTATTAGTAAAGATGATCAAAAAGATGGCTTTGACGGTATTATTATTTGTATTGATAAATTAAGAAATAAGATCACTTATTCTGCAGCAAATAATTCGCCCATCTTAATCACACAGCAAAAAGAACTAAAAAAAATGCCATGTGATAAAATGCCGGTTGGCAAAGGAGAAAAAATTACAGATTTTAATCTTTATACTTTTGAATACACAAAAGGTGATTTACTATATCTTTATACAGATGGATACGCCGATCAGTTTGGTGGCCCAGGGGCCGACCCCTCAAAAGGGCTTTTTGGTGGCGGAAAAAAGTTCATGTATAAACCTTTAAACAATTTACTTGTTTCTATTAATAATGTTCCTTTAAATAAACAAGCTGATATTTTAGATCAAAAATTCCAGGATTGGAAGGGCTTGCTGGAACAAATAGACGATGTTTGTATTGTAGGCTTGAGGCTGTAATTCCGTCATAAAATTCGCTTTTTAAAAGACAAAGCGTCATAATTTTTTCAAAAAATCCGACTTATTTTCCTGAATTTAAATTGGAACACTTTATGCTTATTAAGAGTAAAATATAAAAATTATGAACTTAAATAATTATACCATAAAATCCCAGGAAACCATTCAACAGGCATTGCAATTAGCAACTATTAATGGCAACCAGGCTATTGAAACAGGTCATATTTTAAAAGCAATTTTAGAAGTTGACGAAAATGTAACACCTTTTATTTTAAAAAAATTAAATATTAACCAGGTAACTTTTACCAAATTAGTAGAGAGTGTTTTAAATTCTTATCCAAAAGTAAGTGGAGGCCAACCCTACCTTTCTAATGCTGCAAACCAGGCTTTAGCAAAGGCGACTACTTTTTTAAAAGAATACAAAGACGAATATGTTTCAATTGAACATTTATTACTTGGTTTATTGAATGCAGGCGATAGTATTTCAAACCTTATGAAAGATGCAGGTATAAAAGAAAAAGATTTGAAAGCGGCTATCACTGAATTAAGAAAAGGCGAGCGCGTTACAAGCCAATCGCAGGAAGAAACGTATAACAGCTTAAATAAATTTGCGGTTAATTTAAATCAACAAGCGCGTAACGGCAAGCTCGATCCAGTTATTGGTCGTGACGATGAAATTCGTCGTGTTTTACAAATACTTTCACGTCGTTCAAAGAACAATCCCATTTTGGTTGGTGAGCCTGGCGTTGGTAAAACTGCTATTGCCGAAGGTTTAGCGCATCGAATAATTAATGGCGATGTGCCGGAAAATCTAAAATCAAAACAGGTATACGCTTTAGACATGGGTGCTTTAATTGCAGGTGCAAAATTTAAAGGTGAATTTGAAGAACGTTTAAAATCTGTTATTAAAGAAGTAATAAGCAGCAACGGCGAAGTAATATTGTTTATTGATGAGATCCATACTTTAGTTGGCGCAGGCGGCGGTGGCGAAGGTGCTATGGATGCTGCCAATATTTTAAAACCCGCCTTAGCACGTGGCGAACTAAGAGCTATTGGTGCAACAACCTTAAACGAGTTTCAAAAATATTTCGAAAAAGACAAAGCTTTAGAACGTCGTTTTCAAAAAGTAATGGTAGATGAACCAAGCACTGAAGATGCTATTTCTATTTTACGTGGTATTAAAGAAAAGTACGAAGCGCACCATAAAGTACGTATTAAAGATGAAGCCATTATTGCAGCTGTTGAACAAAGTCAACGTTACATTAACGATCGTTTTTTACCCGATAAAGCTATTGATCTTATGGATGAGGCGGCTTCTAAATTAAGAATGCAGATAAACTCTATGCCAATTGAATTAGATGAAGCTGAACGTAAAATCATGCAATTGGAAATTGAGCGCGAAGCTATTAAACGTGATAATGATACCAACCGGATAGACGCATTAAATAAAGAAATTGCTAACTGGCAGGAAAAAAGAACCATGCTGCGCGCAAGGTGGCAATCTGAGAAAGAAGTGATTGAAGGTGTTCAAAAAATTAAAAAGGAAATTGAAGACTTAAAGCAACAGGCAAATAATTTTGAAAAGCAGGGCGACTATGGCAAAGTGGCTGAAATTCGCTATGGTAAAGTAAAAGATGCTGAAATAAAACTTGCAGACTTTGAAACAAAATTAGCTGAAGCAAAAGAAAACGGTTCGCAACTTTTAAAAGAAGAAGTAGATAGTGAAGATATTGCGGCTGTAATAAGTGCATGGACGGGTATTCCGGTAAGCAGAATGTTACAAAGTGAAAAGGAAAAATTATTGAAACTTGAAGATGAATTGCACAAACGTGTTGTTGGTCAGCACGAAGCTATTGAAAGTATTGCAGATGCCGTTCGCAGGAGTAAAGCAGGTTTGCAGGATAATAAACGACCTATTGGTTCATTTATTTTTCTTGGAACAACCGGTGTTGGTAAAACAGAATTGGCAAAAGCACTTGCGGAATTTTTGTTTAATAATGAAAATTCAATGACACGTATTGATATGAGCGAATACCAAGAGCGCCACGCTGTAAGCCGTTTGATTGGAGCGCCTCCGGGCTATGTAGGTTATGATGAAGGTGGTCAACTAACAGAAGCCGTTAGAAGAAGACCGTACAGTGTGATTTTATTGGACGAAATTGAAAAAGCGCATCCGGATGTATTTAATATTTTGTTGCAGGTATTGGATGATGGACGCTTAACCGATAATAAAGGACGCGTGGTTAATTTTAAGAACACTATCATTATTATGACAAGTAATATTGGCTCTCACATTATACAGGAAAACCTTGAAGATATTGATGAAGAAAATAAGATTAAAGTTCTTGCTAAAACAAAAAATGAGGTTTACGAATTATTGAAAAAAACAATTCGCCCTGAGTTTTTAAACCGGATTGATGAAGTGATCATGTTTGAACCATTAACTAGGGAAAATGTAGCACAGATTGTTAAGATCCAGTTTAGCCAGATCCAAAAATTGTTGGCCGAACAGGATGTACATATTAAAATAACACCTGAAGCAATTGATTGGTTAGCGCAATTGGGTTATGATCCGCAATTTGGAGCAAGACCAATTAAACGTGTAATGCAAAAACAAGTGTTGAATGAACTCTCGAAACAGGTATTATCGGGAACTATTAATAAAGACAAAGAGATCATTTTAGATATGTTTGACAATAAATTTGTATTCAGAAATTAGCTTTTTAACAAATCTATCCATTAAGAGGATTTATGCCCTAAAATTTGGCATTTATCCTCTTTTTTTATATCTTTAACTATACATATAACTATACATGGGTAAGAATTTTACTTTACTTTTTTTATTTATTGTTGCAAACATAGGTGCCCAAACCAGCGCTCCAAAGTTTATCAATTACCAGGGTGTTGCTAGAGATGCCTCTGGATCTCCAGTTACTACTGCTTTTGATATTCGCTTTACAATTACCAATCCTGCAACTACCGTTCATATTGAAACCCAAACAAATTTACAACCTAACCAATTTGGTTTATTTAGCACATTAATTGGTGCTGCCAATACTTTAACACCTGCCGTATGGAATACAGGACCGTATACTTTACATGTTGAAATTAAAACTGGAAATACCTTTATACCTGTTGGAAGCCAGCAACTGGTAAGCGTACCATTTTCTTTATTTTCAGGAGATGTGCCTACATCGTATACAAATAACATTTTAACTATTGGCTCTAAATCTTATAACCTTTCAGCGGCGGCTGCTTCACCAACTATTTATGGTACAGGCGCTGCCATAGTAACACCATCTACAGGAACAACCTTTACAGTTGATGTTCCTCCCGCAACTATAAATTTTTCCGGCAACATACTTAATTTTAATCAGGGTACTACAAGTACCTCTGCAACCTATAGCCCAAATTTATCAGGTGATGCAATTGGTTCTATTAGCAATACAACAGTTACTGCATTAAGAAACGTTCCGATTGCCAATATAACCCCAACAAATGGGCAATCATTAATTTACAATGGCACTGCCTGGACTCCAAGTACGGTTGTTAGCGCTACTATTCCAGCTACGGCATGGATAAAGTCTGCAACTAACGTTACATTAGCTGTAGCCAGTGATAATGTTGGTATTGGTGTTGCATTACCCATAGCAAAATTAGATGTAGCCGGATCTGCAACAACAACCGGAGGTATTTTAAATATTACTAATACAAACGCATCCAATTCATCGCCAATTGTAACTATCAACAGCAACGGCAGCAATGATGTATTAACTGTAACCCAAACAGGTGCTGCGGCAAATGCCGGTAATTTTAATTCAAACAACGGCCAGGCTCTTTTAGCAACATCAAGTAGCTCTGTTGGCCACGCCATTCAAGCAACGAGCAATAATACATCGACAGCAACCTATGCCGGGCTTTTTGATGGAGGGATTGTAGCAAGAGGAAAAACAAATACAACTTCAGGGTATGGACTAAGAATTCAAAACTTGGCATTTACTGATATTTTTGGAGTACGAAACGATGGATTTGTTGGTGTTGGAGATGTAAATCCAACCACAAGATTGCTTGTATCGGGCAGTAACATTTCTACATTTCCAAATGGTTTTTCAGCGTCACCAGAAACTGCAATTAGAATACACAATGATGATATAACCAACAATAATTTTTCATCTTTAATATTTTCTACCCGTGCATCCAACTTCTCACTTTTTGAAGGTGCAAAGATCGTAGCTGCGTATACAGATCATACCAATTCTTCGGGCGACCTGCTTTTTTTTACCAGAAGTCCTGCCAATCTTTTTGAACGTATGCGTTTAACAAGTAGTGGACGACTTGGTATTGGAACTACTTCGCCAACTGGAGAACTTGATGTTGCGGGCAAAACTGTTACTGACAGCTTACAGCTCACAACTCCTTCCACGCCAACATCTGGTGCAGTTTTAATTTCACGTGATGGAGCCGGTAATACAAAGTGGATGACAGCCACTGCCTTTAAGGGATCTTTTGTTCCACAAACACCAATAACTATTAATGCTGCGGTTCAAACTAACATTGGCAACACTGCGGGAGGTTATACTAGCAGTACGCCGTTAAATGCCTGCCCTTCGGGTTTTGGCATTTCATTTTTAGCATCCGGCGTACGTTTCGTTGTACCCGAAACAGGTATTTACCAACTTGAATCTGCTATCATGGTAGCGATAAACCCTTCTGCAACAGGAAATCTTTATGTTGCGTACGAAATATTCAATCAAACCAGTAACACGGTATTGGTAAGAAGTATGCAGTCCAATCAAGATAATTCTATAACGGTTAACACGGTTATAGATGTTAGTACAACAAGTCTTTTAACTAAAAATGATATTATCATTCTTCGTATTTCAGGATCACTTGCAAATTCAGGGACAATTTCAAATGCCTTTGCAGGAACAGACAAAATGAATTATTTCAGCGGACATCTGATCAGATAAAATGAAAAAAAAAATACAAATATTTTTATTGGCCGTTTTACCTTTTTTGCTTTTTTCGCAGGCACCATCAAAAATAAATTATCAGGGTGTTGCAAGAGATGTTACCGGTAGCATCATAACAACGCCTATTGATCTTCATTTTACTATTTCCAATAATGCAAGCAATACCGTTCATGATGAGTTTCAATTTGGTGTTCAACCAAATACATTTGGTATTTTTAGCACACAAATTGGCCTTATAACCGCATTATCACCAACAATTGGATGGCAAGCCAGCCCTTATACATTGTCAGTTTCAATAAAGCTTTCAAGTACATCAACCTATTCATTTGTTGGATCGCAACAATTGGTTAGTGTGCCATTTGCTTTATATGCTGAAAGTGCAGGCAATGCTTTGCCAACTGCTACAGTTAATGGAAGCACCTTAAGATGGGATCAATCCACATCTACATGGAAAGCAGATACAAATATTATAAACACCGGTTCGCGTGTTAATATCGGAAACCGCTATGCCATTCCAAATAATAAATTTGCATCTATTGCTACTAGCGGTTCGGATAGCGCCGCTATATTCGGCTTTCATACTTCTGCTACTGTAGGTATGGCTGGCGTTAGAGGTTTTGCGGCAGGGAGTTCAGCAGCAACAAACTCATTAAATACCACGGGTATTTTGGGCGGGCATTTTTTAGCTTATAATCTTTTAGATCAGGGTATTGGAGTTTTAGGGCAGGGGCATTCAAGTGGCGCTAACGGTATTGGGGTTGTTGCTATTGGTTCTTCTAACGGTACAAACTTAAATAATAATTATGCGGTTGGCATATATGCCACAACAGATCCTACCTGCACAACACAGCATCGCTTTGCCGGTGTTTTTGAAAACGGAAACGTTTTTATACGTGATACATTGCAATTAAATATTCCCGGAAATATTGGCGCTGTTCTTACACGAACTACAAACGGTAAAGCCATCTGGCAAAGTATACCAACTACCACATCTACTGGTGGAGGCTGGTCGCTTGGCGGTAATGCAGGAACAACAGCCGGTATTGATTTTCTTGGAACAACTGATGCTTCTGCATTAATTATAAAGACCAACTCAATAGGTAGGATTGGAATTAATACAAGTACCAATTCAACCAGCGGGGGTGTTGTTATTGGGGGTAATACATCAAACACATCACTCGGAAGAGCTTTAACCCTACAAGGTTTATTATCTACTTCAGATCCATCTGACCAAACTTATGGGCATTTTGCGGTTCGTGGTGGTAGCAATGCAACATTGAACCAGGCATTTATTTCGTTTGTTAACCAACTTGGTGGACGAACTGGTTATTTAGGAGATTATTCATCCAGTGATGCAGATATATACCTTAATGGTACAAGCAATTTAAGATTAACTGCCGGAAGCTTTACAAGCAATCCTGCTATTTATGTTGAAGGAGCATCGAATAATGTTGGTCTTGGAACAACTTTTCCAAGTGCGAAATTAGATATAAATAATACTGCAGCTGCGCACGCTATTTTAGCAACGCAAAATAATAGTAGCGAAGCAGCAATAATAAATAATACAGGCATCGGTACAGGTATTTATGGTAGCACCGGTGCTACAGCATCTGCAACAAATCCCGCAATTTTTGGAGAGGCGGTTGGCTCATCTACAAATAACGCTGGGGTATATGGCTTAAGTAATAATGCATCCGGGGTAAAAGGTTTTTCTCAAAGCAATTATGGTATTTGGGGCGAATCTAATAATAGCATTGGCATATTTGGCTTAACAACAGGTAATGGCGGTGCAGGAAAATTTTTACTGCAAGGCACTGCGTCTGCATTAAACGCGGTTTATATTGCATCAAACAGCACTCCTCCCGCCTTAAAAGCAGAATCTTTTTCTACAGGCGCGGCCATTGATGCAAAACATTCTAATTCTACCGCAGGATCCTCAAATACCTCACTATTGCTCAATGACGGCCATCTTGCTGCAACAGGTACAAATATTAATGCCTCTTGCTTTACAACTTCCTCTGCTGCCACTACTGTTACGGCAACAAAGCAATCAGGCTCAAACGATGTGAGAGGAGAAGTACTTGGTATTTTATCACCTCCAATTGGTATTCTTCCAGGCCAACTAATTACAATTACTGTAAACTTTGACAAACAATACTCTGTTGGTTTGCCTCATGTAATGCTGGAAGCTATGAATACAGAAACTGCATCTTTAGCAAGATATATTTCCGGTGGCAGTGGTAATGGATTTACTGTAACATTTAAAAATACGGGTACAGCAAGTATTACTGCAAATACTATAGATTTTAAATATTTTGTTATTGAATAGAATGAAAAAAATATTTCACATACTACTCTTTTTATCTTTTACAAATTATTTTTCTCAAACAATTACGCCACATGTAATTAATTCGGCAGGTAACAACTGGCAGTTAAGCAATGGCATAACACTAACTGACAATATAGGCGAACCGTTTACTTCCACTATTTACAATGCAAACACTATTATTACACAGGGATTTTTACAAAACTTTGTAATTACAAAAATATTTTCTGTTACTCCAATGGCAACTGATATTAGCTGTAAGGATAAGAACGATGGCATAATTTCTATGGCTGTTAGCTGCAATGTCCCTTACACGGTTCTGTATACATGGAATCCCACATCTGTTTGTGCCCCAGGCAATTGTTCAAGAGTAGACAGCTTAAAAGCCGGTGTGTATACCGTTACAACTCAAATAACATATACAGTTGGTGTAAATCAATACGACAGCATTTTTGTTAACCAGGTTACTATTGCCGATGTTAACGGACCATGTAAAATAAAGATATATAGTGGCATTACGCCTAACGGAGATGGAAATAACGATGTTTTTACAATTGATAATATTACTGAATTCCCTAACAACCATTTATTTATTTACAACCGCTGGGGAAATTTATTATACGATAAAACAGGTTATGATAATGTAACTAAAGCCTGGCCCGGAAATGATGACAGCGATCTTATTTCCACAACTTATTTTTATATTTTGTATTTAGGAGATGGCAGCGGGCCAATTAAAGGCTGGATAGAATTATTAAAGAATTAGTAATGAAAAATAAAATACTCATATTATTAATGATCTTTGTTTGTACATTTAAAACAAATGCGCAAAATGTTTTACCTTATTCGCAGGATAATTTTTGTTTTGATGATATTATCAAAGTAAATCCGGGACCATTAAACAACACCAAAAATATGGTTGTTTCAAAACTCACTACAAACGGATCTTATAAAGATGTAGTTGTTTCAGATCCGGCTAACGACAGAATAAAATTTTACAGCTTTCTTAGCTCGGGAAGTTTTTCTTTTCAAACACTTTTAAATGTACCTGGAGGTTTTGGTAACGGACAAAATCAGGCAATTGATGTTGGTTTTTTTAATGGCGATCTCTTGCCTGATCTTGTGTTTACAACCGATAGCTTTATTTTTGTGTTTAAGAACAATGATAATTATAATTTTACACTGAACCAAAAAATTGCCATCATAACACCTTTTATAAATAAGGCACATTTTTTAAAGGCTGATAATATTGACAACAGTGGTTTTGATGATTTTTATTTTGTCAGTACAACCGGCACCGGATTAACCCTAATGCCTTTCTCAAATAATGGAACAAGTTTTTTTGCCACAGCCTTGCAAAATGTTTTTACAACGGCCTCATATTTACCTGCAGCAAATTTTGACATCAGTGTAGGTAACATATTAAACGATCCTGATGGTTTAAAGGATGTAATGTTAACTTATGACCAAGTGGCTGATTCGGTAGTCTTTCTTGAGAATACTTCTCTCCCAAACAATTTTTCTTTTAACTATCATCAAACTTATCTTTCACCCGCGCCGCTATTATCTCCAAATTATTACATAAAAAAATCCGAAATAGCAGATGTAAACAGTGACGGAAAACTTGATTTTGTTTTTATTGGCACTGGTAGCAGTTTTGGAGATAAAATAAAAGTTTATGCAGGTATAAACAGCTTTAATCTTTCTTTTCATGTTGATATTCAAACCGTTTGTAATTTTACTGATTTTAAATTGGGTCATATAAATGGAGACAGTAATATTGATTTTGTTGGTATTGGCAATGTTCTTGGTTTTTCAGGAATGGTGGCTTATCCCGGCAATGGCAATAACATCACTTATTTTAATCCTTCAACAACTATTTCATTTCCGCTTATTGCTCATTTGGATGAATTGCAGTTATCTGATATAGATGTAAATGGTTTAAATGACATAGTATTCAAACCATGGAAAGGTAATCTGGAGCATACATATATGATAGCAAATTATTCAAACAATGTATTTGCAAGCGTTACACCATCCATAAACTGCGGTAGCAGCCCCTCTACATTTGCCGCTACAACTCTAGTAACATTTACCAACTCATTAAATTATAATTGGGAGAACATTTCCACAGGTTCGATAGTAGCTACTACCTCGGCATTTAATACAACCGTTGCCGGGCAATATAAAGCACTTGTTGATTTTAATATGTACTCAGGTAACACATGTACATTGCGCTCCGACACAATTAATTTGATCTCAAATACGCCAACTATTGGTTTAACTCAGCAAAATTTAAAAGTGTGTTATGCGCAAACGGCAACAACAACTGCTTTTGGTGCCGCAACCTACACCTGGTATTCGGGGTCAACAGGTGCTGTTTCTACTACGTCAACATTATCCGTTCAGGGTTTATCAAATAGTACATACACAGTTGTTGGTCAACTAACAAATGGTTGCAAAGGTACAAATACAGTTAATGTAAGCTTGCACCCATTAAATACTGATAATATTATTGCTTCAAAAAATCCGGCTTGCCTTGGTGATATGGTAACCCTGAGCATGCCATCAGCCTTTTCTTACACATGGAATAATGCTAGTTTCACTTCGCTTTTCAGTACCTCACCAACTGTTGCAACAACTTATACATTAGATTTTATTGATACGCTAGGTTGCGCTTCTTCTAAAACAATAACTATTGATGTTGATCCAAATTGTACACCAAAAATATATACCGGTGTTACTATTAACGGTTATAATAACAATAATATTTTTAGAATAGATAACATTGAAAATTTCGCAAACAATACGGTGACTATATATAACCGTTGGGGAAAAGAAATATTTACAACACCAAAATATAACAATACAACAAACTATTGGCCTACTACAGAGCACTTAAGAACATTAACACCATCTACTTACTTTTTTGTAGTAAATTTTGGAGACGGAACTCCATTACAAAAAGGCTGGGTTGAATTATTAGCAAATTAATTAAAATGAAAAAACATCTATTACTACTTTTGAGTTTTGTTTGTGTTTGCCTTGCAAAGGCACAACAAGATCCACAGTACAATCTTTACCAATTTAATCAAATGGTAATTAATCCTGCATATGCTGGCGCGAGGGATGGAATTTCAGTTGTAGCCTGCGTTCGTAACCAATGGTCAGGCTTTAAAGGTGCTCCAAAAACTTCTTGCCTAAGCGTGCATGGCCCTATCTTAAATAAAAATGTGGGTGTTGGTTTGACTGTTGTTAATGATGCCATGGGACCGCGTAACATGTTGGGGGTATATGGCAACTTTGCTTATATTTTAAAATTAAACAATAAGTGGAAATTATCTTTTGGTTTAAACGCAGGCTATAACCGTTTTCAGTTCAATTTCCAGGAAATTACTTTTAAAACAACCGAAACAAATGCTTTTTATTTACAAAATCAAACTTATAATGCATTGGATATTAATTCAGGTTTATACTTAAGATCAAATACTTTTTTTGTTGGCTATAGTGTTTCTCATATTCAAAATAAAGCCCTTTATAGTTATGCTTTAACGGGTGATACTACCGGCGGGAAAAGCGGTGGCGGAAGTATTAGTTACCGTTTAAGAACACATTCTATTTTTACAATAGGTAAATCGTTTAAAATAAACGATAATTTAATTTTTGCTCCAACTTTCTTAGTGCGTGCGGTTAACGGAAAAGGAAACGGAGATCTGAACCTTAACTTTTTTATCAAAAATAAATTATGGCTTGGCGTTTTTTTTAAAGGAAGTTATGGACCCGGATTTTTATTTCAATATTATGTAAACAACAAATTCAGAGTTGCCTATTGTTACGATACAGGATTAAAAGATGCCAGAAGATTAGGGCCAAGCCATGAGGTAATGATTGGCTTTGACTTTTCGGGCACTAAATCAAAAATGTTAAACCCACGATTTTTATAGTACTATATGTTTAAAAAGATATTTTATTTTTTTATTGTTGTTTTATTTACCGGCCATTTATTTTCTCAAATAAATAAAGGCGATAAATATTATGATAAATACCAATTCATTAAAGCTATTTATTGCTATAAAAAGGCAGCCAATGGTAATTCGCCTGTTAAGCAACAGGCTTACATTAAATTAGCAAACAGCTATAAAAAAATAAATGATTATTACAATGCCGAATTTGCTTACAGAAATGCTTTAGCAATGAATACGCCAGTTGATGCGGATGTGCATTACAATTACGCACAGGTTTTACAAGCAAATAATAAATACGATGAAGCTGTAACCGAATATACAAATTACATTAAGTTAAGCCCTAATAATGTTAATGTAAAAAATGCTATAAAATTTTGCAGAGAGATAAAATATTACACTTCTAAACCTATCGAGTACGAAGTAAAGAATATTGAAAAAATAAATTCACCAAAATCTGAGTTCTCTCCCTTTATTGTGAAAGATAAATTAATGTTTGTTGCAGAACGTGAAGCTTTTAATTTTGTTGATTATACCGTGAATGATTATAATGGTGAACCTTATCTTAATATGTACGTTACAACAATTACAGGTGTAGAAGCGAGCAAATCAAGATCTTTTTCTAAAAAAATAAATTCAGATTATCATGATGGCCCTGCTTGCGTAAGTTCAGATGGTAAAACATTATACTTTACACGTGTACTTTATAAAAAGAAAAAAGATTTTGTGAATACCGCTAAACTGTATTTTGCTACCGGCGAAGACAGAAGCTGGGGAAATATAAAACCTTTTGAATTTAACAGTGATAATTATTCTGTAGCACATCCAAGTATTAATGCCGATAATACGAAATTGTTTTTCACAAGTGATATGCCCGGCGGGCAAGGTGGTAAAGACATTTGGATGTGTACCAAAGAAGGATCTAACTGGGGCAAACCTGTAAATCTGGGTCCGGATATTAATACAAGCGGCGACGAAATGTTTCCATGCATCCGCCAAGATGGTATACTTTTCTTTTCGTCAAGTGGCTTACCGGGTTTTGGAGGACTGGATATTTATACTGCAAAAACGATTGATAACAAATGGCTTTTGGTGCGTAATGAAGGCATGAACCTTAACAGCAGTATGGATGATTTTGGCATCACGTTTTTAAATGATTCAATTGGATATTTCTCGTCCAACCGTATCGGCGGAAAAGGAAAAGATGATATTTACTGGTACGAATTTACTAATAAATCGATGACCATTTCAGGAACAGTTCTTTTAACCGAAAACCCACTGGATGGCGCGTCAAAAGTAAAAGTTGTATTGCTTGATGAAAAGGGATTGGCAATTGACAGCACGAGAACAAACAATGAAGGTTATTTTGAATTTAAAAACCTGGATGCAGAAAAAAAATATATGGCTTTTATTGATGAAACAGATCCTAAATTCAGCGGTAAAGCACGCTATTATATGTCGGATAAGAATGGAATCATACAACGTGTAACTAATACAGTAAATGGTCAAAAATTTGTTTTTAAAAATTTACCTATCGATCCAAATGGTTTACCGGATATGTACACAGATGATAATTTAACCCTTGCCGGAAATTTATTATATGGTGAAAACCCAAGTAAAGCAATTAAAAACACACGTATAAAAATCATCAATGATTTTGGTGATGTTGTTGAGGAAACAACTACTAATGAATTTGGAGCTTTTGCATTCAGAAACATTCCAGCCGATCAAAATTATATAATCTCAATAGTTGAATCGGATATTTCGTTACCCCCAAATACAAAAGTTACCCTAACAAACAAAAGTGGGAAAGAGCTAAAAACATTTTATACCGGTAAAGATAAATTTAACTTCAGGATCTTAAGCTCTGAGAAAAACCTGCTTAAAGAAATGGACGCCGATGACGCTAACCTTATTATGGATGTTTACGGTTATATGTACGATCAAAATAAAAAACCAATTGCCAACGCTAAACTTAAAATAAAAGAAGATATTACAGATGGAGAGGTGAAAGAAGTTTCATCATCGGATAAGGGAAAATTTAATTTCAGAAATTTAAAAGGCGATAAAAATTACTTATTTGAAGTGGATGAGAATGACCCTAACTTTAAAGGTGTAACACGAATTTATATTGCAGATAGCAAAGGAAGAATATATAAAGTATTGGATAAGAACGGCAATGGTAAATTTATTTTTAAATTATTAGATGCGGATAAGGCTGCTATGGGTGAGTTTGTGGTAGATGACCCATGGTTAGCTGTGCTTGAAATGAAGAACAAAGAAAAAGCTGAATTAACTATTGTTGAAAATATTTATTATGCTTTTGGTGATTTTAAATTTGATGATGCGGGGCAAAAAGTAATGGATAAGATCATTACGGTTTTAAACAGTAATCTTAAATTAATTATTGAAGTGAGTTCTCATACAGATTCTCGCTCAAGTGATCAATTTAACTTAACTTTGTCTAAAAAACGTGCAGATTTTGTTGTTAATTACATGGTAGCAAAAGGCATAAATAAAACGAGATTAAAAGCCATTGGTTATGGCGAAACAAAATTACTAAATAAATGTGCTAACGATATTGAGTGTACGGATGATGAGCACAAGATCAATCGCCGTACTGAATTTAAAATTAGCGAACAAGCCAACTTATAATATATGAACGTTATTTTATTTGACCAGGAAAATTCCTGGAAAAATCTCTTACCCCTTACTTACACTCGTCCTGTTTCAGAAATAAGAATTGGAATTCTAACTATTAAACAAAAATGGGATGCAGAGCTTAATACAAATTGCAGTTACTCTACAAAAAATTTTTTATCGAAAAAATTTTTATTAAAAGAGCAACCCGAATCTTTATTCATTAATGCTACGCTTTGCCCTACTCCTTCTCTACTCACCGAAATAAAAAAACTAAAACCTTTACAGGCTCTTATAAAAAACAATGAAGTACTTGCTCTTGTTGGCGAAGCAAGGCATTTAAAAGCATTAACAGATATTGAAAAAATTGAATTTAAAGACGCTATTTTAAACGTTGCAAATGTTTGGGACGTTTTTCAAAAAAATGGAGATGCTTTAAAATTAGATTTTGAATTACTGACAAAAAACAAAAGATCACAACCACTAAGTAACACGGTTACGGTTATTGGCGATAAGAATTTAATTTTTTTAGAAAAAAATGCAAAAGCCGAAGCCTGCATTTTTAATACAAGTGGCGGGCCAATTTATTTAGCAAAAGATGCTGAAGTAATGGAAGGCTCTGCTGTGCGCGGCCCTTTTGCCTTAGGTGAACATAGTGCTTTAAAATTAAATACTAAAATTTACGGTGCCACCACTATTGGTCCACATTGTAAAGTTGGCGGCGAAGTAAACAACTCGGTTATTTTTGGTTTTACAAATAAAGCGCATGATGGCTTCTTAGGAAATTCTGTTTTGGGCGAATGGTGCAATCTTGGAGCTGATACAAATAACAGTAATTTAAAAAACAATTACGGTAATATAAAATTATTTAATTACCTGCATGTAAAACCGGTTGATACAGGTTTACAATTTTGTGGCTTAATAATGGGGGATCATTCAAAATCAGGAATTAATACCATGTTCAATACCGGAACCGTAGTTGGCGTAGGTGCAAATATTTATGGAGGCAGCTTTCCTCCAACCCATATACCAAGCTTTAGCTGGGGTGGCAGCGAAGGTTTTGAAACATACCGGCTTGATAAAATGTTTGAAACCGCCGAAAAAGTTTTTGAACGAAGAAGCTTAAAATTAGATATTACAGAAAAAGAAATATTATCGGAAATATTTGAAAAAACAAAAGAATTCAGAAACCAGTTCAAATAACAGAATCATGAAAAAAATAGTTTTGCTCTTACTTTTTACACCTGCTTTTTTTATTGCACAAATACCTACAGGCTATTATAATTCTGCTCAAGGTTTATCGGGTAACAATTTAAAAATTGCCTTATACAATATTATAAAGAATCATACCCAGTTATCGTATAATGATCTTTGGACTGCTTATCCGCAAACCGATGCCAAAGCAAATAACAAAGTGTGGGATATGTATAGCCACAATCCTGTTGGCGCACAACCTTACGAATATACTTTTATAACAGACCAGTGCGGCAGTTATAATTCAGAAGGAGATTGCTACAACCGTGAGCATACATGGCCACAAAGCTGGTTTAATTCAGTTGCCGGACCTGTATCAGATATTTTTCATATTTATCCTACCGATGGCGAAGTAAATGGGAAACGGAGTAACTATCCGTATGGAAATGTAAGCAATCCAAGCTGGACAAGTATGAATGGTGGAAAGCTTGGCCCGTGCACCAATGTCGGTTACACACAAACGGTTTTTGAACCTATTAATGAGTACAAAGGTGATATTGCAAGAAGTTATTTTTATATGAGCACACGTTATTATTCTGAAGATGCCGGATGGAGCTCATCTGATGCAACCAACAAAGCAACTATTTTACCGTGGCAGGTAAATGTACTACTAGCATGGCATCATCAGGATCCTGTGAGTCAAAAAGAAATTAACCGAAATAATTTAGTTTATTCTTCATACCAGCATAACCGCAATCCTTATATCGATAATCCTCAATGGGCAGACAGTGTTTGGGCTCCGGGCAGTATAAGCGGTTTGGAAGAGCAAATCAGATTTTCTCAACAATTTTCTATTTACCCAAACCCTTCAAACGAAAAATTCAACATCATTAATTATTCTTCCAGTACAGAAAATTGTATCTTAAAAGTAAAAGACATTAATGGGAAATTAATTGAAGAAAAAATAATTATGGTAGAAAATACAGAATCAATTAATTGCAGTGAATGGCAAAACGGCATTTACTTTGTTTCGATAAACAATTCAAAAGCTGTTTCTAATTTTAAGTTTGTAAAGCAGTAACTATTTTAACCACAAAGAGTACAAAATTATTTTCACAAAGCGCGCTAAGATTTTTTGTACACTCTGTGTCTTCTTAGCGAGCTTAGTGGCTCGTCTTCCTGAATAACATCCTATTAATTATTCGTGTGTATCTTTTATTGGAAGGATATTTCCTATTCTCAGTTAAATTATTAAAGATCAAAGCCACCAAAAGCAAAATTAAACAACCGCTTAAAACCGGTGAGAGTACGTATAAATATCCCAAAGCTTTAATTTTTTCAGAACCAATAACAGCAATTAAAGCTGTGGCCCCACCCGGCGGATGAAGTGTTTTGGTAACCTGCATCATAACTATTGAAAGAGAAACTGCTAAAGGTGCGGTTATCCAGATCACATC
Organism: Bacteroidia bacterium; assembly: GCA_016787705.1. GTDB lineage: Bacteria > Bacteroidota > Bacteroidia > B-17B0 > Aurantibacillaceae > Aurantibacillus. Next base: position 32,570 of record JAEUTP010000021.1, on the reverse strand, counting down.
GGGTAAAAATGTATGAACGGTTACACCTATCAATGCACTCACTAAATGGCCGCCAACTAAATTACGCGGTTGCGCTAATGGACTTTGTATAGCACCATATATCAATACACTTGAAGCACCAAATGATCCTATAAGAAAAAGATTATCGTTTCCATTTAATATGCCGCTTTGCAACCATGCAATAAGTCCTATGCCAATAAACGATCCTATAAATGCCCATAGGTGTTCCTTAAAATCTACCAGCGTTTCTTTATATATAACATAGCGAGATATACGGGCTGTACGTTTTATCCTTTCTTTCATTTATTTAATGTTTACCTTATTAGCTTGAAGTAAATTTAAATTTTTAATTACTAAGTATCAAGCTATTTACATTTTACCTGTTATTTCAGTAACTCACCCTTGGTTTAATTCTATTCACCGATTTAATGTTTTTAATACAGTACCTCCAGTATACTTTTGCATTGCCGGATTCTGAATAAGGTTAAATAATTGCTAAAAAATTGCGAAAAAGTTAAAAATGAATGAATATTCATTTATATTTGCGATCGAAAATGAGAACAAGAGACGAAAATAAAGAAGCTGCAATTCGCGAAAAAGCGATGGAAATGATAGTGAATGAAGGCTTTGACGGCTTAAGCATGCAAAAGTTGGCTAAAGCAGCGAATGTATCGCCTGCTACCATCTATATTTATTATAAGAACCGCGAGGATCTTTTAAACCAACTGTATAATCACGTTCAACAAACTTTTCATGAAGTAGCGCTGGAAGGTTTTAATCCTGAATTATCTTTTGAAGAGGGCTTATGGATACAATGGAAAAATCGTTTAAAATTTATCTCAAAATATCCAAAGCATTTTCAGTTCCAGGAACAATTTCGTAATTCTCCATGTATTAATCATTCAGACGTTAATCTGTCTCATTTTAAAGAGAACATGAAGTTATTTATAATGAATGCTATCAAAAAAGGTGAAATGAAAAGAATGGAGCCGGAAATATTTTGGTCGGTTGCTTACGGCTCGCTTTATTCGATGATAAAATTCCATTTGCAGGAAATATCGATCATGGGTAATAGCTTTAAGCTAACAGACGCTAAACTAAAAATTGCATTTGATATGGTAATTAAAGCACTTAAACCTTAAATTAAAATACTACGAACATGTATTTAAGTAAAGAACCGGTAATGACAACTTCAAAGAACAATGAAGTGTTATATATTTTAATTTTTAAGACCAATATTGAATTGGCAGAAGATCTGAAATTAGTAGGATCATATCTTGAAAAACTAGATGATATAAAAGACTGGCACGTTGATCGTGAAGATATTGACAAAGTATTACGTATTGAATCGCGATACGACAACACACATCAAATAATAAAAACAATTAATAATGCAGGATTTTTCTGCGAAGAACTTAATTAATAAAATGGAAGAAACTATTTCTCTTGAAAAACAAAAAAAAGCCAAGTCTGAAAAAATAAAATTTACACCTTACCAGGTATCTGTTATTGTATTACTGGCACTTACACAGTTTTCGGTTGTACTTGATTTTATGGTAATGTCGCCACTAGGTGATATGCTAATGAAATCAATGAGCCTTTCGCCCACCCAATTTGGTTTGGTGGTATCCGCCTACGGCATCAGCGCGGGTGCATCCGGTTTACTAACCGCAGGTTTTGCAGATAAATTTGACCGTAAAAAATTATTACAATTTTTTTACGTTGGTTTTATTTTAGGTACTTTATTTTGCGGGCTAGCCACTAATTATCCGATGCTTATTGCAGCCAGGATCGTTACCGGTATTTTTGGCGGTGTAATTGGTTCTATCTCTATGGCCATTGTTGCAGATATTTTTCCATTACAACAACGTGGTCGTGTAATGGGCTTTATGCAAATGGGCTTTGGTGCCAGCCAGGTGCTGGGTATTCCTATTAGTTTATACATTGCTAACGCATGGGATTGGGAAGCACCTTTTTTAATGATAGTTGGTTTTGCTACGATTATTTTGATGGCCATTACCTTCAAATTAAAACCGGTTATCCAACACTTAGATATGAAGAATGACCGAAATGCGTTACATCATTTATGGCATACTATTAAACAACCACACTATCGTGCAGGTTTTTTAGCAACGGCTTTATTATCACTTGGTGGTTTTATGATGATGCCATGGGGAAGTGCCTTCGCTATTAATAATTTACATGTATCGCAGGATCAGCTTCCGCTTTTATTTATGGTGGGCGGAGTAAGTACTTTGTTTATAATGCCAATGGTTGGAAAGCTGAGTGATAAAATGGATAAGTACAATTTATTTGCTATTGCTTCATTATGGCTTATTGCTGTTGTACTGGTTTACACTAATCTTTCAGTTGTACCATTGTGGGTTGTAATGATTTTTAACGTATTAATGATGATAGGTATTATGAGCCGCATGATACCGTCAATGGCACTTGTAACCGCTTTACCCGAAATGTATGACCGTGGTGCTTTTATGAGCATCAATTCATCTCTGCAACAAATTGCAGGTGGTTTAGCGGCCGGTGTTGGCGGACTAATTGTTGTGCAAAAAGATAAGCTTAGTCCGTTGGAACATTATAATACTGTTGGTGTTGTTGTTTGTGTGTTATCAATTATAGGAATTTATTCTGTTTACCGTGTAAGTAAAATAATTAAAAATAAACTGGCAACAAAAGCAAATTAATTTTTAATGAATGATGATATGAGCCGCGTTCTTATTTTTTAAAAGACGCGGCTTTTTCATTATCCTGCCGGGCTCTTTTAAGATCACCTATTTTTTCATAACTCAATGCGCGGTAAGAATGTACATTGGCTAAATAAGGATCAATGGCCAACGCTTTTGTAAAATCTTCAATAGCTCCGGCATATTCTTTTAATTCGTATTTTACCTGTCCCCTGTTAGTATAGGCTGCAGAATAATTGCGATCAAGATCTATGGCTTTGGTATAATCTTTTAACGCGCCTTTATTATCCTGTAAACCGGTTTTAGCAATTCCTCTGTAAAAATAGGCAACAGTATCATTTGGAAAAGTAGAAATATATTTATCAAGATCAGCCAATGCGCCTTTAAAATCTTTTGTTTCATTCTTTAACGCACCGGTATAATAATAAATAGATGTATTTGTGGAATTTAATTCCAATGCTTTATTAAAATCTTCCAACGCAAATATGTATTGCTTTTTTTCTGTTCTTAATTTTCCTCTTGCACAATAAGCGAGTTCATTAGCAGGATCCATTTCCAATACTTTATTTATATCTTCTATTGCACCATCTACATCCTTCATTTCGGTTTTTAGAGATGCTCTGGCAACATAAGCCGGAATAAAATAAGGACTGATCACAATTGTTGTATTGAAATCTTTTATTGCCTCATCCAACTTTTTTAATCTCATGAATACATTTGCACGATTAAAATATCCTTCCAGGTAATCGGGCTTTAACTCTAACGTCTTATTAAAATCTTCTAAAGCACCTTTGTCGTCACCTAATATAGTTTTTGCAAAACCTCGGTTATGGTAGGCTTTAGCATAATCAGGCTTTAATTCAATAGCTTTGTTAAGATCTGTTATAGCACCCTTATAATCATGAAACTCTGCTTTACAATGGGCAAGATTTAAATAACCCATGGCCGCTTTTGGCTCTAATTCAATTGCTTTTTTAAAATTTTTAAGCGCATTGATAGAATCTCTTAAACCAATTTGGGCCATGGCAATATTATTGTAGGCGTCTGATTTATCGCCTGCAATACGTATCACTTCTAAATTATCCTTTATTGTTCCCTTAAAATCGCGAATCTGTAACTTGTAAACACCTCGTCTTAACAAGGCTTCTACATTATTTGGATCCATCTTAATAAAAAAATTCTGATTTTTTATTTTGCCTCTCAAGTCGGCATAATTGGATGTATCAACAATGTAATTGTTTTGGGCAAATGTTTTAAAAAAACCTATTACAACAAAAATTGCAATTTTATTAAACCGCCTTTGCATGGTTAAAATCAGAATAAAACATCTTTTAACTCTTCTTCGTTTCTTTCAAATACAAGTTTTGCATAAGTGCAAAGTGGTAGTATCTTAACATGTTTTTGCCTTGCAAATTCAACCACAGCCATTACCAGTTTTTTACCAAGACCTTTGCCTTCAAAAGCAGCATTTACAATTGTATGGTCAATTATTAATTTTGTTGGGCCGGCCCAGGTATAAGTAATAACGCCGGCTTCTAACCCATTTTCTGTAGCCTTAAAATAACCCTTTTTACTGTCGTCTGTTTGTTTTATTTCCATAAACTTTATTTTTTTGTTTAATAGTTGAGTAATTGTTCAGCTTGTTGTTTTACTGAAAATAATAACGAGTTCCATTTTACTTCTATGCTCGCAAATAATTCTTCACCCGCTACATTATACTCAAAAACAGTAAATACCGTTTCTTTATTTTTAGCTGTTAGTTCAAAACGCATAGTTTTATAATTTTCAAAAACATCTTCTTCGTCCCATTCAGGATTAAAATAATTGAATAAAATAAATTTTTCTTTTTGAATATCTATAATATTACCTTTATCCTCAAAGCTCTCCCTATCCCAATTACCAATAAAGGTGATCGAACTTCCTTTTTGCCAGGTCGTCTTCCAATACATACCAAAATAAAATTTTGGTATGCACGCATTATCTGTTAATACACTCCAAACCTTTGCAGCACCAGCATTAATTATTATAGACTTTTTATATGTTAAAGTTTGCATATCTAGCTCAAAAGCTTATTCAACTCTATCTTTTGCCAGATCTTACTTGAGAGATTGGTTGTAAGGATCTCAATATCATTAATCGTATTTAAAACAACTTCATCTTTATTATTATTAGCATAATTGGCAGCTACTTTTGAGGTTAATGACAACAACTCGCAACAATAATCCAAATAACGGCTCAGATCATTTTTTGTAAGATCGCGCTTAGGTGAGTGTTCTGTTTTTTCTGATAAAATATAAGTTGGATCTTTTGTTAGCTGATGCATATCTATTACATGCGCAATAGTACGTAACTCATGTAAAGCGTTTAATACATGTTTTTGCTTTATAATGTCTTCCAACTTGTACAAAAAATAAAAACAAGCACCTATGGTTGCTGTCTCACTAATAAAAGCTTCGCTTACGGTTATAAGGTTTGCAAAACTACTCAATGAAGGGTCGGGTTTGATATGAAAAAAAGTATAATAAACTGCGGCCGCAGCAATTAATACCAAAATGTAAAAGGCAATTCTAAAAAAAATGTATGGTTTATTAATTCGTTCAATATTTGCTTTACTTGCAATAGATAAGGCTTTTAATTCTTTACAAACCTTTAGCAACCCGGCTTCCGGAAAACGATCGTTGATCCTTAAAGAAAGGATGTGAATAGCCTCTGTAATTTTTTCAATATCTAAATTTTTGTAGCTCATTAATTTCAAATCAATTTACAAATATTTCTCCAATCAAATACAACTTTGCTTGTCCGCCAATCTCTACCCTATCATTTAAATATTTACACTTTAAATAGCCTTTGCGCTCTGAAAGCTGTATAGCACTCAATTCTGTTTTATTTAATTTGTTTGACCAATAAGGTGTTAAAGTAGTATGTGCAGAGCCTGTAACAAGGTCTTCATTAATACCCGATTGTGGCGCAAAGAAACGTGAGACAAAATCAGCGTTATTACCTTTTGCTGTGATGATAACGCCGCGACCATCCATCTTAGCTATTTTTTCAAGATCGGGAATAATGGTTTTTATTTCTTCTTCATTTTCAAACACCAGCATATGATCTGTCTTGCCTTTATAAGCTTCAGTTGGTTTTACATTAAACCCGGAAATCAGATCATTGGTTAATTCTACCTTTTCAAAAACATCTGTAGGAAAATTAAGGGTTAAATGATCTCCCTGCTTTCTTACATTTAATTTTCCGCTGCGTGGCGAGAGAAAATTTATTTCATTAACGGTATGACCTTCATAATTAAAAAGAACAAATGCTGCTGCCAGTGTGGCATGTCCGCAAAGATCTACTTCAACAGTTGGTGTGAACCATCTTATCTCAAAAGTATTTTCTTTCTTTACATAATAAGCAGTTTCTGCCAGGTTATTTTCCATGGCAATTTTTTGTAACAGCTCATCGCTTAACCATTTATCCAAAGGACAAACAGCAGCCGGATTACCGCCAAATACCTCAGTCGTAAAAGCATCTACCTGGTATATTTTTTGTTTCATGGGAATTGAAAATTACTTAAGTAAATTTAACCATTACAACTAAGAAGACAAATTGTATTAAATGAAATGGTTTAAAGATTATAAACTAATCGGCTATTCTAAAATAAACTCTTGCCTGTTCATGGCCGAAAATAAATTCAGTACTTGTCATTTTATAAATATTATAATCTGCGCCAAAATAACGAAATGGATTATTATATAAAGGAACAACATTGAGTTTTATTTTTGTTCTTTTATTCTTTAATTCATACGTAGCCGAGTAAAAAGTTTTATTTTCACAATTTACGGTACCTTTTAACCCAATTTCAGCGCAAGGCCATTTGTTTACTTTATCAAATTGAAGAATCATATCATGATACACAAATTTTTCAACAACAATTATATTACCATTTGTACTATTAAATAATGGATAAGAAATAGTGTCTTTTGAATAATCCTACCATCTTTATCTGTGATTTTATATAACTGCCATTTCTTTGCAACTCTTCCACATGGTGTTTTCAGGAAACGTTTATCATCATCCTCGTATTTTTTACAGCTAAAAAAAAATAAAAGCGTTGCCACGAATATTAAAATATGTATTTGTAATTTCATTAAGATCAAATCACATCTGCAAATTCCGTCTCCAGTTTTCTGAAATAGAAAACACCAAGAATAAGAAACAAAATACTTATAGCGATGGATGTTATAAGCGGAAGCATTTCCAAATGCACATCGCCAAATACACACCATCTAAAACCATCAATAATACTTACTAATGGATTGAACTTATAAAGCATAAACACCCATGATGGATAATTCACTAATTTTTCCTGCAGGCTGGCAGTGCTGTAAACAACGGGACAAACATACATGCCAATTTGCAAGGCAAATGGTAATATGTAACGGAAATCGCGGTACTTTACAGATACCGCAGCAAAATATAAACCAAAACCAATTGCACATATTACCAATAGTAAAAGAAAAAGCGGCAATGCCAAAACGGTTATTGATGGTAGATATTGATACCAGATCATTAATGCAACCACAATAACTAAAGAAATTAAAAAGTCAATTAAGCAAACCACCGTTGTTGCCAGTGGAATAACAATACGAGGAAAATAAACTTTATTAATTAAGTTGGCATTACCCACCAGCGAGTTTGAAATTTCATTAACGATGGTTGAAAATAAAGCCCATGCCAATGCACCAACCGCTATCATCAAAGGATACGGAATTGCGCCGGCTTCATCTTTACCACCAAACAATAAGCGCAAAAAAGAAAATGCAACTATTGTGAATAATGGACGAACAACCGCCCATGCAAAACCAATCACCGTTTGTTTATAGCGCACTGAAATATCGCGCCAGGCCAATAAAGAAAATAAATTGCGGAACGACCAAACATCACGCCAGTACTGCGTGTTGGCCTTACCCGCCTCTATTACTATTTTATGTGGCGTATCCAATTAAAAAAATATAAAGAATTTTATTTCGCGTATCCTGTAGCTCTTGTTTCTCTTATGACTGTAACCTTTACTTGTCCCGGGTAAGTCATTTCTGTTTGTATACGCTGCGAAATTTCAAATGCCAGTTCTTCTGCACGTTTATCTGTTACTTTTTCGTTAGATACAATCACACGAACCTCTCGACCTGCCTGGATAGCATATGTTTTTTCTACACCATCATAACTTAAGGCCAATGCTTCCAAATCTTTTAAACGCTTCATGTACTGCTCCGCAATTTCGCGACGCGCACCAGGGCGAGCCCCGCTGATAGCATCACACACTTGTATAATTGGTGCATATAAAGTTGTCATTTCAATTTCATCATGGTGTGCACCAATGGCGTTACATACTTCAGGCTTTTCTTTGTATTGCTCTGCCAGCTTCATACCTAATAAAGCATGAGGCAACTCCGGCTCGTTATCAGGCACTTTACCTATATCGTGCAATAAACCGGCACGCTTGGCCACCTTAGGGTTTAAGCCCATTTCAGAAGCCATAATAGCGCAAAGGTTAGCTACCTCGCGGCTATGTTGTAATAAATTTTGTCCGTAAGACGAGCGGTATTTCATACGGCCCACCATACGAATTAATTCAGGATGCAGACCATGTATACCCAAATCGATACAGGTACGTTTACCTGTTTCAATAATTTCTTCCTCCAGCATTTTCTTCGTCTTCTCAACTACTTCTTCAATACGTGCCGGGTGAATACGCCCATCGGTTACCAACTGGTGTAAAGCCAAACGGCAAATTTCTCTTCTTATAGAATCAAAACAAGATAAAGTAATGGCATCGGGCGTATCATCCACAATGATCTCTACGCCGGTAGCAGCCTCTAATGCACGAATGTTGCGGCCTTCGCGGCCAATAATACGGCCTTTTGTTTCATCACCTTCAATATGAAAAACAGAAATCGAATTTTCGATAGCTGTTTCAGTAGACACACGCTGAATGGTTTGTAAAATAATTTTCTTTGCTTCTTTGTTGGCAGTTAGTTTTGCTTCATCCATAATGTCTTTTACAAAACTCATAGATTGTGTTTTTGCTTCTGCCTTAATAGATTCTACCAATTGTAATTTGGCATCTTCTGCTTTTAAACCACTAATTTTTTCAAGCATTTCTACCTGCTTACGGTGATTTTTTTCTACTTCTTCAACACGGTTCTTATAAAGATCAATTTGCTGGTTGGCCTGGTTCTTTAAATTCTCGGCTTCTTTATCTTTGCGGTTAAGATCTTCTATCTTTTTATTAAGCTCGCCTTCTTTTTGTTTTAATTTATTTTCTGTTTGAAGAATATGCGCGTTTTTTTCCTGAACAGCTTTATCATGCTCGCCTTTTAATTGTAAGAATTTTTCTTTTGCCTGTAAGATCTTTTCTTGTTTAGTGGCTTCGGCTTTTACCTCAGCTTCCTTTATCATATTCTCTTTTTCTTTTTTGGCACTTGCATTTAGCTTACTGCCCGCCAGTATAAATCCTGCCACAATTCCAAGAATCAGGGCCCCTGCTATCAATCCAATTGTTACTATATCCATCTTTCCTTCTTTTTTTTTAAATTAATTTGTTATTCCGACGATAGTGAGAATCTAGATCTCGCAGATGCTTCCTTCGCCAACATAACATTATATATTGATTTATTTATGTTTTCAAATTCAATAAAATAAAAAACGCACAAAACTTCAAGAACAGATCTTAAATTTTGTGCGTGTAAGTTGGTAAACTTTCGTTTACTATTCGTTAATATTTTTAATGTTCAGTATATGTTGTTTTAACATATCCTCTACACTTGAAAATAATTGTTTTAAATGACTTAATTCTCCCTCGGCTGTGCTGGCTTTTTTGTAAAGTTCTGCTACTAATTGTAACATTACCATGGTCAACACATCTTTTCTATCTTTAACTGCGTAGTTTTTTTCGAACTCAGCAATTTTTGTATTTATTAGTTTAACGGCCTCTTTAATATTGATCTCATCATCGGCATTTACCTTTAAGGGAAAAACGCTTCCGGCAATTTCAACTTTTATGTTTACTTCGCTCATTTAAAGAGGGACGTTAAAAATTAAGCACTTAATAACGTAATGCACTTATCAATTTCACGCACCAAATCGTTTATTTGTTTTTTCATTTGAGAACTTTCACTTTTCCCACCTGAATTATTGGCTAAGATAACATTCTTTCTGTGATTATTCAAGTCTGTTACGTCAATACTTTGACTATCAACATCTTGCGATAGTTGACTTACCACATCATTCATTTTTAAAAGCTGTGTGGCCATTTGCTCTTTTTCGTCTAAAAGCACTAAACGTTCGTCATTCAGAGCATCAATTTGTTTAAACAAGCGATCGATAAAGGCATCCTGCTCATCGCTATTTGAAGTAGCAGTGTTTGACGATAAAGCAGCGATCTCGGTTTCGTAACCCGCAATTTTTTCATTTAATGAAGAAACGGTAGAATTAAGATCAGAGATGCAAGATTGTAAACCGGTTAATTGCGTTAAAAGATCCAGTTTTTCTGAATTTAAAGTATCAAAACCAGCTTGCAATTGAGCAACTTCGTCTTTTAACTGAACAATTTCCTGAGTTAGGGCAGCATTTTGGCCTTCTAAATTAGTAACATTAAAATTCTTAATAGATAAAATCTCTTTAAATTCTTCGGTTTTAGCTGCACTTACAGTTTTAATTTCTTCAAGTTCAGCTTTTATTAAAGTAAGCTCAGCTTCCTGCGCTTCTACTTTATCTTGCGCGGCGTCTATCTCAACTATTAAGCTGGTATTTTCAACCAATAATTTCTGGAATTCAATTTCTTTATCTAAAACTTGTTGTTTAACCGACTTTTCAAGTTCTGCTTTAAAGTTTTCCAACTCTTGTTCTTTAGAAGAAATAACACCAACTAAAGTCGCAATTTGTTCGTTAAGACTTTCAATTTGTTGCGAAGCGTTTTCTAATTCAGAAGTTTTTAATTCTAAAGAAACCTCCGTTTCACCTAACGTATTGGTAGTTGTTTCTAATAAAGTACTTAAATTACTTAACTCTGTATTTAAATTTTCAATTTGTAAATTCAGTTCATTTACCTGCTCACTGTTCGAAAGAGAAGAGTTTTGTTTAAAAGCGTCAAACTCATTTGTTAGGCTTAAAAATTTCTCGGCTTCTGATTTTAACTGAAGCTGGTAGTTAGTTAGCTGACCGGTTAAATTTTCAAATTCAGAATTTTGTGAATCAATATGTACTACCAATTCTCTTATTTTTTCATTTGCCTGATCGTGCGCTAATTGTACTTTGGTTAACTCTTCACTTAATTTTGTGTTTTGTCCGTTTGAGTGAATTAAAGCGTTAGATAATTTTTCTTCGTAACCATTTGTAATTTCTTCGATCTTAGATGAAGATTCGCTTAAGGCACTTGATAATTTGGATTCATAACTATGTGTTAACTCTTCAATTTGAGATGTATGAGAAGAAGTTAATTCACTCACAAATGTTTCGTGTTCTGATCTTAAAGTGCTGATCTGGTTTTGGAAAGATGAAGATAACTCTTCAGATGATGAAGAAGTGGTAGCTCTCAATTCTTCTAATTGTTTTTCGTAAGATGCAACCAATTCGTTTTCTTTAGCTGTAAACTCAGAGGTCAAGCTTTCAATTTTTGAATTGTATTCTGTTGTTAAAGAATGACGTTGTTCTTCTAATTCTAACTTTAAGCTAGAAATTTCTGTTTTGTATGAATTTTCAAGGCTTTCGATTTTTTGATTGTAGTTTGTTTCAAGATTCTCTAAAGCAACCTGACTGGTATGTTTAAGCGCGTTTATCTCTGTTTGGCTTGAAGAAGATAAATTAGAGATCTGTGAATTATAATCATTTTTAAGAAGGGCAATTTGTTGTTCGTAGCTCATTTTTACACCAACAATCTCTTCCTGGTGGTTAAGTAATAAAGCTTGTTCTTTATCAGCCCAGCTCGCTGTTAATTCATTTACACGGTTCTCAAACTCTTCTTTAATGCCTGACTCTTTGTAATATGAGTTAGATCGTAATTCTTCAATTTGTGTTTTGTATTCTGACGAAACCGATTCTAAGTGCGCGTTGGCCTCTGCTTTAATACCTTCAATTTTTAATTCGTAATCAGATGAAATTGAATTCAGATCGCTTTTTAAATTTTCTATTTCGGATAAACGTTGCTCAATTTCTTCCTGTTTAGCGTGTAATTGTTCTTTTATAGATCCGCGTAGCTCTTTAAACGAAGCTAATTCTCCTTTGTAATTGGTATTATCGCGCTCCATTACAACCAACTTGGTGTTTAACACATCAATGGTCACCTGTAGGCGTTTGCAGTCTTCATCGCGCATTATCAGCTGGTTGCGGTAATCGCTTAAAGAGCGTTTTAGCTCATTAAACTCTTTGCGCAATACTAAATCGTTTTCTAAAACTTGCTGTAATTCGGTTTTTAAACTTTCTGCGTTCATTTATTCCTGTTTTGATTTTTATAAAAATACCTAACTATTAGAGCACTAAAACTCTGCTAACTCATTATGATTAAACACAATAATGTTAATTACCTTAAGCGTTATTAAGAATGAATTGTTAATTACGCGATTTACAGAATGCCCGTTGTTATTGACTTACAAGGCTTATAAAGTTTATTTTATTGAAAAACACAGGTAATTCCACATGTGTAAAATACTGGTTTTTGAACAAAAAAATTAAAAACATTTTTAAACCAAACGGCAGACGCGGTAGTAATTTGTTTACACTTCTAAATCGTTTAGCTTTACTTAATAACATCTGTTTATGAAATTTTGTCAGTTTTTTTAACAAAAAAGAGAAACTTTTTGCTTTTTAATGCGTTATACAGGTAAATTACTTTAATAATTGCTCTTTTTTATGTAACTTTACCCTCTTAATTCCAACACTATCCCATGAGACAGTTAAAAATCACCAAATCCATTACCAACCGCGAAAGCGCATCTTTAGACAAATATTTACAGGAAATCGGCCGTGAAGAATTGATCACTGCTGAGGAAGAAGTAATTTTAGCTAAGAAGATTAAGGACGGTGATCAAAGTGCTCTTGAGAAATTAACACGTGCTAACTTACGTTTCGTGGTTTCGGTTGCTAAACAATACCAAAATCAAGGCTTAAGCTTACCGGATTTAATCAACGAAGGAAATTTAGGTTTGATAAAAGCAGCCCGTCGTTTTGATGAAACGCGTGGCTTTAAATTTATCTCTTATGCCGTATGGTGGATCCGTCAATCGATATTACAGGCTTTAGCAGAGCAAAGCCGTATTGTGCGTTTACCTTTAAACCAGGTAGGCTCATTAAATAAAATCAATAAAGCATACAGCAAATTAGAGCAGGAATATGAGCGCGAGCCAAGTGCCGAAGAACTAGCTGATGTTTTAGATCTGCCTATTGACAAGGTTTCTGATACTATGAAAGTTTCTGGCCGCCATGTTAGTATGGATGCTCCATTTGCTAATGGCGAAGAAAGCAGTTTGTTGGATGTATTGGTAAATTTAGATTCGCCAAAAGCAGATACAGGTTTAATGAACGAATCGTTAAGCAAAGAAATAGATCGTGCTTTAAGTACTTTAACTGAAAGAGAACGTGATGTTGTAAAATTATTTTTCGGAATTGGTTTAAATCACGGTTTAACCTTAGAAGAAATTGGTGATAAGTTTGATCTTACCCGCGAACGTGTTCGTCAAATTAAAGAAAAAGCTATCCGCCGTTTACGCCATAGCAGCCGTAGCAAATTACTACAACAATATTTAGGACAATAAATCTTCGTTATATTTAAAGAGCTCCGCAGAAATGTTGGGGCTTTTTTGTTTAAAACCACTAAGACACTGAGAACACAAAGACTAACTAAAATTTTGTAGGTGTTTCATAAATAATAAAAAAAATCTTAGTGCTCCTCAGTGCGCTTTGTGTCTTAGTGGTAAATCATTAGCTTTACAATCTCAAAATGCAGATCGCAAAAAAAATATTAGCCATACTTATTTCAATAGCACTAGGTTTAATTTTTATTTATTCTGGTTATACCAAATTAGACCCTGTTATTGAAACCTTTGAATTTACATTTGTAGACATTGGGGTTGCTAATTGGTACTCCGCTCCTATTATTGCGCGCTTATTAATTGGTTTGGAGTTTTTTCTTGGTTTTTTATTGATCATCAATTACAATCTTAAAAAATTCACCTTACCCTTTACCGTTGGCTTACTTTTATTTTTTATAATTTATTTATCTGTACAAATTGCTATTAGTGGCAATCATGGTAACTGTGGCTGTTTTGGAGAGCATTTAAAAATGACGCCCTTAGAAGCCATCATTAAAAACGTAATAATGATTGCCGGCTGTGTGCTTGTTTACTTTTTATTTGAAGGCTGGAAAATAAAACAAAACAGCATGCTTTTAAATTTTGTTGCTGTTTCTGCTTTAACCGTTCCCTTTTTAGTAAACCCGGTTGATTATGCTTATACATCCAACAACCTGGATGAGAAAGTAAATTATCCTTTGGAACTGAATTTACTATATCAACCCGAAGATACTGTTAAAGTAAAAGTACCTTCAATAGATCTTCGTAAAGGAAAACACGTTGTAGCATTTATCAGCTTAACCTGTCCGCATTGCCGCATTGCTTCAAAAAAGTTCAGGCTCATTAAAAAAAACAATCCTGAACTGCCAATTTATTTTGTTTTAAATGGCGAGAAGGAAAAAAAATATAAGGAGTTTATTGATGATACCCATGCCGATAATATCCCAAACAGCTTTTGCCTTGGTAAAACCTTTGTAAACCTTGCAGGAACTGATCTGCCGCGCATTTATTATTTGGATAACGGCATTGTAGTTAAAAAGGTAGACTATTACGAGCTAAATCAATACGATATTGAGGACTGGATAAAAACCGGTGTAATTAAATAGCCGAAAGTCTTGTTAATGGCTGTTTAAGCCATAATTTATTCACTTACACTTGTTTTTTTAACAAATAATTGCTTCGTCTCGCAATATTTTTTATTTTACGGTCTCAAAATTCGTTTATGAAACGCATTCTATCTTTTTTAATTGTTTTGTTTTTGTCGTTGAACTTCTATTCACAGGTTTCAACAACAAAGATGGCTATGGGCGACGAAAATTTTAAGATAGATGAATTACCACGTATACTTTTAAAAGAATTGAACCGCTTTAGGGCCAGCAAAGGCTTAGACTCTTTAGAGATGAGCGAGATGCTGCAATTTTCAGCACAGTTAAGTGCCGATAAAATGGCCAGCTCAGGAAAAGATAAAGTTGAATTTAAAACCACTCAAAAAAATTTAAAAAAAGCAGGCGCAACAAAACGTGGTGAGGAATTAACAATGAAAGCCGCCATAAGCAAGGGCCGCGAAAATTATTTGACAGCAGATGTTGCCAAAACCATTTATAACCGTTGGGAGAGTTATCAAAAAACACTGCCAATAGTAATGAATCCAAAATATACTTTGGTTGGTATTTCATGTGAATTGGGCGATGATGGTAAAAAGGTTTTTGCAAGCGCTGTATTTGGTGGATATGATATTACTAACGGTGGTGTTATCTATAAAAAACAATTGGCCATTCCCTTCAACACTAAATCAAAAAGTTTAAAAGGACCAGAAACTAAATATTGCAAGAACTGCGATCGCTTTCGCAATTATGATGTATTGGAAAAAGGCGTATATGTTGAGAATGGAAAAGTATGGTTAAAATATCCTAATGCAAAAGATCTTCGCCGTTTATTAAAGAAAAGCAAGGATGGTTTGGCCTTTGATATTGTACAACGCGATCAATACGTAAATGCCGACTATAATATTGTAGACAATAATCTTTACAATAAAGGAATTATGAGTAAGGTTATTTATAAAGATAAATTGTTCAAGAAAAATATTTTAGTAAGTAAAGATCCTAAAGTAAATCGTAAAAATAAAAACAAAGGTATTGAAGTAGAGCTGGGAAAATTCAATCCAAAGATAACAGGGCAATATGAAGTAAATTTGATAGTGGTACAGGATGGCCGTATTTGCAGAACTATTACAAGAGGTTATTATGAGAATGGAAAGATAGACAGTAAAACACCAATTGGTTTATTGCCTTTTAATAATACAACCGGATTAAAGCCACCATTTGAACCAAAATCAGAAAGTTCGATCATTAATTTTACCATTCCTTTCGAAAAAAATAAATTCGAATATAAAACAGAAGACATTCAACCTTTTATTAAAGCCTTAAATGAACCCGATTTTATTATTGATGGACTTTACATTTACGCCTACTCTTCTATTGAAGGCGATTCAGCGGCTAATGCCAAATTACAGCGTAAACGTGGAGAAAGTGTATTGGGCGTTTTACAAAGTTTCCAGAAAAATAAGATCAATCCAACCATCGAAACAAAAGACAGCTGGGGATTATTTATGCTTGAGAATGAAGATGGCAAATATGCGAGCTTAGTGGCCCAGGGAAAACACAAAGCTATTCAACAAATTAATAATGATAAAAAATTACAGGAAGAACTGGAACCTATTTTAGCCAAAGAACGTTTTGCACAAATGATCATGGATATTACTTACGATGTAAGTGGTGCCAAAGAAGAAAAATTTTCACGGGTAAGCTTTGAACGCGCTCTAAAAGCAAATAACTATCCGCAGGCGTATAAAATTATGGAGTTTATGAATAAGCGCATTGCTGAAAATAAATACCCTGTTAGCATTTACGATAGTTTAAAAATTGAAGAGAACGCAAAAAATATAAGTTTAATAAATAACCTTTTGTATTATCAATACCAGGCAAACAATACGGTAGATGAAGAGGATGAAGCTACTTTTGACCGTTTATTAAAATTTGAACCGGCAAACCCTATTTTACAATACAACAAAACATACTGCCAGTTAAAATTAGATAGTAATGCCGGCAACCAGGAACACCAGGCCAAAGTACAGCAAACCATTGATGGCTTATACGGTAAGCTGGATAGCAACTTAGTGAATGGTTTAAATATTGAGTGGCAATTTAAAATTATGGAAAGTTTAGATACAATGGACAATGCTGATGCGCAAATTGATGCTTGTATTGCTCGCATCAAATCATTCTATAATATCAAAGATGCGAGCTGGCAAAATGCTTTAAAACTATCGTATGTTTTTTCGAGAGCAAAAGATTTTAAATATTCGTCTACAGTTTTAGAGCCTTATTTAAGTATGCCTGATGTGAATGAGAATTTAGTATTCATGTACATTGCATCTGCAAGCAGGTTACAGGAAAAATATTATTCACGCACCTTTGCCCGCGCTTTAGAAATTGCTAAAAGTAAAAATCAGGATAGGTATTGTAAATTATTTGGCGATCCGTTCATGACCTTCCAGGTGTTGGAAAATCCGGAGGTGAAAAAAGTTTATAAAGGCACTTGTCCGGAAGGGAAGTAAATTATAACTTTATTCCAACAATACAAACATCATCTACTTGTTCTAACTCTCCTTTCCAGTTATTAAATGCATTTGAAAGATGGGCTTGCTGTTGCGCTAGTGGCTGGTTACATAAAGTAAGTAAAAGTTCTTCGAGTTGCTTATATTTAAATTTCTTGCCTTTATTGCCACCAAACTGATCGGCGTAACCATCCGTAAATAAATAAAAAACATCTCCGGTATTATATTCTAAATTATGAGAAGTAAATGCTTTAACATTATCACTTTTTCCAACAGGCTGTTTATCTCCTTTAATTTCTTTTATCTCTTTATCGGAAATGTACCATAGCGGATTATTTGCCCCACTCCACTGCAATTGCTTTTTATTTTTATCAATACATAATAAAGAAATATCCATCCCGTCTTTTACATCACTAATACTTTTAGCAAAAGTTTCAATTACCAACTCCCGCGTTTTGTCAAGTATCTTGCCTGTATCGGTAATTCCAAATTCGTTTACTGTTCTGTTTAAAGCATTGGCACAAACTACCGACACCAAAGCTCCCGGCACACCATGCCCGGTTGAATCTGCAGCCGCAATAAATATCTTTTCACCTGATATATGCATCCAGTAAAAATCACCCGCAACAATATCTTTTGGTTGATAAAGAATAAAACTCTCAGGCAAATATTCTTTTACATAATTTATTGATGGTAAAATAGCTGATTGAATTCTTAATGCGTAATTAATACTATCGGTAATTTCTTTGTTTTTTTCTTCCACCTTTTCTTTTTGGTGCGTTACTTCTGCTTTTTGCTGCTCCACTTCCTGTTTCTGAGCTTCAATAATGCGACTGTAACGTTTGTTTTTTTGAAGGTTACGATAAATAATGACAGATAATACCAATGCAATTGTAAAACCAATGGCAAATACCATTAACTGAAAATTACGCCTATGCGCCTCTGCTTCCTTTTTATCCAACTCTGCCTGTTGCAGCGATTTCTCAGTACTTAAAGTTTTTATTTCAAGATTTCTTTTTTCGGTTTGATATTTTGTATCCATTTCAGCAATTTGTTTTGCCGATTCCGCATTTAATGAACTGTCTTTTAATATGGAATACTGTTCAAGATACATAAATGCTTTTTTGTAATCATTCTTTGATTGGTAAATTCTGTACAGTTCATCATAGCCGTGCATAAGAGCATTGGCATTATTTGTTTTATCAGCAATACCGATTGCCAGGTTAACTTCGTTTAATGCAAGGTCGTATTTACCTGTTCGCCTGTAAGCTTTGCCAATAGAAAAATGCAACGACATATAATTAGCAGGTTTAAGCGCAGAAACAAATGGAGCCAGTTCTTTACCCATATTTATTATCTTTTGATGCTCGCCTACTTGATCATATAAAGATATTTCCTGTACTTTAATAGAAATATACCCTACAGAATCATGCAGATCGGTAAATATCTTTTCTGCTTTAGCATAAGCCTCAAATGCCTGGGGTGTTCGATCTGTTCGCGAATATAACTTAGCAAGGTTACCAAGCGATTTACCTATTTCGACAGGTTGTTTCAGCTCGGTTCTTAAAGCAATTACTTTTAAAATATACTCTTCCGCTTTTTTATAATTTTTTTGATTGTAGTAAATACCACCCAAACTATTTAAACAATTTGCTTCAAATAACCTGTCTTTTAATTTAATAGACAGTTGAAGAGAATTTAGGTACAGCTCAGTTGCTTTAGAAAAATTGAACATTTTACTGTAAACACCAGCTTTATCGTGATAGATAATTGCAAGGCGTGTATTATCTTTTAATTTGGTGGCAATATTTTCGGCAATATTAAAAAAGTAAAATGCCGAATCAAAGTTTCCTCCATCCCTGTATAAATTTCCAATACTGGTATTAATTTCGCACAGGCCCTTTTCATCATTTGCGCGGGTAAAACTTTGAAGCGATTTTTTATAAAGCGCCAGAATAATTTCGGGTTGTTCTTTCTCTTTTAATATTAAGCCTTTGGTACGATAGGCTTTGCCCAAACCAGAACTATAATTTATTTTTTCAGAAAATTCAATTGCCGTAGATATATGTAGCAAAGCCTCATCTGGTGCTTTACGTTTTATCTCAAAAGCGAGAGCGCACAAAGTGTTAACTTTTGTTGTATCGTATTTTGCGGTTGCAATTACATTCTTTAAAGAATCTATATTCAATTTTTTTGTATTCTGTGCCAACAAAGCAGAAAAACCAACACATATAGCAAAAACAAAAAAAGACCTCAACCGTAAGATCGCTTTTTTCATATAAAATACTTAACCAAATTGTTTAACATCTGTAACAGTAATTTCTTTTTCACCCAAAATAATAAGGCGTTCTATTACGTTCCTGAATTCACGAATGTTACCATGCCAGTTTCGTTCCTGCAAAGCTTTTAAAGCATCTGGGGTAATTGCTTTTTTTGTTATTCCCATTTCTGTACAAATTAGTTCTAAAAAATAATCGGCAAGTACCGGAATATCTTCTTTACGTTCATCCAAAGATGGTACATGAATTGGAATAACACTTAAGCGGTGAAAAAGATCCTGCCTAAAAGTTTCTTTTTCAATCTCTTTCTCTAAATTTTTATTTGTTGCTGCTATTACCCTTACGTTTACTTTAATTTCTTTGTCACCCCCCACTCTTGTAATTTTATTTTCCTGCAGGGCGCGTAATACTTTTGCCTGCGCACTTAAACTCATATCGCCTATCTCATCTAAAAACAACGTACCACCTTCTGCCAGTTCAAATTTACCTTTACGCTGTGCTACCGCACTGGTAAACGATCCTTTTTCATGCCCAAACAATTCGCTTTCAATCAATTCTGATGGAATAGCAGCGCAGTTTACTTCAATCAAAGGTCCATTAGCGCGATTACTTTTTTCGTGCAACCATTTTGCAACTAACTCCTTTCCACTTCCATTACTTCCGGTAATTAATACCTTGGCATCGGTTGGCGCAACTTTCTCAATAATATCTTTTATATTTTGAATAGCTTTTGAATTGCCTATCATGTCAACACTTTTAGTGATCTTCTTTTTAAGGATCTTTGTTTCTGTAACAAGATCGCCTTTCTCTAAAGCGTTTCTAACCGAAACAAGCAAACGGTTAAGATCGATCGGTTTAGCCAAATAATCGTAAGCACCATTCTTTACAGCATCTACTGCAGTTTCAATAGTGCCATGCCCGCTCATCATTATAATAGAGCTATTGACTTTATTTTCAATTAATTTTTGAAGCAATTCAATACCATCTAATTTTGGCATTTTAATATCACTTAATATAATATCGTAATTATTTTTAAGTGCCATATCCAATGCAGCTTGGCCGTCTTCAGCTTCTTCAATAATATGTTTTTCAAATTCAAGAATCTCTTTTATCGATCTGCGGATCGCTTTTTCATCATCTATCACTAATATTTTTGCCATAATTTTATTTTTAATTCATAAAGCGTGCCGATAGCTATTAGGATCCTGCTTCATGGTTATTTTATTTTTCCTGATTGAATAATATGATCTATTAATGCGCCTTCCTTTAATGAGTAGGTGGACACTCGCATTTTTGGAATATTGAGAGATTTAATTATATAATCGATCATTAAGCAAGAAATAACGATCATATCAAAACGCATAGATACAAGACCTTTTATATTTTTTCTTTCAGCAAGTGTAGAATATTTAATTAGTCGTGAGATATGCAGATAGTCCAGCATATTAATATCATAACATGTTTTTGAATCTATAAGCGGTTCGCCATTTAATTCGCCATTAATTATCTCTACAATGGAATCGAATGCACCCGAAGAACCTATTAATTCGAGCGGCATAAATTCTTTTGCAGCGTCAAATAAAGGATACATCTGGCTTTTCATATATTCTTTTATATCTGCAATTTCAATATTGGTGATAGGATCGGATGGAGAAAATTTCTCCAGTATTCTTGCAGCGCCAATTGGAAAACTATGTTTCCACAACAAGCCTTTATTGTTTGCTAAAATAAATTCATTGCTTCCGCCACCAATATCCATAATCAACGAAACAGAATCGGTAAGTGTAACGGCCTCTTTATTTCCTAAGTAAATCAATTCAGCTTCGCGGTTACCATCAATTATTTCTACATCAATACCCGTTTGCCTTTTTACTTCGTTTACAAATTCTTTACCATTATCTGCATCTCTTATTGCTGAAGTTGCAAAAGCTAAAATTTTAGATACATTAAATTTTTGTATTTCAACATTAAGATCTTTAATGGCATTAATACCCCTTTTAAAAGGCTCTTCACCAATAAATCCTTTGTTAATAGAGCCCTGGCCAAGCTTTACAGCAATACGCGAATTAAATACTTTGTTATACTTTTTCTGGTTATCAAAGTCTACAATAAGTAAATTAAACGTATTAGTACCGCAATCTATAACTGCCAATCTCATTTGTTAAAAATAATGCTTTTTTGACAAAAAATGTTTGGTTTTTTACCTTATTTCATTATATTTATAATATCAACTAAACAAATTTAAACCCATATTAATGATGAAAAAAGTTTTATCAGCAATTATTGTATGTTTATGCATGAATAACTTATTTGCACAAACAGTTTACAAACACCAGGTAGATGGTGAGATTTATGTAAAATTTACAAAAGCTGCTTTAAAAGAAGTTTCTAAAGAAGATCCGAATAATATTCCTGTTTCTAAATTAAAATTAGTTAATAAAATACTTCTTAAATATGGTGTTACCCGTGCTTACAAGCCTTTTTATCAAGCTGATGATGATGCTAAACTTCCTTATATTTTAAAATTTGAGTTTTCGCAAATAACCAAAGTAGATGCTTTTATTAATGAAATAAGAACTATTGATGGAATTGAATATGCTGAAAAAGTAAATTTAAATACAACCGACGTAACACCTAACGACCCAACTTTTGGAGCACACTTAACGCAGATAAATGCCCAAAATGCCTGGAATGTTTTTAATAGCACGGCAAATGGAAACTCTAACATTACAGTTGCTATTTGCGATAATGCCATAGCATGGACACACTCTGATCTTGTAGGTAATACGTATACAAATACAGCTGAAATTGCCGGTAATAGTATTGATGATGATGGAAATGGCTATGTTGATGATGTTAATGGTTACGACGTTGCCGATGGCGATAACAATCCAATTCCATCAAATACCGGTATGAATCACGGCTCTCATTGCGCGGGTATTGCAGGGGCAAGAACAGATAATAATAATGGTATTGCATCTATTGGATGGAATATAAAAATAATACCTGTAAAATGTCAAAACAATACTGGAAGTACAACTGGTATTTCTGCAGGTTACCAAGGTATTATTTACGCCGCAAAAATAAAAGCACGCGTAATCTCCTGCTCTTGGGGAGGGCCCGGCACTGCATCTGCTGCTGAACAATCTGTTATTGATTATGCCTGGAACAGGGGCTGTATTGTAGTTTGCGCCGCTGGTAATGATGGCAACAGTGCGTTTCATTACCCAGGAGCATACAATAATGTTTATTGTGTTGCTTCGGTAGCATCCAACAATGTTAAGTCAGGTTTCTCGTGTTTTGGAACATGGGTTGATATTGCTGCTCCGGGAGAAAATATTACAAGTACCGGAACTACTAATAATTATTTTGGTTCGTCAGGCACCTCAATGGCAACACCATTAGTGGCGGGCCTTGCGGGTTTAATGTTATCTAAATGCCCTTTCATGACGCAAACAGATGTTTTAAATTGTATCTCATCTACCGCTGCAAATATTTATACGCTTTCTGGTAATTCAGCTTATTCACCAAATCAATTAGGTGCTGGAAGAATTGATGCTTTTGGAGCTATGAATTGCGCTGCCGCTTTTTTAACTTATGCCCCCGTTGCAAATTTTTACACGTTAACAAGAAACACCTGTCCAAATACCAGCATTTCCTTTATTGACAGCTCAATGTACGCACCTACCAATTTTACATGGACCTTTCAGGGTGGAACGCCTGCCACTTCAACATCTTCAAACCCTAGCGTGCAATGGGCTACACCCGGCACTTATTCTGTTTCATTAACAGCTGCAAATGCAAATGGCAGTAATACGAAAATTAAATTATCATATATTACAATTGCAGGCCCAATTGCTCTTCCTTTAACTGAAGGCTTTCAGGCAACTACATTCTTACCAACTAACTGGACATCTTATAACATTGGTAACGATGCTAATTATTACGCGCGTATTACAGGGCCTACCCTTGGTGGCTTTGGAACAAGTACTGCCTGTGTAACGTATGATAATTATAATATTGACGCTGCGCCCGATAGGGATGAAATGCGAACGCCAAAATATTCTTTTAGTAATGTAGTAAGCGCAAGATTAAGATTTGATGTAGCTTACAAGCAATATGACAACCAATTTTCAGACACGCTGGAAGTTTTATTATCAACTAATTGCGGAACCAGCTGGACGAGTATTTATTCAAAAGGAGGGTCTACACTCTCTACTTCTGCCGGTACGTTGCAGAATAATGTTTTTACACCAACTGCAGGTCAATGGCGTAGAGATACAATAGATGTATCTGCTTTAACTGCAGGTCAAGGAAATATCATGTTCAGCTTTAAGAACAGAGGGCATTATGGACAAGCTATGTATCTTGATAATATTAACCTTGCCTTTCCAACACCAACAGTTAATTTTACAATTCCCACCACAGCCTGTGTAGGTGCCAACATTAATTTATTAAATACAACAACCGGCGCTTCAAATTATACCTGGACAATGACAGGTGGAACTCCTGCAACCTCTAATGCAACTAATCCAACTGTATCTTATGCTACTCCCGGAACATACAGCGTTACATTATTAGCTGCAAACGGTACTTCAACAGCATCTATAACTAAAACTGTTAGTATTATTACCGGCCCAACAATTTCGGTGAATACGCCAAGTATTTGTGCTGGTAACCAGGCTACATTAACTGCTACAGGTGCTACAGGTTATACCTGGACGGCAGGGCCAACAACCGCAACAATGACTGCGAGCCCTATTGCTACAACGGTTTACACTGTTACGGGAACCAACGGAACCTGTTTAAGTTCTCAAACTGCAACTATTGTAATTACAACGGGGCCAACCATAAATGTAAATACACCAACTGTTTGTGCTTCTACACCTGCAACATTAACAGCTACAGGCGCAACAAATTATACATGGACAGCAGGGCCAACAACTGCAAGCATGTCAGCCTCACCATCGGTTACAACGGTATACACTGTTACCGGTAACAATGGTGGTTGCTCAACAATAAAAACAGCAACAATAGTTGTAACACCAAATCCAACGGTAAGTGTAAATAACCAAACTATTTGTGCCGGTGGTACAGCAACATTAAATGCAACTGGTGCTACAAGTTATTCTTGGAGTACTGGCTCTACAAGCAATCCATTGCTGGTTTCACCTTCATCTAATACAGTTTATACCGTTATTGGAACAACAAGCGGTTGCACCAATACCAAAACCGTTAGTGTAACTGTGGGCAGTTCATTATCTGTTCTGATCAGCGCAAATCCAAGCTCAGTTTGTGCCGGAGGTTCATCAACATTAACGGCCAGTGGCGCTACTAATTACACATGGTCGCCAGGTGGCTCTAATGCTACATCAATTAATGTTACACCATCTTCAACCACAACTTATACTTTAGTTGGAACCAACGGTGCCTGTAGCGGTTCAACAACTTTAGTAGTTAGTGTTATTGCAACGCCATCTATATCAATTTCAACCTCACCTTCACCGACTATTTGTGCAGGTAAATCTGTTACAATAGCTGCCAGTGGTTTTTATTCAACTTATGTATGGTCTTCTCCTAGCGCTACAGTGGCTTCATATGCTGCTACTCCGGGAACAAGCACTAATTACACTGTTGTTGGCAGCGGCAGTGGCGGATGTACAACTAGTAGTATTATTGCTATTACAGTTAAAACAAATCCATTAACATCTATCACCTCAACTAATGCTAATTGCAGTAATCCTTGCTCTGGCATTGCAAATGGAAACACAAGTGCCGGAACGGCTCCGTATACATACAGTTTAATTGGCGGCTCTTGTTCTTCATTACCTTGTAATAATTTATGTGCGGGTAATTATACTTTGGTAACTAATGATGCTTTTGGTTGTACAAGTGTTAATACATTCTCAATTACAGCGCCAACAAATAACCTTTTAAGTAATGTTACTGTTACTAACTCAGCTTGTAGTTCTTGTTCAACCGGTATTGCCAATGTAAATGTGGTTGGTGGTGTTTCGCCTTACACATACACATGGTCGCCAACCGGCGGCAATGCAGCAACCGCAAGCAGTTTAGCACCTATTTGTTATACTGTTACTGTAGCTGATGCTAACGGATGTTCGGTAACAAACACCGCATGTGTTGGTTTTGCAACAGGAATACAAAGTGTAGTTAATAATTCAAACTTACTGGTTTATCCAAACCCGGCGCAAAGTGATGTTACTATTGAGTACCAGGGTGCAGCATTTAATTATGTTCTTTATAATAATTTAGGGCAACTAATTGCTACCGCTCAAAACAACGAGAATAAAGCTGTAATTAATTTAAATGAATTTGCTAAAGGTATTTACACAATTGAAATAGAAATTGGTAAAGAAAAAGTAAGAAAGAAATTAGTTGTAGAATAATAAATAGCACTTTATAAAAAAAGCCGGAAATTAATTTCCGGCTTTTTTTATTTTAGGTCTTTAAGAAAAGAATAATTAATATCATTCATGCACTTAAAATGACCTTTCGGGCAACGCTTATAGCCGAGTTTTGAGCAAGGACGGCAACTAAGGCCTTTTATTTCAAGGATCTTATTTTCTGCTTGCGGCATGTATGACCCCATACCAAATTCAGGAATTGTATTTCCCCAAACAGAAATTATTTTTTTATCATAAGCAGAAGCAATATGCATTAAACCTGTATCAGAAGTAATTACCCACTCTGCCTGCTCAATAATAGATGCGCTTTGATTAATAGAATATTGTCCGCAGGCATTTATTATTTGCGGAAATTGTTTTTGCAGTTCGTCCGCAATTGTTTTATCTTCTTTGCCCCCTAAAACAATTATTGGTAAGCTTAATGAATTACAGATTTCAACCAATTTATTTAAAGGGATCTTCTTTGTAAAATAAGAACCTCCTGCAACCAAAGCAACAAATTTGCTTGATGAAGGAATTAACTTCGTAACATCCACTTTATCATTGTTATTGATAAAATGATCCAGTCCTTTACCATCGTTTGTTACTCCAATTGGAGCAATAGCATCAAAGTATCTTTCTACAATATGTCGATCTGGTAATTTATTTATCTGCTTAAAATTAACGGCAACAAATTTTTGAAGGTTGATCTTATTAAAAGAATAACTTTTAATCCCTAATTTTTGTTTTAATCGTAAGCTGCGAAGATTTTTATGAAGATCGATCACTACATCAAAATTTTCGGCTTTTAACTGATCATAAACTTCAGAAACATCTTCTTTAAACGTATGGAGCTTATCTATGTTTGGATTATGTTCTAAAATACTTTTAAAAGCTTCTTTAGTAACATAATGTATCTCTGTACCTTTTAACTGCGCTTTAGCACAGCGAATAACCGGTGTTGTTAGAACAATATCACCAATGGAACTAAAACGGATTATGAGGATTTTTTTTAATTTCACACTTAAAGATAATTAATTCTGCTTAGCTTTTTTATCACTCACGCTTTTTAGATATGAATTTAAAAAGATAGCCAGTAATATGATCAATACACCAATATAGAACGTAGGTTTTACTTCTTTATTTTCGTTGTAAAATAATATTGCCCAAATAATGCCATAAACGGTCTCTAAATTAACCGTTAACACAATTGTATACGGACTAATATATTTAGCAAGATTTACCGAAGCGATGAACGGAAAAACCGTACACACCAAGCTCAATAATATCAATCCTATAATGGATGAATTATCCAAAACAAAAAAAGAAGTTTTAAAGCTACCGTTAACGGTTAAAAATAAAGTAAGTCCTATAAATGCGGCACTTAATTCATAAAAACTAATTACACCAGACCGTAACTTGTGCGACATGATGCCATTAAACACACCAAATAAAGAGGATGTGAAGGCAGCACCGATGCCTAATAAAATACCTAACCAATAGTGTGTTTCAATAGAAAAGATCAAAGCAATGGCGCCAATTATAATTAAACCAATAATAACTTCGTATAAACGTATGCTGCGTTTATATAATACAGGTTCAATAATGGAGCTAAACAACGTACCGGTGCTAAACGCCACCATGGTTACACTTATGTTTGATTCTTTTATAGCGCCATAAAACATAAGCCAGTGGATCATAATAATTATGCCTATTCCGCTTAACTGCCAAAAATGTTTTGTAGTGATCTTCATATCCTGTTTTGTGAATTTTAAGTACAGTAACATTACCCCAACGGTAATTAAAATACGAAACCAAACCAGCTGAAAAGCATCGGTATTAATAAATCTTCCTAAAACAGGTGAGAAGCCCCAAATAAACACGATTATATGAAGCAGGAAATAATGTTTATTTATACCTTTAAACACGAATGCAAAGATAATTTATTGAAAATGATAAACAATTTAATTTATTTTGATAATAATGCTACTACAAAAGTAGATAAAGAAGTTATTGAAACAGTTATACCGTTTTATAATGAATATTACGGCAATGCTGCCAGCAAGCTTCACGCACATGGCTGGGTAGCGCAGGCCGCATTAGAAAAAGCCACAAAACAAATTGCCTCGTTAATTAATTGTGAAGAAACGGAACTGGTATTTACTTCGGGGGCTACAGAATCGGTAAACCTTGCATTAAAAGGAATTTTTGAAGCCTATGCAAGCAAAGGCAATCATATTATTACCTGTGAAACTGAACACAAGGCTGTTTTAGACACATGCATAAATCTTGAAAGCAAAGGCGCTGAAATCACTTATTTAAATGTTGATAAAGAAGGATTGATAGATATTACTGAATTAAGAGCGGCTATAAAACCTAACACTATTCTTGTAAGCATAATGGCGGCAAATAATGAAACAGGTGTTATACAAGCCTTAGAAAAAATTGCTGAGATCTGTAACGAAAAAAACATTTTATTTTTTTGTGATGCAACACAATTTGTTGGCAAAGAGCGTTGCGATGTAACCGAGCTTGGTATACATTGCATGGCTTTTAGCGCACATAAAATGTACGGACCTAAGGGCATTGGCGCATTATATGTAAAAAGAAAAGATCCCCGCGTAAATTTAATAGAACAGATAAATGGCGGAGGTCATCAAAATGGTAAACGTTCAGGGACCTTAAATGTGCCATTAATAGCGGGTTTTGGAAAAGCCGCCGAAATTTTTGAAACCACTTTTTGGGATAATGGAACTCATATTTCTAAACTAAAAAATTACTTTGAACATCAATTACTAGACATTGAAGGCTTAAGAATAAATGGCAGTACCAGACACCGCCTTTATAATACGAGTAATCTTACTTTTCCAAAGGAAAAAAACGTTAAATCACTTTTAAATAAGTTCGCTTTTTCAAGCGGTTCTGCTTGTTCATCTGCAAATGCCGAGCCCTCTCATGTTTTAAAGGCAATGGGCTTAAGTGATGAAGAAGTAAAGAATTCTTATCGCTTTTCTTTTGGAAAAAACAATACGCTTGACGAAGTAAAATTTTTCGTAGAAGAAATTATGAAGCTTTAAAACGTTATTCCATTTCGTTATCGCGTAACTCTCGTGTAAGCTTGGTATAACCAATTACTTCATCAAGATCATTATGTAACGCTGTAATAAGTATGCTTCCCCAAAAAGTAGTACCATCTTTCCTTACCCTTCGGCCAATGTGCTTTGCTCTTCCTTCTTTTGCCGCTAAGGCCATTAACTGCTCGGGTAAGCCGGCTTGCCTATCGCTTGGCATATAAAAAATATTAAAGTTTTGCCCTATTATTTCATGATCGTTATATCCTTTTATGGTTTGTGCGCCTTTATTCCATGACAATATTGTTCCGTCTTTATCCAATAAAATAATTGCAACATCAGCTATTTCCTGGATCATTTTTCGGTGTAATTCTTCTAACAGTTCCTTTTTAGGTTTATTGTTAACCATAGTTTTAATGTGGTATATCTGTTCAAAAATAAGTCTTTCATTTTGGCAATCTAAATTTTTAGTGTAGAAGAACATCTACAATTTTTAAATGCACATAAAATAGGCTTATTACATTATTGATTACCTTTATAAAATGAAATTACTATTGCTTATACAGTCATTCTTTTTAGTTAATTTTTACCTCGGCCAAACCCTAAAGATCAATATCTCAGGGCTTAGAAACTCTTCAGGAACCATTCGCGTTTGCTTTTATAACACATCAGAAAGCTTTGACAAAGAAAAACCTATGCTTATTAAAATTGAACCAAAAGCAAAAATAACCAATGGAAATCTGACAATTAGCTACGCTGATTTAAAACCGGGCACTTATGGTATTGCCATTTTAGATGATGAAAACAGTAATCAAAAAATGGACTATGGTTGGGTATTGCCAAAAGAAGGTTTTGGCTTTTCAGATTATTACCACACAGGCATGTCACATCCAAAATTTGAAAGTTTTGATTTTGTTTTAAAGAATGAAGATAAAACAGTACAAATTAAATTAAGATATTTATGAGTGTTTGTTCATAGCAGTTTACTAAACTTTAATTTTTCACGATCTTAATTTGCTGTTTTTCAGTTGCGCTTTCTACTTCAAGAATATATATACCTGATTTAAATTCACTTAAACTCACTTCTAACCTATTTTTAGGTTCTTTGTATTCACGATCTAAAAGAACCTTCCCATAAAGATCAGATATTTTTAACTTAATGTCGGTCATAGTAAGGTCAATATATATATTTGAAGTTGCAGGATTAGGATAAACTCTTAATTCACTATTACTATTTGATTGTTTAAGAGATGTTATACTACAAGCAATAGAGCCTGTTTTTTTTAAACCCGCTCTTAAAGAAGAACTTGTATTTACAGAATCCATAAATCTTTGGCCGGCTGCACAATCATTTTTTAACTGGTTATCCAAAAAATTTTGTAAATAATTCATGTAACGCGGCAATGCCAATGCATTTGCTACAACATTTGAACAACCTGATGAGCTTTGACCAAACGTGCAATTAAAATTACTTCCGTTTCCAAAATCGCAATGGGTTAATTGTTTTAATATAACGTGAAATTTTTTTGACGAGGCCAATGCATTATAGTGACTGTTTTGGACAGTGGTATCGGCAACACAATCAATGGCGCCTGATATGATAAGCGAGGGTATACTTATTAAAGAAGAGGATACAATAGATGAAGGATTGGTTGTTGCTGGCGCAAAATTAAAGATACACGTTACCGAAGTGTTGCTTGCAGCTGCCAGAAAAGAACTCCCTCCTCCCATGGAATGGCCGCCAATAGAGGATTTAGGAGCCACTTTACCATTAAAAACAGACAATATTGTTGGAGAGGCCACAGTATTTAAGCTCTGACCTGCGTTAACCAAAAACTTTAAATCATTTCCAAATTCTGAATGCGAAGGTGAAAAGCTACCTTCGGTTCGTGGCAACAAAACAATATATCCTGTAGATGCAAGTTTATTATAAATATTATCATACGAATCCCAGCCCATAACAAAACCGTGACCGATTACTACAATTGGAAACTGCCCGGATGCAAGAGGCTGATTATCTCCTAAAACTGTTGAAGGATAGTATACTTCAGTTCCAACGTCTCTACCTGTACCGGTCATATTAATACCACCCGAAATTATATAACCACCGGTTCTTGAAGGATCTTTAAAATTAATACTCATATGGCCTACAGGAAAAGTTTGCCCATAGTTTACAAGATTTAAAAGTAATGCTACTACTAATGTGATATTTCTTAAAGTAGTTTTTGAATATTTTTTATTTAAGATCATTGTAATTGTTTTAAATTATTATTTTGATTTTTGATCATACGCTTTAACGGCTGCAAGTTATAGAATGAGTAATTAAAATAATGGTAGATATTAGCTAAAAATTAAATAAAAAGAGTTACCTAAAGCGTTGTAGAATTAGTTAACCTTTAATTTAGTTTTACCTATTTATTCAATAATCGTTTAGGAGATTCTCCAAAAAACGATTTAAATGCTTTAATAAAATGAGAGAGATCAGTGAAATTAGTAAGATCTAAAAGGGCGTTTAATTTTCCTTCGCTTTTAAAATAACGCTCAAAAATAGTCTTTAATCTAAGCCATAAAATGTAGCGACTTACATTAACATCGGTTTGTTCTTTAAAAAAATGATAGAACCTGCTTTCACTTAAATGAATTTTTGCTGCAAGGTCTTTGTTACTGATCTTTTCCCTTATATTTTTTCGAATATGCTCATCAATTAAAACTATCCTGCTATCGTACTTAGGCAAGATGTTTTTTCGTTCCTGATCAAAAAGTCTTTTAAATATTTCATCCAAAAAAATATCGCTTTCACTGTCATTCATTTTTAAGAATGTTTTGTTTAAAAATTCGTCATCGTCTATCCATTCAAGTTTCAAAGCTCCAGGACTTGAGTAATTCGTATTAAGAAAATAATGTTCGGCACTAACCGCGTCAAAAAAAACAATAACAAACCCTTTACAGTTTAAGGGTTTTGCCTTAAAGGTTGTTTCAGATCTAATAAAAAAACAATTTCCTGTTTTTGTTTTTTCACTTTCTGTAATAATATCAAAAGAACCACCAATACCAAATATTATACAACTCACCGGAAGACAAACTTCTGAGTCAGTTGGCAGATCTCCATTAATTGAACAGATCACCACTTGTTTTTTTATTTGATAAACGTTTTTAATTCATTTTAAAAATAAAAATTTAAAATTAAATTTTCGAGTGCATGCTTAAATTAGCTAAATAATATTGTTTTAAAAAAGGTTCAAGGCTTTCCTAAATAGGCTTGGCAGGATTTGTAATCCTACGAGAATTAAGGTTTAACTCCGTTGATCTGATCTTTTGAAAGTATATTTTAGGATTAACTACGTTGATCCCTTGATCACCCAAAGTCAGAATACAAAAACAATTTATTGAAATATTAAATTGTTTTTTTGTTTTCTCCTTCATGCATTTAAAAGTAAAACTTTCGGCATTCCGATAAAACAAAAAAGGTCTAAGCTTTCGCTTAAACCTTTTGCATTTATTTGCGGGCTCAAATTTACCCTCTTCGAACCAAATAACCAACGAAAGCCCTGAAGAATTGAAAGAAGCCCAAATTCAGCGATTTTTAGCCGATTTAAGGGCAATAAGCCACTTCTGCAAGGTGTTTAGGGTTGGTCAGGAATAAG
Organism: Bacteroidia bacterium; assembly: GCA_016787705.1. Lineage (GTDB taxonomy): Bacteria > Bacteroidota > Bacteroidia > B-17B0 > Aurantibacillaceae > Aurantibacillus. The sequence goes on along the minus strand of JAEUTP010000021.1, from coordinate 19 downwards.
GGCTGTTATCGTATTTTAC
>JAEUTP010000011.1 GCA_016787705.1 Bacteroidia bacterium | reverse complement strand
ATAGCCACAGCCACTAACAAGGGTTTTGCAAGAGAGCGGGTTAAGTGCTTCGTATCAAACTTTTTCGTAAATTTGAACATTCGTGCTTCGTATCAAAGGTAGTGCTAAAAATCCGCTCCCTCGCAAAGCCCCGAACCGTTATGCCTCATTGTAAAAAGCCGACCCGCATTCAGGCACATTTGGTTTTCCCGACACTCAATGCCGACACAGAAAAACCAAAAGAGCCTGAATTTTTGCCAACGCCTCAAAGAAGACTGAAAAAGAATTTTGAAAAAAAATTTGGAGACCACCCCCTGACCCATCCCATCTTTGTAGCGTAATTAATTATTAACATTTAAAACGTAACAAAATGAAAAGACAAATTGAAGTATTTACAGCAGGGTGTCCCGTATGTGAACCCGTAGTAAAAACAGTAAAAGAAATGGCTTGTGGTTCTTGTGAAGTAACCGTTTACAACCTTGTAGAACAATGTGACGACAAAGTCTGCGTTGACAAGGTGAAAAAGTATAACATTACTTCCCTGCCCGCTGTAGCCGTTAATGGAAAATTGCTTGCTTGTTGCCAAAACAGAGGAGTGAGTAAAGAAGAATTAGCAGCAGCAGGAATAGGCAAAGCCAACTAAATTTTTAACCATCCCATCCTATCTTCATAATTTGGAGATGGGATGGGATTTAATTGTAATTATATGTTGCCACGAGATTTGACAAAAGACCTTAAAGACCGTTTAAACAGTATTAAAGGTCAAGTTGAAGGAGTAATAAAAATGCTTGACGAAAGTGATGACCCTGCTCAAATATTAAATCAATTTAAAGCTGTCAACAAAGGTTTTGAAAAAGCTCAATACCTGCTATTGGACGAAGTGTTCAGAAAAACATTGGCAATGAAGATTGCTGAGGCAATAGAAGCCTGTCCGGGCAATTGCGGACAAGAAGAAAAAATAGCAATTATTAGAAATCAATTTCCCGATTTAGGACTTTACGAATTAACTGACAAAATGAAGGAAATTAATAAGGTTTATGAATTTTTACTAAAAGAAAAGAACAATATGAAAGAAGTATCATTTGCAATTGAAAATATGGTTTGCCAAGGTTGCGCAGAAAAAATAACTGATATTTTAAAAGAAATCAAAGGTGTAGAAAATGTAAAAACACAAGCAATGAAAAAATTGGTTAACATTAAATATAGTGCATCTGTAACTGATGAAAATGAACTTACCACCATATTAACAAAAGCAGGATATACACCCACCAAAAAATAACATTATGGTAAATAAATGGCTCATCTTATTGGTGTTACTTCATATGAGTTTTATTGGTTGTTCAGGAAATAATTCCCAAGCCAATCAAACAGATGTCAATGTAGGAACGGAAAAATTCATTGAAATACCTATTGAAGGTATGTCTTGTATGTCCTGTGTTGCAAATGTAAAAAAAACTTTATCAGCCATAGATGGTGTAAAAAATGTGACAGTTAGCCTGAAAGACAAAAATGCGAGAATAAAATATGATACTCAAAAGGTTTCACCAAAAGTATTGGCTGAGGCAATAAATAAACTTGGCTACAAGGCGGGAGAACCTAAAGAATTAACAGAATGAATGTTGAGCAATTTTTAAATCAATTCACAGAAACATTTCAAGATGGCTCTATTTATAGTTTAGGACTTGCTTTGTTAGCAGGTATAATATCAAGTGGCGTTTGTCCTTGCACATTACCTGTCGGACTTGGCTTTGCAGGCTATGTTACAACTAATGAAGTGCGTGAAGCTAAAACAGGGTTTTCCATTACTTTTTCTTTCTTTTTGGGTATAGTTGTTTGTTTAACGGTTTTTGGTGGTATTGCAGGTTACATTGGTGCTTTTTTAACCGAAACATTTGGTTTGTATTGGACTTTAGCAATGGGCACAATTACACTAATTGCTGCGGGAGTTGCTTTTTATGGACCTTACCTTAGAGTGCGACAACTTGAGGCACTTCGCAAACCAGGAATAGGGGGGTCATTTATATACGGCTTTATTTTCAGCTTAGGCACATCAGCAGCCCCATTACTACTATTATTAACAGTTGCAGCAACTAAAGCAAGTATTTTGTATGGAGTAATTTTAGCGTTTTTATTTGGAATTGGGAGAGGACTACCCTTTTTAATTGTTGGACTTTTTGCAAGTTCTGTTTCAAAACTTGCCAAATTGACTTGGTTAAGGAAAAGTATTCAAATTATAAGCGGATTAGCGTTACTTTATTTAAGTTTCTATTTTTTCAGACTTTTCAGCTATTACCTTTAGACAAACAAACCCACCCTTCACATCCATACACATTGGCAAGTCGCTCAATCCAGCCACACAAGCCAAAACTTGCCAAAGAGTATGGCTGTCCCACCGCAACGGACGAAAAAGAACAACGAAGGCATAACAGCACCTAAACGCAAGCAGGGGTTTCGTGCTTCGTAGGACAGAAAAGTAGTATATTTGTGAGCAGTTCTTCGTAGAAAGTGCAGTGGTTTAAGCCCTGCCTGCGTTTAGCTGCATTCCAAGGTAAAAAACAAATAATTTAACAACTTTTTTTAAGCAGCAAATTTATACATCTCTACATAAGGTGTTCCTCGTTTAACAGTTGCAAATATCCTTGATACAATTTTGTTTCTTATTATATTTAATACAACCATCTTCGGTTTTCCTTCTTCAACTCGCTTCTTAAAATACTGTTTTAACTCTTTATCAGCCTGTATAGCACTTATTGCTGACATCGTTAATAAACTCTTCATCTTTTGATCACTGACACTGTGAGTTGTTGGTTTTCGATTTATACTTGTCCCGGATTGGTAAGGATAGGGAACCAAACCACAGTAAGATGAAAACTCTCGCCAAGTGCCAAATCTTGTGTAATTATGTGTATGTAAAAGCATTTGTATTGCCATGATATCACCAACTCCTTTTACACTTTTACTCATCTTAAAATTATGGTACATATTTCCATCCTGTTTAATTAGTCGAGCCATTTCTTTCTCAACTTTTTTTATTTGACTTTCTAACTGTTTTAACGTTTGTTTAATAGTCTTCATTCCAAAATCAGAACTCTCTTTTTCTACTGTTACTTTAAATCCTTTACTTAAGTTTTTTAGCGCTGTTGTTTGTTTTACCAACTGTTCTCTTAAACTCATTAGACGTTGTAATTCAACTAAATTTAATGGCATTGGTATACTTGAATCCAATTCATTTCTTCTCAACCAGGCATATCTTGCTATCTCCTCAGCATCCTGCTTATCTGTTTTGCTTCGTTTTAAGCCCATCGAACGCTTTATCTCCATTGGATTTACACAACAGTAATATAATTTATTACTGTACATAAAATGACTTAATAGCACACAATACCAACCGGTATGTTCAAAACACCAGATTGTTTCTTCTATTTTACTGACTTCATTCTTGACCCATTTCAAAAGTTCTGCAAAACCTTTCTTATTATTTAAAAACTGTTTGTGTAGTCGCTTTGTATGTATAAACACATCTAAAGTCGCTTTTGATACATCTATACCAATGCTTTCTGTGATTTCTTTTACTTTTTTCATAACTTTACTTTTAACGTTAAACAATAACTTGTATGACTATTGCCTTTATCGGGCCCCAACGCCCATCATTCCAATTGGTTCTTACAAGTTTGATAAAGGAAACGGGACTAATGCAGCTATTAAGTCTAAGGCTTACAAAACGTTCTAGTTCACCCGTTTCCTTTTTATTTAATTTAGTGTATTTTTACGTAAATACAAACTAAAGGCAAAACGTTAGCGGTCATTCCCCATTTTTCCCGAAAGAAAATAATTTCTCCAGCTAACGGGAAACACATCTTAGCAATTCCATAAATTCGCATTACTCTATGCAAGACCGATTTAAACATTGGTGATTAAAATCCCGAGTGTCATTCTGGTTGAAGTGTAATACTGAATCTTCATTTTTCAGTAGTTGATAATTTCATTGGTGCAGTTTTATTACTAGCCCGTTCAGAATAATTTCAAAACACGAGCACACTTCCTTAGAGTTATTTTATTATACACTTAAACTCATTTAAAATGGAAAAGAAAAAAATGGAATTAGACATTATCAATCCTAATTGTGCAGGCATTGATATAGGAAGTAAATCGCACTATGTAGCCGTAGGGCAAGCATTGGAAGATGTAAAAGAGTTTGGCGTTTATGCTGATGAACTTACAGACATTTGTTTGCACTTAAAATCTTATGGCATTACTTCGGTAGCCATGGAAAGCACCGGTAATTATTGGCAAAATTTGTATGTGGAATTAGAGAGGCATGGTATGGAAGTTATACTCTGCAATGGAAAATTTACCAAGCATGCAAAAGGTAAAAAAACAGATGTAAAAGATTGCCGTTGGATTCAAAAACTACACGCATTAGGTTTACTGACAAGTAGTTTTTTGCCCGACCAAACCACCGAAGAATTACGTACCTTTTGCAGACAAAGGACAAATATGCTTGACCTTGCTGCACAAGCTTCACATAAGATGCAAAAGTATTTGAAGTTATTAAACTTTAGGTTAGATGTAGTGGTAAATGATATTTGTGGGCTTACAGGTCTTGCCATTATTGCAGACATTTGTAAAGGAAACCTTGACCCAAAAAAATTGGCTGAACTTCGTCATGGTAATTGCAAAAAATCAGAAGAAGAAATTGCAAAAGCGTTGAAAGGAAATAATCGTTCTGATTTTCTGTTTGGCTTAAAACAAGAATACGAATCGTATCTTTTTTATCAAAAACAAATTGAAAGTTGCGATAAACAAATCAATACATTTCTAAAACATCAAATAAATACCGACCCTCAAAAAAAAAATTAAAAACTGACGATAAAAAACATAAACGCATCAACAAAAATGCCTTAAAAGGTATAGATCTCAACCAAGCCGCTTTTCAATATTTTGGAGGTGTAGATTTAATGGCTATTGAAGGCTTGAGTCATGCAACAGTACTCACCATAATGAGTGAAGTTGGTCCAGAAGGATTTGAGAAATTTAAAACAGCCAAAGAATTTACAAGTTGGCTTAGGCTTGCACCCAATAATAAAATAAGTGGGGGAAAAATACTTTCAAGCAAAACTCCCAAAGGAAGCAACCGGCTGAAAATAGCACTCAGACACGCAGCCAATGCCATCGGCAATTTAAAAGACACTCACCTTTCCGATTTTTTTAGACGAATTGCATATAGAAAAGGTAGAGCAACAGCAGTAAGTGCCACAGCAAGAAAATTAGGCATTATCATTTGGACGATGATTACTCAAAAAACACCTTACAAACCACCAACCGAATATTTATTCCTCGACCAAAAAAGAAAGATGAAATTAGTGGAAAGAATGAAAAAAAATATCACTAAATTTGACCTGAAACCTGAAGATGTTGGATTTGCAACATGTTGATTTTCAAAGCTCAAAAAAAAACGTTAGTCAGAATT
>JAEUTP010000009.1 GCA_016787705.1 Bacteroidia bacterium | reverse complement strand
ATTTGCAAGGGTTAGCCCTAAACAAAAATTAGACCTTGTTACAGTTTTTCAGGAAAGAAAAAATATTGTTGGGATGACGGGAGATGGAGTTAACGATGCTCCTGCATTAAAGAAAGCCGATATAGGAATTGCAATGGGGCTCCGTGGCACACAAGTTTCTCAAGAGGTAGCAGATATGGTTTTAAAGGATGATTCCTTTTCATCAATTGTGATTGCAATAAAGCAGGGCAGAATTATATTTGAGAATATTAGAAAGTTTGTTGTTTTCTTATTATCATGTAATCTCAGCGAACTATTGGTTATAGCAACAGCATCTGTTCTTAATTTGCATTTCCAATTATTCCCACTTCAAATTCTTTTCATCAATTTAATTACTGATGTATTACCAGCACTTGCATTAGGAATTACTGAGGGTAGCGATGCTGTAATGAATAGACCTCCAAGGAATATTAATGAACCCATAATTGATAAAAAAAAATGGATAAGCATTTTCTTTTATTCAGTTGTAATTGGCGCAGTTAGTATTGGTGCAGTTTTCTTTAGTCATTTAACTGTTCACAAAACGGAACTATGGAATCCAGAACTTTGTAATAATATACTTTTCTTCACTTTGGTATTTTCTCAATTATTACATGTCCTGAATATGAGTGACGGAACATCTTTCTTTAGATCTGAAGTAATGAAAAGTAAATACGTGTGGGGAGCAATAATTATTTCTGTCATTATTCTTTTAGGACTTTATGCTATCGAACCAGTTAGAACAGTGCTTTCTATCTATATGATGTCTGTAAGCGATTGGTTGATTATTTCGGGAGCCAGTATTTTGTCTTTAGTAATAATTCAGATTGGTAAAAAAACAAAACTCGTGCAATAGTAAAATTGAAATTAATATGAAAAATATTTTGACAATTTTAATGATATCATTTTTCTCAACATCCGGTGTATGTTTGAACTATACATTGGCCCAATCAGTGAAAAACGACACCTTAAAAAAAGGAAAAGTTAGACATTATGAAAGAGAAATGATTATTCAGGGCTCACAAGAAGAGGTCTTTGCATTTATGGATGACATAAGAAATACGGGTAAACACATGACCGAAAGTAGCGGTGCAATGGCGGGAAGTAAATTAAGTATTGAATGGTTATCAAACCATAAGACAGGATTAGGAACTAAATATAGATGGAGAGGAAAGGTTGTTGGAATGAAAATGGATTTTACAGTAGAGGTAAGTAAATGGATTGAAGGAAAGCAAAAAGTTTGGGGCACAGTAGGAGATGCGAAAATGATAGTAATTGATTGGTTTGAAATGGATCTGATAATGACACCAGAAAAGGATGGAAAATCAAATGCAAAACTTGGCATTAATTATACAAAGCACAGAGGGGCTTGGGGTTTTCTGCTTGGGAAATGGTATTCTAAATGGTGCGTAAAAAGTATGTTAAAGGACACAAAAAAACATTTTAAAAAAACATGAAAAAGGAAAATAAAATAACAATTCAGTTTTTAGGTGCTGTAGGAACAGTTACTGGTTCAAAATATTACCTTAAAACCGAAACTAAATCAATCTTAATTGATTGCGGAATGTTTCAGGGCTTAAAGAAATTGCGCCTGATGAATTGGGAGAAATTACCAATAAATGTCCCTTCAATTGATTGTGTTATTCTTACTCATGGGCATTTGGATCATGTTGGATATTTACCAAAACTGATTAGGTCAGGTTTTAAAGGAAAGATATATGGAACTGAACCCACTCTTGAAATTGCAAAACTGATTTTAGAGGACAGTGCTAAGATTCAGGAAGAGGATGCTGAACGTGCCAATGAAATGGGTTATTCTAAACATAAACCTGCCAAACCCTTATATACTTTAAGAGATGTTGAAAAGACGATACCATATTTTGAATCTAAGCCACTTGATACATGGATTAAAATAGACAAAGAAATTAGTTTCAGATTTAGATATAATGGACATATTATAGGCGCAACTTTCATCGAATTAAAAGTTGGGACTAAACTGTTTGTTTTTTCAGGAGATATTGGAAGAAGAAATGACCTATTAATGTATCCATCTCAGAAACCGGATAAAGCAAATGTTTTATTCATTGAATCTACATACGGCAATAGATTACATCCAAATAATGCCGAAGCTCAACTGATCGAAGTTATCAATGAGTCTGCAAAAAAAGGTGGAACTATCATTATTCCAAGTTTTGCTGTAGAGCGAACCCAAATGCTGATGTATTTCCTTTGGCAATTGAGAAAGAAAGGAAAGATTCCCAATATCCCTGTTTACATGGATAGCCCAATGGGAAATAATGTGCTTGATATATTTCATCATAATACTGCATGGCATAAGCTACCTGTAAATGATTGTAATGAAATGTGTAAAGACATTAGAAAAGTTGAGACCATTGAAGAGACTTACAAATTAGTTAAGCAAAAAGGATTGAAAATAGTTATTGCGGGAAGTGGTATGGCTTCAGGAGGTCGTGTGCTAACTTATATGCAACAATATTTAGGAGATGCAAAGGCTACTATACTTCTTGTAGGTTATCAGGCAGAGGGAACAAGGGGAAGACAACTTTTGGACGGTATAAAAGAAATTAAATTACTTGGACAATTCTACAAGGTAAATGCCGAAATTAAAAACATTGAAGGCTTGTCTGCGCACGCTGACCAAAACGGACTTTTAGATTGGTTAAGCAACATTAAAAAAGCACCGGAACGAATTTTTATTGTGCATGGCGAAAGCCAATCTGCTGATGCATTTAGAGTGAAATTAAAAGATGTATATGGTTGGAATGCAGAGATTCCTGTCTTAAATGAAATCGTAAAAATTGACTAACATGAGAATAATACTTATAATTTTAATCGGCCTTTTTATAGCAAAACCCTTTTCAGGATTTTCGCAAAAGGATAGCAGTGGAATTTATTTTACAGTAAATGATTATTTAAACCATAAATTAGCTTTTGTAATAAATTGCAAGAATCAAAAACACAAAATTAAAGCTGATATGATTTTCCATCAAAAAGAAATTTCTATTAAGCACAACGATTCCACATATAATTACCCTAAAGATTCTGTTTACGGTATTAGATATTGCGATGGCTCAGTTGTTCGGATTTTCATGAATTCTGAGTTTCCGTTTATAAATACAGGAGAAAGTATATTGATTTATAAAGTTGAAACAGGAAGTGGTATGAAAAATAATCCTGTTGTTATAAATTACTATTTCAGTAAAGATGCAGCAAGTGAAATTCAAAAATTAACTATTAATAATTTAAAAATGGCTTTCCAAAATAATCACAAATTTCATGACCTTATAGATATGGAGTTCCATTCAGACAATGAATTAATAAAATATGACGCATTCCACAAAATGACAAGAATAAACAAAATATACTTGAATTCATTAATTGGAAAAGAGAAGTAAAAAAATGGAAAAAATAATTTTAGATATTACCAAACAAACCAATTGGTATGTAATTACTGGTGGCCCAAGTTCGGGTAAAACAACAACCGTAAACCTTTTGCGAGACAGAGGTTATATTACTACTATGGAGCATGCAAGACATTTCTTAGATACTCAGCGATTAAAGGGGCGAACCATTGAAGAGGTGAGGGAAAATCAGAGAGAGTTTCAGTTAGGTGTATTAGACATGCAAATTGAACAGGAAAACGAAATAAACCCTGAAGTGCAGGTGTTTCTTGATAGAGCAATTCCGGATGCTTTGGCCTACTATATGTTTTTAAATCTTTCAGTTGATGAGATATTGACTGAAGCCTTAAAGAGGGTTTGCTATAAAAAGGTTTTTATCATGGATTATCTTCCTTTAGTAAATGATTATGCCCGCAAGGAGAATGCAGAAGCTCAAAAGAAAATTCATTCTTTGATAACAGAAGTATATGAAGCTTTGCCATTTCC
>JAEUTP010000028.1 GCA_016787705.1 Bacteroidia bacterium | reverse complement strand
GTACATATACTTTTTATTACCTCCAAATTTATTTTAAAAAAAATTAATCTTTTTTTTAATCCTAATCGCTCCTACAACATTCGCACTCAAAAAACGGGACGGCAAAGATAATTACTCTTTTTCTATCCGCAAAATTTATTTGCCAAGTATTTACAATAATTGAGCGGTTTTTAACTTATTTTGGTCTAAAAAGAAAATAATTTTTTTGTTGTACATTTGTTTTTAGTTCGAGAGGCTAAATTGTTACTAACATAGCAATGCTTAATAAAATCCTTAAGCCAAAAATGCCCGCCTCAATTTTAATTTATCTTTAACCTTTAATACAGATGGAATATAACACACAATTAGACAGATTAATCATTCCCGAATACGGAAGAAATATTCAGGGAATGATAGAATATTGCAGCAAAATAAAAGATCGTGAAGAACGTAACCTTTGCGCAAGAGCAATAATACAGGTAATGGGTCAGTTAAACCCACATTTAAGAGATATTGCTGATTACAATCATAAATTATGGGATCATTTATTCATTATCTCTCAATTTAAGCTGGATGTAGACAGCCCTTATCCTATTCCTAAACCGGAAACCTTTAAAGAAAAACCAAAAAAATTAGATTATCCCAAAGGTAAAATACGTTTTAAACATTACGGAAAAACCATTGAAGATATTATCAAAAAAGCGCGCGAACTTCCAGAAGGTCCTGAACGCAAAGAATTAACAAGGCAAATTGCCAACCACCTTAAAAAATCTTATTTCAACTGGAATAAAGATTCAATTACTGATGATGTTATTTTTAAAAATCTTGCAGATCTGTCAGGTGGAGATTTAAAAATGGATGAAAATGCTGTATTAAGCTCGCACCAAGAGCTGCGCGGTACTAAAAAATTCTTCCATAAAAATAATAAGAACAACAAGAACAATCATAAACATAAAAACCAAAGAAAATTCTAAACACCTCTTATGGCAATTTTTGAAGTACATGGCGGACATAAATTAAAAGGCGATATCATTCCGCAAGGCGCTAAAAACGAAGCTTTACAAATTCTTTGCGCCGTATTATTAACTAAAGAAAAAGTTGTCATAAGCAACATTCCAAACATTGTAGACATTAATAAACTTATTGAGTTACTTGCTGAGTTGGGTGTTAAAGTTCAAAATACTGGCCATGAAGAGTATACTTTCCAGGCAGATAATGTAAATGTTGATTATCTGGTTTCGCCTGAATTTAAGAAGAAAGGTGGCAGCCTACGCGGCAGTATGATGATAGTAGGTCCAATGTTAACACGCTTTGGCAAGGCGTACATGCCAAAACCCGGTGGCGATAAAATTGGCCGACGCCGTGTTGATACGCATTTTATGGGTTTTGAGGCTTTGGGCGCAAAATTTAATTACCAGGCCGATAACGAATTATTTGAAGTTGAAGGAAAGAATTTAAAAGGTGCTTATATGTTGTTGGATGAGGCTTCTGTTACAGGAACAGCCAACATTGTAATGGCCGCTGTTTTAGCAGAAGGCCGAACAACCATTTATAATGCCGCCTGCGAGCCTTACTTGCAACAGCTTTGCAAAATGCTTAACAGCATGGGTGCAAAAATTTCGGGCATTGGCTCTAATTTACTTTATATTGATGGTGTTAAAGAATTAAAAGGCACAACGCATCGCATATTGCCGGATATGATCGAGATAGGTTCGTTCATCGGAATGGCCGCCGTTACTCAATCAGAGATCACTATTAAAGATGTTAGCTACGATAATTTAGGGATCATTCCTACTATCTTCGGAAGATTAGGAATTAAAATGGAACGCCGCGGCGATGATATCTTTATCCCTGAACAAGAAAGTTATGAAATAGATACTTTCATTGATGGCTCTATTCTTACTATTAGCGACGCCATTTGGCCTGGCTTTACGCCGGATCTTATAAGTATTGCTTTAGTAACTGCCATACAAGCAAGAGGAAATGTATTAGTACACCAAAAAATGTTTGAGAGCCGTTTGTTTTTTGTAGATAAATTAATTGATATGGGCGCCAAGATCATTCTTTGCGATCCCCACCGCGCAACGGTTATGGGACTTGACCGTAAGGTTCAGCTTCGCGCTATTCAAATGGCAAGCCCCGATATACGTGCAGGTGTAGCTTTATTAATTGCCGCTATGAGCGCAAAAGGCAAGAGCACAATTTTTAACATCAATCAAATAGACAGGGGTTACCAAAATATTGATACACGCTTAAATGCTATAGGTGCGCAAATCATACGAAAAGATAAATGAAAAAATTCTTAATTTTTGTAAGTATCTCTCTTATAATTGTGGGTGCCTGTAAAAGCAGAAAACCTGCAAACAGCATTAACGAGGTTGCAAAACAGCCAACAGAAATTGCCGCCGCCATACCCACGGCATCTACAGAACCTGTTGTTGGATTAGGTTTAGGAAACCTTGCTCCTGAAATTGCACAGCCAAATTTAAAAGACAGTGTTATAAAACTTTCTTCTTTAAGAGGAAAATTAGTGCTTATAGATTTTTGGGCCAGCTGGTGCGGCCCATGCCGTAAAGAAAATCCAACGGTTGTAAAAGCCTTCACAAAATTTAAAGATCAAAAATTTAAAAGCGGAAATGGTTTTACAATTTACAGCGTTTCGTTAGACGCAGATAAAAATCTGTGGAACAAAGCTATTCAAAAAGATGGCTTAGTTTGGCCAAATCATGTAAGCGATCTTAAAGTATGGAATAATGAAGCCTCTCAAAAGTACGCTGTTGAGGGCATTCCTTACAATGTGCTTATTAACGATAAAGGCATCATCATTGATAAAAATTTAAGAGGAGAAGATCTTATTTCTGCATTAGAAAAGCAATTAATTATACAGTGAGACCACTTTTTTGCATAATTTTTATTTTTGCATGCCCGGTTTTTATTGCGCAAAATAATACGTTTACTGTAAAGCCGGGAGATAAAGCGCCGGGCTTTATTCTAAACCAGCAAAACTCATTGCAAAGTTTTAATATGCCTTACCTTAACAGCGCTATTTTATTGCATTTTTGGAGTACCACAGTACCTCAATCAAAAGTAAAGAATAAAGCCTGGAACCGTTTAGCCAAGCGGTATAAAAGTGCTATTTATAAGAATATAGATGGTTTTGAATTAGTTGCAATTGCCGTACAAAATGATAAAAAAACCTGGTTAGAAGATGTACAGAACGATACTCTGGATAATTTTATTAATGGTATTGCACAAAAAGGTTTTGCTGATGACGTATGTAAAAAATATGGTATCACTTCGCTTCCGGCAGATGTATTGATAGATGAAAATGGTTTTGTAATTGCCATTAATCCAAAAATAACAATGGTGGAAGATATGCTGGATGAAAAAAAGAATTTTTTGCCGATCAAAAAAGATATTGAAGGAACCATTGCTCATATAAGTAATAAAGATGAGATCCTTAAATTCGGAAAATTATATTTATTTGATGCGTATTACGATTCTCTTGCTACCACTGTTACAAATGTAAACGGCGCCTTCTCGTTTTACGATGTAAAATTAAACCAGGATTTTATTTTAAAAACAGATAATAAAAGTGATATTGTGATTTCTGATCCACTGGCTGTTTACAATACTTTAGGCCAAATGATATCAGAAGCAAAAACTATATCTAACGGCTTTGTATTTTATATTCCTTCAAACATTAGTTATAAGCTTACAGAAGATAATGCAGAAAATGTACTTAACGGCTCGATAACACAAATAACCGTTACAAAAAATTTAACCTTTGGCCCCAATGGCGTTGGGCTTTTACCTAAAGATGAACATGAGCTTCAGCCTATCCTTACCATGCTGCAAAAAAACAAAGATCTGTATGTTGAGCTTACAACGCATACAGATTCTAAACCAAACGATAAGGCCGCATTTGATCTAACAACAAAACAGGCAAAAAGCATAAAAGACTATTTTATAAAAAAAGGTATTGCTGTTACCCGTATCAAAACAATTTCTAAAGGAAAATCGGCGCCACGCAAAGTTTGTAAAGCCCATACCGATTGTTCTGACAACGATCATAAACAAAACCGAAGGGTAGAATTTTTGGTATCAAAGAACTGACAAAAATTCCTCTAAAAAAGTCTGGCAAAATTATTGATTTACCTTAGTAGAAAACTATTTTAAATTGATAAAAGACCATGCAGAACCACGAAAATAGCGTACCGGAGGAAAATATAGAGAATGTTGAAAACAATACAGAATCTGCCAATACGGCCGAAAATATTGAAAAAACTGACGAAACTACCGTAAACTCCAGTACCGATTCAGAAGCTAAAATAAAAGAATTGAACGACAGGTATTTGCGTTTATATTCTGAATTTGATAATTACCGTAAACGTACCGTAAAAGAAAAATCTGAAATCATTAAAACAGCTGCAGAAGATGTGTTTAAAGCCATTTTACCGGTAATAGACGATCTTGAAAGGGCTATTAAGGCAAACGAAGGTGTTGAAGATGTAAACGCCATTAAAGAAGGCATGCTGCTTATTTCGAATAAATTAAAAAACACTATTCAAAATAAAGGCTTAACGGCTTTTGATAGCCTTGGAGCGGTTTTTAATCCCGATACAATGGAAGCCATTACTCATATTCCTGCAACCAACGATGATCAAAAAGGAAAAGTTATTGATGAGCTTGAAAAAGGATATAAATTAGGAGATAAAGTAATTAGATTTGCGAAAGTTGTAGTAGCACAATAAAAAATAAACCACTAAGACCCTTATATCACTAAGTTGCACTAAGTAACTTTTATTTTCTTAGTGGTTCTTTATGAACTTAGTGCCCTAGCGGCAAAATAAAGTAAGTAAAACTAAAAATGGCCAAAAGAGATTATTACGAAATATTAGGTGTTGCTAAAACTGCAAGCGACGAAGAAATAAAAAAAGCTTACCGCAAGCTGGCAATTAAATATCACCCGGATAAAAACCCGGATGATAAAACTGCTGAAGAAAAATTTAAAGAAGCTGCTGAAGCTTACGAAGTGTTAAGCAATAACGAAAAACGCCAGCGCTATAACCAGTTTGGCCATGCGGGTGTTGGCGGCGCTTCAGGAGGCGGTGGCTACGGTGGTGGCGGTATGAATATGGACGACATATTTAGCCAGTTTGGTGATATTTTTGGCGGTGCATTTGGCTTTGGCGGCGGCGGTGGAAACCGCGGCGGTGGCAGAAGAATGAACCGAGGAAGCAATTTACGGGTTAAAGTAAAACTAAATTTAAAAGAAATTGCTAACGGTGCCGAAAAGAAAATTAAAGTAAATAAATATGTAGGTTGTAAAACCTGCAGTGGCAGTGGCGCAAAGAACGGACAATACGATACCTGTAAACAATGTAACGGTTCGGGGGTTGTTACACGTGTACAGCAAACTATTTTAGGGGCCATGCAAACGCAAACCACCTGTAATGTGTGCAGTGGCGAAGGAAGAATTGTAAGAGATAAATGTAATACCTGCCATGGCGATGGCATTGTAAGAGAAGAGGAAATTATTACCATGAACATTCCGGCCGGTGTTGCCGAAGGAATGCAGTTAAGTATGCAAGGCAAAGGTAATGCTGCACCACGCGGTGGCATTAATGGCGATCTTTTAATTGTTATTGAAGAAGAAGATCACGCAGATCTTAAACGTGAAGGAAATCATCTGATATACAGTTTAAATATTAGTTTCCCGGATGCGGCCATGGGCACCAGTGTTGAAATACCAACCATTGATGCTAAAGCAAAAATTAAAATAGATCCGGGCACGCAAAGCGGCAAAGTACTGCGCTTAAAAGGCAAAGGTTTACCTGATATTAATGCTTACGGCAGAGGCGATCTTTTAGTAGAGATAAGTGTTTATACGCCAACCAACTTAAGCTCCGAAGAAAAGAAAATATTAGAAGGCTTTAAAAAATCGAAGAACTTTCAACCAAATCCAAATAAAAAAGAAAAAGGATTTTTTGAAAGAATGAAAGATTATTTTGAGTAGGCATACAAGCCTCACCCCTAGCCTCTCTCCAAAGGAGAGGGGGACTTAATATTAAAGGGCTTTGGCCCTTTTTTTATTAGAAAAAATTTAAAAAATCAATTTATTCTTTTAGGTATACACCGCTATGTTGGGCCTTTGAAAAATTATTGAAACCTCACTAACGGTTGGACTGCAGTTTATACTAAGCATAACGGAGAGCCCACTTGCTTTTTATGGCTTACTAAGCGATAAAAAAAAATTAAACAATGGCGCTATAACCTTTGCCGGTTAAAGTATGCGTTAGGGATGCGAAGGGTTTAGCTCTTTTGGCCCCAAAGGGCAAAAAGCCGAGGCGATAGCCGAGCCCGCAGCAGCCCGTGCCAAAGGCAACGCCTGAAAATAATTTATTAAAAGCATGTTTATTTAGTTTTAAGATGATTTTAGTAATTTAGTGTATAAAATTTTTACATGGGTGATTTTAAATATAAATGGTATAAATTTAACCTGAACGTTGCCTGCGCAAGATGTGGCAATACTATTCCCATGCAGCATACAACGGGTTGGCCCGAATGCGACGATTGCGGAGAAAAAAGCAAACATACCTGGGTGGATGCCATCAATTTTTGTGATGTAAAGGATTTAATAAAAGGCGAAACAGGAAATAAAAAATTACTGGGCCTGATGAGTGCCAATTCGAATACGGAAGCTGTTGCTACTCTTAATTGTTATGATTGCAAACAAAGTATACACCCAACCGAAGATCTTATTACCACAAAAAAACACACCTGTGAACATTGTGAAAAGGAATTGCATTTTGAATCGTTTAATGAAATAAACAACATTGTTTTTTACACATACGTTAATAAAAAAATAAGCGACGCTAATAAGGCAGCTCTTGTTGCTGTGCGTTGTGCGGCTTGCGGCGCCCCTTTAGAAACAGATCCTTCAAAAACAAATTACCATTGCAAATTTTGCGGAGTAGAAAACATATTACCACCATCGTTACGACACAGAAGAGTGCTGGATGACATTTACGCCGGTGTTCAAAAACAAATACCTTCGGCAAAAAAAATAAATGAACTTAACAATACACAATATATTATTAATTGCTTAAAAGAAAATAAGCTGGAAGCATTTGAAGCAGGCGCTTTAGATACTTTAATGCAACGTTTTCCGGAGAATTTGCAGATCTATCACATTATCGTCAACGATCTTAAATATGTTTTTCCTGCAGAAACGTATGAAAAGTTATGGGAGCTTACCAAAAGCGCCACTTTCTTAAACATTATTTCTGCAAAGCTAAATAAAAGTGATAGCGAACACAATTCACGTGTAAAAGAGCTGGACGGTAATAAAAAAACCAAAGAAACAAAAGTTCCTAAAAAAGAAGAAGGCTTTTTTGATAAATTGAAAAAGTTGTTTGGGTAGACAGCCTCATCCCTAACCCTTCTCCAAAGGAGAAGGGGATTGACAGCTTTAGTGAGGCCTTTACTTCTCCAAGATCATAAACTCAGTTCTACGATTTTTCGCTCTTCCATCTTCAGTACTATTATCTGCAACCGGTTTGTTCTGCCCAAATCCTTTTGCATTGATACGATTACCGCTAATACCCATTTCTTCTAAAGTGCTTTTAACTGAGAAAGCACGATTGGTACTTAAAGCCTCGTTTGCTTTTGGATTACCAACATTATCCGTATGTCCATGTATTTCTATTTTAATACCCGGATTTTCTTTTAAATAACCTGCAAATGATCTAAGCACCACTTTACTTTCGGCAGTTAACTCTGCACTGTTGGTTGCATAAAAGATGTTGTTTATTACAAATGATTTGCCAGGCAGGGCTTCAAATAATTCCATTTTTATTTCTTTAGGTGGCGCTTCAAACGTAAGATCCTTTACACTTACCACTTTTGATGTAAAGGCATGCTCTTCTTTTTTTACCGTAATTAAAATATCATCTTTCTGTTTTAAATTTACAGCGGCCATAAATTGCCCGGTAGAACTATCAACTACTGCAAATGATTTTGCTTCAGTTTTAATATTTTTAATTTCTACAATAGCGCCTGTAATTTCGTTACCTACATGATCTTTTACATCGCCTTTAATAAAGGCTACCTGCTGCGGCCGAGCCTCTTTGTAAAGATCAAAACTGTACAAATCAAAACGGCCAACACCTTTGCCTCTTACCTTGCCTTCATCAAAACTAAAAAAGTAGCCTTTTTTTGTATCGGTACTTACAAAAAAACCAACGTCATCGGTACTGCCGTTAATGGGCGAGCCAATATTCTCAGGTTCCTTCCACTCACCTTTTTCATCTTTACGCACATAAAAAATATCCAGGCCTCCAAAACCAAAATGCCCGTCGCTACTAAAATATAATGTTTCGCTATCACTGTGAATAAAAGGTGTACGCTCGTGGCCTTTTGTGTTTACATTGGGGCCTAAATTTTTTGGTGTGCTCCAAATGCCGGTTTTCTGATCTTTAACGGTAACGTAAATATCTGTACCGCCGTATCCGCCCGGCCTATCGCTTACAAAGTATAACGTAACGCCGTCTGCCGCAATAGTGGGTTGTGTATCCCAATACTTAGGGTGGTTAACCACCGGGCTTAGTTTGCGGTAAGGTTTCCACTCATCGTTAATATTATCGCTTACATAAATATCTGTATTTTTTTGCGCGCCGCCCTCATCACGCTCCATCGCAAAATACAAATGTTTGTTATCGATTGATATACTGCAACTACCCTGGTTTTCGCCATTATCATTAAAGGGATATGGCATTTCTTCGCCTTTATCAAAATTACCGGTATTGTCGCGTACAGCGCGCATAAACATTTCAAGCTCTTTATCGCTGGTGTAAACTTTATCTTTACTGTTTACCGGAACTTTACGTACAAAAAAACAATTCTTATCATCAGGAGAAATATAAGCAAGGTATTCATCCCGCTCGGTAGAAACTCCCTTTACCACTTTAGGATCAAAAGGCACTCCTTTTTTTAAAGCATCTTCTTTCTTCATTGATTTTACCATCATTTTTGCCTGGTACATTTCAGCGTCATAATCTTTGGCAAATTTTTTACCATCCTCATCTTTAAAGGCAATAAATTTATCGAGGTATTTTTTTGCGGAATCGTTCTTGGCTTCTTCATAATAAGCAAAACCAATGTAATAATATGGCTCGCTGTGTATTTGCGGACAAGAAGCAATGGCTTTTTTAAAATAAGGCGTCATGGGCGAGAAAGAAAGATTTTCCAATTTTGCGCGCACGATCATTTCCAAACCCATAAATAAATTAGCTTCTGCAAAATCGGGTTCTATTTGCAGCGATTCCATTAAAAACGCAATACGTTCAGGCTTTTTATATTTTTTTTTATCAATGGCTTTTAAATACAGTTTCATTGCTTTTTTATCAATATCATCTCTGCAAAAGGTGGTAGGCGTTTCATCATCCTGCGCTAAAACAGAAAACGAGAAAGCAAAAAACGGAAGTATAAATAAGATTTTTTTCATATCATCTGATCCAAAAGAATATAAGCAAAAGTAATTGCTTTGCTTACACTAATTTACTAAGAAATATGCTGTTTGTTTACGCTACGATGTTAAAAAGCACTAACAAATGTTTATAAAATCAAAAAACTAATACAAAGCTTACGGTTACATTTACTTAACTAAAAAAAATTGTTATGGATTACATTATAAAGTATTGGTGGGTGCTTATCCCTGTTTTATTATTAGTGTTTTACAAATTGATCTTTCGTTTGTTCGGGATCATTTTTGTACAGGAAGACAAAATTGGTTTGGTAACAAAAAAGTTTGTACTTTTTGGCAAATCAGAATTGCCTCCGGGCCGCATTGTGGCTGTAGAAGGTGAAGCGGGTTTTCAGGCACAAACATTAGCACCGGGTATTTATTTTTGGAAATGGATATGGCAATACGAAATTACCATGCAACCTTTAACGGTTATTCCACAGGGTAAAATTGGTTTAATAGTTGCAAAAGATGGTAAAGAATTAGAGACCGGCCACATTTTAGCGCGTAAAGTGGAGTGTGATGGTTTTCAGGACGCTGTTGCTTTTTTAAATAAAGGCGGGCGCAAAGGCAGACAGAGTGCTTACATTACAGCGGGTACTTACCGCATAAACACCTTTTTATTTGAAATTTTTACAGTGGATATGTTTACCGTGAGCGAGAACATGGTAGGGGTTGTAACTACATTAGACGGCTCGCAAATTGAAGAAGGCAGCATTGCCGGAAGAAATGTAGATGGTCATAACAATTTTCAGGATAGCGATGCTTTTTTGGCGAATGGTGGTAACAAAGGTTTACAGCCGCAGGTAATTTTAGCGGGTTCGTATTAT
Organism: Bacteroidia bacterium; assembly: GCA_016787705.1. Taxonomy (GTDB): domain Bacteria; phylum Bacteroidota; class Bacteroidia; order B-17B0; family Aurantibacillaceae; genus Aurantibacillus. The sequence continues at coordinate 23,954 of JAEUTP010000028.1, read as the reverse complement.
TTAAACCCGTGGTTTGCAGTTGTGGAGCAAATTAAAATGACAGAGATCCCCATTGGTTCGGTAGGTGTTGTTATTTCTTATGTGGGCAGCGAAGGAAAAGATTTGAGCGGTGCAGAATTTAAACACGGTAACATTGTAAGCAAAGGTGAAAAAGGTGTTTGGGCCGAGCCATTAGGGCCGGGAAAGTATCCTATTAATACTTTTATTATGCGTATTGAATTGGTACCAACTACTAACCTGGTATTGAACTGGGCCAATGCACGCAGCGAAGCGCACCAGTTAGATAAACATTTATCAACCATTACCGTGCGTTCAAAAGACGGTTTCCCTTTTAATTTAGATGTAAGCCAGATCATTCACATACCAACTACTGAAGCGCCAAAAGTAATTGCACGTTTTGGTAATATGATGAATTTAGTTGGCCAGGTTTTAGAACCAACCATTGGTAACTATTTTAGAAACTCAGCGCAGGACAGCGATGTAATTGCCTTTTTAACTACCCGTAAAGAAAGACAGGATGCCGCTAAAAAACGTATTAGCGAAGTGTTAGACCAGTATAACGTAAACGGGGTTGACACATTAATTGGAGATATCGTTCCACCGGAAAGTTTAATGAAAACATTAACCGACCGTAAAATTGCAGAAGAACAGAACACTACTTTTGAAACGCAGAAAAAAGCAGAGATCACCCGTCAGACCTTAGAGAAAGAAACTGCGGTGGCCGATATGCAAAAAGAAATTGTGAAGGCCGACCAGGGTGTATTAATTGCAGAACGTATTGCAGATGCAGCGGTAAAAAAAGCAACCGGTGAAGCAAGCGGTGTAAAAATTTCATCAGTTGCAGAAGCGGACCGTTTAAAAATTATTGCGAATGCAGATGCGGAAAAAACAAAAGTAACAGCTAATGCTGAAGCTGAAAAAATTAAAATGTTAGCGAACGCAAATGCCGAACAAATTAGCGTAACCGGTAAAGCGGAAGCTGAGAAAATTTTAGCTATTGGTAAATCAAATGCAGAATCATATAAATTATCGGTTGAAGCAATGGGTGGCGATAACTTTACCAAATTAAAAGTAACAGAACAAATAGGTAAAGAAAAAATTAAGATCATACCGGAAGTATTAATTACCGGCAACGGCGATGGCCAGAACGGCCCTATTAACGGCTTATTAGGCTTACAATTATTAGATGGCATTATGGACCGCAATAAAAAAGAACAAGGTGGAAAAGATGACCTGCCTAAAAAGGATGATGGAAAAAAATAAATGACATTGATACGCCGGTAGCTGTTACAAAAAAGTATCATGACAGCCTATTTTTATTTTTTAAACTGATGGGTGTAAAAATTAAAAAATTTGCGATGGGCTATCATAAGTATATCTATAGAATATCCTAAGCTTTGCATAACCTATGCATAGGCTTAACATAACTTTAACAGCAACTGAACACAAGATCAAGTACGACTAAACCTCTTTTTTTTGTTTGCCTAAGTGAGAGTAAAAGAAATAACTATGTATTCTTTAAGCGTCTTTAGCAATCTTTAAGTGTTAAACGAGGTCAATAAAATTGCGAATGTAAAAAAGGCTTGTTTTTGAATTATGTTTGCGTTATGGCAAAACAGGTGGGTGCTATAAAAATAACAGGTACCTTTGGCAATATAAGCTTTTATAAAAGCGAGGGGCAATACCTTGTTCGGAGAAAAGGCGGTCCAACGCGCCAGCAGGTTAAAAACGGAAAAAACTTTGTACGGGTGCGCGAAAACTACAATGAGTTTGGCAATTGTTCGAAGGCCGGCAGGTTGTTGCGGCAAACAGTAAAACGTTGGAGCGCCGCCGCCGATGGCGAATTGTACCGGCGCCTAACCCAACTGCTGATGAAGGTGAAGAACCATGACACCACTTCGGTAAGGGGCCAACGCGTTGTAAACAAGGCCTTAAAGAACGAAAGTGGTAAGGTATTGTTAAGACAATTTGACTTTAATAAATACGCTAAGCTTAACAGCCTGCTTTTAAAGCCTGTTTATGTTAACGGCCATGGCCAGATTTGTGTTGACGAATTGCTTGCCGCAGAAGATATTGTTTTTGCAAAAGGATGCAGCAGAGTATTAATAAAAGCCGTTTGCGTTCAAATAGATTTTGAAAGCGGAATAAGAACAGAGCATGACTATGAAGAGCTGCTGATAAGCCGACAGGATAAAAAACAAAATGCGCGATTACAACCAAAAAACAGTGCAGCACTTATGAGTGCAGGTGCCGGTGAGCTGTTTTACTTTTTGGCCCTTGAGTTTGACAACACTGTTAAAGGTAAACATCATGTGCTTTGCCTGTTGGATGTGAATACTGAATTATACAAAGCAGAACCGGTTAAACGGAAACGTTTAAAAAAGCCGGTAAAAATTTACAGAATCGTTAAAACAAAAGAAATCTTTTTTAAAAAGAATGATGATAAAGTTTTAAGATATAAAGAAGCGCCAGGATAATTTTAGATCAAAACGAAGTCTGCAAAGGGATTTTTATCTTTTCTTTTGTTACTTTTGACGCAGGGCAAATGTGTTATGCCTTGCATATTTGAGTGGGATGGTGCAATAGCCAATTAAAAAAGGCATTATAAATAAATCTGTCATCACTTTTTTTCTGATAAAAATACTTCGCCTTCTTCAAACCTGACGCACAGCCTCGCCAAAAGCACATTATGCTTTTACCTCGTTCAGGGTATAATGCACCAATTACGATAGCTATCAGCATTCAGGCTTTGTAACTTTCTTCTTTCCACTTTTTCTTGACAAAACGTGGAGCAAAAATCAAGGATACAAGTTTTTTTAGATTTTATTTTAATGCAGGCATAAATACAGTTCGAACTAATTTAGGTGTCACTTTTTTCTTGATAAAAAAGTAAACAAAAAATCAAGGCTTCTTAAAATTTAGCTAAAAATCATTTTGCATCAAGCTGAAGATTTAAGCGCTTCGCGAGAGGCAAAAATCGTCTCCGCTCGTGCCAACGCCTTTGATGCAAAAGATTTTATGACGCTAAATTTTAAAAGGCCGATTTACAATGTTTGCTTAAATGAACTGAAATGTTTATACATTTCAAGAATTAAAACACAGATCTAACGGAATTTCTTTGAGGCCGATAGACTAAGTGTATGTATGTATGTATATGCTTAAGTTTAATTGCAAAATAACTTACTACAAATTATAGCCATAGCCTGCCCTGTTTAGTGGTACATTTATAATTATGAATATTACATTAGTGCGCCTTATACATAAAGAGCGGGAATGCCTTGGAATAAAATTTGGCTATGATACCGGTGTTTTAAATGCTGTTAGAAGTGTTGCTAAGCCCAGGTGGAGCAAAACGCACAACATGTGGCTGATCGATTACAGCAGAGGCGCCACCAAAAAACTGCATACGCTGTTAAAAGAGGGCAACACCATTATTTTTGAAGAAGCATTGCAGGTTGCTGTTTTACCCGAAACAAAAAGGTTGGCACCAAGTGCAGCAATATTGAGCGAGGAAACAAAAAGTAAATTAAAAGAATTTGAGCAATGGATGCGCTCGCGGCGTTACAGTGATAATACCTTACATACTTACCGCGAAGCATTAAAGCTATTTTTACGGTTTTATGATGGAAAAGCGATAGCTGAAATAACGGATGCAGATGTAGTTGCTTTTAATAACGATTATATTTTAAAGAACAGGCTATCTTCGAGTTTTCAGAACCAGGTTGTAAATGCTGTTAAATTATTTTTTAGAACAGTAGAAAATAAATTGATGGAAGTAGAAAAAGTGCACAGGCCAAAAAGAGAAAAAGTGTTGCCAAATGTTTTGAGTAAAGAAGAGGTAAAGGAATTGCTTGACAAGACCGTGAATGTAAAACACAAGGCCATGCTTAGCCTTATTTACTCTTGCGGTTTACGTTGCGGAGAACTTTTAAACTTAAGGTTAGAGCATGTAGATGAGAGGCGGAAGTTGTTGATCATAAAACAAGCAAAGGGGCGCAAGGACAGGATAACGCCTTTAAGTTTAAAAATTGTGGAGTTACTTAACGATTACAAAAAAGCCTATAACCCGAAGTTATATTTATTTGAAGGTAAAAATAGTTATGAAAAATATGATGAACGGAGTTTGCAACAGGTATTGAAGACAAATTTATTGAAGACCGGGATTAAAAAGCCGGTTACGTTGCATTGGCTGCGGCACAGTTATGCCACACATTTATTGGAGAATGGCACCGATCTAAGATACATACAGCAGTTGTTGGGCCATAGCAGTAGTAAAACAACAGAAATATACACACATGTAAGTACCAAAAGCTTACAAACAATTATTTCGCCATTTGATTATTTGTAAAAAGATAGATATATTTAAATACCCGTTACCGAGTAGCGGTTATCTTGACTCTGTGGGTGAGGTAACCGAAGGTTTGTAGCGGGTATAAACTAGTTATGTTCAATGCGCGCGGACAATTATCCTTAGACAATTTTACGGTAGACAAGAAACTTTTCGTCGGCGGCTTTTAGAGGCAGGCGGACAGGTTCCAAATTAAGTTGGTTGCGTACAGACAGGTTGTATATATTTTTGCCTCCGGCGCTCGCACGGCTGACAGCCGTATAGTACAGCTATTGCGACAAGCCTACGCTCTTTTTCGGCAAAGCCGTTTTGGCTATCCCAAGCTGTGGTCATTTGTAATTTTTCCGCTTCGCTACAAAATCCTAAATCACCTCGCCCTTCCCACAAACAATATGGTGTGGCGCGACAGCGCCACCTTTGTGCGCATCTCGCTCCGCTCAATCAAAAGCGCAAGCCACAGGCGTATGGTGATATTTGCAAATAAAGAGTGATGTTTACAATTGGAAGATTTGTAAACTTAAATAATAGATAGACAATTATTTTTATTGAACAAAATTAACCACAACGTTTTTCATTTATTCCTTAATAAATTTTCTTTTCAAAAAAACGTCACTTTCATTCACAAATCTGACAATATATAACCCTTTATTTAAATTACTTAAATTAATATAATCATCTTCTTTATTTATTTTTTGATCAATCACTAATTTTCCTTTGAGATCATATACATAACAGTTAATAGGATAATCAATTCTTGTATTAAATTTAATATACAAGGCATTTTTTGCAGGATTTGGAAAAACAATTAAATCTTTATCAAAAATGTTTTCATTAATATTCGTACAGCTAGATACATAAATAAAGTTACTTCCAACACCAACACAACCATTATTTCCTTTACCCCAAGCGCTATATGTTGTTGTTCCAAGCGGTGGAGCAACTATAATTTGACTTCCAATTGAACTATTACTCCATGTGTAAGTTTGCGCACCGGAAGCAGTAACAGTTACCGTTTCACCAAGGCAGAGTATCGATTTGTTAAAATTCACATTTACATTTGGAAGGGCAAATATTGTCACATTATTTGTTGCTTTTGCTATACAACCATTAACATCAGTGCCTTCTACTGTATAAATCGTAGTAGAAGAAGGGTAAACTATTGGTCCGCCGCAACAATAAGTATAAGAAACTGAATTGCCACTAGCAATTAGTGTGAAAGGGTCGCCTTGACAAATTGTACCAGAATTCAAACTTAAACTTTGCGAAGGGTATGTTTGAACGAATACTGTCCCAGTTTTAAGGCAATTATTCAAATCCTTTACTGTAACCGTATAAATTGTATTAACATTGGGAGTTGCTGAAATGGTAGCAATATTTTGTCCTGTTGACCATGAATATGATAAAATACCTGTTCCACCACTTGCTGTTGACGATAATACTACTTGAGTATTGGGACAAATAATATTAGTATTACTTGATGCTATTAAAGTTATTGATGGTGGCTGTGTTATAGTTATTGTTTTTGTAATGGAATTAGAGCACCCATTTATAACAATACAGGTATGATTGCCGGCTGTTAAATTAGTTGCCAAAGAATTAGTGTTTCCTGAAGGTATCCAACTATAAGTTAAATTTGAACCACCATATGCATTGATTGTCGCTGAACCTGTGGGAATTGAATTACATGCAACATTTCCATTTAATGTCATTGTTGCTGTTAATTGAGGACAAATATTAAGTTCTAATAGATTACCTCTTTGCATAGGGTAATTTCCATTGGTCCCAATAAAATCCGATTTTTTAACCATAATATTATTTATGTAATCATACTCTATAACAGTACCAAAGCCACTTGTTCCTCCTATACTTGTTGTTGCGTATAACTTTCCGTTACTACCTAATCTGAAGCCTGCTCCTTGAGGATTCCACGGATTCGGTATTGAATTAATGAAATCGATTTTCTTTGTATAAGTATTCGAATTAAAATCATATTCAAAAATAACACCTCCGTAGTTCACACCTCCATTATAGGTTAAACCATATAATTTCCCATTTGGCGCTTCAATAAGCTCACCCATTGGCCCATAACCAGTTAAAGTGCCATTAAATGAAACCAATGGGGTATAGGTATTAAGGCCATAATTATATTCAAATAACACTCCAGAATTAAATGCGCCCCCGCTTAAGGTTGTACCATACAATTTTCCATTTGAAGCTAAACACATCCTAGCTTGAGGGTATTGCCCTGTTGTTGAACTTTGAAAATCTAATTTTTTGACAACCATGTTCGTGTTAGGGTTATACTCATAAATTACGCCATCATTATTATTTCCTCCAGAAGCGGTAACACCATATAAAAGACCATTATTACCCTGAACCATTGTAGAGTTTGGGTTTTTTCCAATTAATGTGCCATCAAAATCAATTTTCTTTATTAAAGTTCCTGAAGAAGCTGAATAAGAAAAAATAGTTCCTACACTATAAGTACCGCCCAATTCAGTCACACCATAGTATAGCCCATTACTGTATGAAACAAGAGCACCTCTTGGTCCTTGTCCATTATTAATTCCATCAAAATCTACTTTTTTGGTAAATAAATTATTATTTGCATCAAATTCAAACAAAGTGCCCTTATTATAATTACCTCCGCCTATTGCTTGTCCTATAATTACATTATTCGTGTAAGAAATTAATGACCCGCCACAATTGAAACCATTATACTTGTTCATAAAATCAAACTTTTTACGATAAGTCAAAGTGTTAATGTTAAAATCAAAAAGCACGCCATCATTAGTTAATCCTCCGTATCCAGTTAACCCAAGCAAATAGCCACTTTGATCAGCAGTTAACGAACCATTTGGATTTTTCCCTGATCCTATAGAGCTATTAAAATCAAATAATTTTGTAAAAGTACTTGAGTTGTAATCGTATGAAAAAATTGTCCCGAAATTATTTGAGCCTCCCATATAAGTCATTCCATAGAGTTTACCATTCGAAAGTTGAATTAAACTTCCTTTAGGAGCACCTCCTGTGTTGGTGCCATCAAAATCAAAGATTTTAGTAAGTGTGTTAGTATTAAAATCATATTCTATGATTGTTCCAAAATTATTGGTTCCACCTTCACTAGTTAATCCGTAAAGTTTCCCATTACTAGCCTGAATAAATGAACCAAATGGTTTGTTACCACTTGTAGTTGTTAAATCAGATTTTTTAGTTAAAATATTTAATGTTGGATTATACTCTACGACAGCTCCAATATTGTTTGTCCCACCGAAAGTGGCCAAAAAATACATTAATCCATTGTTGGCTTCAATTAGTGACCCAGCGGGTTGGGAACCTGACCAACTAGTTAAATCTATTTTTTTTGTAAAAGTATTGTTTGATGTGTTATACTCAAAAATTGTACCACTACTATTACTTCCATTCCAAGCCGCAATTCCATATAACTTTCCATTAACAGATTCTATTAAATTACCAGTTGGAAAAGACCCAGTGGAAGTCATGTTAAAATCAAAAACTTTTGTTAAAGTAGTAGTATTAATATCATATTCAAAAATTGTTCCAGCTGAAAATGTACCACCTGCCCTTGTAGTGCCGTATATTTTCCCATTTGAAGCTTGCATTACTGATCCCATTGGGTCTTTACCATTGATTACCCCATTAAAATCAATTATCTTCTTATAATAATTAGTTGGATAATCATATTCAAAAAAAACTCCATAATAATTAGAACCCTGCAAATTTGTAACACCATAATACTTACCATTGTTAGCTTTATATAGATGGGTATAATATGGTGTGCCACCATCAGCATAAGGAAAACTATAATTGGCAATTGTAGTTGTACTTCCGGTTGGGGTCGAAAAAATAACTCCTGAATTAGAAAAACCACCGATATTCGTCATCCCATAAAGGGTAGCCTGTAATTGAGCATTTAATTCGCAATTAAATAATATAATACTCACTAATAGTATAACTACTTTCTTCATTTGAAACGATAAATTGATTAATTAAAACTAATCAAAAAAATCAATAATTTATAGGTAATACGTTATTTACAATTTTATTTTAACATTAATAAAAATGTCTATATAAAGTACTGGTGGTTAAGTCTGAACACAAAATGCAAGCACATTTGGTCGCTTCTTTTCAGCGGTTAAGCTTTGTTGTGGCGCCAAATAAGCTTGCATTTTTTCCTTCCCCATGCTTTAGGTGCTAAAGAACGGGCGGGCCGACATGCCCGCTTTCTGCCAACGCACGCAAAAATATATACAAGTGCAACAAACAAACATGGGTGGACAATAGCCGCTAAGAGTTATTCGTTAGACATTGGTAAATGAACAAAGGATAAGCAATAAACAACCTTTAGTGTTTTAATAAAAACCGACAGTTCTTCGCAGACAGCGGAGTGAACATCTGTGTGGCGCGCACTAAACATAACAGCACCTACCAGTAATTGGCGCGGACAAGGGGATATTCATATTATTTCATTAAATTTACAGTAATGCGGGTAGACAGTTAAAGGTTCCAAACGCCAACTACTGGTAGCCGCCAAACGTTATAGGTAATGCACCCATCGACGTTACCAATGACGATTTATCGGTCGACAATTATTCGGTCGACAACAACACAGACATCAGGACTTTAATTATTACTTAAATGAAAAACATAAAAATAGCTCCCTATCCCAACAGACAAATAACTCAAGAGTGTATCGACAGGGACATAATTCCAAACTCCGTTAAACCTGACGGGAGCAAATTAAATGTTGTAAACTTTAACACACCCAATGTTTTAATAGCTCAATTTACGGACGGTGCTCAAAGGGTTATTCGGACAGGCCCAATCGTTCCTGTTGGTAACGAAAAATATTTCAGTGTTTTTCCTAATCCTGTTCATTTGTATTTAGACTTCTCTATAAAATGTTTCAATGACTCGGAAACCATTAAGCAGACAAGCTTTCCGGTTTGCGCAAAGAAAACGAATAAAAAGGTCGACAATGCTTACTTGTTGGACGTGGATGCTGATGAAACCCACAATTGTTATAATGAATTCTTTAAACTTCGCATGACTTCAATAATAATGCTGACGACTTCCGTTGAAGCTTTTATTAATCATAGCATTCCAAATGACTATCCTGACAAAAATAATATTGAAAGAAATGGAAAATTTAAAGATAAACTCACGACAGATCTTCCTCAATCATTAAAGTTGAATGATTTCTGGTCCGACAAAGACGGTTTAAGGTGTTCTTTAATTAATCTCAATAATTTGCGTAATGACTTGGTTCATTTAAAAACAAATTCGGACGAAGACTTTAATGTTTATTTTAATGAAATAAATAAAATGCTAAAGTTTAATATTTTAAAGGCAATAAATGACGTTATAACTTTTATGAATTTAATAACTCCAGACTTCATTAAAAAAATTGAATAATAGGGTTCGGCAGACACGCAAGCAGAGTTTAAACTTTGTGTGGGTGCACAACCTATAACACAGGTCTTGCTCCATTTTTTGCGGGTTAGCGCTCAAATGTGTAACTTGACAAAGCAAAAAACGGCGCAAGGCCTGAAAACGTTAGCGGTCAGCTATAAAAGACAAACACTACTGACATAGGGTTGTCAGTTAGACAATATAATTTTGACAAAAAATCAAAATGAAAATAGAGAAAATAAAACCATTCGACGGACAACATTGCGAAACAACAGCGACAGGAACTTTGTTACGACAGCTCGACATTGAACTTTCTGAACCAATGCTTTTTGGTTTAGGCGAAGGACTTGGATTTATATTTTGGAATATGAAATCAATGAATTTTCCGTTTATTGGTGGACGAGTAAAGACAGACCTCTTAACTCAAAATATTGCAAGAAATCTAAATCTTGAATTGACAGTTAAAGAAACTGCTTCAACTCAAAAAGCTTGGGACAACGTAAAAGAACTCATTGACAACGGACAGGTGGTTGGCTTAAAGTTAGACTGTTTTCATTTACAATATTTTTCACGACCATTTCATTTCGCAGGACATTATGCTGCACTTTACAACTATGACAATGAAAATGCGTATTTAGTTGACACTAAGCAACAAGGCGGACAAGTAAAAACAAGCTTAAAAAGTTTAGCGTTGGCAAGAGCAGAAAAAGGTCCAATGTCATCTAAAAATTTGTATTACACATTGAGTAAAACAGATAAAAAGTTTGACTTAAAAACTTCAATTATTACAGCAATCAGAAATAATGCTAATGACTATATAAATCCACCGATAACAAACATTGGTTACAAAGGTATTTCAAAAACGAGCACAGAAATAATCAAATGGTTTAAGACAAGTAAAGACATTGAAACCGAATTTAAGACATCCGCAATGATGATGGAAAAAGCAGGAACAGGCGGTGCATTATTTAGAAATTTATACCGAGACTTTTTAAAAGAAAGTTACGACATACTTAAACTTGACAAACTAAAATCAGGACATGAAGCATTTGTAGAAATTGCAGAACTTTGGACTTCGGTTTCACAACTATTTGAAAAAGTAAGCCAAACAAAAGACTTTAAATATATTCAACAAGCATCAGACATTTTAAAAATAATATCAAACAAAGAAAAAACGACAATGGAAATATTGGCGACAATATAGCCGAACCGCTAACAGCACCTAAGCAAAAAAGGCTTTTAACCAACTAACCGCCTAGACAAAAGCCTTCTTCGCTTAGCTGCAAACCGTTATAGCCAATGCTGACAGACATAAAACATTAACAGACAAAAGGACAAATTAATTTCAAGACAAAAGACGAAATAAATTAATGGCGACACTTCTCATAGTTTTAGCTTGCCGGAGACTAAGATGAATAATCAAAGACTATATTATACAATTTTACTTCTTTACTTTGTGACACTTTTGGCCGGACAGAATGGGTTTGAGGTTAGCACTTCGCCAATCGGACTATATTACAACGAAAGCAATGATGGGCCTTTTAGAACGGGATATAATTCAATCGAGTTAAAAGAATTTCCCATTGCAATAAATTGGAGTGACGGTAAAACCGGAGACCCAGAATCCAACCTTGGCACATGGCGTTTAAACGGAGACACAATTACAATAATTTTTTACACATATACCCATAAATGCATTTGGCATAGGGGTTACGACAAAGAACCCAACTTCTATTCTACACTTGAGGTAGTGAATTCAGGAGGTATGGTCTATCAAAGAGTAAGTCCAGATAAATTGAAGACTGAAACCTTCGTTAAATATTTTACTGTAAAGGGTAAAGCAATAAAAAAGAAAGGCATTCCAATGTTAGCAATAACCCTATCAGATACAATAAATCTCTACATGGACAACTTGTCGAGTTGGAAAAAGGAGTATTTAAATAAAATTATCTTTGTCCATGGCATTATTGAAGAGGACGTTGACAAGAAAATGGTAATGAAAAAATGGACAATCACTAATCGGGAGTGAAAGCACTGGCTATAACAGCACCTAAAAGTTATGCCGCGCATTTCGGTATTGTAACATTCGGCGGACTCCCGTACATTTAAATCACGGACGGCGGCACAACTTTTAGCCGCCAAACGTTAGCTGCAACCAGCCGGACATCGACCTAAAGACAATCACTCGGACAATGGAACAAAAGACCGATCAAATAAAACGACTAACAGACCATCTTATAAATAAATACGGGGCGACAAATATCATCATTACAGACTACTGGGACGCAGATAATACTGCAATTGGTTTTGCCGACAAGTCAAAGCAATACACAGTTTATATCACTGACAACGGTAAAACAGACAACAAGTTTTTTGTTTCCTTAGAAAAACCTCCCACTTCGGACAAATTACCATACACTCTTGGAGACGACTTCAATGACATGACAGCAGAGGAAGTGGAAAAAATTTTAGTTAAGCATTTAAATATTACTTAATCTATATTTTCAAAGACCGAAATGTAAAATTCTTTAAAGAATGGTTTCAGCCTTTCAATGTGCGTTTTCTTTTCGTTGTAATCATTTATAGTGTGCTCATTGTTGACTTCAGTATCATAATTAAACCAATTTAAAGGAGTCCAATGATCAAACTTAATGACATCTGAATAAATAAAAACATCGTTAAAACAAGAACTCGTTTTTAGTCCCTTGAATTTGTTCTCGTGTTTCTTAAACTCACGAATATTGTCAATCAAATCCCATAAATAATACATATTAACATTATCTGTTTCTGGACAACGGGTGTTTTCAAAACATAACTTATATTTATGTTTAAGGTGATTACTATATGTTATTTGATTAAAATACCTATGACTTTGAGTTCTTGTTTGAATCCAGCTTACAATACCAAGCGTTCCACCTATTGTACCGACAATTCCTCCAATAATTTCAATTTCGTTTTTCATGTTCACTTAATTACTAAGTATTAAATATACAAAATAACGGCGGACACCGACAGAAAAACTATGTGCGGCTGGCAGACAGCTAACAGCAAATTCGCCCAATGCGGCGGACTCGGTCACCGCTCGCGCACGGACAAATTGCCTGCTTCGCAGACCTTTTTTGTGGCTCGCTAAAAAACAGTTATCTTCGATATAAACATTTGTGGGTATAGACACAGGAAGCTTCGAAAGCCGCACTGGGCAAATTCGCAAAACGTTATGTTCAATGCGCCCAGTGACAATTCCAAAGACAATTTTACCGCAGACAACAATCTTTTCGGTTTCAAAAAAGGTACGTGCCGACAAGAACAGGGTTTCATAGCAACAGTTTAGGAAACTTGAAACGGTTTTTAGTTTTTACTCTCCTCCCCTCTTTTTCGGGTTTTCCAAACCCGTTTTGGCTGTCCTCAATTTAGCACATTTGCTTTTTGCAAAAGACAGGCAAAAAACAAATAAGCTAAATTCCTCCCCTCAACAAATCGGTGCCCGCCAACTGGCGGGCTATTTTGCGCATCTCGCGTCCGCTCAGTCAAAAGCGCATAGCCACAGGCGTATGGTATCTATCTATATAATATAACGCCTGCCAATACGTATTAACACCCATAGACATATGATACTTATTTTTACTATATTTAATCTTATTTTCAAACCATATCATTTATGTCTAAAAGTGCTAAAATAGAGGTAAGTAAACTTAACCTTGATTTAAAAAATTATCGTACTGTTCCACAAAAAAATGAAGTTGATGCTATAAAAGCTATGATTTCCATTAACGCAAATAAATTTTATGGCGTAATGGAAAGTATAATCACGGATGGTTATTTGCCTACGGAAAACATCATTCTTCTAGAAGAAAACAGTAAATATACTGTCATGGAAGGTAACCGAAGAATCGCTTGTTTGAAAATAATTCATGGTTTAATTGACGCAAAGAAGTTTAGTATTAGAGAAGACCTTCTTAGTTCCATTAAAAAACTATCCGATGAATGGAAAAACGAAAACCTTCAAGTTCCATGTTCAATATATAAGCCTAGCGAAAAAAACACTATTGATAAAATCATTTCATTAGCCCATGGTAAAGGGGAATTAGCTGCAAGAGATAAGTGGGCATCAATAGCAACAGCAAGACATAATCGAGAAGTAAATAAAGTTCAAGAGCCAGCATTAGATTTACTTGAAAAGTATTTGAAACATGGACAAAATGCAAATGGGCTTCAAAAAGAGCGCTGGGCTGGAGATTATAATCTAACTGTATTAGACGAAGGATTAAGACATTTATTTGCAAGATTAGGTTATAAAAGCGTGGCAGATTTAGTTAAGGATTATCCCAAGACTAAATATGCATCTGACTTAGAAAATTTGATGTACGATGTTGGAGTTCAGGAAGTGCATACAAGAGATTTTAGAAATGAAACAGAAAAGTATGTAACTAAGTATGGCGCAAAACCGCTACCTCAAGCGACACAATCAACATCTAATAATACCCAGGCAAATAGCAATAGTGGTAATTCTAATTCATCAAGTAATGCTGCTGGCGGCGGAGCAAATACCGGTACTTCACAATCAACTTCAAATAATTCTTCTGCAACAGCAACTGCTCAAGCAAAAAAAGGTACAGCAAAAGCAACTCCTAAATCATATGCAATTAATGACCCAAGAGAAGTTGTTGGTACATTGAAAAAGTTCAAACCGAAGACTGGTAGGCCAAAGGTTGTTACATTAAAAAATGAGTTAATCACATTATCGATTACAAAAAATCCGATTGCCTTTTGCTTTCTATTAAGAAGTGCTTTTGAGATTTCTGCAAAACTATATTGTGATGAGAATGGAATCAGTCTAAAAACAATACCTAAAGCTGGTTCTGGAAAAAAACCATCAGATAAGTCTCTAGCAGATTTATTAAGAGATGTAAATAAGCACTTGACAAATAATAATAAAGATCAAATAAAGGTAAAAGTACTTCATGGCGCAACAACTGAGATAACAAGAGCAGAAGGTATTTTATCAGTTAGGTCAATGAATCAACTTGTACACAATGAAAAGTTCTCAGTTCAACCATCAGATATTTGCACATTGTTTGGGAATGTGTTTCCTTTGCTAGAAGCAATGAATATTTAAAATATGAGTAAATTTAAGACACCATTAAGATACCCAGGAGGGAAACAGCGTCTAACTCCATTCATTATTGAAATTCTAGAGGCCAACAAAATTAAGGGGCATTATGTAGAGCCATATGCTGGTGGTGCAGGCGTGGCAATTAATTTGCTTCTTTCTAATAATGTAGAACATATTCATCTTAATGATTCTGATTTTGGTATTTATGCTTTTTGGTATTGTGTATTAAATAAAACAGAAGAATTATGTCGCTTAATTTCATCTGCGTCGATGACAGTGGAGGAATGGAGAATTAGGAAAGCCGTAGTTCAAAAATGTGATAAAAGAAAAATATTAGAACTTGGGTTCAGTGTGTTTTATTTAAACAGATGTAACCGTTCAGGGGTATTAGCAGCAGGAGTTATCGGTGGATATGACCAAACAGGTAATTATAAAATGGACGCACGTTTTTCAAAAGATGATTTAATTAGAAGAATAGAGTCAATAGTTCGATATAAGGATAAGATTTCAATAACTAACTTTGACGCCGAATACTATATAGAAAACTACATTCCAAATTTACCTAAGGACACTTTAGTATATCTTGACCCTCCTTACTATGAAAAAGGAAGTGAGTTATATTTGAATGCATATAATAAAAGCGACCACGCTCGTCTAGCTAAAACTATTCAAAGAGAAATTAAACATAAATGGGTTCTTTCCTATGACGGTGTTGAAGATATAGTTAAATTATATCAACGAAGAAGGCACTTTCTTTATGATTTGCAATACAGCGTTGCAAAAGTATACAAAGGCAAAGAAGTATTTGTATTTTCAGATAAATTAAAACTACCTTCTAAATGTTCTTTAATACATATAGAAGAAGGAATGAAGTCTTTAGTAAACGCATAATTAAAGCTATTTAATTTTTAAATTTCATTAAATGATTATAAAAAAAATTGATATAAAAAAATTTAGAGGGTTTGATGAAATTTCATTTAGTCTTGGGAGTCAATTAACTATTATCGCTGGTCAGAATGGCACTCAAAAAACGACAATTCTTGGAATGCTTAGTCAACCTTTTACGATTACTGACAAAGGCAATTTAATGAAAGCAGAGAAGCCCTTATGTGGTGGATCATTTAAATCCGCTTTTAGCGAAAAATTTAAATTATCTGATAAATTCGACACGGTTAAATCACACGAATGGGCCTTACATCTTCATAATGAAACCAATCCATTTGTTTTAGAAAGTATTAAAAGAGGGACAAAAATTAGGTTTTGGAAAAAAGGAAATAAAGGCGCGGGATCAGGCTACATTCAATTACCAGTTATATATTTAAGTTTAAAAAGATTACTTCCTATTGGCGAGGATAATAAGTTAAAAATCAGCTCATCATTAAATTTAACTGAAGAAGAAGATGTATTGTATAAACAATGGCACAATAAAATTTTAATATCACAAGATAAATTAAATAAAAGTAATTATTTAATAAGTGCAAATAAAAATACTGTTGGCATTAATACTGATGAGTATGACTGGAAACAAAATTCTGCTGGTCAAGATAATTTAGGTAAGATTTTATTAGCTATTTTATCCTTCAGAAGATTAAAAGAAAAATATAAAAGTGATTATAAAGGTGGCATTCTTGCTATTGATGAACTAGATGCAACTTTTTATCCAGCTTCTCAAATAAAATTAATCAAAGAACTTCGGAAATTTGCATCTTCTTTTAATATTCAAATAATTCTAACAACACATTCTCTTTCAATTTTAGAATTTGCATGTGAATTGCAAAAAGATCTTACGAAACATATTGCAACAAAAGATCAAATTAAAGTTCTTTTTTTAGAAAAACTCAACAAAAAAGTAAAAATAATAAATGATGTTACTTTCAATACAATAAAGCATCGTTTAAACGCAACAGATGAAGATAACAAGAATAGATCTAGAATAGATGTATATACTGAAGACAAAGAGGGTGTTATTTTTACAAAAGCTTTATTAAAAGGCAAAGCTAAAAACTTAAACTTTGTAGATTGTACATTACCCGATTCAAGCCTAATTGAGCTAGCATTGAGAAAAGTACCCACTTTTAGTTTTCCAAATTCTATTATAATTCTTGATGGAGATGTTAGAACTAAGCCAAAGGAGTCTTCAAAAATTGAAAAGATAAAAAACATTATTCTTCTTCCATCTAAAAATTCTCCCGAAAGACTTTTAGCTACCTATTTGTATGAACTAGACGATGAAGACCCTTTATGGAAGTCAATAAATCCACATTATAATAAACAAGTATGTTTTAAAGACTTCACTTACGAAGAGATTATGGAAAAGAGAGAGAAGGCAAAGGATTGGTTTAAATATCATTATTCAACTAAAAGATGGGGAACAAATGCTAGTAAAGTAATAAATCCATGGAGAGGTACAAATAAATTAGATGTTGATGTTTTTATTAATGATTTTACGAATTTATATAATAGCATTGCTAAAGAATTAGCTATAGATAAAATATAAATAAAAATTAAATTAAAAGAAAGCCCTCTTAAATAATTAAGGGGGCTTTTATATTTTGACTCTTATAAAGAGATAATAATCGGTAACGGGACTCGAACCCGTACGCTTTTAGGCATTGGTTTGACAAACCAACGTGTCTACCGTTCCACCACACCGTGATTTCAATGTCTTTCAACATTGCACACTAAAAATAACTAAAATATTTGTTACTATCAAAAATATTATGCCGTTCCCTTCGGTCCGCGCTATTCGCTTTTATCTTTTTATTCTTTCGCACATTCTTTGCTATAAAAAGGATAACCGCTTCTATCCCTAACGGAAAAGTTTCAGCCAATAAACAAAATGCGTTCAGACAATCACGGCATTTTGTTCATCCGCTTTCACTTCTAATAAGGTCACAAAAGTTATTGTTATCACAATAACACTTGTGTGCTTTGCACCTCTCGTTCCACTCAGTCACGGTGCAAGCCTGCGGCAGCATGGTAGTGAAGTAACCTAGACAAAGTACTTACTGCCATTTTACTCGATGCCTTCCGATTGTTTGTTTCTTGAGGCTTTAAAGCTTATTTGACGGCTAACCATAAGAACTATACTTCTATTGTAAACTTGATGAGAAGCTCCCGGTAATTGTTTTCGAACAGGAAGAAGGGAGTGGCTCAATCGCAATCCTACAAACCATTTTTCTTTAACTACGAAACCTGCACCCAGATTAAATGTGAAGTCTTTATTACTAAAGGGATAAAGGTCTGTTTGAAAAGGGAACGCTGCTCTGTCAGTATATTCCCCGGTATTAACCAATGCTGCTAATGCGGGACCAAATTCAACGTAACCCTTTTTCTTGTTATATTGAAAGAGGATCGGGACTTCAAAGTAAGAGAGGCGTAATAAATAATCGCCATAACCTCGACGGCCTCCACCAGTTCCTTTCCCAAGTTCATATAGTTCAGCCTGCATGGTCCAACTTTTACTTATTTTTATCTGAACCCACATTCCACCCATCAAGGCAGGTTTTGGATGAGTTTTTAAGGGAAAGCCCGTAATAGTATTCATTCCTAAACCTAATTTAAGCCCAAATTTACATTGAGGTTTTAATTTACCCTGAGACCAAACATCAAGGTAAATGATTAACATCACACAAAAAAAGAAAAGCTTTTTCATTACTAATTAACGAAATTGTCATATGAAAATTGTTCTAATAACAGCGATTTCACAATAAAAATGAATATGTAACGTTTAGTCATAATGATCTTAAAAATCCGTTATCTGTTTTTATTTTTAATGCTCTTTCAGGGTATTTATGCGCAAAATAAATTTACGATAAGCGGTTATATAAGCGAAAAAGGAAGTAAGGAAAATCTTCCAGGCGTTACAGTTTACGTTCCAAAATTAAAAGCTGGAACAGCTTCAAATAATTACGGTTTCTACTCTATTACATTACCAAAAGATTCAGTTGAAGTGATTTTTAGTTATGTCGGTTTTAAAGCAAAAAAAATCAGTTTCTATTTGGATAAAAATATAAGTTTCAATGTTGAACTGGGAGCTGAAGACCTTCAGGAAGTTACTGTAAGTGCTGAACAAACTAGAAAGATAAGCGAAGAAACTCAAATGAGTAGCGTTGACATACCTATCGAACAGATTAAACAAATTCCCGCTTTAATGGGAGAAAAGGATGTTTTAAAAGTAATTCAATTAATGCCAGGTGTGCAAAAGGGAAGTGAAGGAAGTACAGGTATTTACGTTCGTGGCGGTGGTCCCGATCAAAACTTAATTATTTTGGACGAAGCTCCAGTATACAATGCTAATCATTTATTTGGTTTCTTTTCTGTATTTAATGGTGATGCGTTAAAAAGTGTGGAGTTAATCAAAGGAGGTTTTCCTGCAAGATACGGAGGTAGGCTTTCGTCTGTAATTGATCTTCAAATGAAAGATGGCAATAAAGAAAAGATTCATGGAGAGGCTGGTATTGGCCTTATTGCTGCTCGTTTAACGCTAGAAGGTCCAATTATCAAAAACAAATGTTCATTTCTTATATCGGGTAGAAGAACATACATAGATGCGCTTGTTGCTCCTTTTCTTCCCAAAGATGGAAAATTGGGATATTACTTTTATGACATAAATGCAAAAATAAATTACGTATTTAATGATAAAAATCGATTGTATTTAAGCGGATATTTTGGCCAAGATAAATTCTATTTGAAAAGAAAGACGGCGGATTCAGAAAGCATGTCTGGAATTAATTGGGGCAATGCAACAAGCACTTTGAGATGGAATCACTTATTCAATAATCGGTTATTTTCAAACCTCTCGTTTATTTTCACTAATTATAAATTAGGAATTGAGAATCAGGAAAAATACGGAAGTGATTATTACAATATGAAATATGTATCTAACATCCGTGACTTTGGTGCAAAATACAATTTTGACTTTATACCCGCACCTAATCATTATATCAGGTTTGGCGCCAATGCAACTTGGCATCATTTCATTCCTCAAGCTTTAGTTATCAAAGCTTCCGATCCAACTAGTGAGTTAAATAGCAAAGCATTGGCCGTTGACACCTATGAAGGAGGAATTTTTATTGAAGATGATTGGAGAATGACTTCCAAACTTAAAATGAATATTGGTTTCCGACTTTCTGCTTTCTCAAGTAAGGGAAATAATTTCTTTAATCCTGAACCAAGAGCGAGCTTAAGATATTTGTTAGGAAACGATTTCTCATTGAAAGGCTCCTATGCTATGATGAATCAATATTTACACCTATTATCTAGTACAGGTATTGGGCTACCAACAGATTTATGGGTGCCCGCGACCAACAAAGTAAAACCACAGCAATCGCAACAAGTAGCTCTAGGTTTAGCGAAGGACTTACCTAGCAAAAATGTAACCATTACCGTTGAAGGTTATTACAAATGGATGAAAAATGTATTGAACTACAAGGAAGGAGCAAACTTTTTGAATGTAGGTGATAATAGCAATGCCGAAACACAAAACGATTGGCAAACCAAAGTTGTTTCAGGTACTGGTTTAAGTTATGGCGCTGAGTTTTTAATCCAAAAAAAAGTTGGAAAATTTACTGGATGGATTGGTTACACCTTATCGTGGACTTGGTTACAATTTGATTCATTGAACTTTGGTGAAAGGTTCGCGGCACGTTATGACAGAAGACATGACATTTCTGTTGTTGGCATCTATAAAATAAACGATCACATCACTCTTTCTGCAACTTGGGTATATGGTACAGGAAACGCGATTACTTTACCGATTGCTTCTTATGGAGTCGAGCAACATGCTGTTCCAGGCGCACAACAATCACAACCTAGTCCTAACGGCATTTGGCCTTACAGCGTAGCTGGTGATTATGGAAAAAAGAATTCTTTTCGCATGTCTCCATATCATCGAATGGATATTGGCATCCAGTTCCATAAAAAATTAAAGCGATGTGTTCGCTCTTTTGAATTTAGTATCTATAATGTTTACAGTCGTCAAAATCCGTACTTCTATTATATAAATTACGACCAAAACTCAAAGAAGAACAAATTGATGCAAGCATCTTTGTTTCCAATTTTACCAAGTGTTTCATGGAGCTATAAATTTTAAATGATGAGAATATATTTCATATTACTAATAAATTGTTTCTTTTTGTTTCCGTCATGTACAAAAGAAGCGATGGTAGAATTACCCGAAACAAAATCGTTGCCTGTGATATATTCGTATATATGCCCTACAGACTCCGTAATCCGTTTAAAATTAATGTCGTCTTCGCCTTTATTTGGCAGCGATCAAATAGATATCCTGGCGGCGGTTTCCGATGCGGCCGTAAAGATCAGCAGTGCGCAAGGAACAGCACAACTTATTTTTAATCAAAATACTGGATATTACGAATTAAAAACAAATTCGTATCCTATTGTACCCGGGCAAGCTTATAAAATGACGGTAACAACAATCAATGGTGATGTAGCAACAGCGGAAACACAAGTGCCCTTCACAGCCGTTCCCATAAACACAGTAACAGTAGAAACCATTACTGAAAATTACCAAACAGGCGATAGAATAAAAGCCTTTTTTACCGATGAAGCTAATAGCGTAAATTATTACAGAATAGCTGCATCACATTGTTTTGTTTACAATGGTCAAACTGATACAATAATTAACGATACGCAAATTAATGAGCTATATAGCGATCTGAATCATAATGGAGAAAGTAGTTCTTTGGCTGGTAAGTTTTATCAAACTGATTCTACTCAGTATTATTCTACTGAGTATTATGATGTCTTTCTTTATAATTGTAGCCAAACGTATTACAATTTTTATAAGTCGCTTAAAAATTACTCAGGGGTAGGAATCAGTTTTCCTCCTCCTGCCGAACCAACCCTCATGTACTCCAATGTACAAGGTGGCTTTGGTTGTTTTGGAGCCTATACACGTAGTATGCTCAGATATAAAAAGAAATAGCAGATTAATTTCTTCCGATCATTAAATCAATCCTTTTCTTAATGCTTTGTTGCTTATCTCTATTTGGTCAGGTATAAATTAAGAGGCCGTTGCTTTACCACTTATTCTCAAAATCAAGCCACTTACAAAGTGGCTTATTTGTTTTAACAAAACTTTAGAATCCTAATATATCGTTTGGCATAATCGTTCGTTATATATCCTAAATCTTAAAAATCGGATATATTGAAAACACAAAAAGAAAAAAGAATCACCCGAACTCTTTCTCTTCCTTGCTCGCTTTCTTAAAGTAAAGCAGAACACCGATAAAAATAAATTCACAAATTAAATTTAAAAATCATGTCAACTTATATAGAAAGCGGTCACGCAAAAAACACCGCTAATTTCGATCACTTAATTGCTATATTAGTAACGTATGGCACAAACTATACACCATCAAATCCAAGTTTAGCAATTACCAATTTACAAACCGTTCTTACCAATGCGCAAACAGCATTAACAAACGTTAAAAACGAATACAACGGTTGGAAAAATGCAACAAACAGCAGAGAGATTGCTTTTGAACCCTTAAAAGGTTTATCAACTCGTTTATTAAATACATTAATGTCAGTTGGTGCAACCGAACAAACAATTAAGGACTTTAAAACAATCAACGCTAAAGTACAAGGTTCTAAATTAACTAAGGCGGATGCAGGAATTGTTACCGACCCTAGTGAAGATATAGCAAACAAAACTACTTTACCGGTAAAGAAAACAGTTTCGGTATCTCAACAAAGTTTCGATAATCTTATTGAACACTATGATAAGATTATCAAATTATTAGCTTCGGTTCCTGCGTATAACCCAACAGAAACAGCATTAAAAGTAGCAACATTACAAACCTTGTTAGCCAACTTAAAAACTGTAAATACTGCTGCTTATACAAGTTATGCCAAAGTAAGTAACGCAAGAATTGCCCGAAACAAAATCCTTTACGAAAACCCCGATGCGTTAATCGTATTAGCAAAAGCAGTAAAGGCTTACATCAAAGGAAAATTTGGAGCAACAAGCGCAGAATACGGGCAAGTAAGTGCCATAAAGTTTGTTAAAGTCGTTAAGAAATAAACTTTTAAAATCATCAAAAACGACAAGGGTAGCCAAACGGCTACCCTTTCTTTTGTTTACACAGTTTATTGGACAGCCCCAAAGAAACAAGGATAAAAAGCAAAACACGTTTCCCTATTCTTAGAACTCGGAAGTGTAAAATTAGAACGAGCTACTGCAACCTTAGAACTCGAAGATGTAACTTTAGAACTCGTGGGTACAACCTTATAATTTGGAGGTGCAAAAGTATTTCTTGCTACTGTAATAATAAAACAAGCTAGTGTAACTTTAGAACTAGCAGGTGTGACAATAGAACTAGCAGGTAAAAAAGTAAAACTAGCTACCGTCGACCTAAATGCATATCGACCTAACCGCATAGACAACTAAACCGCCACAATTTGCTGACCTGTGTGCATAGACCTAAGTGTACAGACCTGTGTAAAAACAGCCGCACATTTTGCAAGCCCATTTGGTCGCTTCTTTTTAAAGGAAGTAATTTATTTTTGCGCCAAATAAGCTTTCAAAATTTCCTCCCCGCCTGTGTGGTTATTAGAACAAGCAATTTTTCAAATTGCCTTCCCTATCGCGCAGTAAAAACTAAAAACTGTGTTCCAAAGAAACATTCGGTAACCAACTAACCGCAAAGACACATAACCGCTTAGTTCGGCGGACACGTACCTCTGTGTAAACTAAGTAGGGCGCACTGAAACATAACAGCACCTTTGCGTCAGCGGGTGGACGTATAAGTTTTTTGCTTACAATTTTGCCTGCTACGCAGAAAGTTGTATTTTCATGTAAGCAAAAAAGAGTACAGTAGTTCGGCAACTAATAAACATTGTGCGTTTAGAAAGCAGAGTGTTTCAAAGCCCGCCGAACGCAAAGCTCCAAAACGTTAGGGGTAATAAGCGGACATTCCGCAAGACAAAAATATGGGACTTGACAGTGTAGAATTATTAATGGAATGGGAAAAGTATTTTGACATTCAAATTCCCGACCTCGTTGCCGAAAAAATTAATACGGTTCAAAACGCC
>JAEUTP010000027.1 GCA_016787705.1 Bacteroidia bacterium | reverse complement strand
GTACATATACTTTTTATTACCTCCAAATTTATTTTAAAAAAAATTAATCTTTTTTTTAATCCTAATCGCTCCTACAACATTCGCACTCAAAAAACGGGACGGCAAAGATAATTACTCTTTTTCTATCCGCAAAATTTATTTTAACTTTTTTGGCTAAAATAAATTTGAAATACTACGCTGTTAACATAAACACAGCCTTAGGGATTGAAGTGAAAAGCCCACAGCATAAGGGTTTTAAAAGAAAACCCTTAGCGAGGACTTGAAGCGAAAAGCCCGGCCATTGTTGAAAACTTTGCTCTTGTTTTTAACAATGGCAAGGCCAAAATAATATGTTTTGCCTTTTGTTAAGCTTAATTTTAAGCAAATTTTAAAAGAAAAAAGAAAATGGCAGGAGTTAATAAAGTTATTTTGGTTGGACATTTGGGTAAAGACCCGGAAATTAAGTACCTGGAAGGTAATATTGCGCGTACTCACTTTAGTTTAGCAACTACCGATGCTTATAAAGACAAGAATGGTAACCGTATTGAACAAACAGAATGGCATAATATTGTTATTTGGCGTACCCTGGCGGAGAGTGCACATAAATTGCTAAAAAAAGGCACACAGGTTTATATTGAGGGAAAGATACAAACCCGCCAATGGAATGATAAAGATGGTGCTAAAAAACAAATTACCGAAATTAACTGCGAAAGTTTTGTGATACTACAACGCAAAGAAGGCACAGCTAATGATATTAAGGGTTTTGACTCTAACGCCAATTTAGATAACCTTGACAGCGCGGGTTTGCCTTATTAACAATAGAAAATTAAAACAAAATTTAAGTATTGCGTTATAATTAATACAGATATTTATTTTTGTAGCTATGATAATAAACCGTAAAACTGTTTTTTTTATTTTGATTATTGCGTTAAGTGCTGCATTTGTGAGCTGCGACGAGGGCGAAGAAATTTTTTCGCCAAAGCCAAGAGGCTATTTTCGTATTAATTTTCCTGAAAAAAAATACAGGGTTTATGATAGCATTTGCCCGTATAAATTTGAAATACCGGTTTACGCTCAAATGAAACAAGATAAGCACAATGGTGCCGAGCCCTGCTGGTTAAACCTTGAGTTTCCCAAATACAAAGCAACGGTGCATTTAAGCTACAAAGAGGTAAATAAGAATATTGCTACTTACCTTGAAGACTCGCATAATTTTGCAAATAAACACCAGGTTAAAGCAACGGGCCTTGATGAAATTGCTGTGATACGTGATAGCGCTAAAGTTTACGGTTTGGTATTTGATATTGAAGGTAACACGGCCTCATCAGTTCAGTTTTATTTAACCGATAGCACCCGCCATTTTTTACGAGGTGCGCTTTATTTTAACAGTATACCAAATATTGATTCGCTAAGAATTGTGGTTGATTTTATTAAAAAAGATATTCTGCATTTAATAAATACTACAAGCTGGAAAACAGGAACGACAAGCGCTGTAACCGAAAACAAAAAAAAGATCAATTCCTGATACGCAAAGCATTTCCATCGTAAGTAGTGCCATATGCCCGCAAAGCCCATGTTGCCGGCCCATTGGTAACTGTTCCATCATAAATCTGCCAGCGTGAATCGCTGATTGTATCTCTTAACGTAAAGTTATCTGACATTACTTTGGCTTTTGCCGAAGGATTATCGGGTAAATAAGATGAAGTACGCTCTAAGGCAACAAATTCCTGCTGGGATTTACGATACACAATAAGGCCGTTAATGCCTCCATTTACATACATCCAACCACCTATAGCCTGAATTTTAAAGTACAAAGGATCGTTTGGATAAATAGTCATATCAAGCGGCACATAAGGTACCGGATGGTCTGTAACCGGATTTTGTGTTTTCTTTTTACAAGCTAAAAACAAAAGTGAAGATACAAATGCTATTAAAAGTATATTTTTAAAATTCATTTTTATTAAAATACGTTATAATTTAAAATGAAAGCCACTAATTAATTACATTTGAGACTTAATACAAAAATACGAAATAGATTGTGTTGATGACAGAAAATACACCGGAAGAAAACTCACAAAAAAAGTTTAATCCTTTAATGCCTTTGTACTTTGCTCTTATTCTTGCTCTTGGAGTTGGAATTGGTTACTATTTTACATTTAACGCCAATTTTTCGGGTTTACAAACACCGCTTACTAAAAAGAATAACGGTAATAAAATAAATAATTTACTGGATTATATTGAATTACAATATGTGGATACTGTTAACAGAACACAACTGGAAAACAAGACCATTACATCGATGTTAAAAAGCCTTGATCCGCACAGTGATTTTATTCCCGCGTCGGAATTTAGCGCTGTTAACGAACCTTTAGAAGGAGAATTTGATGGTGTAGGCATTGAGTTTAATATTATTAACGATACTATACGTGTTTTAAACCCTATAATTGGCGGACCATCTGAAAAACTGGGCATAAAGGCCGGCGATAAATTAATTAAAGTGGATGGCAAAAATATTACAGGTAAAAAAATTACAAGCAAAGATGTTTTTGATAAATTACGTGGCAAAAGCGGCAGTACGGTAAACGTTAGTATTTTACGCAGTGGTATAAAAAAAACCATTGATTTTAAAATTACACGTGGTAAAATTCCTTTATACAGTCTTGATATTGCTTATCTTGTAAAACCGGGTATTGGCTATATAAAAATAAGCCGCTTTGCAAATACAACCTACGACGAGTTTTTAGATGCATTTAATGCCTTATCAAAACAAGGTATGAAAAAATTAATATTAGACCTGCGTGGCAATGGCGGTGGCTTTTTAAGAACTGCTGTTGAACTAGCTGACGAGTTTTTAATGGACGGCTTACAAATTGTTTATACCGAAGGAAAAGCGCATCCTAAAAAAGTTTACAACGCATCATCGCGCGGCGGTTTTGAAAATAATGAAATGGCCGTTTTAATTGACGAAGGCAGCGCCAGTGCCAGTGAAATTGTTGCCGGTGCTTTGCAGGATAATGACCGTGCCACTATTATTGGCCGCAGAAGCTTTGGCAAAGGTTTGGTACAGGACCAGATAGATCTTTCAGACGGATCGGCTGTGCGCCTAACCATTGCACGCTATTACACACCAACCGGCCGCTGCATTCAAAAACCATATAATAAAAGTTTAGATGATTATTATAATGAAGAGTATGCACGCTACGAACATGGTGAGTTGTATAGTTTTGACAGTATAAAAGTTGATAAGAGCAAGCAATTTAAAACACCGGGTGGTAAAATTGTTTATGGTGGTGGTGGTATTGTACCGGATATTTTTGTACCGCTAGACAGTGTAAAATATAGCCCTGTTGTTAACCGTTTATTTTACAGTGGTGCATTAAATTCGTTTGCATTTGAATTTGCAGATAAATACAGAAGCAAATTTTTAAGCTCTTATAAAACAGCTGCCGATTTTGTTGTAAATTATAAGATTTCTAAAAACGAAATAAGCGAAATGAACAGTTACCTTGAAGCAAAAAAAGTAAGCAGTATACATATTACCGGAAACGAAAAAGGCTTTGACCAGATATTAAAAGCATTGATAGGACGTAATTTATTTGATAAAGATGCTTACTACCCTATTTTAAATCAAAACGATAATTCGATCTTAAAAGCGATAGATGTGTTAAGTAGTAAAAAATAAAATTACAGTTTTACTATTTTTTTACTTATAGCCCTGTTTTCTTCAAAAACGGTAAGCATATAAACACCAGTTGCTAATTGAGCTGTATTTAATTTTAAAGAACCGTTAGTATTATTTAAAACATCCTGGCTAATGATCTTACCATCCAGGCTTCGAATCATGATCCTTACTTTTTGAGCAGAGTTATTTACAAGAGAAATATTTAATTCATTGCTGCAAGGCATTGGGTATACCTTCCAATCTTGGGTTTCAGTAACAACTGTATTTATTCCTGCACCCAGCTCTTCAGTAACGGACAATTGTGAAACAGTTACGGCATCGCCGCTGCTTTGGCCATTTGCATTGGCTTTAAGGAAAGCACCGTAAAAAGTTACATTACCGCTGCCAGCTGCCGGAGCCTTCCATTGAAATGTCCATGTATTAGAATTTGATGTGCCAGCCGTACCTGCAGTTTTATGTATAATATATTTTGTACCACCGGTTAGTTGAGTTCTAGTTGCATCAGTTACTATTAATGTTCCTTTTTGCTGACCTGTTGTATTTTGCGGTGATATCTGGAAACCAAATTTATTAAATGTAGGGTGAGATACAGTAGCCGTCATATTATAAATAGCACCGGGAACATAGCCTGTTACCGGAATATCTGACGTAATTAAGTCAGGTGTACTTGGTGCAGAACCACCGTGACAAGCTGTGCAAGTTGCCGCATCACCTGGCGAACCCGATACACCTGCCGGAGGACCATTCTGATATTTTGATTTGAATTGTGAGGTTAATAAAATAATTACAATTAAAAATATGCCTAAGCTAAAATAATTTGTTCTCATAAAAATAGTTTGTAAAACAAATGTAATAAAATGAGGAACAGATTTAACATACAAAACACTACAGGTATTGCACTTTTCAACTATTTGTCAATTGTTGGCGGTATTCTAGTGGTGTAAGTGCCATATTCTTTTTAAAAAAGCGATTAAAATAAGCAACGTCTTCGAAGTTAAGTGCAAATGAAATTTCTTTTACACTGAGGTTTGTACTATATAATAACCGTTTTGCTTCTAATACTATTCGCTCATGAACTAAATGAATGGCGCTTTTACCGGTTTCTTTTTTGCACAAAGCATTTAAATAATTTGGCGAGAGCTTAAGTTTTTCAGAATACTGTTGCACAGTTAACTGATCGGCATATTGTTTATCGATCAACTTTATAAACTCCATCACCCTTGTATCCCTATTAGTGGTTTTATTATCATCGCCTTGGCTTTGTTCAATAAAAAACTGTTTTACTTTTAATAAAATTATATTCAGGTAAGATCTTATCATATCAATTTTAAAAGGATGATCTGAATTAAAAGTATCATAAATTGAATTAACAAGTTGAACGATATCCTGAAATAATTTTTCAGAAACCTGTAAATAAGGTTGAGGGGAATTAAGGTCGTAAAAAGGAAAATGAGAAGCGAAATTCTCGTTCTTATTTCTAAAAGGAATAATATCGCCTGTAAAACACAATACAAATCCTTTTGATTTATTTATTTTTAATTTATGCACCTGTGTGGGTGAAACAAAATGTAAAGAATTGGCTTTTATTTTATGATCATTAAAATCTAATTCATGAATACCACCACCTTCCGTAAAAACAAAAAATTCATAAAAATTATGGCGATGCGGAATAACACCATCATAATTACGCTTACCCAATCCATTCAAAGGAATAATATCAAATTCAGCATACTGAAGATCTTTGATCATAAGATCATGAACAGGAATTATCGACATTGAAATAAATTAAATTATCTATCACTTAAAATTACCAGCTTATTGGTAATTGTACTCCGTTCTTTTTGATAGTAGATTAAAAATACAAAAAAATATTAATGATAAATTGCTTTTTTTAGCAGGATTACAGATACTTATGTAAGAATTTAGAAAAATAGATTACTTTTACTTTCTTAAATTAAGGAGACTTGTCAGAGTGGTCGAACGAGCAAGCCTGGAAAGTTTGTATACGCGCAAGTGTATCGAGGGTTCGAATCCCTCAGTCTCCGCAGAAAAATAATTTTATTTGATCTTTACATTCTTAAAAAGACTGAATATAAAATTATTTACAAGTGTATCGGTATAAGTATAAGCCGATAATTTTGCGTAATAAGTATCGCTTTCAAGATCATCTGTAGTTCGCAAATTATTCATATAAGTATTTATATCTTCAATATCCTGACCTTTAGATTCAAACTCCAATAGTTCCTTCCCTTTTCTGTCTGAAATATTTATTTTAAATTTTCTGAATTTACATTTGGCAATGATCCTAAAACAATCAGCATCATTACAATTAACCGAAATAAACTTTGTATGCGAAAGGTCTATGCAATCCTGATCGTCTTTAAACGAACAAAAAAGAAGTAAAATAAAACAGGTAAACACTTTCATATTGCCAAATGTATAAATAATATTTATACCCCGTTGAAACTGCTATTATTTTACTTTGTTGAAAATAAATTTGCGTAACCAAATAGTTACATATATATTTGTAACCGAACAGTTACGTATAAAAATGAGAAGAGATGTTTTTCAGGCAATAGCCGATCCTAACCGCCGTGCCATTATAGGTTTATTGGCCAATAAAAGCCTTAACCTTAACCAAGTGGCAGACGAATTTAAAATTAGCCGTCCTGCAATTAGTAAACATATTAAAATACTAACAGAGTGTGGACTCATAACTATTAAACAGGAAGGCCGCGAACGTTATTGTTCAGCCCAACTAAATAAATTATCGGAAGTAAATGAATGGGTTGAGCAGTACAAAAAATTCTGGAACTCCAAACTGGACGCACTGGAAATTTATCTTGATAAATTACAAAGTAAGCCTTCAAAAAAATTAAAGAAAAAAAAGAAATAAATCTTAAAAAACGTAAGAAAATATGAACAATATAGATGATCAAGAACTAAAAATGTCGCGCTTATTAAACGCTCCAATTGAATTAGTTTGGAAAGTGTGGACAGAACCTGAACACATTGCACAATGGTGGGGCCCCAACGGTTTTACTAATACTATATATACCATGGATATTAAGCCAGGTGGTGAATGGAAATTTGTAATGCACGGACCCGATGGCAAAGATTACAATAACAGAAGCATTTTTAGGGAGATCATAAAACACGAGCGTATTGTGTTTGAGCATTTCAACCCAAATTTTATAACTACAGTTATGTTTAAGCCCGAAGGAAATAAAACCATGCTTTACTGGCAAATGACATTTGAAAAACCTGAAGAATTACAAACAGTAATTAAAGTATTTAAAGCAGATAACGGTATGAAAGAAAATGTGGAAAAACTCGAAAATTATTTATTTAATCAATTAAAATAAAAGCAATATGAAAAATCAAGCGTTCACCATTGAAAGAATTTTAAATGCACCTATAGAAAAAGTATGGAAAGCGATAAGTAATAAAGAAGAAATGAAACACTGGTATTTTGACCTTGCAGAATTTAAACCCGAAGTTGGCTTTGAATTTGAATTTACAGGTGGCCCATCCGATGGGGCACAATATATTCACCAATGTAAAATAACCGAAGCTATTCTCAATAAAAAACTAACTTACAGCTGGGCATATAAAGGGTATGAAGGCAAATCGTTGGTTACTTTTGAATTATTTAAAGAAGGAGAAAAAACTAAAATAAAATTAACGCATACGGGTTTAGAAACTTTTCCTTCAACTAATAAAGATTTTGCAAGAACTAATTTTGAAGCCGGATGGAGCGAGATAATTGGTAAATCATTACCGCATTTTGTTGAGCAAAACTAAAGATCAACTAATAAAGCGTAGGTATAAACACCTGCGCTTTTACATTTTTGCAAGATCGAGATTAAACGTATAGCCAAATTTTTTAAGCTGGCGCATGTGCGAGCCTATCGCATCTTTTAAAGTTGGAGCGCATAAATAGGGTACATTAAATTCTTTAGCGGTTTGTTCTACTATAGCCGAAATTTGCGGGTAATGAACGTGGCAAATGTTTGGAAACAAGTGATGCTCAACCTGAAAATTTAAACCGCCAACATACCAAGATATAAATTTATTTTCGCGGGCAAAATTTACAGTAGTAATCATTTGGTGAATAGCCCATTCGTTCTCAATAATATTTTCATTATTTGGAATAGGAAATTCAGCTTCCTCAACCGAATGCGCTAACTGAAATACTAAACCTAAAACCAAACCTGCAATAGCCTGCATTAAAACAAACGACCATACTATGAGTGATACAGAATAGTTTTGCAAATAAATTGGTAATATGATTGTATAGAAAAAGAATAATGCTTTTAAAAAAACCATGCTAACAAAATACTTTATGTTCTCACTTTTTGTAAAACGGTTAGTGCCCTCTTTTTTATATTTAAAGTATTGAATAAAATCTTTAGCCAAGGCCCAATAAAGCGTTAAGATCGAATAAAAGAAAAAAACATAAATAAATTGAAAGCGGTGTATTTTTTTAACTTCTGAATGTGGCGAAAAACGTAAAATAAGTTTATTGGCAATATCATCATCTACATTATGAACATTTGTGTAAGTATGATGCAAAACGTTATGCTGAAGCTTCCAGTTAAAAACCATGCCTCCGATTAAATTTAAAGAATAACCTAACCAATTATTAACCTTTTGTTTCTTAGAATAAGCGCCATGGTTAGCATCGTGCATAATAGACATGCCTATGCCGGCCAAAGCAAAGCCCATAATTGAGAATAATGTTAACACGGCCCAACCTTTTAAGGACAATAAATTGATCATTAATAATGGCAACACAAATGCAGAAAGCAAAACTATAGTTTTGATAACCATTGTGCTATTTGCATTTTTAGATATGCCATTTTCTTTAAAATGCATATTTACCCTTTTTTGCAAAGTTGAAAAAAACAATGACTTATCTTTAGGTATAAACCTTGGTAGTTTTTTATGGGTAGTTGAATTCATTAAATTTTAAGATTATTCCAAATATACCTAAAAAAACAAAAAGGCCCCTGTTTTTAACAGGAGCCTTTTTAACAAATTGCTTTTACAAATTAGTTAGGCACAAATGCACCGTAACCTAAGTTAATTGCATTTCTGATTTCAGTGCTGTAAACACCGTTTGTAGTTGTAGTAGCTTTGTTATAAACACCTTGCACACCCGGAGTGATGTTAATAAAATTAGTACCGTTAAAGTTCATTGTATCGCGGCTTGTAGCCCAATCAGCAACCCAGATAGTAGCATCTTGATTGAAACCTGATGTACCAACCGGAACAGTACTTAAGTTAAAAGTATAACTACCGTTTGCACTTGTAGTTGTTTGATACATTTTAGCATTTAATAAAGTAGGATCTTTATCAAAAGATAAATAAACAGGAGTGTTTGCAGGAACCGCAATATTTGTAGTGCTAAAAGCAACAACAGTACCAGTAGTTACTTTTCTAACTAAGTTCATGTTAATTGAACCCGTAACAATTGCAGATCCGATAGTAATAGTATTTGGATTTGATGAAACGTTAGCTGCAGTAAAGTTATGATCAAAAGTTGTATTTTGACCCATGAACAAGTTTCTTGTAACACTTGTACCTGCATAAGTTGCGTATAAACCTGTTTTAGTTACACCATTGATGATAGTATCTTGTGTACCTGTAAAGCCATCAATTGTAATTAAAGCAGAAACACCTGTAGCATTAGATTTTACGCTAATAGCGTAGTTACCGTTAGCATCAGTCGTTGCTGAATAAACATCGGCACCGTTTGCTGTTGAGTTAGGGTATAAACCTTGAGATCCGCCTTTGTTTACTTTAATAGTTACAACAATACCTGACATATTAACACGACTTGTGTTAATCCATCCGCCATTACCATTTGGTGTAACAACATTTTTATTTACGTTACCTTTTACTACAGAAATTCCTGTAACATCAGTCGCAGTGAAGTCGCTTGTTTCTTTATCTTTCTTACAAGAGAATAATGCTAATGTAATGATTGAAAGTGCTAATAATGATTTTTTCATGATATTTATATTTTATAATTTATTATTTGATTTAATTGTTTTGAATTAGAAATGGAAAATTAAAGTTAAAGCTCCTGAACCACCACCTAAGTTAGTATTACCACCTAAAGTGTTATTCATTGAGAAGATAGAACCGTTGTTGTTATCAACTGAAAAACCTTTTAATTTTTCAGAAGTATCAACATCAACCTCTTCAATAATAACTTCTGGCCCTTTTTGACCGTTGTTATAAACTTCCTGAGTTGATTTAGCACCTCTTCTTGTTGTGATCGAATAACCCCAACCATATTCAGCGCCAATAGAGATTTTTGAGAAAATAAAATACTCAATTCCAATAAACCCTCTAACACCAAAACGGAAACCACCTCTGTTCTTAGACTCTAAGTTTCTTACCGTTCTGCCCGGTGCAGTTGGGTTAGTAGTTGTTACGTTAAAAGTATTAAAGTTATTTGTGAATTGAATAGGATACTGATCTGAAAATTTGTTTCCGTATTCAACTGATTGCCTTGAACCATTAGTTCCAAAACCGATCTCACCACCGTAAAATCCTTGTAATCTGCGGTAACCTCTTCTTTTTTCGTAACCAACAGTTACTATTATATTATTTTTAGAAAATTTAAGTTTGTCCTCAACTCTTAATAAAGAAGCTGCTGCAATATCATCTGCGGTTCCTAATGATGCTTTGTACATTGCTTCAGCATCCTGCACTTGAGCAGTCATTGAACCTGATAAAGTATTTACACCAACGCGGCCACGGATAGCTGTTTTAGCATCTAAATAGTATTTACCTACAATTTGATTGTTTGATGCCTGAACGTAAGAAACGATATTTGCAGAACCTGCAAAAGGTGTAGCACGGTTCAATGTTCCTAAAAACATATCTAAAATTGGAATAGTGTTAAAGCCTAAGCCAATATCACCTTTTTTAGGTAATATCTCATAGCCTTTTTTGTTCTTTACTACTTCATCTCCGGAGCTTGCCTCTTGGGCAAAGGTTAACATTGAGGAGAACAATGTTGTAACAATGAGTACTTTTTTCTTCATTTTATTTGATTTTTGGTTTAATTTTAACTTATAGCTATTAGCCAGTTTTTCGACTAACTGCATTTATACGATGCCAAAATTAATCCTTTTTTGTGTTAAAATGAAATAAATGAGTAATAATTTACTCATTATTAAGCTAAAATGTTTAGCGTAAAACGGTTACATTACCCCGCATTTCGTGAATATCATCTGTATTATCGGTTATTCTTACTCGCCAATAATATACACCTAAGGGGTCAATTAAATCCCCATTCCATTTACCATCCCAGCCCTGGGTTACATCCTCTGTCTTAAAAACCCTGTTACCCCAGCGATTATATATTTCGAAAAGGTAATTTTTTGAGGTCCAGCCGGTACCCAAAGGAATTAAAATATCATTTAAATTATCGTTATTAACAGTAATACAGTTAGGCATATAAAAATTAAATCCTTCAATTATACACACAAATTTATCTGACGTATCAATGCAGTTATTTTGATTTTTTGCGATGAGCCTTATAAAATAACAACCTGTATCCTTAAATGTATAATTGATATTTTCTGTTTGCCCCATTGGTATACCATTAACAATCCATTTATAGGTAGATCCGTTTGCCGTTAAGTTCTCAATAAATACATTCTCTGCATTATTTAATGTAATAACCGACGGATTGGTTTTAAAATCTGCCTTCGGGCTGGCCAACACCCTAACCGCGTTTGAATAGGTAAATGAGGTTTTGCAATGGTTAGAATCGTTAACCGTTAGTTTTATATTGTAGTAACCCATTTTTGAATAACAGTAAGCGGTTATATTGCCAGGTTGTTCAAAAGGCTTATCGCCATAATTCCAAATGGCATTGGTTGATTTTGGAGTTAGGTTGGTAAATGATGTGCACAACGGTTCGCAGCCAACCGTGTCGCTAACGGCAAACAAAGGCGTAATTACCGGAAAAAGATTTATTGGTATAACTTTTATTGCCGTAGGCGAACCGCAACCATCATTTACACTTAATGTATAAAAAGGTATAGAAGCATTCTCCACAAAAATTGATTCGGTATTTATTGGGCCTGGCAGCCATGTATATACATAATTTCCATCGCCACCACTAACTGTTGGGGTTATTTGGGCCGTGTTGCCGGGGCAAATACCAACATTTGAAGTATTGATGTTTATTGAAATGGGCGGACTTACATCAACTGTTACCTGGAAAGGAGCCAAGGTGCAGCCATTAGCATCATACACATTTAAACTATAAACAGTTGTACCCGATGGAACAAGATTAACCGCCTGACCATTAACATTTCCGGGATTCCAAACATAGGTATAGCTACCTGCCCCGCCAAATGCCGAACCCTGTAGCAATACCGGTTTACCAAAACATACAGCATTGGGCGCTGTTGCCGAATATGAAAAAACAGGGGGTGCCGGAAAATTAATTGTTGTAGTAGCCGGACAACCCAACGCATCAACCGCTTTTATAACATAAAAGCCGGCACATAATCCTGTAATACTGTTACTATTTGTAGTTGTTGTGTTAGTAGCGCTATAAGTAACAGGTGCAACAGCATTTTGGGTTGAAAGTAAAACGCTACCGTTGCATTGGTTATAACATAACACAGGTGTTGAGTTAATAATAGATAAACTAACGGTACTGAGATTGCCGATGTTAAAAACCAGTGTATCTACACAATTATTACCATCAGTAACTACCGATGTATAACTACCACTGCTTAAAGAGCCAAAACTTGTACCTGTATGTGATCCGGGCTGGGTATTAAAATTATAAGGAAAATTACCGCCAGTAACATTTAAAGTTGCTGTGCCATCCACTGCACTGCAATTTTCGGGAGATGTTGAAACGTTTAAAGTCATACCTGCAACCGGCGATACCACAGCTACGCTTTTTGTTATACAGGCGCTGCCATCCTTTACCGTAAGCGTATAATTGCCAACAGGGATACCCGAAACGCTGGGCAAATTAGATAATACAGGTTGCCATGTATAAGAAAAAGGAGCCGGAGCTGAAGAAACAGACGCTACAACAGAGCCATCATTTTTTCCGGGGCAACTTGGCTTGTTTATAGTAAACGTTATTATTGGCTGTGGGGCTTCGGTAACCAAAACTGTGTTTGTTCGAAGACAACCTTTACTATCTTTTGTAATAATGGTGTGCACACCATTAAATAAATTATTAGCTACATTGCCAACGCTGGCAACACCATCAACCGTATATGTAAATGGAGATGTGCCCCCAACAGAAGTTATGTTTGTAGAAATAGCGGTTCCAAAACAAGGAATAAACGTGTTGCTGAACGTGCTGTTTATTTGAGGCGGTTCGGTTAGTATTACCGAGTTGGTAACTATACAACCCTGGGCGTCTTTAACCGTAACTGAATAAACCACATTGGCAGATAGTCCTGAAGCTAATGCAGCATTTGAGCCGGTTGTCCAGGTATAAGAA
The DNA here is from genome assembly GCA_016787705.1 of Bacteroidia bacterium. Taxonomy (GTDB): domain Bacteria; phylum Bacteroidota; class Bacteroidia; order B-17B0; family Aurantibacillaceae; genus Aurantibacillus. The sequence continues at coordinate 377,641 of JAEUTP010000027.1, read as the reverse complement.
AAAGGTGGCAAAAAATTGGCAGCAGTAACATTGGTTTGAGAAGCACCATTACTTCCGCCAAAACAGCTAACATGTGTATTTGTAAAAGCAATGCTGGCTGCCGAAAAAGGGTTGGCTATCTGGTAACTTGTAGTGGCTGTACAATTATTGGCTGAAGTAATGTAAACTGTGTAATTACCAACAGGTAAAGGTGTGAGCGTACCCGTATTACCCATGTTTGAACCTGTAATAACAGTAGCGTTGGATTGACTTACAATTGTGCAGGTATAAGGTGATGTGCCACCGTTAACAGTAAAGCTCGTGGTTCCGGTATTGTTGGTGCAATTATAATCTGCAGTAAAAAAATAGAATAAAGAACATTGCGATTTGCCACTATAGCAAAAACAAATGGTAAATAAGATTATTAACCAACTATACTTCTTTATCTTCAATTTACTTTATAATATAAAAGTAAGAATTTGAAGGCAAAAAACCATTATAATTAAATAATTGGCAGGTATTAATCAATAAGTGGGAAATTAGATAATAGCCGAAATACCAATGACGCTTGAATTACCCGGAAATGCCATTTTTGAGAATGAATAAGAAAAACCAAAACGTTTTACCCTAAAGCTAAAGCCAAAACTTAAACCGTTTGCCCCTCTTCTGTCAGGCATTGTCATTTCACGCTGGCGGCGATAGTTGTAAGCAATGCGTAAATTAAAATTCTTGGTCAGCACAATCTCGGTTCCAATGGTAATATGACGTAAAAAATTATCTCCGCGGTTAGCAAATTTTCTTGAAAAACGTTGATATTTTGTTGAATCTGTTTTTACCTCTGTATTAAATGGGTTTGATTTACCCGAAGTGTCAATTGGGCTTATATACTTCAAATTCCATTTGGTTAACTGATCGTAAACCATAAATAACCTGAATGGTGCTTTTGAAACTTTATAGCTTAAGCCCAATTGCACTGTTTGTGGAAGTGTTGATGATTGGCCTTGCGTATTTGAATAATCTTTCCATACAACACCTACATTTTTTGCCAACAAACTAATTGTAAGATTTTTTTTACTATGATAAGTAACTCCAAAATCAACAGCATTGGCATAAGATTTATAAATATCGTATTGAGAAATAATTGTTTTTAAGGCTACACCAATATTAAAAGAAGAATCTTCAAAAGGCTTTGCATAATTTAAATTTATGCAATAATCATTGGCTTTAAAATTTTCTGTTTTTTGTCCAAACTCATCATAACCAACAAATTTACCGTAGTCAAAAAACTGTATCCCTCCGGCTACATTACCGTATTTTTTTAAACTATGGGCATAAGCGGCATAACCAAAATTCATATCACCTACAAAATTGCAGTAGTTAAGGGCCACCTGGCGGTGCATGGTTGAATTTAATAAAGCAGGATTACTGTAAATTAAATTAATATCATCGCCCCAAATGCTCATATTACTGCCACCGCAACCTGCTGCACGTGCAGCCATAGGTATATCTAAAAAACGGTACGAGTTTCTGCCACCAATCTGGCTAAAGTTTTTAGTAAAAAGGGAAATGAATATAAGTGCTAATATCTTTTTCAACGGTATTATAACGCTAAAAATATGTAAATATTGCGAGAATGCCTTATGAATTTATAAACTCATCATATCTTTTAATTTAACCGCCTGGCGACGAGAGATCTCAACCTCTTTGCCATCCTTTAATTTAACATTTAGACCGCCGTTAAACCACGATTCTACGCTGGCTATATAACTTAAATTGATGATGTGTTTACGACTTGCCCTGAAAAATTCTTTTTCGTTCAGGCGGGTCTCTAGACTGTTAAGGCTACGCAATATTAAAGGACGAAACGTGTCAAAATATACACGCACATAATTTCCTTCAGACTCGAACAAACGTATATCGGCTAACTTTACGAACCAGCATTTTTCACCATCTTTAATAAACACCATGTCGTTCCTGCTCAAAGGTGAATTATTGTCGGTTTTATTTGTGGTTTCTTTAATTGATAATTTTTTAATTGTCTCAGATAAACGTTGAGGCTGTATAGGCTTTAATAGATAATCGAAAGCATTTAATTCGAAAGCTTTAATAGCATGCTCATCATGCGCGGTAATAAAAACAATATCCACAGCTCCTGAAATTTCTTCAGCTAACTCCAAACCGGTTTTGCCCGGCATTTGAATATCACAAAAAATAACATCCGGCTTTAATTCATTGATCTTTTCTTTAGCCTGCAAAGCATCCGAACATTCTGCAATTACTTCAATTTCTTTATAGACAGCTAAAAGATTTTTTAATTCCTGGCGGGCTAATCGTTCATCATCAATAATTATTGCTTTCATATTTTAAATTTATATTGCTTTATATTTTAAACCACATAGATACATAGGTATTTCTATTCTTTCGCTAATTGACTAAAATATTCGTTTACATAGGTCTTTTGGCCTTCTTTAAAAATATTAGAACAATTAAAATTAATTAAAATGCCTTTTGGACACTTCAATAGTTTCATATAGGTTTGAAGCTGCGCTTCAAAAACATTATGCATTTCGTTTACTGCTTTTAATACAACTACTAAACAATTCCCGATTAAAAGATCGCATCTAAAATCAATATCGAGAGTTTTGCCTTTATAGAGAACTGGTATTTTCATCTCTGTGAAAAAATTTATTTTTCTATGTAAAAGCTCTTCCTTTACACATTGATGGTAAACACTTTCCAACAAACCCCGCCCCATTATTTTATGTACCTCGATGGCTGCACCAACAACTTCGTAAGTCAACTCATCAAGGTACTTTTGTGTTAATATTTTTTCTTTAATCAAAACTATGTTACCTATGTGGTTTTAAATTTAATCATCTTAATGGTATATTTATCTCAACCACCACCAAATTATCTATCTCATTTATAAAAATTTTACCGTCTATCCCATAAAGCAATTCTAATCGCTGAATAGAGTTCTTAAACCCAACTCCTGTTAAAGGCGTTTCATGATTTAACTTACCCGTGTTTGATACTTTTATCTTTAAAACATTTGCAAGTTTAAAAGCTTCAATAATAATGGTACCATTGCCAGGAAGCTTTGAGATGCCATGCTTAATAGCATTTTCAACCTGGGTTTGAATAATGAACGGTGGGATCTTGCAATTTAAAACATCATCGCCAATTTTAAATTCATAGCTCAAACGTTCTTCGTAACGAATATGTTCAAGGTTTAAATAATCTGTAACTAGATTAATTTCCTCTTTCAACAAAATCTCTTTGCCCTTGTCCATTAACAAGGTGTTACGTAAAATATTTGAAAGTTGTGTAATCGCAATTTTTGCTTTTGCCGGATCTTCATCTACCAGCGCGCGAATACTGTTCATGCTATTGAACATAAAATGCGGATTTAATTGTGCTTTTAAATTATTTAGCTCAGATTCTTTACTGGCAGCCAAATAGCGAAGAGAGCTGATCTCGGTACGTTTGTAATTTTGAAAATACTGAAAGCCAAAATAAATCACATTCCACAAACAAAAAACAACTGTAAAATTAATTACCGACGAGGTAATGTAAACATAGCTTAACTCAGTATTTATAAGGCCAAATAGTTTTGATAGGCCTGCCGTCATAAAAAAGAAAACAATTGCTTTAATGATACTAAAGATGATGATCAAAAATAACTGGGCAGGAAGCTTATAGTTAAGTACATTCTGATTAATGATAATAAGCCTGTAAACATGTGAAATTCCAATACCTATTGGCATTGTCAAAAAATAAAAAAGATAATCCTTTGCGGTGGTCTGGTAACTTAACCCTAAAAAAATGGAGTTAACAATAACAAAAAAGGCCCAACCAAAGATTTGACAATACCAGTAAATATTCTTCTTATTTGTCAAACAAAATGGTATTAAGCTTTTACAAATTAGTTGCTGTTAATGGTCCATTGGTTTTCAAAAGAACAAGTGTATTCCGAATCTAATTTAATGTAAGTGATCTTTGAACGTTTTTTGATCCACTCTTTTACCTGCTTTTTATTGTAATCAGATTGCGCCATTAGTGCCAGTTTCTGGTAATCATCTTTCATATTTGTTCTATGCGGATCGATACGGTTCTTTAATTTTAATAACCTGAAAGCGGGTTTGCCATCTGTTTGACTAACAAATTGCATAGGTTTACTGATATCCCCTATTTGCATGGAGTTTAAAGTAGCCACAAGATTTTGATCAATCTGGCTAAGATCTTCATTACTGAATTTAGTACTTGCCGAATTACGGTTGATCATTAAGCCACCGTTTTGTTTTGTATCAGCATCATCGCTGTATTTTTTTGCAGCCTCTTCAAACGTAATTTTTCCTTCTTTAATAGCAGTATAAATCGAATCTAAGGCCAGTTTACTATTAAAAAAATCGGCGTTTGACATTTTTGGAACAATTAAAATATGGCGAAGGTCCAATAATTCGCCTTTGCGTTTTACCAGTTCAATAAAATGATAACCGTAAGAGGTTTCAAAAACATTAGACAACTCTCCTTCTTTTAAACGAAAGGCGGCTGATTCAAAAGCAGGATCCATAACACCTCTGCCAACATTGGCATAAAAACCGCCACCCGAAGCTGAACCCGGATCTTCTGAATAAAGTACTGCCAGTTTTTTCATGCTCTCACCTTTGGCAACACGGGCTCGGTATTCTTCCAATTGTTCTTTTGCTATTTTTTTTGCTTCAGCGCTAAAAGTTGGCCTTTTTACAATTTGTTGGAGTTCAACTTCTGAATTTATTAAAGGCAAACTATCTTGCGGAATGGAATTATAAAACTGTCTTATTTCTGATGGTGTTAATTTTACATCACCTGTAATTTTGCCTTGCATTTTTTGAGCAATCAATTGTTCCTGTACATCGCCACGCAATTCATCTTTAATAACATTGGTACGTTTGCCGTAAAATTCTTCCAACTTTTCTTCGCTGCCAAATTGCTGAATGTAATATAACATACGCTGGTTTAACTCCTGGTCAACTTCAGCATCCGAAACAACAACACTATCCCTGTCGGCCTGGGCCACTAATAATTTTTGAAACACAAGGGTTTCAAAAGCTTTGCATTTATCAAAACTTTCTTCTTGTTTCTCGCGTTCCAACATAGTGTTTTGCAGATCGGATAAAAGAATAGGATATTTTCCAACAACACCAATAACTTTATCTATAGCTTGTGGTTGCCCTAGTGAAACAAGAACAATTACCGAAAACAGGATACTTAATTTAAATTTTTGCATGCATGGTAAATTTACGCATTTAATACCTTAGCAATAATGGAGAAATCTTAAAAAAATAAAAAAGATGGTAAATTATTTTTTCAGTTTTAGCTCTATTAAAACATGCCTAAGATCGAGAAGATCGCCCCTACGCTGCACCAATTGAATAAAATGATAACCAAATTGTGTTTCAAACACCTTTAATATCTGGCCTTGTTTTAAGCTAAACGCTACTTTTTCAAATTCGGGGTCGGTTAAACCTTTCTTTACATCTAAGATCAAACCTCCTTTTAAAGCCGAGGCTTTATCTTCGCTGTAAGCCCTGGCAATGTCTTCCATTTTTTCTCCTTTTATTACGCGGAGACGCAAAGACTCAATTTCTTTTTTCGCCTTACTTTTTACAAGAGAATCAACAGTCTGTTTTTGAGAAAATGTTATCGAAATAAAAAAGAAAAAAAGTAACAATAATTTTATCTTATTCATGGTTTTACTTTTTTATTTCAAATGTCTGAAAGCCCACAAATTCGGTTTCTTCGGCGGCTACCTCGGTTACTTTAGCCAGGCGTGAGCCAATGTAACACCAATCAATAAATTTATTTATTTCCTCTTCTTTACCCTCGGCATGTGCAAATACCGAACCATCGTGCAGGTTACGAACATAGCCCGTTAAATTTAATTTATGTGCCATGGCTTGTGCGTTAAAGCGATAACTAACGCCCTGCACTTTGCCTTTAATGGTTATTTTATAGCTACGGAATATTTCTTTCTTCACAATATTAGAACAAATAAAAATGTTTTAGGTTTAGACAAAAAAAAGTCCCTCTCCTTTGGAGAGGGATTTAGGGAGAGGCTTAATGCCACAATTATTTTGTTTTATTAATGATATTGATATTTGTTTCGCCAATTACCCTAAAGGCTGTTCGGCGGTTTTTTTGGTGAGCGGTTTCAAACTCTTCGCTCTTAGGCACCATTTTATTTATCTCAGCTTCAGGTATAATTGGTTTTGTTTCACCATAACCTGTTGCAAGAATGCGTTTTTTTGCAATGCCTTTACTGATAATATAATCTACACAGCTTTGTGCGCGGCCTTGTGATAATTTCATGTTGTAAGCATCGTTACCGCGTGCATCGGTATGCGAGCTTAACTCAATACTTAAGTTATCGTTGATCTTAAGGAGGTCTACGATCTTATCTAAGATCTCCATTGATTTAGGACGTAAGGTGGCTTTATCAAAATCGTACTCAATACCTTCAATTTCAATATCACCTTCAGGAATTTTTCCTAAAAAGAAATCCTGCTCAAAATCTTTAGAATCTGTTAAGCCTTTGGTAGCAACACTTGCTGCCTGGCCAAAGTATTTATTTTTTTGCGCTTTTAAGAAATACTCCAGGTTTGGTTTTAAAGGTGTACTGTAATACCCTTTTTCATCCGTCACTAAAAAGAAAGGTTCTTCGCCATCATGCACGTCTCTTATTGTTACTAAGGCGCTTGGAATCGGATCGTTTGTTTCTGCATCAAATACAATACCACTTAAGTTGAAAAAGATAGGCGCGTTAACAAACGAATAGATATCGTAGCAATGTCCGCTAGGGCAATCTTGTCTGTCGCTTGAGAAAAAGCCTTTTTCACCTAAGCGATCCATAATATAATACGCATCGTCTTTACTTGAGTTAATAGGTGCATTTAAATTTACGGGGTACATGTAAACGCTGTCATCAACATTTAAGCTTGATTTAAAGATGTCTAAACCGCCTAAACCCGGCATGCCGTTAGATGCGAAAAATAAAGTATTAGAAAGGTCGTGTAAAAAAGGAGTTACTTCATCTCCGGGTGTATTAATAGGCTCTTTTAAATTTTGTGCTTCACCAATAAAGCCGTTATCATCAATTGGTGCCATCCAGATATCAAAACCGCCTTTACCGCCCGGACGGTTAGATGAGAAGAACAATTTTTTACCATCAGCGCTTACAAATGGCTGTTGAGATTTGTAACCCGGTAAATTTACGTTGGTACCTAATTTCATAGCATCGTAAAACTTACCTTCAATACTACGCGCCATATAGATGAATGCTTCGTTCTTGTTATTATCGCTCCAGCGTGTAAATAACATTACACCATCTTTAGTAAAAAAACTTGCGCCTTCGTGCAAAGATGTATTTACAGGGCGGCCAAAATTTACGGGGCGTTGCCAGATGGTATCATCAATGGTAGAGGTATAAACATCGCAGAAGTAAGCAGAATTTTGTTTTTCAGGATCTGTTACAACACCGCCTTTACGCGCGCTTGTAAATAAAACCCGTGTATCGTTCTCAAAATACATAGCGCCAAAACTTGCAGAGCCACGGTTAAAAACAATTGAATCCATCATGCGTACTTTTATTGGCTTACGTGGCGATAAAGTATCTAAAGCAAAAAAGCATGATTTTTTCTTTTTATCCGCTTGTTTTACTAGCGAATCTGTACCAGGTTTTGGCATAACACCGGCAGAATCTGGTTTAGGGTTTGTATAATTATCAAATGCTTTTAGTGCTTCTGAATATTGTTTTAAACTCATTAATGATAACGCGTAAAAGTAAGGCGCATCGGGGTATACTTTCCTGTCTACACATTTTTTGTATTGCTCAACAGCATGCTTGTAATCATAATTTAAACGGTAGCTGGTTGCCAAACGGTACATAATAAAATCGTATTTACTTGAAGCTACCAAATTTTCTTTTACAAGATTGGTGCTGTCTTTTCGTTTGGTAACTCTAAGTTCAGGAACTTTAAATAAAGATTTTGAATTTAAGTTAACCAATTGGGTTTCGTAAGGCAATACATAACTTCTCAATACGGTTGTATCATCCAATACCTTTGCGTAATTAACTGCAGCGGTAGCATAATCTTTTTTTGCAAAAGCATCGTCAGCAATTTCCGTCCACAATTTTTTTGATTGAGAGAAAGTTATAGAGCTTAATAAAACGAAAACTATTGGAAGAGCTATTTTTTTTCTAAACATAAATACTACAATCTTGGACAGTTTTTAACATCTTGATTTTTTGATTTCTTACCTAACCAGGTTAAAGAAAGTTCGTAAGCACCTCTTGTTTTAGATGTGCCTCTCAACGAAGAAGTATTAAAGTCGTAAGCAACTTTTATAATGTAATTATCCTTTTTAAATCCAACATAAGCAATACTGGCATCTTTAGCTCTGTAAATATATCCGGCCAAAGCATAGAATTTTTCGCCTTTAAAGAAATAACCTGCATCCATTGCATACGTTTGCTGGATAATATTTTTTTGATTGTAGATCAACACTTTTGGAATTACATATAATAATTCGCTTATGTTAACCCTAACCCCTACATGCGAATACATTCTTATTGGCAAGCGGTTATTGCTTCCAAAAAAAGTTTCTTTTGGTTGTGTTAAATTAAAGGCGCTAAATCCTGCAAAAGGATTGATTCGCGATTGTTGTTTACCATAAAAATACAATGCACCAAAATTAATAGCTTCCTGAAATTGTGAACCGCGGTTAAAATTTTCATTATTTGGAATTGATTTATCAAATGAACCGCCATCCAAACCACTCCATTGATTATCAAAAGTGTAGATTTGATATTCGATACGTTTTTGAGTAAAGCCTGCTTGTAAACCAAAAGACAGGTTATGATATTTGTTTTTATCAATTGGTACTGCATAAGAAGCAGACCCTAATAATTGAAATACGTTGTAATTACCAAAACCTGCGCGCATGTTACTTACCTGGCCACCAAAGCCCCATTTGCCTTTTGGCATATCAAAACTTACCAAAGCAGTAGTAAAAGGTTTGTAAGCAATGGCATTCCATTGGTTACGGTAGTGCGCATGCAATCTCATTTTTCCATCTACTAAACCCGTCATAGCCGGATTTAAGAATAATGGCGCCGCGTCATACAAACTTAAATGAAAATCCTGTGCTTTAGCGGCCGAAACCAAAAACAAGCAACAAATTATTGTATATTTTTTTATAGTTCTCATTGGCTTATCTAATAATAGTTACATCACCGTTTTTCTTTACCTGGCGATTGTTATACATATCCACAACTAAAGTCCAAACATAAACACCAACGGGTTGGTCTTTACCATTTTTAGTTCCATCCCAGCCTTTTGATTGGTCGTTGGTTTCAAAAAGTAATTCACCCCAGTTATTGTAAACCCTGAAAGTGATCTTTTCAAACGGACCGCCTTTTACAAAAAGAAGGTCATTGTTGTTATCATTGTTTGGCGTAAACGCAGTTGGTACCTGTGGCAATATCTGAACCTGTATTTCTTTACTGATAGTATCTTTACAGCCGTTACTATCATAAACAGTTAGGGTAATTAAATAAACACCTGTATTATTATAAACATGGGTTGGCGATGGACCATCTCCGGTTCCTTCATCACCAAATGACCATAGCCAGGTTGTAATAGAGCCTGTTGGTGCCGAAAAATCGGAAAAATATACAGGTTCTAATGCAATTGTAGGATCGTTTGTCATACCAAATTCGGCAACGGGTTGCGGATTGACGGTAACGGATTTTGAAGCTGAATTGATACAACCCTGGTTAGATGTAACGGTTTGTGTTACATTATATATACCTGCTATTGTATATGTATGTGAAGGATCTTTTATAAGCGATACAACAGGACTTCCGTCACCAAATTGCCATGTAATATTACTTGCAACCTCACCTGAACCATCTTTAAATTGCGTAAAATCGCCCTGACAGGCATTTGAGAACGTAAAATCTGCAAGTGGTAACCCGTTTACAATTATATTTCTCATAACTGTGTCCGGACATTGAACATTTGGTATAACCATTGTGTTTGTTCCGGTTACTGTTAATGTTACTACATACAAACCTGTATTTGTATAAGTATAAACAGGGTTAGAACTACTTGAACTTCCAACTCCATCGCCAAAGCTCCATGCGTACGTTAAATTGGATGTACCATTATTTTGAGAATTACTTGTAAATGGTATACCACTGTTTATACAAATACCTTTGGGTGGTATAATAAATGAAGCTTGTGGGGCATCAATAAAGTTAGCCACAAAAGATGCCGTTTGCGCTGGGCAGCCTTGGTTATTAGTAGATAATAAAGTAAGCACTACGCTGCCGTTAGCTACATCACCCTGACTTGGAAAATATTGACCACCTAAAGCTGTATTGGTTGGTGTAAAGGCACCGGTGCCTGTTGAACTCCAGATACCTGTATTGGTATAACCTGTTACAGTTCCTGTTAAGGCTATTGGTGCATTTTCACAAACTGAAGTATTACTGTTTACAGCAACTACGGGAGCAGCAAGCACAGCTACTTTTAAAGTATCGGTATCATTAGGGCAATTGTAAGTACCAGGGTCGGTAGTTAAAACGTAAGTTAATGTACCTATTGACATATCAGAAAAACTCATAGTGTAATTTGATACCGGCGTTGCCGAACCCGGAATAAATGCACCCGTACCGTTAGGAGTAGTCCATGTACCAGTTGACGCAGATCCGCCAATATTTCCGTTTAAATTTATTAAACCCGCATTGGCACATACTGTAAAATCAGCAGGTGCTATTGCCAAAGGCGCAGGGCGCATGGTTAATTGAACATTATCTGAAATTATACCACAAGGCAGGCCTGGGTTTAGGGTAACAACAAAATTAATTGTTGTTAAACTGTAATCACTAACACTTACAGAATAGGTAGGGTTTAAGCCCACGTTACTTGGAACAAAAAATCCAGTACCATTTGTTGTTGACCAGGTTGGTGTATTTGCACTACCAACTACAGTAGATGTTAAAACAACGGACTGAGTATTTGTACAAATATTATCATTAAACCCCGTAAGCGCAGGCGGGTCAATAAAGTTTACCGTAAGCGTTCGTGAGTTAGGACTACAACCACCAACGGCACTAAGCGTAAAGTTAACACTTCCTGCTGCAAGATCGGCAGGTGTTGGTGTATAGGTAATATTTATTCCGGGACTAATAAATCCTGAACCACTGGTTGTCCATACGCCGCCTGTTGCTACTGGTGGGCCTGAAACAGTACCTGATAACTGTATAGGCACCAGGTTATTTTTACATATGGTTGTTCCTGAACCAACAGATACTTGCGGTCGTTGTTTAATTGGTACAGTTATAGTATTGGTATCTGGTTTACACCCGGTAGATATAAGTGAAAAGGTAATATTTGAAAGTAATGTATCGGCATTTGATAATGTATATACAGTAGATATAGTATTTACTGTAGATGTATAAGCACCAAATGTACCAGTGCCACCTGTAGTTGTCCAATAACCAGTTATAGAACCACCGCTAATTGTTCCTGTTAAAGGTACCTGCACTCCGGGGCTTACACAAACGGCAGTTGGCGTGGGAACCGTTATAGTAGTTCTGCGTAAAAAAGAAGACATATAATGAAATAAACACCCCGAAGTAGTTCCTCCATGAAAAATACCAAGGGCAAAAACCGCAGCGTTATTTGATAATAAGTTGGCGGATAACACAGGAATATTTGTTGTGTTGAATTGAATCTGTGCTCCTGAAAAATTACCACCTGTACCAGGTACTAAACTGAAAGCAGACGCGGGAACTAATGTATTAGACCCGTTTAGTGTAAACGATCCAACTGCGCTTGTTTCTACTAAAATATTTAAATAAAAAGGTTGGCTGTTGTTTCTTGTAAAAGCAACCTGATTAGAGCCTGCACAGTTTATTGGTGGCAAAATAGCCTCGCCTTTTTCGCAACCAAAACCACTTACGTCCATTACGTAAATATCTTTAGTTGATTTAATATAGGTTAGTGGTTGAGTGATCTTATAAAAATAGCTATCACCTTTATTTAACATAACAGAGCTGGTTACGCCATCATTAATAGTTACTGAGGTTTGATTTACTGTTGCCACAATGTAGGCACCTTCTGCTTCTGCTGCATTTAAACCACCCTTATTAACAATGTATTCGTTACCGATAATATCAACCGGTACCAATTGATCACCCATTAAATCTCGGCAACCGCCAATGCTGGCAACCGAGTCGTCAGATACTGTAACAGCAATAGGTTTATTTGCTACAACAATAGTTCCGGCAAGATTATTACCAGCCGTTGTTGTTAAATGTGTAACATTTTCAATATTATAAGACTGACCATAACCAAGTCCAACCGAATAGGTAATATTTGCCGGATGTCCTATAACTGCGCATTTTGGTGTGATCCAAACAACCGTATTGGGCTGGGTAGCAACAATAGTAATCTGGGATTTTGGCTGTGGTGAATAAACGCCATTATTACTGGCCTGTTGAAAGGGACATAAAAATTCATAACCTAAACCATTTTGTCCTTTAACAGAATATGTTTCGGGGTTATTTGTAATTGTAATAACATCATAAGTTACGGTCATAGGAAAATCTGATGTTATTTTAAGCCCTCTGTTCAATACAGTGTTAGCCGGCGTGTTTTCAACAATATTAACAATATGATTTAACGATTTTGTAAAGTTTGTATTAGGCCCAACAATAAACGTAGTATCATAGGTTCCGGCTGGTTGCCTTAAACGAACAGTAGTTGTATTACTAAAAGTTGCAATTTGCAATGCCAAAGGTATTTTACCTGCGTGGCCTTGGGTAATCCACGGTGCAGCAAACCAAAAAGTTGTATCTACCTGTGAAAAGGATACAGATATGTTTACGAATAAAAATAAAGCCAGAAGGCCTAGTTTATTTCTTCTCTTCATTCTTTTTATTTTTTAAATTGGTTTTAATACTATTATCAATATTATTTAATTCTTCTTCGTCAGCATCCTGAATCTTGTCTCCAACTGTTTTCTTCTTCTTCGCTGACTTTGTGTAAGTTAAAATTATTTCGTGACTGCCATTTGAATATTTTTGTAAAGCTGTTGTAGAATAATCGTAGCTATAGCCAATTGTAAATTGTTTGCTTATAGTTGTTCCAAACATGGCACAAGCAGAAGAGTTAATTCTGTATCCGCCACCGATCCAAAACATTTCTTTGTAAATACATTTTAAATTAAATTCTAATTGATAAGGTGCCGGGCTATTATAGCGAATAAGTGTAGATGGTTGTAACACCCACTCTTTCTTCTTTTTATCCAGTGTAAAATTGTAACCCATATAACCATAAAGATGTGGTGTTAACCTTCCTATGGTATTATCCCAATATATCTTTCCTTTAGATAATTGCTGACTGCTGATTCCTAAAAAGAAATTTTTGCTGTATAAATATAAGCCCGCATTTGCATCAAAAGCATTTGCGTTAAGAATATTGTTTTTCATAAACTCGTCATCCTTATCATAAACTTTAGCATTGTAAATTTTTACGTTATATTGAACCGCTCCAATTCCAATTCCAAAACCAAGATTTACTTTTTTGTTTATTCTTGCATGATAACTATATGTTCCATAAAAAGAAGTACGTGATATTAAACCACTTTTATCATTTATTATCAATCCTCCGGCAGCCATATTAGTTCGTTTTTTAAACGTACCATAACCGCTTACCATATAGGTAACAGGCGCATTTTCAAAGCCCGCCCATTGGTTACGGTAACCTGCGTTAAATTGCATGCCTTTATTGGTTCCTGCATAGGCCGGATTATATAAATACTGGTGAAGTGTAATATTTGTATATAATGTTTGCTGCTGTGCGCGAGAAAACGAAAAGCAAATCATTAAAATAACTACTGTATATAATTTTGTTTTCATTATTATTTAAGTATAGTTACGGTTCCTTTATAAGTTTGTGTATTATTTACATCATTAAGCTTGATCGTATAAAAATAAGCTCCTACAGGTAATGGATTACCCTTGTAGCTCCCATCCCAAGCATTAGAATAACCTACGCTACGGTAAAGCAGCTCTCCCCACCTACTGTAAATTTCGATCTCCGCTTCAGGAAAAAATACATCAATAAAATCTAGTCGCCAAATATCATTTTTACCATCATTATTCGGAGTGATCATGTTTGGAATTAATTGTGTTACCTCTGCGGCAATATTGGATATTCTAACAAGCTTTGATACAGTATCTCCACAGCCAAACTGGTCTTTTATTATCAAAGTAACCGTATAAGTACCGTTACTGAAATAATTAGTTGACGGATTTTGAAGGTTACTTGTTATATTATTTCCAAAGTCCCAGTTCCATGATATAGCTGAAACAGAGTTATCTGTAAATGAAACAATAGCACCTAAACTTTGCGCGCTATTATTAATGCTGAAAAAGTCTGCCAGTGGCCTAGGCGTAATATTTACGGTTTGAGTTATTGAAGATTTGCAACCATTATTTGATGTTACAGAATGCGTTATATTAAAAATACCCTGTGATGGGAAAACTATTGATGTATCTTCGGCAAACGAAAAATATGGAGGTACGCCTCCAAAATCCCAATAATAACCTGTTGAAGGTATTGAAGCAGGTGCCGAAATTGTAGATTGGTCAACAAAGCCAATTAATTGCGCTGAGCCTGTACATGCTCTTGAAACACTAAAGCTGGCAGTTGGCAATGCATAAACCGTAACCGGACGGTATACTGTATCGTAACAATTAAACGTATTGCTAACTATTAATTGTGCGGTATAAGTACCCGCGGTTGTATAATTGTAAATTGGATTTACCGCAGCGGAACTTCCTCCATCGCCCATTTGCCACTGCCATGTATTTAACGAACCTATACCAGAAGTATTAATAGATTGATCTGTAAATAAAGTAGTTTGATTTAAACATACTGTATTTACTGTAAAATTAGCAGTAGGCTTATCGCGAAAATCAATTTTAACCTGATCAGAAACACCTAAACAAATTCCATTATTGGTAGTGCTGAATGTTAAGATAACAAAACCGGCTGCAACTTCGGCCGGTGTGCCGGTATATGTTGTTGTAAGCGCGGTGTTACTTGCTGTAAATGTTCCAGCGCCTCCATACCAAATACCACTATTAGAAGCAGTTCCTGTAATAACTGCATTTAACTGTATTACAGGGTTATTTTTACATGTATTTAAATCTACACCGGCACTTACCGAAACAGGCTGTGTAAATATCACATTTACACTATCTGAAACTGCTTTACACTGCTGGTTATTCGTACTCGTTAATTTTAATTTTATTGTACCAAGGGCAATATCTGCCGAACTCGGTATATACTGACATAATAATGCAAACTGATTGGGAACAAAAATACCAGTTCCGTTTGATGTCCATTGACCGGTATTGGTTGTTGTACCAGAAATAACACCATTTAAACTTATAGTTGAATTATTCGCACATCGTATTATTGGATTAACAAGACTGGCCTTGACTATTGGAGCATGGTTAATAACAACACTAACTGTATTGGATACTGCATTACAAATACCGTTATTGGTACTTGTCAACACAAATTGCAGCTGGCTCAAAGCCGTATCTGCATTGGACAGTAAGTAAGATGGAGTAAACGTAGTTAGACTTGGCACGAAAGTACCACTGCCCGGTGCTGATACTGACCATACACCTGAAGTACTTGCTCCGAAAACATTTCCACTTAAATTTACTGTTGGATTATTTGAGCAGATAATAGAGTTTGAACCTGCCGTGACAATTGGTTGCTGTTTTACATAAAGTCTTAAAGTGTCGCTTTTGTTCGGACAAATGCCTGTAGAAGTTAAAACAAATTTAACCAAACCACCCGATACCGGAGGAGTTGGTGTTGGTGTGATAGCAAGCGATGTGTCGATAAGGTTAGGGGTGTAAACATTATTTGTTAATGCGTTTGGTCCGGCTGAAAGAGACCCAAATCCATTAAAACTCCATACCCCGGTTATTGGCCCACCACCAATTAAACCATTTAAAGTAAACGTTGTGTTCGAACATATCGTAGCTGTTGGTACCGTGTTGGCAAAAACAAATGCATCTTGTCCAAATTCAGAACCATAAGCATAAGAGGTTCCATTGTTGTAGCTTCCGTTATGAATACCAAGATCAAAAAGATCATTCTTATTTCTTAATAAGTTATGCGAACCTACCGGAATAGAAGCTACAGGAAAATAGATTCGTGCAGCAACAAGATTAGGGCTTCCGGGCACTACGCTAAAACTGGAAGCAGAAATAGGTACATTTACGGCGTTACTGGTAAGAGTAAAGGTATTTTGATAACCACTTCGGGTAACAATGTTTAAATTCAATGAATCACTGCTCAACCTTGTAAAAGCCGTTGTATATGAGCCTGCGCAATAAGCCGGTGTAACCTGAGCACCAGCTAGCTTGCAGCCATAACCGCTAACATGTGTTACATACACGGGTTTATCTGTATCAATATAAGTTAAATTATTTGTTGAACAATCTATCGAATAAGTTTCACCGGTATTGATAAGCCAGTTTATAGTACCGGTACTGGTTGTAATTGTTAAGCTGGTAGAATTTAGTGTTGCCAAAACATATGCCATGTCAGATGTTCCCTGCCCTTTAACAATAACGTGCTGTTTACCAATATTATCACTTGTTGTGATCTGATCGGCATAATAATTCGTACAAAGTGTTGCAGCGGTTCTTATGGGCCCACTAATAGTAACAGCAATAGGTTTATCTGAAGAAACGATCGAACCCGACAGTTCACTTGGATTAACAGCATTATTGTCCCTCATCGAAAAAGTCTCTCCAAAATTCAGCGGTACTGCAAAAGTAACGTTCTTAGCCCTGCCAATGCAGGCGGCACGTGGTGTTATTAAAACTGTAGTAACACCAGTGTTAGTAGCTACGATATCAAAACCAACACCACCATCACCAAGTGAATTATTAGTTAAAATAGAATTTGGAAAAGGTGTATAAAAATCAACGCCTTTTGCCTTTTGCCCTTTAAGGCTGATCATTTCCTTGCTGGCACCAGAACCAATCGTATAGTAAACCGAAATATTGGAATTAGAGCTAATGTAAATACCTTTGTTACTAACACTATTTGTAGGGGCGCTTTCAACAGCAGTAAGAGAAGCAGTTAAATTTGTAATATTCAACGAATTGGCAGAAATATTAAGGGTTGTATTAACCCCGGTTGTAAGGTTAGCTGGCTGTCTCACATAAACAGTTGCAGCCTGAGAATAAGTTTGAATATGAAGCTCAATAGGGGATTGACCTAAAGTAGCCGAAATATCGGGGGCCACAAACCAAAAACTCGTGTCTATTTGCGCCTTTGGCTTGATTAAAAAAATAAAAAAGAAAACAAATACAAGTAAATATTTTGTCATAGACTCACCTCTGAAAGTTATTAATTTTACGAATATACAAAAAAAATTGACATTTTACATAAATTAACAAAAAAATGAAGGTAAATTTACCAACACAACAATGCCAATAAACCGCCTGAAAATAGAGCCTTTTAAGAAACTTGAACTTTTTGCAAAAAAGGTAGTTGAAGGGTTTATTACGGGTATGCATAAAAGCCCTTTTCATGGCTTTTCGGTTGAGTTTGCAGAGCATCGGCTATACAACACAGGTGAAAGCACAAGGCATATTGACTGGAAGTTGTTTGCGCGATCTAACAAACTTTTTGTAAAACGTTATGAGGAAGAAACCAACCTTCGTTGCCAGATTGTTTTGGACGTTTCGGCAAGTATGCAATTTCCAAAAGATTCAGAAAATAACAAACTTAATTTCAGTGTTCATGCCGCAGCTGCTCTTTGTGAATTATTGAAACAACAGCGCGATGCATTTGGCTTAACTTTGTTTGAAAATGATATTGTAAAACACTTTGCTCCAAAAGGCAGTCCATCGCATCAAAAATTAATTTACAATACACTCGAAGAAGTTTTAGATAAAAACTCTGAAAGTAAGAACACATCGGCAGCAAAAACACTAAATCAAATTGCAGAGATCATTCATCAACGTTCCTTAGTAGTAATTTTTAGCGATATGTTTGAAGATAATTCAGAAAACGAAGAATTATTTTCTGCTTTACAACATTTAAAATACCGAAAACACGAAGTGGTTTTATTTCATGTAGTTGATAAAGCTAAAGAAATTGATTTTGAGTTTGAAAACAAACCTTATCATTTTATCGATCTTGAAAGCGGTGAAGAAATTAAATTAAATCCAAGTCAGATCAAAGAACAATATCAGCAATCAATTAATCAGTATAAAGATCTGTTAAAGTTAAAATGCGGACAATATAAGATAGATTTTGTAGAAGCAGATATAAACAAAGGCTTTGATAATATTCTTTACACTTACCTTGTGAAAAGAAATAAAATGCTTTAAAAACCAATTTCATTTCAAACTATCAATCTTTTAAAAAAATTTTAAATATTGATTTAATTTGTTTTAATTTAAATAATCAAATTCTTACTAATGAGCGAGCAAACTTTTGAACCAACCGCAGATACTGCAGGCACAATTAAATGTAAAAACTGTGGTGCCAATTTAAGTTTTAAACCGGGTACAGAAAGCCTTACCTGTGGCTATTGCCAGACTCAAAATAAAATAGAAACCGAAAAAACGGAGATCACAGAAAATGATTATAATAGTTTTTTAGAACAAAATGTTTCTTCCTCCGAAAAACAAACCATTTCCACTGTAAAGTGTGATAGTTGCGGTTCTTCAACTACTTTACCAGCAAATGTAACTTCCAGCAGCTGTCCGTATTGTGATACACCACTTGTTATAAAAAATGCGGCTACCTGCTCTATCATTAAACCTAAATATTTGTTGCCTTTTAAAATAGAGCGAAATAAAGCCAAAGAAGGTTTTGTAAAATGGGTTAGCGGCCTTTGGTTTGCACCAAGTAAGCTAAAACTTTATGCGCAACACAGTTTAGAAAAATTAAAAGGTGTTTATATGCCTTACTGGACATACGACAGTAATACCATCACTAATTACACCGGACAGCGCGGTGTTTATTATTATGTTACCGAAACCTATCGTGACAGTGAAGGAAAAACCCAAACCCGCCAGGTACGTCATACCAATTGGTATTCGGTAAGCGGCACGGTTCATAATGCATTTGATGATATTTTAGTTTGCGCATCGCATTCATTACCAAAAAAATTAGTGCAGGATCTTGAACCCTGGGATCTGCCCGAATTAGTTGGTTATAATGATCA
This sequence comes from Bacteroidia bacterium, assembly GCA_016787705.1. Lineage (GTDB taxonomy): Bacteria > Bacteroidota > Bacteroidia > B-17B0 > Aurantibacillaceae > Aurantibacillus. The sequence continues at coordinate 358,333 of JAEUTP010000027.1, read as the reverse complement.
ATACCTTGCAGGTTTTGTAACTGAAAGTTATCAAACAGAATTAAAACCGGGTTTTGAAGAAGCGAAAGAACGTATGCAACCAATTATCCGTAGTGCTGTAACTTCTGATATAGGTGGTGATACACAAAGAATTGATTCTATCAATACCCAATACAACGATATTTCTTTTAAACACATTTTATTACCGCTATGGATAAGCGCTTACAGGTATAACGATAAAGTTTATCGCTTTACAATAAATGCACGCACAGGCGAAGTTCAGGGAGAAAGGCCTTACAGCGCCTGGAAGATCTTCTTCTTTAGCCTTGCTTGTGTTGCTGTGATAGGAACGATCATTTACTTTTTCAGAAACAAAAACTAATTTCTGTTAATTTTTGTTTACCGGTTAAACTTTTCAAGAGCTTTGAAGTCCAATTGAAAAAACCAGTAAATGTACCATGGCTCCACGCATCTTAATACTAGCCGATATTAATTCAACCCATACCCAAAAATGGGTTCTAGGTCTTGCAAATGATAATTTTACTATTGGTATCTTTTCTTTCAATAGTTCGGATAGCGATTGGTTTGCCAATAATAAAAATATTACCTGCTTAAATAAACGGCAAACAAAAGCCTCCTCAACATTACTAAATAAACTTGCTTATTTATTATTGTGGCCAAAACTACTTTACCAGATATATAAATTTAAACCGCAAGTTATACATTCGCATTATGCGTCAAGCTACGGGCTGTTAGGTGCTCTAACCTTTTTTAAACCTTTTATCGTTTCGGCCTGGGGCAGTGATGTTATGGATTTTCCAAAAAAGAATTTTTTGAATAAGCTGATAATTAAATTTATTTTATTCAGGGCAAATAAAATTTGTGTAACTTCTACGGTGTTAAAAAAAGAAGTTTCTCAATACACAAAAAAACAAGTTCATGTTATTCCATTTGGCGTAAATTTAAACTTGTTCTATGCTAATGATACTGTTTCATTAAATGATGATTTTGTTTTTGGTATTGTAAAAAACCTCGAACCTTTATATAATATTGATAAAACAATCATTGCTTTTTATTCGTTAGTAAAAAGATATCCTGATCTTCCATTAAAGTTAAAAATAATTGGTGATGGAAGTCAAAAAGAAAATTTAAATGAATTAATAACTTATTATGGATTACAAAACAATGTTGAGATGATTGGTTTTGTTGCCCACCATCAAATACCATCATACTTAAACACAATGGATGTTTTGGTAAATGTTTCAGAAATAGAAAGTTTTGGCGTTAGCGTTGCAGAAGCCATGGCCTGCCAAATACCAGTAATAGTAAGCAATGTGGATGGATTTAAAGACCTTATTCCTGATGAAAGTATTGGATTGATTACACATTCAACTTCACCATTCGATATTGGTATTGCAATGGAAAAATATTTAATGAACTATGAATTAAGAAGTATTCTGGCAAACAATGCGTTTAAACGCATTACCGAAAAATTCAGTTGGAATAAAAATCTCAATGAAATGGAGCAGCTTTATTTTGATATAGCATAATAAAACAGCCGCATAGAAAATAAACTATGCGGCTGTTTTATAAAAGATAAAATTACATATCGTATTTTCTAACTACGTTATGAATATCTATAATTGGTTTTAAAAATTCTTCAAGATCATAAACACACAATTGCGATGCCGCATCACATAAAGCCGTAGACGGTTCCGGATGCGTTTCAATGAACATGCCATCAATGCCGCTTGCCACACCTGCCCTGCTTAATACAGGTAAAAATTCTCTTGCTCCACCTTTCGCATCTGCACTTGGTATCCCATATTTACGCACACAATGTGTTACGTCAAATACAACCGGGTAACCTAAGTTATTCATATGAAAAAAACTGCGGGGATCTACGATCAGATCGTTATATCCAAAAACATAACCACGTTCTGTCAAAATTACATTATCGTTTCCAGCATCAATACATTTTTGCAACGGATGTTTCATATTATCCGGGGCTAAAAATTGACCATGCTTAATATTTACCACTTTTCCGGTTTTTGCAGCAGCTACCAGTAAAGAACTTTGCATGCATAAATAGGCGGGTATTTGCAACACATCGCACACTTCACCTGCAATAGCTGCCTGGTAACTTTCATGAATATCTGTTAACAACGGAAAACCAAATTGTTCTTTTACTTTAGCAAGAATCTTCATTCCTTTTTCCAGTCCGGGCCCATCATAATATTTTAAGCTGCTACGATTATCTTTTAAAAAACTCGATTTATAAATAATTTTAATTTTCAAGCGCTCACTAACTTCCTTTAATTTTTCTGCAGTTTTCATCATAATACTTTCATCCTCAATAACACAAGGTCCTGAGATCAAAAACAACTCTTTTGAACCGCATTCTATATTTCCTACTTTAACTATTTTTTTTTTCATAATTGGTTTTTCAATTAACACGCAAGATAAACAATTTTATGTGCATAATAATGTTAGTTTGTCATAAAAATTCCAAACACAAAACACTTTCTTTATACTATGGAAAAAGTTCACTTAATTGCTATTGGCGGAAGCGCCATGCACAATATGGCATTAGCCTTACATGAAAAAGGGTTTAAAGTTACCGGAAGTGATGATGAAATAAACGAGCCCAGCAAAAGCCGCCTGGCAAAAGCAAGAATACTACCTGCCAAAATAGGTTGGTTTCCTGAAAAAATAACAAACGATATTACTGCAGTTATTCTTGGCATGCATGCAAGAGCAGATAACCCCGAACTAATTCGCGCAAAAGAATTAGGCTTAAAAATATACTCGTATCCTGAATATATTTATGAAGCAACAAAAAACAAAACACGCATTGTAATTGGTGGCAGTCATGGCAAAACAACAATTACAGCCATGATATTACATGTAATGCATTATCATAAAATTGAAACTGATTTTTTAGTGGGCGCACAGTTGGCAGGATTTGATACAATGGTAAATTTAACCAACAGTTCTAAATACGCCGTAATTGAAGGTGATGAATACTTAGCTTCACCAATTGATCGCCGGCCTAAATTTCACTTATATAAACCTAATATTGCTATTTTAAGTGGTATTGCCTGGGATCATATAAATGTGTTTCCAACCTTTGAGATTTATGTAGAGCAATTCACTAAATTTATAAATCTTATTGAATCGAAAGGCACATTGATCTATTGCTCGGAAGATAAAGTGTTAGATATCTGTTGTAAAAATGCAGAGAACAAAAATATTACAAAAGCACCCTATTCGATTCCTAAAAATGAAATTAAAGATGGAACAACTTATTTGTTAGTTGATGACCAAAAATTTCCTTTACAAATATTTGGCAACCACAATTTAATGAATTTAAATGGAGCCAGAATGGTTTGTAATACTATTGGCTTAAGTGATAAACAATTTTATGAAGCCATACAATCCTTTAAGGGCGCGGCAAAACGATTAGAATTAGTTTACAAAGAAAGTAACTTTAATTTTTATAAGGATTTTGCACATTCACCTTCTAAATTAAAAGCTACAACCGATGCTGTAAAAAAACAATTTACTAATCGGTACATTGTTGCTTGCATGGAACTGCATACGTTTAGCAGTCTTAATGAAGATTTTTTAAATGAATATAAAGGCTCAATGGATCTTGCTGATGAAGCTATTGTTTATTTTAACCCTCACACCATTGCTCATAAAAAATTAAAAGAAATTACCATAGAACAAGTTCATACAGCCTTTAATCGTAAGGACCTGAAAGTGTTTACAAAAAGTGCAGATGTAATTAATTACTTAAAAGCAAAAGAATGGAACAACAAAGTCTTGTTGATGATGAGCAGCGGTAATTTTGATGGTGTTGATTTTACAGATCTTGCAAAAAAGCTTAAACTATAAAATTAATTATTAATAATAATCTTATTATTATAAGTTCCTGAATTATTATATAGTCTTATAGTATAAACGCCATCTTTTAACAACGTAATAAAATCATAATCGTATTTACCATCTTCTATTTGTATAATCTTTTCAAAAACGATTTTTCCTAAAGCATCATAAATAATTATGTGTATTGGTTCTGAGCCTGAGAAAGTTCTTATCTTAAGGTTAAGTTTTCCATCCGAAGGGTTTGGATAAATTGAATAAGGATTCTCATTTAACTTGTCAAACACTAAAATATCAGAGTAGTGCATTGTTGCATCCTTATCAACCGTTTTTAGCCTGTAGTACGAAATGCCTTTGTACGGCTTTTCGTCAATTGCTTTATAATTTAATCTCACAACACTATTTCCGGCAGCTGTAACGCGGGCAACATTTTCCCAGCTTCTTGCATCTACACTTTTTTCAACTACAAAATAACCGGTATTTTTTTCGTTTAATGTAGTCCAATTTAAAAATACACTTTCGTTAATTTCGTTTGCTGTAAACTTTAATAACTCAATTGGCAAAGGTGTTGTTGTATTGCTTATAATTCCGGCATTATTAGTTCCGCCTCCGGAAGTTGCGTTTACAGAAGTGGCACAACCTGTGCAGCTTGTACCACCTGTGCCCGCTGTAGTTACAGCGTTAATATTTATCGTTGGCTGCGTTGATGAAAAAATAATTGCTCCTTGCCCGCCGCCGCCGCCGCCTGAGTGTGTTGCTCCCGTAACGGCACTACCACCATTACCACCACTTGATGTGATGTTTAATGTACAGGTACTATTAACGCTATATGAATTTACCTGCATTACAATTGAGCCCGCAGCCCCTCCACCGCCTGCACCATCGTTACCGGCGTTATTGGCTGAAACACCATTTGCAGTTATTGAAATACCGGCACATGTGCCTGTTGTTGTTAAAGTGCCTGTTTTTAATAAAATAATCCCTCCGCCGGCGCCGCCAACTGTACCAACACTGTTATTGGCATGTCCGCTACCGCCACCACCGCCCATAAAAATGCGGTTAGATGAGATAACTGAATTTAAAGAAAGTCCACCTAAACCTCCAACTGAAGGAGAACATCCTGAAGCACCGCCTGTATAACCGGGTCCCCCCATTCCTCCTGCGGTATAATTGCCGCCGCCGCCGCCGCCTGAATTTTCATCGTTACCACCACCGCCACCGGTTAAAATTTTTCCACGCGCACCTGTCCACGCGGCAGTTGTGTTTTTGTAAATACCTTCTCCTTTTCCTGCCCATCTATTGCCAATAGCAGAAATATAATTTGGATCGCAAGAAGTTGCTGCAAATTGAGGAGTGTTCATCGCACCGCCGGTAAAGCCCAAACCGTTAGCTGAAATACTATGCGCTAATGTTAAAACTGTACCAACTTCTAATGCTATAACACCGCCAACCGTGCCATTCCAGGCAAGGCCGGTAATATTATTAGTTGTTGTAAATGCTGCCGCACTTAATTTCCTGAAGGATATAACCTGCACTGAAGCATTAGCACCAACATTATATGTATTTGCCAGGGTTGTTGTTAGAGTCATGCTTGTAGCAGTAATGGCAGATATCCTGGCTACCTCATACCTGCCTGCATTTTGTATACTGCCAAGATCGCCAAAAGTAGAAATATTGGTTGTGTTTGTTCCAATTACATTATCTTGCATTTGCATAACAATAACAAACTCATTAGCATTAAAAGTATGATTTACCTGGTTAACGTTTGCTATTGTTAAAACAGAAGAGCCTGTAATTGCAGTAACCTGTGCGTATGCATTATAAATCACTTGTGATTTACCATAAAAGAAAAGACAAAAGCAAAACAGCAAACAGATATACTTTTTAATATTTAATGTCATAATTCTTAGAGATGTAAAAATATAAAATAAATAAGTATATATACAAAACTTTTCGGTGAAACCGTTTAAATCTTAGCTAAACAAACTCTTTCAACTCGTAAATACAAAATATTTAAAAAGATTATACATATTTTAAAACATTTTGTATAAAAAAGTAACATTTGTGTAACTTACATGAATGTTACTTAAAATATATTTGTTGTAACCACATTTTAAATAAAGGGTCTATGAATTCTATTTCTGGCCCAACGGTATCTATTACTTCTTTATTTTCAAGTCCTTCTTTTATCCTTAAAACATTAGCCGATGTACCCAATTTATAGGTCTGCATAGTTTCTTTCGAACTTAATTGTGTAGCGCCTGCAATTAAAGCGCGTAAGTAATTTAATTGATTATTGGTAAGATTATCCGTTTCCCTTTGAAAAAGGATGCTGTTTTGTAACATTAAGTTCTCTAAAGCCTTATCAATATCCTTATCCGTGCAAACACGCTTGGATATCAGCCAAATCTGCTGTGCCAATTGCTGCACAAAATAAGGATGGTTTTCCATTAACCGGGCTATTCGCTCGGCTAAAGGCTTATCAATTTTTTTTCGTGTATCAATAAACCGCTTTGTTATAAAATTTACCCAATAGTGTTCTTTTATTTTTTCTAAAAAAATAACATCGCCAAATTTATAAAAAGGCATTGCGGTACTCGAAAAAATATCCATTAATAAATGGCGTTTGCTGCCATACAAACAATAAGAGGTATTTTTATGGTGTTGCCAATGTGCTCTTAATTTTTTTTGAAAAGCCAACGGCTCATCAAAAAAAGAAATATTCTGAAACTCATCAATACATACAACCACTTTAATTTTTTTTGTCTTACAAATATTCTCTGCCAGATCTAATATCTCTTCAGTACCTTTTTTTACTTCTTTCCAATCTAAAGCAATAGAAAGATCGTTCATGGGGTCGATACCAACTGAGAACTGCGGAATAATCTTCTTAAATAATTGTTTACCTATACGTATACGTTCTTCCCATTTGGTAGAAGTAACTTTAATCAGTTCACGGATGTATGATTCGTAAAACTCCTGCTCGGTGCGAATATTGAACAGATCAATATAACAAAATACCAATTTCGGGTTTTTTCGTTTACTTTGCTCCGTAGCCTTTTTTACCAAAGATGATTTACCCCATCTACGCGGAGATATAAGAATAGTATTAATGCCATTATTAAAATTTTGTAATAACCGATCCGTTTCTATCTGGCGATTGGTAAAATCCTGGCCGCTCACTATTTTCCCAAAAACAAAAGGGGCTGTTTCCATGCTTATTAAATTACATTCAAATATAAGTAACAAAAATGTAACTTACAAAAATGTAACTTATCAAGCTAACAATAATTAACATCCACCCATGCTTATATTTTTTAATAAACCCTCTTAATTTGTTATTTTTACAGGCCTTGAGAAACTATTTCATATTTGCTTTTTTGCTTATTGCAGTTTCTGCCTTGTCCCAAAATTTTTCGGTTGGCGGAAGTGTAAAAGATGCTTCAAACGGTGAGACTGTTATTGGAGCAACCATTTTTTTGAAAGAAGTTAATAAAGTTGTTTCTACAAATCAATATGGTTTTTTCTCTCTGTCTGCACCAAAGGGCAAATACACTTTGATTATCTCCTATATTGGTTATAAAACAATTACCCGGGAAATTGATCTTGATAAAAACACAACGCTTAATATTTCTTTTTCTCCGGCAGAAACACAATTAAATGAAGTTGAAGTTAGCACTAAAGCTGCAGATCAAAATGTAAAAAATACGCAGATGAGCAGCGTACAATTAGATATGGCCGAGATAAAAAAGATCCCGGCTTTTATGGGTGAAGTAGATATTTTAAAAACCATACAGCTTTTGCCCGGTGTAAAAAATGCGGGCGACGGTAATACAGGTTTTTATGTGCGTGGTGGCGGGCCGGATCAGAATTTAATTTTACTGGATGAAGCTCCAATTTATAACGCTTCTCACCTGTTAGGTTTCTTTTCTGTATTTAATGGTGATGCTATAAAAAATGTAAATCTAATTAAAGGCGGTATGCCGGCGCAATATGGCGGACGCTTATCATCCGTTTTGGATATAAGTATGAAAGATGGTAATAATCAACATTTTCAGGTTGAAGGTGGCATTGGTGTAATTGCATCACGACTTACCATTCAGGGGCCACTTGTAAAAAATAGAGGCTCTTTTATAATTAGTGGACGCCGCACTTATGTTGATGTTTTGGCAAAACCATGGATAGAAAAATCCGACTTTAAAGGCACTTCTTATTTCTTTTATGACCTGAATGCAAAGCTAAATTACATTATCAACGAAAAAAATCGATTATTTTTAAGTGGGTATTATGGACGCGATAAATTTTTATTTACGGATGTAGAAGGAGATTTTAAAACAAAGATCCCATGGGGAAACGCTTCAGGATGTTTAAGATGGAACCATATTTTTAATTCCAAACTATTTTCAAACATGTCGGCGGTATTTACCAATTACGATTTTAGTTTTGGTGCTGTGCAGGATGATTTTGAGGTGATCATAAAATCAGGCATTACCGATTATAATTTAAAATACGATCTTAATTTTTTTCCTAACTCGCGTCATAATATTAAAGTGGGGGCTAATTATATTTTTCATGTATTTGTACCAACAAGTGTAAGTGCCAAACAAGGCGAAACTACTTTTGATCTTGGTAAAACAATAAAATTGTATGCTCACGATGCCGCAATTTATGTGAGCGATGATTGGGATATTACCCAAAACTTTAAAATAAATGCAGGCTTGCGCTTTGGCAATTTTACACAGGTTGGTCCGTTTACGCGCTATAAAAAAGACGCCTTTGGAAAGATAAATGATACCGTTACTTATAAAACGAATGAAATAGTTGCAAATTATAATGGCCTTGAGCCAAGATTTTCTGCCCGTTATTCATTAACACCAACGTCTTCTTTAAAAGCTTCTTATACACGAAACTTTCAATACATACACCTTGCTTCAATCTCTTCTGTAAGTTTACCAACCGATGTGTGGATGCCTTGTACAGAAGTAATAAAACCACAGGAATCTAATCAATATGCTTTTGGCTTTTTTAAAAATTTTAAAGAAAATATGTTTGAAACAAGCGTGGAAGTATACTATAAAACTATGAGCAATCAAATAGAATACAAAGAAGGTGCTCAGCCCGCTGATAATGTTTTTGATAACCCGGATAATGCATTTACATTTGGAAAAGGCTGGGCTTATGGTGCCGAGTTTTTTGTAAAAAAGAATGTTGGAAAATTTACAGGATGGATAGGATATACACTTTCATGGACATGGAGACAGTTTAAAGAAATAAATTATGGAGAGAAATTTTTAGCCAAATACGACCGAAGACATGATGCATCTTTAGCATTAACCTACGATGCCAATAAAAGATGGAATTTTGGTATGGTTTGGGTTTATGGTTCAGGCAATCGCGGTACTTTGCCAAACGGTTTCTTTTTGTATGAAGGTAGCTTAAGTAACGATTACGGCTTAAGAAATTCTTATCAATTCATTCCCTATCATCGTATGGATTTGAATTTGACCTTTACTCCCGACAGGCAAAAAAAATTAGAAAAAAGAAAACAGGTTTTACTTGAAAAATATAAAACAGAAGGAAAAGATACAACAAACATTGTTGTTACAAAAAAATGGGCTAAAAATTTCAGCAACAGTTTTACATTAAGTTTGTTTAATGTATATAACCGTTACAATCCGTACTTTATTTATTTAACACGTGAAGGTGATTTTACGAAAGGAACTTTAAAAGTGGGTGCAAAACAAGTATCACTATTTCCAATATTACCAAGCTTAACATGGAACTTTAAATTTTAATGAAACATTGTATTTACATATTTATTTTTTTTACGCTTTATTCCTGCCGGAAAGATGTAAAATTAAAATTACCTGAATACAAACAAAAAGTAGTTGTTGAGGCTTCCATAGAAACTGGTAGCGCCGCTGTTGTTTTTCTCTCTTACTCTGTTCCTTACTTTGGAGACTTTGATTATACCGCACCCGAGAAAAGTTTTATTAAAGGTGCTTTTGTGACAGTTACTGATGGAACTATCATTGATACTTTAAAAGAAGTAGATCCAAATACAGGTTACTTATATTTAGGTTTTAAATTAATTGGCCAACAAGGTAAAAACTATACTATTAAGGTAACAGTTGCCGGTAAAACATATGAAACCAACACTAGCATTTTAAATCCTGCACCTCTTGACAGTTTATACTTTAAAGGAGAACAGGATACTTTAGGCTTAATGTGGCAAACGTTTTCTGAGCCTTTAGGCTCCGGAGATTGTTATCGCTGGTATGCGAAACGTTTAGGTCGTGATCAATTTTATGCCGCGCCATTCTTTTCAGTATTTGAAGATAAATTCATTGATGGAAAAACGTTTGATTTTTCTTATGACAGAGGGCCGCAACCAAATGCCATACAAGAGTACCGTGATGATCCCGAAAGAGGTTATTTTAAGCGCGGCGATACCGTAGTTGTAAAATTATGTAAGATCGGTAGAAGAGAATATGATTTTTGGAACACCTATTACCAAAATAAAACCAGTAACAGCAACCCATTTAGTGCACCATCAAATATTAAAAGTATGTTTGATGGCAACCAGGAAGTGTTTGGGGCCTTTGTGGGCTATGCGCCGGCTTACGATACAATCATAATTCCAGATACACCATAATAAAAATGAAAACGGAAGAGAGAAACCTGATAGAAAGTTATATTACCAATAATTTTTTTGGTAAGTTAATTGGAATGGATTTTAAGATCGTTAGCGAAGGTAAGGTCGATTATTTCATCACTATAAAAAAAGATCATTTAGCAACACCTCATGCAGTTCATGGTGGGGTAATTGCCGCATTAATTGATGGGGCATTGGGCGTTGCCGGTCTTTCTTCTGTTTATAAAGAAAAAAAAGTTGTAAGCACCGTTGAATACAAAACAAATTTTTTAGCTCCTGCATTTTTAAATGATCAATTGGTTGCCAAAGGTAAAGTTGAACAAAAAGGTAATCGTTTATTAATTATTAGTTGCGATGTTTTTTGTGTTAACCGCGAAAACAAACTAATTGCAAAAGCATTAGGTACATTTAATGCTTATGATGCTTTAAAGGCTGGTTATTAAAACACAAAAGCCACTCTATTAAGAGCAGCCTTTGTTTGTTGTGACCATTAATAACTAATTTTGAATGATCAGTCGCGAGGTATTACTTTGTGAGCCATTATTAAGCCTCAAGATGTATGTGCCATCCGGCAGATCTTCGATCCTGATCTTTTTATTGATCTCACCATTTGTATTCTCATAATTGCCTTTGAAAACAACCTGACCCAAAGTATTATAAATTAAAACTTCAATCACTTTGGAATCCATTTCAATTCCATTTAAAGTAATATTAAATTCTCCTATGTTAGGATTTGGATAAACTTTAACAGATGTGTTTATAGTATTGTTCTTTTTTATGCCCGATACTGCCCCGGTATTTATAACTATAAAAGTAGAATCATTACAAAGTGAATCGAACACATGCAAAGTAACTACGTATTGACCTAATATACTGTAAGTATGTGTTACCGTTGAACCTGTAGCCGAGAATTGATCGCCAAACCACCAATAATAAGTTGCCAATGGGCTTGCCCCGGTTGTTGTACTTGCAAAATGCACTACGCCGTTTGGAGCAACCGTATAGGTAAAGCCGGCATTAATATTACAACCCAGGTTACTAATAGTAATATATTTTGTAATTGAATCTGTACATAAAGAATCGCTTAAATATAATGTTACAGGATACGTACCATTGCTGGTATAATTATGTGTAGTTGTTTGTCCGGTAGCTGCACCGGGGTAAAAATACCACTGGTAAAAAGTAGAATTTGTTGTACCAGTTGATGCGTTTGCAAAATTTACTGAACCATTAGCGTTAACAGTATAATTAAAATTAGCATTTAAATAACATGTTGTTGTATTAATAGAAATATAACCGGTAATTGAATCGCTACAGTTACCGTTATTTACCCATAATGTAACAGGGTAAGCACCATTATTTAGAAAAGCATGTGTTGATGTTGGGCCGGATGCTGAACCCGGATAAAAATACCATTGATAAGTGGTACCTGAATTTGTTCCTGTTGATGTGCTTGCAAAATTTACAACACCATTTGGTCCGGTTGTGTAAGTAAACCCAGCATTTAAATTACAGGTTGCAGTGTTAACTGTAATGTAAACTGTTAGTGAATCGTAACAGCTGCTGTCGCTAGCAAATAAAGATACACCATACACACCATTGTTGTTATAAGTATGTGTTACATTTGCACCTGTAGCATTACCTGGCGAAAAATACCATTGGTAGGTTGTTGAAACATTTGTACCCGTAGATGTGCTTGCAAAATTTACAACACCGTTTGCGCCAACCGTATAACTAAAGTTGGCATTTAAATTACAACTAGCCGTATTAACTGTTATGTAAATAAGCGTTGAATCGTAACAAGTGCCATTAGATGTAACAAGTGTAACAGGAAACGTGCCTGCGTTTGGATAGATGTGCGTAGCTGTAGAACCTGCAAAACTTCCTGGGTAAAAATACCATTGATATGCAGTTGTAGCCGTTGTACCGGTTGATGTACTAGCAAAATTTACAACACCATTGGCGCTAACCGTATAATTAAAACTTGCATTTAAATTACAGGTACTTGTGTTTACAGTTACATAAACTGTTACTGAATCAAAACATAATGTATCATTTAAATATAATGTAACAGGATAAGTTCCGTTATTTTGAAAAGTGTGTGTAACAGAATTTCCTGAAGCGCTGCCCGGATAAAAATACCACTGATAGCTTGTTGCAGTAGTCGTACCGGTAGATGTACTTGCAAAATTAACTACACCATTTGCATTTACAGTATAATTAAAGTTTGCATTTAAATTACATATTGCTTTTGCACTATTGCTTATAATAAATAAACAGGTAAGTAAAAAAAAAGCTTTAAAGCTTATTTTTTTTGCTTGCTGAAATACATTTATATTTTTTTTCATTTTAAATTATTTAAGGGTAGTTATTAAAGTATGACCTTTGAATAACTAATACATAAATAATCTAAAAAGGGTTGGGTAATTTTTAAGCAAGAAAAAAAACATTTCAATTAACTGGAAATGAGATGCGTACAGACACAACAATTTATCCTTAAAAAATTTGAAATTAGTATTTTGCTAGTTTCTCCTGGAAAGTAAGATCGCGATTAGCTGCATGAATTTTAATATTCAGGATAAGTTCATCGCAACCATTCTTTAAAATTTCAGATTGTATTTGTTGGATTAATTTATAAACATCTTCAGGTATGCCTTCTACCACTGTTTCAAAAGGACAAACTTTATAATTTAAACCGCTTTTATTTATTAATTCAATTGCTTTATCAACAACAGAATACCTGTCTTCGTTTGTTTTTAGTGGCAATAATTGAATAGCTGCGTTTATTTTCATTATTGATCTAATTTTAATTGTGATAATTTTAATGACATGCTATTCGTTAAAGCTGTTAAAGGCTTTTCGGCCATAGCTTTTATAAAGGGATTAAGATCGCCCATTAATTCAATTTTACATTCACCTTTTTGCGAAGCTTCTCCAATAAAGAAAGCTTTTAAACTAAAATTAAATTTAGCAAGTCCCTCGCTTGAAAATAAAATAAACTCGTAAGGCTTTGCTTCTACCTTTTTAATTTTCATTGGCGTAATGCCTTTTATATTAAACGAACATTCAGTCTCAGTAAATTGAAAATTCTCAACTTTATCATCTGGCAATATATGGCCAAAGTTTTCGAAGTTGCTCAAATATTCATACAAACTCTTTAATGAAGATTGTGTAGAATTGGTAACACTGATAATTGTAAATGCAGACACAGATTATTTATTTAAAATTTCGTACTTAACTAAAAAGCTTGCTTTGATTTTTATTTTTTTAAAAGAGATTTCATCACCAACAGATTCAGAACTCTCCATTCCACCATAACTTTGTACCGCGTTCGACATCCTGTAGTTATAAGGATTTCCGTAAGGATTGTTTTCAACGGAGTTAATAGTCTCAGTAATTTGAATTGGCCCGCCTAATTGATTACCAACTGCCGCCGCAAGATATTCTACTTTATCTTTTGCTGCTTTAATTGCCTTTATCCTGTTCTCTTTTGTAAATTCTAATATTCTTGAATGATTTAATTTAGAGATGTAAGCATCATGTGCATTAATTTTATCAAGGCGTTCATATACTTTTGTTACCGTTTCGGCATTGCCAACTTTTAAAAGATATGATTTGGAAGTAACTACATCTTTTTTTAACGATTTTATTTTACGAAAATCAGCATTAGCTGTATTTAAAGATAAGTTTGAAATATCAATACCTATTTCTTTTAAATTTTGCTTAAGATCATCTTCCTGTTTTTCTATCGTTAACTTATCTTTACCATCCTGTCTTTCCTGCAAGGTAATAGTAACATATATTTCATCCGGCACAATTTCCGTTTCGCTTGAACCGGTAGCTTCAATATAAGGCTTTTTTATGTCTTGTGCATCAAAACAAAATGGTGTTAAGCCAAATATCAATGTTGCTAAAATTACAATTCGTTTTTTCATGGTGTTATATTTTAAATTAAAAATGCATACTTAAAAGCATGCATTAAAAACTATTTTATTAAAGTTTTATTTTACCAATGTTTGAGCCCAGTCTTTTGGATTTGCTCTCCATTTTTTAAGACTCTCTACATCTTTTTCTGTTATATATTCTTTGGTTAAAGCTGTTTCAATTAAAGTATTATAATCGGTTAATGTTTTTAAATTACATTTTGCTTTTTTAAAATTTTGCTCTGCTTCTTCAAAACCATAGGTAAAAATAGCAGCCATACCTTTTACGGTACAACCTTTTTCGCGCAATGCATCTACAGCTTTTAAACTGCTTCCTCCTGTGCTTATTAAATCTTCAATAACAACAACATTTTGTCCACTCTCTACATCACCTTCTATCATGTTTGTTAGACCATGTTTTTTTGCTTCACTTCTTACATAAACAAAAGGCAATCCCATTTCCTGTGCAACTAATGCACCTACGGCAATGCCACCCGTTGCAACACCAGCAATAACATCGGGTTTTGCAAAATGTTTATTAATTGTATCAACAAATGTTTGGCGAATAAAGGTACGAATCTGTGGATAAGATAATGTTTTACGATTATCGCAATAAATAGGAGATTTAATACCACTTGCCCATGTAAAAGGGTTTTCAGGTTGAAGCTTTACAGCTTTTATTTGTAATAAAAATTCAGCAACTTTATACGCTGGGTTATCAAACGATGTCATGCGGCAAAGTTAGATTTAGTTTTAATGTTTAAGACACTTTTTTATGAACAAAAAAATATATTATAACAATAAATTTATTGGATTTAATGAAAGCATAATCCAATCTTCGCAAAATCAAACATTTAAGTTTTATAAAAAAGAAAGCGATAAAACGTTAAAAATAATTATTAAAGATTTTTTAAATGAAAACAATTCGGATTCGATAATTATGCTGAACTATGATTTTGAAGATGTGTTTGATTATTTAAAAAAAGAATTTTCATACATTGAAGCTGCCGGCGGTTTCATAGAAAAAAATACACAGTTTTTATTTATCCACAGATTGGGGAAATGGGACCTCCCAAAAGGCAAATTAGATAAAGGCGAAACTATTGAAAACGCAGCAGTAAGAGAGTGTGAAGAAGAATGTGCTGTTACTAATCTAAAGATCATCAAACAATTAGCTTCCACATTTCATATTTACCCTTACAAAAAATCATTTGCAATTAAACAAACATTTTGGTTTTACATGAAAACCGATTACTCGCAAAAATTGATCCCTCAAACCGAAGAAAATATCGATGAAGTTTTATGGTTTTCTGAAAAAGAAGTGCGAAATAAAGCGCTTTTAAACACATATTTAACCATAAAAGATGTTGTAATAGAGACTCTAGACCCCATAAACACTGGAAAGTAAGAAAATTAACAAAAATTTGGAGATATTGTTTTTTTAATTACCTTTATATTATAAAATCAATTTAATTTATTATGAACATTTTTGTTAGTAACATCAGTTTTAAAGTAAGAGAACAAGCACTTAGCGAATTATTTTCGCAATATGGCGAGGTTACCAGTGTAAGGATCATTAAGGATAAAGAAACACGTCGTAGCAAAGGTTATGGTTTTGTTGAAATGCCTAACGATGCGGAAGCTAATGCCGCAATTGCAGCTTTAAATGGCACTAACCATCACGAACGTGACATTGTTGTTGCCGAAGCTAAAGGTAAAAGAGAGACTGATTCTCAACCAACTAATACAGCAGAATAAAAATTACGGAAACCCATTTCCTTATAACTTTACCCCGAAACCAAAAGTTTCGGGTTTTTTATTGATATCTAGTCAATATCTTTCTTTTAACAATCCCATTGCTGTATTATCTTTGCAGGAATTTGAATTTTTAAGTTTTTTCCCATTATATGCCAAAAGATACATCCATAAAATCCGTACTAATTATAGGTTCGGGCCCAATTATTATTGGCCAGGCCTGCGAGTTCGATTATTCAGGCTCTCAATCTGCCAAAAGTTTACGTGAAGAAGGAATTGAAGTAACACTTATCAATTCTAACCCCGCAACAATTATGACCGATAAGGTAACCGCAGATAATATCTACCTGTTGCCTTTAGAAGTAAAATCTATCGTAAAAATACTAGAAGCTCATAAGATTGATGCGGTATTGCCTACAATGGGTGGCCAAACAGCTTTAAATCTTGCTTTAAAATGCGAAGATCTTGGTATCTGGAAAAAGTACAATGTGCGCATGATAGGTGTGGATATTGATGCTATTAAAGTTACAGAAGACCGCGACCTGTTTCGTATGCGCATGAATGAAATTGGTGTTAATATGGCACCAAGTAAAATAGCAAAATCGTTTTTAGAAGGAAAAAGTATTGCACAGGAATTTGGTTTTCCTTTGGTTATTCGTCCATCGTTTACACTTGGTGGTAGTGGCGGATCGGTAGTTTATGAAAAAGAAAATTTTGATGCCCTTTTAAATCGTGGTTTACAAACATCGCCCATACACGAAGTTTTAATTGATAAAGCTGTTTTAGGGTGGAAAGAATTTGAGTTGGAATTATTGCGTGATGCCAGTGATAATGTTGCTATCATTTGTTCTATTGAAAATTTTGATCCAATGGGCGTGCATACCGGCGACAGCATTACTGTTGCACCGGCAATGACACTTAGCGACTCTACCTATCAACGCATGCGTACCATGGCCATAAAAATGATGCGCAGTATTGGAAATTTTGCGGGCGGCTGTAACGTACAATTTGCAGTTAGCAATGATGATAAAGAAGAGATTATTGCCATCGAGATCAACCCACGTGTTTCGCGTTCATCGGCTTTGGCAAGCAAAGCAACCGGTTATCCTATTGCGCGTATTGCTTCTAAATTAGCTATCGGCTATCGTTTGGATGAATTGATCAACCAGATCACAAAATCAACATCAGCTTACTTTGAACCAACTTTAGATTACGTTATCGTAAAAATTCCGCGCTGGAATTTTGATAAATTTAAAGGCTGTAACCGCGAATTGGGTTTTCAGATGAAATCGGTTGGCGAGGTAATGGGCATTGGCCGAAGTTTCCAGGAAGCTTTACAAAAAGCCTGTCAGAGTTTAGAAATTAAACGTAACGGTTTAGGGGCTGACGGAAGAGAAATAACCAATCAACAAGAATTATTAAATGCCCTGGAGCGTCCGAGCTGGAACCGTTTATTTATGATCTACGATGCTATGAAAATTGGCATCTCTATAAAAACCATTCAAAAACTTACAAAAATTGATATGTGGTTCTTAGAGCAAATTGAAGAATTGATCGCTCTTGAGAACGAAATATCAAAATACCGCGTAAGTGAGTTGCCAAAAGATCTTTTATACGAAGCCAAACAAAAAGGTTATGCCGACAGGCAAATTGCACATTTATTAAAATGCCTTGAAAGTGAAGTATACAGCAAAAGAACAGATCTTAAAATTAACCGCGTGTTTAAATTAGTAGACACCTGCGCGGCTGAATTTGAGGCAAAAACACCTTACTACTACTCTACTTTTGAAGATGAGAACGAAAGCATTCGTTCAGATAAAAAGAAAATAGTGATCCTTGGAAGCGGTCCTAATCGTATTGGCCAGGGCATTGAATTTGATTACAGCTGTGTGCACGGCGTTTTGGCCGCAAAAGAAATGGGTTATGAAACTATTATGATTAATTGCAACCCCGAAACCGTTAGTACAGATTTTAGCACAGCAGATAAATTATATTTTGAGCCTGTTTTCTGGGAGCATATCTATGACATCATCCTTCACGAAAAGCCGGAAGGCGTTATTGTGCAGCTTGGCGGACAAACCGCTTTAAAACTAGCTGAGAAATTAGAGCGTTATGGTATAAAGATCATTGGTACTGATTTTAAATCGCTGGATCTTGCCGAAGACCGCGGCAGTTTCTCTAACCTTTTAAAAGAAAACAATATTCCTTACCCAAAATTTGGTGTAATTAATAATGCGGAAGAAGGCATTGAATTATCAAAAGAATTAGGTTTCCCCTTATTGGTTCGTCCGAGTTATGTTTTAGGCGGCCAAAGCATGAAGATCGTTATTAACGAAGAAGAATTAGAGCAGCACGTTGTAAAATTATTGAATGATTTGCCGGATAATAAAGTATTGATAGATCACTTTTTGGATGGCGCCATTGAAGCAGAATCTGATTCTATTTGCGACGGCAAAGATGTTTATATTATTGGCATTATGGAGCACATTGAGCCTGCGGGTATTCATAGTGGTGATAGTTATGCCGTGCTTCCTCCTTTCGATCTAAGTCCTAATGTGATAAAACAAATTGAAGACCATACACGCAAAATTGCATTGGCTTTAAAAACGGTTGGCTTATTAAACATACAATTTGCCATTAAAGATGAAGTAGTTTATATTATCGAAGCAAACCCGCGCGCCAGCCGCACCGTGCCTTTTATAGCAAAAGCCTACAGAGAGCCTTACGTGAATTATGCAACTAAAGTTATGCTGGGCGCAAAATTAAAAGACTTTAAATTTAACCCTCATCAAAAAGGGTATGCCATTAAAGTTCCGGTATTTAGTTATGAAAAATTCCCTGAGATCCAGAAAGAACTCGGTCCGGAAATGAAGAGCACCGGTGAAGCCATTTATTTTATAGATGATCTGTATGATGAATATTTTCAAAATATTTACAGCGAAAGAAATTTATATTTAAGTAAATAAAATTAAAAAATACGCCATGAAAAAATCAATTTTAAAGATCAGCGGGTTATTTGCAATGGCAGCTATTGTTGCCGTTTTTTGGGCAGGCACAACTAATAAAACGCTAAACAAACAGCCTTTACCAACCATTTATGATTTTAAATTAAAAACCATTGATGGTGAAGAAATAACACTTGGAAGGTTTAAAGGCAAGAAAATGCTTTTAATAAATACTGCCAGTGAATGTGGCTTTACACCTCAATACAAAAATTTACAGGCTTTACATGAGCAATACGGTAGCAAGGTGGTATTAATTGGTTTTCCTGCAAATAATTTTGGCGCACAAGAACCTGGAACAAGTACAGAAATAAAGAGTTTTTGCTCAAAAAATTATGGTGTTACATTTCAGATGATGGAAAAAATCAGCGTTACCGGAACAGATGCGAATCCTTTATACAAATGGTTAAGCAATAAAGCAGCTAACGGTGTAAATGATAAAGCGCCAAACTGGAATTTTTGCAAATACTTAATTGATGAAAAAGGAAACATTGTTAAATTCTTTCCAAGCAAAGTTGATCCTTTAAGCACAGAGATCACTTCATTATTGTAAAAATTAAATTGAAGATAAAATAGAAGCAGCCTGGCAAACATAAAGTCCGGCTGTTTCTGTTCTAAGACGGTTTTGGCCAAAGCTAACAGCTTTAAATTTATTACTTAAAGCAATATCAACTTCTTCTTTAGAAAAATCACCTTCAGGTCCTATCAAAATTAAAGTTGACTTACTTTTAAAATTTATTTGTTTTAAATTTTCTTTTTCAGAATCGTAACAATGTGCAATTAATCTCTGATCTTCTTTTGAAGCATTTATTATTTCTTTAAAAGAAATTAGGCCATTTACTTTTGGTAAATATGCCTGTAGACTCTGTTTAACGGCACTTTCAACAATCTTATGAATGCGTTCTGCTTTAATTACTGTTCTTTCAGAATTCTTGCAGTTAATAAAACTAATCTCATCAATACCAATCTCTACCGCTTTTTCTATCATCCACTCTATTCTATCTATCTGCTTGGTTGGCGCAATTGCCAGATGCAAATAATAATTTCGTTTAAGTTGTAAAACGGGGCCAGAAGTTATGTTAGCCGTACACTTTTTATCGGTTACCAATTCTAAAACAGCATCATAATAATTTCCCTTACCATCTATAAGCTGAATATTATCGCCTGCCTTTTTACGCAACACTTTAGCGCAATGCCAGCTTTCTTCACTTGTGAGTATTGCTACTTTATCCTGAACCAATGCTATAAAAATGTTCATGCTATAAAAATAAGTATTTTACTTAAGTTTATTTACATTTACATTAATGAATTACCTGGCTCATGCTTTTTTATCCAATAACAATACTGATTTATTGATCGGTAATTTTATTGCAGATCATTTACGAGGTAATGATTTTAAAGATTATTCACCACAAATAATACAAGGCATTCATCTTCACCGAAGAATTGATTCGTTTACCGATTCACATGAAAAATTTAAAGCGTCAAAACGCTTGTTTTATGATGGATTTGAGAAATATAGTGGCATACTTATAGATATTTATTTTGACCATCTTTTAGCAAAGAACTTTTCAAATTACTCTGCGCTTCCGCTGAAAGAATTTTGTGATAAGGTTTATATGATTTATACGCAAAATCAAAAATTATTACCAAAAAGCAGTTCTAATTTTTTGGAATATGTTTTAAAAAATAATATCTATTACGAATACTCTTATTTAGAAGGTATTGAACGGGTGCTATTCCATCTGTCTCACAGAATAAAACACCAGGTAATGCTAAACGAATCAGTTGCTTTATTTAAACAACATGAAAAAGAATTACAAGAGAATTTTCTTGTATTCTTTAAGGATGCGGTTAAGGAGTTTCTTTAAAATTTTGGAACGTAACAAAATGCGCTTTTTTTTAAAAGCTTCAAAAAAAAGGAAGCAACAAACATATTGGCCTTTACATCAACATGCTCAATAACTTTTGTATTTCCGTTTTCTTCTAAATAATTAAAATCAATAGTTAAGTGAACATTCTTTTTTACCTGTGAAACATATTGAATATGTGTGTTTTTTTATCTTACAATAACAATGACTTTATAATTGGGCCTTAGAGGAATAAACCATACATTAATAAACTTTCATATACTTCATATTCTATTTTGTCGGGTGAAATTTCGGATACAACTTTCACAACTTTCATGTATGGATGAAAGTGCCAGAATTTTTTAAAATCAAGAATAAGGTCATAAACTATTGCCAGTGGTCTTTGAAAAACATGCTCAATTGTAAATGAATTGGCATCGGGCATATTTATAAAGAATTAATGTTTTAAAGGGCGCTTTTTTATCATACCGCCTTTGGTATCTTTTACAGAACTCATCACCACAAAGGCATTAGGATCTATCTTTTCGATCTCGGTATTTAGCTTATTTAATTCTAACCGTGTAATTACTGTATAAATAATATCAATGTTTTTTGACGATTCGCCCGACTTTCCAAAACCCCGCTTACCATTATAAACCGTTACACCACGGCCCATGGTATTAATGATCATGGTACGTATTATTTCGGCATGTGAAGAAATAATGGTAACACCGGTATACTCTTCAATACCTTCAATTAAAAAATCTAAGGTTTTTGAAGCTGCCAGATAAGTGATCATTGAGTAAAGTGCTATCTCAATAGAAAGAAAATAAGCAGCTGCAGAAAATATTATTACATTAATAACAATAATGATATCTCCTATTGTAGTACCAAATTTTCTACTTAAATAAATTGCCAATACTTCTGTGCCGTCAATAACAGCGCCCCCTCTAACCGATAAACCAATACCTGCGCCAAGAAAAAAACCGCCAAAAACAGCAACTAACAAAGGATCCTTAGTTACATCGGGAAATGTAACCGTAGCAACACATAATGCTAATCCGGAAATAGCCAATGCCGTTTTTACCGCAAATGTTCTTCCAATGATTTTATAGCCAAGAATAATAAATGGAATATTGATACCAATAATTAAAATATAAAGCGGAACTTTTGTTAATGCAGAAATTAATAATGAAATACCTGTTGCTCCACCATCAATAAAATGATTGGTCAGTAAAAAACCCTTAAAGCCAAAAGCTGCAGAAAAAATACCAATGGTAATTAGCAAAAGATCTTTTAAATTAGCAAAGGCCATAATACGTAATTCACGCAAACCTTTTGCTAACTGGTATTTTGTAAAAGTACCGTCTGCATTTAACGCTTCCTTTCGGTTAAGAACGATCTTTGTAATTATTTGGGTCCAGATTGTGTTCATTCTTACAAGATACATTTAAAAATAAGAATAAAAAATTCCCACAGAAAAATTTTTATTTTTTTGGCTCTTGTATTTTTTCGTTTTCTTTCAGTGCTGCCTCATCTTTAGCACTGTTGCGTCTGTATAACTTAACACACAACATTAAAATAGCTGCAAAAGCGACCAATCCTAAAATACCCCATAATAACCCTGCTGTTGATTTTACAACTACTAAAAAAACAATAGCAACTAAAAAAACGGTTGCCAGTTCATTAAATAAACGCAACTTAAACGAACTATGTTTAAACACACCTTGCTTTTGAGCGCCAAGAATACGCTGACACTCTAAATGATATAATGTTAAAAGACCAACTACAATTAATTTAAGCCACATCCATGGTTGCGAAAAATAATATGCGGCGTTAGAGAATATTAACCAGAAACCAAATATGTATGTGCCAATCATAGAAGGCCAGCCGATAATATACCATAACTTTTTTTGCATGAACAACAATTGTTGAGTTAAGATAGGCCGTGCTACTTCATCCTTGTTTTGAGCATCAGTACAATAAATAAATAATCGAACCATGTAAAATAAGGCTGCAAACCAACAAATTACAAATATTATATGCAATGCTTTTATATATGCTAAATCCATACTGCAAAAATAAAGTATTATGAGTAATTTTACACCAGTTTTTATATTTATTAATCAGCAACAACATGAAAGCAAAAACACCCTCAGAGTCAATTACCATTAATACAGAAGTAGTTTTACCTAATGACACCAATAACATTGGTAATTTATTTGGAGGCAAATTAATGCAATGGGTAGATATAACCGCTGCAATTAGTGCTCAGCGGCATTGCGGCCATGTTGTTGTAACCGCTTCTATTAACCAGGTTAGTTTTGATAAACCCATTAAGCAAACCAGTATTGTTACATTGGAAGCCAAAGTAAGCCGTGCATTTTCAACAAGTATGGAGATATTTGTAGATGTGTTTGTTGAAGACACAAAAACAGGCGAAAAAACTAAATGCAACGAAGCTATTTTAACCTTTGTGGCTATTGATCAAAATGGAAAACCTTTACCTGTACCGCCAATTGATCCACAAACAGATGAAGAAAAAAAACGTTTTGCAAGTGCTTTAAGAAGAAGACAATTATCATTAATACTTGGAGGAAGGATGAAGCCTGAAGAGGCAACCGAATTAAAAGCTTTGTTCTATAAAGATTAATTCTTTTTTTTCTTTTTTATTTTTTTTAGTTGCGGTTTTTCAACCTTTTCTTTTATTTGATTCTTATCAGACTCTACTTTTTGTACTTCTGTTTTTACAACCGGGTGTAATTCCTTTTTTGATCTCGGCCTTTTATTATATTGCCAGTTAAAACCTTTTATTTTCGTTGCTTCAATATCCACATCCCTTATTGGTGTTACCTTTCCGTCTACCTGTGGTTTAAGAGTAACACGATCTATATCAGCGTTTTTAAACCACATATTAATTTCAGATGTAGTGGTTCTATTTAAACCCGCAATGGCATCTTTATTTTTCACATAGTATAAAGCTTCCGCATTTCCATTTATAATTACTTTACGAATGGTGTCGTTTTTTATTAACCCTTCAATACTTCGCCCACTGAATTGATTAAACTTATCCTCTCTTAACGAATCTATCTGTTGAATTAAAAAGGCATTATTCTCCAGCTTAAAACCATTCAAAGTGCTTTTGCCAATGTATACTTTCATTAATTTGGAAGTTGCCTGCAAGCGGGTGCTCCAAAGAAAAGGATTTTTAAACAATTGTAATAAAGAATCTTTTGTATTCAATGCTGCAGAATCTGCTACTGCTTGTAGATCACTTTTAAATATCTTTACGTGATGATATGCATTTAAAAAATTATCAACCGAATCCAGGTCGCGATGATAAAGAGTATCGGCAGCAATATATAAAGTATCGTTATCAACAATTCGTGCATAAATTGGATCTGTTGTAACTATAGCTTCCGACTTTTCCTGTTTAAACTCAGCATAACCACCAAAAATAATTGACTTTTGCGAAGTATCTATGAGGCGAACGTTTCTAAAGGCTCTACCCTCTTTTTTATTTCGGTCATAAAATAAACTATCTCCTGTCAATTTTTGTTGCGAGGTAACCAACAAAGCATTAACGCTAAATTGCGCTTTTTCTTTATCCGTATCGTACCAGCCATTTTCACAATAAATATAATCTGTTTTACTCATGATAATACTTGGCCCGAGGAAAAAAGCGGTTTTACTAATTGTATTATAACGCAAGGTATCCGATTTCATTGTATAGCCAGGGTTTGTAAGTACCACATCGTAATGAAAAGCAAGATCTTTAGTTGCTGAATAATAATGACCGTTCTTGCTTTCGAGTGTATTCTCCTTATTTACAATTTTACCGCCATCGTAATAATTGGCAATACCATTTCCGACGTCGTAAGTGAGAATATTTGTGGTAAGAATCATATCTTTTTCGGTACAGGTAACACTGTTTTGAAGTGTGGCCATTTTTGTTTTACCATCGTATTGCAATTTGCCACCTGTAACAGTAATGCTATCGCCTTTGGTAATAACAATATGTCCTGAGGCGTCCATCCTGTTCTCTTTATCATACAACCAGGCTGTATCGCAATTTAAAATAGCACCATCATGTTCAAACTGTGCGTTATTGGTTAAAAGTTTAGCAGTGCTTTTACTTTCATCATAAGAAAGATTACCATGCAAGATATTGATAGCTTTGGCAGGTACCTGTGTTGCTGTTTTAACGGCAGTTACATTTTTTTTTGCCTGGGCAAAACTTAATGAACAAAACAAAACAAAAATAAATATGTAAAATAATTTATTCAACATTACGTTTTGTAGGTTGCCAGATACTTGTTTCAACTCCTTTAGCAAACATGAAAAAACCTTTTAGTAAAGCAAGATTCATTAAATAAAAATGGCTGATAAATTTAAAAAGAGAAAATCTGAAAGGAGAAATAAGGTCTGCAACAGGAAACAACATCAATAATACCTGCAATAAAAACAGCACTAAAAAGAAAGGTGAATAAAATGAAAGAAACGCTGAGCTAACTAACGAAATAATTAAAAAGAAAGGTGTGAACCAGCGCAATACTTTATGCGATAAAAATGCAAAAGCACTTCCCTTCCAAAAAGGAAATAACAATTTTTTATAGCGAAAAAGATTTTGAAAATTACCGATGGATATTCTGACCTTACGTTTGAATTCTTCTTTGGCCTGGGTTGGTACATCTTCGTAACAAATTGCCTCTGTATCAAACACAATTTTCTTATCTTTTTCAATAACATTCATGGTAATGTAAAAATCATCCATAAAAAAATTCTTTGGTACAGGTGCATAATATTCTTTTCTTATCGCATAACAACCGCCTTCAGCACCCATTACAACATCCCAGCGCGTATATTCGGCAAATTTTATTCTGTTCTCAAAAACAATATATGATTTTTCTTGTTTAGCAATACCCTGATCTGATCCTGATACTTTTATAATATTGGCGCAAACCTGCGCATATCTTTGATCTTTAAAATGGCGAACAAGATTAAAGATCGTATTCTCCATAAAAATAACATTAGCATCTGTTAAGATAAATATTTCTTCATTGGACTTATCGGCGAGTGTATTAATAATATTGGCCTTACCAGTTCTTCCGCCAAAATTGACTAATTGCAGATTGGGATATTTTTTTGAAAGCTTTTTAATAATTTCATCTGTACTGTCAGTGGAAGCATCTGAGCCCACATATACTTTTATTTTTTCCAGAGGATAATTTGTTTTAAAAACGGAGATTATTTTTTCTCCGATTATTTTTTCTTCATTATATGCGGCTATTAATATTCCTACAACGGGAAGTTCATCGTTATTAGAAAATACATTAACATTTACATTTTTTTTAGTTCTAAATAAAAGCATCCAGAGGGGATAAAACAAATACGTTTGAAGTATTAAAAATACCGAGCTAAAAAAAAGTATAATTAAAAGATCACGCATTCAATAACGTATTGTAAAAATGCACTAATTTTAAAACAACATTCTTATTATCAAATTCTTTATACGCAAAAGCAGAAGCACTTTTTTCGAGCGCCTCGCACTTATCGGGTTCATTTAATAATTCAATAACAGCCTTACTAAAATCCTCAGCCTTGTCTGCTATGACAAGATCTTTTTTTGGATCACAGTATATTCCTTCAGCACCTATAGATGTACTTACAATGGGCTTACCATAAGCCATCCCCTCAATTATTTTAATGCGCAAACCACTACCTGATAATAAAGGCACAACCATTATTGTGTGTTGTTCAAAAAAAGCTTTACCATCTTTAACATTTTCAATAACAAGTACATTAGGTAAATTTAATTGCAAAAAATTTTGCGGCATTCCTCTACCGGCAATTACAAATTTAGCATCCGGTACAGTTTTACTTATGCTTTGCCAGCAATTATCCAAAAACCATTTTGCGGCTTCCTGGTTTGGCATCCAATCCATTGACCCGAAATAAAATATTGTTTTTGGTTTTAAAGGTAAACCTTGTTTGTTTTGATATTCTGCTACATCAACACCTGTAATACAGGTAAAAATACTTTTTTTAAATCCTAAATGTTCAAACAATACTTTGTCATGATCTGTTATCGGAACAATAGCATCTACTTTATTTAAAATCTCCAACTCAAACTTCTTCAGTCGCTTGTTTTGAAGTGATAAATATTTATTGATAACACTTTTTTTCGAATTTTTTAAATGCCTTTCCCATATTAAATGCTCTATATTATGTGCTCTTAAAACGATCTTTGCTTTACTATGTTTTCTTATTGTATCAATATAAACAGCCATAAATACACCTTCAATCTGAACGATATCAAATGTATTTTGATTTAAGGTATCAATTAATTTATTTTCAAATTCAGCAAAATAAAAGCGGGAAACAAAATACGATGTTGAAGAAAATAAATTCATTAAAGCCCCAAGCGCACCTGTATCTGTGTTTTGATAAACGGATGTATAGTGCGATCTCTTTTTAAACTCTTCAGGCACTTCATTATCCGCCTTAAAATGTTTTTTTGTGTTTATTGTAAGCAAATGAAGCTGGACTCCATTATCAATTAAGCCTTGTGCCATATTGTAAATAGCAATGCTGCTGCCATCATTTGGCGGGTAAGGCGCTTTATTGCTTATCTGGAGTATCTTAAGCACGTTTTTTCTTTTTAAATAATTTCTCTATCCACAAATAATAAATGGTCACATCAAAAATAGCTGAATCTTTTGCGGCTTTATACGTTAAAAAAATACTTATTGGCGCAAATATGAACAAAGGTGCCCACATAGCTTGCCAAACAGGCACTGTGCCCTCGTAGGCTAAACTGGTATAAGCTTCGGTTAAAATAAAATAAGCCAAAAAAAAGAATACTGCGACAACAACCGGTAATCCCAAACCTCCTTTTTTTATAATTGCACCTAAAGGCGCTCCAATAAAAAACAAAATAATGCAGGCAAAACAAACAACTATTTTTTTGTGCCATTCAACAAGCATACTATCAATACTAGCACTTTCACTTTTTTCGTTTTGTTCGGCCGAGTCAATATAGCTTGCAGCAGAACGCGCAATGTTTAATGCATTTTCAATACTTCTGTAATGATCGTTCGGACTTAAACTATCAAAAAACTGTCTTACTGGAATAGTTTTTTGTTTATTAAGTTTATTAACTGTAGCAGATGTTCGTCCGTAAAAAAACAGGCCCGATTGTCTTTCTAATTCATAAAAACGTTTATTTAAAAGTCTTTTGGTAGAATCGGCAACAGAATCAATTTGCCAAATGTTCATCATTTCTTCATGACCTTTAAACTGGTTCTCATCGGTACGTTTTAATTTAAAATCAACCAGCTCAATATTTACCTGTAACTGCTTAAAATTTAACTGGGCAAGCGGTTTTTTGTGAGGAGCAGAACCCGACTGGTTTACCACTTCTTCATAACGGTTACCATCCCTTAGCATAAGTACCAAGGCACTTGTGTCTGCTGTTGTAGTTAGCTTACCCGACTTTGCATACATTTGCACATTATTACCCTGGTGCGCACTGTGATCATAAATAAAAATATCTTTTAAAGTATCTTTATTGGCCGATTTTTTTCCAACACGTAAAGCATAGTTATCAATTTTATTGTAAAAAATACCTTCTTTAATATTTACAGTTGGCTTTTTTTGACGGATATCGTATAGTAGTGATTGAAACTTTAAATGAACCACCGGCAAAATAAAGTTATTAAACAAAAAAGTAGTTGCTGCCAGAAAAACGATAAAAACAAATACAGGTTTAATGATCTTAAAAAGCGATAGACCTGATGATTTCATGGCGGCCAGCTCATAATTTTCGGCCAGGTTACCAAAACTCATAATAGATGCCAAAAGCACCGCCAGTGGAATACACTGTGGTATAAGGCTTATCCATGCATAACCAAATAATTTAATAAGATCAAACGTGCGAAGTCCCTTACCAATAAATTCATCTAAATAAGTAATAACAATGGTTACCAAAAAAAACAAGAACACGCTTATAAACAGCGTTGAGATAAAAGGGGGCAAAAACGACTTTAGCGTTAGTGTATGTAGTTTTTTTAGGAACACAATAATTGGCTTAAAATTACATTAATTTAGTTATTTTTAGGGTGATAAATTAACTAAACTTTGTTATTTTTGCTGCTTATGATTAATGGAAAAAAAATAATTGCAGTTTTACCTGCATATAATGCCGCTCTCACGTTAAAAAAAACATACGATGAGATTCCTTTTGACATTGTAGATGATGTTGTTTTGGTTGATGATCACAGTAAAGACAATACTTCCGAAGTAGGAAGGCAAATTGGAATAAAACATATCATACGCCACGAAAAAAATAAAGGTTATGGCGGCAACCAAAAAACCTGTTATGATAAGGCCATGGAGCTTGGTGGCGATATTGTTATTATGCTACACCCCGATTATCAGTATACCCCCAAGCTTATACATAGTTTAAGTTATCTTATTGCCAACGATCTTTATCCTGTTGCTTTTGGGTCGAGAATACTTGGTAAAGGCGCTTTAAAAGGTGGTATGCCCATGTATAAATATATTTTTAACCGCATGTTAACGTTTTCTCAAAATGTTTTGATCAATCAAAAATTATCCGAATACCACACAGGTTACCGAGCTTTTTCTAAAGAAGTAATTCAAAAGATAAATTATCACGCTAACTCCGACGATTTTGTATTTGATAATCAAATGATCTCGCAAATATTTTATGCAGGTTTTGATATTGCCGAAGTTACCTGCCCTACCAAATATTTTCCTGAAGCAAGCTCAATTAATTTTGCCAGAAGTTCAAAATATGGTTTAGGGGTATTAGGCGTTTCTTTTACTCACTTCTTTAATAAGTTGGGAATCATGAAATCAGAAATTTATAAAACCAGAAACTAATTTAAAATGGCTGTTTATCGTTTTAGGGTATATTTAGAAGAAAATGAAGATATCTACAGAGATATTGATATTCGTACGGTTCAAACATTTGAGCAATTTCATAATATTATCCAGGACAGCTTTAAATTTGACAATAAACACTCTGCTTCTTTTTTTGTGAGCGATGATTATTGGCGCAAAGGCCAGGAGATAACCCTAAAAAAAGAAGATCTGCCACTAGATGAAGATGAGATCCGTAAGAAGGTAGATCCAAAAAAATTAATGGCAGAAGTAAAAATTGCCAAATTTGTTGAACAACCTCATCAGCGTTTCGTTTATGTTTTTGATTTGAACGTACAATGGTCTTTCTTAATTGAAATGATAAAAATTGCAGATGAAAGTCCAAAAGTAAGCTATCCTGTTTGTATTAAAAGCTTTGGTACAGCACCAAAACAATACAAACAAATAAATATGGCTAAAGAAGAACTTAGCCCTGATTTGGCTATGGCAGGCCTTTTAAACGAACCTGAAGTAGAAGACGAAGAGATCTATAAAACGATTGATACCGGCGAAGAAGCGGTAGAAGATTCGGATATCGATAGTCTTGAAGGTGAAGAAGGCGAAGAAGAAATGGATGAGGAAGGCAATGAGGAAGAAGGCGGAGAAGATTACGGTTTTGACGATTCAGATGAGGATCATTAAGATCATTTCTTAATCAATCTTGAATGTATTGCTGTAAAAATTTCGGGTGCTAATTTAAGCATATAAATTCCTGCAATATAAAGTGTAGCAACTACACTTCCTTTTAAAAATAAATTCACAAAAGAATTACTGCTTACTTCCGGAAAAAAATAGCCAATCAAAGTACAAACAACAATTATTATTAAAATTAAAAACGAGCCACGCGTATACGGCTGGAATTTAAATTTACGGTAAATAAAAACAAATTTAACAAGGTTGTAGATAAGCGATGCCCCAACAGAAGCAATAGCCGCACCATAAATACCAAATAAGGGAATTAAAAATACGTTTAACAAAATTGTAATTATTAATGTAATCACCAATAAAACAGTACCTAAAACATAATGATTTGAATAGAACATGATGGCTGAGTTAATACCCGTAGAAATATTAATTAAAGCACCCAAACTAACAATATAAACTACATCAATACACGCTAAATAAGACGCAGGCAAATGCCCTATCTCATAAACATATTTAGTGCAGGTATTAATGCCAATAAATAAAAAACCACCTATTAATAATAAATATTTAACCGAATCGTTATATATCTTTTCAATTTCAACAAGATTATTCTTCGCAAAATTATCAGCTATTTTTGTGTGACTAATGCGCTCTAATGCACCTAAAGGCACTTCAATAAAAGATGCAATAAAAATAGCAGTAGTGTATACTGCTACTAATTTAAGATCGGTAGTTCCTAAAAAGATAGCATCCACTTTTCTTAATGCTATAGATGCAAAAGAAGCCAAACATAATAATAAACCAAAACGCAACATTTGTTTTGAAGAATGTTGTTGAAAAAGTGCTTTATTTGGTTTAAAGGAGATCTTATCAACCAAAAATATGTAAGCAATTATTACCAGAAGTTCAACTGCATATAAGCCAATAAAGCAATATACATATTGATCTAGAGAGATAATTTTATTGAAATACAAAATAGTAATTAATACCGTTCCTAAACGCAAACAAATATCATTTAAAAATGATGGTATGGTAGATTTGAATAGTGCCTGGCAATAAGCTGTGGTAATAGTTATGGCAGAAACAATAAATGTAAAAGGAATTATAAAACCAAAATAATTTACAAATAAAGAAGCGTCTTCAACATAATAGCTTGTTATAACAGGCTTAAATAATAGTAATGCAGCAGCAGAAATTGTAAAACCAATAAAAAATATAGCTAATATAAAACCGGCAAAACCATTGTGTTTATTATCTTTATCTTTAAAGAAAGGAAAGTATTTTACAATAATATTTGGTAATCCCAGAGGAACCGCAAGACCTATAAGGTAAGCAAAATCATATAACAAACGGGTTAAACCAAGTTCTTCTTCACTTAATAATTTGGGTTGGATAAAAATAATGTTTACGGCGCCAATAATTATACCTATGTAGGTAATAATAGTATTTTTAATGCCCTGCCGCTTTATTACGCCCACTTAAACCAGTTTTTCTAATTCAGATAATAATTTAGTTTTTCGCCTATCGAATGTATAATTATCTTCAATACGTTTACGCGCTTTTTTGCCCAAAGTATTAAGACCGGTATTGTTGATAGCGTTTTCAATAAGCGTTCTTAATTCATCGGTATTTTTGTGTTTCAAAATATAACCGCAGCTGTCAACAATATCGGGCATACCTCCCACATTAGAAACTACAGGTACACATTCGCACAACATACCTTCTGATAAAGCGTTTGGAAAGCCTTCTGATAATGATAATTGTAAATAAAACTGCATTTTGCTTAATAACGGCTGAATTTGGTTATTAGGCATGTTTTCTAATAATTTAACATTGGCAGGCGCTTGTGTTTTAATAGTAGAACCGCCAACAACATAAAACGTTGCTTCCGGAAATTTTGTCGCTATTTCAAAAATAAGATCAATACCTTTTAAATTAAAGCCAAATCTTGATCCCAGCCCTGCACCAATTGTAATGAATGTGTTTTTTTCTTTTGGGGTATTGCAAAACCATTTAGTACAGTCGTAACCGTTATGAATTACTTCAACTTTTGTTTTTAGATTGGAGATAAAATAGTTGAAGCCTTGTTTTGGAAAGTCGTTAGGCTGATAGGTATAATCATATTCAACCAATGTTTGATGCACAGGCAAAATAAGATCGCAATTTTTAAAAGAAAATGAAGTTGTAAACCGCATACTTTTTGTATTAAAGTTTCCATATGAAATAGATGGAAAAGCCACACAATCAGTACCCCCTGCAACAATTACCGAACGCTTAAAAAATAATTTAGCAAATAATATCGGTAAAAAGGAATAATGCCCTGCAAACTGGCAAACAATTAATTTAGCACCAAAAATATTTCTAAGCAAAAATAATTTCTGTTTTATGAATTGAAAAATATACTTAGATTTATTAGTAGTATTAAAGAAAAATTCTTTCACATCATATTTTTCCTGCAAGATCTCAATATCTTTAATTACAAAAGATGAACGGCCGGCATGAAAGTATAACAATTTTTGCTTCAATTTAATTAAGCGAGTTTACTTTTGGTATTCTCAATAGCACGGGTTAGTTTACCTTTAAGGTTAACTGTTTCTACACTCGGGTCTTTTTTTAGAACAATACTTAAATAATCATTTACATCGTAATGCAATGAGTATGGATTCATGGAATACAATTTAAATCCATAAGGGTAAGAATTATTTAATAGGTCTTGCATGGAAAGCGATTGATCAATGATCTGTAATCTTTCAGGAGCATTTTGGCGCACCCAGTTTAAATAATTAGGCTCAGGAATATTAATTAAAATAACTGCTTTATCGCTGCTTAATTTTGATACTGTTTCAAAAATATTGGCATGCTGCTCTACCGGTATATGTTCTAACACATCCGGAAAAACAATAAAATCAAATTTAGTATTATGAGTAAAGTTGCTCATATCGTTCACTAAAAACTCTGCCTTTTTGTGAAATGCATTAAAGTTCTTAGCCATGTTAATGCTTTCAGGGCTAATATCCAGCCCAACAAAACTACCTTCGGCAATATATTTTAAAATAAGATTGCTTACTGTACCAATACCACAGCCGATCTCTAAAACATTAGAGTTTGTTTTTAATCCGGCATTCTTTAAATTCTTTAAAATAGTACGGTGACGGATATTGATCCCTAACTGTTTTTGATGTTCTTTAAAAGTATCGTAATAGTCTTTAACCTGCTCTTTTGTTGCCATGCTCAAATATACGTTTTATTGAAAAACTTTAAAAGTAGATAAAGGATTAATGATAAAGGATAAATGAACAGAATCTAGTTCATTATTAGCTCAGGAAGGCCAATTGGCGCAGCATCATAAAATGCCAGTTCATGAATACTTAATTTTACGTCTTTGATGATTGGGAACGTACTTAAAATATCCATTACTGCGCTCTCATTTTTAGCTTCAATAAATACCCAAACGTTCTTACGCTCCATATCTAATGAATAATTTAAAATCACGCGTTTTTCTAACAGATCGTTAATACGTTGTGTTTGTTTTGGAATAAGGTCCCAAAACTTTGGAGTAAAAACTTCAGGTAAAGTAATATGTACCAAAAAAACGTCTTTCATAATAGGTATTACAAAAATAAGTTAAATAAGAAGCCCTTTTACAAGAAAATGTGTTTTGGGTGTCCAAAGGCTAAAAAATCAGTGTTTTAACTTAGAAAACTTGTAATAATAGGTATTATAGCTTCATATACTCCTCAAACGAAATACCCTTCATAAACTCAGGTGAGTAAATGTATTTGTAGATGAGCTCACTCCATTCACCATGAGTTTTGCTATTATCAAGGATCTTGGCATCAAAAGGCTTGCTATAATGTATGCGAATAGTTTTTTTATTGGCCGTAAACATTTCATCCGGCAAAAAAAGCATCTCGATGTTAGCTTTTATACCAAGGCGTTTGCGCCACATAGCAAAATTGTAAAAGAATTTAGAATTCTCGCCTTCAATAAAAACGGGCTGTATTAAGCGCTTATGATCTATAGATTGTGTAACATAACTTTTACGCCATTTAAGATCGCGCACAAGCCCTTTATTTTTGCGGGATACAAGGCCTGCGGGAAAGATCAATACTGCATTTTCCTGCCTAAAGGTTTCTTCCATTACGCGTAACGATCCGGCAGAAACCGAGCCTACTTTATTTACGGCAACAAATACATCACCATAATTTTTTAAATTCTTTAAAATATCATTCACAAAAAAACGCACATCCGGCCTTACCTCTCCAACTGATTTTATGAGTGACATACCATCCAACCCTCCAAGCGGGTGATTAGCAGCAATGGTTACCTTACCAGTTTTAGGAATTAAATGAGCGTTTACAGACTCTAATTTTGCGCCTAAAATATCAAGGGCATTTCTGTTGAAGTCCAAAGCATGATCGTCTTTTAATTTGACCATGGCATCGTTTATTTCATCTTCATGCAGTTTTCTTTTAAGCCAGTTAATTGCAAAACGGGGAAGCCACCTATATAACTTATAGGCCTTTTCCTTAAGAACTTTTTCTACATCAATAAACTTCTTACTTTCCATACAAAACGGAAGGCAAAGATAAAAAATTTGTTAAGAAATTAGCACTTATACTAAATTACAAAACATTATAAAAATGTATATTTAAAAATATTCAACTGTTTAACATACAGATAAATACATAAATGAATTTAATTTGAATTATTTTATCTGAATATAAACAGACTCTATTTACACAAAGAAAGCAGAATTTAATGATCTTAAAAATAAAAAACACTCTTTAACCTGCCATTTACAGGTATTGAAATAAATAAAAAGCCTGCAAAATTAAGCAGGCTTTTTATTTATTAAAAAATTTTATTTTTAATCAAAAGGCACTAATCTTACACCCACTGCAAACGAATACAGTTCTGGTCCTTTACCTGATTGAAACAGAGGTGTTAAACTATATTCACCAAACACGGTAACGCCCTTATAGCCCAGGTTTACATGTGCCTTTGCAGAAAACGGGCTTAGATCATAGCTATCCTTTCTCGATTTGGTAAATCTAAAATTATCCTGCTCTAAATATTGTTTTGTACGTGATGAAATTAAATACTGCCCAATTACACCAAACGCAATATGAAACGATTTGTTTGGATTGTTACTTGTATTAAATTCTAATAACAAAGGTATTTGTATATAAGTTGTTCTGAATTTGTTTTTTCTGTAACCGTAAGCATTGCTTGTATCTACAGTTGCAAAAGCACGCAGGCTATCAGAGGTAAAAGAAAAATTAGGTTGAGGATCTGCATTTAAATTGGTGTTACGATTAAAAGCATAAGAGTGATAATCAAAACCAAAACCTGTTACTAATTTTACTTTATGTTTTACAATATTAAGATGGCGTTCTGCCAAATTAAATTGAAAGTTAAAGCTGCGGCTATAATCCAAATCCATATAATTTGTTGCTTTTGGCATATTTATGCTATTATCTTTACCTACATAACCTGTAACACCCATAGAGAATCCCGACCAATGTCTGAAATCTTCGTTTGAATAACCATATTTACTGTGTTTATGTTTGCTACTCGTGGTATCATCGTCATCTTCTTTATCAATAATTATAATACGTTTACCTTTCCATGTATAAATAGTTGAATCTTTACCAGATTTACCTACTACTTTTTTTGTCTGTTCGTCAATTTTAGTTATGCTTGCAGCTGTTGTAGCTTCGGCACTTATATCTTTTGCATTACCTTTAATTTTAATACTGCTTGCGCCGCTGGCATTTGCAAATAATTTATCATTTACAAAAAGCTTTGCTACTGAAGCACCTGTTGTTGATACGTTGGCTTTATCTACTGTTAGATCGTAAGCTTTTAAAGAAGATGCGCCTGAAAGTTCAGAAAACAAATTGACTGCGCTACCCGATAATTTTAATTCGCCTGCACCGCTTTGAATAGTTTTAATAGAGCGGCCTTCTGTTTTAATATTTACATCAGAAGAACCAGAAACATTTATACTCAAAGAATCAGGCTTAATTAAATTGGTTGTTCTAAAAGAAGAAGCACCACTACTTTGTACATCAACAAGTGTATTGTTTTTTACATACACATTAACAGGCATAGTAAAATTGCCTTTGTTAGAAACAATCAATGTTGAGCCTTCATATTTTGTTTCAACTTTTTCAATTTCTTTTGCCGCAGCCGAAACGGAAAGCGATAAACTGTCTGAATTTGTATAAATAACGTTTACCGACCCCGAAGTTTCGATCTTATTAAAAGCCGAAGCTGGCCTATTTTGTATTTGCTGGGCTTTAATTGTAATTACCGAGGTAATAAGTGCGATGGATAAAAATTTAGTATTCATGGTTATATGTTTTAATTTTATTAAAGTTTAAAAGTGCTTTTTTGCTATTTTAAGAGTAAGACGCATCCCGCTTTAAAAAAGTTACAGCTTCAGTAAAAAAAATAAATTCTATATAAAAACCTGTAAATTTTATATAAAGGGTCTAAATTTCCCCAAAACGCAGCCTTTTTCCCCACTTTAGACCTTTTTACTGATAAAAATCACTGGAAACACTGAGTTTTTTGGACTGGAATAGAATTTGAACACATAGAAATGTACTTATTCATTTAATATTATGAAGACTTTTGAGCTACCAGTAACGAGCGGTAAATTATTAAACTTTGTTGATTACGAGCTGGATCTTGTATTATCGCCGCCTGAAATTAAAGAAACCATTATTGAAAAAACCGACGAGCTCGTTGATGAAAATAATGGAAAAATGGAATTGAGATATCAGAATGCGATAATAGATGAAGGCCGCTTAAAAATATTTGTTTGTGATTTTAGCACAGGGAAATACTGTATCTACATTTATGGAAAAATTAAAGGAAAAGAAATAAAAAGTGTAAAAGAATTTACCGCAAGTAATATAAGCGCGAGTATAAAAAATATTAAGATCAAATATATTCTTGTTCACAGCAGAAATATTTTAAGAAATTATTATTTAAGTTCCGATACAAAAAGTATAGAAACGCACCTTACAACTTTTCTTTCTACAATATAAAAAATATACTTTTTATATTCTAAATTTTATTACTTAAAAAATAAAACGTTTTTGCCTTTGAAAAACAGTAAATTTTATAAGTTTTAAATATGTGGTATTACGTGAAAAGCGAAACCCGTAAATCTTGTAACTTTTTAAAGCAATTTTATAATTTATTGTTGTGAATATTTTTCATAT
Organism: Bacteroidia bacterium; assembly: GCA_016787705.1. GTDB lineage: Bacteria > Bacteroidota > Bacteroidia > B-17B0 > Aurantibacillaceae > Aurantibacillus. Next base: position 320,452 of record JAEUTP010000027.1, on the reverse strand, counting down.
TTGTTAAATCCGTTAAACTATGACGAAAATATATATTAAAAATATGGCTTGTGAAAGTTGTATCACGGTTGTTAAAACTGAACTTCAAAAACTCCATGTTCCCTATATACACGTTACTTACGGTGAAGCGGAAATAAAACAACAACTAAGCGTGGAAAAAAAACAGAAACTTAATACTGCAATAAAAAAATCCGGTTTAGAGATCCAGGAAAATAAACAGGGTATCTTAACTGAAAAAATAAAAATTATTATTAACGAACTTTTTGAAAAACCGGAAAGCTGGCCAAAGGTTAAATTCTCTGTGTATCTTAAAGAAAAATTAGGCTATGATTATAACTACATGTCCAATCTTTTTTCTGAAACACAGGCAACTACAATTGAACAATACATTATTTTAAAAAAAGCCGAAAAGATTAAAGAGCTTATTTTATTTAGCGATTTGAGTTTAACCGAGATTTCTCATAAATTAAGATATAATAACGTGTCGCACATGTCATCACAATTTAAAAAAGCAACAGGTTTAACTCCGTCTCACTTTAAAAAACTTAAAAAACTTAGAAATCTGATGGCTGGATCTTAGTTACTTTTTTTCTACACTAAAAGAATTGAAAGATAGAAAATAATTTTCGCGAGCAGTTTCTTCTCCATCTATCGCTTTAACTCCTAATTTATTTGCTTTTTTTGCCAGTTGTACCGCTCGTTGCCAAAAGCCTTTTTTAGCAGTATTTTCAGCGGAAGCAACAAGATATTCATCATCTGATTCGGTAGTTATTAGATAATTTTGCTTAAAAAACTTTGGTTGTTCAGAATTGGATGCCATTTTAGATTGAGTAGTATCTATAACCGTTTTATTAATAGAAGCGATTGTTTTAATTTCATTTAGATCTTTATTAATTTTCGTTTCAATTTCTTGTTTATTTTCATTTAAAGATACCGTATTGGTTAGCGTTTCATTCAACCTAACTTCTTTATCTTTTTTATTTATGTTGTTTTTTACAATTGTATTAGTATTCTTAGCAATGTAATTTTCATTTTCAGTAACGGTGTTATTTAATTTAGTAGTTGAATCGGAAAGATTATTTGTTTTATTTGTAACACTATTTTTGTTTTTACTTTCCTCTGTTTTAGCCAACTCATTATTTCCAGTAACAGGTTTGGCATTAAAATAATTAAACACAAAGCCTAAAGTAAATACTAACAATATAGCAGCAGCAATCGCAGAAACAGTTTTAAAGTTGAATAAAGCAATAACTTTTGCTTCTTTCTTTAAAGCTTCTTTATCTTCAAATGCAATTGTATTATCGGCAACTATTTTTGTTTTTTGGTAAGAAGTAAGCTCTTCCTGTAAAGTTGAATTTGCTTTTAATTCGTTTTCGAATTGTATTTTATCTTTAACAGATAACTGACCTTCAACATAGGCTAAAGTAAAATTATTGATGATAAGTTCATCTTCTGATTTGTATAAAGAAGGCTTATCAGTAAACACTAAAGCTTCTGCTCTTAAAATGGTTTTGTTATAAGCCTGCAATTTTAAATCCAATTCTTTATCTCTTAATAATTTACTTTCAAAAGTTTTTCTTTGCGCTTCGTTTAAATTATTTTCTAAATAGTTAATTAGTTCTTCGTCCTCAACAAAAACTCCTGTTTTTTTTAAATCATTTTTAAAATCAACTTTAAGATGTTCTTCAGAAAAAGAAGGAAGTTCCAAATCTTCCAGATCTATCTCCAATTGTGGGTTGGCAAGTACAAAAGCTTTTAACTCTGCAACAGCGCCTTCATTTAAATTACCATCAAGATAATCTATTAAAAATGCTTCGTAATTATGTAAATTAATGTTGCTCATTAAATAACGCTTTCCATTTTACCTATGTAATTCTTTAAAAATGTTCTTGCTCTGAAAATATAAACCTTTACCTGGCTTTCTGTTAACTGTGTTATCTTTCCAATTTCTATATAATCATAACCTTCATAATCGCGTAGTAACAATACTGTTTTTTGTATCTCGGGCAATTGCTCCAAACCTTGATTTAAGATCTCTTTAAGATCAGAGTATTGTGAAGTATGACTATGCTGATTAAGATCAACCTCATTCATTTTTGCACTTTTTGAATTCTTACGCGTATAATCAACTAAAGTATGATAGGCTGTGGTAAATAAATACGTCTTTGCTTTTGCAGCATCAATACTCTCTATCTTACGCCACATTTTCTCAAACGAATCCTGCACAATATCTTTGGCAGTATCTTTATCACGAATCTGTTTCATAATAAAGCGGTACACACCATCTGCATGGTCATCTACACATTGATTATATTCGGCTAAAGTCAATTAGTTTTATAAGAGTAAGACGCAGAAATATATTTAAAGTTACAGCAAAGTTAAATTTTTAATCAACTGAAAATCAATATATTATAGCTAGACATCGAAATGTTTTACATCAACATTTGAACTTAGGTGATCAATAAAAGCCTCATGGTTTAGTTCAGCACCTCTTACTTCATATTCTATAACCAAATCGTTATTTGATTTTGACTGGCGTAACCATTGGTGTTTTAGTTTAAACGAATTTATCTTTTTTTCGATATCCGATTTTAAGTTAAGATCGTTCTCGATAATTATCTTATAAACCCTTTCCTGGTTATAACGATCAATAAATTTTTGCACGCCTGTAAAACCTAATAAAATAACAAGCGTAACAAATGTTACCAAAACAGCAAATTCGTATTGCGCAATACCGCAAGCCATTCCTATTGCCGCGCTTATCCATATTAATGAGGCAGTAGTCATGCCTCTTACACTGGCCCCATCTCTGAATATAGCACCCGCTCCTAAAAAACCAACACCGGTTACAATGTTAGAGGCAATACGTGCGGCATCATTATCTTTTCCTAAAATAAAAGAAAGAATGGTAAATAAAGTGGAACCAAGTGTAATTAAAATAATTGTTCTGAAACCGATATTACGACCTTTATATTCGCGCTCAGCCCCAATTAAAGCCCCCAAAACCAAGGAAACTAAAAGTTTCATGGAATTGTCAAATATAAAATCGTAATCAAATTTCATTTTACAAGTGTTTTAGGATTTCAGCTTCTACTTCTTTTGAATCCCAATTGGTTTCAATGTTTTGCATTGCCATAATTTTATCCATTATCTTTTGCTGTTTTTGGCCTTCGCTTAACGCTTTACTATATCGGATAGATGGTGTATAAGTAACCATACTATAAAGCGGAATCCATTTATCCGGATGGGTTTGCGAAAATTTAGCCTCGATTTTTTTCTGTAGCAAAAATTTCGGATCTGCAGTTTTATCACGCATCTCAATAAAGTTACCTACTGCTAAATCAGCAATAGCGTCAGCATCCGGTTTACGCAGGTTTTGATATTCCGGAAAGATCTTTTCCCAATCATCGTTATGCTTTGTAATTAATTCGTTTAATACCACGCAGTCTTCAAATCCACAATTCATGCCTTGCCCGTAAAACGGTACTATTGCATGCGCTGCATCTCCTATCAAACCAATTTTATTATCAAATACCCAGGGAAAACACTTTACTGTAACCAAAGATGAAACGGGGTTATTCATGAAATCTTCAAGCAGCGTTGGCATTAGCGGCACAGCACTTGCAAATTCTTCATCAAAGAATTTTTTAACAGCTTCCTTAGTTTTTAAATTCGCAAACGACTTCTCCCCTTCAAACGGTAAAAATAAAGTACAGGTAAAATTTCCATCAGGATTTGGAAGCGCTATCATCATAAAGCTGCCTCGCGGCCAAATGTGCAAAGCGTTTTTCTCTAATAAAAATTCACCGTTTTTGCCCGGTGGAATAATTAGTTCTTTATAGCCGCTTTCAATATAATGCTGGTTGTATTCAAACCGATCATTTTGCAATTGCATATTTAAGCGCGAAGCTGCAAATGCACCATCTGCACCAAATAAAAGTTCTGATTTTATTTTTTCTGTCTTTTTGGTATTATTATCTTCAAAAGAAGTTTCTAAAGACTGGCGATCAATATTCGCACAACGTTTATTAAAATGAATTTTTACATTGGCCTGCTGTTCTGCAAGGTCCATTAACTTCATATTAATATCGGCACGCGAAACCGAATAAATGGCCTGGTTATCTTTACCATAGGGCTGGTAAGCATACGAGCCATCTTTATTATGAATTTGGCGTCCGTACATTGGGATGGCAATTTTTTTAATTTCATCGGCAATGCCTACACCTTCTAAACCTCTCCAGCCACGATCACTCAAAGCCAGGTTAATGGATTTACCTGCAGAGATATCTGTAGTACGCATATCAGGCCTGCGCTCAAAAACATTTACCTTATATCCTTTTTTAGCAAGGTAAATAGATAATAATGATCCTACCAAACCTGCGCCAACTATAGTAACACTTTTGCCCATATTATTAATTTTAATTTGTATTCAAATTTATTTAAAAGATAAACAAACAAACAGGATCTTTATCATTTTTTATACTTTGTCATCATTGTTTCTTTTTTACCTATCATCACAACTGTCTTTTCTATCCTGCTTTTCCGTGTTTCTTCGCGCTTGGCACTCTCAATCCAGCGTATGTATTGGTTTTTATGAGAATATGCCAGACTTTCAAAATAAAGTAAAACACCAGCCAGCTTAAATTGATTTTTTACATCTTTTGGTATTTCAACTGTTCTGTTCTTTGGAATAACTATTTTCCTGCCATTTTTGTTCAAATCGATGGCCTCTATAATATATTCTAAAATAATATCCTCATCAATTTCCTTTACATCTTTAAACCTGAAGTTACGTGTATTTATGCTGCCTTCATTTAAATGCAAAAGCTTTCGTTTATCTTTTAAAAGCGTGCCTTTAAAAAAAACAAAATTAACGTGTTTTTGAAACCCGGCAAAACCGCATACCATGCCTTCCAGGTAATAATTAGGGCCCCATTTCCAGTCTTCAATCATTTTAGGATCGGTTTTCAGGATAATAGTGCGCAGCTTTTTGCAGATCTTTTGGCTCCAATCGGGCAAAGTATCAATGTATTCGGTTATTTTTAAAGAAGCATCTGCTACGTGCTTTGTTGCTGCCATTTTATTACCTTTAACCGTGCAAAAAAAATTCGAATCAAACATACTTAAAAATCAACTTTTTAGCAAGAAAGATTCTTTGCTCCTGGCCATAAGCGGCGGTATTGATTCAGTTGTACTGGCCTATTTGCTTAAAAGCGTTGGTTATAAATTTGCTTTAGCGCATTGTAATTTTAATTTAAGAGGTAAAGACAGTAAGGCAGATGAAGCTTTTTGCAAGGCATTAGCAAAGAAATTACATGTGAATTTTTTTTCGCAACATTTTGACACAAAAACTTACAGTAAAACAAACAAAATGAGTATACAAATGGCAGCCCGTGAATTAAGGTATGCCTGGTTTAACGAATTGATACTAAAAAATAAATTCGATTATTTAGTTACCGCACATCACGCCAATGATGTGATGGAAACTATATTTATTAATCTTTGCCGCGGTACCGGTATAAAAGGTTTAAAAGGCATTCCTGAAAAAACAGGAAATATTGTACGGCCGCTTTTAAATTTTACAAAAGAGGAGATCAATTCGTTTGCTAAAAAAGAGAAGATCAAATTTCGTATTGATAAAAGCAATTTAGAAGATAAGTACGAGCGCAATTTATTAAGACTTGAAGTTATTCCGAAATTAAAAAAACTGCATCCTTCACTTGAACAAACATTCTTAAATAACGTTTCTAATTTTAAAGCAGAAGCAGACATTGTAAGTGATTTTTTGGCTGAAAAAACAAAACTACTCATATCTGAAAAGGGCGAACAGGTTTTAATAAATAAAGCCAGATTAAAGAAAGAAAAACATGTAAGCTCCATTTTACATTATATACTAGAAACCTTTGGCTTTAATGCTTCTCAAATAAATGATATTACAACCAATGTAACTGAAAAAGGCGAAGTTGGTAAATTATTTTTTGCTTCCAATTTTACTTTAACCATCGATAGGGAATTTATTTTTATTAAACCGTTGGTAAATAGAAACCCCGAAGCCATTAGTATACGCTCATTTAACGAATTAAAAAGATCAGGGCATTTAAAATTAAAAAAGTTAAGCAAATTTGAACGAACAAATAAAAACGAACTCATTATAGAAAAAAACAAACTCATTTTTCCTTTAAGAATTCGTACTAAAAAAACAGGAGACAGATTTCGCCCCTTTGGTATGAAAGGCTTTAAGCTGATCAGTGATTTTTTAAAGGATCAGAAATTAAACGCTTTTGAAAAAGAAAAATGCCTTATTTTAGAGAATGGTAATGATGAAATTATATGGGTAATTGGCTACAGGAGCGACGACCGCTATAAAGTAACAGCTAATAATAATGAACTTTTAAAGATCACAGTAATTGAATAAGAACGAAATATTATTTGAAGAAAAACAATACATGGGCCATAATCGCCTTAGCATTGTTATTCGTTCGTTGTTTACCTTATTTTGTTTTGTTGCTTATTATTGGAGCGAGAATCCAAAACCGGTTCAGGTTTCTATCTTTAAGATCGGATCTTACCCAATTGAAAATGTAAGTGAATCAGGATTGATATTTTTTATTATTGGCATTTGCATTTTAATCTTTTCTACAGGCTTAACGTATGTGTTACATATTCAAACAACGGTTTATAATGGTTTTTTAATTTTAGATGGCTTTTGGACTGCCCGGAAAGTGAAAATCGATCTTAAAAATATTGTATCCGTAAGAAGAAGTCGTTATAAAAAGAATATTTTGAGGCGGGCTGTTTATAACCTTCATAATAAAGGGGTTATCCGTTTTTATACCAGCGGCGAAGAGTTTATAGAACTTGTTGATAATGATGGTTTTACGTACAGAATTGGAAGTCAGAAAACCTCCGAATTATTTAAGGTGCTTAAAAAGCAAATAAATAAATAATTAACAACTGCAACCTTTTACTTTATATTACGTTTTATATTACGTTATCTTATTTATTAACCCTTTAATAATTTTAAACTATGGTGGCTACAGAATTTCAAATGATAGAAAAAGAACAGATAGAAAATTTAAAGTTCCCTTCTACAGAAGTTTTAAATAGTACAGAGCAAATAAATGAGAGACAGGCCGAGCTTAATCGCGCTTTAACATTAGGCAATAGAGAGCATACGAAAATTAAAATTTATTTTGAAGATGATACCTCCTGCAAAGTAGTTGAAACAACCGTTTGGGGAGTAACAGATAAGAGGGTTATTTTAAAACAAGGAGTTGTTATTCCTATTCACCGTGTACATTCGGTGAAACTTTAAACTAATTTAAATAATACAAATATAAAAGGCGATACGAATATTAGGCTGTCAAAACGATCTAACACACCACCATGACCGGGCATAATGTTACCACTGTCTTTTACACCTGCTTCACGCTTTAATTTACTCTCTACAAGATCGCCGATTGTTGCGAGTATCGGAACAACTATCCCTAATATCATCCAGGTATAGTCGTTAAAATCAAAAATTAAATTATTAAATAAAAAACTTAACCCAAAAGTTATCAAAACACCAATGATAGTGCCTTCCCAGGTTTTACCTGGCGATACGCGTTCTATCATTTTATTTTTACCGAAAAGACTTCCACCCAAATAAGCAAAAGTGTCATTACTCCATATTAAAAATATAATTCCAAGAATTACTGCTGAATTAAATTTTTCAGAACCAACGCAATAAAAAACAGTGTGATTTAAAAGCGCAAAAGGAACTACTGCATAAATAATGCCTCCCATTGTATACATTGCATTTTGAATTGCATTTTCTTTCCTGATAAAAAGTGTTGTTGCGAGAATTAAAAATGGTCCGGCAATTATTAACGGCATAATAGCGGCACTTAAACGATGATATGAGTATAACATTTCCTGTGGAATAGAAACTATTTCTCCAACAAAAACAAATGCGAGATAAGTAATAATACCAATTAAAAATCCAATCAGTTTTACCGGCCTGGCCCCCATTTTATCTGAGATCTTATAAAACTCATATAGTCCAATCATTGAAACCACAAAAAAGAAAATGGTAAATGAGAGATAACTCCAATAAACACAGCCAACCAGCAATACAACAAATACTACAGCGCTCATGCTTCGGGTAGCCAGTGTTTTTAAATTTAAAGCCATAAAGTTTTATTTACATCAACAAAAATAAGGTTTTATTTGTTTGTATTTTATTAACGATACCGTACTTAAAATAATCGTAATTTTGCGCCATGTTTGAAACATCTGTTTTCTTAACCATATTAGTAGGTCTGTTCTCGCTTATTAATCCTTTAGGTGGCTTGCCCGTGTTTATAAGTCTTACCTCAGACATGAGCGAAGACAATAAACTAAAAACACTTAAAAAAACCTGTCTATACATTTTTATTATCTGCGTTGTATCTTATTTTATTGGTGTTTACCTTTTAAACTTTTTCGGCATTACTATTCCCGCCCTGCGTGTGGCAGGCGGACTCGTGATCTTTCGTTCGGGCTGGCAGTTATTGAATGTAACCCATAAAAAAGAAATATCCGCAGGAAAACTACAGGAAGAAAGCGAAAAAAAAGATGACATCTCCTTCTCCCCTCTTGCTATGCCTTTATTAGCGGGCCCGGGCTCCATGTCTTTTTTAATTACTTTATACGCCAGCAGACCTGATGACTGGCATAAGGCAATTGGACAAGATGTATTGGCCATTGCGGCTATTATAATTGTTTCTTTTTCTATCTATTTCATTTTTAAATTTGCTCCAAGACTAATGAAGTATGCCGGACAAGCAGGTTTAACTTCACTTTCTAAGATAATGGGCTTTTTGGTTATTGGTATTGGTGTACAAATGATCATTTCAAGTATTGCCCAGGTGGTGAAAAACATTTTCATAGAGCTGCAACAAGTTGCTTAATTATCATTAGTACTGAATCTTTTTTCGTTTATGCGTTTTTACTTACCACAATTAGTTTAGAATAGTTTATAACTGACATTCGTCATTTTAATACTCCCTGGATTGTAATAAATTGGTATAAACTTTAGCCATAATGTATAATAACGAGTTGTATGATAATCTTAAAGATCTTGCAATTGAGTATTTAAACTCCGGTAAAGATCCTGATGAAATTGAAAAGCTGCTAAATCAAAAAACGGATGATAAATTATTGCTTGCAGTTATAATTAAAGAAATTAAAAAAATAAGTCATGGAGCCAACCGAAAAAAAGGTCTTCAAAAACTGGCCCTGTCTGGCATATTATTATTTAGTGGTTTTATAATAACCTGCATAAACTTTCACTATAATCAACCTTTCGCTGCAGCACTTTATGGTCTTACAGCTGCCGGCCTCGTTTTTATGTTTTGGGGGCTTTATAATATAATCGGATAAAAATGACGAATATCATATAGCACTATTGAGCAATCTCATTTTTAAACACCATGCTGCCTTTTATTTTTACGTAAACTTTTTAGATAAGTTTAACGCTAATTATATTGCACATGAATTTAACAAGGCTGGATAAAATAAATTACATTAACATTGCACTTATAATAATAAGTACGATCGTAGCTCTTTATTTGCCATTTGAACTATTTCTTTTCTCGTATGCCATTTTGGGGCCATTGCATTATCTTACCGAAATTAGCTGGTTACATAACAAACAATATTATACAAAAAAAAAATACGACTATATTCTTCTGTTGGTTTTATCAGCTTTAATTGCACTACCGGTAATTGCATCTTTATTTAACTTTAAATTGAATATTAGCGGCCAGCGCCTTAATCAATTTATTTACTTAGCCGTTGTGTCTTCAATAATTTTTGTTTTTGTCCAAAAAACAACTTACAGGATATTGGCTTTTTTATTTGCCGCCATTACCTTAAAATACTCAACGCATTTGTTTTTACTTTTATCTGTTTTTTTACCAACTTTAATACATGTTTTTTTATTTACTGCTTTATTCATGCTTTATGGCGCCCTAAAAACAAGAAGCAAAAGTGGTTATCTTTCGTTTTGGATAATGATGCTATTTCCAATTATAGTACTGAGTTTTTTCAATGGTCCGGCTTCATATAAGATTTCAGATTATGCGTTTAGTGCTTATAAAAATTTTGAAGCAACTAATTTTTTTACATTAAAACAATTCACCGGGCTGGATATGACAAATGGTCAAACCATAACAAACAATATCTATTTTTCGAGCCAGGGTATAGTAGTTATGCGGTTTATTGCATTCGCCTATACTTATCATTATTTGAATTGGTTCTCTAAAACTGAAATTATTGCATGGCATAAAATTCCCAAGCAACGGTTAATTATAATTGCTTTATTGTGGTTAATGGCTCTGGCAGCTTATGCGTATGACTATAAAACAGGGTTTCAATGTCTGTTTTTTCTGAGCTTTTTACATGTATTGCTTGAATTACCTTTAAATGTTGTGTCTATCAAAGGAATACTATCTGAACTATTTATGTTGCCTACATCTACAATAAATAAAAAAAGCACTTAGCCTCATTTAGCAAGCAGCAAAAAATCAAGATAAAATTTTTTTATTTCCTCATTAAAAGTATCGTTATGAAAAATAGAAATTAACAGGCCATTATACTTTTTCACTTCGTTAATTATTGGCATTGCTAATTCACTTGCGGCTTTGTTTTCTTTTTTAGAATAATAAATCAATGTATTTTCTGTTATGCAAAAAGGATGAATAGTTAAACCCGTCAACATCTCATTCTCGATATTGTACCATTGGTAGGGAAAACAATAAGATGCCCTGAAACCATTAAGATTTGTATAACCCATCGAATAATCCTTTTCGATGCCTGCCTGCAGCAAATTATTGTAGGTTTGTGGAAATCTTAAAATTGAATAATGCTGCCTGCTGATAGTTACAGGTGTATGAATGATATTTGAAAGTCTGCTAATCTCTACTTTTAATTGCTGTATTTTATTTGTGGAACCGTAAGAGGGATGAATTCCAACCTTTGAATAATCTGCCATACTTTTTATTAAAGATTGAAAAGACAAATTCGTTGCCGATTGGTTCTTATCGTTAGGACCATAATCTCCCAACAGAAAAAAATAAATAGCTTCTACTCCATTCTTTTTATTGGTGTCAATTAAAAAATCATAACAATCAAAGGGATCTTTTTTACTTCCCGAAATAACTTTAAAACGGTCTTTAATACCTGTACGATCTTTATGAAGTAGATCTTTTAAATACCCCGCAATTGCACGAACAAAGCCTTTGTGTTTAAATTTAAAAGCATTATCAATATCAATAGTAGAAATAAAACGGTATTTTTTTTCTTTAAATTTTAATAACGGAAATTTATTTTGAAGAATAGCTTGTAATTCGTGTAACCAAACATTAATCAGGGGCGTTTGAATAAAATCATATTGATATGCCAGGCTGGAGCGATAATTAAAACGGTTATGCTCGTCAGTTTTAAAAGGCAGGTACTCTTCATAACGTGATAGTAGCCAAAAAGCTGAACCAAAAAAATCAAAAGGAATTTGAAGGCCGGAAGTTCTGAAAAAGATCTTTGAAAATTGTGCATGGTTGTTTACTTCTAAAGGATAATCTTTTATACCCACATCAAATAAAATGGAATGCGGCTTTATTGATAAACAATCATCAATTTTTTTATCAGAATAATTTATCTTAGGATAAGTAGAAATTAAAAACTCTTCTTCATTAAAAGTTTGAATAACTTCTAACCCCAAAGCACCACTTAATAATGTTCTTAAAATGTAATTTAAACGATTACTGTTTTTTACCGAATATATTAAGATACTATTGATGCATCTAAATTAAAAACTAAGCTTAAAAATTAAGATGGCTAATATAAAAGTTATTGAACATGGAATGTTAACTCTTAAAACAGTTGTTTTAAATATGGCCAAAAAACAAAAACACCTGTAATAGCAGCAAATATAGAAGCTACGAGCACTGCACCCGCAGCCACATCTTTAATGTATTTAATACGAACATCATATTCTTTAGAATAGAGATCGCACATCTTTTCGATGGCAGAATTTATAAGTTCCAGGGCAATTACCAAAACAATACATCCACTAACGGCAAACCATTCGGCTTTTGAAATAGCAAAATAAAGTCCTGCAACTATTACCAGCACTGCCGTTACCAAATGGATCTTTAAATGCGCTTCGCTTTTAAAAGCCTGGTAAAAACCTGCAAAAGCAGCTTTAAAAGCGTTACTGCGTTTTTTAAGATAGGTCATTGGTTTGTGTATTAACTGTATTTTTAAGTGATGCTACTATTTCAAATATTAAATATAAGAAAATGGTGAATGTAATGGTAACAGCAAAGGTTTCTTTATAACAATCGGCATCAAAAACCGAAAGCAACATTTTTTTTGCGAAGTGAAAAGGATTAAAAACGATATCCCAGCTATTGAAGCGCAAATAACGACCTAAGTAAATACCATAAGCGCTCGAAAGCATGATAAAGAATTTTATGCCACTGGTGATCCATCGTGAATTAAATAAAGCGTTTGAAATAGCTAACAATCGGTTAACACTAAGAATAAAAAATACCATTCCTAAAAAAGCAAAACTTAAAATTAAAATAAGGTCCAGCCACATAGGCGCAGCAATACGTTCTCGTAAATGAAAAAGATCGGTTATAATATAAGGCGCATTTGGCAAGAATAAAATGGTCGTTCCAATTATTGCAGCCTGCACTATTTTATGCTGATTATCTTTGTAGTTTTTTATAAGGATATATGGAATGAAAGCAAGGAATAAGTTCCAAATCAAAAAGGCATACGACCATTGATCGGTTTTCATGATCCTTGCAATAAGTAACAGCAAACAAAAGCAAAACAGTTTAAACAAATTATCTGCCCGCATAACCTACCTCCTTCACTTCAAACGATAAATGCCTCTTTTCAATAAAGCTTTTCTGCTCCTCATAAATTGTTGTGATATTTAAAATTTTTAATGATGGATGCCCATCCAAACGCATTAACTCTTCATTACTAATATTAGGCAAGGAAAGGACTTCCAGCTTTTTAAATGCTTTAAACATTTGAAATTCATGCACATCTTCATAATAACTTGTTACTTCAAACTTTTTTAAATTTTTATTTAAGAGGAGATTTTTTAAATATTTACCATTAAAATTGCTAAAACTCAATTCTTCAATATCCTTAAAAAAGGCAATCAGTTCAAAGTCTGTAGGTGTATTGCTTAAATGTAAAACTTTCAGTTTGTTAAGGGTTAACATATTTTTCAATTCTACTATTCCCCAGGTATCAAGTCCTATATGCGTTACAACATTGTTTTTAAAATGTACACTCATCTTTTCTAAAATGGTTTTATCTCTTAAATTAAAACTTTGCCAGGTTTCTTTTTTATTTTCAACCATAAATTGGTACAGGCGCCATGAGTATTGTTTGAAATCATAATTTTTTTGAAATTGTTCTGTCTCATTAAATAAACCGTCTTTTTTATTGCCAAAAAAAACAGTAGTCAATTCAGGCAAGTTAGCATTTGATAAAGCTACGAGGTATGATTTATCTAAAGCTTTAAACGTTTTTGCATGCGCAATATTATAATCCGAAATAATCTTATCCCAATTTACAAAAGAGCATAGCGCTAACAATAAGTACCAGGCTTCAAAATTCTGGCGTACCAGATACCAGGCGCTTTTTGTTTTGCCGATCTTTAAACCCGTAAAAAACAATCCAACAAGACTTAGAGATAAAAATACATACACTCCAATTCGCAGGTAAGTTAATTGATACTCTGCCACGTACATACCGTTACGTACCATAGCAGAAACTATCATTACAGCACTTTGCAGGATCCAGAAATAAACCAACAGTTTTAGTGTTTTAGACTGTTTATTAAAATTAAGATCACCTTTAAAGAACCACATAATTAAACCAACCGCTATAACAATAGAGAATATTAAGCTCCATACGGCGTTATGCACAAAATCTGAAAGATAAATACCTTTAGGTAATTCGTGTGAGCCAAATAAATTTATAAGATCCAATGAGTTTACAAATACCAACATAAGGTTTAATAAACCAAATAAGGATAAGGCAATTATTGTATTATTATTAATCTCTTTTGGTTCATTGGTGGTGGCAGTGTTTTCAAGTGTACGGTTAAATTTAATATCCCATTCGGTAAATACAGGAATATCTCGGTAATAAATCAAACCATACATTACCAAAAAGCCCCAGATCGTAAATAAACACCAACCAATACTTATCCAACTCAGATCAATATTTTTTGTAAACTCTTTAAATAAAGGATTGGCTTGTTGATACAAGGCAAAAAACAAAACAGAAATAATTAAGGCAATGGCAATACCAAAATAGATCTTTAATTTTTTTGAATTTGCCGGCGCCACATTTTGTTTGCGAAGCTGAATCTGATCGATAATTACAAAAACAACAGACGAAATAAGTGATCCAACACTAAAGACTAAGTTAACAATAATGGAATTTTTATAATTAAAGGTTTTTCCAGAAAAAACAAATAATGACAGGATACAGGCAAACACACTTAAATTACTGTTCACATAAAACACTGCTATACCGCACAAAATGCTTAAACCGGCGTAATACCAAAATTGCCCGGTTTTTATTTTTTCCGGATTAAAATATGCTAAAACGGCTGTTACCAGACCGGTAAATAATAAATAATTTAAACCGGTACCTTGTTTGTAAAATAAGACACTGAAGATAATTGCCGTAGCAATAAGTAACCAATCGTTTCTTTTCATTTTGTTTAGTTTTTATTTTTTTTTGATGTATAAATTGTATAAGCCACTGGAAAAAGCATTAATAAGAAACCTGTAAAAAATAAGGGAGAGTTAAATTCAGTTGGCACGTATGTATCAATTTCGGAAAATAAGTTTTTATCAGAAGTAATATTCCAGCTTGAACCGTTTATATTAGTAAATAAAATATAGTCCCACATAAACGAAACAATACAAACAATAGCGCCTGAAATTAAAAGCCACCAAAACGAACGCCCCACTTTATAACCAGGCTGTTCATCAACTTTATAAATAACAAAAACAGAACCAATGATCATTAGCAAACATAACAGACAAGGTGCCCAAACAGGACCAACCCATGGCATTGGCACTAAAAATAAAATATCCCAGGTTGCTAAACTTTGCGGCCAGCCTAAACAAACATACAGGAATACGTAATAAAAAATATCCCAAATGGCAAAGGCTAAAACAAAATAGGCAAAACGCTGTAGCTTATTTTTCCCGGCCATAATACCACAACCCACCAACATAATAATGGTTGCTATCTCCCTGAAGAATTCGAGTCGTGCTACAAATGGTGAGATCTCTTTTAAAGGAAATTCAAAACCACTTTTATAATATAATTCTCGTAGATAAATAACTATAACACTTTCCATAAAGCCCATAGCTATTGCGAATAAACAAACCCAGGTAATTATTTTTTTTGTTGTATGCATCTTACGTTGTTTTGTTTTCATTAAATAATGTTGCCCTTACTTTATCAAAATTTTCAAAAAGAATTGATCCCGGATCTAACTTTGAAATATCACTACAATTTTTTCCACGCTCATAAGATGATCTAAGGTACGACCACTCTGTTGGCAGTATACACCAGGCACCTACCGAAGTACTATAAGAAGCAATTGAGTTTTTACCATTACCTCTTAAAAAGAATTGTAATGCTACTTCGTCTTTAAACGAAGAAGAAAAACCAAATAATACATGGTAAAGATCATGTAACTCTGCACCTGATATGGGCTCCAACTTGTTTTTCTTAAAAAAATCGCCTAGCGCTTTACCAACAGTACCTTCTGGAAAAGCAAGAAGATCATTCATACTCCTGTTCCATGCTGGTTCCTTTGCTCCAAAATTAAAAACAATAGGTCCAACCAAATGCGCAACAAAAGAAGAGGTTTTAAGATGGATCTGCCATAAAATATCAGTAATCTTGCGGTAATTTTTTACAGGTGTGTTCATGATATTATTTTTTAGTAGTTAATTCAAGATGAGTTATTTTTTTATATACGAAATACAAAGGAAAAAAGCCGATGAAACCAAAAGCACAATCTATTAGCTGATGAAAAAACGGGATACCGCGAATTGGACCGCAAATAAAGGCCTGTAAAAATATTGCGCCGCAAGCTGTCATGGCCACAATTAAATTAGCTTTATATCTAACAGGGTCAATATAAACAGGCACAAAGAATAAAGAAATAATAATGTGCGCAAAGGCTAACCAATCCGTGCCATACAAAACCACGTCAGGCGTTTGCTTAACAGCATCATAAACTGCCTGGATCCAGTTTGGCAATTCGCCCGGAAAAGAATTTTTATGCGCTACTAAAAAATCCATTTCTGTTCTTAACGGAAAAGCAGTAACGCCACTTAATACTAATAAACTTACAAATACAATAATGGCAATGCGAATTTTAGTCAGCTCTTTCATAATTATTTTGTTTTAAATACATATTCAGTTCTTGTTTTGGATAATATTGTTTAGCGATCCTATCTTCAGGTTTTTTATCAAATAGGTATAACCACAGTAAGAATAACCATTCAAGTGGCTTCATTAAAACATATAACACATTTGCAAAACGTTTGTGTTTCGACCATTCATTCACCGGAATATTACATCCATCATAGGCATTACGAATTACGCGGTGCAATTTTGGTATATGATCTTCTAACCAATTTTCAAAAGCATTGGCCACTAATAATTGACGGTTAACAATAATACGCTCATTTGCTCTTACGCCAAAGCGTGTTGGCTTAACCAGTTTTTTATTTCCGTTAGCGGCAATAGAGCATAAGTAATGTCCGCCGCCGCAAGAACAATCCTGATATTTTGATAATAAGTAACCACAACTTTCGGTAAATTGGGTGATGACAGAATCAGGTTGTTGTCCGCATAAAAATAAAACGGCTTGTATTATCAGTAATAAAGGTGCAGTTAATATGGTTACAAAACCTAAATGATTTTGCTGAATTGAATAATAAAAGGTATTTACAATATTACCCGACGTTGTTTGCTGTTTTTCTAAATAAGTTTTTAAATAAGTATTCATACAAATGATCTCTTTTAATAAATAAAAAGAGCAAAAGAAGGGCGAAAGGTACATTAATCCAATACCGGGAAAAACGGCAGCAAGAAACATGGGCATAAAGTGAATACAAATAGTTACAGTAAATAACAAACCAATGACCATTATTGCAGAGATAATAGAAATTGCAATTGGCGAAAGCCGCTGCTTCAAATAGCGTGAAATAAAATAAGCGGCGGTAAATGTGACCCAAAGTGTATAGGCTGTTGGTATACTATCGTTTTGAAAAGGATGTTCTTCGCATTTACTATTTGTAAAAGCAATACCAATACCTGGCAGTATACCAATAAATAGTATCTCTGCAATAAATTTGCAAATCACGGCAAATGTTATTTTATCTTTTGGTTTTGTTTTTACAAGATCGCTTATTGTGTAAACGATCAATAATAAAGATGCTGTACTAAGCAGCATAATTCCAAATATCCCTAAAGCACTTTGCATTTCAAAGTAATTGTTTAAATTTTTTTAATCCAGTTTTTTAATTAATTTTTCAAGGGCATCAAGATGATCTTCAAAAGCCTTTACACCAATTTTAGTGGCGCTATAAGTTGTTGAAGTTTTCTTTCCAATAAACTCTTTTTTAATATGAATAAAACCTTCCTTTTCTAAAGCAGCAGCATGGCTTGCTAAATTACCATCGGTTACCTGCAACAGATCTTTTAAGGAATTGAAATCTACTTTATCATTTACCATCAATACGCTCATAATACCCAACCTCACCCTGCTTTCGAAGGCTTTATGAAGTTTATGTATGTTTGGATTGATCATGATTTTAAGTCGATAGTTGTTAGTCTTGTATCTTAAATTCTATCTGTTATTTTCTTTCGTATTTAAACCACATAATAGTACCATATACAATGTGCAAAACACCAAAGCCTATTGCCCAAAAAAATAAACTATAGCCTAAATAAAAACAGGATATAAGTCCTAAAAGTATCTCCAAACAACCAAGGTATCGAATGTCGTGTAAGGTATATTTACTAGCGTTAACCAACGCAAGGCCGTAAAAAATAAGCATAGCCGGCCCAACCAAAATAACATATCCCATACCGTGATACAACATGGCAATACAAAACAAACCACCGGCTGCCAGAGGAATAAAAAGGTTGATCAATAATTGAATAGCAGTATGATCAAATAATTTTTGTCCACTCTTTTTTGCCCTGCGGGCAGTTAAAATAAAAGCGGTTATTAAAGAAGCGGTTAAAACAACTGCACAAATAACAATACATTTAAAAATGACCATACCAATAGAGCTATTATCCCTGCTCTCTACCCAATAACTTCTGATATAATCGTGTATAAGCTGATGGCCAAAATATGCGCCAATTAATGCGTAAACACCTGCAAAAATGCCAGATAAACCACTCAATGACAAAAAGCGGTTTGATTGTTTCATCATTTGCCTGATATCTTTCAGGGCCTCTAAATGTTGTTGCGGGTTTTCCATGTTAAAGCACTTTGAGATACAAAGTTAAATATTAAATTTTAACCTACAAGTGTTTTTTAAAAATTTTAACAATACACTTGATTGAACACGGATTTAACTGATTAAACGGGCTGGCCACTGATTTGAAACAATATCCTTTCGATCATTATTACGTGTGTTTCATTACCTATTGAGTGGACTTCACTAAGTATATGAGACAAGTTCCTAATATACCCCTGTTAATATAAAATCCTTCCTCCCGCGCTTTCCTTTTTAAATGAAACCTATTTTTAAATAAAATTCATTCAACATGAGCGATATTGCGCATTTTTTTAGTCCTGTTAATACCGATAACATTTTAAATAATTACAATTTAAAAGAGACCCAATTTGGTAACCTGTTTACTATTTATAAGGAAGGAAGTGATTTTCCGGAACTGGAAGAAATGGATATTGCCATTATTGGAGTTTGTGAAGACAGGAACAGTGAAAACAACGAGGGCTGCAAATTGGCGCCCGATGCTGTGCGCAAATATTTATACAAACTTTACGATACAGGCTTTCGTGGCAATATTGCCGATCTTGGAAATATAAATGCAGGCCACTCAACAGATGATACATTTTTTGCATTGAGAAGTACGGTTGATTATCTCATCCGTAAAAATATTATACCTGTAATTATTGGTGGCTCACAGGATCTTACTTACGCTCAATTTTTAGGCTACAAAGATTTGGAACAGACTATAAACATAACAGCGGTTGACAGCACTTTTGATCTTGGCAATCCTGATGAAGATATTACCAGCCATTCTTACCTTGGAAAAATAATCTTACACCAACCAAATTATCTTTTTAATTACAGCAATATTGGCTATCAAACTTATTTGGTTGATCAAAATAGCCTGCAAATGATGAACCGTTTGTATTTTGATGTTTACCGTTTGGGCCAGGTACGCGATAAAATAGAAGAGGCCGAGCCTGTGATTCGTCAATCAGACATGATCACATTTGATATTTCATCCATTAAACATTCAGATGCTCCTGCAAATCCTAATGCTTCACCAAACGGTTTTTATTCTGAAGAAGCCTGCCAGATAATGCGCTACGCTGGCATGAACGACAAACTATCCTCTATTGGTATTTATGAGTTGAACCCTAAATTTGATGAGAGTGGAAAAACAGCGCACCTTGCCGCGCAAATGATCTGGTGCTTTTTTGATGGCTTTTACAATCGTAAAAATGATTTCCCCAGCAGAACCAACCCCGATTACATTCGCTTTCATGTAGTGTTGCAGGATGATAAATACGAAATTAATTTTTATAAGAGCAAGAAGAGCGACCGCTGGTGGATGGAGATCCCCTACCCGCCTCATAAAGATCTTAAATTTGAACGCCACACATTAATACCTTGCAGCTATAAAGACTATGAGCTTGCCATTAGCAACGAGATTCCTGACAGGTGGTGGCAAACCTATCAAAAGCTGAGTTAGTTTTTGCCACGAATTACACTAATTTCTGAAATTATTTTGATAGTTGATTGCAAATTTAGAATTCGCGTAATAAATTTTGCAAGTTAGCTTGCAAAAAAACTAATTATAGTGCCAATCAATAGCGTAATTAGTGAAATTAGTGGCAAAGTCATATTGTTGTTGCGAATTAAATCTTCTTAAGTTTCTTGTTAAATACATTTGTTTCTATCAAGTTTTATTTTATCTTTAATATAATATTCCTGTTATGGTTGAAGAACAAGAGGTCAATCTTTTAGAAGAATTAAATAGTATTTCAAAAATTCATTTTCTTAAAAGAGATGATATTGATGCTATTATGATCGATTTTGCGAAACGCATTTTGTTTTGTTTAAAAATGGAACGGATGAATGTTTGGCTCTTTAACCAGGATCAAAGCGCTTTAATATCCATTGGTGAATATGATACACGTACCAAGCACTTTAGTAAGAACAGCATTTTATTAAAGCGGGATCATCCTATTTATTTTGAAGCTTTGGTATCTAACGAAATCATTATTGCCGAAGACATTAGCGCGCATCCATTAACAAAAGAATTTAGCGATAAATACGCTAAAGAAAATGACATATGCACGTTATTGGATATCCCTTTAAGGATTTCGGGCGAATTGGTTGGCGTGATGTGTTATGAAAAAACAAGCATTAAAAAAGAATTCACTAAAGATGAGATCAGTTTTTGTTTAAGTGTTTCGTTTGTAATGGCTTCTAACCTCGAAAGTCGAAAGCGTCGCGCGGTACAGGATAAACTGGAAAAATTATTACAAGAAAAAGAAGTTCTTTTAAGAGAGATCAATCATCGTGTAAAAAATAATTTTTCTATTTTAATCAGCTTGTTACGATTAAGAAAAAACAAAGTAAAAAATGAAGAGTCAATTGCCTTAATTGAAGAATATGAACAGAGGATCTTTTCAATGTTAAAGATCCATGATATGCTGGAAAAAAATAACCGGTTCTCTCACATCAACCTATCGGATTATATTAAAGAGCTTATCATTGAATTCAGGGTAACCTATCCTCAGATCAATCATAACTTTAAAGTAAATGTTAACTATCTGGCTTTTTTGATCTCAAGCAAAAAAGCAATTCATTTAGGCCTTATTATTTCTGAAATACTTTTAAATTCAATAAAGTATGCTTCCGGTAAAACAAAGGATTATGAAGTACAGATCAGTCTTCAACAAAAGCCAGGTTATGAAATTGAATTACAAATCGGTGATAATGGATCCGGCTTTGATTTTAAAGACTTATTTAATAAACATACTTTAGGTCTTGAGTTAATAAAAGATCTGGCTGATTCACTGGATATGCGTTCTCAATTCCCGGTTAAAAATAATTGTTATTATACTTTTAATTTTAAAATGTAAAAAAAGGCGGATCAAAAATTTGATCCGCCTTTTTTTGTTTACATAAAATCTACTTCTTTATCCTTACTGTTTTCAAGTTTACTGTTTCGCTTACTGTAAATAAAATAAACAGCAATACCAATCACGCCCCAGATCATAAAGGCTATCCATGTTTCTTTTCTCACAAAGCACATTAAAAATATATTAAAAGCAACGCCTAGCGTTCCTACTACATAAACAGCCGGAGTTTTGTATGGACGTTCTAATTCAGGTTTTTTATAACGTAACATCATTACGGCCACGCAAACCATTGCAAAGGCTAACAATGTTCCCATACTACACATTTCGCTTACTTTATCAATGGGTGTTAAAGCTGCCACTAATGAAATAATTCCTCCTACTAAAATAGTACTCTTATGTGGGGTTTTAAATTTATCATGTAAAGTTCGGAAGAAGCCTGGTAACAAGCCATCCTTAGCCATTCCTAAGAAGATACGTGTTTGGCCTAACATCATTACCAACATTACTGAAGTTAATCCCGCAGTTGCTGCTAACGTAATAATAAATACTGCCCAGTTAATGCCAATACCAGAAAATGCAGATGCAACAGGAGCCGCTTTATCTAGCTGATCATATTTAACCATACCAGTTAAAACCAACGACACCAAAATATAAAGAATGGTACAAATAACTAATGAGGCAATTATAGCGAAAGGGACATCTTTTTTAGGGTTAATAGCTTCTCCCGCTTGCGTTGATACTGCATCAAAACCTATATATGCAAAGAAAACGATTGTGGCTGCGGTTAAAACACCACCAAAACCAAAATTAAATTTTCCTGTTTCCACACCATTAGCATCTAAAACAGGAACTTTATCAGGAATAAAAGGTGTCCAGTTTTCGGTATTAATATAGAATGCACCTACTATGATCACAAACAATACAACAGCAATCTTAACTATTACAATAAAGTTATTGGTATTAGCAGCTTCTTTAATTCCTTTTACCAAAATGGCAGTTACTATCCAGGTAATTAAAAACGCCGGTAAATTAAATGCAAAAGAAGGGGCAGCAATACCTGCTGCTAAACATTTTTCTGTAGCCGTTGCAAGATCATTGCATAACCAGATTGGAAAATCAATATGTAGCAAATGAAGGAATTTTACGAAATATCCGCTCCATGCTACCGCTACAGTAGTAGCGCCCATCATGTATTCCAATATCAAATTCCAGCCAATAAACCAGGCAAACAATTCACCTACTGTACCATAAGCATAAGCATAAGCAGAACCTTCAACAGGTAACACCGAAGCAAACTCTGCATAGCATAACGAGGCAAATAAACAGCCAATACCGGCAATTACAAACGATAAAGCTAAAGCAGGTCCGGCATAATCATGAGCGGCAATGCCCGTTAAAGTAAAAATCCCACCCCCGATAATAGCACCAATACCTAAGGAGGTAAGGCCCCATTTTGTAAGCACACGCTTCAGATCACTTTTTTTCATATCAGCCTCAAAAGCTGATACAGGTTTTATTCTCCAAATTGACATATATAAATTTTAAAAGGTTAGGTCTTAATTAGCCAAATTAACTAATTTATCCCTAAATATACAAAACATATATTGCCCAGCAATTTTATATCATTTAACAAAAAATGAAAGTTTAATGGTAATTTCCTGCCATTTTCTTTCTACATTTGATGTATTAATATTATTAAAAAATATTTATTCGGTTTAGTTGTAACAGCCTACGTTATTTCCGCTATTGGTATTCCTGTATTTTTGCATTACTGTGGCGGCGAATTAGAGGAGATCAATTACGTTGTTAAAAGCACAAGTTGTTGTGGTGGCGAAGAAGATGATTCGGCACCCATAAATGACGGTTGTTGCAAAGATGAGAACATGGTTCTTAAAAATAATACTGATTTTACATTAAAACAAAACGTTACTTCTGATCTTGTAAAAACATTTTGCGATCTTTTTTATTTAGACCTTCCTTTTTCAAATACCGATTTTACAGTTCAACCTGTTCTTAGTTTGGCATTTCTCGAAGCTCCACCACCAAAGGTTCAAAATACTTTGGTCATTTCTTCTTCTGTTCTCAGAATTTAATAGTTGTTACTCCGAAACATCTTTCGGCATTTTTTTATTTCAATCTATTAAATCAACAATTAAAAAAATTATAATGAGAACAATAATAATTTTCTTATCCTTATTTGTAGCATTAACCGCACAAGCACAGGATAAAAGTGTAAAAACTGCAACCATTGCCGTAAAAGGTAATTGTGAAGAATGCAAAAAACGTATTGAAAATTCGGCGGATATAAAAGGTGTTAAACTCGCAGTTTGGGATGAAGAAACACAAGCTGTTACAGTAACTTACAAAACAGATAAAGTTAATTTAGAACAAATTGAACAGGCCATTGCCGCCAGCGGACACGATGTTGGCGCTTTAAAAGGCGATGATACTAAATACAAAAAACTGCCCGATTGCTGTAAGTACCGCGATAAAAAATGTGAGCTTCCTAAAAAGTAAACATGAAAACAAGGTATTTACTTGCTTTAATTTGCATAGTAAGTAGTACATGCATTAAAGCGCAGATAAAAGGAAAAGTAGTTGAAATTGGGCAAAAAAATGATACCACGGTTGTGCCCGGTGTTACTTTAGTTTGGGATAAAACAGCTATTGCCGCTACAACAGATAAGAACGGAGATTTTACTATTCAACCTTCTTCACAAAGCAATAAATTAATTATTAATGCCATTGGTTACAAAAGTGATACGCTTGTATTGACTGATGTAAATAAATTTTTATTGCTTGTTTTAAAGAACGGGCTCGATTTGCAGGAAGTAGAAATAGTGTATTATAGCACAGGTACAGAGATCTCGTATTTAAATCCTATCAAAACAGAAATTTTAACCGAGCGTTCTTTAATGAAAGCCGCCTGCTGTAATCTTTCTGAAAGCTTTGAGACCAATCCAAACATTGATGTAAATTTTGCAGATGCAGTAAGCGGAACAAAGCAAATTCAAATGCTTGGCCTATCGGGACAATACGCACAAATAACAAAAGAAAATATGCCTTATATGCGTGGCCTAGCCGGAAATTATGGATTGACCTTTATTCCAGGCACCTGGATACAATCTATACAACTCAGTAAGGGTGCAGGCTCTGTAGTTAATGGTTACGAGAGTTTCACCGGACAAATAAATACAGAACTTCAGAATCCTGAGCATTCTGATAAATTAAATTTTAATGCTTATGGTAACGAAAATGGACGTAACGAATACAATTTAAATCTCTCGCGCAGGATAAACGAAAAATTTGCTGTTGGTATTTTAAGTCACGCCAGCTTTAATCCATTGGCGCAGGACCTGAATAAAGACGGCTTTGCTGATATTCCTACCGGTAAGCAATATAACATCATGAACAAATACGCTTATCATAACAAAAAAGGTTTTGAATCGCAGTTTGGTGGCTCGTATATGAAAGACACCCGTGATGGTGGTCAATTTAAAGAAATGATCAAAAACTATAACGATACCATTCCATTATATAAAATTGGTATTGATAACGAACGTTGGGAAGTATATAGTAAAACAGGTTTTGTGTTTGCTAAAAAACCCGGTACCAGCATGGGTTTACAGCTTTCTTATTTAAATCATGATCAAACTAATTTTTATGGCAATAACAAATATACCGGCTCACAAAAAACATTTTATGCCAATTATATTTTCCAGGGAAATTTAGTAACCACCAGTAATATTTATAAAGTTGGCGCTAGTTTTTTAAATGATGATGTAAACGAAACCTTTCGTTTATTTAAGTATAAACGAATGGAGCAGGTTGCAGGAACCTTTTTAGAATTTGCGCATAACAACGGCGAAAAATTTAATATAGTTGCGGGCATTCGAGCAGATTATCATAATTATTATGGTTTGTTTTTCACGCCCCGTTTACATTTACGTTATGCTTTTGCTTCTAACTCTGTATTACGTTTTAGCGGAGGACGCGCATTACGCACAGCTAATATTTTTGCTGATAATGCTTATTTAATGACATCATCTAGAGATTGGCTGGTAGAGAGTGCTGACTTAAGTTTACCTTATGGGTTAAAACCTGAAGTGGGTTATAATTACGGTTTAAACTTTACGCAAAAATTCAAGATCAATTACCGTGATGCTTACATTACTTTAGATGCATACCGTACCGATTTTACCGACCAGGTGGTTGTAGATGTTGATAATAATACGCAGCAAATTCTTATATATAATTTAGATGGTCCATCCTACTCTAACACTATGCAGTTTGAATTTAATGTAGAACCTAAAAAGCGTTTCAATATTAAAACAGCCTACCGTTATGTAGATACCAAAGTAAATTACAAGCAAGGTTTGCTTCAAAAATCAATGGTATCAACGCACAGGGCTTTTATTAATTTAAGTTATGAAACAAAGGGTAGTCACTGGCAATTTGATTTCACAACCCAGTATAACGGTGCAAAACGTTTACCTGCTACAAACAGTAATCCGCTAGATTATCAACGAGCAGCTTATTCGCCTGAATATTTTAATTTAATGGGACAAATAACTTATATCACAAAAATTAAAAAAGCAGATTTTAATATTTATTTAGGAGTTGAAAATGCTTTGGATTACAAACAAACAAGCCCTATCGTATCAAGCGATATGCCTTTTAATAAGTACTTTGATGCCAGTATGGTGTGGGGGCCTATATATGGCAGGATGTTGTATTTGGGATTGAGGTTTAAGATCAAATAATTTTTTACCACTAAGACACTTAGTCCACTTAGGGTCATTAAGAAGATAAATAATTCTTAGTGTAACTTTGTTCTCTTAGTGTCTTAGTGGTTTACAATTAATCCATTCTATGCTCTAATTTCCCTGCCGCAACACGCATTTCATCTGCACTAATTTTAAAGCGTGCAAAACTAAAGTACTTAAACTGGTTAAAAAAACACTATGTTTTACTTCTTAATTAATTATTGTTGTTTATAAAACTATGTGTTTGTGTGGTTGAAAATTTTGGAACTACAAATGCAATCCCACCAAAACAAGCGGACCAACGAACATAAAAATGTAGAACAACACAATTAAAATGCGTTTAAAAATATTAAGATCGAATTTTAAATTTATTTGCAGTACCGCAGAAATGTGTTGGACCAACAAAGGCTCTGCAATAGTATATTCGTAATGCCCCGGTACAACACCAATATATTTTTTAGGGAACGACATGATCAGACAATCACGTATCAACCAATAATCCTTATCCGGCAGGTTCTCGTAATCGGTATGATAATTGATCTTTTCCTGGCGCAAATAATCGCGGATCTTCTGATGCTTTGTTTCATTATAAATTTCCAGTCCAATCAATACCGGAACAATGATCATTACAAAACTCTGAAAGAAAAGAAATAAACCAAAAAGACAAATGATAGAGATAATACCAAACACTAAACGAATAATATGATTCTCTTTAAAAAATAAAGTCTCTATCAAACGTCCGCCATCCAAAGGATAGAATGGTAAACAATTTAAAAGATTAATAATAAGAAACGAATTGGCCAGCATTTTTAATGTATCGTTTTGCAGATCTTTATTTACCCAAAATAAAATACAGCCAATAATAATACCCGGCACCGGACCTGCTAAAATTATAAGGCTTAATTGCGCCTGCGATACCTGCTGTTTTTTACCAGTTGTAAAAGCTCCGAGTAAAGGCACTATAAATATTTTTACATTACTGTAATTAAATAATTTCATGAATAAAAAATGACCCATTTCATGAATAATAAGAACTACAAGTATGGCAGCTATATAAGCTAAATTACTGTCGAACAAAAAATAAAACATTAAACCGTAAATGAACAAGCTGAGCATAGAACGCACCAGGGCATTCTGGCTTTTTGTTGCCACAATTGGCTTTGGAGGATACCCGCCACCCATATTACTGTTTTCGTTATTATAAAACTCGTCCACTAGCTTATTGCTTTTTTATTAAATAAATGAAAGAGTAAATATATGCAACTTAAAAATAAAAAGAAGGCTCCAGTTTGATGTAAAGCGCCCATAATTACCGGCACCTGGTATAATAAAGTTAATATTCCCAAAATAAACTGAATGGTAACGCCATATACTAATAATGTTATTCCCCAATTTTGCTGTTTTGTTAATTGTAATTTGTTAGATCTGTACCAGATAAAACAAATTAAAACAACAATAATAAATGCTGTGGTTCGGTGTACAAACTGTATGCCACTTGCATTCTCGAACATATTCTCAAAAAAAGAATCTTTCATGGTTACCTGCTCCGGCATCCACTCATCGCCCATTTTTGGCCAGGTGTTAAAGATATGCCCGGGACGGATATGTGAATCTGTACCTTCTACATAACCCGCAGTAAAAGCTCCGAAAATTATTTGAAAGATTAGCAAGCAGAAAAACAAAACGGTAATACCTTTTAATTTGTTTCCTTCAGATACCTCAACTTCTTCTTTTGGATATAATAAACGTAATGCAAACCAATAGGTAAATGCAAATAGCGTAAAAGCACTCATTAAATGTGTTGCCAAACGGTAATGGCTAACTGCGGGTTTGTTTTGCAAACCGCTATACACCATCCACCATCCAATTACAGCCTGCATTGCGCCCATAAAAAAAAGCAATACAAAGCCCGGCCACATTTCTTTTTTAATTTTCTTTTTAATTAAAAAATAAACAAAGCCAATTGCAAAAACGTACATCATTGTACGACCGATCATGCGGTGAATGTATTCCCATAAAAAAATGGGTTTAAACTCCTGCAGGGTCATGGTGTAATTTATTTTTTGAAACTCGGGGCTTTGCTGGTATTTTTCAAAACGCTCCTGCCACATGTGTTCATTAACTGGTGGAATAGAACCCATAAAACTCCAATCGGTAATAGAAAGACCTGAATGTGTTAAGCGTGTTAAGCAGCCAACCACTACCATTACATATATTAAAAAACATCCGGCTAACAGCCAGTAAATAATTTGTTTGTGTGGTGATTTAGAAATACGGTTCATTTAATTGCCAGCAAATTTAAGGCGAAAAGAGATAGCGAGCAATAGAATTTTTAATGACAATGATATGACAAAAAGTGATTAATTTTCGTAAGCCCCAACTGTAACGCTACTTGTGTTACGCGAAGTACCATCCAGATCAAAAGGAAATTTTTGAGCATCAGTTGTAGCATCCGGATTAACAAAATTCTTAGTTCTTGTTTCATTTGGCGCATGAAAATCATACACACCATAATCTACAAATGCCAGAGAACCTGAGCCTTTTCGGATATCATTTTTAAATTTATTTACATCACTTGTGTTCATATCTGTTTTTAACCAGCAGTTACTGAATGTAAATTTTGGTAACGCATTTGTATTCGATTCATTAAGATCCAAAGCTATTTCATTTGTAAGTTTTCCATCAACAATACAATTTCCAAAATAAGCAGAATCTAAAGGAAAAATATAAGAATCAGCATAGTTATTAATGTTAACTGTCGGTTTTTCTCTGTTCTTTTCTTCCTCCCAAAAATTAGCAAAGGTGCAATTCAGGAAAGTATATTTACCTCCTAATGTAAGATTGACGGAATGCTCCAGGCAGCTACTGAATACATTATTACCACCATAAACATGATAGCCGATACCATAAAAACCAAAAATACTCATATTCTGAATTTTTGTATTGGTTATTTTTAAACGTCTTGGTTCGGCAGTAAAAGTAACACCCGCGCCGCCCATTATTTCGGCCTGCACACCAATAGTACCATTTTTTATGATAGCATAATTAATAGAATTATTTACGCTGCCTTCGTTTATCCAGATCCTGTCCCACTGCCCCGGTTCATCCCTGTAATCTTTTTCGCGCCGGGCACCTGTAAAAACAACTTCATTATTTTTTTGTCCGTTAACATTTATTTCGCCATAACGGTAAACCCACAGACCCGCTTTATTGTTTAAATAAATTTTTGTGCCTGCAGGTATAATTAATTTTTGAGTCGAATCAACCACCAGGTAACCGTAAATAACATGGGGTTTATTGGTATTTAAAGTAACAACGGCGTGATCAGATTCACTTATGCGGGAATAAGGCAGGTAAGTGCCGTCTTTAAATTTTATAGCATCGGTTGGATAATAATAATAGGCGTCTTGTCCCCAGGCTTCAAGGTAAACGGTTTGCGTATTGCCGTTAACCACAAATTTTATAGCATCATTTATAATTAAAGGAGAATTAGCGTTGTTAGGATTAACGTTTACCTGTATAAAAATATACATACTGTCGTTAGCAGCAATTTCAACGTCGGTAAAAGCGGTTCCTTTGCTTCCATCTACATTAATAATAAATTGCGAAGTGCTTCCACCAAGCAGATCGATAGAAGAAATTTTAATAGGCTGGTTGTTCTTATTTCTTACACGAATATTTCTTGTAGAAGAACCGATGGTTGTAAACACGGTATCAAACAAAACAGAATCCTGCGAGAATTGAACTTTTGCATTTGAATCTAAAATGAGCTTGTCTTTTTTGCAGGATGTAAGATCAAAGATCAGTACAAATGCTAAAAGCGAAAAAGTGGTTATTTTAAAAATGAGTTTCAAGTTATTGAATTAACGCATTAAGTGATAAAATATTGTTTATTCTATTGTACAATTATCTTTTCATTAATAGCTTTTCCATTCATGTTGCCATTAATAAAATAAATACCTTTTGAAAGACAATTAATAACAGTTTTCTTGTTGGCAGAATCGTTAGTTGAAATAGTTCTGATCACTTGTCCGAGCTCATTCATCAACTTAAGCTGTACGTTTTCATTTGTTTCAATAACAAATTCGCCGGTGTTTGGATTTGGATAAATACTTAAAATGGCATTTACATTTTGATTTTTTTCTACACCCATACATACTGCTGTAGCTTGTGTAATGGTAGAAGTATTTGAACAACCATTTAAAAAACCGGTAACAGTATAGGTTGTTGGAGTACTTGGAGAAACTACAATTGAAGTATTTGTTGAAGATGTATTCCAACTATATGTATTGGCACCGGAAGCCGTAAGTGTAGCTGAAAGGCCAATACCTACACAAAGAATAGGAACATTTGTAGAAGCTGTAACGGTTGGCGTATTAATTATATTAACCGTTAAACTTTGTGCTGTTGCCGGGCATCCTGAAACATTTGGTATCATTAATGTAAGTATAAGCGGTGGATTTTGAAGATCCAAAGGATCCGGTATATACATTGTGTTTGGAAAAGATGTTACAAAAGTTCCAATACCATTACTACTCCAATTACCGGATGAGGCATTGGTTACTGTAGCAGAGATACTAATAGGACTGGTATTATTATTACAAACATTAGTGCTTGTAGATGCTAAAGTAATTACTGGTTGTGGTATTAAATAAACTATTAGCGAATCTTTTATAGACTTACAGCTTCCGGTAGAAGTTAAATAAAATTTAATAGATGTCTGATTAATATCATTACCAGCTAGCGTGTATGTAGTTGTAATGGTATTTAAGGTTGAAGAATAAACACCAAAAGTTCCCACACCGTTCGCTGTAGTCCACGTAGCAGTGGATGAGGCGCCGCTCACCGTTCCTGATAATGTTATAGCCATATTATTGCTTGATGCCTGACAGATAGAAAACGATGGTGATGCGGCAACACTTGTTTTTTGCAGAAATTCTGTAGCATAATGATAAAAAGTACCGCTGGTTATGCCGCCATGGCAAACACCTAATCCAAACTCTCCCTGGCTGTTTGCTATTGTACCGGTAGTTTGTGAGGGTATCATAGTTGTGTTAAAAAGTATTCTTGCGCTGTAATATGGTCCGCCGGGAAACAAAGCGGTTCCCGGAACAATACTGAATGCAGAAGCCGGAACCAGCGTTGTAGAACCATTTAATGTAAAAGTGTTTTGAGCCCCATTTTTACAATAAATGCTTAAAGCAAAATTCTGAGTGTTATTACGCGTAAAGTTTGCTAATGTTGATCCGGCACAAGCCAGCGGCGGAAGTAAGGCTTCTGCGAACTCACATCCAAAACCGCTCAAATGCATTACATATACATCTTTAGAAGCAGTTAAAGATGTTAGAGGTTGATTAGTCTTGTAGAAATATGTGTCGCCTGCATTTATTACAGTTGTGGTTACAACACCATCATCAAAAGTCAAGCTAGTATTACTGGCAGTTCCCACTACATACATACCTTCATTTTCCGATAAATTTACACCCCCTTTTACCAAAACATAATCTGTTCCAACTTTATCTACAGGAACAATCTGATCTCCAACCATATCATAACAACCGCCAAGTGCTTTAACTGCGTCATCAAATACAGTTACAGCTATTGGTTTATCAGATTGAATTAATGTACCGGTTAAATTATTAGTAATGATAGTTGTTGTCTGAACGGAATTTTCAATTGTGTAAGCACTTCCCGGATTTGGTAACAAAACACTGAAAGTAACATTTGCCAGGTGTCCAATAGTATTACATTTTGGTGTTATCCAAACTGTGGTATTTATTTTACTGGCTACAATATTTATCTGCTGTTTTGGTTGGATAATTCCTACTGGGGGCGCCATATCATTGTAAGTACGATTATCACCCTTAGTCTGAAAAGGACAATAAAATTTCAAACCTAAAGCGTTTGCACCCTTTAATGAAAAGGTCTCGGGATTATTTACAACACCCAACACATCATAAACAACACTAATGTTTGAGCTAGCCTTAATATGCAAACCATACGGTAGAACAATATCGGAAGGCCTCACATCCAGAGAGTCATACGCACTATAATTTCCACTTGACAATATATAACGCCAAAAAGTATAGTTAAAGCTAGAATACGGTCCCAGTACAAAAGTTGTATCATATTTATAATTTCCATTTGCAGCAGGTTGATGTATTTGAACGGTGGTGGCAGAATTTCCATAAGAATAAATATGCAAAAGGTGAGCATAAGTAGGGCCATTATCTGAAGAAACTGCCGGAACGGCAAACCAAAAAGCAGTATCAATTTGTGCAATGCCCGTAAAATTTTGAAAAGACAAAAAGGCAAATAAAAAAGCAGTAATTATTTTTTTCATTTTTAGATATAAGAACAGTAAAAATACATAAAAACAAGGCTTTTATAGCGGGAAAAAGCATTTTATAAGAAATAATAAAAACTATTGAAAATTTACAAATTCCGTTTCCTAAAAAATTATTAATTTCAAAGCCTTAACCTATCAAAATATGTCATTTATAAATAATATTACCGCCCGCCAGATCTTAGATTCGCGTGGCAACCCAACCATTGAAGTAGATGTTGTAACCGAAAACGGAATTCTAGGCCGTGCCGCAGTGCCTTCTGGCGCATCAACAGGTTCGCACGAAGCTGTTGAATTACGTGATAACGATAAAAAAATATACATGGGCAAAAGTGTGTACCATGCTGTAAATAATGTAAACACTGTATTACGTGAGAATTTAAAAGGATCCTACATTTTTGATCAGTCAGAAATTGACGCGAAAATGATAGAGCTGGATGCCTCGCCAAATAAGGCAAACATTGGAGCCAACGCTATTTTAGGTGTGAGTTTAGCCGTTGCAAAAGCAGCAGCAGAAGAAAGCCGTATGCCTTTATATCGCTATGTAGGCGGTGTTAACGCTAATTTACTGCCAATACCCATGATGAATATTTTAAATGGCGGTTCGCATGCAGATAATGGTATAGATTTCCAGGAGTTTATGATCATGCCTATTGGAGCTGAGTCGTTTAGTGAAGGTTTGCGTATGGGAACAGAGATCTTTCACCATTTAAAAGCCGTATTAAAAGCTCAAAAAATGAGCACCAATGTAGGTGATGAAGGTGGCTTTGCCCCTAACTTTAAAAATAATGAAGATGCTATTAAAGCCGTAATGCAAGCTATTGATAAAGCTGGTTACAAAGCTGGTGAGGACATTTACATTGCCATGGATGCAGCTGCATCTGAGTTTTACGATGCTCAAGAAAAAGTATATCACTTTAAAAAATCAACCGGTGATAAATTAACTTCTTCGCAAATGGTAAGCTATTGGGCAGACTGGTGCAAGAAATATCCTATCATTTCTATTGAGGATGGTTTTGGTGAGGACGATTGGGATGGCTGGAAACAAGTGACTGATACACTTGGAGATAAAGTTCAATTGGTAGGTGATGATCTTTTTGTGACCAATGTAAGCCGCCTGGCAGATGGCATCAATAAAGGTGTTGCTAATTCTATTCTTGTAAAAGTGAACCAAATTGGTACTTTAACTGAAACTATTAATGCCGTACAAATGGCGCAAACCAATAGTTATACCTCAGTTATGAGTCACCGTAGCGGCGAGACCGAAGATACTACCATTGCTGACCTTTCAGTAGCTTTAAGCTGCGGACAGATCAAAACTGGCTCTGCATCACGCAGTGATAGGATCGCAAAATACAACCAATTATTACGTATTGAAGAGCAATTGGGCGGATCGGCAAGGTATTTAGGCAAATCGTTTAAGTTTGTTCCGTAAATCCAAGCAATCGAACTTGAGGTAATGCTGAACTTGATTCAGTATCTCAGTTCTCATGGAGTGCTGGGCCTCTCAATTGCGCTCAAGGTGACGGCAATGGAGTTGGAATAGCAAAAAGGAACCTAACCAGCATTTTATAAAAAAATAAACTTAAAATAACCCAAAATAACTTTGTTTATATAAGATCAGATTGTAAATTTATAACCATAAAAGTTTATCCCACATGGATCCGTTGAAAGAAAAATTTAAAGCTAAAGCAGAGGTTTTAGCCGCAGACATTAAAGACATTATTAAAAATCATGGTGATCTTAAATTAGGTGAAATCACCGTAGCACAAGTGTACCAAGGTATGCGCGGCATGCCAGGAATGGTTACTGAGACTTCGCGTTTAGACCCTGAAGAAGGCATTCGCTTTAGAGGCTACTCTATTCCTGAGTTGCGTGCAAAATTACCAAAAGCGCCAGGTGGTACAGAACCATTACCTGAAGGAATATTTTATTTAATGTTAGTTGGCGAATTGCCAACACAGGAAGATGTTACCTTCATTACTACAGAATGGACAAAACGTAACAATGTTCCAAAACATGTATTTGACGTAATTGAGAAATTACCGGCAGATACACATCCAATGACACAATTTGTAATTGCTGTTATGGCTATGCAAACCGAATCTGTTTTTGCAAAAGCTTATGCTAAAGGCATGAGCAAAAAAGAATATTGGGATTATGCTTACGAAGACAGCATGAATTTAATTGCTCGTTTGCCTCGTATTGCAGCATACATTTATCGTCGTAAATACAAGGGCGGCATTCATATTGAACCGGATCATAAACTGGATTGGGCAGCAAACTTTGCGCACATGTTAGGTTACGAAGCATTTGATATGAAACGCTTAATGCGTTTATATTTAACCATTCACGTTGATCATGAAGGTGGAAACGTTTCTGCACACACAACGCATCTGGTTGGTTCTGCATTATCAGATCCTTACTTAGCATTTGCTGCTGGTATGAATGGTTTGGCTGGTCCGTTACACGGCTTAGCTAACCAGGAAGTATTAGGCTGGATAATGGAATTAAAAGAAACTTTAGGTGGTGGTTTACCAACTAAAGAACAAATTGCAGAGTATATTAAAAAGACCTTAACAGAAGGAAAAGTTGTACCGGGTTACGGCCACGCTGTATTACGCAAAACAGATCCGCGCTTTACTGCACAACAGGATTTTTACAAAACATACATAAAGCATGATGATATTTGTGAGATTGTACAAATGGTTTACGAAGTAGCCCCCCCTATTTTAGAAAGCACCGGTAAAATTAAAAATCCTTGGCCAAATGTAGATGCACATTCAGGCGCTTTATTAGTACACTATGGTATGCATGAACATGACTTTTACACGGTATTATTTGGTGTAAGCCGTGCGTTAGGTGTATTGGCAAGTTTGATCTGGGATAGAGCAACAGGTTCTCCAATTGAGCGTCCGGGTTCGTTAACTACCGAGAACATTAAAGCAAAAATTAAAGCGGCTAAAGAAGCTGCAAAATAATTTTAAACTTATTTTTTAAAGGCCCGGTAAACCACCGGGCCTTTTTTATTTAGCAATAACCCAACTCATAAACAACTAACAACGTATGGTTTTTCGTTGATTACTTTAAAGAACGCTTAAACTATATTTTATTACTTTTGGTTAATTAGTATAATGAGGTTAAAAAAAAATAGAGGTTTTTTGATTGCTTTTACAGCATTTTTAGTATTGACAGTATCCTGCAAGAAACCGAAGAGCGGTAATTACACTTACGAAGAAACAGGAACACGCAAAACCTATTTAAAGGAAGATGTAGCACCTTATATATTATCAAAAACTTTTGAAATAGCCACCAGTGAAAAAGTAAGGGTAAAAAATAAAAAAGATGTTTTAAGTATTAGTAATGTTGTTTGGAATGTAGTTGGTGATTCTGCTACCAACCGAGGCAATACCAGCAGCGTAACTTCACCACAACAAAGCTTTAAATCACACTACAGTTATTGCGGTGTAATTACAAATAAAAAAACAATTGAAGGTGTTTTTAAACGTGTTCAGGTAATTAAAAGTTTCAATAACACAACTATTGATAGTTCATCAGGAACGTTCAGATACATTAAAAATTAAATATCATAATTCGTTTTTAATTTTCACTTTACAATTCTTTAACCAAGTTAAAGCTTCAATATGTGTATTAAAAACTTTAGTTGTGATTAATGGCTTATGAAACTTAATATAAAAATTTGCTAATATCCTTTGACTTAATGTTGAAATTACTATAGCCCTATGAGATAGTGGTACAACGGATTCTAATTCTCTTACCTTTTTCCTTCCTTCGGGTGTAATATTTATCTGCCCTTCAGAATCAATTAAAATTGGAAACAAGTCACTTTTTCCAACTAGTTCAATTAGTGCGTTGTGATTTATTTGATGTTCATGTTCATCAATTTCCGAATTTAGTAAATAGGTATAATGAATAATTCCTGACTTTAAAAGTCTTATAATTACCGTACTGGTTATTACTTCCTTTATAAAGATAAAATCATTCATTAAATTTCATTATAACAAAGTTTAATCCTTTAATAAAGATATTAAAAAAGAATTTAAAGAAAGATAAAATTTGCTTCCACAATTTCATTAAAAAAAAAACAAAGTAATATAACCTCCTGTTTATTTAATTAATCTGCTTCATAAATAAAAACCTCCCGCTTTAATGAAAACGGGAGGTTTTATTTTTAGAATTGCTATTATTATTGTTTTATAACTTTAATAGCTTGCTGTGTATTACCTTGCAATACCTTTATAACATAAATTCCTGAAGCAAATTGCTGAAGATCCAGGTTATTTGTTCCTGAATTCATGTTTTGATTTATTATTACATCCCCTAAAGCATTAATAACGATAATGCGGGAAGAAGTATTTAATTCTAAATTAAATAAACCGGTTGAAGGATTAGGGTAAACACTGATCAATTCAGAATTAATGAAATTGCTATTCGTAATACCCGTGCAAATACTTACATTCTGAGAAATACTTGTTGAATTTGAACAACCATTTGCATCTGTACCACTAACCGTATAGCTGGTTGTAGCCACTGGACTAATAACTATTGAAGTATTATTTGAAGATGTACTCCATGTATAAGTCATTGCACCGTTAACAGTTAAAGTTGACTGTTGTCCTGAGCAAATTACAGAATTACTCGAACTTACATTTAAAACCGGTAAAGCATTTACAGTTACATCACAAACAGCTGATACTGATGACACACAACCATTTGCATCTGTACCACTAATGCTATAAGATGTAGTAGTTAACGGACTCACCACATTTGTTCCATTAGAAAATGTATAAGTCGTTGCTCCTGAAGGAGACATTGTAAATGAATCTCCTGAGCAAATCACTCCGCTGTTAACTGTAATAAGTGGCAATGCGTTAACCGTTACATCACAAACAGCCGCAACTGATGTTACGCAACCATTTGCATCAGTACCTGTAACACTGTAAGATGTGCTTGAAGCAGGTGTAACAATATCTATTCCGTTTGAAAAAGTATAAGTGCTTGCACCTGTAGGTGTCATTGTAAAAGAATCACCTATACAAATAGCACCGCTGTTAACAGTAATTACGGGTAATGAATTAACTGTTACAGTACTTACTGCTGTATTAACGCATCCAAAAGCATCAGTTCCACTAACTGTATATGATATGCTGGAAGATGGTGTTACAACATCAACACCGTTTGAAAACGTGTAAGTGTTTGCTCCAGACGGTATCATGGTAAAAGAATCACCTGCACAAATAGCACCACTATTAACCGTAATTAGCGGCAAAGCATTAACAGTTAAATCACAAACAGCTGAAACTGAAGATATACAACCATTTAAATCTGTACCACTAACACTATAAGTAGTGTTGGTTAAAGGACTAACAACATCTATACCGTTTGAGAAGGTATAGGTGATTGCGCCTGAAGGAATCATCGTAAATGAATCACCAGCGCAAATCGCTCCACTATTAACGGTAATTACAGGCAAAGCATTAACCGTTACATCGCATACAGCAGCAATAGATGACACGCATCCATTTACATCCGTTCCTGTTACGTTGTAAGATGTATTTGAAGATGGACTAACAACATCTATTCCACTTGAAAAAGTATAGGTGCTTGCACCAGATGGAGTCATCGTAAATGAATTACCTGCACAAATAGCACCGCTGTTAACGCTAATAAGTGGCAAAGCATTAACCGTTACATTACAAACAGCAGGTGTTGATACGCATCCATTTAAATCGGTACCGCTAACATTGTATGATGAATTAACTCCCGGCGTAACAATGGCTGTTCCGCTAGAAAAGGTATATGTAGTTGCTCCGGAAGGGCTCATTGTAAAAGAATTACCCGCACAAATAGCACCGCTATTTACAGTTACTACTGGCAGAGGGTTAACATTTACAACTATAACAGAGCTGGCACTTGTGCAACCCGAAGTTGCATTTACCGTTACTGTATAATTTGTTGTAACGCTTGGTGTAACAAATGTACTGTAAGTAGTAGCGCTATTAGACCAAAGATAAGTAACCCCGGTTGCAACTGTAGTTGTGCCTTGGTAAGCAGGAGGGTTTGTTACCGGTAAAGTACCTGTCATATCTAAACGTATTCTACCATTACTGCCGGCACCGCCTGTTGCACCACCACTGTTACAACCACCAGTGCTAAGTCCACCGGTTCCGCCGGAAACAGTAATATTAGAACCTGAACCCGAAAAAGAATTCATTATAAGGTTAATCGATCCACCTGCACCGCCGCCGCCGGCAGTTGTTCCGCAACCAGCACCCGGAGCGCCATTACTTGCTCCGCCACCAATATTTCCATTTGAAGAAATATTTCCTGTAACAATTATTGAATTAGTTGTTACTGAAACTATACCACCGCCATTGCCTCCTGCACCCGGATAAGCACCATCTTCATCAGCACCGCCTTCTCCACCAGCTCCACCCATTATTAAAAGAGTTACGCTCGAATTTCCTACTGCAAGTCCGCCTAAGCCGGGAGCATGCCCCCAATTAACACCAGCAGATCCTGCAGAAGCATTGCCGCCGCCGCCGCCGCCGCCAGAATCGCCGGTTCCTGTTCCACCTCCACCACCATTTCCATTAGGACTTAGCCATGGTCCAGAATTGTTTGCAGTAGAACCATAATTTGCTCCGCTAGCAATACCTGTTCCATAAATTCCTTCGCCTTGTCCACCATCCGCGTTTCTCCATAAAGCTGTTTTTTGAGTTACACCGCGGTATCCTTTTCCATTTGCATTAATTGAACCACCAGCATTAACAGTAATTAACCCTGTTGCTTTGAGAGCAAGTACACCTCCCACGGTTCCATTCCACGCAGCGCAAGTTAAAATACCGCCACTATTAATAGTTACGTTAGTGTACTGTGGTACTTTAATAACCTGGTGTTTAAGTGTTGCTGTTGCAACATAAGAATTTGAAATGTTTTGCGTAAAACGCAGAGTATCCAGAGAAATAGAAGATATAGTTCTGTATTCATATCTTCCAACTAAATTACCAACTGTATTGGCATCCTGCATAGTAATTAAAAGTACCTCGTTACCCACAGCATAACCTGCTGTATTAGCAACTCTTACTTTATTACTGCCAGAAAGGTTTGACCCAACTACCGCAGATTTTACATTATCTGTATAAACAGTTGTATTTATTGTTAGTACCCCATCAACACCGCTTCCTAAATTTGCGCCTCCCGCACTTACAGAAAGCAATACCGGCGTTCCTGCGCAAACCGGTGTATTTGGTGTTAATGATGTAACTAACTGACATGGCGATTGTGCTTTAAGACCCGAGACACCTAGTATCAGGTAAAAGCAACTTTTAATTAATAGTTTTCTTTTCATATTTTTGGGTTTTATGAAAACAAAACTACTTTGATCAAAAATATTATACTTTACACAAATTAAAATAATCTTACATGTGTAATCATATAGATAAAAGAAAATAAAGTATTAACCCTTCAATTCTTTTTTTAAAAATGGTGCGGTATACGATCTTTTTTCTTTGATAAGATCTTCCGGGGTACCGGTAAATAATATCTCTCCGCCACCTTTTCCACCTTCCGGACCAATATCAATAATATGATCTGCTACTTTAATCAGGTCCATATTATGTTCTATCACTAAAACGGTATTGCCATTATTTACCAAACGATATAATACATCCAGTAAAATACGAATATCTTCAAAATGTAGACCTGTTGTTGGCTCATCTAAAATATAAAAGGTATTTCCTGTATCACGCTTACTCAATTCGGTTGCTAGTTTTACGCGCTGCGCTTCGCCCCCGCTTAAGGTTGTAGCCTGTTGGCCTAATGTTATATAACCCAAACCAACATCCTGTAATGTTTTTATCTGGCGGTAAATATTTGGCACTGCTTCAAAAAATTCACAAGCCTGATCTATGGTCATGTTCAACACATCGCTTATGGATTTACCTTTGTATCTAACTTCTAACGTTTCGCGGTTGTAACGTTTGCCATTGCAAACGTCGCACATCACATAAACATCCGGTAAAAAATTCATTTCAATGGTCTTTACACCGGCGCCACCGCAGGTCTCGCAGCGTCCGCCTTTTACGTTAAATGAAAAACGGCCCGGTTTATAACCGCGAATTTTTGCTTCCGGTAATTCTGCAAATAAATTTCTTATATCAGAAAAAACGTTTGTATAGGTTGCAGGATTACTGCGTGGCGTGCGGCCAATTGGTGATTGGTCTATTTCAATCACTTTATCTATATTATCCAATCCTGTAATAGATTTATAAGGCAGAGGTTTTTTCTCTGAATTATAAAAATGCGCAGATAATAATGGATATAAAGTTTCATTAATTAAACTGCTCTTACCACTTCCGCTCACCCCTGTAACACAAATAAATTTTCCTAAAGGAAAATCTACGTTTACATTTTTTAAATTATGACCTGTACAACCTTTTAAGTTAATTTTTTTACCATTGCCTTTGCGGCGTTCTTTTGGCACTTCAATATTTAATTTACCGGTTATGTATTTTGCGGTAACGGTATTAAATTTCAACATCTCTTTTGGATGTGCGGCTGCAATAACACGACCACCATGTACGCCGGCACCCGGACCAATATCAATTACATAATCGCTTTCCACCATCATGTCTTTATCATGTTCTACTACTAAAATACTGTTACCTACATCACGTAAATTTTTTAATGCGTCAATCAGCCGCACGTTGTCGCGTTGATGCAAACCAATACTTGGCTCATCTAAAATATATAACACGCCCACCAATTGCGAACCAATTTGTGTAGCTAATCGAATACGCTGCGCCTCGCCACCACTCAATGTTTTAGAAGACCGGTTAAGTGTAACATAATCTAAACCTACTTCCATTAAAAATTGAATGCGCGCTCGGATCTCTTTTAACACTTCGGTTGCAATAGCATTTTGATGTTTGGTCATTCGCTTTTCAACATCCTTGAACCAAGTTTGCAAAACAGAAATATCCATTTCGGCTAATTCAGAAATATTTTTTTCTGCAATTTTAAAATAAAGCGATTCCTTTTTTAAGCGTGTGCCGTGGCAGGTAGGACATTCTTTTTTATTCGTAAAACCCTGCGCCCACCGCAGCATACCAGGACTAGGATCATCTTCTGCCTGACGCGTAATAAATGTGGCAATACCTTCAAAACTGGTATCGTAGGTTCCACCTTCTGTCGTTACCTTAAATAATTCATCACTGCCATACAAAACAACGTTTACTGCTTCATCACTCAGATCTTCAAAAGGCGTATCTAAAGTAAAACCATAAGCAGTACCAATAGCTTCAATTTGTTTAAAGATCCAACCGCCTGAAGTTTTAGCAGCGCCAATTGGTGCAATTGCCCCTTTACCAATAGATAATTTTGGCGTAGCAACAATTTTTGAAATATCAATTTCAGAAACTTCTCCTAAACCGTTGCATTGCGGGCAAGCACCGTAAGGCGAATTGAACGAAAATAAATTAGGTGCAGGTTCATCATAACTAATGCCACTTGTAGGGCACATCAATAAACGGCTAAAGAAGCGTACTTGGGTCTCACCCCTATCCCCTCTACCTGGGAGAGGGGCTTTAGATTTCTTTTTTGCCTTAGCTTCTTCTTCATGCTCAATTACCATCAATACACCTTTACCATGTTTCATGGCGGTTTGTAATGATGAATTTAAACGCGAGCGAATATCTTTTGTTATTTCAAGTCGATCAATTACAATCTCAATATCATGGATCTTGTAACGGTCAACCTGCATTTTAGGTGTAATGTCAACGATCTCCCCATCTATGCGCACCTTATTAAAGCCGCGCTTTCGAATATCTTCAAACAATTCGCGGTAATGGCCTTTACGCGCACGAATAATTGGTGAGAGTAAATTTATTTTTTTTCCTTTATAATCTGCTTCAATCAGGTCCATAATCTGATCATCGCTGTACCGCACCATCTTCTCACCTGTAACATATGAGTATGCCTGGCCCGCGCGTGCAAACAATAAACGCATAAAATCATAGATCTCTGTAATAGTGCCAACCGTTGAGCGTGGATTTTTATTTACCGTTTTTTGCTCAATAGAAATTACAGGGCTCAAACCCGAGATCTTATCTACATCCGGCCTTTCAAGATTTCCAAGAAATTGTCTCGCATACGAAGAAAAGCTTTCTATGTAACGTCGCTGACCTTCAGCATAAATAGTATCAAATGCCAGAGATGATTTACCAGAGCCGCTTAAGCCGGTAATAACAACTAACTTGTTTCTTGGAATGGTAAGTGAAATATCTTTTAAGTTATGAGAGCGCGCACCAATAACTTCTATAATTTCTTCATCAACAATTTCTGCCTTCATATAAAAATCTTGTAATTAGAACAACTAAACGGATTGATAGTTTATTCGAAATTAAAGAAAACAAATTCTTTTAAGAATGTAAAATTAGTTTTATAACAAAATTTACAACAAGAACAGAAACGGTAACAGAGAATAATAGAACAATGCATTTAGCACCATTTTTAAACGAAAAGATCAAATGCCCAATAGTATAAAATATAGTTATTAAAA
Source organism: Bacteroidia bacterium (assembly GCA_016787705.1). Taxonomy (GTDB): domain Bacteria; phylum Bacteroidota; class Bacteroidia; order B-17B0; family Aurantibacillaceae; genus Aurantibacillus. The sequence goes on along the minus strand of JAEUTP010000027.1, from coordinate 277,304 downwards.
ACGGAATGAGACTGGCATTGTATTTTAAACTTGCAAGAAGATCGCCCCGTAATAAAGCTATAAAAGCTCTTTGCATACCGCAACCCGGACAATCTACACCAAACATGCTTTTTATTGAGCACGAAAATAAGTGCTGTTCTAAAAAAGTTAAAAAACTATCCACCTAAAAATTAATGCCAGGCGCCAAAATTTGAAGCGCCAAAAAGCATGGCCCCAAAAATAACAAAGTATATTATTATTAATATAATATACAACGAAGAAAGGCAAAGGCCAATGATAGCGCATATCCTTCCGGCTTTTAAATTTTTATAAGATGCCAAAGAATATTTATAGGTATTTGCCTTGTACTCCTTATCTGCAGTGCCCGACATAACAATTGCTATAATACCAAGAATGATACCAATGATACCATAGCACCAGCAAAAGCAAATAGAAAGGATACCTAATACTAAAACAGCCACACTGTTTGGAACTGTTTGTGTTCCATTTGAAAAATTAGGATCAAAGTTTGTGTTGAGTGGTTTTGCCGTATTATTTGTTTCAAACTTTGGAATATCGTCTTGAGGATCTAAATTATTATTTTCAGGAGGATTCATAATTTTATTTTATTTGAAGAAGTCTAAAATTAGAAATAAAATTCAGCATAAACTCTTTAAAACCGGTTTAGATGATCATTAAAATTTAATTAACTCACTTACAGATCATTACAGTTTAATTAAATAAGTTTTTTGTTAAAATCTAAAACGATTTAATTTTTTAAGTATTTTTACGTAAAACGCAAAAAAAAAATGTTAAGATCAGCAATTAAAAAAATTTTATTAAGTCTTTTATTATTAGAAGTTTTTTCTTCTGCATTAAAAGCAAATCCGGGAGACACTACCTGGATAACTATTTATAACCAACGCCAGATAGGTGCTTATGGCGCTTATGATACAACTGCCACCTTGCCAACGGGTATTCGTTACCGTAAAATGCGTTTACATTATATTCTGGGTCGCTACATTTGTCCAGGGTCTCCACAATATTGTGGTTCCTGGGATTATACAACTCAAATTTATGCTAAGCATGCAGGAAAGGATACTGTTGAGATAGCAAGGGTTATTACCCCGTATGCAACAGATTGGATGGCAACAAATAGAAAACACGACTATGTTATAGAAGTTTCTGATTATGCAAAATCATTGGAAGGTCCAACGGGTTTTCGTTTTTTTTATAGCGGCTATTCATGGGGATTTACCATAACTTTAAAATTAGAGTTAATTGAAGGTGTGCCGCCAATGGATGCATTATCTGCAAGAAATATTTATGAAGGCTATTATGCTTATGGTAAAACTGCAGACCCGATAGAGAATCATTTAACTCCAAAAACTTTTTCTTACACTAACCCAGTTGCCAGAACCTTTGTAAAAAATTCTATCAGTGGCCACGGTTCTGATGATACATATTGTTCAGAATTTTGCAGTAAATATTATGATCTTAAAATTAACGGCAGCAACGTGGCTCAAAAACAATTGTGGCGTAACGATTGCGGTTTAAATAATGTATCACCACAAACAGGTACATGGGTTTACGATCGTGCCAACTGGTGCCCCGGTGCTGTGGTGTGGCCTATTTACCACGATATTAGTTCGCTTACAACACCAAACACAACTTATACTACAGATATTGATATGGAGTTGTACACCGCACCAACGCAAACAAATGCACAGGCCGGTTATCAATTCTCATCACAAATAATTGATTACAGTGCTCCAAATCACACGCTGGATGTTTCTATTGAAGATATCATATCACCTTCTAAAAATGAAAATTATGTTAGAAGTAATCCAACCTGCAGAAACCCTGTTATAAAAATTAAAAATGTTGGTACAAGTACCGTAACCAGTGTTGTATTTAATTATGGCATTATTGGCAATACACCTTTATCGTATACATGGACAGGCAGCCTTAATTTTTTAGAAGAAACAAACGTTGTGTTCCCTCCATCATTAGCTATATACACAGCCAACGCTACCGGCAATTTTAGCGCTGCTATAGTTTCAGTTAACGGAACAACAGATCAAAATTCATTCAACAATACTTACCAATCGCAGATCTCGCCTGTATCGGTTTATCCGGCAGGATTTGTGATCAAGATCTTCACCAACAATTCGTCTGCACTTCCAAATACATTTAATGAAACTTCGTATACTTTGTATGATGAGAATGGAAATATTGTTGTACAAAGAGATAGTCTTGTTAATGCTACGGTATTTGCTGATACAGTGAACTTAACACCCGGTTGCTATAAATTAGTAGTAAATGATGTTGGCTGCGATGGTTACAAATGGTGGGCCAATACAGTTGGCGGAACCGGTAACGTAAGATTTGAGAACCTTGGTATTGGTAACATCTTTTATAATCCTAATGGCGATATTGGCTGTCAATTAACAAAATATTTTGTGGTAGCCAATACAACAGGTATTACCGAAAATACCGAAAGACAAAATTCAATAGAAGTGTATCCAAATCCTGCGGGCGGTTTAGCTTACATTAAATTTGATCTTGCAAAAAATCAGGTTGTAAATTATGTAATAACAGATATAGGTGGCAAATTGCTTCAACAAAAACAACTTAATAAAATAGACGGTGCTTATGAAACTATTGATATCAGTAAATTTCAAAACGGTGTTTATTTTGTTTCGGTTGAACTGGAAAATAAAACACGTATAACTAAAAAATTAATTATTCAGAATTAATTAAAGGTCTTTACAAAATTAAAAACGCTCCCAAAAGGAGCGTTTTTTGTTTAATCTTTAAATTCAATCTTTACATGCGTACCATCGCAATATGGTTTGTTGGAGGAAGCACCGCAACGGCAAAAGGCAGTGACATTATTTTTATGTAACTCACTTCCATCTTTATGCTTTACCTTTAAATTACCATATACAAGCAGCGGACCGTTGGGTAATACTTCTGCAATATTTTCAACGGTGGCTGATTGAATATTCTTGCTTTCATCATTATAATAAAAGCTTAAAGCTTTGGAAGGGCAATTATTAACACGTTCGATTATCTGTTCTGTTGTGCCACCCTCCGGTGTTATCCACGGCTTTTTGGCTGGATCAAAAACGTTTCGTAATCCACTTTCGCCTTTCCAGCATTTGGTGGAATGAATACACATGTTTGGTTTCCAAACAATGGTGATGTCTTCGTTGGTATATTTTTTGGTAATATCAGCGATGGAACAAAATTATGAAAATAATCTACATTTAAGATGCCACTAATATCACAGATTATTACTAAAACATAAACCACTAATTAGTGCATTTTGAATAAATTACTTTGTGTAATTATTGAAATTAGTGGCAAAAGATCAATACAAAAAACCCATTTTACCCTGCTGGTAATCTCGCATGGCTTCCATAATTTCGGTTTCGGTATTCATTACAAATGGTCCGTGAGTAACAAGCGGTTCGTTAATTGGTTCGCCAGCCATTAATAGTAAAGATGCCTGTGAATTTGCTTTTAATAAAATATCTGCGTTATCATTATCAAATACTATCAAATCATGTTGTTTTGCAAATACTTTATCATTTACTTTCAAATCACCCTCTAAAACATAAAAAGCTACATTATTAGTTGCAGGAAAATTAAAGGTATAATCGCTGCCTTCATTCATTCGCAACATAGCGGTAAATACATCCGATTTAGCCGGACCCTTTTTAGCGTTATAAGAACCTGATACCAAACGAAACTCAACACCTTCATTTTCAATCAACACAATTTCGTCTTTTGTTATTGGCTGATAGGTTGGCGCATCCATCTTATGCGCTTTTGATGTATTGATCCATAATTGAATGCCATGAAACCTTCCTCCCCTTTCAGAGAATTCTTTTCCCGCTTTTTCGCCATGAATAATTCCGCGCGCCGCGTTTATCCATTGCACTTCGTTATTGCCGATTACTTTTTTATTGCCGAGAGAATCTTCATGTTCTATCTCCCCTTCAAACATAAACGTAACCGGACTAAAACCACGATGTGGGTGTGGCGGCACGTTAAAATTATTTTCGTGCGGCGCACTTGTAAAATCAAAATGATGTAATAAGATAAATGGGTCTACCTGTTGCATGCCCTGTAATGGAAATGCCTGGCGGATTATTGCCGGACCCATTCGTGTTTCTGGTGCTGTATGTATTGAGCGAATTTTTTTATAGTTGCTCATTTTGTATTTCTTTTATTAATTGTAGTAATTTAGTATTAAGATCTTCGTTTGTGATCTTACCATCTTTAAAATTTTGTTCGAAAGAAGGTAACGAAAATGTTCTTAAAATTTTTGCTCCAAAGCGTGGGAAGTATTTTTCAGATATCTCTAATACGCTTGCTCCTCCTCTGGCGCCAGGAGATGTAGCCATTAATAACATTGGCTTTTCGGCAAAGATCTTTTCAGTAATACGCGAAGCCCAATCAGTAATATTTTTAAATGCAGCAGAGTAATTACGGTTATTTTCAGCCATTGATACTACCAACAGATCTGCACTTTTCATTTTGTCTAAAAAATCCTGCGCTAATTTTGGTTTACCTAATGTCTTTTCAACATCAACACCAAACAAAGGCAATTCATAATCATTGAGATCTAAAACTTCTACTTCTGCATTTTTAAATTGTGAAGCAGCGTAAGCAGCCAATTGTTTATTTATTGACTGCTTGCTATTGCTTCCACCAAAGGCTACTATTTTCATGTTTTATCTAGTTTATAGGCAAATATAGCTTTTATAAACTCTGATCAAGGTTGTTTTACCAATTGAATTTCAGAATGGATCTTTAAATCTTCACCAACCATAACACCTCCCGCTTCCGTTGCTGCATTCCATGTTAAACCAAAATCTTTACGGTTAATTTTTCCTTCAACAGTAAAACCTGCTTTAATATTTCCGTAAGGGTCTTTTGCAATACCGCCAAACTCTGCTTTTAATTTTACAGGTTTAGTAACATCACGAATAGTTAAGTTTCCATCCACAGAAAACTCATCATCAGAAACTTTATTCATTTTTGTTGCTTCAAATTTTATGTGGGGATATTTTTCAGCGTCAAAAAAATCGCCTGACTTTAAATGCCCATCGCGTTGTTCACTTTTAGTATTGATAGAATTTACATCGGCTGTAAAAGAAACTTTTGATTTTGAAAAATCATCACCCTCTGTTTCAGCGGTAACATTAAATGCTCCAAAATGACCTGTTACATTAGAGATCATCATGTGTTTTATTTTGAAACTTACTTCGCTGTGACTTGGGTCTAATGCCCATTTTGTTGTGCTCATATTTTTATTTTTTAAATTATTATTTATTAAACATTCATTGGTACTTCCATTATTAAGAACTCTGCATTGCTTTTAGCTTTTAACGTGATTTTATCTGTATCCCAAATACCAAAGCCATCTCGAGCATTTAATAATTGTCCATTCACTTCAACATCTCCGCTTAAATTAAAGATATAAATACCATTGCCTTTTGCTTTTAGAGTATATTCTTTAGAAATATCTTTATCAAACTTTCCTAAATGAAACCAGGCATTTTGATGGATCCATACACCTTCATCGTCTGCATTTGGCGAAAGGATCTGTTGCAATTTATTATGACGGTCTTCTTCTTTAATCGTGATCTGATCGTAACGCGGTGTTACATTTTTCTTATTAGGAAAAACCCAGATCTGTAAAAATTTTACCGTTTTATCTTTGTTCTTATTATACTCGCTGTGCTGAATGCCTGTTCCGGCACTCATTACCTGAATATCTCCATTTTTAATTACGGCAACATTTCCCATGCTATCTTTATGCTCCAAATCACCTTCTAAAGGGATGCTTATAATTTCCATGTTATCGTGCGGGTGTGTGCCAAACCCCATGCCGGCGCTAACGGTATCGTCGTTTAAAACGCGTAACACACCAAAGTGCATACGTTCAGGATTATAATAGCTTGCAAAACTAAAGCTATGTTTACTTTTTAGCCAGCCGTGATCTGCATTACCACGGGTATCGGCTTTGTGCAAAATTGTGTTTTCCATAATTTTTGAATTTGTATTTGGTATATGATTAAACCCCAATATTTCCAGTTCTTTTAACTCGTCAATATCATTTTTAATGATGTTGCTCAATGAATTTGCGGCTACAAACATGCCTGTACCCAGCAAACCTTTTTTTAAGAAATCTTTTCTGTCCATAGTAAGTTGTTTAATTCTATATCAAAGGTACAAACAGAATAAAGAATTGTTCTTAATCTAGGTTAAGAAATGATAGAACGCTGATAACACCCATCTTTTAAAGTTAAAAAGCCACTAATTTCACAAATTACACAAATAAAAATTACTGACTAATTCTAAACGAATTATTTGATAAAGTCGGCGACTTTATTTTATTTCACTAAACTATGCTTTTAGATTAGTGAAATAAAAGCCGCAGGCCTGAAAATTAATTGTATGAATAAATCAAAAAAAATTGTGGAAATTAGTGAAAATCGTGGCAAAAAATCTACCGACTCTTTAATGTTTTCGCTTTTAGCTTACTTAAAAACTCAGGCGTAACGCCAATATATGCGGCAACCTGCTTTTGGGGAATGGTATTAATAATAGCAGGGTATGTGGTGCAAAATTTTAAATACCTCTCCTGCGCTGTTAGACTTAAATTATCCATTAAACGTTGCTGAAACGCCACTAAAGATTTTTCGACAATAATGCGAAAGAAGCGTTCGAACTTTGGAACCTTTTCGTAAAGCTTTTCCTGGTTTTTTTTGGAGAGTACAATTACCTCTGTATCCACCAAAGCTTCAATATTTAAATTGCCCGGCTTTTGGCTGAGCATGCTGTACATATCGCCCATCCACCAATCTTTTGGCGCAAAACTAAGGATGTGCTCTACGCCTTCTTTATCAACCGTATAGCCTCTTAAGCAGCCTGATGTAACAAACGCCGATTCTTTACAAACCTCACCAGCTTTTAATAAAAAATGTTTTGCTTTAATATATTTTGAATCCAGTAACGAAACAAAATACTCTTGTTCTGCTTTTGTAAGCGTAATGTGTTTTGAAATATTTTTTAAGATCAGCGCCTGGTCCATTATTTACCTGCTTTTACGGGCACTTGTTTAAAGGCATCCAGCTCTGTTAACTCAGCTTTTACATTATCGTACCAACGGGTAATAGCGGCTTCAAAAGTGCCATTTTTTGATTCTTTTTTAAATTGCCTTAGCCTGTCCATTTGACCAATTTGGGCCGCTTTTATTTTTTCATCAAAAGTTACGGGATATGGATCAAGCTTTGTTTCTGCAATGGCCTTTCTTAATTTGCGGCTGTATAATTCACCAATATCAAAAATGGTTTGATAATATTTTAATAAGATCTCGCTATCCGTTTTTGGTTTTATCCATGAGTTACGCCAGTCAAAAACAGTTACCACATAAGTATTGGATGTAGAATATTTAGCTGCATTTTTACTCGTAGCCAATATCTTTACCTCAGCAAAACCATCAGTTGTTGCCGTATCAGGCACATCGCCTTTAAAATCATTCCAGGTAAGCGGCTTGCCGGCAGACCAATGTATGGTATCATTCTGACTAAATAAAGTAGAAACGCCGCATAACAGCGCTAAGAAAATATGGGTCTTTTTCATAAGTAGTTTATACAATAAAGATATGAAAATATTTAGATTTAATGGTACTTTTGCAGCCTAAATTTTTTTTTGGAAAGATACTTTATCATATACAAGCCTTATAAAATGATCTCGCAGTTTGTGAGTCCTTATGTACAGCGTAAATTGGGCGAACTGAATTATGATTTTCCCGAGGGCACCAATGCTGTAGGCCGTTTGGATGATGACAGCGAAGGCTTGTTGATCTTAACAACGGATAAATCTCTTACAAAGCGTTTATTGCACCCTGACAGGAAACATAAACGTAATTACATTGTGCAGGTAGAGAAAAAAATTGGCGAAGAAGCCTTGAATAAACTGCGCAACGGATTAGAAATAATTGTAAAACAACGCGGTAAATATATTACCCAACCCTGCGAAGTAAATGTAATTGAAAAACCAAAAGACCTGGCTGAAAGAGCACATGCCTTTAGAGAAGATCTGCCACAATCGTGGCTTGAATTTGTTTTGATGGAGGGCAAGAACAGGCAAATACGAAAAATGTGTGCGGCTGTAAGACATGATTGCAAGCGTTTAATAAGAACAAAAATTGAAAATTTGGAATTAGGTGATATGAAGCCCGGAGAAGTAAGAGAGATTGGGCAGAAGGAATTGTTTGAATTGTTGTTGCTTGAAGCTTGATGGAACGCGGATGATGCTGATTGGGCGGATTTGCACAGATGTTAAATATTGTACCATGAACTTAAAGACAATCATTAAATTCGAATAGATTTAATTATACTTCGTAAAACATTTATAGTATTATTAATTTGTTTATTCCAGGTAAGTTGTAATGAAAATTATGATGTGAAAAAAGATAAATCTTTTACATATTATAATAAATACAAAATCCAACTACGAGGAAAGATTTCAGCTATCAAAGATATAGATTCAAGAGAATGTTTGTTGAAAATTACGATTGATAAAAAAAACATTAAAGAGCACGATTTAAGGTTAAGTAATGAAGATTATTATCTTTATCGAAATAACGACACAGCATATGCGATTGCGTGTTGCACACAAGCATTTAATATTGAGGATAAAGTAATTATTGATTACAAAACAGTTATGATGTATGTTGTAAAAAAAGATGGTGGTTGGAGTGAATATTCATGACCGTTTTTAACATCTGACCAGTATAAAAACCTCCAAAAAATCTACTTATGGAATATTAAGTGAATAAATCATGATATGCTGATTTATTTAAATTTTATCAGTGTCAACCAGTATAATCAGTGTCATCTGTGTTCCATCTCCTAATTCATTGGCCTGAAAATTTTAAAACTTCCTTTGGTCATATCTTTAAAATTAAGGGGGCTTAAGCCAACTTTTTTGCCGGAACGGCCGGTGTTTTGATCAGCCATTACTAATTCCTCTTTACCTTTTACATCGTAAATGATAGCTGTGTGATGTGTCATTTTTTCAATAAACTGTTTGCTGCCAACGGAGTATTTTAAAACCACATTTTCAAACTGCATAATATCGCCGGGAAAAACGCAATCTTTTTTATAATTAACTTCTTTACCAAATTTATAATTGCCATCCCACCTGGCATTAACCTTATTTAATGCTTCTGCGGCTACATCCCAACACTCGCCTTTGCCAACCGTTTTACCAATATTTGTATTTACAAATGCTATTATTTGTTTGTTTAAAACAGGTATGCTATCGCAGGTAATAGTTGCAAGAGCAACATCTGATTTTTTATGATCAAATGATGTTATTAAAAGAAACATCAATGTTATTGGAAAAATTACTAAAGCATTCATTTCAATTTGTTTTTTAAATTTTCTTTTACCTTATCAAACCATTCATCACGCAAAATGCTCAGTATAATACTATCACGCCTGCTGCCATTTAAATTGTACATACTGCTGCGCATAACTCCTTCAACTTTACAGCCAATGCTTTTCATAGCGGCAATACTTTTTTCGTTACTATTATCAGCTCTAAACTCCACCCGTTGTATATCCATGGTTTCAAAAGCATATTGCAGCAATAAAAATTTACAGTGCTTGTTTAAACCTGTGCCCTGAAAATTTTTGCCGTACCAGGTGTAACCCAATTGCAATGTATCCTGTGCTAATTGTATATCATAAAAACGTGTACTACCTGCAAACGAATTTTGTTTTTTATCAAAAACAATAAAAGGATATTCTTTTTTTGCATCGCGGGCATCTATGGCTATTTTAATATATTTTTTAAGGTTTTCTTCGCCCCCGGCCTGTACCAATGAATACTTCCATATTTCAGGTTCATTTAAAGAAAAATGAAGGAGGTTATTAAAATCTGTTGCCTCTAACGGGCGCAATAAAACAAGATTATCCTCCAGAATAATTTTTTTTTCAAAATCAAAATCTGCCATAGATATAAAGATACATCTATTTAAATATCAGCTAAATTAAATGAATCTTAAAAAAACTAAATTTTGTAAAAGAAATAACTAAAACCTTACCGTTAAATGTAATTTGGCAATTAGATTAGCATTCACTTCTGAATAACTGTATTTATTGGTTTCATTGCTAATCAGATGCGTAGTTGTGTAATGTACATTGCCAAAAGAAGTATTATAACCCACTTCGGGTAAAATAAAAATATCGTCAAACAATTTTAATTTAAGGCCAAGGCCAATTATTCCATCCAAGCCATTTGTTGAGGAATAAAAAGAATTATGATATCCTACAATACCACCATAAATAAAACCCGAAGAATAAACATTACGATAAGAAAGATCTGTAAATCCATACAACCACTCTTTTGTTCTTAAAAAGTTATGTTGTATACCTAATCCAAACCTAAAATCTTTATTGTTTGTTTCGCCCCTCGTGGCATCTATCCAACCTGTAGGTGCATAATATTTAAGATGACATTCGTTATAACCGATCAAAGATCTGAACGCCATCTTTTTTTTCAGATATTTAAACAAGAGTCCACTGCTAATTTCAATTGATTGTCTGTCGGATCCTGAATAATAGGTTTTATTTAAAGAATTTACGGTAACAAGTGTGGGACCAAATTCAAATCTTTTTACTTTATCCTGAGCCTTTGAAACATGGAAAAAAAATAAAAGCAAACTTATTTTTGCGCAAACCCTCATGAAACAATTTTAAGGATAACGAAAAAGCTATTTAAATATTGTTGTATACAAAACGGCATAAAAAAAGATCCCTTTTGTAACACAAAACAAAAGGGATCTTTACTTTAAACACAGAACTAAACACAAGTACCGGAACAGCAATAATTGTTTACCTTATTATTGAATACGACCTGTTTTACCAAAAGGTTGGGTAAAACGGTTAATTTTTATAAGCAAGGGCTATTACTGCCTCGCCATCCTTTATCTCGATGGCATTTGGACCATTATAAACGGTACAGCTAAACCTTATTTTAACCTTTTTAAAGGGTGTATTACTATCCGGCGCCTTATAATCTTCTACCGAAACGATCTCAATATGACTATTATTTGGCTGATTTATAAGTTTAGACGAATAAACAGCGCCTTTTGGGTCATTTACAAGGATGGTAATTGCTGACAGGGCTTTTGTATTTTTAACAGGACTTAAATACGTGTTAAAATTAGCTTCGCCAAAGGTACCACTAAATACAGGTAACTGGTAGAATGATTCACAGGTATCTTGATTAGCATCTATCACAGTAAGCTTTGGTGTATACAGATTTTGCGAGGTGTATTCGTAAAATGGCGATGAATCATAAGAAAAATTATCATCACCAAACTCCCATTTATAAGAAAAAGGAGCTTTACCGGTTAAATTTGGTGCGGAAAATTTATAGGTAAATGTATTTGGTGGACTTAAAGTAGTTTGTACAACACTAACATTTGTTTGTACCGGATTGCCAATTCTAAATACGTTGCTATGAGCAACCTCGCCAAACGTTGTGCTTTTGGCAGTTAAAGTGGCTGTGTATTTATTATCTTTTTTTAGTGTTTTTGTACAATTTGGTCCATTACATGATGTACCATCACTAAAGGTCCAATTATAGGTAGCATTTTGAATGGTTTGATTTGGAATAAAAGTAGCAGAGTAATATAAAGGCTCAATGTTTGCGTCGTTAAACTGGTAGCTAATTGGCATTAATGTACTGTCAATATACATGTTGTTATTGGTTGACACTTTATAATCGTTAATTAAAACCGTTAAGCCAAAGCCACAATTATCTGTACATTCTTTTTGTTTTAATTCACCTTTAAAAACATAAACATGATTTGAATCCTGGTAATATGACGACTTCATGTAATAGGCATTTACTCCAGCATCAATATCTACAGGCAAACCACCAATATCGCATTTAAAATAAAAAACCGGTTCAGGTTCTTCATCCTTTGGCGGAAGTGATTTTTTATTGCAGGCATTAAGGATCAATGCAATAAATAAAATAATAAGTACATGTATTTTCATAAATGGCTATTTCGTTTCTTTAAATTTATTTCTCAAACAAGGTATATTGCAAACCAACACGCAAACCAAGCGGCTTTTGCGAATAGTTATTAGAGTTAGTATTTTTAAATACATCGCGTACACCATAAACAACCTCTGTATTTAAGAATACACGTTTGTTTAATTTCGCTCTGTAAAATGCCGAAATTAAAATATTATTCAATCTAACACCTTCATATATTCCTGAAGTTTTGCTTTCCATTTCGTTAGATTTGATACCATCTGTTAAACGGTAATTTTCTACAAGATTTTTAGAGCTGAATAAGAAGCTTGGGTTAACACCGGCACCAATTTGATGAGAAGGATTAACAGCATAATAAAATTTAAGTGGCACAGAGAAGTAATAAAGCGACTGCGTAGTAATAACTGTATTACTTGACGTAGAACCTAAACCATAAACTGCTTTAGAACTTTCATAAAACGATTGTTTAATATTACCAATATTGTAGAATTGAGAACCAACACTAAAGCCAATATTCTTATTTATAAATTTACCATAGTTTACCCCTGCATACCAGTTAAATCCTCTTGCATCTTTACCATCTTTAGAATCCCAGCCTAATAAGAAAGTACCGCCGGCTTCAGCATTTAAGAAGCTGATACGTTTTTTTCCTTTACGATGATAATCTTCATCGTACCAGTTTGGTATTTTAAGTGCTGCCAGTTTTAAGTTTCTTGGTGTGTTAACGATATTTAATTTAGCGTCAATTCTTATCAGCGTATTGTGTTCAAGCAATGTTAAACCTGCTAGGTCACTAACAGATCTTTCACCAAGTGTCATAGCAACGCTTTCTGAATTCTTAAAGCTGTTATCTTTCCTATCAGCTAATCCATCTTTATTTGCTGATGAATTTTTAGAAGACTTAGTGTTTGAAACATTAGATTTAGTATTTATACTTTCAAAAGAATTACTCTCTGAAGTTGAATTTACATTAGATGAGTTAGCTGAATTAACTGATCCTGCTTTTGAAGAATTAGCAGTTGCATTACCATTCTTAAGATCTACCATTAAGCTATTTAAACCATTAACGGAAGTGTTTGCATTCGCAGAATTAGCAGCTAAATAATTTAAAGTACTGATTTCGTTGCTATTATCTGAAGCCAATAAATTATTATCAGAATTGTTGTTATTATTTTTTCTATTTACACCATGAGCCTGTGTAGATGAACCATTATTATCAGCAGAGGAATTGTTTGCCAATTCGCCTTTAATGCCAAGCGGGCCTTGAATTTTATATAAGGCAATGCTGGCAGAAGTGATACCAAGGAACAATAACCCTAAGAAAAGGAATTTGCCCCAGCCACGGCCTGCAGCAAGCCTTCTTTCGGCGTCTAATTGTTCGCTCAGCTTATTCCAATTTTGCTCATCAAAAGGGAATTCCGCTTCGTCAACTTTCTTTCTGATAATCTTATCAAACTTTTGTTCTGGGTTCATCTTTTCTTACACTCTTATTAATATATTTTTTCCTATTTGTTCTTTTAATTTTTCTCTTGCAGCATTTAAATGCCATTTAGATGTGCCTTCGCTAATGCCAAGCATCTCGCCTATTTCTTTATGTGAATAACCATCTATCACATACAAGTTAAATACTTGTTTTGTGGCCTGTGGTAATTTATTTATCTCATCATAAATTTGTTTGCAGCTAATGTTACTTAAGGCTTCATTTACATCTGCATAATCTGATGAATCGTAATATTCATCAACGTATGAAACACGTTCTTTTTCGCGTTTTTGCTTACGGTACTCATCAATTAAAGTATTTACCATAATACGGCGTATCCATACTTTAAAAGGAATTTCAGGATTGTATAAGTGAATATTTTTTAAGATCTTCATAAAACCCATGTTCAGGATCTCTGAAGCCGTATCTTTATCTTTATTGTAACGCATACAGATACTCATTAAATAACTGTATGACAATTTATAGAGTTCGTACTCCGCCCTGCGATCCTGCTTTACGCACTTTGCAATAATTTCGGGAGTAACGTTCATAGGGGTGATTCTCTACCTATTAATACGATTAAAGATAAATAAAAGTTGGGTAATTCAAAGAATGTAAACTGTTAAAAATCAGTAAAATAGAGTGAAGCCAGCAAATGAATGAGTGAACAACAAAATCCCAAAGACTAAAACAGCCTTTGGAATCGATATTAATTTAGAATTGTAATTAATTCTTGAACATTTTTAACAGCGCTCCCAGCTTGTCTTTTAGCTCGGTACGTGGAACGATCTTATCTAAAAAGCCATGTTCTAAAACGAACTCTGCTGTTTGAAATCCTTTAGGCAGATCTTTACCAATAGTTTCTTTTACAACGCGAGGCCCTGCAAAACCAATCAATGAGCCGGGTTCAGCAATGTTCAAATCGCCCAACATAGCATAACTTGCGGTAACACCACCCGTTGTAGGATCGGTTAATAATGAAATATAAGGTATCTGCGCTTTTGCCAGCTGGCTTAATTTTGCTGATGTTTTAGCCATTTGCATTAACGAGAAGGCTGCTTCCATCATACGTGCGCCACCGCTTTTTGAGATGATCAATAAAGGTGTTTTTGTTTTTAAGCAAAAATCAATTGAACGTGCGATTTTTTCACCCACAACGCTTCCCATACTGCCACCAATAAAACCAAAGTCCATACAGCAAACCACAAGATCGTTACCATTTACTTTACCGTATGCACTGCGCAAAGCATCTTTTAAATTTGTTTTTTTAATAGTGTCAGTTAACCTGTCGGTATATTTTTTTGTATCGCTAAACTCAAGTGGGTCGCCACTTACAAGGTTCTCATGCAGTTCGGTAAATTGATTGTCGTCAAAAATAACTTCAAAATATTCTTTGCTTCCAATTCTTTCGTGATGCCCGCACTCTGTACAAACATATTTATTTCCTGCATGCTCCTGTGCTGTATTTATTTTTTTGCACGATGGACATTTGTACCAAAGACCTTCAGGGGTTTCCTTCTTTTCTTTTGTAGAAGTTGTAATACCTTCTTTTAATCTTTTAAACCAACCCATTTTTATTTAAGATTTTATATTTAAAGATTTAAGAAATCTAAAATCTGACTTCTTAAATCTTAAATTTATTTAAGCAATTGTTATAGATTTATCCAAATACACATCCTGAATTAAGTTCAACAGTTGAACGCCTTCTGCGATAGGTTTTTGGAATGCTTTACGACCACTGATCAAGCCCTGGCCACCTGCTCTTTTATTAATAACGGCTGTTGTTACTGCTTCGCTCAAATCTGTTGCACCTTTACTTTCGCCACCACTGTTAATTAAGCCCATACGGCCCATGTAACAATTTGCAACCTGGTAACGGCAAAGATCAATTGCATGATCAGTAGTTAATTCTGAATACACCTTTGGATGTGTTTTACCATGACCAATAGCAGTGTATCCACCATTTTTATCAGATAATTTTTGTTTGATAATATCAGCTTGTATGGTAACACCTAAATGATTTGCCTGTGATGAAAGATCGGCGGCTGTGTGATAATCAACACCGTCTTTTTTAAAGGCGTTGTTACGTGTATAGCACCATAAAATAGTTGCCATTCCTAATTCGTGTGCGCGCTCAAAAGCTGCAGCCACTTCAACAATTTGACGTGAAGATTCAGGAGAACCAAAATAAATAGTTGCACCAACCGCTACAGCACCCATGTTCCATGCTTCTTCAACAGAACCGAACATGATCTGGTCAAATTTATTTGGATATGATAAAAATTCGTTATGATTGATCTTTACAATAAAAGGTATTTTGTGAGCATATTTTCTTGATACCGAAGCCAAGACGCCATATGTTGATGCTACTGCGTTACAGCCACCTTCAATAGCTAATTTCACAATATTCTCACTATCAAAATAAATAGGATTTGGTGCAAAGCTGGCTCCTGCGCTATGTTCAATACCCTGGTCAACCGGCAAAATACTCATGTAACCTGTACCGGCTAAACGCCCTGTATTATAAAGCTGGTTAAGGCTTCTCAATACTTGTGGGTTACGGTTAGATGGAGCAAACATACGGTCAACAAAATCACTGCCAGGTAAATGAATAAGTTCTTTTGAGATAGTTTTGCAGGTATGATTTAATAAATTGTTGGCGTTAGCGCCCAATAATTCTACTATTTTACTTGTCATGAATTCTTAAAATTAAGGTAGCAAATATACGGAATGTAGTTGAGTTTTTGGCAAAAAAAGGAGCGCTAGTTTGCCCATTAGCCAACAATAAGTTTTTTGAAAATAAAAACAAATTGCACTGGCATATAACAAAAAAACCCCGCCAACCGGCAGGGTAATATATTTGATAGAACAAATTGTTATTCGTTAACCATTACCATTTTAAATGGCACATTGATGATGGCCTGGTAATCTTCACCGGCTTCTAACATATCCTCATCATCTTCTTCATAATGCCAGTTAATTGTAACAGCGCTACCACCTTTGTTAATACCTTCTAACTTTTTAAACACATCTAAGATGCATTTAGAAGAAGATGTATTAAAATATTCTAACTGTACATTAACAGTTGTGGCGCTTTTTGCAGCGCTAGAGTATTTATCTAATGCATCCACTAAAGGTTTGTAAAATTCAATAGAATTCTCAGGAATTGAACGTCCTTTGATCTCTAAAATCCCACCGTTTAAGTCAAAACTGATACTTGGTGTTTTTGGTGTGCCTTCGATAGCGTATTTGTCCATAATTGTATTTTTTAATTTTGTTGTGATACTTTGATATTAAGTGTAAAGAAAGAAACTTTATTGTCAATTTCCAAAAATTCATACTCTAATTTTTCACCAGTTTTTCTGGCAATGTCGATCATGCCTAATCCACCGCCGCCTTTTAAAGACATTTCGCCGTTATTTAGTACTTTTTTATAATATTCCTTTAATTCTTCCTTTGATAAAGCATTAACCTCATCAAGGCGTCTTCTAAGGCCGTTTATATTCTCATTTAAGATATAATTGCCGGTAAATATAGAGTATTTTCCATCTAGTTTACCGATCATAAAAATAGCCGAACGGTTATTATCACCGGTAAAATTCGAAGAATCGTCTAAATGATGATATAAATTCTGTAAACATTCTACCAGAACGTTGTACACTTTTTTCTTCATTTTAGGCTCTTCCTGCATGTTTTCCATCTTATTCTCCATTATCTGAAGAATAGATGTTAAGAGGTCTGATGTAATTTCACCTTTAAATGAAAGCAAAATATTATTTCGCTCCATTTTGTTATAAATATCAAATACATCTACCATTTCCCTTGTTGCTGTTAACGTTTCCAACAGTTTATTTTAATTTAAATGCTACTGTGCTACCGTTAACTGTAAATGTGGCATCATCATCACAAGTACCATTTCCAAAATCAACAATTCTTGTTTTGAAGCCTTCCGGGGTAAGGTTTAAGATACCTTTATCTACAAACTGACATGATTTATGTTTGATCATTGGACTGCCTGCCGGAATATCAACCGTAAAAGACTTACCTGTGCGGTTAACACCGTTTGCTGTGCCATAAATCTGTACTACAGGATCGCTGCCAACAGGGTTACCTTTTACAAAATTGGTAATTGTTCTGTCAAAACTGTATTTAATTGTCCAGTTAGGGCTTGAGCAAACACCGTTAATAAGTTTAATGTTATATGTACTGCTAACTGAGCTTGAAGCAACAGTAGTTACAACTAAACTATCGCAGGCATAACCAATACCTGAAGCTTTATGGTTTATAAGCTTCATGATCATTTGGCTACCAACATTTTTTAAAGGACCTGTAATTCTTATCAACCATTTACCAGACCTAATTTTATTATCAGTAAAAGATGCAGTACAAGTTGTTGTTAAGTTTAACTCGAAACGCTGAGGAACATTATATTTGCCATTAACATCAAGAGCTGTATCAGTTGCGAGCGTAGCAGATCTTGTTAACCAAATCAAAGTATCACAAGCAGGCGGCGATAATAGTTTGCCGTTTGTAGCTCCTGTACCTTTTGTATTAATAGCATGAGCATTTGTGGCAGGTACAATTGACATGTATTCCTGGTCTGCTACAGCATTATCTACTGCTGATTGTGTTTCGTTATCAACTTCTGTAGTTTCTTTTTTACGACAACCTACAAAAAATAAGGATGTAGTACAGGTTAATACCAAAACTAATTTAAACACCTTTTTCATGATAAAATTTTAAAGTTAGACAAATATAATAAATTATTTTAAATACCAAATTCTAATGTTAAATTCCTATTCCTACCACCAAAACATCATCTACCTGCTCGTGATTTTGCCTCCACTGGTCAAAATTACTTTGCAATTCACGTTTCTGTTCTTCAGGACTCTTTAAGTGAATAGTACATAAAAGATCATGAAAACGTTTTACCATAAATTTCTTGCCTTTTTCACCGCCAAACTGGTCGGCATATCCATCTGAAGTCATGTAGGCCATAGCTGGATTCTTTAAACTGATTACCTGCGTTGTAAACACTCTGTTTATATCTAATTGTGCACCACCAACAGGAAATTTATTGCCGTCAAATTTCAGAAATTCGCCCGTATTATCAATTGTTACCAAAGGCCTGTTGGCCCCTGCCCACTTAACTTCCTGTGTAGTATCATTCACAGCAATTAACGATACATCCATACCATCGTTGGTGTTTATTTCGTTTTGCCCCTGGCGTAGCGCTTCCTGAACACCCTTGTGTAAATTATTTAATATTTCTGCCGGATCAACAATACCTTTTTCTGAAACTATCTGGTGTAACAAGTTATGGCCTATCATACTCATAAAAGCACCCGGCACACCATGGCCTGTACAATCAACAACAGCCAGTATCTTCCAGTTATTTTTTTCGGCAAACCAGTAAAAGTCGCCACTCACAATATCTTTTGGCTGATAAAGGATAAATGCGTTTTTTAATTTATTAAAGATCTGGTCTTTTGATGGCAATATAGCTTCCTGGATACGTTTTGCGTAAGTAATACTGCTAGTGATATCATTATTTTTTTCTTCCAGCTCGCGCGTTCTCTCTGCCACTTTATTTTCAAGAAGTTTATTCTCTTTTTTAATGGCAACCGTTCTGTATTGCGTAAATGCGTAAATACCACCACCCGCAAAAATAATAAGGAAGAAATAAAATAATTTTGTTTTCCAGAAAGGTGGAACTACTTCAATATGGATCTCATATGGTGTTTCATTCCAAACGCCATCATTGTTTGTTGATTTCACAAGAAATTTATAATCTCCACCGGGTAATTCGGTATAAGATACATAACGCACATTTGTTGGCTCCGACCAATCGTTATCATATCCTTCTAATTTATATTTGAATTTATTTTTTGCCGGATCGGTATAATCCAAAGCAGCTAGTTCAAATTGAAAATAATTTTCGCGCCAGCTTAATTTTAGATATTTTTTGTAGGCAATGAAAGAGTCTACTTTTACATCTTTACCCCCTCGCTTATAGCCAATAATAAAAGAGTTTGGCGCATGTAAATTATCTTTAATAAGTGTTGGCCTGAAAATATTATAACCTTTTGATCCGCCAAAATACATGTTGCCCGAAGAGGCAGAAAAAGCTGCACCAATATTATATTCTGTATTTAGTAAACCATCTTTAATTCCATAACTTTTAAATGCGATTTCACTTTCTTTTGCTAAGGGATCAAATTTTATGATACCGTAATTTGAACTCATCCAAAAATTATTTAGGCTATCTTTAATGATTGAATACAGGTAAGTATTTGGCAAACCATCTTTTTCGTAAAAATTATAAAAGGTTTTATTTGGCAATAATTTACTTAAACCTGCCGATGTGGTTACCCAGATATTTCCCTTGCTATCTTCGTTTACACCAAATACAATATTGGTAGCAATATGCTCGGCCTTACCCTCGTTCTTATAACTTGTTTCAATACTTATTTTATCGGCTTTCGGAAATTCCTTTAATTTTATTAATCCGCCATCGTAAGTACCAAGCCAACCGCCACCTTTTGAATCAATAAAAATGGTATTAATGTTTAAGTTTGGTAAACCTTCTTTAACACCATAATTTTTTGTTTCAAATGTTTTAAGGTCAATTTTAAATAAACCGTCACCAAAAGTTCCGGCATATAAATTTCCTTTACCGTCTGCTTTTAAACATAAAACAGTACCGCCAAATTTTGGTCCAAAAAATGTTTTTGTTTGTTTTGTCGATCTGTCAAAACGTATTAATCCTATACCCCATGTACCTATCCAAAAAACATTATCGTTTTCCTGGTAAATAGCTAAAGCCGAATTATCTGCCAGGATGCTTGAATAATCGGTAACTTCTTTGTTTTTATTTATGAAGGCAAGCACATGCTCACCGCCTATCATTTTTTCACCATTTTTTGTTTCTAGGAAACAATATAAATTCTGAAACTGATGTTGTTTATCATCTTCAAAATCGGGAAACTTTATAGAACGTGAGAAGGAAATATTTATTCCACCCAATTGCGAACCTAACCAGGCATTACCCTGATTGTCTAAAAATACAGCTTTTATTAAGTTATCATTTATTCTAAAAGCATTTGCACTTTCTTTATTTTCACTATTAATAACCTTGCCATTTAAGAGGTTATACACTACAAAACCATAGTTAGTACCTGCGTATAACCTATTGCTGTTAATTACAAAACTGTTTACGAAATTGGTATTGGTATATTCTTTTTCAGAAAAAATGATCTTATCTTCAACTTCATAAGTATTAAGATCGATCTTAAAAATACCATAACCATTTGTGCCAAGGTATAATTTAGATGCATATTCCTGAAGGCAATTGATCTCATCTAACTCAGTAACTTTAAAACTAAGATGATCAGGCACTGCAAAATTTATGCGTTGTAATTTATTATTCTTCAATAGCCATAAACCCTTTTCTTTTGTGCCAATAAAATACTTGTTACCTATTTCTTTGATAGCATTAACTGCCACAGGCCCTTCAATAGGAAAACTTATTTTTTTAAGAGCTTTTGAAGTAACACTCACAGAAAATAAGCCTTCATCACTTCCTAAAATGATATTATCCTGATCTATTACACCAATAGCATTGATCTTAACATTAGTGCCTTTTAAATTATTAAGACGAATGAATTGCAATGTTATTGGATTAAAAAAGTTAACGCCGTCACGGGTTCCAACAATTATAAGATCGTTTTTTAATTGTCGTATACAGTTTATTTCAGAGCTGGAAAGAGAGCTTTGCGTTGTTGGATCATTCTTGAAAATACTAAAGCTATAACCATCGTATTTATTTAAACCATCCTGTGTGCCAAACCACATAAAGCCTTTATCATCCTGCATAATGGAAGTAACATAGTTTGTACTTAAACCTTCCTCGTTTGTAATATGCCTGAATCGTAATTGTTGAGAGTAAGAAGAACCTACAATTACTAAAATGATAAATACAGAATAAATATATTTCAAATGCTTCAAAATAAACATCTAATATAATTATAATTTATACATTTCAACAAGTATATTTACAAACAAAATGTGTGGCATTGCCGGTATATTATCTTTTGACAATAAAACGTTAAAAAGGTTTAGTAACAATCAAAAAATATTAGACCTCTTAAGCCCTCGTGGCCCCGATAATCAAGGCTTTAAAGAGTTTGCCAATTGCGCACTTTTTCATTCTCGCTTGCAGATTTTAGATACCAGTATTTCCAGTAACCAGCCTTTTTCAGATACGGAAAACCGTTATGCTATGGTTTTTAACGGCGAATTATTTAATTACAAAGAATTTTATAAATGCTTGCCTCCGTTAACAACCACAGGAGATGTAGAAGTACTTTTTAATCTCTTAAAAAACGAAGGTGAAAACTGTTTAAACAAACTAAACGGCTTTTTTGCTTTTGCTTTTTTTGATAAAGAAAAAAACTCTTTACTTATAGCGCGCGACAGGTTGGGCATAAAGCCACTTTATTATTACAAAGACGAAGAAAAATTTGCTTTTGCATCTGAGTTAAAACCACTACTAAATTTGGTAGGCAAACAAGAACTGAATGTTGATCAGATCAATACCTATTTCAGGTTAAATTATTGTGCCGGTAATGAAACTATATTTAAAAACATTTACCGCTTATTGCCGGGGCAATTAATTGAGGTAAAAAACAATATAGTTAACACTAAAACCTGGTATGTTGCTCCTAAAAAAAGTACGTTAGATGATTTTGCCATTTTATTGGATGATGCAGTAAAACTAAGGCTTCATGCAGATGTGCCCGTTGGCACTTTTTTAAGCGGCGGAGTTGATTCTTCTATCATTTCTGCTATTGCAAAAAAACACAAACCCGATCTTCATACGTTTAGTATTGGTTTTAAAAACGAAAGTTTTTTTGACGAAACAAATTACGCAGAGCTGGTTGCAAAGCACATTAATTCAAATCATCATACCTTTAAATTATCTGAAGATGATTTTCAATCTAACATTCATAACTTTTTAAATTGTATTGATGAACCTTTTGCAGATTCATCTGCCTTTAATTTTTACATGTTGAGCAAATTCACAAAACAATTTGTAAAAGTAGCTTTAAGTGGTGATGGCGCTGACGAATTATTTAAAGGCTACAACAAGCACAAAGCTTTATTGATGAGTGAGAATAGCCTGAATATGCTGATTGCAGGAACAGCCTCTCCCCTGCTATCCATAAGCTCAGGATCGAGAGAAGGAACATTAGCGAACAAAACACGGCAATTAAAAAAATTTAATGCACTTGTTAAATTATCTTCAACTGAAAAGCAAAAATTTCTTGCGTCTATTTCTACTCAAAAAGAAACAGATCAATTATTAAAAACAAAAATAAGGACTGCTTATTTTGACAATTTATTTAAAACAAACCAAAGCTTACATAATTTTGAATTAGAAGATACTTTTGACCTGCAAACTGTTTTAGCAGATGATATGCTTGTAAAAGCCGACAGGTTTAGTATGCAGCATGGCATTGAAATAAGAAATCCTTTTTTGGATTACCGTGTTGTTGAATTTGCTTTGAATCTTGAAAAGAATAAAAAAATAAGTAGAAACGAACAAAAGATCATTTTAAAAAAGAGCTTTAATCAGTTATTGCCATTTGAAATTTTTACAAGAAGCAAAAAAGGTTTTGAAGTACCATTACATAAATGGCTAACCGGAAAATTTAATTCAGAAATTGAAAATAAAATATTGAATAAAGAAAAAATCAAGGCTGAAGATATTTTAAACTATGAAGCCATTGAAGGATTGATAAAAAAAATGCATTCAAAAAACCCTGGTGATAGTGCCGCCAAATTATGGGCTGTTATTGTATTTGAGAGTTGGCTCACTAATTTTAAAGATTATATAAAATAATGCCTAAGATATTGCGTATCATCAACCGTTTTAATTTGGGTGGCATTACTTACAATGTTTCTTATCTCAGTAAATACTTACCTGCTGAGTACGAAACACATTTAATTGGTGGCCCCGAAGAAGAAGGTGAAGAAAGCTCATTATACATTCCTGAATCATTAGGATTAAATCCGGTTATTGTTGAAGAATTAAAGCGCAGTATAAATCCGTTTTCAGATTATTTTGCTTACAAAAAAATTAAGAGAATAATTAAAGAATTTAAGCCTGATATCGTTCACACACACGCCAGTAAAGCGGGGGCTATTGGGCGTTTAGCTGCTGCAAGTTGCAAAGTACCGGTAATTGTTCACACCTTTCATGGCCATGTATTTAAAGGTTATTTTTCAGGCTTTAAAACCTCCGTATTTAAAGCTATTGAACGTTACCTTTCTAAAAAAAGTAGTGCTATAGTTGCCATAAGCGAAATACAAAAAAAAGAATTAACGCAGGAATACAAAGTTTGCAATGCGGCAAAAACACATGTTATAAAATTGGGTTTTGATTTGCAAAAATTTACCACCAACAAAGAAGAAAAAAGAAAAAATTTCAGAGAAAAATATCTTTTGCAGGATGATGAGTTGGCACTTGTTATTATTGGCCGCTTAGCACCAATAAAAAATCACTATTTATTCATTGATGCCATAGAACACCTTACAAAAAATTCGACTAAAAAAATAAAAGCATTTATTGTTGGCGATGGTGAAACGAGGAACGAACTCATCAATTACATTAAAGAAAAGTATCTGAGTTTTGCCACACAACCCAATGCAGATTGCTTGTTCACATTTACCAGTTGGATAAGAGAAGTTGATGTTGCTTTGGCAGGAGCTGATCTTGTTTGCTTAACTTCTAAAAACGAAGGTACACCCGTTAGTTTAATAGAAGCGCAAGCCGCCGGAAAATTTATTATTACAACCAACGTTGGTGGTATTAAAGATATTTTGCATACAAAATGCGGACTGCTTTCTGAAGCAAACGATACCGAGACCTACAAAAAAAATCTATTGCACGTTGTTACAAATTTTGAAGAGCTCTCTAAAACTGCAACAATTGCCAGTGAAGAAGTAATTAAAGCGTTTAGTTATGCGAGATTATGTAAAGAGATGGATGAGCTTTATAAAAAACTGCTCACAAATTAGGCGTTTAGTATCTCCCTGTTGAGGGAGAATTAAAGAGAGAGGAAATTGCGCAGTAAATGATAATTTCTCCTACTCCGCCCTTCGGGCAACTCCTCCAAAAGAGAATAAGCAACAAAGATTAAAATTCGCTCTTGATGTGAAATTTAATATCCGGAAATTTTTCCTGGGCCATTTGCAATAACCAGGCACTTTCAGCTAAAAATACAGGTCTGCCTTCTTTATCCAAAGCAATGTGTGCATTTCTATCCTGCATAAACGCATCTAATTTCTTTTTATCATCGGCACTAATCCAAAGCGCTTTAAATAAATTTATCTGGTCAAACGTAGCGCTTGCATTGTATTCGGCTTTTAAACGGTGCTGAATTACTTCAAATTGTAAAGCTCCAACGGTACCTATAACTTTTCTGCCATCCACCTTACGGGTAAATAATTGGGCCACGCCTTCATCCGTTAATTGCTCTAAACCTTTTTGCAGCTGTTTTGTCTTCATTGGGTCAGTATTATTCACGTAACGGAATAATTCAGGTGAGAAGCTTGGAATGCCTTTGAACTGAAAGTTGGCCCCCTCGGTTAACGTATCACCAATTTTAAAATTTCCTGCATCGTATAAGCCAACTACATCTCCGGGAAAAGCTTCATCAATAATTGATTTTTGCTGTGCCATAAAAGCGGTTGGATTACTAAAACGTAATTCTTTATTATCACGCACGTGATGGTAATATTTATTCCTTTCAAACGTGCCCGAACATATTCTTAAAAATGCAATTCTATCTCTATGTTTAGGATCTAAGTTAGCATGTATCTTAAACACAAATCCGCTGAATTTTTTATCATCGGGTTTTACAATGCCATTATCGGTATCGCGTTCTTTTGGTCCGGGCGCTATTTCCACAAAGCAATCCAACAATTCGTTGATACCAAAGTTGTTTACCGCACTTCCAAAAAATACAGGGCTAATAATTCCTTCCAAATATTTTTTAGTATCCAATGTATCATAAACACCGTCTATCAGATCAACATCTGCTCTCAATTGCTCTGCAAAATCAACACCTACTCTACTGTCAATCTCTTTATCATTGATATCTGCTATCTTTAAACGCTCTTCAACTGTGGTTTTACTATCGCCTGTAAAAAGATTCAATGATTTTTCGGTTAAATTATAAACGCCTTTAAACGATTTACCAATGCCAATTGGCCAGGTAAGCGGACGCACTTTTATTTTTAATTCCTTTTCAATTTCATCTAAAAGATCGAATGGATTTTGACCCTCACGATCCATTTTGTTGATGAATACAATTACCGGTGTATTACGCATACGACAAACTTCAAGCAATTTACGGGTTTGGGGCTCAACACCTTTCACACAATCAATTACCATGATAACACTATCCACAGCGCTAAGTGTACGGTACGTGTCTTCCGCAAAATCTTCGTGGCCAGGCGTATCTAAAATATTTACTTTATAATTTTTATAATCAAAAGCCATTACCGATGTAGATACTGAGATACCACGCTGTTTCTCAATTTCCATAAAATCCGAAGTAGTTGATTTTTTGATCTTGTTTGATTTTACCGCACCGGCTGTTTGTATAGCACCACCAAACAATAATAACTTTTCGGTTAATGTTGTTTTACCTGCATCGGGATGTGCAATAATGGCAAAAGTTCTGCGTCTGTTTATTTCCTCTATAAAGGTCATTTTATCTAATGGGGCGCAAATATAAATATTATAGTATTTTAAACCATAAAAAAGCAATTATACTTTGTAAACACCTTCGACAAAACATCAACAATCGCCTGTTAAAACCCCGTTTTTTGAAATATAATTATATCTTTGCTTCATATTAAATTAAAATAATGAGAAATCTCTTTACACTAATTTTACTTTCATCTACCCTTTTTATCCAATCTCAAGTTAAGTCAGGCGCTTCGTACAAAGATTATTTTCTTGAAGGGTCTTACCTTTTACTGGAAGATAATTTTATTTTAGCTCAAGAGAATTTTGAGGCCGCCTATGCTATTGACTCTACCAATGCCAATGTAAATTATATGCTGGGTGTTTGCTACTTACACTCCGCTTTGCAAAAATCAAAAGCAGAATATTATCTTGAAAAAGCCGTAAAAAATGTTTCACGCACCTACAGAACAGATGATGCCAGCGAAAAATCGGCTGCGCCGTTAGCCCATTTGTACTACGGCGAAGCTTTACACATCAATTACAAATTTGATGAAGCGATTGTACAGTTTGATGAATTTAAAAAATATGTGAGCGCTAAAGATAAAGAGTGGATGAAGCTGGTTGTGCGCCATAAAGAAACGGCTATTTATGCGAAAGAGTTAACCTCTTATCCTATGAACGTTCAGATCACTAATCTGGGCGATAGCGTAAACAGCCAGTACCCTGATTATAGTCCTGTATTAAGCGCAGATGAAAGAACATTGATATATACTACACGCCGACCAAGTACAACGGGCGGACTTAAAGAACCTAATGGCTTATTTTACGAAGACATTGTAGTGTCGTATAAAGATGATAATGGCAAATGGAGCTCACCTCAATCCATATCAAATAACATTAATACAAGCGGTATGGACGCTTCCATCAATCTAAGCCCTGATGGACAAACACTAATTATTTTTAAAGGAATAAGCGAGAATGATGGAAATATCTATTACAGTAATTTTGATGGTAAAGACTGGACCAGCCTAAAAGAATTTGGATCGGATGTAAATACGAAATATTGGGAATCGCACGCTTGTTTAAGTGCAGATGGCAATATTTTATTTTTTGTATCAGACAGGCCTGGTGGATATGGCGGAAGAGATATTTACCGTTGCTTAAGATTGCCTAACGGCATTTGGAGCAAGGCTTTGAACATGGGGCCAGCCATCAATACAGAATATGATGAAGATGGCGCTTTTATTCATCCTGACGGGATCACCTTTTTCTTTTCATCAAACGGTCATAAAACAATGGGCGGTTATGACATTTTCTTTTCTACTTTAAACCCCGATAATAAATTCTCTGAAGTAACAAACCTTGGCTATCCTATTAATACTACCGATGATGATGTGTTCTTTGTAACCTCGCCCGATGGTAAAAGAAGTTATGTATCGTCTGCAAAAGAAGGTGGCTATGGCGAGAAAGATATATACATGATCTCTATACCGGGTGCAAAAGAAAAGCCCCTTGCTTTGTTTAAAGGTCAGATCATTCCGGCAGATGGTGAAAAATTACCCGACGATATTACCGTTATTGTAAAAGATAAACAAACTGGCGAAACAGTTGGCTCGTACAAACCAAAATTAGTGAATGGAACTTTTGCAACAATTTTACCTCCGGGTAAGGAATACAATTTTTCTTATCAGGCACCAGCGGGCGAAGAATTTTATAATGAAGACGTTTTTGTAACAGGTGACCTTTCTTACCAGGAAATTGCCCGCGAGGTTAATTTAGAGCCTGTAAAACTATTAGGAAAGATAGTTGCAAAGAAAAAAACAATTACGCTTAGCCCTGTTGTTTTAGATAACAGCAAATCGAAAAAACCGGTAATTGGCTCAAAAATAATTTTACAGGAAATTGGCGGTGAAGCACAAACGATTAATGCCAATGCACAGGGAAAATACGATGCCATAAATTTAAAACCTGAAAAAAAATATATTATTGTTGCAGAAGTAAACGGTAAAAAATCACCTGCCGCAGATTTAAGTACAATCGGCTTAAAATCTGGAAAAGTAATAAACCAGATATTATATGTGGATGGCGGTAAATCTACTACATCAGAAACAAAAGAAATATTACTGGATGTGGCAGTAAAAAATTCTAAAACTAAAAAAGGAATTGCCAATGCCTCTGTAACATTAACAGACGCTGATGGTGGTAAAACAGATGCAATTACTGATGAGAAGGGAATTGCAAGAGGGATTGCATTGACTCCAGATACCAAATACAAATTAATCGCAATAAGTGAATCAGTTACTTCAGAAGAAACAAGCTTTACAACACCTGCTAAATCTGCCAAAGCAATTAGCAAGACCTTATTAATTGGTCAACCAGTTATTGCAAATAGCAACAACAATAATAACAGCACCAGTACCGATGTTCCATCCGATCTGCCATCGAGTGAGTATGAATTTTATTTTACTTACAATAAAAAGAAGATAAATGATGCTGATGCTATTTGGACAAACTTTATTGATAAGGTTGCTGAGTTAAGCAAACAAAAAACGGTAACGGTTAAGATCAATTCCAGCGCATCGCGTGTGCCGAGTCGCAAGGGTAATAAAAATTTAGCTTCGGCCCGCGCAAAAAAATTACAGGCCAGTATAAAAGAGGCGGTTGCTGCTAAAGGTGGTGATGTTTCTAAACTTAAATTTACGCGCAGTGCAAAAGTAAGTGGACCAAAATACCGCGGTGATTTTAACCTGGGCCGTAAAAAATACGAGAAATATCAATTTGTAAAAGCAAAAGCGATTTAATCAGTCTTCCTTTCCGTCCCTCTCGAAAGTAGAAGAAAATAAAATAAAGTCCTTCTTTTGGGAGATGGATTTAGGATGAGGCTTAAAAATTCATAAATAAGAACCACCATAATTATTGGTGGTTTTTATTTTTAGTACCTTTACACAATGAGATCTGCCGAGTGGTTTAAAGACTGGTTCAATTCCCCTTATTATCATTTACTATATAATAACCGTAACCAGGATGAGGCTGGATTTTTTATAGATAACCTTTGTTCGCTTTTACAATTAGAAGAAAACGCCAGGGTTTGGGATCTTGCCTGTGGAAAAGGAAGACATGCCATTGCGCTTAACAAAAAAGGCTTAAATGTAATAGGCACCGACCTTTCGGGAAACAGTATTAAGGAAGCCTCTCAGTTTAGTAGCGATACTTTGGATTTTTACGTACACGATATGCGCGATCCTTTCAGAATAAATTATTTTGATGCTGTATTTAATCTTTTTACCAGCTTTGGCTATTTTGAGAATTATAATGATAATTACACGGTATTTAAAAATATTGCAAAAGCATTAAAACCAAACGGAATTTTTGTGTTGGATTTTTTTAATACAAAAAAAGTAATGACAGGCCTTAAACCAACATATACTGAACAAAGAGGAGATATTACTTTTAAAATTGAAAAAAAAATAATTGACAAGGCTATTTTAAAACGTATTGAATTTACAAATGAGGGCAAAGATTATTATTTTGAAGAATCTGTTTCTTTGTTCATGAAAAATGATTTTGAAGATTTTGCTCAAAAAGCAGGTTTAAAAATAGAAAAGGTGTTTGGTAATTATAAATTAGATAACTTTGATCAGCAAAGCTCAGAACGTTTAATCATCTTATTTAAAAAATAAAAAAATTGAATCCTATTCTTTCCATAATTTGTTTAATAGCACCCATTGTTTTAGCCGGGGGCATTGCTTTGCAAATAAAAATCAATCAAATTAATTTACGTTTATTACTTGCGTTTAGCGCTGCATATCTATTTGCACTTTCCATCATTCACTTACTGCCCGAAGCGTTTGAACTTGGTAATGTAAAGCAAATGGGCCTGTTTATTGTGTTGGGCTTTTGTATTCAGTTATTAATAGATACTTTTAGTACAGGTATTGAACATGGACATGTACATTTGCACAGCAGTGAATGTAAAAACCATTTACCGAAAGGCATTATCATTGGTTTATTACTTCACTCGTTTTTAGAAGGTTTGCCTATTTATAATTTAAAGGCCGATCAAACCTCTACAATAAACAACCAATTGATATTAGGCCTTGCACTGCACAACATTCCAATTACTATAGCTTTTGTTTCTTTATTAAAAGAACATGAATCAAAAAATTCAAAAAAATGGGGCTTGCTCCTGCTCTTTTCTATAATGACACCATTCGGTTATTTTACAAGTTATGTATTACAAACTTTTGGCTTAAACAATTACCAAACGTATAGTCAAATTGCATTTGCAATTGTTATTGGTATCTTCTTACACATTTCAACCGCTATTTTGTTTGAAACAAGTGAGCATCATAAATATAATAAAACAAAAGTATTGATGATGGCCTGCGGAATAATTTTAGCTTACCTTATCAGTTAATGCAAAACGATACATTATTTGCAGATGTTATTGTACCTTTAAGTGTACCAAATAAATACACTTACAGGGTTCCTAAAGAATTAAATGAAGCTGTTGAAATTGGCAAACGCGTTTTGGTACAGTTTGGCAAAACAAAAATCTATACAGGCATTATATACAAGATCCATTCTAATGCGCCAAAAGAATACCAGGCAAAATACATTGATACCATTTTAGACGAGCACTCAATTGTAAACGAAACACAATTAAAGTTCTGGGACTGGATCTCATTTTATTATTGCGCCAATCCCGGCGAGGTAATGAATGCTGCTTTGCCATCTGGCTTAAAATTAAGCAGCACTTCACATGTACAATTAAATCCAGAATTTAATTTTGAGGAAATTGACCATACTTATTTTAACGATAAAGAGCATTTTTTAATTGAAACCCTTCATGCAACACCTAATTTAAGCTTTGACGATGTAGCGCAGCTTTTAAAGCAAAAATCAGCACAAGGCATTATTAATACCTTAATAAAAAAAAGAGCCATCATTGTTTATGAAGATGTAAAAGATAAATACAAGCCAAAATTAGTTTCATTTATTCGTTTGGATGAAAAATATAAGGATGAAAAATTACTAAGTGAGGCGTTAGATCAGATTGAGAAAAAGGCATTTAAACAGGCGGAGGCTTTGATTTATTTTTTGCAATTACAAAAAAATAAAGAAGTTGTTACAAATGGCTGGATAAAAAAAACAGAACTTGCTAAAAAGGTTGAAACTGCTGCTATTTCAGCTCTTGTAAAAAAACAAGTATTTATAGAAGAACAGTTTGAGGTTGGCCGTTTATTATTTGAAAAAAGCAATAACACTATTAAAGCATTAAGTAATATTCAACAGCAAGCTTACGAGAAAACAAAAGAAGGATTTAAAGAAAACAAGCCTGTTCTGTTACACGGTGTTACAGGAAGCGGCAAAACTGAGATCTACATTCAATTAATAAAAGACACTATAAAAGAAGGCAAACAAGTTTTATTTTTAATTCCTGAAATTGCTTTAACAACACAATTAATAACACGCTTAAGAGCCGTATTTGGCGAGAATGTTGGTGTTTATCATTCACGTTTTAGCGAGAACGAAAGAGTTGAGATATGGAATAACATCCTGCTTGCAGGAACAAAAGACAAAGAACTCAGAACGCAAGACATACCTGTTAAGGAACAAGAAACAAGAAACGAAAAACAATATAAGATAATTTTGGGAGCACGTTCTTGTTTGTTTTTGCCATTTAATAATTTAGGATTGATAATTGTAGATGAAGAACACGATAATTCATTTAAACAACACGATCCTTCTCCACGTTATAATGCAAGAGACTCAGCTTTATATTTAGCAACACTTCATAAAGCACCTGTTTTATTAGGAAGTGCTACACCTTCGGTTGAAAGTTTTTACAATGCTTCTCAATCAAAATATACTTTGGTTGAATTAAATACGCAATATGTTGAAAGTGGTGGTACAAACATTGAAATTTGTGATATGAATTTCTTTGAACGCTCTAACCAAATGAAGGCCTGTTTAACACCACCTTTATTTAATGCCATTGAAAATGCGCTTTCAAAAAAACAACAGGTAATTTTATTTCAAAATCGCAGGGGCTTTGCACCTTATACAGAGTGCAAACAATGTGGCCATGTGCCGCATTGCGTACAATGCGATGTATCGTTGATCTACCATAAACACTCTCAAAAATTAACCTGTCATTATTGTGGCTACTCTATTGCACCGCCAAAAACATGTTCAGCATGCGGCAGCAATAACCTTCAATACAAAGGTATGGGTACCGAAAAAATTGAAGAAGATATTGAAGTGCTTTTTCCGAAGGCAAAAGTAGCACGCATGGATCTTGACAGCACACGCAGTAAATATGCCTACAAACAATTAATAGATGATTTTGAAGGAGGTAACATTGATATTTTAATAGGTACGCAAATGGTTACAAAAGGTTTGGACTTTAATAATGTAAGCGTTGTTGGCGTTTTAAATGCAGATTCTATTTTAAATTTTCCTGATTTCAGATCTTTTGAAAAAGCGTTTCAATTAATGACACAGGTTAAAGGTCGTGCAGGCAGGGATAAAGAGAAAGGAAAAGTGTTTATTCAAACTACACAACCACAACACCATGTAATTAATTATGTTTCAGGAAATAAAATAAAAAACTTTTTTGCGGATACCTTAGCTGAAAGGCAACAATTTAATTACCCTCCTTTTTCTCGTTTGTTCGAAATAAATGTTATTTCTAAAGATGTGAATGAAGTAAATCATTTAGCTAACGAGTTATTTTTATTGTTAAAACCAACTTTTAACGAGAATTTATTAGGGCCTGAATTTCCTTTGATATCAAGGATCAAGAATCAGTATTACAAACGCATTCTAATTAAAACTTCTAAAAAAGAAACTACCTTAAGTATACGTCAAATTATTTTTAATGCGTTGAATGATCTGCAAAATAATTTTAAAGACTGGAAGTACAGGATAGCTATTGATGTTGATCCGGTTTAGCATTTCGTGATTGAACATGGATTTGACGTTTAAACGGATTTGCACTGTTTTTTGATCTGGGTTAGATCTGTAAAATCTGCGTCATCTGAGTTCAATCCTATGATGCTACTCCACTAAAATCTCCTTTAGTTTCTTGATCTGGTCAGGCGCACCTAAAACGAATATCTTTGATTGAGGGATTATCTGTGTATCGGCGCTTGGATTCACGATATAATCGCCCGAAACGGTTTTAAAGCCAATAATATTTGCACCACTTTTATTTCTTATTTCAAGATCCTTTAACGTTTTATTTTTTAAAGAATCAGAGATGGAATCAAATGAGATCTCTTCCAAATTGATACTATCCGCCCTTTGCGCAGTAATAAGATCTAAAAATTCCATCACATCGGGTTTCATTACTAAGCTGGCCATATGTGCACCTCCCACTTTATCAGGCATGATTACATTATCGGCACCGGCAATTTTTAATTTAGTATCACTTCCATCATCACTGGCGCGTGAAATTATGGTTAATTTTGGATTTAAATTTCTCGCTGTTAATACAATAAAAACATTAGCAGCATCGGTTGGTAAAGTTGTAATTAAAGCTTTTGCTTTTAAAATACCTGCTTTTAAAAGCACTTCATCTTGTGTAGCGTCACCTTTTAAAACCAATTCTGAAAACCGGTGATTAACCCCCGATGTAACTTTTTCATCATCTTCAATTACAACAAAACGTTTATCATGCTTCTTTAAAATTTGCGCAGCCTGTTTGCCATTACGGCCATAACCGCAAATGATCACATGATCGTTTAATTTTTCTACTGCTGCGTTCAAACGTTTGTTTTTAAAGAATACATTGAGCTCGCCATCTACAATAAATTTGGTAATAGATGATACGGCATAAGCAAATGTAATAAAACTTGTTATAATTAAAAAGGAAGTAAACATTTTACCCGCAACCGATAATGGCTCTACCTCACCATAGCCAACAGTTGCAATAGTAATAATGGTCATGTAAAAAGCATTTAGCAAAGTATAACCATCTATGATTATGTAACCAATAGTGCCAATGACAATGAGAGCAACCAATAAATATATTGGTATCATAAACCTGAAATACTCTTTAAAAAACCTCATTATACCTGCACTTCTATTATTACTGTTGTTCCTTTATTTAAAGTCGAATCAAAATTAACTGTTCCATTTATAAATTCAATTCTCGAAATTATATTTTTTAAGCCAATTCCATCAAATTCGTTTATTTTTTTTGTATCAAAACCCAAACCGTTATCTTCAATTATTATTGAGAGCTCTTTTTCATGTTTTATTAACTGTAAACTTATTTCGGTTGCCTTTGCGTGTTTAATGATATTAGATACCACTTCCTGGATTATCCGGTAA
Organism: Bacteroidia bacterium; assembly: GCA_016787705.1. GTDB lineage: Bacteria > Bacteroidota > Bacteroidia > B-17B0 > Aurantibacillaceae > Aurantibacillus. The sequence continues at coordinate 242,646 of JAEUTP010000027.1, read as the reverse complement.
AGCACAGTTTCTTTTTCCTGCTCGATTCTTGCTGTCAAACCAACTATCTCTAAATTTACTTTTAAATTCGGAGTTCCCTGTATCTTTGTAATAAATTCTTTTATAGCGCTGGCCAAACCTAACTTAATAAGCGTATTTGGCATCATGTTATGCGAAACTGTTCTAACCTCTTTTACTGAATCATCTATAAGATCCAAAGCGGTTATAAAAGCTTCTTTTTGCTTATTATTACTTAAATCAATCTGTGATTGTAAACCGCTTAAATTTAATTTTGCGGCCGATAAAATTTGTCCAACACCATCATGCAGATCCTGGGCAATACGACGGCGTTCCTTTTCCTCTGCTTCAATAATTGCTTTTGAGCGGATCTCTTTTTGTGAAGCGATCTCCGCATTCAATTTTGCCTGCTGCTGCAACTGTTTTTTTCGATAGATTATAACGCCAAGTATTACAGATAATAACAACAAAGCAATAATTGAAAAAATAACTATATTCTTATTAAAATTCTGTTTTTCGCGGGCTTCTAGTTCTGCTTTATTTTTTGCTAATTCAAGGTCCTTTTTTTCTACATCAAATTTTGTTTGCGCTTCAGAAAAACGCGAGGCAACATCTTTTGTAAAAACAGAATCTTTCATAGCAGTATGCTTATCAAAATAAAGCATTGCCTTTTCAGGTTCTTTTTTATGAATATAAAGTTGGGTAAGGTATCGATAGGCATTGAGTTCTGTTTCACCGCTTCCTAATTTTTTTGCCCTATCCAATGAATTTAATAATAATATTTCAGCTTCTTTATAATTTCCTTTTTCAGTATAAAGGCTTGCCAGGCTTATTTCAGCAAAAGATAATGTTTCCAAACTTTCAAACTCTTTACTACGCTTAATAGATTCTTTATATTGCAATTCTGCATTTTTAAGATCATGAATGCTTTGATAAACAACACCTAAATTATTACAAGCAGTTGAAAAACCGCTTTGATCGCCGGCTTTTTCAAATATTTTTTTTGCCTCTTTGTAAAAATAAATAGCCGAATCATTTTTATTAAGGCTTTTAAAATTATCGCCCATCATACCAAGGGTTATTGCCATAATATCGGGCCTGGTTTTATTAATGGCAATAGCTTTATTTAAATAATTATTGCTCATACTATAATTACCAATGCTATTGTAAACCGACGCAATACTGTTACATGTAAAGGCTATGTAATAATTTTTTTTAAGCTCCTCATATAACTTCAATGCTTCTAATTCAAGCTCAAGTGCGTCATCATACTTGTTATCGTGACCTTTAATACTCGCCAGATTTACAAGTGCGCCGGCCAGGTCTTTTTTATTAGCTTCTTTACGGGCAACTACAACGGCCTTTTCTGCATATTCCAAAGCTTTGGCTATCTCACCTTTAAAAAGATGAATACTACCCAGATCGCTTAAGGCACGAACTATCCATTTTGAATTTTTTGCTGCTGTTGCTTCATTTAAAAGCATGGTAGCGTATTTAAACGCAAGTGTTTTATGAGTTTCTTTTAAACTCCATGATAAAAAAGTATAGGCATTAAAGCGAATGGAGTCAACTTTTGAAGTTGTGAGCGCGGTTAAACTATCGATATATTTTTTATCCTGCGAAAAGGATCTTCCTGCAAAAAAAAGCAGTACTAAAAACGAAATAATTTTCGCGGTCTTCATATTATATTTAAATATAATACAATGGCTTTGCTTAAAAAAATTTATTTCATTTTAAGTAACAGGAACTTCAACAATTACGTTGGTTCCCTTGCCTTGTGTAGAATCAAAATGTACAGAACCGTTTATGAATTCTATTCTCGAAATAATATTCTTTAATCCAATACCTTCAAACGAGTTTATTTTAGATGTATCAAAACCTACTCCATTATCTTCAATAATAATCGATAGTTCTTTTTCATCTCTTATTAACTGTAATGTTAATTCGCTTGCTTTTGCATGCTTTATTATGTTTGCTACAATTTCCTGTATCACCCTGTAAAGCACTGTTTCTTTTTCCTGCTCCAGCCTGTTATCCATTCCAACTATTTCAAGGTTTACTTTTAAGTTGGGCATGCCCTGTATCTTGGTAATAAATTCTTTCACTGCACTTGCTAATCCCAATTTCAGTAGTGTATTTGGCATCATGTTATGCGAAACTGTTCTTACTTCTTTTACCGAATCATCAACAAGACTCATAGCATTTTTTAAGGCAATATCCTGTTCTTTATCGCTGATCTTTAATTTACTTTCAAGACTGCTTAAATTTAATTTTGCGGCAGAAAGCAATTGTCCAACACCATCATGAAGATCTTTTGCGATACGAATTCGTTCTTTTTCTTCGGCCTCGATTACTGCTTTTGAGCGAATATCTTTTTGTTTTGAAAGTTCTTCGTTCAATATTGCTTTTTGCTCAACCTGTTTTTTTCGGTATATAACCGATGCAATAATAGCTAACAATACAACCAAAATAATTATAGAAACAATAATACTGTTTTTTATAAAATTTTCTTTTTCTTTTGCTTCTATTTCCGCTTTGTTCTTTGCCAGTTCCAGATCCTTTTTTTCTACCTCGTATTTCGTTTGTAATTCTGCTATCTGCTGCTTTTCCTTATTACTCATAATACTGTCTTTCATTTCCTGGTATGCTATACGGTAGGATAAAGCCTGTTTATCATTACCGGCCTCCTGAAATAAATAGGCCAGCATTTCGTAAGCAGACATCACTCCTTCCTTATCTCCCAGCTTATTTAATATACCAAGGCCTTTATTTATATACTCTTCGCCTGTTTTAAAATCTCTTAAAGCCGAATAGGCATTACCTATATTTATATAAGTAGTTGCCAGTGTATTTGAATCAACCACATCCTTATCAATATTGAGACATAATAAGTAATATTCTTTTGCTTCTTTAAATTTTCTAAATTCAAATTTCAGATCGCCCATGCTGGATGTTACCATTGCCTCGCTGCTTACGTTACCATATTTTTTATGAAGCGCAAGCGAATGTGCATAATAGTACATGGCAGAATCTTCATTTTTTTTATGTTTGTAAACATTGCCAATATTCTGATAGGTAGAGGCAAGCCCCCGCTCATCGGTATACTTCCGTATATCTACAGATCTTAAATAATACCTTAGTGCCTCATCAGGCTTATCAAGATTCTTATAAATGATGCCGATCATATTATAACTATAGCCAATACCTTTCTGGTCTTTTATTTCTTCATACAACCTAAGAGCTCTTAACTGCATATCGAGCGCTTTTGCAAACTCAGATTTTCTCCAATAAACAATACAAATATCACCGTAGGTTTTTGCTATCCCTTTTTTATTTTTTAATTGTTTGTATAGGTCAAGGGCTTTTAGCTGAATAACCAGCGAAGAATCATAATCACCATTTTTTTGTAACAAAATGCCCAGGTTATTGGTAGCCTTGGCCTCGCCATTTAAAAATCGTAACTCCTTTGCTAAGGCTAGAGCTTCTGCGTTGTATTGAATGGTCTTTTCTTTATCCTGTGTAAAATAAGCGGCGCATATTTCGTTTAAAAGCAACACTTTATTGGTATCTTTTTTTGCCGTTTTTAAGGCTGAAAGAAGAGAATCTATCTTATTTTGTGAAAAAACAAAGCCGGTGCCCTGCAATGTAAAAATCAGGATTAGCAGTATGGATCTGAAATATAAAGGTAAGCTTACTCTATTCATAAACGATTAACGATTAAATTATATTAAAAACGCTTTTAATATGGTCTTTTGCGAAATTAGGCAACTTTTGGCCTCATAAAATACCCACAATTTGGTATCTTTGTGCCAATAATGAAAACCAAAACCTTAAAAAAGAATAAAGTAAACGTAGTAACGCTTGGCTGCAGCAAAAATCTTGTAGATAGCGAAGTATTAATGGGGCAGCTTAAAGCCAATAAATTTGATGTAGAACATGAGGGCGAAGGCGATGACCATCAAATTGTAATTATTAACACCTGCGGTTTTGTTGATAATGCAAAGCAGGAAAGCATTGATACTATTTTACGCTATGTAGAGGCGAAAAAAGAAGGCGCCGTTGAAAAAGTATATGTTACCGGCTGCTTAAGCGAGCGCTATAAAAAAGATCTTGAAGTAGAGATACCTGAAGTTGATGCTTATTTTGGCACACGTGAATTACCTAAGATCTTAAAAACACTTAAAGCAGATTATAAGCACGAATTAGTTGGCGAACGTTTATTGACAACACCACAACACTATGCTTATTTTAAAATAAGTGAGGGTTGCGATAGGCCTTGCAGCTTTTGTGCTATACCTTTAATGCGCGGCAAACATGTAAGCGTTGAAATGGATGAGTTGGTTAACCGGGCTAAAACCCTTGCCGGTAAGGGCACAAAAGAATTATTATTAATAGCGCAAGATCTTACTTATTACGGATTAGATATTTATAAAAAGCGTGAATTAGCCGCGTTATTAGATAAATTAAGTGATGTAGAAGGGATTGACTGGTTACGCTTGCATTATGCTTTTCCCAGCGGTTTTCCGATGGAAGTTTTGGATGTGATGAATGCTAAAAAAAATGTAACAAAATATTTAGATATGCCCCTGCAGCACATTAGCGACAATATGTTAACAAGCATGCGCCGTGGTATTACCAAGCAAAAAACAATCGATGTTGTAAATAAAATTCGTGATAAAGTGCCCGGCATTGCCATTCGCACTACGCTTATTGCTGGTTACCCGGGCGAAACAGAGAAAGATCATGAAGAAATGCTGCGCTGGGTGGAAGATACTAAATTTGAACGTTTAGGTATATTCACTTACTCACATGAAGAAAATACACATGCGCATTTATTAAAAGATGACGTTTCGGAAAAAGTAAAACGTAAACGCGCAGATGCAGTAATGGCTGTACAGCAGGAAATATCTTACAAATTAAACCAGGATAAAATTGGTAAAACTTATAAAGTTTTATTTGACAGGAAAGAAGGAGATTTTTTTATTGGCAGAACGGAATTTGATAGTCCGGATGTAGATAATGAAGTTTTGGTAAAAGCTGTTGGTGATACGTATGTGCGTATTGGTGATTTTGCAAATGTAAAAATTACCGAAGCCAGTGATTTTGATCTTTATGGAAATTTAATTTAAAACCACAATAACATGAAAAAGTTTATTTTATTTGTATTTTCTTTTATAACGCTTAGCAGCTTTGCGCAAACCATTCAAAATAGTAGCTATAGTACAGTTGGCTATATAAAAGAAGATGGTACGGTACAAAACCAAAGCTATTCAACCATTGGTTATATTAAAAAAGATGGTACAGTGCAAAACCAAAGCTATTCAACTGTTGGTTATATAAAGGCTGATGGTACAATTCAAAACCAAAGCTATTCAACCATTGGTTATATTAAAAGTGATGGTACAGTTCAAAATCAGAGCTATTCAACCATTGGTTATATAAAAAGCGATGGCACCTTACAAAACCAAAGTTACTCCACTATTGGTTATGCTAAAAATGTAGATAAAAAGTGGGCAGCGGCAGCTGTTTTCTTCTTTTTTTATCGTTTAAATTAAGAATTTAGTAGAAAAAAGCCTTTTCCTGAACATTTTAGTTTTTGCCATATTTTTTTAATAGCTATATTTGATTTAGTAATGACAAACCGCAAAATACTAAGAGCCCTTTCTATGGCTATGTGGAGTTAGATAATAGCAAACTCTATTTACAATTTGTAAATATTTACTCCCAATAGTTATCGGGATGATAATTTATTCATCATTAAAAAAATTTAGAAATGTCAAAAGAAATAAAAAACGTAGAATACGGTTTAGAAAAAATATTTGAAGGTGCACAGGATTTTTTGCCCTTGTTAGGAACAGATTATGTTGAGTTTTATGTTGGCAACGCCAAACAATCAGCTCACTATTATAAAACAGCCTTTGGTTTTCAATCTTACGCTTATGCAGGCTTAGAAACAGGTTTAAAAGACCGTTGCTCGTATGTATTAAAGCAAGATAAGATACGCATTGTATTAACAACGGCATTAAACAGCAATTCGCCAATTGGCGAGCATGTAAAAAAACATGGAGATGGTGTAAAAGTAATTGCGCTTTGGGTGGAAGATGCTCGTAAATCGTTTGAAGAAACAACTAAACGCGGCGCAAAACCTTTTATGGAACCAACCGTTGAAAAAGACGAGCATGGCGAAGTGGTGCGTTCAGGAATTTATACCTATGGTGAAACTGTGCACATGTTTGTTGAGCGTAAAAATTATAAAGGTGCATTTTTACCGGGTTTTAAAGAGTGGAAAAGCGATTACAACCCTACACCGGTAGGTTTAAAATTTATTGATCATATGGTTGGCAACGTGGGTTGGAATCAAATGAATGCTACTGTAAAATGGTACGAAGATGTAATGGGCTTTGTAAACTTTTTAAGTTTTGATGATAAGCAAATTACAACAGAATACTCTGCGCTAATGAGTAAAGTAATGAGTAATGGTAACGGCCGTATTAAATTTCCTATTAACGAACCTGCCGAAGGAAAAAAGAAGTCGCAGATAGAAGAGTATATTGATTTTTATGAAAGTGCCGGTGTACAACATTTGGCACTTGCTACAGATGATATCATTAAAACCGTTTCTGAATTAAAAGCGCGTGGGGTTGAGTTCTTACCACCACCTCCACAAGCTTATTACGATGATATTCCAAGACGGTTAGGCGTACACATGGATATTATGAAAGAAGATATTAAAGAGCTGCAAAAACTTTCTATTTTGGTAGATGCCGATGAAGAAGGCTATCTATTACAGATCTTTACAAAACCGGTTGAAGATCGCCCTACTTTATTTTACGAGGTAATTCAACGTATGGGTGCTAAAGGTTTTGGTGCCGGCAATTTTAAAGCCTTATTCGAATCTATAGAAAGAGAACAAGCCTTAAGAGGAACTCTTTAAACTAAAATCTAATCAGTCAAAAAAAGCCATTATTGAAAAAGTAATGGCTTTTTTAATTTCAAAAACCGGAACTTATTTCCATTTATTGGAAAATACAAACTTTAAAGCGTTTGAAAAAGCCCGTTATTATTGAGTTTAAAATTTTGGCATATTTTATGAATTACTTTAATAAAATAAATAGCCATGAAAACTTCAAAATTAAAAACAGTGATATTTCTTCTATTTTTGTTTAATATCAACCTATATAAATCGCAATCACTTATAATAAGTGGCAAATTCTTTAATTCAGAGTTAATGAGTATTTCAGTAAATTATACACTAATTTGCGAAAAAGTAATCTCTACCACTGGCCGGGGTAGCGAAATTGAAGCAGAACTAAAACTTAACAAAAACTATACGTTAATAATTGGCACAGAAAAAACAAATACTGAAGAGATAGCTTTCTCAACAAATACAGATAGAGAAAATAATTTTGCATTTGATTTTGAGTTGATTTTAAAAGACATACAAATAAACAGTACAAACGAGCGCTCAAAAAAATTATTTGTATACTATAATCCTAAAAAAAATATATTTGAATACAATAGAATAAAAGTAAGTAAAAATTAAATCTACCTCCAGTTAAAGCAAAGATCAATATGATGGTTACTTTTTTTATGTGAGGCTAGCTTACCAAAAAAATTACGTTTGAATTTTGCCATTTTTTTACTGAAGACATGTGATCTTGAACGTGATGATGAGGAAGATGATGAAACCGATCTTGAACGAACAACCGAAGCACCTTTTAAATTGATTGAAAGATCGGGGCTTGTATTTATTTGTAAACTTTCTTTAGTTTCATTGATTTGCTGTTGAACAAAGGGGTTACTATCTACATTTGCAACATTAGCAACACCTTGCGTTTGAACATCAAAGCCATTTGCTAAACCCGGATTTTGTGCAGAATCATTCACATCGGTTACGTTAAGCATTTTGTTTGTTTCGGGAACAGAAATAACATTTAGCACCTGAGCCGGTGGATTATTTACCGGTGTTGTATTTACAGTTCGAGGTTTTGGTCGTGAACGACGACGTACCTCTGTTGTAGTATTTCTTGCTACAGTAGTATTGGTTTTAGCCTGTGTTGCCCTGCGAGCAGGAGTTGCGCGCGAAACATTTCTCACTTGTTGCTTCTGTTTATTATTATTAAAGTTTACCTGTGCATTGCTTAAAGCAGCAACATTAACGTAATTAACATTACTCAAATTATTTACTAAAATGTTACGGCTTTGAATTTGTTGCTGCTGTTGCGAAAATGCAGTTTGCACCAATGTACTTAAACCTAAAATAATAATTGCCTTCATGCTTCGGGGTATTTTAATCAAATATCACTAATGCAAATAAGCATGGCTAAAAAAGACTGTTAACGAAAGATAAAATAAACTTGATTTAACGGTTTTTGGGAAACTATTTATAAATCTCAAATTTCTTTTCTGCTTTAGCTTTTTCGAGCAACTGAAATTTGTATTGATTTATTAATTCTGTTTTCTTTTTATTAATAATAAAATTTTTAATATTCTGTCTCTCAAAAGTAAGTGGTGAAAGTCCATTCTTAACCTTTACTTCAGTAATTCTTAGGTAATAATAATACAGTTCATCGGTAAACTCCACTATTCTGCCCTGGCCTAAATTAAAATCAGGTTGTTCGCGAAGTTTTGGAATTTCTTTTTTAATATCTTCAAGATATAACCAGGTACTATCGTTCATAAAAAAGTTTTCTGAATTTTGAACGGCTAATGTTTTTAAAGGTTCAACGTCTTTTGGGGCATATACATATGTGCGTAACAAGCGTTTCATTTTTTCAAGACCCGGTGCTTTTACAGGCACTTTAAAGTAATGCACTTTTACAATATTTTCTTTTAAGATAAAATTATCTTCATGATCGCTATAGTATTGCTCTATTTCGCGCCTGGTAATATTTGTATCAAGATTGGCTTCTATCAATTTAGATTGATAAATATAATTTACAAGTGATTTTTTATAGGCTTCTACCTGCTTGTCTATCTCAATTTCGTCTTCTACCAATTTGCTCATTGCTTCCTGGTAAAAAAGCGATTCAATGGCCCAGTTTTCGATTGATTTTTTTGCAAGAATAGCACTGTCTTTAACAGATTCAATAGATATATAATTCTCTTTATAATCATCCAGGCTCAAAACTTCGTTACCTGCTTTTGCAACAGGTTTTGAAACTGCTTCTTCTTTATCATTTCCTTTGTTGCAGGAAATAGTAAAAAGACAAATACATATGTAGATACTAAAGCGCAATTTTATTCTTTAAAAGTAATTTAATTTTTTATAACATTATCAAAAACTTTTTCCCAAAAAGTGTTGCCAAATAAAACACTAAAACTAATTTGTATATAAGGTGTTGGCGCAAGGCTAAAATCGGTTACTACATTATCTGTTTTTGTGTATTTAATGGTACGATAGAAAACATAACCACCTTCAATTCTGCCTACAAGCGTTTTTGAGAATTTATATCTTATGTTGGCATATGTTAACGCCGAAAAATAACTCAGGTTCTTTCTTTTTGAAACATACAAAATTCCATTGCGATAAGCATCAATACTTGCGCCTGCGGTTATTAAGGTTGTTTTATCGTCTTTATACTGTATATTTATTTGTGCCGGTAAAGTATAATTAAAAACAAAACGTTTGCCAATTGGTTCGCTGCCGCCAAAAAAAGGTGCGGGAATAAATAAACCATCGCTATAGGTAGCGGCAATACCATAAAAGAAATTTCTTTTTAAGCCACGTAGGTGCAGTTGGCCAAATAAAGCAGAAAACCTGGGTGCAGCGTTATTGATCGTTTTATCCTGTTCTGCAATAGTTACTGTGGCGGAATAAAACTGTACACGGTATTTTTTTGAAAGACGTAAACCTAAAACACCCATTGTTACATTAGCAATGTTTTTTTGAGGAAGGCTATCGAAACCAATATTTAATTGTCTGCCAGTAAATCTAAGTATACCAAGCGTTTGAGAAGCTTTAAGCCTAACACTGTTTTTTAATATATCTTTTATTTTTAAGCTTGTAAGATCAAGATTAACATTGGCATTGAATTTTGTTTTAATTGGAAATGTAAAAACACCATTCACTTCTTTTTGATTAAATGTACCGGTTGTATCACTTATTTTTGAATCAAAAATGTATTTGGTTTCAACGCGCAGGCGCGGACGGAACAATTGCTCTATTTGCTCCACTTCAAAAGTTTGGGCTTTTATTGAGTGAAAAAAAATAAGTACAAAAAAGAGAATATTCAGATAGCGTCTCGACTCCGCTCGACGTGACAAAAGAGAATATTTAATTTTTACTTTCATTGTAAAAAAAAACCGGCTACTTTAAATTTTAAGGTAGCCGGTTAATAACATATGCTTTAAAATTATTTAATAGTTTCTATTACATCTTTATTAACTGTAACAACATATTTCTTTTTCAAGTAATCCAACCATTCTTTTTCTAAATAAGTTTGATAATCGGCTGTTACCAAACCACGGCTCTCAGCCAATGTTTTAGGTGCTTTTGGCATTACTTTATTTACAACAATAACAAAAGTTTTCTTTTCTTTTTCGTCTATAATATCTTTTTCAACCACACCAGCTTTCCAGTTATTATCTACATTTTTATTTTCACCTTTTAAGTATGTTACATTTTCAACACTTAAATTTAATTGCGATGGCTTGTTAATAGTTTCAACAATCTCTTTTTCGGTTTTCCCTGCTTTTAACATTTTTCTAACATCTTTAGCAACCTTAGCATCTAAACATTTATAAGTTGTTACTTCAGCACGTTCGCCCCATAGGTAATTGTTCTTGTTTTTTTCGTAAAATTCTTTAAGGCCAGTTGTATCTTTTACGGCTTTGCTCCAAACTTTTTGATCAGTTAAATCAAACAATAAAATTCCATCGCGGTATTCACGTAATAAGTTTCTGAAATCAACATACTTTTTCTCTAATTGAGAATCTTCAAAATTTACAATACTTTCTTCTACCCATGTTTTGTAAATGCCTTTCATTATTTCATTTACATCAGTAGGGCTTCTAAAAGTCATCTGTGTTTCAAGAAATTTAGCAAATTCGTTTTGAGTATAAGACTTACCGCCTAAGTTAAATATCTCTTTATTACCTAATTTTTCGGCACGTGCCGCTGTCCATGTGGCTTTAAGGTAAGTAGAATCTACTATCTTGCTAAACTCATCACGATTTTTTAAATTCTCTTTGAAATTATTTTCTTTTTTAACACGCTCAATTAAAGCCACACGGCCCATTTGTGAACGACTATCGCGTGCTACACGTGTTTTTAATTCGTTCTTAATATCATTAAATGCCGGAACTCCTTTTGCCTCATTGCGTTTAATAATGTGCCAACCGTATTGTGTCATTATCGGTTGAGAATAATCTCCATTTGCTTTTAAAGCAAATGCTGCATCTTCAAAACTTTTTGGTCGTTTGCCATCGCTTTTAAATGGTTGTAATTGTCCGCCTCTATCACCTGTTTGTTTATCATCGCTAAATTGACGTGCTAACTCTTCAAAATTTTGTCCGGCCTTTAATTTACCATAAAGCTCATCAATTTTTGTTTTTGCATTTGTTTTATCCTGCTCGGTTGCATTTTTGGGAAATGCCGCCATGATATGTGATACAAAAACCTCTCCGCGGTTTTCGCGTTTATCATACACCTTTAAAATATGGTAACCAAAACGAGATCTTACGATCGGGCTAACCTCACCTACTTTTGTATTAAAAGCAGCTACTTCGAAAGGATAGATCATATCGAAGGTTGTAAAATAATTAAGATCTCCTCTGTTATCAACCACCGATGGATCATCGCTTGTTTTAGGAGCAATATCCATAAATTTATCGGTTGCGTTTTTATAATAATCTGCCAGGTATCTAACTGAATTTAATTTTGCCTTATAAATAGAGCTGTCTTTTCCTTTTAAGTTTTTAGCAACTTCGCTTTGATTTTTTAAAAGTTTATCGTAAGCGGCTATTTCAGCAGCGGTAGGCATTTTACCCATTACAGCATTTCTGATAATGCTAATACGGGTCCAACCTTCCAATGTGTCTTTTGGTAAAGCTGTTTCATCTATCCTTACTAAAATATGACTGGCGCGTACTTCCGTTTTCATTCGGTTGTATGCTTCTGTCAATAAATTTTCGTTTGTATTTTTATCTGTAAGATAAGGTGCTGCTAATTGACGACGGTAACCTGCCAACTCATTTTTAAATGATGTTAATGTATCCAATCCCATACTTTCAGCTTCAAATACTTTACTTTTAAAAAGCGAGAAGAGATCAACGTACTCATTAACTGATTTAGTGGTATTATTAACTTCTTTACCATTATTTTTGCGATAAACTGCTTCAAATTCAGATTTCGAAATTGGCTTACCATTAATAGTCATTACCACAGGTTCTTGTGCTTTGCTGTAATTTACAAATGCTCCAAGAGCCAAAGCAACCGCAACAACTTTATTCATTTTCATAACTTATAGATAATTTATTTTTATTTATACTTAACACCATTTTTAAGTATGATTTGGCATACATTAAATTTGAAAGGCAAAATTAGTTTTTTTTTGATAGAAACGACTATTTAATTAGCTCGGCTAATTTTTCGTCAAGAGCAGGGCCGCGCAGGTTTTTTGCAACGATCTTACCTTCTTTATCTAACAATAAATTTTGGGGAATACTTGTAATGTTATAAATTTTACCGGCCTCGTTACCCCAACCTTTAAGATCACTAACGTGCGTCCATGTTAAATTATCTTTTGCAATAGCGGCCTGCCATGCAGCTTTATTTGAATCGAATGAAACTCCAAATACGGTAAAACCTTTATCTTTAAAACGATTGTATGCGGCCACAACATTTGGGTTTTCCTGGCGGCAAGGGCCACACCAGCTTGCCCAAAAATCAACAAGTACATATTTACCTTTAAAATCGGTTAGGTTAACCATTTTTCCTTCGGGAGTTTCTTGTGCAAAATTAGTGGCTTTGTTACCAATGATTGTGCCTTTAATAGCATCAACACGTTTTGTTGCCAGCTTAATAAATTTTGTGTTTTCAATACTTTTATCAATATAGCTTAAAGTTTCAATAACAGTTTCCATTGGAATGTTTGGATTGTTAAGATCATTATAGATTATAAAACCACTTACTGCTGATTTAGAATGCGTTTTAACGAAGTTTTTTAAACCATCAATGAATTTACCATTAAGCCCCTGAAACTCGTCGCGAATTCTGTTCATGGCTGTTGCATCGTTTGTTTGGGCAGCAGTATTATAATCGGCTTGCATTTGTTGTTGTTGTGAAACAAAACCGTTAATCATTGTGCGATACTCTAAATAATCTTTTTGCGTTTGACCACCAGTAACATTTGAATAGGCTATTGAATCAGCAATTATTGTTGCTTTAAGAGGTTCGGCATCAGCAAAAAAGATATAATTTGGTTGTTGATTAATATCATTGGTCAGCGTAAACCAGTACATATTAGGATCGATACTTTTTACACTAAACGAAAATTTTCCGTTTGTAATTTTAGTAGAATCGGTATAGTTTTTTTCATCCCATTTATGGTGCATGTAAATTTGTTTACCAAAATAATTACGAATTGTACCATCAATTTTTACGGTAAATGTTTTGGGCTGAATTTGTTTTTGAGCGAACGCGGTTCCTAATGCTAAAAACGACAAAAGTATAAGGGATTTTTTCATGAAATAGTGTATACAACAAATATACCAAAGACTTAAGTTAATTGATTTTGTTTTAGAAATTTTAACAACAAAAAAGCCCTTCATTGCTGAAGGGCTTTTTTGATTTTTTTATGTTGTTAGAAATGCCATAGATCATGTTCCCATCTAAAAATATCCATTTTGATACGATCAGATTCGAGCAATGCATCTATACCTCTTGAATACTCGTTAATATTTCTACCATACACGTTTGTTTCTTTGGTAATAGTACTTGCGAACTGTCGTTTCCAAAATATATCTTCAAACGTTCTACGCTCACTATCATTTTTGGTATTAAATACTTCGTGCTTGGCAAAGAATGGGCGGCATGACGGGAAATACACCCAAAATTGCTCTCTCATCGCTTCTTTTTCCTCGTCGTAGGTAAATACACCCATTCCAATTATACGCACTTCTAAAACCGATTTTTGTTTATCAAAGAACCAATCTTCTTTTAATTTAAAAGCCCTGATGTTTCTTAAAATACTTAAAGAGTCACATTGAAAGATCTTAATAACAACTTCCTCCCCTTCAGGAGTATAAGATGTTTGATCGGCAGAGTCACATTTTTTCAGTTTGTCTCTGATCGCAGATAATTCTAAAGGAATTTGGAATTCTTCATCATTAAATGCTATTACCTGGCCTTGTAAAATATATTTTGCAAGTACCTGGAATAAAGACATTCTTCCTGTAACGAACTCAACAGGGTAATACAGAGGCTGGTTTATCTTTTCGCGCATATCAACATCGCGCCAAACACGCTTTTCCCAGGTTACATCACCTTCACGAAGGTGTGTATAAGGAATGAAACGACGGTTTACAGCGTTTTCTTTATCATAGATTCCATCTTTATAGTCGCCAGGTTGAAAGATACCTTGCTGCGCAGATGCAGTTAATGATAAGATCGTTAATATGGCAAAAAACAGATTTTTCATATTATTTTACTTTTAAAGTTACACCGGGGATATTTCTTACGGTTCCGTCAGGACCTTTTGCCTTAACGTTCTCGAAGAAGATCTTGCTACCCACACCCGCTGAGTTTAGAATACCTCTGGCCTCGGAGTTTACACTGTTACCAGAACAAACTACAGATTTTAAGGCGCCTTTAACAACAGCACTCAATTCGAATGAGATAACAATAAATTTAGCATCAAAGTCAAAACCTGCTAATTCAGCACCAACACCACCAATTTGTCCTAATTCTACTTTTTTAACCTCAACGTTACCTGTTTTACCACCTACTTTAGCTACAGGATCAGGAATTTTCTTAACACGAATAGCTTGTGCAGGACCTTGTGATTTACCTTTAGCAGAAACGCTAACCATACAAGTACCAGGGCTTGTTGCTCTCACAACAAATTTACCATTTGAACCTGTTTTAGTAGCACCGCAACCAGATAAGTTAACCTGTAATTCAGTTGGAGAAACACCTGCTGCAGAAACCTGAATAGGATTATCAACACCAATGTACATTACATTCATTTTTGTTAACTGAACCGCTACAGCAGGAGCAGCAACCATGTAAGTAGCTCTCCAAGGATAATTCTCAAAAGTACCATCAGGTTTTTTGAATCGAATAATACCTTTAACATTTTGCTCACCTTGACCACTAGTACCAACTTCGTATTTACCCATACCACCTTCAATTTTAATAGGTGTACCACCATTACCTGTTGCAGAATCACCATTCAATAATACCTGCATTTGTTCCGCAGTCATCGCACTTGATGAAGCTGCTAAGAAGATGTCGGCAGTATAAGGCTGACCAGCCTGAATATAAGATGAAGGAGCAATTACCTTTGCTGATAATTTGTCAAATTTAATGGCCAATTTACCACTAGCACCAGAAAAGATGTTTAATATCTCTGCTTCAGTGTTCTTAAGATCGGCAACTATCTTATTAAAATTACAAACCACGGCAGCCATTGGCAAGTGGTAAAAGTTCTCTACCTCCCATGTCATGGCAACACCATCTTCTTTAGCGCCTGATGCTGCAGGTTTTAAAGCCTGAACCTTCTTTTTAAGTGACTCATAATCTTCGGGTAATAATTTTGTTTTTGGATTAGATTGCATACCATCTAACATACTTGTTAAATTAGATACTAACTTTTCCATTTTACCTTTAAACTCCTGAGCAGTTAAAGGACCATTAAGCGGTTGACTAGGCTCTGCAACACCTAATACTCGTGAAGGATTATCATAATCATCTATCCTTTGTGCGTATTTTAAGTGAACAGTATCTGCTTTAGTAGTTTGTTCAGAAGCCCCAATTACATTATACTTAACCTGGTCAACGTAAGTCTCCATTTCTTTAAGCATTTTTTGAGCTTCTTTTGCTTTTTCGAAATACCCTGCTGCTGCGGGATTTCCGTTAATTGTATGTTCGAAAGATTCTGTTACACGTTTATTATTTTCCGCTAAATTCTCGCGGCTTTTTTCCATACTTTCATTTACGGTAATATAACCCCTTAATATTTGTTTTGAAACGTTCATAGCCAAAAGTGCGGTAAGTACCAGGTACATCATACCAATCATCTTCTGCCTAGGAGTTTCTTTGCCTCCGCCTGCCATTTTTTAAATTCTGTTTTATTTGTTGTTAAACAATTTAATAATTAAATAATACTAATTCGCTGTTTGGTTACAACTGCTATTAACCTTTGTTAAAGTTCATAGCACCTAACATGTTACCATAAATGGTATTTAAGGCTGTTAAGTTAGTTGATAACTGAGACATTTCTTGGCGATATTTTTTAGTATCATCCACAGAATCGTGTAAGTTTTTCATTAGATCAGCTAAGCCGTCATAGAATTTGTTAGTAGCATCTAAATGTGTTTTACTACCTTGCAATTGCAACTCATAAGTTGCATTTAAAGCAGATAAATTTTTAGATACTTTATTTAATGATTCACCAATTGAATAACCGGCATCATTTGAGTTAGCAAGATCTGACATAGATGCTGCAGCTTTTTGGTAAGTATCAGCTAATGTAGAAACATTGCTTGATGCTTTTTTAACGCTATCAACATATTCATTAGTTGCAACTGTTGCGTTGCTGATATCTGCCATTTTACCTGCGTTATCACCAATTGCACGCATACCTGCACCTAAGCTTTCGATTAATTCAGGGCCAATTTTTGCTTCAGCTAACAAATTATCAAGCTGAGTGCTGATAGGTAAATTATCTTGTTTTTCTTCTTCAATTTCTGCTGCACCACCCATACCAGCTAATTCCGGATAAGCTAATGTCCAATCTACTTCTTCATGAGGAATATCTGAAGCAAATAAACAGAATAAGAAAGCCTCTGTACTAAGACCTACGATAAGCATCTCATTACATCCAGGCCAATGCATAATTTTAAATAAAGCTCCTAAAATAACGATTGCTGCTCCAAGGCATGATGCAATGTGTACGAACCTTTTGAACCCTTTTACTTTTCCTAATTTACTCATAGCTGTTTTGTGTTTTTGTGTTAGTTGTTTGTGTTTATTTTGTGTTTGTGTTTTCTACTAAATATCGTCGCCTTTCGCACGACCTAAATACGTCATTACGTTCCTGAATCCAACATAACATTTTGCTGTATCCTGATACTCGTAAGTACGGGCACTTGTTTGTAAGTAATAACCAACATCTTTCCAGCTTCCTCCACGAATTACTTTACGTTTTAATACATTTGCATCTTTATCCTGCGCTTCATAAACGTAATCAGGATTCAAATCATGTTGGAAATCGTAAGCTGACTCATCGTAGGCATTACTTGTCCACTCTGATACGTTACCTGCCATGCAATATAAACCGTAATCATTAGGGTTATAAGAATAAATATATACTGAGTGGAAACCACCATCATCAATATAAGAACCACGCATTGGTTTAAAGTTACCTAAGAAACAACCACGAGAGTTACGGATGTAAGGACCGCCCCAAGGGTAAGGAGATTTATCCAGGCCACCACGAGCCGCATACTCCCACTCACTTTCTGTTGGTAAACGAAAATCATTTACAATAGTTTGACCGGTACCAATTAAGTAATTGTTTAATAATAATGAACGCCAAATAGAGAATGCACGAACCTGTTTCCAGTTAAGACCTACTACCGGGTAATCGTCATAAGCAGGATGCCAGAAATACATATTGGTTAATGGCTCATTGAATGAATAAGTATAATCGTGTACCCATGCTAAAGTATCTGGATATACATTAATAATATCTTTTAAGATAAATACCGAACGGTCAACACCTTTACGCTCTCTTGGTACATAATTACCTTGACCAACAGAAACCTGATCTTTTACATTATAAGTACCTAAAACCTTACTATCCTTTGAAGGATCGCCTACTAAAGATGATGGAGATCCTGGCGCACCGTTTTGACCATCATTTAAAGTAACACCATTCATATAATCTGCTTTTTTATAGTCGTGGGCAGCATCCTGAATGTCAGGTGATTTATTAGGAAGGAAACGGTTAGTTTTTGAAGCAGCTAAACGAATATCAATTCTGTAATATTCATAGTTCAGTTTACGTGCATCGATCTCTTTACGGTTATAAAAACGCTCACCTTCAGGAAGATACAATGGTTGAAGATCAGCTCTGTAATCATCATCATCACTGTTCCAGTTAATTTTTTGGTCCCAGTTAATGTATGGATCCTGTAAGTTATTATCGCCTTTATAGATAGGCCACATAGCTAAGAAGTCATCCTGAGTGATTTGAAAATCTTCAGCATCACCATTAGAACCGAATGCTAATAATTTACGGGCAATAGAGTCGCGCACCCAATAAACGAATTGGCGGTACTCATTATTTGAGATCTCAGAGTCATCAATATAAAATGCCTGAACTGACACCATTTTAGATTTTGTGGTGTGAGCCATAGGGTTTTCTTCATCATCGGGCCCCATATGGTAACTTCCCATAGGTATGAAAAGGGTACCAAACGGATCTGGCTGAAACCATTTTTCGCGACCAGCGACACCAACTAATTCGGCTTCGTGTTTGTTGCAACCTGCAACAAATGCGACGAATGAAGCTAATACCAGTAGTTTTTTCATATTTCTTGTTTTAGTTTATAACCACAATCAACATTAAAGTTACAATGCTTTTTTTGTTTAAAGTTATTAACATTAATTGTTAGTTGTAAGTGGTTTAAACGAAATTATATATAAAAGGTTACAATAATTATTAATTTAAGAAACGGTCATCACCGTATGATGCCAATTTCTTCTCTTTTTTCATTAAACAGAAACCTAATACAATCTCATGAGTACCACCTGAATAGCCTTTCAGCTTAGACATTGTTAAGTCATAAGAATAACCGATTTTATAGCTTAAGCTTTTTGTTGGTGTAAAACCTTGATATCCGATCATAAGTGCAGCAGCATCACCTAAACGGTAAGTACCACCTGCCCAGATCATATTATCATACATATACGTTAAGTTAACATCAACGGCAGTTGCAGCTGCATCTGATTTTACCTTTACATGCGGAGTAATTGTATTTCTTGGATTAATATTAATTGGAACGCCTGCCATTAAATAGTAGTGGCGAGACATTTGATAACTTAAGTCACCATCACCTTTAACTACCTGTGCAGGTAAGTGAGTACTTGAGATACCAACATACATCCTGTTTGCTGATTGATAAAAAGCACCAAATCCAAGGTCATACGTTAATTTGTTTAAAGATGGATTGCTTAACTGATCATAAGCACCCGGAATATTAGGGTCAACTTTACCAGGCTCAGGAGTGATCCAGGTATTGTTAATTTTCTTTTGTAAAAAACCTACATCTAAACCAAGACCTAATTTGCCACCATTTCCAACAGGAATAAGATAAGAAACCGGAACTCTTAAAAATAATGTGTTCATAGGACCGATCTTATCGGTAATAACATTTAAACCAACACCTAAATTAGGTAGAACTGGCATATCAACAGCTAAAGCCAACGATTGAGGCGCGCCGTCAAACGACGTCCATTGTTGACGGAACTGTACATTACCGCAAATTGCACCGGAAATACCTGCGTAACCCGGGTTATAGATCAATTTGTTGTGCATGAATTGCGTGAATTGAGGATCTTGTTGTGCAACTGCAACCCCAGTAAAACCAGCTACTGCAATAGCAATTTTGGTAAAAAGTTTTTTCATACTTTGTTTAAGTTAATTAATTAAGCGCTTTAATATTGACACACTTAGGCTGCTAAATTAGTTAAAGAAATCTAAAAAACAAACAATTGGGACAATTTTTTTTAGAAATGTTAAAATTTGGGCTACGTTTTTTTACCTAAACTTTATGATGTTAAAATGTTTACCGATAATTTTGGGGATTTAAAATTATTGCATTATATTTGCGTCCCAATTTTGAAACTTAAATAAAATGAAAAAAGAAATTCACCCGGAAAACTACAGATTATGTGTATTTAAAGATATGAGCAATGGCTATGCATTTCTTACACGTTCTTGCGCTGATACAAAAGAAAATATTAAGTGGGAAGACGGTAACGAATATCCATTAGTGAAGTTAGATATCTCCATGACATCTCACCCTTTTTACACCGGTAAACAAGTATTGGTTGATACCGCGGGTCGTGTGGATAAATTCCGTACGCGTTACGCTAAAAAGAAATAATCTTTCAAAAACAAATATTCAAACCCTGTTTTATTTAAATAAAACAGGGTTTTTTATTTATAATCATTAAAATGTTTTATTGCCATTGCGAAGCTTATCCTTAAAGCCTTCCAGCCATTTAAAAGCTTCCACCTCAGACGTAAATAAACGTGTTGGGATCTTTGGTTTTGTTACACGTATAAAAAAATTGGCTATCAATCTCATCGAAAGTGATCTTACCAAAAAAGCATCTGCTATTCGATGCTCCAATAAATATTGCGATTCTGCATATACTTTTCTTCCTTCGGTGGTAGAGCCTACACTAGCCCCAAAATCAATAATAGCCATGTGCTTTGTTTGGCCCATAAATTCCTGCACATAACTTATCATTTCTTTTATCTCGTTTATATCTATCGTAATATCCTGCTTTACCCTGTATACTAAAATATTTTTTTGCGGACTATATTCTAATGTTGCTAAAGGGTATTCTTTGGTTTGTAACATTGTGAATTTAATTTTGAGCATTACGAATATATACAAAACCAGCAATAAAACAAAAACCCGCTCAGCAATTAGCTAGCGGGTTTTATTGCTTAAAAATTAATTAATTATTGTTTAATAATATTGGATCTATGTATTACTCGACCGTTCTCTGCAAGCACTAAACTATAAATACCATTTCCAAAAGCGTTAATGTTAATTGAATTGCTTAATGCACCTAACTTTTGTTTTGCAACTATTTGCCCTATTGAATTATATATTTCAACAATTGTATTTTCTGAAATTGCAGTTATATCAAGCATAAAATTTCCATTGTTTGGATTTGGATATACTTTTACCTCTATTGTTTTTACAACATTGGTTGGAATGCCCGTACACGGTGATACTGACTGCGAAACGGTACCCGTATTTACACAGCCAAAAGCATTAGTGCCTGTTACTGTATAAGACGTTGTGATGGTTGGAGAAACCACTATCACTGCTGTTGTAGCAGTTGTATTCCAAACATAAGTATTAGCACCGCCAGCAGTTAATGTTGCGCTTTGACCTGAACAAATTGTTGGGCTAGCAACCGCTGTAACTGTTGGTTGTGGCTTAACTGCTATACTAACGGTTGCCGTATTTGAGCACAAATTAACATCAGTACCTGTTACATTTACCGAAACTGTATATGTTCCGTTTACCCCTGGTGTTATAGAAATTGTTGGTGCGGTTGATGATGTACTCCACGAGTAAGTATTGGCTCCACTCACGTTTGCTGTTGCAGTTGAGAACGCGCAAACAGATGAACTTGATGTTACCGATAAAGTTGGCAAGGCGTTAACCGTTACCTGTACTGTTTTAGTATCTACACATGCACCATCGCCACTTGCAGAAAGGGAATAAATCATTGTTGATGCTGGTGTTACAACTGTGCTTGTTGCACTACTGTTTATAGGTTGCCATGTATAGGTGTAAGCATTTCCTGTAACCGATAATGTAGATGAATTTCCTGCGCATATGGCAGTATTTGATGCAACGGCTGAAGTCGTCAACGTGTTAACCGTTATGGTATCTGCACCAAGAGTACAGCCATTTTTTACTGTTACAATATACATACCTCCTGTATTAACAGTGGTTGAATTAGTAATAGTGCCATTGCTCCACAAAACCTGGTTATAAGTGCCTGTAATGCTTAAACCCAACGTATTTGTCGGGCATAATAACCAGGTATTGCCCTGTTGAATGGTTACTGCCGATGTTGGAGGCGTAATAGAAAAATCTGTTGCGCTATAAATTGTTCCATCTAAAAATCTGAAATTACTTACCTGACCCGGATCATTGACCACTGTAAATTCACCATACACAGAAGCAAATTTATAAGACGTTGCTGTTGGCTCTAACACCTCTTCTGCCACATGAGGAAATAATATTTTACCCGCAATACCTGCATTACAAGATGTAAAATCTTTTAAAGGAGTCCATTTATTTGCAACCACATCAAATGCTTTCGAAAACATGTTGGGGCTTTGGTTTGCCTGTCCTGCCGTGTAGGTTGAATTATCAGACCATGTATAAAATAGTTTTTTGCCATCGGCAGTGCGTGCTATCTGAGGCGCCATATCCATTGTAGATACGTTTGGTGTAACACTCCAGGTGCCCCTGCCCGCTTGCACATTTGCAATATCAACCGCGTTCCACACTCCATTTAACTGTGTAATATCAAACATATGATGCCATGATGCAAAAAATACTGCATAAGCATTATTACCGTTGCAAACCGTTGTCAGTAAATGCGGATTTCCGTTTACATCAACAGTTAAATCGTGTTCAAATGCGGTTGATACCACATTACCTGTTGTAATATTTGGAGTAATACAAGTAAACTGGTTAAGATCTACTTGTATGGGCCCTGTCCAGGTTGCGCCACCATCAAGGGTTTTATAGAAGATGGGATAATAAGCATAGTTGGTTGGACCGGTAGATAAATGTCCTAAGAAACTAAACCAACCTTTCATACCCGTAGGATCAAAAGCAATATTATAATCGCCTACATGGGCTGTAGCATCGTAAGCCGTATTAAATGACGGTGTAACAGTAAAATTGGTTGCCCAGTTAATATCGGTGCCAGACCATTCACCTTTATAAATATTAAAACCTGTAACCAACGTACCGTTGTACATAGCATCCATAGCCCAATAAGTGCCTGGTTGACCTTTTACAAGAGAGTGTGAGATCAAACTAGAATTTACAACCGGTTGATTATAATTTTCGGTATTGCCCGATCCGCTTAATTGTCTTACTCCTGTAACTACACCATTCCATGCAGCCGAAACCGAATTGATAGTAGATGCCAGGTAACCTATGTAAGCATTGGTTGGTACCGTGTTGCCTGTTGGGTTATAAATTAAAGCGTTTGGATAACGTGAAGGATTTGTTCCTATAGGATTTAAAACACCCACATTATTTGTCCACGTTGTGCCTGCATTTGTTGAAACATCATAACGAATCTGGCCTGAATTTCCGCCAAATGCTGCAGCATTATTTCTATGTGCAAAAACAATCGTGTTTAAATTCTTATCCGCAGCTACGGGGTTTGTACCGTTACGAATTTGTGTAAACATATTGGAAGATGCGCCGAGTGTGGTAGTAGTTGCGCATTGTGCCGAAATGTTGTTGTGAAGCACAATTCCTGATAAAGCAATGAAGAGGACCTTGTAAATTTTTCTCATGTTTAAGGTTTTTGAAATTTATAAAAGGAACGTTTGATAAATTAAATGTATCAAAAAGGAAACGCTTCCCAAAATAAAATCATTAAATTAACTACCAAAAACGATTTAAATAAAATTTATTTTTTAGACGGCATAGCGCCATTTTTATCAACACACTCGCCTTCCTTTAAAGTAAAGCTGGTGCCATCTTTAGTAATTACAGTGCCGTCAGATTTAATAGTGCTGCCGTTTGTTAAAGTAATATCTGCAGTAATAGGATTGCCTTCGTGCACTACCATTATTTTACCATCCTTTAGCTTGGCACAATATTTATCTCCGTTTTGACCATGGAAAATATCACGGTTTTCAGGGACTACTTTTAAAGAAAAAATTAATGCGAATAATAGAACAAAATTTTTCATGTTTACTGTTTTTATTAAAACATGATAAAATTGTGCCAATAAAATAAACTTTAAAAATAGAATTATTTTCCGATACAGAATTTGCTAAAGATGTTGGTAAGCAGGTCTTCATTGGTTACTTCGCCTGTAAGTGTTCCTATCTCATCTAATGCATAGCGAATATCCAAAGCCAAAAGATCGGCAACTATATTCTTATCTAATCCATCCAATACTTTTTGTAATGCATTGCTTACGTTTTTTAATGAATTGGCATGTCGCGCATTAGTAACAATTGTATCAGTAGCTGTAACGGTTCTTGCATCAAAAAGCTCAAGCAATTTTAATTTAAGATCTTTTATATGATCGTGTGTTTTTGCAGAGATAAAAATAATGTCCGGGTAATCTGAAAATTCTTTTTTAAGATCAGAAATATTCTCCGTATCTATCTTGTTTGCTACAATTACCAATTGAGAAGTGCCAATGTGTTCTTTCAACATTTCAATTTCATTTTTAAGATCGCCACTGCTTATTTCGTGCGAATCAAACAAATAAATAACAATAGCTGATTTTTGAATGGCTTCAAAAGCTTTGTTCACACCTATTTGCTCAATTACATCGGTAGTGGTTCTTATTCCTGCTGTATCAATAAAACGAAATAAAACTCCGTCAATAGTAATTTCATCTTCAATGGTATCGCGGGTGGTGCCTGCAATTTCACTAACAATAGCGCGCTCATCTTCCAGCAATACATTTAATAAAGTAGATTTGCCAGCGTTGGGCTTACCAACAATAGCAACGGGTATACCGTTTTTTATAACATTGCCCAATTCAAAACTGCTTATTAGTTTTTGAACCACATTATTAATAGAATGAATTAAATTCTTAAGATCAGTTCTGTTGGCAAACTCCACATCTTCTTCGCTAAAATCCAATTCCAGTTCAATTAAAGAAGCGAAATTGATCAGGTTCTCTCGCAACAGTTTTATTTTGTTGCTAAAGCCACCACGCATTTGCTGCATGGCCACCTGGTGCGAAATAGCAGAGTTACTGGCAATAAGATCGGCTACAGCTTCTGCCTGGCTAAGATCAAATTTACCGTTTAAAAATGCACGTAATGTAAACTCACCGGGTTGCGCGTGACGAGCGCCTGCGGCTAAAAATAATTGAATGATCTGTTGCTGAATGAAGGGTGAACCGTGGCATGAAACTTCCACACTATCCTGCCCTGTAAAAGAATTTGGCCCTTTAAAAACGCTTACCAGAACCTCATCAACAATAACATCATTCAGCACAATTAAACCAAAATGAATAGTGTGAGATGCTTTATTATGGATCTTCTTTTTTTTAAGTTGCTTAGTATAAAAATTCTCCTCAACCACCTTAAAAGCATTCGGTCCGCTAAGGCGAATAACAGCAATAGCGGCACTTCCGTGCGCGGTAGCCAATGCAACAATGGTATCGTTTGTTTCGATCTTCATTTTTTAAGGAGAACTAAGCTATAAATTTATTCTAAGAAAAAAAACTACGCAGTTTACTCTACTAAACCTTTAACGGCTTTACTTTATTAAACACCAATAATACAAGTATTGAAAATACAACCGCTACATAACCAAGAATGGGGTAGTTATGCAATTTATGATCGGCAGATTGTACCACAATAAAACCGCCTATTAAAGATGCAATGGAAGTACCGAACTGTTGTACAGATGAATTGATAATTAAAAAAGCGCCACGAATGTGTGGTTGCGCTGTAGAGGTTGTATGTGCCATGGCAATGATCATACGCGAACCGCTAAATACAAATAAAGAAGCGGTAAAACATAATAAAACAAACTTATTGTTGGTTTGCAAATTAGGAATACCAATTAATGGAATTACTGCCAATGCTGATAAAGCGGCCAGAACCTTAAAGCGCCCGATCTTATCGCTTAGTTTTCCTATCATGGGCGATGAGAAAGCAGTGATAGCTCCACCAACAATATATACTAAGGGTACTGTTGATGAATAATCGAAACCTAAATTAGAGGTAAAATAATCCGTTAAAAAAGGAATGATAAAAAAGTGCGCCGGCATAATTAAAAGTGTAAGTAATAAAGCCCAGCGGCGGTTCTTATCTTCAAGTACACTTTTCATAACACCCGCAAATGTTTGTCGTTTATAGGTAGCTAAATGCGCAGTGAACGACGGCACTACAAATAAGATCCCAATAAAAACCACCACACATAATATTCCTAAAATTAAAAATGGCGTATACCAGTGATTATGCGCAGCAAGATACAAGCCACCCGGCACGCCAACAATGCTTGCCAGGGCAAAACCCATCATTAAAATGCCCATTGCCTGGCCACGTTTTTGAGCAGGAATGGCATCGCCAACAATAGATTGAATAATAGAACCCGAAACACCACCAAATAACCCGGTAATAAAACGTGCGGCTACCAACATATAATAACTGCTGGCAAATCCACAAAAGAATGTACCTAAAGTAAAGCCGGCATAAATAACCACAAGTACTTTTTTACGGTCAAAACGGTCAACTTTATTTACACATATTAACGACGAAAGAAAGGCGCCAAAACCATAAGCAAAAACTGCAATTCCAAATTGTTGCGGGTTAATGCCCCATAGCTCGGTAAGCTTTGGTTTTAAAGGCATTAGCACCATAAAATCAACTATTCCGGTAAACTGTACAAAGGCAAGAATAAGAAGAAGAATAATATCGGAACGTTTCATAATTTAAAGAAAAGGGAAGGCAAAGTTAGGTTAAAAAACAAGCCTAAAAAAAATTTAGTTGCGAATTAAAAAAAATATATATTTGATAAACTTTAAAAACTAAACAATGAGCGATTTAAAAACAATTATGACAAATATTTCCAATAAGTGGAAGTATAAATTAGATGAAGTTAGCCCCGGAGTATGGAAAATAGACGTGGCTATTAAAATGAAAGACGGTAGCTGGCGTTACCAAAATGTATGGGTTTGGGAGATCAAAGGCCGTCATTTTGGAAAAGACGTTTATTATATGAATACAAGATGTGGTGAGTATAACCCAAATTTAAACCATTATAAAATGTTGAAAGAAGGTGGTTACGGAACTTACGCACAGGTAACTATCACTACAGATAAACGTGCCGATGGTACGCCTTGCGAAACTGTTATTGTTCAGGCTTCTCAACCAATTGAGTTAACCAATGAAGCTATCATGAATGAAGTGATTTATGACGTTGCTTATAACGCAGATATTATTGAAGCAACCTATTTTGGTGGCGATAATCACTAAAAATGTTTTTAACAATTAAAAAACTGAATTGTGGGGAATTTTTATTTGCCCAATTCAGTTTTTTTGCTTTACTTGCGCCAAATTAATCTTAAAAAAACATCAATTTATCGATGAAAATTTATAAAAAAATGCTAAATAAAAATGTTTTAGCAGCAGTTATTGCAGTGGTTTTTTTAACGTCTTGCGGCGGGGATAATAAAAAGGAAGATGGTAAGGATGAATTGGTTGAAACCCCTGATACCGTTAAAACAAATATTGTAAACGTTGGCGGTGAGCTGTTTAGCGTACCTTCACCAATACAAACAGCTTTATTAATTCAAAAAAGTGGCATTACTTACGATAAATCAATTTTACACGCCTCTAACAAAGTAAACACTTTCTCTACTGATTACTCAAAATCAATTAACTTAGGAATTTACGGTGCAGATCTTGGATATGTATCTCTTTATAATCAAACACAGGATGCGTTAGGTTACCTTGCTTCTGTAAAACAATTGGCAGATAAATTAGGTATTTCTGCTGCATTTGATGCTTCAACCATGGAGCGTATTAAAAATAATGTTACCAATAAAGATAGTATGATGGTTTTGGTAGGTATTGCTTACCGTGGTAGCGATGCTTATTTAAAAAATAATCAAAGAACAAATGTAAGCAGTCTTATACTTACAGGTGGTTGGATAGAAAGTATGCATTTTTCTGTTACAGCATATAAATCAAAACCAACCGAAGGTGTTAGATTTAGAATTGCAGAACAAAAACAAGCATTAAACAGTTTACTTAAAATATTAGGAAACAGCACCGAGCCGGAAGTTGTTGCCTTAACAGCACAATTAGCCGATCTTAATAAGATCTATGATGGCATTCAATTTAAATACAATTTTGTTGAGCCTGTAACTGATACAACTAAAAAATTAACTTACATAAACAGCACAACAGAAGTTATTGTAAGCGACGAACAAATTGCTTTAATTACAGATAAAATTAAAGAGATCAGAAATAAAATTATAAGCTCACAATCATAATATTAAACCTATAAAACTAAAATGAAGAAATTTATTATAGCCTTATCATTTGTTTCAATCACTGCCTGCTTTAACAAAGCAAACGCACAGTGCGATACAATTGCAAATATTTGTGCTAAACACATTATCTCTACATTTATTTCAGATGGGCAACAATACCGTGCCTTGCTACTTAACTCTGAAGAAACTGCTGAATTTCAAACTACTTTTTTTGGCGAAACAACTTACAGGCTTGCAGCTTGCAGCGGTACATCAGATGGTAACCTGATTTTTAATATTTACGATCAGGATCGTCATTTATTATTCACTAATCGTGATAAGAAAAATGCACCATATTGGGATTTTAAAGTAAAATCAACACTCGAAACCATTATTGAAGCACAATTAGATGCCAATAAAAATCCGGGTTCAGGATGTGCGGTAATGCTAATAGGCTTTAAACAAAAATAGTTATCGCCTAACCAAGATTTTTTTCAAAAAAAAATTAAGAGGATAAAGCGCAACTTTATCCTTTTTTTGTATCTTAGAATTCGCTTTTTATATGAGGAATAGTTTATTTATTATTACTTTTTTATTCTTTGGCTTTTTTGGACATTCCCAAAAGGCGGGCGATTTTTCTTTTATAAGTGATACCATTCGCATACCTAAAGAAAATAAAGTTATCCAGGCAGATTATGTGATCACTTCCTTAAAGAACGGATCAACCATTCAACTCGTTAAAGCACCTGCTAATAAATTTTATATGCGCATTTGCACAAACGAAAATTTATACTTTGGAAAAAAAGACATGATGGAAATTAAATCGGGGTCAAAAAGCTTTTATGCCAAAGAAACTACCAATTACGAATTAAGTAAAAACAGTGGTTACTATGTGATTGAAATATATAAAAACTATATTGGCACTTTAAAAGACGATGGTATTACCGGCATCGTTTTTGGTAAAGCAGAAACCGCTTTTTCAAAACAAGACTGTAATCAAGTAAAACAAATGGCAAAATACTTTTACGAAAGTATTACCGCCAAAAAATAATAACACATGAGTGAACGAATATTAAGAGCCCTGATGCAAATGTTTGCAATTATTGCAAAGGTTGACGGCATTAACAACACGGGCCGACAAATTGTACAATCCTTCTTAAAAAGCCAGTTAAATTTAGAGCAGGTAGAAACCTATCTGAAAATATTTGACGAATACCTCGAATCGCACCAGGCCAGCAGCAAGAAAAAAGAAGGGGCGGCAAAAAGAACCTCTCTTAACTCAGTTAAGATCTTAAAGATCTGTACTCAAATTAACCAGGAATTAGAACAGCCACAAAAAGTAATCGTATTAATACGTTTGCTTGAATTTATACACTCCAGTAACGAGATCTCTGAGCAGGAAAATGAATTCGTACTTACAGTGGCCGATACCTTCAACATTCCAATGGAAGAGTTTAATTTATTAACTTCTTTTATTGTTAATGGATTGGAAGTTGTACCTAACAATCCAAACATTTTGGTTATTAATAATAACCAGGATGGTGTACAAAATCAAAGCAAACATATTTACTGCGAAACACTGCCACAGGATGTGCGCGTGATTCAAATTGAAAGCGTGGCCATGTACGCGCTTAGAATTTATGGTAACTACGAACTTCAGTTAAATGGACAAAGTATTTCTAAAGAACGTGTACACATTTTCACGCCGGGTTCTTCTATCCGTTCAAGCAAAATAAAACCTATTTATTACAGCGATGTTATTGGTCGTTTTTTAAGTGACGAATCACAGGCGCGTATCACCTTTGAAGTAAAAAATCTTGAATACAAATTTAAAGGTGGTAAATTAGGTTTACGCGATGTTAACATCAACGAAGAATCAGGAAAGCTTATTGGCATCATGGGCGGTTCCGGTGCAGGTAAATCTACTTTATTAAACGTGTTAAACAGTATGGAAACACCAAGCGGTGGTTCTGTAAAGATTAACGGTAAAAACATTCATACCGAGCGTGAAGCTATCTCTGGCGTTATTGGCCACGTGAGCCAGGATGACTTATTAATTGAAGAACTAACTGTTTACGAAAATCTTTTTTATAACGCCAAATTATGTTTTGGAAATTTAGATGACGAAGAAATTTCAAAACGTTGTAATAGTTTATTGGCAGACTTGGGTCTGAGCGAAACACGTCATCTAAAAGTTGGTTCACCTTTAGAAAAGACAATTTCGGGTGGACAGCGTAAGCGTTTAAATATTTCTTTAGAATTAATTCGCGAACCAAGTGTGTTATTTGTGGATGAACCTACTTCAGGTTTATCATCACGTGACTCTGAAAACATTATGGATCTTTTAAAAGAATTAGCTTTAAAAGGAAAATTAATTTTTGTGGTAATTCACCAGCCTTCTTCCGAGATCTATAAAATGTTTGATAACCTAATGATCCTTGACGTGGGTGGTTATCCTATTTATTATGGTAACCCGGTTGATGCGGTAAGTTATTTTAAACGTTTAGTGAACCACGTAAACGCCGAAGAATCGGAATGCTGGAACTGTGGTAACGTAAATCCTGAGCAGATCTTTAATATCATTGAAAGTAAAGTATTGGATGAGTACGGTAACTTAACCTACAACCGTAAGGTGAGCCCGGCAGAATGGAACGTGCAATACCGCGAGCGCATTGAAAGCAACATTCACTCTGAGAAGAAACACACCGAGATACCTGAAAGTATTTTTAAGATCCCTAATATCTTTAAACAGTTTAAAGTATTTATGACGCGTGACGTTAAGAGCAAATTAACAAACACGCAGTACCTCATGATCAACTTTTTAGAGGCACCTCTACTCGCTTTTATTTTAGCGTATTTAGTGCGTTTCTTTAATACCGATGTAGACACCAGCAAAGGTTATATTTTTGGCGAGAACGAAAATATTCCGGCTTATATGTTTATGTCGGTTGTTGTGGCTTTATTTATTGGCTTAACAGTGAGTGCCGAAGAGATCATTCGCGACCGGAAGATCCGTAAGCGTGAATCGTTCTTAAATTTAAGTAAAGGCAGTTATTTATGGAGCAAGATCATTATTATGTTTGCCTTATCTGCCATTCAAACATTAACCTTCGTAATTGTTGGTAACAGCGTATTAGGCATTAAAGGCATGTTTACCGATTATTGGATGGTTTTATTTACAGCTTCTTGTTTTGCAAACGTTTTAGGTTTAAATATCTCATCTGCATTTAACAGCGCGGTTACTATTTACATTTTAATTCCTTTCTTAATTATTCCGCAATTATTATTGGCCGGTGTAGTAGTTAAATTTGATAAATTAAATCCAACTTTGGCTAACCAGGGCAGCGTACCATTGAGTGGTGAAGTAATGGCCAGCCGCTGGGCGTTTGAAGCTTTGGCAGTAAACCAATTTAAAGAAAATGCTTATGAGCGTAATTTTTATAAGTTCGATAAAAGCATTAGTGTTGCCCAATACAAAAAAGATTATTGGATGCCGAAGCTGGAAAGCAAATTAGTGAAGATAGAGAATGAGACCAAGGACGGTAAAAAGATGAGCGACGTGAAAGCTGACATCGCTTTATTATATAACGAAATAAGTAAAGAAACAAAGATCAATAAAAAAGTAACCTTTGACGGCTTAAATCAAATAAATGAGAAAAGTTATAACCCTGCGGTTGCAGCAGCTATCAAAGCCTACTTAACCAACATCAAAAATTATTATATCAATGTACAAAATACGGCCTATAAAAAATTAGATGAAGTTAAATTATCCATGCAAAAAAATCCGGCAGAAAAAGAAAAATTCTTAGAGCTTGCTGCCAATTATGATAATGAAAATTTAAATAACCTGGTTAAAAATTCGGGTGAGTTAAACCGTTGTATTGAAAAAGATGGAAAACTAATTCAACAGATAGATCCGGTTTTCCAGGATCCGGTTGAATCGAAATTAGGCCGCGCACATTTCTTCGCACCACGTAAAAACTTTATGGGAACTTATTTCTCAACGTATTGGTTCAACATTTGTGTGATTTGGGTAATGAGTATTGTATTGATCATTACTTTATACTTTGAAGTGTTTAAAAAGATATTAGATGCCTTAGGGAACATTAAATTCGGAAAGAAAAAAGCGTTTTAAATTTTATTTGAGGTATGAAAAAGGGAAACAAATTTGTTTCCCTTTTTTGTTTTGACACAATACTTGTTAAAGAAGGGTAATAAAAAAACTAATTAGCAAACACAGTATCTCCCTTTGGAGGAAGTGGCCGAAGACCGAGGGAGGAATTGCGAATAGATATTTTGATTAATCCTCTCCCACCCTTCGGGAACGCTCTTTACAGAGGGATAATATCTGCCTAAGCTAAATGTAAATCTACAAACCAAAACCCCTTCGTTACAACCTCCGTTGTTGCGTTGCAATCCTCGCTTAATTTTATTTCCAGCGGCCTGTAAATTTTTTCGGCGGTCTTGATTTTTATTTCTTTTTTAAATATTGGTCCCGCAAAACAAAAGGTATGGTATTCACCATTTTCACCACAGGCATCCACATTTTTTGGTAATTCTTTTTTGAATGCTACATCAATTTCTCTTCCTACCCACTCTTCTCCCAAATAACCATCGTTTACGCAACAAATAACCGTTCTGAATTTTAATCGTATAAAATCATCTATCAGTTCATTCGTATCTTTTTTCCATAAAGGAAAAACAGCTTTCATATTTACTTTTGCGAGGTTGGCTTCGCGGTAAGCGCGAAGATCTTCCAGAAAAATATCGCCGAAAATAACATGTTCAATGCCTTCACTTTTTGCTTTCAAAAGAACCGCTTCCATTTGTTGTTCGTACTCATTATTAGTGCCTTCTTTCACTCTTACTTTAAGCGAAGGAATACCAATAGAATGTGTTTGCCGATCCAGCAACTCTTCGCGTGTGCCGTGCATGGAAACGCGTTTGAATTCGTCATTAACGGTCGTCAGTAAATACTTAACGTCAAATAATTTTTCTGATAACACTTTGTGTAAACAATAAGCAGAATCTTTTCCGCCGCTCCAGCAAAAAATTGCTTTTGGTAGATCCATAATTATATTTTTATTCCAATAACGCAAACATCATCAACTTGCTCTAAATTGCCTTTCCAATTCTCAAACGCGGTGTTTAATTTTTCTTTTTGTTTGTTCATGTCTTCATTTACATGCTGCAGCAAAATTGCTTTTAATTGTTTGTATTTAAATTTCTTTCCCTTTTCGCCACCAAACTGATCAGCCATGCCATCGGTAAACAAATAAATACTATCGTTCTTATTTAATTTTAATGTATGTGTAGTAAATGGTTTTGCCTCTGCATATTTACCAATAGGTTGTTTATCGGGTTTTAGTTCTGTTATTCCGGCCTCACCCCCCCGCTTCACTATCCACAAACCATTATTCGCCCCGGCCCAATGTAATTCGTTTGTAGTTTTATTTAAACAGCATAAACTAATATCCATACCATCTTTTACATCTTTATCACTTTTCTCGAAGGTGGCAATTACGAGTTCGCGTGTTTTATCTAGAATTTTTCCGGGATCAGATATTCCAAACTCTAAAACCGTTCTGTTTAAAGCGTTACTGCAAACTACACTTACCAACGCTCCCGGCACACCATGCCCGGTGCAATCTGCGGCCGCGAACAGGATTAAGTCTGCAGTTGGCAGTTTTGCAGTCTTGCCAGACTGTCGACTGTCGACTAATGACTCTTGACTGATTGCCTCCATCCAATAAAAATCTCCGGCAACAATATCTTTAGGTTTGTATAAAATAAAACTCTCTTTTAAATTTTCTTTCCAAAAAATATCTGCCGGTAAAATGGCTTCCTGCAAACGTTTGGCATAAGTAATGGAGTCAACAATTTCTTTTTGTTTTTCTTCTATCAGGTGCTTTTGTCCTTCTACTTCACTCTTTTGTAACTCAATAATATTTTTTTGCTTCTGTGTGATCTTAAAACGATTGAACATAAAGCCTGCAAATACAATAACCAATATCAGTCCGCCATACAAAGCAATGCGCTGTGTTTTTTCTTGTTTTATTTGTGTTTCCTGCGCGGCAATTTTCAAAGAGGTCAGTTTTTTTTCTTCTAAAGACCTTACACTGTCTGCCGCTACTTTTTTATCGTACTCGTATTGAAATTGCTGCTTAAGCGATGCTTTACGGTTTTCAATATTACTAACACTATCTTTCATTTGCATATGCAATTCAAACATCTCTAAAGCTTGTGCAGGCTTATTGTCAATTTTATAAATAGCCACCATTAATCCGGAAGATAATTTAATTAAATGCGGCGCTCCTAATTCTTTTGAAAGAGCAAGGCTTTTTAAGCCATAAGCTGTTGCCTTTTCAGAATTGCCGGCTGTCATAAAATAACTTCCTAAATTTTTATAGGCCAGGCAAAGTCCTTCTTTGTAGTTTATTTCTTCATTTACTTTAAGTGCTTTATCAAAATAGGTCAAGGCTTTTGGCATATCCTTTATTGAATAATAGATAGAGCCTAAATTATTACAAACAATACCAAGGCCTTTTTTATCGCCCAGCTCTTCTTTTATTTTTAAACTTTGTAGCGATACATCTATTGCTTTTTGAAATTCACCCTCCTCTTTAAAAATAACAGCAATATTGTTTAATAAAATACTTATACCACGTTTATTATTTGCTTCCTTCTTTATCGCCAAAGCTTTTTCATAATATTCTAAAGCAGTTTTTCGGTTTTTTTGCGCGTCGTATATGCCCGCAATATTTGTAAGTGAATTAGCAATCCCGTTTTTGTCGCCGCTTTCTTCCTGTATCTTTAAAGCTTTATGAAAATACTCAAGCGCTAATGGCACATAACCCTGGCGCTCATACACCGAACCTATATTAATAAGTACCATGGCCATAGCTTGTTTATCGCCAAGCTTCTCAAAAAATATTAAAGCGCGCTTAAAATAATCGAGTCCCTTTAAACCATCACCGGTATGTACATATACCAAACCAATGTTATTATTTACCGTTGCTACACCTTCATCGTCATTTATCTCTTCCTTTATTTTCAAAGCTTCTATGTAGTTAGCAATACACTTTTCAATGTCACCGGCATCTTGTAACAGTATTCCCAAATTATTTATACCATCTGCCAAAAAGCGCCTATAAAAAATATACAAGGGTTTTCCTTTGGTTTCGGTTTTTAATTTTTCTTTGGCAAAGGCCAGCATTTGATCGTTATAAGCAGGCCATTCTTTTTCAGAAGCATTTTCAGTAAGATAGTTAAGCGCTTTAATTTTTATGGTATCAATTTTTGTAGTAGCAACTATTTTTTTAACAGAGTCGATGGTTCGACTTTGGGCACCATCGGTATTCTGCGCATAGGAAATATTGCACAGAATGATCAGCAGGATTGCCGGAAAAATTCGCGAGTAAAAATTTTTCATTTTTAGATACAAGATAATAATAAATAGTATTAAACCATTTACAAATTATTAATGCTAATTATTAATTAAGGTTTAGTCCAAATGCAAACCCAAGCCATGGCTTTTGCTGGTAGATCCAAAAATCTTTATTATCGTCCAATAGATCGTCAAAACCAACGGCCAAACCAATATTAAAATTATTAATGCCAATAAATGCTCCAACGCCTTTTGCCCAAACCACGCCATCGTACTCATAACCTACCACATTGTTAGTTACCCATGGGTTAATGGCCGAACCGCCAATACCCGTAAATACACCAAACGAAAAACCATAATGCGTTACCTGCCTGTCGTATTTTTTTAATGGACTTTGTTTATACTTAATTTGATACACATCGTTTCTAAACCCTAAATACACGGCACCATTTAAATTGGTATTAAATTGCTGCGGAAAGCCGCGCTGAGTTGGCCTGTATTTAAAAGGCATACTCACAAAATCAACGTCAAAGCTGGCCTGGCGAAACGATCTGGAATTATTAATGCTTACAGCCAAACGGCTTGGAAAAACAACTCTTTTATTAAGTGCAGTATCTACCAACTTTGTTACTTTATCATAACGGTGAATAAAAATGGTATCTACTTCATTATCTACATACACTTTTTCGGTTTTTGAAGAGAAGGTTTTGCTTTTATAATAACCGTTGGCCAATTGGTATTTGGGCGAGGTGCGCACCACGCCGCAGCTAGAGAGAATTACGATAAGAACACATATTATTAGCCACTGATATAATTTCATATAAAATTGAATTCACCTACCGCCCTTTTACAAAGGGGGAATAATTCGCTCGCTCTAAATTAATCAAAGATCTATAAACTCAAAGCACTAACCTGTTTTTTACCGTTTTTGGCTATTTTAAATTCCTTCTTACCGAAAAGGTATAATTTATGCCTGAAGCCAGTCTAATTTTGTTAAAGAAATAAATTAATAACCGTAAAGCTTTGTCTTTACAAAAAAATAAAAACTATGAAAAACTACATTTTAATCGCCGCAACAGCTTTAATATCGTTAACAGCTTGTTCACCTGAAGGCGAAACGGCAGAGCAAAAAAGAGCAAGAGAAGTTCAGGATTCACTTGTAGCTATTATTAATGATAAAGAAACATCAGTAAATGATTTTATTTCGGCATTTGATGAAGTAGAGCGTAACCTGGACTCTGTGAGTATTAAACAGAATGTGATATTAATGCATAGCGACGGTGATATGAAGCTAACCCAAAAAGTACGTATTAACCGCGAGATAAAAGCCATTAACGATTTAATGGATGCTAACCGTAAAAAGTTAGCGGAGTTAAGCAAAAAATTAAAACGCTCTAATACTAAAAACGCGCAATTAGAAAAAACAATTGCCACCTTAACCAACCAGTTAGCGGTTAAAGACCAGGAGTTAGCTGCTTTAAATCAACGTTTGGTAGACTTAGATGCACAGGTAGCGCAACTAAAAACTTCGGTAGATACCTTGAGCCAGCAAGGCGTTGCCAAATCCACCCTTATTGCCGAAAGAACAACAGCGTTACATACGGCTTATTATAGAGTAGACGATAAAAAAGAATTACGTAAAGCAAAATTAATTGAGCGTAAAGGTGGTGTATTAGGTTTAGGAAGAACTTCACAATTGAATAAAGATCTGGATAAATCTAAATTCACACAAATAGATTATACCCAAACTACAACTATTCCGGTTAACAGCAAAGATTTTAAAATGATCACGCCTCACCCAAGCGATTCGTATAAATTAGATAAAACAGATAAACTAGTAAACTGTATTTTAATTACTAACCCTGAAAAATTCTGGAGCGAATCAAAATACTTAGTAGTTAGCAACTAATTAAACACATTATTTTTTACTTCCCTCTTCACGGTAAAAAATAATAATTCCATAAAAGCAAAACTCCCGGTTGTGATGAGCCGGGAGTTTTTTGTTATAAGCCCTGCGTTATATTTATCTGACATTATTGTACTTTTTATGTATTAATGCAGTATTTATTAAACAAATACGGGCATTATTTATATACTTTTTAAATAAATGTAGTAATACTACTACATTATAAGCGTTTTTAATACAATAATGCGGCATATATACGACATAATAGGAGTCTTTATAGTTATAAAAAGAGACTTCGTTATTGAGCAATAACTATAAACCTACCTCTAAACCGTACGAGATAGTCACATCGCTTTTAAGATCCAAAATTTTTGACCGATCAATAAAGCTTTTCAAAAGCCGGCACTTTATTAAAGATGTTGGCAAGAATGGTATTGTAGTTAGAGGAGTAAGAAGGTTTAGAAATACAATCCAATGCACCTAAGTTTAATACCTTCTCTTTCACTTCATCGTCGCAATTCGTACTTAACATACAAACCGGAATATCTTTCAACTTATCTACACTCATTATCGATTCCAGAAACGTAATGCCATCCATAAACGGCATATTGATATCGCAGATTATTAAATGCGGTAATTGTTTTAAAGCCAAACGTGAGTGAGCAAGTTCTAAATATTTTAAGCCCTGTTTACCATCAAACATCGATACCAGTTCAATTCTTAAACCAAACTCCGCAATGGCAGATTTAATAAAAAAATGATCATCCGGATCATCGTCAATAATTAAAATAGTAAATTGGTTCATTGAGTGACCGTGAATGTACAAATTGTTAAATTGAAAATACTACTCAACACTAAACTTTAATACAAAAACATAAAACTTTAATAATTTTATAACCCGGGCAGTAACAGCCTTACTTCAAATTCATGCATTAAGTCATATTCTAATGCCAACAATCGTTACATCATCCACCTGTTCTAAATCTCCTACCCAGTTTTTAAACGCAAACTCTAATAGTTCTTTTTGCTGTTGCATGGGTAAATGGGTGTTTTTTGCAAGCAATTCGCGTAAATTTTTACTCATAAACTTTTTACCTTTTTCGCCGCCAAACTGGTCGGGAAAACCATCGGTTAATGTGTAAACCACATCGCCGCTTTGCAATTGTATTTCCTGCTGTGTAAAGCCAATGTTGTCTTTATCATGTTTACCCACCGGCATTTTATCTGGCTTTATTTCTATTATTTCAAATTGATCACGGGCGTTTTGCCCCGCAGTGGCGTGACGCACGATCCAAACAGGATTATTGGCAGCTGCCACCAGTAATTTTTTATTTTTAAAATCGTACACCGTTAAGCTGGCATCCATACCATCTTTACCGCCTTCGGCGCTGCCATCTTTTTTTAAACGCTCAATAATAGTTTTGCGGGTGGCATTTAAAATATCAGCGGGCTCGGTGTAATGGTCAATAGCGCGTTCTAAACTGGTAATGTTTAACAGGCTCATAATGGCGCCCGGCACACCGTGGCCTGTACTATCAGCCGTGGCCAAAGCAAAATTACCGTTACTTAATTTAGCCGCCCAGTAAAAATCACCACTCACTACATCTTTAGGTTTAAATAAAATAAAATAATTTTCAAGGTTTTCGTCAAGCAATTGTTTAGTGGCCAAAAAAATACGCTGTATGCGTTCGGCATAATTAATGCTATCCATTACCTCTTTATTTTTTTCATGTAATAAGCCGTATGCGTCATCTACCTGTAGTTTTTGTGCTTCAATAATTTGTTTTTGTGTTAGTTTAAAACGGTTATATAAGAAGATCAAAAAAGTAATTACCAGTAACAAGCCACCCGATACCAACCATATGGCCAGGCGTTGTTTTTGTTTTTCTTCAATGGCAATGGCGTCTTTTTTATCCTGCTCTGCCTTTTCGCTGAGTTGTTGTTTATCAAACTCATATTGCATTTCCTGCTGCGTTTGTTTTTTAGTATTCTCCGTATTAAAAATACTATCACGTGTAACAATGTATTTTTTATAGGTCTTTAAGGCAAGTCTGGTGTCTCCTTTTTTTTCGTACACTTCGCTTAGCATAAATTCAAAATCTCTTTTTTCAATATTAGATTGCAGCTCATTAGCCAATGCAAGGGCTTGTTGTAAATAGTTTTCGGCTTGTTTGTAATTTTTAAGAAAACCGTAGGTAGAACCAATATTACCTAAGGCACGGGCTTCTTCCATTTTATTGCCAATTTGCCGGTTCATGTTTAACGATCGTAAATAAAATTCAAGGGCCTGGTTGTACTTGCCCTGTTCAAGGTAAACCGAGGCTATGTTGGCAATATGAAGCGCCAGCGCATTGGTATTCTCCATTTCTTCATCCAGCTTAAGGGTTTTAAAATAATATACCAAGGCTGTATCATACTGGCGTTGTTTAAAGTAAGTAAGACCTATATTGCCAAGGCTGGTGGCCTGCAGCTCTTTGTTGCCCTGTTGTTGTGCTATGTTTAACGAACGCCTGGTGTAATTAAGCGCAGAAGGGTAATTATCCTGGTCTATATACACCATACCAATATTACAAAGTGTAATGCCAATAAGCCTTTGGTTGTTTACACTCTCTGCTGCTTTTAAAGCCTCAAAAAAATGCGTGAGCGCTTTGGGGTGCGCGCCTTTTTCATTGTAAATAACACCCATGTTGCAAAGTATAGAAGCGATGGCATTTTTATTGCCCAACTCTTTTGCTGTTTGCAGGGCGCTAAGGTTGTACTGCAAGGCTTTTGCCGGGTTACCTTTTAATTTATAAAACACGGCCAGGTTGCTGTACGATTTGGCAATGCCTTTTTTCCACTTAAGTTGTGTGGCCATCTCTAAAGCTGCATTGCCGTAAAGCATAGCGCTATCGAGGTTGGTATATTGAAACTCCCAGGCAGTAGTATTAAGCTCAAGTATTGTGTTAGTGTCTGCACCATTGTTATTATTTATGTTTTGACCATAAACAAACGTGTTTAAAAAGATAAGGCTATATAAGAGGTGTTTCACAACAATGTTTTTAAAATTTGTTTATTGAAGCGGGTAAAAAGCTGAACTAAGATAAAAATAATTTATTTGTTTTTTATATCACGGCTTGATTAGTAGGAGCTTTTGTTTATGTCATCCAAAGTGTTTAAAGGTCAAGTTCGTCTTTGCGAGTAGGTAAAGACGAAGCAATCTCAAACAAACTCTTTCCTTCAACTTTTTCTTGATAAAAAGTTGAGTAAAAATCAAGGCTACAAACAAATTCCCTGATTTGTAGTTTTAATTTTATCAGTCGCCCACGAACTCGCCACATCTGAGATATACTTTGCTAGTGGCTCAAACAGCGTGGGCTCATAGGATTTTAAATGCACGTTGCCGCTCAAATAGAATCATTTATTTATGCATTTAAAATCTGTTACGAAAATTAAAACACAAATCTTTCGGAATTTCTTTGAGGCCGTCACGCTTTGTGTACTTACGCGGCAGCAAACACAGTATCCTCCTTTGGAGGAGGTGGCGCGAAGCGACGGAGGAGGAAAATAGAATGGGATTTCTTTAAGACTATTCCTCAGGCACACAATTAGCTTAGTATAATTAAATACTATACTATGACACAGATAAAAATATTGGTGAATAATATCCATGATGTAACACACCGCGCAACTGCCGAGACAGAATTGAACGTTTATTTAAAAACAGGATGGAAAGTAAACGGAACTCACCAACACATGGATGCGGATAACGGCACTTTAATGCTAACCACTATTATTACAAAAGAAGATGATGAGAAAACAGAAAGCACTAAGCAGGAGGCAGTAGAAGCAAAAGAAAATTCTGTTACCAAAACCAATCAACAAAATACCGTAAAAGGCTCTGAAGAGGGCAAAGAGAAAACAAAAGAAGGTGAAGAAAAAGCTGAAAGCAGTAAGCAGGAGGCAGTAAAACCAAAAGAAAATTCTGTTACCAAAACCAAACAACAAAACACCACCGTAAAGGAAACCGGGGACAAAGAAAACAAAGATACCTCTACCACCTCAACAGAAAAACCGGAGACAAAAGAAGAAACATCAGAACCTCCAAAAGGCTTTAAGATCAAAGAAAAGAAAGACAATAAAAGTTCTGAAAAAGAAGAAGCTTCTTCAAAAACCCCAGCCGCCAATACCGAGACAAAAGAAACGGAAGAAGGAGAAAGTGATGAAATAGAAAAGTTTGATCCTGAAGAAAAAACAACCGAAAAAGAATAATGTAGAAATAGTTCTACGCAAAATAGTTGTATAAATGACGCCTAATCGCAAGTGATTGGGAGTTATTTTAATCATGTCTTTTTATAAGACAAAACTGATTATCACAGAATCCAATAAATTCATCTACTGTAATTTGAATTACGCTATATCTCTCAAATTTGTGATTCATTCTACTTTACTTCGCCACTAGCCCAGCATACAAGTTATATCCGTTCGCGCATACTATACACATATTATATACATAATACATACATAAAATATGAAAATAGCGTAAAAATGGTCTTTTTTATTTTAATTTCTCCGCCACATACTTCCCTGTATAGCCCTTTTTATTTTTAGCCAGTTCTTCGGGTGTGCCTTCAAATACAATGCTGCCGCCATTTTCGCCGCCTTCGGGGCCAACGTCAATGATCCAGTCGGCACATTTAATAACGTCAATGTTATGTTCAATCACTACTATGGAGTGTCCTTTTGCCAATAAAGCATCAAATGATTTTAAGAGCTTAGCAACATCATGAAAATGCAAACCGGTTGTTGGCTCATCAAACACAAATAAAGTAGGTGATGTATTGTTAATGGCAATTAAAAAGCTGGCCAGCTTAATGCGTTGCGCTTCTCCTCCACTCAAGGTGCTGCTGCTTTGGCCAAGTGCTACATAACCCAAACCAACGGCTTGCAGGGCCTGTAATTTTTCTAAAATGCGTACACAGGTTTTATTTGTTTTATCGCCTTCAAAAAAAGCAACGGCATCATCCACCGTCATGTCTAACACATCAGAGATGGATTTGCCACGGTATAACACTTCCAGCGTTTCGGCCTTGTAACGTTTGCCTTTGCAATTCTCGCACTGCAATTGTATGTCGGCCATAAACTGCATCTCCACAGTAATATTTCCCTCACCCTGGCACACCTCACAGCGGCCACCTTCTACGTTAAAACTAAAAAAACCCGGCTTATAATTTCTTGCTTTAGCTAAACCTTGCTCTGCAAATAAATTTCTTACCTCATCAAATGCTTTTACATAAGTAACCGGATTTGAGCGCGATGATTTACCAATAGGATTCTGATCTACAAACTCCAGTTGCTTAATTTGTTTTAAGCTGCCGCCAATCACGTGATC
Source organism: Bacteroidia bacterium (assembly GCA_016787705.1). GTDB lineage: Bacteria > Bacteroidota > Bacteroidia > B-17B0 > Aurantibacillaceae > Aurantibacillus. The sequence continues at coordinate 199,796 of JAEUTP010000027.1, read as the reverse complement.
GGCATTAACGCTTTCAAAATAACCGTCTAAATATTTTTGAAGGTTAGGTATCAATCCTCTTCTAACGATTGTGGACTTGCCGGAACCGCTCACACCTGTTACACAAGTTAACACGCCTAAAGGAAACTTCACCGAAACATTTTTTAAATTGTTCTCGTTTAAATTTCTGATCTCAATAAATTCTTTCCACTTTCTTCTTTGTTTGGGAACTTCAATACGCAAAATATCATTTAAGTATTTAGTGGTATAACCGGCTTTACTTTTTAATAATTCTTTATGCGTACCCTGAAAAACCAGGTTACCACCATTGGTACCGGCCTCGGGACCAATATCTATCAACTCATCGGCCTGGCGCATAATTTCTTCGTCATGCTCAACAATAATTACGGTGTTACCTTGTTGTTGCAACGAGCGCAATACTTTTATCAAACGCTCAGTATCGCGCGGGTGCAAACCAATGCTGGGCTCATCTAAAATATATAAGCTGCCAACCAGGGTACTGCCTAATTGCGTGGCGAGATTAATACGTTGACTTTCACCACCGCTTAAGGTATTGGCAACACGGTTGAGGGTTAAATAACCCAAGCCCACATCCATTAAATATTGTAAACGGTTGGTAATTTCTGTGAGTAAACGTTTGGCTACTTTTGTATCGTGTTCATCTAATTTTAAATTCTTAAAGAAAGGCGCTAACTGATCAACAGGAGATAAAACCAATTCTGTAATATTTTTTCCGCCCACTTTTACATAATTGGCATCCTTACGCAAACGTGTTCCCTGGCAATCAGGACAAACCGTTTTACCACGGTAACGTGCCAGCATAACACGGTATTGAATTTTATAAGTTTCACGCTCAAGCATTTTAAAGAAGGCATTTAAGCCATCAAAATACTCATTGCCTTCCCACAACAATTGATAATCTTTTTTAGACAATTCTGCAATGGGTTTATGTACCGGGAAATTAAATTTATGCGCGTGCTTTAATAGTTCTTTTTTGTAAGTGCTCATTACCTCGCCATTCCAGCACACAATAGCATTTTGAAATACCGATAAACTTTTATTCGGAATCACGAGGTCAGGATCAATGCCTATTATACTTCCAAAACCTTCGCAGGTCTTGCAGGCACCAATAGGATTATTGAAGGTGAAGAAGTTGACGTTCGGTTCTTCAAAGCTCATACCGTCGAGCTCAAATAAATTGCTGAATGTATGTTTGCTGTATTCGCCCTCTCCTTTTTCTACCCACAACAAACATTCGCCATTGCCTTCGTAAAAGGCTGTCTGCACGCTGTCTGCCGCGCGACTTAAAAAATCTTCGTCTGTTGGGTTAGATACCAAACGGTCGATCAATAAAAAAATTTCCGCTGTTTTCTTTACAGACTTGTAATCAATTTCATTTATTTTTTGAACCTTTCCGTTTACCACCGCGCGCGAAAAACCCTGCTGCGATAAAAGATCAAGTTGTTTTTGAAACGAGCGCTCTTTGGTTTCAGTCACTTTAGAAAGCACTAATATTTTTGAGCCCTCTTTTAGGTCAGCAATAAAGTTAACAACATCCGTCACTGTTTCGCGCTTAACCTGTTTGCCACTGATTGGTGAAAACGTTTTACCAACGCGCGAGAACAATAATTTAAAATAATCGTACACCTCCGTAATAGTGCCAACCGTACTGCGCGGGTTACGTGAAATAACTTTTTGTTCAATAGCTATTGCCGGCGAAATACCTTTAATATAATCTACCTGCGGTTTTTCTAAACGTCCTAAAAACTGGCGCGCGTAAGCCGAAAGACTTTCCACATAGCGGCGCTGGCCTTCGGCATACAAAGTATCAAATGCCAATGATGATTTGCCTGAACCTGAAAGGCCGGTAATAACTATCATTTTATTTCTTGGCAAAGCAACATCCACATTTTTTAAATTGTGTTGTCTTGCGCCTTTTATAACAATAAAATCTTTTGAACTTAATTTGGTAACGTCTTTCTCTTTAGTGCTCATATCCTTCTACTCCATTATTTTTGTTAAATGTTCTGCGGTTGATTCGTCTTTCCAGTCAATATAACCCACCTCTTCTTTTTTCACTTCCAGTTTTGTATTTAGTATGTAAGATGTTGGGATTGAAAAAATACCCACATCGTTAAAGCCCTGTTCTAATTTTAAAAAGATGAAGGGATAATCTGTTCTTTCTTTCCATGTCATAATTTTTTCAATAGGTTCATCGCTTATGATCACCACTTCCACATCGCTTAGCCTGGTATCCTTAACGTCGTTCATCTCGCGCATTTCGTCCAAACAATTTGGGCACCACGACGCGCTGAAAGAAACTACCAGTTTTTTGCCTTTAAAAGATCCAAAATCAACACGTTCTTCGTTAAGGTTATACAACTTAAGCTTGCTGAAATCAATAGTAGGAGCGTTATTGTATTTATTGTAAAAGTAAAATGCTATAAAAATGCCAATAAGGGCTATAATAGTACTGATCCATTTTTTGTTCATAGTAATTAAGAATCGATGGTTAATTGATTTACAAACTAAGGCGTTTAAGGTTTAAAAATACGAATAGATTTGCAAGATTAATGTTGATTTTGTTAACCAAAATATTTAAGATTTTTTTAAAAGTTTTTGCTTTTTTTATAATCCTGTCGGTAGTAAGCACTATTATTTTCCGTTGGGTGCCCGTACCTTTAACACCGCTTATGCTAATACGCTGCGTGGAGCAGAAAAGTGAGGGAAAAAGCATGACCTTAAAACACGATTGGGTGAGCCTGGAAGAAATACCGCCAAAATTACAATTGGCCGTAGTTTGCAGCGAAGACCAGAATTATTTAAAACATTACGGCTTTGATTGGGGTGCTATTGAAAAAGCCATGAAAGCCAATGAAGATGGCAAAAAAGGCCGTGGCGGCAGCACCATTTCACAGCAAACAGCAAAAAATGTATTCTTATGGCCCGGTCGTAGTTATATACGTAAAGCCTTTGAGGCCTATTTTACTTTATTGATAGAGACCTTTTGGAGCAAAGAACGCATAATGGAAGTGTATTTAAACAGCATTGAAATGGGTAATGGTGTTTATGGCGCAGAAGCCGCCGCCCAATATTGGTTTAAAAAACCGGCCATAAAATTAAATAAAGATGAATGCGCAGCCATTGCATCAATATTACCAAACCCCAGGAAATATGTGGCCAACCCACCAAGCTCATACATTAGCAAACGCAAGGCATGGATAAAACAGCAAATGAGTTTTTGGGGCAATAAATTAGATTACGATAAGTACAACGATGAGGATGAAGAGGAGAAAAAACCAATTAAAAAATCTTCTAAAACAAAAAAATAATGAACAGGGTCTCAACATTAGTAATACTGCTGGTAATGTTTTTAAGCTGTGGCAATTCAACCACAACGGGTAAAGGAGCAACGGTTTTAAAAGAAAGTATGAAAGAGATACTTTCAAATTTAAACAAAGAAGAAAAAGTTATTGCTTACAGACTCGATACTTTGTTTACACAGATGAACCAAACAGGTACTTTTAACGGCAGTGTGTTGGTGGCAAAGGCCGGAAAGGTATTGTACCAAAGATCGTTGGGGCTTTCGAATAAAACTACAAATGATGCGTTAACCGATTCATCTATGTTTCAGCTAGCCTCTGTTTCAAAAGTAATTACCGCAACGGCGGTGTTAATGCTGCATGAAAGAGAAATGATAGACCTCAACAAACCTTTCGCTTTTTATTTTCCTGATTTTCCGTATCAGAACGTAACGGTAGGGCAATTATTAAATCACCGTTCGGGTTTGGCCAATTATATTTATGTATTGAATTCAGAGATATTTCAGCCAAATTATAAAATGAATAATGAGGAGATGTACAGCTACTTCATCACTAAAAATCCAAAACCCTATTTAAAACCAAACACACGTTTTAATTATTGCAACACCAATTACGCGCTATTAGCATTGTTGATAGAGAAAGTTACGAAGAAATCGTATTCTGAATTTATTCGCGATGAATTATTTAAACCCTTAGGAATGAAGAATACCGCTACCATAAAAGATATTGACCTTAATGCAAAAAACATTACCAGGCCTTACGATACAAAATGGAAACCTATTGATCTGGATGCCAGCGATTATGTTTTGGGCGATAAAAGTATTTATTCAACACCTTATGATTTGTATTTATTCAGCGAGGCTATGTATCAAAACAAAATTATAAAGGCCGAGACTCAGGCATTGGCTTACACAGCCTACAGTAAAGAAAAAAAATTAAGCAATTACGGTTACGGCTGGCGGTTAAAAGATGTAAACGATTCTTTAAAAAAAGAAGTGTATCACAATGGCTGGTGGCATGGTTACCGTTCATCGTTTCACCGCAGATTAAATGATAAATTAACCGTAATTATTTTAAGCAACCAGTTAAACCGTTCGGCCTATCAAACATACAGGGTGTATCAGATATTAGATAACGCCCCTGTTGGTGATACGCTGGAGGATGTTGAATAAAGAATTTATTATATGTATTTTTGCGCTTTATGTTAACGCTTTATTTAAAAGAGATACGTAGTTTTTTAAGCTCCTTAATTGGCTACATTGCTATTGGTGTTTTTATTTCGCTGGTAGGTATCTTTATGTGGGTAATTCCATCTGATAGTGGCGGCTCTAACATTTTAGACAACGGCTTTGCCAACATCGATCCGTTATTTTTTATTGCACCCTGGGTATATTTATTTTTAATTCCCGCTATTACCATGCGTTCTTTTTCTGAAGAGAAAAAAACAGGAACCATAGAACTATTGTTGACGCGCCCGTTAACCGATCTGCAATTAGTATTGGCAAAATATTTAGCGGGCTTTACTTTGGTAATGGTTTCATTATTACCAACATTAATTTATTATTACAGTGTTCACGTTTTAGGCGCACCAAAGGGGAATATTGATACCGGCGGCATGTGGGGTTCTTATATTGGACTTTTATTTTTAGGGGCGGGTTTTGTGTCTATCGGTATTTTTGCATCTGCCATTGCCGAGAACCAGGTAATTGCCTTTATTATTGCATTGCTTTTATGTTTTTTCTGTTACATCGGTTTCGAATTTATAGCGCAAAGCGGATTATTTGGCAAGTACGATGCCTTTTTTAAAGGTTTGGGATTAAATGATCATTATGTGAGCATGAGTCGCGGTGTTATTGATACCCGCGATGCTTTATATTTTATAAGTGTAATTGCCCTTTTTAATTTGTTAACCAAACTCGTTTTAGAAAGCAGGAAATGGTAGCAGAGAAAAAAATAAATGCTTCAAAAAATAAGCGTCGCGATATTTTGTCGTTGGTGGTTTTGCTGGCTATTATTGTGCTTGTAAATTTTATTGGTACATTTTATTTTAAACGTTTCGATTTAACTTCTGAAAAGCGCTACACCCTTGCAGAATCTACTAGAACTTTATTAAAGAATTTAGATGATGAAGTGTTGTTTAAAGTTTATTTTGATGGTGATTTTAACCCAAGCTTTACGCGTTTAAAAAATGAAGCTAAAGAAATTTTAGATGAGTTCAGGGCTTATTCAGGCAATCAAATTCAATATGAATTTATTGTACCGGGTGAGGGTTTAAATACAGATGAAAAATCGGCTCTCGAAAAACAATTGTATGAAAAAGGATTAGTGCCCGAACAGATCTATGAAAAAAATAAAGATAAGGCCACCCAATCTTTAATATGGCCGGGCGCTATTGTTAGTCACAAGAACAAGGAAGCTGTCTGGAAAATTTTTAACCGCCAGGATAATACCGATTATGAAGTGTCGGTAAACAACTCTGTAAAAGAATTAGAATATAGTTTAACCAATACCATTCGCAAATTACAGCGTGATAAGAAACAGGAAGTAACTTTTATTAACGGCCACTACGAATTAGACACTTTGCATATAATGGAATTTGCCCGTGCGCTTTCAGAATATTACGATGTTAACCGCACGCCCATTTTAGGAAAGCTGGGTGCTTTGGATCAAAGCGACGCTATTGTTATTGCCGGACCGGATAGCGCTTTTTCACAAGCCGATCAGTACATTATTGACCAGTATATTATGCGTGGTGGTAAGGTATTATGGTTAGTCGACCCTGTAGGTATAAACCGCGATACCTTATTGCAAAAAGGTTTTACCTTGGGTTTGCCTCGTCCGCTAAATTTAGATAATATGTTATTTAAATACGGTGTGCGCTTAAATACTGAGTTATTGCAGGATTTTCAATGTGCTTCCATCCCTTTAAATGTTGGTTTTACAAAAGGTCAGCCTAATTTTAAATTATTTCCATGGCCTTATGCCCCATTGGTTTTACCTGACGGCAATCATCCCATTGTAAAAAATCTGGATCTTATAAAATTAGATTACGTTAGTTCGATAGATACACTAACTGCAAAAGGAATTAAAAAAACCATCTTGTTAAGCACATCCCGTTACACAAAAATTACACCATCACCTGCACGTATTTATTATTCGAGTGTGCAGATCCCGCCAAAAGAATCGCAATTCATGAACTCTTATGTGCCGGTGGCCTGTTTGCTTGAAGGAGAATTTACAAGCTTTGCTGAGAACCGGATGCTAAGCGTATTTTTAACAGACTCTGCTTTTAATGCAAAACATAAATACATTGAAAAAGGTAAGAAAACAAAAATGATTGTTGTTGCAGATGGTGATATTGCAAGAAATGATTTTATTAGAATGTCTAATAAACCTGTTCCACTGGGATATGACCGTGCCACCAACCAGCAATACGCCAACAAAACATTTTTATTAAACTGTGTAAATTATTTATTGGACGATGAGGGCATGTTACAATTGCGTTCGCGCGAAGTTACATTACGTTTATTGGATAAAAAGAAAATTACCACACAACGGGGTAAATGGCAAATGATAAATGTTTTAATGCCGGTAATGTTATTGATTTTATTTGGATTGATACAATTCTTTTTACGTAAGCGTAAATTCGCGAAGCAAGTTTAACCACAAAGTTTGCAAAGAAAGCACGAAGTTCACAATGATTTAATTTTAAACACAAAGGCATATAGCTTATCCTCTTCTTGATGAGAACGGTGGAATAATTCAAAAAAAATAAATAAAAGAAAAACATAATAATAAAACCTGTGGTTTTATTTATTATAAAAAAAATTAAGTTTTGAAGTCCTTTTCTGCTTGGAAGTGCTAAGCTCCTTCTCCTTTGGAGAAGGCGGGGATGAGGCTGTACTATTCAAACAAACTAAAGTTCGTTTCAAGCAACTGGTTTTTTACAGCAAACATTACAACACCGGCGGTATTGTTTACACCTAATTTGCTCATAATATTTTTGCGGTGTGTATTTACAGTATGTGTGCTTAATTTTAATTTATCAGCAATTAATTTATTTGATAAACCTTCGGCAATACCGCGAATAATATCTATCTCGCGCTCTGTAACCGACATGCCATCGCAGCCCAATGATTTAATAAACGAATTGGTAGTTTTAATTTCTTTAGCCGCTGTTAAATACGAAATAATTTTTCCGCAAATAAATTTCTCACCTTTAATGGTAGAATTTATTGCTTCTAAAATTTCTGTTTTATCGCAATCTTTTAATAAATAGCTGGTAATACCGCTATCCATTACTCTTGTAAGATCATTTTTAGATAACATTTCCGTTATCACTAAAAATTTAATTTTCGGAAATTTTTTTACGATACTTTTTAATTCATCAGTTTCAATACCTAAAGAAGTAAAATCGGAGATCAGTAAATGTGGTTTTGAAAGTTGTAACTGGCTGATAAGATCGTGCTTGTCGCCACAAACTGTTGGCACCAATTCAAACCCTTTTAATTCACCCACCAGAAGTTCTAAACCAACTCTTGAAAGGAAATTTTTATCAGCTATTAATACTTTGATCATGATTTTGTGTGACAAATATAACGAAAAAAGGTGGAAAATGTGTTAAATCGTTATCCTTTTACCATCGGTTGCTAACAGGCAATTTTCAAAAACCGGCGAGGCCTCTGCTACAAACTGATCCAGGTCGCCATATCTGGCCGAAAAATGCCCTAATAACAATTGTTTAACATTGGCGGCTTTGGCAATTTGCGCGGCCTGTTCGGCTGTTGAATGATAGGTCTTCTCTGCCCTATCTTTTTTGTCATTTAAAAAAGTGCTTTCATGGTACAATACATCCACACCTTTTACCCAATGCACTATTTCAGGTAAATAAATAGTATCGCTGCAATACGCGTAACTTTTAGCATCTCTTGCACTAATAGTAACCTGGTTATTTTTTATTGTAACGCCATCTTTATTCACCACATCATATCCGTTTTTTAATTTCGGAATATCTGCTGTAGAAACGTTGTGTTTATCCAATTTATATTTATCAATTTTTCTCGGTAAAGGTTTTTCTTTAAATAAAAAACCGGTGCAATAAATACGGTGTTTTAATGGGAAAGAATATACCTCCACCTTATCATCTTCAAAAATTAAATTTAATGTATCATTATTGGTAAATATCCAGTTAACTGTAAAATTAAAATGTGTATCCGAAACTTTATTCATCAGATCCATAACATCTTTTAATTCTTTGGGACAATAAATAGTAATATCCTGCTTACGTCCCAAAAGGTGCATACTGCTTAGTAGTCCGGGCAAACCAAAAAAATGATCGCCATGCAAATGCGAAATAAAAATATGATCTATGGACTGAAATTTTGCTCTGAATTTGCGTAACTGAATTTGCGTGGCCTCGCCACAATCAATTAAAAAATAACGCTCAGCTATATTTAGTAACTGAGCGCTTGGATTTCTTTCAGAAGTGGGGCTTGCGGACGAAGAACCTAAAATTAATAATTCGAATGCCTGACTACTCATTAACGGTTTGCACTAAGTACCATTCGTTTTGTTTCAGAAAAATTTTTGTATTGAATGGTGTATAAATACATACCATTACTCCAGTTCGATCCATCTAACTCATAACTGTTATCGCCATAAGTTGTTTTGATCTTGTCTTCAAAAATTTTATCACCTAATAAATTATACACGCTTATTTTTGCACTGGCCTCATCTTTTACATTAAATTTAATTGTTGTTTTTGCATTAAAAGGGTTTGGACTGTTTGATACATTTAAAGATTTTGAATTAACTTCTTCTTTAATACCCACTGCCGGATTTATTTTAATAATATAATAACTTAAAGTTGTTGCCGGAGATAACGAAGCAGACCCGCTATTGTAGTTAGGGGTATTTGGGCAAGGCCCTGCAATAGATGGTGTTAAATAAGGCTGTACTTTAAATTGCAACGTATAGGTACCTGCAACGGTTGGTGTACCCGAAATTACTGAGCAACTGCTCGCATTGCCGGGGTATTTAAAAGTACCGGTAGTGTTAGTAACCGTTGGTCCTGCTAAAAAGCTAAGACCCGGAGGCAAAGCAAAATTTGTATAGGAAGTTGGCGTACTTAATTCTATACGATTAAAGCAAATAGTAATAGAACTTTGTACGGTGTCTTTTGGTACACGCACTGTAATGTTTTGCCCGTATGGCATGCCAACAGTACCCTGCATAAAATTAGTAGCACTATCAGGCCAGATGCCGGCTTTGTTCATGGCCAAAAAGGCAGGATCGATAGAACATGTTGTTGGTGCCTGTGCGATGGCAAGTACTGTAGATATTGCTAAAATAAACGTAAATATTCGCTTCATGTATTAAGATTATAAATGTTTAGATATTGCTAAATTAATACTCCTGCTTTAAATAAAAAAGTGAAATAAATTCAAAATGGCAATTTAATGCTTGTTTAAAATTAGTGGATTTGTATCTTTGCAGCCTTAAATTTAAAAAGATGGCAGGTAATATAACCTTTACAATGATTAAACCGGATGCTGTTGAAGCAAACAACATCGGACCAATTTTAGCAATGATAAACAAAGCAGGATTCCGCATTCTTGCAATGAAATACATGCGTTTAACCAAAGAACAAGCAGGTAATTTTTATGCCGTGCATAAAGAGCGCCCGTTTTATGGTGAGTTAACCGAATATATGAGCAGCGGGCCAATTGTTGCGGCAGTTCTTGCAAAAGATAATGCTGTGGCCGATTACCGTAAATTAATTGGTGCAACCGATCCAACTAAAGCAGATGAAGGAACGATTCGTAAACTATTTGCAAAATCAATTGCTGCAAATGCCGTACACGGTAGCGATAGCGATGAGAATGCTGCAATCGAATCAAACTTTTTCTTCTCTCATTTAGAGAGATATTAAACAAAAGGTTAAAATTTAAAGCCCGCATAAGGATACCTTTTGCGGGCTTTTTTATTAATTTTAACCAGTAATTAGATAAAAGCTGCCACTTTTAAAAGAATTATATGTTTTTTTAAAAAAAGTAATCAACTTTGTTTTGTTTTATGATAAAAAATAAACATTTTTGTTAAAATTTATTAATAGTGTAAAAACCATTTTGGTATGATAAAATATCTCTCTAAAAAATTAGTAAAAACCGTTGCTATAGTTGCATTGGCAGGTTTAACAGGTGTTGTTGAAGCTCAGAGCTGGTCTCAGGCGGGACCTATATATAACGCCGGAAGGTCAAGAAACATGATAGTTGATAAGAACGACGCATCTGGAAATACCATGTATGTAGGAAGTGCATCGAGCGGTCTTTTTTATACCAATGATGGTGGTGTTAACTGGAGCGCTGTTCCATTAACAAATAACCAATTAAATATTAGTTATATAGCCCAGGCTGCCGATGGCAAAATATATGTTGCTACAGGTGAAGGTTTTTTAAGACCGGGCCAAAAATTAAAAGCGCAAGCCGGTACAGGTTTATATCGTGTTAATGGTACTAATTTAGACCTTGTTGCTTCAAGTACATTGGTAGGTACTGTTATTAACCGTGTAGCCTGCAGCCCTTCAAGTGCTAATATTATTGCATTGGCAACTAATAAAGGTATTATGGTCTCAACAGATGGTGGTACTTCATTTAATATAGCTCCCGGAACAACGCCATCAAGTACTTTGGTAAGCGGCCAGGATGTTAAATTTGACAACTCGGGTATTTTATATTGTTCACAAGGAAATGAAACTGCCATTGGGCCTGCGGCAGCTGCTGAAGCATCTAAAGTTTATAAATCAAGCGATAATCAACTAAGCTCTTTTTCTCAATTAACAACTTTAAACTCTCCATTATTGCAAAATGATATTTATGGGCGTATCGAATTAGCTATTGCTCCTTCTAACAATTCAGTTATCTACGCATCATGCGCTAGCAAATTTGCAGGTAACAGTGCACCGGCTTCTCCAAATTTAAAAGGCTTATTTGTATCTTATGATGCAGGTGCAACATGGGGTTTAATCTTACAAGGTTCTTCTCAATTAGATCCATTAATGAATGGTGAAAACTTTGGTACAGTCGTTATTGGCGGCACAGCTGCATCAGGTGATTATGCACAGGTAATTAAAGTAGACCCTTTTGATTCTGACCAGTTATATATTGGTAGTTACCAATTTTATTATTGGAAAAGAACCGGTGGGCCAAATTCAAACCCGGTTGGTACATGGACTAAAAAAGGTGTAACCTTTATTCCCAACTCGCAATTCTTTTTAGCCAGAAATATTCATGATATCGAATTTATTAAATCAGGAAACTCGATCTCTAAATTCTTTTTTGTTACAGATGCAGGTATTTACAGATCTACTGATGTTTTAAACGGCACGTTTGGTTTAACCAGCTTCCAGCCATTTTATAAAGGTTTAATTACCGGTCAGTTCAATTCAGTAAGCATTGAGCGTTTCCCTTTATCTGCTGGTAATTCTAACTCGGCGCCGGGTACACAGGTTATCCCTTATTCTGGTTTTATCGGAGGAACAGGTGGTAACGGCTTAAATTACTTTAGTGGTAATTATCCTAATGTAACTCAAGAAAGTGTTTATAGTAGTGGTGACGTTTACCAATCAGAATTTTCGAAGATACTTCCAAGCGCCGCATATTTTACACAAGGTGCCGGTAAGTTATTCAGATCAACAGATGTAAAATCATCTGATCCGGTTCAGGTAGATTTATTGGTAAATTCGAGATTACAAACCATCGTACCTTTTGATAATACAACTTATAATGCAACAGGAACTCCTTTTAAAATGTGGGAAACTTATGGTCAAACTACCGTTAACCCCGATTCAGCAGTGTTTTACAATGATAGTTTACGTTTCGCTGCTTCAATGATCGGTGTTTCTACTTTAACAACACAAACTACCTTCTCATTTTCAGCTGCCAGATCAAGTTCTTCGGCGTTAATTGATAGTATAGCTATCAGAACAGGTACTGTATTACTACCGCTTTCAGGCTCTGCTGCAAACGCTCCGGGCTTTACGGGAACTGACAAAAAAGATATCATGATCAAGTTATCTAATACATATACCGTTCCATCGGCAGGTACTACAACACCTGCTATCCTTCAACAAACCGGTCCTGTTGTTCCGGGAAATACTTCTGTTGTTTTAAATCAAACAAGTTTATTAGATAATATTACAGTAACATTTACAGCTCCTCCATTTGCAACAAAAACGCAATCCAGCAGCGCATCAGTACCCGATTTTGCAGCCTATTACCGTGTGTTTTGTACAGTCTTTTATAAGATTCCAGCAGGAAGCACTGTTACAGTTGTAGACGATAAAATCTCAACAAAAACAGCAACCTACTCTGCCGTATTAACTAATTCATTAAGCTGGCAATACGGAAACTCTCAACCTGCTTATACAATTACTGCAACAAATACTGTGGGTGTTACAAATCCAACATTTGTAGCAATGCCCGGCAATATATCCAGCACACCTTCTTCAAGTCCAAGCATTATTGTTAGACCAATTACAACAACTAACTACAGTATATATGCGTACGGTACTTATACTACTTCTGCAAAACCTGTAACATATACTATCAACGCTGTTCCTGCAGGTACAGCTTCAATTTCTAATCCAACATATAATTTGCAGCCAGGAAATGTTACACAAACTACTACTGCTTTTGTGGTAACACCAACTACCACTACAAATTATACTATAACAGAAACTGGTACTGGTACTCTAACTTCGCAGGATACGTATAGCACAGTAAACTCATCTACTTATAATTTAATGCCGGGTAATGTTAATCAATCAACACCTGTATTTACAGTTACAACACCAACTACAGGTCCTACTACTTATACTTTACTGGGCTTAAGCTCTAATACAGCAATAGGTGCAAATACAAGCACAACTTCAATTTTACCTTTAGTAACTACATCAAATAATATTGGTTATTTCTTAGCAGCCGTTCCTCCAAATAACAAACCGGTTAAAATGGAAATGGGAACCTCAGCAAGGATGGCAATGGGTTATGGAGCTAACGTTTATGTTTCAAACGCGCCATTAAGCTTAAATAATCCGTTAAGCTTAATTAATGTTAGTGCTGACAAATGTTTAACAACTGATGCTGCGGGTAACAAATTAACAGGCGCTTCAAATACAGTAGCTGTTAGCGGTACTGTTACTGCTTTAGAGTGGAGTAAAAATGGTACTGAATTATATTATGCTACAAACGATGCTTTAAGTGGTAATAAATTCTTATACCGTGTATCTTATTTAGATGCATTATTGGATTCAACTGCAAAAAGCTACTCAGGTAAATTACATACTAATGTATTTACTTTCTCTAACACTGTTGCACCTGATGGAACTAAACATAACCCACGTTCGCCTTACAGAACTGCTTTATTAGGCGGACCATACACTAAGATAATTACAGGTATTAGTGTTACTAATGACGATAAAGCTATTGCTGTTACTTTTGATGATCCTTCAGGAACAAAAATCATGTACAGCACAGTTGCTGATGTTAGAAAATGTAACTCAACTAACGTTGCTCTTGTATCTAAAAACGGTACAGGTTTACCAACAACAAAATTATATTGCTCTTTAATGGAAAAATCTGATAACAAAAAAGTGTTTGTTGGAACAGATTTTGGTGTTTACAGAACAGATGATATTACGGCTGCCACGCCAACATGGGTTGATGCAAATAACAATCAATTACCACCGTTACAGGTATTTGACCTTAAACAACAGGTAATGAGATCGTGGGATTGTTACAATAGCGGAGCTATTTTAGCTGCAACTAACGGTCGTGGTGTTTGGATCAATAAAGATTACCAGGTTAATTATTATGTTGGTGTTGATGAAGTGCCAGCTGCTAAATCTGAAAACAATATGAGTTTATATCCAAATCCAACAAACGGAGATGTATTTGTAACTTTTGCAGCTGTTGATGGAGAATCTGCTACACTTAGCATAATGGATATAAATGGTCGTGTTGTTAAAACTGAGAATTTAGGAAAATTAAATGCAGGCGGTGATCTTACCTATTCTTTCCAAACTACAGATCTTGCAAGCGGAATGTACATTGTTAATGTTAACGGTACTTCAGGAGCAAAACGTGTTGCTAAACTAATCGTTACTAAATAACATTGATCTTTTAATAAAAAAAAGCTGCTTATAATAAGCAGCTTTTTTTTTGGACTTAACTTTAACCATTTATTTATTTATTTAAAATGAAAACAACAGAGGCTGATTCTTTTTACGATCATTTAGAAAAAATGAGTGTTGCCGAACTTCTTGGCAATATAAATAAAGAAGATAAAAACGTACCACTTGCTGTTGAAAAAGCAATACCACAAATTGAAAAACTGGTAAATGGTATTGTAGAAAGAATGGCTGCCGGCGGGCGTTTATTTTATATGGGCGCAGGCACCAGCGGCAGACTCGGCATTGTTGATGCGAGCGAATGTCCGCCAACATATGGTATTGCGCATGGCATTGTAATTGGTTTAATTGCAGGTGGCGATGAAGCTATACGAAAAGCAGTTGAGTTTGCGGAGGACGATCTTAAACAAGGCTGGGAAGATCTTAAACAACATAATATCACTTCAAAAGATGTTGTGGTTGGAATTGCCGCTTCAGGCTCTACACCTTATGTAATTGGCGCTTTAAAAAAATGTAATACCGAAAATATTTTAACAGGTTGTATTACCTGTAATGCAGGAAGTGAAATGGCAGCCAATTCTAAATTTCCAATAGAAGTAGTCGTTGGGCCTGAATTTGTAACCGGATCTACACGCATGAAAAGCGGCACTGCACAAAAACTGGTATTAAATATGATCTCAACATCTGTTATGATAAAGTTGGGTCGTGTAAAAGGAAATAAAATGGTTGATATGCAACTTAGTAATAACAAGTTGGTAGACCGTGGTGCAAAAATGCTGATGAAAAATACCGGTATGGAAAATTATGAAGAAGCAAAAGCACTACTATTAAAACACGGAAGTGTAAGAAAAGCTACTGAGGCTTATAAGAAATGATTTGTATCACCCAAAAAGCCTTAAATTATATTTTGTACAACAACTACTTAAGCCACCAATTTCACGAATAAAACTAAATACTGATACCGCGAATTAGTGAGTTTTTTAGGCTTGCTTGCAAAATATTTAATTCACAAATTCTAATCCTGTATGTTCAAACAATTTTTTGTAAAATTTGTGTAATTCGTAGCTTATTTAAAAAAGTGTCATTTGTCAAAAAAAGTCAATTTACAATTAGTTGAAGATTCTTTACTTCCCATTAATAAATTCCGCCATTTTATTTGTCACTTTTTCTGATGGGTAATTCAACTTTGTTACATCTTCCGGCCTCGCCTTTCCTTTTCCTTCAAAAAACATATGATCCAATTCTTCAAAATAAGCGGTTTTAAAATTCGGCTTTCCTTTCATGGCTTCCAGCCAAAGATCATAATCTTTTTTAGTTACATTAAAATCTCTTCCGCCTTGTATCAATAAAATTTGTGTATTTAATGTTTTCGCTACATCCAATACTTTGTAATTCCTGTCAAATAACCAGTATTTTGGACCTGCGCCAAAAGGCAAGCCCTGCTTGTTATACAAAGCAAGATCGGGTTTTAGTGCATTATTTACCTGCCATTTAATAGCAATATCCTGTGCCTCCGCGGTTTCATTTTTAACCGTTCTTAAACTTGCTAAATAATCTACCTGCTCGGGTATAAGATCCAACAATCGCCTTGCAGGTGCCGCTAATAAGATCAAGCCTTTTACTTTACATTTTTTTGCCATTAATGGCGCGCACAATGCCCCCTGACTATGCCCTGCTATATAAATACGATTGGTATCAATTCCTTTTTGCTGCTTTAAAAAATTTACGGCAGCCACTGCATCATCTATTGTTTCCGATTGATAATCCATACTATCTAATGGAAAGGGATCGTGGTATTGATACACATATGTTCTTTTATCATATATCAAAACAGCAATTCCTTTTTGCACCAGCTCCAAAGCCATGTCTAAAAATATTTTGTTACGGGCCACGCTCATGTTCCTGTCATGCGGCCCGCTGCCATGAACCAATACAACTGCCGGTGCTAATTTTTTTTGATCGTTTGGCTGGTATAAACTTCCTGGTAATTTTATAAAAGGATTGGTTTCGAACAAAATTTCTTTTCTTGTAAAATTATTGGTTGCCACAGGCCTTGGTTTATGAAACCATTGTGTACTAAAGGTATCAATTGCCAACTTTTGAATATATTGAGCCTGATCAAAATATAGATACCATAAAAATTTACCGTTACCGCTTTTAATAGATGTGCAAGTAGCCATTTTACAGCCCTGTGTATCTACCTCTGTTTTTTCAATGGCCACAATTACACCATGATCTCTTCTGAAATTGTTTAACGTTCTATCGGTTTGCGCTGAGCTTATTTTTGCATAAAATGAAGTGTCAAAAAATTTATCGTTACGGTTTGGAATATCTCTTTTTACAGCACCAAAAAACGATTTGGAAAGCTTTTTATAAGGGTTAACTTCTTTAGCTTCATCCTGAGCCATATAGCTTGCGCTTAACAGCAACAAGGCGAAAATTTGGAGGGAATAACGTAATTTTATCATTTAATTTGCCGTATATTTATTAGTCCAAATTTACCACAAAAGTGATACCTAAAGACACTGTTGAAAAAATAATTGATGCCGCACATGTTGAGGAAGTTTTAGGTGAATTTATCACTTTAAAAAAGCGTGGTGCTAATTTATTAGGACTCTGTCCGTTTCATGGCGAAAAAACCCCATCTTTTACCGTATCACCTGTAAAAGGTATTTACAAATGTTTTGGTTGTGGTAAATCGGGTAACTCTGTTAATTTTATTATGGAGCATTTGCAGCTCTCTTATCCCGATGCGTTAAGATGGCTAGCAAAAAAATATAATATAGAAATTGTTGAGCGCGAAATAACGCCCGAAGAACGCGAACTGCAAACCGAGCGTGAAAGTATGCTTATTGTAATGCAATACGCGCAGCGTTATTTTACCGAAACAATGTTTAATACCGATGAAGGAAAATCTATCGGACTAAGTTATTTTAAAGAGCGCGATCTACGGGATGATATCATTGCAAAATTTCAGTTAGGTTATAGTTTAGAACAAAGAAACGCGTTTACAGTAACCGCAGTAAAAAACAGTTACCAGCCAAAGTATCTTGCCAAAACAGGCATGAGTATTGTTAGCAACAAACATGTTGAAGGTACAGAAATTACCCAGGCCGATCTGTTTGACCGTTATGCCGGCCGCGTTATGTTTCCTATTCACGACGATGGCGGACGTGTTGTTGCCTTTGGTGGAAGAACATTAAGCAACGATAAAAAAACTGCTAAATACATTAATAGCCCCGAGACAGACATTTACAATAAGAGTAAGATCTTGTACGGTTTATGGATGGGAAAAAAAGCCATTCAAAATGCCGATAAATGTTATTTGGTAGAGGGTTATATGGATGTTATTGCCATGCATCAGGCCGGTATAGAAAACGTGGTGGCATCAAGCGGCACATCGCTAACCGTTGAGCAAATAAAATCAATACACAGGTTTACAAAAAACATTGTTGTATTGTATGATGGTGACGAGGCCGGGCAAAAGGCCAGTAACCGTGCAATTCCATTACTTTTAGAAGAAGGTATGAATGTAAAGCTGTTAATGTTTCCGGATAATGACGACCCGGATTCGTTCAGCAGAAAAGTTACCATACAGGAATTTAAAGATTATTTAGAAAATAATACCGAAGATTTTTTAAAGTTCAAGGCAAAAAAATTAAATGAAGAAAGTAAGAACGATCCTATAAAGCGCGCGGGCGTTATTAAAGACCTTGTAGAAAGCATTGCCATTATTCCAGATAATATCATCCGCAGCATTTATATTAAAGAATGCGCCAATATTATGGAGATAGAAGAATCTATTCTTCAACAGGAAGTAAATAAGATAAGAAGGAAAGGAGTCGCAAAAGCTTCTAATACTGCTACAAGTGAACCTCAGCAATTCACTCCTGAGAATATTGAGGAGGAATTATTTTTGGATCAAAAGAACGAAAAAGAGCTTTTTAGTTTTGATGCTGAAGAAGAGCGTTTGCTTGTACTAATGATAAAATACGGTAATCTTATAATTACAACGCAGGCCGAAGATGAAGTGAATGTAGAACATGAGTTAGAAATTACACTTGGCGAATTTATTATTTTTGAATTGTGGCGTGATGAAATAGCCTACGAAAATCCATTATATAAAGTTGTATTAGATGAATATATCGAACAATTAAAAGATCATCGCTTGCCCGATGTAAAACATTTTTTGCAATCACCAGATCCTTTGATCAGCAGCTTTGCTGTTAATCATGTGATTGATAAACATGAAGTAAGTCCTAAGTGGATCAATTTTGGCGTACTTGTTCCAAAAGAAATTGATCTTGCAAAAAAAGATGCGGAAAAAACATTATTCAGTTTTAAAAGCAGGAAACTGAATGCTTATATCAATTCTATCCGCGAATCATTAAAAACAATTTCATACGAAGAATCCATCGAAATCTTAGAAGAGATCAAACGCCTAGATATTCTTAAAAGCCGGGTAAATAAACTCTTAGGCAGAGAAGTAATTAAATAAATTCTTTGTGGGCTTCGCGCAATCTTTGCTGCCTTTGTGGTTAGATCATTTAACCGCTAAGCACACAAAGATAAATCACAAAGAACGCAAAGTAAAAATTTCCTAAATATTTTTAGAATTAGTCTGATTAAAAGTATATCCCTAATTTTATGATATTATTAAATCGATTTAAATAAATGAAACATCTTCTTACTATTTGCCTGCTTATTTGCTTCAGTTTCATGAACGCACAAAAAAGCAAATCTAAAAATTACAAAAAAAATCCTGCTTGGATTGACATGATGAAAGATCCAAACGTAAATTATTTTGAAGCCATTAAAGCCTACGAAACATTTTGGAAAAACAAAGAGAAACCTTTAGAAGAAGATGAATTAATTGGTCAGACAAAAGGCGAAACCAGCAAAGAAGAAAAAATGGAAAGTCGTAAGAAAATGCGCGAAAAACGCAGAGAAAAAGAAATGTATAGAAAATACGGCCTCGAATGTAAAAAGTTCGAACATTGGAAATTACAGGTAAAACCTTATGTGCAGCCCGATGGCCATATACTTTCAAAAGAAGAACAATTAAAAATGTGGGAGGAAAAATAATGAAAAGTGTATTAAAACTGTTTTTGACTTTCTGCATAAGCACAAACGTTCTTGCCCAGCCTGCCACATCGTGGAAAGCTAACGGGCCAATAAATTTTCCGATAAATGCCAGCGGACAAATAAATGGCATTGGCCGAACAACACAAATAAAATTTGATCCGGTTAATGTAAACAGAATCTATGTTACATCTGCGTCGGGTGGTTTATGGCGTAGCAACGATACCGGCGCTACCTGGCAAAATGTTGGCACCGATTATTTTCCAAAAATGAGCTGCGCTTCTATTTGCATTGATCATACAAATAACAATAATTTATATTTAGGCAGCGGCGATCCAAATTATTACAATGCAGATTTTGGTGTTTGGAAAAGCACAAATGGCGGCAATACCTGGGCGGCTTCAAATAGCGGAATGGGTAACCGCCTGGTAGTTGAACTAATAATGAGCCCGATTAACAATCAGGTTATTTTAGCAGCAACAGAAAATGGAATTTATAAGACAAATAATGCGGGAGTTAACTGGGGCCTTGTAAAAAGCGGTGGCGATTTTAAAGCCATGATCTTAAAACCAAACAGCGCCGACACTGTTTATGCTGTTACCTCATCTGAATTCTGGCGTTCGGTTGATTTTGGAACTACCTGGCAGCAAATAACAAATGGCGTGTTCGTGCCTTCTAGTAATGGCCAGGGAATGCGCTTGGCCGTAAGCAAAGCAAGTCCGAATGTAGTTTATATTTCGATGATTGCTAACGAAGGCTTAACTTTAAAATCAACCAATTTTGGAACCAGCTTTACAACAGTTTATAATAATCCGGCACAAAGCCTGGTAGGTTATGATGCAAGTACTCCCGGACAGGGAGATTATAATTTTGGTATGACTGCCGATCAAAACAATGCTAACGTAGTGTACATTGCCGCACATTGCGTTTGGAAAAGCACTAACGGTGGCGTGGCATGGACAAAATTAACTGATTGGTGGGATAAATGTCATACCGACATGCATGGCATACAACAGCATCCACAATACAGCAATATGCTGTTTAATATAAATGACGGAGGGGTTTTTATTAGTCGTAACGGAGGTGTGAACTGGTCGCAGCGTTCAGATGGTATTGAAGCAACAGAAATATATCATGCGGCGCAAAGTAAATTACAACGCAATATTGTAAGTATTGGCACACAGGATAATGGCGAGTTATTTTTAAATAACTCAACCTGGTTCACTAACCGGGGCGGTGACTGGGGAAGCAAAATGTTGTTTTCGTATAACAGTGCTAATACAGTTTACTATTATGAAAACGGCAATCGAAGGCCAGTTAGCGGTTCTGAAACAAGTTATAATTTGCCATTTGCAGCAAACAATAATATTAATTTAGAGTTCAATAAAAAAATTCCGAATAAAGCGTTTTGCGCGCATCAGAATATTTATTTAAGCAATGCTGTTACAACTGCAACACCGGCCTGGACACAAATAGGAACAACAACAAATACAGTTGTTGCATTGCATTCGTCGTGGGCAGATTCTTCTGTTATTTATGCTTTTACTTCCAACAATACTTTATACCGTTGCGATAATGTTTTTGCCGGAACACCAACATTTACAACATATACTGCGCCGGGTTCAACTTCGTTCGCATCTGCGATTACAACAATTAAAACAAATAGTAATGTAGTTATTGTTTCGTGTGGAAATACAATTTACAGATCAACAAACAAAGGGCAAACATTTACAAACTACAATACAGGAATTACAGGCGGATTAAATATAATTCGCATTTATCATGATGAATTTAGCACTAACGAAAGTGTATATGCCTGCACAGCAAAAAAAGTATATTATAGAAATTCATCTATGGCCTCATGGCAAAACATTACTTACAATTTACCGAGCATTGCCGATATACAGGAATTTATGATTTACAATTCGGGTAACGCTGCTTCTGCCCTGCGCGTTGGTTACTACGGTCGAGGGGTTTTTGAATTACCTTTAAACACATCAATGGTACCTGCACCAAATTTTACAGTTAATAAACAAGTTATTTGTCAAAATACAACAGTAAATTTTTCTGACATGAGTTATGGCAATCCAACAGCATGGCAATGGACATTTGCAGGGGGCAATCCTTCGTCATCTAATGCCATGAATCCGTCTGTTACTTACGCGGCTCCGGGAGTTTATCCTGTTACTCTCGTTGTAACAAATGCAAATGGAACCGCTTCTTTAACACAAACAAGTTATATTACAGTTACAGGTTCTTTAATACTTCCGGTTACAGAAACTTTTACAGGAACATTTCCACCAACCAACTGGACCTTATTTGATGATACACAAAACCAGGTTGTATGGCAAAAAAGTAATACTGTTGGAGGATACAGTAACAGTAGTGAAAGCGCTTTCTTTGATAATTATAATTTTGCTGAGTTAGGAAAACGTGATGCGTTCACAACACAAAATTATAATTTAGTTGGAGTATTAAATCCAAAATTATATTTTGATGTTGCTTACGCGCGTTATGACAATGTAAACTTCGATTCTTTGGCAGTTGGCGTTTCAACTAACTGCGGACAATCGTATAATATCGTTTATGTAAAAAGCAATACTGTTTTAGCAACAGCACCTGATAATACCGGCTTTTTTATTCCTACGGCTACCCAATGGAGAACCGATACTGTTAACTTGAGTTCTTATATTGGCCAGCCTGAAGTAATGATAACTTTTCAGAACCGTGGGAATTATGGTAATGTAATTTATATTGACAATATTAATTTAGGAGCAAGCTTGATCACCACAAAAAGTCCGGAAGCATTGTCAGACAATTCTTTATTTAGTTTTTATCCAAATCCAACAAACGAAAAGATAACTATTACTTTTACTGCCGATCCTAAAAACATTAAAGCAATTGTAATAAGGGATAATTCAGGCAGGATTGTTTATGAGAATAAAGCAAGTGTATTCAATAAGAACTATGAAATTAATATGGGCAATTTTGTAAAGGGTTTATATTTAGTAAGTGTAGAAAGCAATACAAAAACGGTGACTAAAAAAGTAATTATTCAATAAAGCTAAATAAGCCCTGCGCCTAATGCAAGAGCTATAATAAGCAGCATAATAGCAACCAACGTTTGAATAAATTTAAGCGTTACTTTTTTAATTAATTTATTTCCAATAATGGCTCCTGTTATTGCCGATAGAGTTGCGATGATGATTAAAATAATATTATTGCTTAGATCTTCTTTTACAAATTTAGTGGCGTAAACCGAAATTCGAGTCAGATCAACAAAACAGGAAATAACAACTGCTGTTCCAATAAAAGATTCTTTTGATAATCCGGCTTTTATTAAGAATGCGCTTCGCAGCGCTCCCTGGTTGCCTGATAAGCCGCCAAAAAAACCGCTAAGTATTCCACCCAATGGTAATTTTTCTTTTCCGAATTCAAACTTATTAAAGAACGGAATCATATCAAGAATTGCAAAAAAGATAAGCAGCAATGAAATTATAAATTTTATCGGATACACTTCAAAAACTTTTCCTGATAATTCATAACTAAATAATGGTTTAGCATCTGGTATATGAACGAGAAGCCATGCGCCGCCAAAAGCTGCGATAACAGCAGGGATGCCAAAACGAATAAGGACTGTTTTATCTGCATTACGTCCTACTAAAAATAATTTAAACACGCTGTTAAAAAAATGAACGATACCCGTTAATGCAATAGCAAGTTCAATAGGGAAAAATAAAGCAAATACAGGAACAAGAATGGTTCCCAACCCAAAGCCTGAGAAAAAAGTGAGGCCCGAAGCAATAAAAGCGGCTAAACATATAATAATGTATTCAGTCATATAGTAAAAATACAAATGTTTTTTAGTTGTATAAATAAAAAGGCGCCTATAAAGATAAGCGCCTTTTATTAAAGAAAGGTTATTTAAAACTTATATTTTATATCTTAAACTAATAATAAAATTTCTGCCCGGAGCGTTTATACCGCTCGCAAAAACGCGGTAACGATTATCTGTTAAATTTTCGCATGCAACATTTAATCTAATATTTTTTGTAAAATTATAGCCCGCTCTAATATTTAAAGTAAACCAGGCAGGCATGTAACCTTTAGCAGGATCTGCTGAGTAAACCGCATTATCTTCCCCACTGGCGCTATAATCTGCACTCGCCTTTTTACCATTATATCTAACAAAAAATTCAACATCTGTACTTTTTGCTTTATAAATAATACTTGTTTGGCCAAATACAGGTGGAATGTGATCCAATGGAACAACTGTATCTTTTCTCGTATCCACATATCTGCCATATGTATAATTAATGATACTTTTAAACGAAATATTATCATTAAAATCAAATTGAACACCACTTGTAAAACCATAAATATAAGCCCTGTCAACATTTTGCATTGCCTGTACTTTTGATTTCACTCCATTAAATAATGCGCTGTCTTGTCCATTAAATTTAAAATCGCGCTGAACTAAAGCATCTTCTAAAACAGTATAAAATCCTGTCATGTCAAACTTATATCGCCCTTCAAATATCTTGCTAATACCTAATTCAAAATTAGTGGCATATTCCGGCTTGATCTCAGGATTTGGAACTACTAATATTGTACCTGCGCTTGCGAATACCTTAGTCATATCATCAACGTTTGGGGTTCTAAAGCCCGTATTAACTAAAAAAGATACTTTATAATTATTATTATCTTTCCATGTAAATCCAAGTGAGCCTGTTACAGCCTTACTTTTTTGATCTACTGTTTTAAATGGAAATTTGTAAAAAGTAGTATCGTTAAAGGTTGAAGTTAATTTTGAACCTGTAAACCGCAATCCATCGGTGATAACAAATTTTTCATTGACTTCCCAGGCATGAGAGATATAGATCGCTGCGGAACTCATTTTACTCCCACCATCAGCATAACGTGTGGCAGCAGGGCTCACTGAATTTGTTACAATATTTAAATTATTTGCAGTTGATTGTACATCGTTACTTGTAAGTTCAAGACCATAACGTAATTCATGTTTTTCTTTGATATTCTTATACACATCCACATTAGTAGAAAGAACGGTTACATCTTCCATTTGCGAAACACGATTGTTATTTTGAAACCTGCGTGTAATTCTATCCTGCTCAATTTTTTGATAAGCAAGTATCACTTTTATATTGTCAGATACTTTTGTCTTCCCATCAAAATTTAAAGTGTAAGCCCCCAGCAAACGTTTTTGCGGACCGTATTTCCATTCAGCAAAACGTAATTTGCCGGCAGCGATCTCAGTTAAACGGTCGTACCTTGGCACATCACTTGATTGACTCATCTGAAAATTTATGTTATGTGTAAGATGTTCTCCTGTTTTAATATTAAAACGTTGCATAATATCTAATTGATCATAACCTGTACCTACCTGTAAATTATCATTGCTATTAGCGATCATACTATCTCTATCACCAAAACGTTGTGAATAGTATTGTCGGTCCCAGCCTTTGTAATACCCGGTTAATTTTGTTGAACCACTCATAAGATCATCGAATTTTGTATACGTTATATTTGTAAGCGACGCAAATTTTTTCCAACCAAGATTAAAATCAAGATGCCCGGTTGTTTCTTTATTTGCAGTTGCATAACGGCCCATACCGTTAACTTTTACAAGCATTTTATCATCCTGACTAAACTGTGCATTTTTTGTATAAAAATGCATTACACCTCCAAGCGCATCGCTACCATAGATGGTTGATGAGGGACCAAAAATAATCTCTGCCCTATCCAGCATATTAGCATCAATTGTAATTATATCCTGTAAATGCCCTGAACGATATATAGCATTATTCATACGCACACCATCAACTACCATTAAAACACGGCTTGCTTCAAAACCTCTTAAAACAGGACTGCTTCCCCCCATTTGACTTTTCTGAACAAAAACAGCACCCGTGTTTTGCATTACTTCACCTGTAGTAGGTTGATTAGCAAATTCAATATCCTTTTGCTTTACAACTTCTATCGTATAAGGAACATCGATTTTTTTTTCTTCTTTTCTATTCGCTGAAAAAATTATCTCATCCAACTGAAATAATTTTGCTGAAAGATCAACAAGCATGTTCTCGCCGTTAAATATTATTTTTTTACTTGAATACGCTGCATTATATAACAATAAAGAATCAGTTTTATCAAGTGTATTAATATTAGCAACCCCTTTTATATCGGTAATTGCCATGTTGTTATTTTTATCTTTAATAGATACATTATAAATAGGCTCTCTGGTAGAATTATCTCTTATTATAATATTTTGACCCAGGGCACTAAAAGATAGCCACGCCAATAGCAGGCATAAAAATTTATTCATTTTAAATTATTTAAAAATTATTAAATACTTAAGTAATTAACTTAAGCTTGCGACTTTAGAGTTATATCACAAGTTTTTGAGGTGGTTTAATAAGTTTATTAAAATAATCAAATTCAGTAAACATAAAATCCTGGCTTACATTTTTGCAATTTACGAAATACGTATGGATGTTATAAGCTGTTTGCTGTTCAATACAATTAAAATCTAATAATAATTTCATCAGATCTGAATATTCGTTCTGCATATTTTTATTCAAACAAAAATACTTATTAAACAATTCGTTTTCCTGAGAGTCTTCAATGAGTGATACTATTGCATGATCTTTAAATTTTTTAATTTTTACAACTTCATGATACACACCATTTATAACCAGCTCTTTGCCTTTTTCTTTCCAGTCAAAACCCGGTTTGTCAACTAAAACTTCATTTAAAGCTATTTTAAGGTCAAAAACACTCTCACTGCTTTGTTCAATTAATTGCTTCCTGAAATCTTTTTTATGTGACTTGATAAATGAAGTAAAAAACAAAAATTTAAATGCGAGAACAGTAAAAAGCAGCATAAAAAGGCCCGCAAAGGATCTTTTAAAATATTCTTTTTTCTTTTTACTGTTCACTTTTATTATTTTTCAACTATAATTTTCTTCACCACTTCTTCTCCACCCGCTTTTATTTTTACAAAATAAATACCCGCAGGCTGGTTATCAATATTAATGTTTGAATTTAAAGCAGTATTGCTTTGCTGCTGGTAAACCAATTGTCCTAACGAATTAAAAACAGTTACATCTACCGCAATGCCATCCGGGTTTGCTAAATTAAAATTACCGTTTGATGGGTTTGGACTTAATACAATATGATCGCCAACCAAAACATTTTTTGCAACACCCACGGGGCCGGATTGAATAATGCGGATCCAAAGATCATCAAAATAAAACCCATCTTTATTGATACTCGGATCTGAATTAAATAAAAATCTTAATTTGATAGTTTGACCAAGGTACAAAGAAAGATCAATATCTTCTTTTACAAATGCATCCTGAAATCCATCGTAAATTGGATTGGTTCCACCAAACGATGCTGGTGATGTTTCATAACGCCCGCATAAAGGTGTCCAGGTACTACCGTTATTGGTTGTAATTAAAATTTGTGTTTTATCTCCATCTTTCTCCAATTCAAAACGTGTGTAATATTGTAAATGCGCATAAACGGCATTTGTTAATACCATTGGATTTTTTAAGGTAATAGATTTTGTTTGATTGCTGGTATAATTTCCTGTAGGACTTTCGGTAATACTATTTGGAGGTGATACAAATTTGGTTGTACTTAAACCCCACGTACCTGAAGTTGTATAGTTGGTTACTGTTGAGCTACCATTATCATACACCAGTGTTACAGGCGTGCCATAAATTTTTGTTACCGTATCTAAACGTGTAAAAGCTCCATTGTTTACACCAATTGCATACTTTACAGTTTGCCCGGGTGTTAAACCTGTATTTAATACAAAAGAAATTGAATCCTGAATGGTTTGATTTTGCGTTAATGTTGAATATATTTTTGGTGCACCAACGGAAGAAATATCTCCACCTACCGGAACTATTGAAACCGTAAAAGTACCTGCCTGTAATCCTAAGCGTTGTAAACTATAATTTAAATAACCATTACCACTTAAGAATTTATCGCGTGTATCTTTTGCAACGGCAAATTTGGCTACACATTTTGCAAGATTGTAATTTTGCGTGAATGTAGTTTTACAAATATCAATTATGCGTGAAGCTAAAGGCCAAAAACCATCATTAGCTGCACCTGCTTCAGGCGTCATAGATAATATTTTTGGTTTTGTAGTTTGTTCTCCATACATCCAGTCATCACTATCACCGTTTGTTACATAGTTTACGGTTTGATCTCCGGTACCATATAAGAATCTGCTATCTTCAGTTAACAAAACACTCCAGTTAACAAAAGTAGCGCTATCAGGAGTGTAGATGCTTGGAAGATAGCCCCATGGATAGATCAACAAATTACTGTAAGTGTGGGCATTTAATGCCGTTGCAAACTGACGTGTATTACAAAAATCTCTTACAGCCTGGGTCTCAGGTTCGCTAAATGCTGCCGTGCCCCTGTAAGTATCGCTACTGCTGTTTGGTGAAGAGCCTATATTATCAAAACCCCAATGATCGCCATAATTTCTGTTTAGATCTACACCAAAAGTAGAACCATTATTTCTTCTGTTCTTACGCCACATGCCACCACCATTTGGATTTGTAGTTTGATTATAAACATATCCATCCGGATTTACACAAGGAATAAAAAACAATTCTGCATTATCTACGGTTGCTTTAATATCTACATTTGTTGCGTAATTCTCCAATAAATACCACATGTAAAATATCAATTGCGATAGGCTTGCTGCTTCGCGCGCATGGTGCAATGCAGTATACAATACTTCCGGTTCTGCCTCATCTACATTCGGATTGTCGCTTATCTTCACCCAGTAAATATCACGCCCTTCAATACTTTGCGGACTTAATGGCTGCTTAATAGTAATCAAATTTGGATACAATAAAGCCATACTATCCAGTATCACTTTCATTTCATTCCATGTAAAATAACCACCCATGCTTCCTAAGTGAAAATAAGTTGGCTTGGCAATGTTTGGCGCATTACAAACTGTTGGCGGCATTGATGAAGACTTAGACAACACATCTGCTTTATTACGCGCTTCATAAAATGTAGCGAGATCGTAAATAAGTATTTTATGTTTAATGCCATTGGCTTTTAAAACCTGCAGTTCTGAATCGCTTATCTCTGCTGCTATACCGCCCTCCTGCACATCACTGTGATCGATAGTAATCCCCAATTGCAATAAGTTTTTTGCAAGATTCTCATCACCCTGCATTAAAACTTTGTGATACTTTAAATTTTGTGCGTTAATAACTGTTATGCTAAAAAACACAATTACGGCTAAAATAATCTTTCTCATTTTATCTGTTTTTATTTTGTTAGTGGTACATATCTAAATTATAAAACACAAAACTCCACATATCACTAAATTCATCAATTTGTTTTGCGGTGGGTTTCCCTGCACCATGCCCTGCATTTACATCAATGCGTATGAGCATGGGATTTTCACCAGTATTATTTTTTTGAAGTGTTGCTGCAAATTTAAACGAGTGTGCCGGCACAACCCTATCATCATGATCTCCCGTTAAAACCATTGTTGCCGGGTAACTAACCGGTTTTACATTATGCAACGGTGAGTATTGGTACAAACATTTAAAATCTTCCTGGTTCTCGCTGCAACCATAATCAACTGTCCAAGCGCGGCCAATGGTAAATAAATGAAAACGCAGCATATCTAAAACACCTACAGTTGGCAATGCTACTTTACAAATATCAGGGCGCTGTGTCATAACTGCACCAATTAATAAACCACCGTTGCTGCGACCATGAATAGCAATTTTATGGTAAGAGGTATATTTATTTTTTACTAAAAAATCACAGGCCGCAATAAAATCATTAAACACATTTTGTTTATTACATTTGGTTCCGGCCTTATGCCACTCTTCGCCATACTCGCCGCCACCGCGCAAATTAGGCACACAATAAATACCGCCGGCTTCTAAAAATACAGCGCGATCAATTCTAAACTCCGGCGAAAGTGAAATATTAAATCCTCCGTAACCATACACAAAACATGGCGTTTTTTCATTTTTATCAATGTCTCTGCGGTGTGTAATGAACATAGATATTTTTGCACCATCCTTTGAAGGAAAGAAAACCTGTTCGGTAATATATTTCTCCGATTCAAACGCACACTGAGGTTTAAAGATCAGTGTGCTTTGCCAGCTTTCTGCATCTAAATAATAGGTTTGCTCAGGACCTGTGTATTGCGCAATACTGTAGGTGGCAAAATTATAGGTCTTATCGCTGTTAAAAGCACTTAATTTGCAAATGCCGGGCAACTCTATTTCTTTATCTAAATTTCCCGCCAAACTAAAACTTTTCAATTTTGAACAAGCACTTTGTAAGTAAGCAGCAAGAATTTTATTATTACATAAATATGCGCTCTCTAATAAATTAAATTCTTCAGCAATAAGTGTTTTCCATTTTTCCGGAGCACTTATCTCAAAAGAAATTACTTTGTATTTAGGTGCTTTTGCATTGGTGCGCGCATAAAAGGTTTTGCCAATATTATCAATGACATGTATTTCTGAATCAAAATTATCTACAACAGTTACAAATTTTGCTTTTGGATCTGTAAGATCTTTTACTAATAATTTATTACCGCTTGTTGTTTGGCTAATAGATAACGTTAAATAGTTCTCATCATCTGTAACACCTGCACTAAAATTGTAATCTGGCTTTGTTTTATCTTCAAAAACCAAAACATCCTGTATTTGTTTAGTGCCTAATTGATGAAGGTACACTTTATGAAATTGATTTTTTTGAGATAAAGCGCTTCCTGTTGGTTCGTCGTAACGACTGTAGTAAAGGCTATTTCCTTTCCAGCTCATACCACTGAATTTTACCCATTTAATAACATCGGGCAGATCTTTTTTTGTTGTTATGTCTCTGAAATGAATCTCTACCCAATCGCTGCCAGCCTTTGAAATGCCATAAGCCAACGTCTTACCATTTTTAGATATCGCAATACCACTTAAAGAAACCGTTCCGTCTTTTGATAATGTATTTGGATCTAACAATATCTCGCCTTTATCTTCCAAAGATTTTTGAATGTAAAGAACGCTTTGATTTTGTAGCCCATTATTTTTATAACAGAAAAATGATTTGCCTTTTTTGAATGGCGCTGTTTGTTTATTAAAATTCCAAAGGTCAGTTAATCGGTTCTTTATTTTTTCACGAAAAGGTATCTTTTTTAAATACTCTTCGGTAACAGCATTCTCTTCCTTTACCCAGGCTTCTGTTTTTGGAGATTTGTCATCCTCCAGCCAGCGGTATGGATCGGCAATTTTTGTCCCAAAATAATCATCTGTTTGATCAACTTTGCCTGTTGAGGGGTAATTATATTTATTTTGAGCGCAAAGGGATATAGCCATTGCTCCCATAAAAGATGCTAAAATGATAGATCTGTACATTGTTAAAAGTGCTTTGTTAATATTAAAATAAATCCCACAAAAAAGGCTCTAAGTGCCTCTCTATATTTGTAAATATAGATGATAAAAGGCACATTTTCAATAGCTGTTATAATTAAATGTTCTGCGGCAAATATTGGCTTTTTACTGGTGTTTTTAACACTCAAAATTAATGCACAACCCCCGCAAGCATTAGCTTACTCGTATATCAACACTTTTGCGAAAGAGGCCGTTGACCAAATGCTGGAACATAAGATACCTGCCAGCGTAACGCTTGCCCAGGCTATCTTTGAAAGCGGATGTGGCAACAGTGTTTTAGCTAAACGATCAAACAATCATTTTGGCATTAAATGTCACACACAATGGGGTGGTGATACTATTCGTAAAAGTGATGATGATTATGATGAATGTTTTAGAAAATATAACACTATAAAAGAATCTTATGTCGACCACAGTCATTTTTTAACATCGCGAGACAGATACAACAGCTTGTTTAAATTAAAGGTTACCGATTACAGGGGCTGGTGCCAGGGCTTAAAAAAATATGGTTATGCTACTTACGCTTATTATCCGGAAGTACTTATAAAAATAATTGAAGAGTACCGTTTGTATGAATACGATGGTGTAGAAGATTTAAACCAAGCAAATTTAATAGTAAATAGAAAACAGGAGATTGTTCCAAGTAGAATGATCAATGGCATTTTTACCGCAGAAGAACTTTGCGAAAATAGTATTTTATGGAATGATGAGCGTGATTTTTTAATTCAAAGCTTGGATATGGTAATTGAAAAACCTGAAATAAAAAAAATTACAAGTGCAAAAAACAACACGCAATTATGTTCGCTCGAAATAATTGAAAGCAAATTAAGTCCGGCAGGTTTTACTGCAAAAGACTTTAGCGAAAATGATCTTTTATGGACAGATGCAAAAGATGTATTGATTCAAAGCCTGGATATGATCGTAGAAAATCCAAAAAAACAGGTTGATCTTTTTGTAGAGAAGTAATCCATCATTTATTATTTTCTTAACAATTATTCATAATACCCTTAAACACCCTCAAAATTGCTATTTGTAAAAACTCTTATAAATGCTACATTTATAGCTTCAAAATAATTATTAAATGGAATCTACAAAAACACCAACTATGGATTACAGGATAGAAAAAGACACAATGGGCGAGGTAAAAGTACCCGCACATGTATATTGGGGCGCTCAAACAGAACGCAGCCGTAACAACTTTAAAATAGGACAAGAGGCCAGCATGCCAAAAGAAATTATTTATGCTTTTGGATATTTAAAAAAGGCTGCCGCCCTGGCAAATAACGAATTAGGCGTTTTAAGCAAAGAAAAATGTGATTTGATTGCAAAAGCCTGCGATGAAATTATTGCCGGAAAACTGGATGATCAGTTTCCATTAGTTATCTGGCAAACAGGTTCGGGTACACAAAGTAACATGAATGCCAACGAGGTAATTGCTTACCGCGCACACGTTATGAATGGTGGAAAATTAGAGGACGAACCAAAAGTGTTACACCCAAATGATGATGTGAACAAATCACAATCAAGTAACGACACTTACCCAACAGCCATGCACATTGCGGCTTACAAACAAGTTGTAGAAATTACAATTCCCGGTTTGGAAAAATTAAAAGCTACTTTGGAAAAGAAATCGAAAGACTTTGCTTCGATCACAAAAACAGGTCGTACCCATTTTATGGATGCTACACCTTTAACATTAGGCCAGGAATTTAGTGGTTACGTACAACAAATAAGTATGAGCATTCGTGCTTTAAAAAATGCTTTAGAGGTTGTAAAAGAATTGGCATTAGGTGGAACGGCTGTTGGCACAGGCTTAAATACACCAAAAGGTTATGATGTATTGGTTGCTAAAAAAATTGCAGAATTAACCAAATTACCTTTTGTAACTGCACCAAATAAATTTGAAGGTTTAGCTGCACACGACGCGATGGTAGAATTAAGCGGCGCTTTAAAACGTACTGCGGTTGCTTTAATGAAAATTGCAAACGATGTACGTATGCTTTCATCTGGCCCACGTTGTGGCATTGGTGAATTGATCATCCCCGATAACGAACCCGGAAGCTCAATTATGCCGGGTAAAGTAAATCCTACACAGCCTGAAGCTATGACTATGGTTTGTGCCCAGGTTATTGGTAATGATGTTGCTGTTTCAATTGGTGGTATGAATGGCCATTTTGAATTGAATGTATTTAAACCATTAATTGCAGCCAACGTTTTACAAAGCGCAAGATTAATTGGCGATGCCTGCGTAAGCTTTAACGATAAATGTGCGGTTGGTATTGAACCTAATTTACCGGTAATTAAACAACACTTAGAAAATTCGTTAATGCTAGTAACTGCATTAAATACGCATATTGGTTATGAAAAAGCTGCTAAAATTGCTAAAACAGCTCATAAAGGCAACAAAACATTGCGTGAGGCTGCAATCGAATTAGGTTATGTTACTAACGAACAATTTGACCAATGGGTGCGCCCTGAAGACATGGTTGGAAGTATGAAATAATATTTAGACCTTTTAATTAAAACCCTTTTTACTATTTGTAAAAAGGGTTTTTTGCTTTAGGCATGCAGTATCCTCCTGTTGAGGAGGTGATGCGAAGCGACAGAGGAGGCTTAATTTGGTAAAATGAAAGTTGAGATATTTCCCTCTCCCGCCCTCCGGGTACCCTATCATAGAGAGAGATACTGGGCGTAAAACTTACTTTGGTATGTAATTTGCTTTAACATGTTATAACATTGGTATTGAACAAAACGATAAATGCGGTTGTAACTTTATAAGAAAATAAAATGACAAAATTCTCAGAAATAATAAATTCAGAAAAACCGGTATTGGTTGATTTTTTTGCCGAATGGTGCGGTCCCTGCAAGATGATGCCATCTATTTTACATACCGTAAAAGAGAGTGTTGGAGATAAGGCTACCATCATTAAAATTGATGTAGATAAAAATCCGGAAGCAGCACAGGCATATAAGATACAAGGTGTACCTACTTTGATGATCTTTAAAAAAGGTGAAATATTATGGAAACAATCTGGTGTGCTTCAGGCTAATGAATTAACGCAGATAATAACCAAATGTCTTTAATGGTAATTGTATACTGTTAAATTACTTTGTCACGAATTACACCAATTTCACAAAAAAATTACTACTATTGAGTGGTTTGTGCAAATTTCATTTTCTTAGAATAAATCCTAAGAATAAATTACCCTACAAAATATCTATTAATAAAAAAACGTCAGTACTAATTAGTGGCAAAAAAAATTAAAGAATTGTTTTTAGCTGCTCTACGTAATTGGCGAAATGTAATAGGCGTGAACCATACCAGCTAAAGATCTCTCCGTCTACAATAACAATTTTTGAATTTGGTAACTTGTTCTGTAATTCTTTTAAATGTTTTTCTTTGAACGGAAAAGGCTCACTTGATAAGAAACAAAATTCAGGATTTGCTGCAACAATCTGTTCGTCCATAATTTCAGGATAACGCTCTGCATTTTTAAAAGCGTTATTTAAACCAATAAAATTTAAGGTATGATCAATAAACGTATGTTTAGCAATCACCATATACGGTTTATACCAAATAAAATAAGCGATTCTTTGACCATTAAAAATATTTTTCACATTAGACAAAGAGCTTCTTATTTTTTCTGAAATAGCCTGAGCTTCCTTTTCTTTGTCAACAATTTTTCCAATACTCAACATCATTTTAAAAGCATCTTCAAAATCAAAAATATCGCTCATCCATACATTAAATTCTTTCTGCAATAATTCAATATCCGATTTTTCATTCTCTTCCTTGTTTCCAATTATCAGATCAGGTTTTAAAGCTCTGATCTTATCAATATTCACTTTTTTTGTCCCACCTACTCTTTCAATGTTCTTAAACATTTGGTTTGGGTGAATGCAAAATTTAGTGATACCAACCAGCTGATGATGCAAACCAAGGTCCCACAAAAACTCTGATTGTGAAGGCACCAACGAAATAATGCGTTGTGGTTTTTGCTTTAGTTTAATTTTATTCCCTATCTGATCGGTATATTCAAACATAAAAACAAAAATAAGCGTTTATATTTAGTTACAATTCAAAGTTTATAAAGTTAAAAGTTCTTATAACCTTTGGTATATTTGCACAGCTTTGACAAACACCTTTAAAGGACATATTGCTTTGTTTAGTGCACAGGTTGTTTATGCGCTCAATTATTCCATTGCCAAAGGGCTTATGCCCGGTTATATTGGCCCTTTTGCCCTGGTATTTTTACGCATAACGGGCGCCTGTTTACTTTTTTGGCTCATCTCTTTATTTGTAAAAACACAAAAAGTAGAAAAAGCCGATATGCTGAAAATGATGTGGCTTTGTTTATTTGGTGTAGTAATTAACCAGGTTTTCTTTATTTGGGGTTTAAGTTTAACACATCCTATTAATTCGGCAATTATAATGGTCTCCAACCCCATCATTGTTTTTATTTTTACGTTGATAGTTTTAAAAGAACGCATTACTTTTTTAAAAGTTGGTGGTTTAAGTCTGGCCATTATTGGTGCCATGATACTTTTATTATTTAAAGGCAATTTTAGTTTTGGTAGCGAAACAATGGCAGGTGACCTTTTAACACTAGTTAATTCTACTTCGTGGGCCATTTTTGTGGTAATGGTAAAACCTCTAATGCAAAAATATAATACCGTAACAGTTATGCGCTGGATGTTTTTATTTGGCAGTGTGTACATTATTCCAATAGGATTAAATCAGACAATAGAAACTAATTGGGCCACTTTTAGCGGCCATGCTATTTTTGCAACTTGTTTTGTTGTAATAGCAACTACATTTTTTGCTTACCTGTTAAATATTTATGGTTTGCAGGCCTTAAGTGCAAATACTGTTAGCATGTATATTTATTTACAACCCTTTTTAGCCACTATATTTGCAATAATAATGGGAGAAGATAAATTAACACCTATTAAAATATTCTCGGGAATTTTAATAATTTGCGGTCTGTACCTGGTGAACAAAAAAACTACAAGAAGCAAATCTGAGATCGCTTCACAATAAACAAAACACTTACTATATGATCAGATCAATGACCGGCTTTGGAAAAGCCACTTTAGAATTGGTAGACAAGACCATTAATGTAGAGATTCGCTCTTTAAACAGTAAAGGTGCAGATATCAGTTTACGGTTATCTTCGGGGTTAAGAAATTATGAACTGGAACTGCGTAATGAAATTTCAAAACAACTGGAACGCGGTAAAATTGATCTGAGCATTTACATTGAGTCTAAAAAGGCAGAAACACCTGTTGAAATAAACGTTGAATTAGCTAAAGCTTATCACGAGCAATTAAAAAAACTGGCTAAAGAGCTTAATGAACCTATTGGCGAGGCTTTAAACCAGGTATTAAAATTTCCTGATGTTTTAAAAAGTGAACGCAAAGAAACCGATGAGAATGAATGGAAACAAATTAAACAGTGTGTAAACGAAGCCATTGTGCAATTAAATAAATTTAGAGACATGGAAGGTATTTCTTTACAAAAAGATTTTGAAGAACGTTTAAATAAAATTGGTAATTGCCTGGAGGAAATAAAAAAATTGGATCTTGTGCGCATTAATTCAATTAAGGAAAGAATAAGAAACAATATTGAGGATGTAATTGGAAAAGGAAAAATTGACGAAAACCGTTTTGAGCAGGAATTAATTTATTATGTTGAGAAATTAGATATAAACGAAGAGAAAGTACGTTTAAAAACACATTTGGATTATTTTATTGAGACCTGTAAAGAAGCTGCTCCCGGAAGAAAACTAAATTTTATTAGCCAGGAAATTGGCAGAGAAATAAATACAATAGGATCCAAAGCCAATGACGCACAAATGCAAAAACTGGTTGTATTGATGAAAGATGAGTTAGAGAAAATTAAAGAGCAAGCGAATAACGTATTGTAAAAGGGTAAAAGCTGAATGACAAATGATTAAAGACAAAGCGGATCTATCTTCAATCCTTAGCCATTTATCATTCGTCCATTAACCCCCTATTTTCTCATCTACAATTTTCAATATCGCTGCTTCGGTTACAATTGTTTTTTGTTCTATCTCCTTACCTTTTGCCAGAATATCATTTACAAACGTTTTATCATTGTAGCCACCCGCGTTAATTCTAACATTCATAAACGCGCCCATTACAGCGCTACGCGCACATAAAGCCCCAACCCCGGCATCACTTACCGAATTTGGATTACCAATCTCTGCCATGGCTTTAATAATTTCTAAACTCTCGTACGATAATTGCATTACTTTAAAAGGCACTTCAATAGCAAATTTTGTAGCGCTTTGAATAGCATCTGTTCTTAATTTTTTTTCTTCATCGGTACCTTTTGGCAAACCAAAAGCCGTCATTATTTTATTAAAAGCTACGGTATCTGAGTCTACCAAGCGCAATAATTCATTCTTAATTTTTTGCCCTTTTTCAGCGTACGAACTAAACTCTTCCCATCTTTCATCCCAGCCTTTTTTATGTGAACTTAAATTAGCTACCATAGTTGCTAACGAAATGCCTAAACTACCAACATAAGCAGAAATAGAACCACCACCAGGTGCAGGACTTTCGCTCGCTGTTTCATCTGCAAAAGCGGCCAGATCCATGCTTATTAATTTTGAATCTGCTTTATCTTTCAATAAATATTCAATAATACGTTCTTCCGGTTTAAATGGCGCCAATTCATCCAGGCCCATTGATTTTACGGCGATCTTAATTAATTCGCTCTCACTTACACCAATAGAGCGTTGTTGCTTTTTTAAAAAATAAATGCCCGCATCCAATAATGATTTTAAAGGAATTAATCCTACCAATTCAGAACCTGTGACACGAATTCCTCTTTCAGTTGCTTTTTTACACACTTCATCAAAAGCAATATGCACAGGTGTGATATTAATATTGGTCAAATTCATTGAGATCTGGCAAACGCCATACTCTTCAATATACCAACCAATGGCTTTTACCGATTTTAAAGTACCGGGAACTGACTTTGGAGTACCATCCGCATTCAAAACAATTTTCCCTGTTAACGTATTTCCTTCACGCACTACACGGCCCGCTTCGCGTACATCAAAAGCAATTGAGTTGGCACGACGAGTAGAAGTTGTATTTAAATTAATATTGTAAGCCACTAAAAAATCGCGTGCGCCAATTACTGTAGCGCCACGTTGTGCGTCATATTCAGCGGGGCCAAAATCAGGTTTCCACTCAGGCAATTTAATTTTTTTGAAAAAACCTTCATACTCCCCGTTACGAATAACAGAGAGATTACTGCGCTTTTTATCTTTTTGTGCCTCTTCGTATAAGTAAACAGGTAACTTTAATTCCTCACCAACTCTTTTAGCTAATTGTTGCGCATACTTAGCTGTTTCTTCCATGCTAATGTTACTTATTGGAATTAGCGGACATACATCTGTAGCGCCCATACGTGGGTGCTCACCTTTATGTTTGCTCATATCAATTAACTCGCCTGCTTTTTTAATGGCAAGATATGCTGCCTCTATAACGTTTTTGGGGTTGCCAACAAAAGTAACAACTGTTCTGTTAGTTGCTTTACCCGGATCTACATTTAATAACTTTACACCATCAACACTTTCAATAACATTGGTTATTTGTTTAATGATGTTCATATCAACACCTTCACTAAAATTGGGCACACATTCTATTAATTGTTCCATAATTTGCTTATAAAAACTTGTTAAAATTTAATTGCTAAAGCTACTAAAATTAGTAAAAATCGCAAAAGAGAGGTCAATATCTATTAAAAAGTAATAAGCATTCTTTTTTTAACCATATCTAACATACAAGTCGGCAAAAAGTACCAGGAATACAATAAACATGGCATTTATCAATTATTCTATCCAATGTGTTTAAAATAATTTTGTTTCAGTAATTAAAACTAAATACCATGAAAACACTTATTAAAAACATCACAACAGCATGTTTGTTAACGTTATCATTAAATAACATTTCTCAAACCATACCAAAAAAACAAAGCCTTACAATTTTAAATATAGATGTTCAGGGGCTTGATTATTATTCGGCAGTTATGGGTAACCTGGTTAGAACAGAGGTTGAAAAGCTAGACACATTTGCTGTTACCGATAAATACGATATCAATTACATTCTTGAAAAAAATCACTTCTCTTCAGTTTCTTACGCTGATTCGACTGCCATTAAAACACGCTATAAGATCATTCGCATTACCGGAAATAAGCAGGCATTTGAAAGAAAAGATACACTTGAAATGGTAGATAAATATAACAGCAATTCTATTGCAGATCGCAACAAACAATTTATAAGCAATTGTTATGGCAAATTATGCTTAGTCGAAATTGGAGAGAATATTAAGTCAGATAAAATGCTGAGTGGAACTGTAGAACGTTATGGCAAAGTAATAGTTGTATCGTTACGTTTAATTGATGTAAAAAGCAAAAGCATCGAAAAAACATATGTAAAAGAGTTCTTAAACTTACCTGAAGAAATGCAATCCATCATCCATATTTCGGTAAGAGAAATGTTTGGCTACCCTAACGAAAAAGAACTTGTTGCAAAATTAACCGAGCGATTTGAATTTGATAATGCCATTAATAACCCAAACAAAGATAGATTAAGATTAGATGGCCCGCGTTTAGGAGCCATGATGTATACCGGCGAAACACAAAACCGTTTAATGGAAAGCAAAACAAATGGTGGTTATGATGCCGTACCTTTTATGTTTCAATTTGGATATCAATTTGAAAAACAATATTTAAATGAAGGAAAGCTGCAGGCTTTGTTTGAATTTATACCATTGATAACAGGTGTTGACCAGGGTTATTTTATACCAAGCTTAACGGTATTGCATGGTTTAAGAAGCAATGTAAATGGATGGGAGTTTGCACTTGGGCCAACAATTAATCTTGTTACTTCCTCAAAAGGATATTACGACCAGGATAATAAATGGCAATTAGAAAGTACATGGAAAAATGATCCACTTAACGCAAATATTCCTAATCCATTTGGTATTACCGAACGTATGGATAGCCGCGGCGATTATGTTGTGCACTCAGGTTTTGTATTTGCAGTAGGCAGAACTTTTAAATCGGGTAAATTAAATATTCCTGTAAATGCCTTTGTTATTCCAAGCAAACACGGTACGCGCTTTGGTATCTCTTTCGGATTTAATGCAAAGAATAAAATCTAAACATTTTAGTTAAACCAACCATGTGCAATTTGTTCATTAATCAATTCGCAGAGTTTATTATGATTCATCTAATTGTATTTTTAGAAGGATTGTTAGTTTTAAAATTTAATTGGAAAGTAAATTATACAAGAAAGATCAATCACTTCTTTGTTTTCTTTTCGCCTTATCTTTTAAAGCTTATTTTTCCTTTTAATGAAAGCTTTTATACACAGGTAATAATTGCCATGGTTGGTTTATCTACTTTAATAATTTACATAAAACCGATCCGCGAAAACATTAAGATCGTTGCCATTATGTTTGCAGCATTTGACAGGCCGGAAGACAGGCCCCATACATTAAAGTGGCTCTTTACACAATACCTTGCCACCTATATTGTAGCAGTTCCGCTTTGGTTATTGTTTGATCGTTTGGGACACGCAGAAGCAATTCCTATTATCATTCTAATAAATGCTATTGGCGATGGCCTGGCAGAGCCGATTGGTATTACCTGGGGAAAACACAAATACAAAGTAAAAGCTCTATTCACAAACACTAAATACAACCGAAGCATTGAAGGCAGTGTCTGCGTATTTTTAGTATCAGTATTAGCAATTTGTGTTTATCATAATAGTTTTACAACTACGCAATTAATAGGTGCATTTATTGGTGTACCAATAGTTGCCACTATGGCCGAAGCTAAATCGCCACATACATGGGATAGCCCATTTATATTTTTATTTACGGGTATTTGTTTGTTGCTGGTGTACCAGCTTTAAAATTACAAGCTCATTCTAGCCTGCGGTACCGATCTAAGATCACCAAATTCTTTTTTCAAAAATTTATAATAGCCTGCAATGCCTATCATGGCAGCATTATCAGTACAATATTCAAATTTTGGAATGAAAGTTTTGATCTTTAATTCACTTTCTAAATTTTTAATTTGTTTTCGTAGTTCACTGTTAGCCGAAACACCGCCTGCAATAGCCAAATGTTTAATGCCTGTTTCTTTTAACACCGCTTTTACATTTTTTAAAAGTACTGTAATTAAATGTTGCTGATAGGAAGCGCAAATATCATTTAAATTTTTTGTCACAAAATCTGCATCCTTTTGTAAATTATTTTGAATGAAATATAAAAAAGATGTTTTTATACCGCTAAAACTATAATCAAATCCCGAAACATTGGAAGATGAAAATTTAAACTTTGTTGCATCACCCTCTTTTGCATATTTATCAATTAATGGTCCGCCCGGATAAGGCAAACCCATTACTTTTGCAGCTTTATCAAAGGCCTCGCCCACCGCATCATCAATTGTAGATCCCAATACTTCGAAACTTAAATGATCGGTAGCCTTTACCAATTGTGTGTGTCCGCCACTAACCGTTAGGCATAAAAAAGGGAATTGCGGAAACTCGCCGCCATCTTCTTTAATAAAATGCGCTAAAATATGACCCTGCATATGATTAACCTCAATTAAGGGAATATTT
The DNA here is from genome assembly GCA_016787705.1 of Bacteroidia bacterium. Lineage (GTDB taxonomy): Bacteria > Bacteroidota > Bacteroidia > B-17B0 > Aurantibacillaceae > Aurantibacillus. Next base: position 158,067 of record JAEUTP010000027.1, on the reverse strand, counting down.
AATGCCATTGCCATTGATTTTGCAAAAGATAAACCAACCAAAAGGCTTCCCATTAATCCAGGGCCAATGGTTACAGCTATTGCATTTAATTGCACCGCTTTAATATTTGCCGCTTTTAGTGCTTCGTTTACAACAGGTACTACGTTCTTTTGATGGTCGCGGCTGGCCAGTTCAGGCACAACACCACCATATTGCTCATGAATCTTTTGATTTGCGGTTACATTTGCCAACACGGTATTATTGAGCAAAACAGCGCAGGAAGTATCATCACAGCTGCTTTCTATTGCCAATATGTAAGTGTTTAAATTTTGCATTTTTTTGGATATGTAAAAACAAATTTTGGCTTATCTTTATAGCAAAGCCATAGCTTGCGCAAAGTTATAAGAATATTTTTTAAAACACTTGGTGTACTGGCCCTATTTATAATATTATTAGGGGTGAGTCTCTTTTTTGCCGTACAATCTCCCTCTTTTCAAACATGGCTTGGTCAAAAAGCAAGTGGTTATCTGAGCAAAGAGTTAAATAGCACTATCAGCATAAAAGCGGTTAATATTAAATTTTTAAAAAAAGCAAATTTAGAAGGTGTATTCATCAGTGATAAAAAAAACGACACACTTTTTTCCGGCGATCTTTTAGTGGATATAAGAAATCTTGATCTTAAAAATCAAAAAATAGAATTTAAAAAAATAACATTAAAAAATTCAACTGCCAAAATAGTTAACTATAAAGGCGATAGTACAATGAATTTTCAATTTTTGATTGATTATTTTGATTCGGGAGCGGTCGATACAACACCAACAAAAGAATGGGAAGTAAAACTTGGTGATATTTATCTGGATAGTGTAAACATTACTTACCGCGATGAACAAAAAGATACTAAGGTATCGCAAAATATGAATTTTAATAATTTGCATTTTGCAAAAGCCAGCGGTAAATTCTCCGAGATCAAATTTGAAAAAGATACCATATTTGTAAAATTAAATGACGTTCGCACTATTGAACAGTCGGGCTTTGTGTTAAAAAATTTAACTACAGATGCAAAGATCAGCAGCAAAGAACTATTATTAAAAAAACTGATCATAAAAACGCCACACACATATCTAAAAGGAAATGTAGATTTTTATTCTCAATCATGGGATGATTACTCTGATTTTTTAAATAAAGTGAAAATAAAAGCCGATCTGCTGCCCGGAACGCAATTGGCATCTGAAGATATTGCCACATTTACCAGCGAGCTTAATGGCTTAAAAGAGATAGTTTATCTTTCTGGGAAAGTAAGAGGTTATGTTAACGATCTTAATTTAAAAGAATTTAAACTAAAATATGGCAAACATACACGCTTTAACGGTAATTTAACTATTACCGGCTTACCTGATTTTAATGCCAGCTTTTTACATTTTGATGTGGAAGAACTTTCAACTAATTACACTGATCTTATAAAGATCCCTGATTATCCTTTTTCTGAAAATAAAAAATTAGAATTACCGATTGAATTAAAGCGACTTGGTACTATTTCATATAAAGGCAAATTTGATGGTTTTGTTACCGATTTTACAACCTACGGTAAATTTAAAACTGGCCTGGGAAACCTGGCAACACAATTAAGTGTTAAGATCGGCAAAAAAGCAGATGATGTAGCTTACCATGGTAAACTACAAACTTCAGGCTTTGATGTTGGCACTTTGTTTGGAATTACAAATCTTAATTCGTTATCACTTAATGCGGAGGTTAAAGGTAAAGGCGTTTCACTGAAATCTCTAGACGCCGATGTTGAAGGGCAGGTGTTAAAAATTAATTACAATAATTATTCTTATAAGAACATTAAACTTAATGGAAATATAAAAGAAAAAGTATTTAACGGCTTGCTTACAAGTAAAGATCCAAACGCCGATTTTGATTTTAACGGTAATATAAATTTTAAAGAAAAAGTACCTGAAATGGATTTTATATCCACCGTAAATAATTTAGATCTGAAAAAAATAAACTTCACAAAACAGGAGGCTCAGATTTCAACACAGATCTTAATTAATTTAAAGGGCAATAACCTTAATAATTTAACAGGCACCATCAACTTTGATGACACTAAATACAAGAACGAAACAAAAAAATTTAATATAAGTACATTTGACCTTAAGTTAGACCAGCTAACAGCTGATAAACACATGATAATTAATTCAAACTATTTTAATTTAACCGTTGATGGAAAGTTTGATGTCAATAATCTTGGTATGGCATTTAACCAGGTACTTCATTCTTATTATCCAACATTTGTACCCAAAATCAAAACAAAAATCATTTATACCGACGCATTTAAGTTTCAACTCACGGTTAAAAAATTCAGGATAGTTAGAGAATTATTTATTGAGAATTTAGCCGTGAGCCCAAACACTATTGTTGGTGGAGATTTTGACGCGTCTAAAAACCTATTAAATGTAAATTTAAAATCTGATTCGGTTAGTTATGGAAAAATAAAACTTAATAATAATGTTATTGAATCTTATTCTAAGAATAACAAAATAAATCTTGTATTTAAGGGCAGCGATATTCAGCTAAGTGATAGTATTACCCTTAATAATTATTTTATGTATTTAGTATCAAAAGATCTAGATACCAAATACAATTTTGAATGGGATAATAGATCTTCGCCAAAAAATGCAGGACGCATAAATGGCAAACTCTCTTTTAGCAACAATTTAGCGACTTTAAATTTCGATAAATTTTTTATTACCACACGTGATAGCAGTACCTGGAATCTTGTTACTTCTAATCCTATAGTAGTTGATACAAGTGGCAATATTTTAATTAATCCTTTATTGTTTACCAATAAAGAACAAAACATTGGTATTGCAGGAGCATTAAGCAATAAAGCGGGTGATAGTCTTGTAATTAATACGGCAAGTGTTGTGCTGCAACAATTTAACCCGCTTTTAAGAAGTATTAAATTAAATCTTGAAGGGCAATTGAACGGTAGAGTTACAGTTCACGATCCAAAGAATTTTGCATTTGGCAGCGATCTTAGCTTTAATGCACTCAAGATAAATAACAACACTTTAGGTGAGATGGTTGTAAAAACAAATTTTGATGCCAAAGCAAAAACCATTTTTACAGATGGCTATACCACTCTTGGTCTTCCGGCATTTGATGGCAGTGGTAAAATGAAGAACATTTCATTTAAAGGTTATTACTATTTAGATAGAAAAGAAGAAAGTATAGACCTTGACATTAAAGCTTCACCTGCCAATTTAAAATTACTTAATCCACTACTGGAAGGGGTTTTAACGATCAATAATGGGCCAATATCAGGTGAAGGGAAAATACATGGTACACCTGATAATATTAAGATTGACGGTAATTTTAAATTATTTAAAAGCGAGATAAAAGTAGATTACACCAATGTAACCTATTACATGGATGGGGATATTGAGATAATGCCTGATCAGATACGTTTTAGTGAGTTAGTGATGCGCGAAAAAACGATGGCCGATCAGTTAATGAAAGAGAAAAAAACAAAAGCTGCACCTCAAGGAACAATAAACGGTAACGTCTTTCACTCTAATTTTTCTAAAATACAATTGGATTACGACGTAACTTATAAAAATATGTTGGTTTTAAATACAACCATTAATCAAAATAACACGTTTTACGGAAAAGTATATTCAACCGGTAATATGGGCATTTACGGATTTTTAAATAACCTGCATATGGAGGTAAATGCTGCAACCAATAAAAATTCAAAATTCATTCTTCCTTTGGATGGCCCTGCAGATGTGTCTGAATCGGATTTTATTCACTTTGTAAAAAAAGATACGGTACAAAAGAAAGTAGAAAATTCTTTATCCGGACTTAGTTTAGATATGAACATTAAAGCAAGCCCTGAATTAACTGTAAATATAATTTTAGATAATGCGAATGGTGATGCCTTGAATGTGCAGGGTGAAGGAGATCTGAATTTAAAAATAAGCACACTTGGTAAATTTGAAATGTATGGCGATTATATGATCACTAATGGCGATTATTTATTTACGCTTGAAAATGTGATCAATAAAAAATTTGAAATTGATGCGGGCAGTACAATATCCTGGAGCGGCAATCCTACAGATGCAGAAATTGATATTGCCACCAGTTATAAGCAACGAGCTTCGGTTGCACCTTTATTAAATGATACAACTGATAGATACAAAGGGCGGTTTCCGGTAGATTGTAAATTATTAATTACAAATAAATTATTTTCGCCTAACATTAATTTTGCTGTAGATTTTCCAAGTTTGGATGCAACCGCAAAATCGCGTATTGCTAATGTTTTAAGCGACGAGGCTGAACTTAACAGACAGGTATTTTCATTTTTATTATTCAGAAGTTTTGTTACCCCACAAATTTACAATAGCAATGGTGGTGGCGTAACAGCCGGCGGCGCTGCCGCTTCAACAGGTAGTGAGTTATTAAGTAATCGTATGAGTGAATTCCTAAATACATATTTTGGCAATTTAACAGGTATAAAAGATCTACAGGTGGGTGTAAATTACCGTGCCGGAAATCAAAACAGCCAGGAGGTTGATCTTGCCTTAAGTAAACAATTTTTAAACAATAAGGTTACAGTTGATGGAAATTTTGGAGTAAACAGCAGTAATAATAGCCAGGCGAAAAATAACGGATTAATTGGTGATGTAAATATCGAATACAAACTTTCTGATGATGGCAGATATCGTGTGAAAGGATTTAACCGAAGCAATGATAATACACAAATTGCTACCAATGGCGGTCAATATACACAAGGTGTTGGTCTTTTTTACCGAGAAGAGTTTGAGACTTTTGAACAGCTCTTTAAGAGGTATCTCGAAAAAATAAAAAAGAAAGAAAAAGCAAAAGAAACTGCTTTGCAATAATTAAATTATCCTTTTCAATTCCGGTATCGCAGAAACTATTTTTGCACCTTTATAGATATAAAAAATAGTCACAGAAATAATTACGTGGGCAAGATCTTTGTAATTGAACCATTCATGAATAGAGAATTTAAGTGAGTGAACAATAATAGATAAAAAAGAAAATCCTATTCCAAAAACAACAATACCACTTCCTTTTTCTTTAGTTTTGATATAGATCATTAGATGTGTTATGAACGAATACAATAAAACAATTCCGGCATGGATCTTTACAATAAGAAAATTATTTTGAATAAGTGTATAGATAAGAACTGCGCCTATCCATGCCATTACAATAAAAGGAATGATCTTATTTTTGGAAGTTTTATGAATATTATAGTAAGTATAAGGCGCATTAAAACAAAAATAAACCGAAATCAGGCTAAGGGCGTTCATAATATAAAAGATCACATTAAAAAACAATTCACCCGCCTGGTAATGAATAGCGTGAGCGGTAGAACCAAAACAACTACTTATACCAACCAATAGTAAAAACCAACCCATCGAATTTGAGTAAACCGTATTGCATTTGCGAAGATTTTTAAACGCAAAGATACTGATCATAAATATCAGCAAATTGGTAATAATCGTCATTGGTTCAAAAATAATGTAACCAAATAACGTAATATATGTGTAATCGAAATTCAAACGGGTGCAAATTTAATAATTAAACAACAAAAGTCTAATTATGTTTCCCCGTCTTCTTCTTTTTTAAAGATACCGGTTATTTTTTGTTTTACTTTTCCGATGTTATGTTCTAATGAAGAGCTGGTAATATCGCTAATACGGCCATCCTGCAAGGCTTTCGAGATCTCAGGATAAAATACTGCAAAGCTTGTGAACTCGTGGCTTTTATTTAATTTTTTTGACATTTCGTCTACATGAAAATCGTAACTCACGGTTTGTTTACGGGCAGTTACTAAAATAAACAGATCGTCCTCTTTTGGATTACTGATATGGTCAAAATTCTCAAAATTTTCAATGGTATTATACTTAAAAAAAGTCTTTTTCTTATCCCCTATCTCCTTACTAAAATAATCGATCGTATTACTTAACCCGTAAATGTGCGACTCACTGCCTATCTGTTTTAAAATGCTATTTAATTTAGCCGACATACGGATGAAACCATTCTCAAGCTCTGCATTAGGCGTAAGTAACACAACAATGCGTTTAAATGTATTAAGAGGTTGCAGGATCTTTGAAATAATAATAGCCTGTTTTGACTTACTCAACAGGTTTTCTGAAATATTACCGAATATAAGATTAGATGCGCCGTGCTGCGCTTTATAGCTTATCAAAATATCGGTAATATTGTAAGCTTTGGCTGTTCTTATTATCCCATCAACAATACTTAAGTCTACTTTTTTTAATACCTCAACTTTTTTATCTCCACTCGAAATTTGCTCAACAGCACCTTCAATCACTTTTCTTACCACATTTAGTTTTTCATCAGCATCAGCATCATCTTCAACTATTGATAAAGGATAAATGGCTTCGGATGATTTATGATCTTTAATTAAAAGAGAAAAATCAATTAAGCGCTGAATATTTTCAGGATTACTAACAGGTATCAATATCCTTTCAATTTTATCGTTTGTTTTACGATTCACATCTTTTTCGAGTACGGCAATTCTCCTTGCTGCTTTTTCACTTACAAAAGAACTGACAAGGCAGGAAATTAAAATTAAAATAATGGTAGCATTAATAATATTCTGATCGAACAAACCAATATCAAAGCCAACTTTAATAACAGCTAAAGTAGCGGCGGCATGAGAAACGCTTAAGCCAAAAATAATATTACGCTCAGGCTTACTAAACTTATATATAAAAGCGGTTAACCATGCTGCAAAATATTTTGTGAGTAAACCAACAACGCAAAGCACTCCTGCAAATATAAGAGCCTCACTTCCTTTAAAGAACAATTTAAGGTCTACAAGCATACCTGCACTAATTAAAAAGAAAGGAATGAATAAGGTATTACCGATAAAAACAATACGGTTCATTAAAATACTGTTGTGCGGAATGATTTTATTTAAACCCAAGCCTGCCAAAAATGCTCCGATAATGGGTTCAACGCCTGCAAGTTCACTTAAGAATCCTGAAATAAAAACAACAGCTAATACATAAATGTAATGCGAACTGGCCTGCGCCTCGATATTTCTAAAAAACCAGCGGCTTATTTTTGGTAATAAATAAAGTGTAGAAAAGAATAACAAACCTATTGATATAATAATACGGATCCAGAAAGTAGAGTCCATTTCTCCGGTTACAATATTGGTTATAATACCCAGTAAAATAAGCACCGCCGAATCGGTAATTATGGTTCCGCCGAAAGTAATTTGCACTGCCCTGTTCTTCACAATTCCCATATTACTTACTATTGGATAGCTTAACAAGGTATGTGTACTAAACATGCTGGCCAATAATACCGACGACCATAATGAAAAATGAAAAACATAAATACAAACTAAATAGCCAATACTTATAGGAATTAAAAATGTAAAAGCGCCAAATAAAATACTCTTGCTACGGTTTTGGCGAAACTCCTGCATATCAATCTCCAAACCTGCTAAAAACATAATATACAATAAACCTGTTTTTGATAATAACTCAAAGCTGTTTGTTGATTCGATGATATGAAAAGAATTAGGCCCAATAATTACGCCTGCTATAATCAAACCAATAATACCTGGGATTTTAAAGCGCCTGAATAAAAGTGGTGAAAATAAAATAATCAATAATGTAATAGCAAGAATAAGCACCGGGTTTTTAAGGGGCAAATAATGGCTAAAAAACTGGTTAAAGTTTAAGAGATAATTTTGAATAGTACTCATAATTGTTTTAATCCTCCGACTCTTTGGATTCTAATAAGTATCTATTTTTTGTTCCACTAAAAATGCTGTAAACAGAAGGTACGCGCAAATTAAATCTAACCCCTGCGCTAAAACAAACATCCATAATAGTTAATTGCTTATTTGAGCGACCTATACGCATTTTATATTCGCCAAAAATGCTTATCCTTTTAAAGTATTGCTCATAACCGCTACCAACGTTAACACCAAACCAATTTGTTTTTGCAACCTGATTTGGCTCATACTTGCCGGTAAGGTTTAAAAAATCATTTTTGCCTGTAAAATAACCTTTAAACGAGTTAAAACTAAAACCAAATAAAGGATAAAAATAAGCTCTTGTATTTTTAAATCTTGCAAGGGCCTGTCCGTTAAGTTCAATGGTATAGGCTTTAATATCATACCATGTAGGCACAATATTTATTTTTTTATATGTAGTAAATTCAAGACAACCCCTGAAAGTTTTTTCCCCGCCATAAACAACCGATCCGGAAAAACCAGTAGCATCGTTATTATCCTGTACATTTCGTGTCAAAAATATAAAACTGCGCATAGCGCCCGCGCCAAAAGCAAGAGTTGTTTTACGTGGATGTGTTTTAACAGGTTTAATAACCTTAACCTGTGCAATAGCAGTTTGAAAAAAAAGAAGTATAAAGCTTATATATAGAATTACCCTCATCTATTACAAAGTTAAGTGAAAAAAAAATTTAAAACCAGCCAAATGTAAAATTTGTTAAACCACTTATACTAAACCAAAAGAAAGGCTAAATTTATAGCAGTGAAACTAATTGTTGCTATATTTTTAACAGTTTTGGTATGTTTTAACAGTTTAAAAGCTCAAACTGTTACCACAAAACCAACGCCACCTTTAATTCAATTTTCAGGGGTTGTATACGATCAGGATAGCCTAACGCCTATACCCTTTGTTTCCATTATCATTAAGGGTACCAATCGCGGAACGATCTGCGGATTTTCGGGCTTCTTCAGTCTTATAGTTAATCCAGGCGATGAACTGGAATTTCATTCGGTAAGCCATAAACTGCGAACTTATAAAATTGCTGATACACTTTCTCAAAAATATTATTACGCTATTCAGCTTTTAACTAAAGATACTTTTCAGTTAGCCGAGGTAGAGGTTTATCCGTGGCCAAGTAAAGAAGATTTTAAGAGAGCTTTTCTTGCTTTAGACTTAACAGATACTGATATGGACAGGGCTGATAGAAATCTGCAACAAGAAGCTATGACTTATTTAGAAAGAAATCAAACGGCAAGCGCTTCAGAAAATTACAGGTACGTTATGCAGGCGTATTACACTAAGGTTTATTCGTCCGGTCAGGCACCTAGTATAAGTTTATTAAATCCCATAGCGTGGGCGCAATTTATTGATGCCTGGCGCAAAGGTAAATTCAAGAATAAGAATACCAAAAAAAAATAAACTAATTATTTAATCGCTTTTTATTACGCTTCATCTCTCTCTTAAAAGCGCGTTTCTGGCGTCTTTCTTCTTTTTTATTTCCTTTATTAATTCGTGCGCTAGGTTTGTTCTTGGCCTTCTTTTTCAAATACGGATTATAGGCATCATCGCTGGTACGGTGTTTACGCCATATTTTTTTTCGTTCTCTTTTTTGCTTGAACATCTCGTTGTTTTGAGACGATACTTTATTGAATGAGAAAATGAATAAAAGAAGAAATATGCTAAAAACTATTTTTTTCATTGATCGATTGCTATTGCAAATAACGCTTATTATTATTGGAAGTTACCCTGCTTTAAAAAATGTTTTTAACCGGTTTATTAAACAAAAAAGCCCTTCCGTTTAACGAAAGGGCTTAAAGATTAAAAAGGATCAGATTATTTTTTTGCCGCAGGCTTAGCTGCAGGCGTTGCTGTTGTAGCAGCAGCAGTAGCTGTTGTAGCTGTTTTAGCTGGCTCTTCAACAACTGCGGCACGTGTAGTTTCAACACTGATAACAGAAATGTTTTTTGGATGTAATACAGTAATACCATCAATATTGATATCTCCGGCAGAAATTGATTTACCGATTGCCAGTTTCTCGATATTTAAGTCAATACTCTCAGGTAATTTAGAAATTAAACCTTTTACCTTTAATTTACGCATTTTTACAATTAATTTACCACCGGCTTTAACGCCTTCTGCCTGTCCAACAGTTTTAACAGGTAACTGAACCGAAACCGGTTTGTCAGCGTTTACAGCTAAAAAATCTGCGTGAATTAATTTGTCGTTAATTTTATGGTATTGTGCTTCCTGTAATACGGTTAAGTATTTTTTACCATCAATATTTACTTCCACTAAATTAGTGTCTGGTGTAAAGATGATATTTTTAAAATCACGAATATCGGCGCTGAAGTGAATTTGCTCACCTGCTCCATAAATTACACATGGAACGTGGCCTTTAGCTCTTACAGCTGTAGCATCCACCTTCCCTACGTTCGCACGTAACGAACCGCTCAAAGATACTGTTTTCATTTTTTTTGTTTTAATTTTAGAGTTAAGATCCTGCCCGTTTCAAAATCTCTTCTCTTGTTATTTTTAATTTACGGGTATTACATTATAAAATTTTCGCTTATCGATTCATAATTATGAACACTCTTGATCACTTTTGCGAAAAGATCGGCAACACTTAATACTTTTATTTTAGGGCTTTGCTGCGTTAAAGGAATTGTATCTGTAACGATCAGTTCCGTTAACCTTGAATTGGCAATATTTTCGTATGCTTTACCAGAAAGCACAGGGTGCGTACAAATAGCGCGCACGCTTAAAGCCCCCCTGTCCAACATCATTTCTGCTGCTTTACACAATGTTCCACCAGTATCAACAAGGTCATCTACCAATACAATATTCCTTCCTTCAATTTCTCCAATGGCAGTCATGCTTTCAACCACATTTGCCTTTGCACGTTGCTTATAACAAATTACCATTTCGGCCTTTAAATGTTTTGCATAACCATTGGCACGTTTGCTACCACCCATATCAGGCGCAGCAATGGTGAGGTTTTCTAAACCTAAAGATTTTATGTAAGGTAAAAAAATAGTAGAAGCATATAAATGATCAACCGGCACGTTAAAAAAGCCTTGTATCTGGTCGGCATGAAGATCCATGGTCATAACCCTTGTAGCGCCTGCAACAGCCAACATATCGGCCACTAATTTAGCGCCAATGGCCACACGGGGCTTATCTTTACGATCCTGGCGGGCATATCCAAAATAAGGAATAACAGCCACAATATGTCTTGCACTGGCGCGTTTTGCCGCGTCAATTAACAGTAACATCTCCATTAAATTATCGGCAGGTGGCATGGTACTTTGAATAACAAATACACTTTGGCCACGGATACTTTCTTCGTAAGAAGCCTGTAACTCCCCGTCGCTAAAGCGATAATGCTCAACTTTGCCCAATGGCTGACCATAAGAATTAGCAATTTTTGCAGCCAAACCTTCGGTAGCAATTCCTGAAAATATTTTTACCTGCGATTCCATTTTTTTAAGGACTGCAAATATAGGGAATTTTATGGATTTGGGCAATAAAAAGCTAAAAAAAGAAAAGTAATCTATGGAACAAATTTATTGAGTTTTATTGAGGTTTTCAACCAAATTATGCTACTCGATCTTTCAAAAAAATGATAACTTTCATATTTCATTTCCATTATTTTCTGATTAGTACATCATTACTAAATTGAATACTGTTATTATTCATCATCTTTTATTTCTCCTTCAATTTCGCACTCAAAACTTAACGTGATCATATAACCCGGCAAATAACCGGCAATATCGTTTTTCCAACCCTTATGCGGCCACATAGGCTCATCTCCAAAATCGGGCTGTATTTTATGTTTATTATCCCACGCTTGCTCTATACCGAGATTATCATCATCATAGTTGCGCCACTCTACTTCTTTTACAGGCCCAATTATATCCAAATCTCTTATATCCAATTCCTTCCATACACACAAAGGGTGATCTTCACCATTGTTTTTATCGTAATTAATACTTATTTCTATGTCGTTTTTTTGACTAAAAAGAATGTTCTTTCTTTCATCAACGGTAGGATTCTTTAAATCAATAGTAAAATTTAAGTATTTTTTGTACGTAGCTATTAGCTCTTTTTTAATAGGTTCAGGCGCTAAACTGCATTCGCCATTTTGGGAGTAGTAGGTCCACTCATTTTCATTATCCGGTATTTCTAATGAGTTTAAATCCACTTGCAATTGTAAACCTGTTATTAATTCACGTAAGGTATTAGCATTTTTGTTGGTGCTGCTAAGAGAAAATTTACGAAAATAACCCATAGCTTTTCCTGTGGAACCATTACCCAATTGAATGGGTTTAATTTTTACTTTTTTTATTTTTATTGCCATAATTACTGTTTAATTATTGTTTCTTAATCTGATTACTTTGGGGTCTTCTTTCAAATAAATAACCTCAATCCTATCATTGACCTTATAGTGGCTATATTGCTGATAAGATATTGGAATAGTACTTGTTAAATAATCACCGAATGACTTATTATCAACTCGCATATTTTTTAAAATTTCATCAACTTTAGAAAACGTATTAGGTTTTACCGCTTTTAATGAGCCTTGTACAATTTTGCATGTATCTGAAAAAAACACCACCTCCATGTAGTAGATTGAACTTGTTTTTTTACTTGCTTTACTATGTTTTAAATTTGTTATCCATGCTTTAGCTGTAATGCCACGTTCATTCAATAATTCATCTTGTTTTTTCTCTCTGATATATAGAAATACAAATACACCTGAAATAAAAGCCGCTAAAACCAACATTAGAAAGTATATTTTTGTTATTGGTTTCATTAAATCGGCTTAAACAATTAGATTTTGAAAAATTACTACTTTACTTTTTCACATAAAATTTGTTGCTGGGCTTCAGCCGCTTTTAAAAAATAAGATGCACCATATTTTCCCCCCTCGTAATTTTGATATAAGGCCAACTCAACCAAAACACAGGTTCCATCAGGTTTTGTTGCTGCAACAGTGCTTGCTATTTGCCTATCAATAATTATGGATGTAACTTCGTTTCTGTGAATACTCCACTCTGTTGAACGCAAATACTGCTTTATAAATTTATACCCGGCATATTCTTTTATAAAGTAATCTTTAAACCACTTTTCCCACTCAGGGTTTGAAGATAAAGCTTTTGGTGGTTCTACTTTTGCCAGTTTATCTTCCTTATTTTTTTGCTCAATTGCTTTTAAATCTCCTTGATCTCCTAATTCACTAACAATGGTTTTTATATCTTCGCTCGCCTGACCAATAATTGAATTTGATGGATAAAGTTGTTGGCATTTTTCAATAAAGGCTTCAAAACCTTTAATTTTGAAATAGTACTCAGCCATTAAACACTTATCGGTTGCATTCAATACCGAACTTTTGTACGCGTTGGCATCATATATATTACTTTTACAGGTAGTGGCTGTTTGTTTTTCGGCATTTTTGATTTTCTTATAGCTTTTGCTACCACTGTGAAAATCATTCCATAGTTTTTCAAAACTTGTGTTTGATTGATCATATTTTTTTTGAGCAGTTTTAAGACAAGCCGATGGTTCAACAACGTCATTTAAATTTCCCGCTGACGGTGCAGTAAAATACTTAAAGAAATCCCAGGTACGTTTTGTGGAATCTTGTGGCAATATAATTTCTTTTTGTGCTATAGTTACCATAGTAACTAGGCTAAAGGTGATTATAATTAAATTTCTCATTGTTATTTTAGTTAAAATCACTATTTAATATTTTCACAAGGAACAGTTATTGGATCAGAGGGCAGATATGAATAAGCTTGACCATAGTTTCCCCCACCAATATAATCTTCTTTAACATTACTGCTGCCAATACCACACTCACCCTTAGCATTTTTTACAGCCACAGAAACACTTAATTTCCTACATACCGGTATATCTAATTCATTTTTATCTACAATCCATGTTTTATAGGTGATATTTACTTTTGTAACCGTAAATTCTTTAAAAACTGCTTCATATTCTTTTTTCACCATCGCTTCTATTTTTGCATTACTTTGGGCGGCAGGAATCATCTTCATGTTTTTAGCTTGTTCTTTTTGATTTGCGGTCATTTTATTCATAAATTCATCTCTGCTCTTATAAAGCGTAATTGCATTTTTCACGCTTTCCAGTTTATCTTTTAGTTCTTGTGTTTCAGTGTAAATCCGACTTACACCTTCCAGGTAACCTTTATATATATACAGGTTTTGTAAATAATATACACTTCCTAATGAGTTTCCGGTTTTGTATTCTGATGCTACTTTAGAAATTTCAGAGTCAACCCCTTTAGCTTTCGATAAGATGCTGTTATAATGACTTTTTAAAATAGCGGGAGAGGGATTGGATGCCAAAAATTTTGTCACTTCATCACCGTACTCTTTAATAACGGCATCACTTTTGGCAATTGCTTCCTGAAAGGCCTTAACGCTTGTTACATTATCCCCGCTTACTTGTAGCTCTGCTCTTTTGAATATGAATGGGTCATCTATAATTCCTTTTGCATTTTTACTTCCATTCATAATTTGGTCTCTGGTTGGGCGCGTTTGAGCAAGTATGTTTGTTGTAGATAAGGCTACTATACTTAGTGCTAATACTATTTTTTTCATGTTTTTTCCTCACTTATTATTTTTATTGTCTTTCTTTTTTTTGAAACTAATTACTGCTATCATTAACGGTATAATGCAACATAGCACTATTATAATTAAATATGAATTTTCCATAATTTTTTCATATGCTTTATTTACATAAATAAACAGGACCAGTACTTCCGGCAGTATGTGTATAAATAACACCACCGTTTATTAATCGTACTTTATCGCCTGGTTTCATTGCTATTTCTGTACTACTACCTCCTGATAGATAATTATTTTGAACACCTGAAGGATCAACCGCAAAATCAACTTTATCAACACATTCGTTAATTATTTTTATATAATCTGACTGGTTTTCGCTTTCAGTATTGGTATTATCAGTAATTGCTTCGGCAGTTGTCAAACTGTCTGAAGATTGCAAATTTTCTTTTTGTGACTCTTCCGCAACCGAACTATCCTGATTTGAAATATCGCGTGTATCTGTATTACTATTCCCTGAATTTTTGCAGGAAAAAATAAACAAAGTAATTATTAAAAGTGCGCTTAGCTTTAGTAATTTCATTTCTTAAAATTTTAAATATTCTCTTCAGCAATGTATTTACTTGTGTACGAGTATAAAATTGGTTGGGCAAAGCGCTCTCCAATTTGTTCTTGTCTTATCGTGGCTGTATATAACATACACAAACCATTTTCTTTTTTTGTAGCAATACTAGCGGCAAAAACACGCCCGGTTATAAAATCAGTATTTCTTTCTAAGCGCCAATCAAAATCTAAGAGATTTACCTTTAGTACGGTTTCATTCCATCCACGGCTCTCCAATGCAATTTTCGCTAATTGTTCCATTTCAGCGTTTTCTATTTTGGCTTTAGGCATAAATACTTTTTTGGCATTTTTAATGGTATTTTCAAGTACTAAATTTCTGTAGTTATCCATATCACCTAACTTATCTACCATACTTTGGTGTATTTTTGCCACTGCATTTAATTCGGCGTTATCAGTTAGCTTTGAGGCATTAATAATTCTGTAGGCGTTTACCATTCTTTCAAAATAAAAATCAACAACAAAGTCCATTTTCTCCTCAACTTCAGCAAGTCTCATTCGTGCATCTTTAAGTGAATTGTTTTTAATAAAATTTATTAGAAAACTGGTTTCTGCCGATGATTTGTATTCTGAAACACTATTTGCACTTTGCTTTCTTCCTGCTGAATTTGAAGTTTCTAATTTGTGTGGGCCGTATTTTGCAAGGTATTTTTCGGCTCTTAATGGATACGAGTTTAAAATAGATTGTAATTTGTTAATTCCATTCTGGGACCAGATGTAATCAGGTAAATATGGATCTCCGTTTGGATTGTGTGAACCATAAATAAAATCTTCGTGCTCATAATCTCTCCAGGTTAAATAAGGTAAGTAAATTGTCTCTTCTAACTCCTTTAATTGTTCCTTAGCATTTTTATGATCAGAAGAGGCACCATTTAATTTTATGCGTAAACTGTTTTCGAAATCTTTTACTTTATTTTCTAATTCTGTAATATTGTGCTTTGGATGATTTTTCTTGAAGATAGCAATGTCGCGTAAAATTGGCTTTGTTGAACCCTCCATCGTTAAATCTATATTATCTGTATTTAATTTAGTTTCATTCAAATATTTTGATAAACCATTCAGGCTAATGTTTAAAGCGGCTAAATCTTTATCCAGGGCTTTAGTTCCGTCCTGGTTGGTAATTGTATTTTTATATTTTTCAACTTCCGCCACCATAACAGATACGTCAAAATCCGGCTCAATCTTTTTAATATTTTTTAGATTAAGCTCCATCTGTGATAACTGACTTTTATAAGCTGCTGATTTTGCAGTTGGATCAATTTCTGCAATCTTTTCAAGTACCTTTTGAAATGTACGGTAGTAAGTAATAGCTGCCCTGTTGGTTGGTTCCATATTATTATATTATTTATATCTTCCTAATAGTTTAGATAAAAAAACTGTTAATGACTTTAATAATACATTACCTACTTGCCTTATGGCACTTACTTTTACTTGATTTATTGCACGCTTAGCTTGAGATTCTTTTTGTGGTTTTTCCATATTTTTATTTTACCAGATCACACGAAATTTCTTTTTTATCCGGCGCACCCACTACTTTTAGTATTCCATACATTTTGGTAGATGAATTGTACACCTTTCTTATTTTTCTAAAATCTTCATAGCATTTTCCATCTTTTCCCTTCAAAACAAAATATGCGTCGGTTTGCTGATAATCTAATTCACCTGACTTTGTTTTATAAACTGTCCAGTTATTTCCTGCAACACTAACCTTTTTAACTTCTCCTTCATCGTATTGAGGATTTGTAGTTTTAAATTTATTATAAGCCTCTATGGCCTCATTTTCTAAAACGGCGTTTTTATACTTTGTATCAGTTAATTTTATAGATTTTAGTTGAGTATTGTTTATTTGATTATGGTATTCTGAAATAGTATTTTGATATTTTGAAATATTATAAATAAACTGATTTGAATTATCTGAATATTTAATTACTATTTCCGAGTTTTTGTGTAAGCCATAATTTTTAATAAATACTCCCAATCTCGCTACCGATCTTGAATTGTACTCATTTAATCCCGGTAAAAGTTGAATTTTATACCATCCGTTTTCGGGTTTGGGGTTACCATTATTACTCGCAGCTATATCGTCTTTTGCTAACGTACCAGCGTCTTTACCATCAATGTAAATTTTACATAAATGAAGTGCTAATTCTCCTGTATAATAAATATAAACGCCGTTATCAGTAACATCTGAAGCGAACTTATCTTTACCTTTTTTACAATCGGTTTCGTTACTTATATCCGATAATCGTATTTGCTTGTAATAATTTAACTGATCGGCACAACCAATAGTTTTAGTTTTAATAAGCGCAGCCGTATATTCATTCTTTTTAATTTCTACGCTTTTTAAAAGATCGTCTAAATTGTTTGTGCCCGTATAGGCTTTTCTAACACTATTAATTGCTATAAATGTATTTTTAAACCAAAAAAACTCACGTTCTGTTACTTCATATACCTCACTATAAGGTGTTCTTAATTTTTCATTTATTTTTGTTATGACCTCTGATTCAAATGTTGTATTAAATTTTGAAAAAGTAGACATGTAATTTTCGGCTACGCTTTTATTTTCTGTATACTTTTTTAAGTTTTTCTCAACGTAATCATAAATTTGTTTGGCAGAATCTGAACTAAGAAGTGACGCTACTTTTTCTTTTTTTAAAGCTACTTCAGTATCTGATAAGTCGGATTTAATAAGTGTTTCGTAATAGTACGTGTAATTTATAAGTATGCTAGCATTGTACCTTACATTCTCTTCTTTCCCTGGTTTAGTGTTTATTTTACTAAGTAAGCCGCCAATTTGCGCGTTAAAGTAATTGTTTACAAAAACACAAATCAAAATAACAAGAGCATTTTTTTTCATCTTATTTTTTTGTGTAAAGTTTGATCAAAAATCAACATGTAAAATGGATTATACATAAATGCCCCTAACGCGTTAAAACTTGAGTTAAATGATTGGAAATTCGTTATACAAATATAATTTACATATAAGTCATTAAATTTTCAGAAAACAGAATTGCTCATTCAAATAACTTCATAAGTTATATCATATATAGCTGTTACGGATTACTTTTTTTCTTAACATCATTATTTTTTGATGTGCTTAATTAAAAACAGACTAAGCAAGCGATTACTTAAATACGTGAAATGATGGTAAAAAATTAAAAATAGTAAGGTTTGAAATAAGCTAACTTTATAACCAACATTTTTTGTGATTCAAACGGCTTTAATTAGCTTTACTAAGCATGTTTCACTTTTCAGAAGTTTCTTTTTCTAATTTGTTTAAAAGTTTCACAAATTTTTGTTCTTCAAAACTCAATTTAATTGAATAGGCTTTTAATTCCTTTATAGGCGTATACCAAAAAAAAGTAGAATAAAAATCCGCAATAATTTTACTATTAAACTGTAAACCTCTTAAAGCATAAAAATAGTTTTTAAGTAGTTTGATTTCCATGCCTGTTAAATCTTGTTTAATATTTGTCTCCTCATATTCTGGCTGTAATTTGCAGTACGGTGCTATTTTTTTGAGCACATTATTTGCAGAGCATTCATCCTGTATTTTGCACCATTTATGCGTATATGAATGCCATGCGTTTTCACCAAAAAAAATATCAAAATCGGGAGAGAAGTTTGTTTCATTAAAATAGATATAGCCATTGTTTAAATGCACATACTGATAAGGAATTAATCCATGATCTGAAAAGGATTTTTCTGTACCCTCTTTAAAACTACCGGAGCCTTTTATTTTCCAGTTTATTTTTGAATAGTTTTTAGAGAGCGAAGCCGGTATGAAAAATATACCATTATCTAAATGGATTTGTAATTCAAAATCATTTATTTTTTTATTGGCCCATCTTTTACCGGTTGTAATTTGATAATCAAATTCTCTATATGCTTCCACGCCACTTCTGGATTTGTAATTATAGGTATGTTTTATTTTGTTGATTCCTTTTTTAAAGGTTGCCTCAAAATAGTAAACAAAGTCAACGGCATTAATATCTAAATCAGATTTAAAAGATGTTTCTTGCATACGCTTCACTTTAAACGGCAACTCTTTATCATTCATAATCACAGTAAAGTCATTTATTTTTGGATGTTTTTCATCATCCTCAGAAACATCTCCAGTTGCAGGTGGTGTTACAAATCCAACTAAAATTTTTTTCTCTTCGTCCGGATTAAAAAACTCAAAGTAAACATCTACATACAAATAACTAAAGCTTTTTATTTTAAAAATTAGTATTTCCTTATTTAGTGCGATTTTTGTTTCCTGTAATGGAATTAAGTTATTTCCCGACGCGTAAAAAGACCCGTCATTTCCAGCTAACTCATAGCTTATGATAAGCCAAATTAGAAAAGTTAGATAATATTTCATTTTTTAAAGTTTATACTATTTGGTTTTGCTATGTTACGCTATATTTATTTTTCTTTAAAACTAGCAATTATAGTTTATTAATTTCAATAATAGCGCTTCGATTTTTAAATATTAAAATTTCGTAAAACAGGCTCATTATTTTAGCAAACACAATCACTTATACATTCTACAATCAAATAATGATAATAATACTGAATTTTACTTCTAAAATATAAACTCTAAATTTTATGAAAGGTTTTACTAAACAATATGCATTAAAAAAAAGAACAGGCTTTGTTTTTTTATTGTTATTATCGGTTTCTTCATTTGCGCAAATAGCTAATTTTACATGGGCAAAAAACGTGGCACGAGGTACCGGTTATGGTACTTCAGAAAAAATTTCTATTGATGCAGCAGATAATGTTTACCTGGTTGGAACTTTTAATGGGACAATAGATGTAGATCCAGGACCTCTAAATGTAAGTTTGGTTTCGGCTGGCAGTTCTGATGTGTTTGTGAGCAAATTTAATAGCAGTGGCACATTGCAATGGGCTAAACAAATTGGTGGAACCAGCTTTGAAGGAGGAAAAGATATTAAATTAGATCCAAGCGGTAATATTTATGTGTGTGGTCAAACTTATGGAATTACAGATCTGGATCCGGGTGCCGGAACATCTACAGTTTCAGGAAACACTAATGGTTCGGGCTTTATTACCAAACTTGACAACTCTGGTAATTTTTTATGGGGGAAAGCCTTAATAGGAAGTGGTCAATCTTTATTTAATTCAATTGAAATCGACCCATCGGGTAATTTATTTTCTACTGGAACTTTTGACAACATTACTGATTTCGATCCTGGTGCTCCAACTTTTACAATGACGTCCAATGGAGGTTCAGACGCTTTTATATTAAAATTAAATAATGCCGGTACTTTTCAATGGGCTAAAAGTGTAGGAGGATCAGCTACAGATTATGGCGTGTCGGTTAGATGTGACGCGTCTGGTAATCCAATAATTCTCGGCGATTTTTCCAGTTCAACTATGGATTTTGATCCAGGGCCTTCTACTTTTACAATGTCTTGTAATGGAAATTATGAGATTTATCTTCTGAAATTAGACGCCCTTGGTAATTTCATGTGGGCAAAACAAATGGGTGGTTCAGGCAACGACGTTTCTACTGGTCTTACGATTGATGCTTCTGGTAATATTTTTTGTACAGGTGGTTTTTATAGTACAGATGCCGATTTTGATCCAGGAGCAACAAGTTACACACTTGCTGCCGGATCCTTTGATGAGGAGGTTTTTTGTGTAAAACTTGATCAGGCAGGCAATTTTGTTTGGGCAAATAAATTTGGCGGCAATTCAATTGATAGATCCTACGATATTGCTGTTGATAATACGAGTGGCGTATATTTAACGGGAAGATTTCAAGGCACTGCTGATTTTGACCCGGGACTTATCTCCTATACAATATCGGCAATCGGTCAACAAGATATATTTATTTCAAGATTAAATTCTTCTAATGGTAGTTTTGTTTGGGCAAAATCATTTGGAAGTATAAATAGCGAAAGGGGTAATTGTGTTATTGTAAATGCAACAGGCGATGTATTTAGTTGTGGTTATTTTTATAGTGGTAGCGCCGTAGATTTTGACCCAGGCCCAGCAACATTAAACCTAACTTCTTTAGGTTTAGAAGATGCCTACATTCATAAAATGAGTCAATGCGATCCTCCATTATTACCTACCAACACATCCTCAGGTTTATCTTTATGTGATGGAAATTTTGCTACATTATCGGCTACAGGTACCGGAACTTTAAACTGGTACAATTTACCAACATCAGGTACATTATTAACAACTGGAAATTCATACAGCACAACAACATTAACCGCAGGCACATATACTTATTATGTTGAAGCTTTAAATACATGTACAACAAGTTTATCAAGGTTACCCGTAACAGTAACGGTTTTCCCTAATCCAACCTTATCAGTAGTTAGTTCGGCATCGGTTATTTGTGCTGGCGAGTCGGCAACCTTAAGTGCATCCGGTGCAAACTCTTATAGCTGGAGTACGGGTGGTAGTAGTTCTAATATTGTTATATCTCCAACAATCAGTACAACATATACAATTACGGGCGCAGCTAATGGTTGTAACGGATCGGCAGTACTTTACCAAAGCGTTAGCGCATGTACAGGTATAAATGAACTGAATACAAACATACTTCAGTTCAATAGTTATCCAAATCCTAATAACGGAATATTAATTGTAGATATTCAAGAGCCATGTAAATTAACGCTTACAGATGCAATCGGCAAAATAATCATAGTTAAAAGTTTAGTAGCCGGACAAAACGAGATCGATATTACTAATCATGCCGCAGGAATATATTTTATAAATATTCAAAGCAAGGACAAAAAAAATAACTTTAAAATTATAAAACATTAATCTATATTTTTCCATTTTTCAAACCACAACATACACTATGAAAAAAAACTCGCTAATATTTTTACTTTTATTTTTGGTTACTACCTCTTTCTCACAAACCAATAACCTTGTTTGGGCTAAAGCAATGGGCGGAACTTCGGCGAATTCAGCATCGTCAATAAAAGTAGATGCCTTTGGCAATGTTTATACTGTTGGTGATTTTTATGGCACTACAGATTTTGATCCAAGTCCAGGCACATTTACAATGACAGCCTTAACATTTAATGATGTTTTTATTTCTAAATTTGATGCCAACGGCAATTTTCTTTGGGCCAAAAGACTTGCAGGCACATCATACGAATTTGCAAAATCACTTGCTATTGATGGCGCAGGCAATATAATTGTTTGCGGTTATTTTGAAGGAACCTGTGATTTTGATCCTGGGGCAGGTACATTCAATTTAACAACAAATGGCGATAGAGATATTTACATCTTAAAATTAAATTCAAGTGGTAATTTTTTATGGGCAAAATCAATCGGTAGCGTTGGGCTTGATGAAGCGACCTCGGTTGATGTAGATCCTGCAGGCAATGTTTATTCTACCGGCTACTTTAACTACACGGTTGATTTTGACCCAGGAGTTGGAACATTTACATTGACAAACACAACCAATGATAATGCGTTTATTTTAAAATTAGACGCATCAGGCAATTTTGCTTTCGCAAAACATTTAAAAGTTGATGATAACAGTATTGGCTATTCAATTAAACTGGATGCTACCGGTAATATTTACGCATGTGGTTCTTTTCGTGCTACACTCTTTGATATGGATCCGGGGGCTACAACATTCACCGTAGCTTCCGTATCCAGCACTGATGATATTTTTGTTTTGAAGCTGAATGCAAGTGGTAATTTTGTTTGGGGAAAAACCATGGGTGGTGTGGATTATGAAGAGGCCTATGATCTTGCTTTGGATGGTTTAGGTAACATTTATACAACAGGGTATTTTCAAGATGTTTGTGATTTTGACCCTGGACCATCAACATTCACACTAAATGCAACTGGAATTTCAACGGAGATATTTATTTCAAAATTAGATGCCAGCGGGAATTTTGTATGGGCAAAACAAGTTGGTGGCCCTAGTGATCAAGAAGCTTACAAAGTATGTACCGATTTAATGAACAATGTATATCTTACCGGCTATTTTGAAAATGTTTGTGACTTCGATCCGGGAATTGGGACATTTACCTTGGCATCAGCCGGCCAATCTGATATTTTCATTTCAAAATTAGATGCTAATGGCAATTTCGTTTTTGCAGATAGAATTGGCAGTGGCTTATCAGATCAGGGAAACGCCATTCAAGTAGATGCCTCAGGTAATATATGTACAGCCGGAGAATTTATAGGTAACACAGTTGATTTTGATACTGGCATTAGCACCTACACTTTAGGATCGGGGGCTAACCTAGGAGCTTTTGTACACAAAATGTGCATGGTTCCTTCAGCTCCAACTAATGTTACGCCTTTAGCCAATCAAGTAATTTGCTTACCTAATAATTCAACAACTTTATTGGCAAATGGAAATGGTACAATTAACTGGTATGCTACACCATCCTCTACATTAAGTTTAGGTACCGGAACAACCTTTGCAACACCAACTTTAGCTGTTGGTTCGTATACATATTATGCCGAAGCTACCACTTGCACAACCAGCATTACCCGTACAGCAATAACCTTTACAATAAGTTCATGTACTGGTTTAGCAAATGAATTTCAGAAAGAATTAAATGTCATTAACCTTTATCCTAACCCAAACAATGGAAATTTTATTGTTGATGTTAAAGAGTGTTGCAACATTATTATTACCGACCCACATGGAAAAGTAATAATTGAGAAAACACTAAGTGTTGGACAAAATGATTTTGATATGAATGCTTATCTTAATAATGGCGTTTATTTCGTTACCGTACATACCGCCGGAAAATTCAATTATTTTAAAATAGTAAAAAATTAAACAACACTAAGTTAAACTCATTTTTTTACGATTTATCTCCAAATATGAAAATACAAAGTTGTATGCTGCTACTCTTTCCAATTATAAAAAAGTTTATTGAAAATTAAAAGATTAATTTTAATTTACATAATAATATTTTTACAGGAAAAATGCGGCTTTTACCTTGAAGTTTTCACTTACATATTTTTAAAGAATTATTAAAAGGTTGACTACATCTTTACTAAAGTACCATAGACAATGAAAATTTTAAATATGTTTTTTTTTAAGTTTAGCAGACGATTATTCTACATTGTTTTTATCTTGACAAATAGCTATAATGCTATTTGTCAAGATACATTTTCGATTGTAGGACTTGATTCTACTTCAAGACAAATTGGAAGCGCCGGAGCTTCGTGTTTAGATTTATATTTTGCTGGTATTAATAACCCCGCCTTCTTAACAGATATTTTACCAGATACAGGTGTAGTAAATACGCAGTCCTATTTCATACAAGCTAATCAGGATAACGCCCGCACACGGTTACGCTTAGGCCAAACGCCTTCGCAAACAATAAGTTGGTTAATTACAAACGATGCTAATAATAATCCACAGTTTAAACAATATGGCATTGTAGCATTTAATGGAAACAACCCTTCATCAGCCTCTCATACTGGCACCGCTTGCATTAATTACAAAAATCATGTAAATGGAAGTATAAATGGATTTTACTACGCCATACAAGGTAATATATTGTTAGGGCAAAGCGTATTAGATAGCATGGAAAGCAGGTTCAGAAACACCAATGGGCCTTTAGCTTGTAAATTAATGGCTGCAATGCAAGGCGCAAAGGTAATTGGAGCTGATACACGTTGTAATAATTCTTCATCTTTATTTGCTTTCTTGCAAGTAGCAAATCCAACAGATACTCATGGTAATCCATTTTTAAATATTTCGCTAAAAACAAAGCAGGTAGATAATGTAGAGCCTATTGATAGTTTGCAGAAATTGTTTAACGTGAATCAAAATTGTCTAACACTTGGTTCTGAAGAAAATAAAGGTCTGATTAAATTCAATATTTATCCCAATCCAACAAATAATTTTTTAACTATTACTGGTCATAGTCCAATTTCAAAAATTCAGTTGTATAACGCGCAAGGACAAAAATTATTTGAGGAGCAATATGTTCAACCCAAAACCAATATTTCAATATCTCTAGATGGATTAAGCAATAGTATTTATTTTGTATACTTATTTAATAACGAAATAAATTATAAGTATAAGTTGATTAAGCAATAATTACATTTATAAAAAAAGTCAACGCTTTTTTGAAGTCATTGAATTTTCTTGTAAACCAGTTTACAAGAAAATTTGCAAATCCAAAACTCTATTGCCAATACAAAAACACTAAAATACTTTCTCTAAACTATTTACCTTACCAGTTTTTTTATTTTTTTATATAAAATGTTCATTAGAAATTGTAAATCAAATTTATTTCCATGATTGTTGAGTTCTGAAATTTGAAAATATAACTTCCAATTATAAAAATTACCATTTTCTGGTACTTGGTATCTTCCGTTTATGCGGGTTGTACTTCCACCCCACAAAAATTTAAAACAGTACATTAATGAGTCAGAACTAAGAGAAATATCACAGTAATCTTTTTCAACCAGTGATTTCCTGAAACTATTTAATGACAATTCGTAAGAGCAATTTATATCTATAACAAAAATTGAACTTGGTTTCATAAAACATCTCATCCAAAAAGTATTATTTACCTTTAAATTTTCAACAAATTCATTTCCAGCTTCAATTAATTCATTTTCAGAAAAAATATTTGCCTTTAGTACTTTTTTTGAGTTTATATTTGATGCATAACTTTTCCCCCATTTATTTAATGACTCAATTGCATCGTGTGGTTGTGTTATAAACCATTTTTCTCCGGGAAACATAACTATGGGTTTTGCTTTGCAATTCTTATTTATATGATCAAAAACGAAGTTAATCGTGTTTATATTTTCATTCATGTAAAAATTTTCTTCATGACAAAACCAAACAAAACTTGCAAAAGGAAAAACATATTTTGGGTTAAAACAAAGCAACTGCTTTTCCAGTTCAAGAATTTTCTTGGCAGCTTGTTTTTTTTGCCCTTCTGTGTCATATATATTACCAACCCAATTTGCATAAGAGAATTGAGTAAAAAGAATATCAATTGAATTTGTATCAATCCTTTCTTTAATATTTAGCATTTGTTTTTTGTCTTCAAGCACGCAATCATTTAAATTTAAAAATGTATATCCATTAATTTTAATACATAGCCAGGAATCGCCGTCACTATGAGGTATATTTAACAATTTAAAATCTACTCCTAACCAACACCAATCTTCATCTAATTCAACACATTCTTTAAAATTTAACTCTTTACAATATTCAATAACTTTTTTATCCTTTGTTTTTTGAAATAGTATTACAATATTTTTTCTTATATGTATAGGTATTTTTTTGAGGCTCGGTGGACTAAAATGATCAGGATGCTCATGAGAAAACCAAATGTGAGTAATGTGCTCAAAATCGGAATACATGAATTTTGTTGGTTCAATTAATTGCCAGCCATTGTAAAACACATTACCTTCAAGCCAGGGGTCTGTTATTAAGCGGATTTTATCATAAGAAATTATAACAGATGCGTGATTAACAAATTCTATTTCCGGCATAATTATTTTAGTTTAAATAAAATTTAAGTTGATGCTCAAAGTTACCTCTAAGACATAATTCTTACCCAAACGTAATTTAATTGAAAGCGGGCATCTTTTAATTTTATAAATGATACCCGTAGCCTTGATGTTACTGATTTTATGTTACATCTACTTGCACGGTTAGGAACTTCAAAGAAATTTTTCAAAAAAGTCATCTATCTAAATTTCAATTTTTAACGCCTTGCAGTCGAATTTTAATCTAAATCCATCAGATATACATACAGCTCTTGATATAGATTTTGTTTTTGGAAATTTGATAAATATACTATCAAAAAAAAACGATTTAAAGAGTTATTTTTCTCTCTTTTCATTAAAACTTAAACGGATTAAGAATAAACAAAAAATTCAAGAATGCTGTAATGAAATCTAAAATAAAATATGTCAGGATTACTACAATAAGTATTTTTTTTATATGTCATCTTATTCAGGCACAGCAACCAAATTTTCAGTGGGCTAAAGCATTTACTACAACATCTGCAAGCACGGGTGTTTGTAGAAGTAATGATGTAGCTGTTGATTTTTCGGGCAATGTACTTTCAACCGGTTATTTTTCAGGTATTGTTGATTTTGACCCAGGTGCCGGAACATATACCCTTTTACCATCAGGATTAAGCACCTAT
Source organism: Bacteroidia bacterium (assembly GCA_016787705.1). Lineage (GTDB taxonomy): Bacteria > Bacteroidota > Bacteroidia > B-17B0 > Aurantibacillaceae > Aurantibacillus. The sequence continues at coordinate 130,938 of JAEUTP010000027.1, read as the reverse complement.
ATAACAAAGTTGGATGCGAGTGGTAATTTTGTTTGGGTAAAACAATTTATTGGCGCCACTTCTGGAGGTGCTGGTAACGCTTTAACGACAGATGTTAATGGCAATGTATACATTGCAGGTAATTTTGAAAGTACTGTTGATTTTGATCCAGGACCTGGCACATTTAATTTAACTTCAGCCGGTAATAAAGATATTTTTATTTGCAAGTTAGATGCAAATGGAAACTTTTTATGGGCAAAAAGAATTGGCGGCAACAGTATTAGCCTGCCGGGTGACGGAGTCGAATCAATTAAATTAGATACGTTTGGTAATGTTTATACTACAGGTTATTTTTCCGGTACTGTAGATTTTAATCCGGGTAGTGGTAGTTACAATTTAACATCTATAGGCAGCAGCGATGTTTATATTAGCAAATTAGATGCTAATGGAAATTTTTTATGGGCGCGAACATTTGGCTCTACCTCTGGTGATGAAGGGTATTCTATTGATACCGACCAATGGAATAATGTTTATGTTACCGGACAATACAGAACTACTGTTGATTTTGACGCCGGGCTGGGAACATATACGCTAACGTCAAATGGAAATACCGATGTTTTTATTACAAAATATAGCTCGGCAGGAAATTTTATATGGGCAAAAGCCTTTGGAGGAATAATTGCAGATAAAGGCAGTGCCATAAATATTGATAATACAGGTAACGTGATTACTACAGGTTATTTCACTTATACGACTGATTTTGATCCTGGTCCGGCAACATTTACAATGAATCCTGTTTCATTGGGGGCAAAAGATATTTTTGTTAGTAAACTCGACTCGGCGGGGAATTTTATTTGGGCAAAAAGTATGGGAGGCAACGGCGGAGATGATGAAGGTTTTTCAGTAGTTACCGATTCTCAAAGAAACATCTATTCTACAGGTTATTTTAATGCAGATGCGGATTTTGATCCTTCCGCTGCTACCTATACACTAAACTACCAAAGCTTTTCTGAAATATACATTAGCAAACTGGATTCGCTTGGCGATTTCGTTTGGGCGCTTTTGATTTCGGGTAATAACAACGAGCGAAGTAAATCAATGGTTTTAGATCAATACGAAAGTATTTATACATGCGGTTATTTTGGAGGAGCCTTTGGAGGTTCTGTTGATTTTGATCCATCACCTGCTACTTTTTCAATTGCTTCTTCCGGTAGCGATGAAGCAGCATTTATACAAAAATTAAGTCCACCCTGCTCTGCCCCTGCCAGCCCTGTAAATGTAACTCCTGTTTCAAATCAAACCTTATGTGAAAATAGCACTACTACCTTATCTTCAACAGCAAGTGGTACAATAAGTTGGTTCACAACACCAACAGGTACTTCATCTATAGCAACAGGCTCCGTAATAACTTTTTCAAGTCCAAGTGCCGGTATATACACGTTTTATGTGGAAGCTACAACCTGCACCGTTAGTGCTATAAGAACCGCAATTACAATTACTGTTCATCCAACGCCAACATTAACTACTATCACATCCAATACAATAATATGCGCAGGTGAATCTGCTACCTTAATCGTTTCTGGTGGAGATACATATTTATGGGCCCCCACAGTAAGCAATAACTCAATAGCAATAGTTTCTCCTTCAACAACAACAATTTACACTGTAAACGCGTCTAACAATTTTAACTGTAACAGCACAATTACAATTGCCCTTAATGTAAATGCATGTGTAGACATTACTGAAAATGCAGGACATCTATTTAATATCAAATTTTATCCAAACCCAAGTAATGAATTTATCACTATTGAAAGCGAAAAAAATTTCAATACAATTAGTATTAAAGATCTTTTAGGACGGGAGTTGATTACTATTACTAATAATTCAGGAAATATTTACAGGCTGGGAATTGCTGATTTGCTGCCTGGAGCATACTTTATTTCGTTAAATAACGAAAACACTACCATTACTTACAAAATTATTAAACAATAAAAATTAACCATTAAAATTAAAACGATGAATTCATTTTTAAATACATCTAAAAAAGTTGCTAAACATTTTGTAGTAATTGCACTATTAAAAAGTTCGATCGCATTTTCGCAATCTGCTGTATTTAGCTGGGTAAATAGTTATGGCGATATTGGAGGTAATGCAGATAAAGGAAAATCAATAGTAGTAGATGCATCAGGCAATGTTTTTGCAGTTGGTGATTTTAGAGGAACTGTAGATTTTGATCCAAGTCCGGCTACCTTAACACTTACATCCGCAGGTGTTACAGATATTTATATAACGAAAACGGATGCAACTGGAAATACATTATGGGCAAAACGAGTTGGAAGCGGGTATGCAGAAAATGTTAATTGTGTAGCACTAGACCCATCAGGCAATTTATTACTAACGGGTACTTTTACTGGTCCGGGCGCTATTGATTTTGATCCTGACGCGGGAGTATCTACTTTAACCACCAATGGTGGTATTGATGTTTTTGTTTTAAAACTTAATTCCAGTGGCAGTTTTGTTTGGGCTAGAAACATGGGGGGTACTTCAACAGATGAAGGCACTTCAATTGCAACAAATTCTTTGGGAGAAGTATTTACAACAGGAACGTTTAATGGCACCGCAGATTTCGATCCTAGTCTTGCAACATTTAATTTAAGTTCGGCTGGTGGGGTAGATATTTTCGTAACTAAATTTAATTCGGCAGGTAATTTTATTTGGGCAGATAGATTTGGAGGAACATCAACCGATGTAGGTTTAGCAATAACAACAAATACAAATGGAGTATTTTTTACCGGTTATTTTCAAGGTATAGCAGACTTTGATCCAAGCGCTTCTACTGCCACCTTAAACTCTAGTGGAAGTAACGATGCTTTTGTGTGTATGCTAAATTCAAATGGTACATTAAATTCTGCCTTTAATGTTGGAGGATCTGGTGGAGATGTAGCTCAGGCAATTCGTTCTGATGCCTCTGATAACATACTAATTACAGGCTATTTTAATGGTGTAGCAGACTTTGATTACAGCGCCGTTACAAATACATTAGCATCGGCAGGCAGTGCAGATATATTTGTTGCCAAGTACTCACCAACTTTAGCCCCAATTTGGGCCAGAGCAATGGGAGGATCATTTGTTGATCAAGCATACGGTATATCAACTGATAATTCTAATAATGTTTATACAACAGGTGTATTTAAAAATTTAGTGGATTTTGATCCAAGCCCAGCCACTTTCACCACTACATCCAATGGCAATACCGATGATATATTTATCCATAAATTAGATACAAACGGAAACTTTGTATGGGTTGAATTCTTTGGTGGTAATAATGCCGATATCAGCAACACAATTGTAGTTGATAACTCATCCAATATATACACAACAGGCTCCTATATATCAACCGTTGATTTTAATCCGGGTGCAGGAACCTACACACTTACAGCAATTGGTGGTGGTAGTGATGCATATATTCATAAATTAGCTCCGTGCGTTGCGCCGCCGCCACCGGTCAATACTACTTCCAATTCAAACTTATCTATTTGTGATGGTCAAAGCACTTCGTTAACTGTTTCAGGAAGTTCGGTGTCATGGTACGCAACTCCCACTTCAACAAATGCAATTGCAAACGGACCAATTTATAATACACCACCACTTTTTGCCGGAATTTATTCATATTATGCTGAATCTTCAACCTGTACATTAAGCGCATCAAGAACTCAAATAACAGTTAGTGTTTCTATTTGTAGTGGTATAAACGAAAATTTAAACGAAACTCAATTATTAAAAATTTATCCAAATCCATCAAACGGCTTGCTTGTTATAGAAACCGAAGGCGATTATATCTTAAGTGTAAATACAATTTTGGGAACTGAAGTTAAAAAGTTAGATGTGCGTTCTGGAATTTCTGCTTTGAATATAAATGATTTAGTAAATGGCATATACATTTTAAATTTAAAAGGAACAAAATCCGAGAAACAGTTTAGAATAATTAAGAATTAGAAATAATTAGTACAATGAAGGAAGTTGAATTGGTACCACAAGAGATAACCTACGTAGCTTTTCAGTTTGCACTTTTTAAGCGCGCCGTTCTAATTACTAAAGACAGTATTGTATTTAAGAATAAGACTTTGTTGGCAAAAGATATTGTTGCTATTCGATATAATCGTTTAAACAAAGTTGCCGGCAACAGAATAGCAAAGTCGTACTATAAAATTGAGATTAAAGATAAAAATAATAAAATTATAAGTATAGCTTTTTCCCACATGGTTTCTCAGGGCAAACCAGAGGTGATAGAAAAAGTATATTTTGATCTATTAAATGCAATATCTCCTATTCAAAATAATATTTTAAATAATTATCACACTCTCTTGAATTCTGGAAATACAATAGAATTAACTGACTTCAAAATAAATAATAGTGGTATTGAATTAAGTTCAGGTTTTATAAAAAAACAAGTATTTATACCCTGGAATAATTTAAATGTAAAGTATATTAATGGCTCATTATCCCTTTTTAACAAAGAGAAAGAGGTTGCAACTTACGGTTATGGGATAACATGGAATCTTAAATCAATTGAAGATATTTGTAACAGAATGATTCTTAAAAAAAATATGCCACTACCCTACACGATGTAATAAAAGAATTAAAAGAGGTTTTAACTAAATAATTTCTTTTAATACAAATTAAACTAACTTTTTTGTTACTAAATGGTAGATTCTAATGATATAAATAATAGTATTAACAAGTAAGATATCGTTTAAATGAATCGAATAATTTGTATAGCACTATTTCTTTTGTACAGCTGCTCTAAAGAAACAAAGTCTTGTTTCACTCACCTTCCCGTAGATATTAAGACCGGTGACCTTGTTGTATTTGATGCTTCATGTTCAGTTGGAGGGTCTTATTATGAATGGTTTTTTGGTGACAGCACTAATTCTATTATAACAACGGAGCAAAAAATATCACACGTTTATAGTAATCCGGGTAACTATGATGTGCAACTCAATGTTAAACGAAAAGATGGGCCCAGGTTTAAAAAAGATAAAAATATTCACTATAGTATAGCATTAGTTGTAAAGTGAAGGTTATTCTATAAATGCTTTTCTCTCGCAATAGTTCTTAAAACTCTATTATCTTTTACCTGATAAAAAAGTAGCCCTTTTAAATTTAAAAATGTGTAGAAAGTCTTTCTGTAATTTGTTGATTAATTATTCGGTGTGTTTTTTGACATTGAATAGCGGATGTATAAAAAAAGTAAATGACGCTAAATATGAATGTAACATGAATGCAGCATATTTTAGTCATCCCAATTATTTTATTGGTGTAGCTGTTGATCCTTTTTTATTAAACTCAAATGTTCCTTATAACAAAATTGTTGTCGAACAATTTAACAACATTACAGCCGAAAACACTTTTAAAGCTGAATATTTACATCCTATAAAAGACACCTTTTATTTTGATAACGCCGATATGCTAGCTAATTTTTGTGCAAGTAACAACAAACGGCTTCATGGTCACACATTAATATGGCATAAACAGCTTCCTGAATGGATTTACAATTACAAAGGTTCTAACAACGATTGGGAAACTCTTTTTAAAAAACACATTCAAACTATTGTTAGCCATTTTAAAGGTAAAGTGCTTTCCTGGGATGTAGTTAATGAAGCTTTTGACGAGAACGGCGAACTTCGTGAAAGTATCTGGCTTAAACATATTGGTTCAAATTATATCGAAAAAGCTTTTAAATATGCTGCCGAAGCAGATAAAGATGTTTTATTGTTTTATAACGATTTTAACCTGGAATCGAACCCAAAAAAGCATAATAGTGTTATTTCGTATTTCAACTTATTGCGAAAAAGAGGTGTTAAAATTGACGGGATTGGAGTACAAATGCACATTAATATCAACTACCCCGATATAAGCCAAATAAAGAGCTGTTTAAATGAAATTGTAAAATCCGATTACAAAATACATCTATCAGAATTAGATATTTCTATAAACGCAAATGGCAAGAATAATATCCCCACTCAAGAAATATTAAATGAACAAGCTGATTTTTTAAAAAAAATCTTATTACACTATAAGCAGATTCCAAATGCAAACCAATTTGGTATTACTTTTTGGGGGGTAAATGACGCAAATTCATGGATACGCTCATTCTATAACAGAATAGATTATCCTCTTTTATTTGATGATAATTACCAGGCTAAACCCGCGTACTGCGCCTTAAAAGAATAAAAATAAAAAACTCATTAAAAACATATTGCTTCAAAAATGCAAATAAAGAAAAATTAAAAAGCGAGATATAAGATCAAGTTATGAAACAATTAATCTACATTACACTTATAGGTTTTAATTTATTTAATATAAACGGAAAGGCCCAAATTGCTGTTACTTATATACCTTTTCAATCCATTTTTGGAATAAGCAGCAATGTTGAAAAATTAATGTGGGTAGATTATAAAATTGAAACTAATAATTTTGCTTCAAGTTTAGACATGGAAATTTCCCAGAAAATTAATTTCAAACGAAAAGAAATAGTTAATTATTATGTTGGCCCGGGGTTTTCATTTAACCCTGCTTATAGTTTTGTTGATTTGCCTTTTACAAACGGTTATTTTATAGAATTTGGAACAAGAATTAAACCTATTGCTAAATTTAAAAATATACAACTTATGTTTGAATTGTCACCATATATAAATAATAAACTAAATAATGGCTATTTAAGAACCCGATTAGGCTTTTCTTATAATTTTATACCGAAGAGTAAAGTGAATAATGAGCTTAACAAGGAAAATACGGTAAATGCGCGTTAAGAAAACTCTATTTAATTTCCTTAGCCTGCCCATTGGAATTTTACTTTCCATTGGTTTAGCGTGGTTATTGATGAAGTTATTCCCTTCACAATCAAATGAAGGTTGGGGAGGAGTTGGTGATATGCTAGCTTTTGGTGTTCTTGTGCCTGCATTTTCCATCTTGTTTTTTGTGGGATGGACCATCAAATTAGTTTATGATTTATTTAAATATAAAACCAACAAAAAATTCTTTTGGTGCAATTTCAGCGTTTTAGCACTTCCATATAGTTTCCTCTTCTATTTCTTATTTGTTTTTTTATTCGAGCAAGGTAAAGAATTCCAACAACGAGAATCTGTAACTATTAAAATAGAACAGTATAACTCCCTTTTATATCCAAAAAATTATCATATTAAGGATGTCGCTCGTGCTAATGATTCCGTTGTATTATATATGGAAAGCAATAATAAAAGCAACTCAACTCCCATTGCTTATGCAATCTATAAGAACAATAAATACCAAGACGTTAAGGGTTTATTTGATAACTTAGATTTATTTTGTTTAAAGGATAATCGCATCGTTCCAATTAAGGATGTACACTTAGGGGATAGTTTGCTTTCAAATGGAGTTGTTAAAGTGAAAATTAAAGAAAATCACAGCTGTATTTCTTATTACGCATCACTCAATAAAAGCCAGATAATAATTTCAGACACTTGCAATAATCTTAAATCAGATACTATCTTTGGCTTTGAGGCTGATAATCATGGCGCCCGTCCAATTACTTATGCCAGTAGCAATGGAAGAAATTATTTTTTATTTTGTACAGAACCCAGTACTTATTACCCTACTTGCATTTTTTTAGCTGAAATATATAACAAGCGAAAAAGAGTTTATAAAATAAATTTGAATGAGTCTGATAGACCTTGTTTTGAACCGAGACAAATAGTGGCCATTTTTAATCAAAATAGCAAATTTTATATTCTGTCGCACAAGAAAATTATTTGGTTTAATATGGAAAATGACATTTAATGCATCTATAAAAGACACACTATGTTGGAAAATAAAATTTTATCTAACCAATTCGTTTGAATGAAAAACAGAGTAATCATATTTTTAATTATTTTTAGTCTTAAGGTACTAGCTCAAAATAGTTATGTTTATAAGGAAAAAAAGATAGACCATGTTTTGCCTAAGCTAACTTTAAAAATAACAAGAGTTTATCAAGGTGATAACCATGGAAAGATAACTATTGACTTTGTACATAATGCTAAAGATGATTCATTAAACAAAAAGAAATTTGGAAGAATTGATTTTTACGATTATTTAGATCTTGTTATATCAGAAAATAATGGACTTGTTTATCACTTGGATAGATTTGAATTAGAGAATGTTTTATATCAAAGGCAGCCCTTACGGTTTAGCGCAGATACCATTCAATTAACATTCAAACATGTTTCATCTGGTTTAGGTTATTACGAATACTATTATGAACCAATAATTTTCTGTTCAAGAAAAGACGTGTTTTTTTTAAATAATTACGAATTAAAACAAGATAATAATTGGCGAGAAGTGGGCAGGGTATATAAAAAACCTTTTGTATTTGAAGATTATGTTGACCAAGCCCCTTTGTATCACTTAAACAAGTATTATGTAAATACAGAAACTGGAAAGATTTACAAAGGCTCAAAACTATTACGGAAATTTAAAGCTAAAACGCTTTTTCAAGAACAGAGCAAATTTATTTTAATCAATGAAAATTTGATTTACTACAGTAAAGATGGTAAACAGAAAATGAAAGGTAAAGACTTGATTCAATCAAAAAAGGTGGATATAAACTTATGGGAAATAAAATCTTAGTTAATTCTTTAAACTTTAGAATGAAAATGATAAAACTAGTGTTGGGAATCACTCTTTTTTTATCGTGTTTCAAATGTTTTGCTCAACAAAAAACTGCAAATCAATATTCTAAGTTTGATAGTTTACCAATTACTATCGACCTTATACTTGAAGATGCTGCTACTAATCATTATGTATTAGATTGGGAAGATTCGTTGGGGATATACCAGAATAATCAATTGGTAGATAAGCCTTATGAATTGCACTGTTATGTTAGTGATGGAAGTGGCCTTATTGGAAGCTACCATGGCTTAAGCACATCGTTTAGTTTTTGCAATTTGCATACTAAGGATTCGCTAATAGATGTAGTTTTTATTCTTGCCCCTGATTTTAACTCTAAAAAAGCAAGGGATTTTAAGTCTACAAATGATACGGCCTGGTTTAATACTTATGTTGAATATGAAAGGATGAAAATTCCTGTAAAGCGTATCGAAAATTTAAGGCTTAACCTTATTAAAAGAGATATAGAAAGTGATGTAGTAGTTGTAAAGAATAATTGTGCAAAAAACCATTTTGTTGTTGTTTCGTATTGGAACAAGAAAAGTGAAACAAGGCTTTTGAAGAAAGGACAATTACTGATGTTTAAAATGAAAACAGGCGATGGCTTTATGTTGAAAAATGGTAGTTTAAACTATACGCATATTGCTAAAGAAAAAGTGAGTATATACTTATGTTCTATTAGTATTAACCGATGAAAAAAAAGATATTTATTTTAATTCAACTAATTTTTACAAGTTTATTGTGCTTTACACAACATTGTCAATATTGTTCAACAAGTATCGTTGGCATCCATCCAATTTCTGGCGCAAGTAAGCAAATTATTAATGGACTTTATATTTTTGTTGTTAACGAAAGAGGAATTCAATACAACGGATTAAACTCATTTGTTGATCCAGTTCCAACTGACAATGAAGAAATATCTAAAACGGTTCTCTTCTGGCAAAATGATAGTACAAAGGAGCCAAGTAAAAATTACAGAAAGCACTTTAGCTTTGCTCACAATGATTATTTGTTCCGCGCAATTTGGTCTCTTTATTCGCAAAAAGAGAAGGATAAGCTTTACATAAGGATTGAAGATAGAGATGGAGAAAAAAATGGAGGAAAATTTAAAACAGAAGTTATACCTGTTTCGCAACTCAAATTAAAATTACTTTGTGGTTATGATGACCCCTATTTTAAGTCGGATGATTACGCCCCCTTAACGATTGAACTGGAAGCTGTAAAAGCCAGAGACTCAACTAAAACGATTAAAACAGCAAATGGTTTTAGGTTTGAATTTGATCGTAGCCCACTATCTAATTGTCCGGAATGTGATGGTTGTATTTGCAAAACCTTGCAAGTATTTAATAGTTTAGAACAACTTGTATTTGAACGTGTGTTTGTAGAAAACACTTTGGAAAGGAATTACCATGGAGTTGATAGTATACAAGCAGCAGACTACAATTTTGACGGCTCCCCTGATTTTAGAATTTGTCAGTATTCTCCGCAATATGTTTATATGGTTTTTGATAAAGATAAAAACACCTTTGTTGATGAACCACTTTTAAATCAAATGGATAATATTGAATTTGATTTTACCAATAAAATTGCCAAAGCAAGCAAAATTATTACAACCTATAAAAAGGGTGGAAATACTATGAATCCCAATCCTGATAGAACAGAAGAGTATTATACTTACATGCTCTCAGGCAAGGGTTTTAATTATGTTCAGGAATACATAAACATTAGCACTTTCAAAAACAATCAGCAATCTCACAAAAAGGAGGTGAATTATTATTTCTATTCTCAGTATAAATTAAAATCGGTTTCCGAATCTGAATTTAAAAAAACACTTAGTCCTTCAAGTGCTAAGGAATACAATATAGAACCCTTCATCTTTAAGTTGGATAAAAATCCTGCAGGTGTTGAAATTCCCTCCGTGAAGGGGGCTTACGCTTACCGAATAGAAGTATTGAAAGCTAAAAATAAGGATGTTCTCTTTTCTCAACTATTTCATGGCAATAAGCTTAAGGCCTCTTTCATATGTTCTGACTCATTACAAATAGCTGACTTTAATTTTGATGGTTACACCGATTTTCGTGTTTGTGCCTTGGGTTCAATGCATACCTATTATGTGTATTATAAAAAGAAAAACACATTTATTGAAGAGAAACGTTTAAGTGAACTTTTTAATGTTGTGTTTGATTATAATAAAAAGCTGGTTACTGGTAATAAGAATATTGTAAATTATGATATGGGCACCCACACCAATACAGTAAAAGTAAGTTTGTCTGCCGAGGAATTAAGTAAACATAAAAGCACCGATAACAATAATGTTCAGCAAGTCGAACCTGTTGTTGTACAAAATATTACGACTCCCAAAAAGGATTCTGTTGTTGTTGTAAAGCCCAAAAAAGATTCAATAATTAATAAGCAGCCCGAAAAACAATTCACTAAGCAATGGAAAAACTATCAATTCAAACTTATTTTTAATCCTCCTGATATTAAACCTTCGCCTGTGTACGGGTCTTATGTAAAGGTGTTGGAAGTAAAAGATTTAAAAAAGGATTCTATAATATACTCAAGAGTTATAAGGGGAGATAAGTATAAAGAGAAAGCCATTTGCACCGATAGTTTATTGATTGATGATTATAATTTTGATGGATACCCTGATTACATAATGTGCGATGATTATGAAGGCAAAAGATTCACTTATCATTTATATGATAGTAAGAAAAACAATTTTGTTAAAGATAATTTGCTAAGCGGATTAATTAATGTTCAATTATACCCGGATAGTTTTAAGCTTGTTGGATTCAGAGCAGCAGGGAGTATGAGGCAAAATGTGTGGATGATAGGAAAAGGTTTTCCTACTGTTAAGATATTTTCGAAAATAATAGGTGACGATTTAGTAGAACATAATAAAGTAAACACTTATATTTATAAAGAAGGAAGACTTATTGAAATAAATACACCAATACCTTATAAATTGTATTCAAAAGTTAAAGATGGGTACAGGTTTCAATTAGAATTTAACCCAGATGATATTAAAATTTCATCAGATGTTGGGAGTTATGTAAAACGCCTGTGCATTTATAAAATAGAAACTAACAAAGGCGAAAAAAAAGTATTTGAAACCAGCTTGTTTGCGAATGAATTAAAAGAAACCACATTTCAACGCGATAGTTTTGAAATTGCTCATTATAATTTTGATGCAATACCTGATATTAGATTTAACAATAGTTTTAATGCTGGACAATCGGTTTATTATTTATCTGCGTTGAATGATGACAAGGAGCAGTTTTTTTACTATGAACAGAATCTTTCAAACCTTCAGCAAATAAAACTTTTTGAGAATCGGAAAAAATTAAGTGGTACCTATACCGATAAAATAGATTTTAACACGGTAAGTTTTTATGGTAAGTATTTGGATACCATGGTTGTTGTGAAACAAAACTTAAATACCCTGGCCATAACACAAACAATAACTTATTTAAATAAGCTTGGAAAGTTACAACCAATACCAAATATAAAGGCTTTGGAACCCAAACCAAAAACTAAAAAGGAATTTGGTGACTATAACTTTGATGGGTACGAAGATTTTAGAACCAAAAAAAGTGAGAATGATGAGCGCTGGGATTTCTTTATTTATGATAGTAAAAAGCAATCATTCGAATTGGATCCACTGTTGAGTAAAATGACTTACACTTGGTTTGACTTTGAAAACATGGAGTTTATTGGTAATGTTTATACCCGAATGGATGATACTTCTAATCATACAGATATATACAAATACTTCAAAGGAAAAATTACGCTTTATATGAAGAAGGATTGTGTACATAAATCTCCTTTTTCTGAAGGCTCAAATTGTGTAGTTTCAGAATTAAAAGATGGTAAGTGGGTAGAAACTTTTGTATATGGGGCGGAATAATTGTTTTAATGATTTAACATAAACCCAAGAGTGAGGGCTACTGATTAGAAAAACTCCCCCACAATTGCTAAGGCAGCCGAATAAATAGTCTAAATACAACGAAAGCTAACTGATAATAATTATATTTTAAAATGTTGTTATTTATAAAATTAGTGATAGTAGGGTCCGCGATTAAAAAGGATGGAGAGAATATTAATTAAACCGAAATTGAACAATTTTGGGAGTGCATTGCCAAATTTACCCATTCCAATCGCAAGACCCGTTAATGCTTTGCTATAACCATTATTAGGAAAGGATTTATTGGGGTAAGTGGTGATTGAACTTGAAATAAGTAATTCTCGAAGTGAATCTGCTGTTATATAAACCCTTTCCGCCTGGGTAATATTGTCAAAATAAAATAATTTGTCTTTTTCTGATCTTATTGCTCCTATAAACTGTAAGGATGTAGTGTCGAGATTTGAAGCTATTCTTTTGGTGTTTACAAATAATGCAATCTCGTATAGTTTCATTGTTAGCATTGTATCTTTTCTTTTGTAAACTGTATCGCGTTGAGATTCAGGAAATATAACTGAATACAAAACACTGTCTTTGTATAAGTTAATCCTTATGCCTTTACTTTTTTGTTGCTTTTCGTTTTTTAACCTGTAGTCTTGATAAACAAATTTCTCCTTTGTTCTTTCTTTTTGTAAAAGAGAGTCATTTCTTTCTGAGAGCGTATAATGATTAAAGAAAAAATTAAAATCTTGTTTGCTAATTGCGGTGCCTTTAGGATTAAAATAACGTGTCTTTTTCTTGCACAGTACATTTAAGATAGTATTTTTATCATATTTCTTTTTTTTTATTTTGAAGTAAGATTCGGTTTTTACATTGCCATTTTTCCAATAAGTATAAATTACAGTATCCTTTTGTGAGAAACATGAAAAAAATGAACACATCAAAATTACAAAGAATAAGAATTTTAAATAAAGTTTTACTTTCAAGATTAACACACTAAAAATGCTTAAAGAAAATAATTAAGTCATTAATTATTAATCAAAATTAGTTTATATTGATATTCAAATTCAATCAACTTTTTTATTTAACAAATTTTGAACTTTAAAATTTATAAGAATATTGATTGAATTGCAATACTTTAATAATTGCCGGCATTTATTTAAAAAACCTTAGCGATATTTTATTGAAGTCAAAAAAAATCGAAATTGAGATGTATCTTTTCGTATATCGGGATTCAAAGATAGATCAAAAAATAGAAATAGAACGTCCATAACAAGCAGTAAAGAAAAAATTATTGAAGGAAAATAGAAATGAAATCAAGTGTTATCAATTGTTATTTTAAACTTAAGTTAATATTCATCTTGTTTATTGTTTTTTTGTCCTCAAATAGTTTTTCTCAAACAACATCCCCGCGTAAAATAAGCGATGAAAGTATCAATCAAATTAAGCAACTCAATCAATTTCAGTTTTATTTAAATGGCAGTAAATCCTTAAAAGAGCTGGTTGGTAAAATAAGTAACGCCACTAGCGATAAGGTTATTGATAGTCTCGCACATCAATTAGTAGCTTTAAAGGACATGAATTCATTTTTACTAACAGCTAATTTGTGTTGCCGATTTATTGACTATTCTAAACAAAACGAATTGACTCAATTTGCAAAAAAAATCAACAGGCAGGCTACTTATAGAGCCTTAAATAAATATTACCTCGAAAATTTTTATACTGCTGGATTTCATCCTGTGCTATATCATACGTTAATTTACGAATCAATACGAGAGAAATACAAACCAAAGATGGATTCAGGTTATTATTATTTACCTCAGGCTAATGACAATGTAAATAAAAAGGCAGAGACCGATTGCTTTAAAAAAATTCAAATTAATGATGTAAACATAAATCGTATGGAGGAGGGATTTTACAAATTTGAGTTCTTGAACAATCCAGCACAAAACCGACTAGATACACTCGTGAATAAAATAGAAAATTTGGTACTTACTAGACGAAACATGGATACAACTGCTATTAAGCTTAGTATCGACTCTATTGGTCAATTAAAAACGCAATCAGCCTATTGCTATTTGTATACATTTACTGTTAGAAAGAGGTATGCGTTTACTCATGATTTAAACCCAATGGATGGTATAATTGAAAGATATGGAGGTTTAAAAGCAATCAACACCTATTACCTCAATGGAAAACTGACCAGCTACTTAAACAAAAGTACATACGACCCCAAAGCGGAAAAAATACTTAAAGACAATGCACCATTATGCTTCTACTGCGCAGCAGATACAACAGAAGCCTCGCAAACTTATTTTATGAATAAAGCAGACACGCGTTTTCAGGATGAGAAGATAATTGAAACAATTAGCTATTTCAGTGACTTAAACAAATATGGCGGTTTTTCTAATTACAAGGTAGCGCTGGATAGTATCTCTGAAACCATTGGGCAGATGCCATTTGTGAATGAACGAAAGTATAATTATTGCGAAGAAACTATCGCTAAATATCCGGGTTACGTTTCTTTAGGAATTTTGTTTACCACCAACAAAGGTTTGGTAGAGAAGGTTTATAAGATTCAATTCGGTGAGATTCCTAAGGATAAAAAAACAACTTCCGAAAGTTACAATCGTTTAAAATTTGTATCCAGTTCAGTAAGCCCTGGTTTCATTAAATTGCAAAAGAAAAAGTGTGGTGATAAAGATGATTAATTTCAAAATTAAATATTCAAACTTACTTTTTTTAATAAAATTTTTCTTAAATGTAATTTTATGGCATTCTTGCATAGCACAAGCACAAACGGCTAATGTTAACTTATTCAAAGAGGAAAATTCACATCTGATAGAATGGCCTTATCAACTTACTTTTATTCATGAATTGCCCAAAAATAAAGTAGATTCGGTGCTTATTCAACTATTAAAGTATGCGTATCATGAGGAGATTGGTTTGGTTAAGTATAAACTTTTGGAAGAAATAGCTGCCACAAAAACCCATGAGGCGTTTTATTTGCTTTATGCCGGATGTGTTACAAAACTACGGAGTGACAATTATTTCCCGCCATTTCAACAACTTTGCTATACCATAAAAAATAATGGTGGATTACAGTTATTAAATAATTACTTTCTTAATGGATCTGTTGAAGAATCTGGTTCGGAAAAAAATTTTGAAGAAGAAGTGGTAAGTAAGTGCAAGAAGATGAAGCCGGTGATTCATTATTATTTAAATATGCCTCAGGAAATTGATCCCGAAAGTATCACCCAGGATATTCAGCAATTCAGGGTACAAAACAAACCCTGTAAAAAGCCGGAATTACTTACAAAGAAAAATTTAAAAAAGGTAAAACAAATTTATGAGTTAACATTTTTGCACGAACAACCTGTTAATACTGTGGACAGCTGTGTCCGTTTTCTAATGGATAGTATAGATTGGCGGGTGAAAAAAAACTGGCATTTAGTTTATGATTCGATTTGGAACCGAATCGCACAAACTAGATCAACAGAGGCATTCCAACTGTTGTACCTATCCAGTTGGGACGAGGTAAGTCCTTATAATGAATATTTATATTCGCTCACTAATTGGGTTTATTCACGGGTGGATAATTACTTATATACGTATTTCTATCAGGGAAAAAAATTAAACATTGACTCGATAGGACAGTTTAAATTTCGCACAAAAGTACTCTTCGATATAAATAAAAGGGCACCACAAATATACATCTGCGATGAGCCTTCACCTCAGGAAGTTTATGTAAAAAAAACAAAATCACCGGAACTAAAAAGCATTGATAGACAAATTATACGTATAATTAAAAGAAATAGTCGGCTCACAGTAAAGCATAGTCCAAAAAATTTGGAGAATAAAATCAGGCAACTACCTTTTGTGCAGGAGGTAAAATTTGGAGATTGTTATGAAGTACTAGATATAGAGACAACATTCAATTATGTAAGAATCTATACCAGTTTAGTTGTTGGGGAAAAATTAGTTGAGCGCACCTATAGTATTAAAAACAGGGCACTATTATTCATAGGAATAAGGTTAAATTATTTTCCAGTAGGAAAAATAGTCCGTTACCACACTAAAAAATGGCGGTACGCCTCTGCTTACTCTTTTCCGACATTAAAAGCAGTTAAAGAGTATTGTGAAAATAAAAAAAATAAAAATGAAAAATAGATGCACACTTTTGTTTTGTAACATAATTATTATGAGCAGTTGCTGGCAAAACAATTCAAAGATTGAAACGCTCTTAGATGTTCCTCCTCCAAAAACCACTCAAGTCGATGAGAGTGAACATCTAGTATTGGCTCTTATAGAAAAAGCAAAAGATTTAAAAATACCCTTAAAAATATCAAAAGAAGACCTTAATGTTGAAAATTTGCCTGAACTTGAGCGTGATGAAACCCAATTACTGTTTAATGATTCGTTGTTTGCAGAAACTGGTAAGTACTTTTATCTATTTGGTAAAGTAAAAATCTCTAACACTTGGGGATTATTAATTTTAAAAACAGATAGTGTAATTAGTTCAAAGGCCACCGATATGGATAATAAAAAAACTCTTTTTCTTATTACTCAGGGCAAAGACCATTCTGTAAAAGTGCTTGAACTTACAAATAATCAAACCTACAGATACATCAGTAAGATCGAACCTAATTCGGAAATAACTATCGGAAAATTTGCCGCAGAGGAAAGTTCTGTCATAACGTTTAATACTTACTATTATAAAAACGGGCAACTTATACGTAGCGATTCCAGCGAATGGGAAGGTGGCGTTGATGATATTGGCATAAATAAAGCTTTAGAATACTTTAATAAGCACTTAAATAATTAAAGCAATAAAAAGTTTTCCTTCTTTTAATTTATTGTTTTGTTTAACAAATATTCCAAAATATCAAATGCTTAGCCATCATTTTATCAGGTTAATATGGCCAGTAAGTCTTTTTGCTTTACTGCTAAATTCAATAATATCAATAATATAACTATATACACCTACGGGTAGTTCTTTTCCTTTAAAAATTCCATCCCAAAACTCCTCCATATTGTTCATTTGTTTAATCAATATGCCCCATCTGTCAAAAATCAAACACTTATACTCTACTACACAATCAATAAATGGTATCCAGAAATCATTTAAACCATCATTGTTTGGAGTAAAAGAATTGGGTATATATATCAGCGGCTTAGACTTAATGGTTTTATTTACAATATAATTTGGTGTGATACAATTATTGGCATCATAAACATTAATTACATATTCAGATTCAGTTAGATCGTTTATTGACTGAGCATAAAACAAAGGAGAACCATTTACACTTAGGTAATAGGGCGGTACACCACCAACTATACTGTCAATTAAAACACTGTATGTTTCTTCACAATTACCGGTTGTATTTATTTTATAATGTATTTCTATTTTCGAATCAAGATCTTTAACTGTTTCCTTATGCATATATATGCAGCCGTTAGCATCTTTAATATAAATATAATAATTACCGGCAGCCAGGTTGTGAAACGAATCTGTTGTAGAGTAATTTGTATTATTAAAAGAAAATAAATAAGGAGGAGTTCCTCCATCAATACCAAGAATGGAAATACTTCCGGTATTCTTTTTACATATATTATCTTTTTTTAATGTTTCTATTTTTTGTGGCCCCTCAGGGTTTAAAATAGTAATGATAGATGTCGTTCCGCATCCTCCCTGATTAATATTAACAGTATAATTTCCTGCCGGCACATTACTAATAATTGATGATGTAGAAACAGGGGGTGTCCAAACGTAAATGTTATTGCTGTTTAGCGCTGTAATTGTTGCACCGCCGGTAGCAGCATTGCAATTGCTTAACGTATTACTAACATTTATAATAGTTGCTTTATTTATTGCCTGAATAGTTATTTGCGTGTACGTTGTACATGTTTGATTAGTGAGGGTTATTGAATAAACGCCTTCAGGTATTTGAGATGCGGAATAGGTGTTAGAAACAGGTGGAGACCAGCTAAACATGGTGTTTATTGGAAATACATTTAAACTAATCATACCCGAGGCAGTATCACACTTGGTTGGATTTACATTTAAAGAATTTATAATTGGGCTTATAGGAGAAGTATTAATAGAGTAGCTAAGCGAAAGCGTGCAACCAAAAACATCTTCTATCGTAACGCTACCCGATCCGGGCGGTGGATTGCTATTAGTTAAAGAATTACTTGATATCGTGCCGGGCGGATTCCAAATTATTGAAGGACTAATTGTATTTGAAGAATTGATTGTTAGAGATACGGTTGCCACAGAATTTGTACAGGAGGGTTGTGTTACTTGAATGTTTGCTACAGGGGCATTTGTCACACTCAGTGTAATAACTTTTATAATTGGGCTGCATATGCCAGGCGGACTCATAATTAAAGCAACAGTGCCGGATTGATTTGAAATTAAAGTTGTATTTGTATGACTCGGAGTAGATAGATTTGGAGGAATTGATATTGCGGTTGATGTCCATGTATACGGACCAACACTTGGTGGAGCAATTATAGTATTGCTGCTGGGCGAACAGCTGGTTAAAACAATGCTTGGGCTGGATATTGGATATAAAGTATTATTGCCGGTAATATCCATGGGCGAGCATTGTGAGTCGAAATAGGCATAGCCAAAATGCGCCCCTGTTGCACAGTCTGTAACAGTTATTTCAATGTTTATATTATTCCCTGTGTATGGGGTAAGATCCAAAGAACCTAGTGACCATTTATTAAAGATGGATTGGTTGTTATTGTTAGCAGGGTTTACACCACAAGCACCACCAGCTAAATAATATTGCGTTGAAGGGCTAACGCTATTGCAACCTGGAGCAGGCGAAAATATGCTGGCCGAGGGGCAAGCCAAAATAGAATTAGTGGTTAGATTGGTTAGCTTTATAAAAAACGCAGTCGAGCCGCAGCATGGATGCCCGGGGCTTAAAACGGAAATATAAGCAAATTGAAATAAAGCACTAGAAGCAGTTACATTAATCGTTTTTGACAATCTGGCAATACTTGATTGCGGAAAATTATTATTTATTCTAATAATATTAGTTCCTTTCATTTGAGGCAGGTTGGGGTTAAATGTATTTCCATTATTATTCGAGTTACCAAATACTGAAAATATTGGATAACATGTTCCAATTGAAGGATCCAGATATCCGGAAGTTGGACATTGAATAAGTTCGCAATCCACAGGTTGATTGGGACAACAGCCACCAATGCTACAAGCGTTATTTGGAAGTCCATTATTACCGCTTGTTACCGTCCATCCTGCAATTTGATTTGAAGTTGTTATTATTGCAGGCATTGAAGATTCAAAATCCTCATTTATACATGAAGCAGCACGGCTATTTGTAATTCCCAAGAAATTGTTGATATGTACTTTGCTTTTTAATTTGTATTTAGAGTTAATATACGCTCTTTTATAATGGTACATTCTAACTTTGAATTCATCTCCATAATATCCTTCTGATAAGGCTGCTGATGCTGCGGCATTTTCATCAAAACCTTCAAGAGAATCAATCGTAAAGATATATCGGGACTGAAGATCTAAAATTGAACGTGTATTATTTTTTTGTGCGTTTAAATTCAACCCTAACGCAAATAATATTAGTAGTGGTATAAATAAGGGAGTTGAAAAATGGTTCATTCTGCTTTTTTTTAATTATTTATATATAATTTTTTTCAATCTTACAGATATGCCTTATCACTCATATTTTAAAAGTTTAGAATAATAAATTTTTTCGCCATTCACCATTTTTAATATATAAACACCCGTCTTCAACTTACTAATATTAATAGTGTGATGATCATCAGGAATTAACTTTAAAACAATATCTCCTAATTCAGTTAATAGAATAATTTCTGCTTTCTGATCTGTGTTTTCAATAAATATTTTGTCTTTTGCCGGATTTGGAAAAAAATTAATCCGATCTGTTTTTTTATAATTTAAAATTGAGGTTATTTCACCTACATTAAAACCAGTTGTAACTGTATTGCTATCATTTTTTACGCAGTTTTGATTTGTTGGGGAAGAATATGCGGTAAAGGCAACCGAATAAACGCCAATGGGTAAATTGCCAATTTGTATTGTATCGTAGATTAAAAGCGGCGAAGTTGCAAAACCATCCCAATAACAACTTGAAATATTTATATTCTGCCCGTTAATTGTGTAACCCGAATAAATTAAACTCCCCTGACTTGGCGTAGATACCTTTGTAACAATTTTTACATTAGTTGCAGTAGTAATAATACCTGATGGAAGAATTGTTGGTGTGAAAACGTAAGGACAGCATTGTGAGAATGTTGATTTAATAAAGGCAGTAATGATTAAAATTAAGATTAATTTTTTCATGGCTTTTGTTTTTAAGGTTTTTGATTATTTAAATTTCATAAGATATAATAAAAGTTACATCGTTATAATTTCAAAATGTATGCCGTGCTATGTTAAAAAGCCTGCAAATTAAATTTCGCCGATTTACTTTAAAAAAATGATGCTTTTAAATTAAAATTGGTGTTATGTAAGGTTTTTAACGTATCGAATTTTTGTAGACGCTTATCGAACTTTTGGAAAGAAAAACAAAAAGCAGAAAACACTGAATAAATTCAAATAATATTTTGGCGTTTCGTATTTTAAGTAAATAGGCTCATCTATTTAACCAGTAAAATCATTTACACAAATACTGCTTTTTTGATAATTAAGCTACCTAATTTTACAGTAATAACTTTAACTTTTAATATAATGAAATCGATTTTGTTAAGCGTTTGTATAATTATGTTTTTACTTGCAGCCCAAAAAGCCCATGGTCAAATACCAAAGTCATTAAAAAATGCAGGTAATAGAATGGAAAGAAAAGCTGAGCGAAAAGTTGAAAAAAACGCTACAAAGAAAATGGAAAAAGGCATAGATAATGCTTTTGAGGGTAAAAAGAAAGAAAAAAAAGAAAAGAACACTTCAACACCTTCAGACTCTACAAAAAAAACAAGCTTTAATGTTAGGCGGGGTTATTTGATTTCTGAATTTGTAGTTTAATGAGAATTAAGAGTATTTTACTTGATTCTTTTTTGTTCGGGTGTAGTGATCTGTTTTACTTAAAAGTATTTGATACTATTTTAAAGGTTAGATCGAAATATAAATCAAAATAATTAATTTGGATAAAGTCTTTTTGCACTCTCTACAAAGAACTACATGCTTTTAAATAGCTCCATTAATAATTCCTTTTTTCGTTGAGATACAGGTATTTTAATGTTGCCCGTTACATAAAGAAAGCCGCCATCTCCTTTATCGTATTTTTCAATTTTATTGATATTAACTAAATAAGAGTTATGAACTCTAATAAAGCCTATAGGACTTAACATGTCCTCAAACACTTTCATGTTTTTTGAAATTACAATTTTTGAATCTTTTGAGTCAACAAAAAATGTGGTGTAATTACCTTCAGAATTACAATATATAATATCCTTACTATTTACTATATGAATTGAATCTTGTTCGCTTAAAACAATTTTTTTCTCTTTCGTAGATGAGTTATTATATTCATTTTTAAGTACCGAAAGCTGCTTTAGTAAATTATCGTTGCTAATTTTTTTTTCAGCTTTGGCAATACTTTTAATAAGCTCTTCCGGGTTTATTGGTTTTAATAAAAAATCAATAGCGCTATACTTAAAGGCATCTATCGCATATTTATTATGTGCAGTTATAAAAACAACATTAAAATTTATTTTTTGCAATCGAGACAGAAGCTCCATACCGGTGCCATTACCCAGCTCAACATCCAAAAATAATAAGTCAGGCTCGTAAGTCTCTATTTTTCGTAACCCCGACTCAATACCATCAGCTTCATCTATCTCTTCAATAAATGGGCAAAACGATCGAATAGCCATTACTAAACTTTCGCGAATGCTTATTTCGTTATCTATTACGAGAACTTTCATATTTTAAATCTAAAGGTAGGAAAACTTCTACTTTTGTACCAAATGCTGATTCAAAATTACACAAAAATCGGGAGTTTGTGCCATACAAGTTATTAATCAAATTTAACCTGTCCGTGGTAATTTGCATAGCTCTGGAGGTGTGATTTTGTTTTTTTTCATTTGGGATCTTAGCACCTTTTCCGTTATCGGCAATCGTAACTAGTAATTCATGGTCAATCACATCAAATTCAAGTTTAATAACGCCTCCTGAGACTATTTCGCTAAACCCATGTTCTATTGAGTTTTCAATAAAAGGCTGAATAATCATGGAGGGAATTAAAACTTCATCTTGCTCAATTTCCGGAGAAATATATACTTCAAAAGAAAATTTATCTTTTTGATTAAGTTTTTGAAGCTCTATATACTTATTAAGAAAGGAAATTTCTTTGCTAATTGGAACTAAATCAGAATAACTGCTTTCTAATGTTTCCCTCATAAGATTTGAGAAGGTATAAAGATTCGTATAAATTTTTTTTCCATCATTTTCTTTTAAAGCAATGCCTTGCAGAGTAGTAATTGAATTAAAAAAGAAATGCGGGTTTATTCTCGACCTGTTTAACCGCTGTTCAGTTTCAAGTAATGTGTGCGCCTGTTTTAAGTTTTTTTGTCTAAAGAAAAAGGTAACCAAAACAACTAGTATTATAAATGCAAAAATACTTATAAGCAAAATTTTTATTTGCAGGCTACTAATCTCTTTTTCTTTTTTTAGATCATTTATAGTTTTCTCGTTTTCAAACTTGTTATATTTTTGTTCTAACTCATTAACTAATGAAAACTGCTCCTCATTTCGTATACTATCTCTAATTTCACTATACTTTTTATAATATCCCAGTGCATTATAATAGTTTTTTAATTCGTTCTCACAATCGTACATCTTATAGTATATGTCGGAAATGGCATTAGGGCTGCCTCCACTAAATTTAAGAGCGTACGACAAGGAAGAGTCTGCTGCTGTTTTTGCTAAAGCGAATTGTTTTGTGCTTAAATAAGCATCGCATAAATTTCCATATGCCTGACCAATAATCTTCGGGTATTTGTAACTGCCCGGATATTTTATTATACTGTCGCTATAAGCTAATACCGTGTTATAATCTTCATATTGCAGATAACAACTGCCTAAACCGGAATAACCTTTTAAAAGAGCATATGCATTATTGCCATTTCTGGCTTTATAAATCATTTCTTCGGACATTGCTTTTGCACTGTCCAAATAACCTACTTTACCTTCCTTTAAATACATTTTGCCATAAAAGCCCATCAAATTTCCAATAGAAAGGATTTCACTTGAATTGTCCTTAAGTTTTTCTGCTAGCTTTTTGCTTTCTTTTGCGTAATAAATAGCTTTGTTGTATTGTGCTAAATTAGCAAATACTGAACTTAGTCCGGTTAAAGATTTTATTTGCAGTACAGAGTCTTTTCTGAGTTTAGATAATTCGAGCGATTTTAAATAATAATAAGACGCACTGTCATTAGATTCTTTATTATAGTTGTATCTCGCTCTTAATAGAACTTCATAGTTTTTGATTTTTGAATTATAATTGTTGGTTAAACTAACGTTAAGCTCACTAATTAAGGCTTCGGCGCTATCTAACTTTTTATTTTCTAATTCTAATCTTATCTTAAAAATTAAATATTCTTGGTAACAAACTCCATCATCTTTAGGTAATTGTTTAATAAGATAGGGGATCGAATCGAAAGTTTTATTACCAAAATTTCTTTCAATTTGTTCCTTTAAATATAATGAAGATGAGCAATTTTGTGAGAAGTGTTTAACAAATAAAATTACAGTAAAAATAAACATTAATATAATCTTATTTATAAATGCTGTCATTCCAATTAAGTTTGATTTAATTCAAAGCTAAGTATTTTTCATTTATAATCCGTTATTCTTTTAAATTTAGAAAATTACACCATATCAAAAGTAATATCTAATTAATAGCTAGATGCAATAAGGGAAGACATGCCAAAAAATTTGAAAAAGTTCCATTTATTAGTAAAATCCTTCATAAAATTAATTTGCATGTACGCGAGATAAAAAAGAAAAATAAAGAAATTGAGAGTCAATTTGCTAGTACACCTATCCTTAACCATATTGAAAATACAATAAAGTCGAAAATATTCCCAAAAAATTAATTGAAGAACTATTAAACAAGCATGTATCATCTAACTTGCCAGTTGAACCGTTAAAATAACAATACTAATTAATAGGCATTTACATAATGAAATTAGTTTTGGCGGAGCAACGTTGAGTTTGCAAATGCCATGATATCGCCAAAATGAGTAATATTTAAGGGCGTTTATTGTTTCGGTTTTATTGGTACCCATATTTCTTCTTCTGATGTTGGGTCGTTGTTTTTGTATTTGTCGCCCAAAAGTTCAAAATGAGGTCTATCATCTAAAAAATATTCTGAACTTGGAAACCAAGTCCCAAAAATGTATTGAAAAATACTTGGGTCGCCACTTGAACCTTTATAGTCAAATAATGCATAAAGTCCACCTGCTAATAAGAATGTTTCCAATAAAAAGCAAAAAGATCAGTGTCGAACCACAAAAATAAATTCGGTGTTTCGCTACTTTGCAAAATTGACGTGCGATTGGGAGGAAAAAAAATCGGGGAGTCGAAGTTTTTCTTCGATCTCCCCCGACTGCGTACCCGGCGCCGGATTGCTGCTAACGCAGTGGCCGTTTGAGGTCGTTTTGAAAATGAAAAAGTAATCCTGAGTATTTTCTTTTTTTGCTTGTCTTAGTCTTTTAACCAAACTTAACGACTACTCCAAACAAAAAAAGCCACACTATCGTGTGACTTTTTCATTTATCCGTACCCCCCATCCGAACCAAATTTAAACCAAATCGTAGAAGATACAAGGGCTTTGGCTCAAATTTGGGATTTGTATGGACATCTGCTAGGTTAAATGGCAAGACAAAATATCTGATTTTGAACCTTGCTATTTCATTTGAAGAATTAATTTTTTGATTATTGTTTTCAACTCCTTCTCCTTACTTTTTGCGTCTGCAAGGCTGCTGAAAACGACCAATTTTCTCTTATCTTTAAACTCACCTTCAAGAATTGTAGTTTTGTCAGATACGGTAGCTCCTTGTAAAAAGACCATTCTAATACAATCCTGTCTATTGAATACAAACCCTACTATATATCGCTTATATTCTTTTGGGTCAAAAGGCCTCATTTTACCAGTAAAATAAAATGTTGGAGCATTCCAATAAATTCCTTCTCCAATCTGAATATCGGTACTTAAAATAATCTTACGTACATATTCAACTACGTTTTTCATAGGATGTTTTAACGATTGCATAAATTCATCCACCTTTTCGGACTCCGATACGCCTAGAGTTAAGTTTGTTTCCTTTTTTGCCATGATTTGTTTTTTTAATTTGTTTCCTTTTTTCCAGGGCTTCTTAGCACAAATAATTTTGCCCCCAACCATGCTGATGGGAATGAAATTAGGATAACAGATATATTATACCATGCCACCGCTTTATCCCACATTGCAGCTGAACCCAAAATAGCAAGTACAGTCCCTATTAGGCCAATAATTAAAGCATGTTTCATGGGTTTATTCGGAGCTAATTTTGCTGTTAAGTAACATCCAACTACATTAAAAGTAAATCGATAAACAATAATGGCAAAAATAATTCCAGTTGAGGTTTCCGTAAATTTTTCCATATTCATTAAACCAATTGAGTTGAATATAATATCACCGAGTATAGACAAAACTGCTCCTAATAAAAATCCTGCAACTATTGCTCCAATGCTTTTCCAAATTGATTTTTTCATTCTACATTTTTTTTAAATTACACTTCTAAACTAAATACTACTTGATTGTTCTGTGGGCTAAATGGAAGGGAAGCATGTTCGTGTATCACCTTCCATTTTCCTTGGATTAATTTATATCCTGTACTGGCCCTCATCCATGTTTGCATTGCTGGATGATTCTTTTCTTCTCCCACTAATTTAAATAGGTAATGAGCGAATCCAATATTACCATCTGCATGAATAACTAAGTCTCTTATTTCTATTTTAAAGACATCCGGAAAAAATGGTAATGAAGCTTCCCAAACATGTTTCCAAGCAATTGCTCCTTTGGATTGAAAAGGAGGCTTAACATCAAATACTATCGCATCATCCGCATAGTATGACATCATCTGTTTTATGTCCTTCTTGCTTAAAGCAACAAAGAGCCCTTCCAAACACTTTCTGATTTCGTCCTTATTTGAAGTATTATTTTTTTCTCCTGACATTTGAATGAATTTTTAGCAAAACTAATGTTTGCAGGATGCCTATGAAATGATATAAAAGACATATTTAGGGTCATTTGAGACAATTCCTATTTTTTTACTATATTTGAACTATGATTAAAGTTGCTCTACTTTTACCTGAAGATTTTCAGTTATCGAGCATAGCCAACATTTTAGAAGTATTTGAAACGGTTAACTCCATTCAAAGAAGTGAAACGGGAGAAAATCAATTTAAACTGCAAATCATTAAACAAAAACTAGGAAGTGAATATCCAAAATTTCATGGGTGGAATATCAAAACAATTCGTTCCCCTGCGAATTACAATCTTGTTTTAATACCAGCACTGAAAAGAGAGAATCTCGAATTTAGTGTTCAAAAAAACAGAGCATTTATTCCTTGGCTGCAAAATCAATTTAAAGATGGTGCAGAAATAGCAAGTTTTTGTTCAGGAGCATTTTTGTTTGCAGAAACTGGTTTGCTAAATGGAAGGCTTGCAACTACGCACGTAGATGTTTGTCCGAACTTTGTACTAAAATATCCATTGGTTTTTGTAAAACCTGGTCGTACACTAACTGTTGACTGGAATTGCTATACTAGTGGAGGAGCTACATCATCTTTTCATCTCATCATATTTTTGATTCAAAAATTTTGCGGTAATACAATTGCTATAAAAATTAGTAAACTTTTTTCAATAGAACTAGATCGTTATCATCAAAGTTATTTTAGCACATTCCGCCCAGTATATTCTCATAGTGATGAATTAATTAAATCGATACAAACTAATTTGGAAGAAAATTATTTAAGTATAAGAACTATCGAAGATGTTACAAAAAAGTACCCATCAAGTAGGCGAAATATAGTTAGGCGTTTTATTAAAGCTACGGGACTGCCTCCAATTGAGTATTTGCAAAATGTTAGAATTGAAAGGGCAAAAGAATTACTTGAAAACACGAGCAAAAGTGTGTCAGAAATAATATCAGAAACTGGATATACAGATCCTAAATCGTTTCGAAAAATTTTCTTGAAATTAGTTGGCATACCTCCATTGGCTTATAGAGAGAGATTTAAACTAGGTTAGTCAATTTCAAAATTGTAAAAGGTAAATTTGCTCTTAAAACATAACTAATTTAGAGTACTATGATTCAAACTGCACTTCCGAACTCGAACCGTTAACTCTTTGAAAATAAACAGTTTTCTATTATATCGATTCTTTATCGAACCAAAAACCCCTGATAAATAAGACTTTATCAGGGGTTTTCCGGTTAAGTACCCTACGGATTGGATTTATCGAACTTTATTGATGATTTTCAAGCAATTAGAACGCTAATGAACACTCTCCCTCGGATACCCTAACAGTACGAATTTCGAACTAAGGTAATTATTGAGATAGTAAGGTCTAAACTGACCTTGTTATCGACTTAATATTCAAATCTTAATCTTAAGTAATTTAATGGAATTTATGAAGACTAAGGTATCCGGGAGCAAATGTATGGCAGCAGCTTCAACGGGACCAATTATTTTAAGAAGTACAAGTGTAATTCCGGTTATATGAACCACACCAACACCCACAAAAATATTCTCCTTTATTGTCCGAAATGCACGTTGACTGATTAGTTTGGCGAGGTTGATTTTCTCTAACCTATCCTGCATTAAAACAATATCAGCTGCTTCCATTGCCGCCTGAGTGCCAATACCACCCATTGAAATTCCAATGTTTGCCTGAACCAAAGCAGGAGAATCATTGATTCCGTCCCCCACCATAGCAACCCTTTCACCACTGTTTTGAAGTTCTTTAATAAAGAGTATTTTATCTTCAGGAAGCAGATTGGCTTTAAATTCTCTTATTCCTAATTGTTCAGAGACCTTTTCGGCTGTTTCATTGTTGTCACCCGTTAGCATTATTATTCTACTAATTCCATTTTTTCTTAGGTCATTTATGGTTTCAATTGCTCCATTTCTTATAGCATCAGAAATATAAAGCGCTCCTGCAACCTTATTGTTTATAGCGAGATAAACAATCGTTTCGGAATGATCATTATTTAGATTTGATACTTTCAAGTTGTTGTCATTCATTAATAACTCATTACCTAATAATATATTCATTCCGTCAATTGTTGCTGCAACGCCTCGACCTTTAATGACACGGAAGTCTTCAGGATTTGAAAGTGAAATTTTTAAGGCTGAAGCATAATCTAAAATTGCTTTAGCAAGAGGGTGGCTTGACCGACTATCTAATGAAGCGGCAAGTTGTAAAATTTGACTTTCAGTAAAATAATCATCTATCACAACTACTTTATTTACAGTTGGACTACCCTTAGTTAATGTTCCGGTTTTATCAAATACAATTACATCTACTTTGGCAAGTTCTTCCAAAAAAAGCCCCCCTTTAATTAAGATACCTTCTTTTGCCGCTCTCGCAATTGCAGCAATAGTAACGAGTGGAGTTGCCAAACCTAATTCAGCAGGTGATGTAAATATTAATAGTGCTATTACAAGTTTTACATCACGAGTAAAAAAGTATGCTCCGGCAACAAATAAAAAAACAATCGGAATTAACCAAGCAGCAACTTTGTCTGTGTATTTTTCTATTGGGGCTTGTTGACTTTCTGCTTCTTCTACTAATGAGATAATCCTTGAAAAAACAGTATCCTTTCCCATTTTAGTCATTTCAATATCCAAAGCACCTGTTTCCAAAATAGTTCCTGCAAAAACAACAGCTCCTTTAACTTTTTCTTGAGGAACACTTTCTCCTGTAATTGGAGCTTGATTTACTGATGCATTTCCATTCAGAACGACACCGTCAACAGGAATTTTTTCTCCTGCTTTAACAAGAATTATATATCCAATCTTTAATTCATTAATTTCTATAATTGATTCACCGCCATTTTTTTTCACGACTGCCGTAGTTGGTATAGAACCAATCAGTTCTTTTATGGATGCTCTTGCCTTTTCACCGCTTGCGCTTGCAATATATTCGGCAATGAGAATAATCATTAGAACAACTGAGCCTGCCAAATACTCCTCTCCAAGAACCGATACAACAGCTGCTATAGTAATGAACAACTCTGTGCCAATTTTCCGTTCCTTTATTAAGTCAATTGCAGCCGTTTTTACAAGTGAATATATCCCGAACAACATAGCAAATAGCAATGCGTATAGAGGGATAATTTGCAGGTAAAACAATAAACTTGTGATGCCAACAATTAAGATTCTTACGATTTCCCATAAGAATTTTCGAGAAAAGAAGGTTTTAAATAAATTCATTTTATTTTTATTCTACAACATAAACATCAGTATTGATACTCTCAGATCTTCTTAGTTTGATACCAACTCCACCATAAACATTTGCTGAAATATTAGGATCGTAACCAACTCCGTATAAATAGTAGTCTCCCTTTAAAAGATTTTTAATCTCGTAGTTGCCATTAGCATCTGCACTTACACTCGCATCGTATTGTGAAACATCGGAACCCGGAAAATCCTTTGCCCCATATTTAATATAAACAACTGCATTTCCAATAATAACTGAATGATGTTTAACCGTTCCCTTTACAGATGATTTTCCTCCGGTTCCATCTTTTTTACACGAAAAAACAAAGAGAGTGAGAATTATAGTTAATACCGCAATTAGATTTTTTGTTTTCATGGTTTATGAGTTTAAGTTTTATTATTCCTCTGTATTTTTCATTTTCATTAGCAGGTGATAAGCACCTTTTACTACAATTTTACTTGCTCCTAAATCCACTTTAGTTGACTTAATTTCAAGCATTCCGTGCTCAGAAATACCTGATTCCACTTCACACATTTCAAAAGTGTTTTTATCCCTTTCAATGAAAACAAAATGTTTCCCTTCAAAAGTTACAACTGCATTTTCCGAAATTACATAAGCATTGTCGTTTTTTATTTCAATCTCACCATTCATAAACATTCCCGGTATCAAAGCTTTGTCATAATCGTTAAAGTGGCAATGTACAATCACACTTCGCTCCTGCGATAAGTCCTGACCAATTAAAATAACTTCAGCGGCATACCTTTTTTCGGGGTTATTATTAGTATAAGCAATCACCTTTTGTCCATTTGAAATTTTATTTACGTCTTTTTCAAATACTGTTAGTGCAAGATGTATATCTGTTGGGTTTACAATATTAAAAAGCACTTCTGTTGGATTAACATATTTTCCAATATTTACGTTAACTGTAGATACAAAACCATCGATGGGTGAATATACATTAATACTTCTTGAGAGACTTGACTCATTTAATCCTTCCGGGTTAATACCTATCAATTTAAGCTTTTCAAATAATGATTTAATTAAGATCTGCTGACTTTTGTATTCGGCTTCGGTCTTTTGAAAGGATTTATCGCTTGTCGCTTTACTTTGATTGAGCTCTTTTTGCCTGTTAAATTCACTTTCTAAATATGAAAAATTAGCCCTTGCTGTCAGATATTCCTGTTGAATTTGAATGTACTGCTGATCTTCCATCACAGCAATTACTTCGCCTTTTGCAACACGCATTCCCGGAAGCAACTTAGATGATTTAAGATAACCCCCTAACGGAACACTAATGGATACCATATTTTGAGGTGGTACATCAATTACACCATTTACTTTGAGGAGCGATGAAATGCTCTTTTTTTCAATGCGTTCGGCAGTTATACCTGAATTTTTTTGTTGAACATCAGTCATCTGCACAATATTAGATTCAAGCGCAGTTTCTTTCGGATCTTCACTTGCTACTTTATTTCCGCAACTTGTAATAAATATAGTTGCCAGTATGATTAAATAATATTTCATGGTTTTATTTGTTTGATAAGTAGTTTAATTGAATAATGCTTTGATTTAGATTTTTTACTTGGTCAATATATTCCCCTTTCAGACCAATGGATTGGTTTACCAAGATTGTCCATTCCAAATAATTAATGTCTCCATTATTATATTGTTTGTTGGCAGTATTCAAGATGATATCAGCATTCTTTAAAGCGGTATTTTCATAATAGGAAGTTGCCTGCAAATTTTTATTGTAGCTTAAAAGAGCTTGTAGGTATTCTGTTTGCAAAGTTTTTACTCCTGCTAAATAATTATTTTGAGCAATATCATTCCCGATTTTTGAAGCACTTATTTTAGAACGCTGCGAAGAGAAAAATAATGGAATCCCTATACCTGCCTGAAAAGATTGAAATCGGGTGGAAGTTGTGTATAGCCTTTCATCTGCTCCGTAGCCCTTCATACTCATGTTATTGTAGGAGAAAAACAGATCGGGCAATAGTTTTGACCTCTCTAATTTGTATTTAGCTTTATACAGTTGTTCATTTTGTTTTAGCTGCGAAATCAAAGGGTGTTGTTTAACCACCATTGTATCAGAAATAGCCACATCATTTATTTTTAAAGATGCACTTTCCGGCATAAACTCAATATTTGAATTTAATAACAATTTAAACTGGAGTTGAACAATCTGATAATCTTGTTCAATTTGTTTAAGTTGTTGATTTATCTGTCCCCGTTGCGTTTCAGCGGTTGTTTTTTCGAGAATATTACTCTCTCCTTTATTAAACCGAATCTCAGAATTCTTTAAAAATTGAGCATATACACTGTCGGTATGCCTTAATAAATCTTGTTTAGCTTTTAAATATAATAGTTCATAAAATGCCTGTGTAACATTCTTTTTTAAATCACTTCGTTTCACTGCGATATTCAAAATGCTGTTTTTCCATTCTTCATTCAATACAGATTTTTGTTTGGAATATACAGTTGGAAATTTTATGCTTTGTGAAATTGCAAAACGATTGTCTTTGTAATAGCTGTTAATTTGCCCATATTCACCAGTTACTGAGGTTTGTGGAATGTCAACTCCTGAACCTTGAAGCTTTTTATAATACTCTGCATTTAGCTTTTCATTTTTCAATGAAAGGTTGTTTTTAAAAGCGGTATCAATAGCGGCCTGAAGCGTAATAGGCGTTTGTGCTTGCATACCGTTCATAGCAAAAAACACTATTAAGATTGTTAAAGTTGCTCCATTCGCTTTTTTGGTTTTCGAACCTTTTTCAAATAAAATGTATAGCACAGGAAGTACAAACAAGGTTAAAAATGTTGCAATAAGTAATCCACCAATAACCACAGTAGCAAGTGGTCTTTGAACTTCAGCTCCAGCTCCATTACTTATTGCCATTGGCAAAAATCCAAGAGAAGCTACAAAAGCGGTCATTAAAACAGGCCTTAAACGATGTTTTGTTCCACTCAAAACAATTTGCATAATATCCGTTTCTCCTTCTTTTTTTATTCTGTTGTATTCCGAGATAAGAACTATTCCATTAAGCACGGCAACGCCAAACAATGCTATAAATCCAATTCCGGCACTAATACTAAAAGGCATTCCACGAGCTGCTAATAAAAGGATTCCACCAATTGCAGAAAGGGGAATTGCTGAATAAATTAATAAACCCTGCTTAATAGAGCCGAAAGCAAAATACAGCAATAGGAAGATTAACAATAATGAAACAGGAACAGCAAATCCCAATCGTTTTTTTGCAGCCACCAAATTTTCAAAAGCCCCTCCATAAGTTATATAATATCCTGTCGGCAGTTTAATTTTCTTTTCTACTTGCGCCTGAATATCTTCAACTATACTCTGCACATCTCGTTCTCCTACATTAAATCCTACAATTATTCTTCGCTTTGCATCATCCCTTTGTATTTGATTCACGCTTTCTTCAATTGTAACATCGGCTATTTGATTCAAAGGAATTTGCGTTCCCTTTGGAGTTGGAATTAAGAGATCTTGCACGTCTTCCAAGTTCTTTCTCTGTTCTCCTGCAACACGCACAACTAAATCAAATCTCTTTTCATCTTCATAAACTAATCCGCTACTTTGTCCGGCAAACGCTGTATTAACGACTTTGTTTATGTCTTGTACATTTAATCCGTATTGTGCAATTAATTTTCTTTTGTATCGGATGATTAACTGCGGCAAGCCATCAATAGGTTCAACGTAGATGTTCTCCGCACCTTCAATTTTTGAAGCAAGATTTCCAACCAACTTGGAGTATTTTGAAAGCGTATCTAAATTTTCGCCAAATATTTTACATACAACATCTTGTTTTGCCCCGGTCATTAATTCGTTGAAACGCATAGCAACGGGATATTGAAAGCTATATGTAACACCCGGTATTTCCTGTAAAGATTCACTCATTTTTTCAGAGAGTTCATGCCATGAGTTTGCGGAAGTCCATTCAGATTTATCCTTTAAAATGATCATCATATCTGATGCTTCCATTGGCATAGGATCGGTCGGAATTTCACCGCTTCCTGTTTTACCAACGACTTTTTCTATCTCTGGAAATTTATTTAAAAGAATATGTGCTGATTTTAAGATTGCTTCTGATGATGTAGTAATATTACTTCCCGTTAATACTCTTGTTTCAACAGCAAAGTCACCTTCAGGTAACTCCGGTATAAATTCTCCGCCAAGGGTTGACATGATATACAGCGATAGTGCAAATAGTCCTACTGCAAAAGCGATAACTGTTTTAGGCATTGCCAATAATTTGATAAGATATTTTTGATGAACTCTTTCCAAAACATCCATCATTTTATCGGAGAAAGTTTTTTCATGCGAGATGTTTTTATTGAGAAATAACGCAGACATAACCGGAACATATGTTAGTGACAAAACAAATGCGCCTAATAGAGCGAAAGCAACCGTTTGCGCCATTGGAATAAACATCTTACCTTCTATTCCTTGTAAAGTAAATATTGGTAAATACACAGCAAGAATGATTAATTCTCCAAACACCGCAGCATTTCGCATTCTTGCAGATGTGGAGTAAACTAAATCATCCATTTCTGCCTGCGATACTTTTTTCAATTTGGAGGTATGTAATTGAAACATGCAGGCCTCAACTATAATTACAGCACCATCTACAATTAAACCGAAATCCAATGCGCCTAAACTCATTAAATTTCCACTTACTCCAAACATATTCATCATGATTACAGCAAACAGCATTGCTAATGGGATAATAGATGCAACTATTAAACCTGCTCTGAAATTTCCTAGGAAAAGTACAAGGATGAAAACAACTATTAAAGCACCTTCTAAAAGGTTTTTAGTAACAGTAGAAATTGCACTATTTACCATTTTGGTTCTGTCAAGAAATGGTTCAAGCTGTACTCCTTCAGGTAAGGTCTTCTTAATTTGTTCAATTTTTTCTTTTACATCCGCTATAACTCTGCTACTGTTATCTCCCTTTAGCATCATCACAACGGCTCCGGCAACTTCTCCTTCATCATTGTATGTAATAGCTCCATATCTTGTAGCATTACCAATTCTAACATCAGCTACATCTTTTATTAAGAGAGGAGTGCCATTGTCTAAATTTTTTACAACTATGTTTTGTATATCGTCAATGGTAGCAATCAAACCTTCGGCACGTATGTATAACACAGTAGAAGCTTTTTCAATGTATGCACCGCCTGTATTTTCGTTGTTTTTCTCTAATGCGGTAAAAACATCACTAATTGTAATGTTGTGTGATTTTAGATTACTTGGATTAACAGCAATTTCATATTGCTTTACTCTTCCCCCAAAACTGCTAACATCTGCAACACCTCTAACGCTAATTAATTGTCGTTTTACAATCCAATCTTGTACGGTGCGCAATTCGGTTGCCGTATACTTATTTTCGTAACCCGGTTTGGGCTTTAAAACGTATTGATAAATTTCACCTAATCCTGTTGTTACCGGAGCTAATTTAGGCTCGCCAACGCCTTTAGGTATTTGAGCTTGTGCAATAGAAAGCCTTTCTGTTACTTGTTGCCTTGCCCAGTAAATATCAACATCATCATTAAATACAATGGTGATCAGAGAAAGACCAAATCTTGAAAAACTTCTTATTTCTCGTAAGCCCGGAATGTTACTGTTTGCCTGCTCTATTGGAAAGGTAATTAGCCTTTCTACATCAGGTGCACCAAGAGAAGGTGTAACTGTAATAACCTGAACTTGGTTATCCGTAATATCAGGCACGGCATCAATTGGTAGTTGAGTTATTTCATAACTGCCGTAACCAATAAGGGCTAATATAAAAAGCCCAATTAGTAATTTGTTCTTTATAGAGAACGCAATGATTTTATTTAACATTTGAATTATGATTTAGTGTAAGTAAATATCACCCACAGAAGGTGAATCCAAATAGGCTAATGCCTATACTAAATCAAACGGAGGCGCTCTAAAACCCTTAGAGGATAGATAATAGAATAGTTTCGGAAAATAATCGTTGTTAGGCCGCCTAAGCGGTGGTGGAAGTTCAATTGGTCTTAACTCAAAATTGAAAACCGCAAAAATAGTACTGATAATTGCTGGAGAAACAAGAAGTATACTATTGGATTGTTGATGAATATCAGCAGTTGTACCTGTATGCAGATAATTTTCAAAACCATGTGCTAAATCAGAATCACCTTTATCATGATCGTGGTCATCATCATCAGCATCATGGTGTGCTTGCTGTTCAGTTTCAAAATCATCATGATGATGGTGATGTGGAACAATGCTATGACCTAATACAAGTGTATAGGCGAAAAAAAGAAACGCAAGTATAGAATACTTTTTTAGCATTGTTGGGAGTAAAGGTATGCAAATTTTATAAATATCACAGAAATAAGGTTTTAGCTTAAAAATCAAGTAATTATTATAAAAAAAGCCCTCCTAAGAGGGCTCGATTTATTTAGAAACAAATATGAAAAGTATTATCAGTTCAAAGATATAATATTAATTGGCATCAACAACCACCTTGTATTCATTTTGTCTTTCGCGATGTGCAACAACAATAGATTTAGAGCCAGACACGTAAAGTTTATTTACAGGATCATAACCTCTTGCGTAAACATAATATGTGCCTGGCTTTAAATTGGTAAAGTAAGCCTCACCAATAGCATCTCCCGATTGCTTGTAATCAAAACTACTTGTCGAGGCTTGTGAGTCTTCCTTAATGTATATCATTGGTTGATCCAATGCATTGTTGCGACATTGGGCATGAGCCAAAATACTGCCATAGCCATCATTTTGTTTTTGGCAACTTTGAAGAATAAATAAAGATAATCCTAAGATTATTGTAAATCTATTTTTAAAAATACGGATATACATGCTATGATAAATAAAGTTAATATTATAAATGTCAATATTAAAATAAAGACCTTTCTTCTTCTTTCTATTCCTTTTTGAGGTTTCATTTTATTTCCATCCGCCTCCAAGTGCTTTATAAATATTTACAAGTGCGCTATATTGGCGTTGTTTAACGCTGATCAATTCAATTTTTGAGTTCAACGAGTTCTGTTGAGCTAGTAATACCTCAATATAATTTGCTCTGCCCGTTTTAAATAGCACAGAAGAAGCATCTATTGCTTGAGTTAAAGATGTTACCTGATTTGATTTGAACTCCTGAACCTTTTCTAAATTTCGGATCTTAGCCAACTCATTGTACACCTCGATGTAACCATTTAAGATAACCTTTTGATAATTAAATAAGGCTTCTTGCTGCGCTGCATTAGCTGATTTAAATTCTGCTTTTATAGCATTTCGATTTAAAAGAGGAGCAATCAGTCCTCCGGCAGCAGTATATGCCAATGATTGAGGTAACAGAACAGCTTTATAACCTTGTAAACCTAGCATTCCTGTGATATTCAAATTAGGGTAAAATGCTGCTTTGGCTGCTTTTACATCTGCTTTTGATGCCATCAACTCATATTCTGCTTGTCTCAAATCAGGACGATTTTTTAATAAATCAGAAGGAATACCAGTGTTTGGAATAATACTTGAAGGCTTACTGAAATCTGTTTTTTCACGTTTGATCGTTTGAGGATAACGATTTAATAAATAATTGATTTGATTTTCTACTTCAGTTATGCTTTGTAATGTTTCATACTCCAAAGCCTTTGAGCTATTCAATTGCGCTTCAAATTGTTTTACTTCCAATTCATTTGCCACACCTGCTTCTTTTTGTACAGTCACTAAATCGAATGCACTTTGTTGAAGTTTAATGGATTCTTTTATGATCTCCAACTCATTGTCTAATGCAAGTAGTTCATAATAAGCGTTAGCAATTTCGGCAATAAGATTTGTTGTGACTAAATTTCTTCCTTCTACACTTGATAAATATCTTGCTAATGCTGCACGTTTTTTATTTCTCAGTTTACCCCACAGATCAATTTCCCATGATGCTTGTAATCCCATATAATAATCGGGCAAATAGGTTGGGATAATTTTACCGGGTTCTATTTCAGTTGTTCTGTTACCTGCATCATCCATTGTGTAATAACCAAATTTGCGACCTAAATAATTTACGTTTGCATTTACACTAGGGAATAAAGCACCTTTACTTGAACGGACATAAGCTTTTGAGGCTTCCATTTTTTGGAGAGCAATGGATAGGTCGAGATTGTTCTTTAATGCAACATCAATTAGTTCTACTAAATTAGGGTCAGTAAAATACTGCTTCCAATTTATGTTTGCAGAATTAGCTGTATCCTTTCCGTCAGAAAAGGATACAGGCATGTTTTTAATAGCGTTATTTTCTAACGGTTGCGATGTTTTGCAACTTGTAGCAAAGATGAACAAAGCTAAAGTGCAAACTGTTATGATATTTTTAAAGTTCTTCATAGTTTAAATGTCTTCAGTTAATGCTTTCTCTTCTCTGTGTCCCTTTTTTCTGAATTTATCAGCTAATGAGGCAAATACAACATATAGTCCCGGAATAACAACTACCCCGAATATTGTTCCGAAGAACATTCCACCCGCAGCGGCAGAACCAATAGTTCTGTTACCAAGCGCACCTGCTCCTGTTGCAAACATTAATGGTAACAAACCTGCTACAAACGCGAATGATGTCATTAAGATTGGACGCAGACGTAACTTTGCACCTTCAATTGCGGCTTCTAATGGTGTCTTGCCTTCTCGATGACGCTGAGTTGCAAACTCAACAATCAAAATAGCATTCTTTCCTAAAAGACCTATTAACATTACCATTGCTATTTGAGCGTAGATATTATTTTCAAGTCCCAAAATAGCAAGTAACATAAATGCTCCAAAAATTCCAGTTGGTAAGGAAAGAATAACAGATAGAGGTAAAATGAAACTTTCGTATTGAGCTGAAAGCAATAAATACACAAATAACAGACAAATGATGAAAATATAAATTGCCTGATTACCTGCTTGAACCTCGTCGCGAGAAATGCCCGCCCAATCTATGTCATAACCTTTTGGTAGTTTAGTTTTGGCGACATCTTGTATAGCAGCAATTGCACTACCACTACTATAACCTTCCGCAGCTTCACCATTTAATTCGGCAGAAGGGAACATATTATATCGTGTTATTTGATCTACTCCATAATCCCTTTCAACATTCATAAAAGCTGATAAAGGGACTAATTCACTTTCATCATTTTTAACTGTTAATTTAAGAATGTCCTCAGGTTTTGAACGATACTGTGGTAAAGCCTGAACCATTACTTTGTAAGTTTTTCCGAACTTAATAAAATTAGTGGCGTACTCACTACCTAAAAGAGTTTGCAGAGTTCCCATTGCATCATCAACTGAAACACCACGTTTGGCTGCCATATCATAATCCACTTTAAGTAAATATTGAGGAAAGCTTGCATCAAAAATGGTAAATGCACTTGCAATTTCAGGTCTTGCTTTTAGGTCGGAAATGAATTGCTTTACAACTTTTTCCATTTGTTTTAAATCATCATTTCCTGTTTTATCCAATAAGCGCAACTCAAAACCGCTTGCGTTACCATAGCCGGGAACGGCAGGTGGAGGAAAGAACTCTATCTTCGCATCTTTAATATGTTTTGTTTTTTCTTCTACCAATGTCATTATCTCATTAACAGATTCTTTTCTGTCTTCCCACTTTTTCAGGTTAATTAAACATGTACCGTAAGTTGCACCTGTACCGTCTGACAAGATATTTGTTCCTGCTAAAGAAGAAACTGATTCGATTGCATCAATGCCATTGCAAGATTCCCTAACGGCATTTACTACGGCTTTAGTTCTCTCCATAGTAGAACCCGCAGGTGTTGTTATACTTGCATAAAAAGTTCCCTGATCTTCATTAGGGATAAATCCTGACGGCAAAATCTTACCAAATAATCCAATACCTAAACAGAATAATATCAGAGAACCGAATGTTACAACTCTTCGATTTGCAATTATTGATAATAGTTTTTGATATTTTTCTGATAGTCCCTCATACCAACGATTAAACCCATTGAAAAATACGTGAAGTAAATTACCCTTATGTTCATTATGGCCGGGCTTTAAAAATAAAGCACAAAGTGCAGGTGTTAGCGTTAAAGCGCCTACACCTGAAAGCACAATTGAAATAGCCATTGTAATTGAAAACTGCTTATAGAAAATTCCAACAGGCCCACTCATAAATGAGGTTGGTATAAATACAGCAGACATAACAAGTGTAATGGCTAAAATAGCACCTGCAATTTCTTTCATAGCCGCTTCAGTAGCCTTTAGACTGGATTTATATTTACCACTTTCTAATTTTGCGTGTACGGCTTCTACGACGACTATGGCATCATCAATTACGATACCTATTGCAAGCACCAATGCAAAGAGTGTAATTAAGTTTAATGAAAAACCAAACAACTGCATAAATAAAAATGTACCAATCAAAGAGACAGGAACAGTTATAGCAGGTATAATTGTTGAACGGAAATCTTGTAAAAAAATAAATACAACTAATGACACCAAAATAAATGCTTCAATCAATGTCTTTACTACCTCATGTACAGAAGCATCTAAAAAGCGTGAAACGTCATAGCTTATTTCATAATCCATTCCTTTTAGGAAAGTTGATTCTTTAATTTCCGCCATTCGTTTTTTTACTTTTGCAATTACTTCACTTGCATTTGAACCGGGTAATTGCTTGAGCATGATTGATGCAGCAGGTTTTCCATTAAATTTTGCTTCCACATCAAAATATGTTGTTCCGAACTCAACGTCTGCAATGTCTTTGATGCGAAGAATTTCACCATCTTTGGTTGCTCTTATAGGTATTTTTTCATACTGCTCTTTTGTGTTAAACTTCCCAGTATATTTTATTACATACTGTAATGCCTGAGCTTTTTTATCTGTACTCTCGCCAACTTTGCCGGGAGCAGCTTCCACGTTTTGTTTTTCAAGTGCGTCTAATACTTCATTAGTTGAAATATTATAGGTAAGCATCTTGTCGGGTTTCAACCAAATTCGCATGGCATATTCTCTCGCGCCTAAAATATCTGCGTATCCAACACCATTAATTCGCTTCAATTCTGCAAGGACATTAATATCCGCAAAGTTGTATAAGAATTTTTCTTGCAAAGTTGTGTCTGAACTATAGATGTTCAAGTACATCAACATGGCATTTTCTTCTTTAGCGATTTTGATCCCGTTTTTTGTTACTTCGGGTGGTAATTCACCCATCACAGCAGCAACCCTGTTCTGAACATTTACTGCTGCTTCGTTGGGGTTTGTGCCAACTTCAAAGATGATCTGTACTACACCAACGCCATCATTACCTGCGTCAGATGACATGTATTTCATGTCGGGTACACCGTTAATTGCTCTTTCTAATTTAACAACAGCCGCTTTAGTTACTGTTTCAGCATTTGCTCCTGTATATTCTACCGTTACATTCACTTCCGGTGGAGCAACACTCGGAAACTGTGTCATCGGTAATTGTTTTAAGGCTAATAAACCCAATAATGCAATAATTAATGATATTACTATTGAGAGTATCGGCCTATGAATAAATTTTTTTATCATAGTGCTTTACATTTATTATTGGTTATTATAATGCTTTATATGCCTCCGAAGGACTTGTAACTTGCGGAACAATTTGGTCGCCTTCACTCACAAGCTGAATGCCCTCGAATAAAACTTTATCGTTCGTTGTTATTCCTGATTCGATTACATAAATTGTATTGATTCGATACTTAGGAATTATTTTATTCATCTTGACTTTTCCATTGCTATCAACAGTATAAACGCAAGTATTTTCCTGCACTTCAAATGTTGATTTTTGTGGGATAATCAGGGCATTTTTTAATTCGGTTTTCAATAAAATTTTCCCACTTGAACCGTGTTTTAAAATTTCATTTGGGTTTTCAAACTTAGCTCGGAATGCAATGTTGCCCGTTGCTTTGTCAAATTCACCTTCAACGGTTTCTATTTGCCCCTTAAATGGATACAACTGATTATTCGCAAGTACAA
The DNA here is from genome assembly GCA_016787705.1 of Bacteroidia bacterium. GTDB lineage: Bacteria > Bacteroidota > Bacteroidia > B-17B0 > Aurantibacillaceae > Aurantibacillus. The sequence goes on along the minus strand of JAEUTP010000027.1, from coordinate 88,886 downwards.
GATTCACTTCGTTGTTGTGGTTGTTTTCCTTGTTGGAAATAAAATCTAAATACTCTCTCTCACTTACATTAAAGTATGCATACACTTCTTTGTTATTTGATATGGTTGTTAATAGAGTACCTTCATCTATTAGGCTACCAACTTTATTAGGAATGCGGTTAATGATGCCGTCAAAAGGCGCTTTGATTTGAGTGTAAGAAAGGTTTAAGGTTGCTTCTGCTTCGTTTGATTTAGCTTCCTCAACTTTTGCATTAGCTGCCTCTAATTTTGATTGAGCCATTTCCAATTCAGTTTTGGAAACTACATTTTTATCAAGCATCAACTGAACGTTTTTGACATCCAGTTCTGCTTGTTTGGCTTCTGCAATAGCACTTTTCAGCAATGCTTTCGCTTTAGTTAACTCTTGTTGATATTCATTACTGGCAATAGCAAAAATAACTTGCCCGGCTTTCACAGTCTTACCTTCATCAATGTAAATTGTTTCGATGAAGCCCTTTACTCTTGCACGAATTTCTACGTTTTGCAGCGAGTGTATGTCTGCAACGTATTCTTTTGTCAATACCGTATCAACAACTAAAGGATTAGTTACCGGGTATTTTGCTTCTTCTGTTTTCTTTTCTTTTTCTGATGAGCATGCCGTAAACAGAACGACAGCCACGCCTAATAGCATGAATGCTTTTTGCATAATTAATTTAATAATTGTGGTTGAACAAAAAGGATTGCAATTGATCTTGCAACCAAATAAAATCTCTTGAGTTGGAGATTATGCTTTAGGAGGAGGCGGAGTAATTTCGTTTACAAACGCACTATAGTATGGATCACTATAATCTGAATTATGGGTAACAAAAATAACTTCAGGCGAAAGTATTTTTAATGTTACCTGATGCGAATACACTTTAAATTCCTTTGACATTTCAAAACTACCCGAATCACTTTCATCAGGTTCATCATGTTCGGCAATCGCATTATCAATTCCAAACCCTTTTTCCAATACAATCTCCACTATACTTTCCATGTCGTTAATAGTTAAATCTTCTGGAACAGATTCGGGTTCAGCATCGGGAGTATCTACACACATATTAAAAATGTGCAGAGCCATCAGGACGCAGAAGATTCGACTAATGATATGGTTTCTAAAGAATTGCATTAAGGCAACAAATTTAACAAATTAAATGATTTAACATGTTAATAAAATTTAAAGTCCTTAATCATTAGAGAACTTATTTTCAAGTAGTTCCTCTTTGAATTTTGCCTTAAAGGAATAAGCAAAAGTGATAAGTATAGCCCTTGTATCTATTTTGAAGGTTCTTTGGTAAGTGAAATCTGATGCAGAGGCGGTCAGACCGCTTTTTTGTGTGTTAAATACATCCGTGATTGTTAAACCCAATGCCCCATTTCCTTTTAAGATTTTTTGTTGGAAACCAAGGTCAGCATAATAAACTGCAATGCGAGAACCCTGAGGAGTTGCGATAGGTGAATTGTAATTTCCAATGATTTGAAGTTTACTTCCTTTCCAAAGCGAAAAGTTATTTATCAATTTACCATAATAACTCAATAGGTTGTTTGCAAGATCAGGATTTACGTTGCTTCCGTCTATTAACTGCTGATAAAGGGAGAAACTAGTATTTACAGTCCACCATTTAGCAGGGAATGCCGTTACGATCCCTTCAACCCCGTAGGTGGTAGAGTTTCCAAAATTCATAGGTTGCGTTAACGCAACTCCGTTTGGTTTTAAATCAATATAGGGTCTGATAATGTTTGTAGCATAACGATAAAACAAAATGGTAGAGAAAGAAACTTTTTTCCATTCTTTATTATATCCTGCTTCGAGAGAATTTATGTACTCAGGTTTTAAATATGGATTACCACCATGTTGATTTAAAGAATCAGTAATGTCAACGAAAGGATTTAATTGTCCTAAGCCCGGACGGTTTATTCTTCTGCTGAAGCTCAATTTAAGAAAGTCACTTTGATTAATGAAGTATGCAATGTTGGCTGTCGGAAATAAATTAAAGTAATCACGCTTTACCGACACATTATTGCTTATAGCGTACCCTGTGTTATCCATTTGCTCTGCCCTTAAACCAAAGTCGTACTTCACTTTAGCGGAATCTACTTTGCCTACATAGCTTCTGTATTGGAGATAAGCTGCATGAACCTGCTCTCTAAAATGAAAAATATTGCTGGCGAGTGGATTAGCAACGTACTCGTTATTTTGATAATACTGGCTCTGAAAATCGGCATCCGTATATCTGTAAATTCCTTTGTAACCTGTTTCTAAAACACCTTTCTTTCCAACAGGATTGGCGTAATCAATTTTAAAGTTACTTACGTTTGAGTTTTGATAATTGTATGTACGCTGCAAATAAGGATTACCCAAATAGCTATCATCATAGTTTAAAGATTGCGTTGTAATATCAGTATTCTCGGTATCGTAATTGAATGAAGAACTTAAATTCACATTCAAATATTTTCTATCATTATTAAATTTCTTTGAATAGGTTAACGCATACTCCATCGCTTTCTCCCTTACATGTTCGGATGAGAAACGTGAATTTTTATTTTGAAATACTTGGCTTTGATTCTGAAATTCCGACGCTAAAGTTTCTAAGTTGTCCTCACTGCCATAATTACCTATGGCTTCAAAACTAATGGTGTTTTTATCGTTTACATTATAGTCCACATTAAACTTCGCATTGTGGGTTTGTTCTAAACGATTGTCATGTCTGTTCTGTAAAAGATAATATTCAGAAGGAATATTAAAACTTGTTCTGTTTGCAACAGCTTTTCTTGTGCGCTCTGCAATTCGATTATCGTAAGACAAACCAATATTCCATTTGCCTGATTGATGATTAAGAATGAATGCGCTGTTGCCTCTGCCTTTTGCACCGTAACCTGCACCCAATGCCACAGAGCCGTTTGTGCCTTTTTGCGTGTTCCTTTTTAACTTGATGTTAATGATCCCACCATCTGCATCAGCATCGTATTTCGCAGAAGGGTTGTTGATGATTTCAATGCTCTCAACGCTACTTGCTGGAATGCGATCTGTTGCTCCTAAAACGGAATTGCGACCATTAACTAAAATAAGTGGGGTTTTTCCTCTAACTGTTATATTTCCATCAGCGTCTACAACAACGGTAGGCGTGTTCTTTAATAAATCCGTTGCAGTACCTGTAGCTGCGGTTAAATTATCTTTTGCCTGAATGATAAAGCCCTGCGTAGTCTTTTTGATTAAATCTCTTTGAGAAACAACTTCAACTCCATCTAATAATTTGCTATCTGCTTGTAATTCTAAAGGCTGCATTTCCTTTTGAACAGCATCTAATTTTAGCTTCATACTTGAACTGACATATCCGAGCAATTGAAATTTTAAAATGTAATCTCCAAACGTAATGTTATCAATCAGATACTTTCCTGTACTATCTGTCGCTACTACTTTTATTGCTTTTGTGCTATCGGTTTGTGAATAAAGTATAACGCTTGCGAATTCAACAGGGTTTTGTTTATCGAGAACAATTCCTGTAATGGTACCCTTTGTTTGAGCTGCCATTGAAAAGGCAGAAAAAATCAGGATAACACTGATCGCAAATCGAAATAAGCTAATTTCTCTTTTCATCATTTTGCAACCTGTACGCTTAGATCATCGAAATAACTTTGTGCATCAGATTTAGTCCACATTCCAAGTGTACCTGCTCCTGCAAAAGTATCATCCGTAATTTCAATTAATTTGTTACCATTCAATGTGCAAACAATTTTATTACCGCTCATTGTTATGGTCATGGTAAACCATTCACCTGTTTTGATGTTGCTGTCAACGCTTTTCAATTGCTTTCTATCACCATTCACTACTTTGCAAAATCGGAAATTATTTTCCAAAGGATTATACCGGGCGAGATAATAATTGTTTTCATTTTGGCATCGCCAAATTAAACCGCCTCCCTGATCTTCATCACCGGCTATCGCTTTTATTTTAACGCTTGCAGTAAAATTCTGATATGCGTTTTCTTGAAACATCAGCACATTATAACACGATGATTCATTTTTTGATTGTTGCTTTACCACTTTATTACCGTTATCATCCAAAACAGACCAATTTACCGTTTGCCCACAATTATCAAATCCTTTGAAGCCTACAGGTAATTTTCCTGTGGCTTCATTGTTGAAAGTTATAACAGTATCCGTTTTTGACAAGACAGTTTGCCTTTGCTGTTCGACACTTACAGGCGCATCTGTACAAGCTATTAAAGCACACAGAACACTAACAGGAAATATCATCATCATTACTTTCATTATTTTTTAGCAATATCATATCGCTGTGCTACATTGTCCCAATTGATTACGTTAAAGAGTGCATCCACAAAATCACCTCTTTTGTTTTTATACTTCAAATAGTAAGCATGTTCCCAAACGTCAATCACTAAAAGCGGTATTGCTCCTGTCTGTGTCAACTTCTCGTGGTTTTCGCATTGCATAATGGTTAAGCTATCTGAATAGGGCTGATAAGCTAAAATGCCCCAACCTGCGCCATCCACATTTTTGGAAGTATTAGCTAAGTACGCTTTCAATTTATCATAAGAACCAAACTGCTTTTCAATACCTTTTAACAACTCTCCCGAAGGATCAGTTTTTTTATTGGTGAGGTTAGTCCAAAAAATGCTATGCAAAATATGACTTGAGAAATGATAGGAAAGTTTCTTTGTCCAAAAATCAACGGATTCGAAGTTGTTCTCATCCATTGCTTTTTTTATCATTTGCATATCCTTATTCGCTCCTTTTACTGCACCACCATGATGGAATGTGTAATGTAAATACATGGTCTCAGCATCCATATTCGGTTCTAAAAAGTTTTCCGAATAGGGTAATGCTTGTTGAATAAAATTTCCATTTGCATCTACTAATTTATCTATCCCATTCTCGCTCATGTTTTGAGCAAGCATACTGTTTGTTGGGAGAATCGCTGCACCACCTATGATCAGCGAATTTTTTATAAAATCTTTTCTATCCATTGTAAATGTTTTTTTAATTTTTATTCTTCTTTAATAAACGTGCCATCGGGTTTAAACTCCGCTTCTTTACGTTTTCCATCCAACTTAAATTCGGCTTCATAAATCAAACGTCCATCTTCCTTTTCAACTTCCCATTCCGGATTTGATACACTTGGGTACTTTGTTTTAAATGCTGACGATACTGCCACAGGCACATCGTCACCAATAATTTTAAATTCAGTAGCACATGAGGATAGCGCAATCACTATGCTTGCAACTATCAGAGATTTAACTGTTTTCATTGGCGATGTTTTTTAGTTGATTATTAGTTTAATTATTAATCCGATAATTGCTGCAACAAGAATAATATAAGGCTCCTGTATTTTTTTAAATCGGAAAAGGACAAATGCAGCAACAATAGCAATTCCGACTGTAATAACATCAACAAATTGTCTTTTAGCTAACACAATAACTGCTCCTGCAATTGCGCCAATGGCCGCTGCTGTTACGCCATCGACAAAGGCTTTAATTGCAGGATGTTTCCCGTATTTTTTAAAATATGGTGCGGGAATTATGGTAAACAGATAACAAGGCAAAAAGGTTGCTAAAGCCGCTACACACGCTCCGGGTAAGCCACCAACTAAATATCCTATGAAACCAACTGTAATTACAACAGGGCCGGGTGTGATCATGGCAACAGCAACAGCATCTAAAAATTGCTGTTCGTTTAACCATTGGTATTCTTTTACAACGCCTCCATATAAAAACGGAACAATGGCTAAACCACTTCCAAAAACAAAAGCACCTGCTTTAGTAAAGAACCATGCTATTTTACCGAGTTTGGATGCAGAACTAACTTGTGCCGGAACTTGAAGTAACAATGGAACAAACATCGCTGCATTCGGCCTTTTAAATTTAGGTGGAGCCTTCACAAACCAAATTAAAAGTCCTGCACCAATAATTAAGTACAGGTTTTCTGATTCGGTGTAAAAGGTGGTTATACAAAGAACAATAAAGATGAGCCACAGCAAATAATCCTTTCCTAAACTCTTTGTGGTGAGTTTATAGCTACTTATCGAGATGATCCCAATTACTGCTGCACCAACTCCATAAAATACAGCTTGCATCCAAGGCAATCCTCCAAAATGAACGTAAGCCCAGCCAATGCCTAATACCATGATGAAGGATGGAATAACAAACGCTAATCCCACTAAGGTCGCTCCTAAAATTTTGTAGTGGACGTAGCCGAGATAAATGGACAATTGCGCTGCCAGTGGACCGGGTGCTAATTGGGCTAATGCAAGCCCTTCTTTGTAATCTTCTTCAGTGATCCATTTTTTATCTTCAACTAAATCCCGATTCATATAGCCAACCAATGCCACAGGGCCACCAAAGCCAACTGTACCCAATTTCAGGAAGTACAAAACAAGCTCTTTTAAAGTGTAGTTTGGTGTGTTCATTTTAGTTACATGGGTTTACTCTAATGCTATCTCGTTTTAATTCAAATTGTTTTTTTTCGACGGTTTCCATTTCACTTTGCATCCTCTTAAAATTACTATTCTCGGTATTTAATAATTCCTGTAAACTGTCAATTGTTGGTTTGTGTTTTTCTGAAATGACTGTCAGGGATGAATTAATTTTATCCTCTAATAATTTAATTTTCTCATTCAAATTTTTAAAATCACTGTTGGCTTCCATCTCTTCCTTAACTTTAGCAATCTTATTTTGCAATGCACTTATTTTAGTTGCTTTTATATTTTCCAAACTACTTAATTTCTTTTCATAGGCAGGTGTGTTTCGGTGTCCATACCTTTCGCTTTGCGCTTCTTCTGCTTTACGATACTCTTTCATGTAATCACGTTGCGCCTCTTTCATTCCTTCATTAAAACCTTTTATTCGTTCTTCAAAAGGGGCTGTTATTTTTTGTAACTGATCTTGCAATTGTGTTTTTTCATTTATTAATGGAGCAATCGTTTTAACGGAATCTGCTTTAATATTTTCGGTTTCTCGTGAGTAAGCACACTTTGTTTGAGCATAGCTCTTGAGCCATTCTTCCTTTTTGTCAGCACAAGATGCAAAAATTGTTAAACTAAGTATGAACAAACTTAATCTCATTTACCAATTGTGTTTGTGAATTTCATCGCTCACGTATTTGCACCAACTGTAAAGTGCGTCATACATCACCATTCCATGCTTAAGCATTTCGTGATCGTCCTTAAAGTTGTATGACATCCCCGCTGAAATTGCAAACAATCCTGCTGCTTGAGCCGATTTTTCAAGTGTATCTGTATCTGCCGCTCTTACAATAGTTGCCAAGCGAAGTAATCCATCATCTTTTAAATCATATTTTTTCAGGATGGCATCGAAACTGCAAAACTCTCCTTCATGCGTGAGTTCTACACCCGGAATATCGTAAGGGATTGCATTCAACTCTTTTGCCTTTTCCAACACCTGATTGGTAGGAACGTATAAAAACTCTGCATCCTTATCTACAAAGTTTTTGATAAGCCACGGACAGGCAACCCTGTCTATCTTTGGTCGTTCTCTGGTGATCCATTTCATGTTTCTAATTTTAGTTTATAGTTCTTCTATTTGGTATCCAATACCGTAAATATTTTTAATGACCAATTCGCCTTTTGCCGTTTTCAACTTGCTCTTCAAATTCTTGATGTGAGCAAATAAAAAATCGTAAGAATCAATGTTTTTTAAATAATCTCCCCACACATATTCTGCAATGGATTCTTTGGTTACACTACTTTCTTTATTAGCAATCAGGTAAAGTAAAATATCATATTCCTTTTTTGTAAGGTTTATCTTTTTATCCCACACACATACTTGCTTCAAATAAAAATCAATCACAAGGTTTGCGAAATACAACTTGCTTTTGGCATTGTATTTTTTTCTGCGAACCACAGCATTTATTTTGGCGTTCAAAACCACAGCAGGAGTTGAATATTCGCAAAAATCATCTGCTCCTAAATCAAAACACTTCACTATGAAGTCAGTTTCTTTAATATCAGAAACTACCATGATTCCATCAGTTCGGTTTTCGGTATTCAATTGAGAGATTGACTCCAACACATTTAGTGTAGAGGATTTTGTAAAGAAGACAATACAATCAAACTCATTATTATTGAATTTTGAAGATGCTTTGCCCAACGACAATACCTCGAAGTTGCACTCCTCTTTTTTTAGGATGCTTTTTAGTTCTTCGGGAACTGAAATTTCATTTTCTATAAATAGCAGCTTCATTTGGTATCAAAAATATGCGGATAATTCTGAATTTTCACTGAGTTGTTGAAAAAGGCATACCATTATGATTCAATTCTTTATACTTTTACACTTGTAAATGGCAAGCTCAAACCCTACAGAATTAGAATTCGCAAGTGTTTTTAAAGACAAAAACGGTATCATCATTATTACCTTGAAGGATTACCGCAAATTGGATCAGTACGATGTAATAAACATCAACTTAGCCATTAGGCATAAAAGTGAAGGTAAGCCTGCATTAAAATTGCTTGATGCCCGTGCTAAATGGAGTATGGATAAAAAGGCAAAGGAGCGAGCAAAATTGGAACAGGTAGCCTCTGTTACAAAAGCAAGGGCTATTGTTGTTTCAAACGCAATTACAGCCACTTTAATGAAATTTTTACAAAGCTTTAGCAAACACGAGTACCCTCAACAAGTATTTACTGATTTTGATGAGGCGTATTTGTGGCTTAAGAATTTTAATTAGGTTTGTTTTAAATAGTGCGTTATGAATTTTTCTACTGAAGAATTATATTTTATGTATGGGCAATACGATACATTTGTATTGCTTGAATTCCATAATGAAACAAGATCTCATGAGTTGTTTGGCAGTAAGGGAATAATGGGAAGATTTAAATATACTTTGGATGAGAGAAGAGAGTTTGAAAAATACCGTGACGGCTCTGAGATTCCGAGAACTAAAGCTGTGTATAAATTTATTCCTTCTGATAAGTATAGTTTGGCAGAGGAAATTCAAACGCTTTTAGATCGAGATGGTTTGCTTTGCTCAGATATAGCTGTTGTAAGTTCATACAATCGAAAAAGAGAAAATAGGTTTATTGTTAAAGGCGAAAAAGAAATACCCGACAAATTAACCATAACTATTCCTGAAAGTAGTCAAAGTGAGATTGATTTAATGACAATCGGATTGTTCCGCTCACGGCTTAAAGATGGAGGCGAGCTTGCACCTTTTGAATATGCAGAGATGTATGGATTGTTGCTTTTTTACAAAAAGGATGAAGTGATAAACAATCCCGATCTCTATCAGAACTTTGAAACCAAAGAACTCAAGGATGAAGTAAAATTTCACTATCTAAATTGTAGATATATGAATTCAAAATCTGCGGATGGTGATATTGAAGAATTAAAGAGACTCAAACTTGCTCAATTCAAAAGGCGAACTCCTATTGTAATTGCTGAAATTCAAAAAAATGGATTACAAGTAAATAAATTACAAGATTTAGAAGGCAGTCAATTTCATAAAGCAATTGGCCTTATCTCAAACGTTGATAACAAATTAATTTTACCTTATTCAAAGCCTATATGGTGTGACTTTGAAAGGTTAGCGCACATCTATTTAGGTCACACAAAAGAATTATTCATTGGAGCGGGGAATAATGGCAATACATTTTTTCAATATAATTTCAAAGAAGTGAGGAATGTAATAAGTAATGTTCTTCAAATAATTTACGAAGAATTTATAGCGGAAACAAAAGCAACAAACAGAACATTTGTAAGGAGAGGCAGTAGAGCAATTGAGTTTGATGGCCATTATTACCGGGTTGAAATCGAAACTTCAGGAAGATTAATTGTTTTTCATCCATATAACGATGATGGTAGTAGAGAAAATGACAATTGAGAATGGGGTATTAATTATTCGGCAACTCGAACATATATCCATTCTGCCCTTTCTGTTTAGAGCCAATTATCCTGCCGTATTTCATGGCTTTAGTTAAATGAGCCGATAAACCTTTTTGATGATCGGTGAGCACCCGGAATTTTATATCGTTGCGTTTTAAAACCTCAATAATTTCAGAAGAACGAAGAGGCCTTCCGGCTTCTTTTAAAACGTAAACGATCTTATCAATCCAAGTAGCATTTAAGTTATAAGAGTTGCCAAGCTTTAAATCAGCAATACGTTTGTAGTGTTCTGCTTCAACTTGGTATAAAGACATCTCTTTTATTAATTCTTCAATGCGTTTCTTGTATTGTTTTAAATCTTCTTTGTGGTTTTTGTCTGCTTCACGCTTTGAATTATAAAAATCAGTGAGTTTATCCATCAATTCCTTATCACGCTCTTGCAATTCCATTACTTTTTTAATCAATTCAGCCTTGCTGAGTTGTTCCAACACCACTTGGTTTAGGTAATTCATCAATAATTCCTTCATTTCACTATCAAATTAGCTGTTATTTCAATCAAAAACACTCGTTATCTAATGCAAACACAACGCCTACCCAATCCGTTCTCATAGAGTTCTTTATTTCGGTTAACAGAGTTCTTACGTTTGTCTTATAGTGTTCTTTATTCGTTCTTACACTGTTCTTAATACAAATGTAGTCATCCCCAATTAATCCCACAATAGTTCCTGACCGTTTTTTATCCTTCCGTGGTCATTTCTTTACTTTTATTGACCTATTATATTGATAATCAATATAAATATTTAACTACCTGATTTTAGCAATTTTAGCTTTTATGGTCAATTATTTACGATTTTTGACTTGGAAATTAGGTTTTAATTGTCTTACATTTGTGTATAATATAGTACGATGATAGTTTAACTAAAAAAGAAGGAGGAAAAAGATGTTTTCATTAAAATTAGATGAGTTTGTAGATACACGCAGCTTTGATAAGCTGGCCGAGCTGTATGAGGTAATTAATGAAGAACGCTTAAGTGCAAAAGACACAGGCATTAATTATAGAGTAATTAATCACTGGGATGAAAAAGGCATTATACGTTTTGGAAGAGAAAATAAAGAACACAATCGTAAGTTCAGCTTTACCGATTTTATTTGGATCAAAGTAGTAGATGAATTGCGCTCGTTTGGAGTGAGTATTGAAGCCATTAAAAAAATAGCTGATGATATTTTTGAGAATGTTCCCATGAAAGAACTCTACGATAACATGGCAAAGAACATTAGCGCCTTAGATAATTACGAAGGAGAAGATAAAGCCGAATTTATTGAGTTTTTAAAATCCGGTGGCTATAATAATGAAGACTTTAATTTGGAAGGATTCAATTTTCACTTTCTGCACATATTAATAGCAGAAGCTGTCGCAACAAGAGAAGCTGTTTCGATAATCTTGTTTAAAGATGGCGAATGGATACCCTTTTTAAAAGCCAACGAACATTTATATCCGAAAGAAATCTTGCACAAAATTGAATTCACTTCTCAAATTAGAATCAACATCACCAACATTGTTTACGCTTATATTTTAGAAGACTACTTAGTTGAGTATTTCAGTGGCTTGTTTTTATACACCAAGCAAGAAGCTAATTTATTGTACTATGTAATGGAAGGAGATTTTCAAAAAATTCATGTGTTCTTTAAATCTAAAAAAGAAGAGCCCATTGAAATTGCTAAATCAAAATCAACACTTCAGGAAGTGATGCAAATCTTTTTAGAAAAAGAGTACAAGGATTTTATACTAATAGATAAGAAAGGAAAAGAAATTCGCATCCGTCAGGATGAACCCACAACAATTATGGTTGAGAATAATCGCCCCGGTGCAAAACGTAAATACAAGTTCATTAAAGTTATGGATCAGGAATAAGAAGGGAGGCGTATGTCGGAGAAGAAAGAGAAAATATTAAGATGGATGACCATAGCCGAACTAAGGTCATACAAAGGCTTTGAAAAATACACAGATGAAGAAGCGCAGGCAACTATAAAATCATTGGAGAAATTATCCATGCTCTTTTATGAGTTGTACATGAAACAAAAACACAGTCAGTCAAAAACAAAACAATTGAAAGGAGGCAACAATGAAGGAGAAGAATTCTCTGAACAACGAGACGCTGCTTAGAAAATTTGCTAAAGGGAAAAACACCGAAGCAAAAGAAACAGGCGTTCAAAATTGTGTGATCTATACAAGGGTAAGTTCCAAAGAGCAAATGGACACAAACCAAAGTTTAGAGTGGCAGAAAAAATACTGCGATGATTACGCAAGAAAAAATAGCCTTGTGATTAAAGGCTACTTTGGTGGAACTTATGAAAGTGCAAAGAGCGATGAGCGTAAAGAATTTAATCGGATGCTCAAGTTCGTAAAAGCGAGCAAAGAGAAAATTAGCTACATCTTAGTATATAGTTTAGACCGCTTTAGCAGAACAGGAGATAGTGCAATTTATATAGCGGGTGAGTTAAAGAAAGTGGGCATCAATATTATGGCGGTTACTCAGCCCATTGATACCAACTCGCATGCAGGAGCACTACAACAAAACATTCAGTTCATCTTTAGTAAATACGATAATGATTTACGCAGACAAAAAACCATTGATGGGATGCGTGAAAAATTATTGAGGGGAGAATGGATCGGCAATGCACCCACAGGTTATGAATTTGTAAAAGGTGCGCCAACTCAAACCATTATCATCAATAAAAAAGGAGCATTAATTAAAGAAGCCTTTGAATACCGAGCAATCGGCATGACGATAGAGCAAATCATTGAACGATTAAAAGTAAGAGGACTAACAGTTCCCAAGCAAACGCTGGCTGAAATTTTTAAGAATCCGTTTTATTGCGGTAAGATGTCACACAACTTACTAAATGGAGAATTGGTTAAAGGCAAGCATCCTGCATTAATCAGCGAAGAATTATTTTTAAAAGCCAACGAATTAAAAACTACTGCCGGATTTAAGGTTAATAAAGCCAATGATAATTTACCACTGAAAGTCTTTGTAAAAGATGCGGACACAGGTTATCCTTATACAGGGTATTTAGTAAAAAAGAAGGGGCTTTATTATTATAAGGTAAACAAGATTGGTATTGGGATCAATCGAAGTGTAAAAATTATGCACGATAAGTTTCAAGAATTCTTAAAGAAATATTCGGTAGAAAACCGCCACTTCGAGCCTTTAAAAGCCCATTTGCACTATGTGTGGGATTTCTGCACAGAGGCGAACACAAGCGAGAAAAAAGCCCTTTCCTTGCAAATTAATTCAATAGATGAAGAGTTCTTTACTTTAAGAAAGAACCACGCAATAGGCAAGGTAGCTTTTGATATTTACCAAGAATTCTCGGTGATTTTTGCGAAACAAAAAGAGGACTTGATGAAGGCTTACGAAAAGCTCGACCAAAAATTATCGAACCCTAAAGAATTGATTGATTTTGCGAGTCGATTAGCCTGTAACCTCCCGTCAGCGTGGGCTTGTGGCGATTACTACCAAAAACAAACGTTCCAAAATACGCTGTTTCCGCAAGGAGTAGTCTATGACGTGAAAATAGAGCATTATCGAACCGAGAAAGTAAATTCAGTCATCGAGCTAACTTCGCAATTATCAAATGATTCAGAGGAAATAAAAAAGCCGGTCTTCTCAAATTTTTCAGAGAAGACCGGCCTAGTACCTCCGGTCGGACTCGAACCGACACAACAGTGAAGTTACTGGTGTTTGAGACCAGCGCGTCTACCAATTCCGCCACAAAGGCATTTAATGGGCTACAAAGCTAAGTGTTTGTTTTAGATTACAAAAATAAAAAGGAACAATTTTTTTATAAAAATTATAAAAAAATTTGCGCAGTCAAATAACTGCATTATATTTGCAGTCAAATAACTGCATAAAATGGAAATCAGACGAGACGTATTTCAGGCCATAGCCGACCCTACCCGCCGCGCTATTATGACTTTAGTAGCCTTACAAGCCATGACACCCGGCTCAATTGCCGAAAATTTTGACTCTTCAAGGCAAACCATTTCAAAACACATACAGATTTTAACTGAGTGCGAATTGCTGGAGCAAAAACAAAGTGGCCGGGAAATTTATTATCATATCAACGCCAAAAAAATGAAGGATGTAGCCGATTTTATTGACCCCTTCCGCAAGATGTGGGACGACCGATTTAATAAACTTGAAGCTGTAATGAAAAAATATAAATCAAAAAAATAATTTTATGGAACAAAAAACAAACATCCACGCTGAAGATAATAAACAGGAATTAACGATCACAAGAGAATTTGATCTGCCTTTAGAATTACTTTTTAAAGCTTACCAAGAACCCGAAATTGTTGAACAATGGATGGGAACAAAAGTATTGAAGCTTGAAAATAAAAAACATGGCAGCTATCAATTCGAAACAACCGATCCTAAAGGCAATAAACATAATTTTAGCGGAAGCATCCACGATTTTATTCCAAACAAAAAAATAACCCGCACGTTTGAAATGGAAAACACACCTTTTCCCGTTCAACTCGAATTTTTAGAATTTGAAAGTGTAACTGACGATACAAGCAAACTTACCATGCATGTAATATACAAGTCAGTTGCAACACGTGATCAGATTTTACAATTGCCTTTTGCGCAAGGCATTAATTATGCGCATAACAGAATACAGGAATTACTAAAAAATTTAAATAACTAAATATGGAAAAAATAAAAAACACAGCTGCAAAGCGCAATAAAATTATTTATTGGATAACAACCGCATTATTATGTTTTGGCATGTTGGGAAGCGGCATTGCACAAATAATTCAATCACAAGATATGATAGATCTTGTTGTTCCATTAGGTTATTCCTCATACTTTTTAACCATCATTGGAGTATGGAAAGTACTTGCCGTTATAGCGCTTTTAAGCCCGGGTTTTAAGTTAATTAAAGAATGGGCCTATGCCGGTTTGTTCTTTCTTTTAACCGGTGCTATTATATCACATTTGGCAAGTGGCCATTATGAAATCAAAGAAATTATTGGCCCGGTAATGCAAACTGTTTTCCTGGTAACATCCTGGTATTTCAGACCTGATACCAGAAAGATCATTTTTGTTAATCAATAACAATTCATAAATTTATTAATAGAATAAACTAGTTTACCATGAACCCTAAAGTTGATTTTTATTTTAATAAAGCCAAAAAGTGGCATGACGAATTAAAGCAAATGCGAACACTTGTTTTAGATTGCCATTTGGTGGAAGAATTAAAATGGGGCTGCCCTTGTTATACATTTGAAAAAAGCAATATTGTTTTAATTCATGCCTTTAAAGATTATTGTGCCTTTTTATTTTTTAAAGGCGCCCTATTAAAAGATCCTAAAAAAATCCTTATTCAGCAAACTGAAAACGTACAAGCAGCAAGACAGGTTCGTTTTACAAACACAAAAGAAATAACCAAGATTGAGAAAACGTTGAAAGCTTATATTTTTGAAGCGGTTGAAATAGAAGAAAAAGGTTTAAAAGTACCGATGAAAAAAACAAAGGAATATGCTATTCCTGAAGAGTTTCAAAACAAATTAAATAAAAGTGCGGCATTAAAAAAAGCATTTTACGCTTTAACACCTGGACGACAAAGAGGTTATTTATTATATTTTTCATCTGCTAAACAGGCAAAAACAAGAAATGAGCGTATTGAAAAATACACTAAGCAAATTTTGAGTGGAAAAGGACTAGATGATTAATTGGAGTTTGATTATACGGTCATGCTGAACTCGATTCAGCATCTCAGTTCTCAACCAGAATAGTGCTGAGACCCTGAATCAAGTTAAGGGTAACAGAAAAAATAATTTAAAATGAGTATTACATGAAAAATATAAAAAAGAAATTATCTCCGGATCAAAGTAAAGATCTACTTAAAACACTAAAAACGCGTTTTGAAAAAAACAGGAAACGCCATAACGATATTGATTGGGATAAAGTACAGGCAAAACTTGAAAAACAACCTGAGAAATTATGGGTATTGGATGAAATGGAAGTGACAGGCGGAGAACCCGATGTGGTTGGCTATGATAAAAAAACAAACGAATTTATCTTTTTTGATTGTTCAGAAGAGAGTCCGAAAGAGCGCAGAAGTATTTGTTATGATCATGAAGCGCTAAATTCGCGAAAAGAAAACAAGCCAAAGAACAGTGCCATTAACATGGCGGAAGAAATGGGCATTGAGATCTTAACCGAAGAAGAATACCGTGAATTGCAAATGCTTGGTGAATTTGATATGAAAACATCCAGCTGGATAAAAACACCGGCAAATATTCGTAAACTAAAAGGTGCTCTTTTTTGCGACCGCCGTTACAATACCGTATTTGTATATCACAATGGGGCCGAATCTTATTATGCAGCCCGTGGCTTTCGTGGTTCGTTACGCGTGTAAATTTTCATCGCTTTTTAGAAAGAAAATGTGTATACTAGCAGTTGGAATCCGTGATGAAATTATTAAACCTATTTATTTTTTTTCTGGCCTGCTTTCAAATTTCAAAAGCGCAAAACCTTGTTGCAGATTCAAGTTTTGAATTTAACAAAGCTATTCCAATAGAGTATTCCGCCATTGATCATTCCACTTCCTGGAACTCCCCTACCCGCGGCACCACCGATCTTTTT
Source organism: Bacteroidia bacterium (assembly GCA_016787705.1). Classification (GTDB taxonomy): domain Bacteria; phylum Bacteroidota; class Bacteroidia; order B-17B0; family Aurantibacillaceae; genus Aurantibacillus. The sequence continues at coordinate 72,355 of JAEUTP010000027.1, read as the reverse complement.
TGTAAGTGCGATAAAAAAAAAGAAAAACTGTCTCGGGTAAATGTTCCAAAAAATTCGATGGGCGTGCAAGAAGCTAACTCAGGAAAATGTTATGCCGGTATATTTGCTGTTTCTCATGGGTATTACAGAGAGTATCTTCAAACCACACTTAGCTCAGCCCTCAAAAAAAATAAAGAGTATGTACTTACAATGTACGTTAGTCTTTCTGATTATTCGCCTCTGGCAGTTGATAGGTTAGGTGTTTGTTTTATAAATGAGAATGTAAAATTCCCACATTCGGAAGAGATCACCGAACTTCGCCCGGTTTATATTCCAATTGAAGATGAAGTTGGTTTAGATACGGAAGAATGGCATGAAATAAGCGTTCATTATAAAGCCAAAGGTGGTGAGAATACATTGATAATTGGCAGCTTTGGTATTAAACGTTTATGGAAAACCGGTAATACGGTGCCACCGGAAATAAGTTCGCCCATTTATAAACGCGTGCAGCGCGATGCGTATTATTATTTTGACGATGTCAGCATCCATGAATTTATTCCCGAAAAAATTGACACTGTCATTCCTAAAAATCCATACTTTGATAATTTGGATAAGATGAAACCGGATTCTGTAGAAACAGAAGTTGTTTTACCGGATACTATTCAACCGATTTCTTCAGGAGAGGTATTGACATTTAATAAATTACTTTTTCAAACAGGCCAGGCCTTGCTTTCACCTGTCTCCTATCCTGAATTAAACATTGTTGCCATGTATTTAAAAGGTGATAAAAAAATGCGCATTGAAATTTATGGCCATACCGATAACCAGGGAGATGAAACAAAAAACAAAGAACTTTCTAGGGCACGCGCTAAAGCGGTGGCCGATTATCTCATCCTTAAAGGTGTAAAACCCGAAAACGTTAGTTACGAAGGCTTTGGAAGTGAAAAACCGTTAGAATCTAATGATACAGAAGCAGGTAGAAAAAGTAACCGACGGGTTGAATTTATTTTAAGAAAGTAATATTATGACAAATAAAAGATCAGTTTTAGTAATTGGAATAGATCCAAAATACATTGATTTTTCATCACCTGAATTTTCAGCAATGCCAGGTATAAATGCAGAAAAAGTGTTTAATGGTATTACAGGGTCTGTAAAAGCATTGAATGATATCGGCTATGATGCGCATGTATGTTGGATAGATCTTGGTGAAACGGCCATACACGTTATCAGTAGCGATCTGCAAAAGATCGATTTTGATGCAGTTTTAATAGGCGCAGGTATAAGAAAACCCGATTCAAATTTTACATTATTTGAGAACATGATAAACACAATTCATGAACTTGCGCCAAAAGCAAAAATTTGTTTTAATACAAATCCAATGGATACAGTACAATCCGTTCAACGCTGGGTTTAGTGTCCTAAGCGTTTTTTTTCTTCGTCATTCTCTTTTGTATCCCTTTGCTGGGCTTTTATCTTTCCAAAATTATAGCTCAAACTTACATTTAATTTTTTTGAGTCTTGCGCTTCGCAATGATTCCACTTAAAAACTAATATAGAGAAGAAAATAACTTATTCTTTTCCGAAAATTTCTTCATCACTTTTACACTCTGTACATTTTGGATTTGGGCGAGGTGTGATCATTGTTTCAAATGCTCTAATAGCTTTAGTAGATTTGTCGTATTTTAATGTCAATTTCACTTCTGACTTTACTGTTACTCCACCTTTTACCATTGGATTCCAAAGATCCATATTTTTTATTGCAGCAGTAACCATTTCGTTTAAAATTGGATTAGTGCCATTAACCAATGCTTTTTTTATTGATCCATCAAAATTTAATTGAAGTTTTACTGTAGATACAGATGCTTTTACCTGGCGTTTTTGTTTTTTACTTAATACAATATTCTCTTTCAAAAAAGTATTTAAACTTTCATCTCCACCCTCATAACATGGTGGGCGACACGCTTTCACATCTTTTGAACGTTTTGGTTTTGTATAACCTGTTCTTTTTTTAGGAGCGTTCATTTCAACGGCAAGTGTTTGTTCCGCACCTTCTACTCCGGCCTCCGCAGGCTCGTTCTCTTCATCCTTTTCTTTCTCTTTTTCCTTTTTTGGATTTTCTTTAACTGTTTTTTCTTCTTTTACAGATTCCTTTTTTTCTTTGGATTCTTTAGTTTTTGCAACCGCCAACTCTTTTGATTCTTTTTCCTCTTTTGTTTTAGTTTTTGTTTCAGGTTCTTTGGTTTCCGTTTTTGTTTTAACTACTTCAGGTTGTTTTTCTACAACTTTTACGGGTTCAGGTTTAGAATAATAAATATAAAAGCCCTGACTTTCTTTAAACACTTCCGCATCTCCACCATTTTTACACTGGCACATTTCTTTATAATTAGTACTGAACTGAAAAAACTGAGGATAGGTTTTTAATAAATTTTCCCAACGCTCCTGGTTAGCTTCAATACGATTATTTATAGCATCAGGATTAAGCTCAGAGAAAACCAAAATAATATCTGTTATTGGCAGTGAAAGAATAGAATCTGCCTTTCCGGTTTTAGGCATACCTTCGGTACCGCGTTTTGACTTTAGAAAAACGTAATTTTTGCCCGAAGGCTTATATGTTGAGGCTATTGAATCACTTTCAAATGTAAGATCTTCAAAAACCGGCGTCTGACCAGCCATTGATAAACATGCTGTAATTATAACTATAACCAGAAATGATCGTATTGCTCTCATTATTTGTATTTTACCAGTAATATTATACAAAATATCCTTAAACTTCGTAGCTCATTTAAAACTATATTAACAACCGGCGTTTAATATTAACAGTAATTAAAGGGTTTGAAGGCAAAATTTACGGGATAGTCTATTTTATTGCGAATGAGCGTGTACAACATGACTAATATAGGATTGAATATTACTAACGATATGTGTCGAATTTCACACCTAAGAATGTCGCATTTACACCTTTTGCTTTAAAAATATTGCATCTAACTTTGTTATCATAAAACTATTAATAAAATACCTATGAAAACAAATAACATTATTTACTGGATCACAACTTCACTTATTTTTTTATTTGAAGGTGTTATGCCAGCACTTACTTCTCAATCAGAAATGGCAAAAGAGGGCATCAGGCATTTAGGCTATCCCGATTATTTTGGTTTAGCACTGGCAGTTTTTAAAGTTGGAGGATGCATTATATTGATCATCCCACGAATTCCTTCACGTTTAAAAGAATGGGCTTATGCAGGCTTAACATTTGATTTTATTTTTGCATTTATTAGTTATGTTGCCGTTGAAGGTTTTGTTGGCCTTGCTTTTTTTCCATTAGTTGTGCTTGCCGTATTAATGGTTTCATATATTACTTATCATAAAAAAATAGCCTCGGCTAAAATTTAGAAAGTTTTATTATTTAAAAATCTTAAAGCAGGAACTGTTTTCCTGCTTTTTTGTTTTAGCAATAGTTGTTTTTCTATTGCATATTTGTATAAATAAAAACAAATGGCAAAAACATCTTCTATCCCAATATTTCAATTAACTGCCAAGGAGTTTATAAAACAGTTATACGTACTTAAATCCGACGCCGAACAAAAAAAGATTGAACGTTATTTTAAATCAGGTAAAGGTCAATATGGCCATGGCGATAAATTTATTGGTGTGCCCATGGGAAAAGTATTTGCGCTTGCCATTGCTTATAGCGAAATGCCAATAAAAGAAATTGAAAAATTATTGGAAAGTGATATTCATGAAGCACGTGCAGGTGCTGTAAGCATTATGGATAAAGCATCGCGTAATAAAAAAATTACGGCAGAAAGACTTAAGGATTTTTACGATCTGTATATGAAACGTCACGACAGGATAAATAACTGGGACCTTGTAGATCTTGGTTGCTTAAACATGACCGGGCTTTATTTATTTGATAAATCTCATAAGATCTTATATAGAATGGCAAAATCAAAAAACCTTTGGGAGCGCCGTACAGCGATATTAAGCACTTGCTATTTTATAAGGCAAAATCAAACAGAAGATACTTTTAAAATTGCTCAGATACTGCTTAAAGATTCGGAAGATCTTATTCATAAAGCTACCGGTTGGATGCTTCGCTTTGCCGGGGACAAATCTCGTAAAACGCTTTTAGATTTTTTAAATAAATACGCCGCCACTATGCCGCGTACAATGCTGCGTTCATCAATTGAAAAATTCGATACAAAACAAAAAAAGTTTTATATGCAATTAAAAGTAAAATCAGAATTAAAAACTACGGAATAACAATACCTGTTCGTATTGCATATTTAACTAAGCCAACAAGCGTTTCGCTATTTGTTTTTGTATAAATATTTTTTTATGAAATTGTACAGTATTCTCACTTATTTTTAAAGCATCAGCAATTTCTTTTCCTTGCTTTTCATTACATATCTCTTTTAAAACATCTATTTCGCGTTCTGATAAGATCTTTTCGGAAATTAAATACTGTAATTTACGTTCTTCAATTAATGTAGTTACAACCTGGCGCGAAACCGTATTATTAAAATAAAAACCTTCGTTGTAAACCTTATCTATTGTTTCAAACATTTCTTCGGCAAAACAACTTTTTGATAAATAACCACAGGCGCCTGCAATCATTAATTCAGAAATAAAATATTCGTTATAATGTGTACTAAAAATAATTGTTTTTACTTTAGGGTATCTCTTTGTTATTTGCAATAAAGTCTGATGTCCGTTCATTACTGGCATTTCCAGATCCAGTATAACAATATCGGGGGCTTTTTTTTTCATAAGTTCCAACAGTTCTAAACCGTTAGCAGCCTGGCCTGTTATTTTTACACCTTCACAATTTGTTTCAAGATAAGAGCTAAAACTTTGCCTGCCCAGATTATGGTCATCGGCAACCATGATAGAGATATTTCTTTCTTTTGTTTTCAAAAGAGATATGATTTTTACAAAAAAAGGTTTTTAGCTTATACTATATTAAACTTACGGTTTTTAAACATAAACAGCAAATTTTTCTACGTGTTTTAACGTACAAGCTACCTACTGCCAGCAGTAGGTGTTTTTGTGTTTTGGATAGTATATATTAGCCATGTTTAAATTTAAAATTTAATTATGGCAGACAGCACAAATAAATTAACACGCATACTCTCTATTGATGGTGGCGGCATTCGTGGTATCATTCCGGGACAAATAATAGTTACATTGGAAGAGAAGCTAAAAAAAAGAACAGGCAATAAAAATGCCCGCATTGCCGATCATTTTGACCTGATTGCGGGAACAAGTACCGGCGGTATTCTTACCTGCTCTTATCTTTGCCCTGATCTTAAAACCAACCGCCCTAAATTTAACGCGCAGGAAGTTGTGAATCTTTATTTAGAAAGAGGTGATGAGATCTTTAATATTCCTTTTAGGCATAAAATAAAATCAGTCGGTGGTTTAACCGATGAAAAATATCCGGTTGCCGAATTGGAAGCTGCACTTAATGATTATTTTGGCGATACAAAATTAAGCCAATTGCTTAAGCCTTGTCTTATCACTGCTTATGATATAAAAAGAAGACAAGGACATTTTTTTAATCAGATGGATGCAGCACAAGATGAAGGCTGGAATTATTTTGTAAAAGACGTAGCACGGGCTACTTCTGCAGCTCCAACTTATTTTGAATGTTCAGAAATAAGATCCATGACAGGTGTTACGTATCCATTAATAGATGGAGGAGTTTTTGTAAACAACCCAACGCTTTGCGCCTATGCAGAAGTGCATAATAAATTTAATAAAACAGCCAAAGAAATGGCTATTCTTTCTATTGGTACAGGTTTTACAAGAAAAGAATACGATTACAATTCTGCCAAAGACTGGGGGTTGGCCGCCTGGGTAAAACCGTTAATAGATATTATGATGGCAGGCGTATCTGATGTGGTGGATTACCAACTGCGGCAGGTTTATCATGCCGTTGGTGCACCGCAACAATATTTGCGCATTAACCAGGTATTGCCGCATGATGTAAGCCCCGATATGGATGATGCTTCGCCACAAAATTTAAATGCCTTGAGAGAATTAGGAACCGAAACCGCACAAATTTTTAATAGACAATTGGATGAGTTTGTGGAATTGATAGTGTAAGACTATTTCTTTACGGAGTTTGCCGAAAATCCGATGAAGAGTAAGCGTCACATTAAAAATAATATGAAAGAAGATAATAAATCCAATATAAGCAAGAATATTATTATTGTTGTTGCATGCGCAATAATAATTATAATGGCAACTGTACTTTATTTTCAAAATACAGGTGATGCCAAAACCAGCACCTTTGATAGTTCGTTTGAAATGATCGATCCTGAAAATCCTGAGAGCAGCGCGGATGAAATAATAAGAATAAGACGTGAGTTTAATAAATTTAAAAGTGAAAAAATAATTATTGAAGAGGTTTTAGGACAGATAGGTTTTAGCGATTCATCTGAAAATAGTTTATTAAAAGATGTAAAATCAGGCATTCCAGAAAGAACTTACTCAGAAAATACGGATACTCAAAACGAAGATCTTTATCAGTATTCAGGCGCAAGGATAAAACCACCACAAAATAATAATACACCCGTTTATCTTTCTGAAGAAATGATCAACTTCCTTTCTTCATTAGAGCCAAATCAAATTTATTCTTTCCACATCGACAAATATATGTCTAATGGAAACATTCCTATATCAAATAACGGTTATGCTGTAAATGATTACATTAATACAAAAGCATACGTTCAATGCGATCAAGCTTACAAAAAATATCATTTACAATTTAATAGCTTATTAAGTAAATATCATATTAGTATTCAAAAGAGTTATGGAAGAAATGTTGTTTTTTATGATATGTACAACTATAGGTACCCTATATATAAAGACAAAAAAAACACAACCCCTACCCCAGCTGAATTAGGAAAATTTATTGATAATGCATCTAAGCAATTATCTTTCCTTGGCAAACAGTTAAATAAGAGAAGTGACAGTTTGGATGTGCTGATCAAAAATTACGTAAACGATTACAATAAAAAAGTTGACGAATATCGAAATTCAAGATTGGATATTAACGATAAAGCCATTAAATATGGCATTATTGCTTTTTGCGTAACAGCATTAACCATGTACATTGCCGGCTTGGTATACAGAAGTAAGCTTCGCAAACCCGGCGATGGTAAAAGCGAAGCACAACACCAGGAAGAATTTAAAGTAAGTGCATGGTATTCGGTTTATATGATAACTGTATTACTCCTTATAATTACAATTTTTATTCTGGGCTTAGCAAAATTACTTTCCGAAAATTCATTGGCTGCCTTATTAGGTGGTATTGCAGGTTATGTGCTGAATAACAAAATGGGAGATAGTTCACAGCAGGCAAATACAACTGCTTCAGTACAAAATAATACTCCGCAACAAACAGAATAAAAAACAAATTAAAATAACATATGATAAAATTTAAAAAACATTTAATTAAAGCGACAATATGTTCGTGTTTAATTATGACATCTTGTCAATCTGCAAAAGAATTACATTACTTTAAATCCGGCGATAATTACTATCGTTTGCGAATAAACTCCTATTCCATTGCATCCAGGTCAAGATACATTTCAGGATATTTTGATGAGCATGCTGTAGAAAAATATTTTAGTGAAATGGGCCAACCCGATTCGGCACAAACGGTTAATTGGGCCAATCACAGCCCAAATGCAAAATTGATCATGATCCTTTCCAGCAATTCAAATTCCATTTCTGAACAGATAGGCAACTTTGCAAATAACGAAGAAATACTGGAAGTTATAGCGCGATTAGCAAATAAAGAAAAAATAGATAAAGCTATTGACGTTTCAAACCAGATAGATGAGATAGATCTTTTAAAAGACAAGATAAAAACTACCGCAGCCATGTATCTTGATTCGCTAAGTAAATCACCAAATCCTAAAAGCGATCTTAAGGATTTTTTATTAACACTTGAAATCCGTACCGACGGAAAATTGTCTGTACGGAATCTTGAACTTGCTAAAACTAAATTTGAGAACTAATGAAAAAGCATATTTTAATATTACCGCTAATTGCCATCCTTTGTTCATGTGTTTCAACCATGAGAGTTAGGGTTGATGTTCTTAACAAACAAGCATATAATCAAACGTTTTTATACAAGCTGGAATACGTTAGTGAGCTGGAGAAGAAGATTCAAGCCGCTATTTCTTCTAATGCAATATCAGATTACAGAGAAGCCTCTGTAAAAAAAGTATTCGACTTTATTGATAAAAACCCCGATAAGATTGACACTTCAGATCTTTCAACTTTAAAACTTGGTATCACCGGCACGTTTAATGAAGAAGTTCGAAAACTGCTTATTGCATCAGACACTGTATTATACTCGTTACAGTTGCTTAAGAATGACATTTCAAAAGAAAATACCTTAATTCATGAAAAAGCAATGGGCAGTTATAATTCAGCAATAATTTCGTTCAAAAAAGTAATGCTGGATTTTGAAAACATTATCATGGGAAGGGCCATTGATAAAAGCCCTGAATTTATTCAAAAGGTATTCGATCTGGGTAAAAGTATTCAGTCTGAAACAAATAATGTAACATCAGCATTTGGAGATTCTATCTTATCAGACCCTAATTGTTCTATAATTGCCGTATTACCGCCTGTATATTGGAAAAAGATAAGATCAAAAAAAACATTAACCGATGGATCTGTTAATACATCAAATGTTGGCGAGCGCGGTAACTATCGCAAAACAGCGCATTCAAGATATAACTTTACTGCAGCGCGTACATTTCTTGGCAATTCAGATATAGCTATTAAAATGGATGGGCCGGGAGAATTTACAATAAAAGGTGTTAGGGTTGATGCTGACGAAGCAGTTAGGACTTCATTTAAAGTACTAAGTCAGGGTATCAAGTATTTAGCATATGCCAACGGCATTCCAACTAAAAATACGGCCTCGTCGCCAAACAAAACCGTTAATTTGCCTGAACTCGACAGCCTTAATTACAAAACGAAAGAATTAAATATAAAAAAACAAAATCTTGAAGAAGATCTGAATACATTTATGACCATACTTATTGACGCCTCAAAGGATATAAACAATCCACGTAAAAAGAAACAAGCAATTGAAAGAATTGAAAAAGCATATAAAGATAATTTAAAATAAAAAACCATGCCTTGCAGATATACAATAAATCAAACGGTTACGCTACGCCGAAATAAAACTTATGGTGCAAAAATTATTCCTTCAGGAACGAATGGTGTAATTATTACAACCCAACAGAGCCTTAGCAACTATTATATTAAATTCCAGGCATTAAATGGGCCGGTTTTGGTTTATGACCACGATCTTGTTTAAACTAGCCCAAACACAAAAAGGCAGCCGCTGCAAAAGGGCAGCGAGTAGTAACGGAAAGTGTTGGCAACATGGGGGATGAGAAATTAAAAATTAATAAATATGGAATACAAGGTAATACCAATTATCCCAGTCTTAAAGGAAAAAGAGACTATAAATCACATTGCACGAGATATGGAGTTTGTTACAAAAAAGTCTGTTTTATATAGGTAAAATTACCTACTCAAAATAGGTAATTTTACCTATTGACAATATGGTTTAAAAGGAATTACCTTTCAATAACATTTAAACCAGGTTATTATGAGGTATTTTTTTTGTGTAATACTGCCGCCCATTGCAGTACTATCTACAGGTAAGAACGGTGCTTTTATTTTAAATTTATTTCTTACAGCCTTGTTTATTCTTCCGGGTATTGTACATGCGATGCTTATTATAAACAGATTTTACGAAGAAAAACTGAACCAGGAAATTTTAGATGCAGAAGCAGAACTTTACCATTTTAACCAAATTAATTTAAAATAGATCTGCCTTATTTCTTATGGCTTCTGCCCTTTGCTACCGCAGGCGCCGTCCAAGGATCTTCGGGCCAGGCATGTTTTGGGTAACGACGTTGCAATTCTTTTTTCACTTCAAAATATAAATTATTCCAAAAGCTTTTTAGATCAGACGTAACCTGAACAGGTTTATAACCCGGTGACAATAAATGCATGACCACTTTTATTTTACCTTTATTTACAGTTGGTGTATCGCTTAAACCAAACACTTCCTGCAAGCGAACAGATAATACAGGCACTGCACCGTTTATAAAATATTGAATTTTTATTTCTGAACCGCTGGGCACTTCTATTTTTTGAGGCACCAATACATTTAAAGCTTGTTGTTTTTCAAGATCTAATGAATAAAATAATGCTTCGCTTAAATTTATTTTTTTAAGATCATCCGGTTTTTTTATATTCTTTAAATAAGGGCCAAGCCATTTTTCGTTTGTTTGCAATAAAACATCAGTGCTTACATCCGGCCAATTCTCTATAGTATTCCAAATCCTTAAACTCATGATCCGGTTTTGCAACTGCTCCATCTTCTCATCAAAATCTAACAGCTGTTCGCCTTCATTTTTTATAGCATTAGAAATAGCAGAAGCAATTTGTTCTTCGTTTGGGTTTGGCAATGCCTTACTTTGCAATACCAAACTGCCTATTTTTAGTTCTTTGGTTGCAACGATACCGCCTTTACGCGTATCCCAGGTTATAGCGGTTTGCTCTTTTACCATTGGCAAAAGATCTTTTGGATTTAAAGGTGCGGCTAAAAATATTTTACCTAAACCATCACGCAGGTCCATGTGCGCTACAGCCAACCAGGGTTCATGCGCCAGATCATCTTTATGACCTGCAACAGCGTACTTACCGTTGGCCAATTGAAATTGCGCGTTGTTACCGGGCCTTGCAAACGCAATACGTTCAGGATACGCATACGCCAACAATAATCCTGTCTCAAAAACATCAACCGCACCATTATCAACTTCTATTTCCAGCATTTTGCGATAGGATGCTGCGACCTTTTCTATTCTTGCAAAACGATTAGCACTAGCACTGTTCGATCGTGCTCGCCGTAATGCCTCTACCCGTAGATTAATATCAATACCTGTCTCTCTTGGTAAAGGATCGCGCTCTTCTAAAACAGCGGCAAGATCTGTTCCTAACTGTTTGTCCTTTATTTCTGTTGCCATTAACAACATGTGCGCAATGCGCGGGTGGCAGGCTAAACGATGTATTTGTTTACCATGTACCGTGATCTTATTTTTTTCTAAAGCATGTAATTGATGTAATATATCTGTTGCCTGGCTTAAGGCTGCTTTTGGTGGCGGTGTTAACCATGTTAATTGTAAAATATCGTTAACGCCCCAATTGGCCATATCTAAAACCAATGATGCAAGATCTGCTTCCATTATTTCAGGAATTCTATGTTCGGCCAAACGCTCGTGCGTGGCCTTTGTCCACATACGGTAACACACGCCACTGCTTAATCTTCCGGCACGGCCTGCGCGTTGATCTGCCGAATCTTTTGAGATCCTTAATGTTTCTAATTTAGATAAGCCGGAGCGGGTATCAAACCTTGAGCTACGGCCAAAGCCGGTATCTACAACAATTCTAATTCCTTCGATAGTTAAACTTGTTTCGGCTATTGAAGTTGCCAAAACAACTTTACGTTTACCAAATTTATTTGGCATAATAGCCGCAAATTGCTCTTGCTGTGGTAACTGGCCATATAAAGGGTGAATAGAAAAGTCAGGCAAAACAGCTTTTAATAGTTCTTCACATTTTTTTATTTCGCCTTCGCCGGGAAGAAACACTAATGTATCACCTTGCTGTTCTTTTACAGCTTTTATAACGGTTCGCGCTGTTAATTCAGGGAGTAATGTTTCCTCAGCATCCCCATTATAAATTATTTCAACAGGAAATTGTTTTCCTTCGCTAACGGCCACCGGCGCTTTTAATAATGCCGTTAATTGTGGCATATTTAAAGTAGCACTCATGATCATAATACGAAGGTCAGGACGCAATACCTGTTGAGCCTCGCGACACAATGCTAATGCAAGATCGGCATGTAAACTACGCTCGTGAAACTCATCAAAAATAACCAGGCCAACATCTTCCAAAGCATTATCCGAATGTAACATGCGCGTAAGAATACCTTCGGTAACAACTTCTATTTTTGTATTTGCACTAACACGATTGTCAAATCGAACCCGGTAACCAATTGTTTTACCTATTTCATCATTTATAAGCGAAGACATTCGCGCTGCAATTGTTCGCGCAGCCAGGCGGCGTGGTTCCAGCATAATTATCTTTTTTCCTTGCAACCATGTTTCTTCCATTAAAGCTAATGGCAATAATGTACTTTTACCTGCGCCAGGTGGAGCATTTACAATAAGCGTATTTTCTTTTGCAAGTTGTTCTCTTACAAAAGAAATTATTTCTGTTACAGGAAGATCTATTTTAAATGGATCGAAAGACAATGTATACGCTTTTGAAGCGCTAAGGTAAGAAATTAATGTTCATACCATTTTAAGACGGGTTTATAATTTGAAAACCATTTATTCTATTTAGGCGTCACTTTTTTGCTTGAACAAAAAAGTAACCAAAAAATTCAAGGCTTCTTAAACTTTTGCTAAAAATCTGCTTCTGTGGATATAGTGTTAAAGAAATTAAACCAAATAAGATCTGCTTTCTGTATTAACGGTCATTGTTGGCTGAGGGCCTTTTTTGCTGCGAACAACATCGTTTTGTTCAGTTTCAGTTTTTTTAGTCTCTTTAGTCTCGTTATTGTTTTGGCCAAAAGAAACATTGCTTAAAATAACTAAGGTAGTGATGATACTGATTTTTATTTTAGTTGAAGTTTTCATGGCTGTTTGTTTTATCTGTATAACGATATTCACATAACGTGCCAGAACGAAAAACTTAGTAATAACAAGGCTTTCAGAGAATAGCGGATTTTACATATTCCATCTGCCGGATGATCTTTCCAGAATATGGAACAGGCTACTTAACCGGATCGTTAGCCCACGAATAATAATCCTTATTAAACCTCTTCCATTTTAATATGTAATACCTGAGTGTTTTCATATTAATTAATTTAAAAATAGTTTCACCATTTTTTGGATCTTAGGAGCATTAACGGCCTTTTCTAATCTTAAAATAATGCTATGCGCTTTTAATATTTCGTCCTGCCCTTTAATTATATAATCGGATATACCGAAGTTACTGGTGTTTATTGTGGTTCTTATGCCGTCCGGATCAATAACCATTACGACAAAAATACCGGGATTGAATAATTTGATTTGCCTTAGTATTTCAGAGCTCTGAGAATTATCAACGTTACTATCTAAAAAAACAATATCCGGCTTTTCGCTTAAAGCATTAATGCAATCATTCCCATTCATAAATGTGGTAATATTACTTTGACCGATTTTTTTTAAACTTTGCTCATAAAGGTTAAGATAGAACAAGTTATTGTCTACGATAAAAATGTTCATTTTTCTAATTGTTTTCATATAATATTTGTTTGAAATACTGGTTTTTATTTCGAAAGGCTTTGGAAATTCTCTTTGTCCAACTCTTTTTTTTGCTTTATATCTATCCCTATTCTAAGGCAAAGACTTCCTAAAGCAGAACCCCATATAGTAAGAAGTGCGTCTGGTTTGCTGTAACATCCGCGGTGCATTGCTTTATCGTAAACAAGTTCTTTACTCGCTCCTGCCAGGCTACCAATAAAAAAACCTATAGAAGATGCTAAAATTGGTTTCCCTGTTTTTTGATAGATCTTTGCCCCAGAAAAAGCGCTTATTGCTGCGCCTGAATAAACGTGAAGTACGCTTCCATCTTTTTTAACTATGTTTAAATTATGCTGAGAATAAACTCTCAGTGTTATCAATAAGAGTAAAATTGTCTTTTTCATAAAATATCAGTTTTATATTTATAATGAACACATATCTTGTGCCACAAATTAAAACTGTGTATTATCAAGACTTTAAGAGTTAAATCACACTCTGTATATCCAAAAAATGGAAAAAATTCCAAAACAAAAAAGCCGGAAAGATATCTTTCCGGCTTCATTTATAAAAACACTAATTTTAAACTATTTCTTGTGGTAATGCTTCAAGTACTTTTGTAAGCGTTGTGTTTAAGTATTCAATAAGTAATTTTAACTCATTACCGGGGATCGGATTCTTAACAATCCCTTCCAGCTCACGTACCTCTTTCTTTAATGAATCTATATCCATATTATCAATGCTTGGTTTTAACCGGTGCGCCACTTTATGTATACTATCGTGATCATTTATCTGGTAAGCGGAATTGATTTCATTTAATGACACTTTTGCCTGCTCAATAAAAAGAGAGATCATTTTTTTAATAAATTTTTCATCGCCCCTGCTTAACTCTTTTAGTTTATCAAGATCGTATAATTTAGTTGTTACATCTTTCACGATATCATTTTTTATTTCGGGCATTTTAACAATACTGGTGTTGGTATACTTAGAAATCAGTTTTAAAAATTCACTTTCTTCGAATGGCTTTGTGAGATAATCATTCATACCAATAAGTTTACATTTTTCAACTTCGCTTTTAAAAGCGTTAGCACTTAAGGCAATTATTGGAGTTTCAATTTTTAAATCAGAACGAATCTTTTCAGTAGCTTCTAAACCATCCATTTCAGGCATTTGAATATCCATTAAAATAATATCATATTGTTTTTGTTTTAATTTCTCAATAGCATCTAATCCATTTACGGCTTCATCTACAATGCATTTATGATACTTAAATGTGTTTTGCGCAACTAAACGATTCAATTCATTATCCTCCACCAACAGTATTTTTAATCCATTTAAAGAAATTGTTTCATTTAATTCTTGTTTAATTTCTACCTTACAGGTATCGCTTTTTTTTAGTGTTACAATTACATTAAAATTTGTTCCCGAATTTTTTTTACTCTCTACTTCAATACTACCTCCCATAAGCTGTATCAATTCATATGTTATAGCTAAACCTAAACCGGTACCGCCATACTTGCGCGATACAGACCTATCTTCCTGAGAAAACTTATTGAATATGCTCTTTAAATATTTTTCCTCAATGCCAACACCTGTATCTGAAACGGCAATCATGATCTTTTGTTCATTAATACCGTTATCCAATAAACTACATTTGATAGTTATACCGCCCTTTGAAGTAAATTTAACGGCATTACCTACCAAATTGATCAATACCTGCTCAATACGTAATGGATCGCCAATTAGAGCATGGTGAATACCTTCAGAGAATTCAGATCTAAGATAAATACCTTTTTCTTCGGCCCGCGACGACATGATTGAAAGAACATTTTGTATTGAATTATCAAGGCTAAAGTGTTCATCCTCTAATGTAAGTTCACCCGCTTCTATTTTTGAAATATCCAACACGTTATTAATGATTGATAATAAATGTTTAGAAGCAATAGCGCTTTTTTCAACATATAACTTTTGATCGCCATTCAATGTTCCTTTTTCCAATTCCCTGATCATTCCAATAATTGCATTTAAAGGCGTTCTTATTTCATGACTCATGTTTGCCAGAAACGCTTCTTTTGCTTTTGAAGCCAATTCAGCTTTTACCTTTGATGCTTCTAACTCCTTTTCTAATTTCTTTTGGTCGGTAATATCCAAATGAATGCCAATAGAACCTATAAATTCGCCCGAATCGTTAAAATTTGGTGCCCCACTAACCGTCCACCATCTTATATCTCCATTTTTGTGTTTAACAGGCATTTGATACATATCCGAAATGTTTTTTGATCGCAGTTTTTTCTTTTCTTCTAAAAGATCAACATCCATAACAAATAGATCACTTGCTTTTTTGCCAATTAATTCTTGCTGTGAAAAACCCGACATTTTACAAAAACCCTGGTTAGCGTGCAGTATATCTTCATTAGGACTAACTTCAATAAGCCCAAGATTCATATTGGTGATAATATTACGATACTTTTCTTCTTGTTTTTTAAGAAGGCTTTCAAACAGCTTTTGTTTGGTAATATCAATAGCCATTGAGGTAAGCTCAAATTGTTGTGAGTTAAGACTCACATAAGAGAACTGCACACTTTGGCCCAGCCATATTTCTTTGCCTTTTTTATTTATTATAGGAAATTCAAGATAAGTAGATGCTATTTTATTGCGTACCTGGTTAAGGTAAAATTTAACTGCTTTTATTTTATGATCGGCCCTTATCAGTTCAGAAAAATGCATCTTATACAATTCTTCTTTCGAATACCCTGTAATTCTTTCTGCTACAGGATTTACAAATACAAAAAAACCTTTATCGTTTGTTTTATAAATGATATCAGAAGCATGTTCAATTATACTCCTATAATTCTCTTCCGATCTTCTGAGTTCTTTTTCTACATTTATCTTTTTTGTAACATCGGTATATTTCCATAGTGCGCCTTTATACGTTTCGTTAATAAAGATGGGCAAGTAATCGCGTTCAAAAAATCTGCCATCCTTCATTTCTAAAACCTGCTCCAATTTTAGTTCTCTAAAATGTAACAGCTTATTTATTTCCGCAACATAAGAAACAGGTTTTGCAAACAGGCTTTTTGTCTCTTCGGCCAAATCCGGAACATCATTTCCAATAATTGCTTTTGGTGAAGATGAGGGTGAAATAATATCGCAATACATTTGATTGGTAAATACAATTTTCCTGTTCTCATCTTCGGCTACAATGCCGGTATGGAGTTTAGAAAACAGCGTATTTAAAAGCTGGTTGGTTTTTGCAAGTTCATTTTCGTTTTTATTATACTGTTTAATTTCATTTTCTTTTTTAATGAATGAACAATTTACAGCTGTTAAAAAATTAACCAACGATATGTCATGCAACTGTTCTTTAGAAAGATGTTTATTTGCGAGGCTTTGTAGTTCTTCGTGTAATTGCATATTATTTTATATAAAGATCAATTAATAGAAATTTTCTTTTTTTGTAGCAAATTGTATATTGTTGATTTACCAACATCCAGTCTTTTTGCCACTTCTAAAACATCCTGGTTATATTTTTTTAGAAAAAAAGCGATGATCTCGTTTGTATATTCCTTTAATGTTTTTTCTTCTGTAGTATAAACATCATTCGACCTAACACTGTTAAAACGAATATCATCTGTATTTATCTCTTTACCATTACACATAATGCAAGCAAGATCAAGCACAGATTTTAACTCTCTTACATTGCCCGGGTAATTGTATTTTAGTAATTTATCTTTTGCATCGTTAGAAATAGAAACAGTTTTAAGTTTATTTTCTTTTGCAAACTCATCAATAAAATGTTTAGCAAGAATTAAAACATCATTGCCTCTGTTTCTTAACGGTGGTAAATCAATAGGCAAACCAATGATCCTGTAAAAAAGATCTTCCCTGAATTTTCCCTTTTTTACTTCTTCGGCTAAATTTTTATGTGTAGCAGTAATTAATCTTGCATCAATTTTTACGCGTTCGCTACCACCGACTCTAACAATTTCACGCTCTTGCAACACACGTAATATTTTGCTTTGCAGGCTCAAATCCAACTCAGCTATCTCATCTAAAAAAATGGTACCGCCGTTTGCTTCTTCAAACTTACCTATTTTGCGGTTTTGGGCGCCTGTAAAAGCGCCTTTTTCATAGCCAAACAATTCGCTTTCAATTAATTCGGTTGGGATAGCTGCCATATTTACGGCAATGAATGGTTTCTTTTTACGCTCGCCGTTATAATGGATTGCTTTTGCTATAACCTCTTTGCCGGTACCGGTTTCGCCAGTAATAGAAACATTAATATTTGAGCTTAATGCTTTTTCAACTAAAACAAACACATCTTTTAAAACAGGGCTTTTGCCTATTATTGTTTTTTCAAAACTGAATTTTTGCCCAAGCTGACCTTTTAATTCTTCTACCTCTTTCTTAAGGTCAAGCGTTTCTCTTATTTTGATAATTGAATTCCAAAGAATGTCTTTTGTATTATCATCTTTAATAATGTAATCTTTAGCGCCGCTCTTCAAAAAATTAACAGCTACAGCAACATCTTCCTGTCCACTGATAACAATACCCGGAATATTTTTATTTATCTCATGGATCTTTTGTAAAAGAATATCGCCGGTCATATCAGGTAAGCCATAATCCACACAAATAATATCCGGGCGTAAGTGCATATTGTTTAAGCACTCTTTTGCAGAAACGAATAAATGCAATTCGTAATCGGGATTTAATGATAAATGATGTTTTAATAATTCACCAAACCAAGGATCATCTTCTACAATAAAAATTTTTACCAGGCTCATTTTATTTATTTTTTTAAGTTTTCCAATCAATGGATATTTCCATTTTTCGGAATAAAGGTAGAGCGATTGGATAGGTACTAATTTCCAAAAACTGGAAATTTCTTACATATGTAATTCAAAAATGAAGAAAAACTGCAAGGAAAATCATGCCTGATTTGATTGCAATCCCTTATTATTAAAGGCTAAAAGGCTATTTACCCATTTTTACACGATTATACTCTTCATCGCTAACCGATCGGTTTTTGTAGTTAGTGGCCTTGAGCTTACCAAATTTATAATTTAACGCAAGTAAAAAATAATGAATGTTTACTTTAGAAGTATAACCAATATTATATACCGGTATATTACTTTGACCTTTCATAATATAAGTATTTAAAATATCGCTTGCTATGAACCTGCAGGTGAGCTTATCTTTAAAAAAATTCTTTTTAAGCGTAACATTCAACATCGAAAATGGTTTTGAAATAAATATACCATCTACAGCGGCCGATGTGTATTCGTAAGTTAATTCAAGCGAGAATAGCTTTTTAAACCGAAATTCATCATATAAATAAATACTGAAAGTTGGCTTGTAGTTTTGTACAATAGCGCCTGCCCGATCATAACTAAAAGTATTCAAAAAATAACCAAAATAGTTAGCAGTGGTCCACCAGCTTAGTTCATATGGAATAGTAACCCCAAAAGAATAGGTCTCACTTTTTTTAAGATTTTTAGTTGTGGCAGTAAATGCCTCAGTACTATCATTTAATTTATCTACTACAAGGCGTAAAGCCCCATCTGTTTTACTGTAACCAAAAGTAAGGTTAGCTTCTTTCATATAAACTAAAGACGCCTCAATGGAATTGGTATACTCTGGAAGCAGATAAGGATTGCCTCTAAAAGAAGAAAGTGAATCGATATAATTAATAAAAGGATCAAGATCCTGAAAAGAAGGACGGTTAATACGACTTGAAAACGTAACAGAAGTAATAAGATCTTTAGCAAGATCATATCCAAAATAAGCACTTGGAAAAAAATTAATATACTGCCTGTTAATTATGTTTTTTGAAAGGATCTTTGAATAGCCTTCAGAGTTGGTTAGCTCTACCCTAGCACCAATGCGGGCGTTGGTCTTTTTATGTTTAAAGCGCAATTCACTGAAAGTGGCTGCAATGTTCTCATTAAATTCAAACCCGTTTAAATATGAAGGGTCGGAGATCCAATTTCCTCCACTACTTTTATTTTCAAACTTAATGTCACTCGCTTTTGTAATATAAGATTCTTTGATACCACTTTCCAATTTCCATTTTTTATTGAAAGCTTTTGTAAGATCAATTTGCGCGCCTAATATCTTAATATCATTGCGATTAGAGTTTCTTTTTTCTTCTTGAAATACAAGATTATTGTATTTTGTTTCAACGGCTATATTTGCCGTATTCTCTATTATAAAACTACCGTACTGAATAGCTGTAAATAACTCCGTTCCAAGCGTATCAAATTTTCTTGAATAATTTGCATTGATACCATTATTCGTTAATAAAGGAGTGCCTTTTGTATTTGTATGAAGATTATACTGCTCTTCGTTATTCAATAAAATACTATTTACGTTATCGGATGCATCGTTTCGGGAGTTATAAAAACCATTATACTGCAAACCCAAAGTACTTATAGAATCGAAGCGATAATTTACACCAGCACGGTAAAAGTGAACATTAGAATAATTTTGAACATCGTATAAATAATTATTCATTTCGATATTAGAACTATCGTTTATTTTGTAGGTACGCTCATATTCATCAGAGCTCCATTGTTTACCTGTATTAAACCCATAACTAAAATTTGTACTTATTTTTTTGCGGGTGTAATTTAATCTAAAGCCTGTATAGGTAAAGAGGTATTTACTACATAAAAAATTCTGTATCACGTTCCCATTGTAACCTTCTAAATTATTTCTAACAGTTATAATGTTTATTACTGCCCTTCCCGCAGCATCGTACTTTGAAGAAGGATTATTAATTATCTCTATGCTTTTAATATCACTAGATGGTAAAGATTTAAGAATGTCGGTTGATGAGATCAATAAACCATCTAAATAAATTATTGGTGTTCCTTTTCCAAATAGTGTAACATTATCAGTACTGTTTACCAATACACCCGGCGATCGCCTTAATACATCCAAAGCCGTGCCGGCAGCGTTAAGACTGGTTCCTTCTACATTTATTTTTACCTTCTCTCCATCCATTTCAAACAATGTTTTCTTTGCGGTAATGGCAACTTCATTAAGTGTATTATTATCTTTTAATTCAATATTTCCAATATCAGTAATGGAATCGTTATTTGCCCGGTAAAACACGCCAAGATGATCAGCATAACCAATAGAACTGATCTTGATCAAAATAGTATCCTTTTCGATTCCATCTAACCTGAATGTACCATTTTGAAATGGTGCTCCTTTAATAATACTTGAATCTTTTACAGATAGAGCAATAACATTACCAAATTCAACAACAGTGTTTTTATCTGAATTAATTTTACCGGTTAAAGAATAGGGTTTATTTTGCCCCATAAGAGGTTGAATAAAAATAAATAAGACCATGAAAGATCTTAACAAACATAGTTTGTTCTCTATTTTAAAAAACATAGATGTTTTATCCAAATACAATTAACGTGAATATAATTACAATATTATGAAAGGTTACAGGGTAGCATAAAAGAAAACCACATTTGACATTAAAACAATTAGCTTATTCCTCTACTCTTTTTTATGCTTTCATAAGCATCCTGTATTTTCTGAAATTTTTCCTTTGCACCTTTTTGAAATTCTTCCCCCATGTGAATTACTTTATCGGGATGATAACGAACAGCCATTTGTCTGTAGGCTTTTTTAATTTCTTCTTCGGAGGCAGTTGGCTCAATACCTAATACATGATAATCAGAATTTACATCTCTGTAAAACATCCCCTTAAGACTTTCAAAATCCGGAGAAGGAATTTGTAGTTGCACAGCAATACGCCTCAAAACATTTATCTCCGTATCCGCAACATGACCATCAGATCTGGCAATACCAAAAAGATAATGCATTAATTGAATGCGCACTTCAAGAGTTGTACGCATATTAATATCATTACATATCTGTTCAACAGGAATAGATGCTGCATCTAAAAAATGTTTAAGAGTTTGCAAATGTGTTGCAGAGTATTGTGGGCCAAATTGTTGAGCAAAAAAGGCTTTTATATATTCTAATTCCACTTTTAAAGGCCTTCCATCTGCTTTCATAACAGCTGCCGAAAGAGCCATAAGCATGGTTGCAAAATCTTCGTGTGGGCGGGCGGCATGTTGCTGGTAATAATCAAAAATACTTTGACCTTTACCTGCTTTTACCTTTACCGTCATAAAATTATCAATAGCCGAACCAATAATAAAGCCAATAATAGCCCCCATAAAATGGCGGGTAAAAAAGAAAAAGCCTAAAGCGGCAAAAATGATCTTAAACAATGTGAAGATGTTATTTATAAAGACAAATATACCGCAATTAGTGACTTAAATGCAAAAATATAAAATCTAAAATACGTTAAGCAAAAACATTAATCTCTAAGCTGGAAAATACGTTTAAGATACTGTTCAAGCTTTTCGATTTTTGATGGTTTTTCAATATGGTCGAACGCACCATCATGCAAAGTATCGTATACTATTTTTTCGGTAATTGTGGTAGAATAGATGATTACCGGTACTTCGGCAACAGAAGCCGTTTTTTTAAGCTCAATTAAACAATCATTACCACTCATTATCGGCATATTAAGGTCAAGAAAAATAAAATCCGGCACACGCTTACAATCTTTTAATTGTTCAATAGCGTCGGGACCACTTTTAGCATACCCAAACTTTATTTGTGCCGATATTTTATTTACAGCCATTTCAAATATTTTTCTGTCATCTTCATCATCATCAATAAGAAAACAATAAATATCTTTTTTATGAGGAACTTTTTCCATACATATTAAAAACATAAAAATTAAAAAAAGGTTTATTTCTTTTTGAAATAATTATGCTGTTAATCAAATGGGTAGAATTATTTTTTATCCTTTACCTGATTTAAAACCCTTTCAATATACTTTTCGGTAGGCAATAAAGATTCCTGTATACGGCGGGCGTACTTAATGCTATCCATGATCTCTTCCTGCTTTTCATCTACCATTGCTTTTTGATGTAAGATTACCTCTTTTTGCGCTTGTGTAACTTTATAGCGTTTAAAAAGCAACAGTAAAAAAATAACAATAACACCAACAATTAACAGCAAGAAATATTTTATAGTATTGCTCCGGCCTATCTCGGCTTTTTGCTTTTCTATTTTCGAAGCCTGCACAAGGCTATCACGCAAATGAGATTTTGAGAACTCATTCATAATATCATTCTGTTCGATCTGCGCTGAAAGCTCTTTCTTTGAAATTTCGCTTGTTATATTATTCAGCAATTTATAATATTTATTTGCAGAAGATACGTCGTTAAGCTTCTCATATATATCGGCAAAATTCTTGTACAAATTCTTAAGGTCAGCATTATAAATCGTGGTATCCCTGTACGAAAGCCCTAAATTAAGATACTCTATAACTTTTTTATAATCATCGAGTGAACCATATATGGCAGCCAGGTTTGTATAGCCATCTGCTTTGTCTTTATTATCTCCGTATTTTAATTTAAGCGCTAAAGCATCTTTAAAATAAACAAGTGCTTCATTATATTTTTCTTCTGCCTTAAGTGTATTACCAATATTATTATAGGTATACGCTATACTTAATTGATCGTTATTCTTTTTATTTATCTCAAGCGATTTTTTAAACCAGTTTGTAGCCTCACTAAATTTATCCTGTGCCGCGCACGCGCTGCCAAGATTATTATAAAT
The DNA here is from genome assembly GCA_016787705.1 of Bacteroidia bacterium. Lineage (GTDB taxonomy): Bacteria > Bacteroidota > Bacteroidia > B-17B0 > Aurantibacillaceae > Aurantibacillus. Next base: position 49,319 of record JAEUTP010000027.1, on the reverse strand, counting down.
ATTTGACTCGGTGCCTAAGTCGGGCTTTATGTTTCTATAAATGGCTAAAGCTTTACGATAACATTTTTCAGCTTTATTATACTCATTACTATAAAAATAGGTGTTGCCTTTATTAAGAATGGTGCTACACTCTGCCGGTATATTGCCATTTTTGCGCTGTATGCTCAGCGCTTTTTCAAAATTATAAAGCGCATTCGAAAAATCATTGATATAATTATAAAGGTTGCCAAAATTATTATAGGCATAAGCTTCGTAACGATGACTATTGATCTTTTTGGCCCTTAATAGGGCTGAGTCGGCATACTTAAAGCCAAGGTTAACTTGTTTTGAATTAAAATAAGCATGGGATATATCGCAACAAATTTCTATGTATGCAGAATCTGTATTGCCATAAAGCAAGCCGGTAAGACTATCTACCTTTGAGTTTTTTTGTGCGCTCAAATAATTTGAACCGGGCAGAAGCAGTAAAAGAATGATTATTTTGCAAAATTGCAATTTCATTAAGTAATTATAGGCAATAAAAAGTTAATATACAATTACCTTTAAATACCTATACTTTTACTTCCTTCCATTTACCTTTTTTGAAATAAAGCCAGGCAACTATGGCTATAAGCGTTTCTGCAACAGGTATCGCAATAAAGGCACCAGTGGCTTTCATATCAAGAACGTTTGATAAGAAATACGCTAACGGAACCTGGAATAGCCAGAAACAAATAAAGTAAATGATAGTTGGTGTTTTTGTATCGCCTGCACCATTTAATGCTTGCGTCATAACCATACCAATACCGTAAAACATAAAACCTGCGCCAATTATACGTAATGCCTGCACTCCATAAGCAATAATTGCTTCATCCTGCGTAAAAATATGAATGATAGGCCTTGGAATTAAAATAAATAATACTGCCACAAATGCCATAAAAACAGCATTGTATTTCGTTGTAAGCATTACGCTTTTCTCTGCTCTATCCATTTCGTTAGCGCCTAAATTTTGCCCAACCAAAGTTGCAGCCGCATTGCTTAAGCCCCATGCAGGAAGAATAAAGAAAACTACATTTCGCATAGCTATCTGGTAACCAGCAGAAGCTGTTGTACCACCTGTTTCAGCAACAATACGCGCCAAAATTATCCAACTGCCGCTGGCAATAATAAATTGAAACGTTGCCGGCCATGCCACTGCAATAACCGATTTTATTATTACAGGATCGATCTTAAAACTGCTGAAATGGATCTTTAAGATACCACTGCCTTTAAACAAATGATAACATTGATACAATACACCGGTGCTTCTTCCTATTACTGTTGCTATTGCAGCACCTTTTAAACCAAAAAAATGTATAAACACAGGACATAAAATAATATTAATGATGCTTGCTATCCACAAACTTTTCATAGCCATGGCAGCATTACCCGCTCCCCTAAAAATGCCGTTTATTAAAAACAACAACATAATGGCCAAACTACCACCAAGCATAATGCGCGTAAAAATTGCGCCGTCGGTAACCACTTCTTTACTTGCTCCCATCATTGCTAAAATATCGTCGGCAAAGATCACTCCCGGTACACTTACAATTATTGTTGCAATTAAACAAATGATAAGCGATTGAGCACCGGCATGTGCTGCAGATTCGGGATCTTTTTCGCCAATCCTCCTGGCAACAATGGCGGTAGCGCCTGTACTTAAACCTATGGCAACTGAATATATAATAGTAATAACCGATTCGGTTAAACCAACTGTTGCAATAGCATTTTCGCCCAGCTTGCCAACAAAGAACATATCCACAACAGCAAAAACACTTTCTAAGCTAAGTTCCAATATCATGGGAATAGCCAGCAAAAATACTGCCCTGCGAATACTTCCTACAGTATAATCCTGCTCTTTTCCATTAAGTGATTCTTTAATCACATTAATAAATGTTTTGGTTGAACTTGTTTTAACAGGGGTTGACATAATTTTAATCAGGGTTGTAAAAGTACAAAAAAAATCAGGCTGTTTTACGAAGACATATATCACTAATCAATTCAGATGAGCTTCATCAGGAAGGACTTCTATTACAAAACCCAGACTTTGTATTAAATTTATTAATCTATCATTTTCAATAACGCTTAAAGATTCAACTCTGAGTATTTTGTCACGGTCTTCAAGATCAAAACTGGCATTAACTTCATTAAAACTTTTGTGAATAAGTTTTAGAAGTATATCAGCATGAAAAGGCTCTTGCACATTTGTTTTAAATACTTCTACCACTTTTTTACTGAGCTATTTTTCAAGAATTCTTTTCAGATTATTTAAACTTTTATCAAGATCTTTTCCAAGCACACCTTCTAGCATAGCCGACATAAGATTTACAGGGTATTTTGAATTGCTTTTAAAGATCCAGATTACTTTTGTCTGATCAGCCGAAATTGCTCGTGTATGTATTATCGAATCAGATATTCCTTTAAAAGGTTTTTCAAATCGAATTTCAAGATCTACTCTTTCACCTTCAGCCAAGCCTTTAATTTCCTGTTCACCTTTTCCACCTTTGGCATTACTATCCCAGGCATAAATAAAACCAACAGTGCCATCAACACCTTTAAATTCTTTTCTCATATCAGGATCTGCCATTACCCACTTGTTAAATTTATCCTGTTCTTTTATATATTTTACATAATTAAAAACTTCTGCTTTTGGCTTATTAATAATGATGTCACGCTCAATAACACTTTCTTTTTTTACAAATAAAGCTGCTATTAAAAACAAAACTATTAAGCCGGCAATTGAACCAAGTAAATATACTATCACAATCATATTTCCTGTTTTTTAATTATACGTTTAAATTAATATTTTTTATTTAACCATTAAAATTTCAGTACCCAGTTCATTCCATATTTATCAGTAAGTGCGCCAATGATACCATCAAAAAATTCGTGTAAGGGATGTGTTACTTTTCCTCCTTCTGAAAGTTTTTCAAAAAAGCTTTCTATTTCTTTTTTACTGCTACATCCCAATGATAAGGATATAACGTTACCCATTACTAAATGATCTGAACCCATATCAGATGCTAAAAGATTAATGTCGCCATTTACAAGACTGGCATGTAATATCCTGTTTTGAGCCTTAACAGGCCACTGTGCAGCCATAGGTGAGTCGCCTACGGTTTGTAATATTAACTCGCCTCCAAAACATATTTTATAAAAATTCATTGCCTCTCTGCAATTACCATTAAATATTAAATACGGGTTGATCTGCGTTCTCATTATTATAAGTTCAGTTTTACACTACAAAATTACAGTATAGGTTATTTATTCTCAGGGTGTAAAAACGGCAGTTTGAGGGGTTGATTGCGACAATAATTTATTTTACATTTGAAACATGAAAATGAAAAACATATCCATACTCGTACCAAAAGGCGCTGCTACTTTAACCTGCATTGAAGGCTCTTACAAAGCATTTAATACTGCCAATGATTTTTTAAGAAGCATGGGCAAACAACCTTTATTTAATATACAATTAGTAGGGCTTGATAAAGAGGCACATGTATATGATAAATTATTTAAGGTTTTTCCTGATAAAGACATAACAGATAATTTTAAAAGCGATTTAATTATTATTCCTCCGGTAAATGGTATGTGGAGTGAGGTAATAGAAATAAATAAAGGCTTTAATACATGGATATGCAAACAGCATAAAGCGGGTTCTGAGTTAGCAAGCTTATGTGTTGGTACTTTTTTACTAGCCTCTACCGGTTTGCTTGACGGAAAAAAATGTTCTACGCACTGGCATGCAGAAAATGATTTTAGAAAAATGTTCCCTGCTACAGAATTAGTTTCAGATAAAATAATTACAGATGAAAATGGCATTTACACAAGTGGAGGAGCCAACTCATTTTGGAATTTGTTATTATATATATTAGAAAAATATACCGATCGCGAAATGGCTGTGCTTGCCTCAAAATATTTTGAAATTGATATTGACAGGTATGATCAATCTAAATTTATCATGTTTAAAGGGCAAAAAGATCATGAAGATGAACCGGTAAGGAAAGCGCAGGAATTTATTGAAAGTAATTTCCAAGATAAATTATCAGTTGAACAACTGGCCGATATGTTTGCACTTGGAAGAAGGAGTCTTGAACGACGCTTTAAGAAAGCAACTAACAATACTATTATCGAATATATACAACGTGTAAAAATAGAAGCCGCTAAAAAATCGTTTGAAACCACCCGAAAAAACATTAATGAAGTAATGTATGATGTTGGTTACTCCGATACTAAAGCCTTTAGAAATGTATTTAAGAAAACAACAGGCTTGTCGCCAATAGAATACAGAAATAAATTTAATAAAGAGGCGGTAGCTATGCCTTCCTAAATATCAAATTCTTACTGCAAACACACACACATCGTCTATCTGCTCTAATTGCCCTTTCCAATCTGTAAAGGCGTTCAATAACATTTCTGCCTGTTGGGTCAAAGGCAGTTCGCTATTATCAAGTAATAATGTATTTAGTGTTTTGTATTTGAATTTTTTGCCTTTTGGCCCGCCAAACTGATCGGCAAATCCATCCGTGTAAAAATAAATTGTATCTCCTTTTTTAGCATCAATCTCATGCAATGTAAAAGGTTCTGTTTTAATGCCTTTACCAATAGGCATTTTATCCGCTTTTAATTCGATGATGTTTTTATCTCTTACCATAATTGGTGCATTATGTGCAGATGCATAAGTGATCGTATTTTTCATCTTATCAAAACAAATTACGGTTCCATCCATTCCGTCCTGTCCACCTTCGTGCGAAAGGTTTTTTATTAAACGTTTTCTCACATAATCTAATATCTCATTAGGCGCTTCTATTTGTTTTTCATTTATAGCTTCGTTTAAAAAAGAGATATTTAAAATACTCATAAAGGCCCCCGGCACACCATGGCCTGTGCTATCGCAAACAGCAAGGTAAAATCTTTCGCCCACTACTTTATCTTCTACTTTTTTTACAACGCGTGTTGCCCAGTAAAAATCTCCGGATACGATAGATTGTGGTTTAAATAAAACAAAAAAGTCGGGTAAGTTTTTTGCAAGATATTCATTACCCGGCAAGATGGTAGTTTGTATACGACGCGCATAATGAATTGAATCAACGATCTCTTTTTGTTTTTCTTCTAACAGATCTTTTTGTTTCATTACCTCTTCTGTACGCTCTTTTACTTTGTCTTCAAGGTTATGGTTAATATCTTTAAGATCGTGTATTAATTTATTAATAGAGGCTTGCATTTTTTTAAAACTATTGGCCAGCATGCCTATTTCATCGCTTCCCGCTGTTTTAACTTCCACATCCAGATTACCATCGGCCAGTTCTAAAGCTTCGTAAGTTAATTCGTTTAATGGTTTTGTAATTTGTTTGGATACAAAATAGGATACTATTAAAACAACAAATAACAGGCACAAAAAACCTACAACTATATTATTCCTCAATTTGGTAACCTGCTCAAACGCTTCTTCTTCGTCAATTTCACTCATCAGCACCCAATGCATATCGGCAATACTTAATGGTTTATATGCGGAAAGAACTGAAACACCCCTATAATCAGGAAATATTTGTGTATCGCTTACGCCTTTTAATGCTTCTTCAGTACCTGTAGTTCTTACAGTTTGTAAACCAATTGAACTTTGGTAATTTTTAATTTGTTCTATTACTTTTTTATCTTCGCCAATATCGCTTAGCATTTTAAAGTAATTTACACTATCTTCAATTAAAAAGCGGGACTGATTTCTGATCTTAAAATCCTCACCAACTATATATGTTTCGCCCGTATTTCCTAAACCAACATTTTTCCAGTTACCCTTATTCGTCATTATATCATTTATCTTCTCAATTGGCATTTGAAATGCCAATACACCAATTTTTTTATGATCTTCGTATATACCACAAGCTATAAAAGCCGATGGAGCGTTATAAGAAGGATGATAAGGCCTGTAATCTACCTGGTAAACCAAACTTTCATTTTCGCTCGCGGCAACTTCATTAAATGCATCGGCCAGATTAGTATTATTATAAGGGCCATCAGTTAATGAAGTTGCAAAATCAACTTCTTTATAAACCGTATATACTATATCACCGGTTTCTGCATCAATTAAAAATATATCGTAAAAACCAAATTTTTCAGCAAAATCACTTAACATAGTATGGTACTTAGCATGCGATTTACTATAAGAGCTCTCATCGTTAGAATAGACAAGTTTATGCTTTTCGCCAATTGGATTTGGGTTACTTACATAATAAAGGTCAGTTAAAATAATTGCGTTTTTATTGTACTCTACTTCATCTATCAAAGTTGCTTTTACCTGTAAATTTTTGTTTAACCTTGGTAAAAATTCTTTTAAAACATAATCATCACCTTTTTTCTTAATTGCCTCAAACTCTTTTTCTGATAACCTTATCTCGTTCTCAATTTTATTGAAACCGCTTTGAAATTCTTTCATCGCATCAATTAAAGTAGGGTTTTGAGCTAATGTAACAATCTGGTCGTTTATTAACTGAAAATAATCTTCTATCTGGCCCGCTTTTAATTCCCTGAAAGCTGTAAGCCTGTCAAATGATTGCTTTTCAAGAGAGTTTTTTGCCCTAAAGTAACTAATAACGCCAATTACTGTCATTGACAAAAATGCAATTAAAAAAAATGTTACTGCAAGCTTTATTCCTATCTTCATTTCAGCTTAAGATTTATGCATTAAAAATTAATATTAAATATATACAATTACTTATTTCAAGATTTCCTTTTTAATGTGTTTATTGCTTTATAATTTAATTTTTTATACCTATTTTAAACATTTGCATCAGGTTTATAATATTGAAGGATTTTAAAATTAGGTAATAATCTTGATAACGAACCTTGAAAATTTTCGCAACACCGAATTCAAAAAAATCTGTTTATAATTTACTGAAAATTAATTAGTTGCGATATTTTCAATTAATTGATTTTTGTACATTTGTATTTAATGAAAGTAGTGTTTAGAACAGAAGTTGATTTAGATAACAATGTAATTTACTACAGTAATCTAATCAATGTTTTGGTTGCAATACAGAAGTTAGTACAAAGTAAGGTTGATTATTTGAGAGGATTAGATTATCACGATGAAAGAGTTGTAGGAAAGATTTTAGTTTTTGATGAGGCTAAAAAAACGTACGTGCCCCTGAATAACAACTCACAAGAATTTCCTATAAAAGGATTAGAAATAACAATGTTGCCGATATAATCAGTTGTTTAAACAGCGTTATTAAAATCAAGTTTGATTAGATTTTTGTAGTTATTAATTTTTTCAAACTAAGAATGAGCGGGTTATGTAAAAATTTCCCGCTTTTTCAATTAAACTATTTCTGATTAGAGTTATTGTAAATAACTACAAAAATCTAATCATGAAAAATCTAAACTTCAGTTCGCTCTGGAACTTTATGGAATCTAACTATTCTTATTGCTGAAGATGATGAGGACGATGCTGAAACAATAAAAGAAACATTTGAAACCCATGAAAGTTTTTATAAAGTTGATATGGTAAAGAATGGTGAAGAATTACTTAATTTTTTAAATAAAAACAAACCAATTTGCCGGATGTTATCTTAACCGATTTTAATATGCCATTTAAAAACGGCTATGAAGCTTTACTTGAAATAAGTAATGATGTAGATCTGTATTCCATCCCTGTATTTATTAACTCTACAACCATAAATCCAACTTATGTAGTTCAATGTAAAGCTATAGGCGCCAAAGGTTTTTTAACAAAACCTTTTAATCTAAATCATTTCACCTCAATCCCAGAAAAAATTACCAGTATTTTATGCATGGCCAACGAATAGGAAAGATTATTTCCTTTTCTGTAATTTTAACCATGCCACAGCGTCTTCGTAATTGATGAAGAATTTTGTGGGAATTTTGCTTAAATTTAATTTTACGAAAAAATTAAGTGATACTTTTTTAATATTGTTACCTGTTAAAATGGCACGTGCAATAGCCATACTTTGCACCTCTTTATTTTCGAGAAATTTTTTTGCTTTATTTTCAAACTTTGGGTTATTTGTAAGATCTACAAGTCTTAATGTAGGTTTATTATCTGTAAGATTTTTAATAACCAAAAAATTATCAAGCGCATCTTCATAATCAACAATAACGTTGTTAAACATTACTGCATTTAAAATATTATTTTCATCTAAAAAAAATTCGCCGGTTCGCGTCTTAATACTCTTCATTCGTTACAAACTTACAAAACAAATAATAATGAATGCGTTAAAGCGTGTTAAGTGCTTTTTTTCTTGTTAACTGGTAAAATCAATAAATAAACGGAAAGTTAAAAACTACCACTTTTTACAACCGTGAAGCGGTTTTTAAGTTTAAGGAACCACGATTCAAAATAGCGGTAAGAGAGCCAGGAAATTAAAATAGTAAGCCCCGTAACACCAATATATAAAATTAACTGAGAAAGAAAGGAATTATCTACATTAAACCCGATTTGTTTTAAAACTCCTATAAAAGCTGCTACCACAATTAAATGATACATATAAAGGCCGTAAGAAATATTGCCAAGAAAAACAAACATCTTATTCTCCAGCTTAATAAAAGAATAAGGATTTAATGAAACATTTAAAATGATAATCAAAAATAAAACCGAAAAACCTAAGAAAGCGGCATCCTGAATCATTGCAGGTGTAAAATATATCATAACAATAACACACCCTATGGCTGCAACCAAAACATAATTATTTAAAATTTTTTGAAAATATTTTTTCTCAAATACCATCCATGCACCTATTCCTCCAATTGCCATACTCTCAATTTTAAGCATGGCAACAATATCTTTTAAAATTAATAAGTTTGCATTTTCAGGCTGAGATTTTATTAGTAACAAAATAATTATTTTAAGAGTGATCAAAAAAGCAATAACAAAAGTGAGGGTTCTTAAAATTTTTTTAGACTTTTTTACAAACCATGGCCAAAGCAGGTAAAACTGTTCTTCCACGCCAACGCTCCAGGTTTGGCCAATATGCGGCATAGGTTTAAAAATGGCAAAAGCAGCATTTGGGAGCATAATTAAAAATAATATGAGGTTAATCACTGAAAGATGCGATCTAAATCTAGCAGAGTAATGAATATGCATGAATTCGAAATATGGTAGAACGAAAAACCCAATAAGCACTATTAAAAAATATAAAGGCCAGATACGTAATACCCTTCTTACATAAAACTTTTTTACATTAACAGTTCCTGTTTGTTCTTTTTCTTTTAATAATAAATAAGTTATCAGAAAGCCGCTTAACACAAAAAAGAAAACTACGCCCAAGCCGCCTAATTCAATTATAAATTTATGGTTTTTGTATAAATTAGGACAATCCATTTGTTCTTTTATCATTTCAATATGGGTTATTATAACAGCAAAGGCTGCAAAAAAACGCAAGCCGTTTAACCCTTTAAAATAAATATGTTTACTATCTTCCACTTAAAACTGAAAATAAATAAATGGCTGCATTTCGCCACTCATTAATTGATACATGATAAAAACGGCAAATATAATAATTGCGCCCATTGTATAATATGTTTGCGTTGCAAACCAATTGCGGTATATTTCTTTATGCCTTTCAGGTATCCAATGTATAAGATAACCTACCAACATTAAAGCAAATACTGCCCTGTACCCATAAATAACCTGAAAAATAAGATCAAGGCCAAAATGATTGCCGATCCTAAAAAAAATAGTGTCAACTATCTGCAAACTACTACTCCTGAAAAAAATACGCGTAAAACTTATAAATGTCAATGTAATTAAAACACAGGCTATTTTATAGCCAATACTATCACTATTTTTAAACGGTGATATTTGTTTCCATTGCTTGTGAACGATCAAACCCAAACCATTCAATCCTCCCCAAATAAGAAATAACCAGCTACTGCCATGCCATAGGCCACCAAGCAACATAGTTACCATTAAATTAATATTTGTATTAAAACTATTTTTCAACTTTGGAACGAAATAGGCCAACATTAATAAAAAAACTGCAGCAAACATTAGTACTAATAATAACCATAGCTTGCCACTTAACAAAACCATAAACAAAGCCAAAATAGAAATAGCAATGTATGAACCAACAGTGCCTTTACGGTTTCCTCCTAAGGGAATATATAAATATTCCTGTAGCCAGGTAGACAACGAAATATGCCATCGTTTCCAAAACTCGCTTGTACTGGCGGCTTTATAAGGTGAATTAAAATTTGTTTTTAAGCGGTAACCTAAAATTAATGCTAAGCCAATGGCCATATCTGTATAACCACTAAAATCCATATAGATCTGTAGTGAATAACCAAAAATACCAAATATCATTTCAATGCCGCTATAATAAGTTGGACTGTCGAAGATCCTGTCTATAAAGTTTACAGCTAAATAATCGGCAACAATTTTTTTACAAAAACCGTTTATAATCCAAAAAGCTGCCATGCCAAATTCAAACTTACTTAACTTATAAGGTTGATAGATTTGATAAACAAACTCATGCGCTTTTACAATTGGGCCTGCCACCAAATGCGGAAAGAAGCATACAAAAAAACCATAATCAAATACACTTTTAACCGGTGTTATTTTATTACGGTAAAGATCTATGGTATAAGAGAGCGATTGAAAAGTAAAAAATGACACTCCCACAGGCAGTAACAATTTATCTACACTAAACGAAGTAGAAAAAAACGTGTTAGAGAAGTGTGCAAAATGATTAAAAAAAGGCACATTACTATCTGTTATCTGGTTAAAACTTTCAGTGAAGAAATAGGCGTATTTAAAATAACATAAAAGTGTTAAATTTAAAATAACACTTATTGATAAAAATAACTTTCGTTTTGAGTCAGAACGTGTTTTGCTGATTTGCGCACCCCAAAAGTAATCGCTGCAAATTGTAAATAATAGTAATACAACAAAAACGCCGCTGGTTTTAAAATAAAAAAACAAACTAACAGCCAATAAATAAATTGTTCGCGCTTTATTTACTTTGTAAACGAGGCTGTAAATTAGCAATACAACTGAAAAAAAAGCCCAAAAAAATAATTGAGTAAATAGCAGTGGCTTATCCTGAGAGTAAGCAATTAAATTATTTAAAAAATCGTTCAGTTAATTTTTTTTTGATTGTTTAAATACGATTTATAAAATGCTTCGTACATTAAATTACCAAGCATTACATATCCTTTGGGTGAGAAATGCACACGATCTCTGCCTGCAAGACCAACTTTTTGCCATTTCATCATAGATTTATACCCCCCCATTAAAGAAAAAAGATCCCAAATAGCAATATTATGCTTTTCCATTAATTCAAACATGGCATCGCGGGCAATAACGGTTTTTTTATTGGATGTTTTTCTACGTATAAAATTATCTGTAGTGGTTGTTAAGATAATGGCTGCATTTGGGTTTGTTTTTTTAATTACAGTAATAAGACTATCGTAATTCTCAATATATTCTTCTTTTTCAAAATCTTTTGCCTGTGTATCATTTACGCCTAAGGAAATAATCACAAGGTCTGCTTTTAAGCTCGAAAACTGCGAAGAAAGATCAGTACATTTTAAAAACGAGCCGCTGGCAGCACCATTAGCTCCAAGTCCTGCAAAATAAAACCCTGACTGCAAATCGTTGTCTAAGCTAAATCCAAACAAAATAAAATCTTTATGAAGCGTATCTTTTCTCAATAATTTAAAATTTACCGAATCAACTGGCAATTCAAAATTAAAAAGTGTGTAACCAAATTCTTTAAAATCTGTTCTTACCGGATTAAAATTATGAAGACTATCTAAATTAAATTCAAAACCCTCAGTAAAATTATGATATACTTTAATAGAACTGAAGCTTCTGCAAATTGCTTTTTTTGTTAATGCAACACCAAAATTTGTAACACTGTCTTTTGTTGAAATACTTAATGCGCTCATTCCTAATGGAACAAAATAATCTTTACCAATAGCGCGAAAGCGTTTCCAATTACCGTTTGAAAATGTTGTAGCAAAAGCCTGTCCATTTGTTTTAGCAATTTTATACGGAAAAACAAAATATCCGCCACCAACTGTTTTAAATTCGTTTTGAAGATTATTTACAAACGTACTACTCCAGGTTCCGGCCTGTACGTGCGATCCACCAAAATGCGCCACACCTACCCTGCTTATTTTTTTTAATTTAAGATCATCCAGTTTTTTATAAAGCTTTAAAAAATTAGTACTGTCTTTTGAGAAATACAAATGATTGTATTCCATTTTCATAAACGTATAAGTTGGTACTGCAACTTCCTGGGCCTGCAAAAAATTTAAAACCCCAAAACAAAAAATGCCAAGCAGTTTATTTTTAAAATTATATATAGAACCTTGTAACATTATTTATTTGTTTTTAAGTAGGCGTTATATTCGTTTATTAATGCCGAATACAATAATGTTGCTATTTTTCGAGCGCCCTGCGGACTAAAGTGAATATAATCTGTAGCTGCTAATTTCTGATCTACCCATCCTGCCATACTATTCTTTCCACCCATACAATCGTACATATCAAAAAAGGCACAACCACTTTCCAATACCACTTTTTTAATTTCGTTGCGTGTAGATTCTAAAAAAGGATAGGTTTCGTATACTGTTCCATTTTTAATGCTCATATCTGCGGGCCCAATAAATAAAATACTTGCATTAGGCGCCGCTTTTTTTACGATGTTGATCTGCGAGCGTAAATAACCGGCATAGTTAATTGCAGTTTTTTCGTCTTTAATAGATGGTGTTGCATTTCCTCCAAACTGAAGAATAATGAGCTTAACATTTAAATAATCATAAAATTGTTTTAGCTGGCCGTTATTTATTTGGTGAAAAAAAGTACCACTACTACCTCTTAAGCCAATATTATCAACCAAAACGCCGGTTTCACTTTCTAAAGATATCGCGTAAAAATCAGGACTATCTTTACCTGCAAATTTTAATTGATGGGTATTTGAACCATTGCCTACATTATATTCTTTTATCCTGAACGAGCCGCCTTCCTCTAAACTATCTGCACTTACCAACGCGGGGCCATCATAAAATTCGCACCAGGTTTTTGCCTGCGCACCACCATAAAACAATTTTAATTTTTTATATGCCTGCGCATTAGCACCGCCGCCTTTGGTTGTTGTAACCGAAATACTTGAGTTTATTACAGCACTTGAATCGCTTAACTTTTTATAACCGGCAAACCGATTAATACTGGCTAAAACACCAAAATTACTATGAGGTACGCGCTTATCTTTATTGGTAAAAACATTATACCTATCCCAACCCGGCCCATTTGAAATTTTATTGATAACACTTGGTGCAATTGGCATTAGCGATATTAAACCAGGACCATGCCCTCCAAACTGACCCTGTAATTTTAAACGTAAATAATCTGTTATCCTGTCTCCTTCAATCTGGCTATCGCCATAATGCAAAACACGAATAGCTTTTGGATTATTTTTTAATTCGGTTAAAGCGTCAAAAAAACTTTTGAGCGCGGCTTTATTGGTTGTTTGAATATTGGTATTTAAAACAACTGCCGAAGAATCTTTTTTACTTACAACATTTGATGTATCATTAATTGCAAACGTTGTATCGATCTTATCTACAGCATCCAATATTTTAGATATGTCTTTTTTCTCAGTTTTTTCTCCAAATAAAGTAGCAAGACTTGGGAATTCTAATTTTAAATTGGAACTAACAGAGATTCCATCTTTCGGAAAAGAGAAACTTAAAAGGCCAAGTGCCAAAAAAACGAGGAGCGCAAAAGTTAAACTTTGCAACGGTTTATGCATGCTTTAAATATAACAAAGGCTTAAAAACTATGGCAAAGTTAAAAAAAAGAGTTGTTCACAACTGGTTTTGAATAATTATTGGATCAAACACTTAACTTTGCACTATCAATTTAACAAAAGATAAATATTTAGTTGTAATTGCCGGGCCAACAGCTGTGGGCAAAACAGCGCTATGCATCGAGTTGGCAAAGCATTATGGGTCTGTAATTTTGTCTGCCGATTCGCGACAGTTTTATAAAGAAATGAGTGTGGGTACTGCAAAACCAAGCCTGGAACAATTACAGGCCGTTACACATTATTTCATCAATACAAAAAGTATTAATGAATTGTATGGAGCAGGTCATTTTGAAAAAGATGCTCTTAAAACACTTAACAATCTTTTTAAGGAGCATAACATTATTTTTATGGTGGGCGGTTCAGGCCTTTATATTGATGCAGTGCTAAACGGTGTTGACGATTTTATTGAAGTGCCGCCTGAAATAAGAGAAGAATTAAATACAAAATTTAAAGAAAAGGGCTTAGAGTGGCTACAAAATGAAGTGAAGAAACTAGATGAAACTTATTTCAATTCGGCAGACACTCACAATCCTCAACGCCTTGTAAGAGCCCTTGAAGTTTGCCTTTTTACAGGTAAACCCTACTCTTCTTTTTTAAATCAACCAAAAGCAGAACGCAGCTTTGCAGCTATAAAAATTTTAATAAACACCAATCGCGAAAAATTATATGCGCAAATCAATCAACGCGTTGATGATATGATGACAAACGGCTTATTGGAAGAAGTAAAAGAACTGCAAGGACAAAAACATTTAAATGCACTCAAAACCGTTGGATACAAAGAGTTGTATGCTTACCTGGATGCCAGTTATAATTTAGTGGCTGCTATTGAAAAAATAAAACAACATACGCGCAATTATGCGAAACGACAGCTTACCTGGTTTAAAAACCAGGATGAGTTTGAAACCTTTGAGCCAACCGATCTTGAAAAGATAAAAGCATATATTGATGTTATTACCGGTCAATAATATCCTATTTCTTTCTTGAATTAAATCCAACTATTAACGATAATCTCCAGCCTGTCTGAAATTTCCTTTCAGTAACAGATCCGTTTTCGTTCATTATATTTTCTTTACTACCTACCGAAGGAACAAAAGCAAGATTTACCGGGAAATTAACGTTACCTTTTTTAAAGCTTGTTCCGGCTGCTATTACCAATCCAACAGATCCAACATGGCGACCTAAATAATTTGGTGCAATTGAAAAATGAGGCCCCATAGCAAATTCATAGCTTCTTTTTACACCACCTCTTAAACCAATTAATACGTTGGCACTCGGAATAAACATACCCTGTTCAACACCACCAATTAATGGCACAAATTCGATAATGCCCGACAAGCCGTTTTCTACAGTAAACAATCTGCCCTCAAACTGCCATCCAAACTGGGTTATAAAATTTTGCTTCCCTTGTCGTACTAAATAATCTGCTGCGGTACCAGACGAGATATAAGTAAAACCAATACGCGGGCCGCTAAATGTTTTACGTCGTTTTTTTGCAAAATCTGATGTATCAGGATCAAATGTATTATCTGCGGGTGAGCTTGTCATAACATGTGTGGTTGGTACAATATTTAAAAGACGACTCTCTTGTGTAACGCTACTTTGAGTTGTTTTATTAAAAACATCTTTAGTACCATTTTCGTATTTAACAGAAAATATCTCAGATTTATTGATCACACGTGTGGGTCCGTTTAAATTATCAATTTTTTTGAATTTAACTTCAGTTTCGGTTATTTCAGTAACCTTGGCATTTAATTCATCACCATTCTTTAAAAGGATCTTATCCTGCGCAATAATTGATGAGCAAAAGATAAATGCTAAACATATTGTTACTAGCCCATTGTTTAAGCTCGTTGTTTTGTTGCTTTTTGTTTTCATGCTTTCTAGTTTTTTAATTGAGCAATTTGTTATACCAAAACTAGTCCTACTCAAAGCCCTAATGAAACGGGGCATCGCAATAGCTTTTTAAAAAAAATCGATAAATGTTGATCTGAACTAAAAAATAGGTTTTATGGGGTTAAAATTGCTTTAGCTGCAAATAAGAAATACCTTATTTGCATTTTTTGCAACTTATTAATACTTTTAGAACTATACTTTGCAAAACAAAACTGCTATAATGCCGTACCTTTTTTTCAACAGAAGCTGCAATATTTCATTCTTAGGCCTTTTAAACCCGCATTATGTCCAGGTTTTTTAGCTTTATAAAAGATTATAAGCAAATAGAGAAACCGGTAATGAATGTCATCATTTCTGAGTTTTTTATACAAATGGTAAATGCCACATTCATGAACATTTTACCACTTTATATGACACGCAAAGGCTTTACCGACGAAGAAATTGCCCTTTTTATTACATTCAGGTTTTTGGGTGTTTTTATTCTTGCACTGCCTTTAGGAAATTTAATAAAAGGCCGAAAATTAATGCCTTTATTTTATCTATCAAATACATGTGTACCTGTTTTTGGTATTGCTATTATATTATCTATCGCTTTTCACTTAAAATATTTAACGCTTATCTCTCTTTTATTATGGGGTGCCTCATTTACCTTTATGCAAATACCGGTTGCACCTTTTATTTTACGTAATTCAAAAAAAGAGAACCACACCGCAGGCATTTCGTTAAGTTACAGTACATGGAGCTTTGGCGGTATTATTAGTGGCGTTATTATTGCTGTATTGGATAAAATAAATCCCACCTTTTTTGATGAAAAATTCATTCTTCTTTTGTTCTCCGTATTAGGATTAGGTGGTTTGCTCTTTTTATTTCGCATAAAAAAATTTAAAGAAGTTGACTCAGAACATTTTATCCGAGAGGACTCCTTTGGAGAAAAGGCTGAATCGAAAAAAAGCAAAGCAAGGTCAACAGATTGGTTACTTATTTTTAAAGCATTGATACCAACACTTATTATTGCAACTGGTGCAGGATTGACAATTCCATTCATCAGCTTATTTTTTGATAAAATACATCATGTTGATAAAGGTGGTTTTTCTGTATTAAGTGCCATTGCTGCTATATTGGTTGCTTATGGCGCCATGCTGGTGCCAAAAATTAAAAAGCATATTGGTTACAAAGTTGCTATACCTACCACACAATCATTAGCTGTAATATCATTAGTAGCTTTGTCTACAACACAATTTTACAGTCAGTATTCGGTGGCTGTTGTAATTGCGGCCATTTGTTATTTATTACGACAACCATTAATGAATATGGCCGGACCTATGACAACAGAAATAGTTTTAAATTATGTTGGCAAACATAACCGTGAAATTACAAGTGCTCTTACAGCTGCCATTTGGAGCGGCAGTTGGGTATTAAGCGGTTTTATGGTAAAGATCTTATTATCTCGTGGTTTTCAATTTGTAAATATTTTTTTAATTACCTCATTGCTTTATGGCTTTGGTGTAGTTATGTATTATTTACTTATCTTAGATTATAATAAACGTGAAGAAAAAGGACTGATTGAAAACTAGGAGTATATATTTATTTCTTTTTTGTTTAATTACACTTGCGTTTTTTTCACAAACTAAGCAATTCAATTTAAGCAAAGGCAATTGCCAACTTTACAAAAGCAATATCTATTCTTTTGGTTTACTTGATAAGAAATCAAATACTGTTTGCATGATCTACAAATTAAATTTTCGTTTACAAACGCTTGACAGTTTAAGCGTTGATCTTGGAAAAAATGCGAGCGGTAATTTCCTTCAATTATTTTCAGATACATTACACGATCTTTTAAATGTATATATTCAGCAAAAAGACAAAAAACAGATTACCGTTATTCGTCTTAACAAGTTTTTTGAACGCTTGGCTACTATCGAGAATGTAGATGTAGCAAGACTTAACAGTATTTCTACTTTTGAGAGCGAGTTGTTTTATTTTAAGAATAGTGTTTACACCATTAAACATCTAACCGATACTTCGGGAAAACAATTTTATTTAAATAAACATTCTTTAAAATCAGATCTTAAGAATTTTGATTATGAACCAAAATGGCAATTTCCTTTTGAAAGAAAGAACATTAACTCAGCACATATTTTTTATGCCGATACAAATGCCGTTTTGCTTTACGTAAATGTAAATGGTGGTAATCGTTTTGGACAATGGATCTTAAAAGTAAACGCAAAAACCGGCAAACTAATTCGCGGAACAAAACTAAATGATAAAGGTGAAACAACCTCTTATCAGTTTGGTACATTTTTTATGGATACGGTTAAAAGAACTACTACTTTTTTAGGACAACGTTTCACCCAGACGCAGTTTGAGCAACAAGCAAATAAATTAAGCATTTCCAATGCACCTTTTATTTCCGTTTATTTAATTGAGATAGATTCTGTCGGCGAAGTGTTTTCAAAGCAGGATTTTAAAATTCCTGTTAATGAACCTAAAACAGTCTCTAAAAAAGTGATCTCTAATTATCTTTTAAGATTTTGTTCACTAAAAAAGGATAAAGAAGGTGTTTTTAGTTTTGAAACAGATATTTATAAAAATACAGATAACACACTGTGTTATTTATACGCAAATACAACAGTTTACAAATTAATACCAGAAGGGGAAACTTTACTTTTAGAGAGAAACATGGTTAGCACTAACCAAATGATAGAAAAATATTATTTTAATACAGATAAAATGGATATAAACGGTAAGATCTGTATTGATAGCCTTTCACAATTTGAAACATTTTTTTATAAAACTTCTAACTTTAAGATAAAAAAATATTTTGTAAATACAGATAATGGTCAGCGTTGGTTATTGACCCGTTCTGATATAAAAAAGAAAAGCATTAATTATTCGAGCTTGGGGCCAATAAACAAATTATACCAGCTAACCGTTTTGGATGATATTTTAAAATCAAAAGATCCTTCAATGTATGTGTTGTCAAGTTCGCAGGCCATTATTTCTTCGCAGGAAGAAGAAAACAAGTTTCAATTGAAATTAATTATTTGGTAAAATAACTTTTAAAACCTTCAAAACTTTTTAACTTTGCAGTATGATACAACGTAAACAAACACTTTTTTTAATAGAACTTATTTTTTTAGGTCTATCCTTACTTTTTGTGCCTTGCCAAGATATTATTACAACCACCGCTTCAACACATGTTTATTTAATGCCTTTAATTGATTTTCAATCTACCACCGGGCATTTGTTTGCAGTGATATTAAATTTTATTGGATTGGTGATAGCTACTATTTGCATTTTTATGTATAAGAAAAGAGAACTACAGATAAAACTATGCTATACCCTACTTGCTATTTGGCTGGTATTACCTGCTATGATGTTATTTTGCCCTTTTGTAGTAAAAACAGAAGCTATTACCGAAATAAAAATAAACTATTTTGTAGTAGCAATTGCCGTATTCTCAATAATAGCAGCCATTTTAGCAGCACGCTTTATTAAAAAAGATATTGATCTTTTAAAAAGCGCTGATAGGATCCGTTAATATAGAACACTGATAATGCTGATCACTTATGATAAAATATCAGTGTAAATCCGCGGGGTCAGCTTCATCAATGTTTCATCACGTTATTTTTCAACCTAGAAATTTGCTTTTTAGCCTTAAACTGCTATTTTAGTGGTCTATTTTAAAACATTCGTTAATATTTGCCCTGTTTTGCCTGTGTAAACCTGTGTTCTCACATAATGATCCTATGCGCAAACGTACCGATTCTATCAAGCATTATAAGGTAGTAAGTAAGGCGGAATTGGTTGGTTTAATTGATTCTGTTTTTGAGTTGGAACATGTTACAGCAAAAGATCTTGATCTTATGAGCTACTATGCTTCTTTATTAAGCAGTACAAAAAGTGACTCCGTTAAGATCTTAAAATTTCGTTCCAACAACATTATGACGCGTGCAAAATTAGCGCACCTTGTTGATTCGGTTTTAGAATTAAAAAATGTGAACCAAAAAGACATTGATCTTTTAAATTACTATACCAGTTTATTAAACAGCAACAATTCTGACGCAGTAAAGATATCAGAGTTTAATTTAAGCGAGTTGAGTTTCTATTCAGAAGAAGATGAAAAATTATTATTTCCTTTAACACCTACAGATAGTTTACCTGCATCATTTAATCTGGTTTTAGAGAATGATCTTTTAAGCTATTACGTTTCACCATTTAAAGGTGTAGTTACATCTAATTATGGCTGGCGCGATAAACGCATGCACAATGGAATTGATATCGATCTTAACAAAGGTGATAAAGTTGTAGCAGCATTTGATGGTAAAGTGCGTTTTTCTAAAAAACAAGGTGGCTTTGGCAATGTTGTTATTCTAATGCATCCTAATGGTTTAGAAACTGTATATGCTCATCTTTCAAAACTAAAAGTAAAAGCTGGTGATATTGTTTTAAGCGGGCAAACAATTGGCCTTGGTGGTAATACAGGCCATAGCCATGGTTCTCACTTACATTTAGAAGTGCGTTATAAAGGACATGCTTTAAACCCTGCAACTATTATTTCATTTAATGATCATAAATTGTATCATCATACTATTACTGTAAAATCGCATAAACAAAAACTGGCAGCCTTTCCTACCAATAGTAATTTACATAAAGTTAATCGAGGCGAAAGCTGGAATTATATTGCTTCGCAATATGGCATTTCTACAAAACAATTAATGGCCCTTAATGGCGTAAGTAAACGTTATTATTTAAAGGTTGGCCAGCAGTTACGTGTAAACTAAATCTTAAAAAAAGCTAATGTTATTTTGATGCTCATTCAAATGCATTACTTTTAAATATGCCAAAACAATTATACAAATTACTTTTAGCTTTTTTAGTTACAATTAGTATTGATTGTTTTTCACAAAAAACACTCCAAATTTATTTTACACGTTTTGGCAAATTAAAAAAATTTGAAGTCTATAATGGCGATATTTTAGAATACAAGTTAAAAGGCCAAACTAGTTACAGGCGAAGCAAAATTACCAATTTACAGGACAGCTTTATTGTATTTTCAAATGATAGCAGTATTAAACTTAACCAATTAAAAGCTATTTGTATTCGCCGCAGTAATTATGTGATACGCCTGTTTCAGTCTGCCTTTATCACAGGTGGGGCATTTTTTTTATTTTTAAATACCACCAATAATCTGATAAACGATCGCACACCCGTTTTAGATATTAACGCCGCCTTAATTGCTACGGGTTTAATAACAACAGGCTTTTTGATAAAGCAAATTGGTGTTCGACGGCTTCGTATCAATGAACACAAACATTTAAAAATTGTGGATCTCAGTTTTAATAACTTATCCGAAAAACCTTAAAAATATTTCTTTTAAATTATATTTTTAGCATGTATATTTATATAAACTAAAAAACAAAACACATGAAAAAACTAATTTTAACTGCAGCTATTTTAGGCTTTGCAGTATCAAGCGCTTTCAGCGCTGTAACAATCCGTTACTACAATAAAGATTCAAAAGGTCATACTTTTAAAGTAAAAATGGATGGTTCTTCAAAAGAAGTAACTTTTGACGGCAGCAAAACATCCAGCGTTACCATACAAGGTGGCGGCACTGAGTGTATCATTATGACAGATTGTGGTGAGGTAAAAGTAAAAGACGGCGCACATATCGAAATTAAAGACGGTTGCATTAAAATAAGCTAACCTTCACTTAATCAATAAAAAAAGCCTTGTTTGTTAAACAGGGCTTTTTTTATTTAACCCCGGTGTACTAAATTTTACAAATCTTTATAAAATCTTTATAAAAGTACATTTACCTTTGTATTATAATTAAAATATAAATTGGAAAACTTTCCATTTCAAAAATACAGCCTCCCAAAACAATACCTTTTAAGCACCGTATTCATCCTGGTTATTTCAACAGCATGTTACCTGTTCTCTGATTTTATTGGTTATAAAGTTGTTGCTCTTATTTTATTGGTAGCCGTTTCATTAACAGCGATGTTCTTTGATATAAAGCCTGTTTTACTTTCTGCCATTGTAAGTGCATTGGTTTGGGATTTCTTTTTTATTCCTCAAAAATTTACATTTTCAATTAGCAGTGCCGAAGATATTTTAATGTTCTTAATGTATTTTGTTGTTGCGCTTGTAAATGCTGCACTTATGACAAAAATCAGGCAAATTGAAAAAAAGGCAAAAGAAAAAGAAGAAAAAGAAAACACATTAAAATTATACAATACGCTTCTCAATTCTTTATCCCACGAATTAAGAACCCCTATTTCAACCATCATTGGCGCTACAGATAACCTTCAATCCATGGCAGATAAATTATCTGAACTCAATAAACATGAACTTGTAACACAGATCTCGAAAGCATCTTTGCAATTAGACAGGCAGGTTGGAAATCTTTTAAATATGTCGCGCCTCGAGTCAGGTTACATTCAACCAAAAAAGGACTGGTTTGATATTAACGAATTAATTTATGATGTATTGAATCAGCTAAAAGATGAGCTGGGTAATCATCCTGTTCATGTAGCTGTAAAAGACAATACACCCTTGTTTAAATTAGATTACGGTTTAATTGTACAGGTATTACACAATCTTATTCATAACGCAGCAGAAAACATTCCAAAATATGCCGTAATAACCATAAGAGCAAATTGCAAACAAGATAAGCTTGTAATTGTTGTAGAGGACACTGGTTATGGTTTTCCGGAAGATGAAATTGAACGGGTATTTGAAAAATTTTACAGGCTTAAAAATTCCAAAACCGGTGGCACGGGCTTGGGATTATCTATTGTAAAAGGCTTTATTGAAGCCATGAATGGTACTGTTGCACTTGAGAATATGCAGGATGGCGGTGCTGTTTTTACAATTGAGATACCTTCAGAAATATCATACATTAATTTAAATGTAAAAGAATGAGTCAACCACTGATATTAGTTATTGATGATGAGGCGCAGATAAGAAAATTACTGGAGATCACGTTGCATACCAGCGATTTTAAAGTAAAAGAAGCTGCCAGTGCCAAAGAAGGGCTGGCTTTAGCAAAAAACAGTAACCCTGATCTGATCTTACTTGATCTTGGTTTACCTGATGAAAGTGGACACCTTGTGTTAACAAAGTTGCGTGAATGGTTCACAAAACCAATTATTATTCTTTCTGTTCAAAGTAGTGAAGAAAATATTATTAGAGCGCTTGATAACGGCGCCAACGATTACCTTGTGAAGCCTTTTCGAACGGGTGAACTTTTAGCACGTATAAGATCGTCAATAAGAAGTTTACTGCCCAACAATTCAACCAAACTTAATTTTACTAACGGTTTGGAGATTGACTACTCTAACAGGGAAGTTAAAAAAAACAATGAAGTAATTAAACTTACTGCAACCGAATACGACCTGTTGACCTTATTTGCAAAAAACGAAGGCCGTGTACTAACACACCAATACCTTTTGCGTGAAATTTGGGGCCCTGGTTATATTAATCAGTCACAATACCTGCGTGTATTCATTGCTCAACTCAGAAAAAAAATAGAAACAGATCCAAATAAACCGGAATATATCATGACAGAATCACGAGTTGGTTACCGTTTTATTGCAAAAGATAATTTATAAAAAATGAAAAGTACTCACATAAATAAAGTAACACTTGGTGGCTTATTAGTAACGCTTGGTATAATTTTTGGTGATATTGGAACATCACCACTCTACGTAATGAGCGCTATTATTGGCAAAGATACCATTGATGCCAATATTGTAAAAGGCGCCATATCTGCAGTTTTTTGGACGCTAACATTACAAACAACCATAAAGTATGTGATACTTACTTTACGTGCAGATAATAATGGCGAAGGTGGGATCTTTTCTTTATTTACTTTGGTAAGGAGAAGCAAATTTAAATGGTTATTGGTGCCCGCTGTTATTGGAGGAAGTGCCTTATTAGCTGATGGAATTATTACACCACCAATATCTGTGTCAGCAGCGGTTGAAGGTTTACGTTTTTTTAATCCCGAACTCAATACTGTACCACTTGTTATAAGTATTTTATTCGCGTTATTCTTTATTCAGCAATTTGGAACAGGTTTTATCGGAAAATTTTTTGGTCCCTTAATGACCTTATGGTTTTTAATGCTGGGTATTTTAGGTGTGATGCAACTTTCCGGCAATTGGTCAATCCTATCTGCGCTAAACCCTTATTATACATATAAATTACTTGCAACGCATCCCTCAGGTATTTTAATACTTGGCGCAATATTTCTCTGTACAACGGGTGCGGAGGCATTATACTCAGATCTTGGGCATTGTGGAAAAAATAACATTAGGGTCTCCTGGATCTTTGTGAAAACAATGTTAGTGCTAAATTATTTCGGCCAAGGTGCCTGGCTTATTTCGCACCAGGGGCAAAAGTTAGACTTGTTTAAATCAAGTAACCCATTTTACGCAATAATGCCCGAATCTTTTTTACCTTTTGGAATTGTTATTGCCACAATTGCTGCTGTTATTGCATCACAGGCGTTAATTAGCGGTTCATTCACACTTATTAATGAAGCCATGCGTTTACATTTGTGGCCAAAGGTGAAAGTAAAATACCCAACAATTTTAAAAGGACAGATATATATACCATCGCTTAATTGGTTATTGTTAAGCGGCTGTATTATGGTTGTACTTTATTTCAGAGAGTCTTCAAATATGGAAAGTGCTTATGGTCTCGCCATTATATTATGCATGTTAATGACCACAACCCTTCTTAATTTTTACATGCATATGAAACGTTACAATAAATATTTTATCTATTTTATTATTACAGTGTACTTTATTATCGAATTATCTTTTTTAGGTGCTAATCTCAGCAAATTTTCTCATGGTGGTTGGATAACCTTACTAATAGCGGCGTGTTTAATAGTAATAATGACCGTATGGCACCTTTCTAAAAAAATAGGCAAACGTTATGTAGATATGGTGAAATTTGACGACCATAAACAACTACTTATTGACCTTAGCAATGATGATTCGCTTCAAAAATACGCAACGCATCTTGTATATATGACAAGCGCTAATAATCCTGATGAGATAGAAGCGAAAATAATTTACTCCATTCTGCAAAAACGACCTAAAAAAGCAGATGTGTATTGGTTTGTACACGTTGATGTTATGAATGAACCATACCGCATGGATTATAAAGTAACGCATATTGCAGATAATGACATTATAAGAATAGATTTTAGATTAGGATTTAGGGTAGCACCAAAAATAAATTTAATGTTCAGAAAAGTTGTACAGGATATGGTAAAGAATAAGGAAGTGGATATTACGAGTCGCTACGAATCTTTAAATAAAAATAATGTGATAGGTGATTTTAAATTTGTTGTGCTCGAAAAATTCCTTTCTTATGATAACGATCTTCCGGCATTTGAAAAGATAGTGCTGAGTATTTATTTCTTCTTAAAAAAATACAGTTTAAGCGAAGCAAAAGCATTTGGACTCGACAGCAGTTCGGTGAAAGTTGAAAAATTTCCATTTGTGATCAATCAGCCAAAAGAAATGCAAATGAAACGTATTGGATAAAAACAGTTTATAAACAAAATAACTAATTACTAAATAAAATCGTATGAAAACAACAGTACTGATCGTGCTTTGCATGATAGCGGCAATCACTTTGCCTTCGCAAAACGATTCATTAACAAACCAAAAAATACCATTTGACGGAATGGACCTTAGCTGGATAAATGGGCAAAGCCGTATAAAAAATCCGCCATTAATTTTAAATGATAAAAAAGGAGAAACGGTTCTTGCAGGAACTGTTTATGTTGACAGTTATTTTAATTATAACTTTTCTGACCCTATTGATAATACACAAACAGCATCTTCTACAATTGGCAGGCATAAAGAAACAACCATTAATCTTGCGAGTATTGGCGTAGAATCGGGTTACAAAAATTGTATTGGTCGTTTATGGTTACAATATGGGGCCATGCAACATATTGTACAAGAACTCGACGCAAGTATTAACCGTGGCAGAAATACAGGAACAGGGAATTTAAAATTTATTCGTGAAGCAGCTGCGGGTTATCATTTTAATAAATGGTACGGAATAAATATTGAAGCGGGCATATTTATGAGTTACATTGGTCTTGAAAGTTATATGCTTCAGGATAATTGGTGCTACCAGCGTTCGATGGTATGTGATTTTACACCTTTTTATTTTCAGGGTGCACGCATTCAAATGTACCCGTCAAAAAAATTAAAGCAAGAATTATGGGTTTTAAATGGCTGGCAAACCTATAATAGTTTTAGTAAAGCTCCTGGCCTGGGCAGTTCCACTTATTACCGACCAACAGAAAATTTACAACTGGTTGCTAATTTTTATTATGGCCACGATACACAGGATCCGGATACTTTGGGTAACCAATCTAAACGTTTACGATTTCACCATGATAATAGCATTGTTGTGCGTTACTTTAATAAACCTACGTCAGCAAAAATTTCTCAAGCAGCACTTAGCATAAATACACATTATGGTTTTCAACAAGGGATGAGTAAGGTTGATACAATAACTTCCAAACAACATTTTATGTACGGCATTTCGCTAACCAACCGGCTCTGGTTAAACAAAAACAAAATGGCTTTAAGTTTACGAGCCGATTATGTTGCTAATGGTGGAAATTATCTTTCTTTTTCTCCATCTCCTGTTTTGCCTAATGATTATTCAACTTCATTTACTTCAGATCCATACAAACCAATTGAGATCATGCAGGGAACTGCAACTTTAGATTTTATGCCAAACGATTATTTTACATTCAGAATTGAATATGGACATCGCGAAGCCAATTTACCATATTTTGCCGGTCATGGTGGCACAACCTCTCCTTCTGGATGGATCAATGGACCATTAACTCAGGCAACATGGAAACCGGATCTTCTAAAAACTGAGAACAGGATAACACTGGTATTGAATTTCAGACTTTAATAGTTCTAAAACAAAAATGTTAAATGTGTAGGTTTTTCCCAAAAGGCTGTAGAAAATAATTACTTTTTTTATTATTTTAGTGTAAACTAAATGGTATTAAAATTGAGTTTTAAATAATCTAAAAACTTAACATAATGGGATCATTAAGTGCACATGACTGGAAATCGTCAAAAGAAAAAAATTTCAAAGCACATTCAAAAAAGAAAACAAACTCTAAATTTGATGATGAATTTGATGAATTAGAAAATTATCCTCAATTAAATCGCTATAAAAAACAAGATTACCGTGCTGTTAAACGCAAAGACTTCAAAGGTAATTTTGACCAGGCTTAACATCATTAAACATTACTCTTTACCTACATTCTACAATTTTTTTTCAGTTACAAATAATTGCATGCCAACTATTTATTTTCCCAACGCATAGAAAAATTCACACTTTTTTGGTTAAAGTAAGTGCAAAAAGTTTGGTGTTATTTTAATATGTGTAAGTTATGGAAAATGATTATGGAGGTAAAATATCGGTTAAATTTTACGCTAACTCAGCCATTGAAACGTTTTGTTCGAAGCATATCCTTTATTATGAACCTAAGCGTTTTCATATTTTAGCAGTTCGTTTATTTGCAAAAAAAGAATTTATAGTAACTATTTATCTGAAAGATAAATAGCAGAAAATAAGCACCTTGCATTCTGGAAAGACCCTGGTAAAATGTGAGTCCGTCCGATTTTTTTGATCTTATTGAAAGTTTGAATTTCACATTATCAAACGATCATTATGATCTTGATAATATGGAAGTGATCAATAAGTAAATTAGAAAGTAATGTTAAACTTTTTTACTTCCCCGTTTCTTATGATCTCAACCGGTGCAGTATCACCTTTCTTAAATTCAGATAAACCTTTCATATAGTCCTGTACATTTTTAACATCTACAGTACCTATCTTTTTTACAATATCTCCTTTTAAAATTCCGGCTTTATTTGCAGGTCGTCCATCGGTAACTCCATCAATTCGCATTCCTTCACCTTCAAAAGCATAATCCGGCATTACGCCCATAGTAACTTTAAAACTACCTTTACCGGTATCAGGTGTTCGTGTTTTTATGAATTCTAATTTATCATAGTTAAATGTTTTTTCAATAAGCTTTGCAATGTAATTTAAAACGTCTGCTTCACCTTTATAATTTATTTTTTCAATATCGTCGCCCGGCTTATGGTAATCGCTATGTTGCCCTGTAAAAAAATGTAGTACCGGAATATCTTTTAAATAAAAAGATGTCTGATCGCTTGGCCCTATTCCACTACTATCTTTTTTAATACCGAAATCAGTTTTAAGAGAATCTATTAATGGCACCCAAACCGGCGATGTTCCAACACCGTAAACCAGTAATTTTTTGGTTGAATCGTTAAGTCTTCCTATCATATCCATGTTTATCATATAATTGATCTTACCTAATTCAATATCCGGATTATCGCAATATTTTTTTGAGCCTAAAAGCCCTAGTTCTTCTCCGCTAAAACAGATAAACAAAAAATTAAATGGCTCTTTTATTTTATTCTTGCTAAAATGTTCTGACAGGGCAATTACGCCAGCAGTACCACTTGCATTATCATCTGCACCATTGTGTATCTTTCCATCCGGGTTGGCATCTAAACTATTATGATCATGCCCAAGTCCCAAATGATCATAATGCGCGCCGATTACTATTGTATACAGAGCCTTATTATCTAAAAATCCAACCACATTATTGGCTTTTTTTTCTTTAACACTTGCTATAGATGTATCATGCGGATTTGTATTTTTTTTATAGGTAAACGGCTTTAGATAAGAATTATTAAAAGGTATCAGTCCGTTCTTTTTAAACTTTTGCGCAATGTATTGCGCTGCCATCACTTCTTCAGGAGAAGAAGTTCCTCTTCCTTTTAATTTATCGGATGCTAAAAAAGAAATATCCTCTTTAATACCTTTTATTATAATATCCTGACTTTTTAAAACAAACGAGCCTGTTAAAAAAATCCCTAAAAAAAACACTAAATTTAAACGCATAATGCAAAATTAAACATAAAACTAACTTGCAGGTACTTATTCTTAAATATGTTCATTACTATTTATTCAAAATTTATAATTTACTGTAACTGCTGTTTATATTTATTGTTTTAAAATGAGAAAAATAATTTTAATATTTCTTTGTTCTTTAACAATAATAGCAATTGCTCAAAGTACTTTAACCGGTGTACGTTTTAAAGACGGTTTAAAAATATACCTGAATGATGATAGCACATGCTATGTAAAAGGTACAGGGCTTGCTCAGATCTGGTTAAGGTATAATCAAAACAATCCCGGGTCAACTGTTTACGGTACACCAAAAGATGACACTTATGATGTAGGTTTACGACGAGTGCGTTATCAAACATTGGCTCAGGTAACAAATAAAGTTTTTTTTTATGCGCAATTCGGTATCAACAATTTAAATACTCTTTCAGTACGCAAAACAGGATTATTTTTCCATGATGTTACTGCGGAATATAACGTATACAAAAATCATTTAATATTAGGGGGTGGTTTACATGGGTGGAATGGCACTGCGAGATTTTCCTCTTCTTCTGTTTCGAGTATCCTTGCAATGGATTTGCCAACTGTACAAGAAACAACAAACGATGTGAACGATCAGTTTGTAAGACGATTAGGTGTATTTGCCAAAGGTAAAATAGGTAGTTTTGATTATAGACTGTCGGCGGCAAATCCACTTCCAATTCAAAATGCACTATATCCAATTCAATCCATACCAACAGGTTCATTGGCAATTACAGCAACAAATACTGCTTATTTTTCTTCTAAAGCACCTGAGGTTAATTACCAGGGTTATTTTATGTGGCAGTTTTTAGATAAAGAAGCTAACCAGGTGCCTTATATGATGGGTTCGTATTTAGGAAAAAAACGTGTTTTTAATATTGGCTCGGGTTTTCAATTTCAAAAAGATGCCATGGTTTATCGCAATTCTGCAATAGATACAACAATAAGATACACTGCGCTTCAGCAAATTGGTGCTGATGTGTTTTTTGATTATTACTTTAATAAGGACAAGCAAAACGCAGTAACTGCTTATGCAGCTTTTTTAAGCTATGATTTTGGACCAAATTACATTAGAAACGCAGCCGTTATGAATACCGCCACGGGTATTGGCGGACCTTCTATTCCAAGTTTTAATGGTGCCGGCAACGCCTTTCCTTTAGTTGGTACTGGGCAGGTTATTTATTTACAAGCCGCCTACTTGTTTAAAAAAGATCTGCTAAAAAGACAAGGCACTTTGCAGCCTTACGTATCTGGAATTTACGCGAATTATCAAAAATTAAAAGACCCTACATTAGTTTATAATGTTGGTTTTAACTGGATAATGAGCGGACAAAATTCTAAACTATCACTTGATTATCAAAGCAGACCAATCTTTAATACTGATCCTTTAACCGGTGATATACACGAAACAAAAAGTGCTAGAAGAGGGCAGATTATTTTACAATACCAGGTAGCTTTTTAAAAAAACAGCTATAAAGGTATTTTGTATTGCTTTAATCGTTTAACTTTAAGATCATAAATTAAATGAGAGTTGTTGAAAATCTTTAATTTCATAATCAATACAAATATTTATATTTCATTAGCTGCCGTGGCATTAACATTGGGTACACAAGTGCAGTTAGGTATGCAACCGCAATTACATCCTTATTTATTCATTATTTTTTTTGCAACCATATTCGAGTATAATTTACACAGGCTTATAACTATTATTACCAATCCTGCTTCACTTAATAATGAAAAGCATAGTTGGGTAAAAAACAATAAAATTGCATTTTACGTTTTAGTAAGCGCGTCTGTTGTGGGTTTTTCTATTGCAGTAGCTCTGGCAAAAAAAATTGTGCTTATTACACTTTTCCCCATTGGTGTTGTTACCTTATTTTATTCATTACCTGTTTTTAAAACAAAAAAAATAATTTTCAGGCTTAGAGAAATTCCTTGCCTTAAAATCTTCCTTATTTCAATGGTATGGGCAGCAACAACCATTTTATTGCCCATTATACAATGTGGCCAAACGTTTGGCAAATGGCACGTTATAAACATGCTTATTGAGCGTTTTATTTTTGTGTTTGCCATCACTATTCCTTTTGATATTCGTGATATGAAAAGTGACGAACAAACGGGCTTGCAGACTATTCCTTTAATTATTGGTGAGAAAAAAGCCTTGCTGGTTGGTAATGTATACATGGTGCTTTTTTTAGTAGTGTGTTGTTTTCATTACTATAAAACTTCGCTTGCGTTTATTTTGCCTGCATTTATCATATCAGCATTTACAACTTTACTTTTTTTGAACAGTAAAAAAATAAAATCACTCACACATTACCATTATTTTATATTGGATGGTACAATGCTTTTGCAAGGTTTTCTCATTTGCGTCTGTTATTATTTTACAACTATTAACAATTGAGGTGAGAATCTTTCAGCTTTTTACTTAATTCTAATATTATTATAATCTCTGCAATTATTAATAAACTAAATTTGTAATACAATTTACTTGACATGGATATTTTGATTGTTGAAGATGAACCAAAAGTAGCCTCGTTTTTAAAAAAGGGGTTGGAACTTCAGGGCTTTAACACCGAAGTTGCGTATGACGGAAATATAGCCTTAAGAATGGCCACATCGGTAGATGCGCATTACGACGCCATTATAATGGATGTGAATTTACCCGTAATAAACGGATTTGATGTTTGCGAAAAACTCAGGAGAAATAATATAAAAACACCTATTTTAATGCTTACAGCGCTCGGCACAACAAGCGATAAAGTACATGGCTTTGATATTGGCGCCGATGATTATCTTGTAAAACCATTTGAATTTGAAGAATTACTGGCACGTGTAAAATCCATCATTAAACGGTCAAAAGCCCAACCCTTGTTAGAATCTGTTTTGCGTATTGCCGATCTTGAAATGGACACTAATAGCAAGGTAGTGAAACGCGCAGGAAAAACCATCGATCTAACGGCAAAGGAGTTTTTTTTATTGGAATATCTATTGAGAAATAAAGGCAGGGTATTATCACGGGTCGATATTGCTGAAAAAATATGGGACATTACGTTTGATACTGGCACAAATGTAATTGACCTTTATATATTTTATCTGCGAAAAAAAATTGATAAAGATTTTACAAAAAAACTAATTCACACCCAAGTGGGTATGGGTTATATCCTAAAAGAAAATTAAACATGAAAATAGGAACAAAGATAACCCTAAAGTTCAATTTTATTGTTTCTGTTATCCTCATATCTTTTGCAGCATCTGTATATTTTTCTTTTTCGAATTATCGTGAAGAAGAATTTTATACAAGACTTAAAGAAGAAGCTGAAAATACCGCCAAACTTTACAGTGATGTAGAAGAAGTAACTTATGATGTTTTAAAAAAGATCGATAAGATTTCTGAAAATATTTTAACAGATGAAAAGGTACTTATTTATGATCTAAACAACAAGCTCTTATATAGCAACCAGGAAATTGACGTCGATGAAATTGATCACGCAAAATTAACTGAACTGAAAATCGAAAAAGAGATAAGATACAAAATTGGAGAAGTAGAATATTTCGGAACTTTTTTTATAGGTAAATTTGACAATTTTTTAGTTGTGTCGTCGGCACTCGATGAATTTGGTTTAAGTAAATTAAAGTTCCTGAAATACACGCTAATTATTGGTGTTTTAATTGCGCTAACAATCAGCTCCTTTTTAAGCTTTTTCTTTTCAAAACAATCACTAAATCCCATATCGGATGTAATTAAACAGGTAGATGGAATTACGATCTCGAATTTAAACCATAGGGTTAATGAAGGTAATGGAACCGATGAAATTGCACAACTTGCCATTAAATTTAACAAAATGCTTGAGAGATTGGAAGCAGCGTTTGAAATGCAGAGAAGTTTTGTATCAAATGCATCTCATGAACTACGCACCCCCCTCACAGCTATTACAGGGCAAATAGAAGTAGCAATAATGGGTGGCAATGTAAATAACGAAGCACAACAACTTTTAAATTCAATACTGGATGATATAAAAGAACTTAACAAACTTTCTAATGGCCTGCTCGATCTTGCACATGCAAATCTTGATATTTCAGAGGTAACACTCAGTTTAATACGCATTGATGAAATAATTGGTGCAATACAAGCTGAATTAGTTAAGAGAAATAAAGATTACAAAATAGAGATCAACTTCCTGGATTACCCGGATGATGAGAACTGGATAACCGTTCACGCAAGCGATCAGCTTATTAAAGCCGCAATATCCAATGTAATTGAAAATGCCTGCAAATACAGTAAAGATCATATTGCAAGCATTTCACTTGAATTTGGTAAAAAAAATATATTCATCACCATACAGGATTCTGGCATAGGCATTCCGGCCGATAACCTTGTGCATATTTTTGAGCCGTTTTATCGTGCAGATAATGCAAGAGGCATTAAAGGCCATGGCATTGGCTTAACTTTAACGCAAAGAATAATCCAGCTTCATAACGGCAAAATCCACATCGAATCAATAGTAGGAAAAGGAACAACTGTTCAATTACAATTACCACATTTGTAATTCTAATCTCATTCTAATTTCAGTCTAATTTCTACCTAATTATTGGGTAGCACCTTTGTTGTCATATTACATTTTTTCATGAAGCTAGGGAAGATGATCGATTGGTAAACAGGTTCCATTTTTCTGTTTTACTCTTTCATCATCTTTCCTTGTCAAGAAAGATCAACCCATATGCAAAAACAATTTTCATCTTTTATTCTTTGCTTTTTTGGCATCTATTGTTCTTACGGGCAACAAACGCAATCATTAACGCTTAACGCCTGCGAAGAAATATTTTTAAAAAACAACCTGGTATTGTTAGCCCAGCAATATAACATAAATGCAAAGCAGGCATTGATTATTCAGGCAAAAGCATATCCAAATCCTTCGTTTAACGCCGACATTAATGTTTACGACCCACAGAATAATAATTTTTTTCATATCGATTCAAGCGGGCAAAAAGCCTTTCAAATACAACAATTGATCTATCTGGGGGGAAAAAGAAAAACAGAAATAGATATTGCTAAAAAAAATAAATTACTGGCAGAGTCTGAATTTGCCGAGTTATTGCGAACGCTTAAAGTACAGCTCCACACTAATTTTTATAGTATCAACAGCGAAAAAACAGTGTTGGATAATTATGAAAAACAACTTCAAATACTTGACACAATAATAAATGCTTACAAATTACAATTTGATAAAGGCAATTTACCACTTAAAGATATTATTCGTCTTAAATCAGTATACATAAAATTAAGCAGTAACCGATCTGAACTTACAAGCAGTTTTAATGAAGAACAAAAACAATTAAAATTATTACTTCAAACAACCGTTAATATCATTCCTATTGTTTCTGAAAATGATCTTGATCCTATGCTAAACCTTAAACCAATAAATGAGTTGCAATTAATTGCCGCAAGTAACAGGCCCGACTTAAAAATGGCAGATGAACAAGCGCTGATAGCAGCTATGAATTTAAAGTTACAAAAAAAACAACGCATTCCCGACCTAACATTAAATGCCAGTTACGACCAACGTGGCGGTGCTTTTCGCAACCAGTTAAATGCAGGAGTTTCAATGCCAATTCCTTTATTAAATACTAATCGAGGCAATATAAGAGCTGCAGACTTTGACAAGAAAGGTATTGAGTTGTATGCGCAGGAAAAAAAACTGGAAGTTGATCTTGATATTGAACATGCATGGAAAAATATGCAACGCTGTATTATTGAATATGTTAAAGTGAAGTCAATTTACAACGAAGATTTTTTTTCCGTTAATAATGGAATCAATGACAATTTCAAAAAAAGGAATATTTCTATTCTAGAGTTTGTTGATTTTGTAGAATCATATAACGAATCCTTAGCGGATTACGAAAAACTAAAAAAACAATTAGCTATATCCGCAGCACAAATCAATTACGTAACAGCATCTAAAATATATTAAAATGCAATTAAAATTAGCAATATCCATTATTTGCACACTTCTGCTATCCGCTTCGTGTAAAACTAAAGTTGAGGAGGAAGCTCCGGAAAAATTTGAATTAACAGACACAATGATGAAACGTTGTGAATTTATAACAGCTAAAATAGAAGATGTAAAAAGCGAAATGAAGTTTTTCGGCAAAATAACAGCCGATAATAACAAAATGGCACATGTTTATCCTATAACCGGGGGCATAGTAGCAAAAATAGAAGTGGAACTTGGCGATTATGTAAATGAAGGGCAATTACTTGCGGTAGTTAAAAGCAGCGAGGTAGCCGATTTTCAAAGACAATTATTAGATGCTCGATCAGATGTGGCTTTATCTGAAAAAAATCTACAGGTAGCAAAAGATCTTTTTGCGGGCAAATTAAATTCAGAAAAAGAAGTACTTGCTGCCGAAAAAGAACTGGAAAAAGCAAAAGCAGAATTAGCCAGAATAAATGAAGTATACGCCATCTATCATCTGAAACAAGGCTCAGAATACCGCATCACCGCACCAATTAGTGGGTTCATCATCAATAAAGATATAACACAGAACGAAGAATTAAGAAGTGACAGGGCTGAAGAAGTATTTTCTATCGCGCAGATAAATGATGTTTGGGTACTGGCAAATGTAAACGAATCAAACATTTCAAAGGTGGCAATTGGTTACGAGGCGGATGTGCAAACATTAAGTTACCCGGATAAAATATTCAAAGGCAAGGTGGATAAAATATTCAATGTTATTGATCCCACAACAAAGGCAATGAAGATACTCGTAAAAATAAACAACGCAAACCTGCTTTTAAAACCGGAAATGAACGCCACTGTCAATTTAAAATTTTCTGAAAATAAAAATATGATAGCTGTTCCCTCAAGAGCAATAGTGTTTGATAAGAATAAAGATTGGGTTATGATATATAAGAACAAAAAAAATATTGAAACAAGACAGGTAGAAGTTTATCATAAATTGGGTGATATCACTTATATCAGCTCCGGTGTAAGCGAAAATGAAAAAGTTATCTCTAAGAACGCCTTACTTATTTATGACGCACTAAACGATTAACAATCATGAATAAATTCATCAAAAGCATAATTACATTTTCGCTCAAAAACAAACTATTTACTTTTTTTTGGGTGGGCATACTTATAATAGCAGGTTGGATAAGTTATATCAATATTCCTATTGAAGCCTTTCCGGATGTAACCAATACACAAATAATTATTGTTACCGAATGGAATGGCCGCAGCGCTGAAGAAGTAGAACGCTTTGTTACTACGCCAATTGAAATAGCCATGAACTCGGTTCAGCGCAAAACAAATGTACGTAGCATTACCATGTTTGGTTTATCGGTTATAAAAATAATTTTTGAAGATGATGTGGAAGATTTTTTTGCAAGGCAGCAGGTAAATAATCAACTCCGAAATGTAACCTTGCCCGAAAATGTAGATCCCGATGTACAACCACCTTATGGCCCAACCGGCGAAGTGTATCGTTATGTATTGAAAGGAAAGAACCGCGATACGCGCGAATTACTGACACTTCAAAACTGGGTTATAGATCGTCAGTTAAGGGCAGTTTCGGGTGTTGCTGACGTTGTGGCTTTTGGTGGTCAGGAAAAGATTTACGAAATATCTGTCGACCCGGTAAAACTTCAAAAATACGATCTTTCCCCTACTCAAATTTACGATGCCGTTACAAAAGCAAATTTAAATGTAGGTGGCGATGTAATCGAAAAGAATGGACAGGCTTATGTAGTAAGAGGATTGGGATTACTTAATACGATTGCGGATATTGAAAATACAATTGTAGATGATTTTGACGGCAACCCCATTCTTGTGAAAAACATTGCCAATGTTACTGAATCAAGCGCGCCAAGAGTTGGCCAGGTTGGGTTAAATTCAAACGACGATGTGGTGGAAGGAATTGTAGTAATGCGTAAGGGTGAAAACCCAAGTGAAGTCTTAGGAAGACTGAAAGAAAAAATTGCAGAATTAAATAGCACGGTTTTACCTGCCGACGTAAAAATGGAAGTTTTTTATGATCGTGATAACTTAATGTCGTTTTGCACAAAAACAGTAATGCATAATTTACTGGAAGGAATAATTTTTGTCACATTCATTGTGCTTATGTTTATGGCCGATTGGCGCACCACATTAATAGTTTCCATTATCATTCCACTTGCATTACTATTTGCATTTTTATGTTTAAAACTAAAAGGCATGAGCGCTAATTTATTATCGCTTGGAGCTGTTGATTTTGGAATTATAATTGATGGTGCCGTAGTAATGGTAGAAGGTCTATTTGTGATGTTAGATCACCTTGCCCATAAAAATGGTATGGAAAGATTTAATAAACTTTCCAAACTTGGCCTGATAAAACAATCTGCTACAGGCTTAGGCAAGGCTGTTTTCTTTTCAAAACTCATTATCATTTCTGCTTTGTTACCGATCTTCGCCTTCCAAAAAGTAGAAGGAAAAATGTTCTCGCCACTTGCATTTACACTAGGCTTTGCATTATTAGGCGCGCTTATTTTTACATTAACCCTTGTTCCTGTTTTGGTATCCATCCTATTAAAGAAAAATGTAAAAGAAAAACATAATATTTTTGTCGACTTCTTTAATAAAATAGTAGCGCGTGGTTTTATTACAACATTTAAAAATAAAAGAACAAGCCTTATTGTCTCTCTAGCAATACTTGCCTTCTCTGTTTTTTCTACCAAGTGGCTTGGCACAGAATTTTTGCCACCACTTAACGAAGGCGCCTTATGGGTAGAAGCTAAATTGCCCATGAGCAACTCACTTACCGAAACTATAAAAACCGTGGCATTGCTCAGGGCAGAGCTTCAAAAATTTCCGGAAGTAAACGGTGTCCTTTCGCAAACCGGAAGAAGCAACGATGGCACAGATCCCAGCGGATTTTATTACGTGCAGATGCAGGTAAATTTAAAACCAAAAGACGACTGGCAAAGAAAAATCACAATGGATCAATTGGTTGAAGAAATGGATAAGGTTTTAAAAAACTACCAGGGTATAGTTTATAATTATTCTCAACCGATTATTGATAATGTTGCCGAAGCCGTTGCAGGTATTAACGCCAGCAACGCTGTGAAAATTTATGGGGATGATCTTGATAAGCTAGATGAAATTGCTAATAAAGTAATTGACCAAATCAAAAATGTTCAGGGCATAAAAGACGTTGGTATTCTTAGGAATATTGGGCAGCCTGAGATAAGCGTTTTACTTGACGAAGAAAAAATGGCCATTTACGGCGTACAAAAAGCAGATGCGCAAGGTATTATTGAGATGGCCATTGGCGGCAAAACAGCTACGCAAAAATATGAGGGTGATAGGAAATTTGATATCCGTGTACGTTACTTAAAAGAATACCGCAAAGATGAAGATGATATTATGAACTTAATGGTATCAACTGTTCGTGGAACAAAAATTCCTTTAAAAGAAATTGCCACATTAAAAAAAGTTACCGGTCCGGCATTTATTTACCGAGATAACACCAAACGTTTTATTGGTGTAAAATTCTCGATACGTGAAAGAGATCTTGGAAGTACCATTGCCGAAGCACAGTCCAATGTAGAAAAACACATCAAGCTTCCAAACGGTTATAAAATTGGCTGGACAGGTGAATTTGAAAACCAGGTGCGTGCCACAAAGCGGTTGGGACAAGTGGTGCCTATAAGCCTGATATTAATTTTTGTTTTACTGTTTATTATGTTTGGTAATATAAAAGATGCGCTACTCGTTTTAATAAATGTTCCTTTCGCGTTAATAGGTGGCATCTTTGCACTTCATATTACTGGTATTAATTTTGGTATCTCAGGTGGGGTTGGATTTATTGCGCTATTTGGAATCTGTATTCAAAATGGCGTTATACTCATTTCTGAATTCCATACTAATTTAAAGAACAAATTAGGTCTTGAAGTATCCATTCTTGAAGGTGTAAAAGTAAGAACACGCCCGGTTATCATGACAGCTTTAATGGCAGCCATTGGCTTAATGCCGGCAGCCTTATCAA
This sequence comes from Bacteroidia bacterium, assembly GCA_016787705.1. Taxonomy (GTDB): domain Bacteria; phylum Bacteroidota; class Bacteroidia; order B-17B0; family Aurantibacillaceae; genus Aurantibacillus. The sequence goes on along the minus strand of JAEUTP010000027.1, from coordinate 10,518 downwards.
GCGGTATAGGTTCTGAATCACAAAAACCATTGGCCATTGTTATTATTGGGGGGTTAATTACAGCAACCATTTTTACGCTGTTAATATTTCCAATATTTTATTACAAAATGCAGCGTAAAAAACACATTGATATTTGACAAAATATATCAATTAACGTAAATTAGTACCTGTTTAATTTTATATTCTCAAAATTTTATATAGATTTGTTACTTTGGTGAAAAAAATACGCTTTATATTTGTTTTTATTTTTCTTGCAGGAATGATTTTTACTGTATTTCAGTACGTCCCTATTCTTGAAGAAGAAACACAAAACCATAGCACTGAATTAGCAAAAAAAGACACTGAAGATGATAGTTCTAATGGCAATGATGGTGACGAAACTGATAGTGATAGTGATGATGCCATTTACCATTCTTTAAATTTCAATTTTACAGATCTTAATCCCAAAACAAATTCTTATCCGTCTTTCAAAGGTTCCTACTATTCTTTTTTTCAAAAAATAACCATTCCGCCTCCCAAAGCGTAATTCTGTTAATGTGCATTCATACAATGCACTAAGTTATTTATTAAATCAAGTCATTATCCATGTTCAATAAAGTTTGTTCGCCAAACTATGTTTTACAATAAAAAAAATTTTAACTTATATATGAGTTCAAAAACAATTGGCCCCGATATCAAAGCCGGCCTTGTAGTTTTTTTGGTTGCCCTGCCCCTTTGTTTAGGAATAGCCATGGCGTGTAATGTGCCTTTATTTTCCGGCATTATTTCGGGTGTAATTGGCGGTATACTTGTTTGCACAATAAGTGGTGCAAGATATAGTGTATCAGGACCTGCTGCAGGCTTAACCTCTATTGTAATAAGCGCCATTGCAACACTTGGCAGTTATGAAATATTTTTAGCAGCAGTAGTTTTTGCAGGCGTTATACAAATTTTATTAGGCATTTTAAAAGCCGGCGGACTTGGCAACTACATTCCCAATGCTGTTATTAAAGGTATGCTTGCAGGTATTGGTATTATTTTAATTATAAAACAAATACCACATTTATTTGGTTATGATAAAGATCCTGAAGGTGATATGGAATTTATTCAATTAGATGGAGAGAATTCTTTTACCGAATTAGTACACATGGTAAATTTTATAACACCCGGCTCTTTGCTAATTGGTATAATTTCATTTTTGCTTCTTATAGTTTGTGGTAAAAAATTATATACAACCAATAAGGTATTTTCAAATCTGCCCGCACCACTTTTGGTTGTAATTGTAGGTATATTGCTCACTATTGCATTTAAACAATCTCCTTTTTTACAAATAGATGAACAGCATTTGGTAAGCTTACCAGTAATTAAAGATATTGCAGATTTACGCGCCAACCTGGCCTTCCCTGATTTTAGTTTTATTGGTAACATAAAGTTCTGGACCGTTGCCTTTACACTTGGCCTTGTTGCAAGTATAGAAACATTGTTGAATATTGAAGCTACAGATAAACTTGATCCTGAAAAAAATGAAACAAACTCAAACCGCGAATTATTTGCACAAGGTGCCGGTAATATGGCTGCGGGTTTACTTGGCGGCTTGCCTGTTACTTCGGTAATTGTAAGAAGCTCTGCCAATATTAATGCCGGTGCAAAAACAAAAGTATCTGTTATTATTCATGCATTTCTTTTATTGATAAGTGTGCTTGCATTTCCGGGTTTATTATCACTCATCCCTAATTCTGCTTTAGCAGCAATTTTAATTGTTACCGGTTTTAAACTTACCAAGATCGATATTTTTAAACAGCAATTTAAATCAGGACTTGAACAATTTTTACCGTTCATAATTACAATAATTGTTATGTTATTGACCGATCTTTTAAAAGGTGTTGGCGTGGGTATTTTAGTAGCTATATTTTTTATTATACGCGATAATATTAAACACTCTTTTGAAACCAACAGTAATACTATTGATGGAAAACTATACTATCTTTTAAAATTACCTCAGCATGTTACTTTCTTTAATAAAGGATTTTTAATTCGCTTTTTTGAAAAGATAGAACCTGAAAGTAAATTAATCATTGACGGATCAATTAATAAAAAAATAAACAGGGATTCTAAGGATGTAATCTCTGACTTTATTATTACAGCAAAGCAAAAGAAAATAGAAATTGAACTTATTAAGTATACCGAAAATGACTAACCCCCGGCAAAATTAAAGAATGGAAATTGGGTATTACCCAGGTTTAAGTGATTTAACCAGAGCTATAAATAAAATAAAAAGTAAACAATTATTTAAAAATCAATTTGATCAAAATATATGAAAGCACACAATAGAGAATCTCAGGCAAATATGACTCCACAAAAAGCATTGGAGTTTTTAAAAGAAGGTAATAAAAGATTTATGAATAACTTAATGAGTAATAGAAATCTGTTACAGCAGGCCAATGAAACTGTTAATGGGCAATGGCCATTTGCTACTATATTAAGTTGTATAGATTCGAGAACTTCTGCTGAACTTATTTTTGATCAGGGTTTAGGTGATATTTTTTCGGTTAGAATTGCCGGTAACATTGTTAATACAGATATTTTGGGAAGCATGGAGTTTGCCTGTAAGGTAGCCGGTTCAAAATTAATTGTAGTACTAGGTCACAGCAAATGTGGCGCGGTTAAAGGTGCCTGCGATCATGTTGAAATGGGCAATTTAACTGAGCTGTTGTCAAAAATTCAACCAGCGGTTTACGAAGAAAAAATAACCACAACTGAAAGAAATTCAAATAATTCTACTTTCGTAGAAAATGTTTCAGAGATCAACGTAAAACGCAGTGTAAAAAACATTCTCGAGCGAAGCAGTATTTTAAAACAAATGTTTGATAATGGTGAAATTGGAATTGTTGGAGCTATGCACAATTTAGAAACCGGTGAAGTGGTTTTTTATTAAAACATGATAATGGATAAAAGCTACCAAAAACTAATAGATGGCAACAGATTATTTGCCATGTCAAAAACATTTGACGACCCGGAATACTTTAAAAAATTGTCGTTAGGCCAAAAACCCGACTATTTATGGATTGGTTGTAGTGATAGCCGCGTACCCGCCAATGAAGTAACAAACACCGAAAGCGGTGAAATGTTTGTGCACAGAAATATTGCCAACATGGTTGTGCACACGGATGTTAACTTAATGAGCGTGTTAGAATATGCCGTAACCGTACTAGGTGTAAAACACATTATCGTTTGTGGCCATTTTGGTTGTGGAGGGATAAGGGCTGCTATGGGTAATGGATCGTACGGCCTTGTAGATAACTGGCTGCGTAATATTAAAGATGTGTATTTTAAACACCGCGAAGAATTAGATGGAATAAGTAACGACGACAAAAGAGCTGACCGTTTAACAGAATTAAATGTGATGGAACAGGTAAGAAACCTTGCTAAAACAACTATTGTGCAAAATGCCTGGAATGCTGGTAAAAAAATAGAGATCCATGGCTGGGTGTACGGTTTAAATAACGGATTGATAACAGAGTTAAATGTATCACACCAGGAGAAAGATGACATTGAGCCTATTTACCGATTTAAAATGGATAAATAATAAAAGAAATAAAAATCTTTTTTAAAGTTAAAATCTTTGTTAGATTTGATCATCTATTTAAAAAATTATTTATCATGAAAACAGCTTTAATTACAGGAAGTACAAGTGGAATTGGTTTAGGTATTGCACGCGAATTTGCAAAAACAAAACAATACAATATTATTTTTAACGGCCTTGAGACAAACGGGCAAGAAATTGCTGACGCTGTTGGAAAAGAGTTTGGCATTCAGGTAATGTTTAGTAACGCTAATATGCTTAAACCTGAAGAGCTGCATAAAATGGTTAGCGATGGCATTACAAAATTTGGAAAAATAGATGTATTGATCAATAACGCAGGTATTCAACACGTTTCCCCTATTGATGAATTTCCCGACGAAAAATGGAACGCTATCATCGGCATTAATTTAACCTCCGCTTTTTATCTATCAAAAGCTGTTTGGCCGGGAATGAAAGAGCGTAAATTTGGCCGTATAATTAATATTGCTTCGGCACATGGTTTGGTAGCATCTGAATTTAAAAGTGCGTATGTTGCCAGCAAGCATGGCATAGTTGGCTTTACAAAAACGCTGGGTTTAGAAGGCGCGCCTTTTAATATTACCTGCAATGCTATTTGCCCGGGTTACGTAAAAACACCTTTAGTAGAAAAACAAATTGCCGATCAGGCAAAAGCGCACAACATGAGTGAAGGTGATGTTGTAAATAAAGTGATGCTGTATAAGCAAGCTGTAAAAGAATTTGTTTCGTTAGAAACATTAGGACAAACAGCTTTATTATTGGCAGCAGACCATGCAAATACAATTACGGGTATTGCTTTACCTGTAGATGGTGGATGGAATGCACAGTAGTTTTTTTTAAAGTTATAATTAAAGGGTGTAAATTAAATTTTACACCCTTTTTTTATTTACCCAACGAATGCGCATCCACATGCGTAAAGTGAATAACTCATAAAACCCACCTAATGAAAAAATTAGTTTTATCAATACTCTTTATTTCTGTATTAACGGCGTGTAAAAAAGAAAAAGTAATCGGTCCTGAAGGACCACAAGGTCCACAGGGCTCATCAGGCAATGGTACACCCGGAACAATAACCGGAAAAATAACCCAATACGATCAAACAGGTTCAACTTATACTACAGGTTTAAATACCACAACTGTTGAGATTCAGGGTACAAATTACTCTGCTGTAACAGATGCCTCAGGCAGTTACACTTTAAATAATGTGATGCCGGGAACCTACAATATTTTAGTAAATAAACCCGGTTGTGGCACTATGCAAAAACAACAGGTTTCTTTTCCAGGAAACGGAACTTATTATTTAAATACCTCTATTCTCGAAAAACCAACTTATTCTTTTATAAGCGCATCTGTTGATACATTTAAGGTTTCGCCAAGCAGCAGTACATATAACCTTAAGTTTACTATAAATGCAACAACTTCAACTATTGCGCGTGGTGCTTTAATTCTAATAGGGCAAAACAATACAATTGATGTAAATGATCCTTTAAGTTATGAATATGCAAATATAAACCCTATTACAATGTCTGCAACAAGCCAATTTACATACGGTTTTGGCGGCTTGCATGGGACCTATTACATCAAAATTTATCCTCATGCGCAGATATTTAATGGTGGAGTTTATTATGATGTAGCAACCGATAAACAAAAGTATTATTCATATGGTACTCCGCTGACACCAACTTATTCAGTTACCATACCTTAGTTTAATTTAACTTTAGTATTTTTATCATCACAAAGGTATAAAGCAAAACTTTATACCTTTGTTGCTTATAATTTATGAAAATATTACTCCATTACTTAAAACAACATAAAAAACTTTTAATAATTGCCCTTATTCTTGCAACTATTAACCAATGTTTTTCTCTTTGCGATTCAATCATTACCGGTAAACTGATAAATAAATTCAGCACGGCTCATTTTGAAAAGGACAATACTTACTATTGGCATGTTGGTGATTCGCTAAATGATTTCATGAAGAATCTTGCTGTATTTATGGGCTTATCAATCGGCGCTGCTATGATGTCGCGTATTGCAAAAAATTTCCAGGATTATTTTACCAATATTGTTATTCAACGCACCGGTGCGCAAATGTATACAGATGGCATTAAAAAAGCTTTATCCTTACCATATAAAGATTTTGAAGATCAGCGCAGCGGTGAAACCCTAGGCAAACTGCAAAAAGTAAAATCAGATACCGAACGTTTTGTTAATCTTTTTATCAGTCTTATTTTTCAATCTATCATCGGTATTGTTTTTGTTTTTGTGTATGCCATGAACATTCATCCACTATTAGGACCTTTATATTTAGCAACCGTTCCTATCATTGCTAGTGTAAGTTCTTTTTTAGGCAAGAAAATAAAAGTGATCTCAAAACAAATCCTCGGCGAAACAACAGCTTTAGCGGGCGCTACAACAGAATCGTTACGGAATATTGAATTGGTAAAAAGCCTTGGACTTATTGACCAGGAAGAAAAACGCTTGAACGAAACTACTTTAAAAATTCTTGGATTAGAATTAAAAAAAGTACGCTTCATTCGCTCCTTAAGCTTCATACAAGGTACAACGGTACATTTGGTGCGAACAGCATTGGTATTTAGTTTATACTGTTTTGTATTTAATGGTGTTATTAAAGTGGGTGATCTTATTACCTTAATGTTCTTCTCCTTCTTTATTTTTAATCCATTACAGGAATTAGGAAATGTGATTGCCGTTTACAACGAAACCAAAGTAAGCATGGATAATTTTGCCAAGCTGGTAAATTCAGAATCGGAAGAAGTGCCCACAAGCCCATCTGTTTTAGGCGAGATAAAAGAAGTTGATTTTAAAAATTTATCTTTTGGTCACAATGCTGAAAATGGCTATGCCGTTAAAGATATTAACCTGCGTATTAAAACCGGTGAAACTATTGCCTTTGTTGGCCCAAGTGGTAGTGGCAAAACAACATTGGTAAAATTATTATTAGGTTTATACAAACCAAATACTGGACAAGTATTGTATAATAATATTGAATCTACAAAAATAAATCTTACCGAATTAAGAATGCAGTTAGGTTTGGTATCTCAGGACTCTCAATTATTTAGCGGTACTATAAAAGATAATTTATTGTTTGTAAAGCCAAACGCAACTGATGATGAGATCTTACAGGTATTATCAAAAGCGGCTTGCCATAACTTATTAAAACGCGCGGCCAATGGCATTTACACAACCATTGGCGAAGGCGGTATTAAGTTAAGCGGTGGCGAGAAACAACGTTTATCTATTGCCCGTGCATTATTGCGTAATCCAAAATTATTGATCTTTGATGAGGCAACCTCAGCACTTGATTCAATTACAGAAGAAGAAATATCAGAAACTATGCGCGACCTCAGCGCATCCAAACAACAGATCACTATTTTAATTGCGCATCGATTATCTACTATCATGCATGCCGATACTATTTATGTTTTAGAGCAAGGCAAAATTATTGAACAAGGTAAACACGATGCTCTTTTAGAATTAAAAGGATTGTATTACGCTATGTGGAGGCAACAAATTGGTGAAAGAAAAAAATAAGACCATCCATTATTTTTCATTTACTTTTTTCTGTTCAGCATATCAATAGCAATCTTTTTTCACCAGGCTTTTCTTTTGGTGCGCGGTGCAGACAAGGTAAAACTTGACTTTCAGGATGATCAACTGCCAAACGCCATAAATTACCATGACCTAAATTGATTATCTGTGCACCAGGTTTTGCATGGTAATGCAGATCATAAAAATTTTCAGTTAAAAATGCTTCAAACCCTTCTTCTGCTCCGCCATATTGTTTTTTAAGTTCAGAGCGAATTTCAGGGATCAGTATTTTTTGAATGCCCTGAGCATTTGGCAATATCTCACTTGGCGTGCCATAATACGTACACAAAAAAGTATTGGTTGGTATGGGAGAACGATCTACATGAAATGAATACACATCGGTGGAGAAGAACGAGTCATCTTTATCGTAATAATTGATCGCATTCAGAACCGCCGCTGCGCCATGTGTTTTTAATAATTCAAGATCATTTAAAAGGATTTCGCGTGCCAGTTGGCCTTCTTCACTTAGCTTAAGCTCTAGCAATTCTTCTTCTTCAATGGTTGTTATATTTCCTTTCAGCTCTACCTTTTTAATGATCTCTTCAAAATCTCCTTTTAATTCACGGCTCCAGCAAAGCGCATTTATATCTCCATGAAATTTTGTAGAAACCAAATCATGGAAATTGGTGACAGATAGGATTTGGTTTTTTGTATTATATAGATCTTGCACTATGCAAATATAAGTATAAAAGCATTTGAGAAAAGCATATATACTAACGGTTTCGGTATTTACGCTGGGGCTTTTGAAATTGAAAACTGTCTACCAGCAGCAAAGTTTATTAACTGCTCAACTGTTTTTATTTGCGCTATCTGCCCAATAACGCAAGCATGACGTTATCGGTAGCTATTCCTTTATTACTTTGTTTATTACTACACTATTGTCAATGAAGGTAACTTTTACCAAATACAACCCATTGGGCAGGTCAATAATTTGGATGCTTTTTGTGTTAGCCGTCTTCACAAGCAAACCTTGAATATTAAAAAGTTCCATTTTTGAAATTTCCAACTCGGTATTTATATTAAGAATAGAATTAGCAGGATTTGGGAATATTGAAAAACTTGAATAATTTGATGTCTCTATAATTGAAGTAACATTATTACAATATGATTGCCTGGGATTCTGAATAGAACTACATGGATAAGTATAAAAGTTTTGCGGATGTGAAAAATTAGGAGTATCACTTTGTACTAGATTTTTCATCCCACCCGGCATTGAAATTTGGTTGGGGCTACCATTACCTAATGCAACATCTTTTCCTGCTAAACTACCATTAAAAGTATAATCACAAAGAGCATCAAGATGGCGGTATATCGCATAGTAATCTAATGCATCAAATGAGGATGCTGTATTTGGTAAGCCATGTATAGCATCGTAAGTATATGAACTTATTGTGTCGGATTTTACTAAAAGAAAATCTTTTTCGGAAGAAGGTATATTGATGGTATTAAAAATGTCATTAGCCATCCGATGATCATTTGTGCTATCGTTCTCATAAACCATGGTCAATAATTTTACATCGCTTGGAAAATTTAACAATTCTGTTTGAGAAATATTTAATGAATACCATTGTGCTGAAGCAAACATAAATCGCCCCGATAATCCCCAATTTAAATTCGTGAAACAATGATTTGCGTTTGCGAATGTGGCACCACCTCCAAACGAGTGGCCCATAAAACCCACTTTAGTTGTATCTATAATACTGGGGAAATCGCGCGCTGATTTTATAAAGCCACTTAAAAGGTTGTTGTATCGTTGTGTATTGGTTACTGAGGAAGTTTGGTAGGGAACAAAAACTATTGCATAACCTTTTTTGGCAACAAAATTTAATAACCCCATAATATTAACTGGTTGATAACCTCCAAAACCGTGACTGTAAAATATAGTTGGTACGCTTGAACTTATTCCTAAAGGATAATAAATTCTAATATCTTCTGCCGGGTAATTAGGATTTGAAAATGATTGTGTTGCAACTGTATAACTTCCGTCAGAGCCATAGCCACTTGTTGGTTTTGGAATTGGTCCACTGTAAATTTGCCCAAAAGAAATTATTGAGGTAAAAATGGCTGAAAGTATTATGTAAAGTGTTATTTTCATATTATTTGCTTTTCTAACAATTATGACTTAAAAAATGTTGCAAGGTTTAAAAACCGATAAAATATTATTTATAGCTATTTGCTTCTAATTACCACTAACGTTTTGCGAATTTTGCCCAGTGCGGTTTACGAAGCATCAAGCGTCTTTACATACAAACGTTTGTTTAAAGATACAAAACGGAATTAGCGAGCGCAAAAATAAATTAATGGCCGCTGAAAAAAGCGCGAGCGATATACTTTCAACCCGCATTGGGCGAATTTGCTGTTATAGGTTGGCCGTTGCATACAGTTTTTTAGTCGACCCACTCAATTGGGTTGAGACACCCCGTACGATTATAATTAAGCGGATAACTAGCGTTGTAAAATTCGTAGTCCTTTAGAAAAGGTTTGCGTTTTAATAGCTCAAGAGTAAGTTCTATACCAGGATTACAAATTTTTCCAAGAGGTCCAGTTGTCGATGTTCCTTCGTCGGGCCATCTTTCAATTCCATTTGCAGTTCTCATTAATCGTCCAGGCAATATTGCTAAATAGTTTTTTCCATCAAATGATCTTTCAAATGAAACGAGAAGAACTAAATGTTCCGAGAAATCTTGGATAACGAAACTCTTATCAACAGGATGATCTTTAAGTAATTTTATGTCTTCTTTTATGCTATAATTAATTAGTTGTTTGGGTTTAAGATTACCCAAGGGTCTTGGAATATTTTGTACAATAGTGTACCAGCCATGATTAACTATTTTCGCAAAATACACCTGCATAATCTGAACATTAGATACCGCGAAATTTCCTCTGTTATGAATGATAACAGTATCAAATCCTTTTTGATGATCTATAACTATGTCTATGCTAGGTTTTGTTGATGCTTCAATTTGGTTATTTATCAATAGTGTCTGCATTTCAGAAATTTTAGTCTGCCGGTCTAATAAGTTGGTCTGCTTATTTAGCAAACAAGTTTGAAATGAAATAATAATCACAGTCAAAACTCCGCTACCAGCAGCGAACCAACCAGCTTTAGTCGCGGGTTTTTTACTTAACCATTCTGATATTTTTCCCACAGATACTTTGTTCTTAATTGTCCAACGGCTTACCTATAACGTTACGGCGGGCAGGCACCAGTGCCTTTCACCGCCAAAAAGTCGTTACCGAAGGTAACAATTAAATTCAAAAAAAAGGCATTGTGCTTGACCGCCTGTTATATTCAGCTTTGCTCCCGACGGCAGGAGGGAGGTTCT
>JAEUTP010000017.1 GCA_016787705.1 Bacteroidia bacterium | reverse complement strand
AGAACCTCCCTCCTGCCGTCGGGAGCAAAGCTGAATATAACAGGCGGTCAAGCACAATGCCTTTTTTTTGAATTTAATTGTTACCTTCGGTAACGACTTTTTGGCGGTGAAAGGCACTGGTGCCTGCCCGCCGTAACGTTAGGTGCAATTTTAGACGACAATATGACAAAGACACTTTATCCCGAAATAGAACGTGCAGGCGGACTGATTTTCGCCTTGAATAATTCGTTCAATAAAATTGGATCGACTTTAAGAGTTGCTAACGACAATGACCCTAAATTTTTTCCTGGTGCATATGCTCGACTGGAGAAAGCCAATAAATTTTCTCAGGTTTATATTGCTGCTGAAGAAAAACTATATCTACCTGACTTTTGGCGAGACGGAGTGTGTCTTGGTCACGGTGGAACACCAGATATAGACCATCTTGCCGAGTGCATTGACTTTTGGCTTACGACAAATGCCAATACAAAGCAACTGGCCGATAAATTTACTTTTGTAAAGCCAAACAATGACGCAGCGATTTATGATGAAGGTAAAGAGGTTGAGCACAAATGGAAATCAATTCTTGATGATCCAGACAGAAAAGAAATAAAAGCGTTCGTTGAACTTGCCATTAAAGACGCAATTCTCTCTAAATTATTTCCATATACAAGTTTAATGACTTTATGCTTTAGCCGCTGCACAGGTTATCCGTTCACATACGATACACCGACAGTCACGCCTATTTTCAAAACCGACCAATATCTCGTAAGAACAAGTGAAGGCACTGAAATTGGCTCTGGCACTGCGAGCGAGGCATTAAAAATTGTGCTTGACAATTTACCAAATGACATTGGACCAGCAGTAAAAGGGACATCGGAGGACTTATAAAAACTGCACCTAACACGGGTTTTGCGTTAGTGGGCAGACAGTGCGGATAGAAACATTTCAGCAATTAATAAACGTTGGTGCTAGCAGACAGTTTACGGTTTCAAAAGCCCACCAACGCAAAGCCCGAAACCGTTAGCAGGCATAACCGAGGGCAGACCGAAATATAAAAGAAGACTTCATGACGACAATAAATTAGTTTAATAAATGAAAAAAGTATTTATCTTTTCTTTCATCATCTTTTCTTTGACTGTATTTCCGAAAACACCTGAAGAACATTACAAGGAGGCTGAAAGCTATTCTGAAAAATCAAAACAGAATTATATTTTGGCCGGCGCTGCTTTTGCCTTTGTTGTTTTGGCGAGGTATTTAAACAACAAGTTTAATAAAGACGAAAAAAAGGACGAACTTGAACCGCCAAAATCATAAATTAACTTATGTAATTTCTCGGCGGACATAAGCAAATCGTACCTGTGTTTCGGTTACGACCTGCTAACAGCAAATTCGCTCCATTTTTTGCGTGTTAACGCTCAAATGCTAAATTTGGACAAGCAAAAAACGGAAGCAAATTTGCAATACGTTACCAGTAAGTGGCGGGACAAATCCTCGGACAAAAAAGCTTTCGGTTGACAAAAAACATTATGACGAACTGGACATCAATATCACAGAATGACTCCGATGAAATCTGGGACAAATTTGACACGGACTTTTCTTTTAATCCAAGTGTCAACCCGACAGACTGTGTAAGCTCCCCAAAAATTAGGACTATTCAAAAGTAGACTTTTTTATTAAATTATTAATGTTAAAGCAAATGCAGTTTTTCAATCAAACTTTTGTACTGGACAGGCTACTGATTGAGAACTACCACGCAACAACAAACTCGTGGATAAATTCATCATGACGGATAACCTCCGTGTAAGTAGTTGAAGTAACAATTCCTGATTTTTTTTTATATACAAGAACCTTATGCTTTCCAAAATAGGTTGGGAAAAATTGCGATTCAGGATATTTTACTATATCTGTATTGTTGGGAACTGACAAGGGACTAAGGTTTAAACTGGCGATTTCTCTCTTGCTACCATTAAATTGACTCCCTTTATATTGATCATCCCATCCCTCCACATATCCAAAATCCTGGAAAACCCGAACAGAAATACTGTCATTAGAAAAACTACCAAATCCGCCGACGTTTAAATTTATAATTTTGATAGCCCATCCCGCTTGGAATGGTGGCACATAGATAATTTGTACGCTAACTGAGCTGTTTGTTTTAGGAATCACATTATCTCCTTCAAAATTCCCGCATAAGTTAGCATTGCTGACTGTTGCATCATAAGCCTTGCTAACTCTTACCACGTAGGTATATTTGTCTCCTTTTCTTAACTTGGTATCGTAAAAAAGCGCCTCGCCTTGCGAATTCATAGTTACATGCTTTAATGTCTGACATTCATAATTTTTTGTAATAGAGTTCTCCTTAGTCTCAATTACAGATATTTCAGCACCGGCAACTCCTTCATCATAAAACGGGTTATACACTTTAATTAATATACTTTCAGGTTTTTTTCTACAGGTACTTAAGGCAAATGCGGAAATTAGAAAAAGTATTATCGCAGTTAATTTATTCACTTTTTTGAGATAGATTACCCAAAGATACGAATAATAAGATTTACTTATCGTCATTGATTGTCTACACAATTTCATGCGGTAAAACAATAAATTCAATTTATATGCATACACTTAAACTAACCGCGCCTTTATGGTAGCACCGAACCGCTAACAGCAAGCAAAAGTAAACTGGCAGACTCGGGTCATCGTTCGGGCAATTTAAGGCGCGCTGAAGCGCAAAATAATTTTCATTTGCCCTCACTAATAAAGTTTTGTATATTTAAATAAACGTTTGTATGTAAAGACGGAGGATGTTTCAAAAGCCCGCCGAAAAAATGCACGCAAAACGTTAGCGGCAACTGTTTGAGGGCCTTACACAAATAGAATTAATTATGAACGCAGAAATATTTTTACAGGTTGACAATTACATCAGTGATTTACTTGCAAAAGAAGACAAGGCATTGACAGATACTATTCAATCACTTGACAAAGAAGGATTACCCCAACATAGCGTTTCTGCAAATCAAGGAAAGTTTTTACAAGTTATGATGATTGCTTGTAACGCAAAGAAGGTTTTAGAATTAGGGACTTTGGGTGGTTACAGCACTATTTGGCTTGCGAGGGCTTTGCCTGACAATGGAAAAGTTATAACAATTGAAGTAGATAAACATCACGGAGAAGTTGCTCAAAAGAACATTGATAATGCAGGTCTTTCCTCAAAAGTAGATTTAAGAGTAGGAAAAGCTATGGACATTTTACCTGAAATTATTAAGAAAAATGAAGAGCCTTTTGATATGATTTTTATTGATGCAGACAAACCACCTTACACAGAATATTTTAACTATGCTCTCCAGCTTTCAAGACCAGGAACACTGATTATTTGCGACAATGTGATTAGAGAAGGAAAAATTCTTGACAAAAATAGTGCAGATGAAAAAGTACAAGGTGTGCAACGACTAAACAAAATGTTGAGCGAAAATAAAAATGTAACGGCTACAATTTTACAAACAGTTGGAGCAAAAGAATATGATGGAATTGCAATTGCCGTTGTTAATAGAATATAGATTGATAAACACAGTAGCAGCTAACATTGTATTGGCAATAGTGGAGCTGACAGTTGTAAACTTAAAATTTATAATTCTAATGGGCATTTGTGCAAATGTTGGGCTGATGTTTTTCAAATGGTCCACCATCGCCAATACCTAAACCGTTAGCAGTAATAGGCGCGGACATAGGAATGATAAGAGTATTTTCCATATTAATTTTGATTCGGTATCCCCGGTACAAGCCAAAACGCTTAATTGCATGGTGGCATGTGCCGTGCAACCAGTTACGGAATTTAAGCCCCATACTGAATAGGTAAAAGTATTACCTGCAATAAAAGCAAAGGTGTTGTTGCCTAAATAATAAGCGGTTGGTGTTTGATTACTTGGAGGCGCTAAAATAATTACAATTGGAAGTGAATTTAATTTTAGTAAACTATACAGGAAAACAAAAAGAAGATATAAATTACATACACGGTAAGTTTAACAGCTCATTTGTTTCTTAAGGTAAATTACAAATTATTTTATTCCCAAAGCTTTAAATGTTTCAGGGCCCGCCTCACCATCTACCTTTAATTTATTTTTTGTTTGAAATGATTTTACTGCTTTTACAGTTTGATCTCCATAAACTCCGTCCTCATCAATTTTAGGCTTTGCTCCTGATTTATTTAAAGCAGCCTGCAAAGTCACTACACTATTTCCCGAATTTCCTTTCTTTAAGAAAATACCTGTAGTTAATTTGTCTGTCTTAATTTTTACGGGACGTAATTTACTATCTATCAAACCTAATAATGCGGGTGTTACTTTTCCTGTTACAGTTAATTTATTTTCTTTCTGAAATTGTTTTACGATCTTTTCTGTTTCAGATCCAAAAATTCCATCTACAGTAATTTTATATCCAAGATCATATAACTGCTTTTGAAAGTTGGCAACATTGGCGTTGTTATCTCCTTTTTTAAAGATACTGTCGTCAGGCACTGTTGCAGGCTGTAAGCCACTTAACACTTTTACTTTTACAAAAGCTTTTACCGAAGCGGCTTTCCTGTCTTTACGAAACATTACTTGCCCGCCGTCACTATCATTACCTACAGCTGTATTACCTTCGTAAGCACTAAATTTTGTTTTGCCTGCATCTAACCACTCATTAAAAATCCCGGTATGGTCTGCCCTTCCATCATTTGTCCAATCAAACAAAACAATATCTCCTTTTTCAGGATTGTTGGTTATTTCTCCTGTTGCTTTCCAATGGTTATAACCCGAGCGGCAATCGCGATAGCCTTTATCATCATCAATATGCCCTAATGGATGGCCTGCCTGGTCGTACACCCAGCTTACAAACATAGCGCACCAGGCAAAACCATCAAAACCATACCATTTACCGTATTTTGTTTTGTTTGAATTTGCCGGACTTTCTTTTGTGCCAACCTGTGATGCGGCTATCTCGATAATTTTTTCTCTGCTCATAAATACTATTTCTTGTTTTTAATTTCAAATTTCTTGTTTAAGCCTTACGCTTTTATCTCTCTTCAAAAGAGAGGTAAATAAAAAAGCCATCAATTAATTTGATGGCTTTTTTGTTTTGTTAATTATTTTGGTTGAACTGTTTCTTTGTAAATAATTTTCATCTCTACCCTGCGGTTTTTCTGACGACCTGCAGGTGTTGCGTTATCTGCAATTGGCTGTGTTTGGCCAAACCACTCGGTAATGATCTTATCATCTTTAGCACCTTTTTTAACCAGGTAGGCTTTAACTGCTTTTGCACGTTTTTCAGACAATAACATGTTTTTATCAGCATTACCCTCGTTATCAGTATGGCCTGATAATTTGAGTGTCCAGTCGGCCTCATGCGCTTTTAAGATCTTAGCCAGATCATTTAATGAAGGGAATGATTTGGGCTTAATAATATCTTTTGCGGTAGCAAACTCTAAGCTTGCAAATGCACGCTCAAGGATTTTCTGTTCTGCTGCTTTCATTGGCGGAGGCGGAGGACAGCCTTTGTACTCAACAACACCCGGAACCGTTGGGCAAGCATCATCTTTATCTAAGATACCATCTTTATCAGTATCTGGCCAAGGGCAACCTTTATTTTCTTTTGGTCCGGCCACATCTACACACTCATCTTCTTTATCCAACACACCATCACCGTCTCTATCAGGGCAGCCTTTGTATTCTTTAGGGCCAAATACATCCACACAAGCATCGTACTTATCAGGTGTACCATCGCCATCTTTATCAGGGCAACCCATAAACTCGGCAATACCTGCATCATCCGGGCACTCATCGTCTTTATCAATGATCTTATCTCCATCCCTGTCAGGGCAGCCTTTAAACTCAAGCGGACCTTTTTCTTCAGGGCAAGCATCTTCAGCATCTGTTATACCATCCCCATCTTTATCAGGACAGCCTTGCAACTCCTTTACACCCGGCACATCAGGACATTTATCATCTTTATCAGGAATATGATCACCATCTTTATCAGGACAGCCCATAAACTCCCAAACACCGGGCACATCAATACACACATCTTTTTTATCACTTACTTTGTCTTTATCCCTGTCTTTAGGGCGACCGTAAGGAACAGGAATTTTAAGCAGGAAATATAAATTAGCACCATACACATCTGATGTAAAAAGGCCTGCCAGATCGTTAGATCCTACAACCAGAGGCCCGATACGCGCCATGGTTCCTACCTGCACATTTTGTCCGCGTTTTGCAGCCAATGTATTGTATGTGAAAGGCAGTGTTAAGCCAAACCATTTGTGATCGAATCTTGGTGCAAGGCTAATAGTTGTAAAGTCGTGCACTTTAGCTTCGCGGTTCTTATAAAAATTAGTAATGTTACCGGTTAGGTTAATGTAAAATGGTTTCCAGATATGATAATCTAATTGTGCGTTAACAGACGTTGGTAAAGCCATTTTAAAAGTTTTATCGGCGCCGGTATTTGAATTAAAATCAGCTTTAATGATCGAATCAAAACTATT
Organism: Bacteroidia bacterium; assembly: GCA_016787705.1. Lineage (GTDB taxonomy): Bacteria > Bacteroidota > Bacteroidia > B-17B0 > Aurantibacillaceae > Aurantibacillus. The sequence continues at coordinate 644,765 of JAEUTP010000017.1, read as the reverse complement.
TATATCACGTACTGCTTCAAACTTATCTACATTGTAACGGTTAACATTTGCAGTAAAGTCATTTGACAAACCGCCTTTTTTAAAGCGTATACCACCAATATCATTAACAGCTAAGCTTGCTTTTAATTTGTATTTATTCTGATCTCTTCTCCATAAACCGGTTTCACCATCCATATCAAATTTATGGCTTTCAAAATCAGGGCGAAATTCGTAAACACCACCAATATCAAAACCAAAACCGGGGTTAGATGTAAATTTATAAATATCGCTTGGGTTAGATGTATTTGTAAAATCAAGATTATCAGAGTGGCCATAAGCAACGGATGTATTAAAAAAGCTCACCGTGTCTTTTGTATCTAATTTATATTCAAGATCCCTGATGTAAATATAAGCAGCCTCTAAACCCTGTAATAATTTAACTGTTGCACCCGCTTTAAAAAAATGCTTCCCATCTTCTTTAAATACATGCCCGTAGCTAAGACCATATTCGGCCCAGGCCATTTGCTGTACGCTTAAATTCTTATTTGTAAGATTGGTAAACCAAAGCGTTGGATAAATAAATTCTTCGTAGCCTAATTTTGCGAGATCAGGCGATATGCCATCGAGGTTTACATAATTGCGAATGCCCCAATTAAATGCTAAGGCATTTTTTTTGTTTAATTGTACTGCAAAAGAAGGTAAAACAATTCGTGTTGCCGAGTAAATTGATTTATCGTATTTATTAGTTTGACTCGCAATATTGTTTTTCCAATAGTAAGGAGATGTGTTTCTTGTGCTATCCCAGGTTGGCGAATAGCCTACAAATTGTTTACTTGTTGTACCATCGGCATTGGTAACATTTTTTAATCGAGTACCTTTAATCGATGATCGTTTTACGCCGATGTAATTGTTGTCAACGTTTAAATTAAGGCCAACTAAAACCATATCAAACTTTAAACGGTTATCTACAACATTTGCCGGATTACTAAAAATGCCAACAACTCCTGCATAATTACTGCTTTGTAAACCCATAAAATCCTGGGCTTTCATTTGTAAAGTAAACAATAAGATAAAAAGAGGTAATAGTTTTTTCATACGGCGAGATTTATAATAATCAAATATAATTAATTTCTTTTAAAGAATTTTAATAAATAGGTGTGCAGCTTAATTAAAACGGTTAATTAGTTTTAGATATTTTTATTGCCTTAATAACCCCTTTCATACTTCTTGATCTTAAAACTGAGATGATCAAAATATAGTTTTTTATTGGTTGGATTCCATATAAAAAAACTGGCTCCGGAGGTATCGGCATCTTCGGGCATAGTAAATATGCTGTATAGTTTATTCCAACCGTTTACTTTATTTAAAGAATGAGCTTTTGAAGCGAGAAAAAACTCTTTACCTTTCTTTCCCTTTCCTGCAATAACAAGTTGCCCACCCTCTCCTCGCTGCCTTGCTATTATTTCAATCATATCTCCCCGGTTAAGGCTTTTAATTTTATAATTAAGTCCAAATTGCAAATTATATTGCGATGGTGGTGGCAAGTAAGTAGAATAGTTACCCGAAAAACTTGTATCCTTTACCTGCATTTTCATACTATTAAGCTTAATGCCATTATTTGTTGTAAGATAATTTTCAAGGGTATCTTTTTCTTCAAAGCCACAAAAAAACTCGGTTTTGGTAGTATATGATTCTACATAAAAACGGTAATAAATTTTACGGGCGGCATATCCGTTTAATACAATTAAAAACGGTAAAATAAATAAAAGCGGAGAGTAGTTTGGTTTAACTTTATTATTGCTGAATAAAATAAACAATAAAGGAAAGATGGGAATAAGATACCTGCCCTGCACCATATCTACAATGCCCTCGCCTACACAATCCCAAATTAAATGTTGCGATAACAGCAACAATACAAAAGAACCAAATGCCGCAACAAAAATAATGACCTTTTGACGCCAGTTAAAAATAAATTTATTGCTTTCGGTAACGGCTAAAAATAAAATAAAAACATACGCAACAACATAAGTTATATTTTTCATAGCAATATCACTTTGCCCAAAAGCGCCAATATAACCTATTAAAAACTGCTCGGGATGCCTGAAGATGGAATTATAAATAACTGTAAAAAAATAAAAGCCATGCTCTAAGATATAAGCTTTTTGCGCATTATAATTGGCGCAGGAATTAAGCCCGATGTAAAAATTATGCTCAGGGTCATACTCTGCATAGGTAATATAAAACCTCATGATGGTTTCAGACCAGCAATACACCACGGTAAAAGCAACCAAAAAGATAACAGCTATACTTCCAAAGCGCCATAATTTATTCACAAACTTATTTAGCGGAATAAGAAATAACAACACTATAGCACCAACATAAACCACTTTTGCCATGGCAATTAATACAATCAATATCAAAAGCAATAACAGTTGCTTTATACCAATTTTATTATCACTAAACGTAAATTTTAATACCAGTGCAATAAATAAAAGACCCAGACAATTGGTAACCGTATCGGCACTAAGCGAGTTGGTTACATACAAATTCATAGGCAACAAAATAAGCACGGTAAAAAGCCATTTGTAAACCGGCACTATTTTAATAACCAAAAACATGATCACTAACCAAAATATAAAACCGCCTATTCGGCCAGCGTAATAAACCATACTTACACTACAGTTAAATTGCCTGGCCATAAACATGGCAAAGGCTTGCGGAGCATACGATACCGGCGAATAGTAGGCTGTATTTGGAAAATCTTTAAATTCTTTAATACTATCATTAAACGCCACACTACCCGATTCCTGCACCTCGAGGTCATACAAAACATATTTAATGTTTGTAGCTGCGTAAAAATAAGGTGTCATAAAATCATTAAAGCAAACGGGCACTTCTCCTCCCAGTCTGTGCGCGGTTCTTTCAGGCAAAAAATGCCCATCAGATATCTGGTAAGCCCTGTAAAAATGGTTAAATTCGTCAGGCGCCTGTAAAGGTGGGGTAACCCACATAAATACAAATTCAATAACAATGGCTGCAAAAACAAAAAAGTTCCAGGGTTTAATTGTATTAAGCAGGCTAAGCATTTTTTATAGGTGACATTAATACTTCAATTATACTGCTATTAGCTCAATTATCAAAACAAGCCTAAACTATTGTATAATTATTTGAAATAGAAGTAAGCAATTTATTACCTTTACGTTCCCAAATTACTATGTTAGATAAATTAGAAGAAATAAAACGCCGTTACGAAGATGTAGAAGCAAAATTGGCAGATCCAAAAGTGATCTCTGATATGAAATTATTTAAAAAATTAAATATTGAATATAAAGAGCTTGGCGAAGTTGTAGCCGTAATAAACGTTTACAAAAAAGTACTGAAAGATATGGAACAGGCCAAAGAAGTTTTGGCTAACGAAAAGGACAAGGATTTTTTAGATATGGCCAAAGCCGAGTTGGAAGAAAATCGCGAGAAAGAAGCCAAATTAACTGAAGAAATTCGATTACTACTGATACCAAAGGATCCGGAGGATAATAAAAACTGTGTGATGGAGCTAAGAGGCGGAACCGGTGGCGATGAGGCCGCTATTTTTGCAGGAAATTTATTTGAAATGTACAGCCGCTATTGCGAGAAAAAAGGTTTTCAGTTAGAGGTGGTAGATTCCAGCCCGGGCACTATGGGTGGTTTTAAAGAGATCATCTTTAACGTAAAAGGCCCCGGTGCTTATGGCATTTTAAAATTTGAAAGCGGTGTACACCGCGTGCAGCGTGTGCCGGCAACCGAAGCATCGGGCCGCGTACATACTTCTGCGGCCAGTTTAGCGGTTTTACCTGAAGCAGAAGAATTAGATGTTGATATTAAAGATTCGGATATTGAAATGCAAACCGCACGAAGCGGTGGCGCAGGCGGACAGAATGTAAATAAAGTAGAAAGTAAGGTTATTTTAACGCATAAGCCTACAGGCCTTGTGGTTACTTGCCAAACCGAGCGTAACCAATTAGGTAATCGTGAAAAAGCCATGCAAATGTTGCGCTCTAAAATTTATGATATCGAATATCAAAAACGTTTGGAGGAAACAACGAAGAAGCGTAAAACAATGGTAAGTACCGGCGACAGAAGTGCCAAGATCAGAACCTACAATTACCCACAAAACCGGATCACCGACCATCGCATAAACGAAACCTTGTATGACCTTACCGGCTTTATGAGTGGCGAAATACAGGAGATGATAGATAAATTACAATTTGCAGAAAATGCAGAGCGATTAAAAGAAGGCGGCTTATAAAATTGACAATTTTTTGATTGACAATTTACAATTGCAGAAACCTTGAACAAGAAACTTAAAACAAGAAACACAAAGTATGACACCAGAAGGAGAAGATAAGATACGTAATGCTTTTGCGCAAAAAGACTGGAATGATATTAAAGCGCAAAACAGCTGGCAGATCTTTAAAATAATGAGCGAGTTTGTTGAAGGCTTTGAGAAAATGAGTCGTATTGGGCCCTGTGTTTCTATATTTGGAAGCGCACGTACAAAACCCGAAAATAAATATTACCAAATAGCCGAAGAGATAGCATTTAAATTAGTGAAAGAAGGTTACGGTGTTATTACCGGTGGCGGACCCGGTATTATGGAAGCCGCGAACAAGGGAGCTATGAAAGGCAAGGGAAAATCGGTAGGATTAAATATCGATTTGCCTTTTGAGCAAAAACATAATGAATATATTGATTATGATAAGTGCATTAACTTTGATTACTTTTTTGTTCGCAAAACTATTTTCTTAAAATACTCGCAAGGCTTTATTGGCATGCCCGGCGGCTTTGGTACTATGGATGAATTGTTTGAATCGCTTACCCTGGTGCAAACAAATAAAATAGCGCAATTTCCTGTAGTTTTGGTTGGAAGTGAATACTGGAAAGGCATGATAGAATGGTTAAAAACAACCATGTTAGAAGAAGAGAAAAACATTAACGCTATTGATCTTGATCTTTTTAAACTGGTTGATACTGCTGACGAAGCGGTAAAACACATTGTAGATTTCTACTCTAAATACTTACTAAAACCAAACTTCTAAAATTGAACAAGTGGTTATTTAATATATTTGTTTTTCCACTGCTCTATTTTATTTCTCTTTGGCCATTTTGGTTATTACATGCTTTCAGTAGTTTTTTTTATGTTATTATTTTTCATGTTATTGGGTACCGCAAAAAGGTAGTGATACAAAACCTTAAGAATTCTTTTCCGGAAAAAAGTGAAGAAGATATCCAAAAAATAACCAAACAATTTTACAAGCATTTTTGCGATGTTATTTTTGAAACACTAAAAGTTTACACGGTTTCAAAAAAAACATTTCAAAAGCATTGCGCTTTTAGCCAAAACGCCATCAATATCCTGGGCGGTTATTCAAATCGTAAACAAAGCATTATTATGGTGCTTGGGCATGTTGGTAACTGGGAGTGGAGTGCTATTATACACATTCTTTCTTTTGACCAGCTCCTTACAGGTGTCTATCATCCTTTGTCAAACAAAAGCTTCGATAAATTTATTCTTAATTTAAGGCAGCGCTTTGGTGGTAACTTTATACCCATGCGCGATACGTTTAAAGATCTTCTACGACTTAGAAAAGAAAATATATCTACAAGTGTGGGTTTAATATCCGATCAAACTCCACCACCGGAAAGTGCGTATTGGACAACCTTTTTAAACCAGGATACTGCTTTTTTTTGGGGCAGCGAAAAGATAGCAAAAAAATTTAATTATCCTGTGGTTTATATACCCATACATAAATTAAAACGCGGTAAATACGAGCTAGACGCTTTGGTGTTAACAGAAAATCCTAAAGACCTTACAGATGGGCAAATTACCGAACTATACGTAAAGGCCTTAGAAAATAACATTCATGAGCAGCCTTTTGCATGGCTTTGGAGTCATCGCCGGTGGAAACATAAAAAACCTGCCAATATGTAGATTTTTTTTGCCAATTTTATACCCTCATTTATTGCTTTAAAAACTAAACTATGACTGATTTTTCAAAACATAAATTTGGCACAAAAGCCATTCACGCGGGCGCAGATGCCGATCCATCTACCGGTGCTATTATGACACCTATTTTTCAAACTTCCACGTATGTGCAGGAATCGCCTGGCACCAATAAAGGTTATGGTTATGCGCGTGGCAAAAATCCAACACGAGAAGCGTTACAAAAAAATATTGCAGCTTTAGAAAACGGCAAACATTGCATTTGCTTTAGTAGTGGTATGGGCGCCACCGACGCTGTAATGAAATTATTACGCCCCGGTGATGAAGTGATTACCGGCGATGATCTTTATGGCGGCTCTTACAGAATGTTCACAAAGATATTTGAGAATTACGGCATTAAATTTCATTTCATTAATTTGACTGACGCGAATAACATTAAAAAATATGTGAACGCCAATACAAAATTGATCTGGGCCGAAACGCCTACCAATCCTACCATGCAGATCATTGATATTGAAGCCTGCTCTAAAATTGCAAAAGAAAATAAAATTTTGTTAGCGGTAGATAACACCTTTGCATCGCCTTATTTACAAAATCCGTTGGCTTTAGGTGCTGATATTGTTATGCACTCGGTAACAAAATATTTGGGTGGCCATAGCGACGTGGTAATGGGTGCTTTAATTACAAATGATGATAAGCTACAGGAGCAATTATATTTTATATTAAACAGCTGCGGTGCTAACCCTGGCCCTATGGATTGTTTTTTAGTGATGCGTGGTATTAAAACATTGCATTTACGTATGGAGCGCCATTGCTTTAACGGCAAGAAAATAGCTGAGTTCTTAAAGACCCACCCAAAAATTGAAAAAGTTTACTGGCCTGGTTTTGCAGAGCATCCAAACCATGCAATAGCAAAAAAACAAATGCGCGATTTTGGTGGTATGATCTCTATTGTTTTAAAAGATAAAAGTATTGAGAATACTTTTAAGCTTGCCTCATCCTTTAAGGTGTTTTCTTTAGCAGAAAGTTTGGGCGGTGTTGAATCATTGATCAATCATCCAGCAACTATGACACATGCTTCTATACCAAAAGCAGAAAGGGAAAAAGCGGGCGTAGTAGATAATTTATTGCGTTTAAGTGTTGGTGTTGAGGATGTTGAGGATCTTATTGATGATCTTAAACAAGCTTTGGGTTAATAAAAGCAATTTCTTATATTTACTATAATTTAAAAATAAAATTAATGAAAGGCATTTTTTTTACTTTCTTTTTTGCAGCTTTTAGCACTTGCTTTTCACAGGTATTTATATGTAAAGACGGTAATACCAAATTTACATCAGAAGCCCCTCTTGAGCTTATTAAGGCCCAATCTAACAAAACGGTTGGGGCTTTGGATTGTGGTAATAAAAATGTGGCTTTTTCGGTGAATATCGATTCCTTTGATGGCTTTAACAGTGGCTTGCAGAAAGAGCATTTCCAGGAAAATTATATGGAAACCATGAAGTATGCCAATGCAACCTTTAAAGGCAAGATAATTGAAGATATTGATTTTACCAAGAATGGCACCTATACTGTAAGAGCAAAAGGCACGTTTAATATTCATGGTACCGAAAAAGAAAAGATCATTAAAACAAAAATCACCATTAAAGATAAAGAAATGATGGTTGAATCGAGCTTTGAAGTGCCCTTAGAAGATCATAACATTAAAATACCAAAAGTGGTAAATCAAAAAATTGCTTCTATTATTATTGTTGATGTGAAGGCCACTTTAAAACCAAAAGCTTAATTTTAATTTGTGCTAACGAAGAATAAAATACTGTTAGTTCTTGTTTTTTGTTCTTCCATTCTATTCCCACAACTCCAGGTAAAAAACTATTTCTCATTTACAGGCAAAAAAGATGTTGCTGTAAACACCATTACACAAGACAAACAGGGCTTTTTGTGGATAGGTACAGCTGAAGGCCTTTATAAATTTGACGGAAAAACATCTGTACAAATTGCAAAAGAAAATCCTATTCTTAAAAAGAATATTACGGCTATTTTTATTGATAGTAAAGGTACAGCATGGATAGGCACCAACATTGGTAAAGTTTATTCGTTTAAAAACAACAAGATAGATTCCCTCGATCTTAAACTAAAACCGAATGAAGAAAAAATAACTTCCTTTTGCGAGATTAAATCAACACTTTGTTTTGCCACTTACGGCAATGGTATTTACACACTTAAAAATAATGAAATTAAAAATTTTAATTCAGATAAAGGATTAAGCGATAATGTTGTTTACAAACTTATCACAGATCATAAGAATACTTTATGGTGTGCTACAGATGGTGGTATTACAGAAATAACCAATGTTACTGGCAGGGCTTCTTTTAAGATCATCTCTAACAAAATTGGATTGCCGGACAATATAGTGCGTGATATTTCTTTTGAAGAAAAACGTATCATGATCTCTATGCAGGATTCGGGAGTTTGTTCTTACAATCTCAGTAATTCTAAAATAGAACGCATTCCATTCTTTGCCAACTGGACTCTTGGCACCGTTATAAATGCCAACATGCAGGTACCCAATAAAACCATTATTGCTACCGAGAAAAATGGTTTTCTTCAAATACAAAACGGCATCATCTCTATTTACAATTACGAAAAGTATTTGCAAACTACCGGTATCAATCAATTATTTATAGATAATGCCAAACAGATATGGATAGCTTCTAAAAAAGGCATAAGTCAGTTTTACGATCGCCGGTATGATTTTATTAATAGTTTAAAAGGTCTTAGCGATGATAAAATACTTGCCATTGCTACCGATAATGATCATGCCGTTTGGATAGGAACGGTTAACGGTATTTCAAAAATAATGACAGATGATGAAGGAAAGATCATTGTTACAAAAATACAGGAAGCTACAAAATTCACCATTTCCTGTGCTACCAAAGCGCCCGATGGTAGTATTTGGTTTGGCACTTACGGCAATGGTATTATTGAATTGGGCTCTCAAAACAAAAGCAGTACTGTTATTAATTCGCAAAACAAAGGTCTTTCAAACGATAATGTATCTAATATTTATTTTGCAGATAATACAACCGTTTACATTTCTACGCTTGGTGGCGGTTTAATAAAAGCAAAAGTAGATCTTGATACAAGAGAATTTAAAGTTGAAAAAACATATTCAGAAACCGAAGGCCTTGGCAGTAACTATGTGTACGAAGCATTAACAGATAACAACGGACAGCTTTATATAGCAACAGATGGGGGCGGCTTACAGGTTTTAGAGAATGACAAATTTATAAGCCTGACGCAAAAATTTAAATTAAACTCAAATACTATTGTTTCTATTTGCAAAGATAAATACAACAACATTTGGGCTTCTTCAAACGCCAACGGTGTTATTAAATACGACGGCAAAAGCATTATTTCTTTTACCCAACAAAATGGTTTGCGCGATGAGCAACCGCAGCAATTAGTTTCATCAGGCGATCTTGTTTTTTCTATCAACTCAAAAGGTATTGATAAAATTAATTGTGTAGATAATACAGTAAGTTATTACGATTTGTTTGACGGTGACCTGGAACCCAACCTCAACGCGGTATTCCTGGGGCAGGATAAATTTTACAGTGGCACTAATAACGGTGTTTTAATTTACAGAACCAAAGTTGAATCGTTAGACTCTATTAAGCCACTTACCTTTATTAAAGGTTTACAGGTAAACTATAAACCTTTTCCGATTGATTCGTTATTTGAATTTAGCTACAAACAAAATAACCTTGCATTTACCTTTGATGCCATTTGGCTGAAGAACCCCGAAAAGCTTTCGTACCGTTATAAACTAACCGGACTTGATGCCGATTGGTTATATGCCAACGAAGGTAAATTAATTAACTATAATAATCTTGCGGCAGGCTCGTATACGTTTGTTGTTCAGGCCAAGAACGAAGAAGATGTTTGGAGTGAACCAACTACCTTCTCATTCGTTATCCTCTCTCCAATATGGAAAAAATGGTGGTTTTGGGTATTGGTAGTGGTAATGGCCTTTGTGATCATCTATTCGTTTGTACGCTACCGTTTAAAAGCGCTTCAAAAAGAAAATTTATTATTAGAGGAAAAAGTTGCCTTGCGTACCAAAGAAATTGAAAAACAATCGGAAATAATTGCCGAAGCCAATAAAGAGTTAGAGCAGCTCTCAATAGTAGCAAGTCGTACAGACAATGTGGTATTGATTTTAAAACCCAATGGCGATATTGAATATGTGAACGAAAGTTTTTCTCGTTTAAACAAAATTACTTTAGCCGAGATATTAGAGAAAAAACTAAACATCTTTACTTCAAGCAATAATTCTGCAATAAGAGATTTTGTAGATGAAGCTGTATCTACCAAACGTTCGGTAAAATACGAATCGTATAATACTAAAGATCCTGAGAACAAAGTTTGGGAAGCCTCTACCCTTACGCCTATTTTTGATGAGAACGATCAAATAAAAAAGATCATTATTATTGACAGCGACATTACCGAATCGAAACGCCAGCAAAAAATAATTGAGCAAAAAAATAAAGATATTACAGACAGTATCTCTTACGCTAAAAAAATACAGCACGCTATTTTGCCGGAAGATAAACTCATTCAAAAATACATTCCTAACTCTTTTGTACTTTACATGACAAAAGATATTGTAAGTGGCGATTTTTACTGGTTTGCGCACATGGATGATATTAGCATTATTGCGGCCATTGATTGTACGGGCCATGGCGTTCCCGGAGCATTTATGAGTTTAATAGGATATAATTTATTAAACAAAATTGTAAACGAGCAAAAGATCATTGACCCAAAAGATATTTTATTTGAATTAAATAACGGTGTTTTGGAAACGCTTTATAAAAACGAATCTCAATCAAAGGACGGCATGGATTGTGCTATTTGTAAAATAAACCATAAGACCAATACTTTGGATTATGCCGGCGCTATGCGCCCGTTATGGGTTGTAGCAAATGGTGAATTAAATGAAATTAAAGCAGATAAAATACCTATTGGCACCAAGCAGGCCGATCGTGAAGACAAGATCGCTTATACCACACATACATTTAATTTAAGCAAAGGTGATAGCTTTTACATTTTTACTGATGGTTATGCCGACCAGTTTGGCGGACAGAAAGAAAAAAAATACAGCACCGGTAAATTTAAAGACCTCATTATAAAAAATTCTTCGCTGGATTTTAAAACACAGCACGATAACATAAAAGCCGAACACCTTGCCTGGAAAGGTCCACACGAGCAGGTAGATGACATTTTAGTGATTGGGTTTAAATTATAAACTAACTATTTCTCAATTTCACGATTGATCTTACAAAAAATTTATTTCTGCCTTTAGTTGGACTATTTACCGGTAAATTGCCAGCGGTAGTTTTTATTTGTATTTACTTTTTCCTAAAATTTTGTCGGAATCAAGATTTGTCCAACTGCCTGGTTTTATGTTTTCATTACCTGTTAATGCTGTTAATACAATATCGTAACCCAGGGCATAACCACCCCAAACAGGGTAATGTTTTGAACCAAACATTACTTCCATGTGGTAGCTAATGTCTTCACTTTGCAAATTCGGTTTAATTTTATTCCATAAATCTGATTTTTGACTTTCGGTTAAGGCTTTTGTCCAGGGTGCTATTACATTTGGGTAAAGCAAATGAGCGAAATAGTCGCCTCTTCCTTCAAATACTAAGTAGTCAAGTAGTGTCCATTTGGCCGATTTACCAAAGTTTATATTTGTCCAATAGGCGTGATTAAATTCGTGAGCAACGGCATACTCAAGCATATTTTCCCAGCCAGCTATGTCAGGTTCGATTGTTAAAATAATCTGTTTCGAACCGGCAGTCAAACCCATTATTCCATTCATTGCTGTTATAACGGCTTTATTGTTGGGATTTACGGGAATGATATAAATGGTCAAGCTGTCGTTTATAATATTTTGCCTACTCTTTTTTAAAGCACCGGTTATTTTTGTGTTTATTGTTTCTTTATTTGTGGTAATTCTGTGAATTGATTTTGTTAGTTCAGAAGTGTTTTTTATTGGTGAAGCAAAAAAGTCGTTAACAATAAGAGCATATTCACTTTCTTTAAAGTGTTTATCGTATATTGGGTTTTGTATGTTTTCTTTGTAAATACTGTCTACACTTTTATTGTCTGTTTTTACTTTTTGTAAGAAATTTTCATAAAAATCCGTTAAAAAAATAATTTTGTCTTTTTTCGTTTGTCCAAATGCAGTTATAAATTGTAATGATAACAAAACAGTTAGTAAAGTTTTTTTAATATTTATTTTCATAGCCTGGTAATTAATTTTATTTAAGACGATTAAGTATGTGAAAATGTTACAGGTAGATTTCTTAAAATTACCTTTAATGTATGGTGGCTAGGCTCGGTCTTCTGCTACGTGAAGTTACATATTTAAGCGCTAACCAAAAAAACTCCATTATGTTTGGTTATTGGGTTGCAGATGAGTTGGCGTTAACAAAACCTCCTTGCTTTAATTGCAATTTACGATATACTTAATATTCATTATTATTTTGCAATATTAGTTTCGTCAATTATATAAAGTGGCCTTTTTTTGATATTTGCTGAAAGTCTTGCAATATATTCGCCGATTATACCTAAACTAATTAATTGAACTCCTCCCAAAAAAAGAATGCATATCATAAGCGATGCCCAACCCGGCACATAATCTTTAATAATAAAACGTGAATATAAAGCGTAGATCATTAAGAGAAACGCTATAAAAGCAGCAATAAAACCTGAATATGTTGCAAATTTTAAAGGAAAATTGGAGAAGGAAGTAATGCCATTGAATGCAAAACGGAACATTTTACTATAAGGATATCCGGTGTTTCCTGAATGTCTTTCGTGCCTGTTAAATTCAATAAAAGTTTGTCTAAAACCAGTCCACGCAATTTGGCCACGTAAATATTTTTCCTGTTCAGGCATATTTTTTAAAATTTCAACAATCTTTTTTTCCATTATTCGGTAATCTCCTGTATCAACCGGGATATTTATTTCGGTAATTTTAGATAAGATCCTGTAAAATAATTTTGCTGTAATTTTTTTTGTTAATGGATCGCCTTCTCGCGATTTTCTTTTAGCATATACTACTTCATACCCCTCTTTCATTTTTATATACATATCATAAATTAATTCGGGTGGATCTTGAAGGTCAGAATCTATAATTACAATTTTTTCTCCATTTGCATAATCAAGTCCGGCGGAAACTGCGATCTGATGACCAAAATTTCTACTAAAATTTACAAATTTCACATAACCATATTCTTTAGCAAGACTTTTTATTCTCTCAATAGATTTATCTTTGCTTCCGTCATTAATAAAAATATATTCTTTTGAAACATTTAATTTATCAAACACATTATTAAGCCGCTCAAAAAGAAGAAAAACATTTCCCTCTTCATTATAAACAGGGATGACAACACTTATTTCAATTACAGAATTCATAAACGATTGATATTATTTAATTTTCGCCAGGCAATATTCTTCAAAATAATGCAACGGCTCAATACTTTTAGTAAGCGCATTATTTATTGAATTTTTATTAATTAACAATAACTCACCTTTAAAATTAGCAAGGTCATCAATTTTATTTGTTTTTACAATATTCATGTTCAACCATTTAAAATAAAGTAAAATATTTTGTTTTAAATTCTCAGTTACAATTATTTTTTTGTCTTTAAAATTTTGATTTGAAGATAAAGCAATATTAGCGTCGTTTGGTAAACAATACAAATAAGATAAATGTCGCCCAAATGTAAAAACAAATAGCATTAAAATTATAAAGTATGATGGCTTCCATTTATTGCCAATAAAAAAAATTGTTTCTACTATAATAAACACTATAAACATAAAAATTGGAGCCAAATACCAATTGTTTTGATCTATAGCAAGGGTTAATACGATTGATAAAGGCAAGATCAGGCAAACAGAAAGAAGAATTAGTCGTTTTGAATCATCACATATATAAAGCTTAAGCTTTTTCCTATTACTAATAATACCATATAAGCCGAATACTATGCCTAAATAAAACAGATAATTCCATAGATTTAATCGTGCATCAATTACTGCGAAAAAAAAATAATTATCATGTACATTTGTATGACCGAAATCTGTATTTGTAAGCCTATTAAATGTATCATAAATTATCATTGTTTCAATTGAATTTTTGCTTCCGTAAAACGAATGATCTGTTGTTTTACCAAACGAAAAAACAAGTAATAACCATGAACTTACTATTGTAATAAAAAGTGCTATGGAAATCCATATTTTCTTATCTTTAAGTAATTCAATGCACTTATCTTTAACAACTGCATAAATAATAAACCCTGGTATAAAGATCAAACAGGCAGGTCCTTTTGTATAAAATGCAAAGCCGGTTGTAATTGCAACGAGAAAAACAGCGTGTTTTTTCTGATATTCGATATATAAAATAAAATAATAAACGGAAGCGGTTAATAACGATATTAACAGCATATCAAAATCTCCGGTTAAGCCTACGTGGTTGCCTAAAATAGCTTTACAGGAGAGTAATATAAGACAACATAAAAATGCCTTAAAGGTACTACTTAATAATTCAATAATTTTGAAACAAAAAATAAAAAAAATGATCGCACTTATAAAAGTGGGAAATCTTAAAGCAAATTCATTAAAGCCAAATATTTTATATGAAATTCCAATTAACCAAATCATGAGTGGGGGCTTGGCATTCCATGTATCGAGTTGATTATTGTAATAATAATTTACAAAATCTTTATTCTGTAACATTTCATAAGCATTAACACCATTTCGCGATTCATCCCATTCCTGTAAATCATATTTTCCGATTTTCCATAATAAAAGAAATGCAACTAAAAATATAATAAGAAAAAAATATTTTTTTTGTTTAGAAATCATCTCTTTAGAGCTTTTGCTATTGTCATTTTTAATTACACAAAAATCTGCAACCAGTATTTTAACTATTGGCTAAGTTTTCTATTATCGGCTTTGACTATTTGTAACCGATTAATTATTCCCAGTAAAATGAAAGTAATAAAATTCATTAAAAGATCGTATATCTACTTCAACAACTCCATAGCCTCTTGTATAGATATGATCTCGCCTCTGAAGGTAGCAATGATAAAGGCATCTCCAAAGCCTTTGTCGATAAGCTCTTTCTGGTATTTTTCAGCGGCATTTAATCCACTAAAACTACCAGATGAGTAACGAATACTTCCTGAAACAGTAGTTTGTTTTTCAACGTCTTTAATATCTTTAAATTTCTCATCCGTCATTTTTTCGAGGATAGGTTTTTTCAAAGCACCCAACTGAATTTTAAAGGTTACTAATTTTTTATCTACTGAACTAAAAATCTTTTCTTCGTTCAAGTCTTCTTTATATTTTTTATCTACCGTTGCTTTTGTTGTGTTTAACGGCACACGTTTACCTTCTTTATAGGCAGTTACAAATGCATCGGAATAACCCTGCACTACTAAGTCAGCTCGCACAGCTGCGGCTTCTTCAATAGTTTTATAACCTTTGGTAACGTAACGAAAAATGCTTTCACCTGTTTTTAGTTCTAATACGCCTGCACTGGTGTTAAATACACTGGTAGAAATTTTATTTTTAAAAGCTCCTAGTTGCACACGGTACACAACATCGGTTTTGCTAAAGACATCATCAACTATCAACTCCGTTGTATTTGTATTTACCGAAGCTGTATTGGTTGTAGCGCTGTTGGTACCTGTAACTGTTGAAGTAGCATTATTAGCAGCGGTTAGTTTGGCAAATTCTTCGTCTTCTTTCTTAATTAAAGCCGCTAATTCTTCATCGCTTACCTGTGTAATGTTTTTGCCTTTTATACGCGATACACCTGCATTTTTATTACCATCTTTTCTGAATTCATCTCTGCGCTTAACAGCCGTGCTTACTTTATCATAACTTCCAGAAGTATAAACTACCGTTGTACCATCTTCTAAAGTGGTTGAGTTAATATCGCCAATACTTAATAAAAATGCCAGTTCATCTGAAGGAATAGAACCATTATACCTTACCAGTTCTACCGTAAAAGCTTCTTTCTGACTGCCCAGCTTTGTTTTTTTCTTATCTAATGCAAAATAATTACCAACGTACTCGGTACTTGCACCAACCCCGGTTGAATCATTCATGTACTGCTCGTACCATGCAGCCCAGTAATCATCGGTTTGGCCAACACCTTTTTCATTTACCGGCACACCCAAAGGCGTTGCCAACTCATCATCCCTGTAATTAGGAATACCATCTTTATCATCATCCAACGGACAACCTTTTTCATCAACTGCTACACTAGCTTCTGTTCCCTGGCAATCATCATTCATATCAGGCACACCATCTTTATCTCTGTCTTCCTTATCAAAAGCCAGCCAAAAAGCATCGTTAAGAGTATCCTGAGCCAATTTTTTCTTTTGGCGAGGTTTAGTAATAAGATCGTATTGCAATGCGAAGGATGAGTAAGTGAAATTATCTTTTTGTTTGGTGCCTACCCTATCTCCAAGACTTTTATTAGAAACACCATCTAAATAATCGGTTGTAGAAAAGAAGTATTGAAAATTAAATTTAAAATCAAGCCTGTCTGTTACTTTTAAAATTGCGCCTGCACCAATTGGAAAAGCAAAAGCACGTTCAGGATATTTACCAAAGCCATCTAAATTACTTTCACGAATATCGGTTTCGTAATAATAATCACGCACCAGGTCTTTTGCATTTTGAGCATCTGCCGATCCCTCTGCTTTATCTTTGATACTTCCATCACTCCAGTAATGGTAAACGTTACCATCCTTATCCATTCTATCTGTTTTGCTTAAAAACTCAAAGCCTGTAACTCCAAGACTTACAAAAGGTCGTACTTTATACATATCCGGAATAAAATTTCCGAAATCGTACATTAAATTTACACCTCCGGCTCTTATCTCAGAAAGAAAATTCTCATTCCTGTTAAGCAGGTATTCGTTTGCGCCTAACTTACCAAACATGATATTAAAATTAACCTGTAGGTAACGTGTTAAACGTTGTGATATATTAAGATCGAATGCCTGGCGCGCGGTAAGCGGGGATTGAAAATGTTTTGTGTATAGATCACCGTGGTAACCTAAACGACCCATGCCTAAAGATATTTTTGGTTTTAATTTTTGATCGGCGTAATTGGTAGTATCCTCCGGCCCGCCTTCAATATCACTATTATCCACACCAGGCCTGTAAAGAGCATCCGCATTAACAGTACCGGTTGGTATAGTTAAGGGATTTAAAACATTGTATAAAGAATCACCCGCTTTTTCGTTAAGTCCTTTGTACAAAGAAACAGGTTCTTTTTCGTTAATATAATGCTGCAATAATTCTTCTGGTGAGAGTCTGTCCAAAAACAAGACAGATGTATCTGTTTGAGAGCGAACAGTTACAGAAACTAAAATAGCGATAAGAAGTATTAGTTTCCTCATAAGGTTTAATGTTCTGTAAAAATAGAGAAAAAAATCTATTTATACCACTTTTGATTGCTAATCATTAAAGCTTCCTGAACAGTAATACGCTTGCTTTGATTATAAGCAACAACAAATGCGCCTTTAACGCCGTTATTGTTTCTGATGCGTTCTCTTTGATCACGAGCTCCTTTGTATTCGCTATGAGAACCTACCATGAATTTAGAGAAACCACCCTGCATTTCGCTTTTAATATTCTCTGATATGTGAAACTGGCGTTTTAGAACAGAAGCTGTAACGTTTCCATTTGTAAAAGCACCAATTTGTACCATGTAATTTACATTACCTTCTTGTTTTGTAGTAGTCTCAATTACTGTGTTGGTGTTGGTGTTGGTGTTGTTATTTGTAGTTGTATTATCATTGGTGTTTGAAGGCGTTTCTGTTGGTGTTGTAACTGCTACATTTTCAGTTGGCGTAACTGCCGCAGTTGTAGTTGTACTAACTGCCTCGGTTGGTGTTGTAACGGCAACTGTAGGTGTAGTAGTAGTTTCAGTAGGTGTTGTAACAGCCACTGTTGGTGTGGTTACTACTGTATTTGTATTGGTTGGTTCGGTAGCTGTTGTAGTTGTTGTATTTGCCACACCTTCAGATATAGTAATAGCCAACTGTTCTGAAGGTAAAGCGTATTTTTTACTTTGATTATCTTCTAAATAAGAGTATTCGCCTTTTAGAGTAGCGTACACTGAAGCTTTAGCGGTTAATGAATAAGATAATTCCAATTCATCTTTTAAGAGAACACTAACCCAAACAAATTTTACTTTACCATCGGCAACTGAAAAAGAACTACCATCGGTGCTAATTGCTTTAGCAGTAAGCCCCGCTGGCAGATCATCGCTATATCTTGCGAACCCCCTTGTAGCACCTTTTTGTATTTTTAAATTCACAATATATTCAGCATCACTCGAACCTTTAGTAATTGTTCTTATAACAGTTACTTTACCTGCTGGTTCTTTATTGGATGATGTGGTAGATTCAGTATTAGTTGGTGTTGAAGTTGTGCTTGTATTGTTATTGGTAGTAACTGCAGTTGTTTCTGTTGGTGTAGTAGTAACATTATTTGTATTGGCTGTGGTAGTAGAACCAGAGCCTGCCTCAACAGTTATTTCAATTGGTGTCATTTCAACCACCTGTTTGGCATTGTTTTCTACATAAGAATATTTTGCTCCAATTGTTTTAGCACCCGAAGCTGCCGATGAAGCAACCAAAGTAGCTTTAACAATAATATCCGATTCGCTCGGAAGGCTTGCCCAAACCCATTTTGCAACGCCATCTGCAAAACTGAAGTTGGCACCACGGTTATCACCTTCTTTTAATGTTAAACCTTCAGGTAATTCTAACTGAAGTTTAGCAAAGCCGCTCATGGTACCTTTAGTCACCTTAAGCTCGATAGGCACTTCTTGCCCTGCTGTTATCGTTTTAGGAATGTTACCGGATACAGTAATTCCATTATCTCCACCAAATAAACTATATAAGAATACGGTGAATGCGTTAACCAGAATAAATAAGTATTTTATCATGGCACTAAAATACCTTAAGTAACTGCCTGCTTTTGCCTGCTACTTAATGTTTTAGTAACACATGTGCGTTAACTGAAATAAACACCCGATTGTTAATTTCTACAATGAAGCTGTTCTTCCCCCATCAACAGGTAAGTTAATACCATTAATGTAAGCCGCTGCCGGCGAGGCTAAGAAGGCAACCGCATTTGCCACTTCACTTGCGTCTGCAAACCTGCCAAGAGGAATTTCATGAAGCATTTCCTGCTTTACTTCGTTGCTATTTACATTTGTTTTTAATGCTTTATTTTCAATAATGGTTGATAAACGTTGTGTGGCAGTTGCCCCGGGAAGAACATTATTTACTGTAATGCCAAATTTTCCGAGCTCGTTGGCCATTGTTTTTGCCCAGTTACCTACCGCTGCGCGAATGGTATTACTTACACCCAAATTTGGTAAAGCTTGTTTAACGGAAGTAGATATAACGTTTATCACCCTGCCATAACCACTTTGTTTCATGCCTTCCATACAGGCCTGGGTTAATACATGATTACAAATTAAATGATTATTGAAAGCAGAAAGAAATTCATCTGTTTTAGCATTGGTAATTGGGCCCGAAGGGGGGCCACCTGTATTGTTTACCAAAATGTTCACAAAACCACTACGTTGAATGAATTGTTCAACCAGTTCTTTTAATTTTTGAGGCTCGCTAAAATCTGCACATATATATGAGTGTAGCTGCGAACCGTTATTGCTTAATTCTGCTTTCGTACTTTTTAAGGCTTGTTCGTTTCTTGCAATTAATGTTACATTGGCGCCCATGTTGGCCAGCTCAAGTGCTACAGCTTTGCCAATGCCTTGTGTGCTCCCGCAAACTATGGCACGTTTATTTTTAAGATCTAAATTCATGTTATGTTATTTCAATAATTTATTTAATTGGTCGCTGGCTAAGTCTCGCTCATAACCCCGCGATACGGCATAATTTAAAACAGTATAAAATAGTTTTTGTTTTTCTTTTACCTTTGTTTGGATTATTTTTTTTTCGAGAACTAAAGTAAGCATATTTATATAATCATCACCATCAATACTTTTTAAGGCCTTATTAATGGAGTAATCAGAGATCTTGTGTTTCTTCAATTCTATTTTGATCTTAATTTTACCCCAATGCTTTATTCTGAATTTACCGCCGGCAAGAGCCATAGCAAAACGTTCTTCATTCAAAAAATTCTCACTTATTAGTTTAGAGATGATCTCCTCTACTTCAAGTTCTTTTAAACCGTATTCGTAAAGTTTGTAGCGGGTCTCGTTTTGCGAGCGTTCCTGGTAAGCGCACCACTGCTTTATTTTGTGCTCGGCCATTTCGGGGCTTAGCAATAATTTCTTTACTTTGTGTTCTGAAAAATCCACGCAACAAAGAAAATGTTTAAAAATTAAATATGGTAAAGCTCCCACAACAACTTTTAAA
The DNA here is from genome assembly GCA_016787705.1 of Bacteroidia bacterium. Lineage (GTDB taxonomy): Bacteria > Bacteroidota > Bacteroidia > B-17B0 > Aurantibacillaceae > Aurantibacillus. Next base: position 624,317 of record JAEUTP010000017.1, on the reverse strand, counting down.
CAGCTTATCTAAGTTAGCGCATTTTAATGCTGAAGCCTTTTTGGAAGCGCATAGTGAAGAAAACAAAATAACCTCTATACGCTTAAATCCCTTTAAAAAAACACAGCTTGATTTTGAATTGAATGATAAAGTTACCTGGAGTGATGAAGGATATTATATAAATGAACGACCTTCATTTACATACGATCCTTTATTTCATGCGGGTTGTTATTATGTGCAGGAGCCAGGAAGTATGTTTATTCAGCTGGTCTTAAAACAAACCGTAGATCTTACAAAACCTGTAAAAGTACTGGATGGCTGCGCTGCGCCGGGCGGCAAAAGCACATTAATAAATTCGCTGATTAATAATGAGAGTTTATTAATTGCCAACGAATTTATAAAATCACGTGCCGGTATTTTGGTGGAGAACCTAAGCAAATGGGGGGCTACCAATACCATAGTTACTAATAATGATACAGAAAAATTTAACGAGTTGGGTGCTTTTTTTGATGCTATTGTTATTGATACGCCTTGCAGTGGGAGCGGACTTTTTCGTAAACAGGCCGATGCGGTGGATTACTGGAGTGAAGAAAGCGTGATTGCCTGCAGCGTGCGCCAAAAAAAAATCCTGGCTGATCTTATACCCACTTTAAAAGAAAATGGTATTTTGGTTTACAGCACCTGCTCTTACTCTGTTGAGGAAGACGAGGAGATTGTAGAATGGATGATAAACGAATATAATTTGGAATACGTTCCAATCACGATCAATAAAGATTGGGGTATTGTTGAAACGAGCCATGGATATAGGTTTTACCCGCACTTAACCAAAAGCGAAGGTTTTTTCTGCGCAGTATTAAGAAAAACAGGCTCAGAACAAACTGTATTCCAATCAAAAAAAAGATCATCCTTGGAAATTACAAAAGCCGAGTTGGCAATACTGGCGCCGTTTTTAGAATTGAGTGATGATCATATCATAAAAAAGAATGAGCGCTTTCATATCTTAAATGCAGCGGCGTTAAATTTTTTAATTGCTTTTGAAAAACAGTTTTATTTTAAGAAGGCCGGGGCTGTAATAGGCGAAATAAAAGGAAAAGATATGGTTCCTGATCATGAGCTGGCTTTAGTTAACAGCTTAAATAAAACGGTGCCTATTTTAGAATTAGATCACGAGCAGGCTATAAAATTTCTTAAAAAAGAAAATTTCGAACATAACTCTCCTGTAAAAGGATTGGTGTTAATAACTTATAAGAACAAAGGGCTGGGATGGGCTAAAGTGCTGCCAAACCGCATAAACAATTATTTTCCAAACGAATTAAGAATTATAAAATAACACGTATATTTGGCCCGGAATTTTTTAGAAAGAAAAAAAGAGAAAAAAAATAAAAAAAACATCAAAAAAATTCAATAAATATTTTGTTAAAGTAAAAAGTATTACTACCTTTGCCATCCCTTTTTGAGGGCAGTTCTTTAAAAAAACAAAAAAGCCGAAGTAGCTCAGCTGGTAGAGCCACTGATTTGTAATCAGTAGGTCGGGGGTTCGAGTCCCTTCTTCGGCTCTTTTTTTGTAAGGGGATATACCAGAGTGGCCAAATGGGACAGACTGTAAATCTGTTGTTTCGACTTCGGAGGTTCGAATCCTCCTGTCCCCACAGGCTATTGAAATTTAAGATTTCAGATTAGCGATTTTAGATTTAAAATCTCGGGTCTAGGATCAAAAATCTTAAATAATAAGCGAAAGTAGCTCAATTGGTAGAGCTCCAGCCTTCCAAGCTGGAGGTTGCGGGTTCGAGACCCGTCTTTCGCTCTTAAAATTGTGTTATAAAGGGTTAAAGATTGAGAGTGAAGTTGATAAATACGCCTGGTACGAGAGGCGACAAAAGGATAAAGAACTTGTTTACCGGTTTTTTTATTTTTTTGAAAGTCCCAAAAAACGGGACTTTTGGCATGTAAAGCCAACCGTTCTTTAAAAAACCGAATTTTGAGCAGGTTTTTAAGGTTTATTTGGCCAAAAACGATCAAATAAGCTGTTGTAGCTCAGTGGTAGAGCACTTCCTTGGTAAGGAAGAGGTCGGCAGTTCAATCCTGCTCAACAGCTCTTAAGAGAAGTTGAGAGGTTGTTGCGATTGCAAACCTCTCGATTAGTAGCTCAAAACAAAAGTGAAAGATTAAAATAAAATATATACAAACAACAAGTAAAAAATAACAACTATGGCAAAAGAAAAATTCGACCGTTCCAAACCACACGTAAACATTGGAACAATTGGTCACGTAGATCACGGTAAAACTACTTTAACAGCTGCTATTACAACTGTATTAGCTTCTAAAGGACTTGCAGAAGTTCGTGATTTCTCTTCAATTGATAACGCTCCTGAAGAAAAAGAACGTGGTATTACTATTAACACTTCACACGTTGAATACGCAACAGCTAACCGTCACTACGCACACGTAGATTGCCCGGGTCACGCTGATTACGTAAAAAACATGGTTACAGGTGCTGCCCAAATGGACGGTGCTATCCTTGTTGTAGCTGCTACTGATGGTCCAATGCCTCAAACCCGTGAGCATATCCTTTTAGCTCGCCAGGTAGGTGTACCTCGTATCGTTGTTTTCATGAACAAAGTTGACATGGTTGAAGATGCTGAGTTATTAGACTTAGTTGAAATGGAGGTTCGTGAGTTATTATCATTCTACAAATTTGATGGTGACAACACTCCTATCATTCGTGGATCTGCTTTAGGTGGATTGAATAACGATGCAAAATGGGTTGATAAAATTATGGAATTAATGGATGCAGTAGATAGCTACATTCCATTACCTCCACGCGATAAAGAAAAACCATTCTTAATGCCGGTTGAAGACGTGTTTACAATCACTGGTCGTGGTACTGTTGCTACAGGCCGTATTGAAACAGGTGTAATCAACTCAGCTGATGCGGTTGAGATCATTGGTATGGGGGCTGAGAAATTATCTTCTACTGTAACAGGTGTTGAGATGTTCCGTAAGATCCTTGATTACGGTGAGGCTGGTGATAACGTAGGTCTATTATTACGTGGTGTTGAGAAAAAAGACATCAAACGTGGTATGGTTATCATTAAACCGGGTACTGTAAAACCACATGCTAAATTCAAAGCTGAGGTTTATATCTTGAAAAAAGAAGAAGGTGGACGTCATACTCCGTTCCAAAACAAATATCGTCCACAATTCTATTTCCGTACAACTGACGTAACTGGAGAAATCGAGTTAGAAGCAGGTCGTGAAATGGTATTACCTGGAGATAACGTAACTATTACTGTTAACTTGATTAACCCAATTGCGATGGACAAAGGTTTACGCTTTGCTATCCGTGAAGGTGGTCGTACCGTAGGTGCTGGTCAGGTAACTGAAATTTTAGACTAAGCCATAGTCATAAATATATAGGCAAAATGGCTCCCTTAAACGGGAAGCCATTTTGCCATTTATAAAAGGACTTGGAAAAACAGCATACGGGTGTGGTGCAATGGTAGCATACCGGTCTCCAAAACCGTTGATGGGAGTTCGAATCTCTCCACCCGTGCAACGAATTGGGTAACTAAAAAACGAAAAGAAAATGAGCAAAATAGGAACATATATTTCAGAAACCAAAAATGAACTGGTTAACAAAGTTAGCTGGCCAACCTGGCCTGAGTTACAAAGCAGCGCAATTGTTGTTTTGATATCTTCGGTTATCATAGCCATGGTGGTTTTTGGAATGGACAAGGTGTTTGATCTGTTAATGAAACAAGCTTACGACATTATTAAGTAATTTTTAAAGATTTAAAATGGCCGATACAGTAAAAACTGACACCTCAACCAAAAAATGGTACGTAGTACGTGCTATTAGCGGGCAAGAGAAAAAAATAAAACAATATATTGAAGTTGAGATTACACGTTTAAAATTAAACGATTTTGTATCGCAAGTTCTTATTCCAACGGAAAAGGTGATCCAGATCCGTAATGGTAAAAAAACTACCAAAGAGCGTTCTTTTTACCCGGGATATGTATTAATTGAAGCAAACCTTTCGGGTGAGATCCCTCACATTATTAAGAATATTACCGGTGTAATTGGCTTTTTAGGTGAAACAAAAGGCGGAGATCCGGTACCTATGCGCATTAGTGAGGTTAACCGTATTTTAGGAAAAGTAGATGAATTAACCGAAAGCGAAGGCACTGTAGCATCAAACTACGTGGTTGGCGAATCGGTAAAAGTTATAAATGGTCCTTTCAATGGCTTTAACGGTGTAATTGAAGAGGTTATGGAAGACAAAAAGAAAATTAAAGTTACCGTTAAGATCTTTGGCCGTAAAACACCAGTTGAATTGAATTACGGTGAGGTTGAAAGAGAATAAGAAATTAATGCAAAAGTAATAAGTCAAAATTTAAAAGAATGGCAAACTTATTTTTAACTTTTAAATTAAGGATTTATAAATTATTAATTAGTAATAACGCATTGAAGGTGGATTAGTTTTTAAGAGGTGCTTTGCTGCTTCCAACTCAAAGTAACCCGGTAGTTACCGGAACTAAAAACGAAAAACCAACAATAAAAACAAATAAATAAAATAAAATGGCAAAAGAGTTATCGGCAATTGTAAAATTGCAAATTAAAGGTGGCGCTGCTAACCCTTCTCCTCCAATCGGACCTGCTTTAGGTGCAAAAGGGGTAAACATTATGGAGTTCTGTAAGCAATTTAATGCCAGAACCCAACAACAACCTGGTAAAGTATTACCGGTTATTATTAATGTTTATTCTGATAAGTCGTTTGATTTCGTTATCAAACGTCCGCCTGTTGCTATCCAGATTTTGGAGATCACTAAAATCAAAGCGGGCTCTGCAACCAGCAACCGTAAAAAAGTTGGTTCTATTTCATGGGATCAAATTAAAACGATTGCAGAAGATAAAATTGTTGACATGAACTGTTTTACGATTGAATCGGCAATGAGCATGGTAGCAGGTACAGCGCGCAGTATGGGTGTAACAGTATCAGGCCAAAAACCTTTCTAAAAAAATCAATTATTAACAAACAAAAAAGCTTAACAAAATGGCAACATTGACTAAAAAAAGAAAAGCAGCTAACGCGAAATTCGACGCTAGCAAGTCTTATTCAGTTGCTGAAGCATCAAAGATCGTAAAAGACATTACGACTACTAAATTTGATGCCTCGGTGGATCTTGCGATCCGTTTAGGAGTTGATCCTCGTAAAGCTAATCAAATGGTACGCGGTACTGTTACCTTACCTCACGGTACTGGTAAAACTTTGCGTGTTTTGGCTATTGTAACTCCTGATAAGGAAGCAGAAGCTAAAGCTGCAGGCGCGGATTTCGTAGGATTAGATGAGTACATCGAGAAGATCAAAGGTGGATGGACTGATGTAGATGTAATTATTACTATGCCTTCGGTAATGGGTAAAGTTGGTGCTTTAGGACGCGTATTAGGCCCTCGTGGTTTAATGCCAAACCCTAAAACCGGAACTGTAACCATGGATATCGGCAAAGCGGTAACAGACTCAAAAGGTGGAAAAATTGACTTTAAAGTTGATAAAGCGGGAATTATTCACGCAGGAATTGGTAAAGCGTCTTTTAGCGCTGAAAAAATTGCTGAGAACGCGAATGAGTTATTGCAAACAGTTATCAAATTAAAGCCTTCTTCTGCAAAAGGAACTTATGTAAAATCAGTTACTTTAAGCAGCACTATGAGCGCGGGAATTATCATCGATACTAAAGTACTTAACTAAAAACACTGCTAAAAAATGAATAAAACTGAAAAAACAGAAGTAATAGATCAGTTGGTTGAAAAATTAAACGCCAACGATAAGATCTATTTAGCAGATTGTTCAACATTAACAGTTGAAAAAGTAAATGCATTTCGCAGACAGTGTTTCGAGAAAAAGATCTCGGTAACTGTTGTTAAAAATACATTACTTAAAAAAGCAATTGAGCGCGCTAACGACAGTAAGTTGGCCGAATTAATACCAGCATTAAAAGGCGAAACAGCTTTAATTTTTACCGATGTTTCAAACGCACCGGCTAAGATCATTAAAGAATTTCGTAAGGGAGACAAAAAGCCAGCATTAAAAGCAGCTTATGTTGAACAAATGGTATTTATGGGCGACAACCAGTTAGATGCTTTAGTTAGTCTGAAATCTAAAAACGAGTTAATTGCAGATGTAGTAGCATTACTTCAATCTCCAATCCAACGCGTAATTGGTGCTTTAGAGAACAAAGGCGAAGACAAAGCCGCTTAAAATGTTGAAAAAACAATCAAATAAGTAAAATTAAATAAACAAATTAATTAACAAGTAAAAATCCAATAAAATGGCAGATATAAAAGCAATAGCTGAACAATTAGTAGGCTTAACAGTAAAAGAAGTTCAAGAATTAGCAACAGTATTAAAAGACCAATACGGTATCGAACCAGCTGCTGCTGCAGTTGTAGTAGCTGCTGGTGGCGGTGGCGGAGACGCTGCAGCTGCAAAAACTTCATTCGACGTAGTTTTAGTTGAAGCTGGTGCTGCAAAATTAGGCGTTGTTAAAGTTGTAAAAGACTTAACAGGTTTAGGCTTAAAAGAAGCTAAAGATCTAGTTGACGGTGCTCCAAAACCAGTAAAAGAAGGTGTTGGTAAAGAAGAAGCTGAAGCTATTAAAAAAGCTTTAGAAGAAGCTGGTGCTAAAGCAGAAATTAAGTAATTCTGTTATAATGACTTGTAAATAGCCTTTTTTAACTAAAAAGGGCTATTTACCTGTTTTTTTAAGTTTAAAAAAACAGCGAACTTTGGAAAGACAAAATTGTATTAATTAAACCTCACACATACCTTGGCTGCAAGTACAAAAAATCAAAAACGAGTTAATTTCTCGTCCAACAAATTTCCAATCGAATACCCTGATTTCTTAGATATCCAGGTGAAATCCTTTCAGGATTTCTTTCAATTAGAAACCACTCCTGAAAACCGTAAAAAAGAAGGTTTATTCAGAGTGTTTGCCGAAAATTTTCCAATTTCTGATGCGCGTAATAACTTCGTATTAGAATTTAAGGATTATTATATTGACCCGCCTCGTTATGCTCTTGAAGAGTGTATTGAGCGTGGACTTACCTACTCTGTTCCGTTAAAGGCAAAATTATACCTTTATTGTACAGACCCTGAACATGAAGATTTTGAACCCATCATGCAGGACGTGTATCTGGGAACCATCCCATACATGACCCCAAAAGGTTCATTCATTATAAATGGCGCTGAACGTGTTATTGTTTCCCAATTACACCGCTCTCCGGGCGTGTTCTTCGGACAAAGCCGACACGCTAACGGTACTAAATTATATAGTGCCCGTGTTATTCCTTTTAAAGGTTCTTGGATTGAGTTTGCTACAGACATTAACAATGTAATGTACGCGTATATCGATCGTAAGAAAAAGTTACCGGTTACCACATTATTACGTGCTATCGGTTTTGAAAGCGATAAACAAATTTTAGAGATATTTGGTCTTGCTGATGAAGTAAAAGTTTCTAAAGCAGGCTTAAAACGTGAAGTTGGCCGTAGATTAGCCGCGCGTGTTCTTAAAACATGGATCGAAGATTTCGTTGATGAGGATACCGGTGAAGTGGTATCTATTGAGCGTAACGAAGTGATCTTGGACCGTGAAACAGTTTTAGAAGACGAGCACATTGACTTTATTGCTGATGCAGGCGTTAAATCTATCATCCTGCACAAACAAGATGTAAACACTGCCGATTTTGCGATCATTTACAATACATTACAAAAAGATTCAACCAATTCTGAAAAAGAAGCAATTGAATTTATTTACCGTTTATTACGTAACGCAGAACCACCAGATGAAGAAACTGCACGTGGCGTAATTGACAAATTATTCTTCTCTGACAAACGTTACGATTTAGGTGAAGTTGGCCGTTACCGTATCAACAAAAAATTAGGATTAAACATCCCAATGGAGATACGCGTATTGACTAAAGAAGATATGATCCTGATCATTAAATATCTTATTGAGTTAATTAACTCAAAAACAGATGTGGATGATATCGATCACTTATCTAACCGTCGTGTACGTACAGTTGGTGAGCAATTGTTCTCTCAGTTTGGTGTAGGTTTAGCGCGTATGGCGCGTACAATTCGTGAGCGTATGAACGTACGTGATAACGAGGTGTTCACACCTACTGATTTGATCAATGCTAAAACATTATCATCTGTAATTAACTCATTCTTCGGAACCAACCAGTTATCACAGTTCATGGATCAAACCAACCCCTTATCGGAGATCACGCATAAGCGTCGTCTATCGGCACTCGGGCCAGGAGGTTTAAGTCGTGAACGTGCAGGTTTCGAGGTGCGTGATGTTCACTACACCCACTACGGTCGTCTTTGTACTATCGAAACACCAGAGGGTCCAAACATTGGTTTGATCTCATCTCTTTGTGTTTATGCTAAAGTAAATAAATTAGGTTTCATCGAAACGCCATACCGTACAGTTACTAACGGTAAGTTAGATGTGAATAAACCTGTAATTTATTTAACCGCAGAAGAAGAAGACCAAAAAAATATTGCACAGGCAAACGTTGATTTAGATGAAAAAGGAAATATCAAAACCAAAAAAGTAACGTCTCGTTACGAAGGTGATTTCCCTATTCTTGAGCCGGAAAAAGTTCATTTAATGGATATTGCTCCAAATCAAATTGCTTCTATTGCGGCTTCATTGATTCCGTTCTTAGAGCATGATGATGCCAACCGTGCCTTAATGGGATCGAACATGCAGCGTCAGGCTGTGCCATTATTGCGTCCGCAGGCGCCAATTGTTGGTACGGGTATTGAAGCTCGTGTTGCTGAAGATTCTCGTGTATTAATTAATGCAGAGGGAGAAGGTATAGTTGAGTATGTAGATGCTCAATCGATCACTATCCGTTACAACCGCACTGAAGATGAGAAATTGATCTCATTTGAAGGCGATGTAAAAACATATAAATTAACCAAATTCCAAAAAACCAACCAAAGCACTTGTATCAACTTAAAACCTATTGTTAAGAAAGGCGATAAAGTTGTAAAAGGGCAAGTGTTATGCGAAGGTTATGCTACACAAGATGGTGAATTAGCGTTAGGCCGTAACTTAAAAGTTGCGTTTATGCCTTGGAAAGGTTACAATTTTGAGGATGCGATCGTAATTAACGAAAAAATTGTTCGCGAAGATATCTTTACTTCTATTCACATTGATGAGTATTCGTTAGAAGTGCGTGATACAAAACGTGGTATGGAGGAATTAACTCCGGATATTCCTAACGTTAGTGAAGAAGCAACTAAAGATCTTGATGAGAAAGGTATTATCCGTATTGGTGCTGATGTAAAAGAAGGAGATATTTTAATTGGTAAAATCACTCCAAAAGGTGAAACTGATCCGTCTCCGGAAGAAAAATTACTTCGTGCCATTTTTGGTGATAAAGCCGGCGATGTGAAAGATGCATCTTTACGTGTATCACCTTCTATTAAAGGTGTTATTGTTGAGAAAAAATTATTCTCTCGTGCTATTAAAGATAAAAAAGCAAAAGCAGAAGAAAAACCATTAATTGAGAAATTAGATACAGATCACGAAAAGAACGTTTACAACTTAAAATTAAAATTAGTTGATAAATTATTTGTTCTTGTAAACGGTCGCACTTCTCAAGGTGTTACTAATATTTTAGGAGAAGAAGTTATTCCTCGCGGAACTAAATTCACTCAAAAATTATTAGAGCGTGTTGATTATTCTGAAGTTAATCCAGGCAACTGGACAACTGATAAAGATAAGAACGAACAAATTGAGCGTTTGCTACATAACTTCTTAATCCAGTACAACGATTATTTAGGAAAATACAAACGTGAGAAATTCCAGATCACTGTTGGTGATGAGTTACCAACCGGAATTGTTCAGTTAGCTAAAGTTTATATCGCTCAAAAACGTAAGTTAAAAGTGGGTGATAAAATGGCGGGCCGTCACGGTAATAAAGGTATCGTTGCACGTATCGTTAAAGAAGAAGATATGCCGTTCTTAGAAGATGGAACAACAGTGGATATAGTATTAAATCCATTAGGTGTACCTTCTCGTATGAACCTTGGACAAATTTATGAAACTGTTCTTGCATGGGCGGGTCAAAAACTAGGATTGAAATTCTCTACTCCTATTTTTGATGGTGCTACACTTGAACAAATTGATGAATACACTGCAAAAGCAGGTGTACCACAGTTTGGCCGTACATACTTGTATGATGGTGGAACCGGTGAGCGCTTTGACCAACCTGCAACTGTTGGTATCATTTACATGTTAAAATTAGGACACATGGTAGATGATAAAATGCATGCTCGTTCAATCGGACCTTACTCATTAATTACACAACAACCTTTAGGTGGTAAAGCACAATTTGGTGGTCAGCGTTTTGGTGAGATGGAAGTTTGGGCGCTTGAGGCATACGGTGCTGCAAATGTATTACAGGAATTATTAACTGTGAAGTCGGATGACGTTATGGGCCGCGCAAAAGCTTACGAAGCAATTGTAAAAGGCGATAACATTCCTTCACCGGGTATTCCTGAATCGTTTAACGTATTGTTGCACGAATTAAGAGGTCTTGCTTTAGATATTACAATGGATTAACCCAACACAAGTCCCTCTCCTTTGGAGAGGGATTTAGGGTGAGGCTTAGTAAAATCAAAAGAATTTCATAATGTAAAAGAAAAAAAACAAACATGGCATTAAGAAGAGATAATAAACAAAAATCAAATTTCTCAAGAATAACCATCAGCCTTGCTTCGCCGGAAACAATCCTTCGTCGTTCAAGTGGTGAGGTTTTAAAACCCGAAACCATTAACTACCGTACTTACAAACCTGAAAGAGATGGTTTGTTTTGCGAGCGTATTTTCGGACCAATAAAAGATTACGAATGTCATTGTGGTAAATACAAACGTATTCGTTACAAAGGTATTGTTTGCGACCGTTGTGGTGTTGAAGTTACTGAAAAGAAAGTACGTCGCGAGCGCATGGGCCACATCAATTTAGTTGTGCCTGTTGCTCACATCTGGTATTTCCGTTCGTTACCAAATAAAATTGGTTACTTATTGGGCTTACCAACAAAAAAATTAGATATGATCATTTACTACGAACGTTACGTAGTAATTAATGCAGGTATTGCTGCTGAGAATGGTACAAGCTATTTGGATTTCTTAACGGAAGAAGAATACTTAAACGTTGTTGATACTTTACCAAAAGAAAATGCATTGTTAGATGATGCTGATCCAAATAAATTTATCGCTAAAATGGGAGCTGAAGCAGTTCAGGATCTATTATCTCGCCTAAATTTAGATGAAATGTCTTATGATTTACGTCATAAAGCCAATACAGAAACATCTCAACAACGTAAGAACGAAGCTTTAAAACGCTTACAGGTGATTGAAGCTTTCCGCCAGGCAAACCAAAATGTGGTTAACCGCCCTGAGTGGATGATCGTTAAAGTTGTTCCGGTAATTCCACCTGAGTTACGTCCGTTGGTGCCACTAGATGGTGGCCGTTTTGCGACTTCAGATTTAAATGATCTTTACCGTCGCGTTATTATCCGTAACAACCGTTTAAAACGTTTAATTGAAATTAAAGCTCCAGATGTTATCTTACGTAACGAAAAACGTATGTTGCAGGAATCTGTTGACTCGTTATTCGATAACTCACGTAAATCTAACGCCGTTAAAACTGATAGCAATCGTCCTTTAAAATCATTGTCAGATTCATTAAAAGGTAAACAAGGTCGTTTCCGTCAAAACTTATTAGGTAAACGTGTTGACTACTCTGCCCGTTCGGTAATTGTCGTTGGGCCTGAATTAAAATTACACGAGTGCGGATTGCCAAAAGATATGGCCGCTGAATTATTCAAACCATTTATCATTCGCAAAATGATCGAGCGTGGTATTGTTAAAACAGTAAAATCAGCTAAAAAAATTGTAGATAAAAAAGAACCAATTGTTTGGGATATTTTAGAGAACGCATTAAAAGGTCACCCGGTAATGTTAAACCGTGCCCCAACATTGCACAGACTAGGTATCCAGGCTTTCCAACCAAAATTAATTGAAGGAAAAGCTATTCAGTTACATCCATTGGTTTGTACAGCGTTTAACGCCGATTTTGACGGTGATCAAATGGCAGTGCACGTACCGTTAGGTCATGCAGCTATTTTGGAAGCTCAAATTTTGATGTTAGCGTCACACAACATTTTAAATCCATCTAATGGTGCGCCGGTTTCGGTTCCATCGCAGGATATGGTGCTTGGTTTATATTACTTAACTAAATCTAAAAAGAACTTACCTAACGATGCTGTGAAAGGCGAAGGAAAAGTTTTCTATAGCGCTGAAGAAGTAATTATTGCTTTGAATGAGAAAAGCGTGGATATGCATGCTCAGATCAAAATTAAAATTACCAATGCATTAGAAGGTGATAAATTAGTAACTAAATTAATTGATACATCTGTAGGTCGCGTTATTTTTAATACCGTTGTACCTCACGAAGTAGGTTACATTAACGAATTATTAACCAAAAAATCGTTACGTGATATCATTGGTATGATCGTTAAGAAAACCGGTATGGCTAAAACAGCCAAGTTCTTAGATGATATTAAAGAATTAGGATTTAAAACAGCATTCCGTGGTGGTTTATCATTTAACTTAGGCGATATTCAAATTCCTGAAGAAAAATTAAAGATCATTGCAGAATCGCAAATGCAAGTTGATGAAGTGATCGGAAACTACAACATGGGTTTCATTACCAACAACGAGCGTTACAATCAAATTATCGATATCTGGACACACACCAACTCTAAGGTAACTAAAAAAGTATTGGATAAATTAAGCGCAGACAGACAAGGTTTTAACCCTGTATTTATGATGCTTGATTCTGGTGCCCGTGGTTCGAAAGAGCAGATCAAACAGTTAAGTGGTATGCGTGGTTTGATGGCTAAGCCTCAAAAAGCCGGCGATACTACCGCTTCAATTATCGAGAATCCTGTACTTTCTAACTTCCGTGAAGGTTTATCGATCTTAGAATATTTTATTTCAACTCACGGTGCTCGTAAAGGTTTGGCCGATACGGCGTTAAAAACTGCCGATGCAGGTTACTTAACACGTCGTTTGGTTGACGTTGCACAAGATGTTATCATTACTCAATCTGATTGTGGAACTCTTCGTGGTTTAAGCATGACAGCATTGAAAAATAATGATGATGTTGTTGAGACTTTATACGATCGTTTATTAGGCCGTACAACTGTTACCGATGTTTATCATCCAACAACAGGCGAATTAATTATCGAAGGTGGAGAAATTATTACTGAAGATATTGGTGCTATTATTGATCAGTCACCTATTGAAACTGTAGATATTCGTTCGGTATTAACCTGCGAAAGCCGCGTAGGTGTTTGTGCAAAATGTTATGGACGTAACTTAGCTAATGGCCGTATGGTTCAGTTAGGTGAAGCTGTAGGTGTTATTGCTGCTCAATCAATTGGTGAGCCGGGTACACAGTTAACATTACGTACTTTCCACGTGGGTGGTACTGCATCTAACACCGCTGCATCAAGCAGCTTAATTGCTAAATACGATGGTATTATTGAAATTGATGAATTACGTACTGTTGAGCGTGTTAATCCTGATGGCAAAAAAGCCAATGTGGTTATCGGTCGTTCTACTGAGATGCGTATCATTGATGTGAACACAGGTATTACTTTAACAACAGGTAACATTCCTTACGGTTCGCAGCTTTACATCAAACCTAGCACTAAGGTTAAAAAAGGAGAATTGATTTGTGATTGGGATCCATACAACGCGGTAATCGTTTCTGAATTTGGTGGTACTGTAGAGTACGAACAAATTAAAGAAAACATTACTTACCGTGAAGAATCTGATGAACAAACAGGTTTCCGTGAGAAGGTGATCATTGAAAGTAAAGATAAAACAATGAGTCCGTTAATGCGTATTGCCGATAAAAAAGGCGAAGCGCTTAAAACATATAACATTCCGGTTGGCGCACACATCATCGTTAACGAAGGAACTAAAATTGAGCCTGGTCAGATCTTAGTGAAGATACCTCGTGTTACAGGTAAAACAGGTGATATCACCGGTGGTTTACCTCGTGTAACTGAGTTATTCGAAGCTCGTAACCCGTCTAACCCTGCTGTAGTTTCTGAAATTGACGGTATTGTTACTTTCGGTAAAATTAAGCGTGGTAATCGTGAAGTTTTAGTAGAAGCTAAAACTGGTGAGCAACGTCGTTACTTAGTAAACTTAAGCAAACACATCCTTGTACAAGAGAATGATTTCATTAAAGCCGGTAACCCGTTATCTGACGGTGCAATCAGCCCTGGTGATATCTTATCTATCAAAGGACCAACTGCTGTACAAGAGTATTTAGTAAATGAGATTCAGGAGGTTTACCGTTTACAAGGTCAGAAATTAAATGACAAACATTTCGAAACAATTGTTCGTCAGATGATGCGTAAAGTGGAGATCGTTGATCCGGGTGATACTATGTTCTTAGAACAACAATTGATCAACAAAGGCGATTTCATGACTGAGAACGATAATATCTTTGGTAAAAAAGTTATTCTTGATCCGGGTGATAGTACTGAATTAAAACGTGGTCAAATTATCACTGCACGTAAATTACGCGATGAGAATTCGTTATTGAAACGCAGAGATAAGAAAACTGTTGAAGCAAGAGACGCGGTTCCTGCAACTGCAAATCCGATCCTTCAAGGTATTACACGTGCTTCATTACAAACTAACAGCTGGATTTCGGCTGCTTCATTCCAGGAAACTACTAAAGTATTGAACGAAGCTGCAGTTAACGGTAAAGTAGATACTTTATTAGGATTAAAAGAAAACGTAATTGTTGGGCATTTAATTCCTGCAGGTACAGGTTTACGTCAGTACGAAAAATTAGTTGTTGGAAGCAAAGAAGAGTACGAGCGCTTAATGGCAACTAAAGAAGAAGTTGAAGAAGAAGCGTAAGCTTTGAAACAATAATTTAAAATTTATAATTTAAAAACCCGGTGAAAAATTTTACCGGGTTTTTTGTTGCATTCAGCCTTATCCCCCGCCCTTCTCCAAAGGAGAAGGGAGCTAACATTGCAAAGGTTCTTATCCTTTGGAGAAGGATTTAGGATGAAGCTTGATAAAACACAACTTTTACTTAGCTTATTAATTTCGTAACTTTAATCATATACAATTGTTATAACTTTGTTCAGTCATGAAAAAAAACTTCATCCTATTCTTTTTCTCTCTCCTTCTCCCCGCTTCTACTTACGCCTGGGGGAGCAAAGGCCATAAGATCGTTGCCGCCATTGCCAAACAATGTTTAACCAAACAGGTTGCAGATTCTGTACAACAATTTTTAGGCTTAATGAGTTTTGAAGAAGCCTCTGTTTGGATGGATGAAGTGCGTGGTGATAACTCCTACGATTATTTAAAACCCTGGCATTACGTGAACGTTGAGAAAGATAAAACGTATGTAAAAACAAAAGATCCTGAAGTAGTCAATCAAATTGAAATTTATATTGATCTCTTAAAACAAAAAGGCACACGAGATAAAGAACAAATTAAATTTGCTTTAAAAATTATTTTCCATCTCGTTGGCGATCTTCACCAGCCGCTGCATTGCGGCTACAAAGCCGATAAAGGTGGTAATGATATTGATGTGGATTATCTTGGCAAAGGAACTAACTTACACAAAGTGTGGGACACTGAAATTATTGAAGATACCAATATTAAATTAGGCGATTGTTTAAAATTATGCAATGAGCTTTCTGCAGAAGAAAAAAAGAAAATTCAAACTAACAGTGTTGAAATCTGGATGAATGAATCAAGAACGTTATTACCCGAAGTTTACAATTTTGATAAAAAAATAAAACAGGATTATGTTGACAAGAATAAACCTGTTATCGAAAAACAACTGGTAAAAGCTGGTATTCGTTTAGCAATGGTGCTAAATCAAACCTTTAATAAATAATTCCACACTCTAAAACTTGCCACTTATAAGGCGATACCAGGTTTTAACAGTTTTCGGTCTGAAATTTGACGTTTATTTTGTATATTTATTTAGCTTTAGTAAAGATCCCATGAAAATAAATCTCCTTTTAGCTTTTTCGCTTTTAAGTGTTTCTTTATTCTCACAAAAAGAACATAATTTTGTTTCAACAGGTCAGCAAAAATTATTTATAAACCCGTCATTTGCCGGTAGCTCAAAAGGATTAAATATACAAACACTTGCCTCTTATAATTATACATTTTCAACCTACGCGGGCGCTGATTATTCTATTAAGTCATTTGCAATGGCTTTAACCAATAACTCTAACCATAGTGGTAGTGGTGTTTACAGATCAAATCAAACAGATTTAAGCCTTGCTTATAAAGTTAAATTAAATTCAAAACTAACTTTAATACCTTCTTTGCAAGCTTCTTATTTTGAGAGAAAAGTAGATGCCGCTAAAATAGATTACGAGACTTTAATGCGCATAGATCGTATTTATGAAACTTCAATGCCTATACCGTATATTGAATACTATCCGGTAAGCGCAGTAAAAAAAAATGTAAGCTTTTCATCCGGTTTACTGCTTGATATCAATAAAAAAATGACCTTTGGTATAGCGGTTTATGATATCAGTCAACCTGACAGAGGCTTGCTTGAAACACAAAAAATGTCTCTTTCACAGATATATCATATTTCAGGTATTTTATTTACAGAAAAAAAAGTACAGCTTCAACCTTACTCTGTTTTAAAATTACAACGTAATGCAACCAGATATTATGAAGTTGGGACTTATACATCTTATAAAGCCATTTCATTACACACAGGTTTTAGAAATCAAATAAGCTACAATTATAAAGATATTACTACCATTCGAAGCAGGAGAGGCGACTTTTTAGTGGGCTTCAGCATTACCTATAAAAAAATTAAATTCGGTTATACCATCACACCGTTTGATCGTTATAATAGAAACAATGAATTATTTTTCTCTGCCAATTTATTTAATAAAGATAAAAGTGCGCAAAGAAATTTAATGATCAATTAGTAGCTTCAGAATTTAAGATTATTGGATCTATACCTTTTGTATATTTAAATTCGATCTTAACTTTTTCCTTTTCTTTAAAATTCATTGCCTGTAATTTTATTTCTAAAATATCTGAATCAATTTTTGTTGAAACTGCTTTACCGTTTACCAAAATTTCTTTAACGCTGTATTCTGTTTTTGTAATATGCGGATTAACCACAAACAAATTCTGCCACATATAAACTCCTTCTATAATCAGTGTATTATTATCTGTTAAAGCATTAGGATTAATGACCATTGGTTTTTCTAAAGGTGCACAGCCTTTTAAATAGCTTATCTCCACTTTTACTTTCTCTCCTTCTTTCATGCCGGCTGCCGAGAGATCGATCTGAAAAATATTCCCATTAATTTCATCTTTTGTTATTTTGCCATTTACTTTTGTTTCTGTTACACAAAAACCTTTTCCTTCGGGGCCATAAGAATTTTTTATAACAAGATTCTTTCCTGTATATTTTCCTTCAACAATAAAAATTTCTGTTGTTTTATTTTGCGCAGTTGTATTTATGGTCAATACAAAGGCTGCAATTACTGTTTGTAATAATTGTTTTTTCATTTTATACGTTTTTAGTTATTTATACTTATTGGCTTTTCGCTTAGGCAGGTAATTATAAAAATAGATCATAAACCCTTCAGGATCCTGGTTCTTTTGCACACGTAAATTATTTGTTACCATTAAATAGTAAGTATCGCATGCTTTAACTTTTAGTGCTGAAACGTAAGTCTTTCCTTGCTTCTCTCCGTTTATAAATTCTTCTTCAAATAAAGTATCTTTTGCCATATTTGATAAACCTGTGTTATGATTTTTGGAGCTGTTCCAGCTAAAACAAACACGTAAAGGATTTATTTTATTAGCTCTCAAAGCACGCTCACAGTCGCCAGTATTACATTTAAAAAGCGCAAAATCATAATCGTCAGTTCCTAGTGTTGGCACAATGTGAAAAGTTAATAATGTATCACGCTTAATAGTGAATTTAAACCAGGCAGAATTCATTTCTTTATAACGTGCATTGTTCTTATCACTATATTCTAAATGTTCTCCATAACCTTTCGATACGTTTACCGGACCATAAACAGAATCTTTTATTTCAATGGCCGCTTCCACATCTGCATAAGGCAAACGTTGAAATGATAAGGATCTCACAGGCTTTGCAGACTCAATAATTTCAAATTCCTCGTCAACTGTTTTTTCATCTTGTTTTATTTCGGCATGCGATCCGTTTACTAAAATTTTCTCTTTTACAGTATCAGCTACATTTTCTTTTTCAATCACGGTATCTGAACTGTCATTCCGGCCTTGAGCCGGAATGACAGTATTATGTGGAATTACAGGCTCTTCTTTTTTAATTTCAGATTCGCTGGAAAATGCTCTGTA
Source organism: Bacteroidia bacterium (assembly GCA_016787705.1). GTDB lineage: Bacteria > Bacteroidota > Bacteroidia > B-17B0 > Aurantibacillaceae > Aurantibacillus. The sequence continues at coordinate 605,841 of JAEUTP010000017.1, read as the reverse complement.
AATAAATATGGCAGAAACAATTGCAACTGTTCCAATACCGGCAATGATCATTGTATTTAAAGAAATACTTTTTGGAGCAACCACTTTCTTTTGAATCATTCCAAAATTCATACCCGCCGTAACCTGCTCTGGTGTAAGCTCCCGACGATCTTCTAATATTTTATAATCATTCGTCTTCATGCTATTTTATTAAATATTTCTTTTAATTTATCCAATATGCGGTAGGTTCTCACTTTTGCATTATTCTCGGTTATTTCAAGTATCTCTCCTATTTCTGCAAAAGGCCGTTCTTCAAAATAACGCAGTTCTATTAATACTAACTCGTCTTCGGTCAGATAAAGCAACGCTTTTCTTAATGCAGAAATAAGATCAGGATTTAATTTATCTGCCTCTTCTCCTATATTATCCACTCCTTTTTTATCAAGGCTTATTACGCGTGTTTTTTTAGAATCGCGGTAAAACTGGTTTATCTCGTTAATAGCTATCCTGTATAACCAACTTGAAAATGGAAAGCCACGATCTTTATACTTTTTAATATTGGTTAATGCTTTGGTAAAAACAATAGCCGTTACTTCCCTTGTGTCGTCAAGGCTTTCTATACGTTTATAAACAAATTTTAAAATACGCTCGTAATAAAAGGTATAAAGAGGCTCAAAACATTTAGGATCTGTTTTAGAGTCTTCAATATATTGCTTTTCTATCTCGCTTTGCATAAAGCATTTTGGGTTTTCTATCTATGGAACGGAGAGAACCATGTAAAAGATACAGAAATATAAAAAGAATTTATGGTATTTAGAATCTATTTATAACTATATGGTATAAATAAATACATACTATAAAAATGTTTTTGGCCTTTTAATTCTGTTAATATACTTTGCTACTAAAAATATTTCGCCCAGCAACAAAGATCTGATACAGTTTATACTAGCTTATATTTTACCAGTGGTATGTTTGTCTTACTTTTAATGATTTTTTCTTGAAGAGCTTTTAATACTTTTGTATTTATTTTTGTCTTAATTATTATTTCAATTTAACTTACATAATTTATATTCATTACAAAAACTAAAAAAACGCCCACATTTCCAAATAGGTAATTTTACCCATTTATTGTGCCTACTGCCGGCAGTAGGTGTTTTACTTGTTCTTTTCCTCTCCCGCCCTGCGGGCACCCTCTCGAAGAGAGGGATACTGTGTGCTTAGGCGGTTAGTATTCTCCTCTTGAGGAGGTGGCGCGAAGCGACGGAGGAGGAAAACGAACCCAAAACCTTTTCCCTTTCTTTTTCGTATATACATTAAATTTGCACTATGAAAAAAGCTATATCTTTTACCTTCCTCATTGCTTTTACATTTTTTACTTTAACCGGCATTGCGCTCGATCATCCAAAATGGTCGCGTTTTGATGCAGAGATCTTTGCCAAAGCAAAAAAAGAAAACAAATTAGTGCTATTACATTTACGCGCCAACTGGTGCCACTGGTGCCATGTAATGGAAGAAAAAACATACGCACTGCCAAAAGTAATTTCTTACCTCGATAAAAATTACATTGCCTGTATGGAAGATCATGACGAGCGCCAGGATCTTACCAGCTTATACAGCGATTATGGTTGGCCTGCTACCATTGTGTTTGATGGCAATGGTAACGAATTATTAAAAGAACCGGGCTACATTCCTGCGGATGAGCTATTAGAAAAATTAGCGCAATTAAAAAAGAAGCCCGTGCCATTAAGTAAAGACCGTGTGGAAGCCGATCCTAAAAGCACTACAGAAAGTTCAATGAAAACGTCATTGACCGAATTAAAAAAAATGTTCAATAATTCATTGGATATGGAAACCGGTGGTTTTCATTTCGGACAAAAATACATTGAGTTTGATACCTTTGAATATGCCTTTACACATTTTAAAACAGATACCGCTTTAAAACGCTGGTTAAAAATTACAATAGATAATTCAACAGGTATTTACGATAAAGCCTGGGGCGGCGTTTACCAGTATTCTACCAATAATGACTGGAGCCATGTACACTTCGAAAAATTATTATTCATACAGGCACGCTATATAAAAATGTATTGCTGGTATTATAAATTATTTAATGATGTAGAAGCGTTAAAAAAAGCGGAAGGCATTGTAAAATATGTGGATCGTTTTTTTAAATCGCCGGGGGGTGGTTATTACAATGCGCAGGATGCCGATCTTATTCCCGGAGAAAAAGCGCAGGATTATTTTGACCTTAGCGATGAAGAAAGAATAAAAAAAGGTATTCCAGCAATAGACAAAAGCGTGTATACAAGTGATAACGCGCAATATGCAGAAGCATTGACCATTTTATGGGGCACAAGCGGCAAAGAGAATTATTTAAAAGATGCCGTTGCTACAGTAGAATTTTTAAAAACAAAACGTAAGCAAAACAATACCTATATGCATGGCGAAAAATATGCAGCTACCACTTCTTTAAAAGATAACAGCGCTATGCTAAAAACCTTAATGTTGTTATACCGCGCTACACAAAATGAAACGTATAAAACAGAAGCGGCACAACTCGTAAAAGAAATAGCTGCTAATTTTAATTCCGGTAAAGGTTATTTTTACACCTACATTGGTAACAGTGCTATAAAATCTACTTATAATGTTTCTGAAAATATTGATGTAGCGCGTTTATTAAATTATGCTTCACATTATTTTCATGAAGTCACTTATAAAAAACATGCACAGGAAATTATTAATTTTTTAACTACCGAAGCGGTATTAAATACTTTATCTACCGAACCCGGTATATTAAGTGCTGCCGAAGAACTCAGCTACGAACCCATTAACGCCGCTTTAATGCGCAAAAAAGATAATAGCTTAATAGCAGATTACTTAAAAGAAACAATTGCCTTTCCACGCTTTTATTTTAGCAGCGTTGTTTACGATAAAAAAAATGTGATAGAAGATAAAAAAGATTTGTTTGATTCGTTTGATGATAATTTTATGGTATTGTGTACTTCTTCTTATTGCAGCTCTCCTCTTTTTAATACAAAAGAGTTTACAGAGTTTATGTATAAACGGGTTTTAGAGAAGTAAGTTATTTCTGTTTGTCACTTCGAGCGAAGTCGAGAAGCTTAATTCGGTACTTTTCACATGAATTATTTTCTTATTGTACATATTTTAGCCAGTTAGTGTGTTGGCTAACCAAAAGTTAAATTTTTACTTTACTTTTCCTTAGTCGAAAAGTAAACAAAAGACAAGGCAAAACGATTTTTCAACGCACTCTTGATTTTTATTGAAAGACTAATAAAGTAAAAAATTTGTTCCTCCTTTATTTGGGAAGAACAGATTTTAAACGACAAGCGCCTTTATTGTCTTTCTACAAAAAATCAATTCGTCCAGCCCACGCTCAGCGTTTTGCCCGGCCAACGCACCTATCGCACACAAACTAAACGCAGAATTATTATACGCGTGAGCACACATAGGTTCGGCCTCAAAGAAATTCCGCTAGATTTGTGTTTTAATTTTCATGATCGATTTTAAATGCTTAAATCAACACATGCATTTAAGCAATAATGCTGCATTTAAAATCTTATGAGCCCGCACTGTCTGAGCCCTTTTCGGGCGAGTTTGCGGACGACAAAAAAAATTAAAACTACAAATCAACCCACCCGCATGCTGGCTCAAATAAGCACAGCTTATTTGCCCATTTGCAGCCTTGACTTTTGCTCAACTTTTTGTCGAGAAAAAGTTGAATGAAAAAAATTAGTTATTACTAAGATTCCGGCTCGAGGCCGGAATGACTGTATAACAATTAAAATTCCTTAACAACATTCTTCTTCCAAAACGGCTATCTTTATACCATGAAATGGAATGAATTAAACGATATCAATCAATTAGCGATAATCGATCGTGAATCTACTTCGCAAAAAATACTGATCTTAAAACACAGTACGCGCTGCAGTATTAGCGGCGCTGCATTAGCAAGATTAGAGCGCAAATGGAAAGATGAAAATAACGAAACATTAAAACCTTATTATTTGGATCTTCTTGCAAACCGCGATATTTCGAATGCTATTGCAGAGCGTTATAATGTTGTTCACGAATCGCCGCAGGCTTTAGTTATTTCCAACGGTAAATGTATTTTCTCACAAACGCATATGGAAATAAATGCGGATGATCTGGTAAGGGCCAGCCAAGAGTAAATACATATTTCCAAAAATTATTATCTTTATAAGATCATGTTAACCGCACCCTCACTTCGTACCGTAAACGTAACGCGTTATATGCAGCCTCTTCGAGAAGGAGGATCATTACCTGCGTTAGCAGAAGCAGACGATAATTTTAAATATGTTTTAAAATTTAAAGGTGGTGGCCACGGCGTTAAAACATTAATTGCAGAATTAATTGGTGGTGAAATTGCAAGAACGTTAGGATTAAAAGTACCTGAATTGGTATTTGCCCACCTGGACGAAGCTTTTGGCCGAACCGAAGGTGATGAAGAGATCCAGGATCTTTTAAAAGCAAGCCGCGGAATGAATTTAGCGCTTCACTTTTTATCAGGTGCTATTAATTACGACCCGGTTGTTAATCCAATAAATGCAGAGTTGGCATCTAAAATAGTTTGGCTGGATGCTTTTATTACCAACATGGACCGTACTTTCAGAAATACAAATATGTTGATGTGGAATAAAGAATTGTGGCTGATAGATCACGGCTCCTGCCTGTATTTTCAATACACATGGACTAATTGGGAAACAAAAGCAACAAGTGCATTTGTATATATTAAAGATCATGTATTGTTACCTAATGCCACTTTATTAAATGAAATAAATACAGAATTTAAAAAAGTACTGACGGCAGATAAGCTAAAAAATATTGTAGAGCTTATTCCGAATGAATGGTTACAGTGGGAAGGAAGCGATGAAACACCTGAGCAGATAAAGGATGTTTATTTTCAGTTTTTAGTGAAGCGTTTAAATTACGCCGATACATTTACAAAAGAAGCTATTGATGCAAGATAAATACTTATATGAGTATTCTGTAATACGCGTTGTACCGTTGGTAGAACGTGAAGAATTCATTAATGCAGGTATTATTGTTTTTTGTAAAAAAGAAAAATTCATTGCAGTACATTTTAAACTGAATGAAGAAAAATTACTTTTATTTTGTAAAGATGCAGATGTTGAACAGATAAAACAAAATCTTTTATCATTTGAAACCATAGCCAAAGGCAATGTCGAAGGTGGCCCAATAGCCGCTATGGATGAGGCTTCCCGCTTTAGATGGTTAACAGCTGTAAGAAGTTCTGTGATACAAACATCAAGGCCACATCCAGGCTTATGTACTGATCTTAAACAAACAGCGAAGCGTTTGTTTGAGGAATTGGTGTTGTAAAGAATAACCTTTATTAGCGCTGAATAAATCCCGAAAGTATTTCCACAAGGTCGCCAAAATTATTAGGTTTGGTTATAAAGTCTTTTGCCCCTAATTCTCTGCTTAATGTAATGGTTTGATAATGTGAACTCGTTGATAAGATAATTACCGGAATATTTTTAAACGTTTGATGTTTTTTTATTTCCTCCAAAAATTCCTGGCCATTCATTATTGGCATGTTCCAGTCAAGAAAGATCACTTCAGGCTCAACTGCATTTTCTTCCAGCATGGCTATTGCTTCTTTTCCATTGTTGGCGCTTTTAAAAACAACAGTTTCTGAAACTATGTTAAGTGCGCTTTTAAAAAATTCCTGGTCATCGGCATCGTCGTCAACAAGAAAAATATTTTTGAATTTCATACGTATAAAACTACACTTATTTTTTTATTTCCATTAATTTTTTAGGGAACAAAATTCTGAAAGTAGCTCCTTTATTGGGCTTACCCTCTGCAAATATATAACCATTGTGTGTTTGCATGATCTTCCTGCATATGGCCAGGCCAATTCCTGAACCAACTATACTTTGCGAATTATAAAGCCTTGTAAATATCTTAAATATTTTTTCGTTATCCTCGGGTTCAAAACCTACACCATTATCCGTGTACTTTATGATATGATAATCAGTTAAAGAAAGATCTACTGCCGGTGGCAACTTAAAAGCGTTCTTTTCAAGTGCTATTTTAATAGTACTTAGCCTTGATGGGTCTGAAAATTTAAGCGAGTTATTAATAAGATTGGTAAAAAGCTGTTTTAATAAAAAGGATACGCCGTTAACCGAAGGCATTTCTTCAACATCTAATTTGGCGTCTTTTTCAACTAAACTTTCCACCATTTCTGATTTTATGCCTCGCAATAATTCAGCAAGATTCACATTTTCAAAAGCGGCGGTTCCGTAGTTTAACTGGGTATATTTTAAAATATCTTTTATTAAAAACTGCATTCTACCTGCAAACTGGTTCATCTTTACAATCTTTTCGAGCACATCAGGAGAGATATGTTCGTTTTTATTGCCAAGTAGTACTGAGGCTGTCATTTGAATTTTACGCAAAGGTTCCTGCAGATCGTGCGTACTGATGTAATTGATGTTTTCAAGCTCGGCATTGGTTTGTATGAGCGTGTTAGCCAGTTGTCTTTGTTTTTCTTCCTCTTCACTTAAAAGAACAGAGTTTAAATGCTTCTCAAAAAAATTCGCGAAACCTGATGATGCGCTTATCTCCGATTCAAGCCAGGGCTTGCTATGATCCTTTACTGTTTGCTGGTAAAGCGCGAAAGATTTCCTGGGCGAAAGGCCGTTCTTATCTTTTTCAATAGATTTGCCGGGATCGCCCGCCCAGTTCACATCGCGGAGACTCTCTTGCCTGAACCAGATAAGACAATCATTTGAGCCTTTTTTAAAAGAAAATAAATTGATACCCGGCAGATCATTATCCTTTAATTCTAATTTTGCGAGATCTGTTTTAAGCGATTCCGTTTTAAAATGTTGTCCGTTCTCGCATTGTTGCGACAACAGTTTTATAGTTTCATCATTGGGAGTAATTCCAAACTTATAGATGGTATGATTTATAACAGCGGCAAAACCATCTGCATTGCAAACCTGCAAAATGGCAGGATCGTTAATGATTTTTTCTAAAGAATTTCTGTTAAGTTCGTAAACCTGAGAGCCGAAATGCGATACCGCCTGGTTAACTTTATTTCTTATCTCATATTCTTCATTCAGGTTACGGCTATCTATTTGTGATGTTATAAAATGCCCTAATAATTTTGCCGACATTCTTACGTCGTAAGTAAGATATTTGGCTGAATAATGATGGCAGGCTATTAAACCCCATAATTTTCCACGTAGAAGAAGCGAAATGGTTAAGGTGCCACCTACACCCATATTTTGAAGATACTGTATGTGAATAGGCGAAACACTTCTTAAAACCGATAAGCTTAGGTCAAGTGCATCGTTCTTTACATTCTCGGTGGTAAAAATAGCCGTAGGCACATAATTTACATCAACAATTACACGCAATTGATTTTTTATGTATAACTGCCTGGCCTGTGCCGGAATATCTGTGTGCGGGTAATGTAAACCCAAAAATCCTTCCAGGTCATCATTCTTACTCTCAGAAAGCACCTCACCGTTGTATTGCTCATCAAAACGGTAAACCATTACCCGGTCATAACCTGTAATTTTTTTTATACTAACTGCAACCAGATCGCAAAGCTCTTTTAAAGTTTGCGTATCCTCCATCGCCGTTACAAAATCGCGCGAAAGATCAACAAGGTCAGAGGTCTTTGTTACGTCCTGTTGTTTTTCTGCTTCAATTATAAGATAGTTATCTGTGTTGTGTGCAATAAAATCAAAATCATTACCTGCAACAGAAGTTTTTAAAACAGAAACTTTGCCGGGCGATAGTGTGAATAATGCGTTAATGGATACAGAGGCTTCTTCATTAAATATCTCTGATATATTTTTATCAAGGATCTTTTCGTGCGGTATACCAAGGTAAACATCTACATTGCCACTGCAGAATTTTATTTTTTTAGTATTAAGATCGATGGCCAGTAAAAACCCATGCGGCTGTATGGTTCCGGGAATGTGTATCGGTTCCTGGTCACAATTTTCAAGGTTAACGTTGTCTCTATTTACTATATCTTTGATGATCATTCGGTGCTAGCTTTTAAATACTTCGTAGGTACGGTTAAATCCGTAAACAGCACCGGCAATTATTTCATTCTTTTCTTTATCAGAAGCAGAAGCCGCATATGAATTTAAAACTTCAAGAAATGTTTTCCATTTAGTTCCGGTATGCTGCCCGTAACAGTTAAAAAAATAAGATACATTTTTTGTTCGATCGCCCATAATGGCAGAAACATTTTTTAATATGTATATGCCGCCCAATGTGGAGCCTTCGGTAACGTACATGATACCTAAGCAAAAAGGAATTGAAGAAACGAACTGATCATCTATAAATGAAACGCTACAGTTTTCAATATGCGAATTCAAACCTTTAAGATCATTTAAGATAGCCGGTGTTTTCGTTCTTTCTGTAATGTCGTTAAACTGTTGTTTTAAATGAGGAAAAACATTTTTTTCTACAGCCTCGTGAACACAAAACATTTTTTGAAGATAGTTTTGATATTGCTGCGGTGTTAATGAAGGAGAAGTTATTTGCTTTGATATCACGGTTTGTTCAAGCGCTTTGTGCATTGGGCCGATTCTCTCCCTCAGTTCATTTAAAAAATTTACTTCGGTCATACATTATTTTTAAGTTAAAACAAAGTTGCTGTCATCAATTGAGATCTTTTTCCATTCCATGGCTATAAGCTTTTCTATCATTGTTTTTAGAGCATCTACGTCGTTTGGTTTAACAACATACAAATTAGCGCCTAATTCTCTACTCACAAGTATCGAATTGGGATTATCACTTGTAGAAATCATAATAACAGGTACGTTGTTGCAAACAAGTGTTTCCCTGATCTGTTTTAAAAGCTCAAAACCGTTTTTACCTGGCATATTAATGTCAAGAAAAATTAAGGGATGCTCTTTACAAACATTACCAAGATCTTTTATAAACGAAAATGGGTTTGAATGCGTATGCAATTTTATTTTTTGATCTATTTCACCAAGGGCATATCTGAAATATTCTAAATCATCCGCATCGTCATCAAGGTAGTGAATTGTTGTAGCCATTGTGATTCAATTTTTAAATATACTTCTTTTCTTAATTCAATTCCATGCCAAAGTGCTTGAAAAGAGGTTTAGAGGGGAAATCATACAATTTTATAATAAAAGCAATATGTCCAATGCTTAACACACTTCCACAAAAAGAGCAATAAATTACACAAAAATAAAGCATAACTGTTATTATAATAAAAGGACCCTTAAAAACGAAGGGTCCTTTTATCATTTTTCAATATGGTTTTTGTTCTTTTACATTTCTACCAAAGTGCCAATTTTTTGTCCTTCTACTAAATTTTTAAGATTGCCTTTTTTGTTCATATCAAAAACAATTATAGGCAGGTTATTTTCTTTACATAGTGTAAACGCAGTCATATCCATTACTTCAAGTCCTTTGCTGTATACTTCATCAAAAGAAATAGTTTCGTATTTGGTAGCTGTTTTATCTTTTTCAGGATCTGCCGTGTAAATGCCATCTACACGTGTACCTTTTAAGATCACATTGGCTTCAATTTCAATAGCGCGTAATGTTGCTGCTGTATCTGTTGTAAAATAAGGGTTACCGGTACCTGCGCCAAAAATAACCACACGGCCTTTTTCTAAATGACGTACTGCTTTACGGCGAATATAAGGTTCGCAGATCTGTTCCATTTTAATAGCGCTTTGCAAGCGTGTTTGAACGCCTAATACTTCTAACGCACTTTGAATGGCCATACTATTAATAACAGTTGCCAACATACCCATGTAATCACCATGCACACGGTCCATACCACCTTTTTCTGCTTGTATACCACGAAAAATATTGCCGCCGCCAATAACAATGGCAACCTGGCAACCGTTATCGTATAATGATTTAATTTCGCGGGCATAATCACCCAATCTTTCCTGGTCAATTCCAAAACCTTTATTGCCCATTAAGGCCTCGCCACTAAGTTTTAAGAGAATGCGTTTGTATTTCATATTATTTTGAGAACTTTTATTTTTTACTGGTTAAAAAAAATCCCGACTAAAAAGCCGGGATTTAAAATTATTAAGATAATGAATAGCGTTTGAAGGCCGATACCGTAAGGTCTTTTTCAACGCTTTGTAAATACTGGCGAACCGTCATTTTATTATCAATAAAATATTCCTGGTTCAACAAAGTAGATTCTTTGTAGAACTTATTTAATTTACCTTGCGCGATCTTTTCAACCATATCTTCCGGTTTACCTTCTGCACGTGTAGTTTCACGGGCTATCTCTAATTCACGCTCAATTACAGTTTTATCTACATCATCTTTATCAATAGCTACCGGAGCCATTGCAGCAGCCTGCATAGCAATATTTTTAGCAACTTCCGCAGTTACCGATTTATTAAATCCTAAAGCAACAGCTAAACGGTTACCCGGGTGAATGTATCCCACAACTTGTTCGCCTGTAATAATGCTGTAGTAACCAATATCTATCTTCTCACCAATTTTACCAACCTGCTCCATAAATTTATCACCAACAGTAATATCACCATTAAATGGTAATGCTTTTAAAGCATCAACATCAGCCGGTTTTTTATCAATTGCAATTTGCGCTACATTTTCAGCAAAAGCAATAAAATCAGCATTTTTAGCAACGAAATCTGTTTCGCAGTTAACACTAACAACAATTGCTGTTTTATTATCTGAAGAAGTTTTTGATAGAACAACGCCTTCTTTTGCATCACGGTCGGCACGGTTAGCTGCCACCTTTGCACCTTTTTTACGTAGAAAATCCACAGCGGCTTCAAAATCACCGTTGCTTTCTTCTAATGCTTTTTTACAATCCATCATACCGGCACCTGTTTGCTGGCGTAATTTATTAACTTCTGCTGCTGTAATAGCCATTTTGTTTCCTTTTTTAAATTATTATTTATATTCTTTACAAAAAAAACGGTCAGCCTGATTTACAGAATGACCGCTTTTAATCCCGATAGCTATCGGGATAGTATTAATTATTTTTTTGCAGTCGTTACTCTACGACGTTTTTTAGCGCCACCTTTTTCTTCATCTTCGGAAGAGTCTTTGCCCCCTTTAATAACAGCGCCGTCTGCCAGTTCTTCCGCTTCTTCTTTACTGAATTCTTTAGTATCAGCTTCTTCAGTGTTACCAGCTTCTTTATCCATCTTACGATCAGATAAGCCTTCTTTAATTGCTGCTGCCATTAAATCAATAATGTAAGAAATTGAAGTAGAAGCATCGTCATTTGCAGGAATAACATAATCCACTAAGTTTGGATTTGAGTTAGTATCTACAATTGCAAATGTTGGGATATTTAAACGCTTAGCTTCTGCTACAGCGATATGTTCTTTAGTAATGTCAACAATAAATAATGCAGCCGGTAAACGTGAAAGATCTGCAATTGAACCAAAGTTGATCTCTAATTTTGCACGCTCACGAGAGAATTGTAAACGCTCACGTTTTGAGATATTTGTAAAAGTGCCATCTGAGGTCATTTTATCAATTTGACTCATACGACGCACCGATTTACGGATAGTAGCAAAGTTAGTTAACATACCACCTGGCCAACGCTCAGTAACGTATGGCATATTGATAGCTTTAATTTTTTCTGCAACGATATCTTTTGCCTGCTTTTTAGTAGCAACAAATAATACTTTACGGCCCGAACGTACGATCTGTTTTAAAGCTTCAGCAGCCTCATCAATCTTTACAACGGTTTTATTTAAATCAATGATATGAATACCGTTTTTCTCGGCATAGATATAAGGAGCCATTGCTGGATTCCATTTGCTTTTAAGGTGACCAAAGTGTGCACCTGTTTCAAGTAATTCGTTAAATGTTGTTCTTGTAGGCATTTGTATATTCTCTCTGTTTGTAAATCTAATATTAACGTTTGCTGAATTGGAAACGAGCACGTGCTTTCTTTTGACCGAATTTTTTACGCTCAACCATACGTGGATCGCGGGTAACTAAACCTGCAGCACGCAGATCTTTTTTAAGCTCTGCATTTAATTCAACTAAAGCTTTAGCAATTGCTAAACGAATAGCTTGTGCCTGACCTGTAATTCCACCACCTGCAACATTCACCTTAACGTCGTACTCACCCGCAACTTTAGCTACGTTTAAAGATTGAGTTACATAATAATGTAATGTTGGAGTTTTAAAATATTCTTTATAATCTCTTCCGTTTACTTCAATGTTACCGCTTCCTTTGGTAACGTAAGCGCGAGCTACTGAAGTTTTTCTGCGACCAGATGTGTTAGTTACTTCCATTTAATTTTATAATTACTTAATTTTACTTAGATCTACTTTTTTTGGTTGTTGTGCATCATGACCATGATCAGTACCCGCAAAAATACGAATATTCGTATTTAACTTACGGCCTAACGGACCTTTTGGCAACATACCATGAATAGCATGAGCAAGGATCTCTTCAGGTTTTTTAGCTAAAAGCTCTTTTGGGGTAGCAAAACGCTGACCACCTTGAAAGCCTGTATAACGGATATATACTTTATCAGTTGTTTTTTTGCCTGTAAAGCGAACTTTTTCAGCATTAATGATAATTACATTACTTCCTGCATCTGCATGCGGGGTGTAGCTTGGTAAATGTTTACCACGTAATAACATGGCTACTTTTGAAGCTAATCTTCCAACTACTTCATTTTCAGCGTCAACCAATAACCATTCCTTCTCTGCTGAAGCTTTATTGGCAAATTTTGTTTTATAACTTAATGCGTCCACTTTGTAAATTTTTTAGTCTTTTCCTTAAATAAGGGGTGCAAATGTATGAAGTTTTTTTGATACAACAAACTTTTTTCAAAAAAATAGCGAATATTTTAGGGCCTTTGTCGCTTTCTTATTAATATACCCATAAAATATGGGTTTTAAGAAACAAAAATACACAAAATAAACCCTATTTTAACCCCTGCTTCTATCTAAAATTAATTAATACTTTTAGCTTGTGTTAAATTGCCATAATATACCATTCAAATATTCCCTTTTATCGTGTTTTGTGCCTAAAATAAACACATGCAACATAAAAAAACGTTTAAAAGGCCAAATTCAAAATATAAGTTTTAAATCTCCTCTTCTAATTTTTATTTGCCTTGTTGGCCATCAATTAGCCGCTAAAGACCAATCTATAGATTCATTAAAACACGCTCTCCAATACACAAATAATGATTCAGCCAAGTGTGCAATATTGTCAAAACTTGCAGAAGTGGAGCCTGATGACAATTTATGGCCAATATATAACGACCAGGTTTATAAAATATCAAAAAGCAAAGTAATATCCGGGAAAGATAAGTCTTATTACTATCACAAGCAGTTAATTGCTTCTTCAAACAATAAGGGCTACTTATTCAATTTAATTGGCCAAATAGATTCTTCGATAATTTACTTTAATGAATGTCTTATTCTTTCTGAAAAAATTAACGACAAAGAAAATTTCGCAGAATCGTTATATAATATAGGTAAAGCATACAATCTAAAAGGAGACATTCCAAAAGCACTGGAACTTCAAACAAGAAGTTTAGCGATAGCCGAAAAAGAGAATTTTGCCGAATTAACCGCCAGGGTTTTAATTAGCATAGGGTTAATACATCACAAACAAAGAGAGCTTGCTAAAGCGCTTGAATATTACAAGAAAGCTTATAATATACAATTGAAAATTAAAGATAAACGTGGTAGCGGGTATTCATTAACAAATATAGCAGGGATTTATTTAGATAAAAAAGATTATCCTAATGCATTAAAATATTTTAATGAAAGTAAACAACTGCTACAGCAAATAAACGATTATAGCGGCTATTTAATGGCATTACGCAATATCGCAAAAATATATCTTGTAAACAAAGACTTTGATAATGCAATTGAAAATTGTAATAAAATAATTAATGATGATCAGTCTGCAATTTATAAACCCATACTTGCCAGTACACACGATATGCTGGGTGCTATTTATCTTGACATGAATGAAATTGACCGGGCATTGACAAATAATTTACTTGCAATGAAAATTGCCAAAGAAATACAAAATCCTGAGCTGATAAGGAATAGTGCATTTGCGCTTACAAAAAATTATAAAAAATTAAAAAAACACCAGCTGGCTTTAGATAATTATGAGCTGTATATTCTTATGAGAGACAGTATTTATAGCCAGGAAACACGTAAAGCATCAATTAAATCTCAGCTAAAATACGAATATGAAAAAAAAGCCACCGCTGATAGTGTAAAAGTGGCCGAAGAAAAAAAGATAACTCAAATACAATTAAAGCAGGATGAAACACAACGTTATTTTTTATATAGCGGCCTGGCGCTAACTATTGTTTTTGGTATTATCATGTTTAATCGTTTTAAGGTAGCACAAAAACAAAAGAACATCATTGCAGAGCAAAAAAATATTGTAGAACAACAAAAACATATTGTAGATGAAAAACAAAAAGAAATTATGGATAGTATTCATTACGCTAAACGCATTCAACAAAGTTTATTGCCAACAGAAAGGTATATTGACAGGATATTTAAAACAAAAACATAGTTGCGCAACAAAGCACATATTTACATTACATTAACAATTGCTTTGTTATCATTTCAATTAAACGCACAGGACAAAACCCCTGAAACATTAATATCTGTATTAAGCGTTACTAAAAATGACACAACCCGCTTACGGTTACTAAGTGAGCTCAGCGAAGTTTGCGAAATTAACCAGATAAAAAAATATTGTAACGAAATCGTATCAATATCTGAGAAAAAGCTTGCTGTAGTTTCAGAAAAAAATAAAATAGATCTTTACAACAATTACATTTCAGGCGCTTATAATAATATTGGTTTTTTTTATTCAGAAATAAATAAATATGATACTGCTGCTATTTATTATTTAAAGGCACTTGACATTCAAAAAAAGATTCTGGATAGTATTGGCATTGCTACCACATTTAATAATCTTGGACTTATATTCGATCAGCAAAACAATACCTTAGCCGCAATTGGTTATTTTGAGCAAAGCATAGCGCTGCGTAAAAAATTAAACGACCGCGAAGGGCTCGCCGGATCGCTTATAAACGTTGGTTTTATTTACAATAAGCACGGAAATGTAAACCGGGCTCTTGATAATTATCAAAGTGCGTTAAAAATATATGAAACAGATAATAATAAAAAGGGAGTTGCCTTAGCATTAAACAATATTGCCTACATCTATCAAAATCAAAATGATGTTGAAAAAGCAAGTGAATATTATAACCGGGCTTTTGCAATTCAGCAACAATTAAAAGATAAAAACGGTATAGCAAATTCATTAAATAACCTTGGTTTAATATTCAGTTCAAAAAAAGAGTATGCTAATGCTATTAGATATTTTAATAAATGTTTGAAGTTAAGGCAGGAAACAGGAGATAAAAAAGGTATAGCCAACTCTTTAAACAACATTGCCACAATTTACACAGATGAAGGCAACTATGATGTTGCATTGAATTATTATATACAAGCGCTGAATATTTCTATTGAAATTGGCGATAAAAAAGGCATGGCTCTTGAATATAATAATATTGGCATCATTTATAATAAAAAAGGCAATTCTACATTAGGCAAAAAAAATGGTGAATTAAGTCTTGCCTTGGCAAAAGAACTGGCTTTGCCCGAAAGCATCATGTTCTCATCCATGCTTTTATTCAATATTCATAAAAAAGAAAATAATGCTTCAGGTGCGCTTGAAATGTATGAACTTTATATACAGATGCGTGATAGTATAAATAACCGCGAAACACGTAAAGCAAGTATTCGTTCTCAACTAAAATATGAATACGAAAAAAAAGCAGCGGCTGATAGTATTAAAACGGTTGAAGAAAAAAAAATATCTCAAATTCAATTAAAACAAGAAAAAAAGCAGCGTTATTTTTTATATTCAGGGCTTCTGTTAACCCTTGTTTTTGGAGTTTCCATGTTGAATCGTTTTTTAGTTACCAGTAAACAAAAAAATATTATCTCACAACAAAAAATGTTGGTTGAAGAACAAAAAAGAGTGGTTGAAGAAAAACAGAAAGAAATTATGGATAGCATACATTACGCTAAACGTATTCAAACAAGTTTACTGCCAACAGAAAAATACATCAACAAAAATTTAAATATTAAATTTAATGAACCACGTCCTTAAAAAATATTTCATTTTATCATTACTTTTTATCTCTATTAAAATTTATGCACAGGATAAAACAACAGATTCTTTAAAATTAGCGCTAAAAAGCGCAACCGATGATACCACAAAGTGCTTTCTTTTAACAAGAATAACCGACAGACTTGACCCGAAAGAAAGTGAAACTTTCAATCAACAACTGCTTGCCTTAACAGAAAAAAATTCAACCATTCCCGGCAAACTAAAAAACACTTTTAGCAAATACCTTGCCGTAGCAAAAAACAATCTTGCTTTACTGGCGCAGAGTACTGGTGATCAGCAAAAAGCAATGGCGCTTTATAATTCTGCTTTAAGGATTTGTGAAGAAATTCATAACGAAGATGTATTGGCATTAACTTATAACAATCTTGGCGTTTTGTTTGCAGAGCAAGGCAGCGCAAAACAAGCTTTAGATTGTTATGAGAAAGCCTTAAAAATTTATGAACGTATTAATGATAAACTTGGCATTGCCTACAGTATTTTTTATACAGCTAATGTATATCGCAATATTGGTGATATACAAAATGCTTTATCAAATTACAGTAAATGCCTGAAAGTATTTGAGGAAACCGGCGATAAAAAAACCGCTGCTAATACACTAAATAATATTGGTGCCGTTTATTCTATGCAGGAAGATTATACTATGGCACTTGAATATTACACAAGGGCATTTAATCTGCAAAAACAAACAAATTCAGGCATTGGCATGTCAAACTCCCTAAATAATATTGCGTTTGTGTATCACAAGCAAGGTAATCTTGAAAAATCGATAGAATATCTTAATAAATGCTTACAGCTTTATATTACCAGTGGTGAAAAAAAAGGAATTGGGCTGGCTTACTTAAATATTGGAAGTGTTTACCGTGATAAAGGTGATACAAAAAAAGCACTCGAATACTTTGATCAAAGTTTAAAAATGCGTGAAGAGGCTGGTGATAAACAGGGTATTGCTCAAACATTAAACAGCATTGGAAGAATCTATTTTAAAGAAAAAAAATACAAAGAAGCACTTACTGCCTACTTAAGAAGTATGGAAATAAACAAAGAGTTAGGCTATCCTGAAAATATTAAAAAAACCGCCAGGTTATTAACTGAATTTTATAAGATCAACGGAAACTACGCTGCCGCCCTGGAAAATTATGAGTTGTTTGTTACCATGAGCGACAGCATAAATAATCAGGAAACACGCAAAGCAAGTGTTAAAAATCATTTAAAATATGAGTATGAAAAAAAAGCAGCTGCCGATAGCGTTAAAGTAGCCGAAGAAAAAAAATTAACTTCTTATCAGCTAAAACAGGAAGAAAACCGACGCTACTTTTTATATATTGGGCTAAGCCTTGCCTTAATATTTGGTGGCGTAATGTTTAACCGCTTTCGAATAACAAAAAAACAAAAAGTAATTATAGAAGAACAAAAACACACTGTTGAAAAACAAAAAGAACTAGTTGAAGAAAAACAAAAAGAAATACTCGATAGTATCCATTATGCCAAACGTATTCAAACAAGTTTACTGCCAAACGAAAATTACCTGAAAAGGCACATTCCTTAGATCAGTTTTCAAAAATAAAATTCGAATTTTTTGTTGTTATTTCAGAAACTTCGGCTATTGAAACCTTTTTTATCTCCGCTACTTTTTTAGCTACTTCTAAAATATAGGATGGCTCATTTCTTTTACCCCTGAAAGGAACCGGGGCAAGGTAAGGCGCATCTGTTTCCAATACCAAATGTTCAAGTTCAATTTGTTCAACCACTTTATCTAAACCGGAATTTTTAAACGTTACCACACCACCAATACCTAATTTAAAATTACCAAGTGCTATAATTTTTTTTGCCTGCTCTGCGTCACCCGAAAAACAATGAAAAATAGCTTTTGGTAATTTTTTAAAAGAAGTTAATGCCTCATAAATCTCATCAAATGCTTCACGGCAATGAATAACAATTGGGTAATTATATTCTAAAGCCCATTCTATTTGCATTTTAAATGCATACTGTTGTTCTTTCAAAAATGCTTTTTCCCAATACAAATCAATTCCAATTTCACCAATTGCTTTGTATTTTCTTTTCCCCAACCAGTCTTTTACAATGGCTAACTCTTTTTCTACACCCGCATTTACACTGCAAGGATGAAGCCCCATCATGGCAAAACAGTTTTCCGGAAAATCATTTTCCAATCTATGCATCCCTTCAATAGAAGCAGAATCTATATTGGGCAAATAAAATTTTGTAACACCATTTTTTATTGCTTTTTGAATTAAAGCAGTTCTGTCCGAATTAAATTCTTCGGCATACAGGTGCGTGTGAGTATCTATCATTAAAATAACTTAATTTAAAGAATCCAAAGCTACTTTAACAATGTTGCTCAGTTCTGTCTTCCCTGCCCCACTCTGGCTCATAACACGTAAACCACAAAGTGTGTTATAAAAAAACTGACCATAAATTTTTGCTGGTTTTTGAAGCTTTACAACTTTCTTTTCTTCTGCATCACTTATCCATGTAGAAAACAAGTTTTGTAGCTCCTCTTTATTATTACACACCACCTGCGATGTTTTAAAACATTGCTTACTCATTTCCGCTGCAGCATTAACCAACAGGCAACCATTATCATCGGGATGTTCTGAAAGATGATTAACAACGCTTTTAAACATGGTTTCCAGTTTTTGTAAACCGTTTAAATTTTTCTCATCCAGGTTCTGTATCTTTTTATCATTAACCTCTTTATAAAATTCCAGCGATTGTAAATATAAATTGTGTTTGTCTTTAAATGAATCGTATAGACTGCTTCTACTAAGGCCCGTGGCGGTCAATATCTCATCAATAGATGTTCCGTTATAACCTTTTTCGTGAAAGACAACAGATGCCGCTTCGAGCACTTTATCTCTGTCAAATTGTTTGTATTTAGGCATAAAATTTGGATTTAAAAGTAAAACTAGTTATTCGGAACATATATTCCAAATTTTACAGAATGAATGTTCCGTATCATACTGAATTTCTACTTATTAGAACTGTGTTAAAATTTCAGAACACTACTTCATCTTTAGTCTGATCTTGGTGATTACCTTCTTGGTATACAAAGGAAAATCACCCTGCATCATCCAGTTATAGTATGATGGTTCTTTGGTGAATACCTCTACAACCGGTTTATCTTTGTGCTTGCCAAAGGCAAATACCTCTACTCCTTTATCATTAAATACAATACGACCTGCAAGATCTGCATTTTTTGATTTGGCAGTTGTTAGCTCACTTAATTTAGGAATATCGTTTGTTACCGGAATGATTTTATTGCCTTTGCTATCTTCTACTTCTTTGCCTTCATATCTTTCAATTTGCGCTTTAAAGATCTCAAAAGTTGCTTTTACATCCGCCTCGGCGCTATGCGCATTTTCTAAAGGTTTATTGCAATAAAATTTATAGGCAGCACTTAAGTTGCGCGGTTCCATAAAATGAAAAATGTTTTGCACATCCACCAATTTTCTTCCTTCCAATTCAAAATCCGCCTCGGCACGTAAAAATTCTTCGGCTAATAAGGGAATATCATATTTGTTGGAATTGTATCCGGCAAAATCAGCATTACCAATAAAACGTAATAATTCAGGCGCTGCTTCTTTAAAGGTTTGGCAACCTTCCACATCTATATCATAAATACCATGAATCTTTGAAACAACATCTGGTATTGGCATTTGTGGGTTAATGCGCTGCGTTTTTATCTCGGTACTGTTATCAATATTTAATTTTAAAAGGCATATCTCTACTATCCTGTCCGAACCAATACTCAAACCGGTGGCTTCAAGATCTAAAAAAATAAGGGGTTTATTGAGTTTGATATTCATAAGAGGGTTTAAGATTTAAGATGTATGACTTAAAATTTAGTTGTAGGTTTTCAGATCCTCAATCACAGCTTCTACATTTTTTGTATTGCCAATAAATGTATTTAGTTTGTTCATTACAGCATCCAAAAGCGAATCAGGGCATGAAGCGCCACTTGTGATAACTATTTTTAAATTATCTTTTTTTGGAAGGTAGTTGGATGTGCTCACACGTTTTTTATTTGGATAATCGTAATGATGTATCGCAATTCTACTCTCAATTTCTTTTTCAGATGAAATAAAATAGGTCGGGAATTTACGTTCACATAATTCTACCAAATGGGATGTATTGCTGCTGTTATAACCACCAACTACAATTGCCAGATCGGCATCTGTATCCAATAAGCCATAAGTGGCATCCTGGTTCTCATTGGTAGCGTAACACAGTGTATCATGCGTATCTGAAAAATGTTCTTTGATCTTTTCTTCACCAAATTTATTTATCAAAACATCTTTAAAATAAAGGGCTATTTCTTCTGTTTCAGTAGCCAGCATAGTGGTTTGATTAATAACCCCTATTTTATTAAAATGCGTATCAATTTTAAATCCTTTGGTAAATTTCCCTTTAAATTCTTCTTCAAATTGCGCTTGCGTTTTATTCCCTGTAATATATTCTGTCAACCGCTTCGATTCTTCCATATCACGCACTACCACCACCCCTTTGCTATCAATGGCACTGCGCGAAAATGTAGAACGTGTTTCTTCGTGATTATATTTTCCGTGAATGATGATCGTATGTTCTGTCTTTCCTATCTGCTCTGATTTTTTCCAAACCCTTTCTACAAAAGGACAAGTAGTATCATACGCTTCCGTCTTAATTCCTTTTTCTTCTAACAGCTTCAATAAAGGTAATGGTGCGCCAAATGCCGGTATCATTACAATATCGTTGGGCGTTAAAACATCAAACGGTATTAATTGTTCTCCCAATGTATCTTGTAAAAATCTTACACCACGCTCAGTCAAATCTTTATTAACGGCCGGGTTATGTATCATTTCACTTAACAGGTAAATGTTCTTTCCGGGATTTTCATCCAATGCCTTAAAAGCAATTTCAATGGCATTCTCTACCCCATAACAAAAACCAAAATGGCGGGCTATATAATATTTAACCGGGCCAAAATCTAAAACCGTAGGGCTCGTATCCTTCTTACGCGGATCCTGCACCTTGCGGTACTGCTTTACTTTTGATATGATGGGGCTCCTGTAAAATTCAGGAACATTGAACGTTTTCATTAAAATTATTTTTTCTTAAAAACCAGTGGCTTCGGGCTCAGCTTAAAATCCGTACCATTCTCGGCCGTTTCTATTTCTGTCAAAGTTAAGATATTATTGGCTAAAGTCCACTTGTATGACATCAGTGTTTCTTCATTTTTAATACTTATTGCATCAAATTCGTAATCCCCGTCCATTCCCTCGTAACCAAGGCCCTCCACAAAATACTCGGTTGTAAGGTCAAAACCTGTAAAAGTACCGTCCGGTAAAAACTCTATTTGTTCTCCTTTTTCACTTAAATATTTACCAACAACTGTGTTTATTGCCAATAAATATTCATACTGGTCTAATTCTGTTTTTTTAGAAACAGCGCCTTTTAATTTTTTTAAGGTGAGATTTAAAGTGTCCTTATTTAGACCCATTGTTTTTAAGATGGCCATACTATCATTTTTAATACTTAACCAGCAAATAGCTTTACCATTATCATATAAAAGAAGTTTATTGTTGTTTACCGAAAATGTAACCGGGATATAATCCTGGCTGGTAAAACCTTCATTACGTTGAATAAGGCCCTCTTCATTCAAATAAAAATACTGGTAATTACCTTTTAAATTATCTTTTACTTTTTGACCGGCTTTTATTTTTTCAAAAAAATCAGGATTGTACCAAAAACCTTTCATTATGTTCACGCCTTTTTCAACGCTTTCTATGGCAAAAAAATCTTCCGAAGTTTTCGATGAATCTTTTAATGAAACAGGCTCTTCAATAGCTTTAGGATCTGAACAAGCGCTAAAAAAAATGACTGAAGAAAAAAGAAGGATAATTAATCTTTTCATATTTAAATTATTTATTTTTTATTTCTCGGGTGAAAACTTAAAATATTGTCCCTTAAAAATTGCCTGTCTAAGTGCGTGTAAATTTCAGTAGTAGTTATACTTTCATGGCCCAACATTTCCTGAACAGCCCTAAGATCGGCACCACCCTCTACCAAATGTGTAGCAAACGAATGCCTGAAACTATGCGGACTTAATACTTTTTTGATGCCTGCTTTTTTTGCCAGATCTTTAATGATGTAAAACACCATTACTCTTGAAAGTGCAGCCCCCCGCCTGTTTAGGTATAAAACATCTTCTGCCCCTTTTTTTGTTTGCACCTGCGAACGTATAGAAGAAATGTACGTTTTAATAAGTTTAGCGGCATTTTTACCAATAGGCACCAGGCGCTCTTTATTACCTTTGCCAACTACCTTAACATAATGGTCGTTTAAATGAAGATCGGTGATCTTTAAATTAGTTAGTTCGCTTACACGCAAGCCACAACTGTAAAGCGTTTCAAGCATACTAAAATTGCGCTCACCTTCAGCCGTACTTCTGTCAATGTAACTCAACATATTATCAATTTCTTCTACGCTTAAATAAACCGGTAATTTGCGCGCAATTTTGGGTGTTTCTAAAAGCTCTGCAGGATTTTGCTGTACATCGTTTTCTAACACCAAAAATTTATAAAATGTTTTAATGCCTGAAATAACACGGGCTTGTGTTGTAGCCGAAAAACCCATAGTGGCTATCCATTCTACAAAATTTTGTAATTGTTTGAAAGAGAATTTATCTGGCGTTTGGTTATTTAAAAATAAAGAAGAATAATTCTCTAATTTTTTAACATCATCGGCATAGGCCTCCAGCGAATTCTTTGAAAGCGAACGTTCCAATTGCAGATATTGCTTAAAGCGTATGTAATAAACACTCCAGTTATTACTCATAAAAAACAAGAAGTGTATCTTTTTTATTAAAGAAGATCAATCGCTTATTATCTTGAATACAACGATCAACTTTTGGCAAATTTTCTTTAAGATCAGATTCTATGCCCACCAAATGATCCGGACAAGCAGCTGCTGCAGGAATAACAGAAATAAATTTAAATTTATTTCGCTTACTGCAATATCTTAATTCAAGGTGTGTGCATTTATTGGAACAGGCAGCCGTTTTCTTTTTTGTATCAAAAGTAAGCGTGGCTTTATCTTTGGCCAGGGTGTTTTTTTGTCCGCTAATAAAAATAGATTCTAAATTATATGAAGTGCCGGTTTTGATATTTGGTTTTTGTGCAATGGCAAAAAAAACAGTAAATACAAGGCTTAGCGACAAAGATACCTTACTATATTTTTTTATGGATTTAAGAAATAAGTTTACTAATTTCATAGCATGAAGATAGCAATTATTAACGGACCAAATTTAAATTTATTAGGTAAACGCGAGCCGGATGTGTATGGCAAAATCACGTTTGAAGATTATTTAAAAGAGTTGAAAGATAAATTTCCAAAAGTGGAGATCAGCTATTATCAAAGCAATGTTGAAGGTGAATTAATAAATAAATTACACGAACTTGGTTTTAGTGTTGATGGTATTATTTTAAACGCAGGCGCTTATACACACACATCGGTGGCTATTGCCGATGCTATTGCTGCCATTAAAACACCGGTTGTTGAAGTGCATATCAGCAATATTTTTGCACGCGAAGATTTCAGGCATATTTCGTATTCAGGTGCTAAATGCGTAGGTAGCATCAGCGGATTAGGATTGAAGGGATATGAATTGGCAATACAATATTTTTTAAACACATAGACCCTTCGACAAGCTCAGGGTGACGGTCCAAAGTCATGGTGAGCTTGTCGAACCATATTTACAACAAGTGTTATACGTTTACATATTAAAGTGTTCAGATAATAGTTATTACACCGGAGTAACAAATAATCTTGAAAACAGATTTTATCAACATCAAGAAGGAATAGATAAAACCTGTTATACTTATTCCAGAAGACCACTTGAATTAAAATACTTCGAAATAATTGAAGACAATATGTTAGCCATAAAAAGAGAAAAACAAATAAAAGGTTGGACTCGTATTAAAAAAGAAGCGTTAATAAATCAAAATTGGGAGAATTTAGTCGAGTTTTCGAAAAACTATAAAATCAGATTTTCAGATCGAAACAACCCTTCGACAAGCTCAGGGTGACAGGCCAAAGTCATGATGATCTGTCGAACCATTAATTCAGCACATCCAAACTCCCCAATCCTTCCCTTAAAACAGTGATCTCATCGCCGCTGCAATCAATTACAGTAGATGCATAAATATTCCCAAAACCACCATCTACAACAATATCCACTTTATCTTCATATTGGGCATGAATCACTTCGGGGTCTGAAAAATATTCTAAAATATCATCACTTGTATCGTGCAAACTGGTAGAGATAATGGGATTACCTAATTGCTCAACAATTTCTTTACAAATTAAATTATCGGGTACACGAATGCCAATTGTAGTTTTATTTTGCTTTAAAAGTTTAGGTACATTTTTATTAGCTTCTAAAATAAACGTATATGGCCCGGGTAAAGCTTTTTTCATGATCCTGAAAACATGGTTGGGTATGGGTGTAGTAAATTCAGACAAATGACTAAGATCAGAACACACAAAAGAGAAATTTGATTTTTCGGGCTTAATACCTTTTAATTTGCAGATCTTTTCTACTGCTTTTTGTTGTGTAATATCACAACCCAAAGCATAAACGGTATCTGTAGGATAAATAATGATCCCGCCATCTTTTAAACATTTTACAATTTGAGAGATAGTTGCTGAAGGGATGTTTTTATCGTTAATGCGCAGTAACATGTTATAAAGTTACAGAAAAGCATGAAAAAAGTTTAAATAATACTAAATAATTTTCGCCACAAATTACACCAATTCCACAAATATCAGGTAGAGTAACAATAATAAATTAGTGTAATTGATTTTTCTTTGGAATAAATTCCAAAGAAAAAAATTTCACTAAACGTTACCTCACTACCAATAAAAAACTAATTTGTGAAATCAGTGTAATTAGTGGCTTTAAAAAGATAAGTTATTGCTAAAAAAGGTTAAATACACCTCATTAACAAGTCATTAACTTAATTGTTAGCAACCTTTTTTAATATTTGTATTCTACCCAAAAACCCAGGCATGAAAAAAAGAATACCCGTGCTTTTTTTCTTATTATTTTTTTCTTTTGTCAAAGCTCAACATATACAGCTTAGGGGAAATACCAATGATACTGCTTCAAAACAATCTTTACCCAATGCGCTTTTAATGGTAGCAAAGTTTAAAGACTCTACACTCGTAAATTTTACACGCAGCAATAAAGAAGGCATTTTTAAGCCTATTAAAATTCCGTTGGATACCTATATTGTTATTATTTCGCACCCCAACTTTAGCGATAAAACATATTTATTGGTCCCTTCAAAAACAGATACAGCTTTTAATTTTAAGAATATTATTCTACCGCCAAAATCAGTTGTATTAAACGAAGTAGAGGTTCTTGCTTACAAAGAAAAAACATATTATAAGGGCGATACTTTGATCTTTACAGCCGACTCGTTTAAAACTGCACCCAACGCCACCGTAGAAGATCTTTTAAAAAAATTGCCCGGTGTACGTGTAGATGCTGCGGGAAAAATTACCATACAAGGAAAAGAAGTTGACCAGGTTTTAGTGGATGGAGATGAATTTTTTGGCAGTGATCCTACCATTGCTACCCGCAATTTAAATGCAACAACGGTAGATAATGTGCAGGTTTATGATAAAAAAAGCGAAGATCCTGAAAGCTCTACCGAAACAGTGAAAGTAGTAAATCTTAAATTAAAAGAAGATGCCAAAAAAGGTTATTTCGGAAAGGTATCTACCGCGAGCGATCTGCAAAAATTCGATAAAAAAAATCCGTTGTTTTATGAGAACGAATTGCTGGCCAATAAATTTAAAGGAAATCAAAAGATCTCTGTATTTGGTATTTTTGCCAACACGCCCAAACAGGCTTTTGGCTGGGAAGACCAGTATAAATACGGTTTGGATAATGAACAAAATAATTCTTATAATGAAGAAACAGGCATGTGGATGTCGAACCGCGATGATAAGACCGGTGTACCACAAACTTTAAAAACAGGATTTTACTTAAATGATAAATTCGGTAAAAAAACAAAACTGAATAGTAGTTACACATTCAATCAAAATCA
Source organism: Bacteroidia bacterium (assembly GCA_016787705.1). GTDB lineage: Bacteria > Bacteroidota > Bacteroidia > B-17B0 > Aurantibacillaceae > Aurantibacillus. The sequence continues at coordinate 579,525 of JAEUTP010000017.1, read as the reverse complement.
ATTAGTATCAGGCACCGAAACCAACACGCAATATTTTTTAGAAGATACCAATTACACTAACAAACAAGTTATCGTTAACTCGCAAAAAAATCAGAACCATGCTTTTGATATGCGCATAAATATAAAATTAGATTCGCTGACTGAGTTGACGTTTAAGCCAAAGATCAAATACAATACATCGTCGGCTCAAAATTTACAGAATGATGATTTTATAAGTGCTACCAACAAATTAACAAGGCAAACAAATATCCTGAATACGAATGATCGCGAGAACATTGACGCCACTGCTTCGATAAAAATAAACCGCAACTTTTTAAAAAAAGACAGGAACTTTGTTATCAGCTATCAGCCAACCTATGTGAGTAGTAACGGTAATTCTTTATTAAAAACAGATTTTATTTATACTAACGGTCAACTGCCTGACAGCAGTATTAACCAGCTACGCAAACAAGAGAATACCAGACAGGAACATGTTGTAAATACAACCTATACCGAGCCATGGACAAAAAAGATAAGAAGTGAGTTCACTTATAATTTTATTGATAGCCGCTCTGCCAACTACAGAAATACTTATGACCTTAGCGGTACAGGTTATGACCTTTTTAACTCTACTCTTTCTAATAATTTTGAGAACAAGCGTCAAACAAATAAAATAGGCACCAAGCTGGTTTACGAAACAAAAAAATACAGAATAGGACTGCAAGCAAGCTACCGTAATGTTACCCAGCAAAATATAAATATTACAACAGGGCAAAAATTACAGTTGTCGGTAAATAATATTTTACCGGCAGCTTCTTTCAATTACAGACCTAATCAGGGCTCTAACCTCAATATACTTTATATTAGTTCTTCGCAACAACCCGACGTTACACAAATGCAACCGGTTATAGATAATACAGATCCAAACAGGATCGTTATTGGTAATCCAAACTTAAAGCCAACATTTACAAATAATCTCACTCTTAACTATTACTTCTACAAAGGCATTAGCGATCGTAATTTATATGCAGGCGGAAATTTTGGTAATACAAATAATCAAATTAGCTATTCCTCTACCTTCGATTCTTTGGGAAGAACAATTAGTCAGCCCATTAACATTGATGGCAACTATTATGCCAGCGCTTACATGGGTAATGGCTTTCCATTGTTTAAGCGTTTTATGAAATTCTATTATAACTTAAATTTAAATTATTACAATAACGTTTCGTTGGTAAATGGTATAAAAACAATTTCGCAAAGCACCGATCTTTCTCCTGGATTTAATATTGAAAAAAACGCAGAGAAATTCAATTTTAATATTGGTACCAGTTACAGTTATAATTTGCCAAAGTCTACTATCAGCATTCAATCCAATCAACCCTATTATAGTTATGAGGTGTATGGAAATATATTTGTGAAGCTGCCAAAAAAATTCTCAGTTGCTACTGATGGTAAATACAATAACAACGGCAACCGAACTAGCGGCTATAATTTAAATTACTTTATTTTAAACGCCACACTTTCTAAATCTTTCTTTAAAACAGATGATCTGGTTATATCTGTTAACGCTTATGATATTTTAAACCAGAACATTGCCAATAGCCGCTATATTTCAGGCAACCAAATTGTAGATACAAAAACGCAAATTATAAAACGTTACTTTCTATTAAAGATCCTTTACAAATTTACCAGTCAAAAAACAAATGTAGAAGATGAAATGGATTAAGCGCTGCATAATATTCTTGTTCTTTTGTTTTGCATTTATAAGCAACGCACAAATTACAAACGCCAAGATAACATTTGAGCGCAAGACCAATCTTTATAAAAAATTTAAAGGTGAAAATCAGCGCTGGATAAAAGAAGAAGATAAAATAAAAATAGATTATTTTGAGATGTATGTTACCGACACGCTCTCTTTATTTAAACCACAGGAAAGCGACCTGAAAGAAAATTTAAGCTGGACCACTTCCAAAAATACGGTGCTGCAAAATTTGAATGCACAAACACGTTATTTAATTAAAACTATCTGGGGTGAAGAACTACATTTGACTGATAGTTTATTTAAACGCCGGTGGCAGATCACAGAAAGCAATCGTAAAATTGCAGGTTACGCTTGCAGAAAGGCTGTGTGGCAGGCTAACGACAGCACGCGCATTTACGCCTGGTTCAGTTATGATATTACACCATCAACAGGGCCCGAAAGCTTTAACGGTTTACCCGGCACCATTTTAGGTTTAGCAACCGAAGATGGCGGCGTTGTTTACTTTGCAAAAAAAATAGAAATCTTAAACCCCGATGCAAAACAATTCATTCTTCCAAAAAAGAAAAAGATCTACACCATACCCGAACTAAAAGCACAAATGGAAAAACAGTACGGCAAAGAAAAATGGTTCAAGAACATGATCAACGAGCAGTTTGGGATCTGGTAAGGTATTAAATGATTAAATGCCGATGACCCGGTTATTAAATACAATTTTGCGTTAACGATTTTAAGCAAGTATCTGTTTAAGTTCGCTGCACAAAGCCACAAAACTGCTATGTTTTGTTACTAACTTGCCTCCCATATTCACGCAATGATCTATATCAGAACCAAAAGAAGAAGTTGTATAAATAAAAACAGGAACACCATCAAAGATTTTTTTTTGGCGTAATGTAGTTAAAAATTTTAGACCATTCATTTTTGGCATATTAAGATCAAGAAAGATATAGTCCGGGTCAACAATAGTACTGCTTAATATCTGCTGTAATGCTTCTTCTCCGTTTTTTGCGATAATGAGGCTGTTTTTTATTGTCAGGGTTCTGAGTGCCGAATCGAAGATCTCAATATCGTCTTCATCATCGTCTATTAACCAAATCTTTTTCATGAATAAACAAAAATAATAAACATTTTTGTGTTATGATGGTTATTTGTACATCCGTTTTATAATTTTGGTGCCAGAGTTTTTGCGCATGCAATTGATGAGGCCCCTCAGCCTATAAATAAATTATCAAACAACTGCGTAACATAAAGGAATATTTAATAACTACGTAAAATAAAACGGTACATAACGATGAGTTTAACAAAACAGAATACCCCTGAAAATAACGATGAGTTGGCTTTTGCCATTGATGCAGCGGAACTTGGCACGTGGGACCTTGATCCATTTACAGGAAGGTTTAAGTGTAATAACCGATTGAAAAAGTGGTTTGGATTGGGCCCTAATGAAGAAGTTGAGTTAACTGCCGCAATAAATGCAATCATTCCCGCTGATCGGGAACGCGTAACTGCCGCCATTAACCGCGCGCTTGACCATACTTCCGGCGGCAAATATACTATTGAATACTCCATCGTCAATTCTAACACCAATCATCAAATGTTTGTAGTAGCAAATGGCAAGGCATGGTTTAATGAACAAAACCAAGCCTATCGCTTTAATGGCATATTGCAGGACATAACAGAACAGAAGCTTTCCGGATTGGCCCAAAAAAAAATGGAAGATCAGTTTGAGAAGGTTGCTAACTCTTCGCCCACAGGTCTTTGGCTTTCAGACGTAAATGGCCAACTTACATATATTAATAAAACGTTGGTTGACTGGACGGGTATGGCTTACGAAGACCTGCTCGGAAATGGATGGGCCAATGCTATAATAGAGGAAGACCGCCAGGAAGCAATAGATGCTTTTTTAAACGCTATAACACATAAACAACACTACAAGGTAGAATTTCGTATCAAGAAAGCAGATAACAGCATAGTTTACTGCCGTGCCGAGGGTGACCCTTTTTATAACTGCGATGGAAGTTATGGTGGTTACGCCGGATATTGCCTGGATATAGAAGAACTGATAAGAGCTGTTGAGAACAACCGTAAGAATGAAGTAAAATTCAGATCGCTTATAGAAAATGCACCCATTGCCACCTGCTTATTTACAGGGCCAGATCATACCATTGAAGTGGCCAACGAAATGATGCTAAACGTTTGGGGCAAAACTGCGTCTGTTATTGGCATGCCGCTTATAAAAGCTTTACCCGAACTCGAAGGACAACCATTTATTGACATACTGGATAATATTTACATTACCGGCAAACCTTTTTCGGGCAAGGCAACGCCGGCTGATCTTGTTGTAAATGGTAAGCTGGATACATTTTATTTTGATTTTACCTATAAACCACTTTTTGACGAAACAGGCAAGGTGTATGGTATTATGGATATGGCCATTGATGTTAGTACTGAGGTGAGATCAAAAAAAGAGCTGGAGGAAGCAGAGTTATTTGCAAGGAGTGTTATTGACCACTCCCCTATCGCAAAAATAGTATATATAGGTGAGCAAATGACTATTAAAAGCGTTAACCAGGCCATGTTCAAATTACTTGAAAAGGACAATTCTATCATAGGCAAAACCTATAGTGAGGTTTTTCCAGAACTTCAGAACACGCATATGCCAACCACCATGTTACAGGTTTATAAAACAGGTGTTAGTTATGAGCAAAACGAAGAACGCATTATGCTTATCAAAAATGGCAAACTTCAAGCCGGTTATTACAGTTACATATACAAGGCGTTAAAGAATACCGAAGGAATTATTTACGGTATAATTGTTACTGCCACAGATATTACTTCACAGGTAACAGCCAGGCAAAAAGTAGAAGACGCTGAAACAAAATTGAACGGCGCCATTGAACTGGCACAATTAGGTACCTGGAGTATAGATATACCAACAAAAAAAATAACTTATTCGCCAAGAATGAGGGAATGGCTCGGCATAAATGAGGCCTACCTTGAGGGGGACAGTCCTCGCGTTGCCGAACAGGATCGTGCAAGGGTAATGGCAGCATTAAGACAGACCATGAATGTTGGAGGCCCAATATTTGACGAAGTATATGCAATAACTAATCAATTAAAAAAAGTTGAAAGAATCATTCACGCTCACGGACAGCTTGTGCTGGATGATGCAGGTAACCCTTCACAAATTATAGGTACAGCGCAGGATGTTACACTTCAAAAACAACTTCAACTCGCGCTGGAAACTGAAGTTCAAAAAAGAACAGAAGAGTTAGAAGCCATTAATGAAGAAATGACAGCAACCAATGAGGAATTATCTGATTCCAATAAAAGACTTACAGATAGTAATGCTGAATTGGAGCAGTATGCTTATGTGGCAAGTCATGATTTGCAGGAACCGTTAAGAAAAATGCGCATTTTTTCCGGCCGTTTAGCAGAGCAGCCCGAACTTGCAAATCAATCGCGCGATTTTGTTGAAAAGATTAATCGCTCGGCAGAGCGCATGAGCCTTCTAATTAAAGACCTTCTTGAATTTTCACGCCTTCTTAAATCTACAAATGGTAAAACTCAACCTGTTGATCTGAATAAGGTAGTTCAGGATCTGAAAAGTGATTTTGAATTGCTGATCACAGAAAAGGAAGCAAAACTGGAAATAAATCAACTACCAACTATAAATGCAGTGCCACTGCACATGAACCAACTATTTTATAACCTCATTAATAATGCACTTAAATTCTCAAAAAAAGATGTTAAGCCTGTTATAATTATTTCCGCTAAAGAAATTAAAAGTAACGACATCCCTGAACATTTAAGAAAACCAGGTAACCAAAAAACTTATCATAAAATAAGTGTAAGTGATAACGGTATTGGCATTGACGCAAAGTATTATGACCAGATATTTGAAGTATTTAAACGACTTCATGAAAAAAGTGCTTACGACGGATCGGGTGTTGGTCTGGCAATTTGTAAAAAAATAGTAAATAATTTAGGAGGCGTTTTATACGTTGAGAGTGAACCGGGTAAAGGTTCTCAATTTAACATTATAATACCCTGTGTTTAAATTGTTTTATTCTTTGAATAATGCAATAGCAAATTTTCGTTTTGCTATTTTTCCTGAATGCAGTACCCACTTTTAAACTAGTTATAGTATAATGGTAATTATTGCCTCTAACCTACATACATTGTATTTACAGCCTTCATATATTGCCTAAACATCCCATCATATTATATACATAAAACATACATAATATATACATAATATATCAAAGAGGCTATTATTTTACCTCAAAACCCTTAATAAAATCACTCATTAAATAAGCAATTAACTTACCGGTCTTATTATCTGCTTTAATGTGCGAGAGCACGGGAGCACCTTCGGCAATATGCAAATAAACGGCGTTTAAATGTTTGGCACAGTTAAAAATATACTGGCGTGCCTGTATAGGTGATATGCCGGAACTTGTTTTAGCACTGGATGGTACGTTTGTAATAGAGTCAAGATCAATTTCCACACCACACACTTCGTTTTTCACAAAGCCAATACATTGTTGTACGGCTTTAGTAAAATCCATTTCTTCACGTACAAAAACACTTTCATAAGTGTTATAGAATAATTGCTCAGGGTTATTTTTAAATTGTTCTAATGCAATTTTACTGTTGTATTGTTCGTGCATGCACAACACAGCATATTTGTTAATGTAACCGTTCTTAAACGCATAACTAAAACCGTTACCGCTGTGCCTTCCTTCCAGCTGACGAAAATCCAGATGCGGATCACAATTAATTACATTTATTTTTTTGTTAAGTGCATGAAAGGTACCGCTAATGTTGCCATACGCATTGTTATGTCCGCCACCAATAATAATGGGAATTTTTTTAAACTCTACAATTGTTTTAATTACTTCAGTTACCTTTTCATCTACCAAAGCCACCAACTGGCGCAAATGTACCATATCGTTCTTATCTTTTGGGTCATACATCAGGGCTTTCTCCATCAGGTCATCCACAAACACTTCGCCCAGTACAAAAATATTTTTCGCGTTTAAAAAACTATTACATTGTTGTATTAAAAAACTTTCAATGGCCGGTTTAAAGGCGCTGCTTGCTCCTGCTCTTCCGTAATTGGCTCGCACCCCAATATCCTCGGGTATACCAACAATAACAAATTTAGCAGAACTAACTTCGAGATCGTCTTTCCAACTGCCTTTAGTGGCCTCTACTACTTCACCTATCTTTAATTCGCCGCTACGCATACGTGTCATTTTTATCACGTCTTCTGCTGTATAAACCTTTACCGTTTTCATTACAATAAAATTAATTTAAATAAAAAGGCATTATCTACTTAATAAGGCCTTTTTGGGAACAGGTGTCTGTTTAAAACCTACCTCACTACAATTTTTACAGTTCCAAACTCCCGCGGCCCATCAGGTGCCTGTACATGAATGCTTTCAAAATAGATCTTATTGCCTGCCTTCACCTTCGAAAGCGCTGCTTTAGCCTCCACTGACAACTGGTTACCCGTGCATTTGTAATCAGGACTTACACCATTTGCACTTACAATATTCACTACAAAATCATTCATCTTAAACGTTGTACTAAAATCAAAACCTGCATTATCAACTCCTACACCATTTATATTTTTTGCTTCCGCTACGTTCATCTCTAAATTACCATAAGTTGTTTTGCCTGATATTTTCATAGGTGGGTTTGGAAATTTCTTAACCCTGAAAACCTGTGGCGGACCTTGTTGCTTTAATCCGTCTGCTGTTCTTGCCATTACAGTAACAATACATGTACCTGATGTTACCGCTTTAGCTATGTATTTACCATTGCCGTTGCTGCTCAAGCTAGCGCCACATCCGCTTACATTTACCACAAGATCTGTTGGTGCAACACCCGCAGCAGAAACAGTTAAAGGGTTATCAACACCAATATAAAATACATTCATTTTATCAGGACTAATAGCTACTGCGGCATTAGCTACAACATATTCATTGTTATACTTAAAATATTTATAAAAACCATCTGCGCCTTTTAGTTTTATCCAACCATTTATCTCTTTATGTCCGGCTGCACTTGTAGGAATGTTTATTTTTCCTGTGCCTTTATCAATTGGCAATACAATAGCACCTTCGGCTAATTTGCCTGTAGCAGTATCCATATCACCCAAAACAAACTGCATGTTCTCCTCTGTAAATTCGCTCGAAGATGCCGTTAAAAAAACATCAGCGGTAAATGGCGAGCCTGATTGTACATAATTACTTACCGGTACAATGCGTGCCTGAAAATCATTTAATACTAAATTTAATTTACCGGCAGCAGATGCAAAAGTAGTTACCATTTCAGATTCAATACTACGTATATCACTCTGCATTTTGGAAAGATTGGTAATAACACCCGCTAAAGGCATGTTGTAAAAATTCTTTATTTCCCAGCCAATGGCTTTGCCATCTTTATCTCTAAAATTATCGTGCGGTGTAAATAGTTTTATTTTCTCTTTTAAAATATCATAATCCGCTTTTGGTATAACGGTTCCTTTTGTTTCATGCATGTCATCTATCATTTTATTGAGCGCCGATGTCAAAGTAGTAATATTCTTACGCAGTTCTTTTGCAGAATATTTTGTATCTACCGGTTTTGTTTCATCCGGGCCAATGAGTAAATAGGTTGGTTTATCAAAATTATCAAGATTCTCTATTCTTGCTAATTTCATAGTATCAGAGCCTTTAACGTCTTCGGTGTATTGTTGTATGTTTTGTTTTAATGTAGTTATGTAATCAAATGTTGTTTGCGATAATTGTGTAACTTCTTTTGCTTTTGCATAATAGGGCTTTACTTCGTTCTTACCTTTTTTAATGGCATCGTCAAAAGCCTTCATCATGTTTTTTGTATTAGCTGTAAAGTTTGAATTGGTGGTTTCAATACTCTCGTTAATGGTAACAAAGCCCTGCAATACTTCTTTAGTAACATTTAAAGCAAGGAGGCAGGTGAGCACGAGGTACATCATGCCTATCATTTTCTGGCGTGGAGTTTCTTTTGCATTACTCATAGTGTTTGTATTTTTTGGTTATGATGTATAAAGCCAAAAAAACATAAATGGTTACACACTTTATTTTTTTGAACAAGGTGTAACTTTTTTGAGAATGGAAGTTATTGCGCATTTTTTTTAATGCCACTAATTTCACTAATTGCAAAGAAAAACATCTAAATGTTTATTACGTTTTGTGAGAATTTATTTTTCAAATAATTATTATTTGAAAAATGATAAATACACAAATGTGTTATTCTACGATTCAAATCATAAAATTTGTGTAATTAGTGAAATTAGTGGCTTATTTAATCTCCTGCTTTGAAAAATAATTCCAAACAGAATCACTCGTAACAGGAAATGCTTTAATGCTCACCTGTTCATCTTTGATAGGATGAACAAAATCAATTTGATAGCTGTGCAAATGAATAAAGCCAGCATCGTTAGTTCTTGCAAAACCATATTTCAGATCGCCCTTTATGGGGCAACCAATTGCAGAAAGCTGTGCGCGAATTTGGTGATGACGCCCTGTATGAAGTGCTATTTTTAATAAATGATAATTATCCGATGAAGCAATTAATTCATAATCCAACTCTGCTCTTAAAGCATTAGGAACAGGTTTAATATGAGCCTTCGACATATTTGTCTTTTCATTTTTTGTAATAAAATGAATTAATTTATCAGACTCTTTTGGCGGACGGTTTTTTACTACCGCTAAATATGTTTTTTGAATTGTTTTCTCTCGAAATAATTCATTAAAACGTGCTAATGCTTTACTTGTCTTAGCGAAAATAATTAATCCGCTCACAGGCCTGTCTAAACGATGTATAACCCCACAAAACACATTGCCCGGTTTGCTATCTCTTACCTTAATAAAATTCTTGATCTTCTCACTTAAAGGCATATCGCCTGTTTTATCTCCCTGCACTATTTCTGATGGCAATTTATTGATGACAATAATATGATTATCTTCATAAACAATTTGTTCAGGCCAAATGGAAGTGTTATTTATTTTTGTATTCACAAATTTATCGGATGCCGGTTTTTGTATTACGGCGCGTGGGCTTAAAGATATAATTTAATTTATACTCAATACCTTTTGACGGCGCCAATGCTGGTGATTGTGCCAGGTAGCCGAGATTATTGATAAAGAAATAGGCCTCGGTACCCGTAACAAAATAATTATCTTTTGCTGTTTTGGTAATTGATTTATCGTAATTGTACCAAATAGTCCAATTAAATTTTGGATTTGCTTTTAAATAATTAATGTAACTTTTTAAACTATCATCCAAACAAATACTTACAAAAACAACTTTATCTCCAAACTTTTTTCGAAGCGCATCTATCTTTGGCATTTCTCTCAAACTCTCCACATTAGACGTAGAGAAAAAATTCAGATATACCCAGCGTCCTTTAAAAGAATTTAAAGTTCCCATGGTCCCTTCCTTTGTTCGCGCTGAAAATCCGGGAGCTACGGAGCCTGTTTGCATTTTATTAAAGTAGGCTAACATAGAAATAGCAATTTTTTTATGCTGCTTTATTTTTGTGGCCTGGTGTAATTGCGATGTAACTTGCGAAACAGCTTCAGGTACAAATTCAGAATTAAAATAAAAATCCCAAAGGTTTTTTAAGATCACTAATTCGCGTAAGGTATCAGACTTCAAAAATTTATCTTCCTTTAAAAAATCCGACAGCAAATTATAGTCACCTTTCACATTAATAATATTGTAAAGTGTTTGCCCCTTTTGCATAGAAGCGTAAGTATTTAAATAACCTTTAAAACAAGCATTAAAAAATTGCATGTATTCGTAATGATCGTATTGAATGGGCTTATTGATAATATAAGTATTGATCAAAAAATTCTCGCCTCTCGAAACACTGGCATTAACCGAAGCAATTGAATACTCAACATAATTTAAAAAATACCCATTTTTAATATTCGCATAACGCTTATCAGATCTTTTTTTTAGTGTATCAGCCCGTTGAAAGATCATAGGACGCGACAAAAATTTTCCGTCCTGACCATCAAATAACTTGTTAAATTGTTTTTGAAAATCAAAAGTCAACACATTTAATTCGGTTGAATCATTTCCTATAATACCAATATCAATGGGCAATTCGGCATCGTTCTTATAATCAAAATCTTTCTCCAGTTCAGGAATGGTAATGCCGTACACAAAATCGGGCTGAACATACATTTTTGCCACTACATTATTGATATTAAAAAAAACAGGGCGCGTAACATCCGTTTGATAATGCAACTCAAAATAACCATCGCTTTGAATAGTATCAATGTCTTCTTTTTGTTTGGTGTTGGTAATATAATCTGTTAACGAACTTAACTGAATAGTTTTACCGGCATACTGAACGTGCGCTTTTCCCTTAATAATTACATTTTGTGAAATGCCCTTTGTAGCAATAAAACCAAAAAATAAATATTTAAAAAAAGCTCTGATCTTTATATAATGGAGTTTTGAAAAAAGGATACTAATTTTCAATATGGTTGATGCTGAACATATCGCTGTAATTTGCGGCCAATGTTTTACCATGTTGTCCGCTTGCAATTACATAATAAGAATCCAAATCAATTACTGTTGGATTGTTAAAGATCTCGTTAATATTCACATCATAAAAAATCTTGGGCTGATTATCCTTTTTTACACTTATTTTATTAGTAAGGTTAAACGTGCATTTTTTTAAGCAATTATCTTTTCCTGCAAAGCCGCCAATGTGCATGGCGTAAGTTGCGCCAGGCATCGAGTTCAACGTTTGATATTCACCTTCTAATTTAAAAAAGATATAACCTGTGCTCCAGGTCCAGAACATTAACGAATCGGGCGACAGATCCCCTACCTGTGCGCCACTTACATTTCTTGCGCTATCCACACCAATTGTAAATTCTATTTGGTTATAATCTCCTTCCGGCATACCCGAAACCGTAAATGACTTTGCACCTTCTAAATGTTTTATAACATGGTAGCTTTCTGTTTCGTAAAAAACAGAACCATCATCTTTTTTTAATTTAATATTACTGATATAATAGTTAAAGCGGGTAATAGTATAATTATCACCATTGGCATTTATATACCATTTTGTAGTTGGTATTAAAGGTAAATTATCTGCCAGGGCATTAAAATTAAACACCGTACTTGTTTTGCCGGCAGTTACAGGGGTTTCTGTTTTTGGGTTAGGCTTTATTTCCTGGTCTTTTTCACAGGAAATAAAAAATAGTGATCCAATAAAAAACAAACTAAATAAAATCCTGGATTTGATCATGACCAAATTTACAAAAAAAATGTGGGTTAAGGAACAGGATCATAACCGTGTCCGCCCCAGGGATGACAACGTAAAATGCGTTTAATCCCTAACCAGCTACCCTTTAAAGCGCCGTATTTATTGATAGCATCAATGGCGTATTGGCTGCATGACGGTGTGTACCTGCAGGAATTTGGCAATAAAGGCCTAATGCAGTATTGGTAAAATTTAACAAATCCTATGGCTATTTTTTTAAATATCACGCTATTTAATATTCAGTTTTAAAACAGGTTTTCCATTTACAAAACCTTCCAGTTTATCATCCATCTTAACGGCAGCAACACCTTCGGGGGTGCCCGTATAAATAAGATCCCCAACTTTTAAGCTTACAAATTGCGACACATAAGCAATTACCTTATCAAATGAAAAAATAAGATCTTTTGAATTACCAATTTGCCTGCTTTGTCCATTCACTTTTAATTCAAAGTTAATATTGGCAAGATCAAGGCTTTCTTTTTTCACAAAAGAACCTATGGGCGCACTGTTATCAAAGGCCTTGGCCTTTTCCCAGGGTAATCCTTTTTCTTTACATTTTGCCTGTATATCACGAGCGGTAAAATCAATACCAAGACCAATTTCATCATAATATTTGTGTGCAAATTGTTCTTCAATATGCTTGCCGGCCTTGCAGATCTTAAGAACCAGCTCAATCTCGTGGTGAAGATCTTTAGTAAAATCAGGAATATAAAAATCACCTTCTTTTAATAAAGCAGTATCGGGTTTCATAAAAAATACGGGTTCTGTAGGCAGGTCGGCCTTCATCTCCTTAGCGTGCTCGGCATAATTACGCCCAATGCAAATTATTTTCATAGAGTAATTTTGTAAACTAAAGTGTAAAGATAAAGCAAAAATCCGGCTTTATTTGGTACATTTATGCTTTGATTTTATGGAACAAAAATTTGACATTATAATTGTTGGCGGAGGCATTGTTGGTCTTGCTACGGCTTACAAACTTTGCAATTATCATCCCAATAAAACTATTTTAGTTTTAGAAAAAGAAAAAGAGGTGGCGCAGCATCAAACTTCGCATAATAGTGGTGTTATTCATAGCGGCATATATTACAAACCAGGGTCTTATAAGGCCAAGAATTGTGTTGATGGAAGAAGAGAATTGGTTCAGTTTGCTAAAGAATATAAAATAGCACACGATATTTGCGGTAAAATTATTGTTGCCACTCACGAAAGTGAGTTGGCGCACATGAACAAAGTGTTTAACAATGGCATTGCCAATGGCGTAGAAGATATGGAGATCATTGATCCCAAACGCATAAAAGAAATTGAACCTTTTTGTGAGGGTATTGCAGGCATTCGTGTTGGCTGCACCGGTATTATTGATTACGATTCAGTTGCAAAAAAATATGTTGAATTAATTCATGCAAAAAATAATGGCAGCAAGGTCCTAACATCGCAGGAAGTTGTTGGTTTTGAAAGAGGGCAAGAAAGCACTACTGTTATTACAAAAAAAAATAAATTTATTGGCAAACATATTATTACTACTTCTGGTTTACAGGCGGATAGAATGGCTAAAAAAGAAGGTCAGAAAAGTGATGCAGAGATCATTGGTTTTAGAGGCGATTATTATGATCTTACCGAAAAAGGTTTGCATAAAGTAAAACATTTAATTTACCCGGTGCCAAATCCTAAATTTCCTTTCCTGGGTGTACACTTTACACGCATGATTCACGGTGGTACCGAGTGCGGACCAAATGCAGTGTTTGTATTTGACCGCGAAGGTTATAGCAAAACCGCTTTTAGTTTTAAAGATACCATTGATGCTTTTGGTTTTAAAGGCACCTGGAAATTTTTTGGTAAACATTGGCGTTTTGGCTTAGATGAATACCGTGGCGCGTTTAGTAAAACTTATTTTCTTAATCGTTTACGCAAATTAATCCCATCTTTAGAAATGGATGAAATAATTGCGGCTCGTTGCGGTATACGTGCTATGGCATTAGGGCCCGAAGGCGAAATGTTGGACGATTTTAAAATTGAAAAACATGGTAATGCCATGCACGTTATTAATAGCCCAAGTCCTGCTGCTACTGCCAGTCTTGCTTATGGTAATGAGATAGCTTTAATGGCAACCGAATACTTTAATTTGAAATAATTTTATATATTTAATTATGCGCAATAATAATTTAAAAGGCACCGGTGTAGCAATTGTTACGCCATTCACAAAAAAAGGAGATGTTGATACTCTAGCTTTAACACAAGTTGTAAAACACTTACACAATGGTAAAGTTGAATATATTGTGGTTTTAGGAACAACAGGGGAAAGTGTTACTTTAAGCAAAGAAGAGAAAAAAATAGCTATTGATACTGTTGTTAAAGCCAACGCGAAAAAATTACCATTGGTATTAGGTATTGGTGGTAACAACACTGCTGAAGTAGTTGAAACCATTAAGAAAACAGATCTTAAACCTTTTGAAGCAATTTTATCGGTTGCGCCTTATTACAATAAACCAACACAGGAAGGTTATTACCAGCATTACAAAGCGGTTTCAAAAGCAACTGATAAAGACATTATTTTGTATAACGTACCGGGCCGTACAGGTAGCAATGTAACCTGGGAAACTCAGGTGCGCATTGCAAAAGACTTTAAAAATATTGTTGCTACCAAAGAAGCAAGCGGCAATATGGAACAAATAATGAAGATCATTAAAAATTGTCCGAAAGATTTTTTAGTAATTAGTGGTGATGATAATTTAACCCTGCCAATTATTGCCGCCGGTGGGCATGGCGTTATATCTGTTGTAGCCAACGCTTTCCCTAAAGATTACAGTGAGATGGTTCGTTTAAGTTTAAAACATAAATTTACAGAAGCTCAAAAATTACATTATGGTTTAATTAATATTACCGACCAGTTGTTTGCTGATGGCAATCCCGGTGGCATTAAATATGCGTTAAGTTTATTAAAAAAATGCTATCCTTTTGTGCGTTTACCATTAGTAGAACCAAATGATAAAGTAAAGCACACCTTAAAACAATTAGTAAAAAACTACAAATGAGTAAGGTAAAGATATTAGATACCCTTCAGATAGAGCAAAAGCTAAGCAGGCTTGCTTATGAAGTTTACGAGAATAATTTTTCTGAAAAAGAATTATTAGTTGTTGGTATTGAAGGTAACGGTTACAAGGTTGCCAACCATTTAGCGGAAAAATTAAAAAAGATCTCTCCCTTAAAAATTACTTTAGGAAAGATCTCTTTAAGTAAAGAAAAACCCTGGGAAGGTGAGCCTAAAACAGATTTTGAAGAGAAAGCATTCATCAATAAAACAATTATTTTGGTTGATGATGTATTAAATAGCGGTAAAACATTAATGTATGCCGTGAAATTATTTTTAGATAAACCTGTAAAAAAAATAAATACAGTTATACTGGTGGATAGAAGTCACACACGTTTTCCGGTAAAAGCAGACTTTGTGGGGCTAAGATTAAGCACCACTTTACAAGAACATATTGAGGCCGATCTTTCTAAAAAAGGTAAAGAGGCCGTTTATTTAATTTAGGTATTGACAGATCACTCAAAAATATCGCAACAAAAACACATTCAGGATCTAAAGCTGAATGCATTGCTTGAAGTTACCAAGGCAATCAATAATAATTTTTCTACAGGGCAATTACTCGATCTTTTTCAGGATATTTTAGAAAACCGCTTAGGAGTTGGTAAACTGGTATTGTTTAGCTATGATACCGAATGGAAATGCCTTTTAAAATACGGAATCAAAAAAGAAGTAGGTTCTATTCAATTTGAAAACGAATTATTGTCTATTAGTGAAATTGAGACCATTAATTTCAGTAAAGGCGAACTAAGCAAACAGTTTGAAATTGTAATACCGGTGTATCATAAAAAAACACCAATGGCCTATGTATTGTTGAGTGATGTAAATGAGGAAAAACTGGAATTAAGCGCGGCCATTAAGCATTTGCCTTTTGTTCAAACACTTACTAACATTATTATTGTTGCTATTGAGAATAAAAAATTATTTAAAGAAAATATTCAACGAGCGCAAATAAAAAAGGAGCTAGAACTTGCGCAAAGCATGCAGCAAATGTTGTTTCCTAAAGATCTGCCAAACTCTGATGGCTTATTGGTTGCCGCAAGGTATTTACCACACCAGCAGGTTGGTGGCGATTATTATGATTTTATTAAACTAAACAATCACGAGTTTATTTTTTGCCTGGCAGATGTAAGTGGCAAAGGAATTGCAGCTGCTTTATTAATGAGCAACATACAAGCTACATTACAAAGTTTGATCACTTTTACCCACAATTTAAAAGACATTGTTATAGAGCTTAATAAACGCGTAATTACAAATGCGAAAAATGAAAAATTTGTATCTCTTTTTCTTGCAAAATTAAATACTAAAAGCCAGCAACTAACTTACATCAATGCCGGTCACAACCCTCCAATATTTTATTATGAAAATAAATTTATGGAATTTACAAATGGCTGTCCGTTATTAGGAATCGCTGAAATATTACCGGTAATTAATGTAGAAACGTTTAATTATACTTCTGAATTTACATTATTGTGTTATACTGATGGATTAACAGATACAATTAATACTGAAGATGAAACTATAAGTGTAGAAGCGGTTAAGGATCTTATAGAAAAAAACAATAAAGCAACACCTGACTTCATAAACAAAAGTATTTTATTTTTTGCTGAAGAATTTAAAGGTGAAAATGAATTTCCTGATGATATTGCTTTGCTTACTTTAAAAGTAAGCGACCTGCATTTTTAAAATAAATACTTATATATTTGAATAAATAAATTAAGCTTATGAGTTTAAAAAGAACAATAAAATTATTGCTTCCAAAATATCAAAAACTGATTTTGGAATACAAAACAGAATTCAAGCCCCGTCATGGCTATGGTAAAAAACCACATGAAATGCTTTACAAAATAGTAGATGCAAACAGAAGCATTTACGAAAAACATATTTCCGAGATCTTAAAATTTAAACCTGTGTTTGACACTATTAAAAAAGCAGAAAACGAGACCAATGAGAACGAACCGGCCTGGAATAATGGCTATTTACCGGGATTGGATGTAGTTACCTTATATACTTTTTTAAATGAATTTAAACCCAAAAAATACATTGAAATAGGTTCGGGCAATTCAACAAAAGTTGCAAGAAAAAGTATTAAAGATAACGGACTAAAAACTGAAATTATATCAGTTGATCCTTTTCCGCGCGCTAACATTGATCATTTAGCAGATAAAGTAATACGTAAACCTTTAGAAAATATTGATGATCTTAAATTCATTACTGAAGGGCTCGAAGAAAATGATATTTTATTTATTGATAACTCTCACCGCTGCCTGCCAAACTCTGATGCCACGGTTTGCTTTTTAGAATTGTTTCCTTACCTGAAAAAAGGAGTTATTGTTCATGTACACGATATTTATATTCCTTACGATTATCCGCAATTTATGTGTGATCGTTTTTATTCAGAACAATATACACTTGCTGCATTTGTATTGGCTAATCCGCAAAAGTACCAACCAATTTTTCCGGGTATTTTTGTAAGCGAAGATAAAGCATTAGCAAATTCTATTGAACCATTATGGCAAAGCAATAACACCAAAGGTGTTGAGAAGCATGGCGGTTCGTTTTGGTTAAGAATTAATTAAGATTAAATTTTTAATGCTAAAGGCAGCAGGTTATATTTTTAGCTTTGCTGCTTTTTCTTTTTTCTGATAATACAGATCAATAGATACTAAAGCAGCCAGGAAAGACCAGAATGGCAATGATAGTTTATCTGTATCAAGGAAATTATTTAAAAAACCATGAACAAAATAGGTCATTAGCCCTAAAAACAATCCAATTACAAGTATACGTATTTCCGGCTCGGCAACAGTATAAACAAGTCGGTAACCTAAGGAAGTGCAATACAACAATATTCCAACAACAATTAATAAACCTAAGATACCTTGTTCAGATAAGGGCCCCAAATACTCGCTATGCGCATTACCATTCGTTCCAAAATTTGTACTGATAATCGTTTTTTCACTGCTTAATTGGTAGGGTGCGTATTTGAACATATACGTCCCCGGTCCCCAGCCTAATACCGGTTTGTCTTTCCACATACGTATAGCGCAACTCCACCGGTTCAAACGCTCAAGATTGGAAGCATCGGTAGAAATATTAGAAACCGACTCAATATTATTTGAAAAACTTCCTTCAGCGTCAGTATTATTTCTGCCTAATGCAATAAAGATCTCAGTTTGAAAAACATAAAAGATGCTTCCAAAAATAATTAATGTGAATAGGATCGTTCTGAACTTTATTCTTAAAATAAGGGTTGCAAAGATTGAGCACGCAACAATTAAGCTTAACCAACCTGCTCTGGCAAAAGATAAAATAATTGCAAAAACAAAAAGAAAAAATAAAGCCAGTGCCAATACTCTTAAAAATTTTGAAATGCTTTTCATAAAAACAAAACACATCATTATAGGTATGAACATGGCTAATGCTGCACCGTAAGCTGTATGGTCATTATAAAAAGGTGATACTACCCAATCGGCAGCCTTATCGTTAAAATTAAATTTAGCATGCTGAATAACCGTATAAAAAACAACCAGGGCAAGAGCTACTGCGTAACAATAAACAAATTTTATTATATTCTTTTTGTTTTGAAAAAGGTGCGGCATGATAATGTAGCAGCTAAATATGAACCACAATCTTGATACAAGGTATTTTAATGAGATCGCTACTTCAGTACTTGTTAAGCTGGTAATGAACATCCAGCTTAACTGAATAACGATTAAAACTGTTACCGGGTGATTAATGAATTTTTTATCTGTTATGCGCGAGCTAAGTTCGTTAAAGATATACAGCAGCATAATACCTGCCATTAAGGGCTCTGAAGGTAAACTAAGGTCCATACCATCAGACAGGCCCATTTCTTTTAAAGAAATAGCAAGGGGTGTACAAAAGGCAAGAAAGAAAACGAGCTTCTGTAAATGGAAAATTGCCGTATAAACAATAATTAAGATAAATGGTAACATATTGTAAGGATAAAACATATCCTTTTTATAAACCATTATATAGGCATTACCAAAAATGTATGCCAATATAAGTATTGGAAATAAATATGTTTTAAAATACTTTACCAATTATAACAGATCTTTTGAGCGACTTTTATATAAAAAGAAAACCAAAGCCATAAAAAATGCCGAGACAGCAGAAACAACAACAATGATCCATCTTACCGGCGAACATTTTTTATCCTGCAAGTCGGGTTTGCTTACATACGTATAAAAATCAATATCACCGCTTGCATCCAATAAATAACTGTCATTCTTTATTTTAATCTCTGTGTAAGATTTTAAAGTTGATTTGATTCTTCCATCCAGGATCTTTAAAATTGTTCCTTTTTCGCGTAAACCTTTTACTTGTTGTTGTGAATTTTCGTTTAAGGCAGATCCTGTAGAAAGCTGCTTGCTCAGATATTTCTCCTGACCTTTTGCATCAATGATATTATACTCTGTTTTTATTTTCTGAATTGCATCGCTTATTGAATCCAGTTCTTTCGATTGAATATCTATTACTCTTCTTGTATTAGCAAGATATTGCCTTACAATTGCTCTTTTGTTTTCTTTTATAAGTTCATTTGTAATTTTGATCAACGCGGCATTTAATTTTCTGGCAAAACGCGGGTCTTCATCTTTTACGGTTATTTCAATAGATTCGTAGATAGTAGGTGAAACCGTTATATTTTCCTGGTACATAAAATTAAATAAAGCTCTAGCGCCCTTTGTACTCATAGTATCAACACCATATCTTTTAAAAAGGTTAAATTCTTTTGCCAATTTATACTTTACATCTTCACTTAAAAAATACTGCAATAATTGTTCGCTTGCAGATTCTTCTGAGTTTTGAAATAAATTAATAGGATAAACAACAGAAATGGATTTATACTTTTCTTTAATTAGAAAGGATGCTCCAAAAGCCAATACACCGGCAAAAAGCATGATCAAAAAAAATGTTTTCCATTTCTTTATTATGATCTGCGCTATATTTAAAGAGTTTAAGTTTTCCATAGTCAGTCAATCTTGGATTTTTATTTTGTTAAACTTCTCCCGGAACAAAAGAATAAGAAATCCTAGTAAATTACTGGCAATAACCGTAACAAATAAAAACAATAAACGGTTTGGTTTTGCTTTGTATTCATTTGGCTTTGCTTTTTCAACCACAAATTTTCCCGGAATATTTGTGTTGTAGTTTACCAGTGCCTCATCGTATTTAGACTTTATATCTGGATATTTAAAACTATATTTTTCTAAATTATCATGTACATTCTGGTAAGCGCTTCCGTATTTTTTTAAAGTATCTAATTTTTCTTCCAAACGTTTTATAGCTCCCGCATCGTTTTTTTCAATAGCTTTTGCGTAACTTTTAGAGTAAGCCTTAACCTGCTCTTTGTAATGCAACACACCTAATTTTCTAAGTATAGTTAAGCTATCTTCAAGTTCCTTCATTCTTAAAAGTGTATTCTCATATTCATCTTTTACGATCTTTAAAACTTCGGCAGAAACGGTTTTCGTCATTTCATGTCTTATCGTATCACAATAGTCAGAAATACCATTAGCTATCTGTGCTGCACCATTTGCCGTATAATCATAAACCTCAACCTTTACACTGTTAAATTCGGTACGTTTAATGTTAACCATATCATCCCACTTCAATTTAAGGTAATGATATCCAAAAACTGTGTCTTTTATCTTCCATCTATCCCAAAGATCGTAAGCATTTGCTACTTTTAATTTTAAGGCGTCTGAACTTAAGAATTGAATAAGCTTTTCAACATCATCTTCATCTCCAATTTGTAAATAGTCTTCCTGGTTACCTGTATTTGGTTCTATAACAAGTTTTGAAACAGAAAATTGACGGGCCGCAAACAAAACAACGGTTGATTTATATTGTTTTGGCATTAAAAAAACAATTACTCCTGTAACAAGAGCACTAACGAGGGTAATAATAAAAAAGGTCTTTCGCCATTTTATTACTTTTAATATTAATTCTTTAGCTGTGATCTCTTCAAGCATGTTATTTATATTTAATGAAACGTAATACGGATTTTGGATTTATCATTCCGGTAATAAACGCTAATAAGCCACTAAATATAAGCATTATTACGAAATTATATACCCAATAAGTGGTTAAATTCATTGTAAAATAGTTGGCAAATACAATGCCAATAATGAATAAAAAAAGCGATGTAAGAAGACGTACATTAATCTTAAATTTAAATACTTTATATGAAATAAATACCTGTATAAGACAGGTTAAGAATTGCGTAACCACACTTGCAATAGCACTTCCTAGTGCAAAATATTTTGGTATTAATATAAAATTCAACACCAGGTTAATTAAAATACCACTAATAGCCATTAAATTAAGATATTTTAAATTGCCATTTGCTGTAAGAAGTGTACCAAAAATATATGTAATAGATACAGCGGTAAAACAACACATTAAAAGTGACAGTATAAGATAACCTTCTGAATTGCCTTTATAAAGCATTTCGCAAAATTTATCTGAATAAAATATGCTGCTTATTGATACTATAAGCGCCGGGGTTAACAAAAGTGTAAATGACAATTTTACAATATTCTCAATATTCTCTTTATGTTTTAGCATACGGCTAAACAATGGCAATAGCTGTACAGAAAACAAATAAGCAATCATATTAGCCGCATCCAGCAGCCTGAAAGCTTTTGCGTAAATACCACTTTGTTCTTTACCTAAATTACCGGGCAACATCCGCTCTATCATAACACTATCCAGCCTGTTGTAAAACGACATTAAAAGAACCAAAATAGCAAATGGAAAACTTTTTTTAAGGATCATACGGTTAAATGCCCAATCCCAGTTAAGTTTAAATGTGTGTGTTTTATTTAATACAATTAAAAATGCAATTAGCGCTGTAAGCCCATAGCCAATGGTTTGCGCATAAACAAAGTTCATGATATCCACTTCAAGCCCAAATAGCTTCATGATCATTCCACCAACAATAATGATCATAACTACACGGTCGAGCACAGAAATGATACTGTCAATTCTGAATAAATGAAGTGCCAGTAAATTGGATCTCAAAAAAAGAATAAAGCTTAAAAAGAAACTATTAATACAAAGCACCACCAATAGTTTTATATAACGTAC
The DNA here is from genome assembly GCA_016787705.1 of Bacteroidia bacterium. Lineage (GTDB taxonomy): Bacteria > Bacteroidota > Bacteroidia > B-17B0 > Aurantibacillaceae > Aurantibacillus. The sequence goes on along the minus strand of JAEUTP010000017.1, from coordinate 557,274 downwards.
ATCAAAGCCTAAAATAAAAAAACCAACCAGTAAAGTTATAACAACATAAAAAATGCCTAATGCAAATTTTAAACCCAACATTTTGCTAAAATGCTTGCTTAATAAATGTGTGTTTTGAGCAATATTTTTATTATTAAAATTGGTTAAACCAAAATCGAGTAAAATACTTAACAGGAAAGAAAAATTAAAAAGAACAAAATATTCGCCATAGCTGGCATTACCAACACTCATTTGAACATTAGGCTCGATGGCAAGAATCCAAAATGGCTTAATTAATAAATTAAGAATCAGGAGGATAGCCAAGTCAAATATGAACTTCTTTTTTTGCACAAAAAGCAGCAAATATAGGCTTTTTTATGGTTAAAACTAATCTAAATTCATAGATTTGCGCCGTGCAAATAGTTGTAAATACAAGGATTTTACTAAAAGACAGGTTAGAAGGTATGGGCTGGTTCGCCTACCAAACTTTAAAGCAAATTACCCTTAAAAACCCCAATGTACACTTTGTTTTTGTATTTGACCGTAACTTTGATGAAGAATTTATTTTTGCCGATAATGTTACCCCGCTTGTATTGTCGCCGCAGGCGCGACACCCTTTTTTATATTATGCCTGGTTTCAGCATTCGGTAAAGGGTTTACTTAATAAAATGAAACCGGATCTTTTTTTGTCGCCCGACGGCTTTTTATCATTAGGCGCTAAATGCAGGCAATTGCCGGTTATTCATGATATTAATTTTTTGCACCATCCGCAGGATAGTAAATGGTTGACATCCAAATATTACAATTATTATTTTCCAAAATTTGCCAAAGAAGCTACGCGTATAGCAACCGTTTCAGAATACAGCAAGCGGGATATTGTAAAAAATTACAGCGTCGATGCCGGAAAAATAGATGTAGTTTACAATGGCATAAACTCTTTTTTTAAGCCATTGAGTGATGTTGCCAAAGAAGAAACAAAGAAAAAATATACTGCCGGGAAAAATTATTTTGTTAACGTTGGTTCTTTGCACCCGCGCAAAAATATTACAAATCTTATTCGCGCCTTTTATTTATTTAAAAAAGAAAGTGATTCTGATCTTAAACTGGTTCTTGCCGGGCCGCATTATTGGGGACTTTCGGAGATACATAAAATAATCGCTGAAACAAATTTAAAAGAAGAGGTTGTTTTTACCGGGCGATTGGCCGATGAAGAATTGAAACTTGTTTTAGGAAGTGCCCTTGCCTTAACTTTTGTGCCTTATTACGAAGGCTTTGGCATCCCTTTAATAGAAGCCATGCAGGCACAGGTGCCGGTAATTAGCAGCAATGTTACCAGCATGCCCGAAATTGCCGGCGAAGCTGCCGTTTATATAGATCCTTTGGAAGTAAATGATATTAAAAATGCAATGCTACGCATTTATAAAGAACCGCAATTGCGTGAAAGCCTTATTATTAAAGGGAATTTACAGAAGCAAAAATTTTCGTGGGAAAAAAGCGCCGATCTTTTATGGCAATCGGTATTAAAAAGCATCAATTCAAATTAATAATTTCCAATACTCTTTTGGTAGTTCCGGATTTTTTCTGAAAATATAACTTCAGTTTATTTTCAATCTCAATTAATTCAGTTTTATTATTAAGATAGCCGGAAATTGCTGCTGTTAAAGCATCTGAGGATTCAACATTTTTTGCAGCTTTTAATTCTATGAGTTCTACCGCTTCGTTATATTTATGATAATCATTACCATAAAAAATAACAGGTTTAAAATAAACGGCAGGTTCTAAACAGTTATGAATACCTTCATTCAATCCTCCGCCAATATAAGTTACTGTTGCATAATGATAGATCTTTGAAAGCATACCAATAGTATCAACCACTAGTATTTTTGAACTCCCAGCTGGTTGTTGAGCAGAAAATAAATTATAATTCAACTCGTTTTTATCCAACAATACGCTTATTTTTTGAATATCTTTTTCATTCACATTATGTGGTACAATAATAATTTTAAGCTCCGGCAAATTAAGTGCTTTATAAGCCTCAACCAATAATTCTTCATCACCCGGCCAGGTGCTGCCTGCAACCAGCACTTTACTATCTGCACAAAATTCTTTTATGTAAGACAGTTCTGTAAAATTTTCTTTTATTTCTACAACCCTGTCAAAACGGGTATCGCCACACACTTCAAAATTTTCAATGTTTATTTTTCTCAATAAATCTCCTGAAGCTTCATCCTGTATAAATAACTTATTGAATGTTTTTAATGATTGTTTAAAGATGCTGCCATACCATTTAAAAAAAGGATGATGTGGCTTAAAGACTGCCGATACCAAGTACGTTGGAATGTTTTGTTTTTTTAAAGTAAATAAAAAATTTAGCCAGAATTCATATTTAATAAAAATGGCAAATTTAGGTTTAATGATATTTATAAAATCTCTTGCATTAGCTCCTGTATCTAATGGTAAATAACATATCACATCTGCCCCACCCCAGTCTTTAAAAACTTCGTAACCACTTGGTGAGAAAAAGCTTAGCACGATCTTATATTTTGGCCGTGTTTTTTTGATAGCTTCTATCAGTGGTCTGCCTTGCTCAAACTCGCCATAAGATGCACAATGTACCCAAATAATATTATCAGAGTTTAATTTAGAGATTTTTTTTTGTAGATGTTGGCGCCAGTCATTACGCCCTGCTACCCATTGCTTTGCTTTTAATTTATTTACGGAGGCCAACCTGATTACAATGCCATATAAATAAATTACCAGGTTATATAAGAACATCGTTTAAAAATTAGTTGTAATAATATTCGTTTGGTTTCTTCTTATACAACGGTAAGATCCAGCCAAATCTAAAACCATACAATCTATCCATGCGATTTTTAGTATCCGGTAATGCTGTATCATAATTTAATTTGCGAACGCTGGTAGTAAAGGCTTCATAAAATTCTATTCCTAAATAGGCATTTAAAAAACGGTTATCGCTCAAATACATATAACCAACAAATTGAGTTAGAGAAATACCTCTGCTCAATCTGTCAAGACCATATGAAAGTGGTGCTTTAACCGAAGCAACCTCTTGCTGGCCATCATATAATTTTACTTTGTGTTGCAGGTAACCAGCGCCTGCGGTAAGCATGAAACCTGAATTTGGAGTTGCACTTAAAAATTTAAATATTTTTCCTCCCGTCAAATGCAATCCAAAACCACGTTCGGTGATGCGAATATCTGCCGGATACCCCCTGTTATCTGTTACTTCTCCATCTTCATTCTTTAATTGTGCAAGTACATCTTCTTTTACATTTCGTCCAAAAAAATAGTTTGATTCTACTCCATATAACCAGTTCTTTTTTGTTTTGATCATAAAAGACCCACCCATATTAAGATCCGGTCCAAAACGATCGGCCAAGTCACCGCCCGGTAAATGCCCGCCCAAGTGAATGCTTACCAAAGGCGCAAACACCGCTGTAGAATCGGCCTGTGAAAAACCAAGAAACGAACAAAGTAATAATGGTAATAAAAACCTCATTTTATAATTAACGTCCTGTAGTAATTATTATTGCGTATAAATTTAGGTGATATATTTAAATTAAAAAACCCAAAATCATTACAATTTTGGGTTAATTTTCTTTTGAAGATCGTTTATGGAAGTGTAATGTTATAAGTTTTATTATTTATAGTTACTGTTGCCTGATCGTCACAGGCTCCATTACCAAAATCAATATAACGCGTTGGTTTACCATTTGGCGTGTGTTCTATTTGTCCACTCACAAAATGTTTTCTACAACCAACACTCATATCTCTTATTAATGGTTTACTTGTTGGTATAACAGATATAAAGCTTCTGCCATTAGCATTTGAGCCGTTGGCGCTGCCTGTTATTGAATATTTGTCATCTATCCATAGCAATGTATTTTCGCCGCTAAGCCACTCACGTTTGCGTGTTGCCTGCCAATGAATAGTACCGCCATTATTTGCTCTAACAATAGAGATATTTGCATTTATATCATACACCAAGTGCCCTTGTGCATTATGACCTAAGTTTTTTATTGCTTTGCTACCGCTTACTTTATTATCGTTTACAAAATAATTATTGGGCGTAATAGTAATGGTGGTTAACGAATCTTTGTATTTACCATTATAAACTACTAATAATGAGCCGCGGCGGTAACGGCCATCATTACAAAGACAATTGATTGCACCAAAATTAACGGTAATAGAATCGGGATTGGTGCCAACAAGTGTATCAAATGTTAAGGATGCGCAGGGCGCCAGCAAAGCATAATTTTCAGATGTTCGGTAGCTGCTTATGCTTTTATTTCTGCCGGCTTCATCGGCAATATTATTCATATCGTTATCAATACTTGTTGCCAAAGCATTTTCAGATGCAGAATCTGTGTCTTTATCTTCTTCCTTTTCTTTCTTTCTGCAAGAAGAAACAAGCAATGAAAGACTTAAACCTAAAATTAAAATATTACTTAGCTTTTTCATTTTTGTGTAACTTTAATACTAAGATGCTTTGATTTAAGAAAGGTTTAATCGCAAATAAAATATTTTAGTTAAAAGCGTCAATACGGTTCTTGTAGGTAGTAATTTTAGTGTTTTGAGAATCACTTTCTATCAAACCATCCTTTAAGCGCACAATACGGTGAGCATGCAGGGCAATATCTTCTTCATGGGTAACTAAAATAATGGTATTTCCTTTTTTATGGATCTCTTCAAAAAGACCCATGATCTCTACAGAAGTTTTGCTATCGAGGTTACCGGTTGGTTCATCTGCCAGTATAATTGCCGGTGTATTAACCAATGCCCTGGCAATAGCAACACGCTGCCTTTGTCCACCACTTAGTTCATTTGGTTTATGGCTCATGCGGTTTCCAAGGCCAACACTTTCCAAAACTTCTTTGGCCCTATTTTCTCTTTCGGTTTTGCTAAAGCCGGCATATACAAGTGGTAAGGCAACATTATCAAGCGTTGTAGCGCGTGGTAATAAATTAAATGTTTGAAAAACAAATCCAATTTCTTTATTACGCACCTCAGCCAATTCGTTATCACTCATTTTGGCAACCGAAAGGCTGTTAAGAATATACTCACCTGAAGAAGGACTATCCAGGCATCCTAACATATTCATTAATGTTGACTTGCCGCTACCCGAAGGCCCCATTAAGGCCACATATTCGTTTTTATAAATGGTTAAAGAAACATCTTTAAGAGCATGAATGATCTCATCTCCTATTTTGTAAGTTTTACGAATGTTGTGTATTGAAATTATCTCTTTCACTTATGTAAAAGTAACTTATTTAAAAACGAATAAAAAACCATTGGTACTATTTTGACAAAGGATTCAAGACACAAAACTAAAATCTAACAACTAATAACTAATTTTGGCTAATGAGTTTTTACCGCCGTATTAAATATTTTTTAGTGCACACCTTAATGCTTAGTAACAAAGAGGCTCAGAAGCTGATTGACCTGGGAAATATATGTATTGACGGAATTGCCATTTATGAAAACTGTTTTTTGAGTGATGCATCGGAAATAAAATTGAATAATGAAATAGTAAGACCGAGAAAGGAATTTGTATACCTGCTTTTTAATAAACCTGTAGGGTTTGAAAGTACTTTAAATAAGAACATAGATAAAAATCTTTCTTCTTTTTTTGAAGATTTTGAAGGCCTTTCAATAGCCGGCAGGCTGGATAAGGCTTCGGAAGGCTTATTATTGTTAAGTAATGATGGTAAATGGGTGGAGAATTTATGCAATCCAAAATTTGAAAAAGAAAAAGAATATATAGTTACTCTTAATAAAGAAGTAACAAATGAATTTATTGAACACTTTAAAACCGGCGTATCAATAGATAAGATCATTACAAAAAAATGTGTATGCGAAAAAATAAACAAAAACAATATTAAAGTTGTATTAAAGGAAGGGAAAAACCGCCAGATCAGAAAAATGTGCAAAGTGCTTGGATATGAGGTCTTAACTTTAAAAAGAACAAGGATTGCAGATTTTTTATTGACTGATTTACAACCTGGTAGCTATTTAGTTACAAAAATTTAACAATTTAATGTTACAACATTTAATGTTGCAACATATATTTGTATCATAATTTAAACCTAAACAAAACATGAAAAAATTAATTACAACCGCAGCTGCATCTTTATTAATGATGTCTGCAACTATGGCACAAGTTAAATGGAAAGTTGATAACTCACACTCAAAACTTGGTTTTTCAGTAGTTCATATGATGGTGAGCGAAACTGAAGGAAAATTTAAGGTATATGAAGGTACTGCTTCTTCAAAAACCGAAATGGATTTTACAGATGCTGACATTAGCTTTTCTGCTGATGTAAATTCAATTAACACAGAAGACGAAAAACGTGATGGCCACTTAAAAAGTGCTGATTTTTTTGATGCTGAAAAATTCCCGAAAATCACTTTTAAAAGCACAAGTATGAAGCCAAATGCTAAGCTTGGAAAAACTGCTTATACTTTAACCGGTGATCTTACTATGCATGGTGTTACTAAAAAAGTAACTTTTACTGCAATTGGCGCTTCTAAAGTGGTTAAAGATCCTTACGGAAATTTAAAAAATGGTTTTAAAGTTGTTGGGAGCATTAACCGTAAAGATTTTGGTTTGGCTTGGAACGCAGCATTAGAATCTGGTGGAGTTGCTGTTAGCGAAGAAGTAAAAGTTGATCTGAACATCGAATTAAATAAAGAAAAATAAATTAAATTAGCCTCCGGTTCTCCATCCGGGGGCTTTTTTTAAATGCTATTGGAAGACGAAATACAACAAAGCTCTTTTAAATCGCCACAACAAAAACTGGCAGTAAACCTTTTGTATACTAACAATTGGTTAAGCAATCATTACGACAATTTTTTTAAAGGCCTCGATCTTACAACACAACAATATAATGTACTCCGTATTTTACGCGGCCAATTTCCAAACCCCTGCTCATTAAAGTGTATTAAAGAGCGCATGCTCGATAAAATGAGTGATACCTCCCGCATTCTCGATAAACTGGTTACAAAAGGCTATGCTATTCGTAACGAATGCCCTAACGACCGGCGCAGCGTTAATGTTGTTATTTCAGAAAAAGGTCTCGAAGTATTAAAAGGGCTTGATTTTATTGATGAAGCAACAAAAGATATCTTCAAAAATTTAAGTACCTCTCAAATTGAACATCTTAATATTCTTTTAGATGATTTAAGAGGCCCTAAATAGGCTAATAGTTTTAAATATTTGCTATTTTTGAGGTCTATGAACAAGGATAAAAAAGTAGCAATACCTTTAATAAAAAATCCACAAAGTACCTACGAAAAATTCGAGAACTGGGCGGCTAAAAATGATAAAAAGATCTATTATGGTTTAACCATCCTTTGTCTCTTTCTATCGTTTATTACATTTAATGCCCGCATTAGCGAAGCACATGACGATGCACTTTATTTAGAAGGCGGCTGGCGTTATGTAAACGAATTTCCCGAATATTTCTATACACAAAATGCGCCATTGTATCCAATGCTGCTTGGCCTCCTTATCAAAATTGCTGGCTTTAAATTAATGCTCTTCAAATTATTTTCGGTAATGTTTACTGTTGCCGGCTTTATGCTTTTTTACAAAGCGCTAAAAGGCCGTGTTCCAGCTATTGTTTTTATTCCTGTTGCTTTATTCCAGGCTGCCAACCATTTAATTATTTATTATGCCAGCATGACCTTTACAGAAGCGTTTTACTTTTTGCTTCAGGGTATGTTCTTTTTTTACGCTGTAAAAATAATTGATGCTGTAAATAAAGACGGCGTTCAGTTAAAACCTCAATTAAAATTATGGTTACTTTTTGGCTTAAGTATGTTTTTAATAAGTACCTGCAAAAGCTCTGCTATTGTTGTGGTTCCGGCGGTATTATTATTTTTTGCATTTGAAAAAAACTGGAAAGCTGCAGGGTTTTCGCTAGGAAGTTATTTAGTGTTTAAAGTTATATACGAAGTTTTAGTAAGAAGCATCTGGAAAGCCCAAAATCAATTCTCGGGCCAAAGTAAGATCTTATTACAAAAAGACCCATACAATAAAGCCCTTGGCGATGAAGATGCAGCAGGCTTTATACAACGTTTTATAGATAACTGTAACCTGGGCTTAAGTAAACGCTTTTATCAATTATTAGGCTGGCGCGATGAAAACAATATTGAAGTATATGGCTTTTTAACTGTACTTACAATTGCCATAATTGCCATTGGCTTTTGGCAACTGGCAAAACAAAAAAATAAAGTGATGATATTATTTGCACTATTTACAGGCGCACAAATAATCCTGTCTTATTTTATTTTGCAGGCTCGCTGGGATCAGGCACGTATTACTTTAATCTGTATGCCAATACTTTTAATTTTAATGTTGTATGCCTTTTATGCCTTTACAAACAAACCCGGCAGTATGGGGCAAATGATCTATGTAGGACTTGTAGTATTGATGTTAGGATCGGTTTGTATCTCCTCCTTTAAAAGAGGATTTAAAAATTTACCGATTGTACAAAAAAATTTAAAAGGCGATAAATATTTTGGTTACACGCCCGATTGGCAAAATTTTTTAAAAGCAAGTGAATGGTGCGCCGATAGTTTAAGCAAAGAATCGTTAGTAGCCAGCCGTAAAGCACCAATGAGTTTTGTATATGGCAAAGGAAAAAAATTCTTTCCTATTTACAGTGTTATTAAGAAAGATAGTTTAACTGAACAATCTAACCCTGATAGTGCTTTAGCATTTTTTAGGGAGAAAAAAGTAACACATGTAATTTTAGCGAGTTTACGTTTAGATCCAAATAATGCTTCTGCCGGATTTATAAATACCGTACATAATATCTTTGGGCCTATCAGTCAAAAATATCCCGAAAAGCTGCGCCTGGTACATACAGAGGGTGCTTTTGAACAAGCTTTCATTTACGAAATAAAATATTAAGAAATGTCGTTCAGTATCAAGCTTGGAAATTTTCTTTACAAAAATGCGTTCGGTTTATACAAGCCAATGTATAAACTGTTTAAGAACAAGCAAGATGCTTTTGAAATTGCGCTTTTAAAAAAATACATTCAAAAAAATGATACCGTACTGGATATTGGCGCCAATATCGGCTTCTATGCCACTATTCTTTCTGATATTGTTGGCGAGAATGGAACTGTACATTGTTTTGAACCTGATGCTAAAAATTTTGAGCATCTCAAAAAAGCAACCTCATCAATAAAAAATATTAAAATAAATAATAAGGCTGTTGGACCAAAAACAGAAAAATTAAAGATCTACACATCAAAAAATTTAAATGTAGATCACCGCACTTATAAACCAGAAGAATACGACCAGGAAATTGAAATTGACGCAGTAAGTATTGATGATCATTTATCATCTGATACAAAAGTTGATTTCATAAAAATGGATATCCAGGGTTTTGAAATGCAGGCCATACAAGGCATGCAAAACATCCTTGAAAAGAATAAAGATGTAAAATTAATATCAGAATTCTGGCCTTATGGTTTAAGAAAGGCAGGAAGTTCTGTAAACGACTATTTTAGTTTTTTAGTTTCAAAAGGTTTTAATTGTTATTTACTCGAAGAAAACTCTTTATTAAAATTAACTGCAGAAAAAGTAAAGTCATTAGAGCCCTTAGGCGAAGAACATTATTTTAATATTTTTGCTACGCGTACTAATGTTTAAAAAATATACCATACCATACGAGCTAGATGATCCTAAAGCCACTTTAGCGCACAGGGATATTATCTTGCAAAAACCTTTTTTAAAGCGCTTGTATAACGATTGGTATAACGTAATCATTAAAAAAGCAAAAGAGATAAAAACCGGCAAACATCTTGAGATAGGCTCGGGTGGCGGATTTTTAAAAGAAGTTTTTCCTGAAGTTATTACCAGCGATATTCTGGCATTGCCAAATGTGGATATGGTGTTTAGTGCCGAAGAAATGCCGTTTAAAGAAAATGAATTGGCAAGTATTGTTATGCTAAATGTGTTTCATCACATTCCTAAACCTTATTTATTCTTAAAAGAAGCCCAACGTACTTTGATTAAAGGTGGTAAGATCATAATGACAGAACCTGCCAACTCAGCTTTAGGAAGGTTTATTTATAAGCGTTTTCATCACGAGCCTTTTGATGAAACCGGTCCGCGTGAAATAAAGGCCGGAAACCCTTTATCCAATAGCAACCAGGCTTTGCCGCATATTTATTTTGAGCGCGATCTTGAACTGTTTAAAAAAGAATTCCCGCAATTAAAGATCAATTCAATAAAATACCATTCACCATTTTCGTATGTTATCAGTGGCGGCGTTTCAAGAAGTGCTATGCTTCCGTTTTTTATGTATAATTTTGTAAAAGCAATGGAATGGTTATTTTCACCATTATCAAAACAATTAGGATTATTTTGTACTATTGAGATAGAAAAAATTTAGTGGAAGAAACAAGACAAATATATTTTAATAATCTTGCAAAAAAACGCAAACAGCGTGGTTTTAGCAAATACTATTGGAAAGAGATAACCAATTACACTAATTATTTTTCACACGAAGACAGTTCGGTTTTAGAAGTTGGCTGCGGTAGTGGCGATCTTTTAGCCGACATTGCGGGCAAAAAAAAAGTGGGCATTGATTTTAGCGAAGAATACATTGCCTGGGCAAAAGAAAAACATAAGGATAAAAACATCGAATTTTTGGTAATGGATGCCAATAATATTCAATTGGATCAAAAATTTGACCTGATCGTTATCAGTAATTTAATTGGTTTTGTAGACGATATTCAAAAAGTATTTGAGCAGGTAAAAAAATGCTGTCACCCAAATACAAAAGTAATTGTACAGTTCTACAATTCGTTTTGGGAACCGCTAATTAAATTTTCAGAATTAATTGGTCTTAAACAAAAAACTCCAACGCAAAACTGGTTAAGCACACGCGATATAAATAATTTATTATTCATTTCCGGCTTTGATGTTTACCGTAACAGTAAACGTTTAATAATTCCCTTCTTCTTCCCTATTCTATCTTTTATTTTTAATAGGTATTTAGCTAAATTTCCTTTCTTCCGTTTTTTTACTTTGAATATTTACAGCTTTGCAAAACCACTACCTGAAAATAATGAAGAAAAATATACCGAAAAATATTCTACCACTGTTGTAATTCCTGCCCGTAACGAAAGCGGTAATATTGAAAATGCCATTTTGCGTTTACCTAAATTCGGCAAACACATCGAAATTATTTTTATTGAAGGAAACAGCACCGATGATACCTGGCAAAAGATCCAGGAGATCCAAAAAAAATATTCTGCGACGCATGATATAAAAATTGGTCAGCAAAAAGGCAAAGGTAAAGGCGATGCCGTACGCGAAGGTTACAGCATGGCAACCGGCGATATTTTAATGATACTGGATGCCGACTTAACGGTGCCGCCTGAAGATCTTCCTAAATTTTACAATGCTATTGCCAGCAGTAAAGGCGATTTTATAAACGGCACTCGTCTTGTATATCCTATGGATAAAGAGGCCATGCGTTTTTTAAATTATTTAGGAAATCATTTTTTCAGTTGGGCATTTACCTGGTTGTTAGATCAGCGTTTTAAAGATACATTGTGCGGTACAAAAGTAATGTTCAGAAAAGATTATATTAAACTTATTAAGAACAGAAAATATTTTGGAGAGTTTGATCCCTTTGGTGATTTTGATCTTTTATTTGGCGCACACAAATTAAATTTAAAAATTGTTGAAGTGCCTATCCGCTATAAAGAGCGTACGTATGGCGAAACGAACATCTCGCGCTTTAAACATGGTGTCATTCTATTACGCATGTGCGCTTTTGCAAGCAGAAAATGTAAGTTTATTTAGTATCGAGTAAGGTCATATAATCCTGTAACAAAATTGTTGCACTGATCATGTCCACTGTTTCTTTATCCTGTCTGTCTTTTTTCTTAAGGCCTCCCATTAACATGGTTTGATGCGCCAATACGCTTGTGAAGCGTTCATCAAAACGGTCTATTTTCATTTCCGGAAATTTGCGTTGTAAATGTGTAACAAAAGGATCGATAAAACGTGCGCTATCGCTTTTGTTATTTGAAAGAGTTTTTGGTTCGCCAACAACAATAATATCCACAGCTTCTTTTTTTAAATACTCTTCTAAAAATTTAATAAGATCTTTACTGTGCACCGTTGTTAAGCCGCTGGCAATTAAGCGTAAACTATCCGTAACGGCTAAGCCTACACGTTTACTGCCATAATCTATTGCAAGAATTCTTCCCATTTACAGCTTTAAAGTTACAGATTAATGACGCAGGATGCAAGACACAAGACAAATTACAAACTTTAACACTATAATCTCTTACCTAATAACTATTCGCTATTAACTAATTTTGTAATTTAGTTTTATGATTAAAAAGATAGGAATATTAACTTCTGGGGGCGATTCACCCGGCATGAACGCCTGCATTCGCGCAGTTGTAAGAACAGCTTTATATCACAATATTGATGTGATGGGTTTTATAAAAGGGTACGAGGGTTTAATAGATAACGACTTTATTGAATTGAAGCGCGAAAGTGTTTCGGGTATTATTCAAAAAGGTGGAACGATATTGAAAACAGCTCGCAGTGAGCGTTTCATGAAACCAGATGGTATTACAAAAGCAGTTGAAACTTTAAAGAAGAATAACGTAGATGCAATGATCATCATTGGTGGCGATGGAAGTTTTAAAGGTGCAATTGAATTAGGTAAACACATTAATATTCCAATTGTTGGTTGTGCCGGTACTATTGATAATGATCTTGTAGGAACAGATTTTACAATTGGTTATGATACGGCCATCAATACAGTAATTGAAGCCATTGATAAAATAAGAGATACCGCTGAAAGTCACGACCGCATTTTTGTAGTTGAAGTTATGGGGCGTGATGCCGGCCTGATTGCCTTACGCACGGCTATTGCCAGTGGTGCAGAAGGTTTGCTGGTACCTGAAATAAAACACGATACGGAATCGCTGATCGCAAAAATGAAAGATTGGCGCAGTACCAAAAGCAGTAAAATTATTGTGGTGGCAGAAGGTGATCAAAGCGGCGGAGGTTTTAAAGTAGCCGAGCTTATTAAAAAACATAATCCCGAATTTGATGTGCGCGTGAGTATTCTTGGCCATATACAACGTGGTGGTAATCCAAGTTGCATGGAGCGTGTGAACGCAAGTATTGTGGGTTATAACGCTGTAAAAGCCCTTATGAACGGACATACCAACGAAATGATAGGCATTATCAATAAACAAGTTACTTATACCCCATTTACAAAAGCGGTAAAACATCATCAAAAATTAAACAAAGATTTAGAAGAGTTAATTGAAATCTTGAGTAGCTAGGATTAAATGGAAAATGTAAGAGGTAAAATGGAAAATGTTATAAATTCCAACTCATTTTCCATCTTCCGTTTTCCATCTTCCATTTTATTAAAGTTTGTTAATCCCTGTAACTTTTACGCTGTCTTGTACGTTTTATACAAAACCCCAACCATGCGTAAAATAATTCTACTCTCTGCAATTATTATTTCTTTTTTAGCCTTTGGCTTTATCTCTTTAGGAAAAATAAAATTTCACAAAGGCACAACCGCTCATAAAGATGGCGATATCATTTTTATCGTTAACCCATCCGGGCAAGGTAAAGCCATACAATTAGCTACCAAATCAAAATACACGCACGTAGGTGTTATCTTTTTTGAAGACGGTAAAGAATATGTGTATCATGCTGTTGAACCGGTTATGAGAAGTTCTTTGCATGACTTTAAAAGTATGAGCGCCGATGGTACTTACGAAATAAGAAGGTTAAAAGACCAATCTGTTCTTACAAAAGAAAATGTTGCCAAAATGCTGGCAGATGCCAAATCAAAATTAGGTACACATTACGATCTTGGTTTTAGCTGGGATGATAAACAATTATATTGCTCTGAATTTGTATGGAAAGTGTATAATAAAACTTTGAATTTGAATATTGGCGCTCTTAGGCCTTTAAAAGATTTTGATCTTAGCCACCCTGCCGTGAAACAAAAAATGGAAGAACGTTACGGTAAAAATATTCCTTTAGATGAAAAAATGATCTCTCCCGGTGATATGTATAATTCTGAATTATTGGAAAAAGGAAATTAAGAGACAGAAATATTTAAAAACGCAAAAATGGCCACCGCATTGATCATAGATATAGCCATGAGTGAGTTTGGGTTTTGATTGAGATTGTACGTAAAAAAGATCAGTGAAAAAATGATCAAAAAAACAGATAAAAATAAAATAGGGCTGGCACTTTGTATCCTGTAATAATTTTGCGAAGTTTCTACAAAAGCTTTTATTTCGCGTTGCAATAAATAATCTTTACCCACTTTAAATTCAGAATATTTTTGAGGTGTTTGAATAAACTCACCAATAACGATCTTATAATTTTTTCCATTCACATCTATCATATTAATATCTTCAATAACTCGGTGTTTATTTTCATCGATCTTATCATCAAACGTTACAATTACGTTTTTTGAATAACGGCTTTGGTAATGACAAGGGCCATAAAACGAAATAACCAATTCGCAAAAAATAAAAAAGCAAATAACATTAAAGCAATTTAAAATGCGAAAGGTTTTTGTTTTTTTAAAGCTTTGTAATTTATAAAACTCGCGGATCTTTTTGATCTCCACTAATTCGGCTACTTCCTCGGGGGTTAAAGGGATACGTGGAGCTCGTTTTTTTCCCTCTTCCTTCATTTCAAATTTAATTTCTCGTCAACAAGATAATTATTTCTAACAGGGCTGTTACGTAAGATCAATTCGCCAATAAAACCGGCCAAAAACATCATACTACCAATGATCATGCAAGCTAATGAAATATAAAAAGAAGGGCGCTGTGTAATTAAACGCGCCGGATGGTGATGATAAGCACTATACAATTTACTTGCTCCTAAATAAATGGCAAAACTAAAACCTACAAAAAATAATAGAGTGCCAACCAAACCAAAAAAGTGCATTGGCTTTTTTCCAAATCTTGAAGTAAAAGTTATCGTTAGCAGATCTAAAAAGCCATTTATAAATCTATCCCAGCCAAATTTACTGGTACCATATTTACGCGCGCGGTGTTGCACTACTTTTTCGCCAATATTCCCAAAGCCTGCGGCTTTTGCCATTATGGGTATAAAGCGGTGCATCTCGCCATACACTTCAATACTTTTAACTACTTTCTTTTTATAAGCCTTTAAACCACAATTCATATCGTGCAGTTTAATGCCACTTATTATTCTGTTGGTTGAATTATATAACTTAGAAGGAAGATTTTTTGTAAAAGCATTATCATAACGTTTTTGTTTCCAGCCACTCACCAGGTCAAAACCATCTAAGGTTATCATTTTATACAGTTCCGGAATTTCATCCGGGCTATCCTGTAAATCAGCATCCATGGTAATTACAACTTCGCCTTGCGCTTCTTCAAAACCTAAATGTAAAGCAGGAGATTTACCATAATTACGACGGAATTTTATTGCTTTTACGTTTGAATTCTTTTGTGCCAAACCTTCAATTACCTGCCACGAATTATCTTTGCTGCCATCATCAATAAAAACAATTTCGTAAGAGAAATTATTCTCCTGCATTACTTTTACGATCCAGTCGTGCAATTCCGGTAACGATTCCTCTTCATCTTTCAGAGGAATAACTACTGATATCTGACAGTTTGAATTCATTAAACAGTTGCCTCAGTATATTTTGTCATAAATTCCATGGCTTTTTCAACCATTTCTGAACTACCTAAAAATAAAGGTGTACGTTGGTGCAATTCAGTAATTGGCACTTCCATAATGCGCTTGTAACCTGTAGTAGCTTGTCCACCGGCTTGCTCAATAATAAATGCCAAAGGATTACATTCGTATAACAAACGTAGTTTTCCTTTTGGAGATTTAGTTGTAGTAGGATAAATATAAACACCACCAACTATCAAGTTACGGTGAATATCGGCAACGCCTGAACCGATGTACCTTGACGAATACGGACGGCTAGTTGATTTGTCTTCTTCCTGACAATATTTAATATATTTTTTTACTCCTTCAGGAAAGTGCAAATAATTTCCTTCATTAACGGAATAAACATTTCCTGCTTTTGGTGTTTGTAATAAAGGGTGCGATAAACAGAATTCACCAATACTCGGATCCAAGGTAAAACCGTAAACTCCTTTACCTGTAGTATATACCAGCATACAGCTTGAACCATAAATAATATAACCGGCTGCAACTTGCTCTGTACCGCGTTGCATAAAATCTTCAATAGTACCGGGACCGCTTAAGGTAACACGGCGATAAATAGAAAATATAGTACCAATAGAAACGTTCACATCAATGTTTGAAGAGCCATCCAGCGGATCCATTGCCACAACGTATTTGGCGTTTTTAGAGATCTCTGTATCAATAGGAATTATTTCATCGTTTTCTTCGCTGGCTATAGCGCAAACCTCACCACCTGCTTTTAAAGCAGCTATAAATTGCTCATTGGCAAAAACATCCAGCTTTTTAACACGCTCGCCTTGTATATTTGTATCACCGGTCTCTCCTAATATTTCAACTAATCCTGCCTTTGTAACTTCGCGGTTAACGATCTTTGCAGCAATACCAATATCACGCAATAAACGCGACAATTCGCCTTTAGCAAATGGAAAATCGTTTTGCTTTTCAATAATGAACTGACCTAATGTTTTTACTCTCATCCTTATGGGTTTAATTAAAAATCAAAAGTAAAAAAATTAATGAATAAAGTGTAACTAAATACAGGTATTTACAAGAAAATGAGAGTTAAAAACTTAAAAATCTTTCTTTAAGAACTCACGCCAGTCGCTAAGATTAGCTATTACCTGTAATTGACGGTATTGGTAATGAAATTTTTCTTCGTCGGTTTGAGAATTAAGCACATTTATTCTGTACCTATCAAAATTAGATAAAGCAAATCTTTCTTCAGTCGTTAATTTAATACCGCTAAATTCTTTATCACGCAGATCATTGATGCTAACAACAAGGCCTGTTGTTTTTTTATTAAGCAGGGTAGTTATGAAATCATTTTTAATGTCCACGAAACAAATATAAGCGATAGCCTTGCTTCAAATAATTTTTTTCGCCTATTATACTAACATTCGACTGTTAATTGCACTAAAACACCGTTTAAATTTATCTTAGCATTTGTTTCCTTTTCATTTTAGCCGCAACTTCGTCAACTTTTTTGCTATAAGTATTTAATTGTACTACAATAATGGTAGCTGGCAGGAACGTAGTTTTGCATAAATAATTAAGAAATAGTTTTGTAACATAAATTTTAAACAGGCTTTCATTATTAAACGATTTAATAATTTTACAGTATGATCTACCGGCTTATTCCATTTATAGTTTTTATCTCAGTTTCTTTGCAATTAAAAGGGCAGAAAGCATCTAAAGCAGAAATCTTTTGGGCTTTAGGGCATCCCATTGCTGCTTTAAAAGTAAAGAAAATAAAAAGGAAGGCAGAGCTTATATATAACCGGCCCGAAATAAAAGCACGTTTTGATTCTTATGGTAGCGGCGGAAAACTAGACGCTTTCAGGCATGTTTTTTTTATGGCAGCCTTTGCACAAAAGATTAGTATTAATAAACTTCGTAAATTAGGAATAGCGCACGAAAAAGGAAATTACAGGCAGTTCTTAAAACATAAAACAGAAAATGGCGAAGTGCCTGATAGTTTAAGCAGCGTAATGGATCTTGCCAATAATGAAGTTGGCTTTACAATAGGCAAAACCAATAAAACCAAAACGCTTGAAGAACTAAGACCTATTGTAATAAAGGAGATTTTAAGTGGAAAAGCTCTAATACTGAAACGCAATAAAGAAGGACGTTTTGTGGATTGTAATGATAGGGTAATTGACCCTTTGGCATATAAAGAAAAATGGTTTGTACCTAAATGTTTAGTATCCTCTAAATAAAAATAATTGCTGCTTTTTATGCCACGAATTGCACTAATATCTCAAATAAATATTTTCAATATTGGTTTTGTTCTATTTAATGTAATATATATTATTTAAGGCATTGATGATTTAAATAATGGTAATTTTCACTAAAACAAACTCAAATAATTAACCCTCTTTATGGGAATTTGTGCAATTAGTGGCTATTTAGCTCACATGGTTTGCAACTGCTCAAATGTAAGCTTACAATTGATCCATTCGCCATCTAAGTTAGAATTATACTTCTTATAAAATTCAATGGCCGGCGCATTCCAATCTAACACCTGCCACTCCATACGCCTTACCTTTTGAGCTTTGGCAACTTTTACAACTTCATTAAATAATAGTTTTCCATAGCCATTCTTCCGCTCATTTTCTGTAACAATAATATCCTCTAAAAACAAGCATTTACCTTTCCATGTAGAATATTTGTAATAATAAACAGCAATGCCAACTATTACACTTTCTTTCTCTAACACAAAAAAATCAAAGATCTTATCTTTACCAAAGCCCCAGTTTGTCATTTCGGCAACAGTTACTTCTACTTCATTTGGTGCTTTTTCAAAAACAGCCAATTCCCTTACCAATTCAAGCACAAGGGGAATATCGTTTTGTGTTCCTATCCTGATAGTTGCCGACATATTATGATGAGAATTTTTTCTTTAAAATAACTTTTTGAAGAATTCGCTTAATAATTAATTCAGATAATATTTCCTTAAAGCCCATTGATTTATTTTTATCTGTATAATTTTTTATCTGCGTTTCATTAATATCAATTCGGTATAACAAATTTGTTAACTGCGTACTGTTTTTTAATAAATAATCCAACTCCTTTATTACAGCTGCTTTTAAATGCGGAAGATCGGCATGCAGATCGTTAATAAAATCAACAGGTAAGCTACAGCTACTGAAATCTTTTCTTAACTGTATTTTAAAAAGATCAAACAAATTTTGCTGCACCAGGTAATTATTTACATCTAGTTCTTCCATATTTTATTGTTTTAATAATAAACGTTGCACCGGTTGTTTATTGATGATATGCGATTCGATGATCTCTTTTACATCTTCTTTTTTTACGCCAACATAAAACGTACCATCCGGGTAAATAGCTATGGTTGGACCAAAATCACAGATACCAAGGCAACCGCTTTTATTTGCCCGTGTTTTTAAATTTACATTAAGATCTTTTAACTGTTTTTTAAATTCTGCAACCAGTTCTAAACCGTGCTCTTCGCCGCAGCTTAACTTTTCCGATCCTGTACGTTGATTTGTACAAACAAAAATATGAACATCAAATACCATAAAAATTACTAATTTAACGTGTTATAAAGATATAACATTATGTCAAAGATATTAATTACAGGCGGAACGGGTTTACTTGGAAGAACAATTTCTGAAATTTTATTACAAAACTCTCATGATGTTGTTTTGCTAAGTCGAGATAAAGGAAATTACAAAGACATACAAAAATTTAAATGGGACCTTTCAAAAAACTATATTGACGAAAAAGCCTTTGAAGGTGTTGATGGAATTATACATTTAGCAGGCGCATCAATTGCTGATAAAAGATGGACGGATACTTACAAAAAAGAAATTATTGCTTCGCGTATAAAAAGCAGCGAGTTATTATTCAACTATATCTCTAAAAACAACTATCCTGTTAAAACCTTTATTGGTGGAAGTGCCATGGGTTATTATGGATCTGAGGTCAGCCAAAAAGTATTTAAAGAGAGTGATGCACCGGGTTCTGATTTTTTGGCTAAAACATGTATACTTTGGGAAAAAAGCTATGACCCCTTTATTAGTAAAAAAATACGGACAGTAATTATAAGAACCGGTGTTGTTTTGAGCAAACATAGCGGTGCTTATGCTAAAATGGCTCCACCATTTAAATTAGGATTTGGCGCAGCTGTTGCCAGCGGTCAACAAAATTTTGCATGGATCCATATTAACGATATTGCTAATATGTTTGTACATGCTTTACAACATCAACACGTAACAGGTATTTATAATGGTGTTAGCTCTGAATTCATCAATAATAAAGAATTCTCAAAGCAACTGGCAAAAAGCTTTAACAAACCATTTTTTATGCCAAACATACCTGCTTTTTTATTAAAGATAGCAATGGGTGAGGCTGCTGTAATGGTTACAGGAGGTGTTATGGTAAGCAATGAAAAAATAAAAGAAACCGGTTTTAAATTTGAATTTGAAACTGCCGAAACTGCGTTAGAAGATTTAGCGTCATCCTAAATCCTTCTCCAAAGTAGAAAGGCTTTCACATTGTTAAGCGCCTTTTCCTTTGGAGAAGGTGGGTGATGATGCTAGTAAACCCATTTCACCTGCTTCACATCCATGTAATAAGATCTTTCGTTCTTATCTTTTAACCACAGCATTCCTTCATCACTAACTCCTCCAATGTACATGGTTTTTACAATGCCTTCTATTTCAAAATCCATCCAGTTATTAAGACGGAAAAAGTGTTTTAAATATTCATTTTTTATAAGATCGAACTTATTATTCTTTAATTGCAAATAGTATTTTTCAAAGTGCTTACAAAGCAATTCTAAAACCATATCTATATCAATATCTTTACCCGAAATAAGCTTTAAAGAGCTGGCATTAAAGCCTTCATCAAAAATAGTTTGATTTACGTTTAGCCCTATGCCTACTACGCTCCAGTTTAACTTGGAATTTGTAACATGGTTCTCAATTAATATTCCGGCCACTTTTTGCTTATTTACCAATATGTCATTTGGCCATTTAATTTTTATGTCAAATTGGCTAGTATCCAATAACTCCGCCAACACGTCATAACAGGCCAATGCCGAAACCTGGTACAAATAATGTTGGTTTTTAAGGTTTAAAAAAGTTGGTTTAATAACAAGCGAAGCCGTTAAGTTACTAGTCTTTTCGGTCTTCCACACACTTCCTCTTTGCCCTTTGCCGTTTGTTTGCTCGGCTGTGCGCACAACAGTGCCTTCAGAGAGGTTAACGTTCTTTAACATCTCTATGGCATAAGAATTGGTACTATTAACACGTGGTAAAAAAATAATATTTCTACCAATAAATAATGTTTCCATTAAACCAAATAAGATTAAATTTGTTGTTTACTGTAAACCTAGTAAATTTAATTTAAAGATAAGTCACAAAAACGACAATATGGCCAAAATTCCGGTTAAAAAAGCTGCAGCTAAAAAAACAAGTAAATCTGCCGTAACCAAAAAAGAAACCAAAAAAGCTGCTCCTGCTAAAAAGGCTGTCGCTAAAAAATCTAAACCAGGCTTTGCCGCTGTTTCAAAAAAAACCGCCAAACCAAAAGCCTTACCTGTTAAAAAAACAGCTAAAAAGAAGGTAATAAGTGATGAAGAAAGAGCGTTTAGAGCTGCTAATCTTATAGCTAACTCTGAAAATAAAAAGAAAACGGGCAGCATCACAAAACGTCCTAAAAAAACCTCCACGCCTAAAGAAACAACTACTTTACTTGATGCCATTGTTGAAGGTATGGAAGAGCGTAAAGCAAAAAATATTACTATTTTAAACATCAGTAAATTAGAGAATCGCGTTACCGATTATTTTATTATTTGTGATGCAGATAGCAAAACGCACGTTAACTCTATTGCGGATAGTGTTGAAGACACCGTTATTAAATTAACCAACGAAAAAGCATTTCACTCAGAAGGACATCAAAACAGCGAATGGATCTTAATTGATTATATAAACATTGTGGTACACGTGTTTTTACGCGAAACCCGTGAGTTTTATAATATTGAAGGTCTTTGGGGTGATGCAGAAATTACAACCATTAATTAAACTATTACAGATAGAAAACTAAAATGAGCGACGAACAGAATACACAGCCTACACAGAACGACTCGAACAATAAATCAAATTCGTCTGAAGAGGAGAGAAAGAAGCAATTTGAGCGCATGAAAGAAAAATTCAGTCGCCCTAATTCAAATTTTGGAGGTAACAAAAGCGGCGGTAACAGCGGCAATAATTTTTATTGGATATACGGTGTAGTAATTGCCGTATTATTATTTATTGTTTTTTACGGTAATGGATTTACACCAAAATTACAACCAATTGACCAGGGTAAATTTTATGATGCCCTTGTTAAAGGCGATGTAACAGATATTGTAATTGTAAACAAAACCATCGCAAGAATTACCATTAACCCGGATACTATTGCCAATGCTAACCGTTACAAAAGTTCAAAAGATGGCCGCGCCATGTTTGACAAAAATTATAAAGGTCCGCATTATTTTTTAACAGTGCCATCTATTGATGTACTTATTCAAGATATAGAAAAAGTACAAACTGAAGCAGGTATTCCTAAACAGAAACAGGTATTTGCAAAATCAGTTGAAGAAACTAACTGGATGACCGACCAATTACCATGGTTATTACCAATTTTAATTATGGTAGTACTTTGGATAGTAATGATGCGCCGGATGGGCGGCGGCGGTAGCGGTGGCGGCCCCGGCCAGATCTTTAACATTGGCAAATCAAAAGCTACTTTGTTTGATAAAGACTCTAACGTTAACATTACCTTTAATGATGTGGCCGGTTTAGACGGTGCAAAAATGGAGGTAATGGAGATTGTTGACTTTTTAAAGAATCCAAAAAAATATACCGACCTGGGTGCAAAAATTCCTAAAGGTGCTTTATTGGTTGGCCCTCCGGGTACCGGTAAAACCTTATTGGCAAAAGCTGTTGCAGGCGAGGCAAAAGTTCCTTTCTTCTCATTAAGCGGATCGGATTTTGTGGAAATGTTTGTAGGTGTTGGTGCCAGCCGTGTGCGCGATTTGTTTAAACAAGCAAAAGAAAAAGCGCCTTGTATCATCTTTATTGACGAGATTGATGCTATTGGCCGTGCCCGCGGTAAGAATGCTGCAGCCGGTGGAAATGATGAGCGTGAGAATACTTTAAATCAATTGTTAACCGAGATGGATGGTTTTGGTACCAACAGCGGCGTAATTATTTTAGCTGCTACTAACCGTGCCGATATATTAGACAGAGCCTTAATGCGTGCCGGTCGTTTTGACAGACAGATTTACGTTGATATGCCTGACTTAAATGAGCGTAAAGAAATTTTCCAGGTGCATTTAAAGAAAATTAAAATTGATGAGAGTGTACAAATAGATTTCCTTGCAAAACAAACACCGGGCTTTAGCGGTGCCGATATTGCAAACATTTGTAACGAAGCCGCTTTAATTGCGGCACGCTCCAACAAGAAAACAGTACAAAAACAGGATTTTTTAGATGCAGTGGATAGAATTATTGCCGGCCTGGAAAAGAAAAATAAAATTATAACACCTCAGGAAAAACGTGTTATTGCTTTTCACGAAGCGGGCCACGCTACTGTAAGCTGGATGTTAGAACATGCGAGTCCGCTAATTAAAGTAACCATTGTACCGCGCGGCCGCTCGCTAGGCGCTGCATGGTATTTACCCGAAGAAAGGCAGATCACCACTACCGAGCAAATTATGGATGAGATCTGCGCTGCTTTAGGCGGACGTGTTGCCGAAGAAATTACCTTTGGTAAAATAAGTACCGGGGCATTAAGCGATCTTGAAAAGGTAACCAAACAAGCCTATGCAAGTATTGTATATTATGGCTTGAACGAAAAAGTTGGTAACATTAGTTATTACGATAGTTCAGGGCAAGACAATATGTTTAGCAAACCTTACAGCGAGAATACAGCTAAAACAATTGATGAAGAGGTGAAAAAGATGATAGACATTGCTTATGCAAAAACAAAGCAAATACTATTAAGCAATAAAGAAAAGCTTACTGAATTAGCGCAAAAACTATTAGAGAAAGAAGTGATCTTTAAAGAAGACTTAGAAGAGATCTTTGGTAAACGCCCTTTTGACAAGCATGATGAAGTGCCACCAAAAGTAGAAACGTTGATACCGCCAACGGTTTAATTAAACATAAGCATTTAATAAAAAGGCGAACAAAATTTTGTTCGCCTTTTTAATTGTATAAAACTAATGCTAAATAAATAATTTACTTATTACACCAAGCAATATCAATAAATGAATGGCGGCAATAATAAAATGATCTTTGCTTTTTTTAATGCCTTTGTAAATATGAATGCAAATAAGCGCCATAATAACAAATACCAATAAGATAATGGCTAAGCCTCCCAGGCCCAAGCCACCATCATGCGCACCCGGAGATAAAAGATCTAAAACATAGATCACAATAAATGCTGCAACATAAAAAATAAGTGCTTTTATATATTTGTTCATATTTAACTTAACTAATATTTATACTTATTCCCTTACATCTGTTTCTGAAAGCTCAAAGGTGTTTCTAAAATCACGTACGCGTTTTGTTTGATCGCCCGGGCCGCTTTGAATGTATTCTGCCCACATAATAATATCACATGTATCTGTTTTTGCACTATCGATCATGATCTTTAATTTCTCAAAATTCTTATCTGCTAAAAATAAAATGCAACGAATAAGTCGCGGGTCGTTTAAATGTCTGCCACCAGCAACAAGTGTTTTTATCAATTCAAAAGCTTCATTGGCCTGATTACCGAAATCAGTTTTTATTCTTTGGTCTATATCGGGTATATTGGTCATGTTACTAAATATATAAATAAAAAAGCGAACTATAATAGTTCGCTTTTTTATTTATTAATTGTTAAGATTAAGCGCATTACTGGATTTACAAAACTTTAAATCAGTGTGAATCAGTTCCATCTGCGTCATCCGCGTTCCATCTCGTATTACGCAAATTTCTTTTCGAATTCTTTCATACAATCTACCAAAGCCTGTACGCTTGATAATGGCAATGCATTGTACATAGATGCGCGGTAACCGCCCACATCACGGTGCCCACGAATACCACTGATGTTTGCATCTTTCCAAAGCTTATCAAACTCAGGCTCTAATTCCGGTTTTGTAGTTAAGAAACAAGCGTTCATATTGCTGCGGTCTTCAACTGCTGTTGTGCCAGTAAACAAAGTATTACGATCGATCTCATTATATAAAAGATCGGCTTTTTGCTGGTTAATTTTTTCTATCCATGCTACCCCACCGTTTTTCTTTAACCATTTTAAGGTTAAAAGTGTAACGTAGATCGGGAACACAGGCGGTGTATTATACATACTGCCACCTTTAATATGTACCTGGTAATCCAGCATCGATAACATTTTACGGCCTGTTTTACCTAAAACATCTTTACGAACCATAACCATAGTGCTGCCTGCAGGGCCCATATTTTTTTGCGCCCCGGCATAGATCAATGCAAAATCTTTTGCATTTACTTTGCGGCTAAAAATATCAGAGCTCATATCGCACACCATTGGAATACTGCTTTTTGGAAACGATTTCATTTGTGTACCGTAAATGGTATTGTTACTGGTAATGTGCAAATAATCAGCATCCGTAGGTATCTCGTATCCTTTAGGAATGTATGAGAATTTTTTATCTTCTGATGAAGCGATAACTTTTGTATTACCAACAATCTTTGCTTCTTTAATGGCTTTGCTGGCCCAAACACCCGTGTTTACATAAGCCGCATAACCTTTATCGCTTAATAAATTGTATGGCACCATGGCAAATTGCAGGCTGGCGCCACCACCTAAATACATTACATCGTAATCATCACCCACTTCAAATAATTCTTTAATAATGGCGTGCGACTCATCAATTACGTTTTCATAGTTTTTGCTGCGGTGAGAAATTTCCAATAATGATAAATTTAAATTATCAAAATTGATACAAGCATCTGAAGCTTGTTTTAAAACTTCTTCGGGTAAAATTCCCGGACCTGCGCTAAAGTTGTGTGGCTTTGACATATAATTTATTTTAGTTTATAAATGCGGTTTAAGACTTTAAAATTAATAAATGTTTTAATCATGTAGTAATTTTATTGTGCCGTTGTTTAAAGTAATTATAAAAACGCTACCTTTTAAAAGCTGTATATTACTAATATCGCCAAAAACAAGCTCTCCCCTGCTATTTATCAATTGCTCACTTTCACTTTGAACAAGGTAATAATGTGTGCTTATTTTTTGAATTTCTGCAGTAGATGAAAAAACTTCTTTGCCCTGCGTGCTCAATAAAATAAATTTATCTTTTATCTGCACCAAAGCACAACTATCTTTAAAATCGCTTGCGTTTGTGTATTTGTAAGGAATAACAAGACTTAACTTACGATCAACGAAACCATATTTGTTTTTATTTTTTACACGAATTAATCCGTTACTTGCAAAATTAATTTCATCGTATACACCAAAGTCAATACTAATGCGACCGTTGGCATCCATTAATGCCTGCTCACCTTTTTTAATTAATTTAAATACCAGGCCATTGGTATAAAAATCTGCCGGTTTTTCCTTTAAAAAATCATATTCAATTGCACTCAAAAAACAACCTTTACCATTATAAAAACCATATAAATTATTTAACACTACAATAAAAACACCATTATTGGCTTTTAATACCTGATCGTATTTTGCATCTAAAATTATTTTGCCTGTTGAATTGATCAACCCATAAGAATTTCCAATTTTTACAACCGCTATTTTATCGGCATCAAAGTCTGAAAGCCAGTCGAATTCGGCTTTGTGCACATAACCATCTTTGGATACAAAACCACTTTTATTTTCAGAACGGTAATAAGCAAAACCATTTTTAAAATCTCCCATCTGTTCAAATTTTGGTTCAATAATAACCTGGCCAAAATTATTTAAAGCGCCGTATTTGCCATTTAATTTTATTGTATAAAAATTATCCGATATCTCATTTATCTCATCATAAATGGGTGAGATTATTTGTCCCTGCCGGTTAATGAAACACCATTTATTGCCATGCTTAACAGCCGCAATACCATTATTAAAAACATAAGCGTCTAAAAAGAATTGATCGAAGGGATTTGTATTTTCTTTATTAATAAAGAATACTGAGTCGTTTTTAGTAACAACCGATAACCCTTCGTAAAAAGGCGTAACGGCGTCGAAAGAAAGCGGAATAATTGTTTTGGTATTTGCATCAATAAAACCAAAAAGATCATCTTTTTGGTAAGGATAAAGCACCAGCTTATTTAATTCAAGTTCTTTTAAGATTGAATTCTTTAAAGGGAACGCAGGATTTTCTGCTAAGAATTTTTGAAGTTCGTCATTCGAAAAAGATTTTACAGTTAAGGCGAATAATAGTTTCCAGGCTTCTAAATTTTGTGGCGCTTTTGGATAATTGAGTACAAATGTGTGCAGACCTCCAACATCAGAAGTTTCTTTATAAATAGAAAATAATTTTTCGTAAGCCGAATTCAATAAAATATTTTTTGGATTGATCCTTATAAAACCAATGTAATCGGCTGCGGAATTATCTTTTGTTGATTCATCAAAAATTTGCCTGTCTATTAATAATAAGGCTTCGGGCACAAAACTGCTTTGTGGGTGTGTTATAACAAACTGTTTAGTTTGTATGCTGTTATTATAACCCAGCGTTTCATTATACTCCAGTTCATCGCGCAGGTAAATAACTTCGTTAATTAAATTTTTATTAGCCAGGTAATTCCGTTTTAAAAAATCGCTGCATCTTAAAACAGATCTTTCCTTTTTAATGCGCTGAAAATCTTTGGCAGCAATGGAATCCACCAATTGTAAGATCGAACTACTATCAATTTTAAACGTATATAACTGTTTTTTCTCACGCTTTTTAAAGAATAAATTATAACTCAAAGCTGCATATTTTGAAGCCGAATCGAGGTTATGAAAAGGATTATCGTTTCTGCTATAAATCAAAGCCAGACCGTAAGAAGAATAAGGATCGGTTTTACTTTTAAAAGTAGAATTGAATAATTTTTTTGCCTTAAAATAATCGTAAACAGAAAGAGCTTCAAAACCATTTGCTAATTTTGAAGCGTAGCCTGTAAACATAGTTACTACGAACAAAAAAAATAAAAAGGATTTAAATATGTAAAATTTAAAATGCACGTTTTGGAGTTTGAAGTTTGTTATAATTTTAAGACCAACAAAGCCAAAAACTTCAAATTATTACATACCTTTGTTGATAAATATGTTTACAACAGGAAGGATAATTTTTACTCTTATTTTTTTGGCTGTTTTTATTATTTGTTTGGCATGGAGCTATCGTAAAGACAGGAAAGCAACCAAAGGCCAGTTTCAAAAACCTTACCTTATTCTTATCGGAATATTAAGTTTTTTAACAATTCTCTTTATAATTGTTAAAATCAGGAAATTTCTTTGAAAATACATCGATAGTTTTAGTATATTTGTCTATCAAAAAAGTAAATACAGAAATGAAAAAATCCTTAATTATAGCTTGTTTTTTAAGCCTTGGCGCTCTTGCTAATGCTGCTACACTTGTTATTGAGGGAAAGTACCAGAATAAGAATGTTTTTGTACAAAACGCTTATGGTGTTAATGGTGTAGGTTTTTGCGCGCAAGAGATAAAAGTGAATGGTAAAATTACTACTGATGAGACCAACTCAAGTGCTTTTGAAATTGATTTAGCAGCTTTGCAATTAAAATATGGCCAAAAAGTAGTTATCGAAATTAGCCATAAAGACAATTGTGTACCTAAAGTTTTAAATTTAGAAGACCTTAAATCAAAACCAACATTTGAGGTTTTGACAATGAATATCTCTCCAACGGGAATTTTAAAATGGACCGCTAAAAACGAATCAGGTTCTTTGCCTTATATCATTGAGCAGTTTAAATGGAACAAATGGATACCAATTGGCGAAATGGATGGTGTTGGAAGCCCTGAACCACATGATTACGCTTTCCAGGTTACCATGCACAGCGGCGAAAATAAATACCGTGTTAAACAAAAAGGTTTAAATTCATTTTCAAAATATTCGCAAGAAGTTAGTTTAAAATCAACAACAGAAAAACCATCGTTTGCTATTCCAAAAAACAATAAGAGTATTGATTTTAATATGGAAACAGCTTACGAGGTATTTGATGCTTATGGTGATGTTGTAAAAAAAGGATTTGGCAACCAGATAAATATTGATAATCTTAAAAAAGGAAAATACTATTTGTGTTACGATAACACAATGACCGATTTTACAAAATAGCCTTTAATACGGTCTTCAGCTCATTCAGCATCATAGCCGTAGCACCCCAAACTTTATTACCCTCTGCCAAAAAGTAGGGGGTTTTTATTTTGTATTCACCGGCCTGCACTACACCTTCCTTAATTATAGAATCATCTACCAATTGAGAAAGTGATAACTTTAAAACGCTTTTTACTTCGCGCTCTTGTGGAATGACAACAGGGTTTTTTATTTTACAAATACCAACATAAGGCTCAACCAAAAAACCACTTACAGGAATAAACAGCCGTGTTAATTTTCCAAGTATTTCAATTTCTTCTTTTAAACCAATCTCTTCAAAACATTCGCGAATGGCCGTATTCTGTAAATTCTCATCTTCCACCTCGTATTTACCCCCAGGGAAGCTAATTTGTGCGCTGTGTGTGCCTTTATAAGCATGACGTTCAATTAAAGGAATAAAAAAATCGTCCAGCTCATCTTTACAAAACAAGATCATAACCGCGCTTGGCCTGTATTGATCTTCAGACAAGTTCTCAACATCAAATTTTGGCCGCGATACGGGCGCCATCTGGTATTGGGCGGGAATTCCCGGCAATGGTTTTTGCAGTTCAGTTTTAAGTTTATTTACATTTAGTTCCAAATAAAAAATAGATAATTTAAGGGTTAAATTAAGTAAATTTGCAACACTATTATGAGCAAGTTTAAATTAAATACGATCGACGAAGCCTTAGAGGACATTCGCAAAGGTAAAGTTATTATTGTGGTTGACGATGAAGATCGTGAGAACGAAGGTGATTTTATTACCGCTGCACGCAATGCAACACCTGAAGTAATAAATTTTATGGCTACACATGGCCGTGGTTTGATTTGCGCACCTTTAACCGAAGAAAGAGCTCATGAATTAAAATTAGATATGATGGTGCCTGCAAATACTTCTTTGCATGAAACACCTTTTACAGTATCTGTAGATCTTCTGGGATTTGGTTGCACAACCGGCATATCCGCATCC
Organism: Bacteroidia bacterium; assembly: GCA_016787705.1. GTDB lineage: Bacteria > Bacteroidota > Bacteroidia > B-17B0 > Aurantibacillaceae > Aurantibacillus. The sequence goes on along the minus strand of JAEUTP010000017.1, from coordinate 527,258 downwards.
GACAGGTCAAAAACCGTAAAAGCATTAATTGATCCGACAATAAAACCTTCTGATTTTGGAAGACCGGGGCATATATTTCCATTAAAATCAAAACCAGGCGGCGTATTGCGCCGCATTGGGCATACCGAGGCTACAGTAGATATTTCTGTATTGGCCGGGTTTGAGCCTTGTGGTGTATTGGTGGAAATATTAAATGAAGATGGAACCATGGCACGTTTACCCCAACTGGTAAAAATTGCGGAAAAATTTGATCTTAAAATAATAAGCATTGAAGATCTTATCTCATACCGTTTGGCAAAAGAAAGTATTGTTACCCGCCAGGTAGAAGTAAATATGCCCACCGAATGGGGCAATTTTAAATTGATAGATTACAAAGTAGAAACTAACGGTCAGGAGCATTTGGCATTAATAAAAGGCGAATGGAATATAGATGAACCTGTTTTAGTTCGTATGCATTCATCTTGCGTAACAGGAGATATTTTTGGCAGCTGCCGTTGCGATTGTGGTGCCCAGCTTCATAAATCGATGGAGATGATAGAAAAAGAAGGCAAGGGCGTTATTGTATATCTTAACCAGGAAGGCCGTGGCATTGGTCTTTTAAATAAATTAAAAGCGTATAAATTGCAGGAAGAAGGATTAGATACCGTTGAAGCGAATGTAGAATTGGGATTTAAAGCCGATGAACGTGATTACGGCGTGGGTGCACAAATTTTACGCGACCTTGGCGTGCGCAAAATAAAATTAATGACCAACAATCCTAAAAAGCGTGCCGGCCTTATAGGATATGGTTTAGAAATAGTGGATAATGTAGAGATAAAAATTAAATCCAATCCACATAACGAAAAATACCTGCAAACTAAGAAGGATAAAATGGGGCATTCGTTTTAATTAACGTTTACAAAAACAATAAATGCTTTTGCCACTAATTTCACTAATTACTCAAAGTAAAAATTTAATACCCTCTGTAATTAGTGAAATAATTTTTCATTCGATTTTATCGCATGAAAAATAAAAAATTACACAAAGCAAAAAATGCTATTTATTGATTTACTCAAAACAAATTTGTGGGTTTGGTGCAATTAGTGGATACTTATTATACATTTAGAACAAACCGCCTTATAACTATCATCTTTACAATTTTTTATTAGCTTTACATTACTAATCAGTTTTTGTAATGAAAATTAAAAAATTTACCTGCAACAATTGCGGCGCCCCAAAAGTAAACGCCTACAAATCGCCTTACATTATTTGTGATTACTGCGGCAATTTTACAGATATCGATTATACCATGAGCCTGCAGGCCTGGAACTCTGATCCAAAAAGAGCTGAAAAATATCAAAAAGCAAATCTTAGTTTTCAAGGCAAATTAAATGAGCTTGTCATTAAAAAAAATAAAAAAGATTATTACGATCTGCAAATAAAATACTGGGATCTTTATTACCGTCTTTATCCTGAGTACTTACCCCCTACCATAAATTTTGATGATACGTTTTACAAACAGTATTTGGCTATCTGTGCCGATTCGTCTACCGAAGCGGCTTTTGATCCTGAATATCAAAAGGTGGTGCAAAAACAATACAGTTTACAAAGCCAGGTAGAATATTATACCGAGAAAGGCGAAACAAAAGTAAAAGGCGAAAGCTTTTTCAGAATGATAAATGCTTACATTGACTGTTTAAAAGAAGATTTTAAAAAATTTTATGACAAACCAGAGTATTCTTTGATGAATAAAGTATTTCCGTACGATGCCAATTTCAAAATGAAGATCTCTACATTGGTGCAAATTTGGTTACCTTATTTGAATGAAACTGATGGCAAAAAATTTTTAAAAGAAACCGGTTTTTCAAACGATTATATTAATCCTCCAAAAGTAGAAGGTCATATATCTAATTGCCAGCATTGTAAAGCAGAATTATTTATACCCGAAAATTCTTTAAAAGTACATTGTGAGGCTTGTCACAAAAACAATATAATAAAAAGTAAATTTAATTGCATGGGCTGCGGTATTGAAAATGAAATACCTGAACACCCTGTAAATACCATTGATTGCAAAGCCTGTAAGTTGGAGAACAGGCTGATCACAAAAATGTTCGGCTAATTTATTATCATTTTACAATTATAGCTGTAACCCTTTAATGTACTTAATTCTAAAATGTAAATTCCCTTACCAAGTTCATTTTGTGACACAATAATCCGGCCGCTATTAATATTACTTATTGTCTGTACATTTTTTCCCAAGCCATCTTTTATCTGAATAATATATTTTTCTGCGGGATCATATTCAAATTCTAAAATAGCTTTATTGTTAAATGGATTCGGATAAAAATTTATATTTTTAATTACGCCTTTATTCTCTTTTACCGAAAGCGGGTTATTTTCTATTATATTTTTTAATTGATAAAATACCGGATTAGTGATCTTATAATGCATGTACTGGGTACTAAAATTCATTACACCAACCGAATAGTATTCATTGTTATCAGTATACAATAACGAGCTGCCACTTTGCCCAGGAACACCTTCAGCTGCCGATGAATTAATTTGATAATAATTTTGTGACTCATCAATATAGCCATAATTATAATAAAGGGTATCGCCATTATATACAACGCTAGGGTTGCTTGGTTGTGGCGCACCCGGATAACTAAATTTATGAAACACCTTATTAGCAGTAAAATTTGAATTAGAATTAAAACCTATGCCTACCCATCCGGTTTGTATGCCAATTGGTTCGTTTAATTCGTATAACGAAATATCATCCCAGCTTGTATTATTATAATAGGTTTTAAAAATATAGATCTTTTTTACCATTGATGCAGGAATATTACTAGGTATATTACCGTTATTATAGGCAGGAATAGCCTGTATGCTATCATATATCTTAAAACTACCGCTAAGACAAGCGCAATGGCCGGCACTAAGCACAAAACGCGGCGCCACCATTATACCAGAACACAAGCGTGAGGAAATATTATTAGAATAGGTGCGCAAAGCAACGGCGGTGCGTACAGGGTAATCACTCAAATTAAAAAAAGAAACAGCTTTTGCCAAAGCGGAAAAATTTGCACCACTAAATAAATTTGAAGTTGGCGGCGTTAAGCTTAAAGCAACAGGATTGCTAAGCGTACCAAGAGACGAAGATGTTTTATCGGATGTAATTGCAGGATTAAATGCAACAGGTAATACAGTATCTATATTGTGAGTGTTAAGGTCATACACTATAAGAGTATCGGGTTGCGCTTTAAATTTTAATGCTAAAAGAACAAAAATTGCTAAGCTTATACTTTTTTTCATGCCGTTATTTTAATTTATGCTATAACGTATTTTAGTCTGTCATATTGCCCTGCAAAAAAATAAAAAAGGAAGTGAAGAACTTCCCTTTAATATTAAAAAAACAAAAATTATTTTGCCGGTAGTAAAGTAGCAACACACTCACCAAAGCCAATACGCTTACCGTCTTTTTCGCAATAACCGCGAATGATAATAGTATCATTATCATTTACAAATTTACGCTCACTGCCATCTTTTAATGTAATAGGTTTTGTTCCTCTCCAGGTCAATTCCATCATACTTCCGTATTCACTTGGATCAGGACCGCTAATGGTACCACTAGCCATCATGTCACCCACATTAATATTACAACCGTTCACAGTATGGTGTGCTAATTGCTGCTCCATGGTCCAGTACATGTACTTGTAATTAGAAGAACAGATCTTATTCTCTTCACCGTTTTGTGGTTTTAAGAAAACATCCAGTTTAATATCTAAGTTTTTATCGCCTTTATACTCTAAATATGGCAACACTTTTGGTTCTTGCACATATCCTTTGGTACGAAAAGGTTCTAAAGCTTCTAAAGTAACGATCCATGGAGAAATTGTACTTGCAAAATTCTTGGCCAGGAATGGTCCTAACGGAATGTACTCCCAGGTTTGAATATCACGAGCGCTCCAATCATTAAACAATACCATTCCAAAAATATGATCGTCTGCTTTTTCGGTTGAAACTGTATCACCCATTTGCGTTGATTTCCCGATAACAAAAGCAGTTTCTAATTCAATATCTAATAATTTACTCGGACCAAAAACAGGATTCTCCTGGTCTGCAGGTTTTTGTTGTCCTTTAGGTCGGTGAAAATTTGTTCCCGAAACTGTAATAGAAGATGCACGGCCATGATAACCCACCGGTAAATGTTTCCAGTTGGGCATTAACGCGTTTTTGGGATCACGGATCATCGTTCCAATGTTTGTAGCATGATCAATACTACTGTAAAAATCTGTATAATCGCCCACCTGCAAAGGCATTAGCATTTTAACCGCACTTTGTTTTTTAAAAACAGAATCAAATAATTTTTTGTCAGTTCGTAAAATTGAATTCTCATTGCATAAAATTTCAATAAGCTTTGTCCTTATTTTATTGGTAACAGGTTTACCTAATTCAATAAAAGCGTTCAAATATTTTTGATCAAATACCGAACGGTCAATATCTAAAAGATCCTGGCTCTCTAATTCAAAAAGATCAATAATGTAATCGCCAATTGCCGAGCATACATGGTGTTTTACTTTATCATCCGAATAAATACCAAAAGGAATATTATGGATAGAAAAATCAGATTTCGTATCTACTTCTATCCATGTTTTTAAGTTTGTGTTTGCCATAAAATTTTAAGCTATTCTTGATTTAATGTTTGAGATTAGATCTCCTGTTAATTCTTTATTCTTGCTTTTTGCATTCTGCGCTATTTCCAAAGCTTTTGTCAAGGTTGCTTCATCTAAAGCACTCTCAATATTTTCAACAACTGTTAAACCTTCCATCGCCAGTAAAAAATTATCGTTACAGGCAATTTCAACAAAAAATAAAAAGTAGTTTGTAAAGTCTAAACCGGTTTCCCAGCAAGCCGCTGTTAATGTTGTTTTTTGTTCTACCCTTTGTGCTTTTTTTATAGAATCAACCAACAACTCAACAGAATTATTTTCTTTTAATTTTGAAAAGATGGCTTCGCTTTCTTGTCTGGTGATCTCCTTTTCCAGTAAGCTTTCTATAAGATCAGCCGAATCATTTTCTTTTTTACTAAAACCCTCTCGCTTTATAATTAAAGTGCTGTATTCCTCTTCGTTAAATAATTTTTTTGGATCAAAAGCATCGTCATCCAAAAGCTCTTTTAAAATATCGTCTGCCATTATAGTAATTGTTTTATAATATCTTCTACCGAAACGCCTTCTGCCTCTGCCTTGTAATTTAAAACAATACGGTGGCGTAAGATAGGGGTTGCAATTGCTTTTACATCTTCAATATCAGGACTGAATTTACCGTTAATAGCGGCATGAGCTTTAGCCCCAATAATTAAACATTGAGAAGCGCGTGGCCCTGCACCCCATTGCAAATATTTTTTTGTTACCTCTGCGGTATATTCACTGTTTAAACGGGTTTTGTTTACCAGTTTTACAGCATACTCAATAACGTTATCTGCTACCGGAATTTTTCTTATCAGCTCCTGGAAGAAAACAATTTCCTGTGCGTTCAGAATCTTATTCATATCTGCTTTTAAATTAGCGGTAGTTAATTTTACTACTTGTAATTCTTCAGCAAATTTTGGATAATCCAACCAAACATTAAACATAAAACGGTCTAATTGCGCTTCAGGCAATGGATACGTTCCCTCCTGCTCAATCGGATTTTGCGTTGCCAATACAAAGAAAGGATTATCTAAAACATATTTTTTACCCGCTGCAGTTACCTGGCGTTCCTGCATAGCTTCCAATAAAGCTGCCTGCGTTTTTGGCGGAGTACGGTTAATCTCGTCGGCCAAAATAATATTAGCAAATAAAGGACCTTTAATGAATTTAAAATTTCGGTCTTCATCTAAGATCTCTGAACCAATAATATCGCTCGGCATAAGATCAGGTGTAAACTGAATACGGTTAAAACTTAAGCCCAAAGCATCGGAAATGGTATTTACCAATAAAGTTTTTGCCAAGCCCGGTACGCCAACTAATAAACAATGGCCTTTGCTGAAAACAGAAATTAAAACATTTTTAATAGTATCTTCCTGCCCTACAATTACTTTAGAAATTTCCTTGGTTAACTGGTTATATTTCGAAACAAAATCCTGTAAAGCTTCGGTATCCGATTTGTATTGCATAATTTTTATTTTTTGTTCAAATTTTATTAGAAATTTTCTTAATAACCGGAAGTGCTTGTTATAGCACGTTTACGGTAAGTAAGATTAAAATAATCAAGTATCTCATTATAATTCTCAGCTTCGGTTTTTGTTTTATCAATATAATAACCCGAGTTAATAACCTGTATGTTTGAAGACAAACCTGTTTTTGATTCAGGTACAAAAGCTACAGACCAACGCTCATCATCTGCTTTGGCTTTTACGATCCGGTAAACATACATTTTACCTTTTTGATATTTATTTTTAGCATCGAGTTCTTTTATAAACAATAAACTATCTTTTTTGCCTTTATCCTTATCATAACTATACATGTTGGATAATTGGGTTTGTGCAGTAAGCACAGACTCGATAAGACTTTGCTGTGTTAAATATTTTTTATTAAACTTATCTGTTAATTTTTCTTTTTCAAGCTCGGTATAAAAATACGCGCGGGTAAATTTATTTTTAGCGTAAAAATCTATTAGCGTGTCATTTATTACGATGTTGTTTTTTAATAAATTAATTGCAACAGGCATGGCAATATTTTGTGTTTTAATCTTTGATAATTTCACAAAGAACTGTTTTGTCTTTTCATCGGTCTTATAAAAAGGAGCTAAAATAATTCCGTAGTTCACTAAAGGATTGCGGTTAAACGTTTCCAATCCTTTTAAATATTCAGAACCTTTAAATAAATTATTATTTGTAAATCCATCCAGGCTCTGTTGAATACTTTCTGCCAGGTCTTTTATTGATTTATCAAGATAATCGTACTCATTGTAATCTCCCGAAGCTTTTGATGAGGAAGGATTATAGCGTTTTAAAGCCAGGTTGGCATCGGCCAATATATTATCTTTTTGTGTAAGGTAAGTTGCAGAAGTAATTATTTTTTTATTTACCATCTCGGCCATAAGTGTATATACTGCATCTTTATATTCATCGTACTTTGTTAACACCATTATACCAGGAAAGAAACTCTTACACAACTCTAAAGAATCATGCAATACAGCAAAAACATCTGATACAATACTTACATCGCCAACTAAAGGTGTTTCATTTAAAATAAGGTTATTAAATGTTTGAAAAGATGCCGGCGTTTTTAAATAGGCCAAACCTTTTAACATACATAATTGTAAATAAAAGCTATCTGTATATTGTTTGTATAAATTTTTATAAGGCTCAATTATTTTATTGCTATTCATTGTACCACCATTTACAAATAACTGTGCGCGGCTATCTTCATTTACAAGACTAAGATCTTTGCTGCCGATAAACTTAATAAACTCATCAACATAAACTTTATTCATACTAATTGAATTCAATAAAGAAGTATTTGCTCTTTGACGCACAACAGTATCGCTACTCGACAGATCTTTTAACAAAGTGTTGAATTTATTTTCAAAAATATTTTTTCCTACAACGGTATCCTTTGGCGTAAAACTGCTCATAAAGTCTTTTGTCCAGCCTCTTAAACCTATTATCGAATCATAAGGTGCAATGATCTCATGCATGACACCATTTTTAAAAAAGATCTTTACATCCATTATACGTGATGTTGCAGTATCTTTTAACGAACAGGTATAAGTATAAATACCATTTTTATTATCGGTTGTTTTATTTGTGATTAATAAGCCCGTTGTATTTTTTATAGATGTAGTAATGCTTTGTTCTATTTCGTCAATATTACGATAATCATAATCATTATACTTTTCAAAAGTAATATTTACATATTCGTTGCTTGATGGCGAATAGTAAGATTTATTACCTGACCTATAATCAAAATCACTAACTACTTTGTCTTTTTTTACCTTGGCAATTTCGTATTCTTTTGCATACGCCTCATTAAACTTACTGGTTGCATTTACAGTAACTTCATCTTTTACTTTAAAGTAATAATCATCATCTGTTATTTCTTTAATAGGATTAATAAATTCAAAATCTATCAGTTTAAAAGAATTAAAAAAATCATTATTAAAATCGCTTTCTCTCTCTGAAATAAAATATGCTAAATAATAATGAACGCCTTTAATAAACAATTTACCGTAAAAGCAAGATCCGGTTTTATTTTTTGCCAAAAATTTTATGCAAGGCAAATTTTGCTCTTTAGTAAGGCTACGTGAAATGTTTTCAGAGAAATTATAATTCTTTAAAATATTTTTAGAAAAAAGATTCAGTTCAAAAGTATCTTCTTCTAAATATTCAAAATCATTATATACTGCATGTTTAACACCATAAAATTGTTTTTGATTTGAGTTATAGGCATAAAGATCTTCCGTTAACCCTCTTTGTCCCGAACCACTGTTTTTTGTATAACTATAATTTGCCGGAACCTTTACAGTAAAGCCTTTTGTTTTTGGAGAAAACTCAATTGTGTTTTGTGTTTTTGGCAAAAACTGAATTGAATTAAAAAATTGTTTTGATTCGCTACCGGTTGCATAACTTTGTTTACCACCTAATTTAAACATGATCATTTCAAGATCAGAGAAAAAGATTTGGTAATGTTGCTCATCGCCTCTCCGAGTTTTATTCACGATCTCAAACCCTTTTAAACCGTTGTTTGAAGTAATTTCTTTTTTTGTGATGATCTTGCCGGGAATATTTTCAAACAACAAACTATCTACTTTTTGCATCATTTGAGGTGTGCTAACATTAAACAGCGGACCAAAATGTTTTAACCTGGCCACAGTATAAAAGCTACCGTTTATCATATCTGCATAGATATAATATTTAATAGTTTCAAAATTTACGATCTGTGTTAACTTACCCGGAAGGTTCATGGAGATGGTTGAATCATTTACAAATTGTTTTTGAAATGTAACCGGTTTTACCATTGCATCCAATTCATCCCGTGTAGCATCACTCTTTTTTGAGTTTTTTGGAAATACGGGTTCAACCGTATATCCTTTTTTTCTGAGCAATTCAATTACCCCATCATCACCGGGTAAATGGGCCGCACCTACACCACTAAACAATGATTTTGTTTTTAGTACAGAATCAATTGTATTTACAAAAAACACATTACGATCATTGATCAAAAATTTTTGCGTATTCTTTGAACTTGTTTTTTTGCTTAAGCTGTCTAACAAATCTAAATTTCCATCCCGGTAAGAGTCTTCAATTTTTTGCCCGTTAAAATAATAGTTACTGCTGTTTTGCGAATTATCATCTTCTTCGTTTAGCTCATCATCAGGTAAAGCAGAAAGTCTTGCTTTAATTTCAGACTTTGCAAAATCTTCAAGACTAATTAATTGTTTATTTAATTTGGAAGCAGATTGAAAAATAAAAAGATCGATATACGTATTCTCTTCAAAATTTTCTTTGCTGCGGTTGTGTCTGTACAATAATCCATTAATGATATCCGGATCATAACTTAAAATTCCCTGCAGCATACGCTTATCAGGAAAATTAACCATGAATGTAGATCGATAAAAATCTTTGCGGTAACTATTGCTTTGAACTATCTGGTTAGCCTGATCCAATTCACCTGTCTTTTCCATATTTTGTAGCCATTCGCCGGGGTTTGTTTCCAAACCAACAACATCTACACTTTTTATGGCATCAAAAAATTGTTCTGATAAATGATAGGCAACTCTGCTACTTACATGCATAGTGCCATACAAATAAGATGGCTTTTTTAAACCGTTGCCGGTAATTTTCCAAAGTAAAGTGGGATATTTTTTTTGCGCTTGCGAAAAATTAAAAAAAGGCAATAAAATAAGTATGTACAAGAGTCTCTTCATCCTAAAGGAATATTACTATATAAACTTAAACATTTAATTGGTTACAAAAAACAGCGCGTTTAAGCTTTTTTGCAATTGATAACAACTAAATATTTAAAGGTATTTACGAAAATTAATGTACGCCGGTTGAAGCAAGATATCTTTCCGCATCTAATGCCCCCATGCAGCCGCTACCAGCCGCCGTAACAGCCTGGCGATAGGTTTTATCGGCGCAATCGCCAACAGCAAAAACGCCATCAATATTGGTTTTAGAACTGCCAGGAATAATTGTTAAATAACCTAATTCATCCATGTTAAGCTGGCCTTTAAAAATATCTGTATTTGGTTTATGACCAATAGCCACAAAAAAACCTGTTACATTTAATGTTCTTGTTTCGCCGGTTTTATTATTTTTTACAACCGCGCCTTCCACTGTATCTTTACCTAAAATATCTACGGTTTCCGAATCCCATAATATTTCTATATTTGGTGTATTTGTTACACGGTGCTGCATGGCTTTACTGGCGCGCATTTCATCTCTCCTTACGATCATATAAACTTTTTTACAGAGCTTTGAAAGATAAGTAGCTTCCTCTGCCGCAGTATCACCTGCTCCAACAATTGCAACATCTTGCCCCTTAAAGAAAAAACCATCGCAAACCGCACAGGCGCTTACACCACCGGCACTCATACGCAAACGTGTTTCATTCTCTAATCCAATCCATTTAGCACTGGCCCCGGTTGAAATAATTACTGTATCAGCAGTTAATTCAATCGTATCATCTACCCATATTTTTTTTGGCGTGGCTTTCAAGTCGGCCTTTGTAACAAGTCCAAATCTTACCTGTGTTCCAAAACGCTCAGCTTGAGATTTAAGATCTTCCATCAAAATAGGACCTGTTATTCCTTTAGGGTAACCCGGAAAATTATCTACTTCTGTTGTTTCAGTTAATTGCCCACCAGGTGTTAAGCCTGTGTACAATACGGGTTTAAGATCGGCACGGGCCGCATAAATGGCTGCTGTATATCCTGCAGGACCTGAACCAATGATCAGGCATGTAATATGTTCTGGTTTAGATGACATAGTTTTTTCGTAAAATTTTGAATCGTAAAGTTAACGCTTGAAGGGAAATATTGTTGTAAAGCTGTGGGGATTTTTACACAATTTATGATTAGTTTTTAAGAGAAAAAGGCTTTAATTATCAGTTATCCGGGAATAGTATTTTATTCTCCTGTGCTTCCATTTTTGTTTTTAATTCAGAGCTAATATTTGTTTTACTCTTTTTTTCATAATCAAACACCACAACAATATCAACCGACTCTGCCGCAATCTCATTTTTATCGTTAACAATAAGGTGTGATAACTGAAAACTTGAATTCCTTATCCAATCTATCTTTGAGAACACTTTTATATTACCAGGATAACGTAACGGAATTTTAAACGAGCAATTGGTTGAAGCAACAATAAAACCTAATTTATTTTTTTCGTTAATAGCAGTAAGTCCTATAGACTCGCAGTAATTAACCCTAGCCGCCTGTATATATTTAAAAAAAGCCACGTTGTTTACGTGGCCAAAAAGATCAAGATCACTCCAGTCGATCTTTAATACAATGTTTGTATTACGATCTTGGGTCATTAAACTATTTTCCTAAACTTAACTTAACATTGTAACTGCCCTTGTTAGCAGCATTGTAAACTGTTTCATAAATAGAGATGTAAAGCATACCACTTTTTTTTGCGGTTGTACTAAATTTTGCACCCGCTTTTAAATTTTCGGTACTACCCTCTCCAATACGGTAAACAACTTGTCCGTAAGTTGGGTAACCACCTGAGCCGCCATCATAATCTTCGCTGGTTCCATAAGGTTTTGTCCATTCAGTAGCAGTTTCTGCTTTACTGCTGCCATCGGGTTTGTATTTAGAATTGCTTAAGCTGGCCAAAGTAACCTCGCCATTTGCATTTAAAGTAAAACGTTGACCGGTTTTTAGCATAACGCCTGTTTTTAACCAGCCTCCATTGGTGTTACCACTAATGTGTTTTGTTGCATTTAATTTAAAGGTGTACTCGCCTGAACCCGGCTCCATTGCTACCGAAATATCAATGGTCTTAATTTTTTCTTTAGGAACACTTAAGCTACCATATTCGGTTTTAATATCCAGTTTTGCAAAATTATAATTACCACCCATTATGTATGCACCATCAATAGTTAAGATATCTTCTTTTGGAAGATCAGATGAAATGCCGCTTGCAGCCTGAATCTCAGACAAAGCATTATCAATTGTAAATTCGCCTGTATAAGTTTCTTCCGCAGAAACATTTTTTGGATCGTTATAAAAATCCTGAATAAACGGAATTGCTTTAGCTCCCACTTTTACAAGATCCGTATAAGCACCTTTTCTTGTATCTTCAGAAGTGCTTGTAGAAAGTATCTTTAAACTGCTTTTTACTTTTTCGGCAACCGAATTATCTTTACCCATACCAATTTCGATATGACTCACTTTTGTAATTGGAATTTGTAATTTACCAAAGGCTGTTACCAGTTCAATATCTGAAAGATTGGTTGTGCCTTTGATCATATTGCCATCTAAAAGATCGAGACTAACCTCAGCCAGCTTTTGAGAAAAAGTAGTACCAGATACGATAAGACAAAGAGATAAAAATAATTTTTTCATAAATATAATTTACTGTTTAAATAAAATTAGATACCGCTTGTTCCACCTAAAATACTTAAAGCCGTATCTGATTCAACCGGACGAATACATATTACAGGTACTTTACTTAAATGAATTACCTGTTGCGAATATGGTCCTAAAAAGAAACCACTTAATTCGGCATCCTGGTCGGTCATAATAACAATAAGATCTGCACCAATTTTATTAGCGTACTCTACAGTTGAAGTGGCACGGTTCTTTACTTTAGAAATTACATCATGATGATAAGATACACCTTCTTTTTTAGTAACATTTTCTATTTGATGCAAGATCAATTCCATTGCTGGCTTTTCAGTTTCTTCATTACTATCCAACAAAGCTACAGCATGAACAGAAGCGCTAAAATTCTTTGCCATAGTTACAGCATAATTTACTTTTTGACGGGAATGCGCACTTGTATCAATTGGAATTAATATTTTACTGTACCCTTTATGATCGGCATCACTATTCATAGCCATTGTTGGGCAAGGTGCTTTTGTAATAACTTTTAAAGCTGTACTTCCAATTACCAATTCTTCAATGGCAGAGTAACCATGTGTACCCATAACGATCAAAGTAGCGCCAATTTCTTTAGCAATTTCAGTAATCTCTTTATTCGGTGAACCAATTTTAGTAATGCATTCTACTTTTACACCATATTCTGATGTAACTTGTTTTCCCAATTCCACTAATCTATCTTGTGCGATTTTTTCAAAATCTGTTTGTTTATGCACGCTTACAGAAGGCAAAAATACATCCTGCGAAAAAAACTGGATATTGATAACGTGTAATAAATACACATTACCCTGGGTTAATTGCGCCGTAAAAGCGCCATGTTTAATAGCTAACATAGATGTGTCGCTAAAATCTACCGGAATTAAAACTTTTGATGCATTAAAATTATTCATAAGTTGTTTTTTTAGTAAGTATAAATATATCTTTTTTTTAATTAATTACTAATTATTTTACAGCCAGTTTTTTATAACGTGGGCGTTTTGGTTCAACATTTCCTAAGCGTTTTTTACGATTCTCTTCGTATTCACTGTATCCACCTTCAAACCAATACACACTGCTATCACCTTCAAAAGCTAAAATGTGTGTACACACACGATCTAAGAACCATCGGTCGTGGCTAATGATTACTGCACAACCTGCAAAATTCTCTAAACCTTCTTCCAGAGCGCGAAGTGTGTTTACATCCAGATCGTTGGTTGGCTCATCCAGTAACAATACGTTACCTTCCTCTTTTAAAGCCATTGCCAAATGTAAACGGTTACGTTCGCCACCAGATAGTACAGAAACTTTTTTACCCTGGTCGCTGCCCGCAAAATTAAAACGTGAGATATACGCCCTTGAATTCATTGGTCTGCCACCAAGCATTAAATTATCCAAACCTCCGCTAATTACATCATACACTGTTTTGTTGGGATCAAGTTCTTTATGATTTTGATCAACATATGAGATCTTAACCGTTGGTCCAACTGCAAAAGTACCGCTAGTTGGTTTTTCTTCTCCCATTATCATGCGAAACAAAGTTGTTTTACCCGCACCGTTTGGCCCTATAATACCAACAATGCCCGCAGGAGGCAATTTAAAATTTAAATGCTCATATAACAATCGGTCACCAAAAGCTTTTGAAACTTCATTGGCTTCAATAACTTCGTTACCAAGGCGCGGACCATTAGGAATAAAGATCTCTAAATTCTCTTCTTTATTCTTAATATCCTCGCCCATCATTTTCTCGTAATTATTTAAACGTGCTTTTTGTTTTACCCCACGGCCTTTAACACCCTGGCGAATCCAATCTAACTCACGCGCTAAAACTTTCTGACGTTTGCTTTCTGTTTTCTCTTCTTGTTTTAAACGCTGGCCTTTTTGCTCTAACCAACTGCTGTAATTGCCTTTCCACGGAATACCTTCTCCACGGTCAAGCTCAAGAATCCATCCCGCTACATTATCTAAAAAGTAACGATCGTGGGTTACTGCAATGATGGTACCTTTGTATTGTTGCAAATGTTGTTCTAACCAATCAACGCTTTCAGCATCGAGGTGATTGGTAGGCTCATCCAGTAATAAAATATCCGGCTCTTGTAAAAGTAAGCGACATAAAGCCACGCGGCGGCGCTCACCACCCGATAATACTTTAATGGACGCATTACTTTCAGGACATCGTAACGCATCCATTGAACGCTCTAAACGATTATCCAGATTCCATAGATCGTGTTGATCGATAAGCTCTTGGAGCTGCGCCTGGCGATTGATCAACTTATCCATTTTATCAGGATTGTTAAGAATCTCTTCATCACCAAATTTGTTATTCACCTCTTCAAACTCATTTAAAACATCAACATATTTTTGAACCCCTTCGCGTACTACTTCTATAACTGTTTTTGCTTCATCCAACTTTGGCTCCTGCTCCAGCATGCCAACGCTGTAGCCGGGCGATTGATGTATCTCACCAATATAATCTTTATCCAGGCCGGCCATAATGCGCAGTAACGTTGATTTACCCGAACCATTTAAACCTAATACGCCAATTTTAGCGCCATAATAAAATGAGATATAGATATCTTTTAAAACCTGTTTTTGCGGCGGATGTATCTTTGATACATTTACCATGCTGAATATGATCTGGCGGCCTTCTGGAGTTGTTGACATGATAGTTATTTTTAAAGAGCCCCTAAGTTAACGATTCTTTAAGAATTAAAAAATCGTATTCTCCGGTATTTTAATGTTTATATCATATCGAGCAGGGCAAAAGCACAGTAAGCTTTTGAGCTGTTTAGTGTGCTAGCTTTATACACCTACCCACAAGCTTGCTCAAAGCTTAGTCGCTTTTTATTAAATTGTTATGTAAAAACAATTAAATTTGCCTTATTCGTTTTTGTGGCGATGGAACTTAATTAATGAGTAACCCTGTAGACCTTATAAGCAAAACCGCTTATTTAAAATTTGAACAATGCCAAAAGGCTTTCTTTTTTTATAAGAGGCATCCATACCTGCGTGATAAGGTGAGTGTTGATAAACAGCTGACCTTTAACCGTGGACATCAGGTTGGCGAACTGGCCCAGGCATTATTTCCGGGAGGAATTGACGTATCTAAAAAAACTAAAAATTCTGCGGAGGCTACGGAGCTTACAAAAATCTTAGTTGAAAATAAAACACCAGTAATTTACGAAGCTACATTTGTGTATAATGCTGCTTTAATAATGGTAGATATTTTATGTTTGGAAAATGAAAGATACACCGCTTATGAAGTAAAAAGTTCTTTTAAAATTTCGGAGATATATTTAAAAGATGCTTGTTTGCAGTATTATGTTTTAAAGAATTCATTACAAAATTTTGAAGATCTTTTTTTAGTTACTCTTAACCAGGATTATGTTTTGGAAGGAGAATTAAATCCAAAACAGCTTTTTAAAAAACGAAGCGTTAAACAAGAAAGCGAAAAAAATTTGCCTTATTTTGAAACTCAGTTATTTAACGCACAACTGGTATTAGAAGAAAATAAGATCCCTAATATTGCCATTGGCAAACAGTGTTTTAAACCTTACCAATGCGATTATTTTGGCAATTGCTGGAAAGACACTGTAGCTGACAATAGTATTTTTCATTTGCCCGGATTAGACAAAGAAAAACTATTTGAATGGTATAACAGTGGTATTAGAACGATCGATCAAATTAATGAACAACACGATGCAAAAGAAATCATCTATAAAATAAAACAAGCTTATTTTGAGAATAAACCTATGGTTAATAAATCAAAAATAGCTTCATTTTTATCAGGCATAAAACAACCAATGGCGGCAATGGATATGGAAATGTGGGGGCCGGCCATACCAAAGATAAATGGTACAAAACCATTTGAGCAATTACCTTATTTAGTTTGCTTTTTTGATGGCACAACACATTCAAATATTTTTATTGATTATACCAAAGATGAGCGCAGAGCTTTTGCAGAACACTTAATTAAGAGATCGGAATCTTATTCAACCATTTTAGTTTACGATGGCACTATGGAAAAAATGGTGATCAATAATTTAATACGCTTATTTGAAGAGTTAAAACCCCAGCTTGAAGAATTAAAAAACAAGTTTGTTGATCTTTTTGAAATTTTTTTGGAGTTTAGTTATTACAACCCTGCATTTAAAACCAATTTTTCTTTAAAAACAATTTCAAGTATTTTACTGAGAGATATTACCTATACCAAAATCACTTCCGGCCTGGAAGCAATGGCTTATTATGATAACTTCAGAAATGAAGAAAAGGCCGTTGAACGTGAAATTATAAGGCAGGACCTGATAGATTATTGCCAAACAGATACTTTGGCTACTTATAAGCTGACTGAGTTTTTACAGAGCATCATCCCCAACCCTTCTCTAAAGGAGAAGGAAGTATAATACTTCGGTTTCCCTCTCCTTTGTAGAGAGATGGAAGGGTGAGGCTCAAATAAAAAAGCCTCCCGGAATACCGGAAGGCTTTTCTTAAAGAAATTAATCTTTTAATTATTTCTTTTTACCACCTTTAGCGTTAGCTAATGAATCAGCAACACGAGCTGAATCAGCTTTTGCTTTTTCAGCAGCAGCAGCAGCTTCAGCAGCTACAGCAGCTTCTGCTTCAGCAGCAGCGATAGAATCTTGCTTAGCTTTTTCAACTGCAGCAATTGAATCTTGTTTTAATTTTTCTGCTTTTTCGATTTCTTCTTTAGAAGGACCGCAAGCAACGAATGCAACTGATAAAGCAGCTACAGCAACGATTGATAATACTTTTTTCATTTTAGTTTTTATGTTTAAATTTAAATTCAGTGCAAAACTACAATTTTTTTAATATCAAATACAAAAAATCAAAAAAATCCTAAACTTTTACTCATTTTTACTGTTTAGCCCCCTTTTTAAGAGCTATTTTACCGTAAATTTACAGAGTTTATGTACAAATTTTTAAAGCCATTCCTTTTTAGTATAAACCCCGAAAGCGCCCACCATTTCACGTTTTCAATGCTAAAATTTAGCAGATTTATACCGGGTTTTTCTCTTTTTTTCAAAAAAAGTAACATTAACCTTAACCCTGCCTTATCTAAAACCATTTTAGGCTTAAAATTCAGAAATCCTGTTGGTTTAGCCGCCGGTTTGGATAAAGATGCTATAGCTTTTAACCAACTAGGCAAGCTTGGCTTTGGTTTTATTGAAATTGGTACCGTTACACCAAAACCTCAGCCCGGAAATGATAAGCCTCGCCTGTTTAGGTTAGTAAAAAACGAAGCCCTGATAAACCGTATGGGATTTAATAACCATGGTGTGGTTGAGGCCGCTAAAAAATTAAGAAATCGTACGGACAAGACCCTTATCATTGGCGGAAATATTGGTAAAAATAAAGTAACACCCAACGAGGAAGCCGTTAATGACTATATCATTTGCTTTAATGAGTTGTTTGATGTGGTAGATTATTTTGTGGTGAATGTTTCTTCTCCAAATACTCCACATTTAAGAGATCTACAGGAAAAAGAGCCGCTGATGAAGCTCTTAAAGACCTTACAGGATCTTAATCTTAAAAAGAAAAACCCTAAGCCTATTTTTCTGAAAATTGCCCCCGATCTTACAAATACACAGCTTGACGACATCATTGACATTGTAAAACAAACAAATATTGCCGGTGTAATTGCTACCAATACAACTATTAGCCGCGAAGGGTTAAATTATACCGAAGAAGAACTGAAAAATTACGGGGCCGGTGGCTTAAGCGGCAAACCATTAACCAAAAGAAGTACAGAGGTTATCCGTTACCTGAAACAAAACTCAAATAATGCTTTTCCTATTATGGGTGTTGGAGGTATTCATAGTGCTGCCGACGCCATGGAAAAACTGGAAGCGGGTGCCGATCTTATTCAGCTATACACTGGCTTTATATATGAAGGTCCACAACTAATTGCCGATATAAATCATGCTATCCTTAATAAAAAATAGTACTTTTTGTTTTTTGATCATTTGCCTTTTTAGCGCTTGTGAATCTGAAACTATTGTGGTTGAGGAACCCTGTGAAGTGCTTAGCGAATCAACAGACACCCATACATTAAAAGTTACAAGTGCAAAAAGCCATACTATTTTATTGTCGGGCATGATACCCCCACCAAAGTATGCTAACGCGCAGGATATCGTTGAGAGAGTTTATAATATTCATTTTAAATACGCTGCCGGTTGTATTGTAGATGAACAAATTGGCGACAGTATCTCAAAATGTAACGAGCGCACTTTTACCGAGATGCAGAAACAGTATGATAAAGATATGGCCAAAGAAATTTATGATCGCCTGGATGCTGAAACAGCTTTTTTAACCAAACTGGATAGTATTATTCGCTCTAATCCGGAAATTAAAAAGCAAAAAAAGTTGCGCGATCAAATGATCTATTATTCGAAAAAAGATAAAAAATATATTGCGCATTTTATTGTTTCAGAACCGGATTATAAAGTGTTAAATTTTAAACTTAAATTAGTACTAACCGTTGATAGTGCAACAAAAGCACTTAGCAATTTTACTGTAAAAGACAGCCTTATAAATAATTTTAGCGATCTGCAATTATGATAAAAATTACTGAATGTCCGCGTGATGCCATGCAAGGCATTAAACAAATGATACCTACAGAATTGAAAGCAAAATATATTAACCAACTTTTAAAAGTTGGATTTGATACCATCGATTTTGGAAGTTTTGTTTCGCCAAAAGCTATTCCTCAAATGCAGGACACCGCAGAGGTTTTGAGTAAATTAGATCTTTCTTCTACATCATCAAAATTGCTGGCTATTATTGCCAATAAACGCGGTGCAGAAGATGCTTTACAACACAAAGAAATTACCTATTTAGGTTTTCCGTTTTCTATTTCTGAAACCTTTCAGCGGCGTAATACCAATTCTTCAATTTTAGAATCGTTAGAACGCGTAAAAGAGATTCAGGAATTAGCCGTAAAAGCCAATAAAAAATTACTGATTTATATCTCTATGGCTTTTGGTAATCCGTATGGCGATGCCTGGCATGCTGATATTGCTATAGACTGGTGTAAAAAATTAAATGCGCTTGGTATAAATAATTTAGCTTTGGCCGATACAACGGGTTCTTCTAATCCTGAAAGTATTAAGCAATTATTCTCAGCCTTAATTCCAGAACTAAAAACGGTTGAATTTGCGGCACACCTTCACTCTACCCAATTAGAGGCGCAGGAAAAGATAAAAGCTGCTTATGATAGCGGTTGCCGCAGTTTTGATGTGGCCATTCACGGTTTTGGTGGTTGCCCGATGGCTGCTGACGATCTTACAGGCAATGTACCGACCGAAAGTGTGGAGCTTTTTGCCAATACAAATAATATTGGATTGAAATTAAATAAAGAAGAGTTGAATAAAAGTTATGAAATGAGTTGGGAGATATTTAATAATTATCATTAATTTGAGCATTATTTAAAACCCGGTTTGTGATCAAATTAAAATTCAAAATACTTCTGCTCTGTTTTGTTTCTGTTAATTTATTGGCGCAAAAAGAATTTGAAAAATATGGCCCGGCCGGCTGTGTGGTTTACACCGATCTTAAAGAAGCTTTAAAAATTGAGACAAAAGTTTATAAGCTCGATCTTAGTTATAAAAAAGTAGAACCAAAACAATACGAAAAACTTTATAAGTTAAAAGATCTGCAGGCTTTAAAACTCCTAAGCAATGAGTTGACAGATTACCCTAAAGGTTTTGATGCGCTTACTAATTTGGTTTATTTTGCTTCATACAACAACAAACTAACCAGTTTTCCTCCCAACTTAAAACCTTTTGGTTTATTATACTATTTAGAATTACAGCACACAAAAATTGACAGCATTCCAAGCCAGATCGCTTATTTAAACCGTTTACAATCGTTTAAATTTGGTAACACCGATGATACTTTGGCTTTGCCAACCACGCTTAAATTTTTAAAGAATTTAAAAGATATTAGTATTGAAAATTGTGTGATGGATAGTTTTCCAAAACAATTATTCAGGGTTACAACGCTTAATTTTTTAAGCCTTTCAAATACAAACACTCATTATCTTACCAAGCACTTTGAGCGTTTTCAAAACCTGGAAGTTTTAATTGTAGAAAACAATCCAATTGAAACAATTCCTTTTGATATTTACAAAGCTCAAAACCTTCGCCTTATTTCATTAAGAGGGAATAAAATAACCAAATTGCCAGATTCTATTTGTCACCTTGAGAATTTAACCTTGTTAGATCTGAGAGGAAATCCGATGGAGAAAGAAGAAATTGAAAAGCTAAAAATCCTGTTACCAGGATGTGAAATTAAATTTTAAGCTTTTGCCCAATTTGTAAAACCGTAGTTTCTTTAATGCGGTTCTTTTTACACAACGATTTAATGGTTGTATGATTGCGGGCTGCTATTTTACCTAAGTTATCACCGCTTCTTACACGGTAAATACCACCTTTACCAACCGGTGTATATTTTCCACCTTTAGATGCTCTTGCATAACCCACATCTCTTTTATGACGAGCATGTAAAGCTCTTAAGTCGTATTTATTCTCAACATCTGCTTTTCTTAACGTAAAGCAATAGTCTTTTAATTCTCCTTTTTCGTAATCAATAAAATCTTCAGTATCTAAAGCCTGGCCTAAATAACGGAATTCTAAATGTAAATGGCTTCCACGTGAACGGCCTGTATTGCCACCTAAACCTAAAAGATCACCAGCATTTAAAGTTTGACCTGCCTCAACTAATATTTTTGATAGGTGACCATAAACAGTTTCTAAACCATTATTATGTCTTATAATAACACAGTTACCATAGCCTTGACAATACTTAGCCAAACGCACCATACCATCAAAAGCGGAAACAACCTGGTCGCCAGTCTCAAGATCTATATCCGTACCGTAATGCGGGCGGTATCTTCTCCATCCAAAAACACTTGTTTTACCTCCTTTAAACGGCATCACAAATGGATTATCCCCTGGCGCAACTAATTGAATGCAAACGCTATCCATTTTAAAACTCTCGTTAAAGTTATATGGATGCGCCCACACGGTATCCCATATGGCGTAAAGGTCGTGACTTGGAAATAAGATCTGGGTGGTATCAGGACTTTCGTCTTCTTCTTCAATTAAATTTTGGTTATTAATCGCAAACTTTGTGGTATCCTCGCGTTTAGCTTTGTTCTTCTTATCATCGCCACGTTTATTCTTATCATCGTCACCAAACGAGCTGATTGCATTTAGGTTAAAAAACCCAACACAAACCATTGATAATATGACGAATAACTTTTTCACTTTTTTAAGAAGTTTTGCAAAGATTAATTTTTTAACGAGAAAAGCAAACCCAACGTTCCTCTTTGGGGGCAAAAGTTATTAACAATTGGCAGTTTTCAACATTTTTGTGATAAAAAAGCGTCAGTTTGTCACCTTAGTAGACTGTTTTAAAAATCAAATTGCAGAGTTTTTTCCGGATTATTTGCTTTTAAACTCTTTTTTGAATTATTTACCTCAATGTGTGTAATATTCATTTGATCTTTAAAATGATCATATAATAAGGTATTCTCAACTTGTATTTTTTTGGGGATCTCGCTTTTTTCAAATTCAACATACATCCAAATGGCTTCTTCTTCTCTTTCAAAACCAATTAATTTATAGGGGCAGGCTTTTCCATTTACTTTTAAAGAAAGATGCTTGTTTAAATACTCTGATAAAATTTTAGTGATCTCTTCTTTGTTCTTTACGTTAATAAGATCCATAGTTTTATTATGTATTTTTTTTAAAGCTGCCTCCAAATCGTTGGTAAACAACTTAACCGAGCCCTGCAATGCCTTTTCATTAGCATTAAATTTAAGATCGGTAACACCTAAGTAGAAAGGATGTTTAAACCCGCACAAAAAAAATAGTGTTGCCAGCACTAAAACTTTTTGCAATTTAGTTGTTGTAAAAGTGAACATAAATAAAGCAAAGTTACAAAATGGATGAATTCAAAATATGGTTTTCTACCGGGGTAGAACATATACTTGATCTTAACGGTTATGACCATATTTTATTTGTAACCTTATTAGTACTTACCTACTACTTTAACAAATGGGGTAAACTGCTTTTACTAATTTCTGCCTTTACTATTGGACACTCCATATCACTGGCTTTAAGCGTTACCAATAAAATTTATTTGCCACAACCACTCACCGAATTTTTTATTGCCTTAAGTATTTTAATTACTGCCATTTACCACTTGGTGTATTATAAAACAACAGAGCAAAAAAATGCAAACTTTATTATTTTTATTGTTACTTTTTTCGGATTGATCCATGGTCTTGGCTTTTCATACCTTTTGCGATCCATGTTAGGCCGAGAAGAATCGATAAGCCTGCCCCTGCTTTGGTTCAATCTTGGTTTAGAAGTTGGCCAATTAATTATAGTTGCTGGCGTACTTCTTATTTCCATCGTTTGTGCTTTTGTATTTAAATTTCCATACAAACTTTTTAAGCTGATAGTAGTTGGTGGTATTGGGCTTATTGCTTTAAAGATGAGCGTAGAAAGACTGCTGGAGTTATTTTAGATTTGCTACTTCCTCCTTATAGAAGGGGGTAGGGGGATTGATATATAAAGTATTTTCCTCCTCCGTCCTTCGGGCAGCTCCTCAAGAGGAGGACAAACTATGTTTCATATGTGGTTAAAATTACGTATCCCCCCTTTTGGGGGTTGTTTAGCATAAATTATTCCTATACTTTTAACCCTGTATATAAACTACAAATTCATTTTACCATGTATTTAAATCATTATTTCTCTAAATCGGTATTTACAATTTTTCTGATCTTTTTAAGCGCGCTTTCGTTTTCTCAAAACATTCATAACAATCCAACTTCCAATCACGGAAATAAATTTGAGCAATTAGGAACCATTCTTCCTACACCTAATGAATATCGTACCGCTTCGGGCGCACCCGGAAATAAATACTGGCAACAAAAAGCCGATTATGATATTGATGTAAAGCTGGATGAGAAAAATCTTTCAATTGTTGGAACAGAAACAGTTACTTATCATAATAATTCGCCAGATAATTTATCGTACATCTGGTTACAGCTAGATGAAAATCAACACGACCCAACTAACGAAGTAAATTATTTTGACGAGAACAAAGTATTTGAACCTATTACAGAACAAGCTTTAAAAGGTTTGCAAACAAAAGAAAATTTGGCAGGACTTGGCGATAAAATTGATGGCGTTACCGATGAACTTGGAAAAGCCTTAAAATATACTATCAATGGAACTATGATGCGCATCGATCTTCCAAAAACTTTATCTTCAAAATCAAAAACAAAATTTATTGTAAAGTGGCATTACAAAATGATCAACCGTACACAATACGGCGGCCGTGGTGGTTACGAATATTTTCCTGAAGACGGAAATTATTTATTTACTATGACACAGTGGTATCCGCGCCTTTGTGTTTATAGTGATTTTCACGGTTGGCAAAACAAACAATTTACCGGCCGTGGTGAATTTGCATTAGCTTTTGGAAATTTTAAAGTAAAAATGACGGTGCCTTCAGATCATTTAGTGTGCTCAACCGGCGAATGTCAAAATTACCAACAGGTTTTAACCCCAGCACAATTTGCGCGCTGGCAAAAAGCACAAACCGCCACAGAGCCTGTGGAAATTGGTCTTTTGGCCGACGCCATTGAAGCAGAAAAAAGTGGTGCTAACGGCGCTGCGGCACAAAAAACAAGAACATTTATTTTTAAAGCAGACAGTGTGCGTGATTTTGCCTGGGGAAGCTCACGCAAATATTGCTGGGATGCAATGCCTGTGCAAGTTGAAGGAAAAAAAGTAATGTGTATGAGCTTTTATGGAAAAGAAGCTTATGGCCTTTACAGAAAATATTCTACAAAAGTTGTAGCTCATACAATTAAAACGTATTCTAAATACACAATTCCATATCCTTATCCTGTGGCGCAAAGTATTGAAGCCGCCAATGGTATGGAGTACCCGATGATCTGTTTTAATTTTGGAAGAACAGAAAAAGACGGGACCTATACTGAAGGTTCTAAGAACGGAATGATCTTAGTTATTATTCATGAAGTTGGGCATAACTTCTTCCCGATGATAATTAACTCCGATGAACGTCAATGGAGTTGGTTAGATGAAGGCTTGAACACCTTTGTGCAATTTTTAACCGAGCAGGAATTTGATGCGAATTACCCTTCGCAACGTGGCCCTGCACATAAAATGACAGATTATATGCGCTTACCAAAAAACCAGTTAGAACCTATTATGACCAATAGTGAAAATATTATTGGTTTTGGTCCAAACGCTTATGGTAAACCTGCCACTGCTTTAAATATTTTACGTGAAACAGTAATGGGTAGAGAATTATTTGATTTTGCATTTAAACAATACTGTACACGTTGGGCCTTTAAGCATCCTGAGCCTGCAGATTTTTTTCGCACCATGGAAGATGCAAGTGCAGTTGATCTGGATTGGTTTTGGAGAGGTTGGTTTTATGATATTGAACCGGTTGATATTTCTGTTGATTCAGTAAAAGCATTTACTATAGTAAAAGGAAACCGTGTGCCTGTTTATAACGATACACTTTATACTTACCCTAAAGCAAAAGAATTTGAATTCATTACACAAATAAGAAATAAAGAAGCCGGACTAAAATCGTTAGTGGATATTGATACAACGCTTCGTGATTTTTATTATCACTACAAACAAAAAGAAATTACCAAAGAAGTAAAAAATCGTTTTGATGAAATAGAACCAATTAGCGATACAGCAATTTCGAAATACGCCAATAAGTTTATTTACGAAATTAAATTCTCAAATAAAGGAGGATTGGTTTCACCATTAATTATTCAGTTTAATTATTCAGATGGCAGCAGTGATATAGAACGCATTGGCGCTTATGTTTGGCGTAAGAATGAATATGAAGTAACCAAAACATTTATGAAGAATAAAAAAGTTGCTTCAATTCAATTAGATCCTATGCGTGAGACCTGCGATATTAACGAACGCAATAATACCTGGAACATTAAAGCAGAACCGAATAAATTTGATCTCTTTAAATCAAAAGCCGCTAAAACCCGTGGACAAAGCACCGGTGAAAACCCTATGCAAAAAGCGAAAAAATAATTTAGATCCCTCTTCAAAAAAGAGGGATTTCTTTTGAAATATTTTATTCACCGATAGCACACGCAGTATCCTCCTTTGGAGGTGGTGCCCGGAGGGCAGAGGAGGAAAATTAACACCGTTCTCACTTTTTGTTGTTTATAAAACACAATTCAAAATATGTTATTTCTGTTTTAATAAAAAATTGTTTTCTATACCTTCATTGTATGCAAAACACACAAACACCTCCGCCAAACAGCAACTTTATTAAGTCGCTTATTAAGATCAACAATCCGGATTGGACGCCTGAACAAATTGAGGCAGAAGCTCAAAAGAAAATGCTTGAAATTGCCAATGGCAATGATGATGGCAGCTGCGAATTCTGCTCGAGTTAGGCTCCGGGAATGCCATGTCGAGCGGAGTCGAGACACAATACGCTTCTCGACTTCGCTCGAAGTGACACCCATGTAATCATCAAAAAACTTTAAACACCTACTGCTGGCAGTAGGTGTTTTTTTTAGAATAGCAACAAACGAAAATTTTCACTTTTTATTGTGCCAAAAATTCGCAATAATTTATAAATGCTTTCGTTTTTAATTCATATCCCAAAAAATGGAAATATGAATTTCTTAAGAAACGTTTTTATTATAGCAGTGCTTGTAAATATACAAGAGCTTTCTGCACAACGTACAACAGGTCAAAGCATTGAACAACCAGTAAAGAACAGCTCAAATATTATTTCGTCAAGTACTGCCGATACTATTCTTTTAAAAATAGAAATGCTGGGGGCTCAATATGATATAACAAAAAAAAATATGCCTTACTATCTTATTTCAAAAAGCACTTTTTATAATCAAAATGCAAAACCTGCTTTAGTTGTTAAAAGAGTTGCAGTTGTTGTAGAGCCGCATGCAAGCATAATTAAAAAATATTTTTCGAAATACCTTACTACTAATTTTGAATTGCGGGCCAAGGAAAGCCTTAGCAAAAGCGAAAATTTGAATCATCACCAATTGTTTCCTTTTCGTTTAAATGCTAATGGGCAAATAGAGGAACTGATTGAATATGGCGTTAACTGGCAAATAACAAATGATAATTTACGTAAACCAACAAGCGCTACAGCATTTAAAAATAATTCTGTTTTAGCCAGCGGTAACTGGTATAAAATAAGCATTACAAAAACCGGGTTTCATAAGATTGATAAAGCCCTCTTAATAAGCTGTG
This sequence comes from Bacteroidia bacterium, assembly GCA_016787705.1. Taxonomy (GTDB): domain Bacteria; phylum Bacteroidota; class Bacteroidia; order B-17B0; family Aurantibacillaceae; genus Aurantibacillus. The sequence continues at coordinate 500,370 of JAEUTP010000017.1, read as the reverse complement.
GAATCAATATTGCTAATTTAAACCCAAAAAATATTCGTATTTATGGTAACGGTGGTAAGTTTTGACCTGCGAAGGATTTAGGCCAGAGGGGGTTGACTGGGATGGAAAAGATGAATACGGTGATAAACTTGGAAGAGGCGTTTATATTTACAAACTGGCAATCATTAACACGGAAAATCAAAAAGCAGAGAAAACAGAAAAGCTGGTTATTTTAAATTAGATCATTCTTTACCAATCGCTGCTGGCACCACCACCACCTGATTTACCACCACCACCGTAATATCCGCCATTAGAAGACGAACTGGAGCTACTACTTGAGGAAGAGGAAGAACTGGAAGATGAATTTGATGAAGAATCGGATGAATTATAATACGAACTTCCTCCTCCACTGCCACCTTTTGGTAACCAACTGAATAATTTTGAGTTAAAATAATTTTCATTGATCTTACTCACAAAAACCATATTAACTATTTGAGACATTCCTAGCAAAACCAACAAACTGATCATGATAAAAGAACTGATGTTAATAAAATCACTAAATAATAAATAATACAACAGCTCAAATGAGATAAGACTAACAAACGAATAAATGTTTACCAGTGTCAATACTATTCCAATTAAAACTTTTACAGGGCCAATTTTCTTTTTTTCGTTTATTGATCTGCCTTTTGCCTTTTTTGTCATTAAAAAGATAGCAAATACGAAAAGGCTCATAGCAAATAAACAGCATAAAATGATTGTAAATCTTTTTAAGTTTTGGGCATAACCCAGCTTTTCAGAGGCAATTAATTCCATGCACGTTGCATAAATACCGGAAGTATTGATTTTTAGAGCTAACGCGTCTTGTTGCTTATACAGCTTATTGTAGTCGTAAAAATCATAGGCCGCGTATTTTGTATTGAAAGTAACCTGGTAATTTTTTTTACTTTCATCAAATTTTAAAATCGAATCTTTTTCATCAATAAAATAACCGGGATTAAATGCTATTCTTATTAATGTAGTATCATAACTATATGAGTATTGTTTGGTAATGGTAACATAATTTGTATTATATGCAGTTTGTTGCTCGGTAAGTATAACATACTTTCTTGAATTAAACATGCCATGTATTTCTTCTTCCAACTTCATTTTTTCATCGTGAGTAAAGATCCTTGCATAATCGTAAACAAGATCACCGCTTTTTTGAACTGCAATTTTATATTGCGGTACTTTACCTACATTTTCTTTGCTTATAAAATTTAAAATAGAAGCGCTGCCATTTTTTATGGCTTTAAAATAATTTCCTTTTTTTAATTCTGGAACCATCATCTCTTTCTCTATTCTGCTGCACAACAGATCTGGCAAAGCGCCTTCAATACCATAACCTGTATGAATACGCAGCTTTCGGCCAATACTATCGATCTTAGATCCAACAATGATAATCATTACACCATTATTCAGATCTTTTTGGCCCGGCTGCCATTTTTCAAATAATTGTTGTGCGTATTCTTCAATTTGCAAATTCCCTAAATAATTGGTAGGAATTGTAACGATCATTAATTGGTTGGAGTTGGAATTATATTCTCCTTTAATATCGTGCGCTAAAATACCGATCTCTTCTTCTGTTAGCAATTTTTCAAAATCGCTTATTACATTTAATGTTGGTTCAGGAATAAAAGCGCTTTGTGAAATAGCACTTAAAGAATTAAAAATAAAACCTAGATATAATATTATTTTTTTGAAATTCATATTTTATATAACGCCGGTAACGCTGATCAATATGATTAAAAACGATTGGATCTGTTAGATCTTAACCCCGATCAAACAAACATCATCTACTTGCTCTAATCCACCTTTCCACGATTCAAAAGCCTCATCAATAATTCTTTTTTGTTCGTGCATTGGTTTTTTAGAAACACTTAGTATAAGATCTTTTAAATTTTTGAATTTGAACTTTTTTCCTTTTTCACCACCAAATTGATCTGCATAACCGTCAGTAACCAAATAAATTTGATCTCCCGGCGTAACATCAATTTGGTTCAATTCAAAATTCTTTCCTTCGGTAGAATGCCCTCCAATAGAGAATTTACTTGGCCTGTACTCTAAGATCTCTTCACCGCGAATAATTAAAAGCGGGCGATGTGCGCCGGCATAATTCAATACTTTATCGTTTTTAGAATAAGCACAAAGCGCAATATCCATACCGTCATTAGCTGATGCTTCGGAACTTTTTTTGATCAGCTGCACTAATTTTTCGTCAATATGTTTTAAAGCTTCTGCCGGGCTGGTTACTTTTTGATCGTTAATTACCTTATACATAATATCGCTGCAAATAAGCGACATAAATGCACCCGGTACGCCGTGCCCAGTACAATCCGCAGCGGCAAAAACGGTAGTATTGCCAAAATGTTCAAACCAATAAAAATCTCCCGATACAATATCTTTTGGTTTGTATAAAATAAAACTATCTACAAAATTTTTATTGAACTCGTCAATATTTGGTGCAATAGCCTGTTGAATTTTTTTAGCGTATTTAATACTATCTGTAATATCTTTATTCTTTTCTTCGATGATCGCTTTTTGTTTGATCACTTCTGTAGTACGTTCTTTTACTTTTTCTTCCAGATTTTGATACAAGTTAGCATTGTCCAATGCAATGCCAACAGAAACTGCTAACGTTTTTAAGATATTGAATTGATATTCGGAATAAGCATTTTTCTCAAAACTTTGTACGGTTAAAACGCCAATTGCAATATCTTTTGAGAACACAGGTAGATAGATAATAGAAACTGAGTCTTGCCCCGATACTGGTGCCTGCATACCCGAAATATATTTTTTATACTCAATTGTATAATCATTAATATGGATCTCTTTTTGTCCGGTAAAACATTGTGCTGCTAAACGATTAGGATCATCTGACCTGTAAGAAAAATTTTCCATAAAATTATTATTCTCAACAAATCCTTTAAACTCCAATTCATTTGTTACCGGGTTATGCAAACCAATACCAAACATGGTAGCATCCATTAACTTATTTACATTTTCGTAAACTTTACTGTTAATCGTTTCAACTGATAATGATGAACTTATATCTTCCGCAATCTGGCTTAACAAGCGTGTGTTCTCATAAGCTATACGAATCTCTTCGGTTCTTTCTTTAACACGCAAATCTAAATTATTGTAAAGAGATGCGTTATCCAAGGCAATAGCCGTGTATACCGCTAAGCTTTTTAATAATTGCAAATGATAATCGGTATAAGAATTCACCTTAAAGCTTTGTACGGTAATTACACCAATACGTTTTGTGCCTTGTGTAATTGGCACATAAATAATACCATCAGGCAATTCGCCTTGTTTTGCGGTAACATTATTTTGCGCGTAATCGCGTGCGTAATTGTTTATTAAATAATCTTTTTGTTCAGTAAAACATTGTATGGCCGGACGATGGGTTTCTTTGAGAAAATAAGAGAACACTGATAATTTTTCGCCACGTTCAATTACGCCCTCAAAAACAATTGCCTCGGTTTTTGGATCGTAAATACCAATACCAAAAACAGTGGCATCCATTAGTTTATTTACACTTTGGTAAACTTTTGAAATGATATCTGCAATTGAAAAAGTGCTGGATATGTCTTTACCAATCTCACTTACCAAACGTGTGTTTTCGTATGTTTTAACGATCTCTTCCTTTTGTTTAACAACTTCAAGTGTTCTTTCGTTTACTTTATCTTCGAGATTTTGATATAAATTTGCATTATCTAAAGCTATACCAATTGATACGGCAAGATTTTTTAATATACTTACATGGTAATCTGAATAAGAATCTTTTTCTAAACTTTGAACGGTAATAACACCAATTACTTCGTCTTTTGAATACAAAGGCAAATAAATAATTGAAGAAGTAGCTTTACCGTAAATTGGTTTTACTTCAAGTGTAATATATTTAGAATGCTCATTTACAAAATCATTTATTATGATCTCTTGTTTATTATGAAAGCATAAAGACCCTAAACGGTTAAGATCAGTAACATCGATCTGAAAATTTGGAACAATCTCGTTATTCTCTCTAAAACCATTAAACTCCAACACATAATTTTGTGGATCGAACAATGCAATACCAAAACTATCGGTACGCATCAGGTTATTGATGTTTTTGTAAACAGAATTTACAATTGTTTCAATAGAAAGTGAAGAACTTAGTTCTTTAGCGATCTCGCCCAGTAATTTTGTATCGTTATAATTTTTTGCGATCTCCTCAGTTCTCTCTTCTACCCTTGTTTCAAGGTTTGTATAAAGTGAAGCATTATCCAAAGCAATAGCAGCGTAAGTAGCCACACTTTTTATTAATTGCAAATGATAATCGTTGTAAGCGTGCGCTTTAAAACTTTGTACTGTAAGTACACCTATTTTTTTATTATTTTGGGTTAGCGGAATATAGATGATAGATTCTGTATTTTTCCCCGGAATAGAATGACGGTTTTTAATCTTATTGGTCTTTAAAAATTCCTCAGTAAAATCGAGGATCACATAATCTTCCTGTTTGGTAAAACACTGAATCGCGGGACGCATAACATCTGTAAGGTCATAATAATAATCCTCCAGGATGGTTCCATCTTCTATTACCCCTCTAAAATTAATACGCTTAATCTCCGGATCATAGATACCAATACCAAACATGGTTGCATCCATTAATTGATTGATGCTGTTATAAACCTTGCTGATAATTTCTTCTATTGAAAATGTACGTGATATCTCTTTACCGATCTCACTTACCAGACGTGTGTTCTCAAATGTTTTTTCAATTTCTTCTTTTTGCTTTACAACTTCTTTGGTACGCTCTTTTACTTTATCCTCCATGTGCTCATATAAATAAGCATTTTCAAGGGCAATGGCAGTATAAGTTCCAAGTGTTCTCAAAATATCTATATGATGGGGTTGGTAAGCAAACTTTTTAAAACTTTGTACAGTAATTACCCCAACAATTTTCTCACCTATCATCATTGGAGTAAACAATAACGAATTAGGCATATCGCCTGAAACTACACGAATTTGTTTAACGTATTTTTGATATTCGTTAACGTTATCATTTAAGAAAATATCCTTTTTATTTTTAATACACCAAACCGTATAGTTATCCTCATCGGTTAAGGGAATGGTTGCTACGTCCTGGTCAAGCACTCCATTCTCGATCTCATATTTATATTGTACTGAATTAAGATCAGGACGATATAAGCGTACTCCAAAACAATCAGCCTCCATAATTTCTTTAATGGAGCCATGAAGTTTTTTAAAGATCTTACCCAGGTTTAAGCTGGATGTAATTTGTTTACCGATCTCACTTAATTTTTTATTATTCTCGTAGGTTTTTTCAATTTCTTCTTTACTTTGAACTAATTCTTTGGTTCTTTCGGCAACTTTTAACTCCTGCTCTTCATACATCTTGGCATTTTCTAAGGCAATGGCCGTGTAGGTTGCAAGGTTTTTGAAAATGTTATAATGGTAATTACTATAAGCGTTTTTGTTAAAGCTTTGCACAGTCATTACGCCCAGCAAGGCATCTTTATAACGTAATGGCAAATAAATAATAGAGGCTACGTTTCTTCCTGCCTTTGGTTTGCTTACATTAGTTAAAAAATTACCGATCTCACTTTCGTAATCGTTAATAATAATATCTTTTGCCTGGTTAAAACATAACGCGGTTAAACGGTTATTATCATTTAGTTCGTATTTAATATTTTCAAAACGTTCATCACCTTCGATGTATAAGGGATAAACAATTGTATTATCCTCAGGTTGATAAATACCAATACCAAAACCTGTTGCATCCATTAACTCATTTACACTTTTGTAAACGGTTGTAACGATGGTGGCAACCGATAAATTTGAAATGATCTTTTGCCCTACTTCACGCATCAATACCAAGCTCTCCGAAAAATTCTCAAGTTCTTTGGCGCGCTCCTCTAAAATTGCTTTCTCTGCCTGTGATTGTAGTACTTTGTTTTGAAGCTCTAAACTTTTTGAAAGCTGTGCGCTTTTATGATTACGCACATCTTCTTTTGCCTCATGAAAGCTTTTATAAAATTTTAATGCCTCAACCGAGTTATTTTGCCGCTCGTAAAGCTCTGCCAGTTTTTCACTGGCCTGGTAAACACCTTCTTTACTCGATATTTGCTTTGAAAGCTCGTATGCCTGGGTTAAATTTTTGATAGCATTTTCACTATCATTTTTTTGAATGTATAATTTGCCAATATTATTTAAAGTAGTTGCAACACCAAACTTAAATTCAATGTCTTTACGTATCTTTAAACTTTCACTATATTTTTCAAGGGCTTTATCAAACTGTTTTAAGCCTGTGTAAGCTCTTCCCAAACCATCCAACGCAAATGCCGCTACCCTGAAATTACCGGTAAGAACCGAAATAATAGCCAAACATTCGTTATAATAAGCAAGTGCTTTGTTGTAATCTTTTAAATTGTAATAGGTCTCGCCTAATCCGTCTAATACTTTTATTAAAATAGTTTTAAGATCGTTTTCTCGACAAATTTTTTCGCTTTGCGTTAATACATCCAAAGCGCTTTCGTTCTGCTCAATGGTATAATACACAGTACCCATACCATTCAATCCATCGGCCATACCAAAAACAAAATCAATTTCGGTACTGATATCGTAGCTTTTTTTATAATATTTAATAGAAGTGTCGTAATCTGACAAATAAAAAAAATTACTTCCTAAAATGTAATTTGTTTCCGACTCGTTTTTTTTATCTTTTAAAACCTGAAATAAAGAAATGGCTTCGAAACAATAATTAGCAGCATCTTCATTCTTAGCTATCCACACATGGCAGGCACCCAGTGTTTTTTTTGCATGCGCAATACCATTTGTATAGTTTACAGAAACTGATCGCTCCAAAGCCTTTGTTGCTAATTCAATAGCCTTAGGGGCATTTTCACGATTTAAGTTCCAAGCGGAAGCATTTAATTCGTCAATCTCAGCTGTAGAATTATTTAAGATCTCTGTACTCAATTTTTGTGTTAAAACACATAAATATAAGACAGATTAGCCTAAAATCAAAATTTTTGGTTTTAGGCTAAATTTAGATGTTGAAGGCCTTACTGTACAAGCATTTCAAAAGGCAAGCGGGCCTGGATACCCTGCAGACTTGCTAATTTTTGCAGCTGTTTAAAATAAGTATAAGAAATACCTAAATTCTTCTTTACAAAATGTGCTTCTATCTCATTTTCTTTTTTAGTCAAAAAATCAAACGGACTTTTTTGTTTTGGTAATTCAACCAATTTATAATCTGTTACTTTTGCTTTTTTTGCTGCGTAAGCAATAGCATCATTTAAACCGCCCATTTCATCTACTAAATTTATCTTCAAGGCGTCAGCGCCTGTCCATACCCTCCCCTGCCCAATACTATCCACATCGGCCTGACTCATTTTCCGACCCTCGGCAACGCGTTTTGTAAATACATCGTAAACACGTTCAACACCACTTTGTATATATTCGTACTCGGTTGCAGAAACACCACGTAACGGCCCACCTACATCACTGTGAAGGTTAGTATTTACAGTATCTACCGTAATTCCTAATTTTTGATCTAATGCTTTTTGAATATTTGGTATCATACCAAACACACCAATAGAACCTGTGATAGTATTAGGTTGCGCAAAAATACGATCGGCCGCACAGCTAATATAATAACCACCGCTTGCCGCTAAATTACCCATGCTAACGATTACCGGTTTTGCTTTTTTTGCAAGCACCACTTCTCTCCAAATTACATCACTTGCCAAAGCACTGCCACCAGGCGAATTAACACGTAGCACAATTGCTTTTACTTTATCATCCAAACGAGCATCTTTAATTGTTTTGGCCAACGCATCGCTGCCAATTTCATCATCCCCACCGTTACCACTGTTAATGCTTCCGCTGGCGTAAATAACCGCTATCTTTTTTACATCTTTACCTTCTGTTTTTTTATCTTTTGGATCGTACTTATCTATATCCACTAAATTTAATTTATCTTTTTCAGCAACGCCAACTTTCTTTTTTATCTCTGTTAAAACCTCATCTTCATAATATGTAGCATCTACTAATTTTCCAACAGCATCTTCGGGGAATTTAATTTCCAGATTATTTGCCATTCTGTTAAGCTCTTCAACAGACATTTTTCTGTCTTTAGATATATTTTGCAACATTGTAGACCAGATACTATTTAAAAAAGTTTCGGATTGCAGGCGGTTGGAGGCGCTCATTTTATCCAATAAAAAAGGCTCAACAGCGCTTTTAAATTTACCGTGACGAAACACCTGAACATCTACACCTAATTTTTCGAAAGCATTTTTAAAAAACATGATGCTCATGCTTAACCCTTTCCAATCCAGATCGCCCTGCGGGTTTAAGAAAACTTTATTAGCAACCGACGCTAAATAATATTCTTTTTGTCCATAAAATTCGGCATAACTGTAAATGAATTTTCCTGATTTTTTAAAATCTTCCAGGGCATTTCTTAATTCCTGTGTGGTTGCAAAACCTGCTTCCAAATGCTTTGAGTATAAATAAATACCTTTTATCTTATCATCTGTTTTTGCTTTTTGGATCTTATCTATCAAAACGTTTAATCCGTATGCGCCTTCAGCTGTTAAAGGGCCAAGATCTCCAAATTCTTTTAAAGGGTTTTCTTTCTCACGATCCTGTATCTGGCCTTCAAGATCTAATTTTAAAACAGAATTGGTCTTTACTGTTGACACTTCATCTTCATCCTTTGTATTTGATCCAAAACTTGCTTTAACTGCTCCAATGATCATTACAACTGCTAATACAGTTGCTATAATAATTCCTAAAATCGACCCGAAAAATGCTCCAAAAAATTGCTTCATATTAATATTACTTCTTTTATTTGTGATAGTTAACCAACTACCTTTACTTTTGTTTAATTTATTTAAGTTTGTACCGTGATTAAAGGTAATTAATAAGCGGTTTTACTATTAAATAATATTATGAATGTAGCTTTTTTATGTTTGGGCGGAAATATTGGCAACCGGATAGTTAATCTAAATGCTACAAAAGATGCTATCAGCAGGATTTTAGGCAGGATCACCGCCCAATCCTATATTTATGAAACCGCAGCCTGGGGTAGCGTTTCGGAGAATAAATACCTTAACCAGGTTATTAAAATTGAAACACAACTAAGTGCGCAAAATCTTTTAGCGAAAGCTTTAAGGATCGAAAAAAGCCTTGGCCGCAAAAGAGGTTCAGCAAAAAATACGGATAGAACGGTTGATATTGATATTTTATTTTTTAATTCAGAAATAATTTCAGCAAAAGCTATTGAAATACCACACCCGCGCCTGCATTTACGAAATTTTGTTTTAAAGCCTTTAAATGATATTGCCCCCGATTTTGTTCACCCGGTATTAAAAAAATCAATTTCTATTTTATTAAAGAACAGTAAAGATAAATTACCGGTAAAAAAATACAATGCTTTAAAAGACCTAAAATACATTTGTTTTGAGGGTAATATTGGATCGGGAAAAACTACGCTGGCAAAAGTTTTAGCTAAAAAATTGAATGCCCGATTCTTACCTGAAGAATTTGAAGACAATCCGCTATTACCATTATTTTACGACAATAAAAAGCTTTTTGCTTTTCCGTTAGAATACAGTTTTTTAGTTAGCAGGTTCAAGCAGCTGAATCAAACATTCAAATCAGAAAAAAAATTAATTGTAAGTGATTATAGTTTATATAAATGCTTATGGTTTGCAAAGATCAATTTATCTAAAAAAGATTTCATACTTTTTAAAAAACAATTTAAAATTATTGCCGATCAGTTGCCTAAACCCGATCTTATTGTTTACCTGAACACAAGCACTAAAAATTTAAAGCAAAACATAAAAAAACGCGGCAGAAAATATGAGCAAAGCATCTCTAACGATTATTTAAATTCTATAAGCAAACAATATGATAAAGGCTTTGCCAAAATAAATAATATACAAACACTTCATATTACGATAAATGCTTATCATCGTAGGCTTGAAAAGGTTTCTGTAAAGACAATTAATAACTTTATAAAAGAAAATTTTGGCTAATAACTTCAAAAAAATTACATTTAGTTAATATTTATAATGAAGCGTTCCCTCATTTTTTTACTTAGTATTTGTTACACTGTTTTTTTGAACGGTCAGGTCACTATTATTGGCCATTCTGAATTTAATACCGCGCCCTTAATAAATACCACCATTGTTATAAAACAAGACGGTGCTGTAAAAGAAACTTTAAATACAAAAACAAAGTCTGATTTCACACTAAAATTAACCTTTGATAAGAATTATCAAATTTATTTCAGTAATCCAAAATACCAAACTCTATTTTTGGAAGTGAAGACAGATGACATCCCAAAAGAAAAACAGGACATAAATATGGTGCACGAGCTCAACGTTCCCTTTGTTTTAAAAACAGATGAGGATATTGATACCAACGCTTTTAAAAAACCTTTCTGTAAAATATTTTTTGACGGTAAGTCTAAAATGATCTCCGATACAGCTTATACAAATAAATTCAACCGATCGATATTAAAGAACAAGCCGTTAACATATGAAACCAATGTAGCAAATGCAAACGTTGAAATTCCTGTAATACTTGCCGGACGAATTTGTTTGAATAAGAATGAAAAATTACCTGTAGTTAACCAGGTAATAACCATACTTGATAAAAACGGGAAGGTTTTAAAAACTACAGCTACCAATCGTTTTGGCGCATTCGCATTTACAGATGTTAAAGCATCAGAAGTTTATAAAATAAAACTTAACACAAAAGATGCAGAAACAGCTTCGGCAAAATTTACATTATTTAATTCCACTAAAATTAATATTTCGGAGGCAAAACCAGCCAATGGCGGCTGCGAATGGGTTTTAAAACCTGAAGAGCTAAAGAATATAGCCAACAACCAATACGTATCAAATATTGGTGGCAAGCTGGTTTTGGCATCAGGGCAACAAAAAAAATTCTTCGCTAATAAAACAGTTTATTTATGCAACAAGCATAATACGATTGTAAAAAAAACAACCTCTAATGTTTTGGGCGCTTTTGTTTTTGAAGATTTAAGACCGGATGACACATACTTTATTGGTGTTGATACCAAAGAAGTTGGTACTGGTGAAAAACTTGACTTTTTAAATAAGGATGATAATTATGTTAAGTACCTTGATACAATAGCAGGTACACGAAGATCTTTAAAAATAAACACAAGTTATAACGATCTATTCAACTCCATTTCTATAAGCGATGATGAAATGAAAATGAATGTAAGTGCCAAACTGTACGGTGATCAAAATAATAAACCATTAGAGAAAGTAAAAATAATTTTATTGAACGAAAATTACCTGGTAATAGACAGTGTTTTAACTGATGATCTAGGTGCTTTTAAATTTAAGTATCTTCCATTTTTAAAACGCTTTTACTTAAGTGCCAATAATTCAGATAATACTTTTGATGCCTTTAAAAATATCTTAGTATACACTTTAGATGATAAATTAGTAAAAGTAATTACAAACGAAAAAGGCAAACGTTTTTTATACAAACCTATTGATGCGGAAATAAATAAAATTAAAGATATTGAACTGGATGACCCATGGCTTGACTTGATGACAAACAAAAAACCAAAAAAGACCAGCAATACGATCATTGAAAATATTTTGTTTGAGACCAATAAAACAGATCTTTTGCCACAGGCCCAAGAAGTATTAAACAAAGTGATACTGGTATTAAATACAAATAAAACTATTAAGATAGAGATAAGTGCACATACCGATAGTAAAGGAACAGATGCAGATAATTTAAAGCTTAGTCAGCTACGCGCAAAAACTGCTTTGGCATACATTACAGCCGCTGGCATTGACGCAGACAGGATCATATCTATTGGTTATGGTGAAGGAAAATTATTAAACAAGTGTAAAGACAATGTACCTTGCAGTGAAATAGAACATGCGCAAAACCGCCGCGTAGAATTTAAAATCTTAGAAAATTAATAGTACCCATGAAGACCTCAGAAATAAAATTTAAAGTAACAGTTGACGAAAATAATTTACCAATTAAAATTGATTGGGATGCGCCCGACTCTGGTGAAAAAAGTACTTGTAAAAGTGTAATGATAGCACTTTGGGATGAAAAAGAAAATAACACATTGCGCATTGACCTTTGGACAAAGGATATGATGGTAGATGAAATGAAAAAATTCTATCATCAAAACGTGATGACTTTAACCGATACATATTTACGCGCTACCGGCGATACAAAAACAGCCGATAGTGTTAAAGCTATTTTTAACCAGGTTGGAAAAGATATCGGAGTTCTGAAGTAATTTTTATTGCCATTGATATTTATAGATGACACAGATCAAATTAAAAATGAAAAATCTGTGTGAATTCGTTCAATCTGTGGCTTTTAAATTTCCCTGTAATTACTTTAGCAATTGATTTTCAAAAAAACTAAAGTTTACATTGCCGTAACTTCTTTTTTGAGCAAAGCCTTGCAAAGCTTCTAAATTTGTTCTTGGTCCATGTTCAATAATTAAAATGCCATTTTCATTTAATAATTGTTTTTCATTTACCAATTGATGAATAGCTGGAATATTCTCCAAATCGTAAGGCGGATCGGCAAAGATCAGATCAAATTTTTGGTTGCAATTTTTTAAAAATTCAAAAACATCACCTTTAATGGTATCAATTTCAAACTTTAATTCCTTGCTTGTGGCTTTTAAAAAACCAATGCACTTAAAATTCTTATCTACCGCTAAAATATCTTTACTCCCACGTGATGCAAACTCTAAAGAAATATGTCCTGTGCCACTAAAAAGATCCAACACTTTTGTTTCGTGGTAATTGATTTTATTGTTAAGCATATTAAACAATCCTTCTTTTGCAAAATCGGTTGTGGGCCTTACAGGCAAACCATTGGGTACTTTTATTACCCTGCCTTTGTGTGTTCCGTTTATGATACGCACAGATGTTGATTTAATAACGTAAAATAATAATGTCTTGGCAATATTTGTAATTCACCTTCTAATTTAATAGCCGGATTATGTGCAACAAAACTTACCTGTTTAATGTATTTTTTTATGCTTAAGATCAGGCTGTCATCAGTAATTATTTGCCCGCTTATTGCCAATTTAATGTGCAGAGGATTTAAATTGAATTGTTCCATCATAAACAACAAATAATATAAAACGTCTTCATTGTTTTCGTAATTAAATACATTATAAAAGAGCAAATCGTTTTTTTCTTTTGCGGCAATTTCAATAAACCCATCGTTTATTGTTAAAAATAAATTTGTATTTAATAACGAATGATTACCAAAAAATAATTCGTTACTAATAGCCCCGGCGTGTTTTATAATAGCATTTGAAAATACTTTTTCAAGTGACTGGATCAATTCCTGCTCAAAAACATAACAAAACTTTACATTTTTAATAGTATGGGCTACAGGATTTTTAATTCCGCTTACACCCGATGAAAAAGAAAGGAATTCTTTAAGATCAGATGAATTTGAATAAGCCTCAGGTACAATTGTAAAATCCTTATTTAAAACCGAGATAATTACTTTTTCAAACTTTTTTTGAGCAAGCTGGTAATTATTCAATAAAGAAACTATCTTCTCGCTAAAACTCTGGTTTGTGGCCGCATTAGTATCTATCTCAAGATGGCCAAGATGAATAATATTTTTAAAATTATTTGCTGAAACTGCGAATAAAAATGAATTGTGGCTAATAAAAAGAGACAATGCGGCTGCCTCCTGAACCGTTGTTTTATCTTTTAAAACAAGTTTCTCTTTATAATATTCGCCAAACATCAGGTAACAAATCTAAGGTATTCTTAAAAATAAAAAATTTTTTTTTTAAACTGATTAAACCTTTTGCTTTTTTAGTAATCTTAGATTAAATATTAAAACATAAAATATGAAAACTTCAAAAATTTATTTAAGTCTTGTAATAGCCTTAGTAGCTTGTTCTATGGCCTTTACATCTTGTCGTAAAAGAGATAAAAAAACCGATGAGGAACCCGATACAGAACAAGGAACAGCAAATGATAATAATCTTGCTGAAACCAGCTCAAGCGATATCGAATCAATGGGAAGTCAGGTAAGTGAAGCAGGTTCTTTATCCACATACAAATTCAACGGCCCTGTAAGTGGCGCTGAGATCCTTTCTGTTGCGCCATGCGCTACTATATCTGGCATAGGAACAGGCACTGTTACTGTAGATTTTGGCACAACAGGCTGCACAGGAACTGATGGCAGGGTTCGTACGGGCAAATTATTCTTCGATTTTTCTGCATCAAGCCCTACAACATCTATTTATTATCGCAATCCTGGTTTTAAAATGATAGTTACTTCTCAAAATTATGTTGTAGATGGTAACCAGGTTACCATTAATAATAAAAGTATAACTAATACTACTCCTGCAGGGGCACCGGCCGGTACAAACCTTACATGGGCGGTTTCTGCAAACATTTCTATTGTTAAGCCTAATAATGAGGGCACAGTTAACTGGACTTGTAATCGTACAAAAGAATTGATAAACACTAACGATCCACTTTGTTATAATGGCCAAACCACACCAATTAACTGGACAAAAGCAAAAATTAAATTAAATGGTACAGCCAGCGGAGTAAATGCAAAGGGCGAGAATTTTACGGCAACAGCTTCAAATCTTGTAAGAGATTTTACGTGTGCTCCTGATGTTTCGCGTCCGCATCGTCACCCATTTGTAAGCGGTACTATTTCTTATACACCCGGCAACCGTCCAACACGTTTAATTGATTTTGGAAGCGGCTCCTGCGATCTTGTAGGCACAATTACAATCAACAGCCAAACATTCTCTTTTAATTTCTAACAAACTCATAACATTTGAAAAGCCACCAACAGCCCGGTGGCTTTTTTATTTAAATTTACAATCACGGTAATTTTAAATTCTAAAAATGTCCAAGCTTATCCTGCCTCACGATTTTGAAAAAATAGTTTCAGGATATTTGCCCTTTACTGCAAATGAAGATCAAAAAAATGCCATTAAAAATATCTCAGAATTTATCTACAATCATGATGAACGTGGCGTATTTATTTTAAGGGGTTATGCAGGAACTGGTAAAACAAATCTTATTTCGGCATTTACCAAAGCTTTGCCAACTATAAAATGGAGGAGTGTTTTGTTAGCGCCAACCGGGCGGGCAGCAAAGGTTTTAAGTATGTACTCACAAAAACCGGCACAAACCATTCATAAAAAAATATTCAGAAAACAAATTGGCGCTGATGGTTCTTTTTATTTTTCACTCGCCGAAAATTTACATAAACATACGCTGTTCATTGTTGATGAGGCATCGATGATAAGCGCCGACACCAATGGTGAAAGCTTAATGAACAGCCTTCTTGAAAATTTATTCGAATACATTTACAGTGGTGATAATTGCAAACTTATTCTTATTGGTGATACCGCGCAGTTGCCGCCGGTTGGCAGCAACGAAAGTCCGGCGTTGAACGAAAATTATTTAAAACAGGCATTTCACTTAAATATCAATTTTTTTGAATTAAAAGAAGTTGCAAGGCAACGTTTGGAAAGTGGAATTTTATTTAACGCCACCAATATTAGAACTAATATTAGCAATACGATTTTTGATGCACCTAAATTCATTTGTAGTAAAGACTTTATTAATTTACCTGGTGATGAGCTGGAAGACTGCATAAACTCTGCTATTTCAAATTACGGCGAAGAAAACGTAGTGATAATTACCCGCAGCAATAAAAGGGCAAATCTATTTAATCAAAGTTTCAGGAACAGAATTAAATTATACGAAGATGATCTTTGCACCGGTGATAAATTGATGATCGTAAAAAATAATTATTTCTGGTTACCTGAAAATAATGGCGAAGCAGGTTTTATTGCCAATGGCGATATGGTTGAAATTACACGCATTATAAAACGCGAAGATATGTACGATCTTAATTTTTGCGAATGTCATGTAAGGTTTGTGGATTACCCAAACCTGCCCGAGTTGCAGGTTAAGATCATAACAAATTCTCTTTTTTCGGATAATCCTGGGTTAAGCCAGGATGAACAAAAACATTTGTTTGAAGCTGTAATGGCCGATGTAAGCCATGAACCCACCAAAGGTATACGTATGGCCTATTTAAAAAACAGTCCGTATTACAATGCCTTACAGGTAAAATTTAGTTATGCCATAACCTGTCACAAATCGCAGGGTGGCCAGTGGCCCGTGGTATTCATCGATCAGGGCTATTTAAAAGAAGAGAATATTGATGAAAGCTTTTTGCGGTGGCTTTATACCGCTATTACAAGGGCAACTGAAAAAGTATATTTGATCAACTTTAACACACTGTTCTTTAATTAGTTATAAATCACTTAACATTGCCTTTTTAAAAATATATCCCTAATTTCATGGCGCTTCGCGTTTTTTTTCCTATTTTTAGTCGATTAAAATCTTAAATGAGAAAAGTACTATTTTTACTCACCTTATCTTTTTTTACCCTAATTACTGAGGCTCAGAATTTTACACGCCCGGGTGATTGGAAAAAATACAGGAAAGAGATATTTGTTACGGGTGGTACTTCTAATTTTTTAGGTGATTTAGGTGGACGAGATCAGATCGGAAAAGATTACAGCCCGGTTGATCTTGAACTATCTCAAACAAAAACTGCGTTTGGTTTAGGTTACAGGTATAAGTTAGATAAATGGATAAATCTTACAACAAAATTTAACTATTTAATTGTGAGAGGTGATGACGCCTTAACCAAAGAGCCTTTCAGAAATAATAGAAATCTTAATTTTAAATCTAATATTTTTGAATTATCCGGTAGAATTGAAATCGGTTATCAGAGCAGTAAAAGCGGAAACCGTTATGGCATTAAACGAACTTTAAACCGCAGATCAAAAGGCCTTACACATGGTGCTTATGCTTTTATTGGTGTTGGTGGATTTTACTATAATCCAAAAGGCCGTATGGCAAATGGAAAGTATGTAAAGCTAATGCCATTGCATACAGAAGGTCAGGGGCTTCCGGGTGGAGCAAAAAAATACACGAATTATAGTATTTGCATTCCTATTGGTTTATTTTATAAATGCACTATCAATAAACAATGGAGTATTGGTATTGAAGCTGCGTGGCGCAAAACATTTACGGATTATATTGACGATGTTGGCACAACCTATTATGACCCGGTTGCTTTGGCAGCTGCTTACGGACCACTAGCCGCTACCATGTCTGATCCAAATAAAGGTTTAATATATGGTGCTACATCTCCTGACAGTTTTGGGGTTCCTGCACAACGTGGAGACAAGCAAAAAGACTCTTATGTTTCGCTTGAGTTAACGGTTGGATATGTCTTTAAAGAAAAACGTAAACGCGCAAGATTAAGAAGTAAGTTCTAGTTATTTTCAATTTATCATCAACATTTTATGGATTTTTCTCTCAGACCATGGACAATTGGCGACCTTGATAGTTTAGTTAAATATGGCAATAATAAAAATATTGAAAAATTTATGATGAATAGATTTCCTCATCCTTACACGATAGAAAAAGGAAAACAATTCATTGAATTTGCCACAAGTCACAAACCAATACATTTGTTTGCTATTGAAATTAATGGTGAAGCGTGCGGTGGTATCGGCCTTCATCCTCAGGATGATATACATTGCCGTAATGCAGAAATAGGTTACTGGCTTGGCGAACCTTTTTGGGGCAATGGTATAATAAGTAAGGCAATTGTACAAATAGTAGATTACGGATTTATGAATTTTGATATTACACGTATTTTTGCAAGACCTTTTGGAACAAATACAGCATCACAAAAAGTATTAGAAAAAGCAGGTTTTAAATTAGAAGGCCGTTTTGAAAATTCAATATATAAAAACGGTGAGTTTATTGATGAGTTGGTTTATAGTGTTAAAAGAAAATAAAACATAAACTGGAGATTAATAATGGTTATTGTTTTTTTTACGTTGTATAAATCAGTTGCACAAACCGACAAAAAAAATAAAGAGCCTTTAAAAAAACAGATAATTGGTGCATGGACACACGAAACTACCGGCAATGCAACCTTTCAGGTAAATAAAAAAAATATTTTTTATTTAGAACATTTAGTAACATACAAATACAACTTAAAAAAAGATTGTATAAGTATATTTTTTAATGATCAAACGTTGCATGGTAAAATTGAATTTATTAATGACACCATGTTTATTACTACCAAAAACGACAGACAAAAATACTGGCGCTTTAAAAATTAGTGTTAATAAAAATCCTTTAACCTCTTTAACTCCAATGCTGATAAGGTTTTCAAAGTTTAATAAAAATAAACTGAGGAATTTGTTACCCATAAAAAAAGAAAAGTTAAATTACTAAGTCTTTAATTCTGATACTTGTAAGAATTGTATCTTTGAATTTTAGAATGATTGATATTGCAGGAAAAATTTGAAATAATTTACAAAACTTATTATAAAACATTAAGGAATGTGGTTGAAAATGTAATTAATGATAAAGACGCTTCTCATGATGTTGTGCAGGAAGTGTTTTTAAAACTATGGCGCAAGCGTGATGAATTAGATCTTATTTTGCATCCAAAATCATATCTTTTCAAATCCGCTATTAACGCTTCCATTTCTTACCTTGAAAATAACAAACAAAAAGTACAATTAACTGGTATCGATATCCCAGTTTTAGAAAATGCAGATTCCAATCTGTTAACGAAAGAGCTGGAAATAAAAATACAAATAGCTTTAAATAAATTACCACCTAAATGCAAAGCAATTTTTGTATTAAGCCGCTTTGAGAATATGAAATATAAAGATATTGCAGGTATTTTGGATGTCTCAGAAAAAACCGTAGAAAATCAAATGGGTATTGCCCTTAAGCGCATGCGTGAGGACCTGCAAAATTATATTGGCAAAAGCTTTTTATCGCTTTAAAGACAACTATCTTCTTAATTTCACCACTAAAGATCATGTATTTACATTTTTTTCGCTTTTATTTTGGGGGTAAGGCTATTTTTTTTGGTCTTATTATAAAACCATGGCGGTTTATTCATTATAACTAAAAATGAAAACAGGAAAAGAAAAGCTCATAGGTAAATATCTTTCCGGCAATGCTTCAATGCAAGAGGAAAAAGAATTATTTGACTGGTTGAAAGAAGATCAGGCAAATGAAGAGTTTTTTGACCAGAGCAAGAATATCTGGACATTATCTTCGGGGTTAAAAAAAGAAAGTGAAGATATTACCGAAAAAGCCTGGGAAGATTTTAAAAACTTAGCTGAAAACGATAAAACAAAAGTTGAAAGAAGGTTTGATATAACACCTTTAAGAGCTGCCGCAGGTATTGCTTTAATCGTGGTGTTAGTTTTTTTGATAAAATATTTTATACCGGTTCAGGAAACACTTATAAACAAAACAATGCAGGCCGAGGTTTTAAAAAATAAAGAAAATGAGATAGAAATGATCTGCATTACTACACTTGATTCAACAACAGTTTTTTATTTACCCGATAGCAGCTGTGTACACCTTAATAAAAATAGTAGTTTTACTTATCCTGAAAAATTTAATGATAGTATAAGATCTACCTTGCTTTCGGGTGAGGCTTTTTTTGAGATAATAAAAGCCGGCAAACCTTTTACCGTTGAATGCAAAGAAACCAAAACAACAGTTTTAGGAACTTCTTTTAACATTAAAGGTTATGAAGAAGATAAAAAAACAACAGTAAGTGTTGTAACAGGTACAGTGCAGCTTTCAGACAAACAACACCGGCTTTTAATTTTAACAGCAAATGAAAGAGGAACATTTGACACTGAAAAAACTTCGCTTTCAAAAACAAAATATAACGATAAGAGTTTTGTTTGGTGGAAAAAGATATCGCTGAAAGCCAGGATAAAAAGAATAATAAAGAAAATAAAACAAAAAATTAATTAATGATTGTGCATAATATTGATACATCAATGATTAAAGCCTTAAGCGAAATAGACCATGTATATGGAAGCATTTATCAAAAAATGACTTTAAGAGAAAAGATTAGTTATTGTGAAATATTGATCAATACTATGAAAGGCTCCGCAACAAAACGATCGGGCTCTTTGCATGCAATTAATAACGAAAGAACGAATGATATTATTAATGCTGCAAAAGCGGAATTAGAAGTTTTAACCAACTCTATAAATAAATATTAATACTTTTAAAACACCTGCTACTAACGATAAATTTTATTATAAATGAATAAACGCCTTATTGAATTGGATACAATATATGCTGATGTACTACCAAAAATGACCATCGAAGAAAGAATTACATATTGTGAAAGCCTTATTAAAACAACCGGGGCATTTCTGGCAAAAAATGAACTCTTCTTAAATAAAAACATAAAAGCAAAATCAAACGATATTATTTTTGCTGCCGAACAAGAAATAAAAGAACTAAAAAAAATAATTTAACCATATAATTTAAAAACCGGAATTATGAGAAACAAATTAATAGTATGCTTAGCATTATTAATTACAAGCACATTTATGAATGCACAAACGTCTTCAGGAGGGACCAGTTTTGATGAGAACACAAAAATTGTAAATATTGGTGTTGCATTTGGAGGTTACTATTACAGATATAACAGGGGCTTTGGCTATTCCTATCGAATAACACCTGCCATTAATTTAAGCTATGAACAAGCTTTAAAGAAAAAAGCAGGACCTGGCTATATTGGCCTTGGCGCTTATTTTGGCTTTCAGCATGCCTCCCTTCAATATGACGATTATTATTATAAAGGAAATAAATACTATTACCGCCATAGCTGGAATTATATGCTAATTTCCGCAAGAGGAGCTTATCATGCAGATGCTTTAAACTTTGAGGAGGGAGAGGTTTATTTTGGAGCAACAATTGGTCTGAGATTTCAAACATATAGATTTGAATCAAACAGTCTTGATCCCGATAAAAATCTTTATGAATTAAGAGGCCGAAGTATATATCCAAGTTCTTCGCTTTTTGTTGGCGGGCGCTGGTATTTTGTCCCTAAAGTTGCTTTATTTGGCGAAATAGGCTATGGATATTCTTACCCATACTTAACTGCAGGTGTAAGCTTTAAACTATAATCAATTATCTCGCTTCTCATGAAAAATGTACTTTTTTTGTTACTGATCCCTCTTATTTATTCAGCACAAATAAGTAAGCTGGATGAAAAAAATGGTTTTAAAACATATGTTTTTGGATCGTCCCCTAAAAAATTCAGCAACCTGTTACTTGAAATTGATGAAGGTAACACTAAATTATATTCACTCGATCAATCTAATATTAATCATGATGGCGCAGAGTTTGAATACATACGCATTACTTTTTGTAAAGACATGCTTTCGGCTATATCTCTTCAAACAAAAAACGCTACTGCACAAAAATTCCTGGCTAGCCTTATAGAAAATTACGGTGAGCCAGATAAATCCAACAAACAAAAAGAATATTATGAATGGTTAAGCAAAAAATGCCAACTGGTATATGAAAAAAATGCCATGTCAAATGATGCTACCATATCTTTTTACGCTAAAACTATTTGCAAAAACAAGGATTAGGTATTAATATTTTATATACAATTTTTTGTATATTTAGTGGTATATATCCAATCATGTATAGAGAAGCAAAAATAGAAGACATTAAACAAATACAGATCGTTCGTAATTCTGTAAAAGAAAATACACTATCCAACCCTGCTCAAGTTAGTGATAAAGATTGTGAAGAATTTCTCACTATTCGTGGCAAAGGCTGGGTATGCGAGGTAGATAATACCATTGTTGGATTTTCGATCGTTGACCTCAAAGAAAATAACATTTGGGCCTTATTTGTAAAACCTGAATTTGAAAAAAAAGGTATTGGCAAAGAACTATACACCCGCATGATGGATTGGTATTTTGACCAAACAAAAACACCCGTTTGGCTCGGCACAGCTCCAAATACAAGAGCTGAAATGTTTTACGAAAAACTAGGCTGGGTTAAAACAGGTACTGTTAATAAAGGTGAAACAAAATTTGAAATGAGCTATAAAAGCTGGATACAAAATGGTTAGTATTGAAAGTTTCAAAAAACTTGCCCTCTCTTTTGATGAAGTCCAAGAACTTCCTCATTTTGAAAAGACATCTTTCAGAGTAAATAAAAAAATATTCGCTACCCTTGATATTTCAAAAAAAAGAGCCTGCTTAAAATTTACAGAAATAGAACAATCTGTTTTTGGCGCATTTGACAAAACCATTATATACCCTGCACCAGGTGCCTGGGGCAAAAAAGGATTTACCTATGTTGAATTAAAAAAAGTAAGAACAGATATGCTGAAAGATGCTATAGTGGTTTCTTATTGTAATGTAGCTCCAAAAAAACTGGCAGAAAAATACAAACAACATTAATGCAATTATGAAAAGAAAAATCTCATCTTACTTTTTTTATTTTATTTTATTTTTCTTCTGCTTTCACAACATTAGTGCGCAAAGAAAAGTGCAGACTACCGAAGAAGTTAAACTTTTTGAAGCTAGTACTTCATCATCTTGCGGCAATTCTTCCGATCCGTATAAAAAAAAATACAGCAGGCAATCATTTTATGTTCCTCAAAAAAACGACCAGGTAATTACATTAAAAATAACCATACATATTTTTAAACCGCTCAACGATTCGGGGAAATGGCAAATGAATGATAACAAAGTGAACGGCATGCCTGCATTGAAATTTCTTTTGGATTCGATAACAAATGGTCATCAGGAAAGATATTCAGCCAAACGAAGCTCAAGTTACAAGGTTGAAAATTTTAACTCACCTTACATACACGATTCTAAAATAAGATACGAGATCACAAATGTTTATTTTTACCCTGAACCAGCTTTATATACAACCTATAGCGATTTTGCGTTATTTGAACATATTGAAAAAGTAGACAAATCAAGAATTGAAGAAGGGATGCCGCTTGTATTTAATAACAGTACCGGCCCCGGGCATTTATCCAGTTACAAAGGAGCTTCTGCTATAGTTACCACCATTTCATCTTTTGATCCTGTTTTTGGAAGATCGCATTTACTTCATGAAATAGGACATGCTTTTGGTTTAGGACATACTTATATCAACGGAACCGGTGGTGGATCGGATTGGCAAAATTTTAATGGTGCTTGTGGTTCTGATGATTATTTAAGTGATGTTTTCCCAAATAATAATCCTGCTTGTCAACATGAGCGTGAGGCAACAACAAAACCCGATAATGCGCCGTGTTTTTCATGCTACGAATCAACACCCGATACCAGCAATAATTTAATGGGTGGCCAGCGTTACAATAGATGGATGTCTCCTTTGCAGATGGGAAGAAGATTAAGAGCATTGCATTTAAATAGTAATGCAGGCCGTAATCTACGTCATTTTGTAAAAGATATGGAAAGTGATCATAAAAACATATGGACAATCAATGAAAACGAAACATGGGATTTTGATATACAAGTTTATAAAGACATTCTCGTAAAAGCAGGCATAACACTTACAATTAAATGTAAGACGGCTTTGGCCATTAACGGAAAAATAAAACTAGAGAGCGGTGCCAAATTAATTGTTGATGGTGGCGAAATTACAACCTGGTGCAAAACCGGCAATTGGCTGGGTGTTGAAACACCTGTAAAAAAGAAAAGTGCAAAAATAACAGAGTCGCCAATTAAATTGATTAATGGCGGCACTATCAATAAAGCAAAAATGCAAATGCCTGTTGGCAAATAACCATTATGAAAGAACATCATTATAAAGCAACTATCATCTGGACCGGTAATCCTGGTCATGGAACAATAAATGCAGCTGCATATAGTCGCAATCATACAATTACCATTAAAAACAAAGTTGATATACTAGCTTCATCAGATACGCCCTTTCGGGGAGACGGAACAAGGCATAATCCTGAAGATCTTTTGTTATCCTCATTATCTGAATGCCACATGTTGTGGTATTTGCATATTTGCGCTGATAATGGCATTACGGTTATGGAATATGTTGATAATGCCGAAGGGGTGATGATACAAAATGCTGATGGCGGAGGCAATTTTAAAGAGGTAATATTAAATCCAGAGGTAACTATTACAGATGCCTCTCAAATTGAAAAAGCTAACGCTTTGCACCATGAAGCAAATAAAAAATGTTTTATTGCCAATTCGGTTAATTTTCCTGTAAAGCATAAACCAAGCTGCATTACAAAAAAAAATTAAATTACATTAAAAAATTAGTGGCTTAAATATTTTATAATAAGCTTAGTTTTTATTTTACCAGTTTCATTTCATTTAATAAATAGCCAGCGCCGGCGTACTTATCAATCATCCACAAAGTAAATCTCACATCCAAAACAATGTTGCGACAAAAGCTACCATTGTACATTACATCGCTCATAGTACCTTCCCAGTTACGATCAAAATTAGTTCCTATCAATTCGCCTTTTGCATTTATTACAGGACTCCCGCTGTTACCACCGGTTGTATGATTGCTTCCGGTAAAAGCAATGTGTAATTTTCCATTCTTATCGGCATACTGACCAAAATCTTTTTTCTCATACAGTTCTAATAAGCGCGGTTTTACATAAAAATCTTCAAGGCCTGTTTTATTCTTATCTACCATTCCATCAATGGTTGTGTAATGTAAATATTGAACACCGTCTTTAGGTTGGTAATCGGCCACTTTACCGTATGCCACTCGCAAAGTACTATTTGCATCCGGATAGAATTTTTTATCTTTTACATTTTCAATAAGGCCTTTCACGTAAGTTTTTTGCAATTCGTTTATCTGGCGGTCGTAATAACCAATTTGTGGCAATACTGTTTTTTGATAGTGAATTAAAATACTTGAACCCAAAAGATACATTGGATCGCGCTCGTAAAGCGCAGCATTTTTTTCAAAATCAGCAAACATTACTTTTGCCTTTTCATTATCTACAAAGCTTGAATTGTTATATAAAAAATCAGTAAGCGCCGCAACATTACCGTTGTGGACATTTAAAAGTGAATCTAAAAAGCGTGGCATAAATTCACGGTCAATGTTGGCTACATACACTTCGAGCATGGCTTTACAAAGTTTACGATCGGTTTCTTTATTAAAATTTTTAAATGGAAGAGCGGGCTTGTTATCTTTAAAAACAGTTTCAAATTTATTGTCTTTACCGGCGTTCTTTTTTCTCAATTCATTAAATACCGTAATAAAACTAGATGAGAACCTAAACGCTTCAACTCCCCATAAACACTCAGTAAAATAATCATACTGTTTGCTTAATGGCGCATAATCTGCATACGTTCTTTTAAACTCTGAAAATAAATTTTTATATAATTCAGATTTTTTTGGGTCACTTGCAACCAAAGCTAAAAAATCAGCTTCTTGTTTCTTCTTTTTATTTACCGCATCTGATTTTTGCAGGCCAAGCATTTCTCCACTCCATTTTTTATAATAATTGGCAACGCCTGCGTATTTTGCAGTATACATTAAACGTAACGTGTCGTTCTTTTTCATATCTGCATCCAAAATATTTAAACGTTTCTCGCGAAGGCTTACACGCAAAGGATCTTGCTGGTTAATTAAAAGATCAACAGCGTAAGAAGTTAAATATTCTTGTGTTCTTCCAGGAAAGCCATATACCATTGTAAAATCTCCTTTTTCAACACCTTTTAATGAAATAGGAAATGAATGAAGCGGTGTGTAAGGAATATTTTCCTGGTTAAATTCCGCAGGTTTATTTTCTTTATTAGCGTAAATTCTAAACATGCTAAAATCTGCATTGTGCCGCGGCCAAACCCAATTATCTGTCTCTCCGCCAAATTTACCGATGCTTTCAGGAGGTGTACCAACCAAACGGATATCCTTGAACGTTTCAACTACAAACAAATAATACTCGTTACCATAATAAAACGGGCGGATGAATGAATCAAAATGAGAACCGCTTTTTGCAGACAGTTCCAATGCTTTAATGTTGGATTGAATAGCAGAATCTTTTTGGATCTCAGAAAAACCCGGCTTTAAAGTTTCCATAACTTTTGCAGTAACATCTTCAATGCGCTTAATAAATGTTACTGTTAAGCCCGGGCACATTAATTCCTCATTTGGTTTCATAGCCCAGTAACCATTTTTTAAATAATCATTTTGCACAGTGCTTAAACCTGCGATGGATGAAAAGCCACAGTGATGATTGGTTAATATCAATCCTTTTGTAGAAATAACTTCGGCAGTACAACCACCACCAAAAATAGCAACAGCATCTTTCATACTTGCTTTATTAATGCTGTAAATTTGCTGGGCCGTTAATTTAAATCCGTTCTTTTTCATATCCTGGATATTCAACGCTTCTATCAGTTGCGGCATCCACATACCCTCGTCTGCTTTTGCAAAAAAGGAAATCAAGGTAAAAACGATAATTATTTTTTTCATTTTATTCATTTTAATAAATATTAAATCTTATTAGCTCTAAAATCTTACTTAATTAGGCCTGCCATTTTCATAGCATCTACTCTTATTGCACTATCTAAAGGGATTTGAAGATCTGTACTTTTTTGGGTTGATTTTTTTAATAAATTCGGTGTCTCCCTTATTTGTTTTGCAAACACCTGTATCTGCCTGTTTCTTTCTGCACGAGGGTAGTAAGTTTTGGGAGATGTATATAATTCGTAAGCATCATCAATAAATGTATTTCCAAAAATTGGCAAGTTACCATCAGAGTATAACAACATAATAACCTGGTTGCTTTCAATTTCTTTTTTAAGATCGAGTTCCCAAACTTCCACTTTTTCTCCAGGCCTTGGCGATGGCACTACTCGATTGGCATAATACCAAAATTGTCCGCCGGCAAAGCAAGCCTGGCCTACCCCCATATAAACAGGGCCATACCAGTAACTATCAGAAATAGTTAATACACGTGTTGTGTTTTTTGTGCTATCATTTTCGAACTGAATTTGTGGATAAGCCAATTTCATATTTTGTTCCGGATCTGAATTTAAATTCATGCTCTTTAAAACATCAGCATCGCGGCTACGAGCGGTATCCACCTGGTCTATTTTTTGCCAGAAAACAAATGGCATATCACAATGATGTAATTTTTCGATGTGTTTAATGATGGTATCAACAGCTAAACACTCACCATAATAACTCCAGTGATGGCCAAATTTTGGGAACAAGGGATAAGGTGAAGTTGGTTTTAATTTTTCGAAGTACGAATAAAGATCAAGATAATTTAAACCTAAATTTTTACTGTTTGTGGCATACAAATTATGATTTGTATTTTTTACGGCATGTACATATTTATCTTCAATAAACTCTTTGCATGCTGCACCTTTGCCCGGCGCATATACCAATAAAAGATCAATACCTTTTTTCTTTAAAGTATCCTGCACTACTTTTGCTTTTTGCAACAACGTTTTAACTTTTTGTTCGGGCATAAGATCATCACCAAAAGCAGAGAAGATATAGCTCTCGCTAAATACATAATCGTTTTTACCGATCACAAAACCGTTTACACGAATTTGATTAAATGCCTTATAATAGAACTGATTGTTAAGACGAACCATTTCTTCTTTAAAAGCCCAATGATCGTTATTGTAATCTTCCTCGGCCGACTGGTAAGATCCATCCAACCACGAAGCCATGGTGAATTTTGGTTTCTCATCGCTTATTACAAGGCCAACTAAATTTGGTTTGTTATACGTAATATCATCTTTACCATCACGCGATTGGTATTTAATAAAAGCGTATATCATAGGCCAGGCCAGCGCTATTAAAATAACTATGTGATGGATGGAATATGTTCTTTGTTTAACCGCCATTAAAACCTAAAATATATAAAAGGGTTAAAATCCAACGCTGTTACATAACTTAACGATATGTAAAATAAAGTAATGCCAACTAAAGCCGCCAACCACTTTCCTCCGTCAGAAAAATTCTCACCATAAACACGCTCTTGTATTTGCTTTGTTTTTTTGGTAACGGCAAAAAATGAGAATACCAAGGCAATAATTGCCATACAAATAAAATCGTTGTTCATGGCAAATTTACCATCAAAGAAATTGAAGGCATACATTTGTTTAATCACATTTAAACCATAGTGCAAATCTTCATTACGGAACAATACCCAACCGGTAATAACAATAATAAAGGTGATTGGTATAGAGATAAATTTACCAAGCCTTTCAAATAGTTTACCTAAGAACAAACGCTCCAGCACTAAAAACAAACCGTGATAAGCGCCCCATAATACAAAATTCCAACTGGCGCCGTGCCATAAACCTGAAAGTAAAAAAACAATAATTAAATTACGGTATAATTTAGAATCAGAGACTTTATTGCCGCCTAATGGAATGTATAAATAGTTTTTCATCCATGTGCTTAAAGTAATGTGCCATCTACGCCAGAATTCGGTAATGCTACCGGAGATATAAGGGTTATTAAAATTCTCAGGAAATTTAAAGCCCATCATTTTTCCTAAACCAATAGCCATATCGCTGTAACCGCTAAAATCAAAATAGATCTGGAATGTATACGCCAATGCTCCTACCCAGGCAGCGGCAGTATCTAACTGCTCTGCAGGTAATTTAAAAACCGCATCGGCCTGCATACCCAGTGTATTGGCAATGATTGTTTTTTTAGCAAGGCCTAAGCAAAAAATTAAAAAGCCACTCAATTTAACATTTGGTGTATAGTTTTTTTCGCGGTTGGTAATTTGATCGGCAATATCGTGATAACGTACAATAGGCCCTGCAATTAATTTTGGGAACAATAAGATGTAAGTTTGGTAATGCCAGAAATTTTTTAAAGGTTTGTGAATACCACGGTACACATCCACAACATAGGTAAGGCTCTCAAATGTATAAAACGATATCCCGATCGGTAATGCCACTTTTATCCACGATACTTCGGTACCTAAAAGCGCATTGATATTTTCAATAAAAAAATTACAGTATTTAAAATAAAATAAAAGCCCAAGATTTAAGCACAGGGAAATAATTAAGAATTTGGTTTTTGCTTTTTGCGTTTTTTGGTTGTGCATGGTATTCACCAAAAAATAATCTAAAAATGTAGTACCAAGTATTACGAAAATAAATTTTGGTCCGCCCCAGCTGTAAAAATAAATACTTGCAATTAAGATGACCGCGTTTTTAAATTTATGCGGCGCTAAATGGTACAGCAATAAAAATATTGGAAGGAAATAAACTAAATACGTTATGCTGCTAAAAACCATATTAATTAAGGCTTACAAAAATAAGATATTTTGCTGATGGAACAAGACCGTTTTAGTCCCTTTTAGGGGGATTTTTAGAGGTTTTTGTTAATTCAAAATAAATAACAGGGATACTAAAATCAAAAAACTACCGTTTATTACCTTATGCGAAACTATTTGGTGATTTTTATCTTATTAAATATGTGGTTTGGTCTTTGTTCCGGACAGGATTCCATTAAAAAGCATCAATTTATTTTAAGCACTTATCCTTCTAATCTTCTTGTAGGCGATGCATCCATAGGCTTTGAGCATTGTTATAAAAAAAAGGTCGCAGGAAGCCATGTTTTTTATAAAATATTATGGCGTTAATTATAGCACTTATCAATATGATAAAGGCTTTAGATTTAATTACCTTTTAAAATATAATTTTATTAATCGCAAACGCTTTAGAATATCTGTGAATGCTTCGTTCGCATATAAACATATTTATTTTAATAATAAGCCAAGTTCCTTGTTCGTTAGCTTTTCCGACAATCCTAAAGAAGCTGAGCCACCTCCGCTTTTTTCGATGAACAGATCTCTTAAAGGTTATGGCCCCGGTGCGGGCTTTACCTTTAATTATAATATTAGCAAACATTTATCTGTTGGAAGCTATATGCAATTTGAATACCTTAATCAACAACGTTATTACCAGGTAAATGATCCTGAAAAATTTTACGAATATTACCCTGAATATCTTTATTTTCTGCCTGAATACACACGTGAAATGAGCTAACGTACCCCATTTCATTACCGTTTACGATTTTTTTCAACTTTAAAATTCAGTTATCTGTTTTAGAAAATAATTATAAATCAGAGATGCCAGAATAATTATTTAGGCGTTTGTATGTTAATATTAGCTAAGAAAACGCTAATATTATCTCTCTTTAACAAAACTTCACTCACTATGTAAAAGTTAAATTCTATTTTTCGGCCAGTTAAAACCCAAAAAACAAACCCATGAAAAAATTTACTATTATTTTAGCTTCACTGCTGCTTTCAAAAATAGCAACAGCACAAGACAGCCTAAGGCATTACGAATTTGGATCTACGCTTTTTACACTCAACTCCATTAGCCCTAATGGAAATTTTGCAGCTAACAAAGCTTCAACCGAATTTATTAATGGTTTATTCTTTCGAACTACTTACAAGCGTGTTGGCTTCAGGGCACAGGTTTCTTATTCAGATCACTCAAGGTATTACCTTTCAAATAAAGATTTCAGGATAGGCGTTGGCGCGCAGTACAATCTGTTAAAGAAAAAAGACTGGCTTTACACTTACGCCGATGTATTGTATAGAAATGTGCAAACAAAAGGCGACTATGTAGCTTTTAATGTGGCCTCTTATAACAGAAGCAGTAATGGGCTGGATGGTTTTTTAGGTTTAGGATTTAAATTAAAAGCTACAAAAAACTTTTATATCTCGCCTGAAATGGGTTTTAATGTTTCGTATGACCGGATCAATTTTAATTCTACAACTCCCACAAATGTATATAAAGGCGCTCTCAATCACTTTAACTTTAATCCTGTATTAAAATTACAGTTAACGCTTAAGTTTAAATAATCACTTAACCATTATAAATAAAAAGACCGAAAGCGTTCACTTCCGGTCTTTTTTATTTTTGTAATTAAGGAGCAGTTTAAATATGTAACGATGCTTTTTTGTCTAACAACTGTTCGTCAGTTTCAACAACATCTTCATCTTTTATACAGCAATCAACCGGGCAAACAGCAGCGCATTGCGGCTCATCGTGAAAACCTTTACACTCGGTACATTTATCAGAAACAATAAAATAAACGTCCATATTCTTTGGCGTTTGCGGAGAATCGGCATCAACCGTTTCGCCACTGTTTTTGCCGGTGTAATCACCCTTAACTCCGGTACCATCGGCATAGCGCCATTCTGCTCCACCTTCATAAATTGCATTATTAGGGCACTCCGGCTCGCAGGCGCCACAATTAATACACTCATCTGTTATTTTAATTGCCATTTTTTTACGTAGTTTTGTAATCCCAAAAACATATAAAAAATCAGGTATTTATGTCTTTAAAATCGGGTACAAATATACAACCTAAATTATGACTTTAAAACAAAGAATAGATGGTTTTGTACAGGTAGGATTGTTTATAAACAGACACTTTGGCAAACAAAAAGATAACGAAACTCAGTTACATCAAGGACTAGACAAGCTTATTGAGATGTCGCACATTTACAATGGCTGGTTCATTCCCGAATTTGTTAAAGAATCTTTAATGGGCATTAGCAGGCTTTTAAAGGAAGAAGACCTTATTAAATTCGCTGCTTCCATTAAAGAAAAACCTCAAAAAACAATAGCCATAATTTGCGCTGGTAATATACCAATGGTTTGTTTTCATGATATTTTATGTGTGCTGCTTAGTGGAAATAAAGCTTTAATTAAACTTTCGTCTGATGATAATATATTAATCCCTTTTTTCTTAAAATTATTAACGCATTATGAGCCCGAATTTGAAAAACAGATCTTATTTGCAGAAGGAAAACTGGGGACTTTTGATGCCGTTATTGCTACAGGAAGCAACAATACCGCGCAACATTTTAAACATTATTTTGGCAAATACCCGCATATCATTCGTAAAAACAGATCATCCGTTGCCATATTAACGGGTAATGAAAGTACAAGCGACCTAAAAAACCTTGGTAAAGATATATTCCTTTATTTTGGCCTTGGCTGCAGAAATGTAAACAAATTATTGGTACCCGCAGGCTATAAATTTGATGCTTTTTTTGAAGCAATTATTGATTTTGGCTTTGTAGTGAACAATAAAAAATATGGTAATAATTACGATTATCACCGTGCTATTTACCTTTTAGAATCGATGAAATTTTTAGATAATAATTTCATAATGGTTAAAGAAAGCCCCGATCTGCACTCGCCTGTAGGTGTCTTATACTACCAATATTACAATTCTGAAAAAGAATTAAGCGATTATTTAAACTCAATCAACGACGATCTTCAGTGTATTGTAGGCAAAAACAACATCCCTTTTGGTTATTCACAACAACCTGTTATTACTGATTTTGCCGATAATGTAAATACATTAGAATTTTTAGTAAATTTATAGGTGTTTATGAACCGAACTTTACAAACATTTTTTTTAATGTTTATTTGTATTGGTGCTTTTGCCCAGGTACCAACGGCTACTATTGTAAGCCCTTCGGCTACCCTATGCACAGGGGTTTCGCAAACTTTTACGCTTCAAGAGTCTAATTCGCCGACGGCTTATGAGTGGTCTATTACACCTTCAAAATCGGTAACTATTTTACCTGATCTTACCAGCTCTTCAATTACTTTTAATTTTGGTAATGGCGGCACTTATTTTATTAGCTTGCTGGTTTCTAATGCAACCGGTACTTCTATAGCAACAAGTACCGTTATAGTTACCAAATCTGCTTTAGCAGCATTTAATGCCAGCTTAAATACCACTGGCTACCCAAATCAATTGATCTTAACCAATTATTCTACCAACAGCATTTCCAATCAATGGCTTTTTAATGATGATGGTGCCGCTAATACAACATCTTTAAACACGATTAAAGATTACAGCGTTAGCGGAAGCTATTCTTTAACCCTTATTGCTTATGGTAATATGGGTTGTAACGATACTTCTTCGTATGCCTTAAGAATAGCCGATTCATCAGGCATTACATTACCAACTATTTTTTCGCCAAACGGTGATGGAATCAATGAAATCTTTAAACCTATTATTAAAAACATTACCGATCTTAAAGTAATGATCTATAACCGTTATGGCACACCAATCATAAATTGGGAGCGGGTAAATGGTTTTTGGGACGGGCATACAACCAGCGGCGAAGTTTGTGATGAAGGTGTTTATTTTGTAGTGGTTGAAGGAACCGGTTTTGACGGCAAATCATATAAATTAAAACACAGTTTAACCTTAGTAAGATAACTATTTTAAAGGTTAACAACATATCTTTCAATTATCCCGGTCAAAATTATTTTAAAGGAATAAGGAATATTTCACTCCAGCTTGATAAAGGTGAGATAATGGCTTTAGTGGGTAAAAGCGGAAGCGGAAAAACCACCTTAATGAAATGCGTGTATGGTTTGGAAGATCTGAATGAAGGTGAAGTTTTATTTGAGAATAAAAAAGTAACGGGGCCTTCTTATAATTTAATTCCGGGTTATCATGAAATGCGTTTGGTAAGCCAGGATTTTTATGTTTTGGATAACCACAGCGTTGAAGAAAATATTTTTGATAAGCTGATTGGTTATACTACTGAAGCTAAACAAAAAAGGGCCAATAAGCTTTTAAAATTATTAGATCTTGTTGCTTTAAGAAATTCGAAGGCAAGATTTTTATCAAGCGGCCAAAAGCAGCGTGTAGCAATAGCAAGAGCACTGGCTATTATACCAAAATTATTATTGCTGGATGAACCTTTCAGTAATTTAGATTCTATTTTAAGCGAAAAACTATTTTCGTTTATTATGTCGGAGATCAAAAAAAACAAAACTTCGGTTATCTTAATTACACATGTAGCAGAAGAAGCTTTAAAATATGCCGATGTATTAGCAGTAATGAATAATGGCAGAATATTGCAAATGGGTAAAAAATGGCAGATCTATTATAAACCTAAAAACATAAAACTGGCAGGGCTTTTAGGTCCTTTTAACACTATAAAAGCAGAAGATCTCGATAAAAAAACAAAAAGCAAAACAAAGCTTTTTATAAGACCCGATAAAATAAAATTAGCTGCAAAAAACAAATTTGATCTACAGCTCCAAATTTCGAACTGTACGTTTAACGGTAAATGTTTTGAAGTATTAGGCGAAACAAAAAACGGAAACCCGGTTATTGTTTATTTAAATAAAGAAGTGGAATTGGATAAAGTGTATTTTTTTACTGTAGAATAATTATTATTTAAAGATCAGGTCCTGATTTACCATCGTGTTCTCTACTACATCTACCGTGAAATTTTGTTCGGTTTTACCAGCTACTTCAACAGAGATAACTGCAAGACCGGAATTTACCTTTAATAATTTATACTGACCTAAGGCATTAGTTTTAACAACCTGCGTACCACAAAATACCGTGGCATTTACAAGTGGCTTGCCGGTTGCTTCACTAACTACTCTACCGCTTACAGTTCCATATCTTAAAACTTTTGGGTTAATAAGTATTTTAACAAAATCAATGGCAAACCCATCAGCAGCAGCTGTTGTATTGTCATCAAATAAGAATTCAATATCGGATGTTTTAAAATCATTTATTTTTTCTTTAGGTACAGTGATAGTAATAAGTTTTCCAATAGGCCCGGTTTGATCTAAACTATTAATTACTTTTTCAATATAAGTCGCGCGTTTTGAATTAATCAAAACTTCAAATTTTGAGCAAAGTGCTTTAGCTTGAAAATCATCTACAAACATTTGCAAAATCACATTTTTTATTTTGGATGTATCAATTCCTTTTAAAGAAACCGTAAAAGCGAAAGTGGTTTTTCCGTATTTTTCCATTAATACGCTTTGCTGACTACTATACCCTTCACCTCCGCATGGCGCATCTTTTTTACCCATACTTGTTGGTACCATTATCATATCAAGCCCCAATACATCGGTAGAATCCCAATCCCAAGGATAAATGTGTGCATTAGTGCTTCTTCCTGAAAACGGATTGAACTTGTTTTCCCAGCCAAAGCCCAGATTATCGATATCTCCAAGCCTAACCATGAAATCGGCTTCAGCAGTATTAGTCTTCAAAACATAACGTTCTTTCCAACTACCATTATCATTATCTGTTTGTGAAGTTAAATGAATTGAGAAAACGTTCACTATAAAAAACAGGAAATATTTTTTCATGTAAATAGGTTTAATTACCACTCTTCTTTTTCAACATCCTTCGAGTCTTTTTGCATTCCTTCTTTCAGATCTTCTACTACTTTACCCGCACCTCTTAAAGCTTCGCCTTTTAGTTTTTTCCAAACAATATCGCCCATGGCCATACTGCCACATTCTGGCACTTTATTATCAATACTGCCTGCTGTTGTTTTACCGCTGGTGCTTGTATGTTTAATTTGCGAGATAGTGTATTTATACTTATTATCTTTACATTCAATAGCAATATGCATACTTATCTTACCTGTATAGTCTACCTCCGGATTTAGTTCTTTAGGCTTAACCGGAAATGTTGCGGTACATTCTGCTTTTGAACCGGTAGTTACACCGCTGCTTTTACCGTACTTAGTACTTTCTATTTTAACCCAATTAATAGCGCGTTGCATTAATTCACTTGCGGGTATAGAGTCGGTATTTACAACTTCTGAGATCTTCGTTTCATTCTTTTTTTTAGGGGCGTCTTCTGCAGCTGTTGTTGTTGTTTGTGAAAAACAATCAGCTGCAATTACAACTAAATAACAAAGTAAAAGCGTTTGTATAATTTTTTTCATGTGTATTTTTTAATTTTTTTTCTTTTGTCACATGGAATTCGCCCGTTATTATTTTTTAAGGCTCATTTCATATTTTATTACCCTTCTCTCCTATTTTCGTGCCGAGATGATAAAATTACAATTTTTTAATAAATTTTTGGAAATTGGTTTGGGTTAACTTCTGACATTAAATTATAAACCGCATCAAAAACATCATCTGAATTTGGTTTACTAAAGTAGTCTCCATCACTGCCATAGGCTGGCCTGTGGTCTTTAGACGCCAGTGTTAAAGGTGCCGAATCTAAAAATTTATAAGCGCCCTGCTCTTCTACAATTTTTTGTAAAATATACGAACTCGCTCCACCTGAAACATCTTCATCCAAAACCAATAAACGATTTGTTTTTTTAACAGATTCAACTATTGAGTGATGAATATCGAAAGGAATTAATGTTTGAAGATCTATTAACTCAACAGAAATACCGTGTTTCTCTAAATTTTTAATTGCCTCCTGCGCCACACGAATACTGCTGCCGTAAGACACCAATGTAATATCTGAGCCTGTATTTAAAACCTCGGGAATACCAAGTGCTGTTTTATACGCTCCAAAATTAGATGGCGATCTTTCTTTTAAACGGTAGGCATTTAAAGGTTCAATAATTAAGGCAGGCTCATCCGATTCTAACAAAGTATTATAAAAGCTCGATGCAACAGTCATGTTTCGTGGCACACAAATATTTATACCACGGCAGGCATGCACGATCATACCCATTGGCGAACCGCTGTGCCATACACCTTCTAAACGGTGACCTCGTGTACGAATAATTACCGGTGCTTTTTGTTTGCCTTTTGTACGCCATTGTACCGTTGCCAGATCGTCGCTCATTAATTGCAAAGCGTACAATAAATAATCCAAATACTGAATTTCGGCTATCGGGCGCAAACCACGCATTGCAAGACCAATAGCCTGGCCCATAATTGTAGCTTCACGGATACCTGTATCAAACACACGGTGCTCGCCATATTTTAATTGTAAACCTTCCAAACCTTGATTTACCCCGCCAATTTTTCCTGAGTCTTCACCAAAGATCATTACCTCGGGATATTTTGACAAAATAGCATCAAAGTTATCACGTAAAATCTCGCGGCCATCCATCTGTTTATCATCTGCATATTCAACTGCTTTTGCAGATATATTTCCAACTTTTTTGGCAGATTGTGAATATAAGTGTGAGCTGAAACGATCGTTATTTATTTCTTTTGAAGTTTCTAACCACTTAATTAAATTTTCTCTTGCAGAAGAAGAATTATGTTTAGTTAAACGTAAAACATTTTTTACAGCTATGTGTACATCTCTGCGAATTGGCTCTTTAATGGATTGCAATTCTTTTTTAATGGTAAGAATTTCATCACCGCCTATTTCTTCAAACAAAGCGCTTACTTCGGCAACTTCATTTTTAATTGGTGTTAAATAGTCTGTCCATGCAGCAGTTTTTGCATTCTTAACTGCTTCTTTAGCATCTTCTTCTATCTTATTTAACTCTTCTTCGTTGGCCAATGCATTTTGTATGATCCATTCACGCATTTGTTTCACGCAATCAAAATCCAATTCCCATTGTAAACGTTCCTTGCTTTTGTAACGTTCGTGTGAGCCGCTGGTGCTGTGGCCTTGCGGCTGTGTTACTTCCTCTACATGAACTAAAACAGGCACATGTTCTTCACGACAAACTTTTATTGCTTTTTCGTATGTTTCGCATAAATGCGCATAATCCCATCCTTTTGTTTTAAAGATCTCATAACCTTTTCCGTTGCCTTCACGCTGAAAACCTTTTAATACTTCGCTAATACTTTCTTTAGTAGTTTGATATTTTTTAGGAACAGATATCCCATGTCCGTCATCCCAAACGCTTATTAGCATTGGCACCTGCAACACACCCGCGGCGTTTATAGTTTCCCAAAATAAACCTTCGCTTGTAGAAGCATCACCAATTGTACCAAAAGCAACTTCGTTACCTTTATTACTGTAAGTATTAAATGGTGCATTGTGAAGATCTTTATTTATTTTATAAAAATGAGATGCATATGCCAAACCCAGCAAACGTGGCATTTGTCCACCCGTTGGAGAAATATCGCTGCTTGAATTTTTTTGATCCACCAAAGCTTTAAAAGAACCATCTTCATTTAAACTGTGGGTTGCAAAATGCCCGCCCATTTGGCGTCCTCCACTCATAGGCTCTAATGTAATATCTGTATGTCCGTATAAACCCGCAAACCATTGCTGCAATGTAATGGCATTAATACTTAGCATAAATGTTTGATCGCGGTAATAACCGCTTCTGAAATCGCCATTTTTAAATACTTTACTCATGGCAATTTGAGCAAGCTCTTTACCGTCACCAAATATGCCGAATTTTGCTTTTCCTGTAAGAACTTCTTTTCTTCCTAATAAACTTGCCTGCCTGCTTTCGTTAACCAATTTAAAATCGTTAAGCACAATTTTCCTGAAATCGTCAAAACTTAAATTGCCTGCTTTTACGGCGCTATCTTCTTTTCCCATTATAATACCTTAATATACAAATATAACGGATTGGCGGGAATGGCAAAAATAATTTATGCGATAATTTCGCTTAAATAATAAAAATTATTATTTGCATTACATTTATCTTAAATTTGATTTATACAAATTAAAAAATCACTAAAATGAAAAAAACTAAGACTAAATTAAGCCTTTTGGTAATTGCATTATTAATGGCATTTTCGTGTTCGGTAGGTGTAAAAAAAGATCTTCTTTCGGGCTTAAGTATAAAATATAATGGCTTTACCGTAGCAGATTCGTACCTGGTAAAAGGCGATAAAAGAACAACAGATGTTAAAATTAAACCGGGCGAAAAATTATCGTTAGTGTTTACAGGGGTTAGCGGTTTTAAAGCCGTTGAAGGAATGGCTTATCCAGGTGCATCTATTTTGGTTGTGGATAATAAAGGAAAAACAGTTTTAGATATACCTGATCTTTTTTCATCTTACGATTCAACAGGTGTTGAAACAAAATTAGCTGAAGAAGCGCTTTCTATTGAGTTTACAGCTCCTACCGAGGGTTCAGTAAAAGGCGATAAATATACCTGGAAATCAAGGGTGTGGGATAAAAAAGGAACCAGCGAAATAACCTGCGAGTTACAACTGGAGGTTGATTAATTTTAAAAACTTATCGATTTTTTTTTGTAACTTTCATTAAATATTAAATAAACTATATCATGCGTATATTATTTTTTTCTATGGCCATGCTTTTTGCTGCAAATTTTTTTGGTCAATCCCATCTTTGTGGCTCTACAGAAGCACAAAACGAGTGGTTTGCAAAACATCCTGAGCTAAAAGTTCAATTTGATAAATTGCAGCAGGAAGCCAGCGACCTTGATGCTGAGCAATATAAAACCGGCTATAAACAAAGCAACCTTTTACAAAAAAGTGCTTCTGCAGCTGCTCCAATTTATACTATACCTGTAGTGTTTCACATCCTGCACCAGGGAGGCACCGAATGTATTTCGGATGCTCAGGTAATTGATGCGGTAAAGATTTTAACACGCGATTATAATAAACAAAATGCCGATACGAATATCGTTGTGCCTCAGTTCACCAATTCAATAGGCAATGCGCAAATTCAATTTGAATTGGCAACTATTGATCCAAACGGTAATTGTACAAATGGCATTATCAGGCATTGGGATGCTAAAACAAACTGGACATCGAACTCTTTTGGTGATTATACCTATTCATGGCCTCGCAATAAATATTTAAATGTGTATGTAGTAAAATCCATTAGCAGTGGTGCTGCCGGCTATACTTACCTGCCAGGCTCAGGTGTACCTGCTGCAGCTGATGCCATTGTTATTTTAAGTACTTATGTGGGTAGTATCGGAACAGGAAATGTAGGAACCTCAAGAGCTTTAACACACGAAGTTGGTCACTGGTTAAATTTACCTCATGTTTGGGGTAGCACCAATCAACCGGGTGTTGCTTGCGGAAACGATGGCGTTAGTGATACACCAATTACCAAAGGGTTTACAAGTTGCGCATTAACCAACGCTATTATCTGTAATGCAGGCATTACTGAAAATGTTCAAAATTATATGGATTACTCGTATTGCTCACGCATGTTTACAATTGGCCAGGCAGTGCGCATGAATACAGCATTAAATAGTACAACGGCACAAAGAAACAATTTATCAAGTCCTTCTAATTTAGCCGCCACGGGTATTACAACCGGCACTACAAATTGCATTCCTTTTCTGGATATTTCGGCACTACCATCAACAACGGTTTGCTCCGGCGCTTCATTATCGCTGGTATCATTCACATCCAACGCTACTCCATCGAGCTTTTTGTGGACTGCGGGAAGCGGCGTTGTTATTGGCAATCCAGCAGCGCCGGCTACTACAGCAACATTTAACACAGTTGGTACAGTAACTGTAAATTGCCTTGTTTCAACTGCAAGCGGTAGCGATAATAAAACAATTGTAGTAACAGTTTTAAATGGAATTACCGAAATTTCTTCGGCAAATTCAGAAAGTTTTGAAGCTGCTACACTTCCTGGTTTTTGGTCATTAATTTCTCCAACCAATCCAACTTACACATGGGATATTACAAATACAACCGGCTCAAACGGCTCGCAATCTATGTTTGTTAACGCTGAAACTTTTCCTGCAAATACTGAAGCTACCTTAGAAAGTCCGTTATATGACTTCTTAAATAACCCCGGCGCTGTTTATACTTTTAAATATGCTTACGCAAGAAAGGATGCTAATAATAAAGATCAGTTTAAAGTACAGGCAAGTAAAGATTGTGGTGGCACATGGAGTGATATATGGGTACCTACAACTTCTGCCTTAGCCAGCGGTTCGGGTGGAACAAGCAGCGCTTTATTTACACCATCGGCATCACAGTGGGTTCTATACGATCTTACGGCGCATCCAAATTTTGTAAACTTCTTAAACATAAACAATGTATTAATTCGCTTTAATTTTAAAGAAGATGTAAATGGCACAGGTAATGGAAACAGAATGTATTTGGATGAAATTAATTTTGATACACCAAATGGCATCAACGAAATAACGCAAGCTATTGGTTTAAGCGTATATCCAAACCCTACCAACTCGGCGTTTAATCTTAAATTTCACTTATCTAATGAAGCAACTGTTTCTTATAAGTTAACTTCAGTTACAGGCGCTACAATTTTAAATGTACCTGCAAAATATTTTTCGGCAGGCGTACATGAAATTAAAATTAACGAAAGCAGCAAACTGGCCCAGGGCATCTATTTCTTAAATTTTGAAATGAATGGTATTAAAATGACCAAAAAAGTTATTGTTAATTAATTTGAATTTTTAATTTTGAAAGCAGGTGTTGTTTACAGTGCCTGCTTTTTTATTTTATAACGTTTATGAAAGTCATCGCTTTTTATTTGTTGCTTTTTACGTTTTGTTTTAATGCCACTGCACAAAAATATAAAAATGGTAATGCTGTTATAACGGCCATGTACAAAGCTTATGACGGAGGCAAAAAATGGTATAAACACTTTACATTTAGCCAGGAAACCCATTTTATAAAAGATGGTAAAGAAGAAAAAATGGAGATCTGGCATGAGGCCGGAACCTTTCCCGGAAAATTATTAATCAAGTTTAACACTAAAGATTCAAAGAATGGAATCTTATTTACCGATCAAAAAGTTTTTGGTTTTACCGAAGACAAAGAACCATTTTCAAAGCCAAAGATCCATGAATTATTATTAGGCGCTTTTGATGTTTATTTTTTAAAACCACAAGTAACTGCTCATTTATTTGATTCGTTAGGTTTTAATTTAAAATTAGTGCGTGAAGATATTTTTAATGGAAGAAAAGTATTTGTAGTAGGTGCTCAAAAAAATGATACAACCAGCAAACAATTTTGGATAGATGCAGAGCGATTATACCTTCACAAAATAATTTACGCCAGAAAAAACTCTGTTACCGATTGTACGTTTGGCGAGTATGAAAAGATAAACAATTATTGGGTGGCCAAAACCATCACCTTCAAAACAGATGGTAAGCTGGAGACAATTGAAAAGTACTTTGATATTAAATTTCCGAAAGAGCTAAGTCCTGAGATTTATAAACCGGAAAAATTTAATGAGGTAAAGCTTGAATAAATACAAAAAACAACCCTACTTTCTATTAACTAGGAATTTTATACGCATTTAATAACATAGTTTTATTAGCTCAATTTACCGCTTATAAACAAAACAATTCCAGTAAACAATATTTAATTCACTAAACCGTTTAAACCATTAATATTGTTTTGTTTTACACTGTAACTTTTATTTCAGAGTAAATTTAAACAATCTCTAAATAAATTATTGATTTGATTAATCTAATATTAATTCTACTTTTAAAGTATGAGATCGTTTGGGCGTTTACCATATCTTCTTTTTCTATTCTGTTCTTCTACCCTTGGTTTCTCTCAAGTAAATCTTGATAGTTTATGGAAAATATGGAATAATCCAAAACACTCCGATTCCATTAGACTACAGGCAATGTATGATATTGCTTTTGATGGTTATTTACATTCTCAACCAGATAGCGCCTATTATTTCTCACAAATATTATTCGACCATGCTAAAAAGAAAAAAAACATACTTGGTATGGCTCATGCTCTTAATACACAAGGAGGCGTCTTCTTTAAAAAAGGAAAATTTACTACAGCTATTAAACTATTTAAACAAACTTCAGACTTATATCTAATAGGAGGTTACAAAAGAGAGTACGCTAAAGCTATATTCAATGTCGGAAATATGTATCAGGAACAAGGCGACATTACGGCCGCCATGGATTGCTTTAACAAAGGCTTAAAAACCTTTGAGGAACTAAATGACAAAAAAAATATCGCATGGACCTATCTGAGTTTCACTACAATTTATCTTAATCTTCATGAATTTAAATTGGCACAATATTATTCTAAAAAAGCACTTGTTACTTTCGAGCAGCTTAATGATCAGGAAGGAATAGCCTACTCCTTTATGAATATGGGCATTGCTTTATCTCAGGAGGATAGCATTAAACTCAGCCAGAAATACTTTGAAAAAAGCTTGACAATTGCAGAACGCGTTGATCATATTGGATTAAAACTATATTGCCTTAGGAATTTGGCAATAAATTATGATACCGAAGGAGAGCACGAAAAAGCCAAAATTCTATTCATAAAGGGTTTGGATCTGTCGAGCAATTTTGGCGACAGTTCTTCAATTGCAGGTTTTATGACCGAGCTGGCTAATAACGCTTATATGAGCGGTAAAGTTACAGAAGCTATTAAATATGGAGAGACGGCCTTAACAATAGCAAAACGACTAAGATCAGAAGGTATAACTGAATCATCTAGAATACTATATAATTCATATAAGATTCTTGGCCAATACAAAAAATCGCTTGAACTACATGAATTACTTTTTAAGATGGTGGATAGTTCGAGTAGTTTAGAAACGAGAAAAAAAATTATGCGAAAAGAACTCGAATATACATTTGATAAACAAAAGGCAATCGATAAAAAAGAAAATGAAAAGTTACAATTAGCCTCAGAAGAAGAATTAAAACGCAGCCGATTAATATTAGCAAGTATTTCCGGATTTTTCATTCTGGCATCCATAATATCTTTACTCCTCGTACGTCAAAGCAAATTGCGAACGAAGCAAAGATCAATTCTTTTAGAACAAAAGCTTTTGTTGTCACAAATGAACCCACACTTTATTTTCAACTCCTTAAATGCTATTCAAAATTATATTTTTAAGAAAAATGTATTGCAGGCCGGAATATATTTATCACAGTTTGCAGAAATGATAAGGATGATCCTTGAATTTTCGAGAAAGGATTTTATAACACTCGAATCAGAATTAAAATTTTTAGAACATTATTTAAAATTACAACAATTACGTTTTGACAATAAATTTGAATATAATTTAATTGTTGATAAAGAAATAGACACAGAAACCACTTTATTGCCGCCCATGATGGCCCAGCCTTTTATAGAAAACGCCATTGAACATGGCATATTTTATAAAACAGGAAAAGGAACTATTAATATTACCTTTAATAAAAACAATAAAGAGCTGGAATACATTATTGAAGATGATGGCATAGGATTAAACGCTTCTAAAAAATTAAAATCCTATTCTGAACCAAAGCATGAATCTTTAGCCATGACTATAACTGGCGAGCGTATGCAGATTCTCTTCAATAACATTAAAAAAGAACCAATAATTGAATTAATTGATAAGAAAGATTTGGATCTTAACACTACAGGCGTTAAAGTAAAGTTCTCGGTTCAATTTAAAGAACTATTAAGTTATGATAAACACATTAATAATTGATGATGAGGCTAACAGTGTTGAATTGATCTTAAACCTGATAAGCCTATCTAAAATGGAAATAAAAGTGGTTGCAACAGCTAATTCTGTTGAAACCGGGTATACAGCAATTTTACAACACAAACCGGATCTGATATTTTTAGACGTACAAATGCAGGATGGAACAGGGTTTGATCTCTTAAACCGATTGAATGGCATTGCATTAAAAGTTATTTTTATTACCGCACACGAGCAATTTGCTATAAACGCGTTTAAGTATAGTGCCATCGATTACCTGCTTAAGCCTATTTCACCGGTGGATTTTATGACCGCTTTAAAAAAAGCTAAAGAAACCATTAATAACGAAGATATACGCATACAATTAACGGCCTTATCGCACAATGTATCTGAGCCTTTAAATAAAAACAAAAAGATCGTTCTTAAAACGCTCGACAAAATATACGCTGTTCAGTCATCTGAAATTATCAGAATGGAATCTGAAGGAAGTTATACGACTATTTTTTTAAGCGATGGCAAAAAAGTAATTGTATCCAAGCTTATTAAAGATTTTGACGAAATGCTTTCAGAAAATGGATTTATGCGGGTACATCAATCTCATTTAATAAATATGAATTATTTATTTTGTTTTGAAAAGAGTGATCATATGATCATTATGAAAGACGAATCAAGTGTTCCTGTTTCAACACGAAAGAAAGAACAGGTAATGAAACTAATTCAAGACCTGTAGCTTTTG
Source organism: Bacteroidia bacterium (assembly GCA_016787705.1). GTDB lineage: Bacteria > Bacteroidota > Bacteroidia > B-17B0 > Aurantibacillaceae > Aurantibacillus. Next base: position 455,583 of record JAEUTP010000017.1, on the reverse strand, counting down.
TTATACGTGTATTCACGTAGATTATAAACTCTCCCACTCTATTATCTTTTAGCGAATTTAAATTTTCGCCTATCGTTTTTCTCCTTTTTGTCTACGAATTTAAATCTTCTAAAAAAAGCTTTTAAAGCATTGTAAGTTTGCTTTGTGTTTAAAATCACATTGCTCTTAATCAAAGATTTTAACACTAAAAAATCTCAAAGCGAAAACCGAAAAGCTTTAACAGAGTAGGTGAAAAAATTAATTCACATTTTTCATGAAAAAACCACAACTGAAAAGTATTATTGCAGCGTTTTGCTTTTCTACTTTATTTACATCAGCCCAACCGCAACTAATCAAAGAGTATGATCTATGCTTTAACAGCCCAATCTATGAATTGGAAGCAGATGCTCAACATTTTGCAAAAGATGGAAGCTTTTATTTAACCGGAGGAAGTAAAAATTTTGGCACTTTAACCACACCAATCCAAGATCCGGTAATTGTAAAATTAAACTCCGATGGCTCGCTTGCAGGGCTAAATAAACGTTACAGCATTACAGGTAATCAATATGCAACACATATTACCACTATTGCCTCGGCTTTATCAAGCTCAGAAACCGGTTATTTATTAAGTGGTATGACAGCTATACCGGGTGGTGGTGCTGAAGCTTCAAATTTTTTTATAAAAACAGATGCTACGGGGGCAGTTGTTTGGAAGAAATCGTTTACACTAACAACTGAAGATGGAGATAATGTCGCGATGAGAATAACACAGGTTATTCAAGCATCAAACATGAAAGTATATGTTGTAGGCATGTTAAAAAAAGATGCGAATTACACTACAGGAAATGCAGAACTAGTTATTATGAAGTTGAATCCTGTTAATGGAAATATTGATTGGCATAAAGTATATCAAACTAACAGCCTTAGTGACATCAGAGCTACGGGAATAATTGAAGGACAGCCCGGTAAATTTAAAGTATTTGGAGCGTCATCTAATTCAGGTGCTGCGTCTTTTATTTTCTCTTTCCAGGAAAGTACTTTTGGCTTACCAATATCAACCAGTTTTAAATTAATCAGTCTTTCAAGTGGTTCTTTATTAACAAATGAAGATATAACCGCTTTACACTATTACCAAAATGGTTATATAGTTGGTGGAAATATTGTTACAAACATTCAAAATTCTGTTTTTCTTTTTCGCTTAGATAATAATTTAAATAATCCTATATCGTTAGGGGGGGTAACCAATTCAACAAACAATTACCTCCATCCTAATGCTCCTGAATTAACTCATATCACAAACAATTCTGCAGGCCTTATTTTAACCGGGCTATCTTCTGGGGCCTTACCTTACAGTTCATTTGCAATGCTCATTGGATCTAATGGATCTGTTATCAACACAAGAAAAGGAAAAGCAAATATCGAATATGCAACAACATCCGTTGATTGTTTTTCTGAAGGTTCAGGATTTGCAACATTACATCACCGATCTGATGGTTCAAAAAAATCAAGATTTACAAAATATTCATCATTAGGTTTCACTTGCAAGGATTCGATCATGCCTCCACCAAACTCTTACAATTATGTTGTAAGCATTATAACTGAAAGTCCAATTGAAATAACAAGGGCCATGCAAACATCAATTCCCGGCGTTATTGCTAATGATTTTGTAGTAACAGTGACCAACATTTGTGAAAAATGTGCTACTACTCCAACTGCCGGGCCTATTACAACAAGTACAGGTGGCACAACTTTTTGTACCGGCACACCTTTTACTTTATTTGCTCCAACAGGTTTTTCGTCTTATATATGGACACATAACGGAAATGCATTCGGTACAGGTTCTTCAAAAAACATTTTAACCGGCGGGCTTTATACTGTATACATGCTTGATGCAGCCGGTTGCCAAGCTGTGCAAACGATCAGCATCACAAGCTATAGCAATTGCACCATCAATTCTTGTCCTCCTGATGTATCGTACTGCTCTTTAACTCCGGCATCTATTCCTACTATTGGCTGGAACAGTAATCCATTAAGTAATTGCGATGGAAAATGGAAATTTACATGGTACTATAACGGTAATCAAATTGCCGGAGGTTCATACAACACCCCTTTTCAAGGGCCTGGAATTTATTCCGTAGTTGCTCTTACACCATGTGGTAGCCAAACATGTAACATTAACGTTACTGATCAGTTAATTGAATATATTAATCACCCAAGCGCGCAACCAAATTTAACGGGTATGTTCCCTAGTCCAACTTTTGCCCCGTTAACTGCTCCTCCTGCAGGCCTTACTTATTCTTGGATAGTTAATAATCTTACAACATCTACTCAACAAACAGGAACGTCAAATAACATTATTGTGAGCCCATATGCAACAGGAGATGTATTGGAAGTTACATTAATACTTACCGATATTGTTAAATGTAAAACTTACCGCAATACGATCACCTGGTCTGATAATCCTGCAAGGAAATTTAACACACAACTTTCAGGCTTAAAAGAAAATACTGTTTTCGAAAACGGATTTCAGGTTTCGCCAAACCCTGCAAGCGATAAAATTACAATTACAATTGAAGGATTTATCTCTGATAAAAAATACAAAGCCAATATCTATTCAATCAATGGCGCTACAATCAAAACTATAGATATAAATAAAAACAATCAAACAGTCGATTTAAACGGTATTGAAAATGGAGTTTACATTCTTGAGTTAACTGAAGGTGAGCATTCATTCAGATCACGTTTAATAATTAATAAATAACCATTCATAAAATTTCCTGTGCATCATTGTAAATATGATGCACAGGAAAATATAAAAGCGTAAACCGAAAAGCTTTAATAGAGTAGGTAAAAAAAATAATAAATAAATATGAAAAAAAAAATTTTAATTGCTGTTATAACAGCATCAATCAACACGCTAACTGCTCAAACATGGATAAGTGGCGGAAGCATAACAGGTAATGCATACAGAAGTGGAAATGTAGGTATTGGCAATGTAACTGCACCAATCACCAAGCTTCACGTTGCAGATGGAGTAGCTACAATTACCGGGACAAATTCTTATGGTGGTCCTCAAATTGTTTTAGGGCCTGCTTACAGCCATAATAATTCTTGGGGCATTGAAACTACACCAACCGGGTTAAATTTCTGGAGACCTGGAAGCGGACAAACTAATCCGGGGAACTATTTTATGTTTTTAAAACACACTAATGGAAATGTTGGCATTAAAACTGACAATCCAACTGCAGCACTAACTGTTAACGGAAATGCTTTGATCGGAAACCCGGCTACTGTAAATTTACCAGCCGGATATAAATTATATGTTGAGAGTGGTATACTAACAGAAAAAGTAAAGGTTGCTGTAAAAAATACAGGCAACTGGGCTGATTATGTTTTTGACAAAAATTACAAAATGTTGCCTTTAAATGAAGTAGAAGCTTACGTGCAAAAAAACAAGCATTTACCGGGTGTTCCTTCTGCAGAAGAGGTTGTTGAGAATGGCATAGATATGGCTACAATGGATGCCAAGCTTCTTGAAAAAATTGAAGAGCTTACACTTTATGTTATTAAGCTTGAAAAGGAAATGAATGAACTAAAACAAAAACATTAATTATGAAAACGCTAATTTCAATGCTGGCAACAATAATAATTGTTTGCTTGCCAAAGTCAGGATTTTCTGATCCGGCATGTATTAATGGTAATGTAAGTACCTCTGCTTATAATTATTTCCCGTATCCAGGCAGTGGCATTATTACTTGGTCAACTGGTGAATTAAGTATGAATAATTTCGTAGTTGGTGAACATTACAAAATCGAGGTCATACAAGATGCACCTAATCTAACCTCTCCAATAGAGTCCATGAAAATCACTCCAGATGCGCCGGCTCCGTATTTTTACATCGACAGTGAAGAAGAATTTTATTTTCAAGAAGGATCAAAATTTCAGGCTTCGTATTTGGTAATACCAGCTGCGCAATATGGCCAAACCCAAATAGTAAAATTTAAAATATACCGAAAAGTTTTAGGGCTTTGGGATTGGCAAACAACTCATTATCATTATGTCAACATCTCTTGTCAAAGTGATCTTGTCATAAATCAGCCATTTGGTACATTAGCAGCTCAGGATATTGAAGTATCAAATAATCTTACCGTTTCGGCTACTGCATTTCCAAATGGCGGAGTGTTAGAATTTGATGGAGGTTCATCCGTTACCTTAGCTCCAAATTTTACATCTGATCTTAGTGGAGGGGGCTATATTCTTTTAATTAATGATGGTTGCGGAGGTGCGTACCGTTTATTTAACCCTCTTGTAAATACGGGTAATACCGAACAAAAAAACATCAGTAATTACAAAAATGATAATATATCCATTTATCCTAATCCAACTAATGATCTAATTTCTATTGTTATTCCAAACGCTAAACCAGGTGAGAAAATAAAGATAGAAACAAGAGATATTAATGGAAGAGTACTTTTTTCAGAAGAAAGAACTCATAACGAGAATTCGCAACTTGATCTTAAAGATCTTAAACCGGGATTGTATTTTATTACAATTTCGGGTTCTGATCTAAATTACAATCAAAAAATCATAAAACAGTAATTTATCCTAACAAAAAAGCCTGAACAAATTGTTCAGGCTTTTTTGTTTAACTATTTATCGTTTTACATATTGCTCTTCGTAATACTTGGCGTAATTACCCGAGGTAACATTATTAAGCCACTCTTCGTTATTCAAATACCAATCAACAGTACGATCAAGGCCTTGTTCAAAGGTAACAGAAGGCACCCAGCCAAGATCATTTTTTAATTTGGTAGCATCAATAGCATAACGCAGATCGTGCCCTGCTCTATCTTTAACAAATGTAATTAGTTTTTCATTCGTACCATCGGGACGGTTTAATTTTTTGTCCATTACTTTACAAAGCAGGCGAATCACATCAATATTTGTCCACTCGTTATGGCCACCAATATTATAAGTGCTTCCTAATTTTGCTTTGTGAAAGATTGTATCAATAGCAACTGCGTGATCTTCTACAAATAACCAATCTCTAACGTTCTCGCCTTTGCCGTAAATTGGTAAAGGTCGGTTGGTTTTAATATTGTGTATACATAACGGAATTAACTTTTCAGGAAAATGGTTTGGACCATAATTGTTGCTGCAATTTGATATAACAACAGGTAAACCATACGTATCGTGATACGCGCGTACAAAATGATCGCTGCTGGCTTTAGAGGCAGAATAAGGACTGTGCGGGTCATAAGAAGTTTCTTCTGTAAACATACCGGTTTCGCCTAATGCTCCATACACCTCATCGGTGCTAACATGATAGAATTTTGTAAACTTTGCATTATCTTTTTTATAAAGCTCTTTTGCGGCGTTTAACAGGTTAACAGTTCCAATAACGTTTGTCATTACAAACTCTAAAGGATTGGTAATGCTTCTGTCTACATGACTTTCTGCAGCCAGGTGTATCACAGCATTATATTCTTCTTTAGTAAAAAGATCGTTAATGAATTTAGCATCAACAATATCGCCTTTAATGAATTTATAATTTGCTTTCTTTTCAATATCTGTAAGATTAGCAAGGTTACCGGCATAGGTTAGTTTATCTAAATTATGAATGGTATAATTTGGATATTTATTTACCATTAAACGTACTACGTGAGAACCAATAAAACCTGCTCCGCCTGTTATTAAAATTTTCATCTTGATATGTTTTTAAAATTTATCTATTAAAGGCTCCAATACGTTAAACCTTTTATCTTTCCTTTATACATTCCTTTAACATCCACTAAAACACCTTTATTTGAAAGGATAGATTTAAAATATTTTTCGTCTAAAGTTTTATATTCTTTATGATTTACTGCAACAATAACGCCATCATAACCTTTACCTAGCTTATTTAAACCAAAACCATATTCGTGTTTTAATTCATTGCTATCAGCATGGGGGTCTACTATATCTACTTTTACACCAAATGATTTTAATTCCTTTACAATATCGGCTACTTTACTGTTACGAATATCGCTTACATCTTCTTTAAACGTAGCGCCCATAACCAGTACTTTTGATTTTGAAAGATTTTTTCCGGCAGCAATAATTCGTTTAACACACGTTTTTGCAACATAAAAACCCATGCTATCGTTTACATAACGACCGCTATTAATAACGCGAGCGTGATAACCCATTTCTTCTGCCTTATACGTTAAGTAATACGGATCAACGCCTATACAATGGCCGCCAACAAGGCCCGGAGAAAACTTTAAAAAATTCCATTTTGTACCCGCAGCTTCTAAAACATCGTAAGTATTTATACCAATGCGTGAGAAAATAATTGACAATTCATTCATTAAAGCAATGTTCACATCACGTTGTGTATTTTCAATGATCTTTGCAGCTTCGGCAACTTTAATACTTGACGCACGGTGTGTTCCAGGCTCAACAATTATTTCATAAACCTTGGCAATATTCTCCAAGCTTTCTTTATCACAACCTGAAACGATTTTTAAAATTTTAGTAATCGTATGTTCTTTGTCACCAGGGTTAATACGCTCCGGTGAATAACCTACTTTAAAATCTTTTACAAACTTTAAACCCGAATGCTGTTCTAAAACCGGAATACAATCATCTTCGGTACAACCGGGATACACAGTTGATTCATAAACAACATAATCACCTTTTTTAAGCACTTTACCTACTGTTGTTGAAGCGCCTATCAAAGGTTTAAGATCAGGCAAATTATGTTCATCTATTGGCGTTGGTACGGCTATAATAAAGAAATTAGCTTTCTTAAGATCTTCCAGTTTATGTGTAAACGTAATATCAGAGTTTGCAAAATCTTTTTTTGTCAATTCCTGGCTTGGATCAATACCTTTCTTCATCATATTAACGCGTTTTTCGTTAATATCAAAACCTATTACTTTTACTTTTTTTGCAAAAGCCAGTGCAATTGGTAAACCAACATATCCAAGACCTATTACAGCTACTGTTGCGTCTTTTTTTAAAATCTTATTGTAAATGCTCATTTATATTTTTTGAATTTTAAATTTAAGAATTTAGATTTTTAATAACATTAGCAGGTCTTAACGCATAAATACGTTCAATTATATCTACTACTTTCAATCCTTCAAGCGCATTGGTTGAAATTTTGTTTTTTCCTTTCAAAGTATCAACTACATTTTCAATAACGTTATGGTGATTGTTTGCTGAGCCTTTATAGGCGCCATAATCATTTGCCGGATTTGTTTCTTCCAACTTTGGCATAGTATAGTCTTTAATATTGCAAACTTCTATCTGATCCATGTACTGCCCTCCAACCTTTACACTACCTTTGCTACCAACGATGGTTAACGATGATTCAAGATTTTTTTCCCAAACTGCTGTAGAATAATTCACACAACCCATGCCACCGTTCACAAAATCAAAACTTACAAAACCACTATCTTCAAATGCAGTTGTATTCTGATGGTTAAAATCTGCAAATTTTGCTTGTATGTTTGTAATATCGCCAAAGATCCAATACATAATATCAATCCAGTGACTGAATTGTGTAAATAAAGTTCCTCCATCAAGGTCCTGCGTTCCTTTCCAATTGCCAGGCTTATAATAACGTTCGTCTCGGTTCCAATAACAGTTTAACTGCACCATGTATATATCACCAATAATTTTTTTGTCAACCACATCTTTTAACCAAACACTTGGTGGTGAATAGCGGTTTTGCATCACACAAAAAACCGTTTTATGATGATGCAAGGCGCCGTAAATTATTTTTTCGCAATCGGCCTTTGTTAAAGCCATTGGTTTTTCTACCACAACATGTTTGTTAGCGTCTAAAGCTTTTAACGAATGCTCGGCATGTAAACCATTAGGTGTACAAACATTTACCACTTCAACATCAGGATGTGCAGCAAGCATTTCATCAACAGAGGTATAAAATTTTTCTTTAAGATCTTGTAAAGCTAATTTTTCTTTTGGCAGCACATCGCAAACAGCTACTAACTCACAATCAGGATTTCTTCGAACCATTTCAGCGTGGCGTTTACCAATATGCCCTTGCCCAACAACTGCAAATTTAATTTTACTCATACTATTAACTGATACGCTTTACGGCGTTATTTTCTAATTTATATTTTTGCCCGCTCTCTTTACATGTTGCAAAACCGTCCTTGTCAAATTCCAACCTATGGCCGTATTCACTCATCCAGCCTACCTGGCGTGAAGGGTTTCCAACTACAAGCGCATAATCAGGTACATGTTTTGTTACAACTGCACCAGCGCCAATAAATGCATATTTACCAATATCATGACCACAAACAATGGTAGCATTTGCTCCAATAGAGGCGCCTTTGCCAACATGTGTTTTTGCGTACTCAGATTTACGGTTAACGGCACTCCGTGGGTTAATAACATTCGTAAAAACCATACTCGGCCCTAAAAAAACATCATCATCGCAGGTTACACCGGTATAAATAGAGATATTATTCTGGGCTTTTACATTACTGCCAAGAACAACATCAGGTGATATAACAACGTTTTGACCCAAATTACAATTCTTGCCTAATTTGCAATTAGACATGATATGCGAAAAATGCCAGATCTTGGTACCTTCACCTATCTCACATCCATCATCAATAACAGCAGTAGGGTGGGCAAAATAATTCTTAGTTTCCATTTTGTTTAAAGGAGTACAAAAATAATAAAATTAGGGTGATAGAAAAATATAATTTGTGTTTAATTTATACTATACAAATAAGCTTAAAAGGGTAATATTTTGATATATTTGTCGTTGCTTTACGACTATGAAATTTAACTACAAAAACTATCTCCCACATGGCGCTGCCATTGTAATTTTCGCAATTATCACTTTAATTTATTTTAAGCCATTATTTAGTGGTAAAGAACTAAGACAAGATGATATTGCCCGTCACAAGGGCATGAGCAAAGAAATTGCCGATTACAGAAAAACTCACAATGAGGCCGAGCCTTTATGGACCAATTCTATGTTTGGTGGTATGCCTGCATACCAGATCTCAACAAAATACCCGGGTAACTGGATAGGAAAATTAGATAATGCATTTAAGCTTTACATCCCTCTTCCTGCCGGCTATTTATTTTTATATTGTTTAGGCTTTTTTATCTTATTGCTATGTTTGGATGTTGACCCGTGGCTATCGTTAATTGGCGGCGTTGCTTATGGTTTGAGCTCTTATTTTTTAATTATTTTAGAAGCAGGGCATAACTCCAAAGCCAATGCTCTTGGTTATTTGCCGGCTTTAGTGGGCGGTGTAATTTTGTTATTTAAAGGCAAGCCATGGTTGGGCCTTTCTGTTACCAGCTTGTTTACAGCAATGGAACTAAATGCCAATCACGTTCAGATCTCCTATTACGGTTATATTTTAATTGGATTTATTATTGCAGGTTATTTTTTTACACATTTAAAAGAAAAGAAATTAAGCACTTTTTTTAAAGGTCTTGCACTATTCTTAATTGCTACTTTACTTGGTGTTCTTCCAAACTTTGCGAGCCTTTCAACCACAAATGAATATGGTAAATATAGCACACGCGGTAAATCTGAATTAACCATAAGCCCTAAAATGGTAGCTGATGATAAAACGCCTTTAAGTATAGATAATGGCGGTAATGTGAAGATCGAAAAAATAAAGGCTGATGACGCAGTTGTAAAAAAGCATGAAAAAAATACTACTACAGGCTTAGATGAAGATTACGCCACACAATGGAGTTATGGTATTGGCGAAACTTTCACGTTTTTAATTCCTGATTTTAAAGGAGGCGTTTCTTCGCCTATTGCAAATGTAGATGAAAGTGCGCTTAAAAAAGTTAATCCCGAATTGCGTCAGCAAGTGGCAGGCAGTTATGCTTATTTTGGTGATCAGCCTTTTACAAGCGGCCCTGTTTATATTGGCGCTATTATTATTTTTCTTGCATTACTTGGCATGTTTATAGTTAAGAACTCAATTAAATGGCCAATATTTTTGGCCACACTTTTAACTGTTGCTTTAGGCTGGGGGAGTAATTTTATGGGACTAACCGATTTTTTCATGCACCATGTTCCAGGCTATAATAAATTCCGGGCAGTAAGTATGATCATGGTAATTGCCGAACTTACCTTACCATTACTGGCAATACTTACTATTTCTGAAATTATAAAAATTAAAAACTGGGATGAGAAAATAAAATTGCGCTTAATTAAAAAAGAAGTTGCTCTTAAAAAATTAATCATAATGTCGGCCGCAATAGTCGGTGGTTTTTGTTTATTATGTTATTTAATGCCCGATGCTTTAAATACATTTCATGGCGCCGGTGAAGAAGAACAAATGATACAGCAGGCAGTAAGACAAGGCAATCCTGAAAACCAGGTAAGACCTTATATTGCAGAGTTAATGCCGCAAATTGAATTGGCGCGCAGATCGATATTTACCGCAGATGCAATTCGTTCATTTATATTTATTGCTTTAGCGTTTGGCGCACTGTTTCTTTATTTTACCAACAAGCTAAAAAAAGAATTATTTTTTGTTGCTATGGGATTATTCATTTCAATAGATTTATGGACCGTAGCATCGCGTTATTTAAACAGTAAATCGTTTGTTACCAAAGAACAAAATTTGCAAAGCATAGTTGCTAAAACACCCGCTGATGAGGAGATCTTAAAAGACACCGCTTTAGATTACCGCGTTTTAAATTTAACGGTGAGTACATTTAACGATGCAGCTACTTCTTATTATCACAAATCGGTTGGCGGATACCATGGCGCCAAATTAAAAAAATATGCCGAGTTGATCGAATTTCATATTGATAAAGAGTTGAATATTTTTTACAAGGAAGCAGGAAAAGCTTTAGCTAATGATAGTGCTACTAAAGCTTTATTTAGTTCGTTAAATGTGATAAACATGCTTAATACTAAATATTTAATTTTACCAGGTGGAGATGGTCGTGGCGAGATTCCTTTAAAAAACCCTGAAGCAAATGGTAATGCCTGGTTTGTAAAAACGATATATACTGTTCCAAATGCAGATGATGAAATTGTTGCACTGGGAAAAATAAATACAAAAACAGAAACTATTATCCAGGAAAATTTCAAAAAAGAACTTGGCTTAAAAAACACTTATGACGGAGAAGGCTCTATTAAATTAGTTTCTTATCAACCAAACGAACTTGTATACGAAACTGAAACAAAAGCGGAAGAATTTGCTGTTTTTTCAGAGATTTATTATCCAAAAGGTTGGAATGCTTATGTTGACGGGCAACTTAAACCGTATGCCGGAGTAGATTATGTTTTAAGAGGTATGCTAGTACCGGTAGGTAAACATAAAATTGAGTTTAAATTTGAACCAAAAACCTATACAACAGGTAATACTATTGCCATGGTGGGTTCTATACTATTGTTAATTACAATTGGTGCAGGTTTATTTTTACACAAAAAGAACAACGTTATTGTTAGTTAAATTGAAATAAGATTTAAGACTTAAGATTTAAGATTTAAGAAGAAACTATTAACTTTAATGTAGAAATTAAAAAAAACACTAATAATTAAAAACTTAAAAAAATGGCATTAGAAATAACCGACGCAAATTTTGAAGAGCTAGTATTAAAAAGCGACAAACCAGTATTAATTGATTTTTGGGCAGAATGGTGTGGTCCTTGCCGTATGGTTGGTCCGGTTGTAGAAGAGCTAGCTAAAGAATACGATGGCAAAGCTGTTGTAGGAAAAGTTAATGTAGATCTTAACTCAGGCATCAGTGCAAAATATGGTATCCGCAATATCCCTACTTTATTATATTTTAAAAATGGTGAAGTGGTAGATAAACAAGTAGGCGTAGTTCCAAAAAATGCTTTAGCAGCAAAGTTAGACGCACAGATATAGATCTTTAAACTCTATAAAAAGCCCAAACAAAATATTGTTTGGGCTTTTTTGTTTACTAAATACACAACACCAGTTATTTCAGTTTTTTGACAAATAAAATTGTAAAATCAGCAAATTATCTATTCAATAACATTTAGCACCCTCCATAAAAACAAAAAGCCCTACTTATTTGAGTGGGGCTTTTTTAATACTTATAAAATTTATTTATTAATACAATACTTGAATAAACCCTCTAAATACCTGATCATCTTTATCACCCAGGTTCAATAAATAATAATAGGTTCCTGCGGGTAACTTGCCTCCACCTGTCTTTTCATTTGTATTTGGAGATCCATCCCAATCATTATTATAACCTTTCATTTTGTAAATCAAATTTCCCCAACGGTTAAAAATCAGTAATTCATTGCCCGGAAAAAAATCAATATTCGGAATATAAAATACATCATTTTTTCCATCACCATTTGGTGTAAATATTTCAGGAATACGAATTGTTGCAACTGCTACATTAATAATTGTTTGTATGGTATCAGAACAAATGCCGTTCGAAACTTCTAATGTTACCGTGTAGGTACCCGGAGTCTGGAAAATATTAGATGCATTAAAACTGTTAGCTGTATTACCATCTCCAAACATCCAATTTGTTGTATTAGTTGCATTAATACCAATACTTGTATTTATAAATTGAATGCTAAGAGGGGCTGCGCCGGAAAGTGTAGAAGAATTAATTCCTGCAATAACAGAGTAATAGTTTGCAGTTATTGGGGTAATAGTACTTGTACATCCATTTAAATTTCCCTGAGCATAAAAAGTATAAGTACCATAGCTTCCAAATGTTGGCGAATAGGTATTTGAATTTACCTGCAAAGGTGTTGTTAATGAAAGATCACTATACCAATTAACCAGTGCACCTGCGCCAAAATCAGCAAGTAATACAACATTTTGTCCGGCACACGTTAAACCGTTATTACTGTTAAGCAATGATGGTGTTTGATTCATTAAAACAGCTGTTGTTGCACTATTTGCACAACCATTAGCATCAATTGCAGTTAGTGTATAAATTCCTGATACGTTTGTTTGTGCATTTACAATAACCGGGTTTTGAATGTTTGCCGTATAGGTATTAGGCCCTGCCCATAAGAAAGATAAGGCGGGCGATGTTCCAAAAAGATTTACCTGTCCACCTGTACAAAATGTATTGCTGGTTGCACCGGCACTAGCCGTTACGGGTGTTAAAGATTGCACAAATACGGGAACCGTTATACTGGATTGACAATTATTTGCATCAAGAGCCGTAACTGTATAATTGCCGGCATTTACGGCTGTTGCGTTAGAAAGTGTTTGGTTAGCGCCAACCGCGGTGTAACCTGCCGGTCCTGACCAGCTATAGCTTGTAATATTTGTACCATTTGCCAAAAGCTGAATAGCAGCATTTGTACAAACACTTGGCGATGAAGACGACGCATTAATTACCGGTAAATTATTTACAAGCACGTTTACAACGGTATTTGTATTACAACCGGTTAAGGTATTGGTTACAGAAATACTATAAACACCAGTACTAAGTGTACTGGAATTTGCTATAGTTGGGTTTTGTTGTGCAGAAGTAAAACCATTAGGACCATTCCATAAATAGGTATTTCCGCCACTGGCAGTAAGATTAATTGCAGAGCCCGAACAAACTGCTGTGCTGCTTGCTGCCACATTTATTACAGGATTACTGTTCACTAAAATATTTATTCCCGTACTGCCCGTACAACCCGCAGCGTTTGAAACCTGTAATTGATATAAGCCGGAAGCTACAGTTTGTGCATTTGTTAATGTTGGATTTTGGACTGTAGATATAAATCCGTTTGGTCCGGACCATGAATAGGTAGAAGCCGAAGAGGCAAATAACAAAATGTTATTGCCGCCACAATAATTGCTGGATGATGAACTCGCAACCGGCGTTGGATTATTATTTACAGTAACGCTTACATTTGTTGCCGGGCCGCTACAGCCCGAAGAAGTAGCATACACCGAATAAACACCTGACATAATATTTGTTGCGCCCGAAATTACAGGGTTTTGAGCGGTAGATGAAAAACTATTCGGCCCGCTCCAGTTAAAATTGGTTGGTGCAGAAAAAGAAGAGCTTGAAAATAAATTGATCGTTCCCCCAGCGCATAATGAAACAGCACTTGCGCTGGCCGATGGCGCTGCGGGTGCTCCGGGATTAGAAATAGAATAAGGCCCGAATGAATTAAAACAACCCTGCCCGTCTTTTACAAGTAGATTATAAGTTCCTGCAGGTTGTGTATTTAAGTTGGCCGCATTACCAACAACTGCACTAGCACCGTTTGTCCAGGTATAAGTTAATGCGGGTGCACCGGTTATAACTACAGATGTGATTGAACCTGTACTTGCAGAGCAGTTACTGGGCGAAACCGATGGTGTACTTGTTAATTGGGGAATATTTAAAACAGTTATAGCGCTTACCGCCGTATTTGTACAACCGGTAGATGCTGTTCCGGTAACAGTATAACTTGTATTAGCACTTGGATTAACCGTTATGCTCGGCCCACTTGCACTATTACTCCAGTTATAAATATTACCTCCACCTGCAATTAAGGTAGCACTAGTATTAGAACAAATAGTTGCTGAGTTAACAGAAATAAACGGCAACGAATTTACACTCACTTGCGCAATGGCGCTATTGGTGCACGAATTGGCAGCAGTACCCACTACGGTATAATTTGTTGTGCTCGCCGGTGAAACATTGATTGATGATCCGGTTGAACTATTACTCCAAACATAACTTACACCGCCCGATGCATTTAAAGTACCGGTAGCTCCTGCGCAAATGGTTGTTGAACTAGTATTAATAGTTGGCAGACCATTAACACTTACATTAACGGTTTGCGATTTTGTACAACCAAAGCTATTTGTGCCCGTAACAGTGTAAACCGTTGCAGATGGTGGCGAAACGGTGATTATAGTACTTGTAGAACCCGTACTCCATGTATATGTATTTGCACCACTGGCACTTAATGTAGCGCTAGAACCTGAACAAATAGTATTGGATGAAGGACTTACAGTTGTAGTTGGAAGCGGATTAACAGTTACCGTTGTTACTGTTGAATTTACACAACCAGCGGCACTCGTACCTGTTAAAGTATAGCTTGTTGTAGATGAAGGTGAAATACTAATGGTATTAGAGGTTGGCCCTGTATTCCATGTGTAGGTAGAGGCGCCACTTCCTGTAAGTGTTAATGTTTGTGTACCACATGTACTAATGGGGCTACCGGCATTAATAATAACAGAAGGCAATGGGTTGACGACAATTTGTTTGGTAAGTGTTTGTTTGTAACCACAAACACCTCCGGCAATTAATGTATAAGTAATCGTACTTCCGGGTGTAACAGATAAGGTAGAAGTATTTGCACCGCTTGGTAACCAAGTGTAGCTGGTAGCCCCGGCCGGCCCTGTTAATAAAACACTTGCGCCCGGGCAAATTGAACTTGTAGATGCGGAAATGTTTGCAAAAGAAACACCAGTTAAAGCATTGATGGTATAATTACAAATATCACCGGCATAGCCATCTATCATCAAGTAATAATTATTACCAACCGTTAATCCAACCGCATTAACTGTAAAAGTAGTGCTGCCTTCTTTAAAATCACTTACCGGAACAAAACTGCAACAGGCTGCTGCCGCGCTAAAAATTTGCATTTGCAAACCACCACTTGGATAATTTCCAACCCAACAATTACCTACATTTATTTTAAACGATGCACTGGTGCTTGCTGCGACAAACTGTATCCATGAATTATTATTAATATTAACATCAAAAAAAGGAGAGCCTACACCCCATGAACCGCCCTGTCCAAAGGGGCCACCGGTATTTGTACCGTTAGGCTGATCAACACCGGCATTGGTCTCGTTATTACCAAACATATTACATGGCCTGTCCGCCGAATAAGCAGCGCTCGTTGAACCGGAGTATCCATTAAGATCGCAAATATTTAATGCGCTCGAACAATTATCGTTTGTTGGTGATTGCACACAAATACCAAATGAACCCTGAGCTGTTGCATAGGCAAAATAACGTAAATATAAAGTAGCGCCCGGTGTTTGACCCGTTGCGGCTATATAAGGTAAAAAATCATTTGCTGTAGAAGGATAAGCAGAATAATCATCTGAACATGCAATTTGTGTTAGCGCACTACAGCTTGCACCGCTATATAAAGCCATTACACCATCTGTAATATAACCAGCACCTAAATTTGGTTGTGGTGTAATAAATACATTTCCGTTTGCAGGTACCGTAATCTTAAACCAAACATCTTTTGTGCCCGCTGCAAAGCCGCCCATAAATGGTGAAGATCCTCCCGCGCAACTAGAAGGTGCAGGTGCAAGCGTTGTACCTGTTTGCGTAGCGCCTACTGTACTAAATTGTAAATAATTACAATCGGATGTTACAGCTGGAAGTTGAATTGCATTACAAGGATTATCGTTTGGCTGCCCAGGGCCTGCTGCGTTACCACTCACGCAGATTGAAAAAGGATAACCACCGCCGGAATAGTAATCGTAAACCCGAATATAATAGGTGTTACCTGTTGTTAATCCCACTGCGGTAATACTTTCAATTCCGTTTGTCAGGCCATTATCTATGCAGTTTAAAGATGTTAAGCTACCACAAGATCCTCCAAACAATTCAAAAACCGCATCCATATTTGCAGAAGGGGTAACCTGTATGGTTTGAGTATAATTTGTAGCAGTAAAACTAAACCAAACATCGTCGTTACTGTTACCAACACAAGGCGCCTGTGATTGTGTAGCACCATAAGTATTACCGGGAGTATTAATACAACCGGCATTAACCGTAAGATTAATGGCGTTTATACAAGCATCATTAGATGGTGCTGCAGGTGCATTCATAATGCAAGTGGTAAAGGTAGATGATCCGCTGCCGGCGAAATAATGATAGATACGAACGTAGTAAGTATTTCCAATCGTTAAACCGCTTATTAAACCACTTTCTGTTCCTCCTGTATTCGTTGCATCAACGCAATTAATAGAATTTAATGTAGAACAGGTACCTGAAAAAAATTCAACTACTGCGTCAAAACTTGCCGATCCTGCTACCTGAAAAGAATGGCTTGTTGCCGTTGCAACAAATTTATACCAAACATCATCATCGGCATTACCGGTACAACCTGCAATAGATTGTGTTGCACCTATTGAAGTACCAGCTGTTGGCGAAGAACAAGTTGCATTTACTACCAACGTTGGCGCGGAAGAACAATTATCGCTTTGCGCATGGAAACTAAAAACCGTAAGACAAGAAAATAAAATAAATAAAAAACTTTTCATAGGATTTATTATTGTGTTACGTTAAGTTCTAAGGGCGTTAAATTAAATGAAGAGATAAGTTTTTTAAGTGCGATGATGTCAAATCCCTGGTCTTCTTCAGAAGTGGCTGTTAATTCTGTAGTTTGTATAAAGACCTCACCGCTTTGTGCTTCTGTTTTGTATTTTACTTTTGCAGAACTTACAAACTTAAGTGTTGCTATATTTTCTTCTAAATTTTGTTTTAACTGAGAAGAAAGTATGCCAGTAAAGGTGTAATGATATTGCTTTTTAATTTCTTTTGACGGAGATTTATATTGAGCAATTGAAAAAAAAGAAAAAAATAAAAGACATTGTAAAACAAATAATCCGGATACCTTCATGATTTAAATAGTGTAGTTGTTAATACCGGCAAAAGTATAAAAAATCAATTAGCCAATTTCACAATATTATCGACAAACCTACTACCTAAAGCCATTTAGAGGCGTAAAATCTTATATTAACTTATCTTAATCGGTTTAGAAAATGAAAACAAAAAAGCCGCATCATCTGCGGCTTTTTATTTAACAAAACCATATTTTTAAATTTACTTTTGAACCTTTACCCGTATACCTTCGCTGTGGCTGGTAAACTCAGGCGCATACATGCATTGAATAGTTGTAACACCATTACTAAAATCGCCGTAATGATTTACTACTAAAGGATATTCAAATACATAAGTTCCTTTATTTAAATACGAGAAAAAGAAATTTGTTGCAGCATCGCGCGTACTTTCGTAATAACCTAATCCATCCTGGTATCTATAACCACTAAATACGTTAGTTGGTTCAAAACCCGCAGCGCGCATATCTTTCATGTGTACATAATTCATATCCCTGTCTACCCGCAACTCAATTCTAACTTTTATTTTATCCCCTGGCTTTAATTTTGTAGTAGTGGAAATTGGTTCAATAACAATGCCACTTGCCGTATTCTTTTGAAGAAATAATTGTTTTTTTAATTTAAGCGGTGTTTCGTGAGGTGTGATCTTATCCAACTGTTCAAAATACTGCCAGTAAACGGCACCGTAACTAACACCAACATCTTTCTTTGCCACTTTTATTTTGCCCATGCTGGTTGGCTTTATATCACTTCCACTCCAAGATTTCTTAAAGTAACCTGTTCCCGGCTCGGCATTTAACGATTTATCATTTTTTGGATCCAGCTTCACATCGCCAACCGTTATCTCTACATTTGGTTCTGTTGCCAGCCAGTCGGTTCCTTTTAATAATAAAGCATAAACGGCTTCGGTTGTAGCACGTGTTGTACCCCAATGTTGTGTTTGTTTACTTTTTATCAACCATGTTTTAAGGTCGTCTACAGATTTGGTATCGTTGTTGATCTCATCAAAAGCTTCTATCATCAAGGCCTGCATTTCAATTGGCGCTTCGTACCAGTAGTAACCATAATTCTCTTTCCAGTACATACCCATTTCTTCGCTATTTATACTGTTCTCTTTTAATGATTTTAAAATATCCTTCGGCGTTTTTACATCTCCAAATCTATTTAAGTTCAACGCGATCATGGCCTGCATGTATCTACCGTTTTCCAGCCAGTATTTTTGTTCCTGCGCTTTATAATATTCAAAATACTCCACATTGCGTTTATCGCGATCTATATCTTTATAAAAACTACGCATGTATAAATACTGAATGGCTGTATAACTCAAATGATTTTCAGTTTTATATTTTGGGTTGTACTTTTTCACATACTCATACTCTTCACGCATTCTGTTATCGCAATACTTGACTGCTTTGTACAGCATGTTCCATACTTCTGAATTATCACGTACTTTAACCACACCTAAATTATTTAAGTGACCAAAACCACAGGTAATATGTTGTGTTATATACCAGTCATCGGGCATACCATCAAACCACATAAAGCCACCGTTGGGTGTTTGTTTCTTCATTAATTTTTTTAGTGCTAATGAAGTTTCATTGCTCATTTTATTAAGGTCGAACAACAAGCCAACGCGTTTTTTATTTTCACTTTCGTTCTTAGCCTGAAGTACCCAAGGCGTTTCTTCCAACACCACCGCTTTTAATTCCTGATTCTTTTCAAGGTTGGATAAGAAAGCATCCGGACTTGACGTTTTCCATGCATCAAAAATGGATTTAATTTTTGGTTTTGAATTTACAACGTAGGTAGCTAAACTATTTGCGTAGTAACGTGCAAACGTTTGCTCTGCACATTCATAAGGATACTCCATCAGGTACGGAAGTGCCTGAACGGCATACCATGCAGGGTTTGCAGTAAACTCTAACGTGTAGGCATGATTTTTTAGCGTAGTAGAATTATTATTCTGATTAATGAATTTAGTAAAGTTAAATTCTTTGGTTTGGTTGCTGCGAATTGGCATTGGCATACTTTCAGTAACAAGCATACGGTTGGTTAATACCGGTACAGCCTGTTCTTCACCATCTGCAAAATCTCCTGCCTTTGCTACTATCTTATATTTAATCGCACCAAAACCTTCAGGTATATTTAAATTCCATTCAATAGATGTGCTCAAGCCTTTTTTAACTGTAAAGGTACGCGAACCAATTGTTGGAAAAGGACCTGAAACTGCTTCAATTATTTTTGTAGAAATTTCCTGATCCGTTAACGCATCAAATAATTTTAATTCAGCATTACCCGAAAGTTCTTTATCTGATAAATTAGCGATCTTAGAAATAAAGGTCATTTTATCGCCTTCTCTAAAAAAACGTGGCACATTTGGTTGCACCATCAGATCTTTTTGTGTGATCACTTCTTTTTGAAACTGACCCGACTTAAGATCTTTTGTATGTGCCAGACCCATTACCTTCCATTTGGTAAGACTTTCAGGCACTGTAAATTTAATAACGACCTCACCTTTTTCGTTTGTTTGAAGTTCAGGGTAAAAGAAAGCTGTTTCATTAAAATTAGAACGTGCTTTTACATCCCCTAATTCTTCACCGCCACGTTTATCAGTATCTTTTCCTGTACTTGCAGTACCTTTTGTATTTCCACCCACAATACCATCATCCATATCTTTCCCACCGGATTCTTTTTGTTCCGCTTCTTCGCGCAGAACAGATTTTTTTGACATGTTCTTTGATTTCTCAGCAGCTCTTCTTGGCTGGTTATTGTTATTGCTTTCATCGGGCATAGCTGTTGCAGGCATGGCTGTTGTTTCTGACATCACATCCCCTTCGTAATCATATCCTCCTCTGTAATAACGGTTGTAATAAAAACTCAACCCGTAATAATTTAAATTATCGTAGTAACGGTAAGGCACACTTTCATACGGACGGTTTAAATTATTTAACTCCGTTGAGTTGGTTTGCTTATCGGTATTCGCTGTCCATTGAAGTGTTGCATAATAAGTATTAAACACATTAAAGAACCAGTTGTTAGGTTTAAATGCATCTAACGAGGCATCGTACATACTTGCCATCATTTCGGCAGCAACTTTTTCTCCTTTTTTATCTTTTAAAATAAGTTTCCATTCTTCTGCCTGGCCAGGTAATAATTTATTTCTGAATGTTTCAAAAGTAATATCCATTTCCTTATTGGTATAAGGAACATAAATTACCTGCGTGTTTGAATAAAAACGGTTATGGCGAACGTAAGAAGTGATAATAGAAAAATTGCCCCTGTCGGTCTCTTCTACTTTAATATCGTTAGCCTTCATACTCATTGGCGTTACCTTAGCTGACAACAATTGATTCTGATGCTCTATCTCATACAAATAATTTGTATTTGGATAAGCTGAATTGTAAATAAAGCTAATTGTTTCTCCGGGCTCGGCAGTAGTTTTATTAATGTAGTACCACTCCGGCAATTGTTCAGGAAGCTCGCTACCATTCTTATTGAATACGGTGATGTAACAAAACGCTTTTATATCTTCACCAAATCTATCTTTACAATTGGCTTCGATCATATAAACGCCGGGCTTAAGTATTTTTATTTCCGCAGCAAGATCGTACTCTGTTTTTGATCCTGTATCAAAGGTCTTATCAATTACCTTCGCATCTTTTTCCCATTTATATTTATTTGTTTCATCGGCATATAAGTCGTAAGGAAAAGTTTTATAATACTCGTCTTTTGCCATGCTGTGCCTGTCCGGCTGAGTCCAAAGCCTGCTTCTGAATGCGCGTGTTGGCTGTTTTAATTTGTATACCGCAAATGCGCCTTTGGTTGCTTCTGCAACGCCGTTTAAATTATTTGTATTGATACGAATTGGTTTTGAACTATTTTGCTCTACAACCTCTTCGCTCGTTACGCTTAATTGTAAAGCCTGGTAACCCACTGTAACATAAGTGCTGGTGCTGTGCGATTCTCCATTAATATCTGTAACATCGGCGCTTATTTCATAACTATAGGTGGCGTAACTTTTTTTAGATACCGATTCGTCCGGCAATGCTTTAAATTTAATAATGTAAGCGCCGGTATCATTAGTGGTCATTTCGCCGTTGGTAATTTCAACTTCAGATGAACCATGATTATAATACGGGCGGTACCACCAATACCAGTATGGATAATTAACACGGCGCACCACGCGGTATTTAACCTGCGCACCATCAATTACATTTCCTGCATAAGCTTTAGCAAAGCCGCTAACCGTTATCTCATCATTTAAACGATAACTTCCTTTTACCGGATTAAACTCTGTTTCAAATTTTGGGCGTTTATAATCTTCCACCGAAACATAAGTACTGCTGTAACCATCGGTAATACTCATTTGTCCGTTCAAGCCACCATTAGGTGCAATAAAAGTGCCATTAACTGTTCCAAATTCGTTGGTAGTTAAATTCAGTGAGCCAACGTTTTGGTAATTCACATCATAAAACGTTACGGTTACAGGGTAATTGGCTTTTAATTTTTGATTCTTTCCAGCAGTACTTTCTAAAACAATACTTTTAAAATAAACTGTCTGGCCCGGGCGGTAAATAGCCCTGTCAGTAAAAATATGAGAGCTTACATGTGTTTGAGTATCCTTATACGGCTTGTAAGTGTAATAACTGTTGTTGTTATAATAACTATCGTTTCCATTTATAAATTCAATATAAAATTGCCTTTCATTATTAGATGTGCCCGCAGCAACATTTAAAAATCCTTTATCATCAGTTTTATAGGCAGCACCTTTTTTAATTACATAATCACGTTCTTTATAATCGTAATACTCGTACCATAATTGTGCGGTGATATTTTTTAAAGGTTCGCCTGTTTGACGGTGTATCGCATAAAAATCATAAGAACCATCATCGCGGCGACGTTCTTTAGAAGCAATATCAGAAACAATACAGGTAGCATAAGCCGAAAGATTGTTATCATATTTAAACGTTTCGTTTAACGAGCTTAATACAATGTAATAACCCGGTTCTAATTCGGGCATTACTATCTCGGTGTTGTGAGATTGAAAATCGCCATCATCTGTAAGTTCTTGTGTAAATGTTTTTACTGTGGGGAAACTCGCAAATTTCTCATACAACTCTTTACCGTATTTTTTACGCAACACGGTTCTTATTTCCTGGCTGCTGGTTTTTACAATTCGGTAGTAAACTTTGTTTATATTTTGAGAAGTAACCAATGCTCTGAATGGTTTTTTAGGCTCATTGGCTTCTTCAATAATTAAATTGTAATTTTTTGTGTTTATAGTATAGATCAAATTTTTACACATGGCGGCGCCATACGATTTAGGGTATTTTGCAAGTGCTGTTTCACAAATTTCAACAGCGGTTTTCTTTTCCCATTTATAAACATCTCCTTCTAATGGTTTGTATTGAGTGGCTTTGTTGTTATGCCAGTTAGCCATGTAATAATCCACCTCGGTAACACGATCACTCTTTGAAAATTTTTCCTGGATGGCTTTTAAGGCATTAAGATATAAAGTATCTTTTTTGGGATTTTGTGAGTTGGCCTGAACATAATTTAAACGCATCAACTCTACATCTATTAATGCATTTGGGTTCTCATCATTTTCGTGAAACATAGTAAGATCCTGCATTAATTGTAAAGCGTAATATTTTAGCTCTAACGAATCGGAAGGGTTTTTAATTTTTACATTCACAAATTCAGAAAATGGCTTTATAAATTCTTCACCATTCACGTTAAATTGGGCTGCAGGCCTTGATACATCGGGCTCTGTATTCATAAAAAAAGTAAGGGCACGATGCGCTAAAAAATCATATAAGGTAGGGCGCCATTGGCGGCATTCTTTTGTTCCTTTATTTAAAATATCATCGTAAATATCAACTTTTGTTCTTTTTAAACTATCTGCATTTTCTAACGATGCTTTATAATTTACTATCACTGCATTGGTAATTGTTTTCAAATCCCAGGTCTCAATATCATCGTTTTTAAAACCAACGGTTGTGGTTCTGTTATAAAATTTCCAGCGGTTGTTTTGAAAATATTGCCAGAAAGCGTCTGCCAAAATACTTTGAAGAACCGGTTTGATAGGATATTTTGCTACTGCTGCTTCATCACGTAATTTAAAAATCGATTTCTCTAAAGAAAATTCTTCCTTATAGCTTTCAAATTTCATACGGTGTAAAATAGCTTTTACAAACTGGGCTGAATTGTTATCGGCTTTTGCTTTTTCGTAAATTGCCTCAACCACCTTTAAAGCGCTTTCGGTTAAGCCTTTATTTTGGCAACTATCTACCTTTTTCCATAATTTTTGGTAAGAATCTCCTTTATCGAATAAAATCATATCTTTTTTTGGTGAAAATTTATAAAACAACCCTAGTCCTAAGGCCGCCGAAGCAAGCATAACTATTGCAAAACTTATTGATCTTTTAAATAACATAGTGTATCTTTTTAAATTTAGATGCTTATAAACCTAAAATTCCATAAGCAAGCACTAAAATACCCTAAATTTTAAATAAGCTATGGAAAATAACCAAAAAATTAAGCAAAAAAACCGATATTAGTGGCAAACAAACATAAGTTATGGACGGATTAATAGAAATTTTAAAAATATTTTTACCTGCTGCAGCGGTGTTTGCCGCAGCCTTTTTTACAGTGCACCGCTTTTTGGATAGTGAACAAAAAAGACGTGACCATGAATTGAAAAAAAGTGTGCAATCCGCCATTACTCCCTTAAAACTGGGAGCCTATGAGCGCGTTGTTATTTTCTTAGAGAGGATCCATCCCGATACTTTAGTAGTAAGGGTAAACAAACATGGCATGACGGCTCAACAGCTGCAAATAGAATTGGTTAAAACTATTAAAACTGAATACGAACATAACCTTTCGCAACAGATCTACATTAGTCACAATGCCTGGGAGCTTGTAAAAACCGCAAAAGAAGAGATCATTAAGCTTATTAATATCTCAGCAACAAAAGTAGCGCATGAAAACAGCAGCACCGAACTGGCCATGATGGTATTAAATATTACCGCTAACCTGGACAAGCGCTTGCCTAATGATGTGGCCCTTGAATACATTAAAAAAGAAATCAGCCAGATCTTTTAATTATTAAGGAAATGCAAAAGTTATTTTCAGAATTTCCTTCTACTACAGCAAGTGATTGGAAAAACCAATTGGTTAAAGACCTTAAAGGAGAACCTTTTGAGAATTTAGTTTGGGATAATGAGAATGGTTTTACCATTCAGCCTTTTTATACACAGGAAGATCTTAAACAAACTTACGATCCTGCTTTTACGCACGCGGATTGGGAGATTTGTGTACACAAAGAGAATTTATCGTCAAAAGAAATTAATGCAGAGTTATTAAAAGACCTAGGCCGTGGCGCCAGCTCTGTTTCTATAAATTGCAAAGATGCTGACTTTGAAATTGCACTGAAAGACGTTCAGTTAAACTATATACAATCTACCTTTATTGTTGATGAAACTACTGCGCTAACATTAAAAGATTATTTAGAGAAACATTATAATTTAAACGAGCTCAACTGCTCTTTAATTCCTTCGTCTCTTAAAAATCAAGCAGAGTTTGAGAAGTGGAATACAGTAATTTCTTTGTTTGAAAATTACAAAAACATAAAAACAATAAGTATTAATGTATTGCCATTTCATAATCAAAATTGTTTGGCTTATTACGAAGTGGCCATTATACTTTCTGCATTAAATGAATATTTACAAGCAAACAAATTGCCTGAAAGTAATTTTGTAATTAAAGCAGGTATCAACTCCGATTATTTTATACAAATAGCCAAGTTGCGCGCTGTACGTAGACTTTGGACTGTTTTAAAAGCAGAATACAATTTAAAGAATGAGCTATATTTAATTGTGGAGACCAGTTTGAACAACAAATCAGTATCTGATAAATACAATAATTTATTAAGAACAACCGTAGAAGCCATGGCTGCTGTGGCTGGAGGCTGCAACGAACTAATTGTGAATGAATTTGATGTATTGTTTAGCGAGAACGAAAAGCTATCGTCGCGCATGGCCATAAACCAACAATTAATTTTAAAAGATGAAAGCTATTTAAATAAAATGGCAGACGTCTCTTGCGGCTCCTACTATATTGAAAGCATTACCGATGCCATTGCTGTTAAAGCCCTAGAAACCTTTAAACGTTTTGAAAAAGAAGGCGGCTATCTTAAATGTATTGAAAAAGGTATTTTTTCTTCTGAAATAAAAACACAAACCGAGAAAAGAAACGAATTATTTAAAACCGGGAAACAATTAGCTATTGGTGTAAATAAATTTAAGAATGAAAAAGAAAAGATCTCGGTTTCAAAACAGCAATCAGAAGAACTTAAACAGTTGCCAATAAATAACGTAGTATTGAATTTTGAACTTGATAATTTTTTTAATTAATGCGTAAGTCGCTCAATCATATAAACTACAAAGCAAAAGGTGAAACTAATTTTCCTAAAGAAGAAGCGTTTCAAACTGCTGAGCAAATTGATATTGAAAACAATTATCAATTTAGTGACATTAAAAACTTTGAACATTTAAATTATGCTGCGGGCTTGCCTCCGTTTTTACGCGGGCCCTACTCCAGCATGTATGTAAAAAATCCTTGGACCATCCGCCAGTATGCCGGATTTAGCACGGCTGAAGACAGTAATGCGTTTTACAAACGTAATTTAGCGGCAGGGCAAAAAGGTTTATCGGTTGCGTTTGATTTAGCCACACACCGTGGTTACGATAGCGATAACGAACGTGTAGAAGGTGACGTTGGAAAAGCCGGTGTGGCCATTGACAGCATTTTGGATATGAAAATTTTGTTTGACAGCATACCGTTAGATGAAATGAGTGTATCGATGACCATGAACGGTGCTGTATTGCCGATATTGGCATTTTACATTGTTGCCGCCAAAGAGCAAGGCGTTAGTATGGATAAGTTAACAGGCACCATTCAAAATGATATCCTGAAAGAGTTCATGGTGCGCAATACCTACATTTATCCACCTTTGCCTAGCATGAAAATTATTGCGGATATTTTTGAATTCACTTCTAAGAATATGCCTAAGTTCAATTCTATTTCTATCAGCGGATACCACATGCAGGAAGCAGGCGCTACCGCTGATATTGAATTGGCTTATACATTAGCAGATGGTTTGGAATATTTGAGAACAGGGATTAATTCAGGACTGGATATAGATTCGTTTGCTCCGCGTTTATCTTTCTTTTGGGCCATTGGCATGAACCATTATATGGAAATTGCAAAAATGCGCGCTGCACGCATGTTGTGGGCAAAAATTGTGAAGCGGTTCAATCCAAAAAATTCTAAATCACTTGCACTCAGAACGCACTGCCAAACCAGTGGCTGGAGTTTAACAGAGCAGGATCCTTATAACAACGTTACGCGCACTGCCGTTGAAGCTTTGGCTGCTGCTATGGGTCATACACAAAGTTTACACACCAATGCATTAGATGAAGCCATTGCTTTACCAACCGATTTTAGCGCTCGCATTGCCCGTAATACACAACTGGTTTTACAAAACGAAACAAATATTACCAAAGTAGTTGACCCATGGGGTGGCAGTTACCACGTTGAAAAACTAACACACGAAATTGCACACAAAGCCTGGGCCTTAATTGAAGAAGTAGAAAAATTAGGCGGTATGGCCAAAGCCATTGAAACCGGTATCCCTAAAATGCGGATTGAAGAGGCTGCCGCCCGCAAGCAAGCGCGCATTGACGGCGGTAAAGATATTATTGTGGGCGTGAATCGTTATAAAATAGAAGACGATACACAAATGGATATTTTAGATGTGGATAACACTAAGGTACGCAACCAGCAAATTGAACGTTTAAAAAAATTAAGATCAGAACGCGATAACAGTAAAGTAGAAAAAGCCTTAAATGCTTTAACCGAAGCCGCTAAAACCGGTAAGGGTAATTTATTGGAATTAGCCGTTGCTGCAGCCGAATGCCGTTGCACTTTAGGTGAGATCTCTTCCGCCCTGGAGAAAGAATTTGGCCGCTACAAAGCCCAGATAAAATCAATTGCGGGTGTTTACAGTAAAGAAATAAAAATGGATAAGGATTTTTCTAAAGCCAAAGAATTAGCTGATCAGTTTGCGAAAATGGATGGTCGACGCCCACGTATTATGGTGGCTAAAATGGGACAAGACGGACACGACCGTGGCGCTAAGGTAATTGCCACGAGCTTTGCTGATATGGGTTTTGATGTTGATATTGGGCCGTTATTTCAAACTCCTGCTGAAGCTGCCAAACAGGCGGTAGAAAATGATGTTCACATCTTAGGCATCTCGAGCTTAGCGGCAGGCCACAAAACGTTAGTACCACAAGTAATTACCGAATTAAAAAAATATGGCCGCGATGATATTATGATCGTTGCCGGAGGAGTAATACCTCAACAGGATTACGATTTCTTATACAAAGCCGGTGTTTCTTTTATTTTTGGTCCGGGCACGGTAATCAGCAAAAGTGCTATTGATGTTTTGGAAAAGATGATCAAAAACTATAGTTAAAGAAATTCCGCATAGTGTTCGTTATGCAAAACGATCCAAATAGTTTGCTTCCTACTGAGAAGTACATCGTGAGGCATGTAGCCCGCGATGACGAGTCTTACCTCGACATCGATAGGAATTTAACTAAAAATGTTTTTTTTAATTCCTTTTTTATTTTTTTTAAAATTAAGCTTCACTTTTTGTCGTAGCACAAAAAGTGAGAGCAAAAATTAAGTTAATTTTCTTTTGTCACTTTTGGCGCGCAAAAGTAACCAAAACGCTTTTGAACTTTTGAATGAGATTTTTATTTTGACGATGTGGAAACAGCCAAAATAAAACCGCTGGCTGTCTAACCTTTCTTTCTAAACGCTCAAACACTAACCGCCTAGCTTAGCCGTCAGCTATCTCTACAAAAGCTCAAAATTGCACACCCCGTTCAGCTAAGCGCATAATTGTGATGAACAAATTTCCAACGATCCCGATAGATTTCTATCGAGAACTTTATTGTCTTTCTACGAAAAATCAATTCACCCCACCCACGCTCAGCGTTTTGTCGGGCCAACGCAGGCATTAACTGTAACAATCCGCGTAAGCACACAAGATGAGTCGGCCTCAAAAAAAATTCTATAAGATTTGTGTTTTAATTTTTTAAACTTGGCAAATTTTATGAGCGTATCAAAATAATTGTATTTGAGCGTTTTGCTGCTCATAAAATTATTCGAGCCCTCCCTGTTTGAGCCACCAGCAAGGTATTTTCCTGAAGTGGTGAGTTTGCGGGCCCCACAAAAAAATTATAAACTGCAAATCAAAGAATTTATTTGAAGCCTTGAATTTTTTGCATACTTTTTTGTTCAAGCAAAAAAGTAAGGACAAAAACTTATTCGAAAAATAAAAAAATTATTTCGAATGATTAACCGTATCCCTTGTTACCATTGGCCCTCCCATCATATGAAAATTCTTTGACTTACCTATTTTATTCTTTGAAGAATCAACTTCGCATTTGGTTTTGTCTTTTATTTCGTTTTGTACAATGGCTGGCTCGCCCAGCATCATAACATTCTTTTTAATGGTGTCGTTTACCTGTTT
Organism: Bacteroidia bacterium; assembly: GCA_016787705.1. Taxonomy (GTDB): domain Bacteria; phylum Bacteroidota; class Bacteroidia; order B-17B0; family Aurantibacillaceae; genus Aurantibacillus. The sequence goes on along the minus strand of JAEUTP010000017.1, from coordinate 426,409 downwards.
TGCAACTTTCATGGTATCGGGCAACATTTCAACCTCTCCCACTACGTGTTTATCTTCCACTAATGAGCAACCGGTAAATAAAGCACCGCCCAATGAAAGAAAAAAAATAACAGCCATCTTTTTTACCAATTTCCAGCTCATGAACTCATTTATAAAATGATCAAAGCTTAGATCATTGAGTTGTTTTTCTTTAAAGCGACCACACACATTATTGGATTGCGGCAGCTCATTAAAAAAATCTTTTATCTGTTTCACGCTTTTGCTAGAAAAGTCAATTACATTTTTTTGACAGGATAAACAAAATGCGCCTTTATCATTGGGTGTCATTTTTTCCCAATTTTCGTGGCAGGGTGCGTTAATTGTAATTTTCATTCAGGTAAATTAAAAATTATTTGTTCTTATCCTCTATCATTATCTCGCCTACAATATGTGGGGGCTGATCTTTTTTGGATTGCTTTTTGTTAGAACCTTTAGTTGAGGCTTTTTGTTTTTTAGGTGTATGCGTAGTATCGGCCTCACATTTTTTAATGGTATCGGTAGGCGTATAAGCTACCTTCCCCATTTTTGGATGCTTGGTCGTATTCTGGCCCTGGCTAAACAAACTTAAACCAAATACAAAAAACGTAACCAGCGCCAGTTTTTGAAAAAATTTCCAGGTGCGAAACTGTTCAAAAAAATCATCAAAACTCATTTGCGTTAACTGATCTTCTTCAAAACGGCCACAAACAGACACGTTATCTTTTTTGTTCTCAAAAAATTCTTTTATCTGCGAGAGGGTTTTCTTGCTAAAGTCTACCACATTTTTTTGACAGCTTAAACAAAAGGCGCCCTGCTCGTTAGCGCTCATTTTTTCCCAGTTTTCGTGACAGGGTTCGTTAATTGAAATTTTCATAAGTAAGAGTTTTTAAAGTTAGAAAGTTTTGAAGGTTAAACAGTTTTAATACCACCTTATTAAGCAAAAAGTTATACAACAAATTTTATGGCATCAAATTAGTTTACGGCTACATCCCCTTTCATATGAATGATCGGTTTCTCAGGTTCTTTTACTTTTTTCTTTTTCGTTTTTTTTGTTTTGGTGCTATCGTTCAAAACCATAGATGTGTTTTTCGGTAAGCTGTCTGTTACTTCGTTAATAACCTTATTATAATTCGTATCAATAGCTACCACACCGGCAGTGTGTTCGTAATTGTTGTTGTTATTCTGAATGTTGGTTCCATCAGCATCGCATTTTTTTTCGGCAGAAGAACAACTGCTAAAAAACGTAGTGCTTAATACCAAAAAACAAATTACCGCTGCGCGCTTTAAAAATTTCCAGCTCATAAACTCAGTTATAAAATCGTCAAAGCTGAGTTCATGCAATTGTTCATCTCTGAAACGGCCGCACACGCTTTCTTCCTTTGGTTTCAAAGTAAAAAAGTTTTTTATCTCTGCAATGGTTTTGCTGCTAAAGTCAACCACCGTTTTTTGGCAGGCCAGGCAAAAAGCGCCTTGTTCGTTGGGTGTCATTTTATCCCAGTCTTCGTGGCAGGGTTCGTTAATAGCAATTTTCATAAACTTATTTTGAGGGTTTAGCGTTCTTATCTTCGGTTAATGGTTCGTCCATCATTTTTTTCTTCTTAGGCTTTGGTTGTTTGTTACGATCAGGATCGTATTTTATGCGGCCTTTTATCATGTGAATTTCTTCTAACGTATCTTTTTTACATACTTTTTTGGCAGTGTCTTGCGGCACGTAAGCTACTGCTCCCATTTTTGGGCGAAAATCAGGCTTGGTTTGTGCGCCTGAAAACAGGCTTAAGCCAAACACAAAAAACACAATAAGAGCTACCTTTCTTACAAATTTCATTTTAAGGAATTGCTCAAAAAAATCATCAAAGGTCAAAGCTTCTAGCTGGCTTTCGTCAAAGCGACCACAAACGGTTTCGTTGCCGGCTTTTTTGCGAAAGAAATCTTTTATCTGTGTTAACGTTTTATTACTAAAGTCTACTACATTTTTTTGGCAGCTTAAGCAAAAAGCACCTTTATCGTTGGGGGTCATATTATCCCAGTTTTCGTGGCAGGGTTCGTTTATTGAGATCTTCATAGCGTTTGTTTTATATTTAGATGCAAATCTTTTTAAGATTCCATAAAGGCAATTTAAGAAAATTAAAAAAAAGAGGAGCCAAAATGACAGGAAAGCAATAACAGCTCTTTTGTGGCCTTTGAGAGGCCTAAGATAGAGAGTAGCCCGGCACTTGCCTGGCAGTTTTTTTGTTAAATAGGTTGCTTTTTAACAATTAGGCCCGGAAACCAAAAAGGGCTATATAACACCTATATAACACTAACATAACTTCAACATAACCGTAACATAACCGTAACAGCGAAGTAACACAACTTAAAATGCAGAAAAAAAAGCAAAAAAACGGTTTTTTTTACCTAAAAGTACCTACTGCTGGCTAAGATGTTTTGAGTTCAAAGATCAAAAACCCACATAGCTATTAATTCTTCATTTTCATTCCCAACCCCTTACAAAAAAAATTTAAGATAAATTTGCGCAAACGATCATTTGCACATATATTTGCAAACGATTACTTGCATATTAAATTATACAACAATGAGAAGAGACATTTACCAGGCTATTGCCGATCCAACACGACGGGCCATTTTAAGCCTGCTTCTGGTACAAGCCATGACACCCAACGCACTTGCCGAACATTTTGAGATCTCGCGGCAGGGTGTATCTAACCACATTAAGATACTCACAGAATGCGAATTGATAAAACAAGAACAGCAGGGTCGTGAAATATATTACAGCTTACAAATAAATAAAATGAAAGAAATAGACAAATGGCTGGAGCAATTTCGCAAAACCTGGGAAATACGCTTTAACCAATTGGATGACCTTTTAGCAACACTTAAAAAGAAAAAACGATGAACAGCAATTTATTATTTGATTTTACGCTTGATAAAGCAAACAAATGCATTCGCATTAACCGCGAATTTAATGGCGATTTAGAATTGGTTTGGAAGACATGGACCGACCCTAAACTGTTAGACCAATGGTGGGCACCCAAACCTTACCACATTGAAACAAAAACCTTAGAGCTAAACGTTGGCGGTATGTGGCTATACGCGATGGTAAGCCCTCAGAACGAAAAAATGTGGTGCCGCGCGGATTATAAAGCCATAAAAAAACAAAAACTTTTAAGCTGGTTAGATACCTTTTGCGATGAGCAAGGCAAAGAAAACAACATTAAGCCCCGCTCTTTATGGAACACCAACTTTAGCCAAAGCAATGGAAAAACCTTAGTAAACATTGTAATGACACATGATAAGTTAGAAGACGTGGAAGCCATGGTAAACATGGGCTTTAAAGAAGGCTTTAGCATGGCCGTTGGTAACCTGGACGAATTAATATTGAGTCTGAAAAAATAAATTATTAATTTTTAAAACTAAAAAATATGAACAGCAATTTGCAATTTGATTTTACTGTTAACAAAGAAACCAAAATGGTTTACATTATCCGCGAGTTTGATGCAGACCTTGACCTGGTTTGGGACGCCTTTACAAAAAAAGAATTGTTAGATCAGTGGGTAGCGCCTAAGCCCTTTACCGCTAAAACAAAATACATGAACTTTGAAGTAGGCGGCAAACGTTTTTACGCCATGGTGGGGCCGGATGGTAAAGAAGGCTGGGCCATACAAACATTTACTTCTATTAGCCCTAAAACAAATTTTAAAATGCACAATGCCTTTGCCGATAAAGATGAGAACCCTCAATTACCGGGCTCTGAATGGGATTATACCTTTAGCGAAAACAATGGCAAAACAAAAGTGAGCATTAGTATTTATAACGAATCGCTTACACGTATGGAAAGTATTTTAGACGGCTTTAAACAAGGTTATACCATGTCGTTAGAGAACCTGGACAATATGTTAGCAGGTCTAAAATAAAACGGCTTACATGTTATTATTTAATTTATAAAAAATGGTCTGCCCTTTATAGAGCAGACCATTTCTTTTTTAAAAAACTTTTTTTGTAACTTTAAAAAAGTATTTACAATTAAAAATGCAATAAGCTTTGAACAACACGGTAAGCGCTTATTACATGGTTCACTCATAAACGATCAAGCGATGGAATTCAGTCCAAAAAACTTAATTGTAAGGCTCTGTATACAAGGCATGGATATGGAAGAGAAAGGCAAAACAGCAGAAGCCAGACAACTGTTTATGCAAGCTTGGAACGAAGCGAGCAATAATTTTGAAAAATTTATTGCCGCGCATTACGTGGCAAGGCAGCAGGATAATATTAAAGATACATTAAAATGGCTGGAAACGGATCTTGAACTGGCATTAAAAGTAAATGACCATGCTGTAAAGCCGGCCTTTGCGCCGCTCTATACAAACATTGCAACATGTTACGAAGAGCTGAACGACAGTGTAAACGCTAAAAAGAATTTTGATAGTGCTGATTCCTTTACAGAAGAAGTAACAGATAAAGGTCCGTTTTACCATGGCACCAAAGCGGATCTGAAAGTTGGCGAACTTTTAAGGGCAGGGCACAACTCTAATTACAAAGATGGGTTTACCATGAACCATATTTATTTTACAGCATTGCCTAACGGCGCCGGACTTGCCGCAGCATTGGCCAAAGGTGATGGCCGCGAACGTATTTATATTGTTGAGGCAACGGGAAGCATAGAGCATGACCCGAATGTGACCAACAAAAAATTTCCGGGCAACCCTACCCGCTCTTACCGCACGGTAGGGCCATTAAAAATTGTTGGAGAAGCAAAAGATTGGAAAGGTGACTCTAGCGAAGAAATACAAAAATGGAAAGAAAGACTGGCCGATAATAAAGGTGATATTATCAATTAAAAAATGAGGCTACTGTTTTGTTTCATACTAGCGTCATCGTATTGCTTTTCGCAAAGCGAAAGACAACAGCTGCTGGACAGCTTAAACAAAGCGCGTGAGAACGAACGCGGTGTTTTTAAATTGTACATCAAAAAACCGGAAATAGAAGTTATAGGTGGCGTATTCAGAAACCGGGAAACTGCCACGCAGGGCTTTGAACCAATAAACTTTACCTATAATATTTCTTTGCCCTTTCAATTTGATTTGAATTATGTAAACTTAAAAGCGCATGATAAATTATTAAAGATAAACGCCAATTTGATTGTGCACCATTCTAAATACGGTAACTATGCATTAGGCATGGGTGCGCGCTTTAGTTTTTTGGTAATAAAGAGAACCTATTTAAGTTACCAGGGTGGTGTGGTATGGTGCGAGGTGGTAAAACGCAATACGAACGATGGTATTACTAATATGGGCTTTTGTTTGCATCACGAATTTTCGTTGAGTCATAACATTACCAAACATATTAAGGTTAGTGTCAATGCCGTACACATTTCTAACGGCAATTTGTTTAAAGGTGTAAAAAATAACCAGGATGTTTTGGGAATTGGAATTGCTTATCAGTTTTAGAAATAAACAGGTCTCTTATTTTTTTCTGTTATCAATTATCTTCCCGGTTTCCAGATCAAGATAAATGCCTCCAAAAAACTCATTATAGGCCTGATAAAACTCGCTACCTTTTGCCAGCATCACTTTATTATCTTTTATATCACGAATGCCATATAACTCATCTAGGATATAATCCAATTGTTTTATACTATCGTTACTGATAATAAACTTTAAAATAAAACCTTCTTCATCTCGGTTAAAACCATTGCTTGTAGATACCAGCCAAATATTTCCGTTTGAAGCAATATACATTTGCGGTGTGTTTTGAATATTGTGAACCGGCGCTTTAAATTTTAATTTATGCAACGACTTTTTTGCTACACTATCTACCAACTCTAAAAAATAACCGTAGTGCGAAGTGCCCGATTCTCGTATGCCTGTGGTTTGATCTTTATTCGTATAACCCCTTGTTTTTTCAGAGAATTTAAGTACGCGTTCTTTACCAGCAATTGTAATTGGCGTATGACTTATTGGATGCTCGGTGGCTAAAAATTCCAGTCCAAACCAAATCACTACAAAAAGAACGGCCATTATCAGGATAGCTATTAGCGTTGCTTTCCTGTCTTTTTTCTTCTTGGTTTTTTCTTCTTCTACAGGTTTATCATTTAATGAACCCATAGGCTTACCTGTTCTGTTTGATATGAATGCCATTTGTTATAACAATTTTAATTGGCTATTTTTATTTAAAATTACGAAACAAAATTAAGAGAATGCCTTTTAGAAGTATTTATTTAATTTTTTCTATTCTGCTATTCTTAAATTCTTGCTTCCTTATTAAAATTCCTGTACCCTTAAAAAAGCAACCTATCACAAACTCTGTTAATGTTTACCACTTCATTATTTCCAGCAATAAAAACAAAATCGCAGATACTACTTTAGCGAATTCATTTATAAGAGAATCAAAAAAAGCTTATGATTGGATAAGTGAAGAAGCTTCAAAAAAAAAACAGCGGCTTAGTTTTAAAGAGCATTGGCCGGATAATAAAGATACTAACTTAAAAAATACATTTATTCATAAATTACCAAGTAACAGTGTTCAAAGACTTTATTTGAAAAATTATTTTAAAGTAGTTACAAGAAAAAAAACTAAAAAGCAGGAAGAAAAAATAGAAAAAGTTAATTGGAAGACTGCCCTTTTTGACTCCATTGCAAAGCAAATAAAAGATACTTCTATTTACAATATTATTAAAAAGCGTAATCTAAACAGATCGGTTACACCCAATCAGCTTATTGTTATTCATCTAATAAAAGCAAAAAAAAGTAAAATAAATGGATTTTATTCTGGTGGAGAAACTTATATAGGCCATAATAAATCACGAACTATAGCTCACGAGAGTATTCATTATTTAGGAGCGCCTGACCTATACATACATAAATACTGGTTTGACAAAAGACGACGTCTTGTAAAAAAAGAACTAAGACAAGAAGTTATGAATACAGGAATAGGAAAAAATTATGATTGCATAACTTATTACATAAGTGATTATACAGCGCATACAATTGGTTGGACGCAAGAACCTGAAAAGAAATATAAGCCCTTGTTAAAACAAAATTTAATGGCAAAATTTGTCTTCTTCATTTCTTTAATACTGTAAATATTGAAAATCAAGATTTTCTAATTTACTTCCTTCAACTTTTTCTTGACAAAAAATTGAGCAAAAGTCAAGACTTCAAACAAATTCTTTGAGGCCAACTCAGCTTGTGTGCTTACGCAGATTAAAATTTAATTAAACGAAAAAGCCTTCACGATTTGTGAAGGCTTTTAATAAAATTTTTACGTGCTGAGATGCTGAATCAAGTTCGGCATGACCATTTATGCATTTTTAAAATCCCATGTTTCTAAAAATTTAGTAGTATAATTTCCCGCTTTAAAATCTTCGTTTTGCATTAATTTTAAATGGAAAGGAATTGTTGTTTTAACGCCTTCAATAACATACTCACTTAAAGCGCGGTGCATTTTTGCAATGGCTTCTTCGCGGGTTTGTGCAACCGTAATTAATTTACCAACCATACTATCATAGTTTGGTGGAATACGGTAACCACTGTAAACATGCGAGTCTACCCGAATACCGTGTCCGCCCGGCGTATGTAATGTGGTAATAACACCCGGTGAAGGAACGAAATTCATGAAAGGATTTTCTGCATTGATACGGCACTCAATAGCGTGTAATTGCGGGTAATAATTTTTTCCTGAAATAGGAACGCCCGCAGCTACCAAAATTTGTTCACGTATTAAATCGTAATTAATTACTTCTTCAGTAATAGGATGCTCTACCTGGATACGCGTATTCATTTCCATGAAATAAAAATTGCGGTGTTTATCCACTAAAAACTCAACGGTACCTACACCTTCGTAACCAATAGATAAAGCAGCTTTAACAGCAGCATTACCCATTGCTTCGCGCAACTCAGGCGTCATAAATGGCGAAGGTGTTTCTTCAACCAGTTTTTGATGACGACGTTGAATTGAACAATCGCGTTCACTTAAGTGGCACGCTTTGCCATGTTGATCGCCAACAATCTGAATTTCGATATGACGTGGTTCTTCAATGTATTTTTCCATGTACATAGCGCCGTTACCAAACGCAGCCGTAGCTTCGTGTGTAGCGCTATCCCATGCTGCTTGAAAATCTTCTTCTTTCCAAATAATACGCATACCCTTACCACCACCACCGGCTGTAGCTTTAATAATTACAGGGTACTTAATATCGTTTGCCAGCTTCATGCCCTGCTCTGCGCTTTCTAATAATCCAACAGAACCGGGAACGCAAGGAACGCCTGCTTCTATCATTGTAGCTTTAGCGTTGCTCTTATCGCCCATTTTATTGATCATTTCAGGACTGGCGCCAATAAATTTTATTTTATTCTGACGGCAGATCTCAGAGAATTTTGCATTCTCGCTTAAGAAACCATAACCCGGATGTATTGCGTCGGCATTGGTAATCTCTGCAGCTGCAATAATGTTTGCCATGTTCAGGTAGCTGTCTTTACTTGGCGGTGGGCCAATACATACAGCCTCATCGGCAAACTTAACGTGTAAAGAATCTTTATCGGCAGTTGAATAAACAGCAACTGTTTTAATTCCCATTTCGCGGCACGTACGAATTACCCTTAAGGCAATTTCACCACGATTGGCTATTAATATTTTTTTAAACATCTTTAATTTTAGATTTAAGATCTGAGATTTAAGATTTGAAAAGCAAATCGAAAAGCTGAAACCTTTGTTTTTAAATACTTAATTTGATTAAATTTTGAAATTTTAATATTTCTAAATCTAAGTTCTAAAATCTTAAATAATTAAGAAGGATCTACAAGGAATAATGGTTGATCGTATTCAACAGGTGTAGAATCGTTAACCAAAACTTTAACGATCTTACCTTTTACATCGCTTTCAATTTCGTTAAATAATTTCATTGCTTCGATAATGCAAACTGCTTTACCTGCGGCAATCTCATCACCAACCTGAACAAATGCAGGTTTATCAGGACCAGCCGAACGGTAGAAAGTGCCGATCATTGGTGATTTAATAGTTACGTATTTTGATTCATCAACTCCGCTGTTGTTAACCGGAGTGGTAGTTTTATTTTCGGTTGTTACCGGTGTAGTGTTGGTTACATTGGCAACGGGCGTTGTAATAGCAGGAGTAGTGATTACAGGTGCGGCTTGCATAACCACCGGCACGGCGCTTTTTGGAGTTCTGATCACAATCTTAATTTCCTTTGTTTCAAGCTCAACTTCGCTTACACCGCTTTTTGATACAAATTTTATTAAATCCTGAATTTCGTTTAATTTCATGATTAAAAGTTTAGTTAGTTAGTGGGGGCAAAAATAACTGTATTTTTATATAAAAAAAGCTATTTTTTGCTTGTTTTTTAACAAAAAGATTGTTTTTTAGCTCATTTTCGTCAAAAAACCTCATATTTTCGACAAAAAAAGCTACCGGTTTGGTAGCTTTTTAAATAACCTGTGTTTTATTGTTATATATTAGAATAAAAGGCCAATATTGATTCTAACGGCACGCATAAATAAACCCTGGTTTAAAGGATCTAAAACGTTTGGAACTGTTGCTTTTACAAGATATTTAGAATCTTTTCTCATTAAATTAGTAAAAGACTGAAAATAGTTTGCCGAAAATAACAGAGAAGTACTTCCTCCTAAACGGTACTCCATACCTAAACCTAAATTCATTCCTAATCTTAACGGTGCTAATGAAGCATCTTTCCCAATATTGATATCTGATTTTGTTAATTCATCTTCACCAACAAAAGCTGTAGTTGTATTTGTTCCTGAAACGGTTGATCTGATACCACTGACATAACTATCCTTTGCCTGTGTTTTAGCACGAATGCCAAGCTCTAAGCCGGCGTTGGCGAAATATCTTGCCCCGCTATATTCGTCTGTCATCATTTTTAGTATTAATGGAATTGTAACAAACGTTGTTTTTACCCTTCTTTCTTTAAGAATGTATTGGGTATTGCCATTTGCCAATTGTTGTTCCGGTGTAAACTTTCCGTCTTTCGACTCAACATATTCGCCTTCGCTGGTAAGAATGCCGTTAACGTTAAAATCATTATCATTTCTGTAAGAAATATAACCACCTTCAAAATCGCCACCAATACCGGTTGAGAAATGTATGATCTTTGACAATCTAAATTCCATGATCAAACCAAAACCAAAACCAAACGTTGCGCCTGCTCCTTTTGAATTATTGTTATCGCTTTTATACCAGGTTGGCTGAGGCGTAGCCCTGATACCAAAACGAAATTTTTTATCAAATTCCGCTTCTTTACGATCTACTTCAGGAGTAGGCGTTGTTGTATTTGTTTGTGCATTTAATGAAGCACATAATATACTAACTGAAATAAACGTGAATAGTATTTTTTTCATTATTATTTTATTTTATAATTAACTTTACAAATATAAAAATTTACTTCATGTATAAAAGAATTCTTTTTATTCCAATTATTATTCTGATTTTTTATTCATGCAAAAACAACACCCTTGATGTAGATATTTCAAACGTGGATGTTAAACCACTTGAGGTTTTGCGGTTAGAAAATGACCTGTTTAGTTTTACAGCTGCCAATTTTGAAGCAACAGATAGATCACTTAACGCCAAATACGGTTCCTATTACGAGCATTATGTTGCAGGTTTTTTAAATGCAGGTGGTACGCACGACAGCTTATATAAACAAAAGATACTGGATTTTACACAGGATAAGGATATGAAAGAAACCTATGCTTATGTGCGTAAACTTTACCCTAATACTACTATTGAAGAAATAAACAACGAGTTAACAAATTGCGTAAAACGCTTTAAATATCATTTTCCTAAAAGAAAAATACCCACAAAATTAATTACCTGCACAACCGGCTATAATTATGCAGTTGCTTATATGGACAGTGCTTTGATTTTAGGCATGGATATGTATTTGAATGATACCGCAAAGTTCTATCAAATGTTGAATACGCCAAGGTACCAGTTAAGAACCATGAATAAGGATCATATTTTACCACACCTTGCAAAAGGCTGGATACTTACTGAATTTGATACTGAAAAACCTGTGAACACCTTACTGTATCACACCATTTTTTACGGTAAGATATTTTACGCCATTAACGCCTTGTTACCAAATTCAAATGATAGCATGATTATTGGTTACACTTCAGCACAAATGAAGTATTGTAAAGAGAATGAAAAAAATTTGTGGGGCTATTTTGCCGAGAAGAACCGTTTGTATGAAAATAATTTAAAGACCGTACAAGAGTTAACAAGCGACGGGCCATTTACCGGAGCGATAAGCAAAGAATGCCCGCCTCGTATTGCCATGTGGATAGGCTGGCAAATTGTTAGAAGTTATATGAAGAATAATGAAGGCGTAACATTAGAACAATTAATGAGCGAAACCGATAGCCAGAAAATTTTAAGCAAAAGTAAGTATCGGCCTTAAGAAAACATTTTATTTATTTTTTTTGGCGCCCGGGCGGGCTGTTACGGGCTTCGCTTCGCTACGGTTTTTTGCCTTAGCAGGCAAAAGAACTAAACCCTTCTCATCCCTGGCGCTTATTGTATCAAACAAAAAAGTCCCGTCAGGGACTTAATATTGTTAGAGAATTAGTGTAAAGGAATTTTAAGTCCCGTAGGGACGAAATATTAAAAAGAAATTATTTTCTCTTAGCTGCTTTCTTTTTTGCCGCGCCTTTTTTTACAACCTTTTTAATTACCGCTTTGTTTGTTGACGCAGATTTTTTTGCAGCAGTTTTTTTAACGGGCACAGCTTTTTTGCTGGCCGCTTTTTTTACAACTGCTTTTGTAGTTGTTTTAGTAGTAGGTAATTTTTTAACTACTGCTTTTTTAGTTGCACCTTTTTTAGCTCCTTTTTTATCAAATGCTTTTGGGTTTTGCAATACAACAATTGCCTTCACCTCATCTAAAGAAAGCTCAGCTAATTCGGCAGGCGTGTATTTACCGCCACCTTCTTTAATTATTTTATACTTTACTTTACCAAATTTAATGATTGGTCCCCAACGATCGTTCTCTATCGAGATCTTTTCATCTTCCCAATTTTGAATATAACGGTTAGCTTCTTTTTCGAGTTTTTTTTCGATCAACTCGTTAATATCACTTTGCGACAGGTTATCAAAATCATAAGCACGAGGTACATTAATAAACATGCCTTCGTATTTAATAAACGGACCAAAACGGCCTTTGCCTTTTGTTACCCCTTTACCTTTGTAATGTGCCACAGGAGCATCTGCCTGTTCTTTTTCCTTTATAATAACAATTGCCGCTTCCAGATCCATGCTTAAAGGATCTATTGTTCTTGGAATAGAAATAAAAGCTTCGTCTAATTTAATATACGGGCCAAAACGACCAACATTTACAATAACTTCTTTGCCATTATAAACACCAAGGGTCATTGGTAATTTAAAAAGATCCAAAGCTTCTTCTAAAGTTATTGTTTCAATGCTTTGTGTTTTTCTTAAGCTGGCAAAACGTGGCTTTTCATCAGAACCTTCAACGGTTTCGCCAATTTGCGCTAACGGACCAAAACGTCCTATCCTAACGCTTACCGGTTTGCCGCTGGCCGGATCTTTTCCTAAAACCCTTTCACCACTTGCGCGCTCACTATTTTCGGAAGTTGTTTCAACCGTTTTATGAAACGGTGTATAAAAGCTTTTCAGCATTTTTTGCCAGTCTAAATTTCCATCTGCTATCTCATCAAACTCTTCTTCCACCTTAGCAGTAAAATTAAAATCCAAAATAGTTGGGAAATATTGAATAAGAAAATCATTTACCACCATTCCAATATCTGTTGGAAATAATTTTGCTTTTTCAGCACCTGTATTTTCTGTTTTGGTTTCTTTCTTTAAATTGCCTTTAACTAAGATAAGTTGAGTGTAATTTCTTGGTGTACCTTCCCTATCTGTCTTTTCAACATAATTACGTTTTTGAACGGTGCTGATAGTTGGCGCATATGTACTCGGACGACCAATTCCTAATTCCTCTAATTTTTTAACCAAACTTGCCTCCGTGTACCTTGCAGGATGGTGTGTAAAACGTTGGGTAGCGGTAATTTCCTGGCTCTCTAATTTTTCACCAACTTTCATTGGTGGTAAGATCGATGAATTCTCTTCGTCATTTTCATCATCATCGGTTCCCTCCATATATACCTTTAAGAAACCATCAAATTTTAACACTTCACCTTGCGCCACAAATAATTCTGACGCACCACTTACTTTTACTTTAGCGGTTGTCTTCTCTAATTCTGCATCACTCATTTGTGAAGCAATGGTACGTTTCCAGATAAGATCGTATAAACGTTGTTCGTTACGCTCACCTTCAATAGCAGTTCTATCTATATAGGTAGGGCGAATAGCTTCGTGAGCCTCTTGCGCCCCTTTACTTTTGTTTTTGTATTTACGCGGACTATAATATTTAGCACCGTAATTCGCATTAATGGCTTTATTGGCCTGGTCCATGGCTGTTTCCGATAAATTAACGGAGTCAGTTCTCATGTAAGTAATTTTACCTGCCTCATATAACCGCTGTGCTACCTGCATGGTTTGCGCTACCGAAAATCCTAATTTACGCGCAGCTTCCTGCTGTAAGGTAGATGTGGTAAAGGGTGCCGCCGGCGAACGTTTCGCGGGTTTGGTCTCTAAACTTTCTATGGTAAAAATTGCAGCTTTACACTTTTCTAAAAATGCCTGGGCTTCTGATTCTGTATTAAAACGTTTATCTAATTCTGCTTTTAAAATTCCGTTACCAACTTTAAATAAAGCCGATACTTTATAAGCAGATGTAGAAGTAAACTTTTGAATTTCGCGTTCGCGCTCAACAATTAACCTAACGGCTACAGATTGTACGCGGCCTGCCGATAAGCTTGGACGTACCTTACGCCATAAAATGGGTGATAATTCAAAACCAACCAAACGATCTAACACACGACGTGCCTGTTGCGCGTTAACCAAATTAATATCAATTTCACGTGGATTTTCAATGGCCTTCATTATGGCCGGCTTGGTTATCTCGTGAAAAACAATGCGTTTGGTATTCTTTTTTGTTAAACCTAAAGTTTCGTATAAATGCCAGCTGATAGCTTCTCCCTCACGGTCCTCATCGGAGGCGAGCCAAACCATATCGGCACCTTTAGATAATTTTTTTAATTCTTCTATTACCCTTTCTTTATCGGGCTGAACTTCGTAAGTAGGTGTAAAATTATTTTCGATATCAACGCCAAAGCCTTTCTTCACAAGATCCCTGATGTGTCCAAAACTTGATTTAACCGTAAAATCTTTTCCTAAAAATCCTTCTATTGTTTTGGCTTTTGCCGGTGACTCAACTATAACTAAATTTTTCGCCATGTATATATAATAATGTATAAGATCAATTCAATGAACGCTAAAAAAGCAGCATTCTTATCTTTTTTGTTCCAATGATTTATCGGTTCAAAAGTTTGCAAAGGAAAAAAATAAATAACACAAATTCGAAAAATTTCATTTTTTTTGGAAAATGACGCTTAAAAATGTTAAAAATATGTCAAATTGGCATAAAATTCCTATTTTTGATGCTTCAAAATGAATCCAGGAGAAAAAATAATAGATGAAACTGTTCAAGGTAAACCCTTAATGGTTGAATCAAAAAATGAAAACGGCAAAAAGCTGTTTTTAGAGAGCTATGGCTGTGCTATGAATTTTAGCGATAGCGAAATTGTTGCCTCTATATTAATAAAGGACGGTTATACCACCACCGAAAACTACGAAGAAGCCGATATTATTTTTGTTAACACCTGCGCTATCAGAGATAATGCGGAGCAAAAAGTACGTAACCGTTTAAATGATTTTAAACGTGTGAAGCAAAAAAATCCAAAAGCCTTAGTTGGTGTTTTAGGTTGTATGGCCGAACGTTTAAAAGCACAATTCTTAGAGCAGGAAAAGTTGGTGGACATTGTTGTTGGCCCCGACTCTTACCGCGACTTACCTAATTTAATTGAAGAAGCAGAAGATGGCCACAAAGCCATAAACGTTATATTAAGCAAAGAAGAAACCTATGCCGACCTAACGCCTGTAAGGTTGGGTACAAATGGTGTTACTGCGTTAATTAGCATTATGCGTGGTTGCGATAATATGTGCAGCTTTTGCGTGGTGCCCTTTACAAGAGGAAGAGAAAGAAGTCGTGACCCTGAAAGTATTGTTGCAGAAGCGAAAGATCTTTTTGAAAAAGGATATAGAGAAGTTACTTTATTAGGGCAGAATGTAGATAGTTATTTATATAGTGGCGGCGGATTAAAAAAAGAACTACTAACCGAAGAACAAAAACAATCAGCCACCAATTTTGCGCAGCTGTTAGAAAAAGTGGCTTTGGTTAGTCCGGAATTACGCATTCGTTTTTCTACCTCTCATCCAAAAGATATGACAGATGAAGTGTTGGAGACAATGGCGAAGTACGAGAACATTTGTAAATACGTTCATTTACCAGTACAAAGTGGTAACAACCGTATTTTAGAAATGATGAACCGTGGTTACACCCGCGAATGGTATTTGAATAGAATTGAAGCCATTAATAGAATTCTTCCGGGCTGTGGTATTAGCACCGATATTATAACGGGTTTTTGCAGCGAAACAGAAGAAGAACACCAGGATACTTTAAGCTTATTAAAACAAGTACAATACGATTACGGATTTTTATTTATGTATAGCGAAAGACCAAAAACTTTAGCAGAACGTAAATACAAAGATGATGTGCCTGAAGAAATAAAAAGCAGGAGACAAAGTGAAATTGTTGCTATACAACGTGATAACAGCGCCATTAAAACAAAAGCAGGCGTTGGTAAAGTTCATAAGGTTTTAATTGAAGGTTTCTCAAAAAAATCTGATGAAATGTTTATGGGAAGAAACACACAAAACACTGTTGTTGTTTTTCCTAAGGAGAATTATAAGAAGGGTGATTATGTGAACGTAATGGTGACGAGTTGCACTGCTTCTACGCTGATTGGTGAAGTTGTTAAGGATTAATTATAAAAAGAATTAAACAAATGTGTCTTGACTCTTGTTGTCTTGACTCATGAATAAAAGAAGATGAATACGCAAGATCTAAAACAAAAATTCGGAATAATAGGTAATAACGCTTTACTTGAACGTGCAGTGGATATTGCAAGACAAGTAGCGCCAACCGATCTTAATGTTGTAATAAATGGCGAAAGCGGGACAGGTAAAGAAGTTTTTCCGCAGATCATTCATCAGAACAGCGCAAGAAAACATGGTCCGTATATTGCCGTTAACTGTGGCGCTATACCTGAAGGCACGATTGACAGTGAATTATTTGGTCACGAAAAAGGAGCGTTTACGGGTGCAACAGAAGCACGCAAAGGTTATTTTGAAGTAGCAAACGGTGGTACTATTTTTTTGGATGAAGTTGGTGAATTGCCATTAGCCACACAGGCAAGATTGCTTCGTGTTTTAGAAAGCGGCGAATATATTAAAGTTGGAAGCAGTAAAGTTTTAAAAACAGATGTTCGGGTTGTTGCAGCCACCAATATTAATTTTTACCAGGCTTTAGAGAAAGAAAAATTTCGTCCGGATCTTTATTACCGTTTAAATACAGTGCCCATTTATTTGCCGCCATTGCGTGAAAGAAAAGACGACATTCATTTATTATTCAGAAAATTTACGAATGATTTTGCGGCGAAATACCGTATGCCTGTAATTAAATTAAACGCAGATGCTGAGCAGGTATTGATAAATTATTTTTGGCCGGGCAATGTTCGCCAATTAAAAAATATTGCAGAACAAATTTCCATTATTGAAAAGAACCGTGAAATAAATGCCGATACTATTTTAAAATATTTACCTCAGTACACATCCAACAACGTACCAACCGTTTTAAGAAATGATAATTTTTCTTCAGGAGGTTCTTCGTTTGAAAATGCTGACAAAGAAATTATTTTTAAAGTAATGCGCGATACGCGTGCAGAATTAAATGACCTTAAAAAAGTAGTGTACGATTTGGTTACAGCTGCCAGCGGAAAAATAAGTAAAGACGATGTACAGATCATTAACAGGATATATAATAGCGGAAGCGATTTAAGCAATGACGCTAACGGAATGAGCTTTACACCAGTAATACAATCGGGTAATTCAAACCCTCATGTTATTGAAGTAGAGGAAACTTTATCGTTACAAGACAAAGAAATTGACATGATCAAAAAAGCATTGCGCAAACATAAAGGCAAACGTAAATATGCAGCTAAAGAATTAGGCATTAGCGAAAGAACGTTATACCGTAAAATTAACGAATATAAAATAGAAGAATAGTTGCGCTATTTAATTACATATATCTGCTTTCTAGCAATTGCTTTAAGCGCTTGTAAAACAAAGGTATCGTTAAGTGGTGCTACTATTCCGCCTGAGGCAAAAACCATAAGTGTTGGGTTTTTTACAAATAATACTTCTTTAGGAGCACCAAGTTTATCGCAGCGTTTTACTGAAAAACTACGTGATGTGGTTTCGCAACAAACAGGTTTAACACTCATAAAACAAAATGGCGATCTGCAATTTGAAGGGTATATTGCCGACTATAACGTTTCGCCCATTGCCATCTCGGCCGACCAGGCCGCTCAAAACAGGATGACCATAACTGTAAGTGTAAAATACACTAACAAGTTTGAAGAGGCAAAGAATTTTGAGCAGAGCTTTACACGTTTTGTAGATGTTGCCAGCGACAAAAACATTTCGAGTGTTGAACCTGAATTGGTAACTGAAATTTACAGACAATTAACTGAAGATATTTTTAACAAAGCATTTAATAACTGGTAAGATGCAGGCTGCCCAGCTTTTAAAATACATAAAAGACCCCGCTTTGTTAGATAAACAAAGTACCGCCGAGTTACAAAAACTGGTGAGTGACTTCCCTTATTTCCAGGCCGCACATTTGTTATTGAGCATGTCTTCAAAAAAATGGGATGCTTCGGTTTACCAGCAAAGTCTCAAAAAAACCGCTATTGTTGCTACCAACCGCGCGCACTTATTTCATCTTATTCATCAGTTAGAAAATAATATTACCGTTGAAGAAGAAAAGAAAACCGTTGTTGAAGAAAAAGTAATAGAAGAAAAAAACACTAAAGAAGATCAAAAGCACGAACTTGATATTTTAAAAGCAACTGAAGTTATTTCTGAAACAAAAAAAGAAGAAGTTGTTGCAAAAAAAACAATTGAGCCGGAAAAAGTGCTGGAAAAAGAAATTGAAAAACAGGTTGTAGAATCATTTGTAGAAAAAGAAATTTTAAAAGCACAGGAACTTCATTTTCCTGTAAAACAGGTTGAGCAACCCGGCAACTTTAGCGACTGGTTATTGTTTTTAAAGAAAAATAACGGGCAACCTTACGAGAATATTGAAGAAAAAGTAAACGAGCAAAAAGGAAAAGATCTGGCTGCAAATAACGAAGAAATTAAAAAGGCCATTGCTAAAAAAGAAAAAAATAAAGCCTTAATTGATAAGATCATCGAAACAAATCCTGGCCTTATTCGCAGCAAAGAGGAGCCTAAATTTTACAATCCCGACATTAAGGCAAAAGAAAGCCTTATTGAAAATGAACATCTTGTAACCGAGACTTTAGCCAAGATCTACGCTTTGCAAGGCAGTGTAAATAAGGCAGTTAGAGCTTATGAAATATTAAGTTTGAAATTTCCACAAAAAAGTGCTTACTTTGCATCCCTGATTCAAAAATTAAAGAATAACCAATAAAAATATAAAACATGATCTTTTCGATTTTAATTATTTTAGTGTGCGTTTTACTAATACTTGTGGTGTTGGTTCAAAATTCAAAAGGTGGCGGAATTCAAAGTCAGTTTGGTGCTGCAACTCAAATTATGGGTGTTAAAAAAGGTACTGAATTTATTGAAAAAGCAACCTGGGGTTTAGCAATTGCTTTGATCTTATTAAGCGTTTTAATGGCTCCAAAAAGCAGCATGATCCAAACGTCTGATGAAGAAGGTGGTTCAATTGCTAAAAAGAAAGCACAAAGCGCAGTGGCAATACCTCAGCAACAAACTGCACCGGTTCAACAAACACCTGCTAAGCAACCATAAATTTAAACGAATCAACCATATTGAAGCCATCCAAAACAGGATGGCTTTTTTGTTTTATAAAAGTGCTGCTCACCGTTATAATTAAATTAATACTTATTAAATTAGGGGATTAATATTTCTATTACAATTATGCAGGTTTTTAAATTTGGCGGGGCATCGGTTAAGGATGCAGATTCTGTAAAAAATGTTGCTTCCATTTTAAAAAAACACGCAACAGAGCCTACTATTGTTGTTATTTCTGCTATGGGAAAAACAACCAATAAGCTGGAAGAGTTAGTTAACGCTTACTTTTATAAAGAAGGTGATATACAAACCATTTTAGATGAATTAAGAGCGTATCACTTTGGCATTTTAAACCAGTTAATTCAAGATAAGAGCAATGTTGTTTACAACGATATTGAAAATGTTTTTGTAGAGTTATTATGGGCTTTGGAAGAAGAACCATCCTCTACTTACAATCATCATTATGATCAAATGGTTTCGCAGGGCGAGGTGTTGGCAACAAAAATTGTTTCGGGATATTTAAATGAAAGCAATATAAAAAATAAATGGGTAGATGCGCGCGGATTTATTCAAACAGACAATTCGTATCGTGAAGGAAAGGTAGATTATGAATTAAGCCGGAAATTAGTACAAGCAGATCTGTTACCAATTCTTAATTCATTTAACATTGTTATTACACAAGGTTTTATTGGCGGCACTTCCGAGAATTTTACAACTACCCTTGGGCGTGAGGGAAGTGACTATACGGCAGCCCTGCTTGCTTATTTTACCGATGCAAAAAAAGTAATTATCTGGAAAGATGTGCCGGGTGTTTTAAACGCTGACCCAAAATATTTTAAGAACACAAAAAAAATTGACGAACTCACGTATCACGATGCCATTGAATTAACCTATTTCGGAGCTTCTGTTATTCATCCTAAAACAATTAAGCCTTTACAAAACAAAAACATTCCTTTGTTCGTAAAATCGTTTATTAAGCCTGAAGATGCCGGCACTATTATAAAAGAAAGCGATAAACGAAATAACGTACCGAGTTATATCTTTAAAACAAACCAAATTCTTTTATCCATACAACCAAAAGATTTTAGTTTTATTGCCGAAGATAATTTAAGTAACATCTTTAATTTATTTTCAAAACATAATGTACATGTAAACATGATGCAGAATTCTGCCATTAGTTTTAGCGTTTGCATGGATGATGATAATCATAAACTGGAACCACTTTTAAACGACCTGCAAGAGCATTTTAAAGTACTTTACAATAAGAATGTGCAATTAATGACCATTCGTAATTACGACCAGGAAACCATCTCTAAATTAAGCGCTGATAAGATCATTTTAATTGAACAGCGTAGTCGTAATACACACCAGATGGTTATGAAAGAGGATTCAGCAACTTAGCACATCGAAAGCCTGATATTAAATTCAGAATCTGTTGCCTTTAATGTTTTATATTAAATCCTCAATTGAGAAAAGCTAAAGTCATTAATATAAATAGAAAATTTAGTTTTTAAAAGAAATTTTTCTTTCATTCAGATTATCATCAATAAGATGGTCTATCTTGAAAAAAAGATCGACCAATGCTAATAATTCTTTTTGAAAATCATCCAATTTTATATTCTGCCAACCTTCCATTAATGTTAATGGTCCATAATCAACACTTACATTAGGCCATTTAAATCTATATTTTTCGAATTTTTCCCGAAATGCAAATGCAAACTCTCTGCTTTGAATCGAATAACCTTTAAACTCTCGAAGTTTTAGCGCATGAATGTTATAAAACAATATATTATTTTCAATTCCTTTTTCGTTTAACCATATTGAAAAAAAATGGATGCCTTTTTATTATTCGTCCATTCTTTTTTTTGCAAACGCAAAACAACCGAATCAAGCCAAAATCCAACTTTTATCTCAATTTTTTTTTCAATAAGTAAATTGTGATTGATCTTTTCAGATGCTTCTTTAAATTTATTCGTAAACGCAACTATATCCTTTTTCTTCATAAACTACAATTAAAGCAAGAAAATAATAAAAGTTAAATCTTACTCCTTAACCACTTTAATAGTTTTTAATACCGAAGCGGTACTACTTACTTTTAATAAATAAACGCCTGAAGCAACACCTTCCAAATTCATTTTTAAATTACCTTGTGTTTGAGAAATGTTATCAAATACAGTGCTGGCAACTGTTTTTCCTTGCAGGTCCATAACATGTAATGTTAATACATTAACTCCTGCGTTTTTATAATTAAAATTCAACTCATTTTTTACAGGAAATTCTACAAAAAACTCAGATGTATTTGCAACCTCTTTAATACCTGTTGTCAAACAATTTGTTAAGGTGGCTGTGTAAGGCAATTTGTTATACCCTGTAATAGTTAGCAATAAATTCTGACTGGTACTGTAAGTTTGAGTTAAGGCAATACTTGTATTGGTACCAGTAATATTTGCAGCGCCTATAATCTGGTTATTTTGAGAAATACTCACATAAGTAGCTGCTCCAAATGATGATGATAAAGTAAATGAAGTTGCATTTGGCAATAAACAAGGGTTGTGGGTCGCAGTAATGTTTGTTGGGCTTAATGAACGGAACATACAGGAAGGATCACCAAACATTACCCATGTTTCCATCACCTCTTCACCGGTCGCAGTTGGATATGCATCCAGCATATGCATTTGTCCGTTATAAAATAAGCCACCTAAAGTATACTTCTTATTTGTTGGATATTGGTCAGATAAAATGTCTCCTATTTCATCTTCGGTATCCATTGGCTCGGCCCAGGCCATTAAAATAGATGAGCCTGCAGAAGCAATTGCACCGGTTGGCCCCGTAGCATTCTTTGCGCGGATAAATGCTTCTGATAAACAAGTACCACCAATAAATGTACCATTATTACATGCTACCTGTATAGAGAAAGGATACATACCATTGTTAGTTGCCGAATTAATATTTGTACTACTGTAATTGCTGGTTACACAAGAATTTTGCGAACCATGTCCACAATACAAAAATATAGATGCGCCGCTATTTACAGCGCTTGCAACCATGTTAGAAGTTGGATTACCTGCGGCGTCGTTACCCCCATGCGAAGCATCGTAAAATTCATGATAATAAGTATAACCGTTTGCTACCAATTTATTACCAATATTGCGCATGTGTTGCCAATCAGCTTCACCTTCGTCGCCAATACCTGCCCCTTCATCAGAACCAATGCCAATGCCTTTTGTATACCATGTTCCTGCTAAAGGTGTTTTTTCATATTCCAAAGTACGGTTAACCATGGTATTTACATCTGTTGCAACGCTGGCAGAAAAACGGCCAACCATTAATTCAGGATAGTGATCATTACCACTTAACTGACCGTAATGGCTATCACTCCATTTTATTTCAGAGCCTGCATTTCCTGCATTGTAAGAATTTACTTGTTCGTGATCGCCAACCAAAAGAACATATAATAAATTTGGATGCGAAGCGTAATAGTTTTGAATATATGATTTAACCGCAGTGCCCGTTGTACCGCTAACTGCAGATGAAACCAACTCTGTTCTGATACCTTTCTGATTCTTCCAATCTACCAAAGGTTGTATGTTAGTTAAAAAAGCCGGGTGACAAATAACCAGCATATCACCATTCTCATTCATTGGTGTATATTGAACTTTAGCATTTGCCTGTATAACAGGTAAATTTAAAAAACGCTCATTCATTATTTCTTTTTCTTCGTTAGAAGTAAATTCAGGAAGCGTGAAATTTACTTTTTGACCTTTTGCAGAAGAATAAGAAATTTTAAAAACAACACTATTTATTACTCTTGCAACATTGGTTACAGGGTTTACCTGAACAGGAAATACGCTTAAAGAAACGCCTTGCTGTTTTCTTAATAAATAAGTTGAATTAATGGCTACTGCCGATGCAGGATAAAAAGCATTTTGCTGATATATGCTTTCAAAAGTGTATGGAATTTCTTCAGGGTTAATATCACGTGTTAAGCTTCCTTTTGAAGGAGCAATTGAAGTATTATTAAGAGTTGAAAAAACAGTAGAAATTATCTCCAGTTTTGGAATTGCATTATTTGGAATTGCTAAAGATACCGATGAACGCAACACTTGTGGAAATCCTGCATTTAAAACCGGCACACAATCATTAGCATACACTTTTTGATAGGTTTTACCATTAATAGAAACAGGCATTTGATTTAAACCTGAAAAAGTATATTCAACAGTAACCGAATTGGCTTCTGTTTTAATTACTTTAAATCCGTCTTTTGCATGTATCGAAAATGATGCTGCAATTAAAAGTGATGATAAAATTTTTTTCATGGTAATGGCATTTTAGCTTATTAAAGATACAAAAAAATTCAATAAAAGTCAATATGAACTCATAACATTAAACTATATTATCAACATCTAAAATTCAGGTTCAAACAAATAGTATCTTTGCGTTATGAAAAAGAACCTTCTTCCTTTCCTTTTAATTTTCATAACTCTGTTATCCTGCAACAAAAAATCAGACTCACCTGAAGTATTGCCCGATACAGGTAACAGCAGAACTAAATTTAAAGACACTTTGGTTACAAATACGAGCGCTAATACTAACGAGATTTTTGCCAGTTACATTCCTTTAACCAATAACCTTGTTGTTGTTCAGCAGATTAGTGGCTCGCAATACAAACTTTATACATGCGATGCTGAAATAAAATCACTAAGGTCAGCAACAATAAATCTTGGGCCCGATAAATTAATTGAAATAGAAGCTTCAAAAAAAGAAGATGCTTTTTTCACACTAACCGCTACAAATAATTTTCAAGCAAAAAACCCTGTTTTTATTAATGCATATGTAATTCAAAACCCATATCTGGATTCTACAAGCAATTGTATACCTAAAATAATTAATTACGCTTATGATCCCGCATTTAATTTAACCCCTGAAACCAATGGCAACAACTATTCAACTTTAAATAAATTTTATAAAAATGGTACCATTGCTTGGTCAAAACAATTAGATGGCAATTACTTTGACGGCCGAGCCATTGAAACAGACCAAAATGGTAATGTTTTTGTTTTAACATCGAGCCGGTTTCCGCTTACCCCAAAACTAAACAGCACATTTTCCAATACACTTGTTCCATATTACGATCTTGTTAATGACTCGAATCGTATCAGCATTTATAAATTTGACAGATACGGGAACCAGCTTTTTAAAAAAACAATTCAAAATGTTAAAGAGATCAGCTCTTTTGGATTTAACCCTTCTTTAAATTTATCCGATAATTATTTAACGGTTACTAATACCAATAATCTATATGTATTTGATGTTTATGGTAATTTATATTCGCAATCTAAACCTGTTATTAATAGTTGCTACAGTTATGTAAGTGCTGCTATTTCAAATCCTTTAATTAAGCAAACATATATAATCGGAACTATAAATTATAACCAAAGCACAAATTTTTTAAATTATATGTCGGTTACAAACAATGGTTCTACTCATTCAACAATTTCGCAATCTGCCAATTTAAACACTAAATTTATAGTAGCAGATAATGTTGGTAATGTTTACATGACACAATTAGTTACCGATCTGCGAAAAATGGATCGTAACGGAAACCTGGTAATAAATAAAGGACTGATAGACGGTGCAACTTCTTTTGGCATGTCAAAAAGATCATCACTAGTTGATAAAAACAATTCATTATATGTTTTCAGGAACGATATTACCCAAATACTAGTTTACAAATTTGATGATAAAGGAAATTACGATTAAAGCTGATAGTAAATCACATCTTATAATAAACAACTTTCTTCGTCTCAAAAAATTCTTCAGTAAAAAAGTCTTTCAAATCATAGAACTTTGCGTGATCGTAAAATTTACCGAATTCTTCTTTCAGGTCGCCACCTTTTAAATACAAGATACCGTGAGGCAGATCATTAAAATTCTCCTTTAAGAATTTATTCTTCACCCAATTATAAAATACCGGAAATTCAGTTACAGCGCGGCTTACAATAAAATGAAATTTCTTATCAATATCCTCTGCCCTGCTATGTATGCCTGTAACATTAGTAATACCAAGACTTTTGACAACTTCATTTACCACTTTAATTTTTTTGCCGATACTATCTACCAGTAAAAAATTACTTTCAGGAAACAGAATAGCTAATGGAATACCAGGAAAACCACCACCCGTGCCAACATCCATAATTTGTGTGCCGGGTTTAAATTGCATTACTTTTGCAATACCTAAGGAATGTAACACGTGGCGTTCATACAAAAGATCAATATCTTTTCTTGAAATAACATTTATCTGCTCATTCCACATTGCATAAAGCTTTTGTAATTTTTCAAATTGCGAAAGCTGCGTAGGTGTTAGATCGGGAAAATATTTTGTGATAATAGATAACAAGCTCTAGATCTTTTCGTTCCTATTTTTTAATGCATTAAATAAAAGATCACGAGCGCGGAATAATTGTGCTTTAATAGTACCAATTGGCAAGTTTAATCGCTTAGAGATCTCTTCGTGACTCATTTCCTGGAAGTAGAACAATTCTATCATCTCTTTATACTTTGGTTTTAAATTTTCAACCAAAACACGCACCAATTCTACTTTTTGTTTACGGATAAAATGTTCTTCAGGATCCAGCGTTGCAGATTTTATATTGCCTGCATGATCGGCGCTTTCATCGTTCCCCGATTTATTATCAATAGAGATAGAATATTTTTGTTTTTTTCTTCTTATAAAATCAATGGCATTGTTACTGGCAATTTTAAATAACCAGGTACTGAATGCAAAATCAGGGCTGTAATGTTCTAATTTTTTAAATGCCCTGCCAAAAGCTTCAATAGTAAGATCTTCGGCATCATCTTTATTGCTGCACATTTTTAGCATCATAAAATAAACGCTTTCGCGGTAACGCTGTAATAACTCTGCATAGGCTTTTTGATCGCCTTTATCTAACGCCGCCCTCACCAGCTTATAATCATAAACTGCCTTGGTGGTTAAATGTTGTTCGTTATTTTCTAGTTCGTCCACTTATTGGGCTTATTAAAGAGTTTTGCTATATGAAAGATAGGATAAATAAATAAAAGAATCAACTCATATATCACGCTTCCGGCTAAAAGATCCTTTTCATTTAACTTTTTGGTGATCTTATTTAAGAATATCCACTGAAAAATCATTTTTAACAACAAAATTATTGGTATTAAAAGCAGCGTTTTTAAAGTAAATGCTAATGCAATTAACGAAAAGTAAAAATAATATTGAGAAAAATAAGAGAAAGCCAGCTTTGTTTTGGACGAAGGGCTATATAATGGCGACGTACTTAAATGCCTTACCTTTTGCAAGCGCCAATCTCTGAATGTTTTTTTTGCTAAAGAATAAGTAATTGCATTTTTATCTATTACCACATTAACATTATCTTTTGTTGCGGCATGGTTCACAAAAAGATCATCATCACCTGAATTTATATGATAATGATTTGAGAAACCTTTTTGTTTGTAAAATAATTCCCTTGTATATGCTAAATTTCTGCCTACACCCATATAAGCTTTACCTTTAATAGCTGCCGATAAATAATTAGTGGCAATCATAAACGTATCAAAGCGAATTAACTTATTTAAAAAACCTTTTTGTTTTTCGTAAGCACCGTAACCTACAACAATTTCTTTAGGTGCTGCAAAACCCATAGCCATTTCTTTTAACCATTGGTCTGATGCCGGGTAACAATCTGCATCTATAAAAACCATTTTGTTATGTGTAGTAGCCTTTATACCAACCAAAATGGCGAATTTTTTTCCGTGCTTGTAATAAGCATCTTCTTTAATAGATACTTTTTTAAGATTAGGGAAGATCTTGGCAAACTCATCAATAACATTCTCTGTATTATCCCAGCTGCAATCATTAACTACAATTACTTCAAAATTGGGATAATCCTGTGTTAATACCCTGGGAAGAAATTCAGTCAGATTTTCATCTTCATTTTTTGCACAAATAACAACTGATATTGGTTCTAAATTCTGACTGCTTGTAATACGAGTAGTTTTTATTAAACCCGCTGGCAAACAGTTTAAAATATAATTGATGATTATGAGGATAAATCCAAGACCGGCAAAAACAGTCAACAACTCAGGCAAACCCAGTTCTTTAAATTCAGGAAAAAGCATAGCTGCAAAGTTATTAGCCTTGCAAGAGGCAAAATAAGATATCTTTGCATTTATTAAACAAAATAATTAACAATGCAGGCAGTAATAAAAGCAGTGATTTTTGACATGGACGGGGTAATCATAGATAGCGAACCGTTATGGGAAATGGCCATGGTAAAGGGTTTTAAGCAATTTGGCATGCCAGTAAGTAAAGAGGATTGCCGTTTAACCATGGGGCGCAGGATAAACGAAGTGGTGGATATGTGGGTAAAGCACCATAAAGTGACCAAATTTACCTCTGCTGAAATTGAACTGGCCATTATTGATAATTTAATTGAATTAATAGATACCGAAGGCAAAGCTATTGAAGGTGTGATTGACCTTTTTGAATTTTGTAAAGAGAAAGATCTTAAAGTTGGCTTAGCCACTTCATCTTCTGAAAGACTGATGAACACTGTACTGCACAAACTACATTTAAAAAATTATTTTGATTCAACGATTTCCGCAGAGCATTTAAAATATGGCAAACCTCATCCTGAAGTATTTTTAGTATGTGCGCAAAACTTAGGTATTTTACCTGAGGAATGTATGGTTATTGAAGACTCGGTAAATGGTGCTATTGCAGCTAAGGCGGCACGTATGCAATTAACAGTTGTACCTGATCCCGGAACAAAAAACACTGAAAAATTTGTTATTGCCGATCATACGCTTCCAAATATGCCGGCTGTATTAACATTATTTAAATCGATCGTCAAATAGGCTAATGACAAAGGACTCAGGACACAAGATTTGAAAACCCGAACTTTATAACTTTCCGAACTTTTAAACTTTATAACTTAATATTATCTTAGAACTTTGAAATTTACACTCTCACATACCGATAAAAATTCGAAGGCACGTGCCGGTGTTTTACAAACCGATCACGGCCCTATTGAAACCCCCATTTTTATGCCCGTTGGTACTGCTGGAACTGTTAAGGCCGTTCACCAGCGCGAACTAAAAGAAGATATTAAAGCCGAAATTATTTTAGGAAATACGTATCATCTTTACCTTCGGCCGGGTTTAGATGTGATTGAAGGTGCCGGTGGCCTGCATAAATTTAACGGTTGGGATAAGCCTATACTAACCGATAGCGGTGGGTACCAGATCTTTTCACTGGCCAATCAACGCAAATTGACCGAAGAAGGTGCCACCTTTAAAAGCCACATTGATGGCAGCAAACATTTTTTTAGTCCGGAAAGTGTAATGGATATTCAGCGTACCATTGGCGCCGATATTATTATGGCTTTTGATGAATGTACACCCTACCCTTGTGATGTTAAATACGCGAAAAATTCTTTAGGCTTAACGCATCGCTGGCTGGATCGTTGTATTACGCGTTTTAATGAAACAGAACCAAAATATGGATACACACAAGCTTTATTTCCTATCGTACAAGGCAGTGTTTATAAAGACCTGAGAATTGAATCGGCAGAATTTATTGCATCTAAAAATTGCTTTGGTAATGCTATTGGCGGTTTAAGTGTAGGTGAACCCGCGGAAGAAATGTATGCGATGACCGAAGTGGTTACGAACATTTTACCAAAAGATAAACCACGTTATTTAATGGGGGTTGGTACACCGGTAAATATTTTAGAAAGTATTGCTTTAGGTATTGATATGCTGGACTGTGTATTACCAACACGTAATGCACGCCATGGTTTATTGTTCACTGAAAATGGTATCATTAATATCAAGAACGAAAAATGGAAAGCAGATTATTCTGTACTGGATGAGAACGGAACAACTTTTGTAGATAAAGTGTATACAAAAGCTTATTTAAGACACCTGGTACATTGCGAAGAAATTTTAGCGGCACAAATTGCAAGCATACATAATTTGGGCTTTTATCTGCGTTTGGTGAAAGAAGCCCGTGCCCGTATTATTGATGGCTCTTTTATGGAATGGAAAAACAAAATGGTAATTCAATTAGCACAACGGTTGTAAATGTTAAAGATCCTGGATAGATATATTTTAAGGAAGTTCTTAAGCACTTTCTTTTTTTCTATTACACTGATCCTATTAATATTTATTGTATTTGATATCAAAGAAAAAATACAAACCTATACCACAAAAGATATTCCTTTAAGTGAGATCATTTTTGATTATTACATGATGTTCATTCCTTATTACGGTAATTTGTTCAGCCCTATGTTCACCTTTATTGCCGTTATCTTCTTCACCTCCAAAATGGCTCACCAAACCGAGTTTGTAGCCATACTTAGCAGTGGTACCAGCTTTAAAAGAATATTACGTCCCTACGTTATTGGCGCATCTATTTTAGCATTTTGCTCGTTACTATTAAATCATTTTATTTTACCAAAAGCCGTAGAAATAAAAATTGGTTTTGAAGATAAATGGATCAATAATAATTACAATAATGATGAGCATAACATTCATAAAAAAATTGGCCCTAACCGTTTGTTATATATGGAAAGTTATGATAACAAATTAAAAACTGCTTTTAAAGTAAGTGTTGAAGATGTGGTTAATAACAAACAAATTTATTTTTTAAGTGCCGATAACATGGCCTGGGACAGTGTTAGCAGTCAATGGACTTTAGTGAATGTGTACGAACGAAAAATTATTGCGCAAGACAGGTTGGATACTTTAAAAACAGGGAAACCGATTTTTAAACAGATAAACACATTTTACCCCACAAAAAAAATAACATTAGCTTTCTCGCCGGTAGATATGAACCGTTATGAAAGTAAAATTGAGACCATGCCTTATTTTGAATTTAAAGAATATATTATTCGTGAAGAATTAAAAGGCTCTAACAAAATTGACTTTTTTAAAGTTGAATTGTATCGCCGTTCATCGTTTCCGTTTGCAACATTCATTCTAACCATTATAGGTGTTTGTGTATCATCACGTAAAGTACGCGGTGGTGTTGGCTTCCAGATAGCTCTTGGCTTGCTTTTAAGCTGCGTTTATATTATGCTTATGTATGTTTTTACAACTATAGCCACCACAGGTTTTGCATCGCCTTTATTAGCTGTGTGGACACCCAATATTATCTTCTCCTTTGTAGCGTTTTATTTTTATAGAACAGCGCAGAAGTAATACTTTAACAGCATGCTTGAAGGTATCGGTGAAATTATAGTTGAACTATTCGTACATATTTTCGGGGAAATATTTATCGGCATTATTTTTGAAAAAGGTTTACGTCCTTTCTTTAAATTCTTAGGTACAGCATTTAAATTTCTATTTTTATTTTGGCGTTACAGTTATGAGGAAGTTTCAAAAAGAAAAGATAATGAGATCTATGGTTTTTTGCTCTTTCTTGCACTGATCGTACTAATACTGTGGCAGATTTTTAATGAATAAATTATATGATTTTCAATTGACCCATTTAAAAAAATGGAAGAAAAAGATAATATTAAAATAATTAAATTGATCCAATATCGTGTTGGTGAGGTAGGACGATGTTCTGTTGGCGAAGCGGCAGAAAAGATAGTGTTCTATAAAATTCCGCTATCTGAAAGGGAAAGAATTGCTTTAAGGATCATTAAATCGGAAGAATTTTTAATGAAAAAAACTGAAGATGATATTATAGTTTTTAAAAATCCGCTTTATACAGGTTCCTTACTAACCATAGAAAATGAAAAGCAATTTACCAACCTTAAATACATTATTGCTGTTCTCGTTTCACTTGCTATTGGCCTCACCATCAAATTTTTTAGTCCAAGATCAGAAGAAATACATCCACCATCAAAAGAATCCTATAAAAATATATTGGAAGACAGCGCTTTTCATTTAAAATGGGTAAGAATGAGTGATTCAATCAATAAAAGTAAAAAGTAAATTTTAAATGCAATCCTTCAAAGCAAAAATAGATATTATTGGTATCAATCCTTTTGTGCTTTTACCGGAAAAAGTATTAAATGCTGTTTTTAAACAAGCTCAAAAAGATAAAGGTCCAATACCCGTTAAAGGAAAAATTAATGGACATAATTTCATACAAACACTTGTAAAATATAAAGGAGAATGGCGTCTATACATCAACGGACCAATGCTAAAAGCATCTGATAAAACGGTTGGAAATAGCGTTAATATTGGAATAGAATTTGATCCGGAAGAACGAAAAATTATTTTCCATCCAAAATTAAAAGCGGCTATTGATAAAAATAAAAAAGCAAAAATAGTTTTTAATAGCCTTGCTCCTTCTCTTCAAAAAGAAATAATAAGGTACATTGCCAACCTTAAAACCGAAGAAACTATCGAAAAGAATATAAAACTCGCGGTGCAATTTCTGTTGGGTAAACAACGTTGGATCGGCAGGGATAGACCGTAAATATTTAACCACAAAGGGTACTAAGTTTTTACACCAAGTTCACTAAGCTCTTTGAGCTCTTTGTGCCTTCTTACTGCACTTAGTGGTTAGAAGTCTTCCGTACTTCATACATCTTAAACGCCGCATTATTATAAATGCTTTTTAGCCTTGCTGTATCCGCGTCTGCCAATTGTTTTTTAAGATCGGATGTTTGAGAGTAATGTGTGATAACGTAATTCAGTTTCAAGTCAGTTATATCTTTTGCAAAGCAACTATCGCTTAGCGAAGCAAATTTATTATCAGAATATAAAGCCAGTGCACGCGATTTATCAACGCCAATCATTTTATGCTTGATGTTGTTTTTATTCATAAAATTCAATAATTGTGCAAACTCAATTGTTACCGGACCATCTACCGGTTTAAAACCATTTTCATGAATCTCTGCATTTGGTTTAATATAAGTTGCCATATAAATAAAAGCGCCAATTACAACAACGGTCTTGCCTCTTAGTTCGAGCTTTGTAAGTGTTTGTCCAAAGCCAATGATGAAATAATACGAGAACACGAATATCAATGGCAAGATCAATCTATAGCCCGCGTCACCAAAAGGATAAACAATAACTATACCAACCGAAAGAACGGTAAGAATATTTAAAAAAGAAAAGGCGTTACGTTTTAATTCCAAAGCAAAACCCAGCAATAAAAAACTGATGAAAAAGGCTGCGAAAATTAAAGGAATAAAATAGTAATCCTCTACCCTGTAATATTTAAAATACTCACCCAGTGTAGCAACATTGTATGATAATTGTGACGCAATATTATCTATAGTAATTCTGTTACCACTAAAAGGATAATCGCTGTTTACAGGATATAAAATTTTTATGCCAAAGAAAACAATCAGCAAGGTAACAATGTAACTAGTGTATTTTTTTATTTCCGTTGAAAGTGTTTTATTTCTAAGATCATTTATTAGCCAGAATAAAATTGTGCCCAATGCTAATACATACCCAATAGAACGGATATGAATAGAGAAACCGGTTAAGACCGCCAATAAAATTATTCCCAAAATTGATCTGTTCTTTAACACTAAAAGAATAATAATATTTAAAAACATCCAAAAAGCAATATCAGAGATCACCTCTATCTTAAAACCCATTAAAGATGGATTATAAGCGAGTATAAGTGTCATTAAAATACTGGCTGTTCGCGAAAAATAATTCCTTAAAAAAAGAAAACCAAAAAACAGTGTAACGATCAAAAAAACGCTCTGCAATAAATTGAGTTTGTAATAATCAATTCCGTTTTTTACAAGCGGTGAAATTAGTAAAGGATAACCGATAGGATAATTTATTGGGCCAAGCATTACATTGGGATTGCTCACATGGCGGGTTTCGCCAACGGGTTTATGTTCTGCAATATTTTTTGCCTCAATAAGGTACATGGCAAAATCATCGCCCCAATCCTGCGTATGCCGGATGTTTAAAAAAAGATGAGGCAACAGCAATGCCACAACCAGCAAAAGCTCAGCTATCTTTTTAGGAAATTTCAATACGAAAGAAGTTTCTCAATTGCCGCTTCTACTTTGTCTGCATTTGGCAACATGGTTTTTTCTAAAGTTGAATTTAATGGAATGGCAGGTAAATTTTCAGCGCCAATAACTTTAACCGGCGCATCTAAAGTCTGAAAACAATTTTCGCTGATGCGAGCAGCAATACTTTGCGCAAAACCATTGTGAACAGGTTCTTCTGTTAACACAATTACTTTGCTGTGTTTACGTGCACTTTCAAAAATTCCATTCTCATCAATTGGCGCTAATGTTCTAAGATCAATAATTTCTATTTGCCCTTCAAACTTTTTAGCGGCTGCTTTTGCCCAATAAACACCCATACCATAAGTGATGATAGAAAGAGTTTTACCGGCTTTAATATTTTCTTCAGACGCTTCCGTTACTTTACGGGCTTTGCCAAACGGAATTACATACTCTTCATCCGGTTCAATTGTTTTTGCATCTTCAGTACCTTTTATTTTGCTCCAGTATAAACCTTTGTGCTCCAACATTACAACAGGGTTTGGATCGTAATAAGCGGCTTTCATTAAACCTTTCAAATCGGCGCCCGTGCTTGGATAAGCAATTTTAATTCCTTTAATATTCGCCAGCACGCTTTCTACAGAACTTGAGTGATATGGACCGCCGCTACCATAGGCACCAATCGGCACACGCAGGATCATACTCACCGGCCATTTACCATTGGTTAAATAACAGCTGCGGCTAACTTCTGTAAATAATTGATTTAAGCCCGGCCATATATAATCGGCAAACTGAACCTCCACAATTGGTTTTAAACCAACTGCACTCATACCAACAGTAGAGCCAACAATAAATGCTTCTTGTATTGGTGTATTAAACACACGGTGTTCACCAAATTGCTGTGATAAAGTGGCGGCTTCTCTGAAAACGCCGCCTAATCTTGCTCCTACGTCTTGTCCGTACAATAAACACTCTGGGTGTTTACTCATTAATTCTCTAATTGCAAACAAGGCACTATCCACCATAACGGTTGGCTGTTTGCCTTTTGGCGCACGCTCGCCCTTTTCTTCGGTAATTGGTGTTGCTGCAAATTCATGTAAGAAAAGGTCTTCCGGCCTTGGATCTTCTTCCAATAAAGCTTTTTGATAATCTGCCTCTACTAAGGCTTTTGCATCATCTTCTATTTTTTTGAGCTCAGGCGCTTCAATCCCTGCTATAATTAATTGATTTCTTAAACGAGGTAACGGGTCGCGTTTTGCAGCTTCTTCCAGGTCATCACGGTACCATTCTTTACGCACACCACTTGTATGGTGATTAAGCAATGGCACTTTTGCGTGGATCAGCATGGGTCTTCTTTCTGCACGAATAATATCCAGGCATTCTTTTATAGTATTGTAACTTAAAATAAAATCAGATCCATCAATGGTTCTTGCTTCTAACCCTTTAAAACCTTTTGCAAATTCGGTAATATCCTGGGCTCTAAATTCTTTTGCATGTGCACTGATGTCCCACTCGTTATCCTGAACAAAATATAAAATTGGCAATTGCTTTAACACCGCCATTTGAAAAGCTTCCGAAACTTCGCCTTCGGTACAACTGGCATCGCCCAACGAACAAACCGAAACCGGGTTGTTACCTTTGTAATCGGGGCTCATGCTATTCTTTTCAATATACTGCATACCCATAGCAATACCTGTGGCCGGAATAGCCTGCATGCCTGTGGCACTGGATTGGTGAGGGATCTTAGGCATATTATCCCTTCTTAAACTTGGGTGCGAATAGTAAGTTCTGCCCCCTGAAAACGGATCATTCCTTTTTGCCAAAAGCTGTAACATCAACTCAAAAGGCTGCATACCTATGGATAATAAAATACTGTCATCACGGTAATAAGGGCTAACAAAATCCTGCGGCAATAACTGCAAGCCTAAAGCCAGCTGAACAGCCTCGTGGCCACGACTGGTGGCATGAACGTACTTTGCGGTAATTTCTTTATTGGCCTCATACAGTTCACTCAGGCTTTTAGCGGTGCACATCAATGAAAAGGCTTTTTTAAGTATATCTACAGGTATTTTGGTTTTCACAGTTGTTTTCAACGTAAGATCGTCCATTTTTAACAAGGTTAGAAGTTTTAAAAATAGCGAAAATTAACAGTAAATCATAGTTAAAACAACGGTTTTTTAACATTGCGTAATTAACAGTGCTATGTCTAAAATTGAGTATTGCTCGTCGTTAAAGACTTGCCATATTCAGTTATTTTTATAGGAATGTATACTTACAGGTATAAAATTATCCCGCTTTTATTTATCCTTTTAATTGGATATGGCTGCCGTCATAAAAAAGATTCGGTAAAAACGGTTACCAAAGCCAAGGTAGAAGTAAAAACAGGCTCTGCCGCCTTTAAAGAAAAAATGGGTATTACCAATAAAGAGATAAAAGACAGCAAATTATATTCTTTTATTAGTGATTGGTACGGAACACCCTACAAATATGGCGGTTGCGAAAAAAGCGGCGTAGATTGTAGTTGTTTCACTATTAATTTATTTGATAATGTTTATGGTAAAAAGATGCCGCGTACGGCTGGTGAGATCTACAAAGAATGTGATAAATTAAGTCTAGACAGTGCAAAAGAAGGTGATCTTATTTTTTTTAAGATAAACAGTAACTCTATTACACACGTTGGTGTTTATCTGCGCGATAAAAAATTTGTGCATGCCAGCACCACTCGTGGTGTATTGGTTAACAGCTTAACCGAAACATATTACTCAAAGTATTTTTACTCGGCCGGTAAGCTAAAACATAAATGATAGAAGGACTTTCGATACCCATTCCGCAGCGTTTATTATTGATACGGGTTACAGTGTGTATATCACTTATTATTTCGGTATTACTTAGTTTAAATTTATGGGGTGGTGAGCGTACTTTCCCTTATGCGCCCGCATTTGACATAAGTTATGTGAAAGCACCATATGATTATTTTTTTGCCGCATTTTTTTTATTATTCATACTGGGTTCTTTATTCTTAAAGCGGCATCGCCTCCTTATTTTTGTAGCATTACTGCTTGCTGCTGGTATGGTGGTGTTTGACATGAATCGCCTACAGCCATGGCTTTACATTTATTGCGCATTTTTATTTGTGTTAATGTTTTATAACGGACGCATTGATGATGCCAATAAATTTACTTCGTTTTTTATTGTACTACAACTCATCTTTTGTTCTGTTTATATTTTTAACGGTATCAGTCAGCTTAATTCGGCATTTGCCGAAAATGCTTTTCCGGATCTTATATCTCCTTTGCAAGGCATGATGAGTGAGCGACAATTCTTATTCGTTAAAAAAATAGGTGTATTTACACCTTATGTTCTTTTATTTATTGGTATTGGTTTATTGATAAGGGTTATAAGGTATTTGGCAATAACTTTTGCGCTACTGTTTCATGTTTTATTAGTTATTTTTTTATTTCCAACACCTATTAACCAAAACTACGCTATGTGGTTTTGTAACATTACATTTATACCTCTTTTATTTCTACTTTTTTCGGGCAAAACAAAACAAAGGTATTACAGCCCAACACTTTTGTTACAGTTTCCGTTATTTTACCTGGTAATAATTTTATTTTGGGTAATGCCATTCTTTAACCAAAAAAATCTGTGGCCTGATAATCTTTCGGCAAATTTTAAAAGCGGTAATGTTAATGAAGCTGAATTCAGGTTTTCAAAAAACGTTTTAGATGAGTTACCGCCTTACGTTCGCCACTTTTGTATCTCCGCCGATTCGGTTTATATATTAGATTACAATAGCTGGTGCCGGGATGAATTAAATACGAATTGTTATAGAGAAATTATAACATTTAATAACATTTATTACTATCTTCAAACCCGAAGCAGGGCAAGTGTTAATGATTTACAAATGACACTTAAACCAAAGCACAAACTATTGTTTAAACCATAAGGTAACTTTATATTTGTATTAAAATTAAATTTAAATGAACAAGATTATTATTGGAGTTAATGTTGTGTTGATTGCAGCGGTAGGATTTTTATTTTACAAAGTAAATGATTTAAGTAACCCATCAACTGAGAAAACGGAAACTACAGAAGAAACTAAAGCCGATCAAAAATCAGTAGAAACCAAAACCGTTACTACACCTGTTGGAAATGCACCAACCGGTAAAATAGCTTTTGTGAATATTGATGTTTTAAATGATAAGAGCTTAGAGGTTATTGATTTGATAGCGGAATCGAAAAGAAAAAAAAACAGCATTGAAGCCAGTGTAGAAAGCTTAAGCATGCAATACCAAAAAAAGGTGGAAGAATTTCAGATGTCGCAAAAAGCCGGCATTGCGCCTCAAAGTGAATTGGAAGCAAAAGCCAGAGAGATACAGGCAATAGAAAAAGAAGCTCAAAATAAGCAAATACAAATGGACAATCTCTCTATCGATATTGGTGAAAAAAATGCTTCTTTCCAAAAAAATGTAAAAGACTTTTTAATAAAATGGAACAATGGTAAGTACGATTATATTTTATCTTATAGTGATGCTGTACCAACAATGTTATTAGGCAACGCTACTTTAGATATTACCGACCAGATCGTTACACAATTTAACGACGAATACAAACAACGTAAAGGCAAGAAAAAGTAATTTGTTATGAGTAAGTTATACGAAAAAATAAAATCGGTAGAAGAGTTTCATAATATTTTTAAGATCGGCAACGCTGATGAAATGAAACTGATTGATGAAAAAGATTACACCCTGCGTTATAACTTAATTAAAGAAGAGAACGAAGAATACCTTGAAGCTTGTAAAAATGGTGATATAACCGAAATTGCAGATGCTTTAGGCGATCAGTTATATATTATATTTGGCACCATTTTAAAACACGGTCTGCAACACAAGATAGAAGAAGTGTATGATGAAATCCATCGCAGTAACATGAGCAAGCTGGATGAAAAAGGACAACCTATTTTCAGAGAAGACGGTAAGATCTTAAAATCGAATTTATATTTTAAGCCGGAGATTAAAAAGATTCTGGATAAATGATATTTCGAGATGGAACGCAGATGACGCGGATTTAGTAGATTCTCACAGATCTTTTTCAATTCAAATAACTTTTAGTTAATCTTATTTTATCTCAGTAAAATCTACCTAATCTGTATCATCTGTGTTCTATCAAATAAACTACTTCTGCTTTTTCTTCTCCTCTATTTGCGCCGGTGTTAAAGACGTTACGTGAATGGTAAGATTATTTGACTTGGATTCTTCAACCACAACATCTTTAAGAATGGCATCTGTATAATCTTCGCTCGTTAATTTTACTTTATAAGTTCCTCTATCTAAAGAAATTCTTCCCAATAACCCATTACTTTGTGATGTTAAATTCAATTTCATGGTATCGTTAATGGTCACCTCAAATTCCCTTCTTTCAATAGGAATTTCTACTTCTTTTACTTTTTCGGCAACGTAAATACGTATACATTGTGCCTTGTAAATAAATGGTGATAACATAAAAAATGTAAATACAAATAATAATCTCATGGTATAAATGATTTATACTAAATTAAAGAATATTTTGTAATTACAAAACAAATGGCATTATTTTTATGCTTAGATCTTATCGAAAGAGTATTTTATTTGATCAATGAAGTGGCTAAAGATATTGTGTTTTAGAATAAAAATAAAAATGATACCAAAAATAGCACCCCAAAAATGTGATTCATGACTAATATTATCACTATAGTTGCTCGTTTTTTTCCGACGGATCAAATAATAACTTACTCCTAGTAATAATATCCCTGCTATCCATCCTTTCATAGGAAAAAAGAAAAGCGAAATATCACTTAAGGGGCTAATCATTATATAGCAAAAAATAATTGAGGAAATTGCGCCACTTGCACCAAGCGATGAATAATCGGGATTGTTCTTATTCCTGAAATATTCTGTAAAGGATGCTGCGTAAATGCCTCCTGTAAATAAGATAACATAATATAACTTGCCTATTCTTGGGTCTTTAAAAACCTCGGGATTTCCAAAATAGCCCTCTTCTAAAGCCAGGCCAAAACTATACAATGCCAGGCAATTAAAAGCTAAATGCATAAAATCACCATGTATGAACGCATGGGTTAAAAAGCGGTAATGCTGTTTATCATGGTAAATAGAATACGGATGAAATAAATATTTATTCATCACATTCCTGTCACTAAAACAATAAACAGAAAATACAATTATAATTGCTAAAAACGTATACGTGATCATATTAAAAGGCAATGCCAAAGTTAAACTTTAATCCTATAGTAAAACACGATTAATAGTTTATTTATCCGTGTAATCATCATCCCGCTTTAAATACTTGTTAATAAGAAAATGTCCAACATATATTAAAGGAATCAAACAAACAGCAATCAATAATTTAAATGAATAGCCCCAACTTGCATTATGTATAAACTCATTTGTGGTCCATTTACCTGGTAAAACAAATGCAATATATTGTACAATAAATGTATCTACCAACTGGCTAACAACTGTGCTGCCTGTGGCACGCAACCAGATCATATTTTTGCCGGTTCTGTTTCTGAACAACCAAAAAACATACACATCAACTAATTGCGAAACAAAAAAAGCAATAATACTTCCAATAATTATCCATTGGCTTTGGCCAAAAACAACCCTGAATTGTTCGTCGCTAACCGGACTAAAAGGAACAGCATTAATATTTAATGCAATAGAAATTAAAATGAATGTATAAGTAATTAAACCAACGGTTATATATGTAAGCTTTCGAACACCCTGCTTACCATAATGCTCATTAATAAGATCGGTTAAAATAAAAACAACGGGCCATAAAATAATACCAATACTTTGGGTAAAGAGACCAAAAAACTGAATGAGCTTTCCGCCAATTAACTCGGCAACTATGGCATTCGTAATAAAAAATCCGGCTAGGATGATAAAGACAAGATCTTTACGTTTATTAAAATCCATTTTTAAGTTTCCTGCCTGTTAAACATGTAAAAAATAAAAAGACAAATTATTATACTGAAAATAATATTTAAAAAAGCGTATAAATACAATCCTTGTTTTAACATTAAAAAAGTTTCATATCCAAAAGTTGAAAAAGTGCTTAAACCACCACAAAATCCTGTTAAAATTAACAGTTTTAAAGTGGCTGCCGATTCGCTATTGTTAATACTTAAAACAGCTTTATTATTAATAGCCCACATGGTAACAGCAAATATAAGGCAGGCAAACATATTCGAAACAAAAGTACCAATTGGTAACGAGCTGATCATCTTCAATGAGCCCAAACCTATTATGTACCTAACTACACAGCCTACTCCACCTCCAATAAATACCAATAAAAAATTCATTTTATAATGTGTTATTATCTCTCAAATTTATGCAATTTAACTAAAAATATACCTAAACCCGATTTAGATAGCTACATATTTGATTTAAATCTTTGATTTTGTATATTCGTACACAACCAAAATGTATTTATGACCCAGGTAATTTTAAAAAGCAAACTAGTTTCTAGTTCTAATGTATTAATTGTTACTGATAAATTCGTAAACTCTAATGATTTTTCGCTTCCAAAAGAAGTAAGTGATTATATTTTAGCAGAACTTAAAAAAGAAGATAAAAAAAGTATTTCTTTAAATCATTTAGGAAGATATATTTCTGTTATCGTTGTTAATTCTAAAACAGAATTAAACATATTGAAAGAAAAGATACGCAAACATGCTGCCACCGTTACCGATGCCGTTAACTTTTTAAAGGAAAAAGAAGTTGTTGTTTACAATCAAACAAAACTCGCTGCTTTATCACTTGCAGCAGGCGAAGGCCTTGCTTTAGCCAACTACCAGTTTAACCGTCATTTAACCGGCGCAAAAAAAATGGTGAACAGTTTGCAAACCATTACCCTTGTTGGCAATATTAAACAAGGAGATGTAGATAATTTAAATATTATAATTGATGCCACTTCAAAAGCCCGTGATCTTGTGAATGAACCGGTAAACATTTTAAATGCTACCGATTTGGCCAATGCGTTTAAAGACATGGGCAAAAAAGCAGGTTTTAATGTTGAAGTTTTAAATAAAACAAAGATCACCCAATTAAAAATGGGTGGATTACTTGCTGTTAATGCAGGAAGTGTAGATGAACCTACTTTTAGCATTATGGAATACAAACCTAAAAGTGCAAAAAATAAGAATCCGTATGTATTGGTTGGTAAAGGTGTTGTATACGATACAGGCGGTTTAAGTTTAAAACCTACACCAAACAGTATGGATCTTATGAAGTGTGATATGGCGGGGGCTGCTGCTGTTGGCTGTGCCATGTACGCTATTGCAAAAGCAAAATTAAATATTCATGTGATTGGTTTGGTTCCGGCAACCGATAATCGCCCAGGCTTTAACGCCTTTGCGCCCGGAGATATTATTACCATGATGGATGGTACAACGGTTGAAATGCTAAACTCTGATGCCGAAGGGCGAATGATATTAGCCGATGCATTACATTATGCAAAACGCTATAAACCTGAATTAACTATTGATCTTGCAACTTTAACCGGTGCAGCAGCAGCGGCCATTGGTTCGTTTGGTATTGTTGGCATGGGCACCGCAAAACAAAAACAAAAAGAAAGATTATACAGCAGTGGTTTTAATGTGCATGAGCGTATTGCAGAGTTTCCTTTTTGGGATGAATATGATGATTTGATAAAAAGTGATATTGCCGATCAAAAAAATTTAGGCGGCCCATATGGCGGAGCTATTACTGCCGGAAAATTTTTAGTAAAATATACTGATTATCCATATTATCATTTGGATATTGCTGGGCCTGCTTTCCTTACAGGAAAAGATAGTTATCGTGGTAAAGGTGGCACCGGTTACGGCGTAAGATTGTTATTTGATTTTTTTAAAAATTTATAAAATGAAAAAATTAGTTGCGTTTGTTTTATTTTTTTTAGCAAGTACATTATTTATTGCGCAGGAAGTTAAGCAAGGCCTGGTGGTTGTACACGTTGACCCTACTGGCAAAGCAGAGTTCAAACAAAAAATAATGGTCTATCATTTTTTGAACGGGCATTATACAGGCCGTACTGAACTGCTTACTGTTTCAGGAAAAAAAGATGGCAAAGATAATATTCGCACCGATCTTGGAATTAATACTTTATACAATAACCGTTATTTAATTACAGGCATTGGAAATATTATTGATCTTAAAGATAAAAAAGTGTTGTGGGATGGTCGCGCTAATTTATTGCGTTGCAGTAACGATAGCGCTATTTTTTATACCAACGATATTTTTAAAGGGAAATATTATTCGGTTTACAATTTTAAAACAAACGTTTATGGTGAAGTAAAAAATTTATTATTCAAACCAAAAGTTGGTCAGGATGTAGAATTTGACAAAACAACAGCGCCTTTTAAAATAAATTTTTACCCGCAAAACAAACCTAAAGTTTTATTGGTTGCTGATGCCGGTTACGGTCAGTCAGGTACAAAAGAGGGACGCGTACCAGATCCGCCAATGTATTGGTTAGATAATTCGAATTTTGTTTACACTAATTTTAATAAAGAAAATACAGAGGTTTCTTTCTTTAAAGTAAATGTTGAATCTAAAACTAATTCATTAATTGGTAAAGTAGTCATTAAGGCTGATCCTCAAAATGCACAAATACAGAAAGTAAGTAATACACAAGCACTTTTTTTCATTGGCAGTAAACAAATTTTAATAGATGTTGTCGCAAACACGGTAACTGATCTTCAATTCAGCAAACCAAGCGATGGCTTTAGTTACGAATGCAAAACAAATAGTTACGGCCATTTAGTTAAACTCAATGATAAAGACGTTGGTAAATATCATTTTCAACCAAAGAATTTTAAAACAGAAAATAATATCGCATCACTTGTAAAAGAATTAGTTGTAGGCCCCGAAAGTTACCAGCAAGGTATGGCTGTTTGGAATGCCAATAAACAAGGCTGGGAAAATGTTGACTCCGAAGATGTATTAACATTGGTAGGCTGGATAAAAGAATAATTTATGGAATACTTTAGCACAAAATATACCCCTCAAAATTGTACTCGTTGTGGCACTGAATTTACTTGTAAACCTTTAGATATTAGTCAGTGCGACTGCATGAAGATCCGTATCTCGCCCGAAGAACAAGATTATATCAGTTCAAAAGCAGCCACATGTGTTTGCAACAAATGTCTTAAAGAATTAAAACTGGAATATTACCAGGAATACAAAAACAAAGTACTTAATCAAAATGCTTAGATCTAAATTATTAAAACTCTTTATTACTGTAAGCATTTTTTCTTTTTCATCCGTTGCACAAACTTATGCACCTGCTGTTGGCCAACCTGGCAATACAGCTATGCATAAAGATAGTTCTGCGTTTATAAACTGGGCAACAGGTTGCAAGGTAGTAAGAGGTTACCAGGATATATCAAACACTTCATTAGGTTTTGCAAGCGCAGGTGATAGCTCAATGGCATTGGGCCCGGCAATGTCTAACGGTATTGTAAGCCTTGGTGACGGAGGTACTGCAATATGTTCATTTCAATACCTTATAAAAAATGGTCCCGGCCCTGATTTTGCAGTTTTTGAAAACAGCTTTGATGATTCGTTTCTTGAATTAGCATTGGTAGAAGTAAGCAGTGATGGAATTAATTTTGTTCGCTTTCCTGCACATTCATTAACCGATACCCTAACTCAAACCGGTAGTTTTGGAAGTACAGATCCAACCAAAATAAATAACCTTGCTGGTAAGTACCGTGGCGGCTA
The DNA here is from genome assembly GCA_016787705.1 of Bacteroidia bacterium. Classification (GTDB taxonomy): domain Bacteria; phylum Bacteroidota; class Bacteroidia; order B-17B0; family Aurantibacillaceae; genus Aurantibacillus. The sequence goes on along the minus strand of JAEUTP010000017.1, from coordinate 382,555 downwards.
TGGCACACCATTCGATCTACAGGAGCTTGCTATTTTTTCAAATATTAATATCAACGCCATTACGCATGTAAAAATTATTGACGTGGTAGGTTCGGTAAATAAAGCTTATGCAACAAGAGATCATTACAACAACATGATCAACGATCCATGGCCAACCGCGTTTGGGAGTGGAGGTTTTGATCTGGACGCTATTGGTGTTATTCATCAAAATACAAATGTTGGCTTAACAGAGAATGATCTTGAAAATAATTTTTTAGTCTTTCCAAATCCGGTAAATAAAGGCGAAAAATTAATTGTTAATTCTAAAGTGAACAGCACTTCTATTGATGTTTACAATGTTTCGGGCCAAAAGATAGAAAGTACAAACAATAACTTTTTAAGCACTTCAACTCTTGATAAGGGCATTTATTTTATTAAGATAAGCTCCGACAAAGGCTCTATAAATAAAAAAGTGATCGTGCAATGATCTGGCAGGTTATTTCATAATTAAATTTATCTTTGATAGGCGTTTATTATGAGAAGACATCAAATTATACTCCTGTTCATTTTTTTTAGTTTTTTAAGTTTCGGACAACTTAAAGATGTTAAAATTATTATTCCGAAAGAAACAGGTTTTAGTTATTACGACTTTGTTCAATTCTTTCCAAACGAAAAATTCTTTGCCGTTTGCGGTAATGCACTTTCTATCATCAATACCGAAACATCTGAAGTAATCGATGAATACGATCTTACTTATGGCGCAAAAAATCTTTCCATCAGTAAAAACGGAACTTCGATTATATTGACTATCAACAGCGATCTGTATGTTTTTTCTTTTATCGATCAAAAATTAAACCTTGTGCAAAAAGTTACTACCGCCGAGTTAATAAAAGATCTACCTAATAGTGAATATTATTCTTCTTTACCAATTGGCGGTTGTTTTTTTACAGGTAAACAAAACGAGATCTATGCCAGCATTGGTTCTTTTACACTTAAATACGACCTTGAAAAAAAAGCAGTTGTTAGTTCACATGCATTTCCTTTAACGGATTATATTATTCATTCGAATTATTTTCCTAAAAAAAATGAAGTGATACTGGCAAAAACTTCAGGCACCGTTTCCACTTTGTTAAAACAATCGTTAGAAGATCTTTCTAAAACCAGTGAAGTAATCTCTGATGGTTCTACTTTCACAAAAATAAAAGTACATGATTCTTTAGCGTTTTGTTTCACCTCCAACAAGTATTTTATTTTTGATCTGGAGGCAGTAAAAATAGTTCATGAAGTAAGGATGCCAAAATATGAAAGCTTTGGATTATATGATAAAAAACTGTTGAATGATATAAATAAACGACCATCTATAACAAAACCGGACACTATTAATTTTTCAAAGGATGAATATGTTTATGATATTGATTATTTATCAAAATCCGGCCTGGCCGTATACGCCACTTTAAAAGGCATAAAATTTATTGATCTTAAAACAAAAAAAATAATTCGCCAAACCAAAGGCCTTGCTTTTAGCATTAAACTTTCACAAGCAGGCAACAGAATGGTGGCTAATAGTTTCGCACCTTACAGGGCACTTCGTGTATATGATCCGGCCGATATTAAAATGATCTCTGAAAGGCCAAGTATGGGTAATTCTATCTACTCGGCGCATATTAGTCCTAATAAACGCTGGTTATATACAAACGGTACTTCATCCGGCTTCTTTTGGGATCTTACTAATTTTACAAAGTATGCCGAGTTAAAAGATATTTCAGGAAGCGACTCTGCTTACATAAGTAATGTTTTTTTTCTTAACGATTCAGAGGTCGTTGTAAACTCAGGTAAATCGTTTGACAAATTAAATCTTACGATTTATAACATCAACAAAAAGAAATACGGCAAAATACTTAAAAAAAATATTTATGCTACCACTTCGGGTTTTATGAATGGTGAATTTTACTATTCAGATTACACCAGCCTGCATATTTTAAATTTAAAAACCATGCAGGAAGAAAAATATGAAGGTATGTATTCGCTTGCTGCTTCACCTATCTACAAGATCATCAACTTTACAAAAAACCTTGTATTTGTGCCTGAAAGCGGGAAATATAAGATTATTAACCGCAAAACAAAAAAAGTTGAATACGAAAGTGCCAATTGGTCGGTTACTGCAAAAGTAGAGATCAGTCCTGATGAAAAATCAGTATTCACATCAGCACAAATAACCAAGAAGAAAAATTATAATGGAACCGAAGTGGACGTACCCACAACAGCGATCGTAAAAATTGATATGCAGAAAAAAGAGATAGTGCATGATTATGCCGAGACCTTTTATCCGTACGATTTTAAAATAAAGAACGCTGGTAAATTAATTGGCATTTGGTATGTGAAGTATGCAACGGTCGAAGAGTCTACAAAAGGCTATGAGACCATGTATACAGAGTATGAAACTGAAACCGGGAAAGAATTATTCTCAAAAACATTGATTAGAACAAAAGAAATAATTTCTTTTCACACAACCAGCGAAAACGGTAAATACTTTGTATTGAACAATCCTTTTGGCGATTTTTTTAAAGTGTTTGATAGCAAAGGGGATTCTATCCTTGATCTAAAAGATCTTAAGATCTCGATGCCAAATTGCTTTTTTATTGAAGACCTGGATAGGCTTATTGTTACAAGCTCAATTAACTCATTGGCAACCTTCGTTGATCTTCATAAAAAACAAATAATCGGGCAATTGGCAAATGCAAAAGATGACAACTTTTTCCTTGTTACTTCAGATCTTCATTATCTAGGATCGAAAGAATTTATAAAAAGTATTCGTTTTAAATATCAATCTGAGATCTTTAGCTTTGAGCAGTTCGACGCTTACTTAAACCAGCCTCATAAAGTTTTAAGAGCCTTTAGTTGTTCAGATAGCTCATTGATAAAGGCCTACGAAACAGCTTATTTAAAACGTATGCGTGTTTTAGGTTTTAAGCCTGATACTAAAGTTAATTTTGCCTCCCTGCCTACTTTTCAAACCATCAAAATGCAGGAAGAAAAACCAGGTATTGTCAAATTCTCTTTAAGTGCAAATAAAGGTCAAAACAAATTATCGAAACTAGAAATTCATAACAATGGCACCAAAATACTTACTGAAGAAATAACTGCGGAACAAAGCGCGCGCTATGATAAGAGTATCTCTTTTGAAACTTCATCGGGCATTAATCGTTTTGAATTTATTTTAAAGGACGATCAGGGTATTGAAAGTCCTCGTTTAACAAGGTACTACAATAATACATCCAGTACAAAAGCCGATCTATATTTAGTGGTTATTGCCAGCGAAAAATTTAAGAACGATAAATTCGACCTTGCTTATGCTGTAAAAGATGCTACTGACATGGCCAATAACATGTCTAACTCAAAATCATTTAACAGCATTAAAATAAAAAAATTATTTAACCAATCTTTTAGTGCTGATTCGATTAAAAGCCTGAATACATTTTTTGCAAAGGCTGGTGTAAATGATGTTGTAATGGTTTTTTACGCAGGTCATGGTTACCTAGATACAGATATGAGTTATTATTTTCCAACCTATTATACCGATTTTAATGATCCTAAAATAAATTCGGTAGCATACAAAAGCTTTGAGAATATTTTCAGAGAAATGAAACCATTAAAAAAACTGATGTTTATTGACGCATGCTTTAGCGGTGAGGTAGATGAAGAATTACCACTTGAACAGGAAGATAAAACTAAAACAAAAAAAGACAGTTCACGCGCGGTGCGTTTGGCAGGAAGCACGTTTGCACAGAGTACCGCACTGGAAATGTCGAAAGCAGTATTCTCTGATCTGAGGCAAAATTCCGGCGCAACAATTATTTCTTCTGCGGGTGGCACTGAAGCTGCTTTTGAAGGAGAGAAATGGAACAATGGTTTATTTACACATTGTTTATTAAATGGTATGAAAAATTACAAAGCAGATATTAACGGAGATAAAAAAATAACCTTAAGCGAATTACAAAAATTTGTTTCTGAAGAAGTGTATCGTTTGTCTGAAGGTAAGCAGTCGCCTACTTACAGGATGGAGAATACAGTGCTGGATTATGAACTTTGGTAATAGGATGGAACAAAGATGACACTGATTGAGCAGATGCTCACAGATAAAGCAAGATAAAATTCTATTGCTTTAAGCTTTTCAATTTCTCTTTTCCGATATAAAAGTTCGGGTCAACTTCTACATCCGTTTTCTTATAATTTATTTGCTGCCATTTTTCTGTTGGCTGCAGCCAGATCTCTTTATTACCATCTACTATTTTTAAAGGCATATTAAAATCTTTCACACAGTTTTTCCAACGGTAATTTAATTTTCCACCTTTAATATGATAAGCAAAAACCGGAATTTGTGTAGTGCGTAAATACTGATCGAATATTTTTTGCAGATCTTTATTTAAAAAGCTGATCATCATATCTTCTACCTGTTTTGTTGTTACGGTTTGATGCCAGAAATCTTTATTCAGTTTTTGTAAAAACGCTTTCCATAAACTGTCGTTATTTACAATCGTACGTATGCTATGAAGCATATTAGCCGCCTTGTAATACATATCACCCGAGCCATCGCGGTTTACATTATAATCTGAAATAATAGGCTCATCATTCTGCACTTCTTTACGTGTGCCAATTACATATTCAGCTCCTGCCTGTTTGCCGTACAACGATTCGGTAAATAAATTTTCAGAGTAAGCCGTAAAACCCTCGTGTACCCAGTTATCGGCCACATCTTTAACGGTGATATTATTTCCAAACCATTCGTGACCCGATTCGTGAATAATTATAAAATCCCACTTCATGCCCCAACCGGTTCCGGAAAGATCACGGCCCATATAACCATTAATAAAATTATTACCGTATGCAATTCCGCTTTGATGTTCCATTCCTAAAAAAGGCGACTGCACTAATTTATAGCCATCTTCATAAAAAGGATATTTGCCAAACCAATTCTCAAAACAACGCAACATTGGTTTTACCTGTGCAAATTGGATCTTTGCTTTTTCTAAATTACCTTCCAGTACCCAAAAATCAAGATCAAGAATTCCACCTTTACCATTAAAGGTATCGTTAAAATTCACATATTTTCCAATGTAAGGAATGATGTTATAGTTATTGATAGGATTTACGACCGTCCAATTATATGTAATTGAGCCATCTGCATTTGTTTTTTTAGAACGCAAACGCCCGTTAGAAACACAAACCTGACCTTTTGCTGTAGTAATGTGTAATGAAGAACTATCCGGTTCATCCGATTGATGATCTTTACAAGGATACCAGACACTTCCGGCCATTCCCTGGCAGGCAATGGATATCCATGGATTTTTATTAGCATCCCGTGCCCAGATAACTCCTCCATCCCATGGCGCATTTTTTGCAACGTGCGGCTTACCATGATAATAAATGGTGATGGCTTGTATACTATTTATAGATTGAGGGTCGGGAACATGTACCCAATACATGCCCTTGCTTCCATGCCAAAAGCACCTTTTTGTATTATAACAAATACTATCCAGTACTAATGGTTCCAGAAGATCGACCTGCATTATATTTAGAGGTTCTTTTAAATTGCATTTGTTGCAATACTTTTCAAGTACCTTATAGGTAATTTTATTATACCCGTTTATACTACTGTCTTCATAGTTAAACGCAACATGCAGGTCGTAATACAAAACATCCCACCAACTGCGTTGATCTGTTATTGAACCTTTGAGTGTATCGGCCAATGTATATTTTACGGTTTGCGCATTTGCAAAACTCACTAAAAGAATAAATCCTAAAAAAAAACGAAAAAAATTAACTGACACCATTTACAGTTTAAAAATACGCCGATTTTTTAACAAAACAGCTTCAATTTATACAGTTAAAATGCCTTTTATCATCTATAAAAAATAAGCAAACTTCGATTTTACTTTAATAAGCCTCTTATTTTATTCAATTTTATGGCTGTTCATAATACACCGGAAAAGAGCGGTCTTTTATATGCTTATGGGTAGTATATTTTCATAGCGCTCTTTTCCCGGCTGTATTAAAGCCACTTCTCTGTCTATAAAAACAACATAAACTTCTATTCGATAGCTTAAATGCAGTTCTTTTTCACGAATTTTGATGTATGTTAGCAAACAGCAAAAATAAAACATCTTTCAGGGTAAGTATTCACGCGCTTATTTGGTTGGTTTTGTTGCTATTCCCCTATTTTCTCTCCAGTAATGATACGATTGATCTTGTACGCCAAATAAAGTTCACATGGATTCCTATGTGTTTTTATGCAGTTCTCTTTTATTTAAATTATTTAGTTCTTATTGATAAAGTATTATTCAAACAAAAATACTTTCATTTTATAAGCGTTAATTTAATTTTGATTTTGATATTTACTTGGATACATGTAGAATTAAAAGATCTTTTAAATTTAATGTATGATATGAAAAATGTGGTTGGGCCAAAATTTACGCCACAGCCAACCAGCTTATTTGTTTATAAGGATATTATTTCGATGTTGATCCCGATCATTATTTCGTTTGCAGTAAAAACAACTGAAAAATGGGCAAAAGCCGAATCAGAAAAAAAAGAGAACGAAAAGGAAGTTTTGAAATCAGAATTACAACATTTAAAATATCAGCTTCAACCTCATTTCTTTTTTAATTCATTAAACACCATTTATGCTTTAATAGAGCGTTCTCCTGTATTAGCACAGGAAACGGTACACGATCTTTCAAAGCTTATGCGCTATTTATTATACGATACCGAAGTTGGAAAAGCTAAACTGCGTGATGAAATAGAATTTATGAAACAGTACATTAACTTAATGAAATTAAGAACATCTGATAAAACTATTGTACAGGCTAATTTTCCGGTGGTATCTGAGCAGTATTTTATTACTCCTCTTTTATTTATTTCTCTTATTGAGAATGCTTTTAAACATGGCGTTTCGTCAACACAAAATTCTGAGATACTATTTAACCTGCTGGTGGAAGGAAAAAAAATAAGTTTTTTTGCAGAGAATAAAAATTTTCCAAAAAACGACAATGATAAAAGTGGTTCAGGTATTGGAATGAATAATTTAAAAAAGCAATTAGATATTTCGTATCCAGGCAAACACACTTTTAAAACAACGGTTGAAAATGGTTTGTTTAAAGTTATGCTTGAAGTTTACACAGATTAAAAGTAAATTAGAGAAAAATAAATGCGAAAAATAAGCTGTATAATTATTGATGACGAACCGCTCGCACTCGAACTTGTTGAAGGTTACGTAAACAAAACTCCTTTTTTAGAATTGAAAGCTAAATGCCATAGTGCCCTTGAAGCTTTGCAGATCATGAATACACAAAAAATAGACCTTGTATTTTCTGACATACAAATGCCTGACCTTAACGGAATAGATTTTAGTAAAACGCTTTCTACCGACACAAAAGTTATTTTTACAACTGCTTTTAAAGAATATGCTTTTGATGGTTTTAAGGTAGATGCTATTGATTATCTTTTAAAGCCTTTTAATTATCAGGAGTTTTTAAAGGCAGCCAATAAAGCACAGGATCGTATTACCAAAACTGAAGAAAAAAAATCGGGTATTACAAATGATAATTTCATATTCGTTAAATCAGAATATAAACAGGTGAAAATAAATTTAAATGAGGTTTATTATTTTGAAGGCTTAAAAGATTATATTAAGATATGGCTAAACACTCAACCTAAGCCTGTATTAACGTTAATGAGTTTAAAAACACTTGAACAGGAATTAGCTGAAGAAAAATTTATGCGTGTACACCGATCTTTTATTATTGCTTTAGATAAAATTGAATCGGTTGAAAGAAGCCAGGTTGTTATTAATAAAGAAAGAATTACCATTGCCGAGCAATATAAAACTAAATTCCAGGAATTTATAGAAAATAAATCTTTCCGTTAAATATCTATAAGATCGTTTAATTCCTCTATAGATAAACAGGGTATTTCTTTTTAATACCGGCAAATAAATAAAAACAAATTAATTTAGCCTTCAAATAAGCAAATGCCTTTTAAACTAAAATATTTTTTCTTTTGTTTTATGTTTATTTGCGCTATAGGTGTATTTTCTCAAACCCCTGTATCCGGCAAAGTACAGGATAAAACAGGAGAAGCTATTCCGGGAGTAATTATTAAAATAACCACTCCCGACTCCGTATTTGTAAAGGGTAGCACAACTGATATGGAAGGAAATTTTAATGTTTTGCTGGAAAGTGGGAAAATATATATTTTAAAATTTTCTTATTTAGGTTATGGCAATATTTTTAAAACAATTACAACTGCTAACGAAGCATTAAATTTAGGGAAACTCAATTTAAAAGAAACAACTAAAACACTTGCAGAAGTTGAAGTTAAAACAACACAAATACGAGGCGAGCAAAAGGGAGATACAACACAATTTAATACGGATAGTTTTAAAACCAATCCGGATGCCAATGCCGAAGACCTCATAAAAAAAATGCCCGGCGTTACTTCTGATAATACCGGTGTAAAAGTGAATGGAGAAAGTGTACAAAAAGTTTTAGTAGACGGTAAACCTTTTTTTGGCGATGACGCCAACGCCGCATTAAAAAATTTACCGGCCGATATTATTGATAAAGTTGAGATCTTTGATAAAATGAGTGACCAATCTGCTTTTACCGGTTTTAGCGATGGTAATGAACAAAAAACGATAAATCTGGTTACAAAAAAAGGAAAGAATATTGGCACTTTTGGAAAAGTTTACGGTGGTTATGGCAGCGACGAAAGATATAACGGCGGTGCGACCATTAATAGTTTTAACAGCCAACGCAGGATATCGCTATTATTACTTTCAAATAATATTAACCAGCAAAATTTTAGCACTGCCGATATAACTGGTGCAATGAGCAATTCAGGCGGCTCTGGCGGCAGAGGTTTTGGTGGTGGTGGTCGCGGGGGCAATTCCGGTGAGTCGTCATTAATGGTATCGCCGCAAAATGGTAATACGGCTACACAAGCAGCAGGCTTGAATTATAGCGATGCATGGGGCAAAAAAATAACTGTTTCAGGTAGTTACTTTTTTAATTATACTGATAATAAAAATCGTTCGGAAATAACACGGAATTATTTTACAGATAATAGCCTCATGTATAAACAATTTAATGATGATCGTGTAATAAACCAAAATCACAGGGCCAATTTAAGATTAGAATATAATATTGATTCTGCCAATAAAATAATACTCTCCCCCAGTCTGAGTTTTCAAAACAATTCAGCAAAAAGTAATTTATCGGCCAGCAATATTATTTACGATAATAAATTTTTAAGCACTACAAATACCCGCTCAGGTATTGATAATATTGGTTATGATTTTTCAAACTTTTTAATGTACCAGCACAAGTTTGCAAAAAAAGGCAGAAGCATTTCGCTAAGTTTTAACACACAATTAACCGAAAAAAATAATGATGGCACTTATGTATCGCAAAATATTTATGACGATACACTAAGCTCTGGTCTTGATCAAACATTTATAACCTACAGCAACAGTAAAAAAATATCGGGCAACCTTTCTTATACTGAACCCCTGAGTAAGAACGCTCAACTTCAGATCAGCTATAACCCTTCTTATACCGAAGCTTTATCAAATAAAGAAACACGCGATTTTGATTCGCTTGCGAGCGATTACATTGATTTTAACAGCGCCTTATCTAACAAATACAATAACATCTACCAAAGCCAAAAAGGTGGCTTAAGTTATAAATATCAAAAAGAAAAACTCAACTTAAGTTTTGGTTTAGATGCTCAGCAATCCACATTAAACGGTGAACAAACTTTTCCTTTAGACTTTAAAGTAAGTAGAAATTTCCAAAATATTTTACCAAATGCCAGGTTAAATTATAAATTCAGTAAAGCAAAAAATTTAAGAATCAATTACCGCAGCTCAACAAACATTCCGTCTGTTTCACAATTACAAAATGTAGCCGATGTATCCAACCCATTACAGGTAAAAACAGGTAACCCCGGGCTTAATCAAACATTCGAGAATAATTTAAACATTCGGTATGGTGGCTTTAATGCAAAAACATCACGCAACGCTATGTTATTTATGAATGCCGGTTATACAAATAATTATATAAGCAATGCCACTTATATTCTTGCTTCCGATTCGTTAATTCAAGGCTACCTTGTAAAAGCGGGAAGTCAGCTTACAAAACCTGTAAATTTAAACGGTTATTATACGGCCCGTGCCTTTTTTGTTTATGGTTTTCCTGTGGTTGCAATAAAAAGTAATTTAAATGTAAATGCCGGTGTAACTTATAACCATACACCCTCACTTATTTATAACGTATTGAATATATCAGATAATTACGCGTTAAATGGCGGTGCATATATTGGAAGTAATGTAAGTAAGAATCTTGATTTTTCATTTGGTTATAATGGTAATTATAATATTGTAAAAAACTCAGTACAAAAACAATCAGATAATAATTATATAATACAGGCAACAACATTTAAATTAAACTGGATATTTTTAGATGGCTTTGTTATTAACACTGATGTGGTGTACACTATGTACAGCGGTTTAAGCCAAAGTTACAACCAGCAATATTTTTTATGGAATGCTTATGCAGGATATAAATTTTTTAAAGACAGGTCTTTAGAAGCAAAAGTTTCGGTATTTGATATTTTAAATCAAAACCGCATTATTGGAAGAACTGTTACCGGCAATTATACTGAAGATTATAATACAACCGTTTTAAAACGTTATTTTATGTTCACGCTTACTTATACATTTAAGAAATTTAAAAGCGGTACACAACCTAAATCTGAATTGGAAGAAGATCCGATGAAAAACATGCCGGGCATGCCGGAACGCCCCTCAAGAAATAATAATGGCGGCGGTGGTGGATTTTAGTGAAGCAGTTTTACTATTTCATCCAGGTTAAGATCTTTTACATATTCATAAAGTATCTGATCATTCTCTTGTATCTCAATACCCACAATTTCATTTAAAACGCGGTTATAAAAAACCTCTACATAAAAACTATCTAACAAAAAAAGAGTGATGTTACACTCATAATATGCTTTCTCAGAAACTAGCTCAGCATACTTCCAAAGAAACTCAGTTTTATCTTCAAAATTTAATTCTATAAATTCTTCTTTATTCATTTACAATTCAAAGTTACTTCATTCTATAGATGTTTATTGCTATGATTTATAGTATGCGAAGTAAAAACACCATCATTAAGTAATTATAAGGCAAAAACTCTCTCAATTAATATGGCAAGTCAACTCTAAACTAAAAAACCATAATATATCGTACCAAAAAGAAACCAATAAACTTTGTTTAGTTACGTTTAGATGGATTTGCAACTTTCTTTTTATTACATTTATGATCTATCTCCTTTTATGAAAAAACTAATTTTTATTATTGGCTGTTTATACTTTTTTTCCTGTGAAAATAAAGAAACCGCAACTGAAATAACAACTAATCCTGATCAAAATGCACATTTTGATACATACAAAGAAAATTTTGTTGAGGCGCTTTGGAAATTATACCCGGGTTGGGCTTCGGGTATCGGATATCATAAGTACGATAGCATCTTAACTATTCCAAATAAACAAAATAGAGAAAAACTATTGGCATTTGCCAAAGCTAATTTGGATTCACTAAAGAGCTTTGATCTTAATAAATTATCTGATAATAATAAAACAGATTATTTTATGCTCGAGAATTCTTTTAAAGAAACAGACTGGTCGGTCAATACTTTTAAATCTTATGAATGGAATCCTGCCTCCTATAATATTTGTGGTGAGTTTGCCGAAATGCTGGCAAACAATTACGATTCGTTAGACGTGCGCTTAAAGAATTTTTATTTAAAGATGGCCCATATTCCTGCATATTATGAGGCCGCAAAACAAAATATTAAAAATCCAACGGCAGAGCATACGCAATTAGCCATTGATCAAAACATTGGTGGCGTATCGGTATTCAGTACCGACCTTAGTGAAGCCTTAACAAAGTCAAAACTAAGTGATGAGAAAAAAGTAGAACTAAAAGCGCGCGCAACAGAAGCTATTAAAGCAATAACAGATTATGCCAGCTGGTTAAAACAATTAGATAATAAACAAGCAAGTAGCTTTCGTATTGGCAAAGAACTGTACAAAAAGAAATTCGAATTTGATATCATGTCAGGCTACACGGCCGAACAAATCTTTGATAAAGCCCTGCAGCATAAAAAAGAATTGCACGAAAAAATGTTTGCCATTACAAAACAACTTTGGCCAAACTATTTAAAGGATAAAAAAATGCCGGAAGACAATATGCTTGCCATTCGTGAAATGATAGATGTATTATCGGCAAAACACGTTAAGTCTGATTCATTTCAGGCTGCGATAGAAAAACAAATTCCTGAATTGGTGGCATTCATCAATAAAAAAAATCTTATCGCCCTCGATCCTACAAAGCCTTTGGTAGTAAGAAAAGAACCTGCCTATATGGCCGGTACGGCAGGAGCCTCTATTTCTTCTCCGGGGCCATATGATAAAAACGGTAATACATATTATAACGTCGGTAGTTTTGGCGGATGGGATAAAGCACGTATTGAAAGCTATTTACGCGAATACAATCACTATATTTTACAGATCTTAAATATACACGAAGCTATTCCGGGGCATTACACCCAATTGGTTTATTCTAATCAATCGCCCAGCATTATTAAATCTATTTTTGGCAATGGCGCAATGGTTGAAGGTTGGGCCGTGTATACCGAATTAATGATGTTAGAGAATGGTTATGGAGCTGAAGAAGGTGCAACAACTGCAACACCAGAAATGTGGTTGATGTATTATAAATGGAATTTACGAAGCACCTGTAACACCATTTTAGACTACAGCATTCACACAAAAAATTTAAGTAAAGAAGAAGCTTTGAATTTTTTAATGAACGATGCTTTTCAACAAAAAGCAGAGGCCGAAGGAAAATGGAAACGCGCTTCGTTAAGCCAGGTACAGCTTTGCTCGTACTTTACAGGTTATAGCGAAATTTACGACCTACGCGAAGAACTTAAGAAAAAACAGGGTGATAAATTTAATTTAAAAGCTTTTCACGAAAAATTCTTAAGCTATGGCAGCGCGCCTGTAAAATTAATAAGAGAGTTAATGTTGAAGGATAATTAACTGTATTATATCTTATTTTAAGATCACATCCAGTTCTTTTAAATAACCGGGGTTTTCATTAATGCCATTATGCCCTGAGCCGGATAAGGTAATAAGCTTGTCTGCCGCTTTGCATAAGGCTCTTAATTGTACAGATGAATTATAATAAATAACCTCATCTTTATCGCCATGAAAAATAGTAACAGGCATTTTACATTCGCAAATGTATTTATTGGTTTGGAATTTATAATTTAAAATAAATGTTGGTATACCGGGATATTCATGCTTCATCATATCAATTAAACTAAAATAGGGCGCCTGTAAAATTAACTGTTTGGGATTATTGGTAGCTGCCAGCTTTGTTGCCGGCCCGGTACCAATTGAATAACCTATAACAACGATCTTATTTTCATTATATCTTAATTTTAAAGTATCGTATACCGTTTGTATGTCTTTAAACACTTGCTCTTCGCCGCCATTAATATCGCCATCGCTTTTTCCAAAACCACGGTAATCAACCATAAAAATATCATAATGCCTGCTATTATAATGTTTGGCAATATTACCATAGCCTTTTAACGAACCGCTATTACCATGCAGATAAAATATTAAACCTTTAGAACTATCTGCTTTAAATAACAAACCATTTAATGTGATCTTTTCCTCCGTTTTTATATTCAGCTCCTCGAATTTACGTTCAAATTCAAACTTAAAATTCTTTGCCAGTTTTTGTGGGTGAAAGATCAGATTTTCCTGGAAGAAAAAAAGAAAAACACAAATAGCAATGTAAAGTATAGCTACAACCTTTAATGTGTTTATGAGAAATTTTCTCATCAGCGTTTTTTTAATTGTAATTAAAAACTTACCTGGTACACATCAGTATTATTACGGGGTATATTCAATACCTCGAAACCTCCATCCTGTGGAATGATCTCTTTAAGATCAAATTTAGAACAGCCTTTGCTTAATCCTTCAAAAATTAAAGTAAAGCCTTTACCATCATTAATAGTCCATTGCGGTGCAAACGAAATATTGTAAGCCGTGATTAATTTTGCTCGTCTGCCGGTATCGTGCTCAATTAAAAATGTGCTTGGCCAAATACGATAAGCATACTCTTCATTATCGCCAAGCTTACAATGCACAATAGTTTGGCGCTCTTCGCTCTCCAACGTTTTTATTTCTTCTTTTATTTCTGGTTCAGCTATTTCAGGCATACTCAAAGATAAGTGCAAATAATTATATTTTATAGATAAATTTATATCTTGCCGCTAATTAGCAACCATTTAATGGATAACTTTCCCATCATTGTAATAAGCATAGTGCTGCTTGGGCTCATACTTAACTATTTATTTTTTAGCAGGCAGGCTGTTGTAAGCAATACCATTTCTAAAACGCCCCGAAAAAAATTAAGTGAGGTAAAAGATGGTGAAACGGTAAGCATTAGTGGCAAAGTTGTTTTTTCAGGAAGGGTTATGACAGCCCCACTCTCTAAGCGCAAATGTGTTTACTATCATGTGATTGTAAAAGACGCTAATTCGAGCAGAGACACATTTAGAAATTACATTGATATTGATGAAGAAAAAGCAAGCGATGTGGTTTTATTTGATGGTGAACATTACGCTATTATAAGTACTAAAAGCGTAAAAGCATACATTGTAAAGGATGAAACATTTTATTCAGGTTTTTGGAATAGCACAACACCTGAGCTAAAAGAATATTTGGTAAAACACGGCGAAAAAACTACCAATATGTTGGGCTTTTCGTTAAACCTCAGTGCGCAGGAAGGGGTTCTTGAGGCTGGCGAAAAATTAAAAGTAGCAGGCAAAGCCAGCTGGCATAAATCAAGTGACTTTAAATTAAAGATTCCACACCAAAAAGTTTTATTTATTCAGGCAAGCGATGAACAAGCCGTTTTTATAACGGATGATCCGTATGTGGAATAAATTAAAATCAATACTACAATTCATAGCCACGTTTCTTTTTTCTTCTTAATATCTTTGTTTTATAAAGAACGAAGGGAAGAAAAATGGAACTTTTATTTAAAATAACGGCAGATAAGCCACCAAGAATGGGAATAAAGCACCCATATGCCTATCAGGCCTTAAAAGATTACGAAACTATTATGAAAACCTGTGCTGGACATACATTTAGTGCCCGGCTTGAAATCGTAAATACACGCATTCAACTATCTCTTACATCTGACCAAAACGGATTTAAAATAAAATATAAAGATCTTGAATTTAAAGCTGTGATCTTACAAAAATTATTGCAGCAAATTAATACAAAAGCTAGTATTGATTTTGTGCATGTATATATGGAAGATAACCAGGCATTGGTTTGCAAGCCTTTTAATAAAAAACAATTTATAACAATAACGCATTTAGAATTAATTGGTCCGGAATATTTTGCCGGGATACTATAATATAATGGAAGATACTTTAATAAACAGCAACTTGCTGGCAACCTATGGTTTTAAAATTAATGAAAAGAAGAGCAAAGAACGTATTACTGTTTTTTACAGGGATAAATTTGAGGTAGTGCTGGTAGATGATGGCTCACTCTTCTATTCTAACCTTGGTTTTGATTATCCTTTAAAAAATCTTGCCGCCTTAAAAAAATTGTACAAGGAAGTAAGAAGAGAAGAATTAAAACCAATTTAAGTTTAAAAAATTATTTTGTTGATGCATAGGTTTTGCCTTGCTTTTCTTGAGAATAGCTTTTTGATTTTTTAAAATGATGTTTCTTTTTTGTAAAATCACCTTTTGGCTGTTTATTTTCTGATACATATTTTCCATTATAACCGTCTACATTACCGGTTGTTTTTAATTTAGGTTTTTTTGGTGTTTTCATCGGATCCTGGTAAAGCAAATGTTGAAACTGCTTTGGCTTAGTATTGGTAGTTGGCGTAGCAGGTGTAATAGTTGCCGGACTTATAGAATATTCTTCATTTTTAATTATAAAAGCATCAGGAAGAATGGTTTGTGGCGGAGTGCTAATAGTATAGCTGGAATTAGGCATACCTGTAGCAGGTGTAGCGTCATAAGGAGGGCCACTTTGAGTTGGTAATTGATTACCCGGTGAAACAACAGGTGGCGGGTAAGGACTTGTATTTTGATTTTGCGCCTTGCTGATTTTACAAACGAAAAATATGCTGAGTATTAATATTATCTTTTTCATGATCTGTGTTTTTTATTAAATAATATCCAATTTAATGCCTGTCAACCACTAGGTTTATCATGGCATGAATTCCCCATACATTTTCATAAAATTAATACTACAAATCGTAGCAACAATTAACTTTAATTTGTAGTAATTTTGATTAACCAAAAACAAGAAATCATGAGTCAATTAAATTTATTTGTGCAAGCAGAAGAAAAGAAAACATATGAATACTTTGTTCTTGCATCACCGGATATGAATATCTGCAGTAAAGTAAAAAACGAAAAGTTAAAGCTTCATAATGAAATAGGGCTTAACAGAGAAAATCTTTATTCCGCGCCACACATTTCATTATTTAAGCTACAGAATTTTAGTGCTGAAGACAGAATTTTGCCCCTGGTAGAAAAAGCACTTGTAAACGTAAAGAGTTTTGCTATAGAAATTAATAGCCTTGTTGTATTTGATCACGGCGAGAAAAAATCGATTGCTCTTGATTTTAAAAATCCCGATCCTATTTGTGAGATCAATAATAAGATCCTTGATCAGCTTTTACTTAAGCCTAACCCGTTCCGGCCTCATTTAACTATTGCCCGTTCTGTTCCCAATAAAGATTTCAGAAAAATAAAAGATCTGAAGAGTTATGTTTTAAATGGCAGCTTTTTATGCGATAACATTACGATTTTAAGAAAAGAAATGGGCTCAAAACAAAAGTATGAGGTGTTTGCAAAGATTTGGCTTAACTAATCAGAGATTAAATAACATTTTGATGATATAAAAAAGCCCCAAAAGCTAAGGGTTTCTTTTGGTAGCGGGAGATGGATTAATAAGGTTCATCCAACTGATTGTGCTAAACTCATGAAAAGCGGCTTACGCTGCATGTTTCTTTTGTTTTTTTGATTTTTTTGCTTGAATAAATTCAGCTCAAGTTCTAAAAAAACAAAAGCCCCAGTAAAACTGAGGCTTTTTCATGGTAGCGGGAGATGGATTCGAACCAACGACCTTTGGGTTATGAGCCCAACGAGCTACCCCTGCTCTATCCCGCACTATATCTTAAATTTCGTAGATTTAATTTTTTAGTGTGTCCGAAAACTAATGAGGTATCAATTTCGGAGTGCAAATATACGACTAGTTTTGTCTTTAAGCAAATTATTTATGAACATTATAAAAAAGATCATTTCTTTTTTAGTCTTTTACGCATACAATCCCAATAAGGCTTGGTGTAATTTACAAAGATCTCTTCTCCCGCCTTTATATGGCGCGATGCAACAATAAAGCACTTATCGCCAAAAATGCCATAATAACTGTTGTTGCGTACACCTTTTAAACGCGTAATACCTGCGGCATCATTGGCGTATCGCGCTTTATACTGTTTGGTATGCATGGCGTCTATACTCCATTCGCGCCTAAGATAAAAAAGGTAATGATCTTCCTGCCGGCGCGCCCGGCGACGATATTCATAGTAATCAATGATCTCACCACGGTACTCAATAATTTTGCTCTCCTTCGGAATCGCTTTCGTAGTGTATAATCCTTTGCCTGCGCCGGGCAGTTGCGATCTTTTGATAATAAGTGCCATTTTTACAAAAATAATAAAAAGCTTTTCATAAGCCTGGATAAGAGATAAGGCCTGTCTCAATTTTAAAATAGTAACTTTACGCCACTCTGCTTTTTGCAGTTAATTTAAAAATGACAAAAACACACAAATCAGGTTTCGTAAATATTATCGGCTGCCCCAATGTTGGTAAGAGCACTCTTATGAACGCCTTGGTAGGAGAGCGTTTAAGTATAATTACCTCAAAAGCGCAAACTACCCGACACCGTATTATGGGTATTGTAAGTGGCGACGATCACCAGATCGTTTTTAGTGATACCCCCGGCATTATTAAGCCTTTATATAAATTACAGGAAAAAATGATGCAGTTTGTAATTACTGCATTTACAGATGCCGACCTGTTTTTACTAATAACGGATGTATTTGAGGATATTAAATTAGAAGAATCTTATTTGGAGAGGCTTCAAAGAACAGAAACTCCTATTCTACTTCTTATAAACAAGATCGATATTACCACTCAGGAAAAACTGGAAGAAAAGTTAATATACTGGCGCGAAAAATTACCAAAGGCTGAAATAATTGCTATCTCTGCTCTTGAGAAATTTAATATCGATAAGATCATGGCCCGCATTATTGAAAAGCTTCCTGATGGTAATGCTTATTACAGCAAAGAAGAATTTACAGATAAGTCTGAACGTTTTTTTGTGAGTGAAATAGTACGTGAAAAAATACTACTTAACTATAAAAAAGAAATTCCTTATAGTGTTGAAGTGGTGGTTAATTCTTTTAAAGAAGAAGAAAAGATCATAAAGACTCAGGTGGATATTTTAGTAGAGCGCGATAGCCAGAAAGGTATTATTATTGGTGATAAAGGCGCTGCCTTAAAACGTGTTGGTATGGCTGCCCGTAAAGAGATGGAAGCTTTCTTTAAAAAACAGATTTTTTTAGAATTATTTGTAAAGGTGGATAAAGACTGGCGAAATAACGAAAAGCGTTTAAAGAATTTCGGGTATTGATTGCTGCTTAAGCGATGGAACGCTGATGATACGAATCAAACAGATTTACGCAGGTAAAGACTCGAGTAACTATTATTTGATCAAAAAAGATCAGTGGAAACCTGCAAAATCTGTTTCATCTGTGTTCGATCGCCTGCTGTCAAAGATCAATCAAACTTCAGGGTTTTAATTGGCGTTAGCTTTGTAATGATCAATGTAGGCAATAACAACATTAAAAAGCAAACCACAAAGGTTCCTATATTCAATCCTAAAAAGTACAGCCAGTTAATATCTACTGCAACATATTCCACATAATAAATGCTACTGTCTAATTTTACGATCTTAAAATATTGCTGTAGCAAACAAGCCGCAATGCCAAATACATTACCCCACAATAAACCTTTGCCTACAAGCTTTAAGCTTATCATTAAAAATATCTTGCGAACGTTGGTATTACTCATGCCCAGGGCTTTTACAAGCCCAACCATATTGGTTCTTTCAAGAATCAATATCAATAAAGCAGTGATCATATTAATGGTGGCAACAATAACCATTAATACAATTATAATAATACCGTTAATATCCAACTTCTCGAGCCAGATAAAAATGTTTGAATAAATTTGTTTTACGCTTCCTACATTATAATCGTAGCCTAAAAGATCCTGAACAGTTTCGAGGTTGGCATCCAGTTTTTCAAAATCCTTTATCCTTATTTCATAATTGCCTACCTGATTCTCATTCCAATAGTTTAAACGCTGTATCTGTCGCAGGTCAACAAACGATAAACTATTATCAAAATCAGAAAAGCTTGTTTTAAATACACCGCAAATAGTAAAGTTACGCGAACGTTGTTCGTATTTTACAACCAAATCTTTTACAGCACTATCATACACTTCATGCTGCGAAATAAAATACACCAGCATTTTTTCATTTACTTTTAAATTTAATTTTTCGGCCAGGCTCGAACTGATCAATACATCTTTACTCGCTTCGTGCTTTTTAAATTCAGGCAAACGTCCATCTACCATATACTTTTTAATAAAGTTGAAGTTGTAATCTTTATTAATACCTTTTAAAATAACCCCCTCATTTTCTGTTTCTGTTTTTAATATGCCATTTTTAAAAGCGGTACCTTGTAAGTAATTTACAAAAGGTAGTTTTTTAATTATCTCCAATGTATCTTTGCTTAATGTGATGGGCTCGGGTTCGTTACTTGCATTTACATTAATATTGCTTACAACCAGGTCGGTTGTTAAACCTGTAATACGTGTAACTATCTCTTTTTTAAACCCAAGCACAATGCTTACCGTTAAAAACATGATAGAAACACCTAAAGCAATACCAATAATGCCTATTTTTACAATAGGTTTAGAGATGTTACCTTTGTCCTGTTTAGGATCTGAGATGCGATCGGCTATAAATTTTTCTATATTCAAAAAATGTACTCTTGTTGCAAAAATAACAAATTGATTTGCTTTATAAGCACTTTAATTTTAGTATCCCGGGTTTTAATGGCGCAAAGTCCGCTTTCAGTAAAAGAATATACTACTGTAATTTTGGGCGCACAGCAATTTGATAAATATGTGCCTCAGTTAAAAAAGAAACGTGTTGGCGTTGTTACTAATATAACAGGTGTTATAAATACAACAAGCATTGTAGATACATTACTGAAATTAAAAGTAAATGTAAAAAAGATCTTTGGCCCCGAACATGGCTTTAGAGGCAATACCGAGGCGGGCGAAAAGGTAACAAGTAACATTGATACCAAAACGGGCTTGCCAATAGTTTCGCTTTATGGTTCTAACAAAAAACCAACTGCCGAACAGCTAAAAGACATTGATGTGTTGATATATGATATACAGGATATTGGCGTGCGCTTTTACACATATATTTCTACCATGTGTTATGTGATGGAAGCATGTGCAGAAAGCAAAAAAGAATTTATTGTATTAGACAGGCCAAATCCTAACGGTTTTTATATTGACGGGCCAAGTATGAAAAATGAATACAAGAGCTTTTTAGGGATACACAATGTGCCCCTGGTTTATGGCATGACCTGTGGTGAATATGCCCGAATGGCCAATACAGAAGGCTGGTTAAAGAACAAAGTAAAATGTAATTTGGTTGTTGTTCCGTTAAAAAATTATGATCGTAAAGCTACTTACGCTTTGCCTGTAAAGCCATCGCCAAACATACCTAATTTAGATGCCATTTTACTTTACCCGGGCTTAGGTTTATTTGAAGGAACTATTATAAGCCTGGGCCGTGGCACTAAGATGCCTTTCCAGGTTATTGGCCATCCTGAATACAGTGATACCAATTTTAGCTTTATTCCAAAAGCAACTGCCTTATCAAAAGAGCCAAAGTATCTGGATAAACGTTGCTATGGCCTAGATCTTAAAAAAGATATTTATTTAAAAGAGCATCCACATAAAATGAATTTAAGCTGGATAAAAAAAATGTATGCAGACATAAACAAGCCTGATTTCTTTGACCGGAATTTTAATTTCCATTCAGGTAATTCAGAACTACAGGAACAATTAAAAATGGGCCTTTCAGAAGAAGAAATACGTAAGACCTGGCAAAAAGACCTTGAAAACTTCAAAATTATCCGAAAAAAATACCTTTTATACCCTGATTTTAATTAGTTGTGTGTAATATTTTTGGGTTTTCTTGTTTAGAAACCTATTTTTGTAACTCTTATAAAAATAAAGATGGCAAGCTTTGATTTAATTATGCCTAAAATGGGCGAAAGTGTAGCAGAAGCTACAATTATTAAGTGGACTAAAAACGAAGGTGATAGAATTAAAATTGATGAAACAGTTTTAGAAATTGCTACCGATAAAGTGGATAGCGAAATTCCTTCACCGTTTGAAGGTACCTTGGTAAAACGCTTATTTAAAGAAGGTGATGTGGTGCAAGTTGGTGCCGTAATTGGTGTTATTAGCAGCGAAGCAAACGCTTCTGTTTCTGAAACTCCAAAAACTTCTACTCCTGAAGTAAAAGAAACAAAAAAAGAAGAAGCAACTTCGTCAACATCAAGCGTAAGTTCACCAAAAACCGCTGTAGATAATAACTATGGCGATTCAAATAAATTCTATTCTCCATTAGTTAAAAGTATTGCAAAAGAGGAAGGTATTTCACTTTCTGAATTAGATGGCATTAAAGGTACAGGTCAGGATGGTCGTGTTACTAAAGCAGATATTTTAGCCTATTTGCCAAACCGCAATAAACAAAGCAGCTCTTCAACTTCTGAAACAAAAACAGAAACCTCAACTTCGACCTCAACTAAATCTGCTCCTGTTAATGTAGGTGACAATACTGTTCTTGTTCAGCGTCCTGCCGTTTCGGTTGGCGCCGGTGATGAGATCATTGAAATGGACCGTATGCGCAAGATCATTTCCGATCACATGGTAATGAGTAAACATGTTTCTCCTCACGTAACTTCTTTCGTTGAAGCCGACGTTACAAATCTTGTTTTATGGAGAGATAAAGTGAAAAAAGAATTTGAAAAACGTGATGGCGAAAAATTAACGTTCACTCCTTTATTTATCGAAGCGGTTGCAAAAGCCATTAAAGATTTTCCTATGATCAATGTTTCTGTTGACCAAACCGGGACAAAAATAATTAAACGTAAAAATATCAATATTGGTATGGCAGCTGCTTTACCAAGCGGTAACTTAATTGTACCTGTTATTAAAAATGCCGATGAAAAAAATCTGTTAGGCATTACTAAAAATGTAAACGATCTTGCCAATCGTGCGCGGGCCAATAAACTAACACCAGACGAAATACAAGGTGGCACTTTTACATTAACCAATGTAGGTGGTTTTGGTAACGTAATGGGTACACCAATTATTAATCAACCTCAGGTGGCCATTTTAGCTGTTGGCACCATTAAAAAGAAACCTGCAGTAATTGAAACCCCTCAGGGCGATATGATCGGCATCCGCCAATTCATGTTCTTATCATTAAGCTACGATCACCGTGTGGTGGATGGTTCTTTAGGTGGAACATTCTTAAGAAGAGTTGCTGATTATTTAGAGAATTGGGACCTTGACAGAAAAGTTTAATCAACTGTCTTCAAAATAACGATAATAAAAAAACCGATCCTTAAAAGGATCGGTTTTTTTATTTAAATAGTTTAAATTTTTACTCCTTAACAATTTTCATTGTGTGCGTTGTTTTTTCAGAGGTATTAAACTTTAAGAAATAAATTCCGCTTGCAAATCTTTCAATATTGATCTCGGTAGAATTTACCTTATCATTAAAGTTATATACACTTTGTAAGATTATCTTTCCTGATGCGTCCATCACTTCTATTGATCCACTAAGCGCTTGGCCCGTGGTCAGTTTTAAAGTTAAAATGCCATTAGTAGGATTTGGAAATAATGAGAATCCTGAAATATTTGCCAGCTCATTTATACCTGTACATATTGAAACATTTACTGTTACGCTGGTCATATTCTTACAACCGTTTGCGCCCGTGCCTGTAACAGTATAAACAGCTGTACTTGCAGGTGTATAGGATACCGAGCTACCGGTTGAATTTCCAGGCATCCATGTATAGCTTGTTGCGCCTGTAGCATTTAAGATTACTGTTTGGCCAACACAAATAACACTGTTGTTTGGTGTTGCGTTAATGGTTGGCAATGATAATACCGTTACCGTAACGGCTTTTGAAGCAGAACATCCACTTGTAGTGCCCGTAACGGTGTAAACCGTTGTGCTGGTTGGCGCATAGGTTGATGTTGCAGCACTGCCACCGCCATTGCTCCAGTTATAGGTTGTACCCCCACTTGCCGTAAAAGCAACCGTTGAACCTGTACAAATAGATTGTACTGAATTAGAAACCACAACATTTGGTGTAGTGTTAACTGTTACCGTTGCTGTTTTTGATGAAGAACATCCGCTTGTTGTACCCGTAACCGTGTAAACCGTTGTACCTGTTGGCGCATACGTTGCCGTTGCAGCACTGCCGCCACCATTGCTCCAGTTATAACTGGTAGCGCCACTGGCAGTAAAAGCTATCGTTGTTCCTGAACAAATAGATTGTACAGAATTTGATACGACAACATTTGGTAGTGCTGTAATAGCCACTGTTTGATTAACTGTAGTTCCGGGACCGCTGCCATTTGAAGCTACCAATGTAACAGTATAATTGCCTGCATTTGTAAACGTGATGTTTGGGTTTTGTGAAGTTGGCGATGCAATAGTAACACCTGTAGTAGGTAATACACTCCAGCTCCACCCTGTTGGTACGTTGCTTGACTGATCAGTAAATGCAACTGCTGAGCCTGCACATTTTGGCGCGGCTGTTACGCTAAAGTTAGTAACAGGTACTGGCGGTGGCGCGGCGCCTACCACATCTACTATCCAAACACCCCTGCCATAAGATGCTGCAACCAGCTTTGTTGGATTAGCCGGCGAAATTTCCATATCTGCTAATGGCATATTTGGTAAACCTGCATTATACAACGTCCACGTTGAAGATACATTATCCCTGTAATAAACACCAACATCCATTCCTACGTAAATTCTATCTGCAGTGCCAGGTTGGTAAACGCTGCAGTTGGCAGGAATGTTTGGTAAGTTCGCCGTAAAATTTGTCCACGATGTACCACCGTTTGTAGTCATAAAAACTTTATTACCTGCCGAATAACCACTTAAAACCACCCAGGCATTATTTGCATCTGTTGGATCTATTGTGATAAATTCTGGTGCAGCAGAACCCACAGGAACAGTGCCTGTTACATTGGTCCAGGTTGTTCCTCCATCGGTTGTTTTGCATATACCTGAATTTTTTAAAACATAAATTACCTGGTTATTAGATGGTGCAATTGCAAATTCTTTTACAGTACCCGAAATTGGAAGTGCGGTTAACTGTGTCCAGCTTCCTGCCGAGTTTACCGATTTAAATAAATTAGTATAACCGCAGTATAAAGTTGCTGCTACCTGCGGATCCTGTTTCCAGGGTGTTACCCACGGCGCTGTTCCTGTCATACCTGTTGTGCAGGTTGACCATGATGTACCGCCATTGGTGGATTTACGTAAGGCGCCATTATAATATTCACCAAACATATTGTTATCGTTTGTACGATCAATAAAACAATCCATTCCATCGCCACCTAAAGCTGCATTGTAAGTTGTTCCATTCCAGATACTGGTACCATTATCCTGGTGACCAGTTATCCATTTATTTGCTGTTAATGAAGAAAGACCTATTTTATATATCTGTGAAATATTAATTGTTCCCGAAATTTCCTGCCATGCTGTTGCGGTTCTTCTGTAAACGGTGCCATCATTAGTATTAAACAAAGTACCTGCAGCATCATATTCAAGATCGTGATGATCGGCATGTGTAAAAGGCGCTCCTGATCCGGTCCAATGTCCGTATATTGTCCAGCTGGTTCCGCCATTAGTGGTTCTCCAAACATTTACACCTCCTGTTACAACTTCGTTAGCATTTGTTGGCGAGGCGGCAACACACAAATCGTACCATCCCTGGCCTCCGGCATCTGTTCCTGCCGTTGCCCAACCTAAAAGATTTGGTGTAGTAGCCATTTGTGCAAAAGCGCCGGCACTGTTTGTTGATTGATAAAAACCCTGAAAACCGTTATCAGAACTTTTTGATGCCAACACATAAACATAATTCGCATTTGCAGGCGTAACGGCAATTGCCATCCTGTTAACACCTGTTGTTGGAATACCGGCGCTTACTGTTGTAAAAGTAGCACCACCATCGGTTGATATTCTGAATGTGGTTCCGCCGGCATAAATGGTTGTGGGTGTACCCGGTTTAAATTCAAGATCAAAGGTACTGCCTGTGGCAACCTGCGTCCAGTTAGTGCCGCCATTGATGGTACGATATATACCACCAGATGTTGCTGCTAATATTATTTGGGTATTTGAAGGATTAATAATTAACCTGCGGATTGTAAAATTATTTGTTACCACATTTGTTAAGCCTGTAGCTCCCCATGTATTGCCGCCATCTGTTGATTTTAAAACGCCTATGCTTCTTGTATCGCCCGCATCGCCATCGCCGGTTGCAAGGTACATGATACTTGTATTTGTAGGATCGATAGCAAGATCTGAACAGCCTATTACAGCTAAATTATCGGTATTGGTGGTCCAGGATATACCGCCATTGGTAGATTTCCAAAGTCCACCTGCAGGAGCGCCAACCCATAAATTATTTGAATTTGTAGGATCGATAGTAATAAAATTCATTCTTCCTGATTTTAATAACTGCCCCCCGGCATTACCGCTAAGTGGTCCCATAGGTCCTACAGGCGTCCAGGTAGCAGATGCGAGTATACTGCTACTACTGAATTTATTTCCGGCTTTTTCAGAATTATATTTATCTAAAAATTCCTGAAAATTTTTTGCTGTTAAAGACAATAAGGACAAATTGCCCGAAGGATAAACACGGCGCTCAACAAAATTCTCCCAACGCTTAAAAGCTTTATATCCTTTTCCTTTTTCAGTATTATCACGATTAGACCAATAATTATTAAAATCGGCCTGTATCTGGTAAAAGTTACCATTAGGATCATGCATTTTTTCTGCCCATTCTTGTGATATTAAATTATTGATCACAAAGCAAAATGATAATAAAAACGTAATTTTTTTCATGATTGGATTTTAGTTTCCTGAAATTAAAAATTCCAAATACAAAATCCTAATTATTTGCCACTAAATGATTGATTGTGAATAAATTCACCTAAAAAAATTTAGTCGATCTATGGTATGCAAGCACAGCGCCTCACTGATAAGAACTCCGCTTCGTTCTCTAAATAATTACGGCAATACAATTTACCCTTTGGCCCCTGGTTAATAATAAAATAATTTACCAACATGGATTCGTAGCTCGCGTCAATATAGATCCATTTACTTAACTTTTTGTACAAAGGATATTTTTGCTGCAGCTTTGCAGAAGGCTTATCAAAAAAATGATTGATGCCCGAAAATTCGTGAAATTGAAACGCATGAACCATTTCGTGCGCGTAGGTATCGTAAAATATTTTTCCGCCGGTAAGCGTATCGGTAAACAGAAAACCGTTAGAAGCTGTAGAGCCTACCAAACGCGGTTCATAGCGGATCTTATCGGTGTAGAATGTAAATGTGCCCGAGCGCAAAGACGTCCTGTAATCAAAAGAAGTGCTGTGGTATGCCATAAATAAAAGCCCGCCAAAAGTAGAAGGCATGAATCGTGGAATTAAGCTATTCTCTTTTGTTTTATATTCAAGGCGAATAAATCCAACATCATAATGCCACTGGCTCCAAAAAAGACGATTGGCCGCGGCATTTTCTACAATTGAATTTCCGGCGCTAAAGACCGCGCGCGATACCCAGCCGTAAGATAATTTTTGCTTTTGGGCGATAAGGCTGTTTAATTTTTTACCTGAATAAACCATAGCACCTCCGCCTGCGCCAATAACAAAACCTTTGGCAAAAGCCTTATGCCATTTTTGCTCTTTCCTTTTGTTGATCATAGAACCAATACCGCCTGTTATGGCACCAACCAGCGTGTTGTAAGCAATTATTTTTGGTTCAAGATTTTGAGCCCCAAGTTGTAAACCAAAAGCAAAAAGCAGGATAAAACAAAGCCTTTTCATAACAGGATAATTTTAAGAAAAGCAATTCTGCTGCCATTGTAAAATCAGTTCACATCCTGTGCATAAGCTGTTTGATTGAATTTTATACTTTGTTCACTTCCCCAAAATGTTGCTTTATTTCAGCATATTGCAAATATGGTTATAAATGCCACAGCAGCTTATTTTTCCTCTTCAAAGGCCAACTTCATAAACATTAAAACTTCTTTATTCACGTCTTCTTTATAAAGCATTCTGAAATGGTGATTGACCTGGTTTTGCCCGGGCACCTCAGCCACTTTTTGAAAACAAAGATTATCTGAATATGCTTGTTTAAAAGGAAAAACAACATGAATAAAATTTTTGCCCAATTGTATTACCCACGCAATGCGCTTATTATCGTTTGAAATGCCGATCATGGTTTTGGTAGATTCAATTTTGATCTTACCTATCTTTTTAAATTCAGAAATAAAATGGTTGTACAAAGCGAGTGTATATTCTGATTTTCCTTTTAAAAAATCATCAGGACTATTTAGAGGAGTTTTTTTTGCCATTACAAACTCTAAATAACAAAAAAGCCACGACATTTCTGCGTGGTTTTAGGTGCTCCCCCTCCTCACTTCCTTCGACTTAGCTCAGGATAAACTTCTCGCACAGTTGCAAATAAAAAAAGGAAAGCTTCCGCTTTCCTTTTGGCTCCCCCTCCTGGGCTCGAACCAGGGACCCCGTGATTAACAGTCACGTGCTCTAACCAGCTGAGCTAAGGAGGAATTTCTGGTTATTCTAATCTTTCAAATCTTAAGTAAACAAAGAATTTTTCTTGATTAGGGTGGCAAATTTACACTAGTTTTATGAAATAAACAATATCTTTACAAAAAAAAATAAAATAAATTAAATGAGCTTATTAGTTGTTGGTACGGTAGCTTTTGATGCTATTGAAACTCCATTCGGAAAAACCGATAAAATTGTTGGCGGGGCCGCTTCATATATTTCATTAGCAGCTTCTTATTTTACAAAAGACATCTCCCTTGTATCAGTTGTAGGTGATGATTTTCCACAAGACTTTTTAAATATCCTTAAAAAAGAAGGTGTGAATTTGGAAGGCTTACAGGTAAAAAAAGGTGAAAAATCTTTTTTCTGGAGTGGTAAATATCATAATGATCTTAATACACGTGATACTTTAGACACACAGTTAAATGTGCTTGAAAAATTTGATCCGATCGTACCGGAATCGGCTAAAGAATGTGATTTTTTAATGCTCGGCAATCTTGTTCCTGCTGTGCAGCGCAGCGTTATTGATCAAATGAAAAAACGCCCAAAATTAATAGTGCTAGATACTATGAATTTTTGGATGGATATTGCAATGGACGAATTAAAGAAAACCATTGCTATGATTGATGTTTTAACCATTAATGATTCGGAAGCGCGCCAATTATCGGGCGAATACTCGTTGGTAAAAGCAGCTCAAAAAATATTAGCAATGGGTCCAAAAGTTTTGGTAATTAAAAAGGGTGAGCACGGTGCTTTGTTATTTAATAAAGAAGAAGTGTTCTTTGCTCCTGCCCTTCCCTTAGAGGAGGTATATGACCCAACGGGTGCAGGCGATAGCTTTGCAGGCGGATTTATTGGTTATTTAGCTAAGACTAAGGATATTAGCTTTGAAAATATGAAACGTGCCATTATTTTTGGCAGTGCCATGGCCAGCTTTACTGTTGAAAAATTTGGTACAGAGCGTCTTATTGGTCTATCTCAAAATGATGTAGATGAGCGTGTTCAGGAATTCGTTGACCTTGTTCAGTTTGACATAGTTTTAGTTTAATTTTTTAACTAAAAACACATACTAAACAGGCTGTTTTAGCGTTATAAAATATCAGTGCAAATTAAACGTTTCATATCTATTTTGATTCTTGTTGCAGTCTTAGCAAGTTGCAGCACAAAAAAGAATACTGTTGTAAGTCGCGCTTATCATAATATTACAGCAAGATACAATGGTTATTACTATTCGTGCGAAAATATTGACGAAGGATTTTACAAGATAGAAAAAGCCAATAAAGATAATTTTGAGAAGATACTTCCTGTATACATTTATCCGCCTGGCGATAAAGCAAAAAGTACTTTTCCCGAATTTGATAAGGCTATTAAAAAATCATCTACCTGTATCCAGCGCCATGCAATAAAAGATAAAAAAGGTTTTGAGATACCTAGCTCGGGTAAATGGATAGATAATAACTGGATAAACATTGGCATCTCGCATTTATATAAACGCGAATTATTTAGTGGTTTAGAGGCTTTTGAGTATGTTGCAAGAACATATACCAAATCAAAAGATAAATATACTGCCATGGCGTGGATGGTTAAAACAAATAATGAGATCGGATCTGTAAGCAGTTCTGAACAGATTATATCTTTACTTAAAAATGAAAAAGATCTTCCGCGCAAAGTAAAAAAAGAATTGCCTGTACTTGAAGCTGACTATTTTATGCGCAGAGGTTTAAATACTGAAGCTGCCACAAAGTTAATGGAAGCTTCAAGAAGCACAGGATTATTGAGAGGACTAACCACCCGCAAAAAAAGAGCCAGGTACACATTTATTGTTGCACAACTTTTTGAACAACAAAAAAACAACAAACGCGCTGTTGAGTATTATAAAAAAACAATTAAGCTTAAACCAAATTACGATCTTGTTTTTTACAGCAAAATTAAAATAGCCAAGTTATTAGATGTAAAACGCAATAACTCTGAGGGTACTAAAAAAGATCTTTTAAAAATGGCTAAAGAGTTTAAGAATAACGAATATTATGATGTTATTTATTACACTTTAGGCGAAATAGAAGAAAAAGAAAGAAATGCCACACAAGCTATTGTTTACTACAAAAAATCGGTACAAACCAGCCTTAACAATCCAAATCAAAAAGGTTTATCTTACTTAAAACTGGGCGAAATTAATTTTGATCTTACAAATTATCAACCCGCAGAAGCTTATTACGATAGTGCTGTGGTTACCATCTCAAAAGATCACCCAGATTACGCTTCCATTGTTGCCCGTAAAAAAACATTAGAGACTTTGGTTGGCCATATCCGTACAATAAATAAAGAAGACAGTCTTCAGCGTTTTGTAAATTTAAGCGAGGCCGAGCAAAATAAAATCATTGATCGTATTATTGCTGATCTTGAAAAAGAAGAAGCAAGAAAAGAAAAGGAAAAAGAAATGCTTGAAAAAAGCAACACATTGCCAGGCAATGGTTTAACACAACAACCCGGCATGAGCGAAATTGGTGGGCCGGGAACAGCTGCATCTTTTTATTTTTATAATCCAAGTACTGTTGCTTTTGGTGTTGCCGATTTTACAAAAAAATGGGGCAATAGAAAACTAGAAGACAACTGGCGCCGCTCTAACAAGGCACTTATTGTAGAAGTTGAAAAAGAAGATACCGCACAAGTAAAAAACAATTCTATTGTAAGTGCTAATAAAACACGCGATTTTTATCGTAAAAATTTGCCGGTAAATGATTCACTTGTAAAAAAGAGCAATAAAAAGATCATTCACTCTTATTATATGATGGGATCTATTTATAAAGAAGAATTAAATAACACAAAAAAAGCGGTAGCTACTTTTGAAGAATTGAATTCACGCTTTCCTCAAAACAAATATTTATTAAACACCTATTATATTTTATACCGTACCTATCTATCAGAAAAAAATCAACCTAAAGCCGATTTTTATAAAGAGAAAATATTGAATGAGTTTCCAGATAGTGAATTTGCTCTCATTATAAAAAATCCTGAATATGCTACCGAAGCCAACTCTAAAAAAAGCGAAGTAGAAGGTTTTTATACAACTGTTTATAAATCTTACTTAGACAATAATTATACTCAGGCATACGCGCAATCTAACGAAGGCCTTTCTAAATTCGGTAAAAATGTTTTTGTTCCTAAATTCGAGTTCATTAAAGCATTAAGTGCAGGCAAACTTAAAGGTATTGATTCGCTTGAGTTTTATTTAAAATTATTGGTTGCAAAACATCCTCAATCGGAAGTTACACCATTAGCAAACGATATTTTGTTGTCAATTAAAAAACAAAAAAATCCGGAACTTTTTAAAAGTGCAGAACCAGGCAAACTACAATTAGATACTTTTACAGTTAACCAGGAAGCCGAACATTTTATTATTGCTATTGTACCCGATGACCCAAAAATTTCTGATGCTTTTAAAATAAAACTCAATACTTTTAATAATACATATTATTCATCAAAAGTATTTAATTCAAACAGCAATTTATTTGGCAACAATAAACAACTGGTAGTTTTAAAATCGTTTGCCAACTCAAAAGAAGTATTGGATTATTATGAAAATCTTATTAAAGACCCCGATATTTTTAAGGATGAAGTAAAAAAGGAATTAATAGAAATTTATCCTATCTTGGGAACTAATTTACCAGTATTATATAAAAAGAAAAATATAGACGGATACAAGCTTTTCTTTAAGGATAATTACAAAAATTTAAGCGAGAACAAAATAAAATAATTAGTAACTAAAAATTGGATGTTATGTTAGGAATGAATTCAAACAAAAATCAAAACCTAGACGCTAGTTCAGTAAATTTAATTGGTAATGGTACTAAAATCACAGGCGATATTCACTCTGCCGGCGATGTAAGAATTGACGGTATACTAAATGGCAATATTGTTACTACCGGTAAATTTGTTCTCGGGCCAAATGGGGTTGTAGACGGCAATGTAACCAGTGGCAATGCCGATATTAGTGGCGAAATAAAAGGCAAAGTAAATGTAACCGAAATGCTTTCTTTAAAAGCAAGTGCTAAAGTTAGCGGCGACATAATTACCGGCAAATTAGCTATTGAGCCGGGTGCTATTTTTACCGGAACCTGTAACATGGGGGCCAAAGTAAAAAACATGCACCAAAATATAGAATCAACGAATGCCGCCTCTAAAACAGCCTAACCAAATAATAAAATACAGCAATTTAGGCATTCAAATGGCTGTAATTATTGGTGTATCGGCCTGGGGAGGTAACAAGTTAGACCTTCACTATAAAAACGAAACCCCTGTTTTTACAATAGTTTTATCGCTTTTAGGCATTGCAGCTGCTTTATATATTGTTTTGAAAGACATTATTAAATCCAATAAATGAAATTAAAAAGCATATCCAGTATTTTAATTTCAATGGGTGTTTCTTTTATTTATTCATACATTTTATATTCTCAATTCCATCAAACATCCTTACAATGGTGGCATAGCTTATTGTTTTTTTTATGTGTATTTACTGCCTTTAACCTTGTTTATTTCATAAAAACAGATGCAAAGAGCTTTACAGGAATATTACTCGCCACAGGGGTTATTAAACTCCTATTGTCGATGGTGATGGTTTTGATCTATTCTTTCACCCTAAAAGGGGGATTTTTTGCCTTCTTCCTTCATTTTATAGGACATTATGTTTTGTTTACTGTATTTGAAATAAGATATTTGCTGCAACTAATCAAAACCAAATAAAATGAAAACTAATTTCTTTTTTGCGTTACTCGTATTTTCATCTGTTACCCTTGCCCAGGAAAAAACAAACAAAGCGGGTAGCGAAATAAAATTTACCACCGTTAAAAATTTAGAAGGTACTGATGTTCAAAATCAAAATATTACAGGCACCTGCTGGTCTTTTTCATCTATGTCTTTTTTTGAAAGTGAAATGATCCGAATGGGTAAAGGCAAAGATTTTAATTTGAGCGAAATGTTCATTGCAAGAAAAGCCTATTCTTTAAAAGCAGATAATTTTGTGCGTATGCACGGCAAAACAAATTTTGGAGAAGGTGGCGGATTTCCGGATGCTATACATGTTTTAAGAGAGTATGGTATGGTACCTGAAGATGTATATACAGGCAAAAAAGATATTAAAGATCAGCATAACCATAAAATGCTTGAAACAACATTGATCAACATCTTACGCCCTGCTGCACAAACTGAAACACAGGAACTTGATTTTAGCTTTTTGCACAATTCAGTAAACGCAGTATGTGATGAATATTTAGGAAAAGTGCCTGAAAAGTTTGATTACAAAGGCAAAAATTACACACCTAAAACCTATGCCGAAGCTACAGGTTTAAATCCGAATGATTATGTATTCTTAACTTCATTCACACACCACCCTTTTTACAGTAAATTTGTTTTAGAGGTGCCTGATAACTGGAATTGGGAATTAATGTATAACATTCCATTAAATGAATTACAGGAAACAATGAGCAGTGCTATTAACTCAGGTTATTCATTTGCATGGGCGGCCGATGTAAGTGAAAAAGGATTTTTATTCAGAGATGGTTTGGCTATTGTACCTGAAAAATCTTTTGCCTTAATGACAGATGAAGAGAAAAAAAATCTGACAACAAAACCTTCAAAACAATTAACCATTACACAAGATATTCGTCAAAAAGCATTTGATAATTACGAAACACAAGATGACCACGGGATGCATATTTTAGGCATGGTAAAAGACCAAAATAATACACCATACTATTATGTAAAAAACAGTTGGGGCAAAGATAATAACCAATGCGATGGTTATTTTTATGCAAGCGAAAGTTATGTGCTTTATAAAACAACCAGTATCATGTTGCATAAAAAAGCAATTCCGTCTGCTATTGCAAAAAAATTAGGAATTACACAGTAAGCTTATTTTAAAAACTTAAATGCCAAAAAACACTTTGTTTTTTGGCATTTTTTTATTTTCATAAATTATTAAGATGTTGCAAATCAATAATTTAAAACTAAAATCTAATCTTGTAATCCAAAGAAATGTTAATTTACCCAACTATTTTATTGATTTAAAGCGTATATATAATAAAGAAATCGTCAATCTAGCACAGTTTTTGTATATAACCAATAAGATTATGAAAACCCGACAAATAACTATTCCAATGTTTCCCCTAAACATGGTTTTATTACCCGGCGAAACATCTAAAATATATATTTATGAAGAGCGTTACAAGCAATTAATAACTGAATGTTTAGCTAACGATGCTTCATTTGGCATTCCATATTTTGAAAAAGGAAAAGTAAAAGACTATGGTTGTGAAGTGAAAATTAAACGGATCTTAAAAACATTTTCAAATGGCGATATTGAGATCTTAATTGAAGGAACAAATCTTTTTCATTTAATTGAATTTTCTGAGGTACTTACTCCAAAACTATATGGCGCAGGTTTAATTGAATACATGCCAATTAACCAAAAAATAATTTTAAATAATTTACAGGATGCTGTAGTTAATTATTTTGGTTCAGTGCAAAGTAAGTTTGTTGATTACGAAACGGTTTCTAACCTATCGGTATTTAATGTTGCTTCTTCTTTACAATTAACCAATACCGAAAAATATCAATTGATCTCTCACCGTAATCAACAATTATTTTTATTGAATCAGATCAAATTTATTGTTCATATCATTAATACCGAGCATCAGATAAAAGATAGATTCATTGAGAATTAATCCTCTGTTCATTTCTTTTTTTATCAGACTTATTTAATTATTTTTACGGTAAATGCCTTTGTATTTACACAAATTATTTTGGCCTGTTATTTTTGTTGGAGTTAACATTCTTTCAAAATCGTTTTACTTAACCTCGCAATCTATTTGTCTTGATGAACCTTTTACAGTTTATCATGCACAATTTGACCTTGTAAATCTTACTTCTTTTTTAGAAAAGTACAATAACCCACCACTTTTTGAATTGATCACTCATTTTTGGATAAAGCTTTTTGGAATAGGTCCAGGAAGCATAAGAACTTTACCTATGTTATTTAGTTCTATTAGTGTTTTTTTTATTTACCAAATGACAATAGAGTTCTTTAACAAACGTACAGCAATACTGGCATCTATAATTTACACACTGTCAACGGTAAATATTTGGTTTGCGCATGATTGCCGGGTTTATTCTCTTTTTGTTCTTTTAACCGTTATCTCCTTCTATTTATTTTTTAAGCTTTTAAAAGAGCCTTCTGAATTTAAAACCAGGAAGCTTATTGTTTTTTCTTTTATAAATTTATTATTGATCTATGGGCATTACTTTGGATTTATTGTTTGGGGATTGGAATTTTTAATTGTTTGCTTGTTTTTTTTAAGATCAAACCCAGTTATAAAAAAATATGCAATTACCATAGTTATTGGTTTAACAGCTTATTTACCGCAATTAATAATTTTATGGCAACGAACAAAACAGCACATTAACAACGGCACATGGGTTGAACCCCCTAAAGGAATTGAAAGTCTTTATAATATGCTTTGGTCATTTTGCAACGAACCTATACCAACGGTAGTTTGTATAGTGCTTCTTTTATCTACGATCACAGTTTTTTTTATCAGGAAAAAGAAAACGCCTGTTCATCCTTATACCAAATATATTATTATCTGGTTCTTAGTTCCTTTTATTGGAATGTTTTTAATTTCATATAAAATCCCAATGTATATTGACAGGTATCTTATTTTTATTAGTCCGGCGTTTTATATTCTACTAGCTTTAAGTATTTCTTACTTATTTAAAGATCAAAAAAATATTTAAGCGCCGCCGGCATTATTATATTGCTTTTCTTTTTTAGTGCTACCCTTGATCCGAGTAAAAAAAATGATGTAGATGATGTTGTTAATTATATTAAATCAAAAAAAGATAAAAAACCATTGTTATTGGTTGCGGATACAGTTTTGAATTAAATTTCACTTATTATTACAACATGGATCTTTTTAAACTAAAGGATCAAAGTACTGAGTATGCAGTACTTGACAGTTCTTTAAAATATGAGAATATATATATTGTAAATAAGCTTAATGATAAATTACTAAGCACAATTAACGGTTTTGAAAAAATAATATACCTTGATGCCTCCGCTAATTTTGCATCGCCAGATAATAAAATAAAAGAAACGCTTTATGAAAAGTATAAGTTCATTGAAATAACCTTTTATTACCGGGATTTTAATATTTATACATTTTCAGTTAAAGGAACAAAGCCAGAGGCTTTGTAATTTAAGATCTGTAACATTACACTATACGACGCTTTTAATCTTCTTTTATTAACGAGCCCTTTCCATCACCTTTAAAATTATTTATTTGTGCAGGGTTTCCCCTATAATAAATATTACCATCACGCCATATATTATATTCTAACGTACCACCGTTTGGCGCATTAATAAAACAATCGCCAATACTTATGGTTTCCACAAACACATAGTTGTTAATTACAAAATTTTCGCACTTTAGAACGTTTGTACCATAGGTATAAACATATAATCTATTACACGAACCATTGAGATAGATATCGCCATTGCCATGCGAGCTTGTTCTTACCTCGTTAAAAGTACCATGTAATATAATGTCTCCAGAATTTTCCGCAAGCAGTTGTATAGTATCCTGGGCGTAACCTTCGCTAAATGTTGTTGTGCCTACTCCATGATTTTCTACCCTAACCAAATAGGGTAATATAACATTAACTGTAACCTTTCTTTTATAGCCACGCACAAAATTACATCTGTTATTATTATCTATACGTAAAACACCATCTACTACTTTTGTTTTAATATTCTTAATAATATTTTTTCCGGCAACAACATCTACTTTAAATTCTGCACCTTTTGTGATGTTAAGATCAATCTTATCGTAGGTTTTAATAATTTTGAACTGTCCCGGATAACGTGAATCGGTTATTTCGTTACCATTTGACTTAAAGCAATCTAAAGCGTTTTCCTTTTTACAGGTAGTTAAAAAAACAATAATCAATAAATATGTAATACTCTTTTTAATAATTTATTTTATAAAAAAAATCTATATCCTAAACCGTATTCAAAATTATATGCAACAGCAAAATGTGTACGCAATCCAAAATGGCCAACAAGGCCACACCTGCTATAATACCTTACTCCTATCCTGCTTACAACATTTCCATCTGGTACTGTTTTTTGAAAAACATAATAGCCAATTTCAATTGGAAAACTAATACGACCTATGTTATAAGAATATCCTAATCTAGCTGAAACGCGCATTTGATCAAAGCCCTGAGGCTTTTGCTTAAAAGCTGTTTCATAATCACGTTGATATATCTGGTCATCAAACAAATCAATACCAACACTAAATTTATGGGTGTTACGAACGTTTCGCTGATAGGTTATTGAAGTAACAAATACTTTTAATTCTTCAGTGGCAATTTCCTGTTGATTAAATCCAATAGCTGCAAATGCAAAGATTTCATTTTTTGATCTTACTTTTGTTGATGAATCTATTTTAACAATTTCCGGTTTTGCTCTTTTAGAAGGTATAAGCATATTCAAAGCTGCATTTAAACTTACCACATTTAAACCCAGATTTGGGTTTCTTGATTTACCGTTGCTCGCATGGGTAAATGTAATACCGGGTTCAAAACGTATTGTTTTACTTAATTGTAAATGCCAAAACCATTTAAATTGCACAAATGAATTTACGTGACTGCCAATAGCTATATTTTTTCTGTTCTCAACAATATCAAAGCATTTGGTAATATATGTTGCGCCCCAGCATAAGCGCATAATTACCCGGGATCTTTTTTCTAGCGCATTTAGAGGAATCTCAACATATGGCGCTGCCGTTAACGCATAACCCAATTGTGAAGGATTTTTAAAATCAAGACATTGCAGCGAAACACCAATATCCGGCTTATTATTTTCTAAATGCCAAAGCTTGTTTCCTAATGTTGGTTTTGAGATATTTACTTCATAAATAGTAGGATAACCCTTTATCAAATGACCGATACTGGTGCGGTGAATAAGCACAAAACCATGATTAACCGAAGGTTTTATATACCAATCGTGATTACCGGTAATGCCGTTTTGTGCAATTGTTAAACAGCTTAAAACAACGGTAATTGAAGTAAATATGAGCTTTCGCAACACCATGCGAAAATAAATAAAAAAATCTTAGGTAGGCTATTTGTTTACAAGTAAGCGCCTGTACTAAGATTTTTTTTAACTAAAAAGTAAAAAAACAGCTCATTTATTTACTACTGT
This sequence comes from Bacteroidia bacterium, assembly GCA_016787705.1. GTDB lineage: Bacteria > Bacteroidota > Bacteroidia > B-17B0 > Aurantibacillaceae > Aurantibacillus. The sequence goes on along the minus strand of JAEUTP010000017.1, from coordinate 344,104 downwards.
TTTTTAGCTGCAGTTATTTTATTTTCTTATTTTACATACCTAAAATAAACATCATTTAGTTACAAACTCACATAAATTTACATCTTTAAAAGGTATTTGTTATGTGCTTTTTAATAAAATATAAGCCGCTTTTTTTTGCAAAAATTAAACCAACATGCCTTGCTGTATAAGAAAATACTTACATTCTTCTTATCAAAAAAATACAAAAAGACACCAATTTAGCGATATTTACCAACCTGTATTTAAGTTTTTTTAACCCTAAGCAATAAAATAAAGTTAAATACAAACAGCTTGGTTTATAAGGCCTTTTTTATTTTTTTATTTGTTAAATTTGTGGGAATATGGATCAACGTGCAGCCTCATTTTTGAAGCTTTTAAAGATTATGGATGAACTTAGGGAACAATGCCCCTGGGATAAAAAACAAACCATCGAAAGCATAAGGCATTTAACCATTGAGGAAACTTATGAGCTAAGTGATGCTATTTTAAAAAACAATATGCCCGAAATTAAAAAAGAACTGGGCGATATTTTATTACACATTGTTTTTTACTCACGCATTGCAAGCGAAACAAAAGACTTTAATATTACAGATGTAATAGATACTTTATGCGAGAAACTAATTTTCAGGCATCCTCATATTTATAGCAATGTAAAAGCTGAAACAGAAGACCAGGTAAAACAAAACTGGGAACAATTAAAACAAAAAGAAAAAGGCGGTAACACTTCTGTATTATCAGGCGTACCAAACAGCATGCCGGCTTTATTAAAAGCCTATCGAATACAGGAAAAAGCCCGCGCTGTGGGCTTTGATTGGGAAGACCCAAACGACGTTTACAAAAAAGTAAAAGAAGAACTGAACGAATTTGAAACGGAAATAAAAAATAAGAACATGCAGGCCGCCGAGAAAGAGTTTGGTGATGTGTTATTTTCGTTAATAAATTACGCACGCTTTTTAAATATCAATCCTGAAGATGCTTTAGAACAAACCAATAAAAAATTTATAAAACGTTTTGGCTACATGGAAGCTAAAGTAAAAGCGCAAGGCAAACAAATTGCCGATTGTAAATTAGAAGAATTGGATATTTATTGGAACGAAGCAAAAAAATTATAATAACAACCTTCATTTGAAAACATTCATAAAAAATAACTGGCTCTACTTCTTTTTGTATTTACTCGTTTTAATTATCGCAGCGTATTATTTACTTCAATTTGATAAAGTTTATATTCATCTTAAAATAAACAAACTGGTTGGTAATCCGGCAATAGATGTTTTTTTTAAATATTTTACGCATTTGGGCGATGGCGTTTTTGCTATTGTACTTTGTATAATTATTTTAATTTTTAATATCCGTAAAGGCATTTTTGTATTAGCTACGTATATTTTATCAGGCATAACAACATCGGTGCTGAAAAACTATTGTTATGATAGTAATCGTCCGCATTTTGTATTTGGTTATTTTTTACCTGACACCAAAGTTAATTATATTGAAGGGGTTGATATGATGGGGTTAAATAGTTTTCCGAGCGGACATGCCACTTCAGCTTTTGCCATATTTACATCACTGGCTTTGGTAAGCAATAATAAATACCTAAAGATTGTTTTCTTTCTTTTTGCTTTTCTTTCTTCCTTTAGCCGTACGTATCTTTCGCAACACTGGCTGGTAGATATTACTATAGGCAGTGTAATAGGAACACTTTTCTCGCTAGTGCTTTATTTTTTATTTTACCAAAGCAATAAACTTAAAAAATTAAATAAACCGCTTTTTAATTTAAAGAACACTTGACACTTTACCTTAAAAATAACGCCATAATTATTTTTTTAATTGTTCTTATTGCTGCAATTATCTTTATTCCGTTTATTGGTAACTCCCCGTTATTTGATTGGGATGAAGTTAATTTTGCAGAGTGTGCCCGTGAAATGCTTGTATCTGGAAATTATTCTCGCGTTCAGTTAAATTTTCGCCCGTTTTGGGAAAAGCCGCCTTTTTTTATTTGGCTGCAGGCTGCAAGCATGAATATATTTGGCGTAAATGAATTTGCTGCGCGTTTTCCAAATGCTGTGTGCAGTATTATTTCATTGGTTATCCTGTTTAATATTGGCAATAAATTTCACTCACAAAAATTTGGCATCATCTGGAGCTTGCTATACGCATCGTGTTTATTACCTCATCTTTATTTCAAATCAGGGCTTATTGATCCCTGGTTCAATTTATTTATTTTTCTTGCTATTTATAATTGCCTTCAGTTTATCAATAATCCAAATGGCAAAAAAGAAATTATTAATGCTTTACTTGCCGGCTTATTTTTAGGCATTGCCGTATTAACAAAAGGGCCGGCGGCTATTGTTATTGTTGGTATAACTTTAACTGCACATTTTATCTGGACCAAACAGTTAAAACTATTTGTTTCCAAACCATTTTTAATATTTGCAATTACAACCCTTTTTGTATCTGCCAGTTGGTTTATGATTGAATGGCTTAAAGGCAATCAAACTATTATTACAGAATTTATTGATTACCAGATACGCTTATTTAAGACTGAGGATAGTGATCATGGCGGGCCTTTTATTTATCATTTTGTTGTATTGTTATTTGGCTGTTTTCCGGCTTCACTTATATTTATTGCCTCTTATTTAAACTATACTACACTCACGCCTTACCAAAAACAATTCCGCAAATTATTTATTTGTCTATTTTGGTCAGTGCTTCTTATTTTTTCATTTGTACAAACCAAAATCGTTCATTACTCATCGCTGTGTTATTTTCCTTTAACATTTGTAGCGGCAATTGGTATTGTTCAAAATTTTGACCGCTTAAAATTTAACACTGTTTTAAAAGTAATTTATTGGATAGTTACCTTCATTTTTACAATGGCGCTTACGCTTATTGGATTTATAAGAATATTGAAACCCTGGCTTTTAAATAGCGGTATAATTAAAGATGAATTTGCTATACAAAATTTACAGGCAGATGTAAAATGGACAGGCTTTGAATCTTTAATTGCCTTATTGTTTTTAATAGCAGCCATTCTTGTTTTTATAGCCATTAAAAAACACAAATTAAAACTTTTGTATTATGGCCTGACACTTAATTTGCTTTTCATCTATACAACAATTTCTGTTATTATTCCTAAGGTTGAACTATATTCTCAACATGCGGCAATTGAATTTTATAAGGCCTGTAGTAAGCATGATTTTTATGTTGAGACCCACGGTTTTAAAAGTTATGCCTATTTATTTTACTCGGCACTCAATGCTGAAGATTATTCTGACCCCGAGCAGGTAAAAATAATCAACAAAACACTTAACGATCTGGAAAAAGAAGGCAAATCAAAACTCACCAGCTTTTCGCTTGCAAATTTATATTGGATGGAAAATTTTCCAATTAAAAAGCCTGCTGTTATTGTTGCTAAAAAACAATATGAAAAGGATGTACTGAAAAACCCCGGTTTTAAATTACTTTATCGTAAAAATGGCTTTAGCTTTTTTGTAAAAATGCCTGCCAAATAGTCTATTTTATTTACTGGCACAAAATATGATTTAACCTAAGTATAAATTTAAAGAAATTAAGCATGAATTTTGGAGATATAGATGAACTAACCTTTAAACAGGGGCTTGATGAGGACTCGGATTTTATTCCCTTATTAAGCAGTGAGGATGAAGACACAATGCAGAATGAAAAAATTCCTGAAATTCTGCCAATTTTACCGCTTAGGAACACAGTTTTATTTCCAGGGGTAGTTATACCTATTACCGTTGGCCGCGATAAGTCTATTCACCTTATAAAAGATTATAATAAAGGCGATAAAACCATTGGTGTTGTGGCTCAAAGAAGTGACATTGTTGAAGAACCAACAGAACTTGACCTTTATAATGTTGGTACAGTAGCGCAAATAATTAAAATGCTACGCATGCCGGATGGCAACACAACCATTATTATACAAGGAAAACGAAGATTTAAAATTAACGAATTCGTTCAAACAGATCCTTATCATAAAGCAAAAGTTTCCGCATTTGACGAAATAAAACCGCCAAAAACAGATAAAGAATTTAATGCAATCATTTCTAACTTAAAAGAAACTTCGGTGCAGATAGTAAAGATTTCACCAAATATTCCCAGCGATGCCAGCTTTGCAATAAATAATATTGACAGTCCTACTTTTTTGGTCAATTTTATTTCTTCCAATATGAACGCAACTACTGCGGACAAACAAAAAATGTTAGAGGTGGCCAATTTAAAAGATCGCAGCTTACTGGTACTTGAAAATTTAAATAAAGAGTTTCAAATATTGGAGTTAAAGAACCAGATCCAGAATAAAACAAAAATGGACCTGGATAAACAGCAACGTGAATATTTTTTAAATGCCCAGATCAAAACCATACAGGAAGAATTGGGGGGTAATAATTTTGAGCAGGAAATAAGCGGCTATCTTGAAAAAGCAAAATCAAAAAAATGGAGTGCTGACGTAAAAGAGATTTTTGAAAAACAAATTTCAAAATTGCAACGCATGAACCCCAATGCAGCAGAATACGGCATTCAAACAAATTACATCGAGCTTTTACTGGAATTACCTTGGAACGAAAATACAATCGATAATTTTGATCTTAAACATGCACAAAGCATTTTAGATGAAGACCACTTTGGTTTAGAAAAAGTAAAAGACCGTATTATTGAACACCTTGCCGTATTAAAATTAAAAGGCAATTTAAAATCACCAATTATTTGTTTGTACGGCCCTCCGGGCGTTGGTAAAACATCATTAGGAAAAAGTATTGCAAAGGCATTAAACCGTAAATATGTGCGCATGAGCCTTGGTGGTTTAAAAGATGAAAGCGAAATTCGCGGGCATCGTAAAACATATATTGGCGCCATGCCGGGCAGGATCTTACAAAATTTAAAAAAGGTACAATCATCCAACCCTGTGTTTATTTTAGATGAAATTGATAAAGTAGGAGCCGATTATCACGGTGATCCTTCATCTGCTTTATTGGAAGTTTTGGATCCTGAACAAAATTCTACCTTTTATGATAATTTTTTAGAACTGGATTATGATCTTAGCAAGGTAATGTTCATTGCTACCTGCAATAATTTATCCAGCATACAACCGGCCTTGCGCGACAGAATGGAGATAATTGAAGTGAACGGTTATACGGTAGAAGAAAAACTGGAGATAGCAAAACGCCATTTAATACCCAAACAAATTGAAGAGAGCGGATTAAAAAAAACACAGTTAAAAATAAGTGACAAAGTATTAGAGTTTTTAATTGAAACTTATACCGCAGAAAGCGGTGTGCGTAATTTGGAAAAGAAGATCTCAAAAATTGCACGTAACACTGCTGTGCATATTGCCCGTGAAGAAGAGATCCCAAAAATTACAGAAGAAAGCGTGGTAAAAATATTGGGTCCTTCGCATATAAAAGATAAATACCAGGGCAACGATATTGCAGGCGTAGTTACAGGCTTGGCCTGGACACAGGTGGGCGGCGACATTTTATTTATTGAAACCAGCCTAAGCAAAGGCAAAGGCGGTAAATTAACCCTAACCGGTAATTTAGGTGACGTAATGAAAGAAAGTGCTACACTTGCTCTGGAGTATTTAAAGGCACATCCTCAAATTATAGGCGTTGATCATGAAACATTTGAGAATTACAATATCCATGTACATGTACCCGAAGGTGCAACGCCAAAGGATGGACCAAGTGCAGGTATTGCCATGCTAACATCTATTGCCAGTGCCTTTACAAAACGTAAAGTAAAAAAAGCGTTGGCTATGACCGGTGAAATTACCTTACGCGGCAAAGTGCTACCCGTTGGCGGTATTAAAGAAAAAATATTGGCGGCAAAACGGGCAGGCATTAAAGAAATTATTTTATGTGCAGAAAATAAAAAAGATGTTGACGATATTAAAGCAGATTACATTAAAGGCCTGAGCTTTCATTATGTATCACAAATGGAAGATGTTTTAAAAATGGCGCTATTAAAGGAAAAAGTGAAAGAAAACTTATAAATCTTACGTTTATATGCTTTCTTTAAATTAATGCTTAATAAGGGAAAATTCTTAAATTTTATCTCTACTTTTATGGTAGAATAATGGACAACATAAATACGCTTTATATTTTTAACCTATTACTGGCACATTGGAAAAAACTATCCATCGTTGCGGTAGTGGCCATTGGCATTTCTGTAATTATAACTGCACCGTTTATAATGCCGCCCGATTATAGGTCGGGTTTTACGGTTTATCCAACCAATCTTATTCCGTTTGGTAAAGAATCAGGAGTTGAACAATTATTTGAATTTTTTAATAGTGCCGATACGAAAGTAAACCTGGCAAAGCGCTTCGATCTTTTTAAACATTATTATATTGATCCGGCTGATGATAAAGCGCAGGCCGAATTCGATAAAGTATACAACGCTAATGTGCAGATAAAATTTACCCGTAACCAGTCAATTGAAGTTGGTATTATTGATGTTTCGCCTGCCTTTGCACAGCAATTAGCAAATGGTATGATAGAGGAAGTGAATACACTTATCCGTAAACGTAAAAAAGAAAAGTATAACGAAGTTGTTGATCTTTATTCAAGACAATTAAAAGCAAAACGATCAGAGATCGATTCTATTGAAGCAAAATTAAAATTCATGCGTATTAATTACGGTTTACTGGATATTAAATCGCAGACAAAAAATGTAAGTAAAAATTCGGGCAAAAAAGATCTTAATCAAACCGATAAAGAGCTCTTAGCTAATTTAAAAGAACATAGTGGCGAATTTACCATTCTGCAAAGTCGCTTTAATGTTGAGTTAGAGAACTACAGAGCATTAAAACAAACCTATGATAAGAACGTAACTGATCTTAGTTCTAACTTAAGTTATATTACTGTAGTATCGCCGCCTAACCTGCCTGATAAAAAAAACTCACCGCACAGAATGGTGATTTTATTGGTAATAACTTTTTCTTCGCTTTTATTTACTGCGTTTGTTATTGTGCTGAGAGATCAAAGCACTAAATAAGAAACTACACTTTTATTCCAATCACTAAAACATCATCTACCTGCTCCAAATTATTTTTCCATTCTAGGAATGCTTCTTTGATCTTTTGCTTTTGCTCGTGCATTGGTAAATGCAAATTATCAAACAATAATTTTTGCATGTTAGAGAGCATGAATTTTTTTCCTTTTGGTCCGCCAAACTGATCGGCAAAACCATCACTGAAAAAATAAAAATAATCGCCATCAAAAAATTCAACGGTATGGTTAGCGTAGGTTCTGTTCTCTTCCAATTCTAAACCGCCAATAGGAAATTTATTTGGCTTGATTATTTCGAGAGCATAATTATCATTTTTACGATAGATCCATAATGGCCTGTTAGCGCCTGAGAATTCAATAGTATTTGAATCACGCTTAATAGCGCACAAAGCAATATCCATACCATCACGGCGTTGCGAATCCTGATTACTTTGGCTCAATGCTATTTTAACGCCTTTATGTAATTCTAATAAAATATCTCCGGGAGAAGTAATTTTCTTTTGTTCAACAATTTCATTTAATAAAGTATTACCAACAATACTCATAAAAGCACCTGGCACACCATGGCCTGTACAATCAGCAGCAGCAATATAACGTGTTGTTTCGTTTTGCGAGAACCAGAAAAAGTCGCCACTCACAATATCTTTTGGCATGTATAAAATAAAACAACCATCAAATGCTTTTTCTGTTTCTATTAGTGATGGTAATAATGCTTCCTGTATATTTTTGGCGTACTTAATACTATCCGTTATCTCACGGTTCTTATGCTCCAGCTCTGATTTTTGTTCGCTTACTTCTTTGTTAATGACCTCAACTTTTTCCTTTTCTTCACGCAATTCTTTGGTGCGGTCGTCCACTACCCTTTCCAGCTTTTGTTTATCGGCAACCAGCTTTCTTGTCTTAATATAATTGTAACAAATAATACCGCTAACAACAGTTAGCACACACAACAAATAAAACCACCAGGTGTTATACCATGGCGGTAAGATCTCAAATGTAAACGTTGCCGGCGTTTTATTCCAAATACCATCGTTATTCATGGCATTTACCCTAAAAGTGTATTTACCCGGCGGCAATGAGGGATACGTTACCTCACTTTGATTAACAGCAGGCGTCCAGTCAACATCCAAACCTTCTAACTGGTACTGATAACGCACTTTTTCAGGCGCCACCAAACTAATACCAACAAACTGAAAGGTGAGATTGTTTTTTGTAAAAGGCAATACCAAATTTTTAGGCAACAATGTTTCATTGTCAAGTGAGTCCGAATAATTTAAAATATCTTCCTGACCAAAAAATAATTTAATGCTGCTTATGTTTATTTTTGCTTCGTTAGTATTAGTAATGTCGAGTTTAGGATTGTATATCTCTAAACCATTTACTGTTCCTATCAATATCCTACCGGCAGTATCTTTAGCGCTTGAATTAAAATACGATTCAAGACTTACCAAACCATCATCTTTGCCCAAATGTTTTACGGTTTGCTTTTTGTTATAAAAATCGGTGAGGTTAATAATATCAACACCATTGTTGGTGCCAATAACTAATTGGTTGTTATTATCTACCTGCAATAAATTAATGTAAGAAGAAGTAATACCATCTTCTTTATCTATTTTTTTAAATGAGCTGTTGTTGTACAGGTACAATCCCTCTTCGGTACCAAACCAAATATTATTTCTCTCATCTGCCGCGCCACAAACGATAAGACTATTTATAAATTTATTGTTCTTATTAAAAGCTGTAATTTCATTTTTATCCTGTAGTATCAATCCCTTTTCGGTTCCAAACCATTTACGGTTCTGTTTATCTTCTAAACTAAAAAAGATAGCAAATTGCGCGGCATCTGTTTTATATTTTTCAATAGCCGTTTCTTTACTTATTTTTCCATCCACCAATTTGTATAAACCTTCGGTTGTGCCAATTAAAATTTGTTTTTTGCTATCACGATATAAAGAAAGAATATACTTATGCTTAAACTCGCCATCTTCAATTGTTTTTAAAATTTCGTTCTCAAAAGAACATAAACCATCAGAAGTGCCAAAGAACATTTTTCCGTTCTCTAATGGCAAAATAGCGTTTACATCATTATCTGGCAAGGCTTTGGGATGTTTGATATCAAAAGCATATTTTTTTAATTGTGAGCCTGTAATCTTTACCAAACCATTTTTTTGAATACCTACCCAAATATTATTATAAGAATCAACAGCAACAGAATTAATATAATTTTCGGGCAACCCATTTAATTTGCTGTAAGAAACGATCTTATCGTTAAAGTACTTAAAAACACCTGCACCGTTAGTCCCAATCCATAAATTATTATCGCGGTCTTTAAATAAAGATTGTATTGGGTTATTGGTAAGTCCGTTTGTTTTATTAAATCCTGAAATAAGTTCATTTAAGCTGAAATTAAAATTCTTTACCCCTTCAGAATGGGTACCAATATAAAATTCGTTATCACCGTTTGGCAATAAGCAATTAATGGAGAAATTATCGTTACCAGGAATTTCACTTGCTTTGCTTACCTGGAAAGAACTGTTTATTTTATTTAAACCATATTCTGTACCAATTAAAATATCGCCCATTTTATTTTGAGAGATAGAGAATATTAGATTGCCATTAAGACCATTAGCAGTTGTAAAATTTTTTGTTTGTTTAGTTTTTACATTGTAATAAATAACACCATGTTGCAAAGTACCAAACCACACATTGTGCATTTTATCAATAAAGATGGAGTAAAAAGAACTTTGATTAAATGTTGAATCTAAAAGAAATGGACTTATCGTTTCGTTCTCAAATGTATAAACACCTTCCTGTGTTCCTATCCAGGTTTTATCTTTATCACTTAATAATTTATATATCAAAGGATTTTTTAAACCTTCCTTCTCTCCATAGTTTTTTATTTTAATACCGTTAAAGCTGGTAAGGCCTTTACTCGTTCCAAAAAGAAGCTGATTGTTTTTATTTTCAACAATAGAAAAAACAACATTATCTATTAAACCATCATTACTTGTAAAATTTATAAATTGTTTGCCATCAAATTTTGAAACGCCACCACCATTGGTACCAAACCACATATAGCCTTTACTATCCTGCATAATAGCCAACACCTGCGATTGCGCCAGCCCCTGCTCTGTTGTATAATTTTTAAAATTATAGGTTTGTGAAATTGCTACATACTGCAAAAGAAACAGTGTGATAAACAGGTAATATTTTTTTAAGGATCTCACTAAAAAATTGATTCAAATTTAAATAAAAAAGCCAACGTGGTTATGGTTGGCTTTTAAAACAGGTTTGAAAATTATTACTCAGTTAAAATTATTTTTATTGATACCTGCGAGTGGTCTATTTTAACATTCACAAAATAAACGCCCGCAGGAATGCCATAAATATTTGATGAGATCTTGACTTCGTTTTGATTGTGATAACTTACAGGCAAAATTGTTTTCACCGTTCTGCCTAATATATCTACCACATCTACTTTAACCTGCGAAGGTAATGCCAATTCGAAATCAATATTTATTTGCCCGTTAGTTGGGTTAGGATACAAACGTACTTTGTTATCATCAAACTTAATTTCTTTTACACCCACAAAGTTACCAATAGGATTGATCTTTGCAGAATCAACTGTAAAATCAAGGTTATCAAATTGTTGGTTAGTTGAAGTAATAACTCTATGATAAGTTGTATTGGTATCAAGTCCGGGAATATCAACCAACACAAAATAATTTTCGCCGGCCGCATTTGAAGGTAAGCCCGATAAAGTATATTGCCCTTGCGCATTTGTTCTTGATTGTGCCCCAATATCACCGCCTGGATTTCTTCCACCTTTTACAATAACACCTTTAATAGGGCCAACCATGCTTGTTCCATTTGTTCTTTGTCCGTAACCCGGGCCTTGAATTATTTGACCGGTTAAAATGCCTGTACCAACTCCAAAAGATACAATAGGAATAACGCTTATGTTTTGTGTACTGGTATTTACACAACCGTGATTAATAACATGCGCGGTTAACCAACTGATAGAGCTGTTACCATAAGTGATCTGCAAATTGTTGCTTGCAGTTGGAATACATTTTACGATATAAGTGCCAGAATCGATCGTATTGAATGTATACTCTCCTAAAGCGTTAAGTGCTTGCGTGGTAACTGAATCAAATTTTGTAAGAATAGATTCGTAACGGTAAAGTACAGCATCGCCGGCAACGATTGTACTATTTGTTTCTGTAACAACACCCGAAATATTTTTTGATGAAAATACATTTAATGAAACCGTATTACTTATGGCCGAACAACCATGCACATCTGCCATAGTTGCATAATAGCTATATGAACCCGGATTTAAAACAGATACTGTTGGGCTGCCAACTGTTGGTGGTGTTGCAAAGGCAGGAATCTGTGTCCATGTATAAGTTATTGTGCCCTGTGCATTATTTGCTGTTGATTGAATTTGAAAAGGTGTAACCTGGCAAGCGGTTGCCGGCGCACTAATGTTAAGTGAAACCGAGTACACGTTAACACTGATTAGTAAAGTATCTTTTTGTGTGCCGGAAATGGCGATAACACCTAAAGTATGCGTGCCAACTGTATTAAATGAAAAACCAAAATTGTTAGAAGTGCCTGCAAAAAAATTATTATCCTTAATCCATCTTACCGAGTCGGCGTTTAAACTACTGTTAGTCGCAGTGTATGAACCGTTAAGGCAAAGCTGATTACTGTTTAAGGTAATATTAGCTACCGGCGGAATGAACTTATAAATGAATGTTCCGAATTCGTTAGGTGCCTGAAACGCATGAATATAATTACCTGCAAAATAGAGTTCAGAATTTAATCTGTTCAGTTTGAATGTATAAGGATCGCTGTCTTGTTTACCAATGTCCTGAACAGATGTTATTTCATTAGTGAATGATGGCGCTGAAAGATATCTTACTGTAGGTCTGCCGGTAGAGGTAACAGAATACCAGATTTTATTATCATGAAATTTTAAACTGGTTACAAAACCTGAACTTGAATACAACAGAGTAAAGTTTATACCATCGGGCGTTTTGTATATCTTGTAAATACCGTCCCCATCATCAATGGCAAAATAAAGTACGTTATTAAATATATCGGTAGCCACAATTTTATAGTTGCCAACTACAGAGGTAAAATTGGTATTATAGGTGAAGGTTACACCATTGGTACTGGTTAATAATTCGGGTTGAAAAGTAGAATAATCATATCCCGAAACATAAAGCACATTATTGAACACAAAACTTGAATACACTTGGGTAAACGGGATCGATAAATTGTTTGTGTTTGAAAAACCAACCTGGTTATAATGCTTTTTGAATATATTAGTTTTCAGATTTAAAGAATCATCAAATATCAATAATGTATCGTGATTAGTAGTTGGGCTAAAAAAGCAAAGACTCCTGATGCCATTTCTGTATTCTGGTGTGGGGTAAGCAATTTGCTCATAAGTTAAAGCTTGTGTTAATGTATTTAGCTTATAAAGTGTAAGACTATTTGTTTGAATACTGCTACTTAATTTAGATCCAAAAAATGCAAAAGAAACATTTGCAGTTGGTGTTGAAATGGTTGCTTCGCCATTTAAACCATGGTCTTCAGGAGCACGGTTATAAGCGATTGGTGTAAGCACGGAAGTAGTTGGGTTAAAGGCCGCTATATATGATTTATGCTGGTAATAAGAATTGTTTACATTAATAGTATCACCATATAAAAACAAAAGACCATTACGCACAACATTATTACATTGCGAAAAATAGTTATCCGGTTGAATGGCTGTGGTATTATAAAGTGTATCCCACCTGTCTGGTGTTTGAGCAATTATTAAATTACTTACTAATGTAAATAGTAAGAAAAAACTTAAAGTAATTTTTTTCATGTATGATCAAGGTTTTTAAAACGTTAACGAAGATAGCAAATTATCGTACTAAAATTGTTAAAATTATATGCTTTTGAACTAAAACAAGTTTAGCAACTTATTAAAAACCAATAAATTCTAGTATCAATAAGGGATAAACGCCAATACTATTAATTAAAAGTTTTTAACAGCACAAAGGCAGCCCAAAAATAGGGTTTGGGATATTTCTTTTTTACAGCAAGCTGCGCGATTTTAAACGCGCTTTCGGCATTTTTTGTAGATGCATAATTTTTATAAAACTCTGTCATTAATTGTTGCGTGGCATCATCATCAACCGGCCATAAACTCATAATAATATTTTTTGCACCCGCAATGGTAAATGAACGTTGCAAACCGGCAACACCCTCGCTTCCCATCTCATCACCTAAACCGGTTTGGCATGCAGAAAGGACAACAAGATCGGTATTAGATAAATTAAGCAAAGACGCTTCGTAAGCTGTAACAATGCCATCATTCTCCGAATCTTTATTTAATGAATCTGCTGTTGAGGGGCCTGCTCCGGCCAAAATAATACCTGAACGTAATAGTGAATTATCATTGATTGCCGAATTCTCAAAACCTAAAAATAATTTATCATCACTCTCAACACTTTTTAAATAAAAACCGTGAGTGGCAATGTGTAACACCTTTGGCGAATTTACTTTTCTTAAATTTTCTTCGCTGGCATATTCGTCTGTGAAGCTAAGCGTTTTCCAATTCTGCGCATTTAAACTTCTTGAAATTTCTTCCACCTCGGTTTTTGTACCCGGAAGTTTTGCTAGATTGGTTAGTCCAAAACGCTTTGCTACCAATTGGGTAGAAGCCAACGTTTCTTTTGTTTTTTTGTTCTTAAAATCATAATCGTAATCCGGGTAACCAAATAAACTGGCAGTAAAATTTGGCGTCAGATCAATTTTAGTTTCTTTAGAAATAGAGCTTAAATTCGAGATCTGGTAAAATTCATGATCATCTACCAGGTATTTTTTTGTAGCAGGATTATATAAACTCAGAAAACTTAATTTATGAAAGATACCATCACAACTCACATATACACGGGAGGTTCCTTTAATTGAATTCTCTAAAGGTTTAATAAAAGCTGCGTAACTTAAACTATCGTTTAGTTGATCATCAATACATTTAGAATACTGATTGAATATTTTCCCTTCCAGTTCATCGCCATTTTTATAAACAATAAAATCGGGTTCGGTTAATTTATTTTTTATTATCAGTGCACCATACTTCACAACACCCTCTGAATCATTAACAGCTTCGTTTACCTTAAATATCTCAATAGCGGCCTCGTTATCCTGCAAATTTTGTTTTAATTCATCAAAACTTTTTGATCCGCTTTTTGAAAATGATTTTAATCTGGATTTTAATTTCACTTCCAGATCAGATGTCTTTTTAAATAATTCATTATTATCAAAAACCGCTTCGGTAGATTTAAAATTGTTCAATAACTCATTTTTTACAAGTAGCCAATCCATATATATTTTTTTAAGATCAGGATCATTGCTTGCTTCTACTTCTTTTTTTACCTGTGCCGAACGGTTGGCTAATAAAGATTTTAATTGCAGTTGATACCTCAGCGCGCGTTTTAAATGTTCGCCAAAATTTTTTGTCGGCTTATTTAATTTATAATTGATGAGGAAAATATTATAGCTTTCAAAAACAGGAGTTATAAATTGCAAATAAGACATTTGATCTGCCTCGCTCATAGCATTAAAATAATCGTTTAATTGTGCGGAATAAAGATCCAAACATTCAAAATACAAAGGTGTGGCTTCCTCAAACCGGTTTTGCAAAGCATATACTTCGGCCAAGGCCAATTGCGCTTCACCATATAACTGATGTCTTCGCCCAAAATTACGTTCAATTAAATTCAATGCCTCCTTTAAATTTATTTCTGCTTTTTGTAATTGTTTTGTTTTGCGGTATAAACCATAAGTTGAAATTAAATAGGCAGAATAACGGTAATGGTTTTTACCTACACTTTTTTCGATAATAGCTAATGCTTTTAATTTACACTCTTCTGCCTTTTTATAATCTTTAAAATACAAATAACACAACGATAAACTATTTAAACAATTACCATAGCCCTGATGTTCTTGGCCAACAACTTCTTTATAAATATCTTTTGCCTGCAAATGCCTTTCCAATGCTTCTTTATAATAGCCTGCGTCAAAATAAACATTTGCTAAGTTGGAAACAGCGTTGGCATAATTTTCTGTTTTCTCGCCATAGCGCTCTTTACGTAACTCAATAGCAGTTAATAATAATTCAGATGCTTCACCAAAACGGCCCAGCATTCTTAAAAGATCGGCCTTGTTGCTCAAAGTACTACAGTAAGCCTCTGTCTTTTCCTGTCCTGCTGCTTTTCTAATTTCAAGTGAATTATTATAAGCGTCTTCTGCCAATTTTAATTCACTTATATTTTTATAACATAAAGCAAGATTATTTTCAATGGTAGCTAAAATATCCCTGTCTTTTATTTTGTATTTATAATGGAACATTTTTGCAGTCTTCAAATTGCTAATACCCTTATCATATTCTCCAATTTCTCTATAAACATCGGCCAGATTAGAAAGACCAATAACATAGCCTAGCGTATCGCCTAATTTAAGTGCACTTTTTTCGTTTACAAGGTTTGAATAAATACCAACGGCGCTTTTATAATCTCCCAAATTCTGAAGCACAATGGCTTTATAATTTAACAGACTCAGATACCTTAATGTATTTTCCCCTTCAAGCGTTTTATAATAAAACAACAAAGCATCTACACTTGGTTTTGCCTTTTCGTATTTTTCAAGATCAACCAATAACTTTGTATAATTATAATACACCTGAGTATACTCTTTACTATTAGCACCATAAATAAGTGACATACCGTACATGCAGGCTTCGTAAAATTTTTCTGCTTCAACAAGGTAATCTTGTCCCTGGTAATAGTAGGCAAGGTTTAATTCTGTTATATAAATTAAAAGGGTGTCTTTTGCTTTTTGCGAATAGTTATACGAAGCCACATAACTTTCTCCAGCTTTTTGAATATCGTTTGTATTGTAATATTCGCTGGCAATTAAACTGTATAATTGCGTAGAATTATCGGGAAATTCGGAAAAACGTTTTTGATGTTTTTTTTCGAAAGTCAAGAGTTCGTTCAATGAGGCCCCAGTTGGCGAATCTATTTTTTTTAATAATACTTCCCAGTCTTTTTCATAGGTTTGGGCGCTTAAAAAATTAAAAAATAAAAGGAAGCTTATTATTTTAAAATGTAATTTCACAAATCAAATTTAACCAAACTTTTATGAAAAAAATATTTTATCTCTCTACCTGCGATACCTGTAAACGAATTATTGATGAATTGGACCTGAAGAAAAAAGGTTTTGAGTTTCAGGATATTAAAACAGAAAAAATAACCGTGGCTCAATTAGATGAAATGAAAAAGAAGACCGGCTCTTACGAAGCCCTGTTCAGTAAAATAGCGCGTAAGTATAAGGAGCTTAAGTTAAATGAAAAGAAACTAACCGAAGCTGAAATGAAAAAACTGATATTTGAGGAATATACTTTTTTAAAACGCCCCGTAATATTTATAGGAGATAAACTATTTGTTGGAAACTCAAAAAATGTTATTGCAGAAGCAAAAGCCGCTTTACAACAAAAAAGCCCGCAGTAATAGCTGCAGGCTTTTTTTACTTTATTAAAAAAAAATTAACCAACTTCGATATCTTCTTCAACTGGATCAATTGCTCCAACTTTGCCTGATTTTTCTTTTGCTTTATGATTATTACGTTTTTGCGTTTTAATAGCGTCAAATTTTGTTTTTTGTTCAGCTGTTAAAAAAGCATCTACCGAAGTTTCGAAAGCATCATAATTTAACTTCATATTTCTACGAATCTCTTTTCTATCTTCGGGTGTAGTTGCTCCTTTTAATCTTTCGTGATAGGGCTGGTTAGCAGTTATACGTTTTAGCGCTGCAACCTCCCATTGCGATTTTTGATCGGCATTCAGTCCTAATTTTTTTTCAGCCCAGTTAGCTGCTTTTTTTGAGCGTTCTTCGGGCGTTTGATTTTGTTTGGTCTCTTTTTTAGTAGTGGTAGTTTTTGTTGCATCCTGTGCGTTGCTTAAACCAGTTAATCCTGTTACTAATGCAAGCGATAAAATTATTTTTTTCATATTGTTGTTTTTTGTTTTTGACTGATCTAAATTATAAAGGTTTAATTGATAAAACTAATTTTATCAATTAATTAACGAAATTTTCATTCTTATATCTTCCAAAGGTCTGTTGCGGTCATCTGTTTTGGCAGCTGCTATTTTATCTATTACTTCCATGCCTTCAATAACCTCGCCAAAAACAGTATAAGTACCATCCAAATGGGGTGTTCCGCCAATAGTTGTATAAGCATCAATTTGTTTCTGGTTAAATTTGTATTCAGGGGTTCTTTGATGCTCGGTTTGTATAAAAGCTTCTATTTGTGCATTTACAAAAACTGCGCTGTCGGTATTATTTTCGGTTTTAAAACGGTCATATTTTTTCTTTAACATTTTACCTTCGCCTGTTTTCATAAATGCCCTGGCGCAGTTTGTATAATGGGTCTTATTGATCCTTTCTTCATACTTTTTAAGATCTTCCATAGTACGCTTTTTACCCATAACAATATAAAATTGCGACGCGCTTGATTCAAATTTGGGGTTTATTTCATCACTTTCGCGGGCAGCTGCCAAAACACCTTTTTTATGGATCAGTTTTGTGTTAAATTCTGCCGGGATGGTATAACCTATATCACCATGCCCAAGAGAATCGCCTGGTTTTGCCTTTTTACTTAAAGGATCACCACCCTGTATCATAAAACCATTTATAACCCTATGAAATAAAAGCGAATCAAACGTTTTAGAATTAACCAGTTTTAAAAAATTAGCTTTGTGTAAAGGTGTTTCTTCAAACAGTTTTATTTTCATTTTACCATAAGTTGTTTCTACAAGAACTGTTTCTTTACTCAAAGTTTGAGCGTTTACAGTAATTAAAAGCATATTTAGAGCAAAAATTAGGCTAATTATCTTTTTCATTTAAAATTGTTTGTGTATATTTGTTAAGCTAATATCAATATAATTTATTATGAAACAAATTGCGATCATACTTGCTGGATTTTTGATCTCTACATTCGCTCTTACAACTACATCTTGTGAAAAAAACACAGATTGCGTGGCAACTATCAATTGCGTAGATTCAGTAGGCGTACCGGTTAATAATGCAGCTGTTTTATTATATGCTACTATTAAAACTGCAACCGGCGGAACTGTTACGGCTGATCTAAAGGCCAATGCTACTACAGATGCCGGCGGACAGGTTAAATTTACTTTTAAATTACCTGCCATATATGATATTAGGGCAACTTGCGTGCTTACTGCTCCTACCACCAAAACAATCGTTGGTACCGGTATCATTAAATTAGAAGAAGGTAAAGGCTCTGAAAAGACCGTTACGTTAAAATAACATTATAATTTCGTTTTCAACTAAAAGCTATTCATAAAAGAATAGCTTTTGTTTTTTATTATACGCTTTTATACTTATCTTGACTCCGTATAAGTGATCGTTTTAAAGTTTATAGCAAAGATGCTGGTGTTTGCACCGGCTGTTTTTCTTTTGTCTTGCGGCCCTAATGAAAAAGCCTGCGAGGAAGAGGGAGTTATTGAGTTTGCCACAAATCCTATAGATGAGAAGCATCCATTATTTGGCCTTGCGCCAAGTTCAGCTACCCTAAAGTATAAAAAAGAAAAATTTGCCCTTGAAATGAGTTCTATGGGTATGTTTCATACTGCCATAATTGGAGATATTGATGCTAAAACCATTACACAAACCGTTAAGTTTTTGGATATAAAACAAGCCTGTATTGAGAATGAAAAAGATATTATTGCCGAAAACAAGGATTTTGCTTTAAAAATTGAAGAGACCAATGAGACCAAAGATATTATTGGCCTTAAAAGTTATAAACTTAAAGTTACTATGGCTAACGATCCCAGCATCAAATTTGATGCCTGGTACACTAAAGATCTTGGTATGGAAGATTGTAACAGCCTTAACCCATATGCCCAGATAAAGGGCGTTTTATTAGATTACAGGGTTAAAAAAATGGGGATGGAAATGCGTTTTGTTGCCACATCCCGAAAAAAAGATGTTGTTCCTGAAAAAACCTTCGAGATCCCTTCTCATATGAAAATAGTTGATAAAGCAACAATGGCAAAAAACTTTACTAATTAACTACGCTTCTTTGGCACTTATAAAAAGAAAAGCTTTTATTTTTAATATTAAAATTATTTTATACATTAGCCGACTATAATTTTGACCACATTTAAGTTAATATCTAAGTATTTTATCCTAGTTATTGCGTTTGCTTTAGGTAGTTTCACTTCATGTTCATCCGATAAATCCGGCGGCAGTGAAGAAGGGATTATAGAGTTTGATACCAAAGCAATTGATGAACAACATCCACTATATGGTTTAGCGCCAAGCTCCGCAACTTTAAAATTTAAAAAAGAAAAGTTTGCTATAGAAATGAGTACAATGGGTATGTTCAATACCGCTATTATTGGCGATAATAAGGCTAAAACTGTTGCGCAAACAGTTAAATTCATGGATATTAAACAAGCCTGTATTGAGAATGAAAAAGATATCATTACTGAAAATCTTGATTTTGCTTTAAAAATTGAAGAAACAAAAGACACCAAAAAAATTATGGGCTTAAAAGCGCATAAAATAAAAGTTACTATGGCAGCCAACCCCACAATCACATTTGATGCCTGGTATACAAAAGAATTGGGTATGGAAGATTGTAACAGCCTTACACCTTACTCGCAGGTTAAAGGTGTACTTTTAGATTACCGGATTAAAAAAATGGGTTTGGAAATGCATTTTATTGCCAAGTCTATAAAAAAAGTAGAAATTCCTGATAATACTTTTGAGATACCTGCTTCTATGAAGATCGTTTCAAAAGAGGAAATGGCTAAGTTTTTTGCCAACCTTCAATAATAATTTCCTTTTATACATTTAGATAAATTTAACATCAAATAATATTTATCTTGGTACTATATTTGAATGAACTAACAACAAACTTTAAAACAAAAAAAATGAAAAAACTGATCACTTCGGCTGCGTTAATACTTGTTTCGGCAATTAGCTTTGCGCAAGATAACTACACCGTTAAAATGAATATGAAAATTGAAGGTTTACCCCCTGAATATGCAGGCTTTGGTGAGCAGGAAATTGTAAATTATATTAAAGGTGAAAAATATAAAAATGAGATCACCAGCATGATGCTTACCTCGGTTACCGCTTTTGACGGTGCTAAATTAACTTCAGTTACCGAGCAAATGGGTAACAAATCAGGTTACACTGCTACTAAAGAAGAATTAGAAGCTGCTGAAAAGACAGAAAAGCCGGAATCAAAACCAAAAATTGAATACACAACCGATAAAAAAACAATTGCAGGTTACGAGTGTACTAAAGCAATTTTAACCACTACCGGAAAAGATAAAAAAGAAAATAAAATGACTGTTTGGGCTACAGAAAAAATTAAATCGGCACAGGCAAAAGGTAAAAAAAGCGCTAAAGGTGGTATGGCTATGGATTTTGGTGACCTTAAAGGTTATCCTTTAGAAATGGAGATGACGGCCAGCCAACAAGGTTTAGATATGAAAATATTAGTAACTACTACCGAGGTTTTAACTACACCAATTGATGATGCTACATTTAATGTAAGCACAGACGGTTATAAAATGGCTACTTACAAAGAAGTGCTTGAAAAAATGAAAGCCATGAAAGAAGAAAAATAATTCTTTCTTTTAAATAAAATTAAAAAGCCCATCGAAAACGAAGGGCTTTTTTTTATGCAATTATTTTTTCTGAAAATATGATCTGGTTTTCTTCCAACTCTTTTAAAAGCGGTAAATAAATTTCTTTTTTAGTTGGAATTTGTACACCATTTAAATTGAATTTTTTGGTCAGAAAATTTTTAACCGTAATAGCCAATGGTAAACCCACCGTTAATGCCATACCTGTATGCTGCTCATCTTTACCTATAACAACCAACGATGAATTTAATTTTTGATTGCTTTCACCTGGCAAATTATACTCAAATTGATGCTGCATAACGATCATATCTTTATCGTTAGGTTTTAACTTCCATTTTTCTTCAAGCAATGCTTGTAGTAATTGTGCCGGAGTTCCTTGCGTTAAAATAATTTTTTTATCAGAGAATAATTCCAGGTAATCCATTTGTTTTTCTATTTCACTATCCCAGCCTGCACCCATAAATGCTTTTAATTTTTCTTTAAGCGTTCCTTTTGCAGGAGGAAGAAACGAATCTAATAAAGAAGTATAGGTTAATTTATCTGCATTGGTAATAAGCGATGTATCATCTGTTAATCCCAATTTTATAAAAACATTCCAGGCTTTGCAATAGCCATGCTGGCGTAGTGTTCCACGAACCATGGTTTTAATGCTTTGTAAACCATACGCATCAATATAACTTATACTATCTCGATTCGCGTACGCGTCAAATTTTCCATAACCATCCATTTCTATAACATCATTTTGAGTATATAAACGGTTGTATGGAATAAATTTTAATTCGCCACCATCTAAATACTGCGCGGTACCCTGCCCCGCTAAAATTACATTACGCGGGTTCCAACTGAATTTATAACCCCATGGATTATCGTTGCTTTCCGGTGCTACCAATCCACCGCAATATGATTTAAATGAAAGTATTTCTCCGCCCTGTTGTTTTATCTCATCAATTAATTTCATAGCGCTGGCATGATCAATTCCCGGATCAAGGCCACACTCATTCAATAAAATAATATTTTTCTTTTTTGCCTCTGCATCCAGTGCTTTCATATCGGCGCTTACATAACTTGCAGTAGCCATATGTTTACCAAACTCAACACAATCTTTTGCCACATCGCCATGCATAAAAGCAGGCAGCATTGAAATGATAAGATCGTGTTCAATAATAACAAGCCTTCGTTTTTCTTCGTTCTTTATATCAAAGCTAATAGCTTTACCGTTTGGGTTACCGGAAACTTTTTCTTCTGCTAATTTTATATCCATATCAGCAACGGTAATTTTCCAATCATTGGCTGCCGAATTTTTTAATAAATAATCTATTAAAGAAACTGTAGAGCGACCCGCTCCTATTATTAAGATTTTAACCATACAAGAACAAAATTACACTTTTGAAACAAACTATTGCCACTAATTACACCAATTTCACAAACAAAATTTTGCAAATTAAATCAAAAAAAATCTTTTCTATTAGTGAAATCCGTTGCAAAAAAATATTACACTAACCTCGCTGCATCGCTGCGAGTAGGTTAAAAATCAAATTTTACATAAAACAAAGGTAAAAAGCCTAATTGATAATTTTTTATCAATGGATCCGCATTAATGTTTGCAGGATCGGGCGCATAACTTAACGCTAAAATATTTTTAGTTCCTAAAACGTTTACCAGGTCCAATGCAATTTCGGTACCCACTTTTTTACCGTTTATTTTATAAGAGATTTTCAGATCCAAACGATTGTATGGCGCAAACTGCAATGTATTTACCTTATCATCCTGCGCCACAACATCCATTACCGCATTACTGGCTGCAATGTTTACCGGCGAATAACGCTTGCCACCGCCATAAGTAATTTTTCCGCCAAGCGTTAAAATATTTTTTTTCTCTTTGCCAACATTAAATTCATAGCCGCCTAACGCGTTTAGCATATAATTGCCATTAAAATTAGTGTTGGCAGTTTTTCCGTTGCTGGCTGTGTACTTGCTATCATATAAGCTACTGCTGAACATAAAAAAATAATGTTTGTGAAATAATTTCTCTATTGTAAATTCTAAACCGTAATTATACCCTGTGCCGTTGTTGGCCATTTCATAAATTGGTAAAAAACGATTAAAGGTTGATCCGGCATTAAGCGCCGAAACACTTGATGGAACAACATACACAGGCGCATTCCATAAATATTGATAATATACTTCGGTTTTAAATCTTAAATAACGGTTTGCAAAATAATCATATCCTGCAACCACATGCTGACTCTTTGTAAAATCAAGATCTTTGTTGGCCAATGTTTTGTTTGTATTAGCAACCAGTACAGCTGTATTTGGCATTGTACCGGGATTTAAAACACTATCAGGCGCTGTAAAATATAAATACGTAGATTGCATTTGACTATGTAAACCGTATGCTAAACTCAATACCTGATTAACTTTAAATTGATAACGCAAGCTGGCACGAGGTTCAACACTGTATTTATTATTGAGCGTTAAATATTGTGAAAACACACCGCCGTTAAAACTCAGCTTCTCATTAAATTTATGCACATAACTTATGTATGGCTGTAACAAATAAAAATCTGCTTTTGAATTCATTCTTGTTTTATATGCTTTGTTCTCTATTGCCTGGGCAATAGTATCATATAAAGAATTTACTTTCACTTTATCAAAATAACTTACATCAAAGCGGTTTGCAAAAAAACCTGCTTTAATACTGTTCTTTGGATTTAATTTACTTTTTACATACCAGGCCAGTACCGACTTTACTTCTTTAAAATCATAACCTAAAATTTGCGGTAAAGTATCGTTCGGTACAAAATTATCATTCCTTAATATTAAGAACTGATCGCCTTTAATGGTTTGTGCAGAAGTTGCAAGGCTTGTTTTCATAACCGTTCTGCTATTAAGCGCATATACATGGCTTAAAATTCCTACACCCATGTTAGAAGAAAAATACTGATCGCGATTCAAATCACCGTACAATTCTTTGGGCCTTTCGTGCGTTTTGCTTAAAATAATTTTTATATCGCTTAAACCGCCTATACTACTAAAACTAAAAACACCCGCTTTTTTTGTTGGAAAATTTAAACGCACACCCATATCCTGATAACCAGGCACAGCGCTTGTACCTAAATGAAAATTAATGGTGCTAAATAAAGCCAGTGTTGAATAACGATAAGTTACTAAATAACTGGCACCTGTTTTTTTGCTTATTGGACCTTCTAAAGAAAGCTCGGTTCCCAAAACGCCAAACTGAAAAGTACGTTCGTGCTTTTCGTTATTACCATTGCGCATTTTAAGATCAAACACACCGCCCAATGCATTACCATAATTGGCTGGAAAAGCCCCGGTATAAAATTCGCTGTTAGATAAATATTTATTGTTGATGATAGCTGTTGGTCCACCGGCAGAACCTCCTACAGCAAAATGGTTCGGATTATGAATGTCAATATCTTCTAAACGCCATAATAAACCTGAAGGACTATTTCCTCTTATCACAATATCATTTCTGGAGTCGTTCGTACCTTGCACTCCGGCAAAATTCTGAGCCATACGTGCAGGATCTTGTCTTGAACCTGCATAGCGTTCGGTTTCTTCAATACTAAATGCTTTTACATTCACCGATTGCATATTGCTTACAACATCTGTATCGTTTATTGCTTTTACTTCTACCTCATCCAAACCAACAGTGCTTTCTTCCAATTCAATATTTAAAACCATTTCTTTTCCTGAAGTAATTATTACGTCGTTTACAGGAACCGGTTTATAGCCAGTGTACATAAATAAAAATGACTGGCGACCAACAGGTACACCTGCTAATTTATAAAGGCCATCGTTATTGGCAGTAGCAACTAAATTTAAAGCAGATGATTTTAATTGAACTATTGCGCCGGGTAAACCAATGCCGGTTATTTTATCTACAACTCTACCTTTAACTATTTGCGTGATCTGTGAAAAAGAAAAGAATGATAAAAAAATAAAGCTTAATACGAATAACTTAATTTTCATGTTAAAATAATTTTCTTCAAATGTATGCTTCACTCGGTTTATGGTTGTGGTATAAAATGTAAATAAAATATTTTTTTTTGCATTTAACGCAAAAAGAAATCAAATTTTATGCAAACCGCTTAATTGCCACCAATTATACTAATTTTCACAAAATGCTTACCAAATACTAAACCATTTATTTGTGCTAATTACTATTTTTCTTAAATGCAATTTTAAGAAAAATAAATTTCGCAAAGACACACGGAAAAATTCTTAATTAGTGTTATTAGTGAAATTAGTGGCATATATAATTTAAACAAAAAAGCCCGCATTAGCGGGCTCTTAAGTAAAGACTTTATCAGTCTAATTTGTTTTGATCTTTAATAACTGACCAAAAGTTAAATTGTTTGATTTTAGTTTGTTTAGTTTTTTAATCTCGTCCACCTCCACACCGTGTTTTTTGGCTATGCTGAATAAAGATTCACCTTTTTTTACTTTATGCCAGGTAACTTCACTCTTAGTAGTTGATTTATTTTCTGCCAGTTGCTTGGCATCTTTTTCTTTGTTGGCTGCAACGTTCTGATTTGATTCTGTTTTTATTTCCAGCTCTTTTGGTTTGGGCTGCTCACGCACATAAACAATTATTTTTTTGCCGGGCTTAATCCCTTTTTTACCAACATAATTCCAGTTTTTAAGATCAGCAACAGTTACGCCATACTTTCGTGCTATTGTACTTAACTTTTCACCCGATCTTACCGTGTGTACCTTTTTAACTTCTTCTAAATTCTCTACAACTAATCCTTCTTTTTGCTGAGCGTGAATGGCTGCATAAATATCCTGCTCGTTGGTTAAAAATATACCAATTTTATTTTTCGGCAAACACATAGCATTGCCACCTGCCGGAATAATATTTTTACGGTATTGCGGATTAAAATATAAAATCTCTTCCTGTGTAATATCCAAAGCCTGCGAAAGCTGTTCAAAATTCATTTGTTCCTTTACCACAACGGTATCCACTTCAAAATAAGTTTTACGTGGCACCGCCGGATAAATATTATGTTCGGCTGCATAACTCATTACATAATTTGCAGCAATAAAAGCTGGTACATAACCTTGCGTTTCGGTTGGTAAATAAGGTCTTATCTCCCAATATGTTTTTTTACCTCCGCTTCTGCGAATAGCTTTGCTAATGGTGCCGGGGCCTGCATTGTATGCAGCAAGTACCATTTGCCAATCATTAAACATACCATAAAGTGATTTTAAATATTCTGCAGCGGCAACAGTTGCTTTGTATGGATCGCAACGTTGATCAATATAAGAGGTAACATTTAACCCATACATTTTTCCGGTAGGATACATGAATTGCCATAAACCGGTTGCACCTGCACGTGATTTAGCATAAGGTATCAAAGCACTTTCAATAACTGCCAAATGTTTTAATTCTAAAGGAATATTATAACGGTCAAACACCTCTTCAAACATCGGGTAGTATAATTGTGCAACGCCCATCATACGGCTAACACTCTCACGTTTACGAAAAGCATACATATTAATGAAGCCTTTTACATGTTCGTTATAAACAAGATCAAATGGAGAATTGGCATCCAGTTTTGCTAAACGTGATTGATAAGTATAATCATCATATTTCGGAATACTATCCGCGGCAAATTTATATTTATTATGTTTTGGAAAAACAGGTCTCGAAAAAGCTGTTTCAAACATTTTTTGAGTCGACAAACTATCCAGCATCGCTGCAATTGGATCATCTACCCCAAAGGTTTGTGCTTTGGCAAAAAAGCCGGTCAATAAAATACCTAAAACACAATATTTTTTTAGTGAACCCATGTTTGTATTGATTAAAAGCTTATTTATAATTATTAAACGGTAAATATTTAAAAACGTTACAATTTAAAATTAATATTTTAAAAAAGCAATGTTAGACCCTTGATTTTAACAAGTTGACCATATTACAAGAATAAATATTATTTGAAAATAATAAGTGTTAAAGCTTTTTTAATTTTTAACTTTGTGCTGTGAGAAACAAAGAAAAAGACGAGGTCGCGTTAGTTAACATCGATCGCAATCCATTGGTGTTATTAACTTCTATAGCCTTAAGCGCTATACTGGATTACTTATCTTATACATTTATTTTAGACTTAAATCCCTGGGGATTTGTGATCATGATCCCTGCCACTTTCCTTTCTTTCCAAACCATTTGGCTGCTTTTAACGCCTTATGCGATGGTTTTTGACAATAAATTAGAGATAAAACGTACACTTTTCAGCAATAAAATGTTATTTTTCACAGATGTTAAAAAAGTAGGCTATGTAAAAAAAGGTAGCCTGTTTATTTCTTATAATGATGATGAAGTGGATAAGATCAATCTTTTTGGTATAAGGGCTTCCCAGGTTGACACACTTAAATCTGAATTAGAGAAACACGTTACTATTACCCTAAGTAAAAGAGTTTAAAACCCTCTGTATCCATTTCCCGTATTTGCATTATAATAAACACAACACTGTTTAAAATCATTTATTTGAGCGTATTTACCTGTTTTTATTAAACTTAATTTCGTATCAACTAAACTATTTTAGCAATGTTAAATTTCATTTTACAAGCAGGCACAAGCGTTGCCACATTAGCAGCAACAGATTCAGCTACATCACCCGTAGTTACAGGTATTCAAACAGCAGCAGCTACTCCTGAAATAACCGAAACAAAAATGTCGTTAATAGAACTGGTAATGAAAGGCGGGCCAATCATGTACCCTATAGGTCTGTTACTTTTAGTTAGTATCTACTTATTGGTGGAGCGTTTATTGGTAATCAGCAAAGCCGGTAAAAAGAACGAAAATCTTATTTCAAGCTTAAAAGAAATGATACACAGTGGCAATATTGCCAATGCACGCAGCATGTGTAAAAATTTAAATACTCCTGAAAGTACAATGATAGAACAAGGCGTATCGCGCATTGGTCAGCCGGTTGAAGAAATAAGAGAAGCCATGAACAAAAGTGGATCTAACGAAATAAGTAAGTTGGAAAAGAATATGAATGTACTAAGCATCATTGGCCGTATTGCACCCATGTTTGGATTTGTGGGTACCATTATTGGTGTAATTACAATTTTCCGTAAGATCAGCGAAAAAGGAACTGTTGAGATCGTTCAGATCTCAGATGGTTTGTATCAAAAAATGGTTTCATCTGCCGGTGGTTTAGTTGTGGGGGTAATTGCCTTTATTTTTTACTACTGGTTAAACGCACGCATTGATAGGATCGCTCACCGCATGGAAGATACCCAGATTAAATTTTTGGATATGTTGAATGAACCAACGAAGTAATGTTAAATTATAAATGCTAAATGTTGGATGACATTTATGGATTAATTTAAAATTTATCATCTAACATTTATAATTTCAAAAATATGGCTCTACGAAAAAAACACAGGGAAGCAGAGGTAAGTACAGATTCACTAAGTGATATCATGTTCTTTTTAATGCTTTTCTTTTTGATCTTATCAACTATGGTAAGTCCTAACGCTATTAAAGTAGCTCTGCCAAAATCAGAAGTAAAAACAACTGTAAATAATGATGTTAAACCCATTCACTTGGCAATTACAAAAGATAAAAAATACTTTGTGAATAGTAAGGAGGTATCTCTGGCAACACTTGAACCCGAAATTTCAGCTCTGTCAACAGCTCAATTAGAGCCCACAGTTATTATGCATTTGGATAAAGAACTCTCTATACAGGATGAAATTGATATTATGACCATTTGCTACAAATTAAAATGTAAAACAGTTTTAGCAACTGCCGCAACCAACAAATAAAATGGAACTAACAAAACAAGAAGAAAATAAGAACAGGGTTATTTCAGGAATAATTACTGCGGCTATTTTTGGTTTGCTTTTACTGTTCCTTATCTTATTCCATCTTATTACTCCTAACCCGCCCTTTCCCGAAATTGGCGGTGGTGGCGGGCAAGAAATAGCGCTGGGTATGATGAATGTGGGTAACGATGATATTGACTATGGCAATATGGGCAAAGTAACAGATGTTGTGGTTGAAAAAGAAACACCTAAAGAAAACATTGTTACCGACGAGAATGGTGAAGATGTAAAGCTAAACGAAACCCAGCCCGAAATAAAAGACAACAAAGTCGTTATTACGCCTGTTAAAGAAAAAGTTGTTGTAAAAGAAAAAACAGCGGCAGAAAAATTAGCAGAAAAATTTAAAAAAAATACCGGCAAAGATGGCGGCGGTGGAAAAGGAGATAATGAGATTGCCGGCCAAAACGGAGACCCTGATGGCGATCCAACTA
Source organism: Bacteroidia bacterium (assembly GCA_016787705.1). GTDB lineage: Bacteria > Bacteroidota > Bacteroidia > B-17B0 > Aurantibacillaceae > Aurantibacillus. The sequence continues at coordinate 315,044 of JAEUTP010000017.1, read as the reverse complement.
AAAATGGAAATGGCGGCCATGGTAATGGAGACGGTGGTGGAGACGGAGACGGACATGGGCCTGGAAAAGGCGCTGGTAATGGCCCCGCAAGCAAATTTGGTATTGATTTAAAAGGAAGAGCGGTAGTTAAACCTCCACAATTACCAAAAGACACAAAAGAAGAAGGAAAAGTTGTAGTCGAAATTACGGTAGATAGCGAAGGAAATGTAATTGAAGCTAATCCTAACGGTCGCGGTACTACCACAAGCAGCGCTTTATTAAAAGCAAAAGCAAAACAAGCCGCACTAGCTACAAAATTTAATGTTGAAGGTAAATTTGAAGAGCAACGCGGAACTATAACTATCATTTTTGCATTTGATTAACCTAATCTGTTATGGAACTAAGTCGTAAAGAAGAATACAGAAATAAAAAGATTTCTATTGCGGTTACGGCACTTTCCTTTTTAGTGATGATAGCTTTTTTAATTTTTAAAACCATTATTACTTCAAATGCTGTACTTGTAACGCCTGTAACAAATGAGTTAGCAATAGGGATTTTGAACGAAAACGTTGGCCAAAACCAGGAACAAAAAAGCAAGGTTACTATTTCAAATACAAAAGAAGAAAGCTCAGATAATAAAGTTGTAACAGATCCTAATAGCGCGATACCAGTTGAAAATAATGCTACAAACCTGATAAATAAATATAAAAGAATTAAAATAACAAATACTCGCCAAACTACCTCAACCGAAAATCTTTTGCCAATATATAATCCAACAGGCAACGAACCTAAAAGCGAGACAGATGGTAAATTAGGTTTTGATCTGGGAACAAGAAATATGGTTATACCTCCCGTGTTTGATAATGATACAAAAGAAGAAGGAAAAGTAATTGTTGAAATTGTTGTAGATAAAGATGGAAATGTAATAGAAGCAAATCCCAATGGCAGAGGCACAAACACAAGCAGCAGCTTATTAAAAGCTAAAGCAAAAAAAATGGCTATTGCAACAAAATTTAGTCAGGATAATAAACGAGAAGAACAAAGAGGAAGAATTACAATAATTTTTTCATTCAATTAAAAAATGACCTACCAGCAAACGCTAGATTATCTGTTCGCGCGTTTACCAATGTTTCAAAGAGTTGGGGCTGCGGCTTATAAGGCTAACCTTGATAATACAATTAAGATCATTGAACTTCTTGGCAAACCCCATCAAAAATTAAAATGCGTTCACGTTGCAGGCACCAATGGTAAAGGCTCTAGTAGCCACATGATCGCTTCTGTTCTTCAACAGGCAGGTTATAAAACAGGCTTATATACATCACCACATTTAATAGATTTTAGAGAGCGTATCAAAATCAATGGTAAGATGATACCAAAAAATTACATTGTTGATTTTGTAGAAAAATACAAAGAAGCATTTGAAAAGATAGAGCCCAGCTTTTTTGAATGGACAGTTGGTTTGGCCTTTGATTATTTTGCTAATGAAGAAGTAGATGTGGCTGTAATAGAAGTTGGTTTGGGTGGAAGACTAGATTCTACAAATGTTATTACTCCAAAAGTCTCGTTGATCACAAACATTAGTTATGATCACATGAATTTACTGGGAGATACTTTAGAAAAAATAGCTGCGGAAAAAGCGGGTATCATAAAAGCGCGTATTCCGGTTGTTGTAAGCCAATACCAGAGCGAGAGCGGGCCTTTGTTTAACGCTGTTGCAAAAGAATTAAAAACAACAGTGCAATTTGCCGATAAGAATTATAAAGTAGTTGATCATAAATTAAAAGATGGCTACTTAAATACAACAATCTTAAATAAACTAAAAAATACAACTACAAATTTAGATCTTGATCTTACAGGAATCTACCAATTAAAAAATGTTTTAGGTGTTTTAAATACGCTGGATGTAATTGAAAAATCCGGTTTTATTATTGAGCAAAACGATATTAAAAAAGGTTTAAAACAGGTTGTGAAAAATACAGGATTGGAAGGGCGTTGGCAAACCATTAGCCAAAAGCCTTTAATGATAGCCGATACAGGACATAATGAAGATGGTATAAAAAATGTAATAGCCAATTTAAAAACAATTGAATATTCGCATTTACATTTTGTTTTTGGAACAGTGAACGATAAAGATGTTTCAAAAATTTTAGAATTATTACCAAAAGAAGCCACTTATTATTTTACAAAAGCAAACATTCCAAGGTCTTTAGATGAAAATGAATTATTTGAAAAAGCACAAAAGGTAAAATTAAAAGGCAAAACTTTTTCGAATGTAAAAACCGCCATTGAAGCGGCAAAGAAAGCCTCAAAAGAAAGTGATCTTATTTTAATTGGTGGGAGTACTTTTGTGGTTGGCGATGCTTTAGCTGAGAGCTAAAATTTATCAAGTTTCTTTATTAAAATATTTGCCACTAATTTCTCTAATTACTATTTTTCAAAAACTTTATTTATTCGTGTAATTCCCATATTCAAAGCGATAAATGACTTTGAATGATAATTTCGCTAAACAACTTTTTATTTTAATAAATTGATTAGTGTAGTTTCACGAAACTCGTGGCTAAAAAACTTAAAATCAATTCTTATGTATTTAAAAAAGTGCCTCAACCGGCTCTGCTCCTATTCCCGGCAAATCGTTCAGATATACTTTTCCATTCTTATAACTAATTCCTTTAAACGGATCGTTCAACAATAAATTTGGCGCATCCAGATCTATATAATCTGCAAATTTCATAAGCTGCGCCATAGCTGATGTAGCACAAGAACTTTCGGCCATGCATCCTAATAATATTTCTAACTTATTTTTCTTAGCGTGCTTTATCATCTCATAAGCTTCGGTTAAGCCGGTGCTTTTCATAAGCTTAATATTTATTCCTGAAAAACATCCTTGCAATTTATCAAGATCTTTCAAACGTTTTACACTTTCGTCTGCAATGGTTGGTATTGGACTTCTTTCAGTAACCCAGGCCATGTCATCCAACATGGTTACAGGCATTGGCTGTTCAATTAAGATCACATTTTTTTCTTGCAGCCAATATAACATTTCCAAAACTTCTTCTTTATTTTTCCAGCCCTGATTCACGTCAACATACAAAGGTTTATCCGTATATCTTCTAATTAAATTTATCAGCGCTTTATCATCCTTTGTACCTGCTTTTATTTTCAAGATAGAAAAATCAGCAGCTTCTTTTATTTTTTGCCCGATCATCTCCTCCGCATCAATGCCAATTGTGTATGAGGTTAAGCGCGATTCACTTTTTCCAATTCCAGTAAGATCATAAAAAGGTTTGCGTTCAATTTTTGCGGCAAGATCATTTAAAGCAATATCAATGGCCGCTTTTGCCGCATTATTTTCTAAAGAAAATTCATCAATAGCTTTTAAAATTTCATTAAAAGCTGAATTAGCATGGTGCACCAAAAAAGGTTTTACCTTTTCAAAAAAAGCAATTGTTCCTTCAATCGTTTCGCCTAAATAAACCGGCAAACAAGCTTCGCCATACCCAACTTTTCCTTCATGTTGTATCTTTATAAAAACCGAAGTTGTTGTTCTTCTGGTATTTGATGATACACCAAAAGGATGTTTGTATTCTAAAACAAAAGTTTTATAGTTTAAAATCATAATATTAAATCAGGGCTAAAACCCGTTCTAAAGATTGTTTTATTAATCACCATCTTAAGGTGGTGGTTAATAGGTATATGCTGTCAAACAGGACTTTAGGCCTGAATTTGAGGATCCTATAAAATTATGCAATTTCTTCAATAAAATAAATGGTTTTAAACTATATGAATAATTAAGTTTTAAGTGCATTTTCTGCATTTTTCTGTTATTTTTGTGTCATTATAAATTCCGGCATTATGGCTAAAACGTTGACTGAAAAAAAATTAAAGTTTACTAAAGAGAATTATTTAACATGGTACGAATCCATGTTATTGATGCGTAAGTTTGAAGAGAAGACCGGGCAGGTTTATGTACAGCAAAAAATTAAAGGTTTTTGTCATTTGTACATTGGCCAGGAAGCTATTGTAGCGGGCACAGTGAGTGCTACAAAAAAAGGAGATAAACACATTACAGCCTACCGCGATCACGCACACCCTATTGGGCTAGGCTTACACCCAAAATATGTAATGGCAGAAATGTATGCTAAAATTACCGGTTGCAGTAAAGGCAAAGGTGGTAGTATGCACATATTCAGTAAAGAACACGGCTTTGTTGGCGGCCATGGTATTGTTGGTGGACAGGTGCCATTAGGTGCCGGCATTGCATTTGCAGAAAAATATTTAGGAACCGATAACGTTTGTGTTTGCTCTATGGGCGACGGTGCAGTTCGTCAAGGCGCACTACATGAGGCATTCAATATGGCAATGACCTGGAAATTACCTGTTGTATTTATTGTTGAAAATAATCAATACGCTATGGGTACTTCTGTTGAACGTACAAGTAACGTGCACGATCTTTGGAAGTTAGGATTAGCTTACGATATGCCGAGTAAACCGGTTGATGGTTTAACTGTTGAAGCGGTACACGAAGCTATGGAAGAAGCTGTAGCACGTGCCCGCAGAGGCGATGGCCCTACGTTTTTAGAAATGAAAACTTACCGTTACAAAGGCCATAGTATGAGCGATGCTCAAACTTACCGTACGAAAGAAGAAGTGAAAGAGTACCAGGAACAAGATCCAATTTTAAAAGTATTGGATACTTTACAAAAAAATAAATGGATAGATGATGCAGGTATTGAAGCTATAGAAGCAAAAGTAAAAGCTTTGGTTGATGAATCAGTTCAGTTTGCAGAAGAAAGTCCGTATCCTGAACCGGAAGAACTTTACAAAGATGTTTACTCTGAACCTAACTATCCTTACATTATTGAATAATTATTTTATAATTGAAAAATAAAAAATCTTAGATCACAAATCAAAAATCTTAAATAAATTATGGCTGAAGTAGTAAGGATGCCCAAATTAAGTGATACCATGACGGATGGTGTAATTGCTAAATGGCATAAAAAAGTTGGCGATAAGGTTAAAAGTGGTGAGCTTTTAGCTGATATCGAAACTGATAAAGCTACCATGGAATTTGAATCTTTCCAGGATGGTGTATTGTTACACATTGGTGTACAGGAAAAACAAGCAGTACCTGTAGACAGCATTATTGCTGTGCTTGGAAAAGAAGGTGAAGATATTAGTGGATTACTGAATGGTAATTCCGGCGGAAAAGCAGAGAAAGGTGATCAGTCTGCACAAATCAGTCAACAGTCAATAGAGAAGAAACAAGAAACTTCAAACAAGAAACAAGAAACTAGTTTACCTTCAACCATACAAGTTGTGCGCATGCCTAAATTAAGCGATACCATGACGGATGGTGTTGTAGCTAAATGGCATAAAAAAGTGGGGGATAAAGTTAAGAGCGGAGATCTTTTAGCAGATATCGAAACGGATAAAGCCACTATGGAATTTGAATCTTTTCAGGATGGTGTATTAATTCATATTGGAGTTGATGCAGGAAAAAGTGTTCCGGTAGATAGCGTATTGGCAATACTTGGTAAAGGTGATGAAGATATTAAAGCGGTGCTTGACGCTGTCAGTTCTCAGTCAGCAGGTGGCAATAAGCAGTCATCCGAGAACAAACAAGAAACTTCAAACACAAAACAAGAAACAAAAAATACTGTCAATTCGAATGCAGTCGAAAACACTTCAAATAGTGAAGGCGGAAGAATTAAAGCTTCACCTTTAGCAAAAGCTTTGGCAAAAGAAAAAGGAATTGATCTTAGCAAAGTAAAAGGTACTGCGGATAATGGACGTATTACAAAAGCAGATGTTGAGAATTATAAACCCGGAACAGCTTCTGCTGCAAAAGGGTCTTCATCATCTGTTCAATTAGGTACCGAAAGCTTTACAGACGAACCTGTTTCACAAATGCGCAAAACAATTGCGCGTCGTTTATTGGAAAGTACAAATGGCGCACCTTCGTTTGTTTTAAATATTGAAGTAGATATGGATAATGCCATTGCAGCTCGCAATGCTATCAATGCAATTCCCGATACAAAAGTTTCATTTAATGATCTTGTTATTAAAGCCTGCGCCGCGGCCTTACGCAAGCATCCAAAAGTAAATACATCGTGGTTGGGTGATAAGATCCGCACTTACTCGCACATACATATTGGTGTGGCCGTTGCTGTTGATGATGGTTTATTGGTACCGGTTGTTCGCTTTGCGGATCAAAAATCTTTATCACAAATTTCGGTTGAAGTAAAAGATCTGGGCAAACGTGCAAAAGATAAAAAATTACAACCATCAGATTGGGAAGGAAATACATTTACTGTTTCTAACCTAGGTATGTTTGGTATTGAATCATTTACTTCTATTATTAACACACCTGAATCGTGCATACTTTCGGTGGGTGCTATAAGACAAGTACCTGTTATAAAAAATAATATAGTAGTTCCAGGCAATACAATGATGTTAACGCTTGCCTGCGATCACAGGACTGTTGACGGTGCTACAGGTGCTGCATTCTTACAAACATTAAAAGCGTTTATTGAAAATCCGGTTACTATTTTAGTTTAATATTTATGGAAGCATTTGTAAAGTCAGAAATTAAGAACGGAGTAGGAACCATTACTTTTTTTCATCCCCAAAGCAATTCTATGCCGGGTACGCAATTACGTAATCTCGCATCTGAAATAGAAAAACTTGGAAAAGATAACAATGCAAAAGTTATTGTTTTAAAAAGCGAAGGCGATAAAGCGTTTTGTGCAGGCGCCAGCTTTGACGAATTAATTTCTATAAAAGATATTGATACAGGTTTAAAATTTTTCTCTGGTTTTGCTGCAGTGATTAATGCTATGCGTAAAGCACCTAAATTTGTAATTGCACGTGTACAGGGCAAAGCTGTTGGCGGTGGTGTAGGTATTGCATCCAGCGCTGATTATACTTTTGCTACAGATGCGGCTGCCGTAAAATTAAGCGAGCTGGCTGTAGGTATTGGTCCATTTGTAGTTGGCCCTGCAGTAGAACGTAAAGTAGGAACTTCTGCATTTTGCCAGTTAACTATAAATGCTACCGAGTGGCAAACCGCTCAATGGGCAAAAGAAAAAGGTTTGTATGCAGAGTTATTTTCTTCGACCGAAGAAATGGATAAAGGCATTGATACACTTGCCGGTAAATTAGCAACAAGTAATCCTGAAGCAATGGCCATGCTTAAAAAAATAATGTGGCAGGGCACCGAAAATTGGGATGAATTATTAATTGAACGCGCAGGTATGAGTGGTACTTTAGTGTTATCTGAATTTACTGTAAATGCTATTAATAAATTTAAAGCAAAATAACTTAATTTAGTACATAGGCTTTAAACCCCTTAAACCCATATCCACAACTGTTTCACCAATCTCTGGCTGAAACAATCCATCAAAGGTCATTTCTTTCCATTCAAAACTTTTGTTGGTTGAAAGCGAAACTGTGATAATTATATCTTGTGTTTCATTGCCTGTAATAGTTAAGGGTGCAGATACATTAGGTGCCGCGTTTGTCACAAAAGTTCCTGTCACCAAACAACTTCCTGGAGGTATCGGTGAATTTGGATTTGGATTTACTACTGTGGTTTGCGGCGCTTGCCCTTCAGTTTTTATATCCGTGTTCATGTAGTTTGTATAAAAGCCCCAGTAACCCTGTAATTTATTTCCAGTGCCACCTGCGGTTGGGGTCATAACAGCGTTATGCATTTTATATTTTGATACATAAGTATTAAATCCAACAAAGGATGCAATGGTTCCATTGATTATTCCGGCTGATGTTGTTTTAATTTTCACATCATAATTTTGATAGGCTAATGATACTCTTAACCATTTATAAGTTCCAGGAGTTACACTTGCAATGGGTACTGAAAAAAACACATCACCATCTTTAGCAACAACCGATTCACAAAAAACAATGGCCTTAGAGCCACCGCATTCTGTTTCGGCTGCCTTATATAAAACAGTTCCCTGCCCCACTTGTGTAAAGTCTCCCTGAGCCATTTCTATATAATGCGCGCTCATACCATTAAAAGTTGGCGACTGTGCAGCATTTGTACTTGGAACGGTTGCAGGCATTGCCAGGTTATTTAACCGAACTTGTGTACTATCAAATTTAAATTTAAAAATAAGCTTTGGGCCGGTCGCAGTACTTGTCCATGCAGTATCAGGGAAATTACAGGTAGGGCAATTTACTACCGGTGCCGGTTCGGGCGTTGATTCTTCTGTAGCTTTTTCTTTTTTCTTACAAGAAGTAAATACTAATAAAAATAAGGCGGCAATAAATACGTTCTTCATTTTGGTTATTTTTGTTTGAGATTAGTAAAGATAAAAAAATATGCGGATAGTTTTACAAAGGGTTAAAAAAGCCGGTGTTTCAATTCATAATGCCCTACACGCCTCTATTGATAAGGGCTTTTTAATACTTGTAGGCATAGAAGAGGAAGATAAAACGGAAGATATTGAATGGCTATGCGCTAAAATTTGTAGTATGCGCGTTTTTGGAGATAATGAAGGCAAATTAAATCTTGATATAAAACAGATTGATGGTGAGATACTTATTGTCAGTCAATTTACATTACACGCTTCTACTAAAAAAGGTAACAGGCCTTCTTTTATAAAAGCAGCCAGACCTGAAAGAGCAATACCTCTATATGAAAAATTTATTTCAGAAACGGAAAAGATTTTAGGTAAACCTTGTAAAACCGGACAATTTGGTGCTGATATGCAAATAGAATTAATAAACGATGGCCCCGTTACCATACTTCTTGATAGTAAAAATAAAGAATAATTTTTATCTTTAACATTTAAATACAATAACGTGCAACCAAAAATACTATTAGAAAAAAGTCAGTTTGATGTAAAGATAAAACGCTTATGTCATCAACTAATTGAGGCGCATAACGATTTTAAGGACACCGTTATTATTGGCTTGCAACCACGTGGCATCTTTCTGGCAAAACGCATTCAAAAAGAATTACAAAGTATTTTAAAGAATAAAAAAATAAATTGTGGTGCTTTAGATATTACTTTTCATCGTGATGATTTCAGAAAAAAAGAACTAATACCAAATCCTACAAGTATTGATTTTACAATTGAAGATAAAAATGTTGTTTTGGTAGACGATGTTTTGTTTACCGGACGCACCATTCGCGCAGGGCTTGACGCTATGCTGGCGTTTGGCAGACCTAAAGATGTTGAACTTTTGGTTTTGGTTGACAGACGTTTGGCAAGACATGTTCCTATACAAGCGAAATATATTGGCATAACCATAGATTCTATTGAAAGCCAAAATGTAAAAGTGGAGTGGTCTGAAACAGATGGAAAAGATCGTATTACTCTTTTAAGCAAATAGCATGAGACCAATAAAAGAAGAATGTCCTGGTTATTACTGGTATTACATAGGGCTGATAGAACAAAATGATGTTGTTAACGCTTTAACCGAAACTAAAAAAAGCAGTATTGAATTTATAAAAAGTATTTCTTCCGGGCTTGAAAACTTTGCTTATGCTGAAGGTAAATGGACAATAAAAGAAGTGTTAATACATTGTATTGATACCGAACGTATTTTTAGTGCCCGTGCTTTAAATTTTGCGAGAGGCGATAAGCAAGTACCCAATTCATATGACGAAAATCTGTATGCGGCTAATTGCGAAGCAGCTTCAAGAACAATGAAAGATATTATTGAAGAATTTGAAGCCGTTAGATATTCAAATATTTGTTTATTTAGATCTTTTGATACTCAGAATTTAAAAAAATCAGGCCAAACACCATCGGGTACGGCTACGGTAAACTCAATAGGGTTCACTATTTGCGGGCATACGCAGCATCATCTAAATATTATTGCAGAGCGCTATTTACAAACAGTGAAAAAATAATTTTCCAGTTAAAAATTAAAAGCTATCTTTAGCTTTTGAAAATCAATTTTAACCTGTTTTCAAAAATAATGAGCCACTTAAGCGTTAACCATCTCCTTGGAATAAAAAATCTAACAAAAAACGATATTGATCTTATTTTAAGTACCGCTCAAAATTTTAAAGAAGTCATTAACCGTCCCATTAAAAAAGTTCCTTCTTTAAGAGACATTACAATAGCCAATTTATTTTTCGAAAATTCAACCCGCACACGCTTATCTTTTGAGCTGGCTCAAAAACGATTAAGTGCCGATACCATCAATTTTTCTGCCTCAAACTCTTCCGTAAAAAAAGGAGAAACTTTAATTGATACAGTAAATAACATCCTGGCCATGAAAGTGGATATGATCGTTATGCGCCACGCAAGCGCAGGAGCGGCAGTTTTTCTTTCTAAAAAAGTAAATGCGAAAATTATTAATGCGGGAGATGGCGCACACGAACATCCCACGCAGGCTTTATTGGATGCTTTTTCTATACAGGAAAAACTGGGCGATCTTAAAGGTAAAAAAATTGTAATAGTTGGTGATATTTTACATTCACGCGTAGCGCTATCAAATATATTTTGCTTACAAAAACTAGGTGCTATTGTAAAAGTATGCGGCCCGCTAACACTCATTCCAAAACACATTCGTTCTTTAGGTGTTGAAGTAGAATTAGATCTTAAAAAAGCTTTAGAATGGTGTGATGTAGCAAATATGTTACGCATTCAGTTGGAGCGTCAGGATATAAAATACTTCCCAACCCTAAGAGAATACAGCATGCTTTATGGTTTAGATAAAGAATTGCTGGACAGTGTTTCTAAAAAGATAATTATCATGCATCCGGGCCCTATTAATCGTGGTGTGGAGATCACCAGCGATGTAGCTGACAGCAAACAATCTATTATTTTAGAACAAGTGGAGAATGGTGTGGCTGTTAGAATGGCTGTGATGTTTCTATTAGCAGGCAGGCAAGGTTAAAAACTTCCAAACATCAAATTGCAACCGCGTACATCACTGTTATCATAGCGCCCCATTAATTCTAGTTTTCCATTGCTATTTATTTTACCAAGATCTTTTGTTGCAATAAATGAACAAGAGTTTACGTTAGCCAGATCAATAACATTAATACCGCCGGTTTTATGATCGGTTCGTATTTTTAAAGGATCATCCACTTCACGAATTAAAAATTTCATCCAGGGTGGCGCAAGAAATTCTTCATTACCCAAACTATAAGCCTGGCTTAACAACTCCGTCATGCCATATTCACTATGAATAATATTTATTTTAAATCCGCTTTTAAGATAAGAGTGCAATTCCGGCTTTAATAATTCTTCACGTGTGCCTTTCATACCGCCGGTTTCCATTACAATAAAATTTTCACCTAAATGAATTCCTTTATCACACAGATCCATTAATGCATAGGAAACACCAATTAAAATCACTTTTTGTTTTGTTTTTTTTAGTTCTTCAATAATGCCAATTAATTTATCTATGTCATCTAAAAAAAATCCACTTAAAATATGTTTTGAATCTTTGATCAATCTATCACACATGTAAACCAATGAAGACCCTTTGCGTTGCAAATAATTTGGCAGTAAGGCCAAAATACAGTATTCTGATGGTTTGCCATAAAACAATTCAAAACCATTTAAGAAACTGCTTTCATAAACACCAATATCATTTACAAAATGTGTTGAAGGTAGTTGCGAAGTGGTTGAGCTGCTTGTAAATTTAACTGTATTTTGAGTTATTGGAGAACTAACAACTTCATTCTTTTTAAAGAATTCGATAGGCAAAAAAGGTATTTGATCAAGGGTTAATACACGTTTAGGATCGATCTTTAAAAGCTCTATCCACTGCCGGTAAAAGGGGTTTTGCGTTGCCTGGAAGTTAAAAATACTTAAAGAAAGCTCAGAAAATTCATTTTCAGAGGCAATATTAAATATTCTATTTTCGTTATTGAACAAAGCTTTGGCTGTAATGTTATAATTTTGTAAATTTATAGATAGATTTTAGAACATGCGCTTTATTGCAACAATATTTTTGTTTTGTGTAATTTGTTTTGGTTGCGTAAAACGTCCAAGCAAATCACCAGAGCCTACATTGGATTATCTTGATTTTACCTCGTCTAAAACAAATGGCGTAGATAATGGCCAGCTTATTTTAGGTTATGAAGATGGCGACGGCGATATTTTCCGTGAAGAAAAAGCGGTGGTGCCAAACATTATCATTAAATTTTATTATTACAATTCAGGGACTCACCAATTTACAGGTTTTTTTGATACCAATGTAAACGATACCTTTGCAATTGCTAAGATCATTACGCAACCCGGTGATGGCTTTAAAGGCAAATCAATTAAAGGTGAGATCTACATTCCAATGACGGAATTCAGACCTGCGGACTCTATCAAGATCTTTAAGTATTCTGTTTTTGCAATAGATGAAGCAGGGCACAAATCTAATATAGTTACAACGCCCCAGTTTACGGTTAATTATTAAGCCAACTTAAGCTTTTAATACACTTATCATTTTCTCGGCAATTATCTTACTCATTTTAAAATTGCTTTCATGTGTCCAACCACCAATGTGTGGACTTAAAATAACTTTATCAGAATTGATAAGATAATTTAAAGGCGCAGGAATTTTTTTATTCTCAATTTGTTCAAAAGATACGCTTTCATATTCCAAAACATCCAAACAGGCACCTTTTACTTTTCCGCTCTCAAGTGCAGTAACAAGATCTTTTGTATTTAAACATTTACCTCTTGCAGTATTAATAATATAAATTTCTTTTTTGAATTTATTAATAAAGTCTGCATTTATCATATACTCCGTTTCTTTGGTTAACGGTACATGTAAGCTAATAATATCACACTCTTCAAGTAATTTTTCAAAGGTTGATTCAATAATTACATCATTTCCAAAACCCGAAATATATTTATCGTATACTAAGATCTTACAATCAAAACCTGTTAATTTTTTTGCAAAGCTACTGCCCATTTGTCCGTAACCAATAACACCAAAGGTTTTATCTTTTAATTCAAAGCCACGGTTCTCTGCACGTAACCAAATTCCTTTTCTTACTTCCAGATCTGCTTTTTTTAATTTGGTGGCCAGCATTAACAACATGGCAATAGCGTGTTCACCAAGCGCATCCCTATTACCTTCGGGCGCACTTACACATTTTATTTTTTTTGCAGTTGCATAATCCACATCAATATTTTCCATCCCTGCTCCCACTCGGCCAATGCATTTTAATTTGTGGCAAGAATCAATAATTTGTTTTGTGATCCTGAATTTACTTCTGATAACAAGAGCATCATAATTTGGCAAAAGAGAGACCAATTCTTCGGAACTTTTGTTCCAAAACAGGTCGCACTCAAAGCCAGCATTGGTAAGTGTTTCATTAAGAACAGGATGATTAGAATCTGCCAGTAATACCTTCATATTTTAAGTATTAAAATTACTCAAAATCCAAACATAATTTTTCTTATAAAAGTTTAATTACCTGAAAATGAACTGTAATAAACAATTAACAATTCCCTAACACCGTTTGTGTTGAGAAGTGAGTTTTGGAATTATGAACAAACTTACCTGTCTGAAAGTATTGATTTTATTGGGCTCACACATAGTAACAATATTTATGCACAAGTTATGAATATTGTTTAAGGTTTTGTAAATTTAAGATGAAGCAATTTTTCGCACATTTGCCTCCCCCTTATACTAATTAGAATTTGAAAGGAAGAAAGTGCAAGAGATGAGACAATTATTATAAAGGACGGAATAAAAGAGCAATTTCATTATGGACCAGGACAATCAAAATAAGACCCGTAAACGTATTTTTAATAACCCTTCTACAAGCGCGAATGAAGTAGGGAAATTACCACCACAGGCAGTAGAATTAGAAGAAGCTGTGCTTGGCGCTATGCTTTTAGAAAGAGAAGCGCTAAGTACTGTAATTGATATTTTAAGTCCTGAAGCTTTTTACAAAGACCAAAATGGCCGTGTGTTTGCAGCCATGGTGGCATTATTTAACCGCTCTGAACCCGTAGATATTTTAACTGTTACACAGGAATTAAAACGTACCGGTGAATTAGAGGTTGTTGGTGGTGCTTATTATGTTTCTGCATTAACCAATCGCATTGCATCATCTGCCAACATCGAATTTCACGCGCGTATTGTTGCGCAAAAATATTTGCAGCGCGAATTGATTCGTTTAAGTACTGAAACTATTAAGGTGGCCTACGAAGATGGCACTGATGTTTTTGAATTGCTTGACGAAACCACAAAAAATATTTTTGAGATACTAGATTCTAACGTGCGTAAACAGCACGATAAAATGAGCACGCTTATTGCAAAAGCAATTACCGAAATTGAAACGGCGGCAAATCAAACCGACGGTCTATCAGGCGTACCAAGCGGATTTACAGCCATGGACCGTATAACGGGTGGCTGGCAAAAATCTGATCTTTTAATTTTAGCGGCAAGGCCAGGTATGGGTAAAACGGCTTTCGTTGTTTCGATGGCTAAGAATGCCGCCGTTGAATTTAATAAACCCGTTGCAATTTTCTCATTAGAGATGAGCAGCTTGCAATTGGTAAAACGTTTGATATCAAGTGAAACTGAAATTGCCCAGGATAAGATCTTAAAAGGAAATTTAGATAATCACGAATTTGTTCAATTAAATGAACGTATTAAAAAATTAGCGGTAGCGCCATTATTTATTGATGATACGCCTGCACTCTCTATTTTTGAATTACGCGCCAAAGCACGTCGTTTAAAAGAGAATCAAAAAGTAGAATTAATAATTATTGACTACTTGCAGTTAATGAGCGGCGGTCCTGACGGAAAAGGAAACCGTGAACAGGAGATCAGCCAGATCTCTCGCGGATTAAAAAGTTTAGCAAAAGAATTAGAAATACCTATCATAGCACTTTCCCAATTAAGTCGACAGGTAGAAAACAGGCCGGGAGGCAGCAAACGCCCGCAATTAAGTGATTTACGTGAGTCAGGAGCTATTGAGCAGGATGCGGATATGGTAATGTTCATTTATCGTCCTGAATATTATGGTTTGGAAGTGGATGAAGAAAATCAGCCAACTAAAGGCCGCGCCGAAGTTATTATAGCCAAGAACAGGCACGGTGCTTTAGAGACGGTTAAACTGCGCTTTATTGGGCAATATGCTAAATTTGCCGATTTGGATTATACTGAAGGACAAGATATTATTTACAATCAAAATAACCCCGGCCCATTGCAACAAAATAATGATTTTTTAAATACAGGAACAAAAACTGTTGCGTCAAAAAACTGGGATAAAGTAGAAGACAATAATAGTGATATTGTAAAACGAAACGATATTGAAGACTTTAACGAACCTCCTTTTTAATAAAGAGATTCATTAAAATTTTGTTTCTGTTTTTAAAATTAAAATGCTTTCTTAATAGCATCGGCAACGGTTTTCACATGCTCTTGTGTCATTCCGGGCCAAATAGGCAAACTCAAACAATTTTCAGCTAGCTCTTCAGCAATAGGATAATCACCTTTTTTCTTTTTTAATGATGCGTACGCTTTTTGCAAATGTGGTGGAATTGGGTAATGAATCAATGTACCAATACCATTATCTGATAAATGTTTTTGCAGCTTATCCCTGTTTTTAGTTTTAATAACATATAAATGATAAACATGTGTAGCATCCTTATGCACCTCTGGTAAAATAAGATCGCCCACATTTTTTAAAGCATCGTTATATTGGTGTGCAATTACCTTTCTTTGTTTTGTCCACTCGTTTAAGTGTTTTAGTTTAACCGAAAGAAACGCAGCCTGTACTTCATCCAAACGCATATTAAACCCAATCGACTCATTATGGTACTTTTTTTCTGAACCATAATTTCGCAGCATCATTATTTTTTTTGCAATATCTGCATCATTAGTAGTTAAAGCTCCACCATCACCCAAAGCACCTAAATTTTTTCCTGGATAAAAACTTGTGCCATTTGCGTGACCAAAACTACCTGTTATTTTTCCATTAAAAGTTGCGCCATGCGCCTGCGCATTATCTTCCACTACAAACAAATTATGCTTTTTTGCAATGGCCATAATAGCATCCATTTCGCAAGCTTGTCCGTATAAATGCACGGGCATAATAACTTTTGTGCGACTTGTTATTGCGGCTTCAATATTTGCAGGATCCATATTATAGGTTCTTGCATTTGGTTCTACAAAAACAGGTGTAGCGCCAACATAAGAAGCTGCCAGCGCCGTAGCAATATAAGTGTTTGAAGGAACTATAACCTCATCTCCTTTAGTAACATTTAATGCTTTTAGTGCCAAATGCAAAGCATCTAAACCATTGCTAACACCAATCGCAAATTTTGTATCATTAAAAGCAGCGTATTCCTTTTCAAATGCTTCTAATTTTTTTCCCATTATAAACCAATTGGCATCATAAACATCTGCAAATGATCTCATGATCTCGTCACGGATCATTTTGTGCATTGGATCAAAATTTAAAAAAGGAATTGTACTCATTTTGATATATGTTTTAAAAATTAATTATTGAACTTTTTCTATCAGGAAGTTTGGCCTGTTCCTTGAAGCTTCAAGACCTCTCCAGACATATTCTCCTATTATACCTAAAGCTATCATTTGAAACGCAGATACAAATAATATAACCACCATTAAACTAGACCATCCCTGGGTATCTACATAACCTAACAATTTTCCTGCAACAACAAATATGCCATAAGCAAATGCAAGAAGTCCGAGAATTAAACCTGAAATAGAAATTAGCCTTATAGGAAAAAAAGAAAAAGCGACAAAGGCGTCAACAAATACCTTGATCTTTTTTGCCATTGTATAACCCGATTTACCGATCTCTCTTTTGCGTCTTACATATGGAATGCTAACAAACTCATAACCCAACCACATAAGCAGGAAAGGAAAATATGAATTCTTATCGTCCATTTTTATTAAAATATCTTTTATTTCCTTATCAAATAAATTCATGTCAAAGCCTCCTTCGGGTAAGTTCTTTAACCCGAATTTTTTCATCATCATGTGCGTACTGTTTGATAAGATCTTTTGCATTAAAGGCTCTTCGCGGTTGGTACGATTAGCTAAAACCAGCTTAAATCCTTTTTTCCAGTTCTCATATAATTTAAGGATCAAGTCAGGAGGATCTTGCAGATCGGCAGAAATAATAACAATACAATCACCGGTTGCATAAGGAAGTGAAGAAAAAACAGCGTTAGTACTTCCAAAATTACGAACCAATTTTATAATTCTAACTTTATCAGGATACTGCTGTTTAAATACCTGCATAGCAGCCCAGGTATTATCTTTTGAGCCATCGTCTATCAAAATATATTCAAACTCCACATCTGCCGGAAAGATCTTTTCATTCTCAAGCATTTTAACTGCGTAATCTGGAATATTCAATTCATTACCGTAGCATGGGGTGATAATTGTAATTTTTGACATACGTTTAATGATGAGCGATCAATGCAATATTTGCAAGCAAATTTTTAGGCATTAATGGTGAAATTTTATTTAAAGCTACAATTAACTCTTTAGAATAATCCAACATCATTGAGTTTGGCAATACTTTTAAGAAAAAACCACAGGTATCAGAAACTTTTAATCCGGCCTTAATTACATCATTTTCTAATGTTTGTAATGAATAAACTCTTTGATGACCAACTAATTTATCTCTGCCTCCCAAAGTATCCAAAGCAGGTTGCAAGCCCATAATTACAGAAAGCTGACGATGAATAGATTCTTTATTCGGAACAATTATAATAATTTTACCATTTGGCGTTATCCAATTCTTCATATGTTTTAATAAGGCCACCGGCTCATCAACATGTTCTAAAACGTGTGTTGCCAAAACACAATCAAATTTTGTTTCAGGTATATATTCTTCAAAAAGCGCATGAGCTACATTAACTTTATCACCATACAAACTTTTTGCTTTGTCCAATAACACGTCTGAACCATCAATAATTGTTGGATTAAAATTACGTTTCACTAATTCGTTTGTAAAATTGCCTTCACCATAACCCATTTCCAAAACATTCTTACAGCCTTTCATGTTATCAAACACCCAGTTGTAAGTATGAAACTGGCACTCGTCTTCAATAAACTTATCCTGCATCACATCATTATTATGATACTCGTGAGCTATCTTGTTTAATTCTTCCTTCGTTAAACTCATAATTTATTGTGTTTTACACCTAACTTAAGGCCTTGTACAACCTGACAGTTAAAGGAAGTTGAACCGAAACCCGATGCCGGCCCAACTAACTCCACATTACCGAAATGTTGGCCAGTTAATTGTTGATTTTTTATAAAATTATTAAAATTATTCAAGGTTGGCAAATTAACAGCATTTTTTATGCTTTTAACTTCAAAGAAAATAGCCTCAGCAGCGGTTTGCAGGCAACCGGAACTAATCAAAAAATTCCAGATATAGTCTTTAATCTTTTGATCTTCATTGATACCTTTTTCGTTTAATTTATCAAAATTTAATTCTATAGAAATTTTTGTGATCTCTTCATTTAATCCGGCGCAAACATTTTGGTTAGAAACCCTGTAAACCAGCTCTTCACCAGCCGCAACATATAAAGTTGAGAATTTTGTTTTAACAAACTCAGACTTAATTGCCAAAAACGCCACTGTAATAGAAGCTTTATCTAAAGTTATTGGTCGCAGGCTTTTATTATAACTCAATAATGATTGTAGATCGTTTGCCCAAACCAGCGTAGAACCACTTAACTTTTCTTCTGCGGTTTCAACAATATATTTATCCCCTTCAGGTTTTAATTCCGTGATCTTAGAATTAATAAATTCGATATTGTTATTGCTTTTCATTTCTAACAACAAAGTTTCTAAAGCGATCGCAAAATAATTTGTTTTCGGGTAATGAAACAACGTTGGTTTGATTTTATAAACTGGGTCTTTAAATGCCTGCAATAAAGTTTCAGGATAAAAAAGAGGGGTCCATGGAATACGATGGTATATTGCTGGCACTTCTTCTGATGAAATATTAAATATTTTGTTGCATAAAGGTTCAATAAATAGATCATGAAAAGTTTGGCCATGATTGATAACGGAAACTTTTTTATAATTTGTTCTTAAAAAAAGGTCTTCGTTTATTTTTTTATTTGACGCGTGTAACTCTGTTTTCGGAACAGCTAAAATGGCTTTTAATTCAGCAATGATCTTGTTTTTTATATCTGCAGGAAGTTTATCTAAAATATCAAAATTATTCGCAATAATTATATCGTCACCAAACGTTCCATTTACAAGTGTTTTTAAATTATGTGACTCGGCCACTTCAATACGTTTTGTAAAAAACTCTTTTATAAGAGGTAAAAATCTTGCAGAATCATTTCTGACCTCTGGATTATAGGTTAAAAGATCTAACGCTTCTTTATGAAAGGAATCAAATTCAAAAAAATTCATTCCTATATCAAACTTGTATTCACTCAATTTAATTCCGGCAAAATGAGCGCCCCAGTTTGGCGTTGGGTTAATTACAGCGACATTACTTTTTTTTGCCAATTCAATAGCAGCAACCATTGCACCTACATTGTTGCCACAAATAATAAAATCAAAATTTTTCATTTTCTTTTTTTATGCAATGTCTTTAATTTAACACATCCGATAAATGATTAAAATCACCTTTTTTGAATATTCACATAAATCTCTGAACCTATACCTTGCAAATACTTTTCCATTTTATAAAATCCATCTAAAATTTCATCAGAAATAAATTTAGCGTCTATCATGTTTTGCATTTGCTGATGCGTAAATGGCTTAAACGAATAAGATCCGCTTTCAATTACTTTAAAACCATTTTTTTCAACTGTAGAAGTTAAAAGATCAAGATCAAAAATGGTATGTTGCTGAAACTGAATGTTACTTTCTGATTTTTGAAATACAGACGGGATTAATCCCATTTCAACTGCCAAAAGGCGATGAAAACTTTTTGCATTCGGAACGTTTACATGTATTACTGTTTCGTTTGATGCAATGGAATGCAAAGTAGATAAAAATTTATTTTGCTCGGGTATTTCGTGTAATAATGAACTTAATAAAATAAGATCGAACTTATTTTTTTTTAGTTTTTCTGCCGCATCTTCAAGCAAAGCTTTTATGATGGTAATATTCTTGTTTTTTGCATGTGCTTTATCCGCTACAGCTTTATCATAAAAAAGGTCTGCCGGTTCAACAACAGTAATATGATCGTAAGATGCAACGTCGAGAAATATAGATTCCAGACCACAGCCTATCTCTAATAAATTGGAGTGATTATTTTTAGACAACAGGTCGAGTAATTTTCTTTTTCTAAAAGCCACCTGGTACTTTTCGTAAGGTTGTTTTGAGTATTGCTCCTGGTAATCTAGTAAATCTCTATTGCTCATAATTATATGAATAGGTTAGTTTTAATGAAGATGTAAAGCCTAAGTTCTCTTTAAATGTTATTAGGCCAAAATTCGGAATACCTTCAAATGTAGAAATGCCGGCATCCATCATTTTAAAATTATTTTTTGCAGCAAATTCATATATGCCATTTGCCAAAAAGGCAATAGGACTGTAACTTTCAAAACCATCAGCATCGCCCCAATAAAAAATATGTAAAACGTTAGAATTTATTTTGATGCAAATACTTGATGCCGCCGCTACCCCGTTTTGTGTTACATTGAAAAAATACATATCGTTTGGATATATACGGTACATGGTCATTATTTGCTCAAATGTCATCGAAATCTTAATGCCTTTTCTTTTACGTGAAGCCTCGTTCATTTTATGAACAGCCTCAAATTCATCTTCAGAAAACACCTGTGTAAACTTAAAATCTTCACGTTCGCATTTTTTAAAACGCTTCTTATTATTACGCATCATTTTATCTACCATTGGTGTATTATCTACAACAAGCGATTGATTAAACTCCTGGTTACTGATATAAAATTTATTGGTTAGCAGCGCATTGAATACAGAGGTACATAATTCTATATTATGACTAAAAGGAGATTGAACAAAAATTAGCTCTTTTACGTTTCTTTCTTTAAAATAATCAATAAGCAATTTAACAGATTCGTAAATACTGCTTAGATCGATATCTTTAATAAAATTAAATCCACCGTAAGTGCCACGATGCGGACTTCTGTAAACTCCCGGATCAATTTCGGTAAAATGACAAACGCCAATAAGCTGATCGTCTCTGAAAACAGATAAGTAAACAGAATTTTGTTTTTTATGAAGGTTAAAAAATTCTATACTATTAAAAATATCAACACCTTCAATATTTTTTTCAGGTAACCCGTCAGTTAATTTAAAGTTCATTTTAAATACATCTTTTTGAACTCTTCAAAATCCCTGATATAATCTTTTTCATCATATTCAAGGCTTGCTATACACATTTGTACTGCATTGTGAGAGTATTTCATTGTTCGCCAGCTTTTTTTAGGGATGAACAGACCCGTGCTGGGTGACTCTAGCACGAAATCAAGTTCTTCGCCAGTGCTTAAAATAATATTTACAATAACTTTACCAGCAACTGCTACCAATATCTGCTCCAATTCGTAATGTGAGTGATTTCCGCGCACAACTGCCTCGGGTGTATAATACGTCCAATAAATTCTTTTTGGAACAAATGGTAAATTCTCTTTTTCTGTTAATGAAATATATCCTAAAGCAGAATCTCCAATTTTGGGAAAATTAATTAAATATGGTTTAGACTTATCTT
Source organism: Bacteroidia bacterium (assembly GCA_016787705.1). Taxonomy (GTDB): domain Bacteria; phylum Bacteroidota; class Bacteroidia; order B-17B0; family Aurantibacillaceae; genus Aurantibacillus. The sequence continues at coordinate 293,419 of JAEUTP010000017.1, read as the reverse complement.
TCATTACTTTATTAGCTTATAATATCAAATATACTTAAAAAGCGCCATTGTTTTACTAAGCCCGCTTTTAGTTTGTCAATTTAATTTTTAAAAAATTTTTATTTTTTTTATCCAAAAAATATAAACCCAACATTAATAATAAACCAACAGGAATTAACATTAAACCTTTATTAAACATTCTTAATTTAAAATTCATTTCGATTTTATGATTTCCTTTATCAAGATAAATACCTGTCATACCATTATTAACTTCTACCAGGTCTTTTTCTTTACCATCCAGTGTTAAATGCCATCCTTTATCAATAGGGAAAGACAGGTACATCAATTTAGCTGAATCTACATTTATATCACCTTGTATCTTAAGATCATTAAAACCTGTTAGCTTTAACGAATTCTGACTTAGTTTTTGAACATCAGCCTTATAGGTATCAAATGTAAATTGTGCGTTTAAAGCTGTATCGGCTACGTTATACTTTTTAAGGCCGGCTAAACCCTCTGCATTTTTATCATCAATAACAATTGCTTTTAAGCTTACAAAATCCCTTTGATTTAAGCTCAATTTTTCAAACTCGCTTTGTTTAATGTACTGATCATAGGTATAACCAAATGGCAGGCTAAACTTATTCTTAAGAACCAGCACATCACCAAATTTAGCAACAGAATCATGGGTATTATGCCAAACTGGATTAGTATATCCTTTTACCATAATATATTTTACATTTGTAAGTGATTCAAGTATAGGCCTGTTAATTAAGCCCGGCGCCCATCTTGTTTCGTACTCGTTTTCTGTACCAATAACACCATACAATCTTAAAAAATTCACGTATTTGTTGCTTGAAAAAGAGCTGTACGCTGATGTGCTAAAATAATCATGAATCTTGTTATCACTTAAACTGCCATGCATTGCGCCTGATGAATAGTAATTCTTATCAATCCGGTAAAAACCTGTTTCTTTCTTTTTAATATAATCAACTGCTTCAACAGAATAATCGTTATAGCCAACTTTTTCTTTCCATTCATTTGCAGATACAATATCTCTACGGTTAATAGAAAAGCCGGAAAGAAAAGCCATCTCAATACAAACAAACCCTAGTAAAGCATATTTTATATTCTTATTTGCATCGGGCCTGGTCATTAAAAAAAGCAGTAGCGCATAAACAAAAATTGAAAAGTAAACGAACATAGAGACTGTTGAATCTACCTTTACCTGCGTGCCTTTAAAATAATTATACGTTAGCAAGATAATGCTCACTAAAATGGTAATGCCCAAAGTAATTAAATTTAGCTTTTTTGTTTTTAAAATAATGTCAAGCGCTAAAACGGAGTATACAATAAATACCAACGATAAACAGAACGAGAATACCCTGAAATAATCACCCGAAAATAACCAGAATGCATATCTGAAATAAGGAAAAATAGTTGCAATTACCCAAATTGAAAGCCATATGATATACCATTTGCGGGTTGATTTGCTAACCTGAGTGAAAATTTGCGGCATTAAAACAATGCTTAGTATACCACAATAAGAAAGCGGTGCTTCTAAAAAATTTTGAAAGCCTCTAAAATTATTTCCGGTACCAATAAAATCGTTACTAAATAAACGTGTAATAAATGTACCAAATTGCATTTTATCAATAAGTGCAAACATTGGCTTTGAAGATAATATTTTAAAATAGCCTGTCTCGCCGCTTCCACGAGGACTTTGAAGAAGTAAGAGAATTGTTTCGAAGAAAAAAGGAGCGCTCAATAACAAACCTATCAAACCCAATCCGATTAACTTAAAAATAATTTGCAACAAATTTTTAATGGTTAATTGTTCTGTTTGACCAAGTCGGAAGATGATGTAGAACAAAAGGATGACACCAGTTATATAAATGTTTACCGGCATTGAAATAGCAATTAAAAATATGGCTAAAATAAAAACAAGCCATTTGTTTTTTTGAAAAAATAATTCAAAGCCTAATAACGCTAATGCAATTGTAAAGGCTTCAAAAGTAAAAACGTACCAGCACGATCCAACGATCATAAAACCACTGAAAGTAAATAATAAACAACCAACTAAAGCTGAAAAATTAGTTACTTTAAGTTGTTTTAAAAACAAATAAAATACAACGCCCCCTGAGATTATTTTTGTAAGCTCTTCAAACACATAAATTTTGGGCATGGAAGCCGACCCGGCAAGGTAACCTATAATCATAAAAGGGTCTCTTAAAAATCCACCTAATACATTTTGCCCTAAAGCTTCCTGGAAGGACCAACTTGGAATGCCATATCTTTCTACATAATGCGCATAATTATAAAAGAAAGGAAAAACCCCATTTAAAGTATCACTGCCAATATCTTTATATAGATAGAGTTTTTTTAGTAAAATAAAATCTTTAAAAATAAAAAACGCCACTAATGCTATAAAGCCCAAAGCTAAAAAAACACCCTTATTTCCTAATTTTTCAAAAAAATCTGCCTTATTAATTACCGCCCCTGAAACCTGTGGCCCTGTATCTTTGTTTTTACTCATATTAAAGCTCAAAATAAGCAGTAAATATGCGTATTTTTTTCGGTTTTTAATGCAAAACAGGCAATAATTATATCATAAATCGTATTTGTAATTTTACTATAAATAGTACTGATTATTGATTGGCCTGATACTTTAAATAATCCTCGTAATTTCTTATGTAATCTTCTTCAAAATAGGCGTGAGATGCTATTACAAGACATATAGCATCGGGTGAAAAATTGGCTTCAGAATCCCAAACTCCCGGCGGCACATGTAATCCAACTTTTGGATCGTTAAGATGTACAGTACTTTTATTTATGCCGTCATCCAAAATAATATCAAACGATCCGCTTACGGCAATCATGTATTGATGACAGGTTTTATGTGCGTGTCCCCCGCGAGATTCGCCATTTGGTATATCGTACAAATAAAATACCCTTTTAAATTCAAACGGTAGTTCTTTAGTTTCTTTTAACAAAGTAGTAACAACCCCTTCATTTACCGCTTGCGGCAAACTAATCAGCACGCAATCATTTATCGTAGCTTTCATCTTTTAATTTTGTTTTTAAATGTTTCAAAATCATTGATCTGATCGCTTTCGTTATCTTGTAAGCTTGTAAGGTGAAAACTTGTAGTATCTGTAGAAAAATTTTGAATTTGGCGCCACGTTAAAGGTGGCAAATACAAGCCCTGATGTGGAGAGTTAAGAACAAATTTTTCGGTAGAACCGTTAAAATGTGTTACTACTACCTCAAAACTTCCTTTCAGACATACAATTACTTCCTGCCCTGTTATTGCGGCCGAACCAACAATAGTCTGTTCTTTCGCTTGAAGCCAAAAAATACGTTTTATCTCAAAAGGAATATGAGTAGGATTTTGAATGAACGTTAAATTACCTCTTGGGTCGTGTATTTTCGGAAAATTGAGGATCTTAACGGACATTAAACTTCTGTAAAAATTTTATCAAAGATAGAATTTAAAAATTAATGCTAAAAATTTATTAACCGCCGTTTACTGGTACCCAATATTTGCAACTTAATGCCTTTAATACTGCGTTGGTTAAGCTTTTGCATTTTTTTTATTCAGAACACCTGTAATTTCATATCTTTAAACCGTTGAAAAAAATCATTTTAATATTCCTGGCTTTATATTTTGTTGCTTGTAAAAACAGTTCAAACGATACGATAGAAAAAATTGAAGTAAAACAACCACAAAATGTAAATGCCGAAACTGAAAAATTACTTAAAACATATTTTGGTAATTCTATTGGCGATACTTTATTGGTAATTGATAAAGACACCCTGATCACATATCGCTTTTTTGATCGCTTAAGAGACAAACAACATCTTATTTTTTCGGATAAAGGAAAATTAACTGTGCTTGGAGATTCTCTTTATAACATCATTAAAAATGCGCGTATGTATGGTTTATATCCAAATGATTATCATTTTAATAAACTTGAAAAATTAAATTCACAATTTTATAACAAAAAAAATGATGCTTATGACGTTAGCGCAATCGCCACAGCAGAAATTTTATTTACAGATGCGTATTTAAAATTTGGCGCACATTTAAATAAAGGACGTTTTAATACGGATACGATTTTGCTTGAATGGAATCCAAAAAAACTAGATACCAATTGGGTAGAGATCTTAAAAACTGGATTAGCGCCAGTACAATTGACAAAGGCTTTTGATTCATTAGAACCAAAGCACGCCGGTTATCATTTTTTAAAAGAGGCTATTAGAAAATATATTATAGAAAATGAAAAACTTAATTGGGATACTATTTCTTTTAAGAATATAAAAGATACTGTTAAATTTAAAGAAGATCTGAAGCAAAAATTAATTAAAACCGGTGACTATAACGATACATTAAAATTAAACGATAGTTTAAAATTAGCTGAAGCAATAAAATCATATCAGGCAAAATTTAACCTTGAACCGGACGGAAAACTAGGTAAGTTAACACGGCAAACATTATCCCTTTCAAAAGAACAAACCATTCGCCAAATGGAAATGGCATTGGAACGCTGGCGTTGGGAGCCTTCAAAATATCCTGAAAGATATGCCATTGTAAATATTCCTTCGGCAGAAATAAATGTTTACGAATGGGATAAAAAACACAAAGTAGATACACTTGTTTTATATAGCAAAATAGTTGTAGGTAAACCCGAAACACAAACACCCACTTTAAAAAGTAAAATAAATTATATACTCGTGTACCCATACTGGAGTGTACCCTACACTATTGCCTGGAAAGAAATTTTACCAATGGTAAAACGCGACACCAACTATTTACACAAACATAATTTTGAATGTATTAATTCTAAAGGCGAAGTTATTCCTGCCGGAAAATTAAACTGGAAGCGTTTTAGCAAAGAATACCTTCCAATAAAATTCAGACAGCGTATTGGCGATGACAACAGTTTAGGTATTTGTAAATTTAATTTTAATAATAAATATGGTGTTTATTTGCACGATACAAACAGCAAACGTTATTTTAAAACTTTTTATCGTTACCAAAGTCATGGCTGTATGCGCCTTGAAAAATATGTAGAAATGGCGCGATTCCTGATTCGTGATGATACCTTAAAATTACCTTATGATACATTGAGCGCTTATTTTGCAAGGCCTGAGCAGCGGCAAATAAACTTACGAAAACCTTTACCTATATATGTAAGATATTACACGGCCAATGTTGAAATTGCAAAAGATAAGAAAGGCAGAAAGAAAAAAGATCCACAACCGGAGGATAAAAAATTTAATCAGTACATTGATATTTATAAGAAAGATGAACAGATGATTAAACTTATTTACAAGTAGATCAGTTCTTTGAAGCAACAAGATCTTTTAAATTCTGAAGATCATTCTTAAAAGTTATTAAGCGTACAAATTTTAATTTATTGCTAACAAAAAAAGCTATACTTATGGCAATGGCAACAGCCACATAGGCGATATTTACTGTATAAGCTGCTCCATCAATATCATATTTTTTAATTAAAAGGGGAGCGGCAATAAGTGAAATCACAAAGCCAAAACTATTACAAAATAAAATAAGTTTTAATTTTCCAAGTGCCGAAAAATAATTGCTGATGATCCCAAAAAAACTAACCATTAAAATACCCGGCGCATACAACATCATTAAACGTTTTATACCTACATAACCGTTACCCAGCAGGTATAGAAAAAAATCTTCGGGTAATAAAAAAACAACAAGCACAGCACAAAAACTAAAAAGTAAGCTTGCCTTACTCAAACTCAAAGTCATTTCAGATGATTTTAATGTGTTACCTGTATTTGCAACTCTTGCCAGCAATACCGGCGAAATACCATTTGAAATAATTAAAACAGATTCGATCAACGAAGAGGCTGAAGAATATAAACCAACCTTTGCACTACCCGGTAATAAATAATAACTGTAACGGTTACAAAATATATGCATTAAAACAGCCGTCTGGCATAATAAACCGTTTATTACAATAGGTTTAAGATCAAATGTTTTTTGAGAAGAACTTTTAAAATCAAACTTTAAAACAATGAACGTTGAAAAAATAAAGGCAACAACAAACGAAAGTAGTAAAGGAAAAATATAAGCGTTAAATGTAAATTCTTTTAATACTATTAACGAAAATCCCAATCCCACCAGCAATAGTAAAGGTTGTATAAGATTTAAAAAATTATAGATCTTTACTTTTTCCTTTCCTAAAATTAAAACACAATTAAATGTGTTTACAATTATCAATAAAGAAACAATATATCCCAGCCAAGCATAACCCGGCACCTGCTTATTTAAAAATACAACTACCACATTGCTTAGCGAACAAAAAATAAGCGTATAGATCAAACCTAAAATGTAAAGTTTTTTAATATTAAATTTTGGAATGAAATAAACCAGGCTGTAACCTGTATACACCTCATTAATGATTTGAATGATGGCAATGTTTAAAATAAAGATACTTATTTCACCGCGCGAACTAACGCCAAGATACCTTGAAGAAACGATAAGAATAAAAAAATTAATAATAGCCACCAGCCCCTTTGTAAACAAACTGTGCAAAATATTCTTAAACATAGGCGGCTAATTATCTGCTATTAACGTGAAATTAAGTTAAAAATTACCAGATAAATTCAATAATCTGCTTAATATCGGGGTGCAAACTTTTAGCTACGGGGCATGTAAGTGCGGCATTTTCATACATCTTTTTCTCCTTATCCGTAAAGTTCTTTTTAGGAAAAGTGATCTTTACATGTATCTCGCCAATACGTCTTGGATCGGGATACATGACCTTAACAACCTCGGCGCTCGTCCCGTCAACAGTGGTAATCCCTTCTTTCATGGCCACAATTCCCATTATAGAGGTCATGCAACTTGCTAAAGCTGTAGCCACCAGGTCGGTTGGCGAAAAGGCCTCACCTTTACCGTGATTATCTTTTGGCGCATCGGTAGTTATAACAGTTCCCGATTGAAGGTGGGTAGCTTCTGTCCTCAATTCTCCCACATATTTAACTAAACTTGTTGCCATAACATTTGTTTATACAAAAATAGGATAATACCTCGTAATTCTTTAAATTTGTTATAATGTTTAAAGGCTTTTATACACTTATATTTTGCATTCTTTTAAGCGACATTTATTTTGGGCAGGATAAACCTGCCTTAAGTGTTGATGAAGGAACGACTTTAAATGTATTGTACCGCAACGAAGGTTCGGGTAAAATATATGCCAATACAAGAGGGCTGGGCGTTTTGTACCGCCGTGGTAAACATATTACTGCAAAAAGCCGTTCGTATTGGGAAATTGATCTTCAATCTTTAAAACATCCTAAAGAAATAAAAGTAACTGGCACATCACAGGATAAAAAAAGGTTTGTTTACGGTAAAATTAACCAAGCGTTTCTTTTAAGAGGCGCTGTTGGTATGCAAAAAGTTCTTTTCGCAAAAGCAGATAATAAAGCAGTTGAAGTAAGATACAGTTATTCTATTGGTCCTACTTTGGCTTTTGCAAAACCGTATTATGTTCAGGTTTATCGCGCACAACCTGGTAATGGCGGTCAAGTAAGCACCGATGTGGTTAAATTTGATTCTGAAAATTTTACGCAAGACAGCGTTGTAGGCAGAGGTTCTTTTTCTGACGGTCTTGCAGAGACAAAAATTTATCCGGGAGGATCAGCAAAATTTAATTTAAGTTTCGAATACGCACCTTATACCAATATTATCCGTGCTATTGAAACGGGTGTATCTTTAGATTTTTTTCCAAAAGCTTTGCCAATAATGGCAAGGAATCCCGCAGAAAACTTTATCGTGACTTTTCACGTTGGTTTTGTATTTGGATCTAAATGGTATTAACGATGGAATCCACACAAGAAATTCAAAAGATCAAAAAGCCTGACTGGCTACGCGTAAAATTACCCACCGGCGAAGAATATGTTAAAGTTCGCGGTATTGTAAGCAAACATAAATTACACACTATTTGTGAAAGCGGAAATTGCCCAAACATGGGCGAATGCTGGGGCGCGGGTACTGCTACTTTTATGATACTTGGTAATATCTGTACACGTAGTTGTGGTTTTTGTGCCGTTGCAACAGGTAAACCAAAACCGGCAGACTGGGATGAACCAAAACGTATTGCCAACTCGGTAAAATTGATGGGCGTTAAACACTGCGTTATTACCAGTGTTGACAGGGATGACCTGAAAGATGGCGGCTCTATTATCTGGGCAGAAACAATAAAAGAAATTCGCTCTATTAGTCCTGAAACAAAATTTGAATGTTTGATTCCTGATTTTGCAGGCAAATGGGAAAACCTACAACGCATTATTGATGTACAACCAGATATTGTTTCGCATAATATCGAAACAGTAAGACGTTTAACCGCGCAGGTTCGCATACAAGCCAAATACGATCGCAGCATGGAGGTTTTAAAGCGTTTGGATGAAGCAGGTGTTAAAACTAAAAGCGGAATAATGGTTGGCTTAGGTGAAACTGAAGAAGAGATTTTTGAAACCATTGATGATCTTGCGAACGTAAAATGCGATGTTGTTACCATTGGCCAGTATTTACAACCAACACCAAAACATTTACCTGTTGCACGCTTTGTGCATCCTGATGATTTTAAAAAATATAAAGATTACGCTTTAAATAAAGGATTTAAATTTGTGGAGAGTGGTCCATTAGTACGCTCTTCGTACCACGCAGAGAAACATATCTTTTAAGGATTTAAATAATTCCTACATCGCTAATCTTTAACCAACCCTCGTTTCCATTGTCCAACTTAATAAGGATCCAGTTACCGTTATTTTCAACTACACGGATCTTAGTACCTTCGTGTAATATAAATTTAGAATTTGCAGTAGCAGTTGGCTCATTCATGATCTTTACTTCTTTTACAGTAATGATAGCAAATTTATTTTCGACTTTTGATTTCAAAGCCGAATAGCCTAAGAAATAAGTAACCAAAAAACCAATTACCAGTACACAACTTAGCAAGAACGAAATTCTTTTTATTATTAATGTAGTTGAATTTACAAAAATAAAGAAAAGGATACAGGCTACGGCCAAAGCACTTATAGAAAACCATGCCCATGCATTAGTTGTAAACGACGATAACAGGTTTGTTTTAACAGCAGTAATAAAAAAATTTTCTTTTGAATCTATTTTGTCAATAGTTTTTGCTGATGCAATGCCTAAATTTATTCTTACATCTTCGTCGTCCGGTTCTACTTTACGAGCAAGTTCATAATAATAAATAGCTTTACCTAATTCATTATTTCTGTAATAAGAATTACCTAAATTAAAATATAACTGATATGATTTATACCCATCATTCACTAGTTTTTCATAACTCTCTATTGCTTCTTTATACTTTTTTGAGTCATATGCCTTTTCGGCTTTCTCAAGCAAATCGTTACTATACCCTTTTATTGAAAAAGATAAAAGACAAACTAATAAAATAAATATGTAATTGTTTTTTTTCATACTTATACTTTTTTATTTATTTGCTCTTCAAGTCCTGTAATAAGATCAACTGTATCTTTATAAACCTTTTGCAGATCACCGCTCACAGCTCCCGGTGCATACTTCGCGTATTCACTCGTTTCCAATGTAGAAACCAATTTTGTAATACTCTGAGCATCTACTTGTTTTGATGTTAGTACAGTGCTTATTTTTTCTCTCGAAAGATCAGCCACAGGAATATTTAATTTGTTGCCTATGTAATTATTTAAAGCAGTCAAAATCTCTGTATAGAACTCGTCTTTTTTATTTTGCTGCATTAATTTCTCAGCATTTACCAATTGTTTTTTAGCCATTTTTGCTGCTTTACGCTCTTTAACTAAAACCATATTACTGTTATTCTTAATGTAATTTCTTCTTAAGAATAAACTTGTTCCTAATAACAGTAACGGTAAAATCAATAATAAAATATGAACAAAAGAATTAAAGAATTCTGTTTCAGATCTCATCAAAAGAAAATCACCTTTTTTAATGTAACGAATATCATTTTCGGTTTCTTTAACCTGGCTTTGTTGCACATATACCTGCGCGCCTTTGCTGTTAGGATCCGGAGGCAGTACTTTTATATTTATTTCAGGAGCCGGAATGGTATTGAATTTTTTTGAATCAAGGCTAAAATATGAGAAATCAAGATTCTCTATTTTAAAATCACCTTCGCTTCTTGGAATAATTAAATAATCAAATGTCTTAGAATTACCGGATTCGGTGATCTTTGGATCGTAGGCTTCAAAGCTTTCAGGCAATGTTAATTTGGGAGCATCAACCAATTTTATATTTCCTTTTCCTGTAATAGTAAGTTTTAAATTAAAAGCATCATTGGCCTTTACTTCATTGCGTGAAGCTTGTACTTTATAAGAGTATTCACCAACTGCACCATAATAACCCGCCGGCTTTCCTGCTTCGGGTATTGGCGCAACATCGATGGTTAACGCGCCGCTTTTTGCATTTACCGGAATATCTTCGTAATTGGATGCACCAAAGAACTGCTCGAAAATGTTTTTAGGCTTTGCATTAGCGGTTTGTTTTCTTACAACAACTTCTGCCGTCATTGGATTTAAAGTGATCTTGCCTGATTTGTTAGCAGTAGCAAGTGTTCTAAAAATCTCATACGTTTGGTAAACCACACCATCCACATTTTCGTTGGCTACTTGTCCTTTACTAATTGGCTCTAATGTTTGTGCATAAAAACCATCGTAAGCAGGGGTATTTATTTTTTTAAATCCTATTATCGAAAACCGCGAATATACTTTTTGAGTAATAAGTATTTGTTCTCCATAATAACATTTTGTTTTGCTTACTCCAGTTCTTATAAAAACATCTGCACCACTTATTTTACTATTATACTTCGGATCATCTTCGGCATTACCTGACGTTTGATTACCCGAAGAGCCTTTACCAACTTCCATAGTAATAGGTTTGGTCTCCAACTTTTGGCCACCAGCCATAACACTTGCAGGACCAATAGTTAACTTGCCTTCTTTTTTTGCAACAAGCCCGTAAGAAATAACAATCTGCTGTGTCATTACCCCATTTGTGTATTGCACGCTGTTACTTTGATTTGGGCCACTTACAATTTCAAAATCTTTAAAACTCGGTTGAACTAGGTTAGACGCACTAACTGTAAGCACCAATGCATATTCGAACGGAACGCCAACCTGCACCCTGTTTGAACTTACCTGGGCATAAAAACTTTGAGATCTTGCCGAAAAAGCAAAAAAACAAGATACCAATACAAAAAGTATCCATTTAGTTTTTATTTTATTAATTGTCATTTTACTTTATTAATTTAAATTACCAATCTTTATCTACAGATGATTTACCGGGATCTTCTTGCTTTTGTTTGCGTTTATCCTGTAATTTCTTTTCCTGGTTCATTAGTGCTTTTAATAACTGCTCGGCCTGGTCTTTATTCATTTGATTTTGTTGCGGCGCAGAATTTTTCTTCTGATCTTTTTTATCTTCTTCTTTCTGGCCACCACCTCCGCCGCCTTTTTTATCCTTTGGCAGATTTTTTAAAGCATAAGCAAGATTATAACGTGTTTCTTCATCTTTGGGATCAAGCTTCAATGCTTTTTTATAAGCATCAACAGCATTTTGGTATTCTTTCTTTTGAAGATAACAATTCCCCATATTATGCCATGCCTGGTGCAAGGTATCTTTATTAGAAACAGAATTTGCAACTTGCGCAAAGCTTTGAGCTGCTTCTTCAAACACTAGTCCCGCTAGAGAATCCGGTGTTACTTTTTTTCCTCCTTGTATAAAATTTTCTTTGCTTGCTTTTATTTGCAAGGCATTTTTATATAAGGAATTTCCTAAATTAAAATTAGCCTTCTGATTATTAGGGTTTATTTTCAGAGCTTCCCTGTAGCGGTCTGTAGCATCAATGGTTTTGCCGCTATGGTATAAATTATTACCATCGTAAATATTCATAGCATCTTTTTGCGCAAGCGTAAAACCTGTTACAAAAAACAAAGCAAAAACAAAAAGATATTTAAATTTACTTAGTTGCATTACCGTACAAATTAATTTTTTTAAACCACTCACTTACTCTCTCGCTAATTAAAAACTCAATAAAAAACAAGATCAATGCTAAACCTAAGAACCATTGGAACTGATCTTCATAATCGGTATACATTTTATTTTCAATCTGTGCTTTATCCAATTCACCGATCTTATCCAACACAGCACCCAAACCAATATCGGCCTGGCTGGCCTGTACAAATACGCCATTACCTTTTGATGCAATTGTTTTTAAAAGATTGGCATTTAATTTTGTGATAACAGTTTGGCCTTCTTTATCTTTTCGATATCCTTTGTTTACTCCATTCTCAACAATTGGAATTGGAACACCATTTACCGAACCGATACCAATGGTGCTAATCATAATTCCTTTTTTACCGGCATCTTCAGCGGCTTGTATGGCTTCCGAATCGTGATTCTCACCATCTGTAATTAAAATAATGGCGCGATTCTTTCCTTCATCATTACTGAATGATTCAGATGCTTTCTCGATAGCATCTGCCAAATTTGTTCCCTGCACCGGCACGATACCCGGGCCGATGGATTCTAAAAATAATTTTGCAGCGCTGTAATCGGTTGTTATTGGTAATTGCACATAAGCTTCACCGGCAAAAACAACTAACCCTAAACGATCGCCTTGCAAGCCATCTATCATTTTTTCGAGTGCGTATTTTGCACGTGTTAAACGGTTAGGGCTAAGATCTTGAGCCAACATACTATTGCTAACATCAATACAAACAATTATATCCGCTCCTTCGCGTTTCACCTCTGTTAATTTACTTCCTGTTTGAAGATTGCACAGAGCAATTATTAAACTGCTGAATCCCATTAAAAATAAAACAATTTTAATAATACGTTTTCTTCTGCTTGAATAAGGAATTAATCCATTAACCAAGTTTGCCTCACCCAACCGTTTTAATTTCTTTTTACGCGAAACAAAATATAAGATCACCAATACAAGCATTAACGGTATGGCTGCAAAAGCATAAAAATAAATTGTATGTTCAAACTTAAACATTTATGGTACTGATCTGAATATCGTAAAACGTAGTAAAAATTCTAATAATAAAATAACCGCAGCTGCAAGAGCCAATGGTAAAAAATGTTCTGCCTTATTTGTAAAACTCTTTTCGCTAATGATTGTTTTCTCCATCTTATCAATTTCTTTATAAACATCAATTAAGCTTGCCTTATCGGTAGCGCGAAAATATTTCCCACCGGTCATATCAGATATCTCAGTCATTGTTTTTTCGTCAATATCCACGTCCACATAATCGTATTCGTACTCTGTATCTGTATATCTTGCCACAGGAGTTAAAGCTTTACCGCGCGTTCCAACCCCAATGCAATAAACACGAGCATCCATTGTTTTAGCCAACTCTGCCGCTGTAAGAGGTGGAATCTCACCCATATTACTAACGCCATCACTTATTAAAATAACCACTTTGCTTTTCGCTTTACTGTCTTTAATACGTCCAACAGCAGTTGCCAAACCTAAACCTATGGCTGTACCATCGGCTACCATACCCGGACGAATAGCCGGGATCATGTTCTTAAGCACCTTATGATCTGATGTAAGAGGACATTGTGTAAATGCTTCTCCTCCAAAAACCACTAAGCCAATTCTATCATTTATACGCGCATCAATAAAGTCTATCATTACATCTTTTGCAGCTTCCAAACGATTAGGTTTAAAATCTTTCGCGAGCATAGATGGTGAAACGTCCATGCTAATTACAATATCAATACCTTCTGTTTTGCTGTCTTTCCAGCTGCTGCGCGATTGCGGCCGTGCCAATGCTGCAATTAATAATACAAAAGCTATTAAACGCAAAACAAATAGTGAATGCCTGAATTTTGCTTTGCGGGATGATTTTATTTTACCAAACAAAGCAAATGATGAGTAATTGAATTCACCCTCATGCTTTTTTAAACGTAGTAAATACCAAAATATCATTAATGGCAAAAGACACATTAACCAAAACCAATGCTTTTCAGCAAACTGTATGTCGTTAAAATAACTTATCACTGTGTTCGCTGGTTATTGGTTTGAGGTTGTGGAATTGTAATCTCTTCTTCACGTTTGGTTCCGTTCACAAAATCGAAAGCATTTTCTAAAGTAAATCTATGTTCATCTTCAACAGGCGTCATTTTAGCAAACTTCACAAAGTCACTTAGCGTTAATATCTGTTCCAGTTTTTCTTTACTTGTTTTATCTACCACCTGCGTACGGAAAGCTTTCATAATCTCATCAGTAGTACTTTCTAAAGCAAATACATTAAAGCGCTCTTCAATGTATAAACGGATGGTATCGGAAATAGAAGAGTAATATTCTTTTGCATGACCTTCTTTCCAAACCTGTTCTGCTTTTATTTTTTCTAAACTGGCAAGGGCGGTAATATGCGCAGGAATTTTTGGTTTTTCAGGTTCAACAACTTTATTTTTTTGTTTACGCGAAAAATACAGCGTAACCAAAACAATAGCTAAAGTAAAAAGAAGAATACCTACTCCCCAATAGATATAATTCAAATACCATTTCCAGTTAAATTTTTCATCAAAAGGAGGTTTAATATCTTTAATTTTTGTTGCGCTTGTATCAGTTGGTATTGTATGAACTTCCAGTAAAAGTGTTGGTGTGATAAAAGGACGCGATGTATCATTATTTACAACAAATTCAAAACCCGGAATTGCAAAATAACCGCTATCATAAGCACTTACTAAAATTTGCTGGTGCTGTTGAAAGATACTTGGGTTATTTTTATCGGGAATAGTTGTATCAATTGGTGTAATAGAAATTACTTCTACTTTACCTGTAATGGTATCGCCAATTGTTGGCCATTGAATTTTAAGATCCTGTTGAGACACATCATAATTTACATAAAGATCTAATTTAACCTGTTCGCCAATGCGAATTTTAGAAGAATCCAAAACCGCGTTTACACGAATTTGTGCAAACGAAAATGTAGCAAAAAAGAAAAGTATAATTGTAGATATGTATTTTAAAAATTTCATATTATATATCCTTCGACTCCACTCAGGATGACAGCTTATCTATTTTTAAATAAATTCATTAATGGTTTTACATAATTTTCGTGTGTAAAAATTTTTGTAGCATCTGTGCCGCTTCGGTTAAAAATATCTTTCAGATCATCTTCAAACTTTAAATGGTTGGTGATGAATTGTTTTCTGAAATTTTTATCGCTGGTATCCACCCACATTACTTTACCGGTTTCGTTATCGCGTAATTTTATTAAACCAACATTTGGCAATTCGGTTTCGGTTTTATCTACAATGCGTAAAGCAACCAGATCATGCTTTTTGTTGGCGATCTTTAAAGCGTCTTTGTATTCCGAGTCAGCATAAAAATCGCTGATCAAAAACACAATGCTTTTTTTCTTAATAACATTGGTAAGATATTTTAATGCCAGCTCTAAATTTGTTTTTTTATTTTCCGGCTTAAACTCCAATAACTCTCTAATGATACGCAGTACGTGTGATTTTCCTTTTTTTGGCGGAATGAATTTTTCGATCTTATCACTAAAAAAGATCACACCAATTTTGTCGTTATTTTGTGACGCAGAAAATGCAACCACTGCACATAATTCTGTAATTAATTCCTGCTTGTATTGTTTGTTGGTACCAAATAATCCACTGGCGCTAACATCCACTACAAGAACGACACTTAATTCTCTTTCTTCTTCAAAAACTTTTACATAAGGCGTACTAAATCTTGCGGTAACATTCCAGTCAATAGTTCTTACATCATCGCCTGGTGTATATTCGCGAACTTCAGAAAAGGCCATACCACGACCTTTAAACGCACTATGATATTCTCCCGAAAAGATCTGACTGCTCAAACCGCGGGTCTTAATTTCAATTTTGCGTACTTTTTTTAAAAGCTCTGAGGTTTCCATGTTGATTTATGATTTAAGATTTATGATTTAAGACTTAGAATTCTGACTTCTAAAACCTTAATTCTTAAATGCTAAGGAACTTCAACGGTATTTAAAATTTCGGTAATGATATTTTCTGAAGTAATGTTCTCTGCTTCTGCTTCGTAAGTTAAACCAATACGGTGACGCATAACATCTGTGCAAATGGCACGCACGTCTTCAGGAATAACATAACCACGACGTTTAATAAACGCATAGGCTTTTGCAGCTAATGCTAAATTAATACTTGCACGTGGAGATCCTCCGTAAGAAATTAAACCATCAAATTTTTGAAGTCGGTATTCTTTAGGAAAGCGGGATGCAAAAACAATATCAACAATATATCTTTCGATCTTCTCGTCCATATAAACGTCTTTAACAACAGAACGCGCTTTTACAATAGCATCGGTAGTTAAAACACTATTTGCCTGTGGCATACCACCCGGCTGAATGTTGGAAGCAATGATCTTACGTTCATCTTCTTTAGTTGGATAACCAATAACAACTTTCAACATAAAACGATCCATTTGGGCTTCAGGTAAAGGATAAGTTCCTTCCTGCTCAACCGGATTTTGTGTAGCTAAAACCAGGAATGGGTTTGGTAATTTAAATGTTTGATCGCCAATGGTCACCTGCTTTTCCTGCATTGCTTCCAACAAAGCAGATTGTACTTTTGCCGGGGCACGGTTGATCTCATCAGCCAAAACAAAATTGGCAAAAATTGGTCCTTTACGGATAGAAAAAGCTTCTTGCTTTTGATTATAGATTTGTGTACCAATAACATCGGCAGGTAAGAGATCAGGGGTAAACTGAATACGGCTGAATTGAGCGTCTACACATTTTGCCAAAGTATTTATGGCTAATGTTTTTGCAAGACCCGGAACACCCTCCAGTAATATATGGCCATTGCTTAAAAGCCCTATTAACAGGCGTTCCACCATACTTTTCTGACCAACAATAACTTTGTCCATTTCAACAGTAAGCATGTCTACAAAGGCACTTTCGTGTTGAATTCGTTCGTTAATTTCTTTAATATCTACCATAAATCTATTTTATTAGAATAACTGGTAAAGATAACATTGGTAGGGGTTTACAAAGATTTTACGGTAGTTAAAATATGTTAACTGAATTTTTAAAAAAAGTAAAAAAGAGTTGAAAAAAAAGAGCGTTTTTTAAGAACGCTCTTTTTTAATATTACCCATCTGCAATGGATTTTCGGTTATTTCAGAATATAATTTTCTATTTTTAAAAATATCAATGGCGGCATATAGTGCCTTTTTAAAGGACTGTTCATTAGCCTTGTTCTTACCTGCAATATCATAACCTGTTCCATGGTCAGGACTTGTTCTTACTGCATTTAAACCTGCAGTAAAATTTACACCTTCATTAAATGCAATTGTTTTAAATGGAATCAATCCCTGATCGTGATACATTGCTAAAACCGCATCAAATTGCTTATAAGTGCCATTTCCAAAAAAGCCATCGGCTGAGTATGGTCCATATATCAAACCATTCAATTTTGTTTTCTCAATAGCGGGAATTATGATATCTTTATCTTCATTGCCAATAGCTCCATTATCTCCCGCATGAGGGTTTAATCCTAACACGGCAATTTTCGGTTTACGTATGCCAAAGTCTTTTACAAGCGATTCGTGTAATTGAAAAATTTTATTTGAAATTCTATCGATCGTTAATTTTGATGCCACCTCTTTTAATGGTAAGTGACCAGTAACAACTGCAATACGCAAACCGTTGTCTGAGCACATGAACATTAATGGATCTCCACCTAATTTTGAACCAAGATATTCAGTATGACCAACAAATTTAAAATTATCGTTTTGTATATTACTTTTATTTATTGGCGCGGTAACCAGGGCATCAATACTTTTATCCAATAAGGCCTGGGTTGCTTTTTCTAAAGATATGTAAGCGTATTTTCCACCAACATCAGTGGCTTTTCCCATATCAATATTCACTTCTTCTTCATAGCAAACAAATACATTTACCTTTTTTGAATTAAGCTGAGAGAATTCGCGCATGGGGTTAAAGCTGAATTCTTCTAAACCCAAAACCTTTCTATAATAAGAAACTGTTTTTTGAGAGCTAAATAATACAGGTGTGCAAATATCTGCAATGCCTGGTTCCATAAGGGTTTTAAGAACAACTTCCAACCCTATTCCATTTATATCACCTTGCGAGATGCCAACTATTACTTTATTATCGATCATAAAAATTATTTTATACCGTATTTAACTTTGTATTTTAAATACAGTTCTGTTTGTTTATTTGTTAGACCAACATTTTTTCCGGCAATATAGGCCAGAATAATATTGTTTGTTTTCATATCTAAAATATCTCCATCGCTCACTACCAAGGAAGCTAATTTTCCTTCTTCCAAAGTTCCGATTTCTTTTTCTACTCCCAAAATTTTTGCTGCATTTGATGTAATACTAGCCAAAGCCTGTTCTTTTGTTAAACCATACGCAACGGCAACACCGGCGTTAAACGGTAAATTCCTGCTTTGCGCAGCTTCCATATCTCCTTCTAACTGCAGGCAAAATAAAACACTGTCTTTTTGCAAAAGATAAGGCGTTTTAAAAACCATATCCACATCATCATCTGCATTATCGGGTAGATCGTTTACACGATTTAGCATTACAGGTATGCTGTTTTTCTTTAATACAGAAGTGATCTTATACGATTCTTTTCCACCAACAATTACCGGTTTTTTGATATCATATTTTTTTATAAAATTAATAACGCTCATTATATCTTTTGCTTTTTCGGCGTGCAGATAAAGGTTTTGAGTACCATTAAAAATGCCACGCATGGCTTCAAAACGAATATTTTTTTCTGTAGCATTGGTTGTTAAATAATAAGCCTGTGCATCGTCAAAGAATTTATTTAAATAATTTATTTCGGCATTATAGTTTTTATTTGAAGCAACTGACATCCCATCCTCTTCAGTAAATTTTTTAGTAATTGCCTTGGGATAATTAAGATGAATGCCGTCATCTGCTTTTAAAACAGCATCTTCCCAGTTCCAGCCTTCCAAAGCCATTACAGAAGAAGAACCGCTAATTAAACCATCGCGTGGCGTTACCTGGGTATACAGAATACCATTTGTTTTTACAGTTGGTGTAATAATATTATCGGTATTATAAGCAATTAATGTTCGGATATGAGGGTTAATATAACCCACTTCCGAAAAATCACGGGTTGCTCTTACTGCTTCCGCATCATGCAATCCCAAAATATTATTTGTATTGATCAGTCCCGGATAAATGTGTTTTCCAACAAGATCAATAACAGTATCGTAAGCGCTTGGATTTAAACGTATACCTGTTACACTGCTCACCATCTCCAGTTTATTTTTATTGATAACAACAATACTGTTATCAATAATTTTGCCGTTACCAATATGTGCAGTTGCATTTATCAATGCAATATGTGTATATGTTTTTTGGGCAAGAAGCTTAGATCCTGCAAACAAAAAAACGATGTAAATTAAATTTTTCATATTTCAATTTTATCTATGCCCGGTTAATTCTTCATCCACCCCTTCAATGGTATTGCAATGATACAAGCGTTCGTGTTTTGATTTTAATTTTTCAACCTTATTGCCTTTTTGTTTTTCCAATAACAATTTTGCAATTATTCTTGCTCTTTCTGCCTTTACATAAGCCTGTAATTTAGCATCCTCTTCTCTATCAAAATAAATTTGCCCGTCAATAATTGTTTTATCAGCTTTTGCATAAACGCTCATTGGATTAT
The DNA here is from genome assembly GCA_016787705.1 of Bacteroidia bacterium. Classification (GTDB taxonomy): domain Bacteria; phylum Bacteroidota; class Bacteroidia; order B-17B0; family Aurantibacillaceae; genus Aurantibacillus. Next base: position 273,688 of record JAEUTP010000017.1, on the reverse strand, counting down.
CTGTCCACAAAACAAGATCGGCTACTTTACCAACTTTAATACTTCCTACTTTATCATCAATGTGCAACATTTTTGCAGGATTAAGCGTTACCATTTTTAATGCTTCTACTTCTGTTAAACCACCATACTTAATTGATTTGGCAGCTTCCTGGTTTAACCTGCGTGCCATCTCTGCATCATCACTATTAATAGAAGTATTTACACCTACTTTGGTCAAAATAGCTGCGTTATATGGAATTGCTTCCAACACTTCATTTTTGTAAGCCCACCAATCTGAAAATGTAGAAGCGCTAACACCATGTGCTTTCATTTTATCGGCTACTTTATATCCTTCTAAAATATGTGTGAAGGTATTTACTTTAAAACCAAAGCTATCTGCAACATGCATTAACATATTAATTTCACTTTGTACATAGCTGTGGCATGTAATAAAACGCTTTTTATTTAATATCTCTGCTAATGCCTCCAATTCAATATCTTTACGAGGCACTGAAATTTTACTTTTTTCTATATCTTTGGGAGATAATTTAGAGAATGTTTGCCATTGCAGATCATATTCTTTGGCGCGTGTAAAATAATCTTTATACACTTGCTCAACTCCCATGCGTGATTGTGGAAAACGAATAGAATTATGATCACCCCAGTTACTTTGTTTTACATTCTCGCCCAAAGCAAATTTTATGAAACCATCTGCCTTTTCATATTTAAGATCTTCGGCAGTATGCCCCCAACGTAATTTTATTAATGCACTTTGCCCGCCAATGGGATTTGCAGAACCGTGTAATAATTGTGCTGTTGTAACACCACCTGATAGCTGACGGTAAATATTTATATCCTCCGGATTTAAAACGTCTCCCATTCTTACTTCCGCGCTGCTTGCTTGTGCACCTTCATTAACACCTGCTGTTAAAGCAATATGGCTATGCTCATCAATTATACCCGGAGTTAAATGTTTACCCTGAGCATCAATAATTTTCGCAAAGGCGAGTTTTGGTGTATCAATATTTTTTGCAATGCGTACAATTTTCCCTTCTACAACATATACATCATAATCAATTAAAACACTATCGCCACTGTTTGTCCAGATGGTGGCATTTTTTATTAAGATGGCAGAGTAACGGTTCTTAAATTTGTTCCACTGCTCTTTAAAAATTCCCTTTTCATCCGCCAAAGGTTCGCCAAAGGCAGTAAAAGGATAAATTACTTTCCCTAAATTAAGCTCTGCTTTTTTCTCTGCAGGTTTTGCTTTGCTTGTAGTATCAACAGCCGATTCGTAGGTCATTTTAAAATCGAACCAATCGCCGTTTGCCATTTGCGCTTTTCCTTCAAAGTTTTTTGAAAGCATATCGTAATTTCCATTGGCACGAATAGATTTTGTTGAATCATATGAAAAACTAAAAGCAATTTGGTTGTTTGCAAAATGATAGCTTAAATTTTTTTTTGTTGTATCAATAGTGACCTTTGCCTGTGGAGTTGGCATATCACCTGAGATCTTTATTTTAAAATTTTTATCAGGTGTATTTAAAGCATAATTACCGCGAATATCAACAGCATTTATATCGGAAAAAACAACCGGTTCACTTCCACACCAGCTTTGCATGATCACTGCATCGTTTTCGAAAATTGATTTATTGCTGATGAAGAAATTGGCATAGAGATCTTTTTTTAAGCTTCCAACTTTATCCTGAACATTAATAAATGTTGCAGGATTTATTGTTAAAGCCTTTAAAGCCATCTTCTCTGAAAGGCCATATTTAACAGCTTTGCGAAGGTTAGGCAAAAACTGACTCCTTTCTTTTAGGTCAGCAGTTGTTAAACAAAATGCAACCTGATTTTTTTCAAACTCAGCAGGGTTTGTTGGTGCTAATTCCCAATGTTTTAATTCTGCCAAGGAAACTGCTTCCGCATCAAATGGGTCTTCTACATCATAGGCAATAGGAAAATTTAATGGTACGATGTATTTTAGCTGAGTGCTTTGAATATCGTTAATACGCTGATACTCATTACCTCCGGCCTTTATAATATATTTTATATTAAACTCTTTTCCAACTTTTGCCGCCCGCAAAGCGTTATATTTATCGTTACCTTCAAAAATTGAAGGAAGATCTTTTATTTTATTTAAAGCGTCTAACGAAATATTATATTCTGTTTTATTTGGATTTTGCGAATACCACAATGCGTCGTAATAGGTTTGGCGAAGCAAAGCAATACTGCCGGTTAAAGAGCTTGGATAATCCTGTGTAGAAGAACCTTTAGAGAAAGAGTAAAATCCGGCGGCCTTATCTAAAATAATACTTTCGTTCTCATTTTTACTACTTAAGTTTACAAATACACCACTTCCCCGCACAATTCCATCTCTTTTAAAAGATAGTACTGAGCCAAAACCAATCTTCCTTAATTCTTCGGCTTTATCTTTATTCACTAAAAAAACTTTGTAAGCTTCATAATCTGATCGTATTGCCTGGTTCCAACCATAAGCACCTTTTACATTACTTTCCATTTGCGGTGCGCTGTTATAATTGCGTGCACCTGCAGGTTTTGCGTCAGGAATGCCATAATCAGAATAAAGATCAATAAAAGAAGGATAAATAAATTTCCCTTTCAAATCATAAACAATAGCATTTTTTGGAACGTCTACTTTTTCTGCTGCCACAATAACCTTGCCATCCTGTACCAACAAAGTTCCTTTTTTTATTACAGTTTCAAAATCAACATAAATTGTTGCATTTATAAATGCGTATATACTATGCACATTAAACGGCGCACCGTTAGTTGGAAAAGTAGATTGTGCGGTAAATTTCGAATTAAAAAAAACTAAAATTATCAGCACTAAACGTAGTTGTTTCATCTATCAGCTTTATTTAAATATTACATTTTGCCTTCATACGGCAAACCCTCAAATTTAAACAGATTTACTAAAATTACTAACTCTTATTTGCTTTTTTATTCAGTCTTTATCCTTAATTTTACAACAAAATATCAAAATATGTATAAAGGTTTTTTACACACCCATTATTTAGTTGTAACCCTGTTTTTGTTGCTTTATGTTATAAAAACAGTTTTACTATTAAGCAATAAAAACGATCTGTTAACCGTGTTTTCAAAAAAGACAAAGATCTTTGAAATTGTTATCAGTTTTATATTCTTATTAACTGGAATTTATTTGATGACACAAATACCTTACGGTGGTAAATATGATTATTTATTATGGATAAAATTAACCATGATCTTTTCTTCTATACCAATTGCAGTTATTGGTTTTAGAAAACAAAGAAAAATGCTGGCCGCTTTAAGTTTATTAATGATAACAGGCAGCTTTGGTCTTGGAGAAATTTATCATAAAAAGAAAGGTATTGCTAAAGATGTGGAAGTAAAAACCGATTCGCATGAGATAGCAGCAACAGATGGAAAATCGCTTTACGAAGCTAATTGCGTTTTATGTCATGGTTCTGATGGGAAGTTGGGAATGGCCGGCGCAAAAAATCTTGGTACAACCTTACTAAACCAAACGGGCATAAAAGAAATAATTGTTCATGGTAAAGGTGCAATGCCGGCAGCACCTGTAAATGATGAGCAAGCAACAGCTATTGCAGAATATGTGAATAGCCAGATCAAAGGGCACTAAAATTAAATGAAAGAAACAGTATCTACCGAAATACCTACTCATACCTGCGTTTTAATTGGTGTTATAAATAAGTTACAGGATGATGGTCTTGCCAAAGAATACTTGGATGAGCTTGCTTTTTTAGCAGAAACCTACGGACTTGAAACCAGAAAGTCATTTACACAAAAGCTTGAAAAGCCTGATAAAGCAACCTTTATAGGAAAAGGAAAAGTAAGCGAGATCAAAAATTATGTTGTAGAAAATAAAATTGATGTTGTAATTTTTGACGATGAGCTTTCTCCTTCTCAACAACGAAATCTTGAAAAAGAATTTGGCAAGAAAATATTAGACCGCACCACTTTAATTCTTGAAATATTTGAACAGCGCGCTCAAACTGCACATGCCAAAACACAGGTACAATTAGCACAATACCAATATATGTTGCCACGCTTAACCGGTATGTGGACTCACCTTGAAAGACAGCGGGGTGGTACAGGAACCCGTGGTGGTGCCGGTGAAAAAGAAATTGAAACCGATAGACGTATTGTGCGCGATAAAATTGCTTTACTGAAGGAAAGATTAAAAGAAATAGATAAGCAAATGGCCACGCAACGCAAAAACCGCGGCGAATTAATTCGCGTAGCTTTGGTTGGTTATACAAATGTTGGTAAAAGCACCATCATGAACATGTTAAGCAAGAGCAACGTTTTTGCTGAGAATAAATTATTTGCAACATTAGATACAACCGTAAGAAAAGTAACTATTGATAATGTGTTTTTTCTTTTAAGTGATACTGTTGGATTTATCAGAAAATTACCTACTCAATTGGTGGAAAGCTTTAAATCTACGCTCGACGAGGTACGCGAAGCAGACGTATTAATTCATGTGGTGGATATTTCTCATAAGAATTTTGAAGAGCATTTAAATGTTGTAAAACAAACCTTACAGGATATTGGCGCGGGAGATAAACCTGTTATTTTAGTTTTTAATAAAATTGATGCTTTTACTTATACAAAAAAAGATGAAGACGATCTTACACCAACCACGCGCGAAAATTTATCCTTAGAGGATATAAAAAATACGTGGATGAAAGGTCTTAATAATAAGGTTTTATTTATCAGTGCGCAGGAAAAAGAAAATATTGAAGAGTTTAAAAAAACAGTTTATGATCTTGTAAAGGAATTGCATGTTAAACGTTACCCTTATCATAATTTACTATACTAATGCCGGTTGACTTTATAACTGCTTCTATTGAAGATCTACCAAAGATTGTTGCCACTTATAATTCAACAGTAGCTTCGCGCCTTGTTACCGCCGACCTTGAGCCTGTAAGTGTTGAAAGTAAAGTAGCATGGTTTAAAGCACATTCTCCTGAAAAAAGACCTTTATGGCTAGTGATACTTAATGAAAAATATGCGGGCTGGATGAGTTTTAATTCTTTTTATGGTCGTCCAGCATATGACGGTACAGTTGAAGTAAGCATTTATTTAGAAGAAGATGTAAGAGGAAAAGGTTTAGGAAAAGCATGTTTACAAAAGGCAATTGACATTTCTCCTTCATTGAAAATTCATTCGCTTTTAGGTTTTATTTTCGGACACAATAAACCAAGTCTTAAATTATTTTACCAGTTCGAATTTGAAAAATGGGCGCATTTACCCGAAGTTGCCAATATGGATGGTATCATGCGCGACCTTATCATTCTTGGAAAAAAGGTAGGTTAAAATCTTTGGCTTATTATTGTTATTTAAGTAAATTGCACTAATAAATCATGTCTTTTTTCTCAGAAATAACTAACGAGTTTGCATCTCAACAGTCTCAGTTTTGGAATTATACTAAAGACAGTTTAAAACATCCTGCTTTAAAAAATGTGTATTATGCCGTTTTTCTAGCTTATTTACTTTGCTTTTTTTTAGAAGTTGTATTACCCAAACAACGCAAACACGGTGTTATATCGCGTAAGTATTTTTGGCAAGACACTTTTTACGTTTTATTTAATGATATATTAATAAATGTTTTAGGTTTTTTTGCCTTATGCGCGGTGACTGAATTCATTCTTTATAAGTTTCTTCTTATTTTTAATATACACAGCATTAAGATCGTTGACATTACCAATCTTAATCCTTTGATTCAAATACTAATCATGTTTATTCTGCAGGATTTTTGTGAATGGCTGGCGCATATAATTTTGCACCGCTCTGATTTTTTTTGGGAATTTCACAAAATACACCATGCGCAGGAAGAACTTGGCGCAGCATCTACAAGGCATTTTCACTGGGTTGAAATGGTGGTCTTTAAACCACTAATATTTATTCCTTTCGCGCTAATTGGTTATTCTGCCGTTGATTATTTTCTTTTTCAAATTACAGTTCAAAATGTTTGGGGCTTTTTTACGCACATGAATATTAAAGTAAAATGGGGATGGCTAAATTATATTATCAATACGCCTGAAAGTCATGCCTGGCATCATGCAAAAAATATTGACAGAAAGTATGGCGTCAATTACGCTTCCATTTTAAATATCTGGGATCTTATCTTTGGCCAGTTTTATCTTCCAAAAGATAAGCAACCTATTTTAGGTGTTGAAGGTGGCAAAGAGGTTCCAACTACTTTCATCGGGCAATTATTGTATCCATTCAAAAAACATTTTAGCCGTAGAAAAAAATAATTCTGTCAATTCAGCATTATTTCAATTTTGATATTTATTTCCATCCATTTTCGACTTATAAATTATTGTGTTTTCCAGAATATTCTAAAAAGTTTTAGTTTTAGATTCAGTTTTAGAAACCATAATAATGAGTGAATAAAGGTTTTTACTGAGCGGAGCGGTTTCATTTATTTATTTTATAGATTAGATTTATGTAAAATCTCCGCGTATGAAAAAAATTCTATATTATTCCATAGTTATAATTTTTTCTTTTTTTTATTCTGACTTTTTTTCACAAACGCCTGCCTGTCCGAATGGGCTTGTATTTATGCATACCAGCCCCATTATGGCCTACAACCCGGCTTTACCATACAGTGCAACAAATCCAAGTAATACAGCCATCCCCCTTGGTGGCACAGGCTTATCATATGGCCCAAACCTTAATGCAGCTTTTCCAAGTCCAACGTTTTATACTACTATTGGCGGCTTTATGGCTTGGTGGAATGGCACTGCCTGGGTAACCACAACACATACCATGCCTTTTGTAAACCTTGGCGGTGGCGGTGGCGTAATATATGGCCTTAATGGCAGTACGGGGCAAATTTATGTATATAACGGTACCGGCAATGCCACACCTTTAACAACAATAACTAATTTTAATGGCGGTGGCCCTTACGATCTTGTAGTAGATAATTGCGGAAATTTTTATGTATTAATAACCACAACGCCACAATCAATGGCCATGTATGGCCCAAACGGCGCATTGCAATGTACTTATAACATGACCGGCATGCCAAGTACAAGTGCCGGAGGTGGATTTGCTATTGTAAACGGACAAGTAGTTGTAAGTAACGTTGGCGGTATTTATACGGGAAATATTACAGGAACAACGATTTCATTTACCAATACAAGCACCAATAGCTATGGAGCAGGAGATTTTGCCAATTGCCCTCTTCCATGTGGCCCATTAACAGTAACTGCAGCTAACACAACCACAAGCATTCCTTTAGGTTGTAATTCGGGAACGGCAAATGTTGTTGCTAATACAACGGCAGCACCAGTAACATACAACTGGTCCGGACCGGGAATTGTAAGCGGCGGAACTTCTTCGTTAGCCGTTGTTAATGCACCGGGAGTATATACCGTAACGGTGGTAAAATCGGGTTGCCCTTCACAAACTGTTACTGCCACAACAAATGTTGTAGGCACAACTACCTTTGCTGCTACTATTGCCGCATCAGGCAGCATTACCTGTACTAACTCAAGCATACAGCTTACTGCAAGCCCTGGCCCGGCTGGCCATACATATATTTGGACCGGCCCGGGAATTGTTGGTGCAAATAATACACAGGTAATTAATGTTAATCAACCGGGGGTTTATACCACCACTGTTACAAATACAGCTAGTGGTTGTAAAGGTACTGCTACAATAAATGTAGCAGCTAATCTTACACCTCCCGCTTTAGTTGTTGGCCCACCAACATCATCCATATGTTCAGGTAGCTCTGCCAATATTTCTATATCCGGAGCCAACTCTTATGTCTGGAGTCCGGCTACAGGTTTAAATACAACTACGGGTCCAAATGTTGCAGCCAATCCAGCAGTTACAACTACCTATAATATAATTGGAACTGTTGGAACGTGTACCAACTCTGCTAACGCCGTAGTTGTAATTAATCCACAACCTGCAATATCAGCTAATATAACAGATGCTAATTGTGGCAACGCTAACGGCGTAATTGTAATAAATAATATTTCTCCGCCAGTACAAACCGTTGTTAGTTTTTCATTGAATGGAACCGCAATACCATCGCAAACCATTACCGGTTTAGCGGCAGGCTCGTATACGTTAGGAGTGACTAATAATTTTGGGTGTAAAACATTTATTACTGTAACCGTAAATAATACTCCGGGAATTATAGCCCTGGCAACAACATTTGCAAATCCAACCTGCGGTAATTCAAACGGATCTATCACGCTCGGTGCTGTTACGGGTGGAAGTGCGCCGTATCAATATAGCATTAACGGAGGACCATTTACTACCACACCTGCTTTAACTAATTTACCAGCGGGTACTTATACGATAACAGTAAAAGATGTAAATAATTGTATTTTCACTAAAACAGTTACACTTACAAATACCGCAGGGCCAACTAATATTACATTTACAACTTCGGCAACAGCCTGTGTAGGCAATACAGGAATTTTAGGAATTACAGGTGTTACCGGAGGCAGCCCTGCTTATAGTTTTAGCGTTAATGGCGTGGCAACAAGTTCAATTACAGGTAGCCTTGCCGCCGGACCAAAAACGATAACGGTTTCAGATGTAAACGGATGTACCTTTAGTATCACTGCAAATATCCCAACCGTTGCCGGACCAACAGCCGCAACAGTTGCTGTAACAGCCGCAGCGTGTGGTAACGCTAATGGCAGTGCAACTGTTACATCTGTTATGGGAGGTTTACCGGCGTATCAATATTCATTTAACGGTGGGCCTTTTGTTGGAAGCACGATACAAGCAGGTATGCTAGCCGGGCCAAAAAATGTGATAATAAAAGATGCAAATAGTTGCACACTCACTGTTAATTTTGTTATTGGCAATACAGGTTCTCCAAGTTCCGCCATTGCAACTTTAACAAACGTAAGCTGTTTTAATGGCGCCAATGGAGGTTTCAGTGTTTCTACAAGTGGTGGCACTCCTGGCTATAGTTATACATTAACTCCGGGAAATATTACAAGTGGTTTTGGTACATTTACAGGCTTAACTGCACAAAATTACACGGTCAATGTTCAGGATGCATTGGGCTGTGTTACAACCGTAACAACGTTAATTGGACAACCAGCTGCATTAACATTAGGTGTTTCTTTTCTGCCACCTTCATGTAACGGTGGAAACAACGGCACAATAACCGCTAATGGAGGCGGAGGCACCAGCCCATATGTTTATAACATTAACGGTGGACCTAATCAGACAAACAATACCTTTACTTCAAATATTTCTGCCGGCGCTTATAATATTACAGTTATTGATAATCAAGGCTGCAGTTTAAGCCAAACTGTTAGTGTTATACAACCACTACCTATAACACTAACGCTTAGCAGTGTGCCGGCCAATTGTTCGAGCGCTAACGGTACAGCAAGTGTAGTTGCAAGTGGCGGAACTCCTATATATACGTATACATGGCTACCTACCGGTGGTAATAACCCTCAAACAACGGGGATTGTGGCCGGAAGTTACACTGTTACAGTTAAAGATACAAAAGGCTGTATTCAAACAGGAATTGTAAGTGTTACTGCTACGCCTGGCGGTACGGCTGTAATTACCAATACAACCAATGTAAGCTGTTTTAATTCTGCAAACGGCAGCTTAACTGCAAATATGATCGGCAATGTTACAGCGCCTTTAACTTATTCGTGGAGCAATGGTTCAACATTACAAACACCAACAGGCTTAGCTCCAGGAAATTATACAGTTACTGTTTCAGATTTCTACGGATGTAAGTCATCAACGGTAGGAACGATAACGCAACCAGGAAATATTATTTTAGCTTCTGCGTCAACCGCAGCATCGTGTTTTAACTCTGCAACTGGTAGCGCTACAACCCTTGTAAGCAGCGGTGGTACTCCCGGGTTTACTTATTTATGGTCGCCGGGTGGAGCAACCACAAGCGTTGTTTCGGGTTTATTTGCAGGCACTTATACCTGTCAGGTTACCGATGCTAATGGTTGTATCAAAACAAATACCGTTAGCATTACACAACCAAGCTCTGTAACAATAAACACAAACACCTTAACAGCAACCTGTAACCAGGCAAATGGTGTAGCTTCTGCAACAGCCGTTGGAGGAACGGGTCCATATACGTATACGTGGAGCACAAATTTTGTTGGCCAAACATTATCAAATGTTACCGCGGGAACATATACAGTCCAGGTTAAAGATGCAAACGGTTGTTTATATGTATTGGCAGCAACGGTTCCTAACGCAACGGGGCCTGCCATAAGCATTACAAGTTTTACTAATCCAAGTTGCTTTGGAGGAAATAACGGTATTGCTACAACCACTATCAATCCTGGCAACCCAGGTCCGGGCTTTCCGGTTTACAACTGGAGCAATGGGCAAAATACCGGCACCGCCACAAATTTGATGAACGGGGTGTATACTGTTACATTAACCGATGCAACAGGTTGCATTGCTTCAGCAAGTGTTACCATAACACAGCCTAGCTCGTTAACAATAAATGTTACGGGAACAAATCCAAAATGTTTTAATGCAACAAACGGCTCCGCCAATGCAGGTGTTTTAGGTGGCACACCTGGTTATACATATGCATGGCTGCCCACACCGGGTGCAGGAGGAAACACTGCAACACCAAGTGGTATGGGACCTGGTAATTATAATGTAACCGTTACCGACAGCAAAGGATGTATCATACAAGGTTCGGTAACATTAGCTAATCCTCCACAAATGTTATCAAGTGTCAGCTCTACAAACGTTACCTGTTTTAACGCATGTAATGGTTTAGCTGTAGGATCTGTTTCAAATGCAATAGGAGCCGTTTCATATTTCTGGACCGGCGGGCCGTCACCACTAACAACTCAAAACGTCAGCAATTTATGTACCGGAACTTTTAGTATGCTGGCAACGGATCAAAATTCATGCACATCAACAAGCGTATTTAATATTACACAACCACCTCTATTAACTGTAAGCATTAGCGCAATAGGCACACCAAGCTGCAGCGGTTACAGTAACGGTTTTGCAACTGCATCTCCTAACGGTGGAACACCTGCTTATACCTACAGCTGGAGCAATTCTCAAACCAATGCCACTGCAAACAATTTGATTGCCGGAAGTTATACCATAACTGTAATTGATTCTAAATCGTGTACCGCTACAGCCGTTGCAAATGTTACACAACCTGCAGGACTTTCAGTTGCAGTAACCCATACAAATATTTCCTGCTTTGGTTTAAATAACGGAATTGGAAATGTAAATTATTCTGGCGGAACAGGAATTCCAACAATTTTATGGCAACCAAGTTTAGCCAACGCACAATATGTAAATACACTTGCTCCGGGAAATCATACGGTAACATTGACTGATGCAAATAATTGTACTATACAATCTACCTTTTCATTAACACAACCGCCACAACTGGTTGCCGCTATTACAACTGTTGTACCTACCAACTGCGGTCAGGCAAACGGAAGCACATCCGTTGCAGCAAGCGGAGGCGCCGGTGGTTATACTTACCAATGGACCTCTAATCCAAGTTTCACTTTCCCTTCTATAACAAATGTGGTTGCCGGCGCCTACTCTGTTACTATTACCGATGCTAATGGCTGTACTGTTACCACAGCAACGGTAATTCCAAACATTGCCGCGCCTGTTGTTTTAGTTACAAACACTTTAGCAGTATCATGTTTTGGAATGGCTAATGGTGGTGCAACCATTACAGCTACCGGTGGTGCAGGTGGTAATACTTTTTTATGGAGTTACCTTGCTCAAACAACACAAAATGTAAATAACCTTCCTTCAGGATTACACAGTATAACCGTAACAGATGCGGCAGGGTGTGTTGGTGGCGCGGTGGTAAACATTACCCAACCAACTCAACTTGTAACCGCTATTGGTTCTGTTACCAATGTTGCCTGCAGCGGACAGTTTAATGGTGCTGCACAAATACTTACAAATGGCGGCACACCAAATTATTCTTATTTGTGGTTACCGGGATCACAAACCAATTCTGTATTAACGGGTGTAGGAATCGGTGTTTATAGTTGTACAGTAACAGACGCTAATGGTTGTGTAAGTTCTAAAACAGTTAACATCTCGCAACCAAATCCTTTACTGATAACTACTAACACAGTAGTTCCAAATAACTGTAACGCGTTTACTACCGGGCAAATAAATACAAGTATTACAGGCGGTACACCTACTTACACATTAACTTGGACACCCGCGCAACCTTCTAATCCAACAATTACTAACCTTGCAGCAGGAACTTATAGTCTTGCCGTAATAGATACAAAAGGCTGTACAACAAACAGTGTATATACATTAACAGACCCTCCTGCATTAGTAATTCAATCTACAGCTACAACGCAGGCAACCTGTGGTAATTCTAACGGAACGGCTAGTGTAAGCATTACCGGTGGAACACCAAATTACGCTTATAACTGGAATACTTCTACACCACAATTAACACCTGGCGCTTCTAACCTTCCGCCAGGCAACTGGGTGCTTACAACAACAGACGGAAAAGGTTGTGTAATTACAGCATCTGTAAGCATTACTGCCGCTCCTCTTCCTTCAGTTACTGCTGTATCCAGTAACGTTACCTGCTTTAATTACGCTAATGGCAGTGCTACTTTAACACCGACCGGCGTTGGTCCCTTTACGTATAACTGGAATCCTTCTGCTTTAACCACATCTGTTATTAATGGCATGGCACCTGCAGTGTATTCAGCTACCATAACAGATAATAACGGTTGCCACACTTACACAACTGTAAATATTACGCAGCCAAATATCTTGGTTCTTGTTCCTTCACCCGTGCAAACTATTTGTTATGGAAATGTAGCAGCAATTTATGGACAAGCATCCGGTGGCAACCCTCCTTATTCTTATACATTAACCAATTTAACTACAAACACGAGCACTACAGCAACCACGGCCAATGGTATAAACTCTACTCCAACCTTAAGTTCAACAACACAATACACAGTAATAGTAGTGGATGTTAACGGTTGTGCTAATGGCCCTCAAAATATATTGGTAAATGTAAGACCACAATTGCTTGCAACCGGCGGATCGTTTACTGTTTGCGACCGAGATATGGTTGCTTTAACACCAAGCATTACTTCACAGGGTAATGGCGGACCTTATACTTACCAATGGTCTAACGCCAGTATTGGTGCAACATCAACAGTTATTGCCAGTTATGCCAACAATCCAAACTCGTATAACGTAATGATAGAAGATGGTTGTACTATTCCCGGGGCAACAGCAAACTTTAATATTATTGTTAATCCTTTACCACAATTTACATTTACACCTGCAGGCGCTAAAGGCTGTGCGCCTCTGGCGGTTACGTTTACGGGTACATCAACAAGCCCTGATTATGATCCATCAAATGATATATTTTACTGGAATTTTGGAGGAGATCAAAATGGCGGCGGACCAATTCCGGGAAATCCGATAAGTATGACCTATCCAATTCCGGGCTCATATACCATGCAGGTTATGGTAACCAATTCTTTTGGCTGCAGAAAAGATTCATTAACAAATAAAATAATAACAGTTTACCCTGTACCCGTTGCCGGATTCTTTGCTAATCCTCAAATTGCCGATCTATTAAATCCAACCATCAGCTTTACAAATACATCTATCGGAGCTTCTGTTTACTCATGGGATTTTGGAGATTATGGCGCCCCAAATAATTCATCGTCTGTAGTAAATCCATCACACACCTATAGTTTGGTTGGAAATTATAAAGTTTACCTGGCAGCTACAAACGCATACGGTTGCTCAGACACTACTGAGAATTTTATTGATATTACGCCGGCAATGACCATTTATATTCCTAACGCTTTTACACCTGATGAAAACGGAAGAAATGACTTTTTTATGCCATATGGTGTAGGCATTAATGATGAAAAATACCGTATGGAGATCTTTGATCGCTGGGGAGAATTGATCTTTACGTCAACTGAGCTTAAAAAAGGATGGGATGGCCGAGCAAAAGGATCGACCATTATTTCGCAGGATGGCGTTTATATTTACAAGATCACTGTAATGGATTATGAGAACAACAAAAAAACCTACGTTGGACACGTAACGCTGCTAAAACAATAAATCACTAAAGCCATCCAATTGCGGATGGCTTTTTTTTTGACCTTAATTTGACGCATCGGATTATAATAAAATTTTTATTCTTTAGGATAATATTAAGTTAAAAAGCAATAAAAATGTCGTTTTTATTATCTCATCTTTATTTTTAAAAATCTGACTTTCTCATTAAAATTGTTATTACATTTATTGCTAAGAATGAACTATGACACATTTATCAAAAAGAGTAAATAAAATATCCGAATCGCAAACAATTGCGATGGCAAGAAAAAGTCGTGAATTAAAAGCGGCAGGTATTGATATTATAAGTTTAAGTCTTGGTGAACCTGATTTTCACACACCGCAGATCATAAAAGACGTTGCTAAAAAAGCAATTGATGATGATTTTAGTTATTACACACACGTATCGGGCTATGTAGAATTACGTAATGCCATTTGCGAAAAATTTAAACGCGATAACGGTTTAACTTATACCAACGATGAAATTGTTGTTTCAACAGGTGCCAAACAAAGCATAGCCAATGCCGTGTTATGTTTAATCGATCCGGGTGATGAAGTAATTATTCCTGCGCCGTTTTGGGTAAGTTATTTAGAGATCTTAAAACTGGCAGAAGGAACACCTGTTATTGTTGATACAAGTATTGATTCGGATTTTAAAATAACACCGGCACAATTAGAAAAAGCTATTACGCCAAAAACACGCCTGATCATGATCAGCACGCCTTGCAATCCAACAGGTAGTGTGTATTCAAAAGCAGAATTAAAAGCATTGGCTGATGTTATTGTAAAACATCCTGAATTATATATTATCAGTGACGAGATCTACGAACACATTAATTTTATAGGCGGGCACGAAAGTTTTGCTCAATTTGATTTTATAAAAGACAGGGTAATTACTATCAATGGTGTATCAAAAGGATTTGCCATGACAGGTTGGCGCGGTGGCATTATGGCCGCACCAAAATGGATAGCGCAGGCTTGTGATAAAATGCAGGGACAATTTACATCTGCAACCTGTAGCATTACTCAAAAAGCAATGCACAAAGCTATGGAGTTGGATTATGATACATATATTAAACCAATGCGTGACGCTTTTTTAAAACGTAGAGACCTTGTTTTGGGGCTAATGAAAGAGATTCCCGGATTAAAAACTAACGTTCCGCAAGGTGCCTTTTATGTTTATCCTGAAGTAACTTATTATTTCGGAAAAAAATATAAAGATCATGTTATTAATAACGCAACCGACCTTTCGTTTTATTTGCTGGATGAAGGTCATTTGGCATTAGTGCCTGGAGCGGCCTTTGGCGATGATATTTATATTCGCTTTTCTTACGCCACCAGCGAAGAGAATTTAAAAGAAGCTTTAAAACGTATGAAAGAAGCTTTAGCAAAACTTCAATAATTTTCAGATCACAGATGAAGAAATTTTCAGTTAAAAAAGATTATATCCGCGAAGTATTTAAATCTTTCAATGATCTTAACGTGCTTATTATCGGGGATGTAATGATAGATAGTTATTTATGGGGTAAAGTTAGCCGTATATCACCCGAAGCACCCGTACCTATTGTAGCAGTTACAAAAAAAGAAAGAAGGTTGGGCGGTGCTGCCAATGTAGCGCTTAATGTACAGGCTCTTGGCGCCAATCCTATTTTATGCTCGGTAATTGGTGTTGATTATGAAGGTCAGGCATTTTTAGATCTTTTAAAATCGCAAAAATTAAGTCAAAAGGGTATTTTAAAAGTACGTGATAGAGTAACTACCGTTAAAACACGTGTTATCGGAAACAATGCTCAATTATTAAGAGTGGACGAAGAAGTGGAAGATGAAATAGAAGCGGCTGCAACCCAACAATTATTAACGCTCATCTCTCATATTATTAACCATGATAAAATTGATGTGATCATTTTTGAAGATTACAACAAAGGGTTGATCACTTCTAAATTAGTGAATAAAGTAGTTGAGCTGGCAAAAAGCAAAAATATCCCAACCTGCGTTGATCCTAAAAAGAAAAACTTCAATACTTATAAAGGTGTTAGTTTATTTAAACCAAATTTAAAAGAATTACGCGAAGGCATTAAACTGGATGTAAGTGGCGATAACATCAATGAACTGCAACGTGCGGTAAGTAGTTTTAGAGTTAAACAAAAAGCGGAAACTATTTTGGTAACTCTCGCCGAAAAAGGTGTTATTACCAATTCGCGTAAAATAAAAGAACATATTACTGCACATGTTAGAAGTATTGCAGATGTAAGCGGCGCAGGTGATACTGTAATTAGTGTTGCATCATTATGTCGCGCATTGGATTGCAATGATATATTTACAGCGGCATTGGCAAATTTATCAGGTGGTATTGTTTGTGAACAAATTGGTGTTGTGCCTATTGATAAATCACAATTGTTTGAAGAAGCATTAAAGCTTAACTTCGTAAAATAATGCAGCACGACAACGTTACCCCTTACAAAAACACTGATCCCAAAAAAGAGCAGGTTGCAAAAATGTTTGACACTATTGCCAAACGTTATGATCGCATAAACACTATTCTTTCTTTTGGTGGCCACAAAAACTGGCGCAAAAAATGTGTCAGCCTTTTAAAAACTAAACAACCAAAAATAATTTTAGATGTTGCTACCGGCACCGGTGATTTTGCAATTGCTTGTGCAGACTTAAAGCCTGAAAAAATAACCGGCATCGATATAAGCGAAGGCATGATGCAATTAGGCAGGGAGAAAGTAAAAGATCTTAGCCTTAATAAATTAATTACACTTGAATACGGCAATGCCGAAACATTAGATTTTGCGGATAACACCTTTGATGCCATTGTAGTTGGCTTTGGAGTAAGAAATTTTGAGAACCTTGAAAAAGGCCTTTTAAATTTGCAACGCATTTTAAAACCTGGCGGACAAATCGTGATTCTTGAAACATCTTTTCCTGAAAATAAATTTTTTAAAGGTGTTTATAATGTTGGCTTTTCTATACTTACACCCTTAATAGGTAAAGTGTTCTCCCAGGATAAAAAAGCTTATGATTATCTTACCAATAGCGTTAAAGCATTTCCGCACAACCAAAATTTTGTAAACATACTTAACAAACTTAATTACAAAAACACCTATTATAAAGGGCTTGGTATTGGATCTGTAGCCATCTATTACGCAGAAAAATAATTTCTTATAATATTCTGTTTAAAAAAACCGTTATCTCAAATAACTCGTATATTTAATACTAATTTATTAGTTAAACATATGAGTAATTATTTATCAATTCCGCTTATTTCATGGGCAGCCGTTGCTGTTATAATGATAATAATTTACCTGTGGGCATTAAAAATAAAGAACAACGGTATAGTTGATATTTTTTGGGCGTTTAATTTTACTGTTATTGCCGCCATTATTTGGTACCTGGCAGATGGAGAACCTAAAAGAGTAAACCTGGTTTGTGGGTTGGCGAGTTTATGGAGTTTACGTTTAGGAATATATTTATTGATACGTGTAGGCTCTCATTTAAAAGAAGAAGAAGGACGTTACAAACAATTGCGTACAGAATGGAATGACACCAAGTTCTTTTTCTTTTTCCAGATGCAGGCTTTTTCAAATGTAATGTTATCAATTCCCTTTTTTATTATTGCACTAAATAAAAATTTTGAAATTTCAATTTTAGAATACATTGGCGCCGGCCTATGGCTATTATGTATTATTGGTGAAGGAATTTCAGACTGGCAATTGGCTTATTTTAAAAAGCAACCTGAGAATAAAGGTAAGGTTTGCCAATATGGGTTATGGAATTACTCACGCCACCCCAATTATTTTTTTCAGTTCTCTATTTGGGTCTCTGTTTTAATTTTTGCCTTCCCTAGTCCGTATGGCTGGTTAGCAGCTATTTGTCCATTATCTATCGGTTATTTAATTTTTAAAGTTACCGGAATACCAATGACGGAAGAGCAAGCAGTGCGCAGTAAAGGCGATGCTTACAAAGAGTATCAAAGAACAACAAGCGTTTTTGTTCCATGGTTCAAAAAAAATTAAGGGAAAATGTAAAAGGGAAAATGGGGGATGTATTTGTCCATTCCTTTTCCATCTTACCTCTTCCATATTACATTAATATTAAATTATGTTTTACGATAAATTATTAGAAAAAAATAAAGTTCCTGATTCATTAATTCGTATTGGCATTCGTAATCTTTTAAAGCAAAGATTAAAAGATGAGAACAAAGGAAATACTGAAGCGCAACAAGCGCATTTAATGAAATTGATAGATGAATTAAAAGCCTCACCTATTGCTATTAATACACAGGAAGCCAATGAACAGCATTACGAAGTGCCCACACAATTTTATCAGTATTGTTTAGGCAAACATTTAAAATACAGCAGCGGTTATTGGAAAGATGGCGTGAAAGATATTGATACTTCCGAAAAAGACATGCTGGAAATAACCTGCGAGCGAGCAGAATTAAAAGATGGGCAAGATGTATTGGAATTAGGCTGCGGCTGGGGATCGCTTTCATTATTTATGTCTGCCAAATTTCCAAAAAGCAATTTTACGGTTGTGTCCAATTCGCGCACACAAAAAATTTATATTGATGAACAGGCAAAATTGAGAGGCATAAATAATCTGACAGTTATTACCATCAACATCAATGATTTTACTTTCGATAAAACATTTGACCGTGTAGTTTCTGTAGAGATGTTTGAACACATGCGTAATTATCAAAAATTAATGCATAAAGTTTCTACCCTTTTAAAACAGGAAGGAAAACTATTTGTTCATATTTTCACACATAAAGAATATGCGTACAAATTTGAAGTGATAGACGATACAGATTGGATGAGTAAATATTTTTTTACCGGTGGCATCATGCCAAGTGATGACCTGTTATTGTATTTTAACGAGCATTTAAGCATTCAAAAACACTGGCATGTAAGCGGTATGCATTACAGCAAAACTTCTGAAGCCTGGCTGCAAAATATGGATAAGCATAAAACAGAGATAATTC
The DNA here is from genome assembly GCA_016787705.1 of Bacteroidia bacterium. Taxonomy (GTDB): domain Bacteria; phylum Bacteroidota; class Bacteroidia; order B-17B0; family Aurantibacillaceae; genus Aurantibacillus. The sequence continues at coordinate 254,601 of JAEUTP010000017.1, read as the reverse complement.
CTTTATTTGAAGAAACCTATGGTAAAGATAATGCTATAAAATGGTGGGTATACTGGCGCATTTTTTATATGGCATGTGCAGAATTATGGGCTTATAACAATGGCGAAGAATGGATCGTAAGCCATTACCTGTTCACTAAAAAATAATATTATGCAAACATTAGCCATTATAGGAACAGGTATTGCAGGTATGGGCTGCGGGCATTTACTACAAAAAAATTACAACCTTACTTTGTTTGAACAGAACGATTATATTGGCGGGCATACCAATACTTTTTCTACAGATGAAGAAGGGAAACAAGTGCATATGGATACCGGTTTTATGGTTTTTAATTTTGAGACCTACCCTAATCTTTGCAAATTATTTGAAGAAATAAAAGCTCCTATTAAAAAAACAGATATGTCGTTTAGCGTACAACATATGCCCAGTGGATTGGAGTATTGTGGCTCCGGTTTGAACGGTTTATTTGCACAACGAAAAAATATCTTTAATAGCAAGTATATAAAAATGTTAATGGATATCACGCGCTTTAATAAAATAAGTGTAGAAATATTGGATGATCCAAAATATCAGAATTATTCGTTAGCGCAATACATCAAAAAATTCAATTTTAGTGAAGATATGCTTTGGAAATATCTGGTGCCAATGAGTTCTGCTGTTTGGAGTACGCCAATGGATAAGATGTTGGATTTCCCGGCAGTAACCTTAATACGCTTTTTTAAGAATCATGGTTTTTTAGGATTGAATACGCAACACCAATGGTATACTTTAGAAAACGGTAGTCAATCATACCGTGAAATTTTAATTAAACCTTTTAAAGATAAAATTCAAATTAATAATGCTGTTATTAAAGTAAAGAGAAATGAAGATAGAACAGCAACCCTGTTTTTAAAAGACGGAAGCTCTCACCAATTTGACAAAGTTATATTTGCCAGTCATGCAGATCAGACTTTAAAACTATTGGAAAATCCAACCGAAGAAGAAAAACGTTTATTATCCCCTTTTAAATACCAGAAGAATTCTGCCACTGTACATACCGATGAATCTATCATGCCAAAAACAAAGTTAACATGGAGCAGTTGGAATTATAGGATTGAACAAAGAAACGGTGAGCAGATTCCAAGCACTATTTATTGGATGAACAGTTTACAAGGTGTTTCAAAAAATAAAAATTACTTTGTTTCCATAAATGCCATTCCTGAAAGCATTAATAAAAGTAAAATTCTAAAAGAAATAATGTACGAACACCCTTTATTTGATGTTGCAGCCATAAACGCACAAAAAGAACTACAAACATTGAATCAAAATGGCCCATTATACTTTTGCGGAAGTTATTTTAAATATGGATTTCATGAAGATGCTTATGCAAGTGCGGTGGAACTATGCAAACAAATGTAAAATGTAAGATGGCAAAGGGAAAATGGATAAAAACTGATAAATATGAATGAAAAAACACAGCAGTTATTAGATAGAACTTTTGATTTCGGAGTTAATATTTTAAAAATTCTAAAAAAACTTCCGGATGATTTCATTTACAGAATACCGAAGGGACAGATTGCAAGGTCAAGTATTTCTATTTGTGCCAATTACGAAGAAGCTCAAGGTGCCGTTTCCAAACGAGATTTTTCAAATAAAATTGGTATTAGTTACAAAGAGGCAAGAGAAAGTCTTTATTGGCTTAGAGTTTTAAACAAGCTTTATGATGAAGAGAAATATCAAAAAGACTTTGAAAATTTTATAAAAGAGGCTCAGGAATTAAAAAATATCTTCGCAGCAATAAAAAAATCATCGAAAGAATCTGTTAGCCAATGATAAATCCATTTTCCATATTACCTCTTACATTTTCCATTAAATGAATAGCTGTTTATATAGATCTGTTGTTATGCACAATCGCATGAAGCCTGTTTCGCACCGGTTTCATTACAATGTGTTTATGTTCTATATTGATTTGGATGAAATTGAAATATTAAAAAAGAAATTATTTTTATTCAGTCACAATAAATTCAATTTTTTTAATTTCAGAGATAAGGAGCATTTGCAGTTACCAATTGAGGACCCTGATAAAACAAAAAGTACCAAGCAACATATTTTAAATTATCTTGAACAAAACAGTGTAAAAGTTGTTCCGACTAAAATTATGTTAATGACCAACCTAAACGTATTAGGCTATAATTTTAATCCTGTTTCTTTTTATTACTGTTTTGATGAGACGAATAAACCTCTTTGTTGTGTAGCCGAAGTTGGTAATACATTTGGCGAAATGAAACCATATTTAATGACAAAAGAAAATCTAAAAGAAAACATCTTTCATTTAAATACAGAAAAGTACTTTTATGTTTCTCCGTTTATGGATCATGATGCAAGTTTTGATTTTAATTTACGAATTCCGGGAGAAAAGCTAAATAACCGCATTGATACTTTTAAAAACGGCGAAAGGGTTTTTATAAGTACTTTAACAGGTAACAAAAAACCGATCACTAACCTCAATTTATTATGGTACAGCATCCGTTTCCCTTTGATTACCCTAAAAATAATAACCTTAATTCACTGGAATGCCCTTCTGTTATGGCGTAAAAAGATTCCCTATTTTAAAAAAGCCGAACATGCAGATCTGCAAAAGGATGTATTTCGTAAATATAAAAACGAATAAAAATCACAAAATAATGTAAGGATATGCGCTAAAGTTCGTCTATTGTTTAGTTAATATTCTTAAATTCGAAGTACATAATGTCAACATTAACAAGCACCATATCAAAACCGGGGTTTTACGAAAAAGTGATCATTGATCTGCTTTCTAAAATGCAATTGGGTACACTTAATCTTACTTTGCCAAACGGTCAACTAATTAAGATTGGCAATGGTGAGGGAAATATTGAAGCAACTGTCGAAATAAAAGATCAGTATTTTTTTAAGCGTTGTGTACTTTATGGTGATATTGGTTTTGGTGAAGCATATACCGAAGGAGAATGGGAAACTGACAATATTACCAACGTCATCAAATGGTTTTTATTAAATGTGGAGAATGCGCCTACCGCATCAGGCAGTAATGCCAAATCATTTATTCTAAATGTGCTTAAAATATTCAATAAGATCTATCATACAAAAAGAGCTAATAGCGTTGATGGCTCAAAGAAAAATATTTCAGAACATTACGATCTCAACAACGATTTTTTCGCTCTGTTCCTGGATGAAACAATGACCTACTCTTCTGCTTATTTTAAAGAAGAGAATATGAGTTTGAAAGACGCTCAGTTGGCAAAATACGATCGCTTATGCAAACAATTACATTTAAAAGAAAGTGATCATGTACTGGAGATTGGCAGTGGCTGGGGTGGTAATGCCATACATATGGCCAAGAATTATAAATGCAAAGTAACAACTGTTACAATCTCAGAAGAGCAATATAAACTGGCAAAAGAACGTGTTATAAAAGAAAATCTCTCAGATAATATTACAGTTGTATTAAAAGATTATCGTTTGCTGGAAGGGAAGTTTGACAAAATAGTTTCTATTGAAATGCTGGAAGCCGTTGGCGCCGAGTTTTACAATACCTATTTTAAAAAATGTGCAGATCTTTTAAAGAAAGATGGCATTTTTGCCATGCAGGTAATTACTTGCCCTGATTCACGTTTTGAAAGTTTAAAGAATGGTGTTGACTGGATACAGAAACATATTTTCCCCGGTTCATTATTACCATCCGTTGCGGCAATAAACAAATCAGTTAACGAAACAAGTGATCTTACTTTGGTTGATCTTAAAGACATTGGTTTAGATTACGCGCATACATTAAATATTTGGTGTACCGAATTCAATAAACATCTTGATAAAGTTAAAGCCTTAGGTTTTGATGACCATTTCATTCGTAAATGGAATTACTATTTATGCTACTGCGAAGCTGCATTTGCTATGCGTAACATTAATGTAATGCAAATGGTGTATGCAAGACCGAATAATATTCGGAGGTAAATTCTTATCTTTTTTGTATCTTTATATTAAAATGCTTCGAATCTTTCTTGTATTTATTATAATTACTTTTCATTTTGTGTCACATGCCCAAAAATACAGGGCTTTTGATACTACCTTAACATGGCATACCATAAGAACAGGCTCCGCTAATTTTGGAGAGTACTGCTCAAAAGATCACGCTTATAATTATTACACAAAAGGTTATACTATAAATAACAATCGCATTTGGCATAAATTACATGCAAATATTATTTTGCATTTTTATATTGGTGCCGCAAAATCAGATTGCGACATGAAGGGAAGAGATTCTACTGCATTTATTGGCTATTATTATAATGATACATTAAATAAAAAAGTTTATTTTTTACATGCAGACAGTCTTACACCAAATTTTACACCTGTAAGCCGTCATATTCTTTTTGACTTTGATAAAAACATTAATGATGTTTTTGATATTGGTCCTGGTTTATCTTATAAAGTTACTTCAATCGATTCAATATTATTCGACAATAAATATCATAAAAGATACAATTGCAGAACGATGATCGATTTTAATTATTCTCCAAATACAGCATATGTTATTGAAGGTATTGGTTCATCTGTTGGTGTATTTAATAGCAGATTTTATATTTTTTCATCTATATCAACACCTGTTGTTTGTTTTACAAATACAGGCACAACAAAATATTTTGCCAGATCAGCTGGCATACAAAACTCAGCAACAGCAATACGAGATACAAGTTTGTGTCCATTTAAAACCACACAGCCTTTAAAGATAATGGAGGAGGATAATTTAACAGGTATTTATCCCATACCTTGTAATGATAAACTAATGGTAGAATTAAATGATAATTCTATTGTCTCATTCTCGTATTTTATATATAATGTTTATGGTGCACTTATAAAAAGCAATACTTTAGTGAATACAAAAAAGAATACATCTATTGATGTGAAAGAACTACCCGAAGGAACGTATACCTTGGTGATTAAGGATAATAAGAATCAAGAACAAACCAAAAAATTTATTGTATTAAGGAAGTAAAATTTTAATTTCTTTTCTCCTTAAACCTTGTAAAAATAAGCGCTGCTAAAAAGCAAAGCACAAAACCTAAAATTCCATTTAAGCGAATTCCAAAATCATTACCAACATCTTTACCATACAACAAAAACATAGCAAACAAAGCAATACCAAAGGTTTGCGCGATCTTTACAAAAAAATAACGTACCGCAAAATAAATAGCCTCTTTATTTTCTTTAGTTTCTTCACTGTCTTTTTCAATGATCTCAGACAAAATAGCATTAGGTAATATGTTTAATGATGCCAAGGGAATAGCGGCAAAAGCGATCAATGTATAAATCTGTATCAAAGGATGGAAATCACTTTTTCCTAAAAAATAAATGCCTAAAAATATTATTGCCAATAAGCCAAGAGAAACAACCACAATTATTTTTTTACCCACTTTTTTTGCCAAAAAATTAATAATGGGATAAAAAATAAAAGAGACCAATACCATCATGATCATGAGTTTATTTCCGATCGTTTCAGGCAATTGCAAAAGCACCGTTACAAAATACATTAAACCCGAAGTGATAATTGTTACGGCAATGAAATAAGAAAAATCGGCAACGATGAATAAGAGAAAATTCTTATTAGTAAGTGTTTGTCTTAATGCTTTTTTCATTGGTATGGCACTTGGCTGGCTTACGCAATATTTTTTTTCATCGATGGCTAAAACAGTAACCAGCATACAAATAGCGCCCAGTGCGGCCATTAAGGCAATTGTGATTTGCAAAGAAGATATACGCGAAATACCTTCAAACGAATTTTGAATAACATCGGTTAAATTAAAAGCGTTGGATGCAAAACCAATTCCAAACACATAACCAACCGATTGCCAGGTTGCCAAACGAACTTTATCCTGCGATGATGGTGCCAATTCCGGCAACAATGCATTGTAAGGAATAATATAAGTAGTAGAAGAAATATAAAAACCGATCAACATAAAAATCAGCCACACAATATTTAAAGTACATTCTTCCTGCTTTAAAGGATAAAAAACCAAACAACAAAAAATAAGCGAAGGAATGATCGCTAATTTCATTAAAGGAATTCTTCTGCCTTTTGGATTTTTACTTTGATCGCTGAACTGTGCAATAAAAGGATCATACACAGCGTCTATCAATCTGCCACTTGCTGTAACAATAGCAATAACATTAAAGATGCCAAAAACCGCCACCTGCGTAATTAAGTTTGGCAAACCACTGCTTGTAGGCGGAATGTATAAATAAACCAGAATTACGCTAATCAAGTTGATCATAATACTCCAGCCCATCATGCCAAAAGCATAAGCAATTTGTTTAGAGAGGGGGAGTTTTTCTTTCAAGAGTAATTAAATTTTAATACCAATTACCAATACATCATCTACCTGAGTTAGAGTGCCGCGCCATTTTTCGAACGTGTTGTATAAAGTAGCTTTTTGTTCATCCATTGTTTGACCCTGCATACTTATTAACGTTTCTTTAAAACGTTTGTATAAGAACTTTTTACCGCCCGGTTTTGTACCCGGAATATTCTCGCCGCCAAATTGATCGGCATAACCATCAGTAAATAAATAAACAACATCATCTTTTTGCAGATCGAATAATTTGTTGGTAAAAGGTTTTGCACCCGTTTCCATAGATGCTGTTATTGGTTGTTTATCCGCTTTAAACTCTATCAGTTCTTTATTTCTTACAATATAAATAGGATTGTTTGCGCCTGCATATTCTAAACGCATGCCTTTTATATCAATACAACACAAAGCCACATCCATTCCATCACGCAAAGGTGTTTCATTACTATTCTTATTTAAACTTTTCTTTAATTCAGAGTTTACATAATCCAATGCGCGCCCTGCGGAATTTACCGTTAAATTATTTAAAGTTTGATTTAAAAGTGTATTACCAATAATACTCATAAAGGCGCCGGGAACACCATGGCCAGTGCAATCAACAGCTGCTACTACTAAAATATTCGTTCCTGCTTTATAATGATAGCCATCAGCAGAATGCAGGTCATCTTTAATATCATAATTAGTGAACCAGTAAAAATCACCGCTAACCACATCTCTTGGCTTAAAAAAGATAAAAGAGTTTGGCACATATTCTTTTAGTTTTTCTTTCTCAATAAAAATGGATCTTTGTATGCGTTTTGAATACTCGATACTATCCGAAATATCTTTATTTTTTTCATCAATCTGTTGTCTTTGTTCGCTGATTTCTTTTTCCAAACGCAAGCGTTCAGTTATGTCGCGCGCATAAATTACAATTGCCGGTCTTCCCGCAAATGGCGCTACTTTAGCTGAACACTCTACAGGAATTAAATTTCCTGATTTTGTAACAAAGGGAATATCCTTATATATTAAACCGCCCTTTTCCCAAACATCAGCAACAATACTTGAACTTTTTTCGAGATACTCTTTCGGATGAAGATCGAATAAAGAAATTTTCTCCAACTCTTCTTTTGAATACTCCAATAACTTAGCTGCGCTTGGATTAGATTGGTGGATCTTACCATCTACAATATCAATAACGATAATAGAATCATTTGCCTGATCAATTATGCTTTCGTAATTGCTTAATTGTTTTTTTAATGAAGCAATGGCGTGCTCATATTTTTTTGTTTCTTCAGTTGTAGAAACTTTGTCAGACTCTTTGTCTTTAAAAATTTCTGTATTATTATCTTTAGATATCTTGAGTTTAGCATCCAATTCTTCAATTATTGGAAATATCAGTGATGGATTTAAGAACTCCCCTACTTTATCAGGCCGGGAAACATAACGTACAATACCACTTTTATCAATTAAAAAAGATGCGGGCAAAGGAATTCCTTCTTCATACTTCTCGGCAAAATCATTATCATACTCTTTTAACTGCACACCATATACCATAGCTGTACGCTGTCCTTCATCGGCCAATACTTTAAAATCCAATCCTAACTTCTCAACCATTCCTCTGTTTACACCAATAGGATCGGGGCCAATGGCCATTACTAAAATATTTTTCTCCTGAAATTTCGCATTGTTTTTTTCGTAGGTACGTAACATCATGTGGCAACCCGGGCACCAATCGCCACGAACAAATATCAATAATAAATGACGTTTATCTTTAAAATCAGAAAGCTTTACAAGATTACCATCCTGGTCAGGTAATTCAAATTCGTTAGCCGGCTTTCCTATTTGTACGCGGTAACCACCCGAATGGATCTTTAATTGTTTTTTATCTTTTAAAATACCCCAGCCTAATAATGCAGCAAACAATAATATGGGTGCAGGAAATGCGTAACCCTGCCAACCGTAAGCAACAAAAATATTACCAAAAACATAAACAACTAGTGATAAACAAAACATTAAAGGCTCAAACCACGAATAACCGGTATAAGAAAAGGTGGTAAAAAATACGATCCGTAAAATAGAACCAAAGCCTGCCAATAATAAAGCAAGTGTTAAAAACGGAAAATGGTGAAAAGGAAGATCAAGAGAAAAACCAATTAAAAGAGCCGAACAAAAAACAGTAATGAATTGATACCAGCTGGTATATTTTGAAACTTCTTTAATAGAGGCAAAATAAGCCACCAGCGATAATATGGATGCCGGCAAAACATAGCCCAAACCAAGGCAAACAATTGAACCGATATTGAGTACAACACCCAGGGTGGTACTTGGATGGATCTTTTTCATTTTAATACTATAAATATAGTACAACAGTTTATTAAAACAAAAAATCCCTCCGGCTTACACCGAAGGGATGATTCATTGAAATTAAACTTTAAAAAATTATCTAATTAAGATCGTAAATACCATTACTAATATTGCCAAAGCCCATGTTGTTTTTTCAATAAAAGTATTTGCCTTTTTTATGCTTACAACTTGTCTAGCCATTTTGCTTTGAAATTCACCTTTTGAATTTTGCATCAAAACAGTTGCAATCAACAAAGAACAAAAAAGTATTAGCGCCAATGATAACATGTTTTTTATTTTTTAATTAAATTATTTTACTTCTTCAAAATCAACATCCGTAACATTTTCGCCGGCGTTTTGAGTGTTATTGTTTTGCGCACCGTTGTTGTTTGGATCATTGTTTTGTTGGTTTGCACCGGCATTTTGCTGTGCCTTATACATATCTTCGCTTGCAGCGCCCCATGCAGCATTTATAGCTGTTAACGAAGCGTTTACTTTATCAATATCTTTTGAAGCGTGCGCAGCTTTAAGATCTGCTAAAGCACTTTCAATAGGTGATTTTTTTTCTGCAGGAATTTTATCCCCAAACTCTTTTAATTGCTTTTCTGTTTGGAAGATCATCGCATCTGCTTCGTTCATTTTATCCACTTCCTCTTTCGCTTTTTTATCTGAATCAGCATTTGCTTCTGCTTCGCGTTTCATGCGATCTATCTCTTCCTGGCTTAAACCACTCTTAGCTTCGATACGTATGTTATGCGATTTACCTGTCGCTTTATCTTTTGCACTTACATTTAAAATACCATTCGCATCAATATCAAATGTTACTTCAATTTGTGGTACGCCACGTTGCGCAGGAGGTAAACCATCTAAATTAAATTCTCCTAATTTACGGTTATCGCGGGCCATTGGACGCTCACCTTGATATACAACAATTTGTACAGAAGGTTGATTATCTGCAGCGGTACTAAAATCCTGCGATTTTTTTGTAGGTATGGTTGTATTCGACTCAATTAATTTTGTAAACACACCACCCATTGTTTCGATACCTAATGATAAAGGTGTAACATCTAACAACAATACATCTTTTACTTCACCGGTTAATACACCGCCTTGTATAGCTGCACCTAAAGCAACCACCTCATCCGGATTAACACCTTTGTTTGGGGCTTTACCAAAGAATTTTTCTACAGCAGCCTGTACAGCAGGTATACGTGTTGAACCACCCACTAAAATAATTTCATCTACTTCGGAAGTTGACAAACCTGCATTTTTTAATGCTGATTTACATGGCTCAATAGTGCGTTGAATTAAGCTATCTGCTAATTGCTCGAATTTTGCACGTGTTAAGCTTTTTACCAGATGTTTTGGTATGCCGTTAACCGGCATAATGTAAGGTAAGTTTACTTCAGTTGAAGTTGAGCTAGATAATTCGATCTTCGCTTTTTCTGCGGCTTCTTTTAAACGTTGTAAAGCCATTGGATCCTGACGTAAATCTAATCCCTCATCTTTTTTAAATTCATCCGCTAACCAATCAATAATTACCTGGTCAAAATCATCACCACCTAAATGGGTATCACCATCGGTAGATTTTACTTCAAACACGCCGTCACCTAATTCTAATACAGACACGTCATGCGTTCCACCACCACAATCAAACACCACTAATTTAATATCCTTACCTTTTTTATCCATACCGTACGCCAATGCAGCAGCGGTAGGCTCGTTAATGATACGTTTTACTTTTAAACCTGCAATTTCACCGGCTTCTTTAGTAGCCTGACGCTGCGCATCGTTAAAATAAGCAGGCACTGTAATAACAGCTTCGCTAACTTCTGTGCCTAAAAAATCTTCAGCAGTTTTTTTCATTTTTTGTAAAATGATAGCTGAGATTTCTTGTGGCGTATATTTGCGATCGTCAATCTCTACACGTGGTGTATTATTGTCGCCTTTAATTACTTTATAAGGTACACGGCCAGCTTCACCGCTTACTTCGTCAAAAGTATGGCCCATAAAACGTTTAATTGAATAAACTGTTTTACGAGGATTAGTAATTGCCTGGCGTTTTGCAGGGTCGCCAACTTTACGTTCGCCACCTTCTACAAAGGCAACAACAGAGGGGGTTGTACGTTTACCTTCATTATTTGGTATAACCACAGCTTCATTACCTTCCATTACTGAAACGCAGCTGTTAGTGGTTCCAAGATCTATTCCAATTATTTTTCCCATTTTATTTATTTTTAATTAAGTATGTTATTTTTTCAAATAATATCTCAATAAATATGCCAAATGGAATAATGTAAAAATTAACGACATCCTGTCACAAAATCTGTGAAAAAATGCTACAAAATGGCACGAAAAGAAAGGGATTTCCTACAAAAAAGTCAGACTAAGGGGTGCAACCTTGCGGAAAGTAAGCCGCAGTAAGAAAATTATACTTACAAGTGTATTGATTAAACGAAAATTGAGATATAAAAGGGCTTTGCAACTCTTTGTATACCGAATGACGGGTTCTGAAAGTAAAAATACCCATAGCCGCCCTGTTCTCAAAATTTGAATAAATAGGCTTATCCTGTGCAATGCTTAAAGACGGTGAGGTAAATTGTAAATAATCAATATATTCCTGGGTTGAAGTATAAGCAAATGCCTGCATTTTATACATTTTACGTTTAACACTCGTATTAAGGTTCATTTTAGAGAGATTAAAACCTACAGCATTAAAAAGATCCTGCCCCCTGAAATCAAAAGCAAAAACTTTAAAATTTTGAATGGTTCTAAGATCTTTTATGTATTGATTTCCAAAGTTATAATCGACATATCTTGAAACAGAATCGATACCTACACCACTTGGATAATCGTAAAAAAAGAATCTTAATTTTATGGTATAAATGGCGCCCTCATTTGGAAAAAATTTAGGTGAATAAGTTTGATTTTGACTACTGTAATCAATATACGCGGCGTTAAAGGCAGGAGGATCTAATGGAGACACAGAGCCTGGCGTTACAGGAAAATATGGCGGGCAAAATGGGGCAAAACCATTTACACCGGTTTTAATACTATCAATAGCATTTGCTTTTGCAACAAATTCGTTTCCTGATTTAATGTTTTTTATTTTTAAAACATATTGTCCGCTTGTATACAACCTGTCTGAAGTAACATATACCCTTTGTGTAGTATTAAATGCACCGGGCTGGGCCTGGATAATAGAATCGCGGAAAGTAATTGTATGATTTGGATTTGAAGGTGATGACCATGCAGGTACACCGTTTACAAAACGCTCTAAACTTATGCTTAATTCGCCAGCCGGATAATTAATGGAATCTGCCACCTGTGCCATTTGATTAGCATCTCCCTCACCCAAAAAAACCTTGTTTACCCTTATCATTTGCATAGTTTCCTGCGGACATAAAACCGCATAAACAGTTGGTACTTCTTTATATGGTGCATTAATGTTTAAATCATTCTTACACGAAAATAAAAACAATGCACTTAGGCCGGTTAACAGGTATGAGAATTTTGTAAATTTCATGGTTTAAAGATACAACATTTATTTATGAGGTTAAAGGTCATTTACTGTTTGGTAAAAATTATTATAAATACGGTCGTAACCGGGGTATAAATGGTTAGAAAAGGTACGTTCATGAAAAACAGAAACAAACAAACCGTTCACTTTTCTAACCTCAGAAGCCAGATCCTTTAAAGAACTTAACATTTTTTCAGGCTCTACCCTATTATATACAAAATACACGCCATCCATTGTACAAAAAGGAACCATTAAAAGTTGCTGCGGCTTATTTTCATTTAAATTAAAATAATAAAAAGGAAAAGAGGTACCTGCACGAAAACCGGGAGCAGAAGCAAAGCCCATTGTAAAATCGGCAATAATACCATTTTGCATTAATAAAGCTGGTGTTGTTTTTATGTTAAATCTTAAATAATGCTGTCGCGAAAGATTTATGGGAATAGCTGCCGTTTTAGAAAGAGATTGCATTTCATATGACAACAGATCTGCATTTTGCGATGAATAATACGAGGGATGCAAACCAATAATTGCGTCTTGCTTTTTTAAATTTTTAGTTACTTCAATAAAAGCGCCCGATCGCGGATCAACCGTTCTATCGTATTTATTACCTGTAGCGCAAAGAAAAAAAACAAAAAGCGGAATGTTTTTATCGTTACAAAATTCAGATACTTCTGAATAAATATCAAAAGGGTCTTTTTGCTTATTTTGAAGTACCTTTAAACGGTAGTTTAAATTTTTGAAGTCAAATTTTAAAACATCTTTTAAAATAGCACCGGATGTTCTAAAAAAACCCTTTTTTTTATAGGCATAAAGATTATCAACATCAATAGTGCTTATTGCTTTAAATTTAGTTTGAGGGAATTTAAGCTCGTAATAGAATTTTTCCAATTCACTTTTCAACTCATATATCCAAATATCAACTACGGGTTTTAAATGCAAATTATTTTTAAACAAAATGCTTTCTTTTGCTTCAAAACGGCCATGAGCATCAGCTTCAAAGCTTTGCCATTCTTCATATCTCGAGATAAAATAAAAAACAGCCGAAAAAATATCGTAATTAAAATTTGTGTTTGCTGCTTGCTTATTTTCAAAAAAATAAATTAAGCTGTTTTTAAGGACCACTTCGGGTTTATTTTCAGTTACACCGTTTTCAAATAAAAAACCGGCAGGTAAAATTTGAAGTGAAACCGGAATACTTTTTTCAGAATAATTAATCTTATATAAAGGGGATATTTCAAATTCAGAAACAGAGGCTGTAATTTTTATATTTACTTTTAAAACATGTTTAAATATAAATTCGGCAACGTAATTTAATCGAGGAGAAGCTTCTTCAGAATAAATTATAAAACCGGGTGCTATTGGATCTACATCAAGGTTTAATAATTTATTTAAGGTTTTTGTATCCACCCGTGAAGCTATAATTAAAATATGATTTGAGCTATTAAAACATCGATAAAATTATTTATCGTGTTTATATTTAATATAAGTTACTTTAAATCTTGGGCGAAGTGTTGGATGATTATTTCCGGCCAATACTACTCTTTCGGCGATGTTATCACGACGTATAACTTCTGTTCTTTCAGGATCGGCAACTACTAAATGAAAACCCCAGTTCTTTTTTTCTTTATTTAAAATTGCCTGTACATGCCTTGCAATATTAAAAACATAACGGTTGTTGGTTGCATCAAAATCGCCACCATATCTTAAATTAAAATCGGTACTGCTTAACTGATCGATCGCGTATGTTTCTTTACCTGTAGAATCTAATGGCAAAAGAGCCAGCTTAGGCGGTGTATAATAAACGCCACTGCCAACAACACCAAGAAATGAAGGATCAACATAAAAACTAAATTCTGCACGGTTAATTGCCAATGGAACCGTATCGGCATAATTTTTTAAATAATCTAAAAAAGGGATTTTGAGTTTTATCCTTGTTGCACCTAAACCTTTTAAAAATAAATTTTGATTACCCAATATACTATCACCGGTAAGTTGGTTATTTAACAGATAATTACCAGTACTCGCATCAAATTTCACCGTATTAAACCTAAGCGCATTGCTACCTGAAAATTGAAACCTGAACGAAAGATTTTCTTTGGTGGCGGAGGGTGTGCCTTTTTGATAGCGTAAATAAAATCCGCTTAACGGATCTTCTAAATTAAAATGGGCAATTACACCTTGCGCTCCGGCAGAAGTACCCGGATTTAAATTGCTTCCTGCAGCTGTAATGTAAAACCCTTTGTACTTGCTTAAGAAGGTTGAATTATCAATAAGATATTGCGGGTTATTTAAGATTGATTTTGCAAAATTATTATCAATAGGAATTCTTAAAACCAATTTGCTGTCCAATACACTATAAGTTCCTGTATAAACTCCCAATAAAGAATTTTTATTGTGTAATCTTGTATTGCTTGTAAAATAAGGCCTTGAATTATCTAAAACTGAATCGAGCGCAAAAACCGAATAGGTTAATGCTGTACTTTGATCGCCAACAAAATTAATTGTATTAACCACTAAAATTATTTCTGATGAAACTAAATTGGCATCATCACCAAAAGAAACAAACGTAACGCCATTTGGAATATTTGCATTCATATACAAACCCACATCCATACGCCCAAAAGTTGGATCCTGGTTACTGCCTAAATATTTAAGTTTATCGTTAAATGAAATAATTGAATCGGTTTTTTTTGTGAAAGCCGTAATAATTGCTGTATCACAAACACTTGCATTTAAACCGTCATTTTCGGGCTGGCCATCAACACCTAAAATACTTTTATCCTTTTTACAAGAGGCAAAAGCTATTAAAACGCAAAATAAGAATGTAGTATTTTTTAAGATCTTCAAACTATAATTATAAACGCTAAAAATAGGGATTTATTTAAAGCAGGCATTTTTATTATTTACTAAAAAATCAAAAAAAATGCCCTACAAACTGCAGGGCATTTATTAAGGTTTAAAATACTTAACTTAAAACGTTTGCTTCTTCAAGCATAACATCATAAAACTCATTAAATGAATCCATATATTCTAATTCGTTCTTATAAGTTAAAAATGGTTTTCCTGTTTTTTTGATAAATTTCTCTAATTCAGGGTTTAAATTTTCTGTTCCCTGGATAATACCGTCAGCAAACTCTAAAGATTGTTTCAACATGTTAATGTGACTCGATTCTTCAGAAATATGTTTAAGGTCTTTTTTATTAAATCCGTCAAACGTTAATTTATCAATGAATTTTTTATTTAACATTTTCGGATATTCATCTTCATATACAGATACAACTACTTTGGTGTCTGCAAACAAAGGGTCCTCAGCATAATATTTTTTAATATACAATGGCATTAATGAAGTAAACCAGCCATGGCAGTGGATGATATCTGGCTGCCAGCCTAATTTTTTAACTGTTTCGGCAACACCACGAACAAAGAACATAGCCCGCTCATCATTATCTTCAAAGTATTTACCGCTTGTTTTATCAGTTAAAACCGCTTTACGGCTAAAATACTCTTCATTATCAATAAAGTATACCTGCATACGCGCACTTGGTATACTGGCAACTTTAATAATTAAAGGATGATCAACATCGTTTATCACCATATTCATTCCTGAAAGGCGAATAACCTCGTGTAACTGATGTCTTCTTTCGTTGATACAGCCGTATTTCGGCATAAAAGTACGAATTTCTTTACCTCGCTCCTGAATACCCTGCGGTAGCTTTCTGGCAATTTTTCCAATGTAGGTTTCGTCTAAATAAGGGGTAATGTCTTGCGAAACAAAAAGAACTCTGGCTTTCTTCATACTAAATTTTTAGTTTTCTCCTGATAAGATATTATACAAGTACTGTAAAATATTATACAAAAGTAATAAAAAAAAATCCATATTTCAAAGTAAAATGTACATTTGCCCCTTTTATCATGTTAATTTTCACGAAAATAGCAGATTTAAAGGCCTTTTTAAGCGAAATAAAAGCTAAAAACCAAACGGTTGGCTTTGTGCCAACCATGGGCGCCTTGCATAATGGTCATATCTCACTTATTTCTATCTCAAAAAGTGCTTGTAACATAACGGTTTGCAGCATTTTCGTTAACCCAACGCAGTTTAATGATAAGGCAGATCTTAAAAGATACCCCCGAATGCCTGAAAAAGATGCTGCTTTTTTAGAAAATGCAGGCTGCGACATATTGTTTTTACCTTCTGTTGAAGAAATATATCCAACCGGACCTGTTATTGAAACATATGATTTCGGTTATTTAAATTCTGTTTTAGAAGGTAAATACAGGCCGGGGCACTTTAATGGTGTTGCCCAGGTAGTAAAACGCCTGTTTGAAATTGTAGAACCGGATAAAGCCTTTTTTGGAAGCAAAGATTACCAGCAGGTAATGATCATTAAAGCATTGATAAAACAAATGCAGTCGCTCATTGAAATTGTAAATTGTCCCATATTAAGAGAGGCAGACGGGCTTGCCATGAGTTCGCGTAATGCTCTATTAAATGAAGAAGAAAGACACATTGCAGCGTTGGTACCTAAAATAATGCGGGAAGCCAAACACATTGCATTAAGCAATGGCATTAAAAGAGCCAAAGATTTTGTAGCTGCGGAAATTTTAAAAGTACCGGTTATGAAATTAGAATATTTTGAGATCTGCACAGCTGACTTAAAGGAAATTGAAAAAATTGACCCTTCTATAAAAGCAGTTGCTTTAATTGCTGTATTTGTTGGTAAAATAAGACTGATAGATAATCTTGAGTTGAATTAACATTCATAAAAAGATTATTTTTGAACTTTAAATTTTGAACTTTAAATTTTAATTCCAAGATGAGTAATATAAAACCAGAAGATTTTTTTAAGAATGTAATTTCTCACAGTAAAGAATACGGATTTATTTTTCCGAGCAGCGAAATTTATGACGGGCTTGGTGCTGTTTATGATTACGGACAATTGGGTGCTGAGTTAAAGAAAAATATTCGCGACTATTGGTGGAAAGCCATGGTGCAAATGAACGAGAATATTGTTGGTATTGATGCTGCCATTTTCATGCATCCAACCACCTGGAAAGCCAGCGGGCACGTAGATGCTTTTAACGATCCGTTAATTGATAATAAAGACAGCAAGAAACGTTACCGCGCCGATGTGTTAATTGAAGAACAGGTTGCAAAAATTGAAGATAAAATAAATAAAGAAGTTGAAAAAGCTGCAAAACGTTTTGAGAATTTTGATGCGGCTATGTTCAAGTCTACCAACGCGCGTGTAAAAGAATACCAGGAAAAAATTGACAACATTAATGCGCGTTTTAAAACAGCATTAAACGATAATAATTTAGCAGAGGTAAAACAAATTATTGTTGACCTTGAAATTGTTTGCCCTATAAGCGGAACAAAGAATTGGACAGATGTTCGCCAATTTAATTTAATGTTCAGCACATCTATGGGTTCTGTTTCAGAAGAAGGAAATACCATTTATTTACGTCCGGAAACAGCGCAAGGTATTTTTGTAAATTATTTAAATGTGCAAAAAACCGGAAGGATGAAAATTCCTTTTGGGATCGCGCAAACCGGTAAAGCGTTTAGAAATGAGATCGTAGCACGTCAATTCATTTTCCGTATGCGTGAATTTGAACAAATGGAAATGCAATTTTTTGTGAAACCAGGAACAGAAATGGAATGGTACGATTACTGGAAACAGGCACGTTTAAAATGGCATTTATCTTTAGGCTTAGGCAAAGAAAAATATCGCTTTCATGACCATTTAAAACTGGCGCATTACGCAAACGCCGCTGCGGATATCGAACACCAATTCCCTTTCGGATTTAAAGAACTGGAAGGTATTCATAGTCGTACAGATTTTGACTTAAAACAACACGAACAATTTAGCGGAAAAAAATTACAGTATTTTGATCCGGAGTTGAATCAAAGTTACGTGCCTTATGTAGTAGAAACATCTGTTGGATTAGATCGTTTATTTTTATCAATACTTTCTTCCGCTTTAAAAGAAGAATCGTTAGAAGGTGGGGACACACGTTCTGTATTAAGCCTACCTCCTGCTCTTGCCCCATACAAAGCAGCTGTTTTTCCTTTGGTTAAAAAAGACGGTTTGCCTGAATTAGCAGAAAGCATTATGAAAGAATTGAAGTTTGATTTTATGATGGCTTATGATGAAAAAGATACTGTAGGAAAACGTTACCGCAGGCAAGATGCTATTGGTACACCTTTTTGTATTACAGTAGATCATCAAAGCTTAGAAGATAAAACTGTAACAATTCGCGACCGCGATACTATGAAACAGGAACGCGTAGCAATTGATAAATTACATTCCATCCTTTCGGAAAAAACAAGTTTACAGAGTTTATTGAAGATGTTGTAAATTATAAAGACCCGTCATGTCGAGCGCAGTCGAGATACCTATCGCTTCTCGCAAACGCACAAACTCGCTCAAAGCTCAACCGCTTTACCGTGCACGAAGTGACACACATATTTAAAAACAAAAAAGCCACTTTATTTAAGTGGCTTTTTTGTTTAAAGAAATTTTATTTTACAATCCCTGTCCGTGACAGCTCTTGTATTTTTTACCGCTTCCGCAAGGGCAAGGGTCATTACGTCCTATTTTTTGCTCTACGCGAATGGGTTGAATTTTTGGTTTTTGTTGTGCATTCTGTTCTTCAACAATATTTTCATCACGGCTCTCCACCAGTTTTTCCTTTTTTTGCTTAGGTTGTTCTTGTGTAAAACGTTGCTGTTGTTGATTCTCGGTTGGCAAGCCACCTTTCATTAAGAAAGAGATCACCTCTTTATTACTCTTAATGATCATGTCTTTAAATAAGTTGAATGACTCTAACTTATAAATTACCAATGGATCTTTTTGCTCTAATGACGCATTTTGTACAGCTTGTTTTAAGTCATCTAATTCGCGTAAATGTTCTTTCCACGAATCGTCGATCATAGCCAATACAACTGCTTTTTCAAAGCCCAAGATCAATTCGCGACCTCTTGTTTCGTAAGCTTTTTTAAGATTAGCAATTACCTGTATACCTTTTATTCCATCGCTAAATGGTGTAACAATGTTCTCGAACGTATTGTTAGGATTTGTATAAACATCTTTAACCACAGGGAAAGCCTGCTCGGCAACCACATGCGATTTTTCGGTGTAATATTTTTGAACTGCATCAAACAATTTATTGGCCAGATCATCTTCTTTACCTGAATTAAACTCCTGCTCGGTAAACGGACTTTCAATTCCAAAATTCTTAATACAATCTAAATTAAATCCTTCAATATCTTTATTTGGTTGATACTCGTCAATTAAGCTGCTTGCTACTTCGTAGATCATATTAGCAATATCAATGCTTAATTTATCTCCATATAAAGCGTTACGGCGACGTTTGTAAATAACATCACGTTGCGCATTCATTACGTCATCATATTCTATCAAACGTTTACGTGTGCCAAAGTTGTTTTCTTCCACTTTTTTCTGTGCTCGCTCAATACTTTTCGAGATCATACTGTGTTGAATAACTTCACCTTCTTTTAATCCCATTCTATCCATTAAAGAAGCAATACGCTCGCTACCAAACAAACGCATTAAATTATCCTCTAACGAAACAAAGAATTGTGATGAACCCGGATCTCCCTGACGACCTGCACGACCGCGTAATTGCCTGTCTACACGGCGGCTCTCATGACGCTCAGTACCAATAATGGCCAAACCACCAGCTTCTTTAACCCCTGGCCCAAGTTTAATATCGGTACCACGACCAGCCATGTTGGTGGCAATGGTAACGGTTCCGGCCTTGCCAGCCTCTGCAACAATGTCTGCCTCTTTTGCGTGTAACTTGGCATTTAATACGTTATGTTTAATACCGCGTAATTTCAACATACGGCTCAACAATTCAGAAATCTCAACAGTTGTTGTACCAATAAGCACAGGTCTGCCGGCTGCCACTAGTTTTACAACTTCTTCAATTACGGCATTATATTTTTCACGCTTTGTTTTATAAACAAGATCCTGCTCATCTTTGCGGGTAATAGCACGGTTAGTTGGAATTTCCACCACATCTAATTTGTAAATGCTCCAAAACTCTTGTGCTTCAGTAGTTGCAGTTCCCGTCATACCCGCTAACTTATTATACATACGGAAATAATTCTGTAATGTAATAGTTGCGTATGTTTGAGTAGCCGCCTCGATCTTTACATTTTCTTTTGCTTCAATGGCCTGGTGCAATCCATCGCTGTAACGACGGCCTTCCATAATACGACCAGTTTGCTCATCAACAATTTTTACCTGACCGTTATCAATTACATACTCTGTATCCTTTTCAAAAACAGTATAGGCTTTTAATAATTGGTTAACCGTGTGAATACGCTCGCTCTTAATACTGAACTCGCGCATTACAGCTTCTTTAGCTAATAATTTTTCTTTAGGATCGATAATTGTCTTTTCGATCTCGGCCACCTCATCGCCAACATTTGGAATAACGAAGAACTTAGTATCTTCGGTATTACCCGTAATAAAATCAATTCCTTTTTCAGCTAACTCAACGTGGTTATTTTTTTCATCAATGGTAAAATAAAGTTCTACATCTATTTTATGCATTTCTTTATTTTGATCCTGCATGTAATAGTTCTCTGTTTTTTGCAACAAAGCCCTTACACCATTTTCACTTAAAAATTTAATTAACGCCGTGTTTTTTGGTAAACCGCGGTAAGCACGTAATAACGGAATGCCTGCTTCTTTTTCTTTTCCTTCGGCAAATAATTTTTTTGCTTCGGTAATACAGGTATTTAAATATTGCTTTTGTACATTAACTAATTTTTCAATGCGGGGTTTGTAATCTAAAAATTCGTGTTTGTCACCTTGCGGTGTTGGTCCGCTAATAATTAATGGTGTGCGCGCATCGTCAATTAAAACCGAATCCACCTCATCCACAATCGCAAAATTGTGTTTACGTTGCACTAATTCATCAACACTACGTGCCATGTTATCGCGCAGGTAATCAAAACCAAATTCGTTATTAGTGCCGTAGGTAATATCAGAGTTATATGCTTTGCGGCGCTCATCGGTATTAGGTTCATGTTTATCAATACAATCAACCGTTAAGCCGTGAAAATAAAATAAAGGCGCATTCCATTCGCTATCGCGTTTAGCTAAATAATTATTTACAGTTACAACGTGTACACCACGGCCGGATAAAGCATTTAAAAAAACAGGCAAAGTAGAAACTAGGGTTTTACCCTCACCGGTTGCCATCTCGGAAATTTTACCCGAGTGTAATACCATACCACCAATAAGCTGTACGTTATAATGCACCATATCCCAGGTAATTTCGTTACCTGCCGCTAACCATTTATTTTTGTAAGAAGCTTTAGAACCATTTATTTCCACGTTTGTATGCTGCTTTGCTAATTCGCGATCAAGATCACTAGCATTCACTTCAATACTTGGATTATCTTTAAAACGGCGGGCAGTTTCTTTTAGGATGGCAAAAGCTTCCGGTAAAATTTCATTTAAAACCTCTTCAATTTTTTTGGTGATCTCTTTATCGATCTCATCAATTTGCTTGTAAGAATCTTCTTTGGTATTTACATCAATATCAGGATTAGATTCAATCTCAGATTTTATTTTTGCTATCTCATCATTTTGCGGTTTAATAGCAGCTTGTATTTTTACTTTTAATGCGGCGGATCTTGCGCGTAACTCATCGTGTGAAATAGAATTTAAAGTAGCATAGATGGTATTTATTTCTTCAACTTTTGATTCAAGGTTTTTAACATCTTTCTCGCTTTTGGTACCCAACAGCTTTTTTAGAAAATCGAACATGTATTTATAAATTTTTAAGCCAATAAAGGTAGCAAAATTTAAGAGTTAATAGCTACTAATTTAAATTTGTTAACAGAATTCTGAAATTAATTTTTCTTCAGTAAAATCCAGAAAAAAAGATTATTACATTGGTAAAAAACAACAAGTAAGGTGGTTTGTAGTGTTAATTAGTTATATCAATTTTCAGTCAATTTCCTTGCTCTTAAAGTCTTAGGGTTTAATTCACTCAAAATTAACGCATTGACAAACAATATTTTATCCAAAAATTGGGAAAGATGGCGTAAAATGATATATTTGCACCCTTAAATTAAAAAAATTACTTAGTTAGAATTCAGATTATGCAAAACAAAGGTGCTGTTAAATTATTTGCCATTTTATTAGGCTTGGCGTGTATATTTTATTTATCGTTTACATGGGTTACCAAGGGTGTTGAGGAAGATGCCAAAGAATATGCTGAAAATATTGCTACTTCTGCCAAAACAAAAATGGCTGCAAAAGAATATGCAAATGGAAATCCATCTAAAGAATTAAACTATGTTGATTCTTTAAAAGATTATTTAGCAGATCGTTATTTGGATTCAATGAAAAAGATAACCGTGTATGATATCTTTATTGCTGAATATACTTACGAAGAGTGCCAGAAAAATGCTATCAACTTAGGTCTTGACTTACGCGGTGGGATGAACGTTACTTTAGAAGTTTCGGTAATGGACATTATTAAGAATTTATCTAATGACAGCCAGGATCCTGCATTTAAACAAGCTTTAGCGCAAGCACAAACTGAACTTGGTGTAAAAAATAATGATAGCTACATTAAATTATTTGACCAGGCTTACAAAAAAATAGCGCCACAAGGTCGTTTAGCGCCGTTGTTTCAAACTATTGAGAACAAAAGCAAATTGCCTTACAATTCAACAAACGAAGAAGTAATTAAGTTTATTGACGAACGTGTTAAAGAAGCAATTGGTAATGCTGAAAAAACATTCCGCAGTCGTATCGACCGTTTTGGTGTAACACAACCAAACATTCAAAAATTAGAAGCAACAGGCCGTATCTTAGTTGAATTGCCGGGTGTAAAAGATAAAGCACGTGTACGCGAATTATTACAAGGTACTGCCAACCTAGAATTTTGGGAAACTTATGAGAACGCTGAGATCGCTCAACTTTTTGATAAGGTAAATTTTCTAGTAAGAAGTACTATAAGCCCTGAAACACTTACTTCCACTACAGATTCTACTTTAATTACTATTTCAGATTCAGCAAGGGCTGCAAATCCTGCACTAGCTGCAAAAATTGATTCTACGAACAAAGCAAATAAAAAGGCTGATTCTGCAACTAAAGCAATCTCAACACCTTCAGTAAACCCACAAGATACTGCTTTAAAGAATTTTATTAAACGTTATCCGTTATACTCAATGTATTCTCCATTAAAACCAAATGTGGTTATGGATGAAAAAGGGCAACCAAAAAATTATGGTGAAGGTCCGGTTGTTGGTCGTTCTTATTCAAAATCAGATACAGCTTTAGTAAATCAATATTTAAACATTGCAAAATCGAAAAACGTTTTCCCTTCAAAATTAAAATTCATGTGGGGTTCAAAAGAGGTGGAGCAAAAAAATGAAGAAGGAAAAGTTGTTGCCACTTATTTTGAATTATTTGCTATTAAACAAACTGATAGAAATGGAAAAGCTGCATTAAGCGGAGATATTATTACCGATGCACGTAAAGATTACGATCAAAAATCAGGTGGTACGCCGTTGATCAGTATGAGCATGAATGCTGAAGCGGCACAAAAATGGGCTACCATTACAGGTGCAAATAAAGGTAAATGTGTTGCCGTTGTAATGGATAATATGGTATTCTCTGCGCCACGTGTTAACGGTGCTATAACAGGCGGACAATCTCAAATTACAGGTAACTTTACAGATGCTGAAGCAGATGCTTTAGCCGCTATTTTAAGCGCCGGTAAATTACCTGCGCCAGCTCACATTGTTGAAGAGAGCGTTGTTGGCCCTACATTAGGCCAGGAAGCTATTGACTCAGGCTTAATGAGCTTTGGTATTGCTTTACTGGTTATTTTATTATTTATGGCTGCTTATTATAGCAAATCAGGTTTGGTTGCTAACGTTGCTTTGATCGCTAACATGTTCTTTATTATGGGAATTTTAACTTCGCTTGGCGCGGTGTTAACATTACCCGGTATTGCAGGTATCGTATTAACCATTGGTTTAGCGGTGGATGCCAACATCTTAATATTTGAACGTGTGCGTGAAGAATTAGCTTTAGGAAAATCAACTTCACAAGCTATTAAAGAAGGTTTTAAACACGCTATGTCTTCTATCATTGACTCTAACGTTACCTTAGCAATTTTAGCTGTTATCCTTTACGTATTTGGTTCAGGTCCGGTACAAGGTTTTGCTACTACTTTATTTATTGGTATCTGTACTTCATTATTCTCTGCAATATTAATTACACGCGTTATTTTTGAATGGATGTTAGAACGTAAAATGGAAATTCCGTTTGACACTACCGCTACTCGTAATGCATTTAAAAACATCAATATCGACTTTGTTGGAAAAAGAAAATTATACTATGGTATTTCAACCGTAATTATCATTTTAGGTGTTGTGTTCTTTTTAAAGAACGGTGGCTTAAATTTAGGTGTTGATTTTAAAGGAGGCCGTACTTACCAGGTTCAGTTTGATCAGGATGTAAATACCGAAAACATTAAAAAAGCATTATCACCTTTATTTGAAGGGTCTCCTGAAGTTAAAACAATTGGCGGCAGCGCTAATAAAGTGAAAATCACAACTACTTACCGCGTAAGTGATACAGATCCAAAAGCAGATAGCTTAGTAGAAGCTAAATTATTACAAGGATTAAGCGAATATAAAGCAACAGAAAATAATATAGTATCGCAACAAAAAGTTGGTCCTACTATTGCAACTGATATCGTTTATGGTGCTTACGGTGCGGTATTATTCTCTTGCTTAATGATGTTCTTATACATTGTTGTGCGTTTCCGTAAATGGCAATATGGTTTAGGTTCGGTTGTGGCTTTATTCCATGACGTTTTAATTGTATTATCATGTTATACGATCTTCCACGGTTTATTCCCATCATTATTGAACTTAGAGATAGGCCAGGATTTTATTGCCGCTATTTTAACTGTAATGGGTTATACAATGACGGAAACCGTTGTTGTGTTTGACAGGATACGTGAGCGTTTAGCAGAAAGCGGAAAAGCTGATGTATTTGGCGAAGAAAGAAACAAGCTTATTAACTTTGCATTAAACAGTACATTAAGCCGTACGATCTTAACATCTTTAACTGTATTCTTTGTATTATTAGTGATCTTCATATTTGGTGGCGACAGTATCCGCGGATTTATCTTCGCGTTGTTAATTGGTCGTATCATTGGTACTTACTCATCATTATGTATCTCTACTCCAATAGTAGTAGATTTTGATAAAAAGAAATAAGAATTAAACTTCACAAAAAAACCTCCGTTAAAAGCGGAGGTTTTTTTATTTAATAGAATTGATATGAAAAATGCGTGGCTAGGTTATTTAGGCTCTTTTATAACCCTTTTAGGAGGTGTTGTAATGATCGTTGCCGAAAGATATGTATTGGGTATTATTTTAATACTTGCAGCTATTAGTGGCGCCATAGTGAAATATTATTTAGGGAAGAAATCGGGGAATTATTGAGCTTATATTCTAAAATATGAAACGCCTTATTTGGTTATTAATACTAATAAATTTGATCAGCTTAGTATTAATTTTCGTTTTCATCATTTTTCCTAATTTTATTTTGGCTTAAACCCTTTTCATTACAAAATAATATGGCTAACTAATAGCTCAATTTTATTATTACATATCATTGTCTTTTCTAAAACAAAAAAAACGGCAATGTTCTTACCGTTTTTAATTACTTTGATGCCCTATATTTTCTTCTATTTTGCGAATATTCTTTAATTATTCATGTATCTCGACTCCGCTCGACATGACAAATATTACTTATTCAGCGTCTCTAAATTCCTGTGCTCAGTTTTATTTAATTCTTCTTTGCTTAAAGACTTAAAATAATCAAACGTAATTTTTAAACCTTCTGCCCTGTTCACTTTTGGCTCCCAGCCTAAAATTTCTTTTGCTTTTGAAATATCAGGCCTGCGTTGCTTAGGATCATCCTTAGGCAATGGCAACGAAATTAATTTTTGTTTGGCACCGGTTAATTTTAAAATTTCTTCACCAAATTCTTTAATGGTTATTTCGCTTGGGTTACCAACGTTTACAGGCATGTGATAATCGCTCATTAATAAGCGGTAAATGCCCTCCACAAGATCATCAACATAACAAAAACTTCTTGTCTGGCTTCCATCGCCAAACATAGTTAGATCTTCTCCTCGTAAGGCCTGGCCAATAAATGCAGGCAATACGCGACCATCATTCAGGCGCATACGCGGGCCATAAGTATTAAATATTCTAATAATGCGTGTTTCCAAACCATGCGTATCGTGATAAGCCATGGTGATAGCCTCCATAAAACGCTTGGCCTCATCGTAGCAACCACGCGGACCAACAGGGTTTACATTGCCCCAGTATTCTTCTGTTTGAGGATGCACGTGTGGGTCTCCGTAAACTTCACTTGTTGAAGCAACCAATACACGTGCCTTTTTTACACGTGCTAAACCTAAAACATTATGCGTTCCTAAAGAAGAAACCTTTAAAGTTTGAATAGGAATTTTTAAATAATCAATTGGGCTTGCCGGCGATGCAAAATGCAAAATATAATCTATCTCGCCCGGCACATGTATGAATTTTGAAACATCGTGATGATAAAATTCAAACTCTTTTAATTTAAATAAGTGCTCAATGTTCTTAAGATCGCCTGTTATAAGGTTATCCATGGCAACTACATTCATTCCTTCTTTAATGAAGCGATCACATAAATGCGATCCTAAAAAACCTGCGGCGCCCGTTATTAATATTCTTTTTTTCATAATATATTTTTACAAGGTTTTAAATTGAAACCCTTAACTTTTTTATTTCTCTGGCAGGTTATTTAGGTCGGTTCTGTCCTTGTCTCTTCCAGTTGCATTTTTATTTATTCTTAAATGAAATAAACTTATAAAATTTGTTTTAACGTCAGATATTTCAATTATTTTTTTATCTAAAAAAGATTCATCAAAATTCAAACCTGTAACACTTGTAATTATGTCAATTCTATTTGGTGGAAAACCCAGTTGAACAACTTTATCAGGTTCATTAAAATCATTTTCAGAAATATCTAATCCTTCAAAACCAAAATCATTTAAAACATTTATTATTTTTTTTGCGTTCTCTTTAGTTGGCTTAACCCAAAAATCAATATCACCGGTGTAGCGTGGATATCCATACATAGCAACAGCGTATCCGCCAACAAGAAGATATTCTACATTGTACTTATTTAATAACCCTATAAACTCTTTGAAATCTCGGCCTATTTCCATTTAAAAAAAATTTAATATAATGCTCTCTTAAATCCTCTAACGCTTGTAACCTTTCAGTATAACTTTTTTTTAACCAAAATTCAAGATCATTCGGTTCTTCGTTAAGTTTGTATTTTTTTACAACCCTTTCCATTATTAATTTGTTTTTATACCAATACAATAATAATCGTAACCGGCTTTTTTCATGTCTTGCGGATCGAAAATATTTCTACCGTCAAACAATACTTTATTTTTTAAACGTTTTGTGATATTATCAAAATCCGGCACGCGGAATTCAGGCCATTCTGTAACTATTAACAATGCATCTGCTCCATTCAAAGCTTCATACATATCTGTTGCGTACGAAATTGTTTTACCTATCATACGCTCTGCTTCATGCATAGCTACAGGATCGTAAGCTATCACACTTGCGCCTTCGGCCAATAATTTTTCTATGATCACTAATGAAGGCGCTTCGCGCATATCATCTGTTTTTGGCTTAAAAGATAAGCCCCATAAAGCAAATTTCTTTCCTTTAATATCTCCTTTAAAATGTATTTTTACTTTATTAAAAAGAACTTCTTTTTGTTTATCATTTACTTCTTCAACAGCGTTTAATATGCGCATGTTGTAATTTTTTTCTTTAGCTGTTTTAATTAATGCTTTTACATCTTTGGGAAAACAACTTCCGCCATAACCAACACCGGGATAAATAAATTTAGTGCCAATACGTGCATCGCTGCCAATACCTTTACGTACCATGTTTACATCGGCGCCCATTATTTCACAAAGATTAGCAACATCATTCATAAAGCTGATCTTTGTTGCCAGCATGGCATTTGCAGCGTATTTAGTCATTTCAGCTGATGGAATATCCATAAAAATAATCGGATGTCCGTTCATTAAAAATGGTTTATATAACTTGCGCATAATTTCTTCTGCTTCCGGCCTATCAGTTCCAACAACAATTCTATCAGGCTTCATAAAATCTTCAATAGCCGCACCTTCTTTTAAAAATTCAGGGTTTGATGCTACATAAAAATCAATTTTTGCACTACGTTTATCTAATTCTGCCTGTACAGCATTTCTTACTTTTTCGGCTGTGCTAACGGGTACGGTTGATTTGGTAACTACAACCAAAGGTTTTTCCATATACTGACCAATAGATGAAGCAACTGCTAAAACATATTTAAGATCGGCAGATCCGTCTTCATCAGGCGGTGTACCTACTGCTATGAAAGCTACCTCAGCCTGTTTAATATTGTCTGCCAGAGAAGTAGAAAAATGCAAACGTTGTTTTTGCGTATTGCGCAAAACCATTTCTTCTAAACCTGGTTCATAAATAGGAAGTATGCCTTTATTTAAATTCTCAATTTTCTTTTGGTCAATATCAATGCAGGTAACATCAACACCCACTTCTGCAAAACATGTTCCTGTTACTAAACCTACGTAACCGGTTCCAATTACCGTTATTTTCATAAAATTTTTATTTTATCAGTTCTAAAACTGTATCTGTAATATATTTTAAAGTTTCTGTATCTAATTCGGTATGTATTGGTAACGAAAGTACAGTAGCGCATAATTTTTCAGTAACGGGAAAATCACCTTGTTTAAAACGATCGCTTTTAAAAGCATTTTGCATGTGCAAAGGAATTGGATAATAGATCATAGCCGGAATGCCTTTTTCTGCCAACTGCTCACGTAATTTTGTTCTGTCGATACCATTTAACTGTAAAGTGTATTGATGAAAAACGTGGTTTGAATTTTTTGCCCGCACCGGTGTTTTTAATTTTGAATGTCCGGCAAATGCCTTATCGTAATAATCTGCAACCTTATTTCTTGCTGTAGCATATTCATCGAGGTGTTTTAATTTTGCTTTTAAAACAACTGCTTGTAAGGTATCTAATCTTGAATTTACCCCTAAAACATCGTGCACATATTGTACACTCTGCCCATGATGCGCAACCATTCTCATTTTTTTTGCCAATTCATCATCGTTGGTATACATAGCACCGCCATCACCATAACACCCTAAATTCTTACTAGGGAAAAATGAAGTGCAGCCAATGGTACCAATGGTTCCGGCTTTTGCTTTTTTTCCATCTGTAAAAGTATAATCAGCACCTATGGCTTGCGCCACATCTTCAATTACATATAAATTATGTTTTTTTGCAAGTGCCATTATTTTTTCCATATCAGCACACTGACCAAATAAATGAACTGGCACTATTGCTTTTGTTTTTGGTGTAATTGCTTTTTCAATAGCTGCAATATCAATATCAAAGGTATCAGCATTTACATCTACTAAAACAGGCGTTAAGCCTAAAAGGCCTATCACCTCTGCTGTTGCAACGTAAGTGAAACTTGCTGTGATTACCTCATCACCAGGTTTTAAGCCTAAGGCCATCATGGCAATTTGTAAAGCATCTGTACCGTTTGCACACGGAATAACATGTTTTACATTTAAATACTTTTCAAAATCTGCCTGGAATTCTTTTACTGCCGGCCCATTAATAAACGCAGTTGAATTTATTACATCCTGAATACCTTTATCAACTTCGGCTTTTATTTTTTCGTATTGACCTTTAAGGTCAACCATTTGAATTTTTTTAGTAGAGATCATGCTGAATTAATAGATGAGCGAAATTAATGAATTTTAGCTAGAAATGCTTAAAAAAATGGGTCGAAGCCCTTTTGAAACCAATCGGGAATTTTACACATTTTATTGGTTGCTTTATCTATTAAAACAAGAGTAACTTTTCCGGTATTTAGAAGATCACCGGCGGCATTGAAACATTCGTAATCAAACACCAAACGCAGGCCATTAGGGCGTTCGCGCATATAGGTAACAACAGTAACCTCATCGTCATAAAAAGCAGGCTTTTTATAAGAGATCGTAAAATCAATTACCGGCATTAAGATCCCTCTTTCTTCTACCTGTTTATAGCTAAAGCCTAACAGGCGCATTGCCTCTACCCTTCCAACTTCATAATATTGTGCATAAACACCATAGTAAACATATCCCATTTGGTCGGTCTCACCATAGCGTACCCGTAGTTTTGTTTCAGATCTGATCATTTAAAAATATATTTTTCTGTGCAAGTTAAAAGCAATGTTAAATTTTTTATTACCTTAAATATAAATAAAACAAGGCTGTTTTAAAATGCTATTTTTACAAAAATAAGTTTTTTAATGAGAGGGAGAATTTTATATCTTTTTTTAAGCGTTTTACTTTTAGCTTCCTGCTCAAAACATTATTTAAAGCAAAAAGAAAATTTCTCACATTATTCGTTAAAAGAAAATAATGAAAGCCAGATAGCAAAAGTTACCATTGCCGAATACAAAGTAAAAGTAGATGAACAAACTGAAAAAGTAATTGCTGTTTCAAGCGATATTCTTACAAAAGAAAGTGCCGAATCAACCCTTGGTAATTTTGTTTGTGATGCTTTAAAATACAGTGGTGAAAGGGAATTTAAGGGTTTCTCAATTGATGCGGTATTTATTAATCGTGGGGGATTGCGTGTTAATTTACCTAAAGGAGATATTAAAGTAGTGAATATTTTTGAGCTGATGCCTTTTGAGAATGATCTTATTTTAGTAAAAATAAAAGGAGAAAAATTATTGGAAGGAATACAGACGATCATTGAAAAAAAACACTCATTTTCAGGATTAAAAATAAAGGTGGAAAACGACATACTCATGGAAGCTACTATTAATTATAGTTTAATTGATAAGGAAAAAATTTACACCATTGTTACCAGCGATTATTTAGCAAATGGTGGTGATAATTTTCTTTTTTTGAAAGATCCTGTTGGAGTTGAAAAAAGCAAATTAAAGATAAGAGAAGCTATTATAAATTATTGTATCTTTTTAACGGAAAATAAAAAACAAATTGTACCGTATACCGATGGGCGATTACAAATTTCAAAATAGACGCGATTTTTTAAAGTTTACACTTGGCGCTGCTGCTGCGGCTTACGGACTGAATAGTAATGCTCAATCCATCTTATTAAACAAAAAAGGTTTTACAAAATTAACTATCTTATATACTAACGATCAACATAGCAGAATAGAACCTTTTCCTGAAAATGACGCAAAATACCCGGGCGAAGGAGGTTTTGCAAAACGGGCTTCTTTAATTGAAAAAATAAAAACAGAAGATGAAAATATATTGCTTTTAGATGCTGGCGATATATTTCAGGGTACACCCTATTTTAATTATTACCATGGCGAGATCGAATACAAATTAATGAGTTTAATGGGTTACGATGCTGTTACTTTTGGCAACCACGATTTTGATATGGGTTGTGAAAATATCTTAAAACAAATGCCAAGCGCAACATTTGACTTTATTAATTGTAATTATGATTTTAACGATACCGTTCTTTCAAAAAACAAGAGAATTTTACCTTATAAGGTCTTTAAAAAAGGCCCTTTAAAAATTGGTGTATTAGGTGTAGGAATTGACCTGGAAAATTTAGTGGATATAAAATACACAAAGGGAATTTTATACCATGATCCAATTGCAAATGCAAATAAAATTGCAGCCGTATTAAAAAACGATGAAAAATGCGATTATGTAATTTGCCTTTCACATTTAGGTTTCAAATATGATACAAATAAAATTTCAGATGTGGTTTTAGCAGAAAACAGCAAAAATATAGATCTGATAATTGGTGGTCATACACATACTTTTTTTGATAATCCACAAGTAACTTTAAATAGTGACAAGCAACCAACTCAAATTACGCAGGTTGGCTGGGCAGGTGTATGGTTGGGAAAGCTAGAGGTCTTCTTCTCTTCATATAACAAAAAAACCTTACAAAACAACAAAAACATCCCAATTTAGAAGGGCATGTAAAAAAAAACTAATCCTGCAAGTTTTAGGCTAAAATTTTCTTAAACTTTTTTTTGAGTTTTTTTGTTGCAAAGACAAATAATCCCATTATATTTACAAACACGAATTAGTTAATTACTTTTTACACAACATAATATTTAAACTTTTTAATAATGATGAAGGAGAAAACTGCAGATCAAGTTTGGAATGGATGCCTGGAAATAATAAAGGACAATGTAAGCCCTCAGAATTTTAAAACATGGTTCGACCCAATTAAACCAATTAAATTAAACAACAACGTTTTAACCATACAAGTTCCTTCGCAGTTTTTTTATGAATGGATAGAAGAACATTATATAACCTTAATTAAAAAAGTAATTAAAAAAGAATTAGGTGCAGAAGGCAGATTAGAATATAATATCATTATGGATAATGCTTCAGGTAAAACTGAAACGCCTATCACTTTTAAATTACCAAATATTAATACCAACTTAAAAAATCCTGCTGTATCAATGCCAATTGATATTGGTTCTAATCCAATTAAAAATCCATTCGTAATTCCGGGTTTAAAAAAGGTGCAGGTAGAATCGCAATTAAATCCAAACTACAGTTTTGAAAATTCGGTAGAAGGAGATTGTAACCGTTTAGCCCGCAGCGCAGGTTTTGCAGTTGCTCAAAAACCGGGTGGCAATGCTTTTAACCCATTATTATTATATGGTGGTGTTGGTTTAGGTAAAACCCACTTAGCACAAGCTATTGGTATTGAAGTAAAAAAGAATTTCCCAAACAAAACCGTATTATACGTTCAGTCAGAAAAATTCATCACTCAATTCATTGAGTCGATAAAAAATAACAATCAAAATGATTTTGTACACTTTTATCAAATGATAGATGTATTGATCATTGATGATGTACAATATTTTGCTGGTAAAGAAAAAACACAGGATGTGTTCTTCCATATCTTTAACCATTTACATCAATTAGGAAAACAGATTGTATTAACGTCTGATCGTCCGCCGGTTGATATTCAAGGTATTGAGCAACGCTTATTATCGCGTTTCAAATGGGGGCTTAGTGCGGATCTTCAAGCTCCGGGCTTAGAGACGCGTATCGCCATTCTTGAGAAAAAAGTTTATAACGAAGGTATCCAGTTACCAAAAGAAGTAATTGAGTATTTAGCTTACAGCATTACATCAAACGTTCGTGAATTAGAAGGTGCTTTAATTTCATTATTGGCACAATCTAGCTTAAACAAAAAAACGATCACTTTGGAATTAGCCAAAACCATGATCGACAAATTTGTGAAGAGCACAGCTCGCGAAGTTTCTATTGATTATATCCAAAAAGTGGTGTGCGATTATTTTGATCTTGCTATTGATACAATGAAATCAAAAACACGTAAACGTGAAGTAGTTCAGGCTCGTCAAATTGCAATGTATTTTGCAAAAAGCATGACCAAATCATCATTAGCTACCATTGGTATGCACTGTGGTGGTAAAGATCATGCCACTGTATTACATGCTTGTCGCACGGTAAATAACCTCATGGATACTGACAAACGTTTTAAAGCTTATATCGAAGAGCTTGAAAAGAAAATAAGCATTAGCAACTAATTTTATAAAAATAAAAAACCTCAAATCCAAAATTTGAGGTTTTTATTTATAAAGGCAAATGTTTACAATTTTCTTTGTTTAAACCAAATTTCTGAACTAGATTTAAAATTCCGAAAACCATGTATTTACTGTAAAAATCCCTAAATACATTTAGTAGGATTAGAAAAATAATAAGAACAAAAATTAAAAATTTTAAAATGAAAAATATAACTGTAATAGGAAGCGGCACAATGGGAAACGGTATTGCACATGCTTTTGCGCAATGCGATTATAAAGTGAATTTGGTGGATATAAGCGAAGCGGCGTTACAAAAGGCTTTAGCTACTATTACGAAGAACCTTGATCGTCAGGTACAAAAAGGTACTATTACAGAAGATGCTAAAAACGCTACTTTAAAAAATATTACTACTTATACAGATATTGTTGCTGGTGCTAAAAATGCCGACCTTGTGGTTGAAGCTGCCAGCGAGAATGTTGATATTAAATTAAAGATCTTTAAACAACTGGATGAAGTTTGTTCGCCAACTACAATCTTGGCAAGCAACACGTCTTCTATCTCTATTACTCAAATTGCAGCAGTTACAAAGCGCGCAGATAAAGTAATTGGCATGCACTTTATGAATCCTGTGCCAATTATGAAACTGGTAGAAATTATTCGTGGTTACAGTACTTCTGATGAAGTAACTGAAACGATCATGAAAATGTCTAAAAATTTAAACAAAGTACCGGTAGAGGTAAACGATTTTCCGGGCTTTGTGGCTAACAAAATTTTAATGCCAATGATCAACGAAGCTATCATTACTTTACAAGAAGGTGTTGCCGGTGTTGAAGAAATTGATACCGTTATGAAACTGGGAATGGCACATCCAATGGGACCATTACAATTGGCAGATTTTATTGGCCTTGATGTTTGCTTAAATATTTTACGTGTATTGCAAGAAGGATTTGGCAATCAAAAATATGCACCTTCTCCATTATTAGTTAATATGGTTACTGCAGGTCATTTAGGTGTAAAATCAGGTAAAGGTTTTTATGATTACAGCAGCGGAACCAAAGAATTGGTTTTAGCTGAAAGGTTTAAAAAAAAAGTAGCTGAATTAGCTTAATATAAAACACAAACTTATCTCGGGCGTATATAAAAATATTCTTCCTATTGAATATCCAAACATTCCAAGTGCGGGTGTGTATTACTTTAATACCAAAAGCGCGCTTAGGTATGAGGTAAGGTTTGGGCGCCTACAGGATAACATCTTACATTCTAACATCGTTTTTGGGGTTGTAAACGACGAATTTGAGGGCGAGGAATATGTTGCCACCAACAAAGGCGAAGTTTACCAGGTAATGAATACTATTGTTGAAATAGTAAAAAATTACATGAAAGAACATCCTAAAGTAAATGTATACGAATTTAACGCTGTAGGCCGCGATAATGAGGATGACTCTGCTGAAAATGGCCGTATGGTATTGTACCGTCGTTTTCTGCCAAAAATCTTCGAAAAAGGCTGGCACTTTAAGATAGAAGGCAACTTTGCTTTAGTGACGAAGTTGTAGACTTATTGATGCTCCAAAATGCTGTAGGATGGCTCTACTAAAAACCATTTTTTATTCGCATATATAACATCCATTACACTCAAAACATAAGTTTTTTTGTTTTTTTTATTGGTAAAAAAAAGTTTAAGATCATATTGTGTAAATTCATATTTCGATTTCATCTCAACTTTTTTCCTTTCTTGTGAAAAATTAAGGATCTTAAGTTCACTTGTTTCTGAAGAGTCAGCATTAATAAATAATTGCGATCGAATTTTTTTTGATGCTAAATTGAATACTTTATTTGTAATATTCTCACCACAAATCTCTTCAGTATTTAAAACTACCTTTGGATCTTCTTTTTCAATATCTTCTTTTATGAGTAAACATAAAATACTGGAATTATAATATAAACTATATTGGGTTGAATCTTTATTTAAAATAACTAATAATAATTGTGAGCATAATTGTTGGGAATCGTTAAACCGGATTTTTTTTGTTAAATCGAAATCAAAATTTTCTTTTATTTGTGAAAAGCAATTCAAAAAACTAAGACAGAAAAATAATACTAAATTCTTATTCATTATAAAAATCTTGTTATGAATACGGAATAAATTAAATCCCCAACCAGGCCTTAGCCCCTGTTCCTAAAATAATTTCTTTTTCTTTATCTTTTAAAGGCGCTGAGCGCACCAATTCGCCCGGTACAGCTTCGCCTAAAGGAAATGGATAATCGCTTCCCTGGATAACTTTATCAACTCCTACAAGGTCAATAATATATTGCAGCATCTTATGATCACACACGTGGCTATCTACCCAAAATTTACCTAAGTATTCTTTAGGATTAATTGGGTTATCAATAGCAACCAGATCAGGACGACAATCCCAGCCATGTTCTATCCTGCTAATTGTTGGCAAAAAAGAACCACCACCATGAGCAAAACACACTTTTAATTTTTTATACTTTTCAAATACACCCCCAAAGATCATGCTGCAAATGGCGCGGCTAATTTCTGCCGGCATACCTACTAACCATGGCAACCAGTATTTTGTCATATGCTCCTGCCCCATCATTTGCCAAGGATGAACTAAAATAGCTGCATTTAAATTTTCGCAGGCTGCAAAAAATTCATCAAACTGCGGTTCGTGTAAATTTAAATTATTGACGTTGCTTCCTATTTGTACTCCTCTAAAACCATTCTTCATGCAACGCTCTAATTCCTGCACGGCTAATTTCGTATCCTGCATGGGTAAAGTAGCAAGGCCAATAAATTTATCGGGATGAACATTTATAGTTGTTGCAATATCATCATTTAAAAATTTACTTACCTCTAAACAATCGTTTGGTTTTGCCCAATAGCTAAACATTACCGGTATAGTACAAATAACCTGCATATCGGCTTTATGCTCTTCCATCTCGCGAATGCGTGTTTCAGCATCCCAGCAATTCTCTAAGATCTCTCTAAAGCGCTTGCTGCCCTGCATCATCCAGGCTTTACCTTTTTCGTGATGATCGAGCATTATAAAATCACCGTATCCAAATTTTTTATTAAAATCAGGAATGTGTTTTGGAATGATGTGAGTGTGGGTATCTATTGTAAACATGGAAATTTAATTTATAATTATCCTTTCGAGCAGAGTTGGGAAACATCTACAGACGCGTCTCGACTCCGCTCGACGTGACAGTAGTTATAAAAGTATTATTTCTTAGTAGCGTAAATGATCACGTCTTTTTTACTTCCCCAATGGTAACCCAAATGGAAAGGTAATTTTTTTACATTTAAACTATCTTTATGAAAAGCATCCTGTAAAGGTTTTTGCAAACTTAAGTAAGGGAAATCTTCAACAGGGCGTGTGTACTGTCCGTATAATTTTGTAGTGAATTTACCATCTTCTTCAAAAAATTTATAAGGTATTCCTGTATCATCCTGTATCACCGCACTTGAATTATTCAAGATCAATGTACGCATGTTACTCATAAAGCCGGCGTGCAATAAGTAAGACGCACTTTTAATATAGGTAATAGCACCTTGTGTATTATCGCTAATGTATTTTCTGAAAACAGTTGTATCGTTAAAATTTTTATTACTTACATCGTATTTAAAATAATAAACCGATTTCTGTTTTCCTTCCTGTAAAAAATCCACACGTACGCCAAAAGGTTTTTTATCTGCACTTTTAAAATCGTAAGCCACTTCGGCAATACTATCCTGCTGGTAACGCACTAAATATTTAATATCTAAAATATCATTGCCGCTGCGTTGAATAAAGAAAGCAAGAATTGGTAATAATCCATTTACTTTTTGCGCCTGGAAATCGCTTTGCATTTTGCGGGTAATAAAATAACTCTTATCAAAAATGTCGCCTAATGATTTTTTAAAATCGTTAGAGTATTCTGAAGGTTCTCCTTTTTTAAATTTATCCAACTCCGGCAATTTACCAACTGGTTCTAAACCTAACATAATATATTTATCTGCGTTTGGAAAAAATGCATTAGCTGTTAAATAATCAGGACCGCTAAAAGGATAAAATACAATGTTTGTTTTTGCGCTGGCATCCCTAAATTCTTCTCTACCCCAATCTTTCATAGCGTTTAAACGCTTACGCTCTAAACGGCTCCAGCTACTGTCAATAAACTTTGAGTGATTATTCCAAATCACTGTATCAAATAAATAATTCAAATCGTTGGCTTTACCTTTATAACCCGATAGCACTGCCGTAATATTATTGAATTGGTTATTGGTATTAAAAGTTGGTGTAGCTACAACTTCGGTTGCTGTATCTTTTGGCGTCTCAACTTTTACAGTATCTTTTTTTACTACATCGTCTTTTACAGTTTCGTTAGAATTACACGCTGCAATAAAAATTAGGCTTAAACAAAATAAAATGATCTTCTTCATAATGAGTTCAAAAGTAAGTATTTGTATTGAATTGGATAAATCTGTTTTAGCATTTGTTTATAGTATCCTCCCTATGGGACTTAAATTTTCTTCTTAATGTTTTTCTATAGATGTTTTGTGCCTAAAGGGACATCAATAAAAAGATCAATTTATTTAAAACTAAGCTTAAACCTTAATGGTCAAAATTACTCAGCTTTAATCTAAAGATCCCTTTAGGGATCAAATATTATAGAATGAGGATCGCACAAATTATAAAATCCCATAGAGACGAAATATTGGTCATAAAAAAAGCGCCTTTCCTGTTACGAAAGACGCTTTGCTTTATTAAGGGTTAAACGGTTCTTTTTAGATTAATCCTGACTTTTACCAAGTTCAACAAGCTTTGCTCTTATCTCTTTTAATTTGGCAATAACCTCTTCATTATTGCTTTTTTTAGAAACAGACCTGTTCTTCAATTGTTCTTTGGCGCCCTGAATGGTAAAACCTTTTTGTTTTATCAAATCAACTATCTGTGCTAGATATTCAATATCCTTTTTTGTAAATAAACGGTTTCCCTTTTTATTTTTGGTCGGGCTTAACATTTCAAATTCCTTTTCCCAAAAACGTATAGTACTTGCGTTCAATTCAAATAACTCTGAAACTTCGCTGATGGAATAATACAGCTTTTCGGTTTCTTCTTTTTCGTTAACTGGCATACATTAAATGTACATTAATTTGTTACAAAATCAAATTATTAGTTTTCAACAGTAAAATTAAAGCAGTTAATAATACAAGTAATAAAATTTTGCACCTTTTTTACTGAACTGAATAGCTGGTGCAGGAAATTTAAGAATATTGATCACTGAAAAAACTTTCTTTAATGCTTTAGATCGCGTTTTAATTCTTGTAAGATCTACGTCTAAGCTAAAATAAAAACGACGCTCTCTTTCAAATTTAAAAACATTTCCATCTGCATCCTGCACTGTAAAATTATTATAAGTACCTGCCAACATACCATAAGCGCTGTAACCACAAGCCACATTTAACCATTTGGGAAATTTATTTTCTTTTTTCATAAATGAACCGGGGTTAATACTTAGCCAATGGGTTTGTGCATTATAATCTTTTAAAATTTGTGTTGCAAAAGTCTGTCCTAATAAATCGGGATTGTATTTTGCCAAACCGCTTTGCGAATAAGAAAATTTTAATTGTATGCGTTGTTCATTCCAATAAGCATGCTGACTTATAGCTAATGAAGCGCCCAAAACATTTGCTATTTCATCGCCGTAAGAAAACCCCCAGCCTTTACTAAAACCATCCATTACCTCAACTGCTGTCATATAAGCCAAACCAATTGTGCCGCCAACAAATAATTGTTGTTGCTTATTATAGCCTGCCCATTTAAAACCACCCATCATTAAACGAGCCATTTGATAATTAGTGTATACATGGCCAACTTTATCCATTTGCAGCCATTCATTATTATCATTAAAGAAATGAAACTTACCCGTATTGTATTGCTGATACCATGCCTGATTCAGATAAATTAGTGAACCCGTAGTTAAAGCAGCAGATGATGTAGCGAGAACAATCTTTCTTTTTTTATAATTAACAGCTAACGAATCGTTTTGTGCAAAAGAAATTTTTGTACCGAGCATAAAAGAAAACAGGATAAAAAAGATTTGCTTTTGCATTAAACAAAGATAAACCTTATTCGCCATTGTTGTAAATTTCAGCGATAGATTTCGCTGATTTACACTGGTAACACTAATTAAGCATTGAATATTAATCCGTATTATCTGTTAAATCTGCGGCTTTATATTCGCCGATTAAAAATCGTTGTAATCAATAAGATCCTGAATGGAATTAAGATTAACATTCTTAATTTTTTTAGGTGCTACAGGTATTTGTGGATTGCCCATTGAACCATTATTATCACCAACACCATTTGTATTGTTTAGATCCATTACATCGTACATATTGCGATCGTTTAAAAATGTACGTGTTTTACCAAATTTAATTACCATGCCAACGTTAAAGAAAAGGGTTGGCCCTAAATTTTGCTCAAAGAAATATTTTTTATACACCCCTCTTTTACCCTTATTTGCGGTTTCTGAATAAAAAGTAATGTTGTTTTTTGAGCTTATACCGGTGGCAAAATAACAACTTACGTTATTACCAAATTTCACATCGGTCCTTAAGCCCGAATTTAATTCGTAACGCGTATAACTAAACGTTGCATCATTTTTTAAATAATAAAGTGAATCGTGATTTGAATAGTTATACATACCACCTTGTGGTTTTGTATAAAAACTTAATATTAGTTTTTCGTTGGCCGGAATATTTAAACTAATGCTCCTGGGAAACTGAACACTTAAGTTTACTTTATCCAATCTGCCAAAACGTAAACCAATAAATGGCCAGTAAAAGCGATTACCCCACATAAATGATTTGGTGGCACCAATACGCCAGTTAAAGCGCTCGCTAACATTATGACTATATACAATAGTACTTGCCATACGAAAATATGGTTTGGAAGTATAAGTTCTGTCTTTTGTTACAAAAGGAGAAACATCAAAGAACCAAACTCCTTTTTTACCAGAATTAAAAATAAACCTTAAACCAATACCGGTTTTTACAAGATCGTGTGGTTTTAAACTATCAAAAACAGGCTTTAAACGTATGTAAGTCCCTGTCAATAAAACATGTGTGCTTTTTGTGATGTGCTTAACGGTATCTTCTTCCACATCGGTAATTATTGGTGTGTAAAAAGATAAAGAGAATTGATTTAAACCATAACTCTTTAAGCGTTTTGCTAAAAAATCAGCGGTATCAGTAAATTCTTGTTTGGGTTTACGGTATCCATCTAAAGAAATAACTGTATTAAAATAATGTTTGGGCATTTTTATCTTTAAACTATCGTATGTAGCCTGTGCTTTTATTTTTGCACTAAATAAAAAAATGGTGCAGATAAAAACCGGCACCGTAAATATGTATTTATGCCACCTCAATTTAATCGTCTTTATCTTTTATAGCTTCCATTACCTTACGTTTGAATTCTTCTTCAGCCGAACGCAATTTCATGGTTTTTTTTGCTCCAATAATGATTTTTATTTTACCTCTATATTCTTTATACAACTCGGCCTCCGCCTGTTTTGTTTTAATATCCAACTGATATAATTCTTCAGCTTCAGTTTCAGAAGGATCTTCAGAAGCTTTTTTAAGACTTTGTCTTAAATTTTTACGCAATGCTTTTACCTTGTCGTTGTACTCATTATACACAGGCCAAAACTTTTCTGATTCATTTGTTGTAAGCTTTAATTTTTCGTTAATGAAATTATAACGTATTGCCTCTACCTTATCTTTATCGCCTTGCGCTACAGAGTAACCCGAGTAAACTATCAGGCAGTTAAAAATAAGTATTTTAAAAAGGTGTTTCATTATATTTCATCTAAAAGATCTTCTTCCGATACATTTTTTAAACTTGTATCAAGATCTTTCTTTTCACTTTTCTCTTCTTTTTTTAATTCAGATTTTTTTTCAGGTTTTGCTTCTAATTTCTCTTCCAGTTTTTTTGTATCTACCAATTCATACAACTCATCGTTATCCAACGCTTCTAAATTTTTTGTTTTAACGAGATCAAATTTATCAACACAGGCCAAGGTGCCGCAATCCTGCAACGTTTCTACTTTATAATATTGATTATAGATCCACAAACCCAAAGTAATAGTTAACACCGCGGCGGCGGCATACCATATTTTTGAAGAGAATAATTTAATAACCCTGGCTTCTTTTTTCTCGTTCAATAAAACGGTTGCAATTTTTTCTTCAGAAACTTTAAAATAATTCTCTTCTACTTTAAAATTATTTTTCTTTTCAATAGACTTTAATTTTTCAAAGCTTTCTAATTCGCTTTCTTCATTCAGTAAATAAGAAAAATCTGAACTTTCAAAATAATGAGCAGGTGTTTTAAAATTATTTATTTTATCTATAGCATTTAAAGTAGGAAATTCTATCAGTTCTAATTTATTTTCAGTCTTGTTAAAATAATATACAGGAACAACAAAACCACTTTCTTTTTTTAAGCCGCTTAAATTAGGGTAAGCCTTATGTTCTTCTATCCATTCAATTTTTTGCATGATAGAATTGGCCGACTTTTTAAAATAACCTTCCGGCATTCCAAATTTATTTGACTGCTTATTCAACTCGTTATTTTCGTTATTTTCAAACATTATATAATCTATAGACTCTCTTTGTTACCAAAGGTTTAACGGGTGGTTAAAAATTCTTCTATTTTTTTTGCTGCTATATGATAGCTGGCTTTTAAAGCGCCCACCGAGGTTTCAAGTATATCTGACATCTCTTCGTAAGGAGTTTCGTCGTAATAACGCATATTAAAAACCACCCTTTGCTTTTCAGGAAGTGTTAAAATAGCCTGCTGAAGCTTTAA
Source organism: Bacteroidia bacterium (assembly GCA_016787705.1). Taxonomy (GTDB): domain Bacteria; phylum Bacteroidota; class Bacteroidia; order B-17B0; family Aurantibacillaceae; genus Aurantibacillus. The sequence goes on along the minus strand of JAEUTP010000017.1, from coordinate 211,812 downwards.
CTGTATTTCATCTCCCTCAAAATACACATCTGTTTCAAGGCTTTTACTTAACTGATACTCTATTGGGTTTAAAGACTCGGTATTTTTCTTTTGTTTTTGCTTTAAATGCGTTAGCGCCTCGTTGGTGGCTATTCTATACATCCAGGTATAAAGCTGGCTTTCTTCCTTAAAATTCTCTAAACCTTTCCAGATCTTGATATAAGTGTTCTGAAGTACATCATCACTATCATCGTGATCAATAACAATCTTACGTATGTGCCAGTAAAGCCTTTGCTGGTATTTAGCAATCAAATGACTTAAGGCCGTATTGCGGGTTTTTTCATCCCTGAAAAGGTCTAAAATGGTTTTATCGTCTATTTGAGCCACAAATTTTAATTATTAGATGTAAAAATAAACTAAAAGTTTAATTTTGGTTAAAATTTTATGGAGCTTTTAGATAAAATACGCAAATACGAAAGTATGCACATTGTTTTTTGGCTTATAAAAGACAGTTGCTGGATGCTGGAATTGAAGTGGTTGGGTGCAATTATGATGGTGCCCACGCTGGGTATTGCCGTGTATATTGTTTATAAGACCGTAAGTGTTTTAGATCTTTACATTAACCTTGCCATTCTTTTCTGGATAATGGCTAATAGCTTTTGGATGATGATGGAGTTTTTTAATAATAATGAGTACCGTTATTTTGCCACAATTCCATTTAGTTTAGGCTTCATTTTTGTAGGTATTTTTTATTGGAAAACCTACAGAAAAAAACGAAGATCAAATCTTCGAGCTTAACCACAAAAAACACTAAATTTTTTCACAAAGATCACTAAGAAAAAATACGTTTGTGTTATTCGTATCTCCTTGTTACACGTAGTGGTTAAAATAATGCCTCATAATTCCTTCTTTTAGCTAAAAAAATTGAAAAAATAGCGCAAAAATGCTAGCTTTATGGCTCAATTTTTACTTTTTATCATGATCGAAACAGTTCCATATCAAACAAAACATAAAATACGTATTGTAACCGCTGCTGCACTTTTTGACGGACATGATGCCGCTATTAATATTATGCGCCGCGTTATGCAAAGTACAGGTGCCGAAATTATACATTTAGGACATGACAGAAGCGTACAGGAAATTGTTGATTGCGCCATACAGGAAGATGCCAACGCTATTGCTATTACCAGTTACCAGGGCGGCCACAACGAGTATTTTAAATACATGTACGATCTTTTAAAAGAGCGTGGTTGCGGACATATTAAAATTTTTGGCGGCGGCGGCGGAACTATTTTACCGTCTGAAATTGAAGACCTTCATAATTACGGCATAACAAGAATTTACCATCCTGATGATGGCCGGTCTTTAGGTTTGCAGGGCATGATCAACGATGTATTAAAGCAAAGTGATTTTGCGTCGGGCGCTAATTTGAATGGAGAAGCAAAACATTTAAAAGATAAAGATCATAAATCTATTGCCAAATTAATTTCGGCAGCAGAAAATTTTAACGAAGAAAGTAAAGCGATTTTAGATCCCATTCGTAAAGAAGCAAAAGATTCTAAAGTGCCGGTTATTGGTATTACAGGAACGGGGGGTGCCGGTAAATCTTCTTTGGTGGATGAATTGGTTCGCAGATTTTTATTGGATTTTCCTGAAAAGAAAATCGGTATCGTTTCTGTTGATCCTAGTAAACGTAAAACAGGCGGTGCTTTGTTAGGAGACCGTATTCGCATGAACTCAATAAAGAATTCACGCGTGTATATGCGTTCACTGGCAACACGTCAGAGCAATTTAGCGTTATCAAAATACGTTCAGGATGCTATTGATATTTTAAAGGTTTCAGGCTTTGATCTGGTAATTATTGAAACTGCGGGTATTGGCCAAAGCGATACAGAAATTATTGAGCACAGCAATATGAGTTTATATATCATGACTCCTGAATTTGGTGCTGCTTCGCAATTAGAAAAAATTGACATGTTGGAATTTGCTGACATTGTTGCCATAAATAAATTTGATAAGCGTGGCGCATTAGATGCATTGCGCGATGTAAAAAAGCAATACAAACGCAATCACAATTTGTGGGAGGCAAAAGATGAGGAACTTCCTGTTTACGGAACCATCGCCTCTCAATTTAATGATCCCGGAACAAACACTTTGTATAAAGCCTTAATGGATAAACTGGTTGAAAAAACCGGAGCCAATTTAAAATCAGGCTTTAAAATGACGGATGAAATGAGTGAAAAAATTTACATCATTCCACCAAACCGCACGCGTTACCTGAGCGAAATTTCAGAAGCATCTCGTAATTACGACAAATGGGTTTATGATCAAAGCGAAATAGCCATTAAATTACAAAGCATTCGCAATACTATTGAAACTTTAAAAACTTCAAAGATTGATGATAAAGATCGTATCATAAAATCTTTAGAAGAACAATCTGAAATTATTCGTTTGGATCTTGATCCGCGTAATTTGAAAACTTTAGAAACCTTTGATGATAAAAAGAAAAATTATCAAAACGAATATTACGTTTTTAAAGTGCGTGATAAAGAAATTAAAATTAAAACGCATTACGAAAGTTTATCGCATTCTCAAATTCCAAAAGTATCGGTTCCAAAATATACCGGTTGGGGCGATATTTTAAAATGGAGCTTGCGTGAAAATTTTCCGGGCGAGTTCCCTTACACTTCAGGTATCTATCCTTTTAAGCGCGAAGGCGAAGACCCTACACGTATGTTTGCCGGCGAAGGCGGACCAGAGAGAACCAACAAACGTTTTCACTACGTAAGTTTAGGCATGCCTGCGCACCGTTTAAGTACGGCGTTTGATAGTGTAACACTTTATGGTAACGATCCTGATCACCGTCCGGATATTTACGGTAAAATTGGTAACTCCGGTGTTAGCGTTTGTTGTTTGGATGATGCAAAAAAATTATACAGTGGATTTAATTTAGCAGACCCAAAGACTTCAGTTTCAATGACAATCAATGGTCCGGCTGCAACCATTGCTGCGTTTTTTATGAATGCTGCTATCGATCAGCAATGTGAATTGTACATCAAAGAAAATAAATTAGAAAAAGAGATCGATAAAAAGATCGATGAAATTTATAAAGCAAAAGGAACCAGCCGTCCGCGTTACAACGCGAAAGATCTTCCTGAAGGCAACAACGGTTTGGGCTTAATGCTATTAGGTGTAACCGGCGATATGGTGTTACCAAAAGATGTTTACGAAAAAATAAAAGCGCACACCTTATCACAAGTTCGCGGTACTGTACAGGCAGATATTTTAAAAGAAGACCAGGCACAAAACACCTGCATCTTTAGTACAGAATTTAGCTTACGTGTAATGGGTGATGTACAGCAATATTTTATTGATAAGAATGTACGTAACTTCTACTCTGTTTCTATTAGTGGCTATCACATTGCAGAAGCAGGCGCCAATCCAATTTCGCAATTGGCATTTACTTTATCTAATGGCTTTACTTTTGTAGAATATTATTTAAGCCGCGGCATGAACATTAATGATTTTGCGCCAAACTTATCGTTCTTCTTTAGCAATGGTATCGACCCTGAATATTCGGTGATAGGCCGTGTAAGCCGCCGTATATGGGCTAAGGCCATGAAACAAAAATATGGAGCAAATGAGAGAAGCCAGATGTTGAAATACCATATTCAAACTTCGGGCCGTTCTTTACACGCACAGGAAATTGATTTTAATGATATCCGTACAACCTTACAAGCGCTTTACGCTATTTATGATAATTGTAATTCATTGCATACAAATGCTTATGATGAAGCTATCACTACGCCTACAGAAGAATCTGTTCGGCGCGCAATGGCCATTCAGTTAATTATTAACCGCGAATTAGGTTTGGCTAAGAATGAAAATCCTTTACAAGGCGCTTTCATTATTGAAGAATTAACCGATCTTGTTGAAGAGGCTGTATTAAGTGAATTTGACCGTATTACTGAACGTGGTGGTGTATTAGGAGCTATGGAAACCATGTACCAACGCAGCAAGATCCAGGAAGAAAGTTTATACTACGAAACATTAAAACACAATGGCGAATATCCGTTAATCGGCGTAAATACATTCTTAAGCTCAAAAGGCAGCCCTACTGTTTTACCGCGCGAAGTAATTCGTTCAACCACCGAAGAAAAAGAAAATCAAATCAACACGCGTAATAATTTGTGGGCAACCAATAAAGATAAGAGTGCTGAGATCTTAAAAGCTTTACAACACAAAGCTATTCAAAACGAGAATTTATTTGAAGGCTTAATGGAAGCAGTAAAATATTGTTCGTTAGGACAAATTACTAATGCGCTTTTTGAAGTAGGTGGACAGTACAGACGGAATATGTAATGACGTTTCTATCAAAAAATAAAACTTTATTTAAAAGAGTGCTTTTATTAAGCGCTCTTTTGTTTTTTACTTCTACACTGCATTCACAAAACGATACGATTGCAATAAACGAAAACATAAACCTTGCCCGTGAACAATTCTCAAAAAATCCCGCTGAAGGTTTAAAATTTGCGATAAAGGCTTATGATCTTGCTTCACAAAGTGACAATAAAAAGTTTATCGGCAAATCTTACAACACCCTTGGTTCTGCTTATTATTTTTTAGGCAATAATGATTCGGCTGAATCGTATCATTTCAAAGCGCTGGAAATTCAGCAAGATATAAATGATGATGAAGGAATTGGGCGATCTTATACGAATCTCGGCAATATTTATTCTGAAAAAGGATTAAATGATAAGGCCATTAATTATTTCTTAATAGCCGAAGAAAAATTCATTAAAATTAATTTTCGTTTAGGATTAGGTAAATTGTACAACAGTATTGGTATATTATTTTATAATACAAAAGATTATAATAACGCCGCTAAATATTACGCCGCCGGCTTAAAAATAGCTCGTGAAATTAAGGATGAAGCGCTTTATTACGCCATTGCCACCAATCTTGCAAATACTTTAAGCTATCAGCAAAAGAACAAAGAGGCGCTTTTTATGTATATGAGCGCTTATAATATAGCCAAGCGCCAAAGTAATTTCTCTGATATTACAACAATTTGCAATAGCATTTGCCAGGAATATCTTTCACTTAACAACATTTTATCTGCAAAAAAATACAATGCAGAGGCCCTGCAACTTATAAAAAAATACTCCCTGAGCGATTACTTTAAAATATCTGCATTTGGCAACCATGGTATAATATTAAAGAACGAAGACAAAAATAAGGAAGCCATCCTTTATCTTGATTCAGCATTAACTTTCGCAAAAGAAAATGAAGACCTTTCAAAACAAATTGAGTTACACCTTGAACTCAGCCAATCACTGCGAAAAGAGCACAGATATGAAGAAGCAATAGCGAATCTTTTCATTACCAATAAACTAAAAGACTCTTTATACACTAAAAATCTTGAAGAAAAACTCGCTGAAGTAAACGCAATACACAATACAGCAAAAAAAGATAAAGAAATATCGTTATTGAGCAATGAAAGAAAAAATCAAAAAAAAATAAATGTCCTTTTAATTGTAATTGTTACTGTATCGCTGATCTCTTTAATAATAGCAATTTACAGTTATATAAGAAAACGAAAAACCAATGAACTTATTTTTTCTCAAAAGCAAGAAGTAGAAGCAAAAAATCGTATAATTGAACATAAACAAAAAGAAATAATTGATTCTATAAAATACGCTCAGCGTATTCAAAATGCCCATTTACCAAAGGAAAACTATATTGCTAAAAATTTAGATCGCTTAAAAGGCAAGGATTAAAATTATAGCCAAAAAACCAAAAAAATTGATATCTTCGTTAAGATAAAATCAATGCAATTATCTCTAACAAATAAATCGGTAACGAAAGTTATTTACGTCTTCGTTGCATTGGCTATTAGTTATTATTCGTTTGCTGATAATGGTAGTAAAATAGATTCTCTTTTTACCATTGTAAAAACGTCCAAGAACGATACTGTAAAAATTAACGTGCAATTAAAAATTGCAAGTATACTTATGCAGGAAGATACTGTTAAAGGCATACATGAAATAAAAAAAGTTATTTATGCGCTTAATTCTGTTTCAAATAAATATTTTGTTTTCAGATCGTATGATAAAGCAGGCAGAATTTGTAATGCCAATACTATGCTTCAAAAGGCCCGCCAATATTGGAACACAGGGCTAAATTTAGCAAAGCAGGAAAAGAACATTGAGTACCAGGCAAAATTCTATTGCCGCATTGCCGATCTTTTACAGAGCGAGGACTATTCAAAACAATGCATTGCTTATTTTGACAGTGCATTAGCCATTGCAAAAAAAGGAGACGAAAAATTACTGGCAGAGATCTTAATGAAAAAAGGTCGGGGCCATTACGATATTGGCGACTACAAAACTGCAATGGATCACTATATACAAGCGCAACGCCTGTTCGAAAAAAATAAATGGCAAACTGTAGAATATGGTCACCTGCTTCATTTTATCGGATCTGTTTTTAAGCAGCAAAATTTTTACGACAAGGCATTGGATTACTACGAACAGGAGTTAAAACTATCTCGTGATATAAAAAATAAACCATTAGAAGCTGAAGCCCTTTATTTATGCGCGGCTATGTATGGCACCAATGGCGACCTTGATAAAGAACTTGAATACTTAAACAATGCAATTGAATTGTTTAAAGAACAAAAAAATTACAGAATGCTTGGCCTAATGTACAGCAATCTTTCAGCCAATCATTCTGACAGAAAAAATTACAAGGAGGCCATTGCCACCTGCGAACACGCCCTGGAGATCTTTAAAGAAATTGGTGAAGACGAAAGTGCAGCCGCTACATTAAGAAATTTAGGCGACCTTTATTCTAAAACCAATGATCCAAAAAAAGCATTAGAGTATTTTAAGAAAGCGATGGATGCCGCCATGAAAGTGGAGACCAAACAACTATTGAATAAGTCAGAGATCACCGAATCAATGGCCTTTGCTTACTCTAACCTTGGCGATCACAAAACAGCGTTTAATTTATTATTAGAACATAGAGCATTGCACGACAGTTTAAGTAATGCCAGCAACGTTGAGTATTTACATACGCTGGAAAAACAATACGATACCGAAAAAAAAGAAAAAGAAATTGCTTTACAAAAAGTAGAGATTGATAAAACCAATGCGGTTCTTAAACAACATGAAACGCAGCGTAACGCATTAATTGGCGGTTGTATTTTAGTATTGCTTGTAGCCGGAATTTCTATTGCTGCTTTTATTAATAAACGCAAAACTAGCAGGTTGTTATCTAAACAGGTTAACGAAATAAATTACCAAAATGCAGTGATCAAAGAAAAAAATAAAGATATTACCGATAGCATTCAATATGCCAAACGCTTGCAGGAAGCGGTTTTTCCGGAAGCAGATATACTCAATACCTATTTTGCAGAATCATTTGTATTGTTTCGCCCAAAAGATATTGTGAGTGGCGATTTTTACTGGTTTGAAGAAATTGGCAATGAAACCATTATTGTTGTTGGTGATTGCACTGGCCATGGTGTTCCTGGAGCATTTATGTCAATACTCGGGCATAATTTATTAAATCAAATTATTTTAGAAGATAAAATAACATCTCCCGGAAAAATTTTAAATATTTTAGATAAGCGTGTGAGTAATGCGTTAAACAAAAGAGAAAGTAAAGCGGAGTATAATGATGGCATGGACATGGTAATTTGTACCATTAATAAATCAAAAGGTACTTTATCTTATGCGGGCGCTAATCGTCCATTAGTGATCAGAAGAAATAATGAATTGATAGAATTAAAACCTACCAAACACGCTATTGGCGGCATACAGGAAAGTACAGATAAATTGTTTACACAAAAAGATATCGAAATAAAAGAGGCCGATGTGTTATACCTGTTCTCTGATGGTTACTACGATCAGTTTGGCGGGCCAAAAGGAAAAAAATTCAAATACAAACAACTCACAGGACATATTATTGAAATGGCTGCCAAACCATTAGAAGAACAAAAAAGAATTTTAGCAGAAAGGCTTACAAATTGGCAGGGAAATTTGGAGCAGGTGGACGATGTTTGCGTAGTGGGAATAAAAATATAATGAATTCATTGATCATTTTAAGGGGTCTTCCGGGTTCCGGAAAAACAACACTGGCAAATTTATTAAGCGAAAATAAATGGCCGGTATTTTCTATCGATAGTTATTTTACAGATACTGTAACAAAAGAATATACTTTTCAATTCGATAAAAACCATTTGGCTTATAAAAACTGTGAAGAGCAAACCAGGCAAGCCATGCAGGCCGGTACTGAAAAGATCTTTATTGACAATGTGTTTAGCCTTGATTGGGAAATAGAACCTTATTTTAAATTAGCATCTACCTATAATTATTCAGTTCATATTGTAACCGTTGAAAATTATCATGGCTCAAAAAACAAACATAATATCAGTGATGAACAGGTTCAAAAAATGGCTGCAAAATACAAAGTTAAACTTCTTTGATTTTCACAAATCTTATATAATTTGTTCAAAAACAAGTCTTTAAAAATTTAAAATTACTGTATCTTTATTCCTTAAATTACTTATAGCTTTTATGAAGATTTTTTTATTTGTAACATTTATTTTAAGCAGCTTTTTTTTCTTTTCGCAAACAACAGATGCCAATGGAAAAAAACAAGGTTATTGGAAGCAAAAAGATGAAAAGACCAATAAGCTGATGTACGAAGGCGAATTTAAAGACGATCGCCCTGTAGGTAAATTCAAATACTATTATCCCAATGATTCCATCCGTGCTATTATTGATTTTAAAAAGGGCGGTAAAACGGCTTATGCAAAATTATTTCATTATAACGGCAAACGTATGGGTGAAGGCAAATACAATAGCGAGATATTAAATAATTTAAATCGTGACAGTGTTTGGTTGTTTTATGATGAAGCAGGCATTTTAATTTCGAAAGATAAATATGTGAATGGAAAAAAAGACGGCGTGTGTTACGTCTATTTACCTGACGGAAAATTAGCAGAAGAAAAAACATACAAGAATGATGTATTGAACGGGCCTTTTAAACAATATTTTGATGGTGTTAAATTACGCGGACAAGGTGCTTACAAAGATGGATTGCTTGAAGGAAAAGTGAGTTACTATTTTCCGAATGGCACAGAAGTAGCAACGGGTTCTTACATAAAGGATAGAAAAAATGGTCCATGGATTTTTAAAGAAGAGAACGGGAAAATAAAAGAGAAAGAATTGTATAAAGAGGGTGTAAAAGCTTCTCAAAAAGAAACAGACGAATTTTTTAGCAAGGGTAAAAAAACAGAAACGCCAAAAACCACAACAGTGACACCGAAAGGCACTCCTGCTAAGGAAACAAAGAAATAAGCTCTATCCTTACTTATTAAATTTTAACGTTAGTTCCTTTATCCATAAGGCAAACAGCAATTTTATTATTATCTTTGCATAGCCGTAAATACGGCATTTACAAATGAGCAAGCACGGAAAAGTATTAGTAGCCATGAGCGGCGGTATTGATAGCAGCGTTACTGCCATGATGCTGCATGAGCAAGGCTATGAAGTTATTGGTATTACCATGAAAACATGGGATTATGAAAGCTCAGGCTCAAGCAAGCGCGAAACAGGCTGTTGTAGTTTAGACAGCATTAATGATGCGCGTACCATGGCTGTACAATTTGGATTTCCTCATTATATTTTAGATATCCGTGGTGAATTTGGCAAGCAGATAATAGATAATTTTGTAGAAGAATATTTGGCAGGTCGTACACCTAACCCTTGTGTTTTATGCAACACACATATTAAATGGGATGCGCTTTTAAAACGCGCCGATATGCTGGATTGCGAATTTATTGCAACCGGGCATTACGCACGTTTAAGAAAAGAAAATAACAGAACGCTAATTTATAAAGGTATTGATCATACAAAAGATCAAACTTATGTACTGTGGGGTTTAGACCAGGCTTGTTTGAACCGCACCATGTTTCCTTTAGGTGGTTTTAAAAAAACAGAAATTAAACAAATGGCAAAAGATGCCGGCTTTTATGACCTGGCAAACAAAAGTGAAAGCTATGATATTTGTTTTGTACCCGATAATGATTACCGCGCATTTTTAAATCACCGCATTCCTGAATTAGAAGCAAAAGTTGCCGGCGGTGATTTTATTTATAAAAATAAAAAAGTAGGTAAACACAAAGGTTACCCCTACTTCACTGTTGGTCAACGCAAGGGTTTAGAGATTGCCATGGGTGTACCTGTTTTTGTAAAAGAAATTATTCCTGAAACCAATACGGTTGTGTTGGGTGATAAAGATGATCTTGAAGAAAATCATTTAACGGTGCGTGATTTTAATTTAATTAAATACGAAACATTGCCTCACGATTTTGTTGGATTAACCAAGATCCGGTATAAAGATCCCGGAACATTGGCCACTATAAATACAATTGATAATAAACTGGATGTTATTTTTCATCAACCCGTAAATGGCGTGGCTCCTGGCCAAAGTGCTGTTATTTATGAAGGCGAAGACCTTGTAGGTGGCGGGTTTATTAACAGGAAGGTTTTGGTTTAACACTTTTTTTACTAATTAAATTTTAGTTTTTCCATCATTACGATACTTTTCACCGAAGCAATCTCAAACGCAAAATCAATTTACACTTTGTATAGTATTGCTTCGCTATTGCTCGCAATGACCAATAATAAAAAAGGCTATCATTTCTGACAGCCTTTTTAATAAACCTAAACTTTGAACTTATTTATTCTGTAATTATTCTATAATTAGCTGAGCTATTACCGCTCATTATTTTCACAAAATAAATTCCTTTAGCATATTCTCTCAAATCTATCACTTCAGAATTATTTGTTGTTTTAATAGTTTTAATTATTTGTCCAACAGCATTCATAATGACTAATTCTTTATTGCCTTCAAAATTAAATTCGGTATTAATTAATCCGTTTGATGGATTAGGAAATACATTAATTAAATTACTAAATGATGAATTAGCATCAATACCTACACATGTGGTAACCGATTGTGTAAAAGCAATTGCTTTTGTACAACCATTAGCACCCGTACCGGTTACGGTATAAGTAGTATTGCTTGTTGGTGCAACGGTAATTACCGTGTTTGTTGAAGTTGTACTCCAAACATAAGTATTTGCACCACTTGCAGTTAATGTAGCCGTTTGTCCGTTACATAAAATACTGTTTGAACTTGCAACCGCAACTGTTGGTAAAGCGTTAGCGGTAATTTGTATACTTGCAGTTGCAGAACAACCCGGAGCCGTTTCTCCAATAACACTATAAGTAGTAGTAGCATTAATAGTTGGTGAAATTAACGCACCGTTGGCTCCTGTACTCCAGGTATAAGTATTTGCACCTGTTGAACCAATATTAACCGTGCTTCCTGCACACACCGAAGTTTGGCTTGCGCCTAAGGTAATTGTAGGAGACGAAGAAACAGTAAGTGTAACCGGAACAATTGGACTAGAACAGCCTTGCTTTGTATAATGAATATTACCATTCCAAACACGCGTTGCAATTGTTACAGCAAAGTAACTACCACCTTTTCCTTCAAAGATACTTAGATCGCTATTTTGAGTAAATAAATTTCCAACAGCTGTTCCGTTAGAGTATCCAAAAGTAGCACCACCATTTGCGGTAACATAAAGACCATAAGTTTGTCCGCTAGGAATATTAATTCCAAGGTTAACATTTAATGGCACAGGATTACCATTACCTGCACCCATTACAACTCCGGTTCCGGCTAAAGTCCACCCTGTATTAGAGCTTTCAAAACCTACAAAACTACCAACTCTATACCAAACTTCTACAGTAGAAATGGCAACACTGCTAATCATAACATCAACACTATTTATAGTTATTGCACTAAGTGCTGTTACATCAAACATATTTCCGTTAGATCCGTTTCCGGCAGTATAAGTTGTTGCAATGCTTCCGGTATTTGTTGAATTAGCTTGTGCATAATAAGTTGTTGTTGTTGCTGCACTTGCCGTAAATGTATTACCTGTTGCCAATGGATTTGTTGGCGTAGATGTTGCATACCATGTTACTGGCGCAAACGCATTAGCAGATAGTGTTGCTACAGCTGCTGTTCCACAAACAGCAGCACCCACAGCAGTGATTGTTGGATTGTTAACAGTTACAGTAAAAAATGCAGATACCTGACAGTTATTTGGACCGCCTGTTCCGAGGGCAGAATAGGTTGTTGTTGAAGTAGGATTAACAACAATTGAACTACTTGTTGAACTATTAAACCATGTGTAAGTACTGGCGGCGCCAACAACGCTCAATGTTGCCGATCCTGATGTACAAATTAAATTTCCACCGGTAATACCAAATGCAGGTGATAACGTTGTAAATAGAGAACTTGAATTATTAAATCCGTTGGCATCGCCGGCAACATTTGTACTTGCATCAACAGTATAACTTCCTGCAACATTCATGTTGGCAGTACCAATAGTAAAAGATGTACTTGCGCCTGGCGCTAAAGTGCCTGTAAAATTTGAAGTAAGGGTTGCACTTAAAGGACCGGTAATTACAGCAGTAACCGGAAAATTAGACAATGATGCTAAACCGAAATTTTTAACTGTAACAATTATAGGTTCGTTAGCAGACAAACATGCATTAATAGTTGGAGATAAAACAGCTGTAACGCCACCATCAGTTGATGAATTGTTATACAGATTGATATTATCTAAATGAAAGTAATAAGATTCGGGATCGTCAATCGGTCCATCAGTTGCTAAAAATCCAACAATAATTTCCTGCCCTGCATAAGCGCTTAAAGAAACATTAAAATTGGTAAAATTAGCCGTTAGGCTATTTGTTGCACTAATTGTAAATATCGGAGTAAATGACGCCCCACAATCATTAGAAATCATTAAGAGTACTTTATCATCACTGCCCATTGTGCCAGCAACGAAAGGACTTGTTGTGCCAAGTGTTAAACCAGCATCAAACGAAACCTGAGTACTGGCTGTTGCCAACACTTTTGGTCCAACAATCCACTCAGTGTTTGCCGCTGCAGATAAAAACACCCTTGCATTAACGTTTCCTGAAGCAGGAAAATTTGCCTGGTTAATCCAACTTGATGTTGTTCCATTTGGAAGCAAGGCGCCATCGCCCTCTCTCCAATCTGGAAATACAGTGGTTAAATTTGCCCCGGTGTAGCCAGTAAAACTAACTGATTGAGGCAGTGTACCTAGTGGCAATGCAGTTTTAACAATTGCAATTGTATCATTAATGTTATTTAAGTCGCCTGTTAATGATGTAAAGCCTTTAAAATTATACTGCCCCGGAGTTGTCATATTAACTGTTCCTAAATTTAATGTACCGCTTGCAGCAACAGCCAGTGTACCTGTATAGGTAGCGGTTAGGGTTTGCGTAACTGCTCCTGAAACCCACGCGTTTACCGAAAAATTAGAAATAGCAGCTGTACCATAGTTGTTAACAGTAACTATAATTGGCTCAGCCGCAGTATAACAAGCATTACCTGGTGTAACAAAACCAGATATACCAGCGTCGGTAGGAGACGCATTATATAAATTAATATTATCTAATTGAAAATAATAGGCTTCAGGATCATCAACCGGGCCATCTTGTGCTAATAAGGCAACAATAATATTTTGCCCTGCATAAGCGCCTAAAGGAACGGTGAAATTGGTGAAATTAGTTCCTAAACTATTTGCCGCACTTACTGTAAAAATAGGAGAGTAGCTTACACCGCAATCTGTAGAAACCATAACACGAAGTTTATCATCACTACCCATTGTGGCAGGAGTGAAAGGGCTAGTTGTGTTTAAAGTTAAAGCAGCATCAAAAGAAATATTTGTATTTGCCGTAGCTAAAATTTTTGGACCCACTATCCACTCGTTTGCTGCTGTTGCAGACAAGAAAACACGTGCGTTAGTATTAGTTGCATTATTTAAAGCTGCCTGGCTCGTCCATGAAGATGTTGTTCCTGATGGTACGGCTGAACCCGCTGACTCATTCCATAAAGGAAATGGTGTTGGTAAATTTGCGCCTGTAAATCCTGTAAAGTCAACAAATTGCGGAATCGGTGATGGAGCAATAACCGTACGTGTTGCTTGCGACATTGCATCATTTGGTGTATTAAGATCACCAGGTAAATTGGTAGTGGCGTTGAAAGAATAAACGCCTGCAGCACTCATGTTAATAGTACCTAACGAAAAATTAAATGTAGCGCTTGGAGCAATAGTTCCAGCATATGTACCTGTTAACGTTTGATTTATTGCGCCCGATACAACCAATTGAACGGGTATAGATGAAATTGCTGCAGTTCCGTAATTTTTAATGGTTACGACTACATTTTCTGCGGCAGAGTAACAACCGTTAGCAAGTGGATTAACTAATGCGATAACACCCGCATCAGTTGCCACACCTGCTAAACCATCAAATTCATAAGCCCCCATATCCGGGTTTGTATTTGGATTAATGCCCGCTAAAGGCCTAACATTAGCGTTATAGTCAATATTGGTACCAAGTGCTGGTATTAGTATAGCCCCCGATTCAATTGGAGTTATTGTATTTGCATTAAAATTAAGGTTTACATCAGAAATAAAAGGTGCATTTGTATTTAAAGGCGGAACAGATTGAATATCATTTGTTGCGTTGTTAACCTGCGAAAATGCCTGCCATGCTGCTAAATTAGAAAGATCGTTTGTAAGAGCTGTAGTACCTATCTTACCAACAAAATGGATTGCATCATTGGTAACCATGTAAGCATTATTATTAATAGTTGCATTTAAAAAATTATATGATGCCGGAAACCACATCGCATATAGTTTTGCCGAAGTTGCTGTTGTTGTCATTTTATTGTTAAACACATTATTCCTAATGTCCAATCCCGTAACGGCTGTGCTGCTAACCATAAACGCGGCATTATATGCATTTGTTGTGCTGCCACCAACCAATGGTCCGAAAAGATTTACGCTGTTATAGTAAATTTTATGCCCGGTACCGGAAGTAATACGGATACCAAATGCCTGAAAAGTTGTCGACAATGAATTGTAATTGGTAGTATTGATGTCGTATATAACATTGTTGGTTAACAAATGGTTATTGCCACCAATTAAGCTTATTCCGTATGCTCCCCAACCACCCGTACTTGTAGACCAGATTGAATAAATTTTATTTCTTGAAATTATTACAGAGTTAGATGATGCACCGGAAATTTCTAAAGCAGCATTGCTTATAGAAGTAGAAACTTTCATGTTGAAAATTTCATTTAATGTTACAGTACTTGTTACAAGATTTGATAAAAGAACACCCCTATTTGTAAGGTTTAAACCAGTAGCAGCGGATCCGAAAATATTATTATTAATAAGATTGTTATCGCCCGGATTAGTAGTGGTTGAACCAATATACAAACCGAAGTAAGCTTTAATGAATTCGTTATTTGTAATTGTAAAAGAATCATAATTGTCACCTAAACTACCAGATGTAAGAGCAACAGCATTATTACCCGCATAAACACCATAACTATTTGCAACTGTGCTTCCACTCACCCCATCATTACCAGGTGTATTACCTGAAATAACACAGTTTTTGATTGTATTATTGCTTGTCCCTAAGCCCAAAGTTGTTCTACCAATAAAACGTATTGCCGCTGTAGCAGCAACATTTAATGACGCAGTGCAAGAAATAGTTAAATCGCGCTGTACTGGCCCACCAATAATATCACCATCAAAAGTAAAATTATCCACACCATCTAACTCTAAAACACCTCTACCAGTAGCTACATCTCCGGCTATAGTTGCAGTTGCAGATGGGCGTAGTACAATAGATGTGTAATTTGCGGGTCCTTGACCACTAGCGTTTAATGGAGTTGGCAAATAACCTGTTGGCCCCTCAATCGTACTTGCCGTAATGTCAATTAAAATAGAACCAAAATGGGTACCGGCGTTAATTGCAGCAAAAGCTGCATTGACGTTTGAATATGTTGCGGTTGAACCGCCAGTAACTGTAACCTGTGCGTCAGATACTTTTCCTAACACTACAAGTGTAATCAATAAAAAATAAATTTTTCTCATTCTTTTTTTTGTTTTAATTATTTTTTTGTTCAAAAAAACCTGCTTTAGTCCAGATAAAACACTTAGACACTTTTAAAACAGGTGTTCACTTACAAAGTTCTTAAAACAAGAGCTTTTATTATATTTATTTATGCCAATTATTTCTTTTCAATCGTTAAAATTAAACAACTAAGCATTTAAAAATCAAATATTTAAATAAAAATTTAATTACTTTTTAAAATAAAGTTTATCTTAGTGTTAAAACAAAGCATAAAGCTTGTCTCAACAACTTATTAACATAATTGGGTCTTTAACAAAGACAGAAAAAAGATACATTAATCTTAGTTTAAAAGCTTTTTCCTTTGATGAAGAGTCGAATGGTTTATTATCTGATTTTAATAAAATCGAAAAGCAGCTCAACTTAAAAAAGAAAAAAAATGATCTTTTAATTTCCGGAAATTCAACACGTCTTTATTATAAGATCATCGATATTTTACATCAATTTCACGAACAGGAATTACCCAATTCAGACGATGCCCGTAAAAATTTAAAGCGTGCAAAAGTTTTAATTTTTAAAGGTCAACACAAAGAGGGTTTTAAATTGTTGAATAAAATAATTAATGATTCTACAAAGTACGATTACCTGACAAAAATAGAGGCATTGGAATTGAAATTAAACAGTGCAATTGAGTCGGTTAATGTTGATTATTTGAAAATCGATTACGTGAACGATAAAAAACTTTTTTCAAAATTCCATAAAGAGTATTTTAATTTAATGGAATTTCAAAGTATGGAAGCTCTCATAAAATTAGAATCGTCTACTTTATATTTTTATGGTGATGATCATGAGTTAACCCAAACATACAAAACATTGCTTGAAGATGAAAAAAATGCCTTTCATCCTCTTGCTAAAATTTACTTTAATAAAGCTAACGCCTTTCTGGCAATGAAGCGTGGTAAGCCCGACAAAGCTTATGTATTTGCAAAAAGAACAATTGATTTGTTTGAAGAATATCCCATCATAAAAATTAAGAATCTTGTTAGTTATTTAAAATCAATTAGAAATCTTTGTCTTGTTTTACTCTTTCTAAAAAATCATAAGGATGCGGAAGTTGTTTTAGATGAAGCTGAAGTAACACTTGCTAATTTCAAAAAAACAAATAACATTGATATTAAAACAGAATTATTTACATTGTTTGTTTTAATACGAACAAACATTTTAATTTCAAATGATCTTATTGAAGAAAATATTGCAAAAATAAAATTGTTCGAAAATGAATTTAAATTAAATGTAGATATTTTAAAAGATGATGAAAAAGCGAACTCGTATTTGAATTTTACTATTCTAAACATACATCTAAAAAACTACAGACAGGCGCTAAAATACACTATACAAGCTTTAAAAGTTGCCGGTAAGGTACGTAAGGATATTTATCATATTTCTTTGATGAATGAAATTAGCATCCATTATTTTTTAGGAAATTCGGATGTGATGCTTTCAAAATTGAACGCGTATAAACGCATTATTGCAAAAGGTGATATCTTATTTGGTTTTGAAAAAGAACTACCTGCATTACTAACAGCTATATTTAATTCGCCACAAGATAAAAAACTATATGAAAATCTTTTTCATAAACTAAATGCTTCACTTAATAAAGAAGGCAAAATGGTAACCAAACCTTTTATTGCGCTCTTTTACTTAAAAGCACTATAACAAAAAAGGCCATCATTTCTGACAGCCTTTTTATACTAGTATCACACTACTTATTTAATTTTAAAAGCAGCTTTAACTTTGGTAACGTAATCTAATTTTTCCCAGGTAAACAATTCTACTTTCATAGTTTTTGTTTTTCCATCAGGAGATTTAAATGTTTTGGTAACTGTTTCGTTTTTACGACCCATGTGCCCGTAAGCTGCAGTTTCGCTATACATTGGCGTACGTAATTTAAAACGTTGCTCAATAAAATATGGACGCATATCGAAAACTTTTTCTACAATTTTAGCAATTTCACCATCAGTCATTTTTACTTTTGCAGTACCATAGGTATCAATAAAAATACCCATTGGTTGTGCAACACCAATTGCATAAGATACTTGAACCAATACTTCAGAACAAACACCAGCAGCAACTAAATTTTTTGCGATGTGACGTGTTGCATAAGCAGCTGAACGATCAACCTTACTTGGATCTTTACCAGAGAATGCACCACCACCGTGAGCACCTTTTCCACCATAAGTATCAACAATAATCTTACGACCTGTTAAACCTGTATCGCCGTGCGGACCGCCAATTACAAATTTACCTGTTGGGTTAATATGGTAACTGATTTTGTTATTGAATAAATGTGCATATTTTGGATATTTCTTTTTAACGCGCGGAATTAAAATATCAACGATGTCTTTTTTAATTTTCGCTAACATTTTTGGTTCGCTGTCAAAATCATCATGTTGTGTTGAAACAACAATAGCATCAATACGTACAGGTACATTATCATCACTGTACTCTAAAGTAACCTGTGATTTTGCATCCGGACGTAAGTATTTAATTTCTTTATTCTCGCGGCGCAATGCAGCAAGCTCTAATAAAATACCATGAGCCAAATCTAAAGCCAAAGGCATGTAGTTAGCAGTTTCGTTAGTTGCATAACCAAACATCATACCCTGATCACCTGCGCCTTGTTCTTCTTTTTTCTTACGGTCAACACCTTGATTAATATCTGAAGATTGTTCGTGAATTGCAGAAAGAATACCGCAAGAGTTTGCTTCAAACATGTATTCTGATTTGGTGTAACCAATTTTGCGAATTACTTCGCGCGCAATTTCCTGAACATCCAGATATGCTTTTGATTTTACTTCACCAGCAAGAATAACCTGACCTGTTGTAACTAATGTTTCACAAGCAACTTTACTATTCGGATCGAATGCTAAAAAATTATCAATTAACGCGTCCGATATTTGATCGGCTACTTTGTCCGGGTGTCCTTCTGACACTGATTCTGATGTAAATAAATATCCCATTTGGATTTTAGAATTAAGATTTTATAAATTAAGGTTTAAATAAGATTTCAAATATAGAGTAATGCTTGGAATAAACAAACTATTTGGAAGGAGTTAACTTAAACTCGTAAAATTCCATTATTTGATTACAAAGCAGTTTCTTGCAGGCTTCATCTACTTTTGCCTTTGCAGCATTTTCATCGGAAGCATTAATTTCTAAAGTAATGTGTTTACCAATGCGAACATTCTCAATCTCGCCAAGGTTAAGGTTTTTCATAGAGCCTGTTACAGCTTTGCCTTGTGGGTCTAATAATGCGCGAAGCGGCATTACATCAATATCTGCAATAAATTTTGCCATTTGTTTTATTTTTTGAAGCTGCTAATTTAATAAAAGCAAATAAAATGTAATGATTTTTATTGAGCTAGTTATGCACTATTCAGTAACACGTTTCCACAAATCGGTACGACCAAGCATTTGAATGCCAACATAGCCACGAACCTTAAGTGTATTATCATCATCCAGCGTCATTACACATTTATAGGTCTTGCCGTTTTCAGGATCATAAATAGATCCGCCTTCATAGCTTTTATTACCCGAATAGGTAAACCCAAGCAAATTATTAAGCCCCATAATAGTATTTGCCTGTTTGGCCTTATCAGGATTCTTATCATCGTTTTTAATTGTGCCATCAGCACGTTTTGGATCTTTTAACCAGACAATTTTTCCGCCATATTTACTTTCGCCGTATTTGGTTATTTTAATGTGGGCGTTGCCACTGCCAGTTAACCATGTACCCAAAATTTTATCACCTTCAGCAACAGAAGGTGTTTGCGAAAAAACACTTACAGTAAAAATGATAAAGGAAAATAAAGTTAGTTTTTTCATACTTTTTGCTTTGTGATAATATTATTTATTACAGATAATATAATGTAAAGGATAATAATCAGCGGAATTCCCACAAATTGAAATACTGCAAGGCAAACAACCGAAAGACCAATCATGATAAAACGCATTTTATTATCTGCCCAGCCAAAGTTTTTGAATTTTAGGGCCAGCAATGGAAGTGGCGCAACCAGGAGCAGACTCATAACTAACGACACAATACATAAGATAAATGGATGAATAAATATCATTATTAATGGATTTGTGAGCTGCGGACTCGATTGAAGCATCCCATTATGAATTCCAAAAATAAGAGGCAAAGAACAGATGACCATAGCATTTGCCGGTGTTGGAACACCAATAAATGAATCTGACTGACGCGTATCGTTATTAAATTTAGCGAGGCGGATTGCAGAGAAGATGGGGATGATTAATGCAAAATATTTTACGTAAGAATGAGAAACATAATCAACACTTACATCGGGTGGTGCGCTTAATGGAGGATAAATTGTCCAACCTGTTACAGCAGGGCTATTGTCGATCATCGATTCGCCTAACATGATCATCTGAAACATCACAATACCCGGCACTACACCAAAAGTGACCATATCCGCTAAACTATCCAGGTCTTTGCCAATTGGAGATGCCACTTTTAATAAACGTGCTGTAAAACCATCAAAAAAATCCAACACCAATGCTATACCAACCAAATAAGCTGCCCAAACCAGATCGCCTTCAAACGCTTTTACAATAGCCAAGCAACCGCATAATAGGTTACCACAGGTAATAGCATTTGGAATATGTTTTTTAATGTTCAATATTTCTTGTTTCGAGTTTCTTGTTTCTCGCTCCTAAAATACATTTTCAAATAAGCCTGGCACTCAGCTCTTCCCACTTCTCCATCTCTTTTTCTAAATTACTTTTTAATTGATTGTAATTATCAAAAAAGGCTTTATCATTTACCAACTTATCGTATTGAGATGCGTCGCTTAATTTATCGTCACACTCTTTTATCTTTATTTCTAAGTTAGAAATATTTTCTTCTACTTTTTTTATCTGGCTTTTAATTTGTTTTTGTTCTGCTTCTTTTTGAACATCAACAGTATTTGAAGTGACTATTTGTTTCTTTTCTTCTTTAACAGCGGCTACTTCTTTCTTCTCAAGATCCAATTCATTCAATCGTTCTACTTTACGCATTTGCATAAATTCTTCAATATCGCATAAATGCTCTTTTACTTTACCATCGCGAAATTCAAATAAACGATCGCAAATGCCTTTCATAAAATCCCTGTCGTGACTAACCATTATCACCGTTCCTTCATAATCAATTAAGGCACGTTTTAAAATATCTTTCGAGCGAAGATCCAGGTGATTTGTTGGCTCATCCATCAACAACAAATTGTATGGCTCTAATAATAATTTACATAAAGCCAAACGCCCTCGCTCTCCCCCACTTAATACCTGAACTTTTTTATCAATATCTTCGCCTCTGAACAAGAACGAACCTAATAAACCACGTACTTGTTTGCGCACCTCACCAACAGCGGCTTCATCAATAGTTTCAAAAACAGTTTTCTTTGGATCCAGTTTTTCTTCCTGATCTTGTTCAAAGTATCCCATCATAACACTATGGCCCAATTGCACAATACCTTCATGATCTACTTTCTTCGCTATCATTTTCATCATAGTTGATTTTCCTTCACCGTTACGTCCAACTAAACCTATCTTCTCGCCTTTGGTAATAATAAATTCTGCTCCTGAAAAAATACGTTTTGCTCCGTAAGCTTTGCCGGCATTTTCAACCGTTAAAACAATTTTACCACTATGCGCCGGTGCGGGAAAACGAAAATTCATGCTTAATGTATCATCTTCATCTACCTCAACGCGCTCCATTTTATCGAGCTTTTTAATTAACGATTGCGCGAAGGCCGCTTTACTTGCTTTTGCACGGTTCTTATCAATTAAGGTTTCGTATTGATCAATGATACGTTGTTGGTTTTTCGCTGCATTCTCTTGTTGTTCTTTTCTTTCTGCACGTAAAACTAAATAATGAGAATAATTTGTTTTGTAATCGTAAATTTTTTGATTGGAAATTTCGATGGTACGGTTTGTAACGCTATCTAAAAATGTTTTATCGTGACTGATCAACATTACCGCTCCCGGAAAAGTTTCCATAAATTCTTCCAGCCACATAATAGCTTCAATATCCAAATGGTTAGTTGGCTCATCCAACAATAAAATATCCGGACGCTGCAATAATAATTTTGCCAGCTCAATACGCATACGCCACCCCCCGCTAAACTCGGCGGTTTGACGAGTAAAATCTTTCCTTTCAAAACCCAGCCCTTTTAAGATCTTCTCAATCTCCTCGCTGCGATTACCGGCACCCAACATATCTAAGCGTGTGTATACTTCGGTTTGCTCTTCAATTAATTTTGCATACGAATCGCTTTCGTAATCGGTACGCGTTTCTAAAGCATGGTTAATTTCGTTAATGCGAACTTCTAATTTTTGAATTTCTTCATAAGCCGTTTCTGTTTCTTCAAAAACAGTACGTCCGTGTTGATGGATCATATCCTGTGGTAAATAACCTATCTTACAGGTTTTTGGCATAGATATCTCGCCTTTTGTTGGATTTTGATTACCTGATAAAATTTTAAGCAAAGTAGATTTTCCTGCTCCGTTTTTCCCGGCAAGACCAATCCTGTCTTTTTGATTAATTAAAAAAGAAATATTGTCGAAAAGATTGAACCCTCCAAAACTTACTGTAACACCATTAACCGAAATCATTATTCTAAAAATTATTAAGCCGCAAAGATAGGCAATTTTTAAGGGATAATATGCAAGAAAATGTGAAATAAGACGCGTGATGGAACACCGATCCGACAGATTAAACTGAAAAAACACAGATAAAATTCAATCAGTGAAAACCCGTTAAATCTGTCTCATCTGTGTTCAATCGCCTAACTTAACTCGTAATTGATCTCAACCAGTTTATCTATTTCCATTAAAAAAGTATCGTTTATTTCGATCTTACTCTTTTTGGAGAACAGTTTTACATTTTGTTTTTGCTCTTCATCTTCTACATAAAACTCAACGCTACTTTTGCCAACATTTGTATTTATTAACTGATCCAGTTTATTGATCAAATTATCATTTACATTGGCCAACTTAACTTTCATGCGAATAAGATTGAATGCATTTGTTTTTACATCGTTCAACAATTCAATTTTATTGATCTTAATTTCAAGGCTGCCCGGCTGATTGTATCGTTCCTGCACTTTGGCTTTTACAAATACAAAAAGGCCTTGCACCATATATTTGTTATACTCAACAAAATCTTTTCCAAATAACATTAATTCGGTAGAGCCATGATAATCTTCTACAATTAATTTACCAAATGCATTACCTGTTTTGCTTGTTCGATTCTCGAAACCAGTAATAATACCACCAAAAACAACTTCGCGGTTTTTAAATGGCTCTAAGCCCGCTTTTAATTGCGCGCAATTGGCATTGCATTTATGTTCTATTACTAATTTAAAAGGATCTAAGGGATGACCGCTAATAAAAAAACCTACTACTTCTTTTTCGCGACTCAATTGTTCTAAAGCATTCCATGGTTCTGCTTTAGGTAATTGCGGCTCGGCAATTTCCACTTCATTCTCTTCGCCAAATAAACTTGCCTGCGAATCATCATTACCTGTATTTTTTTGATTACCATAACGGATCATACGATCTGTTAACGTATTTCCATCCGGGTCTGTAACAAAGAACATCGAGCGCGTCAATCCTTCAAAATTATCAAAAGCTCCTGATAGCGCTAAACCTTCAATACTTTTTTTGTTCACAGCTTTACTGTCTAATCTTGCAGCCAGATCAAACACATTTTTATATGGGCCATTAGCATTTCTTTCTTCAACAATGGCATTTACCACATTTTCACCAACCCCTTTAATACTGGCCATTCCAAAGCGTATATCGCCATTTGGCATTACCGAGAATTTTCCAAAACCTTCGTTCACATCGGGGCCTAATACTTTTAAACCTGCACGTTTACATTCTTCCATAAAAAACGCAATAGACTCTATACTGCCCGCGTGGTTTAATGTAGAAGCCATGTATTCACTTGGGTAATGCGCCTTTAAATAGGCCGTTTGAAATGCTACGTAAGCATAGCAGGTAGAGTGTGATTTATTGAATGCGTAAGATGCAAATGCTTCCCAATCTTTCCATACCTTTTCTAATATTTTTGCATCGTGTCCGTTCTTGGTTGCGTTCTCAACAAAAAGTGGCTTTAATTTATCAAGCGTTTTTTTATCCTTTTTACCCATTGCTTTACGCAATACATCTGCATCACCTTTGGTAAAGTTCGCCAGCTTCTGGCTTAAACGCATTACCTGTTCCTGGTAAACTGTAATACCATACGTTTCCTGCAGGAATTCATCCATGCCTTCAAGATCGTATGTTATTTTTTCGCGGCCATGCTTACGTGCAATGTAATTTGGAATGTAGGCAATTGGTCCCGGGCGATACAAAGCGTTCATCGCAATCAAATCGGTAAAACTGTCGGGCTTTAACTCTTTTAAAGACTTTTGCATACCAACACTTTCATATTGGAAAATGCCATTTGTTTCGCCACGTTGAAACAACTCATACGTTTTTTCATCTTCTAAAGAAATGGCATCAATATCCAAATCAATACCATGATTTAATTTGATTAACGCTACAGCATCTTTAATAATAGTTAAGGTACGTAAACCAAGGAAGTCCATTTTTAAAAGGCCAGCGCTTTCTGCAACCGAGTTATCAAATTGCGTAACAAGCATGTCACTATCTTTACCTTTTGTAACAGGAACGTACTTCATCATTTCGCCGGGCGTAATAATTACACCGCAGGCATGAATACCTGTATTGCGTAAGCAACCTTCCAACTCATAAGCCTGATTCAAAACATCTGCTTCAGGGCCTTTTTCTTCTGCTAATTTTCTAAATGCGTAAGACTGATCTATAACCTCACGCTTACCTTCTATTTTACCTAAATATTTTGGATCAATACCACCTGGTTTTAATAATGCTTTTAATTTGGCATCTAAACTATCGGGAAATAATTTTGTTAACCGGTTAGCATTATCTAAAGGCAGGTCTAAAACCCTTGCTGTATCTTTAATTGCGGATTTACCGCCCATTGTACCATAAGTAATAATTTGTGCCACCTGGTTGGCGCCGTATTTATTAATTACATAATCAATAACCAATCCCCGCCCTTCATCATCAAAATCAATATCAATATCGGGCATGGAAATACGATCGGGATTTAAGAAACGCTCAAAGAGGAGATCGAATTTAATTGGATCAACATTGGTAATCCCTAAACAATAAGCAATGGCAGAACCAGCTGCCGATCCACGTCCTGGACCAACCGAAACACCCAGTCTTCTCGCTTCACTAATAAAATCGGCAACAATCAAAAAGTAACCGGGGTAACCCATTCTTTCGATTGTTGCTAATTCAAAATCAATCCGTTCTTTTATTTCAGGCGTAAGATCTGGATAACGTTTTGCAGCGCCAACATAAGTTAACTCTGTCATGTAAACAAACTGCTCGGCAATAACTCTTACTTCCGCTTTTTCATGTTCAATTTGATCGGCACTATAATTTTTTGCAGTCCAGTCTTTTTCCTTTATAGCTACAATACGTAAAAACGATGCTTCTATTTCTTCAGCTTTGCTTTCAATAAAATCCAGTGCAATTTCAAATTTAGGAAGGAGAACTTCGCGGCCTAATTTAAATTGTTCGATCTTATCTACAATTAAATTTGTGTTGTGAAGTGCTTCGGGAAGATCTTTAAACAGTGCCACCATTTCGGCCGGAGATTTAAAATAGAATTCATCATTAGGCATACCATACCTAAAGCCACGTCCTTTACCTTTTGGGGTCTCCAGCTTCTCGTTGTCTTTTACACATAATAAAATATCATGTGATTTTGAGCCTTTTTTATCAATATAATAATTGCTATTTGCGGCAAAGTAAGGTACGTTATGTTTTTTTGCTAATGTTATTAATTGTTGATTAGCAAACTCTTCATCCTGGTTTTTATACTGACGATTGATCTCTACATAAAAATCATCGCCAAATAATTCTTTATACCATAAAAATGCATTTTCACCTTGTTGCTCACCCAAATTAATAATACTGAATGGCACTTCAGAATTTAATGAACCTGTGGTTGCAATTAAGCCTTCTTTGTATTTTACCAAAAGGTCCTTATCAATGCGGGGCACATAATAAGCCCCATCAATTAAACCGATAGAACTAAGGCGGCAAAGGTTTTCATAACCTTTACGATTTTTTGCAATTAGCACCTGCGTAAAGCCATTATCCTTTTTGCTTTTATCTTTATGATCGGCGCAAATATTTACTTCGCAACCAATAATACATTTTAGTTCTGTTTTCTTTTCACCGGTAATTTCTCCTTTTTCTAACGCGGCGTTATGTTCTTTAATTTTTTTATTCTGACCATCAATTTCTTTCCAGAATAAAAATGCACCGTACATGTTACCATGATCGGTTAATGCCACACCCGGACTTTTAAATTCAATTGCTTTATTTACAAGTGCCGCTACATCACTTGTAGATTGCAACACAGAGAATTGTGTGTGATTATGAAGGTGTGAGAATTTAAGATCAGCATCAACCTTGGTAATTTCATTTTCAACCGAAGCAACCTTTGCAGCCTCTTCCTTTTCTTTGGCTTCTTTGGCTTTACGCTCTTTCCAATACTGTTCGTGCTTAATTAATTCGGTAAAATCAGGGGCAACATAATTAATGGCCGGTAGCATTTCCGCAGAGATCTCCTGCACTTTTGTAATACCTCTTTTTATGATCTCAAAAAACACTTTGGTTGTAGCAGCCACATCAAATGCGGCATTATGCGCCTCATCAAAACCGGTGTTAAATAATTTCTGGTAAAGCTCGGTTAAGGTGGGCCATTTAAATTTACCGCCCCTGCCACCGGGTAAAGCGCAATATTCAGTTGTTTGATCGTTCTTGGTATCAATAAAGGCTTTATTTTCAAGTATATTTGGTAAGCCGCAACGCAATAACTCAGCACCAACAATGTTTATATCAAATTCAATATTATGCCCGGCAATGTAACTAGTTTGGTAAACGGCATCACTAAATTTTTGCAAGGTGTTTTTAAGAGCCTGTCCTTCTTCGTTCGCTCTTTCGTTGGTAATGCCGTGAATTTGAATGGTTGCAAACGGAATGGTATAACCCTCCGGTTTAATGATAATTGAATCGTTACTTACCAAATTACCTGTTGCATCGTGCAACTGCCAGGCAATTTGCACCATGCGTGGCCAATTATCAAAATCGGTTACAGGTGCATTGTAATTGCGGGGTAAACCTGTAGTTTCAGTATCAAAAATTAAAAACATCTTAAAAAATATGGTAGCTTTTAGTTAAAATTATATCAAATTGAGGACTATAAATTTACAATTTTAAAGGGGTTTATTTCGGGGTGTTGAAAAATATGGAAAGCTTATTGGCAGCGCGGATTTAACAATCTTTTAAAAACCTTAAAATTTCATTTTTCCGTTTCATTAAAACTGCTATCTTTGCCAGTCATAAAAATTTTGAACGAAATGAGCAAAGAAAAAAACATCCAGCAACAGGTTGATGCTGAGAAGAAAAAAGAACATACAAGCATTTTAGAAAAAATAAGGAGAAGAACAGGTTTACTTGTTGGTATTGTGGGTTTGGCCCTTGTTATTTTTATATTAGAAAGTCTTTTAGGCTCTGGCGCCAGTATATTTGGCAATAACGATCAAATGTCTGTTGGAACCATTAACGGTAAAAATATTGACAGAAACGATTTTCTTACACGCGTTGAAAACCAATTAAATATTATCCGCCAGCAAAAACAATCAAATGATATTGATGATGCTACGCGCGCGCAGGTTTATGATTATATCTGGCAACAATATGTTTCTGATATGGTAATTAAGCCGCAATATGATAAAGTTGGCATTACTGTAGGCGAAGATGAAGTTTACGAACGGGTTGTGGCGCATCCTGTGCCTTCAGTAGCTCAACGTTTAACCGATCAAAAAACAGGTAAAGTTTATGAGCAGTTAGCTGCTGCAGATGGAAGCCTTGACCCTGTTAAATTCCGTGCTTTTGTTCAAAGTGCCACCGGCGATCAGGAATTGTTTGTTAAGCAAATGGAAGAGGATATTAAGAATATGCGTTATGCTGAAAAATACGCAACACTTATCCGCAAAGGTTTATATACTACAAATGCTGAAGCTAAGGAAACTTATAAAGCTCAAAATAATAAGATCAATTTTACATATGTAATTAAACGTTTTGATTCTGTAAGCGATAGCACAGTTAAAGTAACTGATGATGAGATTCAAAAATTTTACTCAAACAATTCATACATGTTCATGAATACCGAAACAAGCCGTAAGATCGAATATGTTTCGTTTGATGTATTACCAAGCCCTGCAGATGTTGATGCAATTTCAAAAGAATCTGTTGCTGCCGCAGAAGCTTTTAAAGGAAAATCTATAAAAGAAGATAGCGCATTTATTGCGCAGGAAAGTGAAAATGGCGCCATCAACATACAAAACATGAACAAAAAAACCATGATTGTTCGTGATTCTTCTATTTTTACAGCAGCTGCGGGTACTGTTTTTGGTCCTTATAACGAAGGTGCTTATTTTAAAATTTATAAATTACAAGCAGTTAATTCAATTGCGGATAGCGCCCGTGTTCGTCATATCTTAATTGGTATTAACGATCCTCAAACACAACAACCAAAGCGCAGTATGGCGCAAGCCAAAAAAGCTGCTGATAGTTTATTGGTTTTAATTAAAGACAAAAAAGTAACTTTTGATACCTTGGTAAAAACTGTTAGCGAAGATGGTGGAAGTAAAACCAATGGTGGTGATTATGGTTGGTTTGATGAGAACAAAGGATTTGTTGAGCCGTTTAAAAATGCCGGTTTAATGGGTACCAAAGGAAACATCTCAGTTGTAGAAACACAATTTGGTTACCATATTATTGAAGTGTTGGATGTGAGCAAAACCCGCCACAACACTTACAAAGTAGCACAGATATTTAAATTAATTGCTCCAAGCGATGAAACCAACCAGGCTATTTTTACAAAAGCAAATCAGTTTGCCGGTGAAAATAATAATGGAGATGCTTTTGATAAAGCAGTTGATACGCAAAAATTAACCAAACGTCTTGCTGATAATATTAAAGAAAGCGACCGCTCTTTACCCGCTTTAGATAATGCTAAAGAATTAGTGCGTTGGGTTTATACAGCTAAAAAAGGAGACGTGAACATCTTTTCTTTTTCAGATAAACACATTGTAGTTAAAGTTTCGGGGATTAAAAACAGGGGCGTTTTACCTTTAGAAGATGTAAAAGATGAAGTAAGAACTTTAGCTATTAAAGATAAAAAAGCGGACATGTTTACTGCTGAATTTAATACAAAAGCAGGAAGCAGCAAAAACGTAACTGAGATTGCTAGCAAAATGGGCTTAGAAGCAAAACAGCAGGTAGATATGCCTTACTCAAGTCATAATGTAGAAGGTTTAGGACATGATGATATTTTAATTGGTACAGCTATTGGAACTAAAGCAGGTGCCACCAGTAAATTTATTGCCAGTGATAATGGCGTGTTTGTTTTAAATGTATCAAGCATTACAGATTCAAAAATACCTGAAGATATTAAAATGATAAAAATGCAAATGGAACAGGCCAGCGGCGGAAGAGCAGATTATGAAGTTTATGGTGCATTAAAAGAATTAGCTAATATCGAGGATCATAAATCCAGGGTAGAATAATAAAATTCTAAAAAATCCCCTCCATTTAAAATGAGGGGATTTTTTATTTAAGATCGTTTCATCTTTTAAATTCAAACATATGACGGTTCTGGAAATAATTACAGAAATTGAGCACTTTGCCCCTCTTGCCTACCAGGAAGATTATGATAACTGCGGCCTAATTACAGGTGATAAAACACAGGCGGTAAGCGGCGCTTTGCTAACTTTAGACTGCACCGAAGAAATTATTGATGAAGCAATTAAAAACAATTGTAATTTAATTATTGCACACCACCCTGTTTTATTTGGCGGCCTAAAAAAAATAAACGGCAACAATTACGTTGAAAGAACTATAATAAAAGCCATTCAAAACAACATTGCCATTTATGCCTGCCACACTAATTTAGATAATGTAAAACAAGGTGTTAATAAAAAGCTGGCCGATAAATTAGGACTAAAAAATCTGCATGTTTTGGCACCAAAAAGCAATTTGCTTAAAAAGCTGGTAGTGTTTGTTCCTGAAACTCATCACCAGCTTGTACTTAATGCTTTATTTACTGCCGGGGCGGGCCATATTGGCAATTATTCTAATTGTAGTTTTAATTTAGAGGGAACCGGCACTTTTAAAGGAAATACAGATACAAAACCTTTTTTAGGCAAACCCGGAGATTTAAGCAAGGAAAAAGAAGTAAGAATTGAGACAGTTTTTGAATTTGATAAAGAATCAAAGATCATCTCGACCCTTTTAAAGGCGCACCCTTACGAAGAAGTTGCCTATGACATTTATGCAATTGCCAATAAACATGGGCAAATAGGCAGCGGTATGATAGGAGAATTTGAGACGGACATGACCGAGAATGATTTTTTGGCACATGTTAAAAAAAGTTTAATGAGCGGTTGCCTAAAACACACCAAAAAAACTGGAAAATTGATCAAAAAAGTGGCAATTTGCGGTGGAAGTGGCCGTTTTTTACTAAAAAATGCCATAAATAGCGGGGCTGATGCCTATATTACAGCAGATTTTAAGTACCATGAGTTTTTTGATGCTGAAGGTAAACTACTGCTGGTAGATGCAGGGCACTTTGAAACGGAGCAATTTACACCTGAAATTTTTTATGAGATAATTCAGAATAAATTTCCTACATTTGCAATCCGTTTATCAAAAACAAACACAAATCCGGTAAACTATTTTTAGAACATGGCTGCAAAAATTAAAGAAAAAATTGACGCTTCGGTTGAAGGAAAATTAAAGTCACTTTACCAATTACAATTAATTGATAGTAAAATTGACAAATTAAGAACAGTTAGAGGAGAGTTACCTTTAGAGGTGAGTGATCTTGAAGATACAGTTTTAGGTTTAGAAACACGTTTAAAAAATGTAGAAGAAGAAGTTGCAGAACTTGAAAATACGCTAAACGAAAAGAAACAAGCCATTAAAGATTTTCAGGCTAACATTAAAAAATACGAACAGCAACAAGGTAAAGTTCGTAATAACCGCGAGTACGATGCTATTACTAAAGAAATTGAATTTCAGAATTTAGAGATCCAGTTAGCTGAAAAACGCACCAAAGAAGCTAAAGCAAGCATTACTATTAAAAGCGAGTTACTTGAAAAAAGTAAAATAGAATTTGAAGAAAGAAGCAAAGACCTGAAAGCAAAGAAAGGTGAATTAGACGAGATCATTGCTGAAACTGAAAAGGATGAAAAAGAATTAATGAAACAAAGCGAAGCTGCCAGTGCAGGTATCGAAGATCGTTTATTAAATGCTTACAAACGTATACGTGCCAACTCACGTAATGGTTTAGCGGTGGTAGCGGTAGAGCGCGATGCTTGCGGCGGATGTTATAATAAAATACCACCGCAACGTCAGTTAGATATTCGTTTGAACAAAAAAATTATTGTGTGTGAGCATTGCGGCCGTGTATTGGTGGATGGCATGTTAATACCTGATGCAGGATTAGAAGATGTAAAAAAATAATTTAATTATTTTTTGAATAATTAATTATTATCTCTTACATTTGCACACCAAAAATTTTGGGAGCTTAGCTCAGCTGGTTCAGAGCACCTGCCTTACAAGCAGGGGGTCACTGGTTCGAACCCAGTAGTTCCCACTTCGAAGGGGTTTAACAGAAATGTTGAACCCCTTTTTTTTATAGGCTTTTTAGCCCCAAAAGCCTTATCAGATAAGGATTACAGAAAATTTAATTTTAAAAATCTCAAGTTCAGGAAAGTTCAAGCAGGTTCATCTCACGCACCCTTTACGCACCTATTTACGCACCCAAAAAATGCAAGTTTTTTGTTAATAAAAACACTCAAATTACCTTCTTCTCGAGCTTATGTAAGTCTACTCTTTTCGTCATGGAATTTTCTTTTCGTACGTAGATTATTGCGCATTATCCGGAACTTATTGTATTCGACTTCTGAACTGATATTGCCACCTAATGTTTAGTAAAGGGTTTTAAGTGAATAAATTTAACCATTGTCTGTTCGAGAATACAAATCAAATTTTCTATTATAAGATTGAAATGTAGAATTATAAACATCAGTGTATTCAATTTTAACGGTTAACTGCCTGAGTACACCACGCATTTGTTCTCGAAACTCTCTTTGATTGTCAACTTGTGGATCTAATTTTATACAAATTACTTCTATTATTTTGCCTGGAATCATAGCTATATTTTGATCGCGAGTTAAGTAGTTTGAATAATGCAGGCCCTTTGGAAGTGATGGCATCCAATTATACACACTAGATTTTCTCTCATGTTCATTTTTTTCAACTACAATTTTTTTGATTATTGCGGGTCCGACTCCTTCATTAATTAACTCTATCTTAATACAGTTTGAATAATCAAAGGGATTAATACTAATGATAGGCCTGAGTGATTTCCTATTATGTTTTCTAGTTTGTAAAATTGTTGCAACCGTTAGGATGAACGATATTATTGCAACAATAACTGAGCA
Source organism: Bacteroidia bacterium (assembly GCA_016787705.1). GTDB lineage: Bacteria > Bacteroidota > Bacteroidia > B-17B0 > Aurantibacillaceae > Aurantibacillus. The sequence goes on along the minus strand of JAEUTP010000017.1, from coordinate 179,102 downwards.
TAAAGCAATTTTATCGGATGTCGTCATTACAAATTCATTTTTGTTATCAAATTAATAAACTATTTACTAATTGTATAATAGTAAACATTCTTTCTAATTATAAAAGTCGCACTTCCTTTTTCCACTCGAAAATTACTTAGCCTGTCATTATTTTGGCCTCTATTGTAGTATATTGAAACGTCTTTAACAGACATACTGTATTGAACGATATATTCTGGTTTAGTGCCGCTTAAAATCGGAATCATACTTAAGTTTTGATGTATTGCAAAAGGTTCATAGGTGTCGCAATTAGGCTTTATAAAGCTTTTCATTTCCACGCAATTAGGACACAAAGTGATAACATTCCCGTAAGGATTTCCGATTGTTGAATTAATGAATCGAATATAAAAACATCCTTTATTTCCGTTGATTTGCGCTTCATTAGTATACGTAGTTGCTTCCATCAACAGCATGTTTTCAAATTTTATTGCGTTATCTGATTTGATTAGTTCATCGTAATATTCGACCCTCATATCATTTTGTATAGAGTGAGTTTCAGTAAAATATTTATCTTTCGTAACTTTTAGCGTTTTTACGGCAACTATCAGCCTACCACCTAATTTTATCTTTGCTGTATTACCCGAATATATAATTTCAGGCTTTATATTAAAATTTTTCGCTATTTCTTTATCCAATTCAGCTTCTAAAGATGCATCAAAACTTTTAGTTAATTTAATATCGAATGCTCCTACTGCTATTGCACTAATTATGTATTCACCTTTTCCAAGAAGTCTTATATTTGAATAATCTAAACAATTTACAAATTCAATGTCACTGAAATTCGATACTGATCCCTTCGTGTTTTCTAGTTTGATTTTTCCCGATACAACTTTGCTTACATCTGCCTCAATTTTTGCTTTTACTGCATTAGTATCTACAGACGATAATGTTTGATACCCTGGAATGATTGTATAACTTGTTGTTGAACCATCGAAAGATTCATTTTTAATTCTTTTGCCAACAATTCCGTCATCATTCAGAGGATTCCTTAAATTTTTATAACCAACGAAATCTTGAGCAATGACTTCGAATAAATTAAAGCAAATCAGAAGAACTAGGATAATAATTTTTCGCATTTTTATTTTTGTTTATATGTTAAAATCATGAAGATTAATTGAGCAAATATATACTATCAGAAATCAAAAAACACCTACTGCCAGCAGTAGGTGTTGAAAATTTTAAAATGCATTTTTTTACATATTACCATACATCTTTACTTTATTCTGTGGTTTTTATGATATTTATGTTTAGTGACCACGTGCTTTGCAAAACGGGTGCTTAAAAACACTCCAAATGAAAAAATAGTGATAACAAGAACAATGATTGAATACCTAATTATTTTTCCAGCATTTTTACCCTCGAAATAAGATGTATTTTTATTTTTTGAAGGCTGATTCCTTTTTTGCCCGATTTTATTTTTGAATTTCTGCGCCATGTTTTACTCCTCCCATTTCCAACCCCTGAGCCGGTAATATTTTTTCCGTGGTGTAGCCTTTAGTGGATGAATGCCATTTTTTTTACACCAAATAACATGGTACACTGAGCCGGGTACAGTTGCCAACAACGGCACCAAAGCTGCCCAGTGACCGAACCAATAATACACTGCTATGCAAACAGCATAAATGATCAACCATTTTACAATTCGGCGAAACGCCGATGTTTCGACCTCGAAGCGTCCAAACAACACAAATGCGAAAAGTTGTAACACTAACAACTCTGCTAATTCTATCTCAATTCCCATATTCGTTCATTTGATTTTTTTGTCAATTTGTACATGCCCCACCATGCTGCAGGCGCAAGACCTATTACGCTCCACATACCGGGAAAATATCCATACGGCTCGTTTCTAAAAAATGGAAGCACATAATGCGCCAACTCTGTAATACCCATGGAGGCGAAAAAAGTCCATGCCAGGAAATAGCCTAACTCTCTTCTTTTTATTATAAGAAATGGAATTGCCAACCAAAAAGTAGCAATTGCATAGAGTAAGATTGCAGGAACAGAACCGCTATCGGGAGCCGGAACACCTGTAATTTCTGAGAGGGCAGGAAAAAAATTCATTTTGCGCTCTTCGATCTTATGCAACACGAACAAAGCAAGCGTTGTAAAATAAGGCCAAAGAATTTGAGCAAGCGAGCAGTTAGAAGAGCTGCGAAGCCAAAAGATGAGTCCGCCCAAATAACCGAAGGTGAAAATGAATGCAGCTACAAAACCCAGTGCTATGTAACCTAAAGTGATTGCAGTGATTGTAAACAATACGGCAAAAATTATGACGAATGTTTTTTTCTTTTTCATGATCTATATTTATTTAATATTTGTAACAGATCGATTGGTATATCCATTGATTTAAGCGGCGGAACATTTGCTCCCCCGGTATTTCCTACAGGAATTTCACCGACAAATGATTTAATACCTCCGAAAATTAAGCGAGGAATTTGACCTAGAATTTCTTTTGAACTTTTAATCCTTAAAGCGAAACAAATCATTTTCCAATGTGCTTTTGTATGTTGCACAGGCCACGCCTGACCCAGTATATGCGCCCGCTCCAAATGCCTCCAACTCAACTGAAGATTACCCAAAGCAAACTCGTTCTGTGCCATTTGTAATTCCTGTTCGAAATGATTTTTTAAACCATGTGGTATTATTAAATGTATTTTCATTTTTTAATGCATTATTGAATAACCATATGGATCAACCGATACTTCTGCTTTTAACGATGGTATTAATTTTAATGTGTTTAAATCAATTACAGTTACATATCCATTACGTCCTGTACATAATGAGGCGTGATGAGGCGCGGGACCGCCTGAAATTACATTCCTATTAGTAACATACACTCTCTTATTTTGCTCATCAACCATTACACCATGAGGTTGATGACCTGTATAAACATGGCCAACAACTGCGTAAGTAATTATATCAATAACATATACTGAACCACGCTTTGAATTACCATATGTTGTTACGTCTTCCATACATGAAACGAAAAGATAATTTTTAGATTTTGATATTGCCATTTCCTGAGGGACATCACCAACTGGTATTGTAGCAAGCACTTGATCAGTTGACCGACTTAGAACTTTTATTTGATTTGATTTTTCGCAGGTAACGAAATATTTAGAATAGTCGGGACTCATCATTACTTCATGTGGATTTAGTATAGGTGAGTTACTTGGTATAGAAGAGTTGTCCATTACAATTTGCTCATAAGAACTGAAGTCAGTAGGCAATTTTAAAATATAATTACTGATCTGAGATGTTACATAAAGAGTATCATTTGTTGAATTAAGTGCAGAACCATGAGGCCAAGTTAATCCTCCAAGTGTCGCCTTAACAATCATACTATCCGTTTGTATCTTCTTAATCTTGCCACTGCTTGACCAATCAATTGCATAAATATGTTTACCATCGGTTGATATTGCAAACGTGTTCCAACTACCAAACCCAATATTAGCTTCGGCTACAAAAGAATTATCGCTAACTCTATATTTTTGTAATGCGCCTGCTGCAAGAAATGAAACGTACCAATATTTATTATCCGGTGAGACTCTAACAAAATGTGGTGCCTCAATAGCAATTGAATTTTTTCCCACATTTGTTGCACGCATCGCTAGCATGGAGTTAGCATCAAATGTAGTTACTATGTCGCAACCTTGATTTGACACATAAAATTTTTTACGATTAGGATTGTCTGAAAACTTTACCAAGCCGCTTGCATTGGGCGCACCATTTGATACCCAGTCATATATTGTTTTTACTTCAGAATTAGTAAGTGCAGATCCTCCGAACGGCATCTTTGGTACCAATTGAATTGTTCCATATTCTGAATAAGAATTAATATAATAAATAAGTGTACTTAAATCCGGCCTGTAAGGAATAACAATTGCACCGCCATTACTTCCTTCAAACATGCGATTCCATGATGTTAACGATAATCCCGCAGCAGCTTCTTTGCTTATATCATTATGACAGCCTGATGTTGCGCATTTTTTAATTATAATTTCACCTATCTCATTAGGGAAAGCAGTTTCGGCATAACTTATTTTTCCTACATCTTTTGTGCAAGAATTAATAATGCAGACTATAGTCAAACATATTGCATAAAGAAATTTATATTTTCTAAGTATTTTCATGTTATTCTGTAATTGGTAAATCCATCGTGAAATTATTGTTGCGTTGTTTTCTTGGAACGGTTAGTTTAATACCACCCCGAACCATAGCCTGAATAGCCGTATCGTAACCTTCGCCGAAAAAAAAGTAATCGCCATAACGCAGGTTTGTGAACGTTACTTTACCACTTGCATCGGTTATCTGAGACGCATTGTAAGCATCTGCCTGCATGCCCGGAAACTCCTTAGCGCCGTATTTAATATATACCTTGGTATATGGTATTGGTTTACCATGATGCGCTGTAGCAATATCTACCGTAACATTGCCACCGGTATTATTTTTTTTGCAGGCTGCAAAAAGAACGATGATTAACAGTAACAGTTGCTTTGTATTTTTCATTGACATTTTTTTATTCGCTAAAAAATTATTTTCTAAACCTACTTCACATTTAAAAAAAATGGGTAACCCTTTGCAGGTTGCCAGAGTTACCCACCTCTCCATTAAAACCTTTTCACAATCCCAATCCTTAACCTGAAGCCGGCCATGTTCTGATCACCATTCATTTGCTGAATAATGGGTATTGACAACGTAAGTGGCACGCTCCATCCCTTTGCAGATATAGCTGTACCCAAAGTTGCAAACCCTACATAGTAACCGGAATTTTCGTCGTACTCTCCGTCGGCTTCTTTGATGCTGCTTAAGTATTCGCCATAATAACCGCCGAATACAGACCAGTTGACCGTGTGGCTATTGCAAACGGTATCCTGCTGACAGGAATTATTGTGACCTTTTAAGCTGTAAGCAAGGCCCACATTCTGAAATGATATACTACTGTAAGTTATGTCGTCGAAACCTTTGGTTGTATACCTATATAAGGCATTACCCTGCAACGACAGCCTGTTCCAAACTTTAAGAAAAGAAATGCCTGCCATTGGATCTATAGATCCCGAACCCACAACTACGGTTGTTTCGTCGAACTTTGAACCTTTCTGGACACCGGTAGGCAATTCTACGCCACCAGAAAGAGCAAGGCTAAACATATTCTTTTTAAACACATTGAAAGTGCCAAGAAGAATTAAATCGCCCAAGCCCCTGTCTTTTCCTTTAGTGGTATTAAGAAGTACATATGGCAATGTTGCCGAAACAGTAAACCTATTGGAAATACCGTACCTGATTCCAAGAGAATTGATCATCATACTTTTTAATGGCGTTTCTTCCGGCGCCAAGGTATCTGTCATGTCGTGACCGCCGCCTTTTTCCTCGACCATAATTGTTCTGTAATCGGTATAGCCTTCGAATATGAATTGCTTCTTTTTTAATGTGAGCGTATTCGATAAATAATCGCCGCCTGAGGAGCCCGCGCCCGCTCCTGTGCAGCAGGCACACTGGCCATACGTGTTTTTTGTGACTGTCATTAGCACAGCCATGAGAATAATTTTTTTCATTTTTTGATATACATTCTTTTTATAATTTATAGTTCATGCCCAAAATAGCCCATAGGGCTCCCTGACATACAATTACATACTAAGACCTATATCACGCGTGGAGGCTGAAACACAGAGCCGCGCAAACCTTTTGGCACCCCATATAAACACAGGGTATTGATGGTGCGCACAAACATATTGCCCTGCCAATGCAGGGTTAAATGATCCTGGGCAAAGAATTCTGTTTCTGTTTTTTCTTTGGTACTGTCGTTTGATGAGGGGAGCTTTTTATCTTCATTCTCTAATTGTTTTTGCAAATGGCATTTGCCTTTGCAACAATTGTTTACTTCGTTCTTTTTTACACAGAGGTTCTTGGCAATGTATTCCCTGTTGAGTTGAAAGTTAATGAGTATGTATACCTTGCTGACATTCTGCATCAAGATACCGGTTAAAGCGACTATGAAAAGTAATTTATTCATTGCGCTTTACACGGTCTTTGGCTTTTTTAATTAATACTTTTCTTGCACCCGGGAATATGTAGCGCTGAATACCCAGGTAATACACAGGATAAAAACGCGCATAGGATCTCCTGATCAATGGCAGACCCACAGAGAGATCAATTCTTAAATTTGAATCGAAGACGGCCTGTATGGAAGGATGTACTTCGACATAATTTCCTTTTTGCAAGAGCGGTGTTTGTATTGGAATTTTCATGTAACCGTATTGCGTGACCACTGCCGCTTCGAATGATTTGCCAATAAACTCTACATACAGGTTGATATTTGTTTGGTTATAACTTTTATACGTTTTAGGAAGCAGCAAATAACCAAATGAAAGGTTATAAATAGCAGCGCGACCGTATTCAATTTTAGTAGGAATCATTTGCCCGCCGATATCGGGAGAAAACCCTTCGTAATATTTTGGAATTATAAAGCCACCTGTAAAGGATACCGCAAAATGATTTTTTAAATAGGTTGTAATTAAACCGCCACCATAACCCCTGGTATCGTCCATTAAATTCGGTTCAGCTTCGTCGTGCGGCACACCTACGTTTGACCAATCAGCATAAGCAGCCATACGGAAATGTTGATTTTTATTATCGCGCGTGATGAACCTGTATTTGGCATACAGATATACCCCACTGAATTTGTAAGGGTATTTTATACCACGCTGAATAGTGTTTGTATAATAATTAGTTTGTGCGCCCACATGTGTATGCGTCACCAAATCGGGCGGCAAATCTTTTCCATGGTGGTTGGTGACACTGATGGTACCCATTACAGTAAGCTTTTGCAAAAGGCCATACATTACCCGCAAAGCGTACATTCTACGCAGTAGATTTACCTCGGGATATGTTTTGTAAAAAGGCCTGATGCCCAAGACACCTTTGGGTACATTGCTTGCGGGTTCGTTGTGCGGAAAAAGTTCCTGGGCCTTTAAGCCATTTGAAAAAACAACAATGAGTGAAAAGAAGAACGTTATCGCAAATTGACTTTGCAAATACTGAACTCTTTTTATCACACATTTTAAATTCATTTCATCAATTTTCTATTGTGATGTAGTAGGCGTCTTTCTTCATGTCACCAAAATGTTCCTTAATTGTCTTTTTCCATTTACCAAACTCCTTATTTGACATGAACTCTTTTCCAAGAAACTGTAACTGTTTTGCATCGGAGAGTTTTTTTCCATCTTCCTTTAATATATAAAACGGGTGGTTTACATTTACCAACTTTACATTGACCGTGCCGTCTTCGTTATTAAATGAATATACCGCTTTAAGAAACCGGATAGAAAAGCCGGCATCTGCAATAGCCTTCGCAATTTTATTAAAATCTATTTCGGTGCCCTGTTTGAATATAATTTTTCCGACCGTGCTTTCGAGATCCATTTTTACGTTGATAACAAAATCCAATTTCATCAAGCTCATTTCTACACTGCGGGAACATTGCGAACAGGTTAAACCATCTACACCTACCTCTGCAAAAATAAATTGCGAAAAACTTTTGTAGTTGCATATTAACATAAAGGCAATAGCAATACAGATTCTTATGGCGCGTTGTGCTTTCATTTACTCTTTTATTATTTTTTTGGTGAATGAACCATTCGGTGAAATAACTTCCAGAAAATAAAGACCTGCATTTAAATTGTTTTGAATAGATATCTCCTGGTAAGCATTTGTTATTTGTTTTTCAAAAATTACCCTACCGGTGCAATCTGAAAGAATCACTTTGCTGATTGGTTGGTTTTGTTTTTCGGCAGATACAATGATCTTTTCTGTAAATGGATTAGGATATATTTTTACCTGTAAGTTATTTTTGTAAATCTCTTTTATACCCACTGTATTTATTGTATCCCTGGCGCAATCTGCTATGGTGGCGTAGGCCAGCTTTGCACACTTTTGATAAAAACTTAAATTGAAATTAGCCAGCACATCGTTAGGCGTGTGCCACATAGGATTAAAATCGTTGTCGTATTCTTCATCGATACCAATAGCCGTATAATTATTATTCCAAAACGGTGCATGATCGGTAGCAGCGCTGCCGGGATTGACCACGTGCAAACCTAATTTTATATTGTAAATGGTATTGCATAACTGCGCGCGCGAAGACAGCGCCAATGAATTACCATAAGGCCTTACGTTAATATCCGCTATGGAATCATTATTACTATCCCAACCCAGCATATCAACGTTTACATAACCTAAGAGCGTATCATTATCGGAACCAATGGTAGGCACATACGCGATGCTACCCAATAAACCAGGTTCTTCCTCATCCCACAAGGCAAACACAATTGTGTAGGGGAAATTATAATTTGAAAATACACGACCTGCTTCTAACACCGTAGCTGAACCACTGGCGTTATCATCTGCACCGGGAGCAACTGTAGTTAAAGGTAAATTATCGTAATGTGCGCCCAACATAAAACGCCTGTTAGGATATTTGTAACCTGTTTTTATGGCGAAAAGATTTTTACCCATGGCACTGAACTGCATAGAATCGATCTGATAACCGTGCCTGATAAATTCCTGCTTCATAAACTGAAAAGCTTTTTCGTTACCGGGATTTTGGTAGTGGCGGGATTTGATGGTATCTGTTACACCATTGATGACTACCGATTTTTCGCCGGATAATTGTTTGACATAATTGGTGAGTGAATCGAGCCTGACATCGTCTAATAAAGCCTGCACTACGGGATTTTGCGACTTCATTTGCTGTAAAACTGACAGCAAGACTGTAAATAGGATAGCTGTTTTTTTCATGTGCTTAATTTTTTATTATACCATTATTAAAATAAATCCCTGATACATTTTTTCCATTGATATATATTTTAAATATCATGTTTGATTTTAACGACACATTAATATCAGTTGCGTATAATTTGCCCTTATCACTTATGAGGCTGACAGTATCGATCTGCCCGCTTTTAAATTTCATTATTACATAACCTGTAAGTTCTTTAGGCTGTATTTCTTTATAACTATTTTTTAAGATATATACGGTCAGTTTTTCATCTACTGAAATTGGACTTATTAAAATCTCTAATTTATATTTTCCAGCTTCAACAATTTCTCCACCATGCTTCGGTAAATGTTTAAATACCGGCATCTCATTGTGTTCTTCATTTCCATGATTATGTTGAGCCTTTACGACGAGGGCAAAAAAAATTATTATTACTATTATTAATTGTTTCATTTTTTTGAATTAAATTGATAACCTAAATTGAGTAATGCCTCTGCTGCCCAAAATTGATGGCTCGCTTTTCCATTCCCACGCCCCTGAACAAATGCATTTATATAATTAGCGTAAACTCCTTTAGCGGTAAATTCAATGAACCCATTTTTAAAAAATTCAGCTCTAAATCCTGTTTCTGCTCCTGCCACAATGCCTGATACTTTCCAGTTATTATTGATATATTGACCAAATAACTTTACCGCTGTTCTAGGGTAGACAATTCCTGCTCCTGGTTTTATAATCCATCCAACATTGAACCTATGGTCTTTGGATTCCACTACTTTCCAGCGCTTTATAAAATTGATCATCCAAAAATTCGCACCATCGGTATGCTCAAAATGTAGAAAATTATCAGGATTGAGTATAGTATCTTTATCGAAATACTCGTTATTGATTTGTCCTCTTATGCGTACACGCTGATAATCGTTTACAACGTATTTTGAATGATCGTAATTCAATTCAATACCGTAATCTGTTCTATTATTAAAAAAATATCCTATCCTGAAATTAAATTGTGGGATTGTGATATTTGCTACATCTTTGATTGCCTTAAAATCAGGCCTGTCGGAAGCTTTAGCATCATAAATTGTAAAGTCATAAGTATAATATTTGCCATTAATAAGCTGCGGATTATTATTCTGAAAACGAATATCGCTCTTACTGTACCAATCGCGATTGTAACCCCAGGCTAAATAAAAACTGCCCTTGGAGCGAATTTTAATTATGGAGTCTTTACTATTTGCAGAAGCGAATAATACATTGAAAGAAAGTAAAACGAATAAAATAAGAAGCAACTGTTTAACGTTGTATTCAGACGATCTTTTATTTATTAACTGGTTCTTCATTTATTCTTTTAAGCCTGCAAGTGTATTAATTGTTAGTGCCACTATAATGGTATTGAATATTAAAGAAATTAAACCGTGCATTAACACAAACCTTCTTATGGCGCGTGAACTGACCGTAACATCAGATACCTGAAAAGTCATGCCGATAACAAATGAGAAGTAAGCAAAATCAAGATAGTCCGGATCATCTTCTGTAGGAAAATCAATACCGCCTACTTCGCTGCCTGTATTTAGTTTATTATGATCGTGGTATAGGTGTGCGTATCGTATAGTGAACATCGTGTGAAGCAAGAACCAAGACAGCATGACGGGCGAAAGGGAAATGATTGTGTGAATAATTTTGTTTCTTGGAGATTCATTACCAGCCAAAGAAAGAATTAAAGTACCAAACACACTGATGCAAACTGCAATTAAAACCATTGCAAAAATTGCTTTAAGGCCATCGTCCTGCTTTTCGACCACTATGCACAGATCGGCGGAGTTTGTTGTTGAAAAGAGAATCCAACTAAACGCAATCATAGATATGCAAAACATATCCCATGAGAGTATAATTCTATTACTTACTTCGGTATTGAGAATACAGGTAACAGCATATACAAGGCCTGCCAGAAATAAACTGAGCAGCATTTTTTTTGGGCCTGTTACTTTTTCAGACCAGTGGTGCGTATGTTTTTTAGGAGTATTAATCATTTAACCACAGTAATAAGATTAAGATTTCTTACAACAGCCGTCTAATTTTTCAACTGCTGCCGGATCGGCTTTTATTTCATCGGCATCGTAACCTAACTCTGAAATGTACTGCCTGATCTTATCCAGATCGACCTTACGCGTATCGTAAATAACTGTAATGGTATTGGCCTTTGGATCTACTTCCACACTTTTAATTCCATCTTCGTTGTACATTTTTTTATGAAATTTGTCTCCACAGGTTTCGCATTGCTTACAATGATCACAATAGATATTTGTTTTGATAACTGAAGTTTGAATTTTCTTTTTATCTTGTGAGAACGCGGATACCGAAATAAACATTAAGAGTAAGAGCGCGATTTTTGAAATGTTGTTTGATCTGATTGTTTTCATGATTATTTATTTTTAGTTGTGATTAAAATTTAGTTCTTTGAATTCTTACGGCATTTAAAATGGCCAGCAGTGCTACGCCCACATCGGCAAATACAGCTTCCCACAGAGTTGCGATACCAAAAGCACCCATTACCAATACAATGGCCTTTACTCCCATTGCGAGAATAATATTTTGCCAAACAATTTTGCGTGTGATCTTTCCGATCTTTACTGCCGCTACAATTTTTGAGGGCTGATCGTTTTGGATTACTATGTCGGCAGTTTCAATTGTAGCATCACTTCCCAAACCACCCATGGCGATACCGGCATCTGCCAATGCGATTACGGGAGCATCGTTTACACCATCGCCCACAAAAGCGATTGTTCTGCCTTCGTCTTTCAAGGTTTGTACTTTCTCTACTTTGTTCTCCGGTAACAAATCGCCATACGCCTCATCAATACCCAATGTTTTTGCCACGCTGTTTACCACACTTTGCTTATCACCTGAAAGCATTACCGTTTTGATATTGAGGCTGTGCATTTCTTTGATTGCCTGCGGTGCATCGTCTTTAATTTCGTCGGCAATGGTAATGTAACCTGCGTATTTATTATTGACTGCCACTACCACAATGGTTTCAACAATGGATTCAATTTCTTTATCGTAAGCAATGTTGAATTTTTTTAATAGTTTCAGATTCCCCGCTAACACTTCTTTTCCATCAATCACTCCCTTTAAGCCGTGCCCTGAAATTTCTTCTACATTACCAACCTTAATAGTTTTTACTTCCTCTGCTGCATGCTGTACAATAGCCACTGCGATGGGATGTGTGGATTTACTTTCTATTGCAGCTGTTAACTTCAACAATTCTTTTTCGTCTACACCAACGCCTTTAATTTTCTGAACTTTGAAAACACCTTTAGTCAGCGTACCGGTTTTATCCATTACCACGGTGTTGATCTTTGTCATAACATCCAAGTAATTAGAGCCTTTAAACAGGATGCCGTTTTTTGACGCGAGGCCAATGCCGCCGAAATAACCCAAGGGTATAGAAATTACCAATGCACATGGACATGAAATTACCAGGAACACTAATGCACGGTATAACCAATCGTTAAACACATAATTTGGGACAAAGAAATACGGGAGCAAACAAATACCGATTGCGAGAAATACCACAATAGGCGTGTATATTTTTGCGAATTTGGAAATGAATAATTGTGTTTGGGATTTGCGCGACGTTGCATCCTGCACCATTTCCAATATCTTGGACAACTTGCTATCTTTAAACAACGCAGTGACTTTAATATCAGCTACTGAATTTAAATTTATCATTCCTGCCAACACTGTTTCTCCTGCACGTTTTGTATCCGGTTTGCTTTCGCCTGTTAAAGCCGCTGTATTGAAGGCAGCGGATTCTGAAACCAATTCACCATCCAATGCTACTTTTTCGCCTGCCTTTACCTGGATAAAATCACCTACCTGCACCTCGGAAGGAGATACGGTTTCTACCGACCCATTTCTTTTGATGTTTACCGTATCAGGACGAATATCCAACAAAGCTTTGATACTACGTTTAGCGCGGTTAACAGCGGCCGTTTGAAATAATTCGCCCACTGCATAAAATAACATAACGGCAACACCTTCTGAATATTCTTTTATAAAGAACGCGCCTAATGTAGCAATGGACATTAAAAAGAACTCCGAAAAAAATGCGCCCTTCGCGATTGATTTTACTGCATCGATCATTACCGGAATGCCTACCGGGCCATAGGCGACAATATACCACCAGAGGCGCAAATAACCATTGAAATACGGCGGTTTTAAAAAATAGTCGAATATCAGGCCTAACATCAGCAACACAAAACTGATGATGGCGGGTGAATACGTACGCCAAGCGGGTTGATCAGAAGAACCATGGTCGTGATCATGGCCATCCTCTTCACCTTCTTCGTGCTTGTGAGCATCGTTCTCTTTGTGCAAATGCGGCTTACCCGATTTGGCATCTATTTTTTCTTCCAACGAACAACAGGTCATGTTACCCTTTGCATCGTAAGTGTGTTTGTGATTGGGATCTTTATTTATCATGGTTCTATTATTTACAGTTATATATTTTGATTACATCTGATAATACAAGTTGTTGTTTTGCTGTGCAGGGCTAACATTTTCGCCGATCATTTGCCTGATGTTTGTTTCGATTGTTTGCGCTAATGCTGTTACCGGAATATCTACCGGTGAATTCTCGAAAGGATCCTGCATGAGGATAGCTGTTTTTTCGATGCTAATAAAAATGATCGGGATAAGTATTGTTAACGTTATTTCTACAACGATCTTATTATCATCTAAACCAAAAGGCAACAGCATGGTGAATACATAAATGAGTGTGTGCAGCAATAAACTGTATGCTCTTGGAAATACTGTGTTTTTAATGCGCTCACACATACCCATACTGTTACAAAAACCAGCAATGGTTGTATTTAACTGCATAACCTGAAATTCAGTTAAGACACCATCTTTTGCGAGGCGTTTAATTTGAAGAGCATGCGCATCTATTAATGCATTGGGAATATTCGTTGCCCGGATATTGTTTGCTTCGGCATATACCTTCACCTTTTCGGAAAACGGTTGACGCCTGAGCGATTCACCCAGTGCATACGTCCATATTATTTGTCTTTCGGCAAATGTTTTTATTTCATCCTGTTTGGTTTCAGGAACAAACTGTATTACCTGGCGTGTAAAGGTGCGCGAATCGTTAACGATAGCACCCCATACTTTACGAGCTTCCCACCAACGGTCGTAAGACTGCGACGTACGGAAGGCTAAAAGAAGTGATACTGCGGTACCAAGAATTGCAGTGACCGGTAGAGGCAGCATAACATTTTGAAGCCATGGATGCGTATCGATGTAACCAACAAAAACGGCGAAGCAGATAATTAATATTATCTGAAATTTTATCTGGTTAACAAAGTACCAGATGGAGATTCTTTTGTTTAACAGCATAGCGATATATTTTTAGTTACCATTAAATTAATCATTTTGTACCGCTTCTTTCTTATTTCTCTCATCTTCGTGACGCTTGTGTTTTATTTTTTCTTTCCACTTTATATACCATTTGTAGTGGTGCAAACTGAGTATAAAAAATAACATGAGTGCAGAAAATACGGCAATGATAAACATGTTCATTGCCACGGCTACGCCTACTGCGGCAGTGGCCCAAATGGTAGCAGCTGATGTAAGGCCCTGAATGCCTGTTTTGGCATCCCCACGAAAAATTATACCTGCCCCTAAAAATCCTATACCCGTAATGATGTTTGCTACTATCCGAGATACCGAACCCGGATCGCCACTAATGTGATTTGCCACAGAGGTAAAAACAGTAGCGCCTAAACATACGGCGGCGTAGGTTCTTATGCCCGCATTATTTCCATCGCGCTCGCGATCATAACCGATCAAACCTCCCAAGAGTATTGAAATGATGAGATGCACTATGATTACCAATTCTGTTTGTATGTCTACAAGTCCTGTCATTATTAGTTACTGTTACATTGGTTGTAAAATGTATTTAGTATATATGTTTTATTCTTTTTATCGTAAGAAGAATAATCCTGATACCACTTGAGATGCTTTTCGATTTTGCGAAGAAAGCAGGTGTCGCTTTCAAACTGGCGTTTGATGTTTTTCCACTTTAATGCATAAATTTCATTATCCAATCCCTTACTGAAATAGTAACTGGTATGAGAACTTTTATATCCCCCATGTATTTGGCTGTAAATTTTTATATCGCCGTTTTCTCTGATAAGATAATATTGATCTTTGTAGTACCGGTATATTGTACCGTCTTTATATTTAATGCCCCACACGCTTTCACAGGCTACGTTTCGCACTGCTCCGCTCTTATCTGTCACGAGCCAAGAATCTGAATTGAAGGCGTGCCTGATTTTTTTTACCAATCCCAGTTCTGAAGGTGATTTGCTTAATTCTGCGCTGCTATTGATGAGCGCAACATTATACTTGCAAGACAGACATACCACTACTACCATTGGTATAATTATCCATTTTATGTAACCTGTCTTTATCATCCCGGTAAAACTATTTTTTGTTTAAAATTTTGTATTTGTATTTAAAAAACTACACGGGCGAGGTGAAGAATCCTGCCCATGTAGCTACGGCCTTAAGCCGCCATTTTTCTGCACTCTTCAGCGCAGGCACGGCAGGCTTTAGCACATTCTTTGCAATGCTCATGGTTATGCTTTTCACATTCCGCAGCAGTTAATTCACATATCTCGATACATTCTTTCATCATGTGTTTTGCATGTTCTGAATGACGTGCTACCAAGCGGGCTGTTAATACACAGATATCAGCACAATCACGATTTAACTGTACACAACGTTTCATTTGCTTTGCATTTTCTCCACTATCCATCAGATCGTGTGAAGCACAATGTTCGTTTGCGATTGCTGACTTTAAACATAAGTCGATGCAGTTTTTCATTTCTTTGTTTTCCATGATATTGTTTTTTTTAGTTACGTGATTATTTTTATTTATCCCAAAACCAATCCCGCCTAATCACCCTAACAGGATTGTAAATCGCTAGTATTTTTTTAAATATGTATAGGCCTTTTTGCAGTCGCATCCAGACAAGCTTCTTTAAAACTTTCAGTGAATGTTGGATGCGCATGGCTCATTCTTCCTATATCTTCGGCGCTTGCTTTGTATTCCATTGCTACTACCGCTTCCGCAATCATATCGGCAGCACGAGGACCAATGATGTGCACACCTAAAATTTCATCAGTACTTTCGTCTGCCAACACTTTTACAAAACCGTTTGTATCTCCACTTGCTTTTGCACGGCCACTCGCCTTGAAAGGAAAAACACCCACCTTGTATTTTTGATTTTTTTCTTTCAGCTGTTCTTCTGTTGCACCCAGCGCAGCCACTTCCGGCCATGTGTAAATTACACCCGGAATTAAATTGTAATTGATGTGTGGTTTTTGACCTGCGATGACTTCCGCTACAAACACACCTTCTTCCATGGCTTTGTGTGCCAACATTGCCCCTTTGATCACATCTCCAATCGCATAAATATCAGAAACGTTTGTTTGAAGTTTTTCGTTGACCTCTACTCTACCATTTTCGTTTATGTTCACACCGGCTTTATCGAGGCCAAGATGATCTGTGTAAGGTTTTCGACCGACAGCTACCAAACAATAATCACCTTTGATTTCTACCTGTTCGTTTTTAGAATTTAACACTGTTACGTTTACGCCATCGCCCGAAATTTTTGCAGCGGTTACTTTATGCTTCAATAAAAATTCAAAGTCTAATTCTTTTTGAAGAATACGTTCGAGTTCTTTTACAACTGTTTCATCCATAGCAGCAATAATATGATTCATGTATTCAATCACAGTAATTTTACTTCCCAATCTTGCGTATACACTTCCCAATTCCAAACCGATTACACCACCGCCAATAATTATAAGGTGTTTGGGCACTTCTTTTAATTGCAATGCTTCTGTTGAAGTAATTACTCTTTGCTTGTCAATTTCTATTCCCGGAAGAGAAGAAGGTTTAGATCCTGTTGCGATAATAGTTTTGCCTGTTTCCAATTGTTGCTTAGTACCATCGGGTTTTGTGACCTCAATTGTATTCTTTGAGAGAAAGGAACCGTGGCCAGTAATTACCGTGATCTTATTTTTCTTCATGAGGTAATCAACTCCTGCCACGGTTGTTTTAACCACATTTGCTTTGCGGGCGATCATTTGCTCTATATCTACCTCGGGAGAATTAATTTTAATACCGTGCTCTTTAAAATGATTAGCAGCGTTGTAAAAATGTTCGCTCGAATCCAAGAGTGCTTTTGAAGGAATGCAGCCTACGTTGAGACAAGTGCCGCCAAGGCTTTCATACTTCTCGATCAAAGCAGTTTTTAAACCCAATTGCGCGCACCTGATGGCTGCTACGTAACCACCGGGGCCGGATCCTATTACTATAACATCAAATTTTTCCATGCATCAAAATCATTTTAATTATCATTCGTACTTCTTTTAATTTGGCGGGCTAGAGAACCTGGCTATGAAAAAATCACTCTTTTTAACATAACCCATGCCAGATCCCCTGCCCTTATTATCTTAATGCGAATGTCCTTCGCCTTTGTTGTTCATTTTTGCCAGGATAAAGAATGCACCGTTTATTACCACCTTGCTATTTGCAGGAATATCCTTTAGCAATGTGATCTCACTATACCCAACATCTGTTGTGCCTTTGCGAACGGGTATTTTTTCAAATACTGTTCCGGCTTCTTCTTCGTGCGCATGCCCTTCTTTTTCTTCGTGTTTGTGCCCATGCTCATCGTGATCGTTGTCTTTATCTTTCTCCTCGTGATGTTCTTCTTCCTTATGTGCATCGGTGACAATGAAAATATAATCCTGTCCATCGTGATTGATAATGGCGTTTGTAGGAACAGCATCTACGTTTGCATTTTCCAAACTTACCAATGCTGAAATACTCATGCCATCAATTAAACCTGTTTTGTCTCCCTTCACTGTAGCATGCACGGCAATTGCTTTTGTACTTTCTTCAAACGTATTGCTAATAGCATATACATCAGCATCGTATTCTTTACCCGCATTGTTGGTTAGTGTGAAGTGAATGGTTTGACCTACTTTCATTTTTTGCAGATCTTTTTCGTACACATACAAATCCAAATGCAATTGACTGTTATCCACTACCTCGGCGATTGGATTATTTGTATCTACAAAACTTCCGATATTTACCAACACATTACTTACTACGCCACTGATAGGACTTGTGATGTTTACTACCGATTGAATATTTTCACTTGTTAAGGAAGCTGCATTTATACCCACCAGTTCTAATTGTTTTTGCAAACTCATTTTACGCGCTTTTAGAATCTTCAATTCGGATTCAACTGCCTGATAGGTTTTTAAAGTACCCGCATTACCCGCCTGCAATTCTTTTTGCCTAGCTACTTCCAATTCAGACAAAGCCACTTTAGACACTATGCTTAAGTATTCTTCCTGCATAGTAATAAAAGATGTGTTGGTAATGGTTGCTATTACCTGCCCTTTGCTGACCGTGTTACCCGCAGCTACCAAAATGGTTCTTATAACGCCACCCATTAAAGCATTTATAGTAGCTTTATTTTGGTTAGGTACTTTTAAAATACCGTTTGCTTTTAGCGATGCAGTCAGCTGCTTTTTTTCGATAGAGCCAAACTGAATTTGAATGGATTTCATTTGCGCATCGGTAAGGCTTGCTGTGCTTGGATTTTCGTGTTCTTCGTGGTGTTCTCCTTCCGCTTCGCCTTCTTTTTTTGCCGCTGAACTTCCGCATGAAGAAAAGAACATGGCCAGAGAAATTATTGATATGATTGCTAAATTTTTCATTATCCTGAATTTTATTTATTGATTAAGAAATTAATGTTGATGATGGACTGGTTAAGTTGATCGACAGATTGCAGGTAGCTTAAGCGTACATCTGTTGCTGTTTGCAAAGCCTGCAAATACTCTATGTACCCGATATCACCACTTTTATAGCTGACCTCTGCCGTTTTAATTATTACATCGACATTTGCCAATGCTGTTGATTTGTAATAATTGTACTGTGACAGATTTTGGTTGTACTGCTGAAATGCATTTTGCATTTGTGTTTTTAATTGCAGCCTGTTATTGTCTGCTTCCTTTACCAAAGATTGCTGTGTATACTTTAAAGATTTGATACGCGCAGAGCTGCTGAAAAAAGTTAAAGGAATGCCGATGCCTACATTGATGCCCTGAAAACGTTTGCTGCCATCAAAATAAACATCGCTGCCATTAATGTTCTGCACGCCAATTAATGATTGGTTGAAATACCCGATGGTGAAATCGGGTAATACAGAAGCGGCTTCCATCTTCTTTGTTTTTTCTGCAACCAATGCCTGCTGGTACAAAAATTTTAGAGAAGGATTATTAACGATCAAAGACGTATCTAGTGAATTGCTTAAGGTTATTGGTTGAAAATCCTTATTCTCTGCAATTGCAAAATCTTCGGATGTATTCATCAAGGACTTTAATGTTGTGTAAGCTATGGCCATCTCTGCTGCATTTTGTTTCAACAGTTGAGCGATCTGACCACGCTTTGTTTCAGCCGTGGTTTTCTCTAACATATTCGTTTCACCTGTTTTGTATCTTAAAGCTGAAGCTGCTACAAAATTGTCGTACAGGCTATCCAATTCCTGCAAATACTTTTTGGAAGCCTGCAGGTATTGCAACTGATAAAAGTAGGATTGCACCTGCGCCTTTATTTCGTTTGAAGTGGCCTGTTGTAAAAACTCACTGGCTTTTAACTGCTCTTTGTACAAACCTGAACGTGCAGAATAGTAACCAGGAAAAGGTATGTTTTGTGATACCTGTATTGCTTTATCCTGATTGATACTATTGTACTGACCCAATTGAAAATTGAGGTTTGTTTTTGGCAACTCAAAAGGCGATTTCTTTAACGAAGTTGAAGACTGTACTTTTAATTGCTGCGCCTGCATACTTAAGTTATTTTTTAAGGCTGAAGAAACAGCTTCGTCCACGCTTAACACCCGTGCAGGTGTTTGCGCGTTTGAAACCGAATAGCCAAACAACAGGATAAGAATAACGACAGCTTTAGATATAGCCGGTTTGATACTTCCTGCTTTGTAAAACAATAAATACAGAAGCGGCAATACGAAAAGCGTTAGGAATGTGGCTGTTATTAAACCACCGATAACCACAGTGGCCAGAGGCTTTTGCACCTCTGCACCGGCACCGTGTGATAAGGCCATAGGCAAAAATCCTAATGAAGCCACAACGGCTGTCATTAATACCGGCCTTAAACGGATCTTGGTTCCTTCTCTCACTCTTTCCAAAATATCTGTTACTCCTTCTTTCTCTAACTGGTTAAAGGTGCCTATGAGTACAATGCCATTTAATACTGCAACACCAAACAAGGCAATGAAACCAATACCGGCCGAAATACTGAAGGGCATATCACGAACCATTAGTGCGAATACACCACCAATTGCCGACATTGGAATTGCAGTGAAAATTAATGTAGCTTGTTTTACAGAAGTAAAGGTGAAATACAGCAACATGAAAATAAGTGCCAATGCAGCGGGAACGGCTATCATTAAACGTTTGGAAGCCGCCTGCAAGTTTTCGAACGTACCGCCGTAAGTGTAATAATACCCTTCGGGTAATTTTACTTTTTCTGCCAGTTGTTTTTGAATATCGGTAACAACACTTGACACATCCCTGTCTTTCACATTAAAACCAATTACAATACGGCGCTTGCCACTTTCGCGGCTGATCTGCGCAGGACCCAGTTCCATTTTAATTTCGGCTACCTGAGATAAAGGAATCTGGTTTCCGTTTGGACCAGGAATGTATAAGTGACTTACATCTTCAATGTTATTGCGGTGCGCGCTATCTAACCTAATCACCAAATCAAACTTACGTTCGTTCTCGAACACCACACCTGCACCACCACCTGCAAAAGAAGTACTTACAATGTGATTGATGTCTTCGATGTTCAAGCCATAGTTTGCAATCTGCGAACGGTTGTAATTCACCACAATTTGCGGTAAGCCTGCAACACGCTCCACGCTTGGTTCTGTGGCACCCTGTACGCTTTTAACAACGGCATCTACTTTATTAGCATAGGCCAACAATGTATCCATATTTTCACCAAAGATTTTAACCGCAACATCCTGGCGGATACCTGTCATTAACTCGTTAAAGCGCATTTGAATTGGTTGATTTTTTTCGAAGAATACACCGGGAATAGTTTCGAGTTTTTCGCTTATCTCATCGGCTAATTCATCGTAAGTGATATCTCGTTTCCATTCTTTTTGCGGTTTAAGAATGATCATCATATCTGTTGCCTCGGGAGGCATTGGATCTGTTGGCACCTCGGCTGCACCTGTTTTACCAACGACCATTTTTACTTCATCAAACTCTTTGATTAAGCGCGAGGCCTGCATAGATGTTTCGATACTTTGTGATAATGATGTACCCTGCGAGAGAATACAATGGAAAGCAAAATCTCCTTCCTGAAGGGTAGGAATAAATTCTCCACCCATGCGTGAAAAGATAAAAACAGAAATTAAGAATATAGTTACTGTAACTGCCACCACTGTTTTCTTAACACGAATTGCTCTTTCCAAAACAGGAACATACATGCGTTTGAAAAAGTTCATCAGTTTATCGCTCAGTGTTTCTTTATGCGAAATATTTTTTGGTAAAAACAAAGCACATATCATAGGTATATATGTAAGCGATAATATTAAAGCGCCAAAAATGGCAAAGCCAACGGTTTGCGCCATGGGGCCAAACATTTTACCTTCGATACCCACAAGTGTTAGAATAGGAATGTAAACGATCAAAATAATGATCTCACCAAAGGCGGCACTGCTTCTTATTTTTGAAGCAGATACAAATACCTCTTCATCCATTTCCTTTTGTGTTAACCTGCCGGTTGTTTTTCTTAATGATAAATGGTGTAGCGTTGCTTCAACAATAATTACCGCGCCATCGACAATTAACCCAAAATCGATTGCGCCTAAACTCATTAAATTGGCGCTAACACCAAATAAATTCATCATGGCCAATGCGAAAAGCATAGACAAAGGAATAGCAGATGCTACAATCAAACCTGCCCTGAAATTTCCCAGGAACAGAACAAGCACAAAGATTACAATCAACGCACCTTCTATTAAGTTCTTTTCTACTGTTGAAATAGCACGGCCTACTAAATCTGTCCTATCCAAATATGGCTCTATGACCACATCTTTAGGCAATGACTTTTGAATGGTTAACATTTTTTCTTTTACACGGTTTACTACCTGTGCACTGTTTGAACCTTTCAGCATCATTACTACACCACCAACCGCATCAACCTGTCCGTTATAGGTTAGAGCTCCATAACGCACGGCGCTACCCAAACGAATTTCGGCTACATCTTTCACTAAAATTGGAATACCATTTGGCGCTGTTTTTACAACGATGTTTTTGATGTCGTCAAACGATTTAATTAAACCAACGCCACGAATAAAATAAGCGTTTGGTTTTTTATCGATGTATGCACCACCGGTGTTCTCGTTATTTTTTTCGAGAGCGGTAAAAATTTCAGGAATAGTTATTCCCATAGCCAATAGACGATCAGGATTAACAGCCACTTCGTATTGTTTTAATTGGCCACCAAAACTGTTGATCTCGGCAATACCAGCTGTACCATACAGTTGGCGTGCAACGATCCAATCCTGCATCGTACGCAGATCCATAGCGGTGTATTTGGATTCACTACCTTTTGCAGGGTGAATAATGTATTGATATACTTCGCCCAAACCAGTACTTACAGGCGCTAATTCAGGTGTACCAACACCCTTAGGAATTTTACTTTCGGCTTCTTTTAATCTTTCGCTGATCAACTGCCTTGCAAAGTAGATATCGACCTTATCGTCGAACACCACCGTGATAACAGAAAGGCCGAAACGGGAGATACTTCTTTGCTCAACCAAATCGGGAAGGTTGGCAATACTTTGTTCAATAGGATAAGTCACTAATTGTTCTACTTCCTGGCCTGCCAGTGTAGGACAAAGTGTAATTATCTGCACCTGATTGTTTGTTATATCAGGAAGCGCATCGATGGGCAACTTGCTTGCACTCCAGACACCCCAAATAATGAGCGCTAAAGTCATAAGCCCTACGATGAACTTATTTTTTATACTAAATGAAATTATTTTATCAAGCATATTTATTTTATTATGTGTTGAAACCAGAAATGGAGCACTTTGTCAACAACCACCAGTAACAGGACAAGACAAGCTAAAGCGATCAGAATACCATTGACAATTTTCCATCCGGTTAATTTTTTCTTTTTAACCATAAAGATGTAATTGTGTTAAACGAATAGTTTTAACGCACGAATTGGATTACTCTTGCAAGGACGCAAGTGTATTAAAAGACGTAATACGCCCTTTATTCATCCAATGATATTAGATATTTTAGGTGGCTGCCAGATATTGGAAATATCCAGGCTTTGGAAAGAATCCTGCTGTGGTAAAAAATTTACAGCTTCTAAAGAAATAGCAGTACAATCTGCCGAAAGATAAGAAGAAACAAAACCTAGCATAGGCGCATGTACATTAATGCAACAGCCTCCACAATGTTTTAATGGAAGTTTGCAATCTTTGTCTTCTTCGTGTTTACCATCATCGTGCTTATCGTTCTCGTGGTGGTTGTAATAATGCTTGTGTAAAAAATCGAAAAACGATCCAGTGTCTTCGTGTTTTTGAGAATGGTGAATGTAATGTGTAAGCAATGCAGGAATTTTCACCAGTTCTTCAGCAAAAGCATTACTGCTTGTGATCTGAAATAATAAAAATATGACTACAAACTTTTTCACTATATCAAAGGTACAAAATAATTAATTATATGAATTAAAATGTGTTAAATTTTGAAGGCTCACTAAAAAGCATTTAGGTAAAAAATTCATAGCTGTATATTAATTAAGTATTACCAGTTTTTCGATTTTTTCGGCTTTTTTATTATCGATATTAAGAATTGCCAATCTATAAATGTAGACTCCTCTGGCCAGCTTGTCCCCGAAATCATCCTTTCCATCCCACTCAATACCTTCGGGCCTAAACCCTTCGCAAACAACTTCTTTCTGAATTGTTTTAACGCTTTTGCCACTAATGGTAAAAATCTGAATAGTAATTTTAAGAGGATTGCAGGCTTGGTTATGTTCAAGATAAAATTTTGTATTTGTTGTAAAGGGGTTTGGGTAATTTAATACCCGTTTTAAAGCTAATTCCGCACTGGATTCAACAATAAAATCAGCAGTAACAACAGCAGAATTATTTTGAATGTCCCACGCCCTAAAAGTGAGACGATGGTTTCCATCTTCTAATTCCTCAAATGGAAACCGAATTTTACCACTTTGATAGCTATTCAAATTGGCTTCATAATAATCATTCAAAACAATTGGCTTATTACTATTTTCATCTAAAACAACTGTTATATCATGGCCAATACTTGTACCCACTGTATTTATACCACTAGAATCAGTAAGATTGGCGTACATAATTGGTTTTTCATTGGTAATCCCGCCATTCACAAAACCTTTTTCGTTCAAGTAAAGTGATAATTGTGGAGGATCAGTATCAATCACCGGGTTTTTGACCAGACCTCCGACTTTTACATTTTTAGTACTACCCGATGCATCTATGATTCCATTTGTAGCATAATAACTAATTTTTCCGGGACCGATTGAAAAACCAATATCTTTAGGTACGATAAATGAGAAAGAAAATTCTCCATTTACAACCTGAGCTTTGCCACGATACAAAATGTTTTTTTGCAGATTAAAATTAAAAGGATTTCCGAGTGTACCATAGTAAGACTCTTGATCATTTAACAAACAAGTAAGATTTTGTTCTTTGTCAAAAACAGTAGGGTAAACTACACCATTAAAATTTGATAGTTTGTTTCCCAGAGTATCAGCAACAAATCCTGAAATTGCAATTTTTGCCAAAGCAGCAATAGTATC
The DNA here is from genome assembly GCA_016787705.1 of Bacteroidia bacterium. Classification (GTDB taxonomy): domain Bacteria; phylum Bacteroidota; class Bacteroidia; order B-17B0; family Aurantibacillaceae; genus Aurantibacillus. Next base: position 154,317 of record JAEUTP010000017.1, on the reverse strand, counting down.
AATACTTGTTGGTGTAACTAAATTATTATTGATTTTTGAGGTAACTACTTTTTGCTGTGGATAAGCTAGCGGCATTGCGGGATCACCTATCAGATGAAAATTGGCATAGTAGATAGATTGCCCTAAACTTGATTTTGTTTTTTGAACTACATCACCTAAAGCAGGTGATTTTCCATTACTTAATTTTTTTAAAATGTTATTCATTAGAGTAGTATTCAACACAAAATTTGTAGATGAAAATGCCAACCTGCATGTGGTTAATAATGCTATCGAACCGCCTTTAGGATTTAATAGACATAATTCACCTGCAGACGTTCTGTCGGGATCATCATACCGAGTGAATTCACAAGTTGCAGTTATAAAAAGTGGTAAGTTATTGTAATTTGTTAAGCCATTAATTGCTGGCACGTCTAATATACGTTCCGCAGTAATACCTACTTCACCTCCATGCCCAGTATAATTAATAAATAGTGCTCCTTTTTTGAATCTTCTTAAAAGATCATTTACAGCATCAGGAATTCGTTGTCCTCCTGGTGTAGAAAATTGTTGGTATGCATCTAAATAAATTTTATCAATATTATAATTAGGATAATTTGATTGAATAATATTGGATAGTTGATCAGCCTGACTCATATGTACCGCCTGATCTTCATCATCAGCAAGATAAACAACCCAGTTCCTCCAATCGCCCATAACAGAAGCGTTTACCGTATTACAATTTTCTGATTTCGCATCGTCAATTTTAAAATTACCATCAGTTTTGTAATAGTGTTCGATTTTATCAATTACATTCGTGACTTCCATCAAATTTTTACAAGTTAATCTTCCTACGCCAATATCAATATTACCAACGCTTTCTGCATTAAGACCTTCATTCAAATCCATTAAGCCATAAAAATCATCAACTGTTGTACTGTTTAAAAAAGATTTTGAATCAAGCGTTTGATAGGTAGGAATTAAATTTGAATTTGTTATTAGATTTCTATCGATGTTGTTATATGAACCATCACCAACCAATGCGACATATTTTACCTGCTTACCGCTCGCAATATTCCTGCTGTAAAGCATCCTGATAAAATCCCTTATTCCACAAATATCTGGCCGGCCGCTGCTAAACTCATTATAAATTTGACTTATATCGGCGACTACAAACGATAAACCTTCTCGCTGCTGATGCAACGAGCCTAAACGTTGCGCCTGAGAAACAAACAATGGATGAGTGATCAATACATAATCAGCCTGCTGAAGGCCATGTAAATTTTGGTTAGGGACTTTTGCAACAAAGGTTGGTGTATAAAAATCCGAACCCGAAAACACAGCATAAGAATTTAATGAATCTGCATTTGCATTAAAGGATAAATTATTTCCATTTGCACTATACTCTTGCACATAAGGACTAATAGGATTAGTAATATTCCATATTACTGGCATGTTAGATGAAGAAGTGACAAGATTAAAAGCGCAAATATTTCCTGGCGCTACCACTCTCGAGTCTCTGAATTCAAATTGTTTTGATGTGATTACTAAATTTCTTCTTCCGTTTACGATTACTTTATCAAGCCACGCTACACAATTTGGTGTTAGTTTAGAAATATTTAAAGATATAATATTTTGATCGTTTAATAGTCCTTTACCTCTTGCTGTCTGAACATCTACATAATCTGCTAAATAATTATTTACATTCACAGGTCCTGTACTCATAGTATAATTTAAACCTGCGCCTGATATTTGATAAATCCCACCATTGATTCCTCTACCCGCCATTGTTACCTCGGAATATATAGTATCTCCTGTTACAAAATTTCCATCCTGCCAATTAAATCCATAACTTGTTGTAATATCAAAATATTCACCATAAAATTGTCTGCCACTCTTAACAAAATTAATTTGATTCTGTTCAGAAAAATTATAGTAATCATAGGTTGAAGTAAAAATGTTTACAGGAGCAGAAACACTAGCTACATTGCTAACACGCTTGCCTGGTCCAATATCAACATTAATAAAGTAAAAACTAGTATCACTATATAAGTTTTTATTCGCTCTGAATTTTAAACCTGTTTTAGAACCAGTACTAATCCATCCTGTCGCATCATGTCCATAAAACAAAATATAATCATTGTCATCAAATGTTCCGTCATTCTCGCCAAAAACTTGTATTGCATTTTCTTCCAGATCATCGTATCTAAAAGAAGAATTCAACTCGGGCAACATCTGCCCGCCATTTCCATACACGCGTATATTTTTAGGGTTTATAGCTGAAATATTTAAACCTATTTTTGCTAAAAGTGTTTTGTCAATTTTATGAAAGCCTGTTTTAGTAATTCCAATTTTATACCATTCACCACTTGCTAACACAGAACTGTTTTTAAACAGAGAAGTATTGGCAGACCTACGATTATTATCATTCACTATTTGCCATTCCACGTCATAATCCACCAACTCTTCTACTTGACTTAAACTATTTATCCTGAATGGAAAAATTTTGTATTGGTTTAGGTTTGTGTTTTTACATAAGCTTGTATTTGCAAACATTTCGAACTTTTTCGTAAGTACTTTTGAAAATTGTTTTCTTAAGTTTGTTTGATGCGGCTCTGCAACAAGAGTCGTTTTTTTTGTAATTAAAGTTGGAATAGCATTTTGATTGTAAGAAGTTGTTTTTGAAACCAAATAAAATGGGAAATTATTTTTAGGGTCATATTGCGCATTTTTCAATAAAACCTTTAATAAAACTGTATCAGATTGCGTGGAATAAAGAATGTTTGAAATAGTAGAATTTGAATGTTGTTCAATATTAACAGATCCGGCAACCTTTTTTTCCTGACAAAAGTTTGTAAGAGTAATTAAATTCAATATGATCAGCGCGCAATACTTAAATAAATTCATGATATAATAATTTCTGTATTAATACAACGATCTTTTTTACTAAAATATTATCATCTATTAAAATGGGTCGATTTTTTAATTTAAAGATTCAGGGTAAGGAATATTACCCTGAATACTAAAACAGAGATTAATTGATCACCAGTTTTTTTGTTGAGGTAGAATTGCCTGTATTTAAATTAAGGAAATAGATTCCCTTCGACAAATTGCTTATGTCTAACCACACATCGTTTTTACCAACATTAACCTGATAGTTTTTTGAAAGTACAACCTGACCAACTGCATTTTGAATAACTATTTCAGAGCTTACACTTACATCAGAGGTAAACTGCAAGTTAAAATTATTTGCAGCAGGATTTGGGATGATATTTAAAATATTTGCGGCCACTGAATTTTTTTTGATGCCAGCAGGTGTTGCATTATACTTTACTGATATCTGAACGGAATCATTTGCATCATTCGTATTTTGAAAGGTATATTTTACATGACTTTCACCTACAGTTTCCGCTTCATCCAAATCGCCTACTAACATTTGATAAGGACCTTGCAATTCAGACGCACTTTGCATTGAATTTAAAACTAAAGGATCTGGAGAAACAATTGTTGGAGGCCCATAACAACTACCTGCTATACAAAAATATGCCACAGCTGTAGATGTATTGGTTGCGTGAAGAAGAACATCGTAACGTTTAGCAATATAAGATTTTGTAGAGCCGCTGGTGTTTTTAACGTCGATGGTTACTTTTGTATTACTGGACGCTTGGGTAGTTTCATAAATGACAGAGTTAGGTGCCAGAGTAGTGGCAGTGCCATTGTTTGTTAAAAGAATGCTTGATTGCGCCTTTGTTTGATTTGTAACAAAGACTACACTTAGGAGTAGAATTAACTTTTTCATGGTTTGTTTTTTTGAGGTTATTAATTATAGTTTATATTTATTTATGCGAACTCGAATCATTTCATTTTAACTTTTTCGACTTGCAAGATCTCTTTGTTAGTTGCATCATATGCAAAAGCAACAAGATATAGCCGTTTATCATTAAATAAATTTTTAATTGCAAAGTTATTGAATGATAACTTAACAGAATCCTTAGCAGCTATAGGTGTAGTTTTTAAATCGGTTCCCCATGAGCCGTTAATAGATTCTCTTAACATATGCATAAATACATAATTGGGTATGTAATCGGGATTTTTACTATAGTCCGTTTGGGGACCAATAATGCTATCTTCAATAATAATAAGGCTTAACTTTACATTATTAGGATAGGATGTTTTAAATTTGGCAGTAACATCCGTTGATAACATCCTTGTGGATTCATTGTAATTCGGCTTAATAGAAAGACCCAAAATATATGTATCGTTAATTGCAAGAGCAACTGTTGTGGGCCATTTTGTCTCTTTTTGAATCAATCCATTACCGGCATAGTTTTTTCGATTAACCATACCGTTTGGATTTCCAACGGCACTCACTGCAAACCCAGTTGAACCATCCCAGTCATTACCAGCCGTTGTAGTATATGATGTTGGGTGTGTTGAGCTTGTTTTTGCGAAAAAACCTGCGTGTACTGCGATCGTAATTACCTTACCTTTATACTGCTCATATAAATTCTCTGCAACGATTGCTGCTGCAGGACAATTACCACATTTATGGCCAGTATAGTCTTCCAGCAAAACTTTTCTAATGTAAGTATTTCCACTTGTTGAATCTTTATCGGTGTTTACAGATTCGGCCGGATAATCTACCTTATCGCATGATGCAAAGATCAATGCCATAAAAATAATTGGTATAAAGGCGCTTTTTTTCATGTTATATTTGATTTATTGATTATTCATATTAAAAACTACTTGTTATTGAAATTGCTATTCCATTACTGGCAGGTACGTTTCGACACACTCCCCCGACACAAAATATCCCGGCTCTTTGTTTGCCTGCACTTAAAGAGATCCTGTGAGGTCCATTTGTATAACCTGCTGAAATAAGGAAATAATGTAACTGCAAATTCGCTTCGGGATTTCCATAATTGTACTGATCAAGCACAGCAAGAAAAAAATGTGTGTTCGGCGTCCACTCTACCATGCCCGTAGCCCAGTTTCCTGCGTTAGGATTACTCTTATTGTCTGAAAACAAACCCTGAGTTTCAAAACGTATGGCGCTATTCGATCTATATTTATATGTTAAGTCGACAACGCCGATATGCGCTGATATATTTTGATATCCGGCATTTGGAGAACCAAACTGCACCATATTTTTATTATAAAACTGATTAGCATACATTAAATTCACTTTCAATTTCTTTGAGAATTTTTTACTCAGCTCAATAAAAAAATCGTGATAATATTTTTCACCAACTTCACCATAATTCGTTTTATATAATGTATATCGAGTTGCACTGTCATTTACACCAATTTTATTTAATCCATTTGCCTGTGAAAAATTTAAAGTAATATCAGATCCATATTTACCGCCAAGCCACGAACCCTTTTTTTGTTTAAACTGAACTTCAGCCATCAAACCTACTTCACCTTTAGGCTGGGTTGCATAAGGATTTAAAGCCGGCATTAAATATGTATGCTGACGTGTTGTCGCTGGTAAAAAGTTAATTAGTAAATTTTGTAGTGTTGCATCCCTATCACTTCTAAAAGCCATATTATCGATTCGTTTAGCTTGTAATAGAAATGAAAAGCCTTTCATTGCATAAGAAGTAGAGACAAATAATGCCTCTCCTTGTTTATAACTGTAATATCGCTTTCCATTTGCTGTTGAAGAGTTATCCGCTCCGGGATCATTTTCTTTAATAACATATTCTCCAAAAAAATTAAATCCTCCACGAATTACAGATAGCCTTCCGCCGTAGCTACCTACATTTTCAGGCAACTTAAAATCCGGATCCTGATCAATCTGAAATTTGCTTACAAAGGATCCTCCTAAAATTATTCTTGTCTTCATGTTTTTGAAAACCGAATCCAACATCTCGTTCAAATTTAACTCCCCATCAAACCCTCTAATGATACCTGGTCCAACAGCAAAAAAAGAACGTTGCTTGCCAACAAGCCCCTTAAAAGTTATTCCTTTATATGGATTGCTTATTACTCGAATTCCATCCAACGAATTATCATATAGCAGTCCAGGTTCATAATACGTTCTCAACAGCAAACCACTCCCAAATTGCTCATATATATTACCGATAGTTATATCTAAAAGATCATCCTGATAACGTGCAAAACGATTTGTTACCCCCTGTCCCTTATAACGCTGATCAAAGCCCTGCATAACATTGTTATAAGCTTCGTATCTTACACCTGCCGAAAATTTTCCTCTTGTAAAATTGATATTACCAAAGGCATTAGACAATAATTTTTCAGGCACTCTTGGTGCACCTATTAAACTATCGGGATTATAATACTGAGCGTCTAGCTGAAAATTTCCATGAATACTACTGGATAAATCAGAAACTGACTGACCCCTAGATATATTGCTTAAGAAACTTAAAACGAATATAGAGAGTGGATATATTATTTTTACCTTGAGCATAAAGCTTATTCTTTTACTATTTTTTTCGTGTATGTATTTGTTTTTTTACCGTTGTATATTATAATTTTAAAAAGATAGAAGCCGGGCTTGAAATCACTCACCCGTATGGCTTCGAAATTTGAGGACAATTTCCCTTCAGAAACTTTTTTACCCATAAGATCAGTTATAATAAATTCTCCGCTTTCAATAAACGTATTTCGGATAGAAAGATAGAAGTAATCCTTTGCAGGATTAGGGTAAACCGATGTGACGTTATCTATATCTGATTGTAATTCCTTTACAGAAACTTCTGGTCCCATAGATGAGAAATAACTCAGGCCGCCAGAACCATTACCAATAAATAAATCTCTTTTATTATCATTGTTTACATCTTCAAAACAAACAGTGGCCTGTCCACCTTCGTTATAATTGTTTGCATCCACATCAATTAAAATACAAGGATCTGATAATATATTCGGCACATCAAAATAAAATAACTGACCATGTACATTCCCTACTAAAATTTTAGTGGTTGCACCTTCATTAAAAAAATAAGGTGAGGCATAACCATCAATACCATATGAATTTGGATCTCCTTTTACATCAATTGAACCAAAAAAATTTGTAATTAGATTAAATGAGGGAACTGTAGAAGAGCCAACGTTTTTATAAAAGGCGATTCTGCCATTTTTTGTTCCTATCATCAGATCCAATTTTCCATCTTTGTCAATATCAAATAACTGTGGAGAGGCAGCGGCTGAGTTGGTTATAAATCCAAAAGGATTATTAAGAAAATTGGAGAATATACAAGGATTTCCTGCACCACCTGAGTTCTTTAACCAATGTATCTGACCATTTGCAGTACCTAAACAAATATCAACATCACCATCAGAATCAATATCGCCAACAGTTGGAACTACTGCATTTAAACCGTAAGTACTAATTCCAGCGTAGTCTCTTGTTATAAGGGAATAGGTTGGCTGAGATGGAGTACCAATATTTTCGTATAGTGTAAGTTTTGATGTTAAACTAATATTATTATAATATCCATATGTACCTATTAATAAATCTTTTTTTCCGTCGGCGTTATAATCAAAAACTACTGGGAAAGAATTTTGACCAACTTCGATCATTTCATCCTGCAAAAAATTCTTTTTAACGAACTGGAAATTTACCGTATTTGTTGAACTTGCATTTTTATAATACCACATACTTAATGTATTTTCACTACCAAAAGCGTTTGGAGAGGCAATAAGATCTTTTTTGCCATCACCGTCGCAATCGACATAATAAGTGCATGGGAAATTATTGAGCTTTATTTGCAAAGTGTTATTCTTATTTGGATAATTGGGGTATAACTTAGTAGTGTCAGTAATTACCGCATTTGTGATAGAACCTGTATTAGATGCAAATTGCACAGTACTGCAAACAATATCTCCCATTATCAGATCTTGTAAATTATCACCATTCGAATCAAAACACATTAGGCAAGATCCCGCATGACGCTTTTTATCAATAGGTGGATAAAACTGGTTGGATACAGGTCGTAAAGGACATTCATTCATGCTTACCGTACAATTTTGTTCGCTAATCTTACCCCAACAGGCATCTTCTAACTGATACACTAAACTATCACAATGATTGTACAACTCTTTACTCATATTTTTATGGTATTCTATGTAAAAACCACCAGGGCTAAATGTAAGAACATCGATGTCGCCATCATTATCAATATCTGCCAGTCCTGGAACTCCAATAGTACTTGCATACAAAAAAGCTAATGATGGAGGCCCTTGAGGATTAAAATCAGAGTAAACTAAGGATTTAACAAGACTGAATGCAACTCCAACACTTGGAGTACTAATATTTTTGTAAACTGAGATTCCACCATTAACCGATGCAAAAAGATCTTCTTTGCCATCGCAGTTATAGTCAAGACAAACAGCCCAATTTGAAACCGGAGGAAAACTATAACTTAATTCCGGTTTAGCTATGTATTTTGTTTCTCCTACGTTTCCAACATTAATAAAACAACGGAAACGCCCCACTGAAAACTGTGTTACTTTATCAAAAACCACAAGGTCTTTTTTACCATCGAAATTTAAATCAAGGTTTGAAACGTTGACGTTATTTAAACCATTTGCCCAAGGTAATTTTAAAACCTTGCCTGCTTCGTAAACGGTAACTGTGTCGCGCGAAACGAAGAGTTGAGCTATTACACTATCAATTTTAAAAAACATAACTGATAGCAGAAAAATTGCTAATTTCTTAGTCATTTGTTTTTATTTACGCATTAAAAAAGGATTGCTTTTAAAATGTCTGATCTTAAATGAAATTATAAATTGAAATGTTGACAGAAGAACTTCTATCAAATCTTTTTACTCACGCGCTTTCCTGTATATTTTAATACACGAACATCGCAACTAATAAAAAAGAGAAAAAAGATGAATTAAGAAATTTTTGGCGGCTGCCAGATATTACAGAGATCAAAACTTTGGAAAAAATCCTGTTGGGGTAAAAAAGTTACCAATGTTAATGATAAAACGGCAAAATCGGCTGAGATATACGACGCAACAAACCCTTCTACCGACGAATCGGCATCAATACAACAACTACCACATTGATTAAATGGAAGATTACAATCCTTATCTTCTTGATGATTATCTCCAACTTTTTTGTTACTGTCGTGTTGATCGTAATAGTGGCTTTGTAAAAATCCCAATAGGTTGTTCTGATCTTCGTGCTCTTGTGAATGGTAAAAATAATGTGATAGCATAACAGGTATTTTTACAAGTTGTTCAGCAAAAGCATTACTGCTTGCAAACTGAAACAATAAAAATATGACTACAAATTTTTTCACCCTATCAAATATACAAATTAATTTATTATTTCATAAAAATGGCGAAATTTTAGATTTAACCGCAGGAAAAAAGGTCGAACATTACTGTTTTGAACACGTTTCCAAATGTTAAAAACCATTTTTATTCAATAACGTTAGACATCCTGTTCTTTAAACATAGTTAATGATTTACACAATGATGAAAATAATGCAATATCTTGGTTAAGATACCAAATAGCAAAAGAGCGCAAGCGATTACAATTCCAATAGTTTTAAGAATTGTTATAGGTTTAATTTTTTCTCCTTTTTTATCGCCTGCAAACTTATTGCGCTTTGTTTTTTGAATTTTATTTTTTCCCTTCTTCAATGAAAACTGTTAACTAAGCTTTATTACTTTTTGATTTCAGAATCTCCTACAGGATTGTGCTGTATAGGGTCTTTTAAAAAAGCATCTTTGCAACCCGTACCACAGAAGCCATAAAGGTTATGTTCATAGGTAAGTGTATCGATCAAATTCTTTTTAACGCTCATGCCGCACACAGGGTCTTTGAGCGAAATCAATAAGGCGCGGTCAACTTCCAGGTTTTTATGTTTAGAAGGAAGCTGTGTAGCCGGTATGACTTTAACTTGTTGTGGCTCTTCCGTGTTGGGCGTGCATGCTTCCATAATAAGAATGATAAGGACTATTATGTAACTTTTTTGTGATATCATTTTAATTTAGTTTTGTTTGTTGACAATCATTTTTTTTCTTCCGGTTCTCCAGGTGCGCAGCATCCTACTGTTTCGCTGCTTTTTAATTGTGACATTAATGAGAACGCTCCTTTGGTTACTATTGCACTATTTTCTGGCAATTCTTCCTGCGGAATTATCTCTAAATAGCCATTAGCGTTCGCTCCCGTTTTTACTTCTATCATCCTAAATCCATTGGCAATGTGCTTTCCGTCTTTATCCTTTGGACAATCGGCCAAGGTTGGCTCTTTCATATCTACAGGCTGTTTTTTTGCCGTACTTTTCATATTTGGATTTTCGCATGTTTGATTGGTTACAATAAAAATGTATTGCTTTTTACCGTTACGGACTACTGCCTTTTCGGGGACCGCACCTACTGATTTATCACCAATGTTTATCTGTGCATTTACAAATAAGCCCGGCACGAGACCTTCACTTTTATTTTTAATATCTGCATGGACGTCTATTGCTTTTGTTTCATCATCCAGCATTTTTCCAATCTTAAATATGACTGCTTCGATGATATTGCCTTGTTGGTTAGGAATTGTGGCATAGACTTTTTGCCCGACTTTTACTTTGTTGATATCCTTTTCAAACACACTTAAGTGAATGTGTACATCGTCCAGGTTAATAACATCAAACACTGCTTTGTTAGGCTCAGCATAAGAACCGAGACTTACATTGATATGCCCAATGTAACCGTCAACCGGAGACTTTAAGGGCATGGTACGCGATATGTTTCCTTTATCTAGTGCATCTGTAGAAAGCGATAACATTTCCAACTGGTTTTTTAAAGACAAGAGTCGTGCCTTTTCGGTATTGTATTTTGCTTCCGCTTCCTGAAAGATTTTGCCCGAACTGATCTTTTGATTGTTCAGATCTTTTTGGCGCTCATATTCCTTTTCTAAATAACTGATATTGCTCTTAGACGAAATATATTCTTCCTGTAATTTGATGAGATCGGGATGTTCCAATACTATTACTGTCTGGCCTTTCTTTACAAAATCTCCTTCAACCGCTAATATTGTTTTTACAACTGCGCCCACATACGTTGATACTTCTGCATAATTTTGCGGAGGGATGTCTAATTTGCCTGACACTTTGATGGATTCTGATAATCCTTTTTGTTCAACGCTTCCCAACTCAATTCCTGCATTTTTGAACTGAAAGTTTGTGATCTCAATGAATGTATTTTTTGGTTCTTCGGCAGCGGTGTCTTTGACTGCTACTTCTTTGTTTGCTTCTTCTGTTTTCGCTTCCTCTTTATTGCCACATGATGACACGGAAAGTGCAGCAATTACAAACAGACTATAAATGATCTTACTTTTCATTTTCTTTATAATTAAATTTATTTTGTACCTGCAAAGGCTTCTAACTGTATGATGACCTGATTGTATTGATTGAGTGTTTCCAAATAATCGTTGCGGATGTCTGACGCACGATTGAGGTTCTGAATGTATTCTATGTAACCAATATTACCGGCTTTAAAACTTTTTACCGCATAGTCAATTATCAAATCTGCCTGAGCAATCCCTTTGCTTTCGAAATACAACAGGCTATTGCTGTATTTTTCCTGCTCCTGTATCAATTCGAAGAATCGTGCATCGAGGTTGTTAATGTTATATTGATAGTTGCTTTCGGCAATCTGTTGCTGAATAACTGCTGCCTTGACGCGATTTGCCTGTGTACCAAAAAACAGGGGAACTGCAATGCCTACCTGAAAACCGCCCTGTTTACTATTTCCAAAATAATTCCGTGAAATATCATTCGGATTATAGTTTTTGATAAGCGCCTGGTGATAATATCCCAGTGTAAAGTCAGGCATTAATTTAGAACGCTCAACTTTTGTTGAAAGCCTGCTGATCTCAATTTGCTTTTTAAGGTATGCTGCATAAGGGTTAGCGGAAATTAACGCTGTATCGTACTGAAGCGTTAACGTTCTTTTTTCAGGCTCAGTGTCCGATATCTGTATATCAGATTTGACATTTAACAACGCCTGTAACTTTCGCTGGTAAATAAGCAAATCAATTTTAGCCTGTGAAAGCTTATTTTTAACCTGCATGGCTTCTGCGTCTGCAGCACTTTGTTCTAATAGGTTACTTTCGCCTGTATTGAACCTGGCTTGTGCGGCTTTGGAAAAATCTGTGTAAAGGCTGTCCTGATATGTAAGGAGCCTGATCTTTTTCTTTATGTAATACAAATCGTAGTACGCACCTTTAACCGTTGCTATCAAATTAATCTTTCCCAATTTCAATTGTTCCTGGCTTGCCTGAATATTTGCATTGGTAAGTTTCTTTTGATTGACATAAACAGATGGAAAAGAAAAATTCTGAATGACGGCAAAACTATTATCAATGTTACCACCGCTTGTAGGATCTTGTGTTAACACCAGATTTGTTTTATCAATGCCGATGGCGGCTTTTCCAAGCCTACGCTGTAAGTCAACATCATACGCTGTTGATTTAAGACCGCTGTTATTTTTTACCGCTGTGTTTACAGCATCTTCTAATGTGAATGCGGGGAGCTGTGTTTGTGACTGCCCTGCAAATGGCAGTGCTGATAATACAAATACGACAATTGATACTATGCTTCCGTTCAAGGGCTTTCTTTTCTCGCCTGAGAATACAACATACAATACGGGCAGAACAATTAACGTAAGTATGGTTGCCGTAATTAAACCGCCCATTACTACTGTAGCTAAAGGTCTTTGTACCTCAGCGCCTGCGGAACCTGATAATGCCATTGGCAGGAAGCCGAGCGAAGCGACCGCTGCCGTCATAATTACAGGCCTCAACCTTAATTTAGTTCCTTCTAATACTCTTTCCTTTATGTCTGTCATACCTTCGTCTTTTAAGTGATTAAAGTAGCTGATGAGTACAATGCCATTAAGAACTGCTACACCAAACAAAGCAATAAAACCTACTCCTGCCGAAATACTAAATGGCATATCTCTTAACCAAAGGGCAAATACTCCGCCAATGGCTGATAATGGAATGGCTGAAAAAATCAATAATGTTTGCCTGATGGAATGAAACGTAAAATATAATAAGACCAAAATAAGAAGGAGAGCGACAGGTACTGCAACTACCAAACGTTTGTTAGCCTCCACTAAATTTTCAAACTGGCCGCCATAGGTAACGTAATAACCAGGTGGCAATTTTAGTTTCTTATCAAGGATATCGTTAATCTCTTCTACAACCGTTTTTACATCCCGGTTACGAATGTTTAAACCAAGTGTAACTCTGCGCTGCGCATCATCCCTTGAAATTTGCATAGGTCCTTCACTGTACTCGATCTCTGCAAACTGACTCAATGGCAATTGATTTCCTGAAGGTGTGGAGATATACAAAGAACGAATATCTTCTATATCGGTTCTGAAGGTTTTATTTAACCTGACTACCATATTGAACCTTTTCTCGCCTTCAAAAATTACACCGGCTACAGCACCTGCAAATGCAGTGCGTAATGCCTGGTTAATGTCTGATACGTTGATACCGTATTGTGCAATTCGTTCACGGTTGTATTTGACGTTGATTTGGGGTAAACCGGTAGTTTGCTCTGCTCTTAAATCTGCCACACCTTTTACATTTTCAATCAGCTTTGTAGCTTCTTTGGCTTTTTCATCGAGCAGAGTTAAATCACTTCCATATATTTTTATGGCCACATCGGAACGTGAACCCGTCATCAATTCGTTGAAACGTAATTGTACCGGTTGTGATATTTCAAGGCTTATACCGGGCATACCTTTTAATGCGACCTTGATCTTATCTGAGAGTTCTTCCCTCGTTTTAGCACTCGTCCATTCATCTTTTTCTTTTAAAACAACGATTATATCGGCTACTTCAAAAGACATGGGATCGGTGGGAATTTCAGAAGATCCAATCCTGGATACGACCTGTTTTATCTCAGGAAATTCGTCCATTAAAAGTTTTTCTACTTTGGTGAGCATCTCTATATTTTTACTCAATGAACTACCGGCCATGATCCTTGTATTGATCGCCAGATCTCCTTCTTCAAGCGTGGGAATAAACTCTCCACCCATACGGCTAAAAACGATGATGCTTGCTACCAATAACACTATTGCACTGATTATAACTACAACTTTTTTTCGTAATGCGAGAGAAATAACAGGGTAATAAACTCTTTGGCAAAAATCCATAATACGATCTGAAATATTACGTTTATGAGTTGTTTTCCGGCTTAAGAAAAAAGATGAGGCCATTGGTACATAGGTAAGCGAAAGAATAAATGCGCCAAGGATAGCAAAGGACACTACCTGCGCCATTGGTACAAACATTTTACCTTCAATACCAGTTAGCGTAAGAATGGGTAGATACACAATTAAAATAATGATCTCTCCAAAGGCAGCAGATGTACGTATTTTAGAAGATGCCTGGTAGACCTCTTCATTCATCTGATCCTTACTGAGTAAACCAGTTGTGCTTTTTGTGAGGCTAATGCGGTGAACAATACTCTCTACGATAATTACCGCTCCATCTACAATTAAACCAAAATCTATTGCGCCAAGGCTCATCAGATTTCCGGACACATTAAATAATCGCATCATGCCTAATGCAAACAACATTGCTAATGGAATAACTGACGCTACCACTAATCCGGCGCGGAAATTTCCCAATAGTAAAACCAAGATAAACACTACGATCAATCCACCTTCTACCAAGTTTTTACGCACGGTACTGATTGCACGTTCTACTAATGTACTTCTATCCAAAAATGGTTCAATGACCACGCCTTCGGGTAGTGTTTTTTCAACCATTTTTATTTTTTCTTTTACACGATTGGTGACATCCGCTGAGTTTTGCCCTTTTAGCATCATGACAACACCTACAACTACTTCGCCCTGACCATCGCGTGTAGCTGCACCATAACGTGTAGCGCTGCCTTCCTGAACTATAGCTATATCACCCACCAGGCGAGGGATGCCATTTATATTCTTTACCACGATATTCTGAATGTCGTTGATGTTGCCTGCTAAGCCCAGCCCGCGAATGAAATATGCATTGTCACCTTTTTCAATATAACTACCACCTGTGTTCTCGTTATTATCTTCCAGGGCTTTAAATAATTCAGTTATTGTAATACCGGATGCACGAAGTTTATCAGGGTCGATAGCAATTTCGAATTGCTTCATGTGACCGCCCAATGTGTTTATTTCTGCAACACCTGGAACACTGATGAGTTGCCTTCTAACAATCCAATCTTGTATGGTTCGCAATTCCATATCTGTGTACGCAGTATCATACCCTTCTTTCGTATGAATGACATACTGATATATGTCACTTAACCCTGTAGAGGCCGGTGCTAATTCAGGAGTGCCTACACCTTTTGGAATATTCTCCTGCGCTTGTTCAATACGTTCGTTGACTAACTGCCTTGCTCTGTAAACATCCATTTCATCTTTAAATACGATGGTGATGACTGAAAGACCAAGACGTGAAATAGAACGCATCTCGGTTAAGTCAGGCAAGTTTGCACAAGCTGTTTCGATGGGTGCTGTAACATATTGCTCCACTTCTTGTGAAGCCAGCGTAGGTACTACGGTAATAATCTGCACCTGATTATTCGTAATATCCGGTAATGCATCTATGGGGAGTTTACTCAATGCATAGCTCCCCCAGGCAATCAATCCGATCACAAACAGGCCAATAATAGCCTTGTGATAGATCGAGAACCGAATGATTCTATCTATCATAATAAAAATTTTTAAGAGCGTGCCTGATTACAGGCACGCATGAGTAAATTTATCCTTTGGATTTATCGTAAGCCATGCATGATGCATGCTTGCAGTCCTCACCTTTCTTACAGCTTTCGTGAGCTTCACATTCAGGATGCTCAGGACAGTTTTCGGAAGGTGGGCAATTTTGCTCGTGTGCTTTGCAATTTGCAGTGTTGACTTCTGATGTTGCGGCTTTGTTACCGCATGATGATATAATTAAGGCACATACAACGGCCATAGATAATGCAACTTTTTTCATTTTATTAGTTTTATATGATTATTAAATTAGCCAATAACAATTGGCAATGACATATACACTGATATGCCAAACTCTATTCTTCAACAGAATACAGTTAACTAAGAAATGAAAGAAAGTTTTGGCGGCTGCCAGATTGGAATTGCAATTTCAGGTAAATCAGTATTACCATATTCTGTGTAAACAGTTGTGATGTCTGCAGTTTCAATAACAGGGGGCTGAAAGTCTTTAATAATAATGTGGGGCGCGCAGCAAGACCCTACACAAAACGGACTACAAGCATCGTGTGTAGGTTCTGATTTTTTTGAATCCTGTTTGGTAGTGTTGACCTTGCAGCATTGATCCTTACGTGTTTTTTCTCCGCATGGCATAAAGGCCAGGCAGATAAAATAGAAACAAAATAATATGGATAATGCTTTTTTCAACTTTACAAATATAGTAATTTTTGAATACGGATATACGTATTTTAAAGATTGCAGCCGTGTTGCAAAATTGGGGACGTTGGCATAGAAAACTCAGAAAAAATGCTAATTTTATATTGCTAAAACACCTAAAATGGATCTAAACTATAAATGGGGTAAACTGCAAAACAAGGTCAACCTGCTAAAGGAAATATTGATGTTTATGAATTGGAAGATAAACCAAGGGGTGTAACCATTACTCACTATTGGACAGAAGGTGTTATTGCTAATATATTTCAAGATGCAGAAACAAGAGTCCCGGCTTCTGAATATTTTAAATCAAAATACATTGCGGCATATGGACTATCAAATATTCAATGTAAAAAGTTTAGAAGGGTTTGATTATTTCGCCTATGGAAACTTTGGTTTTATTGAACCTAAAAAAAGTAGAGTAATGCTTGAAAGTGGATTAGCAACTCAAACCTAATTTGAAGCGTGAGACAAGAAAAGAAAAATTTGATATGATTTACAAGAATAAAAAAGGAATATCTTATATCCTTCTTTAAATTACGCTATTATGCATCCCTAGGTAAAGCTTTAGCATCTTTTTAGCTGATATTTTTTGGATCAACTTGTCGTGATCTTTTCATTCAACTTGCTTTCGCGTTTAGCTAACTACTTTCGCAGAGGCCAATTTTTCAATAATTAGCATCATTATTCTTTTGAAAATCCGGATTTTGCTTTTTTAAAAATCTTTCAATTTCTTCATGAGAGATCATTGGGGTTGCTCCATTTGAGATACGCTGTATTTGTCCTCTTTTAACTCTCGTTTTTAAACCCTCCACTGTTATACATAATAACTCGGCAGCATCTTTATAGTTATACCTCTTCTGTTTTTTAATTGGCTTTAGATTTTTCTTCAAATCAGAGACCTCATTAATTAATACTTCTAGCTCACTATACAATTGATAATTTGTAACATGCTTATTTATTCTTGGGATTTGGTCCATAATTACACTTTTTCTTCTTACTCTAAAGTTAGGCTACAAATCAATATGTACTTTTAAAGTTATCAGAGAGGTTTGTTAATTCTGTTGTGGGAAAAGATTTCAACTTCGTTTTCCAAATTAGTCAAAATTTTACTATCTCAACTTACTTAGGGAGTTCCTTGCTTAATTATTTTTCTTCTTAATTAAATAAAAAATAAACTATCAAATTAGATCAATACAATACTATCTCCAAAAAATATTTTTTTGAAATTAAAAGGTATGACAATAAGGATGGTTAATTTTAGTGAAAGTAAACTCATGTGTCAATAGGTAATTTTACCTATTTTTCGATGGCAAAATAGTTTTAATTGACTGATAATCAACAATACGATAACGATAAACATTCAAAGGGGAAGGTAATTCTTTACTTAGATCTCCATAAATTGTTTGCTGCGAGTTAAGGTAGCATATCTAAGTTGAGAGGAGTTAAATTAAATATTTTTTATCATCTTGAAATTATAAAACGTTTACCAGTATTTACATAGCCGTCGCTTTTTAATCTTAGAAAATAAATTCCATTCGTCAGATCATTAGTTTTTATAACAATTTTGTCTTTAAAAATGATATTTTCTTCTTTTACTATTTGATTAAGATTATTAAAGATTTTTAATTCAAATTGTTCTTCGGTTGTTTTCTTATCGATCTCTATCGTTAAATCATCATTAGCAGGTTGCGGATAAATCTTTAATTTATAATTTTCAGTATTTAATTCTGATAGCCCAACCCCACTTGCGTAAACAACCACGGTATCGTATTTTATATTTCCGCAAATATCCTGCTTTACCATATAAGTTTCTGTAGTTGCGGCAACTGTTATTGTGATCCCTGCAGATGTGTCTATTGCTGTTGTCGTGTTTGGCAATTTGTACCAAAAGCAATCATCATCTAAACCAACTTCATGCTGGCGTCCTAAATGAACCGTATTAGTGGGGATGCCCCAGATATCAGGCCCTGCGAATGCCGGAAGATCGGTTTCTATTACTGAAACATCATCAATAAAATAATTACTCAAACCAGCAGTCCAATTACCATCAAGCGCTGTAAAAGTAGTTGACGCGGTATACCGGAAATTACCGATGGTAATATATTCTTCAGTTCCAGTCGCGACAAATGTTCCCTGCACTTTCATCCAGTTCAGCGTATCCATGTAAAAAACACCGCTCGGGCTTTTTACCTGCGGGTTAGCAGGAGCTTCCTTTATGGGTGCGATGCTTTGTATGCTGCCATCATCGAAGTACGCTCCCAGTTCATCTACAGCATAATTTACGTAATTAACTAAGCTGGCCCAGTAGGTGACACAATAACTTTTACCTAATATTAATTTATGATCCATTTTTTGTTGTATATAGTTACGCCAGTTAACAGTTGGGTTTGGGGTTAACTTTAAAAAGATGAAATAGGCATAACTATCGCCTGACCGTGGCTCTTGATAACCACCACCATTTAGATTATAAGGTACTCCTGCATAATTATTAGGATTAAAACACCTGTTCATTATTAAACAGTTGCCTCCACCACCATTTACCAATGTGTCCCAAGGGGGAGCATTGTAAATCGCAGCAACTGGACCACTAAACTGCATACATGTATCTATCTTTTCAAAGCTTCCATTTTGTACATAATTAACCTGCGCGTTGTGGCTAAAGGCCAAAAAGAAAAAGCTAAAAGCCAAAAAAATATTTCTTTTGGCTTTTAGAGTGTATTTAAATATGTTATTTTTTTTAGTCAATTATAATTCTGTGTACATCTACACTATTGTTGCTTAAGCGAACCTTTACCAAATAACTGCCTTTTAAAAGCTTAGTATTTACCTTTATTGAAGAGCCGTTTTCTAAGTTGGTATATAAAATTTTACCACCAAGATCATAGATCGTTATTTCTTCAATAGTTCCTTCGGTTTGTTTATTCACTTCAACAGTAAACTCACCATTATTTGGATTTGGATAAAGCTTAGTTTTAATTAACACGTTAACATCAATGTCATCCTTAACTATGTTATCAAACAAACGGCTACCAAAACTTAAATTGCAATTATCATTAAATCTAGAGAAGCTGTTATTCATGATATTAAATAACGCTCTAGCTTGATATACAACCCCACCGTCAGTGTATGGACATTGGTTACAAAGATTTAAAAGAACGCTGCTATCTGCAACACTAAAGGTAGCATTTTTTAGGTTTATATACAAATTGTAATAAGCTAGACTGATGCTAAATAAAAAATTGTTTTTGCAATTTTGAGAAAAACGTCATTACTACTATTGTATTATTGAAAATCTCCTACCGCTTGTAGCTTGAATTTTTATATTAAATAATGAAAGTCGAAGACCCATTCCAAAAATCTGTGTTGAGAAATGGTTTCTATACATTGCTAATATAATACAAATTAACATCCCTAATAAATGACATCAAAATACTCACTCTGAAAATACCATAGTTCACCCTTTACCAAAAAAATTTATCATTGATCATTCTGTCGCTAAAATGTGTAAAACTTTGTAAAATATTCAGTTTTTACACAATCGTGAAATCCATTGATATCAAGTATTTCAGAACATTCACTTTCTTTTTATGAAAGAACTTATTTTTTAAAAACTCCTTTTTCATTTACTAAAAATCCATCTAAATGTTTGATTCATGATATTCATGGCTGTAATTTTGTAACAAATAAATCAACTAAAATCAATCTACAATGAAACAAACCAATTTAAAAATCGACATTAACAGTCCGCATTATCGTGTCTGCCTCTATCGCATTTGTGCAAAGCCTTTCATGACGACTAGAGGACGTATCTATTGTTCGGACAAATGCGCCGACAATGATTATAATCTCACCCGTAAATTAAAAAAAATGAAGCTTGCAAGGCAAAATGAAAAATTTGACGAGGAAGATTTAATTAACGTACTATCCGATCCTAAACCTCAGGAGCAATTTGTTACGGATTTCTCAAATATTGACGAAGAGAAAGTGAAAAAAAATATAGAGCTGCTTTCAAAATTGACTATAGATAAATATGATGGAACAGTTTATAATCTGCGCGACCTTGAAATGTTGGGTATCGATTTTCAACACCACTCCTACAGTTATCCACTTTGTAATACAAAAAATTCTAATAACATTCTTTTCGGAGAATATGAAACGTTCTTAATTAATCCAACTCAAATATTAATCTATTATAAAAACAGATAAATCATGATAACATATCCCCAAATTCAAAAAATCTACGGAACACCACTGGAACATTTAAGTCGTCCGCATCAACCCTTTAAACTTAAAACGGGTCATTATATTGCCGGTGGAATAATTATTAGCCTTGCCATTTTTGGCGCTTATAAGATTGTGTCAGACTTTCGGGACAAGCCAATTAATAATTCTGTATTTAAATTCAAAACAAAAGTATAGTTATAATTATATTACAAATTATTATTAAAGAGAGCGAATTTAACGCTCTCTTTTTTTTTCTATTTTTGGATCTAATTTATAGAAACGCACGAACATCCAGCCAGGAAATTGAACTTTTTGAACCGGAGAATTTTCACACCGGAGAAATCTGCACCGGTTCAAATCAATAACGGCCGTTTACGCCGCATTTTTAATTGTTAAAAATATAATTTTTACAACATTTTGCCCGTATACGGGATTATCCTCCCATAAATTCACTTAAACGGGGATTAATGGGCATCATTGGCGGTTAAGAGAAGGGGAAATATCGTATATAATTTGTTTTTGGATATAAATTTACATCATTTAATATATTTTTTTTTCGGCATTTTTATTAAAGTTTAAAAAAATAAAAGAGAAAAACCTATCTTTGATATTAAAATCTAAATCATTTGAATAAACTATAAATTAAAAAAACATATAAGAATTTGCGTTAAGCTAATTCTCGGCACAGAAAACTGGTAATTTTTAAACGAACGAGGATAAGACGAAACGCTTACGTCAAGGCGTGGGCTTTTGTTTATTTCGTTCGTGGGTATACCAGTACCTCTGTGTCGAGTAAATAAAATGTCCCACGCTGATTTTTTTTATTTATATCCCATGAGCCAATACGATTTTCAAAATTTCCTTACCCATAGCAAAGATGCTGAAATCTTGCTAATGACTGAGACCTGTTTTACAACTGACCGCTTAAAACGTTTGGTCATAGCTCAGCCCGAAACAATTCTAATTGTTATCCGGGAGGAATTTAAGCTACCAAAACATTATGAAGTTGCTGAGTTGATCTATCGACTTAACACGTTTGAACTATCGGACGTATTAAAAAAACATATTCCGCGAGATAATCTAATTGCAGAATTGAATGAATTAAATACTGAAACAAAAGAAGGGTTAATAAATCACTACATGCGCAACGAAATGAAAAATATAATTTTAAAACTTAAAAACCTTGATAGGGTTATTGAATCTACCCCAAGTATTTATTCAAGGATCTTGACTTTAAACGACCAGATCGACTTATGTAACGAAGCAATATTATTATCTGAAGATAAAAAAGAATTGATAGAACATCGAATCACTTTAAAAAAAGAAATAAATGAATTAGTTCTTGAGGGTATTGGAGAAGAGCTCGGCCAGGTATTTAAAGTTTGTAGAAATTTTAAACCGGAAAATAAATTGCCGGAAAGGATAAACATTCATGAAGTATTTAAAAACACTATCATTTTTGATTTCCCAGTTAAAAATGGAGAACAGGACGTAATTTTCAATGGGCGGAAATTAAATGAAGGAAATCACTTTTGCATTGTATGGCTTGGTGATTTGATAGGATTCGAAGATTCAGAACGTTTTATAACGCTCTATCACCATAATATACAAAGCATTTCTCCACTCTTAGGAGACATGTATGTTTATGATAGTATTTCGAATAACTTAAAAGTTTGTGGTGTTCTATTCAATCAAGGAGAAGAAGTATTAGAGCCAAGGTATTCGGCAATTGAAGTAATATCACAAGAGTACTTTAAAGCCTATCGTATTAATCCTACTGGAGAGAAAGATCAGAAATACAAAGAGGTAGTTGAAGGCTGGGAATATTACGATAAGTATGGCAAACAAGTAAGCGATTATAAAGAGAGTCAGTTATGAAATAATAAAAATTCAAAAAAAATAAACAACAAAAATGAAAACCATGAAAAAACAAACATTACTTGCCTTCATATTAGGCTCAACGCTAACATTAAGCTTAGCATTTACACAAAGAAAATCGGAAACCGATAAATCTTTAGCCAAAGTAAATCAGATCGACGGGAAATACGTTTTCATTAATTGTACTCCCGCAGTCCCTTATGAAACAGCATTTGAGTATACAACAAGACTTAGCAAAATGGGATGCCCGAGTATTTTAGACATGGCGGAAGCTAGTGTTAAGAGTGCTAGTAAAAAAGGATTACCATATGACGCAATAATAGTTGGTGATACTAAATTGGATTTAGCAATTAAATTTAAATAAAACATATCCAATGAAAATAGAGAGAGGAATAATAACAGCGGAATTGAACGAAGATGTTCATGTTCGTGGAGTTGGAACACTATCAAAATTAAACGCTAACTCATTATTCGAGAGGGATTACAAAAACGGTGAATCTGTTATTGGTGTAATTATTGATAAAAAGTTTACACTTTGTCACAATTTTGAATTAAAACAGGGGGAAGAGTTTTTTGGCTATATCCTCAACAATGGTTTAGGAAGCACTGCTTTGAGTGTACAGGTAATAAATGATTTTGAAATGGATAAATACGACCCTTACAATCAATATAAAGATTATCCTCTCGGAGAAGAATTGGTTCTTAAAAAAGAAAATATACTTGGTTTCTTTAACGAAAATGAAACAGCATAACACTTTAAAAAAGATAATAAATGCTTTGATCGTTACCGTTGAAAGTGAATATCAAACGAATGAGGCTACGTTTAAAACCAACTTTTTTTTCCATCTAAAAAAGGAGGTGCCTGACCATATTGTTACTGTAGAAGAAAATCTTATTGAACATACTTTTTATAATGGTAGAGCAGATTTCTATCTTTCTGATCCTAAATCAAAATCCTACAAAAATAATGTTGTCATTGAGTTTAAAAATAACTGCTATGATAAAAAGGAAATTATAAAAGACATCAAAAAATTGGAAGGCTTTTACAAGATCAACAAATCTATTTCTCCGATATTTATAAATACTTTTTCATCAAACCTTGATTTTCTAAGATTCTTAGACTTAGCGGATATATTTGCAAAAACAAAAGTATATTCGATTGCTATTTGCCCGGAGTTAGATAATTTCTTTTATATGGACGGACTTGAAACAAAGAAATTTCCGTTGAATAAAACAACTATCATTACTAGCTGTGCAAGATTGATAGAGCAAAGGATAATTCCTGAAAGTATCCCAACCGTTAGAATTCCAAATTTAGATGGAATGACCAAGTTTATTAATCTCTATCCTAACTCGAAGTCGAATGCCTATTTTAAAAGATCTAATAAGGATAAAACTATTGCTGTGCCGTACGTTAAATTTACTCATCCCTTGCGATAGATGTTTTTCATTTTAGTTTAAATAGCTAATAGTTTAAAGTTTATTTATTTGAACTATAAATTCAATTTCCTGATTAAGATTCTCTTTTTTGCTCACTGATTTTTCTTTTATGATTCTTTCTCGCTAATCATACCTTGTTTCAGTTATAATTCCTTTAATAAACTTTTTCAAATAGTATTTATTATCCTCCGTATTCAATCACGTACCCATAATTGTTATAGTTCTATCACCTGTTTTTATATTTTTTATTGCAATCATAATTTAAGTAGTTTAACTTTTCTGGATATAAATTGCAGCGTTTTAATATTTTCATAAGTGTTTTTCTGAAATTATTTTTTTGAAGAGCTCCACAATTTCTAATTGTGGTATTTTTTCTTGTTCTAATCTTAGTCGATTCTCATTCAAATAGTTAAAGAATTCAATCTCCTCCGCAGTTAACCCCTTTAATTGTTTAGCTGAAATAAACTTGTCTGTTTTTCCATTGTCATAAAATTTTTCGAATGTAGCTCTATCCATTAGAATACTTTTAACTGAGTCGTAATAAGTTCGTATTTGCGACAATATTGTTAATCCAGCTGCATCTATATCTCCCCAATAAAAGATTTTTTTTGACTTTAGCCATGCTACATTTGCTATATAGGAAACTTGAAAACCGCCTCCACTCCATATAGCAATTGTACTTTCTTTCTTGGGCAAAGTCAGAAAATTCAGTTCGTTTTCCGCAATCACAATGTTTTTAGAAGGAATCTCTCTAGAAATAAAATCGCTCAGTTTTATGGAGAAATCTGAATAATTAAATTCTGTAGCTATTTGATCGCATAAAATTCTAATTCGAATTAATTTCTCTTTATTCTTAATTGAATACCTTTCATTGAAATAATTACTTACATTAATCTTTTCAGGAATAAGAAAATCTAAGAGCGATCTTAGAATAGAGCTATTATTTTCAATAAATTTTGTATCGACAGATACTGGCAATTCTCGCAAATAATATTTGTTAGGAAGATGCTCGGACTTAAAATATAAACAAACTCTAAGGAGCTCCGTCCACTTTGTGCTGTTCTTTACTACATCCAATGGATTATCTTTTATCCATTTAGCTAATTCTGGAATTTGTGATGTGATTAATTTTAAATTATCCCTAAATTCGGAATGCTCTTTTTCTTTTTCAATGAATTTTAAAAAATTTGTTTCATCTGAAAAATAAACTTTAATAGGTATATTTACTTCACTCCAAGTACGACTGCTTTTAGATTCCCATTCAATCTCATACCCCCAACCTAACTTGCTTTTTGAATTTTTTTCAAGATAATCTACTTTTTCCTTTATAGTCGATCTATCTTCAGATAGTTGCGGTTTGCTGTATCTTATTTCAAAAGGAAACATCACAGGACTGTCATTCTCCACAGTTCCTGAAAGAAATTTTTCATAATACTTTAGCGCTTCTTTTTTTATATCTATTATTTTAGTCATGCGCTTTCAGTTTTTCAAACATTTCCTTTTTCGGAATATTTATAACCATTGATTTGTCTTTTTCATTAACGTTGCGTTTATAAGTCCAGTGCACATTATTCACATATCTATCCGCAATATAAACTTTCTCAAGAGAATCAGGAGAAACTATAAGTACCTGCAAATTCATATCTCTAAACATCTCCAACACATAATGACACCACTTTTCTCCAAGGTTATTAAATATTTCGTCAATTGCAATAAACCTTAAGGAATTTAACCTTACAGATTCTTTATCCAATCCGAATTGATAAGTTATGGCTGAAGCCAAAATGGTATATGTGATCTTACTCGTCTCTCCACCAGACTGGCCGGCGGTACCGGCATGTGCCTTTATCTCAACGGAATGATTATTCACGTCCCTCTCGGATGCAGAAAAAACGAACCAATTGCGGACATCAGTTACTTTTTTTGCCCACCTTCCCTTATCATGAATAGTTAATAGTTTCAATTTATCTAATAAAGTTTGAATATTATTAAAGACTTTTAGGTTTTCAATATCACGTTCTTCATTGCTTAACTGTTTTCCTACGGAGTAAAAACACGATTTTAGCTCTTCCTTAAACGCATCAATCTCATCTTCTTTAACTTCACGCGGCACAATTTGAATAATTGTTCTGTCTTTTTCATAATGTCGCTGTCTTAATGTTTCATTTATAAAATGAATCCTTTCCTCAATATTCTTTTTTTCATCATAGATGAGTCGTCTCAAATCGGTCATCTTTTCGTCAGTTTGTTCTCTTATCTTCTTATTAAAATCTTCTTTATATTGAGGCAAATTCTCATTCTTTATATCATCATAAATTTTGATAAATTCATCTAACATTTTGATCTGCACATATAAATCGTTTCTCTTCGCATCCTCACTAAATTTTGCACAAAAATTAGTCATCGCAGCTGTAATTTCTTGAAACAGTGGATTAATTTCAGAAATAACATCTTTGATTCTCTGACGCATTTTTTTGATAACATCACCTTGAATCTGATTCACCTGCGAAACTAGCCCAATTTTAATTTTGCAATAATTATCAAGGATTGGGAAATACGAACTCCTTTCTACGGCATTACTTGAATTTATCGTTTGGTCGCATTCAATTAACTCTTCCTCGTAACGATCAAGTCTATCTTTTAAACTTTGTAGATATTTTGCCGACCTTATTTTAGCGTAGTCGAGAACACGAATTTTGTCTTTTACAACTTTTAATTGAGTATTTAATTCTGCTAGTAATTTATCTTCTTTCAAAGCCTCTAATTGTCTTTCTAAGGCTTCAACTTTTTCACGAGCAAATTGTGTGTCAATGTCGTTGTAAGAAGTGATCTTTTGTAATTCAGCTAATGATCTAACCAATTCCCTTAGCTCCTGAACCCACGACTTTTTCATATTTGACTCTTTCTCCAATTCTGCCAACTTACTTACTACATCTCTTAATTCAGATTCTAGAGATTCTATTTTGTTCCGGTTATCCCATCCTAATATAAAGCTAGATGCATTATTACTTTTCTTCCTATCGTCTTTTTCGTGGAAGTTCTCTCCTCGCTTAGTGAGACCTGTTTTTGTGATGGCTCTTTTTACTCTAAACAATTCTTCTTTTTCGCAGCATAAATAGTCTTGATGATTAATAATTTGGTATTTAACATTATCAATAATATTCTGTTTAGCATCTGATTTGAAGTCAAGTTTATGAAAAACGAAATTTTTATTAGTAGGTTCATTAAGACTTTCAACTTTCTTTTCTAGTTTGAAAAAATTTATTTTTACGTCATTAAATTTAAAATCATTTATAAAACCGCCCGCTCTTTCGTAATACTCATTCTGTATTATCAAGTTTAGACCAAAAGGCTTTAGTAATTTCTCGATAGCAGGCAACCATTCTTTTTGAGTTTCTTTAACCTGAATTAACTCACTGACAAAAGGGAGTTCACTTATCGGAATATTAAGTTTATCACTAATGGTTTTTCTAGCTTCAATAAATTTTTCTTCTAACAAGTTTGTTCGGGATAGCTTTAGTAGCTGCAATTTGCCTTCAATTTCATCTTTTTGAGTTTCGAAAGGGACAATTTTTTTTATTATTAGTTCTCGCTCATTTTCAGCTTGAAGAATTTGATTTGAATAATTCTCATGAAACTCATTTGTTAGTATTTGATTCGCTAAAAATTCCTTTTCTCTCTTTGGCAATTCAAAATCTAGTATTTCAGAATGTTTTTTATATAATACTAAGTTATCAGAAACTCTATTTAATGTTATTACCGCATTATCCAATTCAGTATTAATGGAATTAACTCCAACTTTATTCTCCTGGAGAGTAATTTTGGAGTTAATTCCTTCCATTTCGCTTCTGCTCTTTATTAGTGTGCCATTGTTTTCATTAAAATGAATTTCATATCTTTCATTTAGTTTTGTATGTTTTATTTCAGCTTCAACTTTTTCTATTTCTATAAGTTTCTTTTTAATTGTCGAAAAATAGGCCGGTGCAGCGGAAATACCACCGTCAAGTTCATTTCGTTCAGCATCCAAATTTTTGTACTTCTCTCCTGTCTCGCTTATAGGTTTCAGAATCTCAAGCTTTTTTTCCGCATCAGTTATTTTATCTGCCATTCTTTTCGCCGACTCAAAAGTCTCCTGTAATTTATTTATTTCGGAACCTATATTAAGTTCATCAAGCATTTCGGAACGAATAAACAAGGTTAAATCGCCAACATTTTTTAAGGCAACAGCTTGATTGAAAAGATGAAGTGCTTTGTCTTTATTTCGAAAACCAAAAATTTCACCAATCTTATTGCTATAAACACTATACTTGTCCGTTTGTAATCCAGTACGTGTTTGACTCTTCGTATCGTTTTCAGTATAAATGCCAATACGTTTTAATGTATTTTTTAAATCCTTGTCGCTTGTAATGTTTTTGATGTCAAAATCCTGCAAAAGATCAAGGCATTGTGTTTCAGAAATAATATATAACCTTTTTGGAGCTGTTGCCTCATCTGTATCAAACCAAAAAAACTGCGCCAGTGTTATATTCTTGGTATTATCAAGTGTTGAGCTAAAACTGCCAAGTATAAAGGAAATTTGGGTGCGTTCTCTTAGATAGTACGTTTCAATATTTCCGCTAGAATTGGTTTTGTTTAAGTAGGCGCCACGAACATAAGAAACTAGATCCCTATCATTTTTTTTATTTGCATCGCCAGCAAGATTAAATTTTGGCTTTGAAAGAAAGAGGGTTAAAAGAGCATCGACCAATGTTGATTTACCTGATGCATTAGCGCCAATCAACAATGAAGAACTTTCATCTGGGTTAATTGTTCCGATTTCACCATTATAGAGCCCCCAATTATATACCTGAAGATATTTGATTCGAAACCCGGGTAGGCTTATTGTGTTATGATTCTGTTTGTTGCTCTCCATAATATTTAATTAACTTCTCCTTAATCTCAACAATTTTGGTAATATCAACCTTTGCTTTCAGTATTTTTTCAATTCGATAGGATTCTTCACTTCCCTGAATTTTAAGGCTCGTTAAAAAATTCAAATTAATCATTGATTCAATCAATTGTTGGTAGTGTTTCTCTTCTTTTTCCTTATTAAGATTTTCTTTATAAAAATCTCTCAATAAATTGAATATGCCCTGCCTACTAATTATATTATCTTCTAGTTCATCATATTTCTCCCTTAATAATACAGATAATAAAGTTTGCTCGTCTGACAATTGTTTACGGTAAATAATCACTGGAAATTTCTCTATTTTTTTCTTTTGCTTTAAAAAAAGTTGAGTTTCTTCGTCAAGCTCACTTACCCTGGGCTGACTGAGGTAAGCAAAACCTTCCTCTTCAAACATCTCGAGACTTATTCCAATTTGTTCAAAATACTGTTCTATTTCTGTCCTATGTGACAGTAACATATCCCATTCTTTGTTTGAAGAATAGGTTGCACCCGTTAACAGCTTGAGAATTGCTGGTGAGTATGGCAAAATGTTATTCCAATTCATTTTTAAAAGTAATTAAAGGTAAATCAACTGAATAATTTGTATCATATATGATTGTCTCTTTTTGGGTACGGTCTATCAAGCATAAATTATCAGAGGTAGCAATTTTAATGTATGCAATAACCTCAGGTAGTCCTTTTTTAATTGGGTGTTTTTTTACTACTTCTGTAAGCGTGATACTGCCATGTGTCTTCGTTAGTGCCAATAAATTCGCTCGTAATTCTGTCTCATCTATTGAGAAACGGTTTTTAATGTCATCAAAAATATCATCTTTAAAATCTTCAGCATTTTGAGTAATTATGCGTTCACTAAATTTAATTTTAGTAGTTGGTACAAAAAGAAATCTGTCCGTAAATATTTCAGGATAAGCTTCTATTTCAATAAATTTTTTTTGTTCAGGAAATTTTGTTTTGTTTTCGATAACGATCCTTTTAATGTCTTGCGTTAAAGCATAAATTTGTTTCGCATTTTCTTGAAATTTCTCATCGAACATAGTTTTAACCCAATTAAAAATTTCGCCATCTATGTGTCCAACTTTCTTACTAGCTCCACCAAGATGCATGGTAAGTCTCGATACGAAGCGGTCTTCAATGGGTTTAATTTGAGGAAGGGAATGTATACGCTCTATCAAATCCTCTAACTGATCTTCACTCTCTGGCCTAAGATATGCTCTAAAAGCTCTATAACTCTTCACTAGTGAGTTTTCTTGTAATTTACTATCCGTTTCAAGATATGAGCCAAGAACAGCTCCTCTACTTAATTTTTCAACGTTATACTTATCTTTAATCTCAGTCTTTAACTTCTTGTACTTATTTGAAATTTCGTCAAAATCGTTAATAAGCCGCTTAGAATCCCTCACAATATTAGCGTATTTGGAAAGGATTTGATGGGAGTCTATCTGTTCCATTTTCTCTCCCCTCGAGATGAGATCTTCAATAATTGCTATCTGATTCTCAATAATTTTCTTCTCAGCATTTAGTTGAGACAATTTTTCGTTAGGATCAATCAATGTTCCGAAAACAATTTTCTTCATTGTATTCAGAATATTTAGGAAGCCGATTTCAGCATCAATATTCTCGTTATCTTCCGGATCATCTACCCAACGGAATATCCTTCTTACCGTGATCGTTGGTTCTACCATCCAGTCATTTAGCTCATTATTAAAATAATTAGTTTGTAGATAAGGTGTTTCATCTTTCTGCCAAAATTCAATATATTCTTTCGCAGTAAAAGAGAATTTGCCATTATTTTCCTTCCTAATTTCAATTAGATAAAGATCAAGTAGGCGAATAAGCTCAAATTTTTGAATTTCGGGTTTACCCTTTAGCTTATACTCATTATATAAAAAACTCAATATTAGGACAGCGTTATCTTTCTGAAGAAATTTAACGACCGGTGAATTAAGGAAGTTGACTATTTTGCTGTAAGTATTCAAATGTAATTTACTATAGAAAATTTATATCAATATTCATTATTTTGCAAGGCCAAATCTAATTCATGATTTTGTCAACATCCGTCAATTAAAAAGCTTTATTCTTTATTTTTTTATTTAAATGTTCTTTTAATGCTTTCGGACTAATTACTTCTATTTGATCAATCAGGCCCAAAATAAAACGCCCAACACCATTAAAGTCGCATACCCACCCGTCAAAAAGGTATTCACTATCCTTCCTTTTCTCTAAGTACTTTTCAGAAAGCGGGTATTCTTCAATCAAAAGATTATAAGCCATCAAGCTTAGCTTTAGCTTAATTGGTATTTGCTTTTCTCCGCCAATTCTAAAAACATCTATTTCATTTTTCTTATGAGATCGTTCATTCTTCCATTTTCTTTCGATGATCTTAATACCTTTAATTCTGGCGACCTTAAATGTCTTGTTAGTTTTAGCTTCCATGTCGTAACACCAAACGTAATTGTAATTTGTTGTAAAACCAAAAGGCTCAACTAATCTGTCCCGTATGTTATCGCTATTAGAAGATCTGTAGGCTTCGAAGAGAACTTGTTCCTTGTTTTTTATAGCGCCTTTGAGTTTAATTACATTTTCAGAACTCTCTTTCCTTACAATCTTATTTATCGCTTTCTCAGAATCGAATAGGACAAATAGTTTTTCGTACAAATCATTTTTAAATCTGCTTTCATCATCAATCAAATGTATTGCTTTGCTTAAGATGTGAGCTTCCTCCTCCGAAAAGTGTAATAACTTTGTCAGATCTTTATATTCATTTGACTTCTTATCAATTTTAAAATAACCGTTTTTACTATCAATCAGGAAACCCGCATTTTTAAAAGTTGTCAGATATCGATAGATGGTGCGTTCCGAAGATTCGAAATCATCGGCCAATTGTCTAACACTGTAACCGAAGGATCCGGAAAGCTTCATAAGGATTTCCAGCATTCGTTGAAATTTTGCCTGATCATTCATTTGCCTGAAATTAAAGTAAATATATCATTTTTGACGGAAGTTGACAATCTACCATTGTAATTTTATGTTATATTTACTGTACTACAAAAATGTCTTTACTTAAAGCTCAAGACTTGAAAAAACAAGGTAGGATTATAAATATCTCCGGATCGTTGGGTTTCGTTGAACTCAATGCAGAGAAACGTTTTGCCTTCGACATAGAGAAAGGAACGGATCTGCGCATAGGAGATATAGTTGATTTTGAGGTTATAGAAGTTGCTGTATCCATATCGGGGGAGGCTTACTATAAAGCTTCTAATTTGAGTCTTGTTATCAGGACAGAAAATACTCAGACACCTCCACACGTTCGGCTTTCTCAGATCGCGAAGCGTTTTAATATAAGCATCTCTTTATTAGTACTGATACTTGAAAGATATAATATCAAAGTTGAGGCTAACCCAAATGCGAAAATCTCAAATGAACAACTTGCATTAGTATTAAATAACCTCACTGGACTTGAAGAGTTAGATCATTCAATTACTTTCAGAAGGGAATTTCAAAAAAAGTATAAGAAAGGATCTGAGATTGATGTTAGAGTTTCAAAAGTAGTCCCACCATCGCAAATCTTTACTCTATTTGCAGATGGCTTTCTGGGCAGATTATCTCTAATAGACCTATCTTGGTCTGTTCCTCAAGCGGAAGAATTGTTCAAAAAAATTACTGAAGGTTCATGGCTCAAGTGCATAATTACTGATATCGACTTCGAGAATAAACAAGTAAAACTATCCATTAAGCATGGCGAAAAAAAAGGCAGTGATTCGATTTTATGGAATAGAATAGACCGCGGCGATGTATTTACTTCTAGCTTTATTGAAGAATTACCCAATTCCTATATTCTACTGACAGAAAAAGGGTTTTACTGTATACTCAGTAAAGAACATAAATTAGAGAACCTAACCGAACCTGCAAAAGTAAAAATTATAGATAAAATTGATTCACTTGATCTGTTTCGTGTTATTCCGGCATCTGTGGAAGTTAAAGAGGATTTGCCGCAGCCTGTAATTCAAACGAATGATTTTGGTTTAATTGATATTGAATTAAGAAATTTTGAAGCATTTAAAAAGTCAATATTAGGAAACCATGCTTCGGATCAGGATATAGAGGCCATTAGAAACTACTTCGCAGGGAATGAAAATCTTTTCTCAAAAGAGATTGAAGCGCCTTTTACATGGCATATTTCATTTGAATCTAATAGTAGTGTGTATGAAACTACATTTAAACAAAATGCAATTGCCTATTTTCTTGAAGGACAAGATCATTCGTCAGAAAATGAAACAAGGTTGTTAGAAAAGTTAAGCACAGCAGGATATTGGACACGCGTTAATCCAAAATTTCGCAAAGGCGATATAATAGAGTTTTCACTTTTCAACGAAGATGTCAATTTTTTTGGTGAAGTCGAAATTTCAAAAGATCAAAAGTCAGTAAAATGCTTGATAAAAAATTTTAGTTTCGGGCAATCATTTAGTGGCGCGTCGAAAGCAAAGAAACAAAACAGTAGAATTGGAGCCTACTTTCTTCGGTCTCCTCTAATTATAAGTTCACCAAACACCAATCTCACTTCTGATGAGAGTAATAAGAAAGTAATTGATTTTATTTTGGAGAAGTCGAGAGCTTTTGAAATTTTGACGAAATTAAAACAGGAAGCCGGTGAAATTTTAAGGGAAGAAGGAAGAACACTCGGTTTGATCGATAAATTTTTGGAGTATCAAGAGAGCTTACTTGATCGGAACAAGACAATTCCAGTATATGTCGAAAAATTTGAACGAACAAATGCTTTAAATGGGACGGTCGCGATTACAATTGATCAGTCGGTGGGAAATAGCTTGGAAATTGAAGACGATTCCATGGTAAACATCAAAGTTCCTGTTGGCTCCGACTCACAATATGAATTGGAATGGTTCAGTGATGCTACTATTAGTTTTGAAAACAATAAATGCAAATTAGTTTTTTACAGAGATGTATCTTTAAATAGTTTGCGTAGTGGATTTTATGTGGAAATCAAAGTGTCAAAAGCACAACTACAGATTCAACGGAGTATCATTCAAGATTTTTTGCAGAAAAAAATAAAGATTGATCATATCGAATCTCTATTGGTACAGCCTGAAAAAATTAAGCCTCCTATACTCTCTACCAAAAAATTGTTTAACCCGGATTTAATCAATACTGAAATAGAACAGCGCGATAATAACCAAATAAAAGCTGTAAGAAAAGCAATTGGTAACGGAAATATATTTTTAATTCAAGGGCCGCCAGGTACTGGAAAAACAACTGTAATAGCAGAAATTATTAATCAATTAGCGAGTGATGGTAAGCGTATTCTTGTTACAGGGCAAAATCACGTTGCGGTAGATAACGTTTTATCTAAAATATCAAAAGATTCTACTTTGAATTTATTGAGAGTGGGAAAAGAGGATAAAATTGATAAAAGTCTAAGCATATATCATATTGATAATTTAGTTAATGAGTATCAAGAAACTTTTAACGAATTTCTTCAAAATCAATTAACCCTTTTAAAATATTATTTGCGTTCAGTAAAGGATGGGAAGACACGTGAAAAAATTCTTCCTGAATATAATGACACAGTGAATAATTATATCGCCAAGTATGGAAATCTTAAAGAGATTCTTAAGCAACGACATTTTCTGTTACTTGATGGCATCTCAGATTTAAGTGTCTTAGAAATGCAGGATACTATAAAGGCATATGAAAAATGGCTAGGCTCAATAAATAACGAAATAGATACCCTTATTCAACCGCTTATTTATGGCTCTGTGGATGTTGTTTTTGCAACATGTATAGGAATTAAAACCGATCCGGTTTTTCGAGATGCTGGATTGCGGTTTGATACCGTAATAATTGATGAAGCTGGTAAAGCAAACATTGCCGAAACACTCGTGGCAATTGAACTTGGGAAAGAAGTTATTTTAGTTGGCGATCAAATGCAATTACCACCTTATATGGATAGCTCATTAATTGACCCAAATGATCCTAAAAGCTTTCCTCGATCCGAATTTGGATACGGTTATTTGCAAGAGGAAATAATTCGTGCTTTAAAAACTTCTTTTTTTGAATTTCTAATAAAAAGGATAGAGCAAGACCGCTTTCCAAAAGAAAATTTAGAAATGTTGAACTATCAACATCGCATGCATCCTAATATTGGTAAATTTGTTTCAGAATCTTTTTATGGAGGGAAAGTTCTAATGGGGGCAAAAACTCATCAAAATAAACTAGACTATCCTTCTCCATTCAATAAAGAAGTTGTTTTTTTTGATACCTCTAATACGCCAAGCCCTTATGAAATTGTAGAAGGAACTTCTGCGAAAAATAATACTGAGGCAGAAGCTATTGTTGACATTATACTACCACTACTTTTTGAGAATCATTTACCAACATCAGAAATTGCCATAATAGCTCCCTACAAATCACAAGTAGCAAACATTAAATATCATATTAATAATTCTGAAAAATGCCAACATAAAAATATTGATGTCTCTACTTTGGATTCTTTTCAAGGAAAAGAGTACGACGTGATTCTGTTTAGCTTTACTCGATCTTCAGATCATGAGGCTTCAATTCGAAACGGAAAAAAACCTGTTAAAGTTGGTTTTTTGGATGATGCCAAACGTTTAAATGTCGCATTTAGCCGTGCAAAGAAGAAATTAATTTTAATTGGTAATGCAAAAACACTCACTGATAAAAGATCACATTTTGATTTACTTTTTAATTATACAGAACTCTTTTCAAAATTAGTACGACTTTCAAAGGAAGAATTAATTGGAAACTTTGTGAATATAGCTGATTATAGAGATTTCAAATCACCATTCGAAAAACTCACTGAAAAGTATAAATCGGGCGACAAGGTATTAGCAAAATATAAATCTTGTGGCACGAAAGGTGGTGCAACGTTTGGTCATTTTTTTAAAGTTGAAGGTTACGATTGTTTATTACCAATTGCATTTATTGAAGAAAATAATCAAAAGAAATTTAGTGATCTGTCAGTTGATACAACAATGGAATTATTTATTAAATATATAAATAGTGACAACAAGAGGGTAACCTTACAGATTTTAGCCCCCGAAAAAAGATCTAACGGTTTTATCAGGAAAAACACGTGGAAAAGTAACATTGCCAATATAAAAGTAGGACAAAAACTTCCAGGCAAAATTGTTAAGAAAGTTAATTTTGGTTATTTCGTAAAACTAGAATGCGGAATCGAAGGCTTATTGCATACAACTAAGGTTAATAAAAAAAAGAAGCTAACAGAAGGGCAGCAAATTTTAGTGAAAATTATTAGAATAGATAACGACAAGCAACAAATTACATTTAGTTATACTTGACATGGGATTATTTAGTATTGATATAGAAAAGTACTATAATGAACAGGCACAAGCTGGCAAAAGTCTACTTGGCTTGTTTGTTATCCAATATCCTTTATATTGTATTCATGCAAATATTCAGGATAGTACACCCGATTCGTTAGACAGTCTTGATAGAGTAATAACAGATTTTATTAGAGTTAAAGAAGATATAAGCCCGTTTCAAATGTCTTCATTGCTTGGTACTTCCGTTACATTAGTAAAACAAAGAATTCTTTCACTTTTATCAGATGAGCTTTTAGAGAAAACAACCAAAGGATTAAAATTATCTTATGATGGAGAGATTATTTTCAAAGAAAAAAAGCAATTAAGGCAACATAAACGTTCTTATGACTTTTATATTGACGGTGTTACTTTAAAGCCTTTACCAATGACATTCTACAGTCATTACAAAAGCAAGTTTATTAGCGAGTATGATTCTTATACAAGGACTTGGAGAGATGGGAGAGAAACTATTGAAAGGCCTTTTGGCCCAGACTTAGTCCACTCACCTCCTGACAAAACAATAATTATTGGAAACCTCTTTAAAATTCCCAAAGAAGAAAGGGTCGATTATAAAATACCGGCTTTACTTCAGGAAATCGAAGATCTTACTTATACGAAAATGACGTTTTTTCTTATGGTGGCTGCTTTGAGGGGCAATGAAACGGTTTACAAAGAATTAATTGATCCATATACTATTTATACTATAAGTAACGATCTGACGTACACTGAGAGTCTAAAGAAAAATGCGGAATTGTTTCTGCCATCAATTGAAAACAGAATTAAAAATCTGGAGTTTAAACTCTTTACGCGTCCTAGAAAGGAAAAAGATGATCAGGATCCTATACCTACACTAACAACTAATTGGGCCGAAATTGATAAATACAAAGATTCGGAAAACGGTTGTTTCAATTTTGCAAAAGATGATATTATAAAAGCCATGAAAGGGCTTTACGGAATGAAGACTCTTGATAGTGATTCGATTCAAAACACAAGGACAAATCTTGAAATTAACATTACTAAGGACATTTTACTTAATTCAAGCAATAAAGGAAAATTGATAAATGATCTTATGCGCAAGCGAGATTATCGTTTTGGGAATACTGATAATAACGTATTTTTAATGTTTGTACATTATAAAACAAATGATCCGTATGTAATAGAGCTTATCCGTTTTAAGGAGTTAATACTGATTGCAAGAAATGACGAGGAAATTAATATTAATTGGGTACAAGAAAAAATAAAAGATTTTTCAGTTTCGTTTAGAGAACTGTGTATATCATCAGGCGAATTACAGTTACTTGAAAAATTGGATATTCAAAGCTTTATGTCAAAATACTAATGAAAGAGGTTATACTTAACGATACAGATTGCTTTAGCTCCGGCGCGTTTTTAATAAACGATTCACAACAGCAGCATGAGCCGTTTCAAGGAGGAAATCATCTTTTCTTAACTCAAAACTCTGATAGCGGATTAAAAACAGAACTTATCCGTCTGGTAGAAGAAACAGATACAGTTATCAAAGTTTGTAGTTTTATAATTACAGACAAAGAAATTTTTGAAGTATTATTAGCAAAAGCAAAAAGCACCAACGTTGCCATTTTTGTATTAACTCAATTAGATCCTTCGAAACTTGTTAACTCATCTTTTTTGACGGAAGAAGAGAGTAAAGAACAGTCTTATGGAATTCATCTTTCCTATATAAAAATACTCTATGAACATGGAGTGCATGTTCGCGCGTCTACTAACGCTCATGCTAAGTTTATAGTTTCCGATAGAAAAAAAGGTTTTATTATGACTGCTAATCTAACCACACCATCACTAACATTTAACACAGAATCGGCCGTGTACATGCATGAAAAATGTGTTGAAAGTCTTGACCATCTTTTCGATGTGATCTTTCAAAAAGGTACATCTTACAGGCAGTATTTAAATACCGGTAAAAAAAATAAGCAGCTTGTTGTACAAAATGAAAGTAATATAAAAGCAGAGTGGCTTCCAAAAGTTACAGAATCAAATCTGCGATATACCTATGAGCAATTAGAAAATAATCTCTATTCCGAAATTATTTCTATAATCGATTCAGCTAATACATATTTGTATATGTCTTCGTATAGCATCGTTGGCTTACAAAACTTATCTTCATTTATTGAGTCGATAAAGAACGCAATCTCACGGGGAGTGAATATTTCTATTTTTTGTCGTGGAATGAATTTCCGTTCAGATCACCTAAAGAGTTGCGATGAATTATCTTCATTAGGATGTAAGATATACGGTGACGTTTTCAATCATTCTAAAGGTATACTGAATGAAAAAACCGGGTTAATTTTTACCGCCAACATAGATGGCAATCATGGTTTGATAAATGGATTAGAAGTGGGCCTTCTCTTAAGCGAACAGCAACATTCTATCATGTGTGAATTTCATAAGCATCTTATTCGAACCAGTCCATTCATTTTTAAAACTACACCAAATAGAAAAGATCTTTTTTTTATGTACGAAAGCTTGGAAAAACTTAAGCAAATTAATCCACCTCAATTTGGTGATTCATTGTTATTGACTGTGAAAGCTGGTGTATTTATAAAAAAAGAAGAGTTCGAAGGTCAGCCATTATTTTATTGTCGATCAAAGGATGCGAACCAAAGCCAATATTTAATGGCAGGAAACTCTTGTTACAAAGTTGGATTAAAGGATGAGGAGTTTACACTTTTTGAGACGGCTAAACCGAGTTTAAGTTTTGAGAAATTTATTCTAAAATATAAATATTTAAAAATTCAATATAACTGATGAAAACTGAAATACCTTATTTAAACGAATGGCTTGACTTAGCAAAAACTGGAAATTTTATTAAAGCTCAGGAACTCTATTATGAAAAGTTGTTTGCTGTTGTTATTGAAAATTTTAAAGCGAATAACATTAATACTTTATCTAAAGGTGGAATTCTTTTCTCGATTTTAGGTTATTCGCCCGAGCCAATCATTCTGACGGCAAAGCTTGTTGAACCTAAAAAGCATATCATTTTCACAAGTAATACAAAAACAGAAGGAACAGACTATTTAGAAAAATATTTACAGTCAAAGTATGAAGTCATCCATATGAAGGACGAGACTTTTGAAGTCATTTATAAAACACTTAAAGAACAACTTATACTTAATCCTTCATCAGATCTTACACTTGATATAACAGGAGGGAAAAAATCAATGGTAGCTGCTGCTGCCATTTTTGGAAAGGATTATGGATGTAGAATTGTGTATGTAGATTTTGAAGAGTATATGAAGGATTTAAGGAAACCAATGCCAGGTTCGGAAATACTAAATATTGTCTATAATCCGTTCAAAAATCAACCTGAAATTTATTTAAAATGAAACATCAAATTACTTTAATCGGAGGTCAAATACTCCCAGTATATACTGGTATAGTAGAAAGAAAACCGGATGTAGTTCACGTGCTATATTCCAAAGACTCAAAACAGCATTATTCAGTATTGAAAAATGTGCTATCAACGAAAGCAATCAACTCTTATCAAATTGATCCTTTCAATTACGAAGAAATAAGGAAAAAGGTTGAGGAAATAATTTTCGACAATGATAAAGAAGATTTTGAACTAAACATTACGGGGGGTACGAAAATAATGGCCATAGCAGCCCAACAAGTGTTTAATGATCTTAAATTTCCCATTTTTTATATTGATCAAAAACACGTTCTATTTGATATTTCTGAGAAAAAAAGTAGTCCAATATTGAATAAAATTAATATTGAAACTTTCTTAAAGCTATCAGGGCATTCAAAATTTCAAATGTGTTCATTAACCGATTTTACTTCAGAAGAAATTGAATTAGCAGAATTTATTTTAACGCAAATTAATACTGGGTGGTATTGGAAGGCTCATGCCAAAATTTATGTCAATCGCAAATTTCAACCTGTTAATCCCTTTCATTTTGTTGACAAAGATATTACGATTATTTGGGACGGAAAAGTGTTTAATTTCATTAGAGGCGCAAAGACTAACTCTTTTTCTACTAAAAAAGCACTGAGCATAGCTTTTACTGGATTATGGTGGGAGATTTTGATTGGTAAATCAGTCTCAAAGTGGAGTCACGCACATGAATTTAAAATGAGTGTAAAAATAAAGTCAAAAGTACAGGATCAAACAGATAAGAACGAAATTGATATCGTTCTTAATACCGGAAAAAATCTAATTTTTATTGAATGCAAAGCAGGTGACGTGACACAGGATGATATTAATAAGATAAAAGCAGTTTCGGAATTATATGGTGGAATTTCTTCGAGGTCAATTTTAGTTGCGCGAAAAAAACCTTCTGCAACCATTATTGAAAAATGTCAAGAACTTGGAATCGATGTGTTCTCACAGGAGAGTACAGAAAAGGCTAAGAATAGTACTAAAACAATTTTTAAATTTTCGAAGCTTACAGACCTGCCCAAACGACTTGATTTGCTATTAACAAAACTTTCATTATAGGTTTTAATAAAAGCTGCCGATCTTTAAATATAAGCATTTGATAAAATTGAATTTAGAAATAAGTAAATATATCTGGTCAGATAATCGCTACAAAATAAATTGAAATTATGGAGTTACTCTATTTATATATTAAAGGGCATATTGGCAACGTTGATGCCAAGTACAAATCAATGGAAAACAATGCTTATAAAGTTTTGAAAAACGCAGAATTTAATTTCAGCAATGAGTATATCATATCATTTAACGAATCGGAAGCTAGATTAACCTTGGAGGAAAATAAGGAGTATATTCCAGGATTCTTTGATGAAAGTCAAAAGATTAAAAATATAAGTGCTATAGTGGGTCGGAACGGGACTGGAAAATCAAGTGTTTTAGATTTCATTAAAGCACTTTACAAAACGATGTATAAAAACAATCCTTACAAGTTCATAGCTGTGTTTGAATCAACCGAAGATTCTTTGAATCAATTTTATATTGTATACAACGAGGTGCAGTTTAAGGCCGAATCAATTCCAACTAATTTCAGAAAAAACTTTAATGATGATAATAAGCAATTAGCATCAACCTTCAGTATATCAAGTGCTAATATCCCAGATTACGAATTAATATTTTACTCGAATCTTTTTGAGATTAAATTCTCTTCTACACAATCATTGCTTCAAAGAGTGGATACTACTGGATTTGAAGATATTTCGACTTATAATCTTCTTATGACAGATCCTGTTCACAAAAGCAATACAGAAAAGATTAAAAATATAGCGGATATATCTAAGATACATAAATTGATGGATGTTGAACGTCAAATTAGATTAAAAACAAGGATAGATATACCTGAGAATTTATTAGACTTTAAAATACCAAAGTATTTAGAAATTTCTATAGACGATTATGATGAACGCGAATTCATCGAAACAACAGGTGACTCATACAAAATGTTACAGCGTGGATTTGACGATTCGCAGAAAGGTGTAAATGGAAAAAAGGAAATATTTCTTGCGAAATTATATAGAGCTGCCTACTTTAATGTGTTTAGATACCTGGCGGATAATACGCCGCCTGGATTAAAATTTGACCGCATTAGCAATGAAATTTTCGTCAATAAAAATTATACTTCTGAAAAAGTTTCAAATTATATTTTAAAATTGAGTCAACAGAATGAATCTGGAGTCTTACAATCAAGATTTCTCGCGCTTCATGATTTTTTACTAGGCATTAGCGCTCTCCCCGATGACAGTTTTGTTGACTTAGGTTTTGGAAATATTTATTGTTACATTGATTTTGAATCGCCTGAGGAGCAGAAAAATTTACTAGTGTATTTTGTCTTTTTCAATCTGTCTGGTTTCTTATTTTTTGATTGGAAATTTGATAAATATTCTAATAGCGAATTGAGTTCCGGAGAAAAGGCTTTATTTTCAATGCTTGCAAGGTTTAACTATCTAGTGCAAGGCCCAATAAAAAAGGAATACAAAAATGTACTCATTTTAATTGATGAAGGCGAGCAACTTTTGCATCCTGAATGGCAAAGAAATTACATTAATATACTAACTACCTATTTCCCTCTTATTTTCGAAAAAGCTGAATCAATTCAAATAATTGTAACAAGTCATTCACCTTTTCTGTTATCTGACTTACCAAGATATTGTATTACTTACTTAGATAAAATTGATGGGGTAACGGTTGCTAAAAGTGGTTCGGATAAAACATTTACTTTTGGTGGTAACATACACGAGTTATTAACTGATAGTTTTTTTCTTGGATCTTCTCTCATTGGCGAATTTGCAAGATTAAAAATTTCAAATATGCTCAAAGATTTGAAGTCTAGTGCAGAAATTGATTTAGAGAAGAAAGAAAAG
Source organism: Bacteroidia bacterium (assembly GCA_016787705.1). Lineage (GTDB taxonomy): Bacteria > Bacteroidota > Bacteroidia > B-17B0 > Aurantibacillaceae > Aurantibacillus. The sequence goes on along the minus strand of JAEUTP010000017.1, from coordinate 111,753 downwards.
TATACCAAATTGGCCAAACAAATAGGTGAAAAGTTTATTAAAGAAAAAACGCTCGAACTTATTAATGCAAAACCAGTTGCCAAATGATACTAATAAAAGGGTACGATCCTAAGATAATACAAATTTTCATAGATAAAATTGCACCTAAATGTTTAGAGAGGGTTCAGCATCTTAAAAAAATAATCCCGTTGCTAATTAATTATGATGATGACGCCAAAACCACTTTGATGAGTGACAAAAGAACAGGAAATTGGGCGATAGTTTCATCTTTATCGAGCGTCTTTTTGGTTGGAGATTTGAAAGCTATAAAAAAACATGATGATCTGAATAAGATAGCTCAAAAAGATATACACGCTTCGCTAATTAGGTTTTCTGTGGAGATAGCTAATTTTCTGAACACAGAAATTAGTGACTCAGTTATTAGAAGAATACTAGAGGCAAAACCGGGAGCACAAAAAGATCTTCAACAAGAATTGTTTTTAAAATGGGACATAAATAAGGAAAATAAAGGTATTTACTACATTATTTTGCATGAAATTTTTAATTACAATTATATTGATAAACCAATAGCCTATGAACTTACCTTTCATTTAGGAGTGAACACTTGCCCATACTGCAATAGAGCTTATATAAATACTATCCAGGAAAACGATAAGGACATTATAAGACCAACACTTGATCATTTCCTCCCCAAGTCGGCGTATCCTATTTTCGCAGTTAGCTTTTACAACCTCATCCCTTCGTGCTATTATTGCAATAGTATAATTAAGCGAGTTTTGGATTTTGATACTGACACTCACATTCATCCTCATTCCAACGAATATGGACAAGACGCTTATTTTGATTTTGAGTTCGAAGAATTGCATACCGAAATTGATCACCCGAGTAACTATGAAATAGTGATTAAACCAAAAAAAGGGATAGACAGTGATACGAATAAAAGACTCTTTGGAGACGATAAAAAAGGTAGTATAACTACTTTTAAATTGGAAGCGATATATCAGGCTCATAGAGATGTGGTTGGTGAACTAAACAAAAAATGCATCAAGAATGGCGAGTTCTATTTAAATACTATTCAACCTTTTTTAGATCTTTTAGATACAAAAAAGGAAGATTTTTTCCGATTCCACTTTCACAATTACTACGAGAATGAGAATCTGAATAAAAGGCCACTTTCTAAATTGACCCGAGATATTGTATTTAAGTTGATTCCTGAGTTAAAAGAATCTGAATCGGAAATAAAATTATAATTGTGTAGAAATTTTTAATATCTGTATCAATCAGATTATTCTTATTAATAGTTGTTTAATCTTTGTTTCTAATTTTAATATAATTTCTCCACCAAAGACTTAAAATTAATTTAAAACTCAATGGAAAATCGGTTAACATATAACATAGAAAGCGTTTTAAAACTCTTCATGCCCGGAATGATTGACTTATTAAGCGAGCAACAAATATCATGGTCATCCATAAATAAGGTATCGAAAGCACATATGCAAAAGATCAGAAAAGAAATTGAATCTACTGGTAAAATGGTCGAAAGAGAGGTCACATTTCACAGCGTTATTTTTGGAAAGTTGACAAGGGACAACGGACGAGCTGATGCGATGTTTGACTATTTTAATCAGTTATTCTACAGTTTAAAAAAAAATCTAAAAGAAGAAGAAAGAAAATTTCTACACGGGATGATAAGCAATGTGCTGTTAAAAGTAAATAAAGAGTATTTAAATTTTATTGGCGAATTAGCTGTCTTAGATCATTATATGTCTATGAACCTTTATGAATTATGTAATATCGAAGAAACTGTGGTGTCTGAAAGTAACGTTAGCATAGATATTTTATTTAAAAGTAAAGTTGATTCGCATGAGTTATTAATTGAAGTTGTTAATATTCATCTTGCTAATAAAGAATTTACAAGTTTTTTAGATTTAAGAAAACACTTAGAGTTAAAACTAACTGAAAAAGTGCAAAGCAAAATTCTCACCAAAAAAAGAAATATCAAAATCCAACCTGTGCTTTGGATAAAGGATCATAGCAATTTAGAATTCATCAATGAATTTTATCTCAAAACAAATTTTGGTGTTGAAAATGTACTCGACCCCATGGTATATTGTTCCTACAAGCTTAATGAGGGGAGATTTGAACATAGGTTCGAAAGTATTAAAACAATTACGAGACCATAATTGCTATAGTTAATCATAAATAAAGTCTGTTATTTCTAATCTCTCGTTTTCAGTAATAACAAAATTATTAAGCAGTGATCGTTTTAATTGATCAAACTTATCTCGCTGCTTGTTTATTTTGTATAGGTCAAGTAAAGTCGTTTTAAGATCAATATCTGAAGGCAATTTATTTACTAAGTATTCAGAAACTTGAACTGCATTTGCCAAAAAGCCCGCCTCTTTGAAAATAAAGCTAAGATTCTTAAGTTCAGTATCATCGTCCGGCGCCACTTTAACTAGATTTTCAACAACTAAAATAAGAAAATTATGAGCAATGTCTTTACGTCCTTTTTTTGTAAAGAACTCAAATATCAATCCGATAGATGTAGAATACCTTGCAAGATCAAAGTACTTAATAATATTTTCTACATTTTTCTCGTCCTCTTCGCTTTTAATTAACGAAGCTACATACTTTTTAAAAACCAAGCGAAACTCGCGGATAAATTTAGCATGGAAGTGTTCTCGAAGTTCTTGAGTAAGGCATTTATGTCCAAAATAGGATTCACTAGCCATTCCAAATATATACGCTGTGCGAAAAAATCCGTTAACAGATTCAACACATTTATCAATATATAAGGAGAATTCATTATCCGCGAAATCAACATCATTACTATAACCAATTCTTCTTGAAACCATATCAATCTTGAACAGACTTAAAACAGTGAAAAATGAGCTATAAAAATCTTTTCCATTGTGATTTGAGGAAATAAATTCAAACAATTCTCGATCCCTTTTACGTGCAAGTTCACCAAACGCTCCAATATACTCCAGGTTAAGTTGATCTTTTGAACAATTTTTCTTGTATGTTTTTTGAAGTACATAGCTAAGTGTTTCAGGATATCCCCCTGAACAATTTGTAAACAACTGGATTATTTCAATTTTTTCTTTTAAGGGTATATCTGAGTTTAACCTCCTTTCAAAGAACTCAAAGTGTTTTCTCCAGGTATAATTGTGATGTAAAATTTGACCTTCAGTTGTTGTAATTGAAATATTTCTATTTTCTAAAATTGAAGAAGAACAAAATCCATCCCAAAAAAAATGTCTAACTTCATCAGGATTTTCCATATTTATCAACTGTTTGTAGTGCTTTTCAATTTCATCATTAGAATTGATATCAGGATGAATAAACTCTGTAACAGGTACTGTATCATCGCTAAATGCTTTTGAAGGTTTGTAAGTAAATCCACCAACACCTTGCATTTTATTTGGTTCTATCAAAAACATCTTAAAGGTCAATTCCCGTCCACAAATTTGAGTAAAGACGTTCTTTAGCTGGGAATAGAATTCGCTAATCCATTTATTAGTAACGGACTCCAGAGTAACTTCCAAATCTTGAACTTGACTTTGTGGTGTTATATGACCACAAACTTTATTCCTTACTGTGCGAAGTGTAGCCGCATTATCAACTAACAGATAAGAGGCTTTAAATGACATCAATAATTCATATGCGGCTGGATGCTCCTCCTCAACAATAAATTTATCTAGCCCATCCATTTCCTGAAGTGCACCTGGTTGTATATCAGTTCTTGTAAATAAGTTATCACAGTAACTTATTACATCTAGAATGAGCATTTTTTTTATTACATTACTGAGACTTAAGTTTACGTCAATAACTTTTAATAGTTCATACTCATATGTAATTAGCAATTCCAATCCTTTTAAAACTCCTGCTTTATCCTGCATGGGATGACAGAAAAGCACTCCGCTCGAATTATATCTTGTGAGAGAAAAAATATCCATTGCCATCCTTGGAGCACTTTCCAAATCTAATGAATGGTTTACATCAATAATTAAGCGTTCTAATTCGTTAGAAATACCTGAAAATAATTGCTCCGGGGGTTCGTAACCCGGCAAAGAATCAAATAATTTATAAATGGAAATTGGTTGCTCCGTGAAGAAAGTAGTTTTTTGCAAATCAATATTTAACCAGACCTCAATTCTTTGCGAAAAGTCAAGATCCTGAACGTGCGCACCATACTTATCACGTTGCAACTTCAAAAATTCTTCATAAAATTTCTGTAAGGCATTTAAATCATCTTTAATGATTTGCAGGTTTATTGAATCTTTATTCAATTTGAATCCTAGCTTAATAAAATCATCTATCCTAACGGAAATAAATCGTGCTAAACTACGTTTGTAAAAACTTGAATTTTTAATTTTCAAAAGTTCTGATACAATAATAATCTCCTTGATACAGTGCTTAACTAATTCAATCATTTTTGCGGTAAATTATTTTTAAGAGCCGTTGCGTCTTTTTGAAGTTGGAGAATATAATCACGAAAGCTAAGTGTTGAATACTTACGTCTATTTGCGAGTAATATCCAACGGAATTTCATCAGCAACCGTGGAAAAATAAACCCTAAACTGACAGTTGAAACAGGATCTAACACTGCGGCATGCAGGTAAGAATTTCTCTGTGCTTGAGCATCCCATAAAACATGTTTATAATGTTTTTGAATTTGTTCCGCAGTATTTACAGTAAAAGGCCTATCATGCATGTCAATTAGATCCAAGGCAAATTTATGTTTAATTTCACTTTTAAGAACAGCTAAATCAATTCCTTCTTTAGTATATGCCAATCTATTAAATTCGTTTTGTCGCTCAGGAGTTAAGCCCCACTGCTTGGCTGATGTCTGAAAGGATGAAAGAGTTTCACTTATATATTCTCTAATGAATTGCTTATTTGTACTATCAGCATTAAGAAGTAAAATATCAGACAGAATGCCAATTATCTGATTATTGTTAGTTGAAGTTTTATTATTTTGAAGCAACACTTCGATGTAATGCCAATAATCACTCATACTTTCAGTATGCATAGCCTTTACAAAAAAAGGCTCATACTTAAGGAAGTGGCTTTTGATTTGATCGTCACCTTGCATGTGACTGTAAGGATTGTTTTTTAGAGATTCAATATCGTATTTTCCAATTTCATATTTATTCCCGGTCATGCTTACAATTCCACCAGTTGCACTGAAATTGCTTGTGTACAAAAAAGACTTTCTATCAAGAATGCCAGTTGACCCAAGACAATTATTAAAATAGGTCAGTTCAGAATCAATCATTTTCTTTGCAACTTTTACTGCACTGTTCCTTGTGTTCTGCCCCAAATTCACCATTGCGATAAGAAAATCTTTCCCATTGAAAAAGTCAGTTAACATACCTTTTCGTTGTAGATTTTTTTTTACTCTATCAAATTTTTCGTTTTCAGGATTGATAAATGTAACTTGGTTGTAGGTAAACTCGAAATCATTTTTACTTATGATATCAGTAATTCGAAACATGAGCCAATGTGCGTCGAATCTCTCCATAAGTGCATTATAAATACCACCAAATTGCTTATCAAAATTCGAATTAGCCAAATATTTCCTTTTGGTTTCGGCACTCATTCTTTTGTAATTGCGAGGAAAAGGATATTCATACAATTGTTTAGAGAAAATACGACGAGTAATTGCTTGTACTTCCTTTTTGGAATCGCGAGTGGAAATCAAAGAACTAGCCAGAATCTTGGTATGATAAATCAAATCATCAAGATGAAATTCAAGTTGGTGTGTGCACTTTAGAAAACTTATTATTTCTTCTAAAGAACTTTTAAACATCTTAGTTCTTAAACCATCAGCAAATTTTGAAAAAGCGTTAACAAACTCATCGTTTGTTATAAAGGCTCGCTTTGCATCAAAAGCTTTTTCTCCAAATTGAAAAAACTGTTTCCTTAACTTTAAAATCTTCGTATAGCCAGTATATCCTTTAATCCTTGATCTATCCTCAAAGACAGGATGTGAGAAATACTGCCCGACATATTTCTCAGGTGTTTTCTTATTGTTTTCAATTTGAAAAAGAATTTTCTTACACAAAGATGCATAAGTTTCCATATCGAAACCATCTAAAACTCCAACTTGATCGACGAAAAAGTAAAAATAGTCAAGAAAGTAATTTACCTTTTGTTCGGTTAGTTTCTTATCATGAGTTATACCGTGCAGCATATTCTAAATTTGTAAGACAACGTTACAAGCTTCACAAAAATATATACAAAAAAGTTGATAGTGAGCTATTAATTGAAGGATGTTGATAAAGTCTATAAACCGGCTACAACTCTTCTTTTATACAACCAAAAGTTAAAAAATAATTTTTGCTATAAATTATAGTAAATATATACTACGTTATGTAATTGCAATCAAATTAAAAACCATGATGATAACATTTTTTAAACACGGGTCCGAATATAATACCCTAGAGTATTTGCTAGTAAACTTGCTATTCCTGTATTCAGTTGAATATTGTATGGCAGATAAATGTAAGTTTTATCCATCAAGCCTTTAATTTTTATACAATTTTCCATTACCTAACCACCTTTAAATATCCAAAAACGTCTTGAAGTTTTTCGTCTACTTTACTTTGTTCAAGATTAACATATCTGCTAAATGAACGATAACTATTGTGGGTTGACATTTGCATCACCTCTGAAACGCTCAAACCGTTTTCTAAACATAAAGTGATAAATGTTTTACGTGCATCGTGTATTGAAATTAACTCATGGACAAATCGTTGTTTTTTGATTGATACGTTTAAATGTTGTACAATAATTGTTTCTCTTCTATCAATACCTGCCAACTTAACTCCACTTTTAATATTTTTATTTAATTTTTGATTAGATATATCTAGTGGTAGACAGTTATCATACTTTTTTAAGATCTGCAAAGCCTGCGGAATTAATTTAATCCTCAATTCTTTATCATTCTTTTGTGTATTGATATGTATATAGCCTTTCTTTATCGTTTGATCATTGACTTGCATTAAATCGTTGTAACGTAAGCCTAAAAATGAGGCAAAGCAAAATACATCCTTAGCCTTTTCTAAATTTACCTTTACCCCAAAATCGAAATTATAATAGGTATTCAATTCTTCACTCGTTAAAGTAATAATGCGTTGATCAATCTCTTTCACTCGTTTTATATTCATCCATTCTGTTGCACTTGTGTGTTTGTTTTTATATGCCCATTTACAAAACACCTTTAAAGTAACAAGCATTTTGTTTATTGTTGGATTTTGAAGATCAGTGGCATTTTCATAATGTTTACTTTTTTCAGATAAAAATTTCGCGAATTTGTTAGCAAAGATTTCATCAAAATCTGCAAATTGAATATTACTATTATAATCCATCAGGTGATTCGATAAGGTAGTAAACGGCTTCAACGCCCCTTCCCTTAAAAAACCAGTCTTTTCATTTTTAAACTGAATAATTAGTGATGGAATATCTTTATTCCCACGCTCAACATTTATACTATTTACTTTTGTTTTAATAAAATCAGAAGCCCTGGTCAAACTTGGAATATCATTTGCCAATTTCACAGCAATCATGTAATCATCAAAAGCTGACACGTATTTATTGAGATATAGATTTAAGTTAGCATTTTTTGCAATTGGCTTTGGTCTGCCTTTTGACCAATCGCTTTCATTAATTTTATGGCCGGTTGAAGTAATTACTTTTTTTCCTTGCTGAATTAAAATAACACGAATCATGCCCTCTTTTGAAAGGATCTCCTTTTTAGTTCCGTCTTTTTTTACAGCCCCTTTTTTAGGATCTTTTTTGTACTCAAAATAGAGTTTCATTTACCAGTTTTTTGATATATGAAGATACCATAAAAAGTGATTGATACGCACCTATTTACGCACCTATTTATCAACAATTTTTATAAAAACGAGTCATAACAAGCATTTGAATGGTATAGTTCGAACCCAGTAGTTCCCACAGAAAACCTCGCAATTGCGGGGTTTTTTTATTTTATGATATTTCATCTCTACATACTCTTCACTTAAATAAAAATAAATATTATGTTGGTCAACAAGCGGTGATATTATTGACCGAATACTTAAGCATATTTCAAATCACAAAGGTTTTACCGGCGGTGTTGGTGATTGGGAGTTGAAATGCTCGGAACAATATCAAACAAAATCTGAGGCACTAAAAAGAGAAAAAAAAATCAAAAATTGGAAGAGCAGAAAGATGATCGAAAAACTGATTAATAAAGCTTAGCTCCCCCCATAGCTATTGGGAGGTTTGAGAACATACTAACTTTAAGTCTGAGAGTTACCGGTTCGTACCGATAATCATTTTAACAATATCTCACACCAAAGTCTTAAAGAAATGTGAGGCTTTTTGTATTTGCAAGCCAGTACGTATGGCGCAGTTCGCACAATAGCTGTTTTTTTATTTAATATAAGTTCTTAATTTAGAAAAAAGTTCTGTTTATAAATGAAAAAAACTTCAGTACTACAGCAATTACTAATTAATACAATTCTACCGCTTGTACTTTTTATATTATTATACTGCTGCTATAACTATTATACCGAACAAAAAAGACAAACAGCAGCCACAGAAGCGCAAATAAATCAAATAACACAGCAGGTGAAAAATCTTGTTGACTTATATGATCTGGGCATGATAACCCATGAAGATGCCTTTAATGAACGAATGAAAGATTTAAGTTATAAAATTTATAACTCAGAAAACACCTCAGTAAACAACCTTAGTAAAGTTGATCTGTACGATCTTTCATTAAAGCTTGGTATGGATACGCTAAAAGAAAGCATTTATATTATTGACCGTAATTGCATAATATGCAACACAACTTTTTATAAAGATAAGAATTTAGACTTCAAACAAATAGATCCAAAATATACAAGCATTCTTAATGATCTGAGAAATAAAAGAAAATTCTCTGCTGATAGGTTTGGACTCGAAATTAATACCGGGAAAATAAAAAAATATTCATTTTTACCTTCTAAAACCGGTGACTACATTATTGAATTAGGGTTTTATTCAGATAAAGCTACCGAGTTAAAAAAAATATTGATTGAAAAAGTTCAAAGTTCAGCAAAAAACTATTCATCATTAAGTAAAATTAATTTCGATGCAGTTGTAAAAGATTCAAAATCATTTACTTTTGCTGATAAGTATCAGGCAATAATTAATAAAGCATCTCGAGAAAAACACGATCAAAAAATTGTTGAATTAAATAATGGCATTGAGATAACCAATCATTTTATTTATTTACCAATAGCAAATGCGGGATTGTATAATTGTTATATCGTACAAATTGAAACAACAAATGCTTTGCAAAAAGCTTTGTTAAGACAAGAACTTCTTCGGTTTGTTAAAATAATTTTACTGCTTATTCTTCCATTAATTATTTTAGTTTATTACAGAGCAAGAAAAATTATTGAACCATTAAAAGAACTCTCAAGAAAAACAAACCAAATAAGAATTAATAATTTAAATGAGCGTGCTGAAGTTGCCGGTGCAATTGAAATTGCCGAGCTCTCAGAAAACTTTAATCACATGGTTACAGAACTACAAAAATCTTATGAAGACCTTGAACAAAAAGTAAAGGATAGAACAAAAGAAATACAATTTCAAAAACACATTATTGAAGAAAAACAAAAAGAGATTTTAGATAGTATTAATTATGCAAAACGTATTCAATATACGTTACTTGCAAATAAAGAGTTTTTAAAAGAACAAATCCATGATCATTTTATTTTCTTTAATCCTAAAGATATTGTGAGTGGTGATTTTTATTGGGCCACAAAACAAGATGATAAATTTTACCTTGCCGTATGCGACAGTACCGGACATGGCGTACCAGGTGCTTTTATGAGCCTTTTAAATATTGGTTATTTAAAAGAAGCTATTAATGAGAAATTTATTTACAAGCCAAATGAAGTTCTGAATTTTGTAAGACAAAGGTTGATAGATAATATTAGTAAAGAAGGCCAAAAAGATGGTTTTGATGGTATCCTTCTTTGTATTGATCAAAAAACAAAAAAACTGACTTACTCCGCGGCCAACAACGCACCGGTTTTGGTAAGCGATGCAAATTATACTGAATTAGATGCGGATAGAATGCCTGTAGGAAAAGGCGAAAAAGAAGATCTGTTTACCTTAAGAGAAATTGATTACAAGGCCGGAGATACATTATATCTTTATACTGATGGTTATGCTGATCAATTTGGCGGCCCAAAAGGTAAAAAATTTAAATATAAACCGCTTAACGAACTTCTGGTAAAAATAAGTAGTAAAGGTCCGGAAATTCAGGAAACTTTATTAAAAAATAATTTTGATGATTGGAAAGGTGATCTTGAGCAGGTTGATGATGTTTTAATTATTGGAATAAAATTATAACATTACTCTTTCTCTTTAAAAAAATTAATAGCGTGAAAATTGCAAAAATATATTTATCTCTGATTATCATCTTGCTAAGTGTTTCCTGTAATGAAAATATTAATAAAGAAACCACCAATACTATTAATAAAAACGATATTATGAGTAAAACAACTGAAGACACAACATTTACAAAGAGCGGTTGTGCCGAAATAAACGGCATCAACATGTATTATGAAATTTATGGGCAAGGCAAACCTTTGATATTAATTCATGGTGGCGGCTCAACTATTCAAACATCCTTTGGAAGGATTATTCCTACTCTTTCAAAGTCGCACCAAATTATTGCCATTGAATTGCAGGCTCATGGCCGTACATCTGATAGAGATAAAGACCTCTCTTTTGAGCAGGATGCGGATGATGTGGCTGCCCTTTTAAAAGAGTTGAAAATATCAAAAGCAGATTTTTTAGGTTTTAGCAACGGTGGTACTACAGCGCTACAAATTTCCATCCGTCATCCTGAGATCACAAATAAAATTATTGCTGCCTCTGCTCTGTTAAAACGAAATGGTGTACTGCCACAATTTTGGGAATTTATGAAGAACGGCACATTTGAACAAATGCCGCAAGCTTACAAAGATGCTTTTTTAAAAGTAACGCCAGATAGTGCAAAACTTTTAACTATGTTTCATCGCTGTGCTACAAGAATGATCAATTTTAAAGATGTACCCGATGAACAGATCAAATCCATAAAATGCCCTGTATTGCTTGTTAATGGAGATGCTGATGTTGCTACAACAGAGCACATGCAACAAATGTCAAAATTGATACCTAATTGCAAACTTCAAATTTTTCCGGGTGGCCATGGTGAATATATGGGTGAGATAACAACATTAAAGTCAGATAAAGAAAATACTTTTCCGATTATTCCGGTTATGAAAGATTTTTTGAAAGATTAAACTACCGCACAAACACAAACTCCACCCTTCTGTTCAGGGCTTTGTTATCGCTTATGGGTTTTGTATCGCCAAAGCCATTGTGAGTAAGCCTTGCCGCTTTGATACCTTTTGAAATAAGGTAATCCATCACATTTTTTGCACGGTCTACTGAAAGAATTTTATTATCTTCTTTTGCACCGTTATTATCTGTATGGCCATTGATCTCTACTTTTATTTTTGGATCTTTATTTAAAAGATTTAATACTTTATTTAATTGTGTGAATGAGTCTGCTCCTTCAATTTTTGAAGAACCTGTTTCAAAATTGATATTTAAATTAATTGAAACTGAGTTACCAAGATCGTTCATTACCTTATCGCCAAATTCTTTTTTTGCCCATTGCTCAAACGAAATTGTTTTTGACGACATACTTTTAAAAGATCCCGCTTCTAAGAAAATAGCCGAATCATATAATCTATCCCCTACATCAGCTATGGCAATTTTAATGTGATACTTTTTACCCGGCACTACTTTTGCGCCTGCATGCAAAACAACCGTAAAACCATCAAACTGAAAGGTAGAAGCCAATTCACCGCCTGGTTTATTGTTTTCCCATTTGGCAACATTTGCAGGATCCCACAAATAGTTTCTTATAAAATATTTTTTATTTACTGTTGAATTAATATTATCTACCGTAATAGGAATATGCCTTTCCAGCATTGCTAAATTTCTTTTGCCGGACGGGTCTTCGCTACTCAGAAAAAAACCAAATATATCGTTTACATTTTTGCTTACGTATTCGGGATACTCTTCTGAACCAAAGAAAAAATTAAAAGCAATGCTGTCATCTGATGGAATAAAATCAAATTCTAAAACAGCCGCATCATAAGACGGGCCTTTTGCGATGGCGCTTAACGAAACATCGGTATTATTAAGCGTTTTAGAACTCTTATCAGGTGTATTGTTAGGGCCAATAGCATCAAACACATTACCTGTAGACAGTATAAGTCCTTTAGAAATAACTTTATTATACACCATGGAACATTTAAAAATGCCTATAGATTTTTTATAGCCTTTATACTTTACGTTCTCAATTTTAGAATCGTTATCTGATGCAGCAAAAACCGTTTTCACCATATCGCCGGCAGACAAAGTGGTATCAATACTTAATTGTGCAAGGGATATACCAGCCACATTTAAATTTAAAACTATAAACACTAAAAGTCTGTTTTTTATCATATTTGCTTTTTGAGCGATATAACGCCTAAATTACAGAAAAGATACAAGATTTCAATTTGCTAAATTTATAAAAGCTACGCTTTAAAGTTACAGTCTGTTTAATTTTACTATTTTTGTGTATGCCTACAAAACGTATTTTACTTGTAGAAGACGAAACAAATGTTGTTTCCTTTATAAAAAAAGGATTATCTGAAAGCGGTTATGATGTTTCTGTTTGCCTGGATGGTGAAACCGGCCTGCAAATGGCTTTAAAACACAGTTTTGACCTCATAATTCTTGATATAATGCTGCCGGGTAAAAATGGTTTAACTGTTTGTGAAGAAATAAGGGCCAGCAACATTCATACACCGGTTTTGTTTCTTACCGCTCTTGGTACATCAGAAAATATAGTTTTAGGACTTGATAAGGGTGCAGATGACTACCTTATAAAACCTTTTAAATTTATTGAATTACAAGCCCGTGTAAATTCACTTATTCGCAGAAGTAATTACAGTAATAGTGATAATGCTGAGACAATCCTATTTTCATTTGATGATCTTGAGCTAAACGATGATACCAAAACTGTAAAACGCGGTGGAAGCCCCATTTCATTAACATCTACCGAATACCGTTTGCTATTGATCTTTTTAAAAAACAAACGTAAGGTTTTATCAAGAAGCTATTTGTTGGAAAACGTGTGGGATATTAATTTTGATATGGGAACCAATGTGGTGGATGTTTATGTGAATTATCTACGAAAAAAGATTGATAAGGACAAAAAGAACAAACTCATTCATACCATTGTTGGTATGGGTTATGTATTAAAAGAAACGGATTGAAAAGTCAATTTAAAATAGCTCTTATTTTTTTTGCTGGCACCCTGTCTATCATATTGCTTTTAAGTATTTCGGTGTATTATTTTTCTTCACGTTATTCTTTTACTGATTTTTACAAACGTTTAGAGGTACGTGCTGTATTAGCCGCAAAATCACAACTGGAATCAGAAGAAGAAAAAGCTTCAGCGTTTAAAGAGATGAGAGAAAAGCATCTCGAAAAATTAACCGGCGAAAGAGATTATTTTTTTAAGATCAACTCAAAATCAAACCTCATAAATAGTGCAAAACAATTAGAAGTACCTGTTCAATTTTTTGAAGAGATCGCTAACAGGGGCAATGCTACTTTAAAAAAAGGTGATCTTTTTTTTTCCGGAATAAACTACAAAGGATTAAAAGGTAATTATATTATTATTGTATCTGCCACTAATGATTATGACACGCAACATTTATTACATTTACGCAATATATTTATTATTGCATTGCCTTTAACCTCTTTGCTTGCATTGGCTATCTCCTTCCTGTTTTCTAAACGAATTTTTAAACTCATTAAAAAAATTACTGATAATGTGAAAGAGATCAGCTCCGAGAATATGCACCTGCGTTTGGAAAAAACGCCTGCTGATAATGATGAGATGGGCGAACTTATTACCACTTTTAATAATATGCTGGACAGGCTGGAAACATCTTTTGAAACACAAAATAACTTTATAAGCAATGCATCTCATGAATTAAGTACGCCACTAACAGCCATTATTGGCGAAGCCGAAGTAACCTTAAGCAAAGACAGAACTTCTAAAGAATATACCGAAGCCCTGCACATTGTTCTTAACGAGGCAGAGCGTTTGGACAAGATCACGAAATCACTTTTATTTTTGGCCCAAACCGGTTTTGACGGAAAAAAACAAAAAATGGAATTATTGCGTGCCGATGAGCTTTTATGGGACACAAAAAAAACAATTGATAAAATGAATCCGGCTAACCAGTTGCAAATAGATATGAATATGGTGCCCGAAAATCCCGAAAAGATGTCCATAAATGGTAATGCCCAATTACTGCATCTTGCCCTGGCAAATATTTTAAGTAATGCCTGTAAATATTCTTCAAACAAACCTGTAAAAGTTTCGCTGGCAACAACTGACAGTGATGTTGTTATTATCGTAAAAGATTCAGGTATTGGCATTCCGGAAGAGGAATTAAAATATATTTACGACCCCTTCTTTCGCGCCTCCAACACCCGCAACTTTGAAGGTTATGGCATTGGGCTGCCTCTTTCCCGTAACATTATACGCCTTCACAAAGGTTCTTTAGAAGTATCATCCACAGTAAATAATGGGGTAACCGTACAGGTACGTTTTCCAAGGTCAAACTAAAATTCTAATCTCATTTTAATCTGCCTTTTAAGTGCCTCTAATAAGGTTTATTGAATTTTGTATCAATAAATTTTATTGTATGAAAAAAACCATCCTTATTCCAACTGATTTTTGTATTGAATCGTTAAATGTTCTTAAGCAGGCCTTATTGCTTGACACAAATAAGGAATTAACGGTTGTGCTTTTAAGCGGTCAATTACTTTCTGATTCTATAGTAGACCTGATGTTTTATTCTCGACGAAAAATAATTAACTCACTTTTAAAACCGTCTTTTAATGATGCTATTTCTATTTTAAAGAACCGCTTTACTACAAACCTGGTTGATGTTAGGATAGAACTCTTTCACGGCTTAAACAAAAATGCCTTCAAAAATTTTATTAGCGCCCATAAGATTGAGGAATGTTATGTGGCTAAACACTATGTATTAAAAAAAACAGGCAATACATTAGATGTGATCGATTATATTAGAAAATGTAATTTACCAGTTTACGAAATGGATTGGTTGCTTACCCAAGGCACTTCGGAGTTTGACCAATTAGAAACACTAATATCTTAAACTAAATCTATGTTATTAAATAAACGACTTCCATTTTCATATATTTTTCGCAAGGCGCAAAAACATTTCATAACCGTAAGCATTATATCTGTTTGTATCTATTTTATACAGCGGCAGCTTATTAATGTTTTACCATCAATTCCTGTAAGCCTTCCAATATTTCTAGGCACGGCCATTTCTCTTATTCTTTCCTTTAATCTTAATCAATCATATGAACGCTGGTGGGAAGCCCGGAAGATATGGGGCTCGATAGTAAACGACTCGCGTACACTTATAATAGAGGTAAGGAATTTTACCAAAACAGCGAATAAGGATATGCTTGCAAAGATCACCAACCGGCAAATAGCCTGGTGTTATTGCCTTGGCCAATCATTACGTGGCCGAGATGCAACTTTTGGTATTAATAGTTTTTTATCGAAAGAAGATCTTGAAGAATTATCGGAACACGCTAACAAACCTTTAGCCTTAATAGATCAACATAGCCGCGATATACAAAAACTATTAACAACCGGTGAAATAGATTCTTTTCATCATGTGCAACTAGACGACACATTAGTTCGGCTTTGTGATTCGATGGGACGGGCAGAAAGAATAAAAACCACAGTGTTTCCAACCACCTATAGTTTTTTTCTTCATAGCCTTATTTACATTTTTATTATTTTACTCTCTATCTCTTTATCAGAAATTGATGGTCTTTTTGAGATACCGCTTCTTATCATTATATCAGTACCATTTTTATTGCTTGAAAGAACCGCTAAAGATATGCAGGATCCTTTTTCAGGTTATGCAACCGACACACCCGTAACCGCCATTGCGCATACTATTGAAACAAACTTAAAACAACTTATTAAAGATAAAAATATAACTACTCCACCCACCGATAATGGTTTTTACACAGATTAGTTTATGAGTTATATCTAATTTTTGAAATAAACCAAAAAAGCCTTTCAGAAAACCGAAAGGCTTTTTATTTAACAAAAGTACCCGGCTTTTGTCCTATTAAAAGCATCTCGTTTGTTGTAGGGATAATTAATATATTTAATAATCTTTAAAAATTAAAACAATGGATGAATTCGCATTAATTATGATACATAAAATTTATTGAAAATGCGATTGTAAAAAATAAAAATATTGTTTTCATGTTAATGTTTTAATTTTATTATTAGAAAAAATTACGCCCGCGTATAAAAATGTTAAAGCATGCAAACAATTTGTTATTTTTAAACTTATATGACAGAAATAAAAAAAGCATCTCTAAACGATCTTGTAGTAATTACAGAGCTGGCAGCTACCTCTTTTATGGAATCGCATGGGCATTCGGGACCGGAAAAAGACATAAAGAATTATATTGACGCTAATTTTACTTTAAAAACATTTGAGAACGAATTAAACGATCCTAAAAACAATTATTACATTATTTATTACAATAACAAAGCAGCAGGTTTTTCAAACATTATTTTTAACGCAGCCTATAAAAGCATAAAAGAAAAAAATATTACAAAATTAAGCCGCTTGTACCTTAAAAAAGAATTTATCGGACTTAACTTAGGCAAGGCTTTATTTGATTTTAATGTTGAACTTTCAAAACAAAATTTGCAAAAAGCCATGTGGCTGTATGTGTGGGTTGAAAATAAACCTGCCCTTGATTTTTACAAGAAAGCAGGTTTTGTTAAAGTAGAAGATACTTTTTTTAAGATCTCAAAAACACATTATAATCCGAATTACATAATGTTTTTGGATTTTTATTTATGAATTACAAATTCATTTAGCCTTCGAATATTCTGCAGGATCTTTAATCCTGCAGAGCTATATTTTTAAACACGAAAAAACTATGTTAATTTTTAATGATCTTTTTTGTATAAACATCTTTGGCCTTTAAACTAAATGTATAAATACCCTTTTCAAGGTGCTGGATATTTATTTCATTGTTTTTAAGAATACCTTCCAATACTGTTTTTCCTGTAGGATCAACAATACTAAAATGTGCGCCAGTGATATTTATACTTGAATCTATATTTATTTTATCTTGTGTTGGATTTGGAAAAAGAGAAATGACATAGGTCTTGCTATTTTCTTTAATTGTGTTTGGCGCGGCTAAATATAGAGATATGCCGTCCATTGTACCGATCCATACATTTCCATTATTATCAGTAACGGATGTATTTACGATATCACCAATTAATCCATTGTTGGTATTATAGGTTGTAAAATTATTTCCATCATATTTTAAAACCCCTGCCGAGTTGCCAAACCATTTGTTATTCTCTGCATCAATTGTAATGGCATAAACATTATTTAATGCCAGGCCATTTGTTGTACTATAATTGCTCCAAGTTGTTCCGTCAAACTTTTTAATGCCAGTTGCAGTACCAAACCAAAGCGTTCCATCAGTTTCTGCTTTTATTGCATGTACATAATTTGCTTCTGAATAGGTTGTCCAATTACTGCCATTAAAATTAGAAACGCCGCCACCCCAGGTACCGAACCAAAGTGTATTGGTATTATCTATTGCCATAGATGTTACGATATTGTTTGCAAGGCCATTTATAGTTGTGTAAATTGTCCAGTATGTATCATCAAATTTTGAAACGCCCATATTGGTTGCAAACCATTTTACACCATTAGCATCAATTTCGATTGCATAAACAAGATTGTTTGATAAGCCGTCAATGGTTGTATAATTTTGCCAGGTACTTCCGTCAAATTTAGATACACCACCATCTGTTCCTATCCATATATTTCCAAATACATCAATTTTAATGGCTCGCACAAAATCACAAACCAAACCATCATTAACAGTATAGTTCGTCCAGTTAGTGCCATCAAATTTCGAAATGCCACCACCATAAGTACCTATCCATTTTGTTCCATTGGCATCAATTGCTATTGCCTGAACATTATTATGACCGAGACCGTTTGATTCGTTATAAGAAATCCATGTTTGTGCTTTTATTAATGTTAGCGAAAGTAAAAAAGCAAGTGTAAATAATTTTGTTTTCATGTGCTGTTTGTTTTATAGTTAATTAATAATTTATAAAACAAAAGTGCGCTTAACGGTGGCAGAAAACTTATTGAATACTGAAGTAAAATTTTAAACGCCGATGATTTTTGTAGAAAAAAGTGCTTTGCGCAAGCAGCGATCATGCGTTTTGCATTTTTTGCAAATAATGATCAATAACTAATGATTTACGCAAAATAAAAGCGTAAAAAACTGAAATAATACAAAAAAAGAAGGTTACAATCTCATCCCAATAACACACACATCATCTACCTGCTCTAATTGGCCTTTCCAATCAATAAAAGCCTTTTCAAGGATGGCTTTTTGTTCATCCATAGTTGTTACGTTATTATTTAAAAGTAACTCTTTAAGGCGTTTGTATTTAAATTTTTTACCCTGTGCGCCACCAAACTGGTCGGCCAGGCCATCGGTAAACAAATAAATGGTATCACCTGCGTTTAACTGCACTTTATGAGTGGTAAAAGGCGTTTGTAGTGCATATTTGCCAATGGGTTGTTTATCGGGTTTAATTTCATTAATAACCGCCTTCTTATCCTGCTCTGTCTCGCTTTGCGAGCCGCATCCTATAGAGGAGGACAAAAACCAGAGTGGATTATTAGCACCTGCCCATAATAATTCTTTTGTTTTAGTATTTAAACAACACAGGCTAATGTCCATACCATCCTTAACTTCTTCACCACTCTTTTCAAAAGTAGCTATTACCAATTCGCGTGTTTTATCCAATATCTTTCCCGGCTCGGTAATTTTAAATTCCAACACGCTTCTATTTAAAGCATTGCTGCAAACCACGCTTACCAAAGCGCCCGGTACACCATGCCCCGTGCAATCTGCTACCGCAAACAAAACAAGATCATTTACTTTTTCGAGCCAGTAAAAATCTCCCGCCACCAAATCTTTAGGTTTATAAAAAACAAAACCATTTTTAAAATTATTGCTCCAATGTATTTCTGCCGGTAAAATAGCTTCCTGTAAACGTTTAGCATAAGTAATAGAATCTACTATTTCTTTTTGTTTTTCTTCTACAACATGCTTTTGCTGTTCAATTACTACCTTTTGTTTTTGTGTTATCTTAAACCTGTTAAACATAAAGCCTGCAAACACCAATACCAGCAACAAACCACCATATAAAGCGTAACGCTGGGTTTGCTCTTGTTTTAATTGCACGGCTATTGTTTTTTTCTCTTCGGCTGTGCGCACACTATCTGCTGTAACTTTTTTATCATACTCGTATTGAAATTGTTTTTTTGTGCTTGACTTTCGTGTTTCTTCGTTATTGATGCTATCTCTCATATGAATAAATAATTCGTGCATTTCAAGTGCATTAACAGGTTTATTAATTTGTTTATATATTTTATACAACAATTTTGCCGAAGCACTTATTTGAATTGGAAACCCCAGTTGTTTGCTAAGTTTGTAACCCTGCTCAGCGTTTTCAAGTGCCAAAGCATATTTTTTTTGTTTAAAATATATAGATCCTATACTGTTGTAAGAACGCGCCACTGCATTTTTATCGTTTATGGCTTTTCTTATTTCAAAAGCTTCATAATAATATTTTAGTGCCCTTGTGTAATCGCCATTATTAAGATCATCCATTTTTTCGTATGCCGAACCAATGTTATTTAAGGAAGCAGATACACCTTTTCTATCTCCGGTTTGTTGGCGAATAGCTAAACTTTTTTGAGAATAATCAAGCGCTTTAGCAGCATCTCCTTTATTAAGAGCTATAACAGCCAAATTATTATAGGCACCGGATATACCGGGTTTATCATTTATTTTTTGTGCCAGTTTTAAACTCTTTAAATACCAATCCAGGGCTCTGGTCGTATCGCCCTGTCCCTGGTATAAAAAAGCAATGTTGTTAATAAGATAGGCCTCATTTTTTTTATCATTTATCTGCTCAAATATTTTTATAGCTTTAAGATAATAATCGAGAGAACGGTTAATATCACCGCGCAACTGATAAATAAAACCAATATTATTTAACGATTCCCCTATCCCACTTTTAAAATCTATTTCTTCACGCAGCTTTAAGCTTCTATTAAAATACTCTAAACCTTTTTCAGAATCGCCGCGATCATGCATTACAAAACCAAGAATGTGGAGATTGTTAGAGGCTTCTTTTTTATCACCTATCTCTTCAAATACCTTTAAACTTTTGTTAAAGAAGGCTATCGCGTTTGTGCCCTCTTCTTCTTCCTCATCATAAACACTTCCCAGTCCTCTTAAAGCAAGACCTTCGTAATATTTAAGACCTGCACTTTTAGCGTCTTTTAAAATACTATCCCAATACGAAACACGAACAACCGGGGCTGCCAACCCAATTTTACAACGCAGCCTTAGTTTTACTGAATCGGCCTTTGCAGAATTTAAAGCTTTATATAATGAATCAAGCTGCGGGTTTTGCGCCTGCAAAAGAACGGAGAAAAGTAAAAAAATAATTGCTGCGACTTTTTTCATTGCCTGTCGCTAATGCGATTTCTTTTCTATTGTTTTATGAATGTTATTGATCTCTGTAACAGCTGCTGATCCATACCAGGGCAAATAATCAACAGCAAATAAATTAATTTTAATAGCAGGATCTTTTGCCGTTAGTTCTTTTGCTTCTTCAATCGTTTTTACATTAAAAATAAATATACCACGGTACAAATCATTTTTATCAAATGGGCCGGCCAGGGCCAGCTTACCTTTATTAGCAAGATCAATAATATTATCCATATGCCCACGGAAAAGAGAATCGGATTCTCCTTTAGTTTTTGCTTTGTAGGTTCCGGTCTTTAACAATACCATTACATAACTTTTCATGCCGTAATCATCGGCACCTAATTTTTTTGCAAGAACAGAATCGTAAACAGGTTTTTGAGCATGACTAATTTTAAAGGCAAAAAATGCTAACACCAAGCAGAAGATCTTTTTCATGTTTTGATTTTTGTAATTTAAATGTACTAAATTAAAAATAATTATGAGTTATTGTAAACCGGCTTCTTTTTTGATTCTCTCAAATAAAAACTCTAAGCCATTTAACTTAATTTCATAAAGTGTTTGTAACAACATGCCTAATTTACCTTCCGGAAAACCCTTGCGGGCAAACCACTCCAAATAAGATACGGGCAGTTTATAAAGTGTAACGCCTTTATACCTGCCATAAGGCATTGGTATTTTTACCAGGTCTATTAACAGTTGTGGGTTAGGTTGTTCAAGCATTTTAATTGATTATTTTATCAAGATCAATTAAAAAGTCATTTTGCAGATCGGGGTGTAAGGTTGAAATAAGAGTATTTATTTTTTTTAATGTCCCTTCCATAATATTGATGATCATCTGGCTTTTATGATAGGGAATACCCGATTGTTTTAATTTTAAACAGAAATAAATATACAGCTCGGCTGTAAGACCTTTATCATCGGTATACTTAGCGTATTTAGACAGAATACGAAGAATTTTACGCAGGCTTTTTTTAATGTAATATAAATTGGATTGTGATCTAAGAGCTTCAAAATTTGCATCAATTTCTTCTTTTATTTCTTTTACGAATTGATTTTTATCATGTGCTTCAAACAATAAATAGCCTAAATACTCTTTATTGTCTTTTTTATACTTAGCCAGCGCAACACAAAGATCCAATACTTCTTTTTGAGAAAGATGTTCGAGCTCTTTTTTGATATCGCTTATGCCTGCTGCTTTCATGTTAATAAAAAACCCTTCTTGTTAAATGCAAGAAGGGTTAATAACGTATCTTTTGAATTATTTCATAAATTTTTGCTTCACATCGCTATACGTTGGGAAGTTGTTGTGATGCCAATTCATGATCACGGTTCCGTCTTTTACCAACATTAGTCCGGGGTTACTGCGTATCATTGTTTTTAAAACAATACCATCTACCATTGCAAAATCATATAATGCATTGTGTTCGTGTTTAAATTTATCAATATCTGCAGGTCCGCTGGCTGTAAAAGCCATAAAATTATGTTTATCAAGGGTTGCAAGTTTATAGAAGTCATTAATCTTGGCCATCAAGGTTGGATCTGTTTCAGTTTCTTTAAGATCATAAACAATTACCCAGAAACTATAATTCTTATCATTTAAAACGGAATCAGTAATTGGCACACCATCTAAATTATTAACAGTAAAGTCTGTAATTTTAGGCGGATTTACCGCTGCCTGAACTTCTGCATTATCCGTAGATACCCATTTCCAGGTTACAGTATCCTGCCATGGATAATTCTTAAGATCAAATTCTTTAACAGTATGATCTTTTAAATTTTCATATTTAAAACGAGTTTCATACTTCGCCGGCTGATAATCTGCTCCCGCCTTCATATTTTCTTTAATATTCATTCCCGGAGCATACGCTCTGAAATCCAATGGTGGTAAATTCCGGTAAGCATAAATAGGAAATCCAAAAGAGAACAGCACACCTAATAAAAAAATGGTGCTTAAGATCATTGGTGCAAACATTTCGGTGATATTGTCTTTTCCGGCAAATAAAACGGTTATCAAAATCATTAGTGCAATATCTTTCCAGAAACTTTCCCAAGGTTTTAATTTTAAGAAATCGCCAAAACAACCACAATGCGTTACTTTGTTATAACAGGCCGAATAAAAAGTTAAAAAGGTAAAGAAAGCTATTTGCGCAAATAATAACCATAAGGTTAATTTTGTTTTATAGCCTATTAGTAACATTACACCTAAAATAATTTCGCTGGCGCAAATAATTACTGCTAAAGGAAGGGCAATGTGGGCGAAGCCTTCAAATAAGGACAAACCTGTATCATTTTGAAATACTTCAAAATATTCTTTTAATTTATAAGAAAACCCTAATGGGTCGTTTGCTTTTATAAATCCTGAAAAAATAAATAAGCCTCCTACTAACACACGTGCAACATGCGTTATCATTGGTATTTTGGCAATAAAATCTGCCCCATTAATAAGAATTAATTCAATTGCCAATAAAACCAGGGTTGTGGTTTTACTAAAGCATGGTGGCATTATAAAATAAATAATGGCGGCCAAACCTAACGACCATATAAAACGAAATGCTTTTGAAGCGAAAAATTTTTTCATGTGGGAAATGTATTTAAAAAATTATTGTTTTGTCATTTTAATAAGCGAGAATACAGAATAATTGATCATGTCCATATAATTAGCATCAACACCTTCGCTTATAATGGTCTTACCTTTATTATCCTCAATTTGTTTAACTCTAAATACCTTCATTAAAATAAGATCGGTCAATGAACTTAAGCGCATATCTCTCCATGCCTCACCGTAATCATGGTTCTTATCTTCCATTAATTGTTTGGTTTGATCGGCATATTTAATATATAAATTAGCCACTTCTTCGTAAGGAAGATCAACTCGTGTATCATTAGCCAATTCTATCTGAATAAGAGCAATAATGCAGTAATTAATAATACCAATATATTCACCTTTAATATCATCCATTACCTTTTGAGTGCCTTTTTCTTCGATACTTTTAATGCGTTGAGCCTTAATAAAGATCTGGTCGGTTAAAGAAGTTGGTCTTAAATTACGCCAGGCAGTGCCATAGTCTTTCATTTTCTTTAAAAAGATATCTTTGCACTGAGAAATGGCTGCGTCGTATTGTTGAGATGTAGTTTGCATTGAGGCCAATTTAAAATCCATATAATAATTTGTTTATGCTTATTTTTTGCTGCAACTTCGTTAAATTTTTCGTCATAAATATTTAATTATGCCTGCAAAATTTGTCTTGTTTCGCTAAAAAATAAGCTAAAAACAATTTTATAATATGCATCTTAAAACAGGCCTAAATTGACACTAAAATTAACGAAATTTACCCAATGGAATACACCTGTAACGGCAAAACATTAACATTTATTAAACCATTAATAATGGCTATTGTGAACATTACACCCGATAGCTTTTATGATGGCGGAAAATATAGCACTATAAACGATGTTTTGCACGATGTGGAAGAAAAAATAGAACATGGGGCCGATATTATTGATATTGGAGCTGCCTCATCACGACCAAATGCCAAACACATAGGCGAAGCAGAAGAATGGGAACGTTTAGCGCAATACTTACCGCAGATACGCAAAAAATTTCCTGAAACGTTTTTAAGTGTGGATACGTTTTATGCCTGTATTGCTAAAAAAAGTGCGGCAGAAGGTGCGGATATAATTAATGATATTAGTGGTGGAAACCTTGACCCGCTTATGTTTGAGACCATTGCAAAATTAGATCTGCCTTATATATTAATGCATATGCAGGGCACGCCGCAAACCATGCAAAAAGATCCTACTTACGTTAATGTTGTAAAAGAAGTTAAAGAAGAACTCTTTAAAAAAGCAGAAAAATTAAAGGCTTTAAATTTTAATAAAATTATTCTAGATCCTGGTTTTGGCTTTGGAAAAACAACAGAACATAATTACACTTTATTAAAAAATTTGCAAAAATTTTCCGGTTTTCCGTTATTGGCAGGCATGTCGCGCAAGGGCATGATCAATAAAGTAATTGGCACTAATCCCGTAACTTCATTAAATGGTACAACCGTTTTAAATACAATAGCCTTACTAAACAACGCATCAATACTGCGCGTACACGATGTAACAGAGGCAAAACAGGCCATAGAATTAGTTCAGTTCTACAAAGCAGTTCAATAGCCAATTTTCATTAAAATGTTATATCAATAATCTTAAAAATTGCTGTTTTTTTCCTAATTTGTTCTCTTAAAATAACTGTTTTATAATGTACTTTTTAAAAAAAATAATTGTTCTTTTTTGCATTTTCTTTTTTATTGAAGGAAGAACTGCTTTAAAGTATGGTAATTATTATACAATTCCGCCGTACAGTTTCCAGATAGCGGTTTTAAAATATAATGGTGGTGGCGATTGGTATGCTAACCTGGAAACATCGTTACCAAACCTTATTAAATTTTGTAATGATAACCTTAAAACAAGTATTAATCCTGAACAAGCCACTGTAGATGCAGGAAGTGTAGAGATCTATAATTATCCATTTGTTCACATGACAGGACATGGCAATGTTATATTTTCAAACCAGGAAGCGGAAAATTTACGAAACTATTTAATTGCCGGTGGCTTTTTACATGTAAGTGATAATTACGGTATGGATAAATTTGTAAGAACACAATTAAAAAAAGTTTTTCCGGAATTAGATTTGATCGAATTGCCGTTTGATCACCCGGTATATCATCAAAAATATGATTTCACAACCGGCTTACCAAAAATTCATGAACATGATAACGGTGCACCAAAAGGTTACGGTTTAATTTACAAAGGCCGCCTGGTATGCTTTTACGATTTTGAATGTGATTTAGGTGATGGCTGGGAAAGTGCCGAGATTCATAAAGACAGTGAAGAAGCAAGAAGCAAGGCTTTAAAAATGGGAGCCAATTTAATTTCATACGCCTTTATGGGTTTTGATAAAAAGTAATTTATGTGCAGATCAAAAGGCAATAAATTAATTCTCACTTTTATTTTATTTTCTTATATCCAAAATTATTTCGCTCAACAATTTATTCTTTCCGGAAAAATTACCGGCAATGGCGAAAGCCTGCCCTTTGCAACCATTTATTTAAAAGGCACCACCAAAGGTGTTAGCAGTAATGATGAAGGAAACTATTCTTTAAAATTAGATCCCGGAAAATATACTGTTGTATTTCAATATGTAGGTTACTCAAAACAGGAAAAAGAAATTAACCTTACAGAAAATAAAACATTGAATATTAATTTAAAATCAGATGGTATTGCTTTACAGGAAATTGTGGTGAAGGCGGGTGAAGACCCCGCCTATCCTATTATGCGAAAGGCCATCAAAAAAAGAAAAGTGTATGCCAATGAAGTAAATGAGTACAGTTGCCAATCTTATATCAAAGGCCTTCAACGTTTAACCAATGTACCTGAAAAATTTAAGAAACTGATAAAGGCTATGAGTGGTGAAAAAATAGATTCTACTTTATACGGTGTTATTTATTTAAGCGAAAGTGAAAGCAACTATTATTTTAAAAAACCAAATAAGGAAAAAGAAATAATGTTTAGCAGCCGTGTAAGTGGTGCCAGCAAAAGCTTTAGCTTTAATCAACTGAGCCAGTTAAAATTTAATTTTTACGAAAATCTAATTCCACTAAAAGGGTTAAGCGACAGACCTTTTGTTTCGCCTCTGAATAAAAATGCTTTTTTATATTATAAATTTCATTTGCTCGGAACAATAAATGAAGATGGAAAGATATTTAATAAAATTTTAGTTAAACCAAAACGATCAACAGATCCATGTTTTAGCGGCATCATTTATATTCAGGAAAACTCCTGGCGCTTAACAAGCGTAGATCTTGAATTGACAAAAGAAAACAAAATTAAATACGCCGATACACTTACTATAAAACAATTATTTGCTCCTATTGCCGGCGATAGTATTTGGATGCCTGTAAATTACAATCTGGGTTTTTATTTTAAGATATTAGGTATTGCCGGTAATGGTTATGTAAATGCTATTGTAAAAAATTACAACATCACACCACGCATTGATGATAATTTTTTTAGTAATGAAGTGTTTGTAGTAGAGGATGGTGCTAATAAAAAAGATTCTAATTATTGGAATGTAAACCGCCCGGTACCTTTAACTTCAGAAGAGAATAAAGATTACAGGAAAAAAGACAGTACCGAAAAAATTGAAGATACCGATAGGTATAAAGATTCGGTTGACAGGCGCTGGAATAAATTACGACCGGCCAATGTTTTGTTAGGTTACACGTATCACAAAACAAAAAAAAATATACGCGTTGTACTGCCGGGCTTAATAACCAGTGGTATACAATACAATACTGTTGAAGGTGTGAATGTAAGTTATGATTTTTTGGCAACGAAAGAATACGAGAACAAAAAAGCACATCGCATTAACGGTCGAATACGTTATGGTTTTAGCAATTATTTGTGGGGCGGCGAGGTAGGCTATAATTATTTTTATAATCCGAAAAAATTCTCACGTATAGGTGTAAAATTAAAATCAATAAGTGAGCAGTACAATCAGCTTGATCCTATTTCTCCATTGGTAAATTCATTGTATTCGCTTTACGTGAATGAAAATTTTATGAAGATGTTCAAAGAAACAGGCATCGAAACAAATTATTTTACCGAACTCACCAATGGCATTTATTTTTCAACTATTGCACGGTATGTTGAGCGTGATGCTTTAAGAAATACAAGTGACCTTTTAATTATTGATGATAAAAAGAAATTATTTACGAGTAACGATCCACGCAACGGTGCAACACACGATTCACTATTTAATACCAATAATGCCTTTACAGCTGAAGTAACATTCTCTTTCCGTTTTAAACAAAAATATGTTACGCTTCCAAATCAAAAAATTGTTACCGGCAGTAAATATCCGCGTTTAAGTGTAAGCTATAAAAAAGCATTTCCTGTTTTAAATACTACAGCCGATTATGATCTTGCAAGTGCCATGATATACGATGAGTTGAATTTGGGGTTGTTTGGTCGCCTTGGTTTTAGATTAAAAGGTGGTGGATTTGTAAATACTAAAAAATTATTTTTTATGGACTTTAAATATTTTTTAGGTAACCAAACTTTATTTAATACCAATGATTATTTAAGCAGTTTTAGATTATTACCGTATTATACTTTTAGTGCTGATAAATGGTTTGCCGAAGCACATACCGAACATCACTTTAATGGTTTTATAATTAACAAGATACCTGTATTAAAAAAATTAAACATACAGGAAGTGGTTGGAGGGCATTTGTTAATGAGTAACAGGTTAAAACAGTATTATGAAATAAATTTTGGCCTGGAAAATATTTTTAACATTTTAAGATTTGATTACGTTTTAGGATACGGCATTGATAATAAGGTAAATAGCGGTTTTACAATTGGCATTAATACACGGCTTTAGTAAAATTTATTTATTAGCCCAACCTTTAAAGATATCTTGTTGTACTAGTGAAATAAGAGAACAATAAATTCAAAAATTAATAATCATGAAAAAAATTACCAGTTTTAAAATTATCGCAATGGTTTTTGCCTGTATTTTCGCTACCAGTGTAAAAAGTCAATGCTCAGCCAACTTTACTTACACTGTTGGTGCAAATGGCCTTGTAGGTTTTACAAATAATTCACAGCCTAACGTTAGTCCAACTATTAATTACTTTTGGAATTTTGGCGATAGCCAGTATTCTTCGCAAACTAACCCCACCCATACTTATGGTGCTAATGGAAGCTACCTGGTGATCTTACACAGATCTGACAGTATTCAGCCATGTAATGCAACTTACAGCACAGTGGTTACCATTACTAACGTTGCTTGCAATGTTAATCCGGGCTTTAACTTTACGGTTAACCCAAGTGGCCTTGTAACGTTTGTAAATAATTCAACCGGTACAATTCCATCAACTATGTACTATTTACAATATGGTGATAATTCTTCAAGTACTTTTGTAAATAACAGCTTTGGTTCTATAAGCCATACTTATCCAAATTCTGGTAATTATACAGCAACACTAACTGCCTACAATAATTCGGTAACGTGTTTTGCATCTTATACGGCAAATATAAATGTAACCATTCCTCCGTGTACATTAACAGCAGGTTTTAATTTTAACGTTAATAACGGCACTGTAAGTTTCACAAATACATCTACAGGTGTATCTCCTACTGCTTTTCAATATTGGAATTTCGGAAACTCAACTACATTTTTTGGTGCAAATCCACCGGCGCAAACTTATGCTAACGGAGTTTATACAGTAACCTTGCATATTAATGATTCTATTACAACTAATTGTAGCAGTGCTGCAACTCACACATTTGCCATTACCAACGCTCCATGCGTTGCTACCGCAAATTTTAATTTGGTGAAAGACTCAACTAATACCTCAGCAATTGTTTGGAATGCTTATCCAACTTATCCTTCAAATGTTACCAGTGTGGTTTGGAATTGGGGTGACAATTCTTCAAGCACTGGTTTATATCCATCACACACTTATTCCGCAACAGGTTTTTATAATATTTGTTTAACTGTAAGCGTTTCTTGTGGTTCATCTACAACAACATGTATCAATCAAAACATTTTTAAATCAAACAACAGCATGCAAATAGCGACTGTTAATGTGTTAAGCGCTTCGCCAACAGGCATCATTAAAAATAATGCATTAGCTGCTGCGATCCGTTTATATCCTAACCCTGCAAAAGATGCTTTAACTATTGAAAGTGATGCAGCCGATTTTAATATCAGCATCACCGATATTTACGGAAAAGTAGTATATAGCGGAGTTCGCACCGGCGTAAGCTCTAATGTTAATATACAAAATTTAAACAGCGGAATTTATTTCGTGAAAATATCTGGTACTGATTTCAGCAAAACCGTTAAGATCATTAAAGACTAAAATATAAGTTCTTTTATACACATTTCACCGCCAAACTTTACCAGTTATAAAGTTTGGCGGTGATTTTTTTTGAATGCGATTTTTTTTGATTTATCTTTATATATGCTTAAAAAGTATATATACATTTTAATAGCGGGCTGGGTAACTACCTTCAATGCCCAAACATCGGCAACAAGCCCCGAATATGAAGCCAAGGCCATTGGCGGAAAAGACCAGATAGAACAAGTGCTTGAAACACAGCTAACATTGCCTAAAACCTTACTTACAAGTAATTTTGATACGGAGCTTACCACTTTTTTTGACATTGATTCTACCGGAAAAGCAGTAAATATAAGAGTTGACGGCGGCACCAATAATGTTTTACGTAATGAAGTAAAACGTGTTTTTAATTTTATAAAATTTAACAGAACACTTCGTTTGCCAAACGAAAGCAGGCCTTATTTTTTAATGTTTAAATTATCTACCGATAAATACAACAAATACTTTAAACAAAAAAATAAATTCAGTATAAAAAAACCATTACCTACAGACAGCAGTTTTACCATTTATAGTAAAGCCGATAAATCACCAGAGTTTTATAAAAATGGTGATGAAGGATTGACTGAATTTGTTCTTTCGAATATTGAATATCCAAAATTAGCAGTAGAAAAATCTGTTGAAGGCACTGTGATCTTAGAATTTGTTGTTGAGACCAATGGATATATTACAGGCATAACCGTAAAACAATCTGTAGGCGCGGGATGCACTGAAGAAGCTTTAAGGATCATTAAGCTAACAAAATGGCAACCGGCAATGTTAAATGGAAAATTTGTGCGTTACAGAACCAATTACCCTATTACATTCAGCCTGCGCAATATCAATAAAGATAATACCGGTGGAAGCCAGTTTGGACAATAGTTATTCAGGATATTTTTTTAACGCCGAATTTTCTTTGCTTCTCATTATGGCTATATCGTTCTCTGATTTATCCTTATAACCGCATAAATGCAAAATACCATGTATAATCACGCGTTTTAATTCTGTTTTAAAATCAGTCTTAAATTTTTCAGCATTCTCTTCTACTCTTTGAATACTAATAATAATGTCACCATTAATTATATTTCCTTCGCAATAATCAAACGTAATTATATCTGTGTAGGTATTGTGCTTTAAGAATTGAACATTTGCTTTTAAAACTTCTTCATCGGTTGTAAAAACAAAATTTATCTCTCCTTGTTTTTTCTTTTCAGATTCGATAACGGTTTTTATCCAGGATTTTAATTTACCTTTTTCTGATAATTTAAATTCTATTAATTGGGTTTGAAACGAAATAGCCATGTTATAAGGATAAAGTATCTTTTATGATGGTTGGTAATTGCCCGTTATTCCTGGCTTTTATAAGTTCTTCAACACCTTTTAAAGCTGTTTTAAATTCCTGAAGATTGGTATAAAAAAGTTGCTGCTGGTTATGCCCTGCTTCAATTAAACGATTCGCTTCTTTTTTTTCGGTGTTTGTAAATTCATTTAATTTTTCTTCTGAAATTACTTTAGCGCTTGCATCGTGCTTTAATTTATCTATTTGCGAGTTAATTAAATTAACACGTGCTTTTACCAATCTGCGATTAAGCTCAAAACTTTGTAAACTATTACCACTCGCATAAAACTGCTGTAAAAAATCTGCTTCTATTTTTGTAAGCGTATCTTTTACATTTTGCTGAATAAATTGTTTGTATTGTTCAAGGCGCGAAATAGCTTTTGCTAAAATAACCGTATCGGTTTTAAGATCTTCTTTAACAAGTGCGTTAACAGCACCACTCAAACTATCCAAAGCTTTAATATTATCAGCATAAAAATCGTTATGCCTGCACGATGGAAATAATGCAGCCATAAAAAATAAAATCAATAAACTATTTTTAGCGGCACTTATCATTTTAGTTGATCATATCAAAACCGCAATATGGTATCAATACTTTTGGGATTTTTACTCCTTCAGGCGTTTGATTATTTTCCAATAAGGCAGCAACAATTCGAGGTAAAGCCAAAGCGCTTCCGTTTAAACTGTGCGCTAACTGGGTTTTACCATTCGCATCTTTAAAGCGACATTTTAAACGGTTGGTTTGAAATGTTTCAAAATTACTAACACTGCTTACTTCTAACCAACGTTCCTGAGCCGCGCTCCACACTTCCATATCGTAAGTTAAAGCACTTGCAAAACTCATATCGCCGCCACATAATTTTAAAGTACGGAAAGGCAATTCTAATTCTTTTAAAAGACCTGCAACGTATTCGCGCATTTCTTCCAGCGTTTCGTAACTTTTATCAGGATGGGTGATTTGTACAATTTCTACTTTATCAAATTGGTGCAAACGATTTAAACCGCGTACATCTTTTCCATAACTTCCTGCCTCTCTTCTAAAACATGGTGTATAACCGGTGTTTTTAACAGGTAATTCGCTTTCTTTTAAAATAACATCGCGGTAAATATTTGTAACCGGTACTTCGGCCGTTGGAATTAAATATAAATTATCAATGCCTACATGATACATCTGCCCTTCTTTATCAGGTAACTGACCTGTACCATAACCGCTATCTTCATTTACCACAATTGGTGGTTGTACTTCTAAATAACCTTTTGCTGTTGCGCGATCTAAAAAATAATTAATTAACGCACGTTGTAATCTTGCGCCTTTACCTTTATAAACCGGAAAACCCGCGCCGGCAATTTTAACGCCTAATTCAAAATCAATTAAATTATATTTTGTTGTAAGGTCCCAATGCGGAACATAGCCTGTAGCTAATTTTGGCTTTTCACCATGTTCAAAAACAACAGCGTTATCTTCAGGCGTTTTACCTAAAGGCACAGTTAAGTTAGGTATATTTGGAACAAGCACCAACAACTGATGAATTTCATCTTCAACCGTTTTTAACTGCTCATCCAGTTCTTTTTCTTTTTGTTTTAATTCGGCTGTGCGAAGCTTTACTTTTTCTGCTTCTTCTTTTTTACCGCTTTTCATCAGCTCGCCAATTTGTTTGGCAATTTGATTTGATTCGGCTTTAATATTATCACCTTCCAGTTGTATCGACCTGCGTTGCGTATCTTTTATCAAAACAGAATTAATGATACTTTCTGCATCTTTAAAATTCTTAATGGCCAAACGTTTTAAAACGTCATCTTTATTTTCTCTGATATAATTTAGTTGCAACATAAAAGTTCGATTTTATTTTTAATACAAATTTAATTTTTTAAATGATTTAGAGGTGATAAGTATTTAAACACAAAAAGCCCACCGGTTAGGAGGGCTTTAAGCTTATATAAAGTAATTATTACCCTGCAGTAGTAGGAACAACCGATACGTAAGAACGATCGTCTCTTTTCTTTTTAAACACTACAGTACCATCAATTAAAGCGTATAAAGTATGATCTTTACCCATACCTACACCAACAGATGGATTATGTTTAGTGCCACGTTGACGTACAATAATATTTCCCGCGATACAAGCTTGTCCGCCAAAAATTTTAATGCCTAAGCGTTTACTGTGCGAATCGCGACCGTTATCCGATGAACCCGCGCCTTTCTTGTGTGCCATTTTTTTATTGAATTAAGAATTTAAAATTAAAGATTAAAAATCTTGGATCTTTATTCTTTAATCTTTAATTCGGTTTATTAATCTTCTTTTTTCTTAGTTGTTTTTTTAGCTGCTGCTTTTTTTGCAGGTGCTGCTTTTTTAGCGGCTGCCTTTTTTGCAGGTGCTTTTTTCTCAACAGCTGCTTCGCTTACAATCTCAGCTTTTTTAACGCCTTGTGTGCGAACTTTACGCTCTGCTGTTAATTCTGATTCTAATTTATCACCTTTAGCTAAAACACCCTGGATAAGGATCTGAGTTAAAGATTGACGGTGATTGTTCCATTTTTGGTAACCTTTACGGCGTTTCTTTTTGAAAACGATCACTTTATCTCCTTTTAAGTGAGAGATCACTGTGGCTGCTACTTTAGCGCCATCTACGGTAGGATTGCCAACTGAGATCTTGCCGCCGTTATCTAATAAGAAAACTTTGTCAAACTCAACTTTAGCACCTTCGTTAGCCTCTAGGCGGTGAACGTATACTTTATTTCCACGTTCCACTTTAAACTGTTGCCCGGCTATTTCTACAATTGCGTACATTTAAATTGGTTTTAAATTGTTAATAATACCCTTAAAAAGGGGAGGCAAATATAGTCAATTCTTATTAACCGGCAAAAAATTAATCGCGGTTTATCAAATAAACGCTTAAAATTATGACAATTATGCTAAAAACCTGGTAAAAATTAACAGTTTCGCCATCAAAAAGCCCCCAGCCAATGGCCACAACCGGTATTAAATAAGTACAACTGGCGGCAAATACCGTACCTGAGTTTTTAATAAGAATATTATAGGCAATTACCGATAAAGCCGAGCCAACTATGGCCAAAATACTGATGTAGCCCAAAGACGACATAGCCATTGGCGATGTGGAAACATGTATTGTAAAATCAGAAAAACCAAACAAATAAATAAGCGAGATAGGCCCGGTAATGCAAAAGGCCCATACAGTTGCTGTAATGGAGTTAAGATCACTCAAATATTTTTTAATACCGCAAACGCTAATGGCATAAAAGAAAGTAGCGGCCACAACCAGTAAACTATAAATAACATTTTTAGAACTGTCGCTTCCGGTATCAAAGATCATTAAGCAGGCAGCGCCAATAAAGCCAATTATAATACCAACAATTTGCATGGCCTTTGGCTTTATCTTTAACCAAAATAGGCCTACCAAAACAGTAAACAAAGGCGTTAAAGCGTTTAACATGCCTGTTAAGCTGCTGCTAATTTGCGTTTCGGCCTTGGTAAATAAAAAGGCAGGTAATAAATTTCCAAAAACACCCATTAAAATTAAACCGGGTAAATATTTTTTAAGGTCGATCTTATAATATTTAATTAAGAACGGAACCAAAAATAAAAATGCTATCGAAATGCGTAATGCGGCAACTTCATCACTGTTAAAGGCATCCAGCCCACGTTTCATTAAAATAAAAGAGCTGCCCCACACCAATGATAAGATGATGAGCAGAAACCAGGCCAGCTTTTTGTTTTGCATGGGTCGAAGTTAGTAGGAATTCTTCAAAGATTACTATGATAATACAGTAAAAAGATCTTGTATAACCAAAAAAATACTGGTAAAGATTTTCTTCCATAATTTATGAATTTTTCAATTCTTGAGTTTCTGTTTTTCTTATTCTTCTTCGTATTCTATATAACCTTTATTTTAAATTTTTGTACAAATGTTTTTGCATACAATAGCAAAAATGCTTTTAGGAGGTCATCATTTTTAATTGTCTTTTCTTATATAGTACTTTATTTTAAAAATTGTGCAAAAAAAATCTTTTGTCCATTTTAACCGTATCTTTGCCTCATGATAGAAATTGGAAGAATAAACACACTAAAAGTTTTGAGAGAAACCGAGGTGGGTTTTTATTTGGGAGATGAAGACAGGAACGAAGTATTATTGCCTATTTCATACGCTAAAGAAAAATATAAGAATGGAAAGTACTTAGATGTATTTGTGTATCCTGATGCTGATGGAAAGTCTATTGCTACCACATCAAAACCTTATATAAATATTGATGAGTTTGCTTATTTACGCGTTGTTTCGGTTAATGATATTGGTGCTTTTTTAGATTGGGGCATTGAAAAAGACCTGCTTGTTCCATTCAGTGAACAAAAATATAAATTGACCGAAGATCATTTTTATGTAGTGTTTGTTTACCTGGATGAAGTTACCAACCGTATTGTAGCTTCTACTAAAATTGATAAATTTTTAAGCAATGAAGAGTTAACCGTAAAAGAAGGCGAAGAAGTTGATCTTATTGTTTATGAAGAATCTCCGTTGGGTTTTAGCGCCATTATTAACGGGCAACACCAGGGTTTAATTTATCATAACGATATTTACAAAGAGGTGGAGATTGGTGATGAAATGAAAGGTTTTGTAAAGACCATTCGCGAAGATAAATTGATCGATCTCAGCTTTCAAAAAAGCGGATTTAAAAATGTGCTGGATTCTACCGATGTGGTTTTGGAATACCTTCAAAAAAATAATGGCTTCGTAAATCTCCACGATAAAAGTACACCGGAAGAGATCTCTATTCGCTTAAGTATGAGTAAAGCTACGTTTAAAAAAGCCATTGGTATTTTGTACCGTCACCGTAAAATTTTAATAAAGCCGGATGGCATTTATCTCGTTGAAAAAGATTCAGAAAAAGAAGAAAGCGAAAATTAAATTTATATTATTTTTATAAAAATTATTTAAAAATGAAAATTGCAGTTGTTGGCGCCACCGGTTTGGTAGGTACAAAAATGTTGGAAGTTTTAGCAGAAAGAAACTTTCCTGTAAGTGAATTAATTCCCGTTGCATCTGAAAGATCGGCTGGAAAAGAAATTACATTTAAGGAAAAAAAGTATAAGGTTCATTCTATGCAACAAGCCATTGATGCAAAACCGCACATCGCTTTATTTTCAGCCGGTGGCGATACTTCTAAAGAATGGGCACCTAAATTTGCAGAAGCAGGAATTACTGTAATTGATAATTCATCCGCATGGAGAATGGATGCAACAAAAAAATTAGTTGTGCCCGAAGTAAATGCAAATGTATTAACGGCAAACGATAAAATAATTGCCAATCCAAATTGTTCAACTATTCAAATGGTAGTGGCGTTGAACCCACTTCATAAAAAATATAAAATAAAACGTGTTGTTGTTTCTACTTACCAAAGTGTAACGGGCACCGGTGTTAAAGCTGTATCGCAATTAATGAACGAGCGTAAGGATGGTAAGAGTGATGAGATGGCTTATAAATATAAAATTGATATGAACGCTATTCCGCAAATTGATGTTTTTTTAGATAATGGTTATACCAAAGAAGAAATGAAAATGGTGAACGAAACTAAAAAAATTATGGGTGATAATTCTATTTCGTTAACTGCTACAACTGTTCGTATTCCTGTAATGGGTGGCCACAGCGAAAGTGTGAATATTGAATTTGAAAATGAATTTGAAGTAAAAGATATTTTTGAATTGATGTCGAAAACTCCGGGTATCATTTTGCAAGATGATATTGACAATCAAATTTATCCAATGCCAATGAACGCTCACAATAAAGATGAAGTTTTTGTAGGAAGGATAAGAAGGGATGAATCGCAACCAAAAACATTAAATATGTGGATCGTTTCAGACAATCTTCGCAAAGGCGCTGCTACCAATGCAGTTCAGATTGCAGAACATTTGATCGCTTCAAAAATAATTGCCGGAGATAAAGTTCTGGCATAACAATTTTGAATCTTAAATTTTAAATCTTAAATTTAAATTATGGTAACACGTCCGTTCAATTTCAAACAGTGGATCGAAGAGAATCGTCACTTATTAAAGCCACCCGTAAATAATAAAGTTGTTTATAAGGATGCTGAATTTATTGTAATGGTTGTTGGTGGACCAAATTCCCGCAAAGATTATCACTACAATGAAAGTGAAGAGTTTTTTTATCAATTAGAAGGTGATATTAAAGTTCAGATACAGGAAGACGGAAAAGCAGTTGAAGTGGATATAAAAGAGGGCGATATTTTTTTATTGCCTGCTAAAATTCCTCATAACCCACGCAGGTTTGCAAATACCATTGGCCTGGTAATGGAAAGAAAACGCAGGCCGGATGAAAAAGACGGGCTTTTATGGTTTTGCGAAAAGTGTAATCATCCTTTACATGCTGTTTATTTTATGTTAACAGATATAACCTCACAATTTCAAACAGAATTTAAGCGTTTTTATGAGAGTAAAGATCTGAGAACCTGTAAAAAGTGCGGAACAATAATGGAGCCACCTCCTATAATCGCTTAATTTTCAGAAAATTACGATAAAAAGTTAATCATTTGTTTGTTAGCAAAATGTTAATTTTCCCCGCACAAGCTTTAATTTCATTAAATCACCCAACTGTTTTCATTTTTTTGATGTTACACAATTGAGTAAATGACCTGTTTTACTTAGTGAAGGTATCATCATTTATTTTTTTTTGGGTTAACTTTGTCGTAACAAATAGACTACAAAAATGAAAGCAAATCTTAAACTACTTTTTCTTGGCATTTTTACCACAATGTCATTTTTTTCTTTTTCGCAAGATTGGAGTAAAATTAAGTTAAATGCAGATAAAGAAAAGCAGTTTGAACCTTATGTTCAGATCAGGCATTCTTCAACACCTGCAGAGTATAAGATATGGAAAGATAATAACAAATTTCAGTATGTAAAAGAAATGTGGTATTTCTCTGAGTCGTTCTATGTTAAACGTAATCACCTTAGCCAGGGTGAAACTTTAAATGAATCTATAATTGATATTAGTCGTTTTGAAGCCAATAGAAATGCTACTACCGAGGCAATTGTTACTTTACCTGGTTTTAAAGATGCAATTGTTCTACTTCCTGCAAACCAACTTATTTACAAACCGTAATTTTATTATTAGATGAAAAATATATTCAATAAAATAAGCCTTTTAATAGTTGTAATCGTATTTTTTGCAAACATAAAAGTTTTAGCTCAACCCGGCGTTCCACCGGCGCCTTATTGTTTTCCATTGTATTCTCAAATACCATGTAACCAGCCAGGGCCATCTAACTCACCCGGTAATTTTATTAATGACTTCATTAATAGCTTTAGTACAACTGGTGGCATTTCTAATATAACCAATAATAACTCAGGTTGTAATGCTCAAAATTTTCCGGCAACAGGTATAAGAAATTACTTTTATTTCGGCTGTCAACATTATTTAGTTGCAAATCCGGGGCAGGTTATTACAGCTACATTTCAATCAGGGCAAACGTACGCGCAAGGTTTTACCTTGTTTGTTGACTGGGATCAAAACGGTGTTTTTAATTTAACTAATGAACGTGTTTGTTCGGTGCCGGGTGTTCCGGCTGCACAATCATTTAACAGCGCCAACTTTACAATTCCTGTTGGACAGGCTACTGGCACTTACCGTATGCGTGCAAGATGCGCATGGGCAACTAATGGGCCAACGATTGACCCATGCCTAAACTACGGCTATGGCGAAACAGAAGATTATAATTTATACGTTAATATGACACCGGCGGGTATTATCACTGCAACCGCTTCAACTAGCACTCCTTCTTTATGTTCGGGGCAAACTATCAATTTAAATGTTCTTACTTCAGCTAATCCAACTACTGCTTTAACATATACATGGAGTGGCCCGGGAAATTACACGAGCAGCGTGCAAAGCCCGGTAATTACAAATGCTACTGCCACCATGAGCGGCGTATACAGTGTTACCGTATCACCAGGATCTTGTCCTGCTACAAAAACTGTACAAGTAACTGTAACTGATTACCCTACCTATACAGTCACACCTTTAACTGCAACAGTTTGCCAGGGTGGTGTATTAACACCTTCAGTAATTTTAGGAACTTTACCGGGAACACCTTGTTCAACAGTTGGATTAGGGCCTCCGTGCGCTACACCACTTCTTAAAGATGTTGGTACATCAACAACCTTTAATCCTTCATGGCAAACCCCTGTTGTTTACAACAAATATTACTACGATCATCATCAACAAATCTTATATCGTGCATCTGAATTGCTTGCATCTGGAGTATCTGCGGGTTATTTAACAAGTATGGCCTTTAACGTTTCTGCAACAAACGGCATTGGCAGTTTAACCAACTTTACAATTAAAATGAAGTGTACCAATGCCACAGCAATAACCGCTTTTGATAATACAAATTTATCGCAGGTATTTACTCAAGCTTCGTTTGCGCCTGTTAATGGCTGGAATACACACACATTTCAAACACCATACTATTGGGATGGAGTATCCAACATCCTGGTAGACATTTGTCGTGGCAATCAACCTTGGCAATTTGTATCTGCATCGGTTTTCTATACACCAACTACGTATGTTTCTAATATATGGAATGGTGTGTTTGGTCCTAACCAAACAAGTTGTGGTACTGCTGGCAGCCAAGGAACTTCTACGGACAGGCCAAATACACGTTGGGGAAATTGTGTTTCTGTATTACCAAACAATTTTACATACCTCTGGACTCCTGGTCCTGGTATTGCTGCGCCAACTGCAACCAGCACACAAATAACTACACAACCAATTACCGGCACTGTAGCTACCGTATTATACAGCGTTGTTGTAACTCCAACAGTTTATTCATGCCCAACTTTACAAACATTAACTGTAACTGTTGTTAATCCAATGTCGCCAACAATTACACCAGTTGCACCGCTTTGTAATACATTTGGTACAGTAAACATTATTGCAAATCCTCCGGGTGGTGTATTTAGTACTAACCCTGCTATAACAGCTGCGGGTGTTATTAATCCCGCTATTGCGGCTATTGGTACCAGCACAGTTTTATATACTGTAGGTATAGGATCGTGTATTGCAACAAATACAACATCTATTGATGTCTCACAATTCAATACTGCGGCATTAACGGGTTCATTACCCGATCAGTGTAACACATTTACGCCTACCAATCTTATGACAATTGTGCAAAGCACGGTAAATGGTGTTTGGAGTGGCACCGGTGTTTCTGCAAATGTTTTCTCTCCTAATTTACCAACCGGTGTTTATACATTAACTTATAACACTACATCAGCAGCAAATGCAACATTATGTCCAGATTCAAAAACAATAACAGTTAATGTTTTAAATCCACCTCAACCAACTATTTCACAGGTTGGGCCATATTGTGATAATGCTCCAAGTTCCCAGTTATTAGTATCTCCTACTACTGGTTCTTGGACACCAACAGTTTACAATAGCTCTACCGGAACGTTTAGTCCGGGGCTTGCATCAATCGGAAATAATGTTGTAACATATATTATTGGTACAAATACATGTAACGTTTCCGATACAAAAACTATTTCGGTTGAAGCTTATGTGCCGGCAGTAATTACCGGTACTATACCAGACCTTTGCGTTACCTCTTCACAAGTTAATTTAGTGCCGCTAACAACTAACAATTTAGGTATCTGGACTGGTTCGGGTATTAGCGGAACATCTTTCAATCCTGCAACTTCGGGTGTTGGCAATATTATTTTAACGTATAATACCGCTTCATCGCCAAGTGGCTTATGTCCGGCACAAGCCACTACAGCGGTAAATGTTTATTCATTAGCTACACCCGCAATAACACAAGTAGGGCCATTTTGTAATGCTGGGCCTCCATTGCAATTGCAGGTATCACCATTAGGTGGTGTATTTGGTGGTGCTAACAACGGTGCAACAACACCTTCAGGTGGATTTAACCCTTCATTTGCTATAATTGGTGATAATATTATTAACTATAGTGTAACTGCTGGCCCTTGTGTTGCTTATGCTCAAACAACAATTAATATTGAGAAGTTTGTTTCTGCTGATCTTTCACAATACGCCGGACCATATTGCAGAAATGATGCACCTATTAACTTAAACAGCATTGTTCAAAATCCCGGTGGTGTTTGGTCAGGGCCAGGTGTTACGGGAAGTTTATTTACACCTGCAAGTGCAAACATTGGTGATAATAACATTGTTACTTATTTTACACACTCTATGCCAACAGCTTCATTATGTCCTGATTCAAGTGCTGTGCGTATTACAGTTAACGAAGTGCCAAATGTTTCGGTTGTTAGCAACTTAGAAAAAGGATGTTCACCAATTATAGTAACATTTAATACACCTAGTGCAAATACAGGTACTGGTCTTTGGAATTTAGGCGACGGGTCAGATCCAATGCCTGGTTTAAGTGTAACTCATACATTTGACATACCGGGTTCTTATACTGTTACATTCAATTATCAGGATGATATTGGCTGTTCAACACAAGCTGTTTTAGCAAATCCAATTGTTGTTTATGCAATGCCTCGAGCTAATTTCAACTATAACCCGGATGAAGTTACAATTGCGACACCTGAAGTTCAGTTCTCAAATTTAAGTACTGTTTTAGGGGCAAATAGTTATCAATGGCAAATAGGCAATCTTTATCAATTAAATGATGTAAACCCTAAAGTTATTTTCCCTGTTGCAGGCGATTATGAGGTTACATTAACTGCTACAACAGTTAACGGTTGTAAAGATGTTTTAAGTAAAATGATACAGGTTAAAAATGATTATGGTATCTACATTCCAAGTTCGTTTACACCAAACTTTGATGGATTGAATGATGAGTTTATTCCTATCTTTTCACCATATGGCCTGGATCTTAAAACATATGAAATGGAAGTCTTCGATCGTTGGGGACACTCAATGTTCCATACAAAAGATTATACTATTGGCTGGAATGGTTCTGTTAATAATAAAGGAGACGATTCGATAAAAGAAGACGTTTATGTTTACAAAGTGAGATTTAAAGATATTGACGGTAAGATCCATAATAAAACAGGACACGTTACTTTAATGAAATAAAAAGCTTTATACTTTATATTGAAAAGCCTTACCTTTGTGGTGAGGCTTTTTTTATGGAAAAAATTGATGCGTTTAAACAACAACTAAATACCGGTTATAATACAAGTGGAGATAGCATAACACTTGGGGCTGCACTTTTTGATGGTCTGGCTCAAAAAGAAGTAATTATAAAACTGCCATTAAAAACACTTAACAGGCACGGCCTAATTGCCGGTGCTACCGGAACCGGCAAAACAGTAACCTTGCAACTCATTGCTGAAAGTATGTGCCAGGCAGGCATTCCGGTACTTTTAATGGATCTAAAAGGCGACTTGAGTGGTATTGCAAAAGCAGCAGTGCTTAATCCAAAAATTGAAGAACGTCATAATTTAATTGGCATTGATTTTAAAGCCAATGAAACAACAAGCGAATTTCTCACTTTATCAAAAGAACAGGGTGTAAGATTGCGTGCTACAGTTTCGGAATTTGGCCCTGTATTGTTTTCAAAAATATTAGATCTTAACGATACACAAAGCGGCATTGTAGCTATACTTTTTAAATACGCCGATAATAAAAAATTACCGCTTTTAGACCTTAAGGATTTTAAACAATTACTTCAGTTTGCAACTGCCGAAGGCAAAGAAGAAATAAAAAAAGAATACGGAAATATTACAAGCACAAGCACCTCTACCATCCTTAGAAAAATAATTGAGCTGGAAAGCCAGGGAGCAGAATTATTTTTTGGAGAAAAAAGTTTTGAGGTTGCTGATCTTGTAAGGCTTGATAATAAAGGCAAAGGAATTGCCTCTGTTATACGTTTAAGCGATATACAGGATAAGCCAAAACTCTTCTCTACTTTTATGCTTAGTCTTTTGGCAGAAGTATATACTTCTTTTCCTGAAGCAGGCGATCTTGATAAACCAAAGCTTTGCATTTTTATTGATGAAGCACATTTAATTTTTAACGAGGCGTCAAAAGCGTTGTTAGACCAGATAGAATCGATCATAAAACTAATTCGCTCAAAAGGAGTTGGGATTTATTTTATTACTCAAAATCCTTATGATGTACCCGATGCAGTTCTTTCTCAATTGGGTTTAAAAGTGCAGCACGCCCTAAGAGCTTTTACCGAAAAGGACAGGAAGGCTATTAAAAAAACCGCAGAGAATTATCCAATCTCTGAATTTTATAAAACCGATGAGTTGTTGACCAGCCTTGGAATTGGCCAGGCATTAGTAAGCGTTTTAAATGAAAAAGGCATACCTACACCGCTGGCAGCCGTTCATTTAAAAGCCCCTGCAAGCAGAATAGGTGTTTTATCTTCGGAAGAACTTACAGAGATTATTTCTACAAGTAAAATTGCCGCAAAATATAACCAGGTAATTGACAGGGAAAGTGCTTACGAAATATTAACAGGCAAAATAAGCGAAGCGGAAGAAGATAAAAAAGAAGTTGAAGAAAAACCTAAAACAAAACAAAAAGCTGAAAAATCAGTATTGGAAAAAGCCTCAGAAAATACAATGGTAAGGCAAATGGGCCGTACTGTTATTAAAGAAGTTGCCCGTGGCTTATTAGGTGTATTAGGCCTTGGCGGTAGTAATAAGAAGAAAAAAGGTTGGTTCTAACCTATATTAACAGTATGTTAAAAACCCTTGTTTTTAAAGTTTAAAGTATTTGGTAATTTTGTAATCTAAAATAAAAATAAAATGAAATTTGGCGTTGTTGTATTCCCAGGCTCTAATTGTGATGAAGATATGGTATATGTTTTAAAAAATATTTTAAAACAGGAAACCATAAAACTCTGGCATAAAGACACAGATTTGGAAGGTTGCACTCATATAATTTTACCAGGTGGATTTTCTTACGGTGATTATTTAAGAAGCGGTGCCATTGCAAGATTTTCACCAATTATGGAAAGTGTTATTAAACATGCTAATAACGGTGGCTTTTTATTTGGTGTTTGCAACGGTTTCCAGATCTTATGCGAAAGCGGTTTATTACCAGGGGCTTTATTGCATAACAACTCACGTAAATTTATTTGCAAGAATGTGCACATTAAAGCGCAAACAAATAACTCATTAATTACTTCACAGGTGCCGGCAAACAAAGCGTTAAAAATTCCGATTGCGCATGGCGAAGGAAAATATTTTGCTGATGCAGATACAATAAAAAAATTAAATGCCAATGGCCAGATCTTATTCCGCTATTGCGATGAAGATGGAAATATAACTGAAGCCGCTAACCCTAACGGCGCCACTGATAACATTGCCGGTATTTGTAATGAAAAAAGAAATGTGTTTGGCATGATGCCGCACCCTGAAAGAGCTGCTGATAAAGAATTAGGAAACGAAGATGGAAAGTTCTTATTTGAAAGCATCTTAAATTTAGTTGAAGCTTAATTTTTTTCAATAAAATCTTTTAAAAAAGGCTGAAGTATAAAACTTCAGCCTTTTTTTATCATATTATAATAATTGCTCTCTCATTGCGTTATAAACCTTACTAAATAAAGCAAATTAAGAGATTCTACTTATATTTGAACATTAGAAGCATATGCAAAAACACAAACAAAAAATAGAATATCTTTTTGCTATCCTGCTTTTCTTTTTTGGTTTATATTACTATTGTTTTCGCATCTTAGGTTTTGATCTTGCCTATACTCCCGGTGATTTTGGAGATTCACGCTTTATTAATTATGTGCTAGAGCAT
Source organism: Bacteroidia bacterium (assembly GCA_016787705.1). Taxonomy (GTDB): domain Bacteria; phylum Bacteroidota; class Bacteroidia; order B-17B0; family Aurantibacillaceae; genus Aurantibacillus. Next base: position 66,910 of record JAEUTP010000017.1, on the reverse strand, counting down.
GGTTACAGATGGCTGTGCGGTATTGAACCCGATTTTTGGCGCGCCAATTTTATGTATCCTTTAAAAGATAATATTGCCATATCCGATTCTATGGCTGGCGCATTGCCTATTTATGCCCTATTTCGTTTTATTGGTATTGATGTTGAACCTTCTTACCAATTGTGGTGGCTTAGCTGTTGTATCTTAAATTTCTGGCTTTGTTTTGTTGCCTTTAAAAAAATTGGTTTTAAACCATTTTTAAGCGCTATTGGTGCTTATGCGTTTGCGTTCGGCATAAACAATTTTAATCAATTTGTACACCTGCAATTCAATTGCAAATTTTTTGTGCCAATCGCAATTGCACTATTCTATTCCTTTTTAAAAGAACCTAAACAAAAATATTTTATACTACTTGTTTTAGCAATAGTATTGCAATTTTATTGCAGCGCATATATTGCCATATTCTTAATAATGTTTTTATTCTTTTTTGGTGTATTGTATTTATCATATAGCAATAACAGAAAACTGTTTGTAGCATACCTTAACAAAAAACTATTAATTCGTTTAAGCATTGTAACTATTACGGGCATGGTATTAATTTTGTTGGTAGCACTACCTTATTTCAATATGGCCAGGGCCCTGGGTCCACAAAAGTACTCCACAATAGTATCAGGCATACCTACATTTTTTAGTTATTTTTTACCAGTTGATAGTTCAATTACATGGCAACTCTTGAGAGATACACCGGCGAGAGAATATCCACTTTGGTATTTACATGAGCTTTTTGCCGGTATATTTTGTTACATGGGCTTTTTTATAGCTTTAATACATGTAATTTATTGTGTTATTAAAAAACAAACAATAAATTTTTTAAGTGCATTCTTGGTTGTTAGTTGTTGCTTTTTTATTTTACTTTTTTCGAGAACAGAATCCGGCCACTCTTTGTTCAAGTATATTCAAATGCTCCCCGGGTTTGGAAGCATGAGGCTTACAAGTAGATTTATGATTGTTATTACATTTGTAATGATATGGCTTAGCCTTTATTACTTTTCTAAATTTAGTAAAGAAAGATCTATTTGGCTAAGCCTGTTTTTAGCTTTTCTGGTAATAGGTGATAACTTATTTGATAACAAAAAAATGTCACGCTCGCTTACGCAAGAAAGAATTAACAAAACTGAAAGAATGTGCAACTTAATTCGTTCGCAAAATACCGCAAACAATAAAATAATTGCAGTACTAAATTTAAAAGACGGCTCGGAAAGTTTCCATCTTGATGTTATGCTTGCCACTCAAAAATTAGGATTATATACACTTAATGGCTATTCGAGTACATGTTATGGTAATTTATGTGCGGCTTATAATGACCCTAATCACATAAAACTTTCTAACTGGCTTAAGAGTTATTATATTGAAGAAAGCAAGGTAACCTTTATTAATGATTAGGATTACTTCGTTAATTCATTATCGGAAAACTAAAAAAAGAACCGAGAATAATCTTTTGCTATTGAATTCGATTAATAGTACAGAACTAAAATAAAATAAGAAGGCAATGATAATTAATATTTGCTCTAAGGTAAAAAATAACTGTCAAACATTAAATATTATCTTAAATATAAAATTAAAAACAGATCGTTCAGATCTGCATTTCAGGTACATCGCCTTCAACAATCAATTTGCCAGCAGTTGCATTCTTTATTTGTTCAACGCTTATGCCAGGAGCGCGTTCTAATAATTTAAAACCACCTTGCGGTGATATTTCATAAACGCCTAATTCCGTAACTACTTTTTTTACGCATCTAACGCCGGTTAAAGGCAATTCGCATTTAGGTAAAAATTTTGATTGTCCGGCTTTATTAACCTGTTGCATTGCAACAATAATATTTTTAGCGCTGGCAACAAGATCCATGGCCCCACCCATCCCTTTTACCATCTTTCCCGGAATTTTCCAGTTGGCAATATCACCATTCTCACTCACTTCCATAGCTCCAAGAATAGTAAGATTGACTTTTTGTGAACGGATCATACCAAAGCTCATAGCGCTGTCAAAAATACTTGAACCTTTTAATAAAGTAATAGTTTGTTTACCTGCATTTATAAGATCTGCATCTTCTTCTCCTTCAAAGGGAAATGGCCCCATACCCAATATACCGTTCTCTGACTGCAATACAACATTTACACCTTCGGGAATGTAGTTTGCTACCAGCGTTGGAATTCCAATTCCCAGATTAACAAACATACCATCTTTAACTTCTTTTGCTATTCTTTTGGCTATACCGTTCTTATCTAACATATCAATATACGTTTTTATATTCTTTTGAAAATTGTTTATTTAATGCTTTAGCTACGTTCTTGGCAATTATCATTCTTCCTTTGTATCCATAATGCTCGGTTGTCCAATTTTGATCAGTAAATTCTTTCCCGTTTACCAATTCAAGGTTATCAACAACCACACAATTGTTTTTATGATACCGTTTTACTAAATAATCCCTGTTTTGTTTCATTAAAAATACTAATTCTTTGCCAACTAAACTATCTGCGTATTCAATATTTTCGGCCATTAAATTTAAATACAAATTCACCTTATTTTTATTGCACCAATCGGCTATCTCATCAAAATCTTTTATACGCGGGTTATCTTCTCGAATATTAAATGCGTAGCCTTTTATATAGTGACAGGCAAGTGTTATTTTTTCGTGATCCCAACTGCCGTCCGCCTTTAGATAAGTACCTTGCGCCATGGCATTATCCCATTCTCTTACTGTTTTATACTTAAACGGGAAAGGAAAAATCAACGGCGTGGTTTGCCATTCTTTTAGCATTTCGGCTTCGCGTTGTTGTTCGGTTTTATTATCAAAAGCCTGTAATGAAAGCAAGAACCTGTTTATAATGTTAGGATAAGGCTGCGCCAAAACAACAGATTCCTGTAATTGAGTTTCAAGACGTGAATGTATCCATGCCGCATCAAACGAGCGCATATTTAAGGTAACAATCACGGCCTTTGGCTTGTTTTCGTTTACATTTATTTGTTTTAACCACTCTTTATAAATACCTGCATGTGTTGCGGGTTTATTAATAGTAGTTAAGGTAAGCGTTGGAAAAAAGAAAGCGGTGATCTCAGAAATAGTGTTTTTGATCGAATCAGTTTCACGCACGTTAAAATTAGATGACTCGCCAAAATAAAAAATATCAGTAGCCGCTTGTTTTGTTTTTATCTCAACTATCTGCTCACATTTTTCGTTAAGATCGCGCTTATACAATATAAAATTATATACAAGGTTTAACGCTGCAATTATTATTGCCAGCATAAAAAACTTTATTATAATTTTTTTTACCATTTAAAACTGAAAATAAATAAAAGTGAATTTTTGAGTACCCGATAATGCCATTAAAAAAAATAATAATACTGTATAAAAGGCCCATCTATAAGGGGTTTTAAGTTTATTTAATCTAGTATCGAAACGTGAGTTATATAAAAATATATCAAAAATAATTATTAAGCCTGTAAAGAATAAAGGCATAATTATATCCAATTGGGCCCATTGAAAAGACTGATTTCTTATAATTGCTTTAATAATATCTTTTGCTTTCTGAAAATTTTCTGCCCTGAAAAATATCCAGATGAAAGAAGTAATTACAAATGTTTTTAAAACCAAAAATGCATTTAGTATACTCCATTCTTTTTTAATTTCAAATTTAAAAAGTATAGAAAAATATCTTTCGAGTAAAAGCATTATTCCATGCAAAGCCCCCCATACTACAAATGTCCAGCTAGCGCCGTGCCATAAACCACTAACCATAAAAACAATTAAAATGTTGATACTCCATCTTGGTATCCTTACACGGTTACCGCCTAAAGGAATGTATAAATAATCTCTAAACCAGGTACTAAGCGAAATATGCCAGCGCGACCAAAACTCAGATACACTTTTTGCGAGGTATGGTGTTTTAAAATTATTCATGATATTAATTCCTAATAAACGAGCACAACCTAATGCTATGGTTGAATAACCAAAAAAATCGGCATAGATCTGGAAGGAAAATAAAAATACAGACAATAAAACTTCAAAAGAATTATATTTTAAGGGATCAGCATAGATCTGATTCACATATGGTGCTATATTATCGGCAACAGCCATTTTTATAAACAAACCGTACAATATCAATCTAAAGCCATCTGAAAAATTTTGATACAATGGTTTGTGTACATTCATTAATTCATTGCCAAGTGTTTCGTATCGCTCAATTGGCCCGGCAACCATTTGCGGAAAGAAGAGCACGTAATTGGCAAAATATCCTAAATGCGTTTCTGCTTTTTGTCTTCCACGATAAACTTCAATTGTATAACTCATAGACTGAAAAGTGTGAAATGACAAGCCAATAGGCAAAATAATATTTAAGTTTATAGGGTGAAATTCTTTTCCGAATAAAGAAAATACCGAAACTAAATTCTCATTAAAAAAATTAAAGTATTTAAAAAAGGCCAAAAGACCAATGTTTGCAGTTAAGCTAGCTACAAGATAAAATAATTTCAATCTACCTTCTACCCTTTCGATAGTAAGTGCTGCAATGTAATCAACAATAATAATTAAAAAAAGTATAAGTATGTATTTTGGAACAAACACCATATAAAAATAACAGCTGGATAAAAAGATCAGCATCCACCTGAATTTTTGAGGCAATAGGTAATACAATCCAACAACAACTGGAAGAAAGAATAAAAAATGTAATGAATTAAATAACATTTACTACAACTCTTTACGTTTATATACTTCTATATGTTCCTTTTTAAGGAGAAAATTATAATTATCTGTTATTAATTTAAAAGATGTTATATTTTTTACTGTTGGGTTATTTACAACAACATATTTCAAATTCTCTTCTAAAATAAATCTCTTAACCAGGTTCGAATCCGCAAAACGCTGTTCACTAAGTGTAAGTCCTTTTTGATCCATTAAATAAAGTGTGATATTAAAACTCTCATCTGGAATACTCAACACCCTATCTTTCCTATCTATACCGGCCTTCCTAAGGTCAGGAATGATGGTCTCTAACGGTTTTGTGGAATTACTATACGACCATCTTAAAAATGCCATATAATCTTTTTCTTCTTTTGACAAAAAAGGATACCAACTACACATACTGTCGTTTCTTATGGTTCTTAAGCGAAAAAAAGCGGCAGAATAAAATGAATTAAAAACAATAACTATTATAACAAAAGCAGTAAAGAATTTTTTATTACCCACCCAATTAAATTCATTGTTAAAAACAATATGAGCTATACATACACTGGTAATTACCGGTAATATCATTAAATTATTTAAATAATAATCATGAACTGTAAATACCTGAAAAAAGAATAAAATATAAAACACAAAGAACAAAGTGGCAAACACAAAAGAAAATTGAAAGAAAGTATTGAGTTTTTTAAGATTTGCAAAAACAAAAATAACCGCCGACAGAAATAAAAAGAACATTGGCTTGTTTAAGAATACAGGAAAAAGAATATTAAATAAAGATTGAAAATTAGAGATTATGGCTTCTTCAGGCATTTCCCAAATGGGCAACACAGTTAAAAGAAAAACACCATTATTACTATCACCATTATAATACACAGCATATTTATACCATGAAATGATAAGGAGTATTGATAAAATAATAAATGATAGTGGTATTATTTTTTTTGTAAATAATTTTTCGGTCTTAAAAAAACGGTTAAAGTTAAAAACATCAATTATCGAAAAAAACAATAAAAGTGCAAAGGGCATTATAGCACTCGCTTTTATAAGAACTGCAAGTGTAGAAACAAACAAGGACCAATAAAAATATTTTGCCGATTTAGTTTCATAAAAATAATATAATAAACAAAAAGCTATTATTGCTAAAGACAGTGCTGGAACATCTGCAATAAAATTAAACCCATAATACACCAGCATTGGTGATGTTAGAAAAAAGCTAACGCAAAATAATGAGAACAAAAAAGAAGCATTTGATCGCAGAAGAGTATTGAAAAGAAAAAAAACAGATAGAATGAATATAAAATACTCTAATAATTTATACACGAATTCATGCTCGCCAAATATCTTCCATAAGCAGGCAACTGTATAATTCAGGATTGGAAATTCACTAATAGCACTTCCATCTTTATTGGCCTGAAAATGCAATTTTGGATGAAAGAAATCTAGTCCTTCTTCATAATAATTCTTTGTAAAAGATAGACAGTCACTTTGCCGCCATTGATGCATGATAGAAGGCCTTTGTGTAAGTGCTAGATTATAGGCGTTCACAAAAAACAAGATAATAACAAAAGCAAGCAGAAATAAATTAAGATTAAGCTTTCCTTTACCACTAACTACTTTTTTAAAAGAACTATCTTTTGTCATTTTTAATATTTAGTTGCGCAGGTAATGATGTAAACTTTTTTTGATAATATTATACAGTATTATTTCTTTCTCACCGTTCTTTGTTCAATACGTTTTTCATATTTCTGTCCCTGGAAGATACGGTGAACATAAATACCCGGCGTATGAATATGATCAGGATCTAATTCTCCCGCGGGAACAAGTTCTTCTACCTCTGCAATTGTAATTCTGCCGGCCATGGCCATTAAAGGATTAAAATTACGGGCGGTGCTGTTATAAATTAAATTTCCGGCAGTATCGCCTTTCCATGCTTTTACAATAGCAAAGTCGGCTTCAAAAGCCTTCTCCATTAAATATTCTTTTTCTTCGCCGTTAAATGTAAACTTGCGTGTTTCTTTTCCAATTGCTACTTCAGTGCCAACGCCGGCAGGTGTAAAAATAACCGGCATACCGTAACCGGAAGCCATGCAACGTGTGGCCAGTGTACCCTGAGGCACTAATTCAACTTCCAATTCACCACTTAGCATCTGACGCTCAAACTCATCATTTTCACCAACATAACTTGAGATCATTTTTTTGATCTGCTTTGTTTGGAGCAATAAACCCAATCCAAAATCATCTACACCGGCATTATTGCTAATACAGGTTAAATTTTTAACACCTTTTTTAACCAACTCTGCAATACAATTTTCAGGAATACCACACAAACCAAAACCACCTACCATTAAGGTATTACCATCTTTAATGTCTTTTAATGCTTCTTCAACATTTTTTACAACTCTATTGATCATACTTACTATTCTTTTAAATTATCAAATTCATTTATCTCTTCCGAACCGTCATTATCTGTTGCATCATATTTACTGCAATCCAATTCAAGGTTAGGATCTAAATTTTTTGGTCGCGGAAATTCACCTTTGCTTACTTTCAATTTTGAATCGGCATATACTTTACTAAAAAATTTCCCCCAGATTGGTAAAGCCATTGTTGCCCCTTGTCCTTCTACCATCGAGTTAAAGTGAATGCTCCTGTCTTCACCGCCTACCCAGGCACCTGCTGCCAATTCGGGTGTTAAACCAATAAACCAACCGTCGGCATTTTTTTGTGTTGTACCTGTTTTACCTGCTATCTGATTCATTAATTTATGACGCGATCTTAAGCGTGAACCTGTACCACCATCTACTACACCACGCATCAATTGTATCATGGTGTATGCTTTTTCCTCACTAAACACTTCATCGGTTGTTGGAATAAATTCTTCGAGTACTTTACCATTCTTATCTTCAATACGCGTAACAAAAGTGGGTTGAATATACGTTCCTTTATTTGCAAATGTTGAATTGGCAGCCACCATTTCAAACACACTTATATCTGCGGTACCTAAACAAATTGAATGTACTTCGGGTATCTCTGCGGTAACACCCAAACGCTTTACCAAAGTAACAAGGGCATGAGGTGTGTATTGCTTCATAACCCAGGCCGTTATGTAGTTAATGGAGTTGGCCAGTGCTTTTTTTAAGGTCAACATCTTGCCATTGTTTTTATCATTTGGTCCATCGGAGTTGCTAGGACACCATTCCTTACCGTCGGGTAAGGTAATACAGGTTCTAACGTTTGGTACCTGATGGCATGGCGAGTAACCTTCCTGTATAGCCAATGCGTATACAAAAGGTTTAAATGTTGATCCTACCTGGCGCTTACTAACTTTAACGTGATCGTATTTAAAATGTTTGTGGTTAATACCACCTACCCATGCTTTAACGTAACCGGTTTGTGGCTCCATGGCCATAAAGCCTGTTTGTAAAAACCCCTTATAATATTTTATGCTGTCAAAGGGTGTCATTACAGTATCAATATCACCGCGTAAACTGTAAACAGACATATCTACCGGTTTGTAAAAGGTAGCAATGGCTTCTTCATCACTCATACCTGCCTTTTTAGCAGAACGAAAACGATCACTTCGTTTTATTGATGAATTCATAATACTGGCTATCTCTTCTTTTGTAACATTCCAGGCAAAAGGTGCGTTCTTCTTTTTTGCAAGATCTTTATCAAAAACTTTTTGCAGATCGTGCATGTGTTCAAAAACTGCTTCTTCTGCGTATTGTTGCATACGCGAATCAATAGTGGTGTAAACTCTTAAACCATCCTTATAAACGTTGTAAGGTTTATTTGTTTCAGGATTGATGTGTTTTTCGCACCATGATTTTAAAAAATTATCACGCAGGTATTCTCTCAAATAAGGCGCTAAACCATCATTATGATCTTCCGGATGAAAGCTCAGATCTAACGGTAATACTTTTAGGCTATCGTATTTTTGTTGTGATAAATAACCATATTTTACCATTTGGTTCATTACAACGTTTCGCCTTTGCTTTGTTTTTTCGGGAAAGCGAATGGGGTTAAAAAGTGCGGGGTTCTTTGCCATACCAATAAGCATGGCTGCCTGCTCAATATTAAGACTATCCTGCGAACGGTTAAAATAAATTTGTGATGCCGATTTTACACCAACCGCTAAATTTAAAAAATCAAATTTGTTTAAATAAAGTGCTAAGATCTCATCCTTTGTATAATATTTTTCTAAGCGTGTAGCAATAATCCATTCTTTCATTTTACGAATAACCAACTCAAATTTGCTTAATTTTTCGCGAGGAAACATCATTTTAGCCAGCTGTTGGGTAACGGTACTCCCCCCCCCTTTATTACCTCCAATAAAAGCACCTGCAACAGCACGACCCAATGCTTTTACATCTACTCCGCTATGCTCATAAAACCTCGCATCTTCAGTTGCAATCAATGCCTCAACAAGATCTTTATCTAACTGATTAAAATTTACATTAACCCGGTTTTCGCTATAATACTTTCCAAGTATCTTCATATCGCCACTATAAACAATGGTGGCAAGATTATTTTTGGGATTTACCAATTCTTCTACATTGGGCAGAGCACCAAAAACTCCAAAGCCGGTAAGCGCTACAATTGTAAATAGAAGAAGAAATGGACCAAGAAAAAGTATCCAAAGCCATTTAACGTATTTGCTTGATTTTTGTGCCATTTTGAAAAGGTAAAAATAACAAAAACCCTTAATGTAAAAAGTGAAATAAACTAAAAATAGTAACAATATTGCGCCTTAACAATAAGCAACACTAATTAGTGGCTGTTTTTGCAGTATCTACCCTCATAAGTAGCCTTATAGTATCTTTTTTAAACGGAAAATAGCGCTGGAATTCATACTCACGAAGCGTTTTAAAACTCTTCTCTTCATTAAACTGGATAAGGTAATCATAGTTTTGAAGATTACCGTAATCTGCCCACCAATTATTTTTTCCATCATTCCAGCAATTCACCTCAAAGCCACCGTTAATTTTCTCAGCATCAACTTTCGCCCTGTCCTTTATAAAATAATAAGCATCCCATCTGTTTCGATTAAGGGTAAGATAATCCTTTGTTCCAAAAACCGATAAATAAAAAAAGCAAAACAAGATCAATACACTTATACTGTATTTGGCTTTAAAAGTTTTATTCATAAAGGAAAATAGAATAAAGATTAAGGCAATTATTGGTAAATGATACCTGTCAAAATACACATCTTTTTGTGTTATAAGTATCATAAAAATATACATACCCAATAACAAAACTAAAAATAAAACCTCCGGTTCAAATTTAAATGCCGCTTTACCAAGCTTAATTTTGGACGATAAAAAAAGTATAAGTACAATAAAAGTGAACGAAGAAAAAACATATTTTACTATATCGCAGAGTGTCGCAAAATCAGTAGATCTTGTATGGCCGTTGCTTTCGTGAAAAGTTTCAGGCCCAATACACATGTTTGTAAACATATTATGAAAAGGAAAAATATTACCCTGCAACAAGAAATAACAACCAAAAATACATATTATAGAAACCGTAAAAGCGTAAATTTTATTGACTGATCTAATAATTGAAGCGAGATAAATAATTGCTAATGGAAAGCCATATATAAAAATATGCACTAAAATAACTTTATACCGCCCGGCTATATTTACAAAAAAATTCTCCCAAAAAGCATAACTCAAAAGATCAATGGATCCTGAAAAAGTATAAGCTGCACCGTAGGATAAAGAATGCTTAAGTATACTTTCGTAAAATTTCAATACACCAAGAGTTATTACAATAACAATAAACGAGATAATTAAATATCTTTTCCTTTTTTCTTTTAAAGTAATACAAGAAACAAAAAAACAAATTGGTAAAATAATTCCAAATTGACGAATTAATACAAGACCAATAGATAATAATAAAAAATAATATATATATATTTCCTTTTTCGTGTCAAAAAAAACAAAGGCACAATAACAACTTAAGATTAATAGAGTTGTGAAATTTACATCCGTCATATATGTATTTGTAAGACTAAAGTACAATGGATTAAACAATAACACTAAACACGAAAAAAAGCCAAGCCATAGATTATTGCTTATCTTAACAATGAGTTTATTTAGAAAAAACAGACCGATGAGCGATGAAATAAGCGTAGAGAACCTCAACACGGTAAATGAGAAGCCGAAGATCTTTGTAAAGATTGTTCCCCACAATAAATGAGTAAAAAGCGTCATGGCTCCAAAATCACCGATCGTATAAACACCATGGATGGCAAACGATACCGATTTCGAATAAGCCCAATCATCATTTAAAGGAAATTCGCCAATTGGATTTACGATAATTTCGCAAATAATGAATATTATAAGTAAAAATAAAAAGTATTTATTTTTTGTAAAAAAAAAATGCATTAATAGATATAGCTATTCAGAAGCTTAACGTTTGTTTAATGTTTAATATTGCTTAACAAATATAATTTAAATACCATAGAATTACCTTAAAATAAGCAGTCTATTTGCATCTAGTTTTACAAAAATAAATAATAGGATGGTAAACGACCATAGCGAAGAACCTCCGTAACTAAAGAATGGCAAGGGGATACCAATTACAGGCATTAAGCCAATGGTCATACCAATATTAATGGCCAGGTGAAAAAACAATATAGCAGCTACGCCGTAACCATATATCCTGCTAAAATCTGAACGCTGCCTTTCAGCCAGAAAAATAAGGCGGAGAATTAAAAACAATTCTAAAAAAATAACTACGGTACTTCCAACAAAACCCCACTCCTCACCTACTGTACAAAAAATAAAATCAGTATCCTGCTCGGGTACAAAATCGTATTTTGTTTGTGTGCCTTGTAAATAACCTTTACCAAAAAAGCCACCACTGCCAATAGCAATTTTTGCCTGGTTAACATTATATCCTTCCTTTTTAAGATCTACATTACCTCTGCCTAACAATACATCAATCCTTACTTTTTGATGTTCTTCGAGATGATTGTACACATAATTTGTTCCGAGCACAACGCCAGCTGCCAATAAAAAAACAACAATTACGCCAATGAGATTTGCGCGACTGCGCTTAATGAATAAAAAAGCAGAAGCAGCAATTACCGCAAGCGTAATTATAAGTCCGGTAATATTTGTAACGATTAATGCTACAACAAAAAGAATCGCAGCCAACAAACCAAAAATTAAAAAGCCTACACTTAAACCTTCACGATAAAGTACTATTATCAAAGCCACAAAAACAATTGCAAGACCGGTTTCATCCTGTAATTTTTTAATTATCACTAAAGGCAACAAAATAAATAATAGGGCTATAAAAGTGTTTTTATAATTTTTTATAAGATCTTTTAACCGCAGGCGAAATTGCTGGCTCACAACAATATTTTGGTTACTTAAAAATTTTGCCATGGCCAATGTGGTAGCAAACTTCATAAACTCTGCCGGCTGAACCCCAAAGCCACCTATACCAAACCACGATTTACTGCCTTTAATCTCGCGGCCTAAAAAAACCACAAGAATATTTGCAACAATTAGCACACCGTAAAAACCATAAGAGAAGGCTGTATAAAAATTGGCATCAATCAATAAAATGCTAAAAGCAATAACAGCGGCACCACCAATCCAGATAAGCTGTTTACCATACTTTTGCGTTGTATCAAAAATATTCTGATGTTCTTCATCATAAACAGCAGCGTAAATATTTAGCCAGCCCATGAAAACCAGTAATACGTATACAATAAGTGTTATACGATCTACACCATAAAATATACTATTTTCGTTTCTTGCCAATTGATTAATTTTTTACAGGGCGCTTTGTTTTTGCCAGTTCTTTTAAATTATTTTTTGTAATCAGGTCGCCTTCAAGCATTCGTTTCTCGGTCTCTGGCCTGTCTGTTTTTCCTTTTAAATATTTTTCAATCATCAAAGTTACAATGGGGGCGCTCCAGGTATTACCAAAGCCTGCATTTTCAACAATACAGGCAATAGCGATCTTTGGATTATCTCGCGGCGCAAAAGCTAAAAACACGGCATGATCATCGCCATGCGGGTTTTGGGCTGTACCTGTTTTACCGCAAACAACAATATCCTTTAAACGGTTTGTAAATGCAGTGCCCCCCGGCTCTAAAGCACCCTGCATACCATCAATTACATTTAAATAAGCAGTTGGATCTTGTACACCAACATAATGTTTTTCTTTAAATTTTTTATCAAGATGTTTATCAATACCCACTCCCTTAACACTGTGAGGTGTATAGTAATATCCACGATTAGCTATGCTTGCTACTACATTTGCCATTTGCAGAGGCACCAGTGTTAACTCTGCCTGGCCAATACCTAACGATACAATGGTATTACTGCGCCAGCCGTTCTTTCCAAAAACTTTATTGTAATACTCTACAGATGGCACGTTACCTGGCTTATCATACGGGAGATCGGTACCTAAACGTGTACCCGGACCAAATGTTTTAACCATATCGCGCCAGTGATTATAACCATCAATAAAATTCGGATACTTGCGCTGATCAACAATTTCCCGAAAAACATACGCGTAGTATGAGTTACATGAAGCGGCAACAGAGCCAGGTAAATTTTTACCACCACCATGAGCGTGGCATTTTGGTTTACCACCCATTGGCGGATAGCCCATAGCACATGGATATACAGTACTCCGATTAATTAATCCATCCTGCTGTGCAATTAAGGCATCTATTAATTTAAAAATAGAACCGGGAGGATACATTGCTGTAAGAGCCCGGTTAAACAAAGGCCTGTTTAAACTATCGTAATATAATTTAGTGAAATTCTTAGAGCGTTCTTTACCACCAACCAATAAATTAGGATCATAAGCGGGGCCGGATATCAAACATAAGATTTCACCGGTAGAAGGTTCTATAGCAACAATCGCACCTTTTTTATTTACTAATAATTTTTCGCCGTACTCCTGTAAATCCCTGTCAATACTACAATATAACGGTTTTCCGGCAATGGCCAAAGTATCGTATTTACCATCCATATAACGACCAATAACTTTATTGTGTACGTCGGTAATAGCTATCTGCGTTCCTTTTTTTCCGCGAAGTGCGTCTTCATAACTCCGTTCAAGGCCTGTAATACCAATATAATCGCCCTCTTTATAATATGGATCTTTTTCTGCCTGTTCTTTACTTACCTCACCAACATAACCTAAAAGATGCGCTGCAATTGGCCGGGGATATTTTCTTACGGTACGTTTTTGAACGAAGAAGCCTTTAAAGCGGTATAGTTTTTCTTGCAATGCCGCATACGTTTGTGCCGACATTTGTTTTTCGAATATACTTTCTTTACGTGGAGAGTTGGGTGCCTGGCAGGCTTTTTTCATTCGCTTTAAATAATCCTGCTTGGTAATTTGTAAAACTTCACAAACACCCATTGTATCGCAACCTTTTGTTTCGCGGGGAATAACCATAAGATCATAAGATGGCGCATTGAAAACCAATAATTTCCCTTTTCGATCGTAAATATATCCGCGAACTGGGTATTCTGTCATGTACCTGAACGCATTTTTTTCCGCATCTAATTTATATTGAATATCAATTACCTGGATGTAAAATAAACGGCATAAATAAATAATTATAATAAGGCAAAAAAATCCTCCTATAATTAATTTCCTATTACTTAGTTGTTGCGAATTAATACTCATGAGCGTTTACGTGTAGTAAAAAATAAGAACTGGATAAGATACACTAAACCAAACGTACCAATACTGCTTAATATTGCTCTTAATAATGTTCTGAAAAATTCAGAAAATCGAAATACCTCAATATAAAAAAAGAAAAAGTGATGAATAATTATTAATGTGCCCGCGTAACTTAAAAACCACGCCAGACCCATATCGGTAACGGTTGGTTGCACACCAACATCATAACCATCTCGCGGGGCAATAAATTTTAAAACATAATATCGGCTAAAACCCATTAATGTACAGGCAGATGTGTGAAGGCCGGATGAATCAAAAAAATAATCGATACAGATACCAAGAAAAAAAGAAATGAAAAGAACGGTTACACGCGATAATTCAAACGGTAATAAAATAATTATTAAAACGTATGGCAATAAAATAATGTAGCTGGACAGGTTAATGTTTTGAATGATCAACACCTGTACCAGTATTAATAAAATAAATCGAAAAATATTTTTAGCTATCTCAGTCGTCAACTTGTTTCTGTGCTGTTTTTTCTAGTGAATCTCTTTCTGTTTTAAATTTATTTTTGATCACGTAAACATGGTTTACTTTTTTAAGATCGGCACTTAATTTTATTCTCGCAGTATAAAAGCTTTCATTTTGACGACGTTCAAAACTTTCAACAAAACCAACCATGATACCTTCTGGAAAAATGCCCGATAGCTCACTTGTAATAACTGTATCGCCTGCTTTTATTTTTGCGTGTGTTGGAATATCTGTAAGTAAGCAATAACGATAATCTTTTCCATCCCAAATTAAAGGCCCATAACTTCCATCTTTTTTTAATTGGCAGTTAACACGTATATCTTTATGCAGGATACTCATGGCGCTTGCAAAATTAGTTGACGCGTTTGTAACAATCCCAACAATACCTTCGCTGCTCATTACTGCCATATCCTGCCCAATACCCTGATTGGCACCAACATTAAGAGTTAAAAAATTACGGCGTTTGTTAACGGATGAGTTAACCACTTTTGCACTCATAAAAGAATATTGTTGTTTGTACAGCGTATCGTTTTTTTTAAATTCGCGTAAAGGCAAAATAGAATAATTTGATTTTAAAAAATTTCGCAGAACCGAATTTTCCAAGGCTAATTTATCGTTCTCTTGTTTTAATGCAAAATAATCTTTTGTGTTTGCAGCGGCTGTATAAATACCTGCTACAACCTGGTTAGATGAATTTAATACCTGCGACCCCTGGTAACCATTATCTTTCACCATTAACCAAACACTTATCATTTGCAGTAACAAAAAAATAAATATAAAGTGGTGTTTTAATACAAAGGCAAGTAAGTTTCTCACGTGTTAAATTATTAGCGAGTGAAACAAATGTGTCACTTTATAAAGCTACGATGCGCTTAGGCTGATTACTTGATAAGGAAAGGGAATTTATGAACATTTTTAAGTGCAATTCCCGTGCCGCGTGCAACCGCAC
Source organism: Bacteroidia bacterium (assembly GCA_016787705.1). Classification (GTDB taxonomy): domain Bacteria; phylum Bacteroidota; class Bacteroidia; order B-17B0; family Aurantibacillaceae; genus Aurantibacillus. The sequence goes on along the minus strand of JAEUTP010000017.1, from coordinate 51,046 downwards.
GAAGCGGATCTTCGCAAACGTGAACTGGTAATTTTGTTTTCATTGAGATACGTTTATCCAAACCTCTCAATAAAGAACCACCACCAGCCATAAAAATTCCTTTACGATAGATATCCGCTGCCAACTCGGGCGGCGTCATCTCTAAGGCATTCAAGATCGCTTCTTCAATTTTGGAAATTGATTTATCCAAACAATGCGCTATCTCTACATAACTAATGTAAACCTCTTTTGGAATACCGCTCATTAAATCGCGCCCTTGTACTGCAAAGTCAGCGGGTGGATTATCGATCTCTGTCATAGCGGCGCCTACTTCAATTTTCACTCTCTCCGCACTACGCTCACCAATTAAAATGTTATGTTGGCGACGCATGTATTCTTCAATATTAGCGTTAAAATCATCACCAGCAATACGTGTAGATTTATCACACACAATGCCTCCTAATGCAATTACAGCAATTTCGGAAGTACCGCCTCCAATATCAATGATCATATTTCCCATTGGCTCCTCAACATCAATACCCATGCCAATTGCAGCCGCCATTGGTTCGTGTATCATGTACACCTCTTTTGCTCCCGCATGTTCAGCACTATCGCGAACCGCACGTTTCTCAACCTCGGTAATACCACTCGGAATACAAATTACCATACGCAACGATGGTTTAAAAAAACGATTTCCGGGATTGATCATTTTGATCATACCTTTTATCATCTCTTCTGCCGCCTGAAAATCTGCAATAACTCCATCTTTTAGCGGACGAATTGTTTTTATGTTCTCGTGTGTTTTACCATGCATCATTTGAGCTTGGCGTCCTACAGCTATTACTCTGCCCGTAGTTCTGTCAACCGCAACTATACTGGGCTCATCAACTACAACTTTATCGTTATGAATAATAATTGTATTTGCAGTTCCTAAGTCAATTGCAATATCCTGGGTTAAAAAGTCAAATAAAGCCATATAAAAATTAAAGAATAAGTTGTAAAGTTATAAAATAAGAAAGGGCTTTGCTAATGTAAAAACAGCCTTTTAAAGAAAGATTTAAAGAAGAAGTTAACACTCAAAATTTCCGGTTTCTTGTTTCAAGTTTCTTGTTTTAAAACTAGAAACCAGGAACAAGAAACTAGTAACCTAGTATCTTAAGCATGCTCTTATAGCTTTGCTCTTTTGCAAAAAGACGTGTTGTAAATTCTCCGTCTTCATCCTTGTCTATCAACACATGTTTTGGTGCAGGTATTAAACAATGTTGCGTGCCGCCATAACCACTCAAAGCTTCCTGATAAGCCCCGGTATGAAAGAAACCTATGTATTGTGGTGTTTTCTGGTTCTTCTCAATCTTGGGAAGGAAAACCTGGTTGGTATGCGCTTCAGTATTGTAATAATCCATGCTATCGCAGGTCATACCTCCTAAGTTTACGGGGCCGTATGGTTTATCCCAATTATTAATAGCCAACAAAATAAAACGCTGGTTAATGCCCCAGGTATCGGGCAGTGTGGTAATAAAACTGCTGTCAATAAAATACCAGGTCTCACGATCGTTCTGTTGCTTTTGATCTACTACTGAATAAAGTGTTGCGCCGCTTTCGCCAACGGTGTATGAACCAAACTCGGTAAATATATTTGGTTCAGGAATATCGTTTTGCTTACAAAATGCTTTTATCTGCTCAACAATCTCCTCTATCATATATTCATAATCGTATTCAAAACCTAAAGAAGTGCGTATTGGCATACCACCACCAATATTAAGTGAATCAAGTGTAGGACAAACCTCGCGAAGCTCTTTATATATTTGTAAACACTTGTTTAATTCTGTCCAATAATAAATCGTATCCTTAATACCTGTATTAATAAAAAAGTGCAATAGTTTTAAACTGAATTTAGGATTGGGTTTTATTTTTTCTTTATAAAGATTCATGATCTCGCTGCTACGGATACCAAGACGCGAGGTGTAAAATGTAAAGGATGGTTCTTCTTCAGTACTTATCCTGATACCAAGATTTAAATTTTCGGCTTTACTATACTTTTTGTAATGGTCTATCTCATCCAAATGATCTAAAACAGGTATAACATTAAAACCTTCATTAATTAATTCTGTAATGTTTTGCTTGTAAGCAGTGCGTTTATAGCCATTACAAATAATATATGTATCTTTGCTTAATGCCTTTTTTTGGAACTGCTCTTTGATAATGTTTAGATCGAATGCCGATGAAGTCTCAATATGCACATCATTTTTGAGCACCTCATCCAGCACAAAACTAAAATGTGAGCTTTTTGTGCAATAACAATACACATATTTGCCCTTATAATCTACCTTTGCCATGGCAACATTAAATAAACGTTTTGCTTTTTGGATTTGGGAACTTATTTTTGGCAAATAACTGATCCTTAAAGGTGTACCGTATTGTTTAATGATATCCATTAAAGGGATTCCATTAAACTGTAATTCATCATCCACAACATCAAAACCTTCTTGCGGGAAGTTAAATGTTTGGTTTATAAGGGTTGAATATTGATTATTCATTTTATAATGTAAGTTAGTTACTTATGCTAAACGTTTATCAAAGTAAGTTGTTTACTTTATACAAAAATAAGGTTTATTATTACTAAAAAGTTAAATTTTATGATAAAACCCATTAAAATAATTGAGGTTAAAAGTGAAATCGGAGCAGGTACCAGGGGCGCCAGCATGGGAGTAGATGCAATTAAAATAGCTGCCCTTGATTTTGGTAGTGCATTCTTTAAACGCTATAAGTCTGTTGAAATACCAAATGAGAACAATTTATTGTTGGAACCAGTGGTGCATGACTATGCCAAACGTATTAAAGGAGTATATAACTTGAATGAGCGCATTGCTAAAGAAATCCAAAAAACATTAAAGGCAGAGCAGGTGCCAATTGTACTAGCCGGCGATCATAGTTCGGCTTTAGGAACCATAAGCGGGATACGTATGGCTTACCCTGATAAGAAGCTCGGAGTTATCTGGATAGATGCTCATGCCGATCTTCATAGTCCTTACACTACCCCAAGTGGCAACATGCACGGCATGCCACTTTGTTGTGTTTTAAATGAAGATAACCGTGATAGACAACAAAATAAGCCCGATGATGAAACTGTTGAATACTGGGAGAAATTAAAAAATTTAGGCGGAATTTGCCCTAAAATTAATTATTCAGACTTAGTATACATTGCTTTACGCGACTTTGAACCGCCAGAAGATTACTTAATTAAGAAAAACAAAGTACGTGTTTTTCACTTACAGGAAATTCGCAAAAAAGCGGTAGAACGTGTTGCTATTGAATCGTTGAACTATCTTGATCACTGCGATATTATATATGTAAGCTTTGATGTAGATAGCATGGACTCACGTATCTCAAGTGGTACAGGTACACCCGTTCCGAACGGAATCACTGAGAAAGAAGCCGGTAACCTTATTTATTATATCATGAGAAGCAAAAAAATTGTTTGTTTTGAAATGGTAGAAATCAATCCGACTTTAGATAAAGAGAATTTGATGGCAGAAAATGCTTTTGAGATTCTTCAAAAAACTACTAACCAATTAAGTAACGACTTTTAATTAATAATAATTTTCTTTACAAGGTGTGTATTTTCCGGCGACATGAGCGTTAAAAAATACATGCCTTTTTGCATTTGCGATACATCTATTTTATTGTTGATTAGTTTTACATCCATCATTTGTCCAAGTGCATTGGTCATAAATATAGATTTTAGTAAAACATCTGACTTAATTGTAATAAAATTTTGCGCAGGGTTAGGATAAATAACAATTTGTTCAATCAGTTCATTTTCTTTTACCGATGATGTATTGCAGGCGAGTTTATTAATATAATCCCACAACACATTATCAAAGGCAGATGCGGCCAGATTAAATCCACCCGCAGTATTTCCCTGTCGTATAACTACTAATTTTTGGCTGGGTACAACATATATTTTTTGATCGTTCTTGCCCAAAGCGGCAAACATATCTGTTGGCGCATTTGGCATTAATGTTCCCGGAAATACAGTTTGAAAGCCCGGGGTCATAAAATCAGTTTTTCCATTTAACCACCACAAATATCCATATGCTTTATTAAAGTTTTGTGATGAATTGGTCATATCTTTAAAGTATAACGAATCTTTCATTATTGTATCATTTGCCCAAATGCCTTTATTTAAGTTTAATAAACCAAAGCGTGCCATTCCCCTAGCCTTACTATAATATATTTGATCAAACCAAAATCCATCCATTCCAATTTTACTTTTTACCCAATTTGTAGTCACAACATTATAAGATTGTCCGGCTGCGGCGCTAATTACACTTTGAGTTTTTTTATAGGCCCCGGTATGGTAAGCCCATCTTGTGCCGGCATTAGCCTGATAAAGCAAACATGATTTTGCCGTATCTTCATTATCACATGGTGATGGTGGCGCATCATCCAAACCGCTGGTCATTTGTAATAAATTTTTTACGGTAATTAAATTTTCCTTTACCAATGGCGCACTTGTCCAACCGGTGCCAATATATTGAGACACCTGATTGTTTATATTTATTAATCCTTGTTGTTGCGACACTCCCGCTAAAAAGCCTGTAAGACTTTTACCCGCAGATGCCCAATACCACGTTGAATCTATAGTGTAAGTACCAAAATATTTTTCCAGTACAATTTTGCCATTCTTTAAAATTATAAACGATTTAGTGTTTTTAATCTGCAAATAATTATATAAAGAATCTATTCTTTGTTGACACCAATTAATGCTTTGTGGAGATAAGGTATCCCATACCGATCCGCTTAGTGGCGGAAAATACAATGACTGTGCTTTAAAAAAAGAAAAGCCAAATGTGAATAAAAAACCAAAGTATATTTTTTTCATACGTTTTAGACTAATTAAAAGTATTAAAGTTTAACCGATAATAATAATTTTGATTTAAGGCAATTAGTTACGTAATTTGGTATTATTAAATTATGGATAGTTTATTTAAAGCAGAAACAGCACAAAAATTCATTGACAGAATAAATCATTTAACCCCTCAATCGCAGGCACAATGGGGAAAAATGAATGTTGGCCAAATGTTAACCCATGTTCAAAAACCTTTTGAGATTGCCTCGGGAAAATTAGTACCAAAAGTTAATCCGATAATACGATTTTTATTTGGCAAACGTGCACGTAAGCAAATAATGGAACAACCTCAATTTAAACGAAACATTCCTACCTTTAGGGAAGCGATGATAACTGACGAACATGAGTTTGAAGTTGAAAAGAAAAAACTAATTGAAACAATACTAAACTTTCAACAAAAAGGCCCTGAAGGCATAACTAAAGCACCTCACCCTTTTTTTGGTCCATTAACAATAAAAGAATGGGATGTTTTACAAACCAAACATCTCGATCATCATCTGCGTCAATTTTGGGTTTAAATTATTATAAAATAGTATGAGCTTTATTTTAAGAGAACAAAAAAACAACGTTTTAATTTTAACGTTAAACAGGGCTGATAAATTTAACAGCTTTAATCGCGAAATGGCTTTGCAATTAATTGCTGAGTTAGATAAAGCAGAAAAAGATAAAAGTGTAAGGGCAATTATCTTAACCGGAACCGGAAAAGCATTTTGTGCGGGGCAGGATCTTGCGGAGGCAATAGATCCAAACGGACCAGGCATTAAAAAAATTGTAGATGAACATTACAACCCCATTATTTTAAGAATAAGAAATATTGAAAAGCCAATTATTGCTGCGGTTAATGGTGTGGCTGCAGGCGCAGGAGCAAATATTGCTTTAGCATGTGATATTATTTTTGTGGGAAAATCGGCCAGTTTTATACAAGCCTTTAGCAAAATCGGATTGATACCGGATAGTGGCGGGACATTTACCTTACCGCGTTTGGTTGGATTTAATATGGCCAGCGCTTTAATGATAACTGGCGACAAGGTAACTGCGGATGAAGCAATACAATACGGCATGGCTTACAAATTATTTGATGATGCCAGTTTACTTGAACAGACATTGGTAAACGCGCACCACGTGGCAGCAATGCCAACAAAAGCAATTGGTTTAACAAAGCGTTTACTAAACAAATCTTACAGCAATAATTTAGCCGAACAATTAAATTTTGAAGGAACAATACAAGTTGATGCCGCTAACAGTTATGATTACAATGAAGGCGTAAAAGCTTTTTTAGAAAAACGCAAGCCAGATTTCAAAGGGGAGTAAAAATCAAAAAAGCCCCCAACGGTGTGTCTGTCTTTTGGGGCCTTTTAAGTTTACAAACTTAGTCCAGAATTAAGTTTGTAATATCTTTACTGTTTAGATTTTTAACATTATGTTGTTGTTGATAGACAATATTAACACTGTTGCCTTTTTTTAATTGCCTTAATTCATTGGGCTTGGTAACCTGCATGTAGCCATTGCCTGAGAATCTTACAATATAATTATCATTGCTTTTAAAATAATATCCGGCCAGAGAATTTCCATTATAACTTTTAGTAATAGGGTAACTTGTATTAATGCTTTTAAAAAGAATAGCATTGTATTCGTCTGACAAACTATCTACATCCATGTTATAATCTACAAGAATATCCTCCATTTGCCCGCTGTGAATATATGCATCAATATTTTTTATACCCATGCCACTTTTTACTAGAGCATTACCAACATCATTATTATTTTGAAATGAGTTGTAATTATATTCAGGATATATTTTTTTGACATAAGCTTTCCAGGCGGCAAAATCCATTTGTATTTCATCTTTGTTTTGATATTTTTTAGAATAGGTATATGCCTGTACATCTTTTTCATCTGCACTTACTCTTGGAAAATACAGATCGTTATAACCATAAGGCAGCATTCTTTCTTTTTTATTAAAACGTTTTGCATCTGAATAAAGTGCTCTTATTACCGCGTTGCATAAAACAAGATTTGCCTTTTTAGAAACATAACAGGTACCATCGTCCATTAATGTTACTACCTTGCCTTTTAAACTTATAAATGAATTATCGGTTTTAATATTCAGATCTATACCATTTCCAACCGAATTGAGCCTAACATCCCAACATAAAAGTTTACGGCTGTATGTTTGTCTGAATTCGTCTTTTGATAAATTACCCGTATAGAGGTAAGTTCTGTTAAGTAATGGTAAAATGTGTTTTGGAATATCATAATTATTTTTATTCGCTTTTACGATAGTATAAATGATCTCATTTTCCTTTGTTAGTTTTACGAATTTCACTCTAAAAAAAGCTTTGTTCCTGCTTTTTTTCTTATTGAACATGGCTCCATAAGTTGGGAAAAATCTAATTGAATCTGCTTTTGCTTCCAGATTATCTTTGCGGTAGGTATAGAGATAGTTTTTGCTTTTAAATCTTGCTTCATAACTGGTGGTATCGGCTTTGCTTCTTACATTGCTATAAAAATAACCATAGTATTCTTTTACAGCCCTTGTAGCATCTGGCCTATTAGATTTTTTCGCAACACCCGGCTTAACGGTAACCTCCGTGGTTGTCCAACTTCCATTATCATTTAATGAATAAAATTTAAATTTTTCTGATGTATCTGTTAAAGCAAAATTAATTTTTACCGATGTATCACTTGTTGTTTTTAATTCGTTGCCATTTACATCGTATGCAGCTATTTCGTACATGCCTCCGCTTTTAAATAACTCCATTTTATCTCCAACTTTGGTTGACATTGGAATGCCTGAAAGCATGATCTCAACCGGGTTTCTGAATTCGCGGTAAAATAATTTTACATTACCTGTATAATTTTGTCCGCTTAATGTAACAAAAGCATTTTTATCAATAGTTATTTCACTACCTGATTCATAAAATATAGTAGATCCAGCCATGGCATTAAAATTATACACCGTATCATTTATATCAATACCCGGTATGGGTTGCCTGATGCAGGCCATTTGCGAACTTTTTACGCTTTGGCTTTGTTTTGTTTTTGAAGAGTGATTTACTAAAACAGTTTTACTTTTATACTCTTTATAAAAATTACCAAAATAAGCCAGATCAATCGTGCGACTATGATCATTCAGATCCATTTGAATTTTCTCAGTTTTGTTTGGTACAACAAATTTATTATTGCTACTAAGTTGCAACGAATTAAGATCCTTTAAAAAATGTAAACTATCTGTAATTAGTTCTGCATCTCGTTTTTGGATGAGCAACCTTTTTATAGGACAATCTTTTAATAACTCAAATAAACTATTCTCGTAAAATGTACAATTACTTAAAAGTTGTACTTCTTCTAATTTATTAAACATTTCTAAAGGCTCTGTAAAACCTGATAGATCGCAGTTATCAAAAATAATTGTTTTTGGATCAAATCCTTTGTTTATCATTTCTATTAAAGAATCCATATCAAATCCGGGTTTATTAAAACCAACCAATTTAATAGCTTTAAAAGCTGCATATCTATCAAGATCGTTTAAAAAGAGTAATGTGCGCTTATCATTCTTAAGAACCAGACAAGCGTTTTCAGTAGAAGAAAAATTCTGTCCGGGTTTATAATACCTGTAATTTTGTGAACCTAGGCTTCCTGTAAGGCATAACAATGCCATGATCATAATGCGTTGCATAATAAAACAATTTTAGGTTAAACTTATGATGATTAAAAAACGAAAAGGAACAAAGATTATTGCGCTAAAGAACGTTGTGTTATTTAAACCAACTGCTGTACATTAAATAATTATTTGCTATTCTGTCAATTTCACCGTTGATCAATTCCTGCGAAATATCTTTTACTTTTTTTGCCGGCACACCTGCAAAGATACAACCACTTGGCACCTTTGTACCTTCTGTTACCACAGCACCTGCTGCTATAATTGTATTGCTGCCAATTTCGCAATTATCCATTACTATAGCACCCATACCTATTAAAACATTATCATGTACTGTACATCCGTGAACAATAGCGTTATGTCCTATAGAAACATTATTACCTAAATTCACTTTTGTTTTTTGATACGTGCAATGTAAAACGGCCCCATCCTGGATGTTTACTTTGTTGCCAATTTTTATACTGTTTACGTCTCCGCGAACAACCGCGTTAAACCATATGCTGCAATCGTTTCCTATTAATACGTCGCCAACAATAGTAGCGTTGGGTGCAATAAAACAATTTTCTCCAAATGTTGGAGCAACTCCATTTACGGGTAAGATAACAGCCATAATTTTATTTTTTTAATTCCATTTTACAATTGTCTAATCCCGGGCCAAATCCATCTTTGGTAACACTTACTATTTTAAAACCATACTTTTCAAAAAAACCGGTAGTATGTTGCGAGGTAAAATTTACAATTGTTTTGCCCGGATACGTTTTTTCAATTTCACTCAAACGAAATTCTAAAAGTGCTTTTCCTAAATTTTGTTTAAGGAAATCGTTATGCACCATTCCCCAGCATAACGAAACCGTATCATCAGGATTTATGGCATAACCGCCAGCACCAACAATTTTATCGTTTAAGAACATTACAAAATAAGTACGATGAAACTCAGGAAGATCTTCGATAAGTTCTTTTTCCTCAAAATCAAAAAAATATTTCGGAATGTTACTTCTGAAAATAGAGATAACACCAGGCAAAAATTTTTCAGAATATTTTTCAAAACGGATCATTACATTCCCGGTAATAAACCACCGGCAGCTTTTTTCATTTCTTCCTCATTCAACTTATCTGCAGTTTCAATTGCTTTATTTATGGTAACGGTTAGTTGTTCTTCCAGTTCATCCTTACCGCCATGTTGCAAAGCCGGTGCAACAAAAACATTTTTTACCTTTTTGTTACCTGTAATTTCAATTTTAATATCACCGCCTGCTCCTTCAATTTTTAACACTATCCCATCGAGCTTCGTTTTTATCTCATCTGCTTTTTGCTTCATTTCCTGAAGCTTTCCAAGCATATCTCCCATTTTTCCAAACATAATCTTTTATTTTAAATTTTGTGGTATCAAACAAACAGGTATGGCATCTATCTTATGTAAATTGGCATTGTGCCTGCTGTTATAAATTTTTAATACTTCTTTTTGTCTGTCGTTTAAATCTGTTGTTTCTTTTTTTGCAATGTATTCCATAGCCCATTCCAATTCAGGATAAGTTGCTCCTATCTGATCTTCATCGGTTCTGCCATCTGCAAATAAACCATCGGTTGGTTTTGCCTGTTGTATACTGCCAACAACGCCTAATTCTTTTGCCAACTTATATACTTCTGTTTTATACAGATCAGCTATTGGGCTTAAATCTACGCCACCATCGCCATACTTTGTAAAAAAGCCAATGCCAAAATCCTCAACTTTATTTCCGGTACCGGCAACCAATAAACGATTATGCCCTGCAAAAGCGTAAAGTGTTGTCATGCGCAAACGTGCACGGGTATTGGCCATCGTTAAAAAATCTTGCACCTCTTTTGGCAAAGTAGATTCAAGGCTTTCTAAAGCACCTGTAAGATCAACAGTTGCCGTTTCTACATTTTTAAATTTGGCTGTAAGCCATTTTATATGTTCAGCACTACGATCAAATTCGGTTTTAAATTGACGGATAGGAAGATTTAATACAATTACTTTTTTGCCTGTTAAAGCACAAAGTATGGAAGTAACCGCACTGTCAATACCACCCGAGATACCAACTACAAATCCATCGGTACCCGACTTATCCGAATAACTTTTAAGCCAGCTTACTATATATTCAATTACAAGTTTTGAGTTCATTTTTAACTAAAATATGTTTGTAAAGTTAGTATTTTGAACAAATTATTTATCCTAAAGATAATTAAATTTAAAGTGTGGATCCAAGAGCTTTACAATACCAGCGTAATTCGGCAATATTAAAAAAATATTTGCCCGAAGAAACCGTTGGTACCATAGCTGAATGGATCATTGATCTTGATTTTAAATTAAAGATCACTAAAGAACGGAAAACACGCTTGGGAGATTACATGTCGCCGCACTCCGGCTTAAATCATACAATTACCATCAATCACAACTTAAACAAATACGCTTTTTTAATTACGCTGGTACATGAAGTGGCACATTTGGTAACTTATAACGAATATAAAAATTCAGTTAATCCACATGGTGTTGAATGGAAGCGCAATTTTCAGAAATTAATGCAGCCTTTTTTAAGTACAGATATTTTTCCTTTAGAGGTTTTTGCTGCCTTGAGAAAATATTTACAAAACCCGGCAGCATCTAGTTGCAGTGATGTTCAGCTATTGCGGACTTTAAAATTGCATGATGAGAACAGCGATACTATTTTTTTAGAGCACATTCCTTTAAATACCTTGTTCTTGTATAACGGCGAGCGTATCTTTAAAAAAGGTGAGCGTGTTCGCAAACGCTTTAAATGTATTGAAATAAAAAGTGGAACCGTTTACCTGTTCAATCCCTTAACTGAAGTAGAATTGTTTGATACTAACGCTCAATTAGTTTAGTAGACAATACAATATTTGATTTGTTGGTTTGCTTACCATCAATAATATCCAACATCAATAAAGATGCGTTTTTGCCGATCTCTTCAACAGGTTGAGATACCGAAATAATTGGTTTGTCAATAATATTAAAAAGCTCAATATCATCAAAGCAGGCAATCTTTATTTTGTTTCCTTTTTCGGCAAATTGTTTTTTCTTTAACACATTTAAAATGGTTGTTGCAATATTATTATTCAATGCAAAGATCGCATCAAGATCGGGATGCATTTTTAAAAGATCTGTTAAAGCATCTTCCACATCACTCTCTACTTTCTCAAAATTAATTGGCTTTAATAAAGATGGATCAAATTTTAATTTGCTTTTTGATAAAGCATCTTTATAACCATTCACGCGATCTTCAATTGTACTGATGTATGAAGGTGTAATAGAAAAACAAGCAATTTTTTTGCAGTTGTGACTTATCAGGTGATTAATTATTTCTAAAGCGCCTCCATAATTATCAATAACCACATAATTGGTATTGAATAAAGGCAAAACACGATCAATAAATACTGTTGGAATAGAAAGATAACGTTGCTGATCGTAAAAAGAAGAATCTTTAAACGTAGAAGCAATAATTAAACCATCAACACCTTGTTGATTGATCATCATTTCTACCAAACGTTTTTCTTTTTCTTCGTTTTCATCGGTACTACATACCATTAAGTTATAATTCTTCTCAAAAAGAACGTTCTCAATATTCTTTGCTATTTTAGAATAGAATGGATTGGCAATATCCGCTACGATAAGACCAATAAAATTACTTTTACCCGTTCGCAGGGCTTTTGCAAATTTATTTGGTGTATAATCTAATTTGGCAACAGCATCTAAAACTTCTGCCTGCGTTTTTTTACTGATACCATACTGGTTACCCTTACCATTTAATACCATGGATATAAGGGTTTTCGAAAAGCCAAGCTGTTTCGATAAATCTTCTAATTGTAACCTCTTCATAAGATTAGATTTTTAAAATAAAAGAGGCGTAAAACACCTAATTAAAGCCTCCGTTACAACAAATCTAAACAAATTTTAGTCTATTTAAAAGGATTTAGACGGGGCTTTGAAACAAATAGACCATTTAGGGTATTTTAAAGGTAAGAATTAATAATTAACATATCAACATTCATTTGAATACTTCTAAAATAAATCTAGGTTTGTAACCTATAAATTAAAAAACAGCGTAAAATACTACTAAAATGAAGGTTTCTAAGTTAGCAGAGAATATAATTGGTTCTGAGATCATAAAATTGGCCGCAGAGGTAAATGAAAAGATAAAACAAGGTGAAAAGATCTATAATTTAACTATTGGCGATTTTAACCCGCACGAATTTCCTATTCCCACAGAGTTAAAACAGTTTATTATTGATGAATATATTGCCAACCAAACCAATTACCCGGCTGCGGATGGGATGCTTGAACTGCGTAATGCCGTTAGCAACCTTTTAAAACAACGCGGCGGATTGGATTACAAAAATGATGAGATATTAATTGCCGGTGGCGCAAGACCTATTATTTACAGTATTTTCAGGGCATTGGTAGATGCCAACGATACTGTAATATTTGCCGTTCCATCGTGGAATAATAATCACTACACTTACTTAAACGGTGCAAAGCCCGTAGTTATTGAAGCCACGCCCGAGCAAAATTTTATGCCGCGTGCTAAAGATATTCAGCCGCATATTGCCAATGCTACTTTATTGGCCTTGTGTTCTCCGCAAAACCCTACGGGTACTGTCTTTACAAAAGAAGGTTTAGAAGAGATCTGTGATATGATCTTAGAAGAAAATAAAAGACGTGATGCTTCACAAAAACCATTGTACTTAATGTATGATCAAATTTACTGGGCACTCACTTTTGGTGATATCAAACATTACGATCCGGTTTCTCTTCGTCCTGAAATGAAAAATTATACAGTTTTTGTGGATGGTATCTCTAAATCACTTGCTGCTACAGGCGTTCGTGTTGGCTGGAGTATGGGACCGAAATTCATTATCGATAAAATGAAAGCTATTTTAACGCACGTTGGCGCATGGGCCCCAAAAGCAGAGCAAATGGCAAGTGCAAAATACCTTTCTAATTTGGAAGGATACGATACTTTTTTGATCGAACAAAAAAAGAGAATTGATACACGCTTGCAAGGTTTTTATAAAGGATTTCAGGAATTAAAAAAAACAGGTTATAAGGTGGATGCCATTGCACCGCAAGCCGCTATTTATTTAACAGTACAGTTTAGTTTACACGGACAAAAAACTGCAGAGGGCAAAACGTTAGCAACAACAGCAGATATTACCAAATATTTATTAGATGAAGCAAAATTAGCCATCGTACCTTTTTCTGCATTTGGTGCTTCGGCCAATTCAAGCTGGTACCGCTTGTCAGTAGGCACCTGTAAAGTTGAAGATGTTACTGGCGCTATTGCTAATTTAAAAAGTGCGCTAAGCAAACTTAAATAGATCATTTTCCAAAGAGATCGCTCTCAAAATTGCGGACTTTCTCTTTTATAATTTCACTTTCAAGATAAGCGTCTTGTCCGTGATTTACTGATTTTACAGAACGATCGAACTGATTGTTTTCTTTACTTATTTGTGATGCGAAATAATTTCTTTCAAAAACATCTCTATATGTTATTTCTTCATCAGATAAATAATTCTTTGCTGCAAAAGCATTGAACAAACCCTGCCATTCCGCGTAATAAAGCCAGAATAAAGGAATTACCTTCTCTGCTTTTTTATCGCGCACTAAAGGTGCAATCGCAACAATATATTTTTCCAATTTGCCCGAATAATTATTTACGATCCAGTCTTCTTTTATCAAATAATTTACAATGTCTTTCGCAATAATGTAGCGCTTTTCTACAATTGTATTTTTTGTTTCATCACCATTGGCATTAAAGCTTGTTACTTCTGAAGAATCTTTAAACGAAAGCGCTAATGATATTTGTTTTGCGCTTAAAACAGTCTTCTCGGCTTCATTAAAATTATCACTACTAAACACATTAAGTTTTTTCTCAAACAAGCCAAACTTTATTACTTCTATTAAACTTATCTGTTTGCATTTTTTATCGGTAGCTAACAATAATTTATTTTGCTTGTTCTCTAAACTTATTGTTCGCCAAATGGGTGTTCCTTTTAAAATATAATTAGCTTTAAAAGGCTTGCCGTTAAACCCACTGTAAAAAAAAGAATCCCTAAAACAATCATTTACATTGTATTCTGAATACTTCCCCTCAAACAAAATACCGCTTTGGCCCAACGTCATAATCGAAAGGCTTGCAAACAATACTATAAACAGGTATTTAGCTTTCAAACACATAAATATATAATACAAAACGCTTATAAAAGCTACGGTTTTTGAGCAAAAAAATGTTTATCTTTAGTCTCTTATTTTTACTACATGAAGATCTCTTACAACTGGCTTAAAACCCTTGTCAATATTGATTATTCTGCACAAGAAACGGCAGACCTCTTAACATCATCAGGATTAGAAGTGGAAGGTATTGAATCTTTTGAAAGCTTAAAAGGCGGTTTAAAAGGATTGGTTGTTGGCCATGTTTTAGAATGCGAAAAACATCCTGATGCCGATAAATTAAAATTAACCAAAGTGGATATTGGAACAGGTGAGCCTTTATCCATTGTTTGCGGTGCGCCAAATGTTGCAGCTGGTCAAAAAGTAATTATTGCAACCATCGGTACAAAATTATATCCAACAACTGGTGAACCGTTTGAAATAA
Source organism: Bacteroidia bacterium (assembly GCA_016787705.1). GTDB lineage: Bacteria > Bacteroidota > Bacteroidia > B-17B0 > Aurantibacillaceae > Aurantibacillus. The sequence goes on along the minus strand of JAEUTP010000017.1, from coordinate 35,862 downwards.
AAAAATCAAAGATCCGTGGCGCGTTAAGCGAAGGCATGATCTGTGCTGAAGATGAATTTGGTTTAGGCACCAGCCATGATGGCATTTTAATTTTACCTGCCGATACAAAAGTTGGCTTAGCTGCTGCTGATTATTTTAAAATAGAAAACGATACAGTTTTAGAAATCGGCCTAACACCAAATCGCAGTGATGCCGCTTCGCACTTAGGCGTTGCACGTGATCTTGTTGCCATTGTAAATTCTACAAAAGAAAATTCAAATTATCAATTATACATTAACGGTTTAAATCAACTGCCCGAAGCAACAAACATAAATACGGTTGAAGTTGTGGTAGAAAATGCAGAAGCTTGTCCGCGTTACTCAGGATTGGTTATTAGTGGTATTACAGTTAAGGATAGTCCTGATTGGTTACAGAACCGATTAAAAGCGCTTGGGCTGCGACCGATAAATAACATTGTAGATATTACCAACTTTGTATTACATGAATTAGGCCAGCCTTTACACGCATTTGATTTTGAAAAAATAAAAGGAAATAAAATTGTTGTACGTACTGCAAAACAAGGTGAAAAATTTAAAACACTGGATGATGTTGAACGCACGTTAAATGCTAACGATCTAATGATCTGCAATGAAACGGAACCTATGTGCATTGCAGGCGTGTTTGGCGGCATTGAAAGCGGTGTAAGCGAAAAAACCACAGCCATATTTTTAGAATCTGCTTATTTTGATCCAGGCTATGTTCGTAAAACTGCAAAACAACATGCATTAAAAACTGATGCATCGTTCCGTTTTGAAAGAGGTACAGATCCTGATATGACCATTACTGCTTTAACGCGCGCAGCGAATTTAATATTTGAATTGGCTGGTGGTACTTTAAGCATGGGAGTTGTTGACATCTATCCTGAAAAATTAGAGCCTTATAAAGTTGCTTTTTCTTACAGCAATTGTAATGCTTTAATTGGAAAAGAAATTGACAGAGCTGTTATTAAGAATATCATTCTTAACCTTGGAATAAAAATTGATTCAGAAGGATCGGATGGTTTGTTATTGAATGTGCCACGTTTTAAAACCGATGTAACGCGCGAAGCCGATGTGATCGAAGAAGTAATGCGTATTTATGGCTACAACAATGTGGAAGTTAGCAAAGCTATTTCTTATACAGCTTTTAACGAAGCAAAAAATAATGATGTTGCTTTAGAAAATAAAACAGCGTCGTTGCTGGAAGGTTTTGGTTTTAACGAGATCATGAGCTTATCGTTAACAAAAGAATCTTATTACGGTGAAGAAAACAACAATGTAAAAGTAGTAAATCCATTAAGTAATGATTTGAATGTATTGCGTGCGGATATGCTATTTAGTGGATTAGAAGCCATTGCTTATAACATTAACCGTAAAAATGCTGATCTTAAATTTTTTGAATACGGCAAAACTTATTCCATTGCTGATAAAGAAGCGCCAAAATATGCCGAGCAAAAACACTTAACGTTGTTTGTTACAGGAAATGCTTTTAATGAAAATCCTTTTCAGTTAAACCAAAAGGCAGACTTGTCTTTTTTAAAAGCGGCTGTAACTAATTTATTGCAAAAAGCAGGCATCACCAATTACAAATGTTTTGAAAGCACTTATAACAATTTTGATTACGGCTTAAGTTATACTTTAAACAATAAACCTTTGGTTGAAGTTGGTGCTGTTTCCAAAAAACAATTAAAAGCATTTGATATTGCCCAGCCTGTTTTTTATGCTGACTTTAATTGGGAAGCTTTAGTTAAAGCCTTCTCAAAACAAAAAATTGAATTTGAAGAGATCAGTAAATTTCCTGCTGTGAGAAGAGATTTGGCTTTGTTAATTGATAAAGCTGTGAAGTACCAACAGATAGAAGAATTGGCTTTTAATATCGAGAAAAAATTATTGAAAGAAGTAAACCTGTTTGATATTTATGAAGGCGAAAAGCTTGGTAATAAAAAATCATACGCCGTAAGTTTTACATTATTAAATAAAGAAGCAACCCTTACCGACAAACAAATTGAAAGTGTAATGGAAAAATTAATTTCTAATTACAAAGAGAAATTGGGGGCTGAACTCCGTTAAAAATTAGCGACAGATTTCGCAGATCACACAGAATTAATAAAAATAATCTGCGCAAATCAGTGAAATCTGCGGCATAAAAAGTTCACAGTGAAAGACACATTTAAAGATCTTAAAATTATTGAGCTGGCAGGTGTTTTAGCCGGGCCGAGCGTTAGTGCTTTTTTTGCAGAACTGGGTGCTAAAGTTATTAAGGTTGAAAATCCAAAAACAAAAGGCGATGTTACCCGCAGCTGGAAATTAAAAACAGAAAATCCGAAAGAAGATACGAGTGCTTATTTTTGGAGCGTAAATTCGGGTAAAGAATTTTTATTTTTAGACATTACAGTTCCTTCGCAGTTACAAAAATTATATGCACAAATAAAAGACGCGGATATTGTGATCACCAATTACAAATCAGGCGATGATGTAAAATTAAAAGTTGACCGCTCTACTCTCTCCAAATTAAATCCTAAATTAATTTATGCTTCAATAAATGGATTTGGGCATGATAGTCCGCGCACTGCTTACGATCTAATACTACAAGCCGAAAGTGGTTTTATGTTCATGAATGGTGAACCAAACTCTAAACCGGTAAAAATGCCGGTTGCTTTGATTGATATTTTAGCGGGACATCAATTAAAAGAAGCTATTTTAATTGCCTTATTAAATCGTTATAAAACGAAAAGAGGTTGTCATGTATCAGTTTCTTTATTTGACAGTGCTATTGCTTCTTTAGCCAACCAGGCAACCAACTGGCTTATTGCAAAACAAATGCCAAAAGCGGCGGGTAGCCTTCACCCTAACATTGCGCCTTACGGCGAATTGTTTGACACAAAGGATGGACAACTTATTACATTTGCTATTGGCAGTAATTCGCAATTCAGGAATTTATGTGAATTGATGCAATATCCATCTTTAGCTACTGATCCAAAATACGCTACCAATCAATTAAGGGTTCAAAACAGAATTCAATTGTATCATTTAATTTACAATTATATAAAACAATACAATTTTAAAGACCTTTATACATTGTGTATCGAACGCGAAATTCCAATTGGAAAAATAAGAGATCTGAAAGAAGTGTTTGAATTACCCGAAGCAAAAGCCATGATCAATAAATTCACCTTTCAAAAAAACGAATTAAAAAACGTATCAGGCATTGCTTTTAAATTTTTAAGCTGATGGAAGTGAAACAAGCAAACACAAAACAAGAAGTTGAAGCTATTATTGACCTTCGTTATAAGATCTTACGCCAGCCTTGGGATCAGCCAAGAGATACGGGCACAGATAATTTAGAAGATAGGAGCATTAACGCTTTTATTGCAGATGAGAGTGGGCTTGTTTTAGCCTGTGGCCGTTTGCAGGAAAATGACAACAAAATTGGCCAGATACGTTTTATGGCTGTGGATGCTTCGCAACAAGGTAAAGGTTTAGGAAAAAAAATCGTAGAATTTCTTGAAGTGAAAGGAAAAGAAATAGGACTTAAAAAAATAGAATTACAGGCAAGAGAAAATGCCGTTGAATTTTACAAAAGCAATGGTTACAGTATAAAAGAAAAATCGTTCCTGCTTTGGGGAATTATTCAACATTATTTGATGGAGAAAGAACTATAGATTTTTAAAAACACTTGTCACTTCGAGCGAAGTCGAGAAGCGTGACGTGTCTCGACTCCGCTCGACATGACATTCATTATTACTCATCCGGTTCCACATGAATTAAAATATCCGCTAGCTGGGGCATTTTATCTTTTAAATGATCTTTCAGATCATGCGCAATGCGATGACCTTCGCTAACTGTAATTTTTGCATTTACAATTACATGAAGATCTACATGATATTTCATTCCGCTTTTTCTTATATAACATTTCTCTGTATCAATAACACCTTTTACATCTCTTGCTTCTTTCCTGATCTCCTCAACAATATCTTCATATACATGTTCATCCATTATCTCACCAAGCGCAGGTCTGAAGATCAAATAACTATTATACAAAATAACAACCGCCGCAATAAGTGCAGCCCAATCATCAGCGGTTTCGTAACCTTTTCCAAAAAACAAGGCAATCGAAATTCCTATAAAAGCTGTAACCGAAGTAATTGCATCACTGCGATGATGCCAGGCATCTGCCTTTAAGGAGGAGCTGTTTGTTTCTTCCCCTTTCTTTTTTACAATGCGGTAAAATATTTCTTTAATTGTAATAATTACACCAAGTACAATTAAAGTGTAAGGTTTTGGTAATTCATGAGGTGTTTTGATATTTAAAATGCTTTCGTAAGCAATAATTACAGCAGAAGCAACCAAAAATCCTACAACCAAAAAAGTGATCAATGGTTCTGCTCTGCCATGGCCGTAAGGATGATTTTTATCTGCTGGACGATTAGCATATTTAAGTCCGAATAAAACAAATAAAGAGGAAAAAATATCAGAGGTAGATTCAATCGCATCGGCAATTAAAGCATATGAATTACCAAAATAACCGGTAATGCCTTTTAACAATGCAAGTAAAGAATTACCCACAATACTAAAGTACGTTGCTTTTATAGCTTTTTTCTCAGAACGCATTGCGTAAATTTAGAATTTTTATTCCCAAAAATTCCATTTCTGCAACCAGAAATCAATGGTTTTAACTTCAAAATCAGTAATAACAAATTTTTCTTTAGCCGCGTTCCAGATAAAAAATCCACATTTTGAATTGTGTTTCATTTTTTTGTAGGAAGTGCCGCAAAAGCTACTTGCATATACAGTAATTGTTGAATCGGGCTTTATTACAAATTCACCGGTAGATTTTGCATCAAAAATAGCGGGCACTGTCTTATCAGAACTGTTAATGGATATACAGGCGCGAATATCGTTTATTTTTTTATTCAACTTAAGTACAGCTTTTAAGCTTATCACCTGTCCTTCTTTTGAAGATATTTTATTTAACGCTACATCAGCGCCGAAAGGATATTCGTTAAGTGAATCAACCACAAAAGGTAATCCGTTTTTAAACTCCAAATCTTTTTTTTCTTCATAATTAGCAAAATATATCTCGTTTTCCCCTTCTACAACTTTACTTTTATCCTGTGATCTTTTAGAATAAAGTTTGTAATTAATAGCCTGTGTTTGTACATTCTCAATTAAATATGGATAATACTCTGCCGCTACAGAATGATACAAAGGATAAGCTGAAGTTAAAACCAAATAATCTGTTTTAAGCGAGGCAACAAATTCTGAAAAGTGTCTTACCGAAATAGTTACCGAATCGTGCGAACCTTTGTACTCAAATCTATTATTATACTTCTTAAAATAGATTCCTTCCATTACCTCATCCGAATCAAAAAATATGGGATAGACATTTTCTGCGCCCAACATTTTTTTGTGTTCAAAGGTTCTTTCGTACTGGTATTCAAAAACGGTCTTTACACATTGGTGGAAATAATCTTTTTTATAATAGGATTTGAAGATCAGCAAAATTAAAATTAATCCTGCGCTAATATTAAAAACCATTTTATTTTTAAAATCAAGTAAAGAACTTACGAGAAAAACAATGGTCACTCCAGCAAAGAGCATCACCGAGTTTTGAAAAACAGGTGCATTTAAAATAGAATAAAAATAAACAACCAAATAATTAACAATAAAAATAATTAGCAGAAAAAGTTGTTTTTTATTAAAGTAGAATTTTTTATTTAAAATGATACCTGCAATTATTAATACTGTAAATACCCACCAGCTTTTTCCTGTTCCTAAAAGAATCTTTAAAAAACCAAACACAGCAGTAAACTCCGGTTTTGGTAACCAACCACCGCTACCTATGCCTATGCCGCCAATGCCAAGTTGATAAAGTGTTACAGGAAAATGTGGCAGATAAGCTATTACTGTTATTAATAGCGTGGTTGAATAAGGTTTAAAATTATTTTTATTTAAAAAGAATAAGCCCGAAGCGCAAACGGTAAATGCAAAAAGCGCATTGATGTGTTGATTGAGCGCCGATAATAATGCAAACAAAGCCAGGAAAAAATAATTACTCGTTTTTGTTTCATTTAAAAAAAAGATATTAAAAAAATAATATAACAAAGCAATACTAAAAAAAATGCCGGAAATGTACATTCGTGCAATAGGCGCATAAAAAACAAATACTAACGAAAAACTAAAGATCAACGAACAAATAATACCAACCTGTTTCGAAAAATTTTTCAGGCAAAAAAAGTAAGCATAAATTACCGCACTAAAACTAAACAACAGGAATGGTAATTTAATGACCCAATTTGTATACCCGAAAAATTTAGTTAGATACCAGATCAATACTTGTACAAATGCCGGATGCGCATCTATCTTAATACCTTTATCCATCAAATCTCCAAAAGAATCAAAACGGGTTCTGTCGAGCCCGCTCAACTCATCTAAAGTAAACTGGTAATCAAATAAGGGTATTAGCCTAAGAACAAGACATGCTGTTAAAATAACAACAAAAACAGTATGTTCTTTTATAAATTTAATTAGCATTTATTCTAAAAAATAAAAGCTGAGTTTTAATAGCTCAGCTTTTCAAAATTAATAAAATTTTAGTTTTATATTTTCATCATCCAGTTTAATTTATCATCGGCTTTTCCTTTGCGAATTAAACGTAATGTTTCATCTACTTTAGTTGAGAACTTTCTTTGTTCCACCGGAGGTAAAACAAAATCTTTCCCTTCAAAGCCAATACCTACAATTTGTGCAATGGTAGCTGCAGTTCCGCAACCAAAAGCTTCTTTTAACTCACCTTTTTCATATGCTTCCGCAACTTCTTTTAAGCTTACTTTTCGTTCTTCTACTTTCATTCCCCACTCTCTTGCCAAAGCTAAAACGCTATCGCGTGTAATCCCTGCTAAAATAGTGTCGCTTAATGCGGGTGTTAATAATGTATCACCTATCACAAACATTAAATTCATTGTTCCGCTTTCTTCAACATAATGGTGTGTTGCACTATCAGTCCAGATAACCTGTTGGTAACCTTTTGCCTGTGCTAATTTAGTTGGATATAAGCTTCTGCCATAGTTACCGGCTGCTTTTACAAAGCCAACACCACCATGTACCGAGCGGAAATAATCTGTTTCTACAATTACTTTAATTGGTTCACTGTAATATTTTCCGGCAGGACAAGTAATGATAATAAACTTATAAGTCTCACTTGCTTTAACACCAATAGCTTCATCAGTAGCGATTAAAAAAGGGCGAATGTATAAGCTTCCTGTTTCACCGGTTGGTACCCAGGCCGAATCTAATCTTAACAATTCAAGTAAACCATTCATAAAGATCTCTTCAGGAACTTCAGGCATACACATACGAACTGCACTTTTGTTTAAACGTTTAAAGTTTTCTAAAGGACGAAATAAAGAAACCTCTCCTTTATCATTTTTGTAAGCTTTCATACCTTCAAAAATTGCCTGACCATAATGCAATGCGCTCATTGCATAACTCATTGGAATATCGCCATAAGGCACAATGCTTGAGCTTTGCCATTTTCCATCAGCATACTCTGCAACAAACATATGGTCACTAAAACATTTACCAAAGGGTACGTTGTTTACATCGTATTCTGTAACTCTACTTTTCGCAATTTTATCTATGCGAATATTCGCTGTACTAATCATAAAAATAATGTTATGTAACAAATAACTACAAAATTTTTGAATTTGCAAATAAATTCATCAATAAATTAGGGGGTTTTGGTCGATATTTTACCCCAGCAGATGATTATTAAAGAAGGTAGGGCGTTAAATACGGTTATTTTTCGAATTTTAAGAGCTTAAGCTCCGTTCCATCAAACACCGCGTAAGTTCTGTAATTGATCCATTCGCCAAGATTTATATAACGGGCTTTCCCATCTACATCCAGATCTAATGGCAAATGCCGGTGACCAAAAATAAAATAATCTACTTTGTGCTGTTTTAAATATTCACGGCTATACAAGAACAACCATTCGTTCTCATTTCCTAAAAATTTCTCATCAGAATTTCCAGTTGTTATTCTGCTTCTACGACTTGTAAAACGAGCAAACCAAAACGAAAAATTGGGATGTAAGCGTGAATATAGCCAGTGGCAAGCTTTACTGGTAAATAAAAGCTTCAATAATTTATAACCTTTATCACCCGGCCCCAGGCCATCACCATGCCCAATATAAAATGTTTTGTTATTATACGTTTTTGTTATTGGCTGAAAATGAATAGTTACATTTAGTTCTTTGATAAAATAATCCTGCATCCAAAGATCATGATTGCCTGTAAAAAAATGCACTTTAATACCGGCGTCGGTAAACTCTGCTATTTTGCCAAACAGCCGGGTAAAACCTTTTGGAACTGTGTACTCATGCTCAAACCAAAAATCAAAAAGATCGCCCACAAGATAAACTTCTTCCGCATCTGCTTTAATTGAATCTAACCATCTGCAAACCGCTTTCTCACGCTCTAAACTCCTTTCTAATGTTGGAACACCTAAATGAAAATCGGATGCAAAATATATTTTTTTTGTATTCACTAAAATAAATTATCCTTTATGAAATTCTTTGCAACTAATTTATGAATATTAATTGTAAAACGTACTGTATTAATAGTTTTTACATTATTAAGCTTCATGGTTGTTTTAATATCATTGCTATATATAAAGGGGACATAAACATCTATAATATCTCTTACTATCGGAATATTTATACCAAGGTCCCATAAAAAGGGCTCTGTATTTAAAGCGCGTCCATCGCAAACTGCTACATCAGCAAATAGTTTTACGGGTAAAATAAAAATTTGTGGAGATTTAATATTTGTAGAAATAAGCCATTCCGTAGACTGTCCTAACGGCGACCACACTTTTAATGCACCATCTACATCAGCAAACTGGCTAAAACCAAAACCAGGGTATTGATTTCTTGCCAGAAAATTTGATTCAAATAAATAATCCTGATAACCATTGTAGCCGCTTGCTCTGAAAGCATAGTAACTCCTTTCGGCGTAGGAACCTGTTAAAAAAGCGCCTGCAAATAACCGTATGTCAAAATACTGTTTATTGCGAATAGTTATTTGATAATTTAAAGTAGCAGAAAGTTTTGCCATACTTGTGGTATGCTGTAATTCTAAATTTAAATTGAAAGGATTGATGGTGCGTACATTGTTTAAATTATAATTGAGTTTATTTACAAAAGAAAATGCGTTATACTTTTCAGCAGTAATAGGATCATTTATTGTATTTGCATTTGTAAATTTCAAACTATCAGTAAATAAATTATTATTTGAGTAATTAATGGTTTGATGTATTTTGCTGTTGGCATCTTTTCTTTTAAGTTCAATTTGTAAGTATGGAACGATTTTATAATAGTTAAGAAAAAGATTTTTGTAATAGTCTGTCTGATACGCCGGATTAAGATTTGTCAAATCATAATGATCGTAAGCAAAAGATTTACCTTTAACGCCAATTGTAATTTGCTGTATTGTATTTTTTGGATAAAAGTTGCGACCTAACTCAACAAAACCTCCCGGGCTTTTTGATTTAAAACCGAATAAAGGAGCTATATGAAAATCGAACTTTTTTTGATATATACCGTAGTTATGAAGAGCAAAACCCGCCATAAAACCATTGTAATAGTTGGCACCGGTTAAGGGCATAAAATTAATTTGCGTTTTAGCCGGATCTTCAACACTTGTAATAAAATTAAAACGCAAAGGCTTTGCCTTCTTAAAAATACCTTTTGCCTTTATATAATTATTTTTACGATTAACATCCGGCATTTTATCCAGGCCATCAATTTTAAAATAATCTACATCCATTGGCGGAAATTCAACAATGCCATTTTTACTGAAACCATTATACCAAATTAATCCCACAGGTTTATCATTTTTAAAACCATATACATTTACAGGGGTTGCAACGCCGGTTTTGTTTTTTACTTTTAAGCTAAAACTACCATCTTTATTTTTTTTAACGCTTTTAAGCTTGTAATCTATTTTATCGGTAGATGATAATAAATGTGATGCAAACCAAGAAAGATCTCTTCCGCAAAAAAAGTTTAATGTTTTTATAAGTTCTTTTTGTGAAGGATGTTTGAATTTATATTGCTCGTAATAAAACTGCATGGCTTTATCCAGGTTATCTTCACCCATGTAATCCATAAGGTAATCAAATATAACCGGCGTTTTACTATAAACTATACTGCCATAATTAAATTCAGAAAAATCCTGAGAAGGAATATCCAACGATTGATCACTTTTTGCTTTTGCAGAAATAAAATAAGCTATTTCTTTTTCGCGCCAGTATGGAATTTTGTTTACACCAAATAATCTTCTGTTTTCTTTAAGGCCAATAAGGTCTGATAATTTCTTATCAGGATATTTTGCACGCATGTAACGCAATTCGTAAAAAGAATTTATACCTTCATCCAAAGGCGGATGATCGCGCTCATTACTTCCTAAAATACCATAAAACCAATTATGCCCAACCTCGTGGGTAATGGTAATATCAAGATCGAACTCGTTACTCATATCCCCAATAACAGTAATATTAGGATACTCCATACCCCCACCCGCCATAATGGTACCATCAATAGCTGTTACATGATTATATGGATAATCGCCGTTTAAATACGAATAAAAAATGGTTGATTCATTAACGTAATTAATCGCATTTTTCCAGATGTTAAAATTTTTATTTGTAAAAAATATCCATGTATCAACTGTTCTTTTTGTATTTGGTAACTCTATCTGATCATGCAAAACATTAAAGCGCTTATCGGCAAACCATGCAAAATCGTGTACGCGAAATTGTTTAAAGCGAATTGTTTTTGTTTCTTTTGAAGATTCAGGAAAATTCATATCCTCCTGCCTGAAATCACCCTTATCCAAACGCTCGAGGGTTTCTTTTACTTTTTCGTTCAAAAAATATTCTTCTTCATCTGCATCAATTCTATCACCGGTTGCCGATAAAAGATAATTTTTAGGGAGCGTAATCTTTACATCAAAGCTTCCAAACTCACTAAAAAATTCGCCCTGGTCTAAATAAGGTATTGGATGCCAACCGTCATTATCAAATACTGCCGGCTTTGGATACCATTGCGTGATAAAATATGCTTGTTGGGTATGGCCAAGGCGTGAGAATTTTGCATCGGGTATCTTTACAAAAAAAGGCGTGGTGATAACAATGGTATCTAATGAACGTAAAGGTTCATTTAAAATAAGTTTACAAATATCAATATGCTCTTTATCAAATTCCCATTTTATTTCTTTGCCATTAACTTTAAAATTTAAGCTATCTATAAAACCTCTTTCTTCTTTTTTTGAAAAATAGAAATCGGTTTTTTTGTGAATAAGCAATTGTTTTGCCAGCGCAGTTGAATGATCTTTATAAGCATTGGGCCATAAATGAAAATAAATGTAGCTTAATGATTGACTGGAATTATTGATGTATTGAATTTCTTCATTAGCCGACAGAACATGTGTTACATCATTTAATTTTACATCAATTTTATAATTTACTTCCTGCTGAAAATAGGTTTGCTGAGAAAATAGATTTTGGCTAATAACAAAAATCGCCACAAGCAAATTGCAGCGATCAAATGTTGTTATATTCTTAAATTTACCCAACAATTATTTTCCTGATAGTGCTTTTTCGATCGCCTTTTCTAATTCAGCACCACGTAAATTCTTCGCGATAATTTTCCCTTCTTTATTTAACAGCACGGTGTATGGAATACCTTCAACTGCATATAATTTTGCAGCGTAGCTATCCCAATATTTAAGATCACTTACTTGCGGCCATGTAATGCCATCTTTTTGAATAGCCTCTATCCAGCGGCCCTTATCCTGATCTAACGAAACACCATATATCTCAAAACCTTTATCTTTAAATTTTGTATAGGCTTTTACAACATTTGGCATTTCTTTTCTGCATGGGCCACACCAGCTTGCCCAAAAATCTACCAATACAATTTTCCCTTTAAATGATGATAGTGCCAACTCTTTATCATCTGGTGTTGGTAAAACAATTTCAGGTGCTGGCTGGCCAATAGTTGTAGCTAACATTTTTGATACTACATCATGAAACATTCTTACGCCTTTATCGGAAGGATATTTTTTATTTAAGCCTTCATCCAGTTTTTTATAAATGTCGGCAAACTTATCCGGCTCCATACCTTGTATGGCAATCATTGATGCGTACTTATCCGGATTTTTGGTTATTTTTTCGGCGATGATGGTATTAAACCCATTCATTATTTCATTAAAAGGTTTTTCGAAAATATTGCTTAGCGAATCCATTTTCAAAGAATCCATTTTAATGGTTTGCACAATTGCCTGAAACGCCTGATTTAATGAATCAAGGCGAATATTTTTTTGATTTGTTAACTCGTTATATTCAACAAACAAAGCTGTTTCAGGAGAGCCTTCTACTTTATAAGTTCTTGCAAGATCTTTTGCATTAGCAGTTACTTTAACTTTATCGGTACTATCTAAAACCAGCATTGCAAAGTTTTGCTGGTTTAATTTTATCCGGTAAAAACCAATATGTGGCGTATAGTTTTTAAATTCAAAATTTCCCTTTTCATCAATTACGGTGCTATCAACTATAACCGGTTGAGGGTTAACAAGTTTTTCGAGATAAATGGTTTCACCATTTGAGTTGCTTAATGTTCCTTTTAATTCAAAGCTTCCGGTTCGTCCGGTTTCACCGCAACCCGATAAAATGGCTATTGCTGCAATAGCACTAATTGTTTTAAACATTATTTTATTTTTCAAGTGTTTCTTTTACTAACTGGTTCAATAATTTAGGATCTGCTTTGCCCTTGCTTAACTTCATTGCTTCACCAACAAACATGCCTAGCAAACCAACTTTTCCGTTTTTATATTCTGTAACTTTTTCAGGAAATTTCGAAAGAGCCGAATCAATAATACCTTGTAACTCCCCACTATTACTGTTTTGTAAGAGGTCCAATTCTTTGGCAATTTGCTCGGCAGTTTTAGTTTGGTTGTTCATTAATTCAGGAAATATACTTTGAGCAGCGGCGGCATTACTAATTTTACCTTCATCTATTAAATAAATTATTTCAGCGATTTTTTCAGGTGCCAATGTAAATTCAGAAATAGTTAAAGCGCGTTCGTTTAACCAGGCTTTAACTGGACCCATTAGCCAGTTGGCAGCGCTTTTATAATTTTTAGTGAATGTTACCAATTTATTGTAATACGCAGCTACTTCTTTAAGATCTATTAACTGAAGCGCATCGTACTCGGTAAGCTTATATGTTTTTGTATATAAATTAAAAAGTTCATCAGGTAAAACAGGAAGATCTTTTTTTATTTTATTAATATATTCTTGTGTTACAAAAACAGGTTGAAGATCAGGTTCAGGAAAGTAACGGTAATCGTTTGCGTTCTCTTTGCTTCTTAAAGAAAATGTAATTCCTTTTACAGCATCAAAGCTTCTTGTTTCGCCTGCAATTAATTTTCCTTCTTCAATAAGATCTATTTGTCTTTTAATTTCAAAATCAATGGCACGTTGAACATTTCTAAAAGAGTTCATGTTCTTTACCTCAACCTTTTTTCCAAACTCTTTAGCGCCTTTAAGCATTACAGAAATATTAGCATCGCAACGTAAAGACCCTTCTTCCATGTTACCATCACAAATATCAAGATAGCGCACTAATTTTCTTACTTCGGTTAAATACGCATAAGCTTCTTCTCCACTTCTAAAATCAGGCTCGGTAACTATTTCCAATAAAGGTGTTCCGGCCCTGTTAAGATCTATTAATGTTTCAAACGGATCAATATCATGCAAGCTTTTCCCTGCATCTTCTTCCATATGAATACGGGTAAGATTTATTTTTTTTGTATTACCGTCTTTTAATTTTGCTGTAATAAAACCACCGGTACATATTGGCGTTTTATCCTGTGTAATTTGATACCCTTTTGGAAGATCGGCATAAAAATAATTTTTACGCGCAAATTGGTTCTCTTCTCTTATATTGGCGTTTACAGCAATACCTAATTTTACGGCAAATTCAATTGCTTTGCTATTAACTACCGGCAATGTACCGGGATGGCCTAATGTAACTACGCTAATGTTTGTGTTAGGCAATGCACCATACTCCGCCACATCGTTACTGTACATTTTGGTTTTTGTAAGTAATTGAATGTGGCACTCTAAACCAATAACGGTTTCGTATTTATCGTAAACGCTCATAAAATTGCCCTTAAAGATAGTACTTTTTAATGGTTTACAATTGCCATAAAACAAAAAAGGCGGTAGGTTAAACCTACCGCCTTTTTAATAAAAGTTAATTAAATTATTCCTTAATTAATTTACCTTCTTTAATAGCCACTTTAGTAGTTAATGAAGTAATTTTATAAGTATATAAACCATTAGCTAATTCTTTAATGCTTAAAGCATTTTCAGCTTTAGATAAAGTAGTTTTATAAACTACTCTTCCTGCAAGATCAAGCACTTCGAAAGCGTAGCTTCCATTAGCATCCTGGATAATAACATTAATACTACCGTTATTTGGATTTGGATAGATGAATGTATTGTTATCTATAACTGTGTTTTTAGCAATACCCGTACAAACAACTACAAATACTGTTACGTTAGAGTTGGTAACACAACCTAAACTATTTGTTGTTGCTACGTTGTACACAGTTGATATTGACGGAGAAACCGTAATAGCAGATGTTGTAAAGTTACCAGGGTTCCATGTGTAGTTAGCTGCGCTTGAAGTAGCAGATAATACAGCATTTGCTCCAGGACAAATTGAAGTAGAAGGAGCTACTGCCAATGTAGGACTAGGATTAACAGTTACTGCAATTGTTTTACTAGCTGTACAACCAGGTACGTTATGACCGGTAACAGTATAAGTAGTAGTAACAGATGGAGAAACACTAATAGAAGCAGTGTTTGGACCTGTACTCCATGTATATGAAGTAGCACCAGATGCAGTTAAGTTTGAAGAAGAACCGTTACAAATAGTACTTTGCGATGCTGTTAAGCTAAGAACAGGTGCAGCACAAGAGCTTTGGATTTGTAAACTATCCATACCAATATCATCTGTAAAATCACCGTAAGCAGAGAATTTAACTACACAAGTAGGTGAACTTGCAGAGTTAAGAACAATTGTTTTCTTGTTCCAACTTGCATCAATCGGGCTGTAATCACCAGAAACATAACTAGCCTGGTAGTTATACGTAGCGCCACCATCAGTTGATAAATAAACACCTAATGAATCGTCACCAAATGCGTTAACATGGTAAAAAGATAAAGTATGAGTAGCTGCCGAGCCTAAATTAACATATAACATTAGGTCACCCTGACTGAAATTATCCCAGCTGTGGAAATCTGCACAACCCGCACCTGTTAAAGGAGCTTGTGTAAATGTACTTGAAGACCAGTTTGCAGTAGCGCCATCATCTTGTCTTCTCCAAGAATCATCGCCTGTTGTTGGATTACTGTCCCAATTTGCTGCTATAGGAACGTTGTGGTTATCACAACGGTTTTGCCATGTATTATCAAAATTCTCAAGGAATGGAAGTGTAGCATAAACCGGAGCACCTAAAATATTAATATAAACCGGAGTAGCAGTAGTACTTACAGGGCTGCTTGAACAAGTGATTACAACACGGTAATATAACGGGTTAGTAATGTTTGTGAATACGTATGGAACTGTAGTTGCACCGGCAACTGATGTATACGGACCAGCCAAACTTGTAGCAGTTTGCCATTGGTAACTTAAACCACCAACAGTATATGAATTAGCAACGTTCACAGTAGAGCTACCACCAGAACATACCATTGTTTGATTTGCAACTGAAGTATTAGCTGCTGGCGAACCAGTACAAGGTACCGGAGCTATAATGTTTACACAATAGTCTTCTGTTTCACCCCAACCATAAGTACCGCAATCTGGCTGTGGAGTTGTAACCTCAGCACAAATTACACGCATACGGGTCGTACCAACTGTTGCATTGGCCGGAATTTGAACCACAGTTGTAAATGTTGTTCCAGTAATTTGGAAAGGAGTATACACTGAAGTATAAACAAGCTCACCGGGATCACCAAACGAACCATTTTGGTTAAAATCAATATAAGTAGTAATAATACCAGAATATGCAAAACTATTACATTGACCAGCAGTAATACTTAAAGTGTAATTCACAGCTCCTTGTAATGTTGGCGCAGCAATTACTCCAGCATAGTTTGAATATCTGTTTAAGATAGAACCAGGACCACCTGTTTGAGAACAGTTAGATGTATTGTTTAATGTACCAATAGATACGTTAAAGATCTCATCATCGTTAACACTGTTTGCACTTGATGCACAGAAAGTTTGACACTGACAAGGGCTACCACCAACTAGTACCTGAACCGGTGATGAAGTTGTGCTTGCAGGACCATTGGTACAAGTTATTACTGCCTGATAAAATAATGAAGCAGAAATATTTGTAAATGTGTAGGCACTTGTTGTAGCGCCTGAAACAGCTGTATAAGGACCTGAAACAGCAGGTGCAGTGTACCATTGATAAGTTAAACCGCCAACTGTATAAGATGTTGCTAAGCTTAAATTAGAAGAACCCGCAGGACAAACGTTTGTTTGACTTGCAACTGCAGAGTTAGCAGCAGGAGCACCTGCACAAGGAGTACCTGGAGCAATGTTAACACAATAATCTTCTGTCTCACCCCATGTATAACCTGCACAATCACCTGTACCTATGCCACCTTCCACAGCAATCACACGCATACGAGTGATACCAGGGGTTGCGCTTGCAGGAATAGTAATTACAGTAGTGTTTAAAGTTCCGGCAATTGCCCAAAGTGTACTTGGACCGACAAAAACCTGTTCGCCCGGATCAGCAAATGAACCATTTTGATTGTAATCAATATAAACAGTAACACCACCTGAATACGAGCCGGTATTACACTGTCCAACCGTAACATTTAATGTATAGTTATTTGCTACTGTAAGATTTGGTGCAGCAACCATACCTGCGTAATTTGAGTACCTGTTTAAAATAGAACCAGGCCCACCCGTTTGTGAGCATGTTGATGTATTGTTTAATGTACCAATGTTAACGTTAAAGATTTCATCGTCGTTAGTACTCGATGCCAATGATGTATTGCAATAACCGCCACATTGGCAAGGGTTACCGCTAACTGTTACCTGAACCGGTGTAGCTGTAACACTGGCCGGGCCATTAGTGCAAGTAATAACTGCCTGGAAGAACGTATTTGCAGTAAGATTGGTGGCAGTATAAACAGCTACAGTTGCGCCTGACACAGCAGTATACGGGCCAGAAACAGCAGGTGCAGTATACCATTGGTAGGTTAAACCACCAACTGTATAAGAATTTGCCAAACCTAAAGTTACACTTCCGTTAGGGCAAACATTTGCCTGACTGGCAACAACTGTATTAGCACCCGGAGTACCTGAACAAGCTGTTGCTGCTGCAATAGTTACAATATAATCTTCAGTTTCACCCGAACCCATACTTAAACATGCATCATTTGGACCGTTTTGGTTACCGTTAAGTCTTGATCGCACACGCATACCGGTTTGTCCTAATAAAGCCGTACCAGGTATAGTAAATGTTGCTACTGTTGCAACGCTTGGTGTAGATATAAGACAAATTTGAGTATGCTCACTTGCATCAAATATGCCGTTTTGATTGTAATCTATCCAAAGGGATTCGATATTGTTAGCGGTAGTATTTACACTAATTGAATAAGTTACACCAATATTTAAAGTTGCTGTAGTACCGGGGCCTGGAGGGAAGTTAGAGTACGTACCATTAATAGGAGAATTGTTACAAGATGATGTGTTGTTAAAAGGTGTTCCTAAAATAGACACATTTGTAATAATATCTGTTGGTGAACAGCCACTGCCACCTAAGTTAGTATTACAATAACATAGTGTAACAGGATTATTAGGGTTTACCGAGGTAACTGCAGTTGTAGCACTTTGTGAAGTATTAGTACAAGTAATTACTAATTGATAGAATGTTAATGAAGTTAAAGATGCTGTAGTTAAAGAAGTGGTATTAAAACCAGAACCTGTGGTAACGTTAGTCCATGGCCCTGTTGCTGTTGGAGCCTGCATCCATTGATAAGTAATACCTGTAAATGCGTTAGAACTCGTGTTAGTAATTATCGCAGTTGTATTAGGGCAAATAGTTTGTGAACCTGTTACAGTACCTGCGTTTGGCACACCTGAACAAGCTGCCGGAGGAGTCCAACGATAAATCTGCCCTGTTGCAGGAGTAGTAGCTGCATCAAATGCAACTGTAGCTGCATTGCTCGATCCCGGATTAGATGTTGCATAAGGACCGCCAATTGCAACAGTACGGTTATTGTAGTCGGTATTTGAATTACCTTTTAAACCAAGTTCACCGGTGCTTTGAAAGGCGTTCATTGTTCCACATGCACCATAAACTATCTCGATTAGATTAGTAGTTTGATACAATTTAATTTGCACATTATAATAATCATCAACACCAGTTGATTGATTCCAATACCTACCTACTCGTCTCCATTGCACTGTAAATACCTGGTTTGGAGCAGTTCCGGATACCTGATAAGAAATAGAACCTCTTGGTAAAACCAAATTGCTATTTGCAGTTGCTGGTGATGAAATGATTAAACTACCTGCTGTAATAGCCTGAATAGTTGCGTTTGTTGGAATACCTGTTCCTGAAATTGTATCACCCACAGCAAAATTGTTTGCTGCAGTTGCAGGATAAGCCAAAGGAATAATATTGCTACCGGAAGTAACTGTACAAGTTTGCCCCGGACCCATTTGAAGATCGCGTCCAAAAAAAGCAATTACATTAGTTGGTGTACCCGCAACACTTATTGGATTATAAGTATTAAAAGGAGCTGTTGCCGAGCTCATACTAATCCATCCATTTACACAAACATTTATGGCGCTGTATGTACCTCCATTAAATGTAAAGTTAAAACCTATTGGAATATTAGGAAAAACATTGTCATCCTGATTTCCAACACAAATAGCAGTCGTAGTAGGACCACTGATCGGTATCGCATTATACGTTCCACTCAATTGAGTAAATCCGTAAGCCGACACCTGGGCGTTACTTTTTACCCCTAAAAAGAGTAAAGATAGGCCTAAGAGTGATTTGTAAATTTTTGTCATTTTTTTGCTTCTTTAGTAATTAATACGTGTAAGTTGTATAAATAAAAATACCTCGTCACGCAAAAGTAACAATAAATTAATCTAATAGTTTAAGAATTTATTAATATTCGACTAAAAATTAACATTAATCTAAATCTTTTTAGAAATTACCTCAAAAAATACACCGGATGTACATCGTTATACTTACGTATGTACCTAAAAATTTGTTCTTTCTGTTTTCTACGACTTAATTTTTTAAATTCCGCATATAAAATTTTATCCCTATTTAAAAGCGCTTCCGCTTCATCCATTTTAAATTCACTTACAATACCATCGTAAATATTAATTAAAAACTCACGTACTTCCTGCCGCCTGCCACTACCGCCAACTCCTGGACCAAACATAGGATCATAAAAACCAACCCCAACTACTTCTACAGTTGCAACCAAATAACATATCGAGCCAAAAACAGGTACCCGATAAAAGCTACCTTTATAATTAACATAAAAAGTTTTATTTTGAATAAAGCCCCATACTGTTTTTGAATTTACTTCCTTGTTAATTTGCCCCTCATTATAATTAATAGTTTCTTTATCTAAACATTTTCCAATAAAATCTAATTGTTCTTTGTTGATCGTAGAATTGATCTGCTCTTTTAAAACGCCTTTATTGTGCCTGAAATCGCCATAAGTAATAAAGATCGCATCCTGCACATTAAGATCTGCCGGTACAATAACACTATCCGTTTGGCTTTTTACCAAACAGTTAAACAGTATAGTAAATAATATGGCCAGCTTAATTTTCATATAAGCAAATGTCGCATTTTTTGCCTAACTTTAATCAAAATAACTTATAATGAAACTTAAATTTCTATTACTATTATTTTTTGTAAATTCCATTTTATTCTCACAAGTTAATTTAAACAATGCATTAAAGATGCGCCTGGATGCCGGCGATCATTTTATCCAGCATACTTTGCTAGTTCAGGGAGATATTTCAAAATTAGTCTCATTTCAAAAAATACATAATTATACATTCAATTATTCTGCCGGAAATATTTCTTCGATAAGTTGTAACCTATCCGTACTATCTAAACTTATCGAAACCAAAATCATTTATTATGCCGAATTTATTGAACCCGGTAAAAAAACGCTAAATGATACAATGGTTATCAAAAACAAGATAAAACCTGTAAAGCTTGGCCAGACACCGCTTACTATGGCCTATGATGGTAATGGAATTGTTGTTGGTATTATTGATAGCGGAACAGATTTTACACATGCAGATTTTAAAGATACGTTTGGAAATTCGCGCATAAAATTTTTGTGGGACCAGGTTCCGGTATCTGGCTCAGCTGTGCCACAACCCTATAATTATGGTATTGAATGGACCGACACGCAAATTAACAACAATCAATGCACACACAACGATTTGCCTCATTACGGTCACGGAACACACGTTTGCGGCATTGCAACAGGTAATGGTTTAGCCAATGGCACACATGAAGGTATTGCCTCAAAAGCAGATATTGTTGTGGTTGCCATTGATTTTAATAAACCGGGGCCAACTATTGCCGATGCCGTACAATACATTTTTAGCAAAGCCACATTACTTGGCAAACCCTGCGTAATTAATATTAGTCTTGGAAATTATGATGGCAGCCACGATGGTACAGATATGGAAGCTAAATTAATTGAAAATATGGTGCATAACATTCCGGGGCGTGCAATTGTTGCTGCTGCGGGAAATGCGGGGCATATAAAACATCATGTTAAAACACAACCCCCATTAAATGATACCAGTTTTACATGGATAAAAAATAATACTGCCACTTTAAATTATTGGTGTTATGCAGATACCAACGATATAAAAAATATACAAATAAGTGTTGGCGCTAACCGTAATAGTAACTTTAATTTAGGAAGAATAGGTTTTAAGAACTATAATTATGGTTTAACATCCGTACAAAGTGATACTTTAAAGTACAACGGTAACCGTATTGGCATCATCAAAACGTCCGCAAGTATTAATCCTTATGGTGTTTATGAATTGTACCTTAAAATTTTAGCCGATACTTTAAATTTAAAATGGCGCATTGAGAGCAAGGGTGTCGGATTTCACGATGCCTGGAATTTTGATTTTATTTCTTCAGGCCTTCCTTCTTCTGTAAGCTTCCCTCCCATTTTAAAATATGTTATGCCTGATCTTAATAAAACAATTGTTTCAAGTTTTCAATGTTTAGAGGATGTAACAACAGTTGCCAATTATGTGAATGTGAATAATTATTACGATGTAACCAATACTTTACAAAGCTGGGCAGCTTTAAATCCTGGTGAAAATGTAAATACTTTAGCCAACAGCAGCAGTCACGGGCCAACACGCACCAATCAACAAAAACCTGATATAAGTGCAACAGGTGCGGGTGTATTTAGTGCCATGGCTTTAGGGATGCAAAGTAATTTATTAGCCAACGCACCGCAGGTTGTAGCACAAGGCAGCATACATGTTCAGGGGGGTGGCACTTCGGCTGCTTCACCGGTAGTGGCAGGTTTAGCGGCATTGTATCTTCAAAAATACCCAACCGCAACAAGCATTCAAATTAAAAATGCAATTACTACCTGCGCTTATTCTGATAGTTATACCGGCACAGCATTACCAAATTATTTATGGGGTTATGGTAAGCTGGATGGTTTTGCTGCTATGAATTGCATTATTACACAATTAAATAAAAATACGTTAAGCAATGGGATCAGTTATTATCCAAATCCATTTTCAGAAACAGTAACTTTAAATTTTGAAAAAGAAATAAACGGTAAACTTTTTGTGTATAGTGTTGATGGAAAATTACTTTATGAAGATACCTTAAACAGCAACTTATATAAGCTTACATGCCCAAAATTAAAGGAGTATAATGGTTTATTATTTGTAAAAATAAAAACACCAAACGAAAACATAGTCTTTAAACTGATCAAAGCCAATTAATATGCGTATCGCTTCTAATTCCATTTCTGCGCTTATTTCTTTTTATCATTCAGAATTAAATACAATTTACGAAGCATCAGAAATTGATGCTATTTTAAATCTGGTTCTTGAACATTATCTTGGATTTTCTAAAGCGGACATCATTACCAAAAAAAACGAGAACCTTAATCAGAGTGATCTTTTAAAATTATATTTCTGCTGTAAAGAATTAAAAAAGAATATTCCAGTTCAACACATTTTAAGGGAAGCCTGGTTCTATAATTTAAAATTTTATGTGGATACAAATGTTCTGATCCCAAGACCAGAGACAGAGGAATTAGTAGACCTTATTTTAAAGGAAAATAAAACGGCAACCTCTTTTTTTGATATTGGCACCGGCAGTGGTTGTATCCCTGTTTCAATCAAAAAAAATAAACAAAACAGTAAAGTTTATGCCTGTGATATAAGCAGTGAGGCATTAACTATTGCAAAAAAAAATGCAAAAAAAAATAACACAGAAATTGTTTTTATTGAAACGGATATTTTAAATACGGTACTATCTTATAAAAATATCCTTTCAACGTTTGATGTTATCATAAGCAACCCACCTTACATTAAATCAAGTGAGGCAACACTAATGACAAAGCCGGTTTTAGATAACGAGCCGCATTTGGCATTATTTGTAGAAGGAAACGATGATATCATTTTCTACAAAAAAATAATTGATCTGTGCAAAGAAAAATTAAATGCAAATGGCAAATTGTATTTTGAATTAAATCCTTTAACAGCTGGTAATGTTTTGCAATATGCACAACAAAGCAAATCGTTTAAAGAGGTAAAAATCTTAAAAGATATGAGCGGAAAAGAAAGATTTTTAAAAGCAGAAAAAAATTAATTCTCTTTTAATCCTCTGCCCGTTTTATTTATTTTATTATCGCGTTTCAACTCTGCAATAATTTTATCCAACACACCATTTACAAATACTTTAGAGTTAGGAGTGCTGTATTCTTTGCTGATGTCAATGTATTCGTTTAACGATGCTTTAACAGGAACGTTTGGAATGTACATGATCTCGGCCAATGCCATTTGCATTAACAGCATATCCATATTGGCAATACGCTCTACTTCCCAGTTTTGCGTATGGCGACCGATCATTTCTTCAAACTGCTGGCGATACATAATTGTTTTTTTAAACAACTCGCTCATAAATTCCATGTCATCTTTTTCATCTTTTAACAGCGGACTCAATTTAAATTCGCCGGTAAAATCTTCAAAGTTTCTTATTACAGAGTTAAAGGCAACAAAGGTATCATCGGCCCAATGAATATTCTTATCTTCAAATAAAGAGATCAACACTTCATTCTCACTTAAATGTTGGGTAATAATAGAAATAACAAAATCCCTGTCTTCTGCTGCAGATGTATCTTTTGAAGACATATATTTTTTATAGGCTTCGCCTTCACGTATCTCAACAAATAATTTACGCACAACATCAAAATCATTTTGCCATGAAACTTTACGCTTTTCAAGTTGTGTTTTTAACTCTGTATTTTCAGATATACCAACTAATAAAGAGTTATTTATAAATTTTAAATTCGGATCAAGATCGTGCTGCGTAGGCAAACGTTTGTTTTTATTTTCATCAATAATTACAAGGGCAACATGATGAATATCTGAAACCAATCCCAAAATAGAAAGGTATAATTCAAAGATCTTATCCAGGCTCTTGAACATTTCTTTTTCAAATTGTTTCATATCCGCCTTTTCGTGCTGAAAATACGAATACAAAGCCTGCATTACCTTTATTCTTAAGAACCTTCTGTTTAGCATATTTATATTTTAGATTTATGATTTAAGACAGATCTTATCTCTAAAATCTAATTTCTTATTTCTTAAATTATAGAACTGCATTAATTCTTGCAATAGCTTCAATACGTTGCTCACCTAGTTTATTTGCAGCCTGGTAAGTTAAAATATTTTCCTGTTTAGCTAATTGAAATAAATTAAATGTTGTATCGTAAATTTTCTCAGCATGAGAAAGTGCTCTCTCGCGGTTGTAACCTTCTAATTCGTAAAACACATTAATAATACCACCCGCGTTTACTACAAAATCAGGAGCATATAAAATTCCTTTTTTTGCAACCAATGCTCCGTGAACTTTTTCATCGGCTAATTGATTGTTTGCTGCGCCACAAATAATCTTACATTTTAATTTGCTTAAAGTATCATCATTCACCGTTGCTCCTAAAGCACAAGGCGCATAAATATCAATATCCAGATCAAACATTTTATCTGCTGCCACAACTTCTGCTTTGTATTTATCAGAAACAGCTTTTAACCGTTCCTGGCTAATATCATTAATATAAACTTTAGCTCCTTCTTTAGTTAAATGATCAACCAACACTTCACCAACGTGACCAATACCTTGTACTAAAACTTTTTTTGCACTTAAGCTATCACTCCCCCATGTTTCTTTTGCACTTGCTTTCATACTTACGTAAACACCATAAGCAGTAACAGGGCTAGGATCGCCACTACCACCCATATTTTCAGGTAAGCCGCTTACATAATCGGTTTCCATTTTAATAATTTCCATATCACGGCTGGTCATAGCCACATCTTCGGCAGTAATATATTTGCCACCTAAACTATCTACAAATTTTCCAAAACGACGCAGTAAAGCTTCATTCTTAATTTTTTTAGCATCGCCAATAATTACAGCTTTTCCACCACCCAAATTTAATCCTGCAACTGATGATTTATATGTCATACCACGTGATAAACGCAATACATCGTGTAATGCTTCCATTTCGTTAGCATAATTCCACATTCGCGTTCCACCTAATGATGGCCCAAGTACAGTATTATGAATTGCGATAATGGCTTTTAAGCCGGTTGCGTTATCATTACAAAATAAAATTTGCTCATGATTGTGAAGGCTCATTTGGCCAATAACAGGATCTTTAGCAAGATCGGAGTTTTTTAGGGTTGTAACTTCCATGTTTTTTTGGTTGAAGTGGGGCAAAGTTAGGGTATTTTTCGGGATTCCAAACAAAAACAAAAGGGTAAAATTGTATTAACAATAAGAGTTTGTTTAAATTTAGAATTACCTTTGCGTCGTGAAACATCTTAAAGTAATAAACCTATATTTTCTTAAATACAAATGGCACTTTTTAGGTGGGTTATTATTTGTTTCATTATCAACTATTTTTGGCACTTACCAGGGTGTAATTGTAAGAAATGGTACCAATAAGATCATCGAGATCTTTAAGAACGGCGAGTCTGCTGAAGCTTCTGTTTTTATCAAGTACGGACTTGTTATTATTGGCCTTGCATTAACCAGTGGCTTATTTATGTTTTTAATGCGGCAAACAATAATTGTCATGAGCCGGCATATTGAGTATGATCAAAAGAACGAGATCTATGAGCATTATCAACAATTAGATGCCAGTTTTTTTAAGCAAAATACAACAGGCGACCTTATGAACCGCATTAGTGAAGATGTGGGTAAAGTGCGCATGTACAGCGGCCCGGCCATTATGTACCTGGCTAATACGTTTGTAACAACAGTAACCGTTTTAAGTTTTATGTTAAGCGTGAATGTACAATTAACGCTTATTGTTTTTTTACCATTGCCGCTACTTTCTTACCTTATATACCGTGTGTCGGATATGATCAATAAACAAAGTGGGCTGGTACAAAAAGAACTTGGCAATTTAACCACACAGGCACAAGAAACGTTTAGCGCTATTCGAGTAATTAAAGCCTATGCCCGCGAAACCTTTTTTACCAAACGAATGGAAGAAAAGAATGAGGTATATAAAAAAACAGCCTTAAAATTAGCCACCGTCGAATCGTTCTTTGGGCCTGCCATGGTATTAATGATCGGACTAAGTGTTTTAATAACGGTTTGGTATGGCGGTAAATTAACTATACAGAATAGAATTGAACCGGGCAACGTAACTGAATTTATTTTTTACGTATTTCGATTAACCTGGCCATTTGCATCATTAGGCTGGGTAACCTCGTTGGTACAAAGGGCGGCGGCATCGCAAGAACGCATTAACGAATTTTTAAATACCAAACCTTCTATTATCAATGCAAATACACAAACCTATTTTATACATGGGGATATTGAGTTTAAAAATGTAGATTTTATTTATCCTGAAAACAATGTGCAAGCTATAAAAAACATTTCGTTTACTTTAAAAAAGGGTCAAACCCTTGGTATTACCGGTAAAGTTGGCAGTGGTAAATCAAGCATCTTAAATTTAATTACACGTCAATACGATGTTACCCGTGGTGAAATTTTAATTGATCATAAAAATATCAAACAACATAATTTACATCTTTTAAGAAAGAATATGGGTGTTGTGCCGCAGGAAGTTTTTTTATTTAGCGATACTATTGCCAATAATATTTTGTTTGGTAGTCCGGATAAAAACACAACTAAGGAAAAAGTACAAGGTGCGGCAAAACAAGCGCAGGTTCATGAAAATATTATGACCTTTCCTTTAAATTACGAAACAGTAGTTGGCGAACGTGGTGTTACATTAAGCGGTGGCCAAAAACAACGTATTTCTATTGCCCGTGCTTTAATTAATAAACCTCAGCTATTGATATTTGATGATTGTTTAAGCGCTGTAGATACTGAAACAGAAGAAGCTATTTTAACTAATTTAAAACAGGAAATGAAAGACAAAACAGCCATCATTGTTAGTCACCGCATTTCAAGTTTAAAGAATGCCGATCTTATTTTGTATTTAAAAGATGGAGAGATTGTGGAGATGGGTACGCATGAAGAACTTCTTACTTTAAAGAAAAGTTATTTCGAATTACACCAAATGCAAAGCAATTAATTTTTATCTTTATAAATACATTATGAAACTGATTTCTTTTATACTTGTTTTTTCATTGCTTTTTCTTCTGTCGTGCAGAAAAAATAAAGACACTACACCGCAGGGCGATAATGAAGTGTGGCTTTTATACAAACGTTTTAATCCTACTTTTATTGATATTAAAAAAGGCACAACTTTGGTTTTTATGAATAAAGATAATGCCAATCATTCTATAACCGAAGCTAATAAAGCTTTTAACAGTGGTAAAATAAAACCGGGCGATAAATACGAACGCACTTTTACAGATTCTGCCACTTACGGCATTTACTGTAGTTATCATCCTGATAATTTACAGGAACAGATTTCGATAACGGTGAAGTGATTACTCGAAATTGAACTCTCACTCTGAACTTGATTCAGAATATAAGCACTAAATAATTTTCAAAATGGAACAGTCTAAATAGAATTGAGATTCCGGCTCAAGACCGGAATGACAGTCTTCAACTTATAGCATCAAAAAAATTTCTCCACCGCTTTAGGCAAATACTCAAATTCTAAAGCCTGTATCTTTTTTGCAAGCATTTCCGGCGTATCATTTTCATCAATAATACATTTAGCCTGTAAAATTATCTCACCTTTATCGTATTCTTCATTTACAAAATGAATAGTAATACCGCTTTCTTTATCTTTATTGGCAATAACGGCTTTATGCACATTCATGCCATACATGCCTTTACCACCATAGTTTGGCAGCAATGCAGGATGCAGGTTAATTATCTTGTTTGGAAATGCTTTTATAAATGCTTCCGGAATTTTTATTAGAAACCCGGCTAAAATAATAAGGTCAATCTTTTCTACTTTTAAGAACTCAATAAATTTATCCGTATAATTTTCAAGCGCTGCTTTACTTATTATCTGTACATTTTTTTTATGCTTTTCTGCACGCGCAACTATTCCGGCATCCTCTTTATTTGTAACAACCAATTTAATTTTTATGCGCGGATCGTTGGCAAAATAATTAAATAAATTCTCAGCGTTGGTTCCCTCTCCGCTCGCAAATATGGCTGCATTTATCATCGGCTCAAAATTAACAAAGATTTACGTTCTAAAAACCGATGATTTACAATTGTAAATTGTAATTTTAAGAAATTATCAATAATTCATCTTATTTTTGCCGCCTATGAGCTTAAATTATATAAACTGGAATCCTGCTCCCGAGATCTTTACCATTCCGGGTATTGATTGGCCGGTACGTTGGTATGGCTTAATGTGGGCGCTTGCTTTTATTGTGAGTCATTTTTTTATGAACCGCATTTTTAAAACAGAAAAGCGTTCTGATAAAGCCTTAGACTCACTTACACTTTACATCATTTTAGGAACTGTTATTGGCGCACGCCTTGGTCACTGTTTATTTTATGGCCCCTGGTTTGACGAAACATTACAAAACGGCCAGGTAATTGAAGGCTATTTATCTCATCCTTTAAATATGCTTAAAGTTTATGAAGGTGGTTTGGCAAGCCATGGTGGCGCTATTGGTATTATTATTGCCATGATCTTGTTTTGCCGCAAACATAAAGAAAGCTGGTTGTGGTTATTTGATAGAATGGTTGTAGTTGTGCCTATTGCATCAATGTGTATTCGATTAGGAAATTTAATTAATAGCGAGATCATTGGAAAAGTAACCGATGTGCCATGGGCTTTTATTTTTGTACAGGAAGATAATTTACCACGTCATCCGGCACAATTGTATGAAGCTATTTTTTGTTTCTTCTTATTTATTTTAATGTATTGGTTGTGGAAGAATAAGCGCAATAATTTTGGCCCCGGTTTTATGTTTGGCTTAATGTGCGTATTATTTTTTACCGAGCGTTTTTTTGACGAATTTTTAAAAGAAGTGCAGGTTGATTTTGAAAAAGGCAATCTTTTAAATAACGGTCAATGGCTTAGCATACCATTTATTCTAATTGGCGCGTTTATGATCTGGCGTTCGTATAAACTAACTCCGGGAAATTATCGTAAAGAAGATGCTAAACCGATTTCTTAAAAAAGGCTAATTACATTCTAATAGTCTGTTTTCTATCCGGACCAACAGACACAATAGATATTTTAGTATTTACAGCTTTTTCAATAAACTGAACATACTCCAATAATTCTTTTGGCAATTTATCTTTACTGTCTATTGCAGTAAGATCTTTATTCCAACCTTTTACTGTAGTTGTAATTGGTTTTAAATAATTAGGATCGATATTATAAGGAAGGTAATCAATTACCTGTCCGTTATAATTATAATGCGTACAAATTTCAATGTTTTCAAACTCGCTTAAAATATCGGCCTTCATCATCATTAATTCTGTAACACCATTTATCATTACAGCGTATTTTAACGCAGGAATATCTAACCAGCCTGTACGGCGTGGGCGGCCTGTTGTAGCGCCAAACTCACGGCCTACTTTACGAATTTGTTCACCAACTTCATTATCTAATTCGGTTGGAAAAGGGCCGCTGCCAACACGTGTGCAATAAGCTTTAAAAATACCAATTACGTTTCCAATTTTATTTGGCGCAATACCTAAACCATTACAAGCGCCTGCACAAATAGTATTGCTGCTTGTAACAAAAGGGTACGATCCAAAATCAATATCCAATAAACTGCCTTGCGCCCCTTCTGCTAAAACACGTTTACCAGAGTTCATAGCAGTATTTAAATAGTGTTCCGTTTCTACAAACTGTAATTCTTTTAAAGCTTCAATAGCTGCAAACCAATCCGGTTCTAACTCAGCTAAATTATATTCAAAATTATAAAACGATAATAACTGTTTATGTTTTTCAACAAGTGTATCGTATTTTTCTTTAAACTCGTTTGTTTCAATATCACCAATACGTAAACCATTACGACCGGTTTTATCCATATAAGTAGGGCCAATGCCTTTTAACGTAGAGCCAATTTTGTTTTTTCCTTTTGCTGCTTCACTGGCTGCATCAATTAAACGGTGGGTTGGTAAAATTAAATGCGCACGTTTGCTTATTAATAATTTTGCTTTTACATCAACACCTAATTTTGACAAAGCGTCAATTTCTTTTTTAAAAATAACCGGATCAATAACTACACCATTACCAACAATGTTAATGGCTGTTGGATGAAAGATACCACTGGGAATTGTATGAAGCACATGTTTTATGCCATTAAACTCTAAAGTATGCCCTGCATTTGGTCCGCCCTGGAAACGGGCAATAATATCATAATCGGGTGTTAGAACATCAACAATTTTTCCTTTCCCTTCATCACCCCATTGCAATCCTAAAAGTACGTCTGCTTTCATAGTATTTTTATTAAAAGGCAAATTTAACCGAAAAGCAAAAGTGAATACCTTTTTTTAATAACTTTTTGAAAAGTATAAAATTGTTTAACTACCTAAAACAGAGAGTTTTTGCTTTGTTCTTGAGAAATTATTACCGGTGGAATTAATTTTATGCCGCAAATTTCTTGCAACTTTTTCATAAAATAAATAACCAAATGAGGCATGTAGACCTGATGTGGTGTATGCATGAAAAAATAAAGCTCTTCTAAACCATTATCCAACCAAAGTTTAATGTGCTTCATCCAATCATCTATTCGTTGTTTGTCGGTTACATGCATATCGTTTGCATTAAAACGAATAAAGGCCGTTTTATTGGTTAAGCGCATATGCATAGCATCTCTTCGCCCGGGCGTATCGGTTAACACCAGGCACATTTCATTTTTGTACAAATAATTACTGAGCTCTTTTAAGGCATCGTTTTTAAACCAGGCTTGGTGCCTTACCTCTACAGCAAAATTTTGGATTTTATTGTTATCTAAAAATTCCAATAACTCATTTATTCGTTTTGGATCGAAGTGTGGGGGTAATTGCATAAAACAATATCCAAGTTTATCTCCCAATAAAGTAAAAAGATCGGCACACTCATTATGCAATTGTATTTTAGAAAGTAAATCATCAGCGTGTGAAATATTCTGATGCACTTTTGGGCAAAATTTAAAACCGTCTGGCGCTGTATTATACCAACGCTTCAGACTTTCATATTCAGGTAAACGATAATGCGTTAAATTAAGCTCAATAGTAGTTAATTGTTTAGTGTAATATTTTAAAAAATCTTTTGGCTTTGCTTTTTCAGGATACAAATTCCCAACAAAATTTTCATCTGCCCACAATACACCACCAACATATATTTTTGGATATTCTGCTCTTTTGCCTCCTAATATTTTAGGGATGCTATTATGATCAGTTGGTAAAGTGTAATTAATTTTTTTTATATCTTTTACTCTACCAAAATCCATGTGTTAGCAATCTTTAACATCAAATTTACTTGTAAAAACAAATACCCTTTGCTATGAATTGTAGAAAGTTGATAAGTGCAGATTTTTTTACAAAAAAGAAATTAGTAAATTTATACAGTGCAAAAAATTACCATAGCTATAGACGGTTACAGCAGTTGCGGAAAAAGCACATTGGCCCGCGCATTAGCCCAAAAATTAAATTACAACTACATTGATACAGGCGCTATGTACCGTGCAGTTACATTGTATGCGTTACAAAATAATTTTATTGATAGTGAAGAAAATATTGATAAAGAAAATTTAATTGCTGCATTATCTACTATTGAAGTTGAGTTTACATTGAACGAAAAAACGCACCACTCTGACGTGGTTTTAAATGGCATAAATGTAGAGCGCGAAATACGAACTATGCAAATTAGCAGTCTTGTTAGCAAGGTAAGCGCCATTAAAGAAGTACGTGAAAAAATGGTTGCCGCCCAAAGACAAATGGGCAAAAAGAAAGCCGTTGTTTTAGATGGAAGGGATATTGGCACTCATGTTTTTCCGAAGGCAGAATTAAAATTATTTATGATCGCCGATCCGGATGTGCGCGCAAAAAGAAGGCAGGATGAATTTAGCAGTAAAGGACAATATTTTTCTTTAGCAGAAGTTGAAATGAGCTTATTAAAACGCGATATGGCCGATATAAGCCGCGAAGAAAGTCCGCTTACGCAAGCAGAAGATGCAGTGATATTGGATAACAGCGATCTTTCGAGAGAAGAACAACTGGAATTTGTTTTAAAATTAATTGCCGATCTTCAGTTTATTTCAAGAGAAGAGCAATCGCAGCATTAATTAGAATATTTAAAGAACAGAATCTTTTTGTCCATCAACAGGCAATGTCCTAATTCAGATCTGGTAAAAAAATAATCGGGCATGTAAGCTTTTTCAAGCTCTGTTTTTTCTAATTCTTCCTTTACATCCTTATCTAACCATTCAAAATTAAAATACTGCTTTTGAATATCATACATGGTCCATTCTTGCTTGTCATATACCGTTAATATGCTATCAAAAGTCGCATCATCAAAATACAATATACCTTCAATTCTGCTGTCAGAGGGTCCCGGAACACTCATTCTTTGTGCGCTTGCAGAATTATCAAAATACATGTACTTAAATTTTGCTTTTAAAGGCTTAAACTTATTAATGTAAATGTATTTTGAAAGTTTTGCAGTATCGGTAGAAATAAGCTCCGACATATTATTATTTTCAGAAACCTGATTTTCGCAGGAGCTGAAAAATGCTAAAGCAATTATCAATCCTAAAATATTTTTCATGCTTGTACCGATAATAGTTGTGTTTCTTTAAGCCAGAAAAAAGTTATAATCAGGCAGAGATTATGAATTAGCTGATCAAGGCCTATCATTACAAAAAACAAACGCATATTTTTTTCTTCCCAAAACTTAGAAGTGATTTTTGAAGTAATAAGATCAACTACAAAATGTAATGCTATGTTTATTAGCCACCAGCTTAAAGCAAAAGAAAGATCGCCATAATTGGTAAAAATAAATAAGAACGTAATAAATGATACCAAAGCGTAAGTGACCACATGAATACTTAACCATTTTAGGCTTTTACTTTTACCTGTTGCCATTTTAGAAGATTGAAAAACAAAATCTGCTAAAAAATGTACAACAAGTATGGTTATGAATGTTATCATTAAACGACTACATTATTCAAATGTAAATTTAACTAAATAAATAAGCCCCTAATTACACCAATTTCTCAAATTATCTTATTTTTAAAAGAATTATTCGTGCAATTTATTTTTAGAGCGATAGATCGCTTGAATAAATTATTTTTATTAAACTATTTGTTAACCAAAAAAGGTTTAGGGCTATTATTGAAATTCGTGGCTAAAAAAATATACAATTAAACCGCTACATTATTGTCGCGCAGGGCATCGTTCAACGAGGTTTTAAGATCGGTGCTCTCTTTACGCTTGCCAATTATTAAAGCGCAAGGTACCTGGTATTCGCCAGCAGCAAATTTTTTGGTATAACTTCCCGGTATTACAACGCTTCTTTCAGGCACATAACCTTTCATTTCTATAGGTGTTGCACCTGTAACATCAATTATTTTGGTTGACATGGTTAGCACCACATTAGCGCCTAAAACCGCTTCCTTGCCAACTCTTACACCTTCAACCACAATACAGCGTGATCCTACAAAACAATTATCCTCAATAATAACCGGCGCAGCCTGCACTGGCTCTAATACACCGCCAATACCAACACCACCGCTTAAGTGTACATTTTTACCAATTTGCGCGCAACTGCCTACTGTAGCCCATGTATCCACCATAGTACCACTATCAACATAAGCACCAATATTTACATAACTTGGCATCATAATTACGCCATTTGCCAAAAATGCACCGTATCTCGCAACAGCAGTAGGCACAACACGTACCCCCAGCTTTTCATAATCCTTTTTAAGTGCCATTTTATCGTGAAACTCAAACGGTCCAACCTCAATAGTTGCCATTTTACGGGTAGGAAAATACATGATCACCGCTTTTTTAACCCAGTCGTTCACCTGCCAGTTACCATTTGCCAAAGGCTCTGCCACCCGTAACTTACCTTTATCTAATTGCTCAATTACTTCATTTATAGTATCTAAAGTGTTCTTTTCTTTTAATAATTCCCTGTTTTGCCAGGCCGCTTCAATAATATTTTGCATAGTTCTTTTTAAAAATCCTTTGCAAGGTATTAAAAAAATACCTATTTTTGCAGCCTGTTTTGCGGCAAACGCACATGCAGGCTAAAATGTCCACCGGACATTTTCCCGGTTCCGTAGCTCAACTGGATAGAGCATCGCACTACGGATGCGAAGGTTTGGGGTTCGACTCCCTACGGTACCACCAAGTGGGGGATATCAAACAAAAGTTTGGTATCCCCCTTTTTAATTTCCGCCATATCCCGCACCAAATGGGCGATGTACGTGAATACCGAATTTACTTTTGTGGTTCGACACTGGTTAATTTTTTTGCTGTAGCGGATTCCTTCAGGAAAGAGTAAAAATTGAAGCAATTGTTTGTCCTTATAAGCCATCAAACCCCAAGCTTTCGGGAGGTTAGCGGCAAAATCCATTATAATATTTACGCAATTTTCAAGGTTCGACACCCTCTTTTGAGTTTTTACAAGGTTCTTCTCCAAATCCAATCTTTCCTGCTTTAATTTCTCCGTGAACTTATTGAAAATTTCAAGGGTTAATTCCTCATTTATTAGCCTTTCCTCCAACCTTTCGAGCTTCTTTTCAATCTCCACAATTTGGCGTTTTAAGCCCTCCTTTGACTGATCTTTTTCTTTATGCTCCTTGTTGTAGTTTGCCATGATTTGCTTCGCCACAAAGCCCCTAATTGCGTCATTTCCAACCAAGCTAAAGGAAGCTAATACCTTCTCGAAAAAGGTATGGATTTCCCTTGCACTTTTGTTATTACCGCACCCCTTGGTGTTGCACTTGTAATAGGGCAGGTTTTTGGCTTTTACCACGTACCCCCTCATAAAGGAGCCGCAATGATCGCACCGCAAGAATCGCTTTAATGGAATATGCTCCGATTCCTCGTGGCATGAATAACCGTGCTTATTCTCGCTTAAAATTTCATTCACTTTCAGGAACACTTCTTTTGAAACCATTTTCTCCTGATTGCCTTCCACCAATTGTCCTTTCAAAGCTGAATGCGCCATAAGCCCACAATAAAAAGGGTTTCTGAAATATCCCGATAATCGCTTCTCGTCAAGTTTTAATCCGAGTGCAGCTAATCGTTCAGAAATTTCTGTATGCGTTATTCGTTCATTTGCTTTCCAATGAAATGCCCTTTGTAAAAGTTTACCTTTTTCATTCAGTACAATTTTACGTTTACCGTTCTCTTTAATTTCATCGTATCCGTAGGGTGCTTTATGGCACCACTCTCCTTTCATTAAAGCTTCACGAACTCCTGCCATACATTTTTCTCTTCGCAACTGATTATCATACTGCGAAAAAATAATTTGAATGTTTTGTTGAAAGTCTCCACTCGATGTTGAAGCATCTCCGGGTTGCGTAACAGCAACAAGATAAATTCCTTGTTCCCGAAGTTGATCCTTAATGTAAATTGCGTTCGCACCTGATCGAGAAAATCGGTCAACGCTATAAACAATAATGTAGGAGATTTTCTCTCTACTCTTTTTTACGAATGAAAGCATCCGGTTAAACTCTTTACGTTCATCCGTTTTTGCACTTTCATAAGTTCCGCCAAAAACTCCCATCACAGAATATTGATGCTTCTTGGCGTATTCTTCACACGCCTTTCGTTGCGTCGCTAAACTGTAACCCAGTTCTTGTTCTTTACTTGATACCCTTGTGTAAATAACACAATTGTTTGTTCGCTTAAGGTGTTGCGATTTACCCTTTGCAAACTGATCGAATAAAACTAATCCTTTCATGCTGCATTTTTTATTGGTTCATAATTGTTATTTGTTTCATTGTCTTCAATCACAATTTCAGGTTCGTATTGCTTTTTATAGAGGGAATAAAAAACCGTACTTACTG